>NZ_JBDLLR010000009.1:0-1679 GCF_046365545.1 Pseudomonas sp. HLMP | reverse complement strand
GTCTTCAGAAACCCAGGCGTCTTGCTTTTCCCCAGCGTCGTCTTCACCTCGATCACCAACAACGTTCCTTCTTCAAACCGCATCTCTTCCACCGGCGCCGTTCCCTTCAAACCATCGATGTGATGACGCATAGCCTGGGTAGTCGGATTCCTCACCTTCATCGACGGTGGCGGCGGCACATACACCAACATGTCGATCCCCTGGTCGCTCTTGTTCTTCAGCCCGAAACGGCTGGGAATGGCAGGGTCGGTGCTGTAGCCGAGGATGTTCTGCGGCCTGACGTTCCAGTGCTTGACCAGTGCCGCGGCCAGGGCCTCTTCACCCGCATCGGCCACCACCCGCGTCAAGCTGCCGCCCATGCGCACCGGCCCCACGCTGTGCTGGATCAGCGCCACCAGCCGGTCGCGCAGGGTGGTGGCCATGTAGGCGTAGTCGGCCCTGCCGCCGGTGACGTCCAGGGAAACCAGGCTGGCGTTGCGGTCCACCGCGTGCAGTTCGCTGGCCCGTACCGGTAGCCCGCCGTCGCGGGCGGGCCGCTCGATGCGGGTTTCGAGCACAGTGACTTCGCCGGTGCTGCGCTTGCCCAGGCGACGGACTTCCTCCTGGGTGAGAGCGGCATTGTCGAGCCTGACCGTGGTCACGCCGCCAGGCAGGAGCTTGTGCATCAGCCAGCGCGCACCGCCCAGGGCCGCGGGCAGCAACAAGGCCAGGTTGATGGCCATGAACACCTGCTTGCCACGGTCCTCGGCGGTGGCGGGGTTGGCCAGCCGCGCCAGTTCGGTGAAGAAGTGTTCGCCGATGCTCAGGCCTTCGCCGGTGATCATGCGGTGGCTGCCATCGATCATGGCATCGGCGGCCAGGGCCGCTTCCAGGGCCACGAAGACGTAGCGCCCGACCGAGGCGGCGCCGGTGATGCCGCGCACCACCGGCACGAAGGCCAGCACGCCGAGGGCGAGCTCGCCGGCGCCTTTGACGCCCTCCCAGGCGCGTGACCTGGCCTTGGCCTCGGCGAAGTGGCGGGCCAGTTGCTCGCTGGCCAGTTCGACGGGGTACAGCCCGGTGGGGGTATGCCAGGTATAGGGCGGGCTGATCCGATGCTCGCCGTTCTCGTCGGTGTACTCCTCGCGCGGTGCCTCGGCCCAGCGGGCGTGGGTGAAGGTGGCGAAGTAGATCTTGTGATCGCTGAAGAAGAAGTTGCGCTGCAGCTCGAAGCCCATCCCCTGGTGGGTGCGCACGCCCATGTGGTCGAGCACTGGCGGCGCCAGGTCGTCCAGTTGCAACTGGTCATCGACGCACACCAGTTCAAGCTTTTCGGTGGCGGCGAAGGCATGGAACTCGGCGAGCCAGGCATCGCCTAGCGTGCTGCCGGCGTGTTCCAGGACCCGTTGCAGGAAGGTGTCGCGCTGATTGCGCGTCTTGTCGCGGATCCAAGGGTTACGGCGGAACCACTCGGGGCCGACGCCGTCGCGGGAGGGGATGCCCAGCAGGTGGTCGCAGCCGTCGTTGCCGTCGAGGGAGAACAGCGCGCCGGGCAGGGAGCAGGGCACGCAGAGGGTAGGGGGCACGGGCAGTGCACCGTTGCGCACGCCCTGGCGCAGCCTTTCCAGGCCGGGGGGTAAAAGGGGGTCAGACATGCGAAGGTGTGTCCTTGAGTGCGCGTTGGTGAGCGGCCAGTTGCT
>NZ_JBDLLR010000008.1:0-25986 GCF_046365545.1 Pseudomonas sp. HLMP | reverse complement strand
TCGGCCGGACGGAAATCGACCTGCAGGCCGAGGGGCCGCAAGGCGTCACCGTGGAAGACACCTTCAGCATGGTGCACATCTCCCATGGCCAGTTGAAACCGCGTTCGCCGCACCTGCGCTCGGAGCCGGCGATCATCGCCGGCATGGCCAAGGCCACCCTGGGCGACCACCCCATCGATTGGGACTGGGTGATCGGCGACTACAAGCGCATCCGTGACCTGATCGCCGACACGATCCCAGGCTTCGAGCAGTTCAATACCCGCCTGCAACAACCGGGCGGTTTCCACCTGGGCAATCCGGCTGCCGAGCGGCAATGGCATACCGCAACCGGCAAGGCGCAGTTCACGCCGAGCGAGCTGCCGGCGCAACTGGTCAACGAGACCGTTCTCGAGCGCGGCGAGCGCCCAGACCTGATCCTGCAGACCCTGCGCTCCCACGACCAGTACAACACCACCCTGTATGGCCTGGACGACCGCTACCGGGGCGTGTTCGGCCTGCGCGAGGTGGTGTTCGTCAACGAGGCGGACATCCGCCGCCTGGGCTTCGAGCCTGGCGAGCACGTGGACATGGTGTCGCTGTGGGAGGACGGGCGCGAGCGGCGGGTGTCGGGTTTCCGCCTGGTGCCCTACGACCTGCCCGAGGGCCAGGCCGCGGCCTACTACCCGGAGACCAACCCGCTGGTGCCCCTGGAAAGCTACGGTGACCGGACGTTCACGCCTACGTCGAAATTCATCGCCATCACGCTCGAGAAGTCACGGCCGGACAACCTGATCCACACCGTCGCCGAGTAACCCTCACGTTCCTTCTTCGGGTAGGCCTTCAGCAGAGGGCCTACGAGGATATTGTCATGTCGAATCTAGATGCGCTGGACCTGGCGCGGATTCAGTTCGCCTTCACGGTCTCGTTTCACATCATCTTCCCGGCCATCACCATTGGCCTGGCAAGCTTCCTGGCCGTACTGGAAGGGTGCTGGTTGAAGACCAACAACCCGGTATACAGGGACCTGTATCACTTCTGGTCGAAGATATTCGCCGTCAACTTCGGCATGGGCGTGGTCTCGGGCCTGGTCATGGCCTACGAGTTCGGCACCAACTGGGCGCGCTTTTCCGATTTCGCGGGCAGCGTGACCGGGCCATTGCTCACCTACGAGGTGTTGACGGCGTTCTTCCTGGAAGCAGGCTTTCTGGGCGTCATGCTGTTCGGCTGGGACCGGGTAGGGCGCAAGCTGCACTTTTTCGCCACGGTCATGGTGGCCATCGGCACGCTCATCTCGATGTTCTGGATCCTCTCGTCCAATAGCTGGATGCAGACCCCGCAGGGCATCGAGATCATCGATGGGCGGGTCGCGCCGGTGGACTGGTTCAAGATCGTCTTCAACCCGTCGTTCCCTTACCGCCTGGCGCACATGGCGCTGGCGGCGTTCCTCTCGACGGCCCTGTTCGTCGGCGCCTCGGGCGCCTGGCACTTGCTGCGTGGCCGCGACACGCCACAGGTACGCAAGATGCTGTCGATGGCCATGTGGATGATCCTGGTGGCCACGCCCGTGCAGGTGGTGGTCGGCGATGCCCATGGCCTGAACACCTTGGAGCATCAACCCGCGAAGATCGCGGCCATCGAAGGCCACTGGGAGAATGTCCCGGGCGAGGCCTCGCCCCTGGTGCTGTTCGGGCTGCCAGACATGGATGCCGAGAAGACCCGTTACAGCCTGGAGGTGCCGTACCTGGGCAGCCGATCCTGACCCACAGCCTGGACAAGCAGATCCCCGCGCTCAAGAGCTTCGCCAAGGAGGATCGCCCCAACTCCACGATCGTCTTCTGGAGCTTCCGGCTCATGGCCGGCCTGGGCATGCTGATGCTGGCCTGCGCGCTGCTGGCGCTGGTGCTGCGGCGCAACGGGGCCCTGTACCGCAACAAGGCATTCCTGTGGTTCGCCCTGCTCATGGGGCCGTCGGGGTTGATCGCCCTGCTGGCCGGCTGGTTCACCACCGAGGTCGGTCGCCAACCCTGGGTGGTGTACGGCATGTTGCGCACCACCGAAGCGGCGTCCAATCACAGCGCCGCGCAGATGAGCGTGACCCTGGCACTGTTCGTCCTCATTTACTTCTCGGTGTTCACGGTGGGCATCGGCTACATGATGCGCCTGGTGCGCAAAGGGCCGAAGACACACGAGGAGCACGTATCGCCCGATGCACCGGGCCAACTTGCGACAGCGCGTCGTCCGCTGTCGGTAGCGGATTGAGAGGAAGCTGAACCATGGCAATTCAAGGTATCGACCTGTCGATCATCTGGGGCGTGATCATCGCTTTTGGCCTGATGATGTACGTGATCATGGATGGCTTCGACCTGGGCCTGGGGATCCTGTTTCCCCTTATCAGTGATTCCCGCGAGCGCGACGTGATGATGAACACTGTGGCGCCGGTGTGGGATGGCAACGAGACCTGGGCGGTGCTCGGCGCAGCGGCGCTGTATGGGGCGTTTCCCCTGGCCTATTCGGTGATTCTCGAAGCGCTCTACCTGCCGTTGGTATTGGTGTTGGTGGGGCTGATCTTCCGCGGCGTGGCGTTCGAGTTCCGCTTCAAGGCGCACCCGCGCAAGCGCCACCTCTGGGACAAGGCGTTCATCGGGGGCTCTGTCCTGGCCACGTTCTTCCAGGGCGTTGCCATCGGCACCTACATCTCGGGCATCCCCGTGGAGAATCGCCAGTTCGCCGGCAGCGCCCTGGATTGGTTGGCGCCGTTCCCGCTGTTCTGTGGCGTCGGGCTGATCCTGACCTATGCGCTGCTGGGCAGCACCTGGCTGCTGATCAAGACCGACGGCATGCTGGAGTCGCGCATGCGCCACTACAGCCGCCCGCTGCTTTACCTGCTGGCGATCGTCATCGCGGTGATCTGTGCCTGGACTGCCTGGCTGCATGCCGATATCGCCCAGCGTTGGTTCGCCGGCAGCCATTGGGTTCGCTCCGTGGTGATCGCCACCCTGGCGGTGCTGTCGGTGGTGTTGATCCAGAAGACGCTGCGCAGGCACCACTCGCACCTGCCGTTCATTGGCGTGGTGGCCCTGGTGTTCCTCGGTTACCTGGGCCTTGCGATCAGTATCTGGCCGAACATCGTGCCGCCTGGCATCGACCTCTGGCAGGCCGCCTCGCCGCTGTCGAGCCAGCTGTTCGCCTTGATCGGTGCGTTGTTCATCATTCCGATCATCCTGGTCTATACGTTCTGGAGCTACCACGTGTTTCGCGGCAAGGTGCAAGCAGGGGATGCCTACCACTGACCGGGTCACAGCCCCTGCCGGCAGGCGATGGGGCCTAGGGCGCTGGCTGCTGTTCCGGCGGGCAAGCCAGGACCGGGCCGTACGACAGGTAGTAGGCCAGCCCGACGAACACCGCACCGCCGACCGCATTGCCGAGGAACACCGCGGCGATGTTCTCGGCGAACTGGGCCCAGCCCAATTCGCCGGCGAAAATGGCCGCAGGGATCAGGAACATGTTGGCCACCACGTGCTGGAAGCCAATGGCGACGAAGGCCATGATCGGGAACCAGATGCCCAGGATCTTGCCGCTGACGTCCTTGCTGGCATAGGACAGCCAGACGGCCAGGCACACCAGCCAGTTGCAGCCGATGCCGGAAATGAACGCATGGAGGAAATCGGTATTCACCTTGGCGTTCGCCGCCGCCAGCGTCTTGGCCAGGAAGGGGCCTTCGGCAAGGCCCAGCAGGTGGCCGAAGCAGTAGGCGACGAACAGCGCGCCGAGAAGATTGGCCAAGGTGACCAGCAGCCAGTTGCGGGCCACTGCGCTGAGTCGGACCCGTTTGGCGAACAGGGCCATGGGCAAGGTCATCATGTTGCCCGTCAACAGCTCTCCGCCGGCGAGAATCACCAGGATCAGGCCCATGGGAAATACCGCTGCGCCAAGCAGGGTGCCGAGGGAGGCCCAGGGGACTGGAATCAGGGTGCTGACGTGGATCGCCAGAAGAAACCCCAGTGAAATGAACGCACCGGCCAAAAAGCCCAGGATGATTGTCGAAGCGGTCGGTAGGTGGGCTTTCTTGACACCGGTTTCAACGACCAGTGCGGCAATCTGAGAGGGGGTGTTCACAGGCATTTCAACGACTCAAGGTAAAAGTATGACGGCGTCGGTGCTGGGTGGCGAGCAATAGCGCCGTAGAGGGGTAGCGGATCATGGGGCGGCGGAAATTAGCTGAGGCAAATTGAAGCAGTCCAATTGTTTGTATGGATGAATTGATAGGAGCTGTCTATGAAAGGAAGAGGCTTGGGTGAAGATTTTTATTGCCTATGCAGCCTGTGCTATACCGATGCAACAACGCGAATCCTCATGGTGAGGGAAGTGAAATGAACGTTTCCGAGATAGAGCCTCAAGCTGTCGATACCCCGATTACCCGCAGTGCCCTCTTCATCGTGGCCACCCTGAAGCCTGGCAGTGACAACCGCGATAGCGTGCGTTCGCTCTGTGGCGACATTGCCGCCCTGGTCCGTTCGGTCGGCAAGCGCGTACCGGCCGGCAACCTCTCCTGCGTGATGGGCTTCGGTGCCTCGGTGTGGGAAGCGTTGTTCGGCGCGCCGCGCCCTGCATCGCTGCATCCATTCCGTGAAATCGGTAGCGGCGGGCGTGTGGCCGTGGCGACGCCCGGTGACATCCTGCTGCATATCCGTGCCGAGCACATGGACCTGTGCTTCGAGCTGGCCTCGCAGATCATGACGCGCCTGGGCAGTGCCGTGACGGTGGTCGATGAAGTCCAGGGGTTTCGCTACTTCGACATGCGCAGCATCATCGGTTTTGTCGACGGTACGGAAAATCCGAGCGGCCGCGAGCTCGGCAAGTTCACCCTCGTCGGTGACGAAGACGCCCCGTTCGCGGGCGGCAGCTACGTGCTCGTGCAGAAGTACCTGCATGACATGGCGGGATGGAACGGGCTTTCCACCACCGAGCAGGAACATATCATCGGGCGGACCAAGCTCTCGGATATCGAGTTGGATGCATCGGTAAAGCCCAGTTGCTCGCACAGTTCGCTGACCACCCTCGAAAAGGATGGCCAGGAAGTGAAGATACTTCGCGACAACATGCCGTTCGGGCGCCCAGGGGCAGGAGAGTTCGGCACCTATTTCATTGGCTATGCCCGCTCGCCCGAACCCATCGAGGAAATGCTCGAAAACATGTTCATCGGCAGGCCACCAGGAAATTACGATCGACTGCTGGACTATAGCCGTGCCGTCACGGGCGGGCTGTTTTTCGTGCCTTCGGCGACCTTTCTGGAGAGCTGTGCGCAGTAGCTACAAGCGGTGCGAGAACTGAACGCCGCACCGCTTCTGCTTCCCCCTAGATCGCCGAAAACACCACACCCGTGCGCGATGCCGCATTGCGAATGTGCTCCTGCATCGCGCGTTGCGCCCCGGCCTGGTTGCGACGGGCGAGCTGGCGCAGGATCTTGCGGTGTTCCTGCCAGGTTTCCATGGCCCGTTCCGGGCGAATGAACGGCAGCTTCTGGCTCTCCAGGAAGATGTCCTGGCTGGCGGTGATCACCTGCAGCATGGCGCGATTGCCGCTGGCCTCCAGCAGGCGGCGGTGGAAGGCGAAGTCGAGGCGGGCGGCGGCGTCGAAATGGCCGGCGCGCAGTTGCAGGCGCATCGCCTCGACGTTGGCCTCCAGCTCGTCGATGTCCGCAGCCGTCAGGGACAGGGCCGCCAGGCCCGCGGCGAACCCTTCCAGCGCATAACGCAACTGGAAGGTATCGGCAGCGGACACCTGCTCGGCATAGGGCCAGGAGAAGCCGGCGGAGGCAGGGCTGGCCGGCGCCTGGACGAACACCCCCTTGCCCGGCTGCACGCTCACCAGCCCTAGCGCACTCAAGGAAGACAGCGCTTCGCGCAGGGAGGCACGGCTGACCCCGAGCTGGTCGGCCAGCTCGCGTTGGGAGGGCAGGGCGTCGCCGGGTTGGTAGTTGCCTTCCTGGATCAGCTTTCGGATGGCGTGCAAGGCGATTTCCGGGACTGCGCGGGGAAGAGTATCGAGCATCGGTTCAGGCCCGTCGGCGGAGGTTGTCTGCGCTTTGTAAAGGCTTTGCCCGTTGCCTGGCAAGCCTTGCGCTGCACTGGCGCAGGCCCATGGGCGGTTGCACGAAAGCAGTGCGCGGCGATGAACCTGTTGGTACATGCGCTGCGCAACTGTTCAGACCAGTAAGACCGTGCGAGGCCTTGCCCGCGATGCCTTGCCGGTGCATGCGGGCAAGGCTGGCACGGGCTGTGCACTGACCAGGGCAGGCAACCTCTGTGCTCACCTTCGAGGCATTCCCATGAAAAACTTCCGCTCGTTGCTCCTGGCCACCCTGTTCTGCGGTAGCGCTCTGGCCTTGCCCCAGGCCCAGGCCGACGCCCTGGCCGACATCACTGCCCGTGGCGTGCTGAAAGTGGCCGTGCCCCAGGACTTCCCGCCCTTCGGCTCGGTAGGCCCAGACCTCAAGCCCCGTGGGCTGGACATCGACACCGCGCAACTGTTGGCCGACAAGCTCGGCGTCAAGCTGGCCCTGACCCCGGTCAACAGCACCAACCGTATTCCCTTTCTCACCACCGGCAAGGTCGACCTGGTGATCTCCAGCCTGGGCAAGAACCCAGAGCGAGAAGCCGTGATCGATTTCTCCCGCCCCTATGCGCCGTTCTACCTGGCGGTATTCGGGCCGGCCGACACGGCGATCGACGACATCGGCGCCGTGGCCGGCAAGACCATCAGCGTCACCCGTGGCTCGATCGAAGACATGGAGCTCTCCGCCGTCGCGCCCCAGGGCGCGATCATCAAGCGTTTCGAGGACAACAACTCGACCATCGCCGCCTACCTGTCGGGCCAGGTCGAGCTGATCGCCAGCGGCAGCGTGGTGATGGCCGTCATTGCCGAGAAGAACCCGACCAAGGTGCCGGTGATGAAGGTCAAGCTCAAGGACTCGCCGGTGTATGTGGGCCTGGCCAAGCAGGAGCCGGCGCTGTTGGAGAAGGTCAATGCCACCCTGGATGCGGCCAAGGCCGACGGCAGCCTTGGGCGCAATGCCGAGAAGTGGCTGAAGCAGCCGCTCCCGGCCGACCTGTGAACGGCACCTGGAGTCGTTGACCCATGGCCTATCAATTCGACTTCGCCCCTGTGCTGGCCCAGGGCGACCTGCTGCTCGAGGGTGCACTGTTCACGCTTCAGCTGACGGCGGTCGGCACCCTGTTCGGGATCGCCATCGGCGTGCTCGGCGCGGTGGTGCGCGCCTGGCGGCTGCGGCCGTTCGATGCGCTGTTCGGCCTGTACGTGGAACTGATCCGCAACACACCGTTCATCGTCCAGCTGTTCTTCATCTTCTTCGGCTTGCCGTCGCTGGGCGTGCGGCTGACGGAGTGGCAGGCGGCAGTGCTGGCCATGGTGATCAACCTCGGTGCCTATTCCACCGAGATCATTCGCGCGGGCATCCAGGCCATCCCCAAGGGGCAACTGGAGGCCGCTGCGGCGCTGGCCATGAGCCGTTTCGAAGCGTTCCTCCACGTGGTGTTGCAGCCGGCGCTGGCCAAGGTGTGGCCGGCCCTGTCGAGCCAGATCGTGATCGTCATGCTCGGCTCGGCGGTGTGTTCGCAGATCGCCACCGAGGAATTGTCGTTCGCCGCCAACTTCATCCAGTCGCGCAACTTCCGCGCCTTCGAGACCTACCTGCTGACGACCGTCCTGTACCTGGGCATGGCCATCCTGGTGCGCCAGCTGCTGGCCTGGATGGGGCAGCGCTTGCTGATGGGGAGACGCTGAATGGATTTCACCTTGTGGGATATCGTGCGCAACCTGCTCGTGGGGTTGCAATGGACCTTGCTGTTGTCGCTGGTGGCGTTCGCGTGCGGTGGTGTCGTCGGCCTGGCGTTGCTGCTGGCCCGGATTTCCGACAACCGATTGCTGCGTGGTGTGGCCAAGGGCTACATCGAACTGTTCCAGGGCACGCCGCTGCTCATGCAACTGTTCATGGTGTTCTTCGGCATTGCCCTGTTCGGCATCGATGTGTCGGCGTGGATGGCGGCGGCCATCGCCTTGACGCTGTTCACCAGTGCCTTTCTGGCCGAGGTCTGGCGGGGTTGCGTAGCGTCTATCCCGTATGGCCAGTGGGAGGCCTCCGGCAGCCTGGCGATGGGGCGCCTGGAGCAATTGCGCCACGTCATCCTGCCCCAGGCGCTGCGCATCGCCATCGCGCCCACCGTGGGGTTCTCGGTGCAGGTGGTCAAGGGCACGGCGGTGACTTCGATCATCGGTTTCACCGAACTGACCAAGACCGGCGGCATGCTCGCCAACGCCACCTTCGAACCCTTCCTGATCTACGGCCTGGTGGCCGTGGGTTACTTCATCCTCTGCTATCCGCTCTCGCTGAGCGCCCGTTACCTGGAAAGGAGGCTGCATGCCCCTGCTTAGAGTGTCCGCATTGCATAAGTACTACGGCGACAACCATGTGCTCAAGGGCGTCGACCTGAGCATCGAGGAGGGCGAGGTGGTCGCCATCATCGGCCGTAGCGGTTCCGGCAAGAGTACCTTCCTGCGCACCCTCAATGGTCTGGAGTCGATCAGCGACGGGGTGATCGAAGTGGACGGCGAGTACCTCGATGCCAGCCGCGCCGACTTGCGTTCGCTGCGGCAGAAGGTCGGCATGGTGTTCCAGCAGTTCAACCTGTTCCCGCACCTGACCGTGGGCGAGAACGTCATGCTCGCCCCCCAGGTAGTGAAGAAGGCAGGCCAGGCCGAGGCCCGCCAACTGGCCGAACGGATGTTGGCCAGGGTCGGCCTGGGCGACAAGTTCGAGGCCTATCCGGATCGCCTCTCCGGTGGCCAGCAACAGCGGGTGGCGATCGCCCGGGCGCTGGCCATGTCGCCCAAGGTGCTGCTATGCGACGAGATCACCTCGGCGCTCGACCCGGAGCTGGTCAACGAAGTGCTCGGCGTGGTGCGCCAGTTGGCCAGCGAGGGCATGACCCTGATCATGGTCACCCACGAAATGCGCTTCGCCCGAGAGGTGGGTGACAAGCTGGTGTTCATGCACCAAGGCAAGGTGCATGAGACAGGCAACCCGCGGGAGGTGTTCGCCGCGCCGAGAACGCCGGAGCTTGCGAATTTCATCGGGGCGGTGGTGCAGCAGGGGTAGGGGCGCTTGCCCCAGGCCTTGCGCACCAGGATGTCTAAACCTAGACCCTGATTACGAGGTGAGAGACAGGGCTCTTCTCATGCGAAACGCTCGAAACGATAGGGGCTCGGGTCGATCAGGGGGGGATGCTGCGAAACCAGGTCGGCTGCCAGTTGACCTGCCGCGGGTGACGTACCGAAACCATGCCCCGAGAATCCGGTCGCCAAGGTAAGCCCAGGAATGTTGGGGACTGCACCGATCACTGGGTTGGAATCCGGTGTGACATCGATGGTGCCGGCCCAGGCCGAGGCGATGCGGGCCTGCTCGAATTCGGGCCATGCAGCCTTCAAGTTGCGCATGGCTTCATCGTTCAGGGCCGGGTTAGCTTGCGGGTCCTGGATCCGTACACGTTCGAAGGGGGTCACCTCTGTGGCATTCCAGCGTCGAGCCAGGGCCAGATCCTTGAAGAAGTGCTTGCCGAAACTGATACGCAGGATATCACGCTGCGTTCGCAACTGAGGCAGGTAGCGTTTTCCCAGGAGCAAGTGGTCCAAGGTCAGAAACGCATCCAGCGCGCCACGCTGAGTGATGATGAACCCTCCGTCCTTGTGCTTGCGGAACGAAAAGTCCGGAGCGCCCACGGCGATGTCGGTCGGCCCCTCCATCGGCTCGGTACGCAGTACCGAGCACGTCAACGGTAATGTGGGCAGGTTGATTTTCAGGTTGCCCAGGAATTTGCGTGACCACAAGCCACCGGCAAGCAGCACTTGGTCGCAGCTTATCTCGCCGTGCTCAGTCACGACCCCGCTCACCCTCCCCGCAGCCGTTACCAGTGTACGGACTGCGCAGTTTTCCACGATCACCGCCCCCTTGGCGATGGCTGCTCGGGCGATGGCGCTGGAGGCCAGGGTCGGTTCTGCGCGGGCGTCCGAAGGGGTATAGATACCGCCAGCCCAGTTGGCCCGGCCACCGGGCACCAGCTGGGCGATTTCCTTGCCGCTAAGCAGGCGGGAGTCCAGGTTCAGGCCCCCTACGCTCTTTAGCCAGCTCTCGTGCAGGCCCATCTGGGTCTCGTTACGACTGATGAACATGATGCCTGCCTGGCGGTATCCGACATCGGCCCCCACACGTTCGGGCATGCCCGCCCAGAGTTGGTCGGCCGCCAACGCCAGGGGCATGTCATGGGCATGGCGATTGGTCTTGCGTACCCAGCCTAGGTTACGCGACGACTGCTCGCCCGCGATTCGGCCTTTTTCCAACACCACCACGGGAATATTGCGTTCAGCGAGGGTGAGTGCGGCGGTCAGGCCGATGATGCCTGCGCCAATGATGACGACCGTAGTCGAACGAGGATGGGCGGCACTGGTGTGAACGGGATCGATGGTAGGAGGCATGGCGTCACTCACGGGCGGATCGAACGGGGGCAGTCATGAGGCCTGGCGTATCACTGGCCGAGGCGGATCATCGACACGTGTGCACTGGATGCACCGCGGTAGGCGGTGACCTCCAGCTCGACCTTGTACACGGTCGAGCCAAGCGGCGGGCAGGTGACCGTGGTGGCGGGATCGATACCACGGAACTTCTCGCCGATCACCTCCATCACGCGCGGCACATCGCTTGGGTCCTGGATGAACACGCGGGAGCAGATGACGTCCGCCAGGCTGGCATCGACTGCCGCCAGCGCGGCTTCGATATTGGCGAAGACCTGGTGGGCCTGGTCGATGACATCTTCCGGAATGACCTGGGTCTGTGGGTTGCGCCCTGCGGTGTTGGATACGTAGATCCAGTCGTCGACTGCGACCAGGCGAGAGTAGCTGGCCATGTCTTCGAATGTGGAGCCGGTCTTGAGTTTGGTGATCTGCATCATGGGGTAACCTTTCGAGGGGGTTGCGCAGGGGTTAGCTGAGAACGGGTTTTTCCCAGAGGTTGAGCTTCACGCCGATGCCTTTCTCGATCGCGTTGCGGTAGACCACGGTGCCCCAGGCGACGTCTTCCACGGGCATACCGCCTACCGACATGAGGATGATTTCCTCGTCGTCCAGGCGGCCAGGCGCTTCGCCGCTGATGATCTTGCCGATGTCTTCCACCTGTTCCGGGGCGAGCTTGCCTTCGGCGATCATGTCCATGAAGCGCACGCCCACCAGTGGCACGTGGTTGTGGGCAGGCTTGGGCAACTCTTCGAACCAGGCTTGGTAGAGGCCGGTGTTGTCCACCACCTTGCGCACGTCCACCCGCTCCATGCCCTCGTCGATGCTGCACGGGGCGGGCATGGCCAGGAAGGCGCCTGGCTTGACCCACTCGCGCCGCACGAGGGGATAGGTGGAAGGGTCGCCGACTTCGCCCGAGCTGCAATAGCTGACCAGGTCGGAGCCACGCACGACGTCCTCCAGGGTCTGTACGACCTGGATGTCGACGATCTGCGGGAAGGTCTGTTCGACCCAGGCAACGAAATCATCCAGGTTCTTCTGGCCGCGTCCCTTGATCTTGATCGTGTCGATCAAGGGGCATACCGCCATGAACGCGGCAACGGTGGTCTTGCCCATGACGCCAGGCCCGGCCAGGCCGATGACCTTGGCGTCCTGGCGTGCCAGATGACGGGCGCCAACCCCAGGAATGGCACCGGTGCGATACGCCGACAGCAGGTTGGCCGACATGTGTGCCAGCGGGGCGCCGGTATCGGCGTCATTGAGGGTGAACATCAGGATCGAGCGGGGCAGCCCCTTTTCCCGGTTGGCGATGTTCGAGCCATACCATTTGGCGCCGGCGGTGCGGAAGTTGCCGCCCAGGTAGGCGGGCATGGCCATCATGCGCCGGTCCGCGGTGGGCTTTGGCATGTGTGGGAACGGCGAATGCTCGGGGAAGGTGATCATCGCACCGTGGGAGTCGTTGTTCGGGCCGGCCATGCGGTAGTCGCCCTGGTAGAGCAGGCCGAACATCTCCTCCATGGTGTCGACACAGGCGGGCATGTCGGTCACGCCGGCGCGGATCATGTCTTGTTCGCTGAGGTAGATGAAGTCGATTCGGGTGTCGAGGGTCATAGCGGATCTCACAGCGCAGGCGGCTCGGATGGCACCGCTGCAGTCGGGTTTTTTGTTGTGGTTCGACCAAGAGGAGAGGGTGGTCAGGTCGTCGTAGGCTGATGTGCAGTTTCGCTAACGACGGGTAGGTCGTCTTGTGTCAGCCTGCCAGCGGGATTGACCATCCGTGCCATGGCTTGAGTTGGCGATCGAACACGGGCGCGCCTGGCGCAGGGGCCCGTGGGTGTCGATGCGGCTGCTTTAGAAGGGAATTGCCACGGTCAATTGGCTGTAGACGTTGGTGCCGTTGCCGCCTACCTGGTTGCCGCCATTGCCTTGGTCCTTGCGTGGCTGGTACAGGCCCACCAACGGGCTGATGATCAGGTGCTCGGTGACCGTCCACTCCACGTAGACATCGAGCTCGCGGGCATCGAGGTCGAGGCTGTCGCGGGTGCGCAGGGTATCGAAGTCGAAGTACAGGGCGCCGACCGTGAGGTTTTCCAGCGGTGTCGCCTTCAGGCCGACGTGATGGATGCCGGTATTGCTGTTGAAGGGGCCGGCGTAGTTGGCGGCGACCTCGCCCTGGAACCAGGTGCCGTAACCACTGGACAGCCCGCTGAACAGCGAGTCCCAGCCTGCCGAGTAGCGGGTGTAGCGGTAGGTCAACTGCGGAGCCCAGGGCAGGTCGGCGAAGGTGTAGCCGGCCTGCAGGTACCAGGCCTGCTCGGGGCCGTCGTGTTTGTCTTGCCAGGCATACTCGAAGGCGAAGCTGGCATTGTCGATGCCGGCGTTGCCTTCGCCGCGCACGCTGTAGACATCCATCCCGGCCCGGGCCTTCTGGAAGTCGCTGGCCCACCGGTCGCTGACATCGATGCCGTGGATCCAGGTCAGGCCCAGGGTGCCGAGGGCATGGGCGTAGTCCAGGGTGCCTGCGGCCAGCTCGGTCTCAGCCTGGGCGCGGTTGTCGGACTTGAGCCACAACAGGCTGCCGTGCAGGCCGTCCTCGCCACCTAAGCGCAGCATCGCCGTGCGATCGAAGGCATGGCGGGCGGCCAGGTAGTAGGCGCCGCCCCGGTCCAGTGCGCCGTCGGCCACGCCGTTGCCCAGGTTGGGGCCGTCGTCGTTGATCAGGAAGCCGCTGCCCAGGCGAATCACCTGGCGGCCGGCGGAGATGTCCACGCCGTCCTTGCCCAATCGCGGCAGCAGGTCGCCCGAGCGCCAGCCAAGGTAGGCGTCCTCGATCTTGGTGGTGCGTTCGGAGCCGTCGGTGTTGCCGGCCGCATCGCCATCGCCCCAGGTGGCGGAACTCACCCAGTTCAGGGCGCCGTACAGCGTGCCGTTGCCCGCCAGCCCCTGGTGGCCGCTCAGGCCGTACTGGAGGAAGCCCTCGCGCCAGGTCGAGCCGCCCGGGGTGCCGTCGTAGTTCTTGCGGCTGTTGAACATGCCCCAGACCGCGAGCATGTCGGCATTCAGCTGGCTGTCGTCGTCGGCATACAGCTCGTAGGCCGGCGCGGCCTGGCTGGCGAGCAGTGTCGCCAGGGCCAGGGTGGACAGCGTTCGTGGTTTGACCATTGCTCTTCCCTCGTTGTCATGCGCGCCTTGCCAGGCGCTTTTGTTGTACGTGGGCACCCCGTTTCGGCGAGGGCCGTCGCGGTTGGCAGCGACGGCTTATTAGCGCGTGTCGGCTAGGGCGGGGTCTTGTTCGTGGCTGCCAAGGCGCTTGCACGCCTTGGCCAGAAACAGCGCAGGAGGGCGACAACGTGATCGGGGCGAGCGTGTCGCCCGGCGCTTCAGTAGCGGATCATCACCGACTTGAGTTCGGTGAAGTCGTCGATGAACGCCGAGCCGAACTCACGGCCGATGCCGGACGCCTTGATGCCGCCGAAAGGCACTGCCGGGTCGAGCAAGGTGTGCATGTTGACCCACAGCGTGCCGGCCTGGACTTCCGGGATCAGGCGCATGGCCTTGCCCAGGTCGTTGGTCCACAGGCTGGCGCTCAGGCCGTAGGGCGAAGCGTTCATCAACTGCAGCAACTCATCTTCGTTGTCATAGGGCAGGAAGGTGGCTACCGGGCCGAAGGTTTCCTGGTTGAGCAGCGTGTCGTTGGCGCTTCTGGCGAGAATCACGGTGGGCTCGACGAAGCAGCCCGGGCCATCGCCGATGTTCCCGCCGTGGATGATCTGGCTGCCTTCGGCGCGTGCAGTGGCGAACAGTTCGGCCAGCTTCTGCTGGTGTGGCTTGTTGGCCACTGGCCCGAACTGGGTGGACTCGTCCAGCGGCGAGCCGATCTTCAACTGGCCCAGGCGTTGGGACAGGGCATCGAGCAGCGGGTCGATGCGCGAGCGGTGCACGTAGAAGCGCTCGCCGGCGGCGCAGATCTGCCCGGCGTGCAGGAAGCCGGCCTCGATGATGCCGTCGACCGCCTTGTCGATGCCCACATCGGGCAGGAAGGCCACCGCGTTCTTGCCGCCCAGCTCCAGCGTGGCTCGGGTGAGCTTGGCGCCCATGGCGGCCTGGCCCACGGCGATGCCGGTGGGCACGGAGCCGGTGAACGATACCTTGTCGGTGCCCGGGTGCTCGACCAGCGCCTTGCCCACCAGGCCGCCGCCGGTCAGCACATTGAGCGCGCCGGCCGGCAAGCCGGCTTCGCTGGCCAGTTCGGCGATGCGCAGCAGGGTCAGGGGCGTGAACTCGCTGGGTTTGATGATGATGCTGCAGCCGGAGGTCAGGGCCGAGGCCAGCTTCCAGATGGCGATCATGGTGGCGAAGTTCCACGGCACGATGCCGACCACCACGCCGATCGGTTCGCGCAGGGTGAATGCGCTGTAGCGCTCGCCGGCGAACGAGGGCAGGGAAGGGGTGATGGTCTGGCCGGTGATCTTGGTGGCCCAGCCGGCGTAGTAGCGCAAGAAGTGTGCGGCCTGCTCGACCTCGAAGGCGCGGGCAATACCGATCAGCTTGCCCGACTGCAAGGTTTCCAGCTGAGCCAGCTCTTCGCGGTTGGCTTCCAGCAGGTCGGCCAGCTTGAACAATACCGCGGCGCGGGCTGCCGGGCTGGTGCGCGACCAGTGGGTGAAACCCTGGCGGGCCGAGGCCACGGCCTGGTCGACGTCGGCCTGGTTGGCGTCGGCGATATGGGCGATGGTCTGGCCGTTGGCCGGGTTGACCACGGCGATCTTCTCGCCGCCTTGGCTGGCCACGGCCCGGCCGTGAACGAACAGGCCATGGTCGCGGGCCAGGAATGCGTTGACGGAAGGAAGCAGGGGGATGTCGCTCATGGGAACTCCAGAGGGGCAGGTGAGGATCGGCCGGCAGGCCGCCAAAGCGTTCGAGCATAGTGAGCGGTGTGGTGCCGGTCTTGTGTCCCCGTGACAGCACCATGACTCTGCCTGCCACGGGGCGCGAAGCGGCCCCCAATGACAACTCCATGGCAGCCAGCAACAAAGCCCACGGCAGCCATCGGCAAGACGCCATGCCATGCGCGGCGCACAGTAGCCACGCAGGGAGGCAGGCAACCGCCGTGCGTGCAGGTTCGCTTGCTGCGTTCAACGCCATAACAACAAACCGGGGCACAACGATGTCACTCAACAACACGCTCACCGAGCATCTCAACCGGGGCAGTGTCGGTTTCCCCACAGCGCTGGCCAGTACCGTAGGGCTGATCATGGCCAGCCCGGTGATCCTCACCGCGACCATGGGCTTCGGTATCGGCGGCGGCGCCTTCGCCATCGCCATGGTCATCGCCGCGCTGATGATGCTGGCGCAGTCCACGACCTTCGCCGAGGCGGCCTCGATCCTGCCGACCACCGGCTCCGTCTACGACTACATCAATTGCGGCATGGGCCGTTTCTTCGCGATCACCGGTACGTTGTCGGCGTACCTGATCGTGCATGTGTTCGCCGGCACCGCCGAGACGATCCTGGCCGGGGTGATGGCGCTGGTGAACTTCGAGCACCTCAATACCCTGGCCGAGTCCGCCGGTGGCTCGTGGCTGCTCGGGGTCTGCTTCGTGCTCGCGTTCGCGGTGCTCAACGCCTTCGGAGTCAGCGCGTTCAGCCGCGCGGAAGTGATCTTGACCTTCGGCATGTGGAGCACCCTCATGGTGTTCGGCGTGTTGGGCCTGGTCGCCGCGCCGGCGGTGGAGTTGCAAGGGCCGTTCGGTGCCTCGCGGGTCGGTACCGACCTGATGACCATCCTCTCGCTGATCGGCATGGCCATGTTCATGTTCGTCGGCTGCGAGTTCGTCACGCCGCTGGCGCCCGAGCTGCGCCGCTCGGCCTGGGTGCTGCCCAGGGCGATGGCCCTGGGCCTGTTCGGCGTGGCCAGCTGCATGTTCATCTACGGTGCAGCGATGAAGCGCCAAGTGGAGAACGTCGTGCTCGATGCCGCCAGTGGCCTGCACCTGCTCGACACGCCCATGGCCATCCCGCGTTTCGCCGAGCAGGTGATGGGGGATATCGGCCCCGTCTGGCTGGGCATCGGCTTCCTGTTCGCCGGTGCCGCCACCATCAACACCTTGATGGCCGGTGTGCCGCGCATCCTCTATGGCATGGCGGTCGATGGCGCGTTGCCGAAAGCCTTCACCTACCTGCATCCACGCTTCAAGACGCCACTGCTGTGCATCCTGGTGGTGGCGTTGATCCCGTGCCTGCATGCCTGGTACCTGGGCGGCAACCCGGACAACATCCTGCACCTGGTGCTGGCGGCCGTATGCGCCTGGAGCACCGCCTACCTGCTGGTGACCTTGTCGGTGGTGATCCTGCGTATCCGCCGCCCCGATCTGCCTCGCGCCTATCGCTCGCCGTTGTTCCCGCTGCCGCAGATCGTTTCCAGTGCCGGCATCCTCCTCGGCATGGCGTTCATCACTCCGCCAGGGATGAACCCGGCAGACATCTATGTGCCGTTCGCCGTCATGCTCGGCGGCACTGCGGCCTATGCGCTGTTCTGGACGCTGTGCGTGCAGAAGATCAACCCGTTCAAGCCCGCGCGGGTCGAGGATGTACTGGAGAAAGAGTTCGCCGCCGAGCCGGGCCAGGCCGTGGAGCACGTACAGCATGATCAGAAGTTTGCGTGAGCGCCTGCTGGCCCCGCGTGCCCCGGCCGGCTACCGGCCCGGGGTTACGCTCGGGCACCTGGCGCGTAATCTCGGGCAACTGGACATGCACTGGCTGGAGCCGGCTGCCGGGGTGATTCAGGGCCCCGCGCAGGGCTGGCGTGCCGAGGTGCGCGAGCGCGTCGAGGCGCACCTGCTGATGCATGTGGTGACCTGCGAATTCCAGTTGTGCGTGCCGGCCCTGCAACAGGGCGATGTGCGGCTGCAGCTGCGTCATACCGGTGCGGTCCGTCGTAGCGGCGTGGCCTGCGTGTATCGCGCCGGCGATAAGGCACGCTTCGCCCAGGTGCGTGACCACCTGCTGAGCGATGGGGCATTGCAGGCGGCGCTGATGCCACTGGATTTCAAACGCCTGACCCTGGAGTGCCTTGGCGGGCAATGGTGCCTGGGCCTGGAGCACATGGGCGGTAGCGAGGTGGTCAACCGCATGCCGGCGTTTCGCCGCTACCTTCAGATCAGCCCGCAACAGCGCGAGCATCTGTCGAACAGCCTGGCCTTGCTCAGTGCGTCGCTGCAACGCATCTGAGCCAGGCTGGCATGTCCCTTGCTGTTTTTCTCGGTGAAAGATGACCGTTGTGCATGCATTGTTAACATGTTATCAATTCATGCATAACAACAAATTCTGCGTCGAGGGCAGCCATGCACACTCAACAACCCGACCGCCAGGGGCTGGAACGCTGGACCCTGGCCATGCAGCAGATCTGCGGCCGTTTCGAAACATCGCTCGCCTCCAATCACTCGCTGTTCATCGGCGAGGTGTTCGCCTGCTCCCGTGCCGGCCTGCCGGTAGCCAACCTGCGCACCAACGCCGGCAGGATCCGTCGCCTGGGAGAAAACCCCGCGCTCGATGATGACCAGCACTGCTTCTTGGTCAGCCAGCGCGCAGGACATGCCTGCGTGGCGCAGGATGGCATGAGCGTCAGCCTGGCACCTGGCGAGCTGCTGTTGATGGACTCGGTCGGGCCGTGCGAGATCACCCCCAACGGCCTGATCGAGCATGTCTCGCTGGCGCTGCCCCGGGACCAGGTGCGCAAGCATGTGCAAGGCACTGGCGCGATGTTCGGCAAGATCTCCTCGACCAATGCCTGCGGGCGCATGCTCCATATGCTGATGGACCAGTTGTGCAAGGAGGGCAGCGGCAGTGACGATGGCGCCCAGGGCGAGGCACTGCAGAGCGCTTTCATTGCCTTGCTCGAGCCAGGCTTCGAGCGCAGTGGTGCCAGCCCCTGCAACCTTGGCACCCTTAATGGGACCAGCCTGCGCCGCTATGTGCAGCAGGTGATCGACGAGTCGCTGTCCCAGCCCGGGCTCACGCCGGCCAGCCTGGCGGGGCGGCTGAACATTTCCGTGCGGCACCTGTACCGCCTGTTCGAGGAGCAGGGCGACAGCGTCTGCCGCTACATCCAGCGTGCGCGCCTGCAGCGCAGCGCCGACGACCTGGCCAACCCGTTGTTCAGAAGCGAGTCGATCACCTCGATCGCCTACAAGTGGGGGTTCACCGATTCGGCGCATTTCAGCCGCTCGTTCAAGAAGCAGTTCGAGCGCTCGCCCAAGGATTACCGGGCGCAGGCCATGGCCTGAAGATCACATGCCTTGCCGACGAACGAAAACGCCGCCTGTGCTCCGGCACAGGCGGCGTTTTCGCGAGCGACCGGCCTCAGGCCACGGCCAGGTAATGCTTGACGAACGATTCGCTCAGCACCTCCCACAGCACCGGCGTGCCTTTGGTGACGAACCAGGCATCGCCGGCCTTGTAGCGGGTGACCTGGCCGGTGGATTCGTCGGTCAACTGGATTTCGCCGGTGACGATCACCGCCTGCTCGTCGAATGGATAGACCATGCGGAACGTGCCGCGGGTGGTGCCGAAGTAGGCACTGCTGACCGGGTCGGTCGGTGCGCCGTGGGTCATCTTGCCGAAGGCCTTGACTTCGCCTTCGAGGATTTCCGAGCCCAGGTCGGCAACAGTGCCCCAGGCGTCGAGTTCGGACAGTTGTACGCCTTGCTTGGCGGCGGTAAGGGTCATGGCAGTTCTCCAGTGGTGAGAGGAAAGGTTCAACGACGGCCGTTGAAATAGCCCGAGAGCTGGTGCACGGTCTTGCCGGCAGTGAGCAGCAGCGGGCGGAAATGCTCCTTGCCGAGGATCCGCGCATGCTTGACCGAACTGATCAGGTCATAGCGCGAGGAGCCTTCGTGCATGCCCTCGGCGAGGATCTTGCAAATGATGTGGCTGGGCGTGACGCCAAAGCCGGAATAGCCCTGGACATAGAACGCGTTGGGACGGTTGCTCAGTGTGCCGATCTGCGGGAACAGGTTGGCGCTGGTGGCCATCGGGCCGCCCCAGGCAAGGTCGATGCGCACGTCCTTTAGGTAGGGGAAGATCTTCAGCATCAGGGCGCGGTTCCAGGCCTTGAGGTCCAGCGGAATGCGTTCGATGAAGGGGGTGGCGGCACCGAACAGCAGGCGGTTCTCGCGGGTCACCCGGTAGTAGTCGATCACCGGGCGGATATCGCTGTAGGCACCACGGATCGGGCTGATGCGCAGGATCTGCTCATCGGACAGCGGCTCGGTCATCAACTGGAAGGCGTAGGTGTTGATGATGCGTGCATGCAGTTCCGGTTCGAGCTTGTTGAGGAAGCTGTCGCAGGCCCACAACAGCTTGCTGGCGCGCACCGAGCCGCGGCCCGTACGCACCTTGATGCGCTCGCCATAGGTCACCTCCAGGGCCGGGCTGTGTTCGAAGATCCGCGCACCGTGGCCGACCAGGGCCTGGGCTTCGCCCAGCAGCAGGTTGAGCGAGTGCACGTGGCCGGCGCCCATGTGCAGCAAGGCGCTGGTGTAGGCGTCGCTGCCGATGATCTGCCGAACCTCCGAGCCGCCCAGGAAGCGGATCTCGTCACGGCGGTTGATCGCCTTGAAGTCCTTTTCCCAGGCGCGCAGGGTCTTTTCCTGGCGGCGGTTGAAGCCCATGTAGCCATAGCCGTGGCAGAAATCGGCATCGATGGCGTAGCGGGCGATGCGCTCCTGGATGATGCCTGCGCCCAGTTCGCTGATTTCGAAGATGGCCTTCAGGCCCTGCTCGCCGACACTGCTTCTGATCTTCTCCAGGTCATGGCCGATGCCCGCCATGATCTGCCCGCCATTGCGCCCGGTGCCGCCGAAACCCAGGTAGCGAGCCTCGAGCACGACGATGTTGGTGATGCCTTTCTCTGCCAGCTCCAACGCGGTATTGATCCCCGAGAAGCCCCCGCCGATGACCACGACATCGGCCTCGATGTCGCTTTCCAGGGTGGGGAAGCTCAGGTTGTACTTCTTGGTTGCGCTGTAGTAGGTCGGGGTTTCGATGGTGATCATGACGCAGCCTGCTGAATTGGAGTTGTGGTAGGGCCGTCGCGGATGGGCGCTCGCACGTGGGGTCATTGAGCACCTAACGATCGGTAGGTGTCTTGTCCGAGCATGCCATGGAGTTTAACCAGCCTGCCAATACGGCGTATAGGCGGCATACTTGACGTTGGATGAAGACTCCTTGATCATGCGCATCATGAATATCTTAATTAGCCTTCCACGCTACCGTCGCTACGCCACCTCTACCTGAGGCGGTCGTTGCCCCGTGCACGTCATCCGCCCGAGGCGGTTGGACGTGTGTCTCGCTCCTCGGGCCTTTACCCAAGGAGTTGTCATGAGCGATCCACAGACCGACCTGATCGGCCACCTGCAAGCCAGGGGCTTCATTCACCAGAGCACCGACCTCGAGGGTTTGCGTACGCACCTGCAGGAGGGGCCACGGACCTTCTACCTGGGCTTCGATGCCACGGCCGACAGCCTGCATGTCGGGCACCTGCAGGGGCTGATGCTCATGCGTTGGCTGCAGCGCGCCGGGCACCGTCCGATCCTGCTGATCGGCGGCGCTACCACGCGCATCGGCGACCCGAGCTTTCGCGACGAAAGCCGGCCAATCCTCGACGAGACGCAGATCCAGGCCAACATCGCCGGCATCACCCGCACCTTCGGCCGCTACCTGCAGTTGGGGGAAGGCGCGGGCCTGGTGGTCGACAACGCGCAGTGGCTCGACGGCATTGGCTACTTGCAGTTTCTCGACCAGGTGGGCCGCTACTTCTCGATCAATCGCCTGCTGACCTTCGACGCCGTGCGCCAGCGCCTGGACCGGGAGCATTCGCTGTCGTTCCTGGAGTTCGGCTACACCTTGCTGCAAGCCCACGACTTCACCGAACTGGCCCGCCAGCACGACTGCACCGTGCAGTTGGGCGGTGCCGACCAATGGGCCAACATCATCAACGGCGTCGAGCTGGCCCGGCGCCGCGACAAGCGCCAGTTGTTCGGCCTGACCATGCCGCTTTTGACCAGCAGTGACGGCAAGAAGATGGGCAAGTCGGTCAATGGTGCGGTATGGCTCGACGAGCGTCGCCTGCCGAGCTTCGACTTCTGGCAGTTCTGGCGCAATTGCGATGACCGCGATGTGCCGCGCTTTTTGGCCTTGTTCACCGAACTGCCCCTGGCGCGGATTGCCGAGCTCACTCGCGAAGGCGGCGCGGCTTTGAACCAGGCCAAGGCCTTGCTGGCCGACGAGGTCACCGCCTTGGCCCACGGTGCCGAGGCGGCGCGCCTGGCGCGTGAGGCGGCAAGCGGCGTGTTCGGGCAGGGCGAGGGCGCCGGGTTGACCACCATCACCCTGGCTCGGGACGCGCTGGCGGTGCCGAGCCTGGCCGAGGTGCTGGTGCAGGCCGGCCTGCAGCCTTCGCGCGCTGCGGCCAGGCGCCTGGCCGACGGTGGCGGCTTGCGTCTGGAGGGTGAGGTAGTGCACTCGGCGGACCTGGCATTGCCTGCCGATCGCCAGGCATGGCGGGTGAGCCTGGGCAAGAAGCGCCATTACCGCCTGGTCCTCGAATGATCGAATGCTGGCAGATTGGTTAATGTACTCACGAGCGCGTGCTGGCATACTCGCCAGCACGCTTTTTTCACGATGCCCAGGTACGCATGACCACACCAAGACCTTCCCTGACGCTCACCCTGCTGCAAGCGCGTGAAGCCACCATGGCGTTCTTTCGCCCGTCGTTGAACGCCCATGACCTGACCGAACAGCAATGGCGGGTGATTCGCATCCTGCGCCAGCAGGGCGAGCTGGAAAGCCATCAGTTGGCTGAGCTCGCCTGCATCCTCAAGCCCAGCATGAGCGGCGTGCTCAAACGCCTCGAGCGCGATGGCATCGTGACCCGGCGCAAGTCGCCGGAAGACCAGCGACGGGTGTTCATCAGCCTGACGGTCAAGGGGCAGCAGGCGTTCCTGGCGATGAGCGAGGAGATGGGCCGCAACTATGAAAAGATCCTCAGCCAGTTCGGTGAGGAGAAACTCGAGCAACTGATGCAACTGCTCGACGACATGAAGAAGATCAAACCGTGACGCGCCGAGCGCCACGGCCAGCGGCTCAAGGGTTCAGCGACAGCGAGTCGTCGAGGATCTTCAGCAGCGATGCCGCGCGCCGGGCGTAGACGGCGGGGGCGGCGTACATCAGCTCCACATGCAGGCTGTCGATGATGCCCAGGTATGCATCGGCATAGACCTCCAGGCGGGTGTCCTGGGTGTGCGCCCAGCCGTATCGTGCGCGCAGGGCCTGGCAGAAACCCTCGCGCACAAGGTCCAGGTAGCGTTCGAAGCCCGAGGTGACGATTGGCTTGATGCTGGCCGGGGGCGCGAACGCCGTGCGCAGGATGAACCGCAGGTTGGCCGATGCCTGGTAGCGCTCGGCAAGGTGCAGCACCAGCCAATGCCCCGGGGCGACATCGTCTGCGGCTTCCTGCCGGAAGGCGTGCTCGACGAACGCCGTTTCGTGTGCCAGCGCACGCTGGAAGACCTCCACGAACAATGCATCCTTGTTGGCGAAGTGGGCGTACAGCGAGGCTTTGCGTATACCCGCCCGTTGGGCGATTTCGTTCAGCGAGGAGGCGTCGTAGCCGTATTGCGCGAAGTGGCCGACGGCGGCGTCGCAGACACGTGCCGCAGAGGGGGAAAGCGCTTTCAACAAAGTCACTCCGTCAGGGGCGCGTGAAGGTCGCGCGCTGTTGGAAGGGGATTTTGGTGATCGCCAGGGCCACGGTCAAATGCTTCCGCCACGCCGATCCGCCAAACCATGGAAAGTACAATTTTCCCCTTGTAACGTGCATTTCTCGGCAACTTTCAACGCCACATACTGAACGTGTCATCGAGACTTTTCGGCTGCCCGTTGCTGCACCGGGCCTGCACGCTGACGATCCAATAATAAAGAGACCGTTCATGAAAAAGCCAAATCCCTTGCTGGAAGACCTCAAAGCCATTCTGCCGACCATTGCCGCCAATGCCTTCCGGGCAGAGCAGGACCGCAGCGTCCCTGCCGAGAATATCGCCCTGTTGAAGAGCATCGGCATGCACCGGGCGTTCCTGCCCAAGCAGTACGGCGGCATGGAGATTTCCCTGCCACAGTTCGCCCAGTGCATCGCGCTGCTGGCCGGTGCCTGTGCCAGTACCGCGTGGGCCATGAGCCTGCTGTGCACCCACAGCCACCAGATGGCGATGTTCTCGCCCAAGCTGCAGCAGGATGTCTGGGGTGCCAACCCGGACGCCACGGCCAGCAGCAGCATCGCGCCGTTCGGCCGCACCGAAGAAGTCGAAGGCGGTGTGCGCTTCAGTGGCGAAATGGGCTGGAGTTCCGGCTGCGACCACGCCGAGTGGGCGATCCTGGGCTTCCGTCGTCAGAATGCCGAAGGCACCCAGGATTACTGCTTCGCCGTCCTGCCACGCAGCGATTACGAAATCCGTGACGACTGGTATGCTGTCGGCATGCGCGGCAGCGGCAGCAAGACCCTGATCGTGCGGGAGGCGTTCGTGCCCGAGCACCGTATCCAGAAAGCCAAGGACATGATGGAGGGCAAGTCGGCAGGTTTCGGCCTCTATCCAGACAGCAAGATCTTCTTCGCCCCGTATCGCCCTTACTTCGCCAGTGGTTTCTCGACCGTCAGCCTCGGTGTCGCCGAGCGCATGCTCGAGGTGTTCCGCGAGAAGACCCGCAACCGCGTCCGCGCCTACACCGGCGCCGCCGTCGGCGCGGCCACGCCGGCGCTCATGCGCCTGGCCGAGTCCACGCACCAGGTGGCCGCCGCACGGGCCCTGCTGGAAAAGAGCTGGGACGAGATCGCCGACTACAGCGAGCGCCACGAGTACCCATCGCGCGCCACCCTGGCCTTCTGGCGCACCAACCAGGGCTACGCGGTGAAGATGTGCATCCAGGCGGTCGATCGCCTGATGGAAGCCGCCGGTGGCGGTGCCTGGTTCGACAGCAACGAGATGCAGCGCCTGTTCCGTGACGCGCACCTGACCGGCGCCCACGCCTACACCGACTACGACGTCTGCGCGCAGATCCTTGGCCGCGAGCTGATGGGCCTGGAGCCCGATCCAACGATGGTCTGAGCCGCCGCCAGGCGGATCCCCGATACAACCACAATAACGAACAGGGCAGGTCCCCTTGGCCTGCCCGGGAGTCTTGCATGTCCAACGAAACCCCAACCACCCCTGGCTTCGATACCCGCGCCTTCCGCCGTGCCCTGGGCAACTTCGCCACCGGCGTGACCGTGGTCACCGCGGCCGGGCCGAGTGGCCGCAAGGTCGGCGTGACCGCCAACAGCTTCAACTCGGTGTCGCTGGAGCCGGCGCTGATCCTGTGGAGCATCGACAAGCGCTCGACCAGCCATGAAGTGTTCGCAGAGGCTTCGCACTTTGCCGTGAACGTTCTGGCGGCCGACCAGATCGAGCTTTCCAACAACTTCGCCCGCCCCAAGGAAGACCGCTTCGCCGGGATCGACTACGCGCAGGGGGCCGGCGGTGCGCCGCTGCTTGCTGACTGCTCGGCGCGTTTCCAGTGCGAGAAGTTCCAGCAGCTCGACGGCGGCGATCACTGGATCCTGGTCGGCAAGGTGGTGGCTTTCGATGATTTCGGTCGCTCGCCGTTGCTGTATCACCAGGGTGCCTATTCGATGGTGCTGCCGCACACCCGCATGACCCAGCGTGCCGAGGGGCAGGCGCCGAGCAGCCACTTCCAGGGGCGCCTGCAACACAACCTGTACTACCTGATGACCCAGGCCCTGCGCACCTACCAGGCCGACTACCAGCCACGTCAGCTGTGCACCGGCCTGCGCACCAGCGAAGCACGCATGCTGATGGTGCTGGAGAACGATGCCGGGCTGAGCCTGAACGAGCTGCAGCGCGAGGTGGCGATGCCGGCCCGGGAGATCGAGGAAGCTGTCGCCAACCTCAAGCGCAAGGGGTTGATCGCCGATGACGAGGGGCGTGTGCGGCTGTCGGTCAAGGGGGTCGATGAAACCGAGGCGCTGTGGGCCATTGCCCAGGAGCAGCAAGACAAGGTGTTCGGGCAGTTCAGCGCGGAGCAACTGGAGACCTTCAAGACTGTGTTGAAGGCGATCATCCGCATGTGAGGCCGACGCGGGCTGCTGTGGTGGTTGCACCGGCCCTATCGCCGGCAAGCCGGCTCCCACAGGTTGCGCGCAAGGCCGAGACATGAACGACAACGGCGCCCCTGTGGGAGCGGGCTTGCCCGCGAACACCGGCGAAGCCGGTACCATCCACCGCGTCACCTGCTTCGCCGGTAAGCCGGCTCTCACAGGTTGTGCGCAAGGCCGAGGCATGAACGACAACGGCGCCCCTGTGGGAGCGGGCTTGCC
>NZ_JBDLLR010000007.1:0-1283 GCF_046365545.1 Pseudomonas sp. HLMP | reverse complement strand
GGCGGCGACCTGAGCCTGGACACCCTGGTGGACATCATCAACGCCGTGGACTTCGGCGGCATCGGCCATGCCTTCCTGGCCGACCGCGACGGCCAGGTGATCGTCAGCCCCGACAAGGCCCAGGTGATGAAGAACCTCAAGGACATCTACCCCGGTAGCACCTTGCGCGTCGAGCCGGGCATGCAGGACGTGACCCTCGACGGCCAGGCGCGGCTCATCTCCTTCGCCCCGGTCGCCGGCCTGCCCTCGGCGCAGTGGTACATCGGCCTGTCCATCGACAAGGACAAGGCCTACGCCGCACTCGGCCAGTTCCGTACCTCGGCGATCATCGCCATGCTCATCGCCGTGGCCGCCATCGCCGGCCTGCTGGGCCTGCTGATCCCCGTGCTGATGCGCCCGCTGACCACCATGGGCCGCGCCATGCGCGACATCGCCGAGGGCGAGGGCGACCTGACCCGCCGCCTGGCGGTGCAGCAGCAGGACGAGTTCGGCGAGCTCGCCAGCTCGTTCAACCGCTTCGTCGAGCGCATCCATGCCTCGATCACCGAGGTGTCCTCGGCCACACGCCTGGTGCACGACCTGTCGGAGAAGGTGGTCAGCGCCTCCAACGCCTCGATCATCGGCTCCGAGGAGCAGAGCCTGCGCACCAACAGCGTCGCCGCGGCGATCAACCAGTTGGGCGCGGCCACCCAGGAGATCGCCCGCAACGCCGCCGACGCCTCGCAGCACGCCAGCGGTGCCAGCGAGCAGGCCAACGACGGCCGCCAGGTGGTCGACGCGGCCATCGACGCCATGACCGCCCTGTCGCTGAAGATCAGCGAGTCCTGCGGGCAGATCGAGGCGCTCAACGCCAGCACCGACGAGATCGGCAAGATTCTCGACGTGATCAAGGGCATCTCCCAGCAGACCAACCTGCTGGCGCTCAACGCCGCCATCGAGGCCGCCCGCGCCGGCGAGGCCGGGCGTGGCTTCGCGGTGGTCGCCGACGAGGTGCGCAACCTGGCCCACCGCACCCAGGCCTCGGCCGAGGAGATCCACCGCATGATCACCGGCCTGCAGGTCGGCTCACGCGAGGCGGTGCACACCATGAACGAAAGCCAGGTGTCCAGCGAACAGACCGTGCAGGTGGCCAACCAGGCCGGCGAACGGCTGTCCAGCGTCACCCAGCGCATCGGCGAGATCGACGGCATGAACCAGTCGGTGGCCACCGCCACCGAGGAGCAGAGCGCGGTGGTCGAGAGCCTGAACCTGGACATCACCCAGATCAACACCCTCAACCAGCA
>NZ_JBDLLR010000006.1:0-1541 GCF_046365545.1 Pseudomonas sp. HLMP | reverse complement strand
GCCGTGCAGGACTTCATGGTCCTGTTCCTGTCCACCCGCCGCAACGGCCGTTCGCTGGGCGACATGGTCCGCGAGGAAATGGGCCGGATTCCGGGCACCATCGCCCTGTTCGGCTGCTTCCTGATCATGATCATCATCCTCGCGGTGCTGGCGCTGATCGTGGTCAAGGCCCTGGCCGAGAGCCCGTGGGGCATGTTCACGGTGATGGCGACCATCCCGATCGCGATGTTCATGGGCATCTACATGCGCTACATCCGCCCGGGCCGCATCGGCGAGATCTCGATCATCGGCGTGGTCCTGCTGTTGCTGTCGATCTGGCTGGGCGGCCAGGTGGCCGCCGATCCGGTCTGGGGCAAGGCGTTCACCTTCACCGGCGTGCAGATCACCTGGATGCTGGTCGGCTACGGTTTCGTCGCCGCCGTGCTGCCGGTCTGGCTGGTGCTGGCGCCGCGTGACTACCTGTCGACCTTCCTCAAGATCGGCACCATCGTCGGCCTGGCCATCGGTATCCTGATCATCGCGCCGGAGCTGAAGATGCCGGCCCTGACCCAGTTCACCGACGGTACCGGCCCGGTCTGGAAGGGCACCCTGTTCCCGTTCCTGTTCATCACCATCGCCTGTGGCGCGGTGTCCGGCTTCCACGCGCTGATCTCCTCGGGGACCACGCCCAAGCTGCTGGACAACGAAGTCAACGCCCGCTACATCGGCTACGGCGGCATGCTGATGGAGTCGTTCGTCGCCATCATGGCCATGGTCGCCGCCTCGGTGATCGAGCCGGGCGTGTACTTCGCCATGAACAGCCCGGCCGCGGTGGTCGGTGCCGACGTCGTGTCGGTGGCGCAGACCGTCAGCAGTTGGGGCTTCACCATCACCCCCGAGCAGCTCGAGGCGACCGCCCGCGACATCGGCGAGCACACCGTCCTGGCCCGTGCCGGCGGTGCGCCGACCCTGGCCGTGGGGATCGCGCAGATCCTCCACCAGGTGCTGCCGGGCGAGAACACCATGGCCTTCTGGTACCACTTCGCGATCCTGTTCGAGGCACTGTTCATCCTCACCGCGGTGGACGCCGGTACCCGCGCCGGGCGCTTCATGCTGCAGGACCTGCTGGGCAGCTTCATCCCGGCGCTCAAGCGCACCGAGTCGTGGGGCGCCAACCTGATCGGCACCGCCGGCTGCGTGGCCCTGTGGGGCTACCTGCTGTACCAGGGCGTGATCGACCCGCTGGGCGGCATCAATACCCTGTGGCCGCTGTTCGGCATCTCCAACCAGATGCTGGCCGGTATCGCCCTGATGCTCGGCACCGTGGTGCTGATCAAGATGAAGCGCCAGCGCTATGTCTGGGTCACCCTGCTGCCGGCCGTGTGGCTGCTGATCTGCACCACCACCGCAGGCCTGATCAAGCTGTTCGACCCGAACCCGGCGGTGGGCTTCCTGGCCCTGGCCAACAAGTACAGCACCGCGCTGGACGCCGGCCAGGTACTGGCGCCGGCCAAGGACCTGGCGCAGATGCAGCACGTGGTGTTCAATGCCTACACCAACGC
>NZ_JBDLLR010000005.1:0-1189 GCF_046365545.1 Pseudomonas sp. HLMP | reverse complement strand
GGAAACTCCGAACAAGTTACTCATCATCCGGAAATGGACGGCTTGGGAACGCCGAAAAGCCCGATTTCAGACGCTGATTATTGGATAACCAAGGCAACGCCTTGGTTATCTGCCCTCACGGGCGCACCTCTCCCGCACCAGACAATAATTGGTGGCGTGCCATCCACAGATTCGACAGGGCAAACAGCGTGGTCAATTGCGCCGTGTTCTTGGCCAAGCCACGGAAGCGGGTCTTCACATAACCGAACTGGCGCTTGATCACACGAAATGGATGTTCGACCTTTGCTCGCACCTGCGCTTTGACCTTCTCGATCTTGCGTCTGGCTTTGTGGAGCACGCTGCGTTTGCTCAAGTGCTTGTAGGTGCTACGACGAGCCGCAATCTGCCAGATCAGCGGCCGCCCCTCATGCTCCGGCCGTTTCTCGACGCCGGTATAACCCGCATCGGCACAGACAACGTTTTCATCGCCATGCAACAGGTGGGCGACCTCTGTTACATCAGCCACATTCGCCGCTGTGCCGTGGACGTGCTGCACCAAGCCCGACTCAGCATCGGCACCGATATGCGCCTTCATGCCGAAGAAATACTGATTACCCTTCTTCGTCTGGTGCATTTCAGGATCGCGTTTACCTTCCTTATTCTTGGTCGAACAGGGAGCGTGGATGATGGTGGCATCGACGATGGTGCCCTGGCGCAACGACAGCCCCTTGTCTCGCAGGTAATTGTTGATGGTTTCCAGAATCCCCGAGGCCAGTTCGTGCTTCTCCAGCAGGTGCCGGAAATTCATGATTGTCGTGTCTTCGGGGATCGGAGCACTGAGCGTCAGGCGAGCAAACTGGCGCATCGAAGTGATCTCATAAAGCGCCTCTTCCATGGCTGGGTCGCTCAACGAGAACCAGTTCTGCAGCAGATGAATACGCAGCATGGTTTCCAGTGGATGCGGCTTGCGACCACCGCCGGCCTTTGGGTAGTGCGGCTCGATCAATGCCACCAAACCGCTCCACGGTACCACCTGCTCCATCTCGGCCAGGAAACGCTCGCGACGGGTTTGCTTGCGCTTACCGGCGTACTCGAAATCGGAAAAGCTCATCTGACTCATGGGATGGAGGGCTTGTAGAGGGTAGTTGGACGGAGGGCTATTTCAGCACAGGTCAGACGGCCTGTGGTGACTTGATCGGAGAATCCTTAG
>NZ_JBDLLR010000004.1:0-791 GCF_046365545.1 Pseudomonas sp. HLMP | reverse complement strand
GCCGCCGTGGTCAAGGCGGCCAAGCAGTCCATGGCCGTGCACGTGCAAGCCATGCTCGACTTCCAGAAGCAGGGCGTGCCGACCTTCGACTACGGCAACAACATCCGCCAGATGGCCAAGGAAGAAGGCGTGGCCAACGCCTTCGACTTCCCCGGCTTCGTCCCGGCCTACATCCGCCCGCTGTTCTGCCGTGGCATCGGCCCGTTCCGTTGGGCGGCCCTGTCGGGCGACCCGCAGGACATCTACAAGACCGACGCCAAGGTCAAGGAGCTGATCCCCGACGACGCTCACCTGCACCGCTGGCTGGACATGGCCCGCGAGCGCATCAGCTTCCAGGGCCTGCCGGCGCGTATCTGCTGGGTCGGCCTGGGCCTGCGTGCCAAGCTGGGCCTGGCGTTCAACGAGATGGTGCGCAGCGGCGAGCTGTCGGCACCGGTCGTCATCGGCCGCGACCACCTGGACTCCGGCTCGGTGTCCAGCCCCAACCGCGAGACCGAAGCCATGCGCGACGGCTCCGACGCGGTCTCCGACTGGCCGCTGCTCAACGCCCTGCTCAACACCGCAGGCGGCGCCACCTGGGTCTCGCTGCACCATGGCGGTGGCGTGGGCATGGGCTTCTCCCAGCATTCGGGCATGGTCATCGTCTGCGACGGTACCGACGAAGCGGCGGCGCGTATCGCGCGCGTGCTGACCAACGACCCGGGCACCGGCGTGATGCGCCACGCCGACGCCGGCTATCAGATCGCTATCGACTGCGCCAAGGAGCAGGGCCTGGACCTGCCGATGATCAC
>NZ_JBDLLR010000003.1:0-824 GCF_046365545.1 Pseudomonas sp. HLMP | reverse complement strand
CCGACCAACACCGCCTACTTCCGTCCGGCCCTGGGCGGCGACATGGCGGTGATGCGCGGTATCGCCAAGTACCTCCTGCAGTGGGAGCGCGAGGCCCAGGCCAAGGGCGAGCCAGCGGTGTTCGACCATGCCTTCATCGCCGAGCACACCAGCGGTATCGACGCCTACCTGGCGGCGGTGGACGCCACGCCCTGGGCGCACATCATCGAGCAATCCGGCCTGAGCCAGGCCGAGATCGAGTTGGCCGCGCGCATGTACCGCAAGGCCGAGCGGGTGATCATGTGCTGGGCGATGGGCGTGACCCAGCACCGTCACTCGGTGCCCACCGTGCAGGAGATCGTCAACCTGCAACTGCTGCGCGGCAACGTCGGCAAGCCCGGTGCCGGCCTGTCGCCGGTGCGTGGCCACAGCAACGTGCAGGGCGACCGCACCATGGGCATCGACGAAAAGCCCCCGGTGCGTCTGCTCGATGCCCTCGAAAAGCGTTTTCACTTCAAGGTGCCCCGCGAACATGGGCACAACGCCGTGCTGGCGATCAAGGCCATGGAAGAGCAGCGCGCCAAGGTGTTCATCGGCCTGGGTGGCAACTTCGCCCAGGCGACGCCGGACACCCCGCGCACCCATGCGGCGATGCGCAACTGCGACCTGACCGTGCACATCGCCACCAAGCTCAACCGCTCGCACCTGGTGACCGGGCGTGACGCGCTGATCCTGCCGTGCCTCGGCCGGACGGAAATCGACCTGCAGGCCGAGGGGCCGCAAGGCGTCACCGTGGAAGACACCTTCAGCATGGTGCACATCTCCCATGGCCAGTTGAAACCGCG
>NZ_JBDLLR010000023.1:0-437 GCF_046365545.1 Pseudomonas sp. HLMP | reverse complement strand
ACGTGCATCGTGCACCTGATCCGCAACAGCCTCGACTTCGCGGCCTGGGACAAGCGGCGGGCTCTGGCCAAGGAGCTGAAGCCGATTTACCAAGCCATCAATGCTGAAGCGGCTGAGCAAGCACTCGATGAGTTTGAGAACGGGCCGTGGGGCGAGAAATATCCAACGGTGGTGGCTGCCTGGAGACGCGCCTGGGATCGAGTGATTCCATTTTTCGTCTTCCCACCGGCCATCAGAAAGGTGATTTACACCACCAACGCCATCGAGAGCATCAACGCCCAGCTACGCAAGGTCATCAAGACTCGCGGGCATTTCCCAAATGATGACGCAGCGACCAAACTGATTTGGCTGGGATTGCGCAACATAACAGCCAATTGGGGAAAACCGGCCCATGATTGGAAAAGCGCGATGAATCAATTTGCGATTCTGTACGGAGA
>NZ_JBDLLR010000022.1:0-428 GCF_046365545.1 Pseudomonas sp. HLMP | reverse complement strand
TGTTGTTGCCGTAGTCGAAGGTCGGCACGCCCTGCTTCTGGAAGTCGAGCATGGCTTGCACGTGCACGGCCATGGACTGCTTGGCCGCCTTGACCACGGCGGCTGGCTCGGTCTGTGCACGGTCGCGGTACTGCTCCCAGGTCCAGCCGGCGGGCAGGTAGCCGTTGAGTGGGTCGTGGGCGCTGGTCTGGTCGGTGACCATGTCCGGGCGCACGCCGCGCTTGACCAGCTCCGGCAGGATTTCGGCGGCGTTGCCATGCAGGGCGATGGAGATGGCCTTGCCTTCGGCAGTGTAGCGGGCGATGCGCGCCAGGGCGTCGTCCAGGTCGCTGGCCTGCTCGTCCACGTAGCGGGTCTGCAGGCGGAAGTCGATGCGGCTCTGCTGGCATTCGATGTTCAGCGAGCAGGCGCCGGCCAGGGTCGCGGCC
>NZ_JBDLLR010000021.1:0-8835 GCF_046365545.1 Pseudomonas sp. HLMP | reverse complement strand
TCGGCCGGACGGAAATCGACCTGCAGGCCGAGGGGCCGCAAGGCGTCACCGTGGAAGACACCTTCAGCATGGTGCACATCTCCCATGGCCAGTTGAAACCGCGCTCGCCGCATCTGCGCTCGGAGCCGGCGATCATCGCCGGCATGGCCAAGGCCACCCTGGGCAACCATCCGATCGACTGGGACTATGTCGTCGGCGACTATGCGCGTATCCGTGACTTGATCGCCGATGTCATTCCAGGCTTTGCCGATTTCAACGCGCGCTTGCAGCATCCGGGCGGTTTCCACCTGGGCAACAGCGCGGCCGAACGTACCTGGCGCACCGCCAGCGGCAAGGCCCGCTTCACCGCCAGCCAGTTGCCCGAGCAACTGGTCAACGCCCAGGTGCTGGCCCGTGGCGACAAGCCGGACCTGATCCTGCAGACCCTGCGTTCCCACGACCAGTACAACACCACCCTGTATGGCCTGGACGACCGCTACCGGGGCGTGTTCGGCCTGCGCGAGGTGGTGTTCGTCAACGAGGCGGACATCCGCCGCCTGGGCTTCGAGCCTGGCGAGCACGTGGACATGGTGTCGCTGTGGGAGGACGGGCGCGAACGGCGGGTGTCGGGTTTCCGCCTGGTGCCCTACGACCTGCCCGAGGGCCAGGCCGCGGCGTACTACCCGGAGACCAACCCGCTGGTGCCGTTGGAGAGCTATGGCGAGGGGACCTACACGCCGACCTCCAAGTTCGTGGCGATCAAGCTGGAGAAGGCGCAGGCGGGGAACCGGATCGAGGCGGCGATCGCCGTGGAGTGAGAGCGTGGGCTGGCGGATCAGCCAAGTGGTGCTTTGAATCCTGGGCTGCCAAGCGGCCCTCGTGTCACCGATGCACCGGATACGCCGTGGTGTACTTCATCTGCTCCATGGCAAAGCTGGACGTGATGTTCGACAGCCCGTCGGTGCTGGTGATCAGCTTCTTGTAGAAGCGGTCGTAGGCGGCGATGTCGCCCACCACTACCCGCAGCATGTAGTCCCAGTCCCCGGACATGCGGTAGACCTCCATCACCTCCTCGAAACCGGTCACCGTCGTGGCGAACTGCTCGAGCCAGGCACTGTCGTGGCGCTGGGTCTTGAGCTGGACGAACACCGTCAGGCCCAGGCCCAGGCGCTCGGGGTCGAGCAGGGCGACGCGGCGGCGAATATAGCCCTCGTCTTCCAGGCGCTTGACCCGCTTCCAGCAAGGGGTTGTGGACAGGTTGACGGCTTCGGCCAGGTCCTTGAGGGACATCGAGGCATCGCGCTGGAGCAGGGTGAGGATGTGCTGGTCGAAACTGTCCATGTCGGTGAAGGGCTCGATGGAGAAAAAGGTTCTCCAGATTAGCCCAGTTGCAGAAACAAGAGAACGCTTGTGTGTCGCCAGTGACATGTTCGTTCCCCATACAACGAGGATGAGGGCGGATATGCGATAGTGGCGCCTTTCAACCTGCCTCGTTCCCAGTCAATGGACCCGATCATGTCCGACAAGCCACGCAATTTCGCCACCCGTACCCTCCATGCCGGCGAGCAGTTCGGCGTCGCCGACAATGCCATCTTCCCGGCCATCGTCACCGCCAGCTCGTTCATCAAGCGCAGCCTGGACGACAACCCCGAGTACGCCTACAGCCGCGTCGGCAACCCGACCCGGCATGCCTACGAGACCTGCGTCGCGGCCCTGGAGGAGGGTGTCGGCGCGGTGGCCACCGCTTCGGGCGTGGGCGCCACGGCCACCGTGCTGGAGCTGCTGCCCAAGGATGCCCACGTGGTGGTGATGAACGGCGTCTACGGCGGTACTTTCCGCCTGCTGGAAGACTACCGCAGCCACACCTCGGGCCTGACCACCACCTACGTCGACCTCAACGACCTGCAGGCCGTGGCCGCGGCGATCCGCCCCGAGACCCGGCTGATCTGGATCGAGTCGCCGACCAACCCGTTGCTGCACCTGGTGGACATCCAGGCCATCTGCGCCCTGGCCCGCGAGCACGGCATCCTCACCTGCATCGACAACACCTTCTGCTCGCCCTGGAACCAGCGGCCGATCACCCTCGGCGTGGACCTGGTGATGCACTCGGCGAGCAAGTACATCGGTGGCCATTCCGACCTCATCGGTGGCGTGGTGGTGGCGGGCAACGACGCGCTGCTGGCGCGGCTGCGCAAGATCAGCATGGCCGTTGGCGCGATCCAGGGGCCGTTCGACTGCTACCTGGCCCTGCGCGGCCTCAAGACCCTCGACGTGCGCATGGAGCGCCAGTGCGCCAACGCCCTGCGCGTGGCGCGCTTTCTCGAAGGGCATGCGCAGGTCGAGCAGGTCTACTACCCGGAGCTAGAGAGCCATCCGCAGCACGCGCTGTGCAAGCGCCAGATGCGCAGCGGTGGGGCGGTGGTGGCGATGAAGGTCAAGGGCGGCCGGGCGGCGGTCGAGCGGCTGGTCGAGGCGCTGTCGATCTTCGTCCTGGCCGACTCGCTGGGGGGCGTGGAGAGCATGATCAACCACTCCTGGAGCATGTCGCACAACTCCCTGAGCCCGGAGCAGAAGGAGGCGATGGGGATCGGCGAGAACCTGCTGCGGTTGTCGGTGGGGATCGAGGATCATCGCGACTTGATCGATGACCTGGACACTGCGCTGAAGGCTTCGGCGGCGGTATAGGTGCCTGGGGCCGCTTCGCGCCCCATCGCCGGCAAGCCGGCTCCCACAGGTACGAGTCGTACCCTGGATGATGCGGTTTGCAGGGACTGTGTGGGAGCCGGCTTGCCGGCGATGGGCTGCAAAGCAGCCCCAATGCCACTTGACTGGCCGGCCCGCGAAGGGGCGGTGGGAAGGGTCAGGATTTGGGCGGATGGATGATCCGTTCGATCTTGTCCTTGATCAACAACCGCTCCTTGCGCAAGCGGTTGACCGCATCGTCGGAAGTACCGTTGCCTTCGGCGGCCACCACTTCCTTGTCCTTGGCGTTGTACTCCTTGTGCAGTTGATGCAGCGTCTGGTCCTTGTCGATGAGCGCCTGGAAATCTTCAGCGCAAATGTGCAGGTCAGCGAGCAGATCATGCGGGACTGGCATTTCTTCACCTCGGGTCAGGGGTTGGCGAAAAGTCCTGAACCTTGAGGATAGTCGTCTTTGCGCAGGTCAGGGACTGGGGTAGGCTGTCGCACTCCCTCCCGTGACCCGGAACCCGCGCCATGCCTCATCTGAACCTGGAATACAGCGACAACCTGGGCGACCTGAACGTCGACCTGCTGCTCATGCGCCTGAACCATGCCCTGGTCGGCAGCGGCCAGTTCGCCGACGAGCTGGACATCAAGAGCCGCGCCCAGGCTTTCGCCCAGTACCGGGTAGGCACCGCACCGGGCGAGCGGGCCTTCGCCCACGTACGCCTGGCGATCCTCAGCGGGCGTTCACCGCAGGTGAAGAAGCAGCTGTCCGGCAGCCTGCTGGAGGTGCTGCGCGAGGCGATCCCGACCAGGGCCGGGCTGGATATCCAGCTGTGCGTGGAAGTGCTGGACATCGACCGCGAACCCTACGCCAAGCTGCACCTGCCCGGCTGAGCGACTGCGCCGATCGCCCGCCAGGTTTCACCCCCAGGCCCCGCGCCGTATATACTGCGCGCCAATGTTTGTGGGAGAGCCTCGTGGCCATCGAAATACACTGGATCCGTGACGACCAGACCCTGGCCGAACACTGCCGGGCCTGGCGCGAACTGCCTTTCGTAGCGCTCGACACCGAATTCATGCGGGTCGACACCTTCTATCCCAAGGCCGGCCTGATCCAGGTCGGCGACGGTCAGCGGGCCTTCCTGATCGACCCCTTGCTGATCGGCGACTGGCAACCGCTGGCCGGGCTGCTCGAGGACAATGGCGTGGTCAAGGTCCTGCATGCCTGCAGCGAGGACCTGGAAGTGCTCCTGCGCCTGACCGGCAAGCTGCCGCAACCGTTGTTCGACACCCAGCTGGCCGCCGGCTACCTGAACATCGGTTTTTCCATGGGCTATTCGCGGCTGGTGCAGGAGGTCCTGGGGATCGACCTGCCCAAGGGCGAGACCCGCTCGGACTGGTTGCAGCGGCCGTTGTCCGAGACCCAGGTCAGCTATGCCGCCGAGGACGCCGTGCACCTGGCCGAGCTGTTCACCGCCCTGCGCCCGCGGCTGTCGGACGACAAGTACGCCTGGGTGCTGGAGGACGGCGCCGAGCTGGTCGCCCAATTGCGCCGGGAGGTCGAGCCCGAGGCCCTGTACCGCGACGTCAAGCTGGCCTGGAAGCTGTCGCGCCAGCAGCTGGCGGTGCTGCGCGAACTGTGCGCCTGGCGTGAGCGCCAGGCCCGTGGCCGCGACCTGCCGCGCAACCGCATCCTGCGCGAACACGCGCTCTGGCCCATGGCCAGGCACCAGCCGGACAGCCTGTCGGCCCTGGCGAAGATCGACGACATGCACCCGCGCACCATCCGCCAGGACGGCGAGTTCCTCCTCGAGCTGATCAAGCGCGCCGCCAGCCTGCCCGAGGCGCAGTGGCCGCCCGCGTTGCCCGAGCCGCTGCCGATCGAGGCCGCCGCTATCCTCAAGCGCCTGCGTGGGGTTGGCCAGGCCGAAGGCGAGCGCCTGGGCATCGCCCCGGAGCTGATGCTGCGCAAGAAGACCCTGGAGGCCTTGCTCAAGAGTGGCTTCCCCAACGGCCCCTATCAACTGCCCGATTCGCTGCGCGGCTGGCGTCGCGAGCGCATGGGCCAGGCCCTGCTGGACAGCCTGGCAGGTGCCGGAGAATCCTGATGAAACGTATCTGTTCGATCTACAAGAGCCCACGCAAGAACGAGATGTACCTCTACGTGCTCAAGGCCGATGGCCTGGAGCGTGTGCCGGAGGGCCTTCTGCCGTTCTTCGGCACCCCGGTGCACGCCTTCGACCTGGTGCTCACCCCCGAGCGCAAGCTGGCCCGCGAGGACATCGCCAAGGTCTTGGAGAACCTCGACAACCAGGGCTACCACCTGCAGATGCCGCCGCCCGAGGACGACTACATCGAGCACCTGCCCGAAGAACTGCTGCGCCGCAACGACCCGGCCTGATTCCGGGCCGTTCGCCTCACCCTGCCAAGCGGTCCGTCTGCCGGGCCGCCTTCGTTGTTGTCTGCCAAGGTTTTCGACATGCGCGTTCTGATCGCTGAACAGGATCATGCCCACTATGCCCGCCTGCTGGGCGAGGCGGCACCAGACCTGGAGGTACTGACCAGCGGCGACGCCGCCGAACTGGCACGCCAGGCAGCCGAATGCACGGTATGGCTGGGCCAGCCTGACCTGCTGGCCAGCCTCCTGCGCCAGGGCCACAGGCCACGCTGGGTGCAATCGACCTGGGCGGGGGTTACCCCGCTGCTGGCCGAGGGGTTGCCCCGCGACTACCGTCTGACCCGTGCCGTGGGCATCTTCGGCCAGGTCATGGCCGAGTACATGCTGACCTACATGCTCGGCCACGAGCGCGACGTACTGGCGCGGCTGGCCAGCCAGGCCGAGCGGCGCTGGGACGACCGCCCCGGGCGCAGCCTGGAAGGGCGGCGGGTGCTGGTCGCGGGTACCGGCGACATCGGCCAGCGGGTCGCGGAACTGCTCGCGCCGTTCGGGGTGTCCCTGCATGGCATCGCCAGCAGTACCCGCCAGCAGGCGCCGTTCGTCGAGGTAGCTGGCCTGGACGCGTTGCCGCGGTTGGTGGAGCAGGCCGACTACGTGCTCAACCTGCTGCCGGACACCCCGCAGACCCATGATTTGTACGATGCGGCGCTGTTCCGGCGCTTCAAGCCCAGCGCGTTGTTCATCAATGCCGGGCGCGGCGTGGCGGTGGTCGATGACGACTTGGTCGAAGCCTTGAAGCAGGGCCACTTGGCCGGCGCGGTAATCGACGTCTGCCGCCAGGAGCCCTTGCCCCGGAGCCACCCGTTCTGGACCGCCTGGGGCCTGCTGCTGACCGGCCACAGTTCGGCCCCCACCTCGCCGACGGCGATGGTGCGGTTGTTCGTCGAGAACGTGCGGGCGTACCAGGCGGGCCGGGCATTGCGAGGAGAGGTGGATTTCGGGCGGGGGTATTGAGCGGCAAGCTTCAAGCTGCAAGAGAGATCGTGCCGAGCTTTCGATCTTGGATCATGCCCCGGTCCAGAGGCGACATCGATCTTCTTGCAGCTTGAGGCTTGCAGTTTGCCGCTTAGAGAAGGTTGAAATCGCCTTCGGCGGCCAGTTCGCTCAGGGGGCGGCGAGGGCTGGGGACTTCGCGGGCTTGCAGGCCTTCGGCGAGGGTTGCCTTGTCGCCCAGCTTGCCGATCGCCACCATCGCATGCAGGGCGTAGCCCTCGGGGATCTTCAGTGCCTGACGCGCCAGCGCCTGGTCGAAGCCGGCCATGCCGTGGGTGTGCCAGCCGCTGATGCTGGCCTGCAGGGCCAGGTGGCCCCAGGCCGAGCCGGTGTCGAAGGTGTGCCACAGCGCCGGGGTTTGCTCGCTGGCGCCCGGGGCGGTGAAGGTCGTCTTGGACATGATCAGCACCAGCGCCGAGGCGTGCTGGGCCCAGCTGCGGTTGAATTCGTTGAGGATGCCCAGGTAGCGCTCCCAGTTCGGCGTGTCGCGGCGGGCATAGAGGAAGCGCCAGGGTTGCGAGTTGTAGGCCGAAGGTGCCCAGCGCGCGGCTTCCAGGAAGCCCAGCAGGGTTTCCTGGCTGATCGGCTCGGCGGTGAATGCCCGTGGCGACCAGCGGTTGATGAACTGCTCGTTGATGGCGTAGTCGGCAATGCGCGGGTTGGCGCTCATGGGTCGCTCCTGCAAGGGAAGGGAAAGCGCGCACGCTACTGCGTCCGCTCGCCGCTGACAAGCGGTCTGGCATTGACCGGGGACAGGCTCTAGACTGGCGCCGCCGTGGCAGATGCCAGCAGCAAGCATCGAGCTGCACGCCACCAGAGAAGTCGTTACGCGCCCGCGCTTGCTTGACGCTCGTCGCTGGCCTTATGCAGGAAACCTGTGATGATCGCTGACAACGCGCCCTTCTGGCGGCGTAAGACCCTCGAGCAACTCGATCCCCGGGAATGGGAGTCGCTCTGCGACGGCTGCGGCCTGTGCTGCCTGCAGAAGCTCGAGGACGAGGACGACAACAGCGTCTACTACACGCGCATCGCCTGCAAGCTGCTGGACCTCGACACCTGCCAGTGCAGCGACTACCCCAACCGTTTCGCCCAGGTGCCGGACTGCATCCAGCTCACCCCCGGCAAGGCCGACCAGTTCAAGTGGCTGCCGACCACCTGCGGTTATCGCCTGGTCAGCGAAGGCAAGGACCTGCCGACCTGGCATCATCTGGTTTGCGGTGATCGCAAACAAGTGCATGAGCAGCGTATTTCCCAGTCGGGGCGTATGCTCAGCGAGAACGACGTGGACGAAGACGACTGGGAAGACCACCTGATCTTTCGCGCCGGTTGAGCTGCCTGGGCCTGTCGCGTCTGGGAAAAAGGAGTTTCTGTATGCGTCGCCACCTCTTGTTGGTCCTGGGCCTGACGGCCTGCTTCCCCGCCTGGGCGCGCAAGGTCGACCTGGATTACCAGGTGCGCCTGCTGCCCCAGAGCGGCCAGGCCGAGGTGCGCCTGGTCCTGGCCGATGGCAGCGCGGTGCGCAGCCTGGATTTCGACCTGGGCAAGGGCGGCGTCTACAGCGGCTTCCTGGCCGATGGCCAATGGCAGGTGCAGGCGCAACGGGGGATCTGGCACCCGGCCCCGGGCAAGGCCAGCCTCAGTTACCGCGTGCAACTGGACCAGAAGCCCCAGGGCGTTACCTATGAAAGCCGCATCACCCCGCGCTGGGCGCTGTTTCGCGGCGACCAGTTGGTGCCAGCGGCGCGCCTCGACCAGCAGGATGGCACCGAGTTGGTGGCGCGCCTGGCGTTCGAGCTGCCCGAGGGCTGGAAGAGCGTCGAGACCGCCTGGCCGCGTATCGGCAAGCACAAGTTTCGCCTCGACAATGTCTCGCGCCTGTTCGACCGCCCCACCGGCTGGATGCTGGCCGGCAACCTCGGCAGCCGCCGTGCGCGCCTGGGCGAGACGGAGGTGACCGTGGCCGCGCCGCAAGGGCAGGGCATGCGGCGCATGGACACCCTGACCCTGCTGACGTTCGTCTGGCCCCAGTTGCAGGCGGTGTTTCCGCGCAACCCGCCCAAGCTGCTGCTGGTTGGCGCGCGTGACGAGATGTGGCGCGGGGTCCTGAGTGGGCACAACTCCCTGTACGTGCACAGCAGCCGTCCGTTGATCGGCGAGAGCGGCACCAGCCCCTTGCTGCGCGAGCTGGTGCAGTTGTTCGCCCAAGTCAATGACCGGGATGGCAGCGACTGGCTGGGCGAAAGCCTGGCCGACTACTACGCCACCGAGCTGCTGCGTCGTGCCGGCGGCATGGGCGACGACCGCTACCAGGCCCTGCAGGCGCGCCTGCACCAGCAGGGCGCCAAGGTCACCCGCCTGCGTGGCGACAAGGCCGACGCCGCCCAGGTGGCCCGCGGCGTGCTGTTGCTCCAGGCGCTGGACCGCGAGATCCGCCTGCATACCCATGACAAGCGCTCGCTGGATGACGTCACCCAGGCGCTGATGCGGTTGTCCAGCGTCAGCAACGAGGAGTTCGTGCAGATCAGCGAGAGCGTGCTCGGGCGGCGCTCCGAGGTGTTGCAGAGCAAGCTGTTGCGCTAGCGCGCGAAAAGGCTGGCCCCAACATCACCGGTGCATGGCAAGGGCTACGCCCTTGTTCGCGGGCAAGCCCGCTCCCACGGGCCCCTGCAAACCACATTACTTGTGATCGACTCGACCACTCTGTAGGAGCCGGCTTG
>NZ_JBDLLR010000020.1:0-443 GCF_046365545.1 Pseudomonas sp. HLMP | reverse complement strand
CAACGAGGCGGCGTTCCTCTACCAGCTGTTCGTCCGTGCCTACGGCACCAATAACTTCCCCGACTGCTCGAACATGTGCCACGAGGCCAGTGGCGTGGGCATGGGCGAATCCCTGGGCGTGGGCAAGGGCACCGTGGTGTTCCATGACCTGGAACTGGCTGACGCGATCTTCGTCATCGGCCAGAACCCCGGCACCAATCATCCACGCATGCTCGAACCGCTGCGCGAAGCGGTCAAGCGAGGTGCCCAGGTGGTGTGCTTCAACCCGCTCAAGGAGCGTGGGCTGGAGCGCTTCCAGCACCCGCAACATCCGCTCGAGATGCTCAGCAACGGTTCCGAACCGACCAACACCGCCTACTTCCGTCCGGCCCTGGGCGGCGACATGGCGGTGATGCGCGGTATCGCCAAGTACCTCCTGCAGTGGGAGCGCGAGGCCCAGGCCA
>NZ_JBDLLR010000002.1:0-595 GCF_046365545.1 Pseudomonas sp. HLMP | reverse complement strand
GTCTGGATGGCAAAGGGCAGGCGGTCGATGGCGACCTCACCACCACGGGCGCAACCTGTATCGGTACGGGCGCGGGTTATTTCTCCGGCGGACGCATGGTCCTTCGAGAGGGCGACGCCACGACACCCTGTCCGTTGTGTGGCGAGGTTGGCCGAATAGTCGAGGGGTACCCCTTCTTCATTTCCGATGGCCGACCCGTGGTGATGGACGGGGCATTGGTGGCCTGCGGGTGCCCTAGCGGGAGCAACCGTGTGGTGGCGCCGCTCTTCAGCCCGCCGCCGTCTCCGCAGGCCTCGCAGCAGGCCACGGCGCGAGCCAGTACGCCCCCTGCCCAGGCCTGGAACCCTGCGCTCGACGGCGCTTCGCGGCATTACGCCAGCGCGCTGCCCGGCACCCTCGAGCCCGGTTTCTACATCGTGCCGCGCAGCATGTCCTTTTCCCAGGTGCTGCTTGAGCTGGCCGAGCATGACAACACCTTGCCGATCTCTCGGCTGCAAATGCTCAACCCCACGTTCGAGGAGGGGTTCAAGGCGGGAGAGATCTTCGTCATCGGCGACCCGGACAAGGGTGATGCCTGCACCCGTGAGGAAGCCCA
>NZ_JBDLLR010000019.1:0-437 GCF_046365545.1 Pseudomonas sp. HLMP | reverse complement strand
TCTCATATGGCCACTTGTGATGCTGATAATCTTGGCGACTATCAGTCCGTACTCACAAGCACCCACACGAATTGCTTGATTCGATTGTTAAAGAGCGTTTGGTTAAGAGCTTTCGTCTCAACCGAGGCGCGCATTCTACGCTTTCCTCAGAGTCTGTCAAGCGTTTATTTTGAAGTTTTTCGTTTCACTTCAACCACTTGACTCGCTGCGATCGCTCGTAGCGGGAGGCGAATCATACAGCGTTACCGCCTGCTGTCAACTGCCTTTTGCACCGCTGCCGATCTAAGGACCGAAGCCCTTCCGATACTACCTGAAGCGTTCAACTCGTTGAATCTCAAGGAGTTTTTCGTTTCGACTACGTCGGAAGTGGGGCGCATTATAAGGGGATTCGAAACCCCGTCAACCGTTATTTTCATAAATCTTTAAATAAAGAGCAC
>NZ_JBDLLR010000018.1:0-624 GCF_046365545.1 Pseudomonas sp. HLMP | reverse complement strand
GTCGCTGGCCTGCTCGTCCACGTAGCGGGTCTGCAGGCGGAAGTCGATGCGGCTCTGCTGGCATTCGATGTTCAGCGAGCAGGCGCCGGCCAGGGTCGCGGCCAGCGGCTGGGCACCGCCCATGCCGCCCAGGCCTGCGGTCAGCACCCACTTGCCCTTGAGGTCACCGCCATAGTGCTGGCGGCCGGCCTCGACGAAGGTTTCGTAGGTGCCCTGGACGATGCCCTGGCTGCCGATGTAGATCCAGCTGCCGGCGGTCATCTGCCCGTACATGGCCAGGCCCTTGGCATCCAGTTCGTTGAAGTGTTCCCAGTTGGCCCAGTGTGGCACCAGGTTGGAGTTGGCGATCAGCACGCGCGGGGCATTGGCGTGGGTCTTGAACACGCCGACCGGCTTGCCCGACTGCACCAGCAGGGTTTCGTCGTCTTCCAGGCGGGTCAGGGTCTCGACGATCTTGTCGTAGCACTCCCAGTTGCGCGCGGCGCGGCCGATGCCGCCGTACACCACCAGCTCCTTCGGGTTCTCGGCCACCTGCGGGTCGAGGTTGTTCATCAGCATGCGCAGCGGCGCTTCGGTCAGCCAGCTCTTGGCGGTCAGCTTGTTGCCACGCGGGGCGCGGATTTC
>NZ_JBDLLR010000017.1:0-522 GCF_046365545.1 Pseudomonas sp. HLMP | reverse complement strand
GCGCTCAAGAGCGTGACCAAGGCCTGGCTGGGCAGCGAGAATGCCTTCAAGAACCTGCGGGCCATGCTCAAGACCAACCAGAACGGTGGCTTCGACTGCCCCGGCTGCGCCTGGGGCGAGTCGCCGGAAAGCGACATGGTCAAGTTCTGCGAGAACGGCGCCAAGGCGGTGAACTGGGAAGCCACCGGGCGCTCGGTGGACCCGGCGTTCTTCGCCAAGTACAGCGTCAGTGCTTTGGCCGCGCAGACCGACTACTGGCTCGAGTACCAGGGCCGCTTGACCCACCCGATGCGTTACGACGCGGCCACCGACCACTATGTGCAAACCAGTTGGGACGAGGCCTTCGCCCTTATCGCCCAGCACCTGAACGCCCTGGAGTCGCCCGACCAGGCCGAGTTCTACACCTCGGGCCGGGCCAGCAACGAGGCGGCGTTCCTCTACCAGCTGTTCGTCCGTGCCTACGGCACCAATAACTTCCCCGACTGCTCGAACATGTGCCACGAGGCCAGTGGCGTGGGCATG
>NZ_JBDLLR010000016.1:0-30063 GCF_046365545.1 Pseudomonas sp. HLMP | reverse complement strand
TCGACGGCATGAACCAGTCGGTGGCCACCGCCACCGAGGAGCAGAGCGCGGTGGTCGAGAGCCTGAACCTGGACATCACCCAGATCAACACCCTCAACCAGCAGGGGGTGGAGAACCTCAACGAGACCCTGCGTCACTGCGATGCCCTGAGCCAGCAGGCCGGGCGGTTGAAGCAGTTGGTGGGGAGTTTCAGGATCTGAGGCGAGCTGCTGGCTGGGGCTCCTGCACTTGCCAATGATGTGGCTTTGCAGGGCCCTGTGGGAGCGGGCTTGCCCGCGATTGGGCCGCACAGCGGCCCCCGCTATCTACCCCTGCCAACCTACCTGCCGCAGTGCCTCCAGCAAGCGCTCGCCACCCAGCCCCGGCACCAGCACACCGTCGGCGGTGTGCATGTCCCCCCCCGCCAGCAGGGCATTGACGATCGCTTCCTCCACCGCCTCGGCCGCCGCCATGAACAACGGTGTGATGTGGTCGTTGTTGAGCATCTGCACCGGCATGCTCAAGGGCACGCCCTTGCGCCCGTAGGCGGCCGCTGGCAGTTGCTGGTCGGCGCAGGAGAAGGCGACGAACAGGTCACCGCTGGCATCCTCGGTACCACCGCCGGTACGGGCGATGCCGATGGACGCCCGTTGGGCCAGGCGCTGGCACTGGTGCGGCAGCAACGGTGCGTCGGTGGCGATGATCACCACGATCGACCCCATGCCCGGCTCGCCACGGTCGTCGAAGGGCGAGGGAATGCCGTCCAATACCCGGCCGACCGGATAGCCGTCGATGCGCAGCTCGCGGCGCTGGCCATGGTTGGCCTGCACCAGCGCGCCCACGGTCCAGCCGCCTTGGTCTTGCGGCAGCTTGCGCGAAGCGGTGCCGATACCGCCCTTGAATTCGTGGCAGATCATACCGGTTCCGCCACCGACAGCGCCTTCGGCGACCGGGCCGGACTCGGCGCGGGCCAGCGCTTCGTTCACCTGGGCCGGGCCGACATGCTGGCCCCAGATATCGTTGAGCAGGCCGTCGAAGGTCTCCAGCACCACCGGCATGCACCAGTACACCGACGGATCGGCCAGGGCATCGCGCTCGGCGGCGATCAGGGCGTCACGCACCACGCCGACGCTGTGGGTGTTGGTGATGGCGATGGGCGTGGTCAAAAGGCCTGCCTCGCGGATCCATTCCAGCCCCGTGGCATCGCCATTGCCGTTGAGCACGTGGACACCGGCGAAGCACGGCGCCAGGCGGGCCGCGCCGGGGCGGGGCTGGATCACCGTCACGCCGGTGCGCACCTGCTTGCCGTCGCCATCGGCGACCAGGGTGCTGTGGCCGACGCGGACCCCAGGGACATCGGTGATGGCGTTGAATGCTCCGGGGCTACCCAGGCCCAGGGTGATGCCGAGTTGACGAGCGCGCATAGGGACTCCTTCGTTTCAGAGTTTCTGGAAGGCTGGGCTGAGCTTGCCGTAGGTGCCATAGAGGAGCACCGAGGCAGCCAGTATGCCGAGGATGATCAGGGTGTCGCGTACCGAAGCCCCGAGCAGGCAATTGAGCAGCAGGTAGCCGGAACCGAGCGTCGCCAGCAGCGCCGGCAGTGGCCATAGCGGCATGCGGTACGGGTGTTCACGGTCGCTGCGCAGTACCCGGCTGAACAGGCCGCACAGGGCCACCGCCAGGTAGACCATGACCAGTAGCAGGACGGTGAAGGAGGTCAGTTCCTCCAGGTTGGAGCTCAAGCTCAGGGCTGCCGACGGCACGGCGAGGAACAAGGTGGCCAGCCACGGCGATTCCCAGCGTGGGTGGATGCGCGTGAACAGGCGGTTCAGGGCTGGCGTCCACAACTGGTCGCGGCCGCTGCTGAAGATCACCCGGCCAGACTGGATGACGATGGCGATGATGGCGTTGAACACCGAGAGGAAGATCCCGGCACTGACCAGCCGCGAGAGGGTTTCGTTGCCATGGGCGGTGAGCAGGTAGCCGATCGGGTCGGGGCTGGCCAGCATGTCCTGCAGAGACGGGGCGCCGAGCAACAGCGCGCCGATCGGTATCAGCTCGATCGCCACCACCAGCGCCAGCGACCAGAGCACGGCGCGGTGGATGCCCTGCCCACCGTCCTTCATGTCCTCGGCCAGTAGCACGGCGCCGCCGAAGCCGTTGTAGGAGAACAGTGCGGTGCCCACCGCGGCGAACACCAGCGCCCAGGGCGCTGCCGCGAGCAGGCCGTGGTCCAGGTGCAGGGGCTGGGCCAGTACGCTCAGCGGCTGGCTGACGTTGCCCAGGCCAAGCACCACGATCACCAGCAGGGCGACGACCTCGCAGAGCAGGAAGACCCCGGTGACCCAGGCGTTGACGCGGATGTTGAGGATACCCAGGCCGTAGCTGGCGACGACGATGGCCAAGGCCACGGACGGGGTGTCGAACTGCGTGCCCAGGGCGCTGTTGAGGTAGGTGGCCGCGCCTGTGGCCAGCACCGGCGGGATGAACAGCAAGGACACCAGCACGGTGAGGAAGGTGGCATAGCCGGCCATGCCGCCGAACACTCGCTTGGCATAGACGTATTCGCCGCCAGCCGAACTGTGCGCACGGCCGAGCTCGGCGTAGCACCAGGCGAACATCAGCGCCAGCAGGGCGGCCAGGACGAAGGCCAGGAAGGCACCGCTGCCGGCCTGGGCGATGGCGAAAGGTGCGATGACGAACACGGAACTGGCCGGTGTGACCGCCGATACCGTGATGGCGACCACATCGAGCATGCCCAGGCTGGGCTTGAGCGCACGGTCGTGCATGTCGTTCTCCTCGAATTGTTATTGGTGGTTGAGGCAGTGACGAAGAAGCGGATGGCGCCCTCTCGGCGCAGCGCTGCATGGGCGGCAATCTAGGCTTGGCGGGGGAGGCGGCCAATCACCCTTTGGGGGTACGCCCCTTGACGCGAGGGTGGGAAAGGAGGGAAATCCCATCACCTTTTCAGGGGAACCGACGGATGCACAGCCTGTTTCACGAAGTCGGCGTTCACGCCAGCCTTGGCCGGACCATCGAACAGATCGGCCAGCCACGCTTCTGGAAGCAGCTGGTCCTGCTGCTGCGCTGCTGGCTGCCGTTCGACAATGCCCTGGCCGCCTTCTACCCCGCCCGCGGGACGCCCGTGGTGCTGGAGGAGTACGACGCCGCCCCCCAGGATGGCCCGGCAGCCATGCCCTTGTACCTCAGCGGCCTGTACCAGCTCGATCCTTTCTACCAGGCCTGCCAGGACGGCCTGCCCAGCGGCCTGTACCGCCTCGACGAAGTGGCGCCGGACCAGTTCCAGCAGAGCGAGTACTACCTCAACTACTTCCATGCCAACGTGCTGGAGGACGAGGTGCAGTTCATCCTCCAGCTACCCGGCCAGGGGGCGCTGTCGTTGTCATTGGGCATGCGCCAGCCGTTCGACGTCGGGCAGTGTGGCCTGCTGGCGATGCTCTGTCCCTGGGTGCTGGCGCTGATGCAGCAGCACTGGCCATTGCGCAGCCAGCGCTTGTTGCCGGCCGGCGAGCCGGTGGCCGCCCAGGTGCGTGATGCGCTCAGCCACTTCGGGGCGGGGGTGTTGTCCGAGCGCGAGCTGGAGATCGCCCGGCTGATCCTGCGCGGCTATTCCTCCAAGGCCATGGCCGAGCGCCTGGCGATCTCACCGGAAACCGTCAAGGTTCACCGCCGGCACCTCTACGCCAAGCTCGACATCTCCTCGCAGCCGGAGCTGTTCTCGTTGTTCCTGCAGTCGCTGGGGCACGATGTGGAGAACCCCTGAGCCTATTTCGAGCCCTGCCTGGCTTGCTCGGCGCGCACGGCCATCATGAAGGTCTGCATCGCCGAGGAATGTACCCGGTTGCGCCGGGTGATCAGGCCGTAGGGCGGCAACCGGGGCTCCAGTTGGATGGGCAGGACCGCCAGCAGGTGCCGTCCCGGATAGTCCTCGACCACCGAGCGCGGGGTGATGCCGATCATGTCGGTCTGCTGCAGCAGCGACAGCAAGGTCATGATCGAGGTGGTCTCGACGATGCTGCTGGGCAGGTCGATGCGGGCATTGTGGAAGGCCTGGTTGACGATGGCGCGCATGGGGCTGGGATGTTGCTGCAGCACCCAGGTCATTTCCTGCAGTTCGGTCCAGTCCAGTTTCCTGGCCTTGGCCAGCGGGTGCTGCGCGCCGGTGATCACGCACAGGTCCTCTTCGCCGAGGCTGTCGAACTGCAGGTCGTCGGTACGCGCGTTGCTGGGGATGCGCCCCAGCACTACGTCGAGCTGGTCTTGTTGCAGGGCCTGCACCAGCACGTCGCTGGTATCCACCTGGATGCTCATCGACAGGCGCGGATGGCTTCGCTTGAGGGTGGCGATGGTACGGGTCAGCAGGCCAGAGGCCAGGGCAGGAATGGCGCCGACCGTGACCCGGCCGAGGTTGCCGGACTCCAGGGCGACCATTTCCTCGCGCATGCCCGACAGCTCGGCGAAGATCATCCGCGCGTAGTAGATCAGCGTCTCGCCGAACGGCGTGGCGCGCATGCCGCGTGGCAGGCGCTCGAACAGCTCGACGCCGAGCAGGTCCTCGGCTTCATGAAGCATCTTGGTCGCCGCCGGCTGGGTCATGCCGATCTCCTCGGCGGCACGCCGCAGCGAGCCCAGCTCCTCCAGGGCCAGCATCAGGCGCAGCTGACGCAGACGCAGGCGGCTATGGATGATACTGGCGTCGGGGATGCGGGACATGGTCTGGCTCATGGTCGAGGGGCGGTCAAGAGTGACAAGAAATGGCAGCGCTCGCCAGCGGATTGCGCGAGGGGGGCTGCAAAGCAGCCCCTGCCCAGGAGGTTCAAGCCGTGCGCCGCTGCCGTTTCTGCCCCAGCGCCGAACGCAGCGCTGTCGCCAACCTGGCAAGCAGCGGCCAGCACAGCATCACCAGGGCCGCACTGGTCAGGCTGCCCACCAGCGGGTTGGACCAGAAGATCGACAACTGCCCGTCGGAGAACAGCATCGACTGGCGGAACGCATCCTCGGCCTTGTCCCCCAGTACCGCGGCCAGCACCAGCGGGGCGATGGGGTAGCCCAGTTTCTTGAACACATAGCCCAGCGCGCCGAACAGCAGCATCAGCCCGACATCGGTCATCGAGTTGTGCACCGAGTAGGCACCAATGGCGCAGACCATGATGATGATCGGCGCGATGACCGAGAACGGAATGCGCAGGATCGAGGCGAACAGCGGCACCGTGGCCAGCACCACGATCAGGCTCACGACGTTGCCCAGGTACATGCTGGCGATCAGCCCCCAGACGAAGTCGTGCTGTTCGACGAACAGCGTCGGCCCTGGGTGCAGGCCCCAGATCATCAGCCCGCCGAGCATCACCGCGGCGGTCGCCGAACCGGGGATGCCGAGGGTCAGCATCGGCAGCAGGGCGCTGGTGCCCGCGCTGTGGTCGGCGGTCTCCGGTGCGATCACGCCTTCCACCTCGCCCTTGCCGAACCTGTCGCGGTTCTTCGAGAAGCGCCGGGCCAGGCTGTAGCTCATGAACGACGCGGCGGTCGGGCCGCCAGGCGTGACCCCCATCCAGCAACCGACCAGGGCACTGCGCAGCCAGGTCAGCCAGTAGCGCGGCAGCTTGGCCCAGGTGCGCAGGATCACCATCGGCGTGATACGGGCACGCTCTCCCCGGAACACCAGGCCTTCCTCCACGGTGCAGAGGATCTCGCCGATGCCGAACAGGCCGATCACCGCCACCTCGAAGCTCAGGCCCGACAGTAGCCATGGCTGGTCGAAGGTCAGGCGCAGTTCACCGGACACGGTGTCCATGCCCACGGCGGCCATGGCGAAGCCGATCATCATCGCCACCACGGTTTTCAGCGGTGGGTTCTTGCTCAGGCCGATGAAGGTACAGAACGCCAGCAGGTAGACGGCGAAGAACTCCGGCGAGCTGAACGCCATGGCGAAGCGGGCGATGTGGGTGGAGAGGAAGGTGAGCAGCAGCACGCCGACCAGAGCCCCGAGCAGTGCCGAGGTGAACGCGGCGGTCAGCGCTTCGCCAGCCTGGCCGTTGCGGGCCATCGGGTAGCCGTCGAAGGTCGTGGCCACCGAGGACGGCTCGCCGGGGATGTTGAACAGGATCGAGGTGATCGAGCCACCGAACAACGCCCCCCAGTACATGCACGACAGCAGGATGATCGCCGACACTGGCGACATGGTGAAGGTCAGCGGCAGCAGCAGGGCCACGCCGTTCGGCGCGCCCAGCCCTGGCAGCACGCCGACCAGGATGCCCAGCAGCACGCCGACCACCATCAGGCCCAGGTGGTGGGCGGTGAAGATCAGGCTCATGCCCTGCATCAGCGAGTCGAATTCACTCATGGCCGCAGCCCTCCCAGGAAGGTGGCCAGGTCGCCCAGCACGCCGGCGTCCAGCGGCACCTTGAACCAGACCGCGAAGATCAGGTAGCTGGCCAGTGCCGCACCGCAGGAGATCATGGCGATGGCCAACTTGCCATGGCCCTGGCCATCCTGGCGGCTGCGCCACATGAACCAGGCGATGAACAGCACCGAGGCCAGGTAGATGCCCGTGAATGGCATGGCCGCCACGTACACGGCAATGGGCAGGAACACCGACAGCACCCGGGCGAATGCCTGGCGCCCGACGAACGCCGCCATCGCCTGTCGGCGCAGCAGCGCCAGGAGCAGGTTGCCGATACTGGCGGCGCTCAGCAGCAGGCCGATGTAGAAGGGGAAGTAGCCGGCTTCTGGGCCGGCATCGCCCCAGCCGATACCGATATCCAGGCTGCCCTGCATGACGATGCCGCCCAGTGCGGCAGTGAACAGCGCAAGGCCGGTTTCCACCCAGCGGGTGGCGATCAATGGCGCGTCTGAAGGTGAGGACATGGGCGTCTCCATGGCAGGGTTCACTGGCGCAGCCAGCCGGCTTGCTGGAACAGCGGGATGACCCGCTCACGGTCCTTCTCGATGTAGGCCACCAGGTCCTGGCCTTCGAGGAAGGTCGGTGCCAGCGCCGAACGTTCGATGTAGGTCTTGAATTCCGGGGTCTGGCTGACCTTGCGCAGCAGCTCGACATAGAAGGCGCGTTGCTCGTCGCTGATGCCGCCAGGCAGGAACACAGTGCGCGGGAAGCGGTACTGATCGATGCCCAGACCCTGCTCGTGGCAGGTCGGGATGTCTGCCCAGGACTGCTCGGCGGTGACCTTTTCGCTGTAGATCATGCGCTCGCGGCTGAACACGCACAGCGGCTTGACCTGGCCGCCGCGCCACTGGCTGAGGCTTTCGGCAGGGTTGTTGAGGTTGGCCGCGATGTGCTTGCCGGCCAGCTGGATGGAGGCCTCGCTGCCGCTCTTGAAGGGGATGTAGGTGAGCTTGCTGCCGACCTGCTGGCCGATCAGCAACGCCAGGGTCTGGTCGACGTCCTTGGACTGGCTGCCGCCGAAGCGCATCTTGCCGGCGTTGCTTGCAAGGGCTGCCTTGAACGCCGAGGCATCGGCCCAGGGCGCGTCCTGGTAGGTCCAGAGGATGAAGTCATCCTCGGCGACCGCGGCCACCGGTGTCAGGTCGGTCCATTGGTAACCCAGCTTGGCCACCAGCGGTAACAGGTAGACATTGTTGGTGCCGATCACCAGCTTGTGCGCATCGCCCTGGGCCAGCTTCATGTCGAGGAAGGCTTCGGCGCCATTGCCGCCGCCTTTGTTCAGCACCACGGTGTTGACGTCCAGCAACTGATGCTGGCTGATCGCCGACTGGATCAGGCGTGCCAGCTGGTCGGTGCCGCCCCCGGGGCCACCGGCGACGACGATTTCAACGTTCTTCCCGGGCTTCCAACCCTCGGCAAGGGCGGGCAGGGTGCTGGCGCAGAGCAGCGTGCAAGCGGCCAGGAACGACGACAGGTGACGCGCGGATGCGGTTCGCATGGGATACCTCTTGTTGTCTTTGTTATGGGTAGCCGGAGTGTGCGAAGCGAACCGATAAGCGTCTACTCAAAATAAGGCATACACCGATAGCCATGGGTTATGCCAGGCCGGTTCGCCTAGCGATAACCACAGGAAATGGCTGTATGAGCAGGTTTGATTAGACGGTTATCGATGCCGCACCCATAGTGGGCTTCACCGGCCTTACCGGATCACAACAATAACGATCAGAGGGACTTCCCATGGCTCAGGCACACCCTGCCGTGCTGCACGCCAGCCCTGCGCGCGGCAAGACCGTCGCGCAGAAGGCCAGCAATGTGCGCTGGCGCATCTTCGCCATCATCTTCGCACTCACGGTGATCAACCTGATCGACCGTGTCTCCCTGTCCATCGCCATGCCCACCATCGCCGCCGAGTTCGAGCTGACGCCGAGCATGCAAGGGCTGATCCTCAGCAGCTTCTTCTGGGCCTACGCCTTGCTGCAGATCCCCGGCGGCTGGTTGATCGACCGCTACGGGCCGCGCCGGGTGATCGGCTGGTCCACGGGCTTGTGGGGCATGTTCCAGACGCTCGCGGCGTTCGCCACCGGCGGCCTTTCGCTGATGTTCGCGCGCGTGGCGCTGGGGGCCGCGGAGGCGCCATTGTTCCCCTCCGGCGGCAAGCTCAACTCGCTGTGGCTGGGTTCCAGCGAGCGCAGCCGTGGTGCTGTGCTCATGGATTGCGGCGGGCCGCTGGGCGTGGCCCTGGGCGGCTTGATCATCGCCTACCTGATCGCCGTGCTCGGTTCCTGGCGCATCGCCTTCTTCATCGCCGGCATCGCCACCCTGGCCATGGCCTGGCTGGCCTGGCACTACCTGCGCGACAACCCCGCCGAGCATCCGGCGGTCAATGATGCCGAACTCGACAAGATCAACCAGGGCCGCGCCGTGCCGATGGCCGAGGCCGCCCTGCAGGCGACCAAGGGCCTGGGCATCGCCGCCCGTTCGCTGACCGGCATCCTGCTCGGGCGTGCCAGCTGGGCCATGGTGTTCTTCGGCCTGCTGACCTGGGGGCCGAGCTACCTGGCCCAGGCACGGGGCTTCGACATCAAGGGCATCGGTGCCGCGACTTTCATCATCTTCCTGTGCGGCGCGGTCGGCTCGCTGGTTGGCGGTTACCTCTGCGACCTGTTGATCCGCAAAGGCGTGCGCCGTGGCGTGGCGGCCAAGAGCCTGTTGAGCGTGTCCGGGCTGGTGGCGCTGGGCGCCTTCCTGCTGCTGCCACAACTGGACGATGCCTTCGCCGCCGTCGCGCTGCTGGCGCTGACCGCCTTCTTCCTGATGTGGGGCAGCCTGTACTGGAGCTTCCCGGCGCTACTCGCCGCCCCCTCGCGGGTCGGCTTGATCGGCGGGGTGATGAACCTCGCCGGCAGCCTCGGCGGCATCGTCGTGCCGATCTTGGTCGGCCTGCTGCTCCAGCACTTGGGCGGCTACTCGGCGGTGCTCGGTTTCTTCGCCTTGTGCTCGGCGCTGTTCATCGCCGGCACCCTGTTGATCGCTCTGGACAAGACCGAGGTATCCCATGGCTGAGCTGTACGACGGGCCGATCGTCGATGCCCATCATCATTTCTGGGACCCGCAACGCAACCACCATCCGTGGTTGTCGGGCAGCGAGAACATCCCCTTCCGCTACGGTGACTACAGCGCGATCAAGCGGCGCTATTTCCCCGAGGACTACCTTGCCGATGCAGGGGCCCACCGGGTGGTCGAGACCGTCTACGTGGAAACCGAGTGGGACCCGCGTGACCCGATTGGCGAAACCCGCTTCATCCATGAGGTCGCCGCCCGCTATGGCGCGCCCAACGCGGTGGTCGCGCAGGCCTGGCTGGATGCTCCCGAGGCGGCCGAGGTGCTGGCCGCACAGGCCGGCTTCGAGCGGGTCCGCAGCGTGCGCCACAAACCGGGTGGCCCGAGCCGGCCGGAGGAGGTCGGCCAGTGCCGCAGCCTGATGAGCGACGAGCGCTGGCGCCGTGGCTACGCCGAGCTGGCCCGCCACGGGCTGCACTTCGACCTGCAGACGCCGTGGTGGAACCTGGCCGAGGCCGAGCGGCTGGCGCGTGATTTCCCCCAGACACTGCTGATCCTCAACCACACCGGCCTGCCGTCGGACCGCGGCGAAGCGGCCCTGGCGGCCTGGCATGCGGCCATGGCGCGGTTCGCCGAGTGCCCGAACGCGAGGGTGAAGATCTCTGGCATCGGCCAGGCCGGCAGGCCGTGGCGTGCCGAGGACAACGCCTGGATCGTGCGCGAGACCATCGCCATGTTCGGCGCGCAGCGGGCGATGTTCGCCAGCAACTTCCCTGTCGACAGCCTGTGCGGCTCGTTCGACGACATCTATGGCGGCTTCAAGCGCATCGTCGCCGACCTGCCCGGCGAGGCGCAGGCCCAGCTTTTCTACCATAACGCCCGGCGCATCTACCGCACCGTGCCCGACACCTTGCGCCCTGCGCCAGTGTCGACCGACCTGAGGACCCCTGCATGAGCAAACCCACCCTCCCGCGCCTGGCCATGGTCCTGGGCGACCCCGCCGGTATCGGCCCGGAGCTGATCGCCCGCCTGCTGGCCGAGCCCGAGGTGCGCGGCAAGGCCCGCGTGGTGCTGATCGCCGACGAAGCGGAAATGCGTCGGGGCATGCGTATCGCCGGCTGCGAGTTCCCTTACCGGCGCATCGACGACCTGCAAGCGCTGGACTTCGCCGATGACACGCCGCTGCTGTACCCCTATCGCGGCGCAGCCGAGGGCGAGTTCCCGCGCAGCGAGGCGAGCGTGATCGGCGGGCGCTACAGCCTGGATACCCTGGCCGTGGCCCTGGCGCTGACCCAGGACGGCAGGACCGACGCGATTCTCTTCGGGCCATTGAACAAGACCTCGCTGCACATGGCCGGCATGGGCCATAGCGACGAGCTGCACTGGTTCGCCGAGCGCCTGGGCTTCGCCGGCCCGTTCTGCGAGTTCAACGTGCTCGATGAGCTCTGGACCTCACGGGTGACGTCCCACGTGGCGCTGGCCGACGTACCGGGCCTGCTCAGCCAGGCGCGGGTGCTCGAGGCCATCGGCCTGATCGACACCGCGCTCAAGCGCAGTGGCCTGGCCCGGCCGCGCATCGGTGTGTGCGGCCTCAACCCGCACAACGGCGACAACGGCAGCTTTGGCCGCGAGGAGCTGGACATCATCGGCCCAGCGGTGCAGACGGCGCGTGCGCAGGGCATCGAAGCCGACGGGCCTTATCCGGCCGACACCATCTTCCTCAAGGTGCAGGGCGATGCCCAGGCCTTCGATGCCGTGGTCACCATGTACCACGACCAGGGGCAGATCGCGATCAAGCTGATGGGCTTCTCCCGTGGCGTGACCGTCCAGGGCGGGTTGCCGGTGCCCATCACCACACCCGCGCATGGCACGGCCTTCGACATCGCAGGGCAGGGCAAGGCCAACGTCGGCGCGACCCGCCAGGCCTTCGAGATCGCCTGCCGGATGGGGCTCAACGCCCGCTGATCCCGCGCACCGCCAGCCTCACCTTCCCGTCAGTCAATCACCCACATCGCCTGGGGCCCGGAGGGCTCCACGGCGGGGCTCACCCTGGAAAAAGGAAAACAACAACAATGACCCGTGCTTTTTCTCACCGCTTCAAAGCCACCTCGATGGCGCCTGTGCTGATCGCCGGCCTGCCGCTGAGTGCCATCGCCGAGGGTTTCATCGACGATGCCAGCGTGACCTTGGGGATGCGTAACCTCTACTTCAACCGTGACTTTCGCCAGCCCGCTGCGGCGCAGTCGAAGCAGGAGGAATGGGCCCAGGGGTTCTTGCTGCAGGCCAAGTCCGGCTACACGCCCGGCCTGTTCGGGGTGGGCATCGACCTGATCGGCCAACTGGGCTTCAAGCTCGACAGCAGCCCAGAGCGCAGCGGCTCGGGACTGTTGCCCAGGCATAGCGATGGCCGGGCGGTGGACGATTACTCGCGGCTGGGCCTGGCACCCAAGCTGCGGTTGTCGAAGACCGAGCTCAAGGTAGGCGAACTGCAGCCGGAGTTGCCGATCCTGCTGCGCAACGATGGCCGCTTGCTGCCACAGACGTTCCAGGGCGGCATGCTCACCTCGCGGGAGTTCGATGGCCTGACCTTGCAGGGCGGGCAGATGCGCTCGCTGAGCCAGCGCAACTCTTCCGACCATGAGGATTTGTCCGTGGACGGTCGCGGCGGGGTATTCGCCGACCGTTTCGACTATGTTGGCGGCGAGTACCGCTTCAATGCCGACCGCACCCAAGTCGGGCTGTGGCAGGCACGGCTGCAGGACATCTACCAGCAACGCTTCTACAACGTCAGCCACAAGCAGAAGGTCGGCGACTGGACCTTGGGGGCCAATGTCGGCTTCTTCGCCACCCAGGAGGAGGGGAGTGCCGACCTGGGGGATCTGGACAACCGGGCGCTGACCAGCTTCGTCAGTGCGAGGTACGCCGGCCATACCTTCGGCGCCGGCTATCAGCGCATGTATGGCGACGACGGCATGGTCTACATCGCCGGGACCAGCACGCCGCTGGTCAACGATATCCAGGTGCGCAACTTCACCACGGCGGGCGAGCGCTCCTGGCAGGTGCGCTATGACTACGACTTCGTCGCCCTGGGGATTCCCGGGCTGTCGCTCATGGCCCGCTATGCGAGCGGTGACCATGCCGAGGTGGCAGGCGGGAGCGATGGCAAGGCCTGGGAGCGTGACCTGGATATCACCTATGTCATCCAGGCGGGGCCCCTGAAGAACCTGGGCGTGCGTTGGCGCAATGCCATGGTGCGTTCCAACCATGCCGCCGATGTGGATGAGAACCGCCTGATCCTCACCTATACCCTGAAGTTACTCTGACACTCCCATGGCCTCTGGGGCCGCTTCGCGCCCCAGCTTACGATGCATACCTCCCCCGATAACCCCGAAGCCACCAATGGGCATCCTGGTATATCCCCAGGTTATCGATGGATACGCATAAGTGATTATCCAGCCCCGCCTGCCCCCTCTACAGTCGCCCCATGGCTCGCCACTGCCTGGCGCGCCAGCCAAGACCAACAAGAAGCCCGTCCTGACGCTTCGCAGGACGATCACGGCAAGCACGAGGAAGTCCCCATGAGCGACCACGCCAGAGCCCTGGCCTCGGCCATTTCCATCAGCCGCGCGCGGCTACTGCCTTTCCTGATCCTGATGTACGTACTGGCCTTCATCGACCGGGCCAACGTCGGTTATGCCCGGGCCTTCCTGCAAGCCGACACCGGCCTTGGCGATGCGGCCTTCGCCTTCGGCGCGAGCATCTTCTTCATCGGCTATGCCTGTTTCGAAGTGCCCAGCAACCTGATGCTGCACCGCCTCGGCGCACGGGTCTGGCTGTGCCGGATCATGGTCACCTGGGGGCTGGTCAGCGCGGCGATGATGTTCGCCGACAACGCCACGACCTTCTACGTGCTGCGCTTCTTGCTAGGCGTCGCCGAGGCCGGCTTCTTCCCCGGCATCATCCTCTACCTCACCTACTGGTTCCCGTCCCAGAGCCGCGCCCAGGCCCTGGGCCTGTTCTACTTCGGCCTGCCGCTGGCGCTGGTGCTGGGCGGGCCGTTGTCCGGCTGGTTGCTGGAGTTCCATGGGGTATTCGGCCTGACCAACTGGCAATGGCTGTTCGTGGTCGAGGGGCTGATGGCCTCGGTGGTCGGTATCGCCGCCTACTTCTACCTGGTCGACCGCCCACGCAATGCCCGCTGGCTCAGCGATGTGCAGAAACAGGCGCTGGAAGGCACGCTGGCCGAGGAAGACGCGCAGAAGCAGGCCCATGGCCCGCACGGCTTCCTCGGTGCGCTGCGCAATGGCCAGGTCATGAAGTTCTGCCTGGTGTACTTCACCGTGCAGATGAGCGTGTACGGCGTGGTGTTCTACCTGCCGACCCGCATCGCCAGCTTCCTGGACGGCCAGGTGGGCCTGAGCGTCGGCCTGTACACCGCGATTCCCTGGGCCTGTGCCCTGGTGGTCACCCGCCTGGTGACCCGTTATGCCGACCGTAGCGGCCTGCACCGCCAGCTCGCGGTGGCCATGCTGGCCATGGCCGCCGCCGGTATCGCGGCATCGGCCCTGGCTGGCAGCCTGCCGCTGGTGGTGCTGGCCTTCTGCTTCGCCGCTGCCGGTTTCGTTTCCGTGCAGCCGCTGTTCTGGACCCTGCCCACCGGCTACCTGAGCGGTGCGGCCGCGGCCAGCGGCATCGCCCTGATCAACTCCCTGGGCAACCTGGGCGGCTTCGTCGCGCCGAACCTCAAGACCTTGACCGAAACCCTGTTCGCCGATCCACGTGCCGGCATGTTCGCCCTGGCCGTGGTGGGTGTCCTGGGGGCCTGCCTGTTGTCCCGACTCAAATCTTCCCGACCATCGCCTGCCCCGATCGAACCCGCGCGGGCCGGCTGATCAACGCCATGTGATAGGAGCTGTGACCATGAAAATCAAATCCGTGCGTACCCGTGTCTTCGAATGGAAAGGCAAGGTCGTGCCACCCCAGGCGCATTTCTGCACCAATGCCAGCGACATCCTCTTCGAGCGCGGCGACGCCATGGGTTCGTTCCGCTTCCACGGCTGGCTGGTGGTGGAGATCGAAACCGACAACGGCATCGTCGGTATCGGCAACTGCGCCCTGGCCCCGCGCGTGGCCAAGGAGATCATCGACCTGTACCTGGCACCGATCTGCATCGGCGAGGACCCCTTCGACAACGAGTACATCTGGCAAAAAATGTACCGTCGCACCCATGCCTGGGGCCGCAAGGGCATCGGCATGGCGGCCATCTCGGCGGTCGACCTGGCGATCTGGGACATCATGGGCAAGGCGGTGAACAAGCCGGTGTTCAAGCTGCTCGGCGGGCGCACCAAGGAAAAGATCTGGACCTACGCCTCCAAGCTGTACGCCAACGACAACCTCGACGTGTTCCTCGAGGAAGCCCAGGGTTACCTGAACCAGGGCTTCACCGCGCTGAAGATGCGTTTCGGCTACGGCCCCAAGGACGGTCCGGCCGGCATGCGCCGTAACATCGAGCAGGTCCGCGCCCTGCGCGAACTGGCCGGCCCCGATGTCGACATCATGCTCGAGTGCTACATGGGCTGGACCCTGGAGTACGCCCGGCGCATGTTGCCCAAGCTCGCCGAGTTCGAGCCGCGCTGGCTGGAAGAGCCGGTGATCGCCGATGACATCGAAGGTTATATCGAGCTGAAGAAGATGGGCATCATGCCGATCTCCGGCGGCGAGCACGAGTTCACCGGCCATGGCTTCAAGGACCTGTTGGAGCGCCGCGCGGTGGACGTCATCCAGTACGACACCAACCGTGTCGGCGGCATCACCGCCGCGCGTAAGATCAACGCCATGGCCGAAGCCTGGTCGGTGCCGGTGATCCCCCACGCCGGGCAGATGCACAACTACCACTTGACCATGGCCAGCACCGCTTCGCCGATGGCCGAGTTCTTCCCGGTGTTCGACGTCGAGGTCGGCAACGAGCTGTTCTACTACGTCTTCAAGGGCGAACCGCAGCCGGTGGATGGCTACATCCAGCTGGACGACGACAAGCCGGGCCTGGGCCTGGAGATTTCCGAGGAATACCTCGGCGACTTCAACATCATCGAATGATCGCGCCGGGCGCTGCCGCTCGGTGGCGCCCAGCCCGTCGAACGGGAGGAGAGACACATGCGGTTGATTCAATTCGAAGACCCGGCCGGCCAGCGCCAGGTCGGAGTGGTCGAGGGTACGCAGGTCCAGGTGGTGCGCGGTGTGCGCAGCACCCGCGAGCTGGCGTTGGCGGCGATCCGTGGTGGGCGCGCTCTGGTGGAGGAAGTACTGGCCCGTGGCTGCGACGCCGGGCCGGCCTATGCCGGGCTGCTGGAGGCGGGGCGGGTGCTGCCACCGTTGGACCATGAAGACCCGGCGCACTGCCTGGTCAGCGGTACCGGCCTGACCCACCTGGGCAGCGCCGCCACGCGAGACAAGATGCACCAGCACGGCGAGCAGGACGACACCACGCTCACCGACACCATGCGTATCTTCAAGTGGGGCCTGGAGGGGGGCAAGCCCGCCGCCGGCGAAGCGGGGGCGCAGCCGGAATGGTTCTACAAGGGCGATGGCAGCATCGTCGTGCGCCCCGGTGCGGACCTGCCGTTGCCGGCCTTCGCCGAGGATGCCGGCGAGGAACCAGAGCTGGTCGGTCTCTACGTGATAGGTGACGACGGCCGCCCGTATCGGCTGGGCTATGCCCTGGGCAACGAGTTCTCCGACCATGTCATGGAGCGGCGCAACTACCTGTACCTGGCGCATTCCAAGCTGCGCAGTTGCGCCTATGGCCCTGAGCTGCGCGTGGGCGAGCTGCCGCGCCACCTGCAAGGGCGCAGCCGTATCCTGCGCAATGGCGAGGTGCTCTGGGAGCGCGAGTTCCTGTCCGGCGAGGACAACATGTGCCACAGCTTCGAGAACCTGGAGTTCCATCACTTCAAGTACGCCCAGTTCCTGCGCCCGGGCGATGTGCATGTGCATTACTTCGGCACGGCGACGCTGTCCTTTGCCGACGGTATCAAGGCCGTGCCGGGCGACACCTTCGAGATCGCCGTGCCTGACTTCGGTGCGCCGCTGCGCAACGGCATCGTCGCTGGCGAACCGGCCATGGCGCCGGGACAGGTCGCGGCGCTCTGAATCCTCGTCACCATCCGCTTTTGCCGGGTCGCGCCGCCTGCCGATGGCGGTGGCGCGGCCCCCGATCATGAGGTCGATATGCCAACCATCCTCGGTTACAACTACATCGCTGGCGCCCGTAGCGCGGCAGGTTCGGTCGTGCTGCAGAGCATCGACGCGACCACCGCCGAGGCGCTGCCCTACAGCTTCCACCAGGCGACCCTGGAAGAGGTGGACGACGCGGCGCAAGCGGCCGCCGCTGCCTTCTTGCCATACCGCGACCTGCCGGCCACGCGCCGGGCGGCGTTCCTCGACGCCATCGCCGAGGAGATCGACCTGCTCGGCGATGAGTTCGTCGCCATCGTCTGCCGCGAAACGGCATTGCCGGCGGCACGCATTCAGGGCGAGCGTGGCCGTACCAGCGGTCAGATGCGCCTGTTCGCCCAAGTGCTGCGGCGTGGGGATTTCCATGGCGCGCGGATCGACCGCGCCCTGCCGGAGCGCAAGCCGTTGCCACGGGTCGACCTGCGCCAGTGCCGCATCGGCGTGGGGCCGGTGGCGGTGTTCGGCGCGAGCAACTTCCCACTGGCATTCTCGACTGCCGGTGGCGATACCGCCGCGGCCCTGGCCGCCGGATGCCCGGTGGTGTTCAAGGCGCACAGCGGCCACATGGCCACCGCCGAGCTGGTGGCCGATGCCATCCTGCGCGCCGCGCAACGCACCGGCATGCCCAGCGGTGTGTTCAACATGCTTTACGGCGCCGGTGTCGGCGAGCCGTTGGTCAAGCACCCGGCGATCCAGGCGGTCGGCTTCACCGGTTCGCTCAAGGGCGGTCGTGCCCTGTGCGACATGGCGGCTGCACGGCCGCAGCCGATTCCGGTGTTCGCCGAGATGAGCAGCATCAACCCGGTGGTACTGCTGCCCGAGGCGCTGCAGGTACGGGGCGAGACGCTGGCTACCGAGTTGGCCGCCTCGGTGGTGCTCGGTTGCGGACAGTTCTGCACCAACCCCGGGCTGGTCATCGGCATCCGCTCGCCGGCCTTCTCGCGCTTCGTCGAGCAGTTCAGCGCGCGCATGGCCGACCAGCCGGCACAGACCATGCTCAACGCCGGTACCCTGGCCAGCTACGAGAAGGGACTGGCGGCCCTGCACGCCCACCCGGGCATCCGCCACCTGGCCGGCCAGCGTCAGGAAGGCAGGCAGGCCCGGCCACAGCTGTTCCAGGCCGAGGCCCGGGTGCTGATCGACGGTGATGCGTTGCTGCAGGAGGAGGTCTTCGGGCCGACGACCGTGCTCGTCGAGGTGGCGGATGAGCAGGCGCTGGCCCAGGCCCTGAATGCCCTGCACGGGCAGCTCACGGCGACCCTGATCGCCGAGCCGGACGACCTGCGCCAGTTCGCGGCGCTGGTGCCGGTGCTCGAGCGCAAGGCCGGACGCCTGTTGCTCAATGGCTACCCGACCGGTGTCGAAGTCTGTGATGCGATGGTCCATGGCGGGCCGTACCCAGCCACCTCGGATGCGCGGGGCACCTCTGTCGGTAGCCTGGCGATCGACCGCTTCCTGCGCCCGGTGTGCTACCAGAACTACCCCGATGCCCTGCTGCCGGATGCGCTCAAGGACGGCAACCCGCTGGGGATCGTACGCTTGCTCGACGGGGTGCCGAGCCGCGATGCGCTAATCCCAGCCTGACAACGTCAGCCGTTGGCGAACAGCACCTTGGCCTCGGCGAAGCACTGTTCGGCGATCGCCGAGCGGGGCTCGCTGCGGCGCAGCAGCAGGCCGACCGGGCTGTGGATGCTGGCGTCGGCGATGGGGATGATGCGCATGTGCTGGGACAGCTCCTCCAGGCCGCACTCCAGCGGCATCACCGCGCAGCACACGCCGCTGTTGATGGCCTGGACCAGCTGGAAGGTGGAGTCGCTTTCCAGCACTGCCGCCGGTTCCAGGCCACGGCTGCGCAGGCTCAGGTCCAGCGCCTGGCGGTAGTGCATGCCTTTGCTCAACAGGCCCAGGGGCAGGTCGGCCACGCTGTCCCAGGACAGTTCGGTCTGCTCGAACTGGAAGTGCCGGGTGTCGTGCAGCAGGCCCATGGTGGTGGTGCCCAGCTCGATCACTTCGAAGAAGCTGGCGTTGACCTGATCCAGGTAGCAGAGCCCCAGGTCCAACTGGTTGCGGCTCAGGCCGTCGGTGATCTGCTCGGAGCTGAGCGAACTGAGCTCGAAGTGCAGTTCGGGGTACTTCTCGCGCAGTGGCAGCAGCAAGTGCATGGGGTTGAAGCTGGCCAGCGGCACGGTGCCCAGGCGCAGGCTGCCGACCACCTGGCCCCGGCAACTGGCGGCCTCGGCCTGCAGGCCGTCGTGGGCGGCCAGCAGGGTGCGGGCCCAGGCCAGGATGCGTTCGCCGGCCTCGGTGAAGCCCTCGAAGCGCTGGCCGCGCTTGACCAGTACCAGGTCCAGCTCGTCCTCCAGGTTGCGCAGGCGCATGGACAGGGTCGGCTGGGTGATGTGGCACAGCGCTGCGGCCTGGCCGAAATGGCGGGTCTTGTCGAGGGCGATGAGGAACTTGAGCTGCTTGATGTCCATGGGGTGGCCTGGTGGGCGGTGAAGTCGATGGCGTTGACCTTAACCAAGTCGGCCGTGGCTGGCCAATGTTTAGTGCCGATTGTATGGGAGGCGGGTGCCCACAGAGTGCGCGAGCCGATCACAAGTAATGTGGTTTGCAGGGGCCCCTGTGGGAGCGGGCTTGCCCGCGATCAAGGGCGCAGCCCTTGCCATATGTCGGTGATGTCAGGGCCGGCCCAATCGCCGACAAGCCGGCTCCCACAGGGCTCTGCTAAATCAAAGCGTTATGTTCTGTTCTATCGAACCGGCTTGCCGACGATAGACCCACTCGATGGCCCGGTTCGCCATATCGATTGGACGCTGGGCAGGCTTCTCTCTAGCGTGGCACGGGACAATGCCTATTCAGGAGCAAGCCCAGGTGAGTGTGAAACCGGACGCGGTGTTCGTACCGCTCAATATCGCCGTGCTGACGGTCAGCGATACCCGCACCTTCGACAACGACACGTCCGGCGAACTGCTGGCCAGCCGCTGCGTGCAGATCGGCCATCGACTGGTGGCGCGGGAGTTGCTCAAGGACGACCTGTACAAGATCCGCGCCCAGGTCGCCACCTGGATCGCCGACGACCAGGTGCAGGTGGTGCTGGTCACCGGCGGCACCGGCTTCACCGGGCGGGACAGCACGCCAGAGGCGGTGGAGTGCCTGCTGGACAAGCGCATCGACGGTTTCGGCGAGCTGTTCCGCGCCCTGTCGATCCTCGATATCGGCACCTCGACGGTACAGAGCCGGGCACTGGCGGGCCTGGCCAACGGCACCCTGGTGTGCTGCCTGCCAGGCTCGACCGGGGCCTGCCGCACGGCCTGGGAGGGGATCCTCGCCGAGCAGTTGGATGCACGGCACCGGCCCTGCAACTTCGTGGCGCACCTCAAGCCTATCGGGGCGTGCGAAACCCGGGGGTGAGGCGCGGCTCGTCAGAACCGTGCCAGGCGGTAGGCTTCCAGCCCCGCCACCGGCCCCTGCGCCAGGCGCCCGAGCCACTGCGCGGTCAGCGCGGCCTGGGTCAGGCCCAGGTGCTGGTGGCCGAAGGCGAGCAGCACCTTGCCGTCGCACACCCGGTCGATCACCGGCAATGAGTCGGGCAAGGAAGGGCGAAAGCCCATCCACGGGGTCGCGCCAGTGGCGTCGAGGTCGTGGCGCAGCAGGCCCTTGCTCAGGTTCAGCAACTGCCAGGCGCGCTGCATGCGGGGCGGGCGGCGCAGGCCGGCGAACTCCACCGTGCCGGCCAGGCGCAAGCCGCCGGCCATGGGCGTCATGATGAACTTGCGCTCCAGCGAGGTGACCGCGAACGGCAGCCGTTGCCGTTCGCCGGGCAGCATCAGGTGATAGCCGCGCTCGGTGTCCAGCGGCACCCGGGTGCCGGTCAGCGCCTGGGTCAGTGGGGCCGAGTGTGCGCCACAGGCGATCAGCACCTGGCGCGCCCGCACGGGGCCGTGGTCGGTGACCAGGGTGACGCCTTGCCCCTGCAGGCGGGCATCGCGTACCTGCTGCTGGTGGAACTGTACGCCCTGGGCCTTGGCGGCCTCGACCAGTTCGCAGACCACACGGTACGGGTCGAGGAAATGCCCCGTGGCGGGAAAGAACAGGCCGCCCCGGATGCCTTCGCTCAACTGTGGCGCTGCCGCCTGCACGGCCTGGGCGGACCACGGCTCGACCGGCACCGCCTGTTGCCGCAGGCGCGACTGCAGGGCCTCCAGCGCCTGGCGCGACTCCGGGCGCTCGAACACCAGCAGCGAGCCGTCCTCTTTGAGCAGCGCGGTACGGTCGATCGAGGCCAGCAACTGCCGCCACGCCGCCAGGCTGCCTTCGTTGAGCACACGCAAGCCCGCCACGCTACGCTGGAACGCGGCCGGACGCAGGTTCAGCAGCAGGCGGGCGAACCACGGCAAGGCACGGGGCAGGTGTCGCCAGTCCAGGCGTAGCGGGCCCATCGGGTCGAGCAGCATGGCGGGAAGGCGCGTGAGGATCGACAGGTCGGCGATCGGGAACACCTGTTCAGTGGCCAGGTGGCCGGCGTTGCCGAACGAAGCGCCGTGGCCGGGCGCCTGCTGGTCGATGACCTGTACCCGCCGGCCCTGGCGGGCCAGCTCGAGGGCACAGGCGACACCGACGATGCCGGCGCCGACCACCACCAGGTCGGCATCGGCGTGGGCATGATCGAGGGGGAGGGCGTTGGGCATTGCCTAGGCTTCCCTCTGGCCATCGAGCAGCCGCCGCAGGTGCAGCGGGTTGTCGTGCTTGAGGGCGGTGGGCAACAGGGCATCGGGGAAGTCCTGGTAGCAGACCGGGCGCAGGAAACGCAGGATGGCGGCGGTGCCGACCGAGGTGCTGCGGGCATCGAGGGTGGCCGGGAACGGCCCGCCATGGACCATGGCATCGCAGACTTCGACGCCGGTCGGCCAGCCGTTGACCAGCAGGCGCCCGGCCTTGCGTTCGAGGGCCGGGAGCAAGGCGCGGGCGGCCGGCAGGTCGTCATCGTCCAGGTGCAGGGTGGCGGTCAGTTGGCCTTCCAGGTGTTCGGCAACCTGCTCGAACTGTTGTGCGTCGCGGCACGCCACGATCAGCGACGAGGCGCCGAACACCTCGGCTTGCAGGGCGGTATTGGCGAGAAAGGCCGAGGCGTCGGCGACGAACAACTGGGCCTGGCCCTGGTTCGGCCCCAGGGCCGGCTGGCCACTGGCGACTGCCTGAGCGTGCTCGCCCAGTGCTGCGACCCCTGCCTGGTAGGCGCTGAAGATGCCCGGCGTGAGCATCGTCTGTGCCGGTATGCCAGCCAGGTGTTCGGCGGCCGCGGCGACGAAACGCTCCAGCGCCGGTCCTTGGCGGGCGATCACCAGGCCCGGGTTGGTGCAGAACTGGCCGGCACCCTGGGTCAGCGAGGCGACGAAGCCTTGCGCCAGCCCTTCTGCACGGGCCTGCAGAGCGTTGTCGAAAAGAAATACCGGGTTGATCGAGCTCATTTCCGCGTACACCGGGATCGGCTCAGGGCGTGCCTGTGCCGCGCGGTTCAAGGCCATGCCGCCGCTGCGCGAGCCCGTGAAACCGACCGCTTTGATACGCGGATCGCTGACCAGGGCGATGCCCACCTCCCGCCCTGCGCCATGCAGCAGCGAGAACACGCCCTCGGGCAGGCCGCATTGCGCCACCGCCCGGGCGAGCGCCTGGCCTATCAGTTCGCTGGTGCCGGGATGGGCGCCATGGGCCTTGACCACCACCGGGCAACCGGCGGCCAGGGCCGAGGCGGTATCGCCGCCGGCCACCGAAAAGGCCAGGGGGAAGTTGCTGGCACCGAACACCGCCACCGGGCCCAGGGCCACCTGGCGCTGGCGCAGGTCCGGGCGGGCCAGCGGCTGGCGCTGCGGCTGCGCGCTGTCGACGCGCGCATCCAGCCATTCACCGGCGCGCACGGTGCGGGCGAAGGTGCGCAACTGTTGGCAGGTCCGCCCACGTTCACCGAGGATGCGCGGACGCGGCAGGCCGGTTTCGGCGACGGCGCGGTCGATCAGCGCATCGCCCAGGGCTTCGATCTGCTCGGCGATGGTTTCCAGGAACAGCGCACGTTGCGCCAACGAGGTTTCGCGGTAGGCGTCGAAGGCCGACCAGGCCAGCGCGCAGGCGCGGTCCACGTGCTCGCGCGTGCCACCGGGGTAGGCCGGTTCCAGGGGGTGGTTGGTGGCCGGGTCGATGGCCCGGATCGCTTCGCGGTTGCCGGTAACGGCCTGCTGGCCGATCAGCAGGTTGCCTGTGAGAGTCATGCTGGCGTCCTGAAAGAATCCTGAAGAGGCCGCTGCGCCATGAAGCTGGCGCAGGGCGAGGGGGGCGAGTGTCAGGCGACGTTCTGCTGCGCCGACCAGTTGGCGTACCACTGGCGGAACAGCGTGTACTGGTTGTGCGCGTAGTTGCGCTGGGACTCGGTGAGCGCGTCGCTTTCGTTGAAGTGCAGGGTGTATTCCTGGTCGCCGTTGAGCACCATCAGGTACTTGTAGTACAGCACCAGGTCGCAGCCTTCATCGAACGACGACAGCACCGCCAGCGCCGACTCCAGCTCACCGGCCAGGCGGCGGGCCTTGGCGTCGCCCTTGGCTGCCTGCTTGCTCAGCGCCACCAGTTGCAGCACCTCGCGGGGCAGGGCATTGCCGATGCCGGTGATGGCGCCGGTGGCATTGCAGTTGACGAAGCCGTGGACCACCTGGGTGTCGACACCGACCATCAGGGTCACCTGGTCGTCCTTGGAGGTGATGTGCTCGGCGGCGTAGCGCAGGTCGGCACCGCCACCGAATTCCTTGAAGCCGATCAGGTTCGGGTATTCGCGGCGCAGTTCGAAGAACAGGTCGGCGCGGGTGGCGAAGCCGTAGTAGGGGCTGTTGTAGATCACCGCCGGCAGTGCCGGGGCGGCTTGCAGGATCGCCGCGAAGTGCGCCTTCTGCGCCGCCAGCGAGGCGCCACGGGAGAGCACGCGGGGGATCACCATCAGGCCGGCGGCACCGACCTTGGCGGCGTGGGCTGCGTGGGAAACCGCCTCGCGGGTATTCACCGCGCCGGTGCCGACGATGGTCGGGATGCCGGCGGCCACCAGCCGGGCCACGCCTTCCTGGCGCTCGGCCTCGCTGAGCAGCGGCCAGTCGCCCATCGAGCCGCAGTAGACCACCGCGCTCATGCCGGCCTCGATCAGTTCGCGGCCCTTGCGCACCAGGGCGTCGTAGTCCGGCTTGCGCTCGGCGGTGCAGGGGGTCATCAGGGCGGGCATGCAGCCGGTGAAGATGTTGTCGCTCATTGTCTGTGCTCCTTGGCGCAGGTGTTCAGGTGGGGTGCTTGTAAAGGGAGCGGGGCGGGTCAGATGCCCCACGCGAAAGGGTCTTGTTCGTCGATCAGCAGGGTGCTATCGGCGGTCATGTGGGCGCGGCCGGTGATGAACGGGCGAATGCGCTCGCCCTGCCATTGGAAGCGGCCTTCGAACTGGCTGCCGGTGATGCTCGCCTGCACCCAGGCCTGGCCTGCGGCGAGCTTGCCGTCGGCCGCCAGGCAGGCCAGCTTGGCGCTGGTGCCGGTACCGCAGGGAGAGCGGTCGTAGGCCTTGCCGGGGCACATGACGAAATTGCGGCTGTCGGCGTTGGCATCGTCGGCGAACAGCTCGACGTGGTCGATCGGCGCGCCGTGCTCGCCCGTGATGCCCTGGGCCTGCAGGGCCTTGAGCATCGCCCAGGTGAATGCCGTGAGGGCTTCGACATTGTCCAGCGTCAGCCGCTGGCCGTGCTCGCTGACTAGGAAGAACCAGTTGCCGCCCCAGGCGATGTCGCCCAGGAACGCCCCGTACCCGGGGACCTCGACCGCCACTTGCTGGCGGTAGCGGTAGGCCGGGACGTTGCCGACCGTCACCGCGCCGTCCTCGTGCAAGGTGGCCGTGACCTGGCCGACCGGGGTGTCGATCTTGTGCTCGCCGGGGCCGATCATGCCCAGGTGCTGCAGCGAGGCGACCAGGCCGATGGTGCCGTGGCCACACATGTTCAGGTAGCCGGCGTTGTTGAAGAAGATCACCCCGCAGGTGGCGTCCGCCGACACCGGCTCGCAATACAGCGCGCCGACCAGCACGTCGTTGCCGCGTGGCTCCAGCAGGCAGGCGCGGCGCCATTGGTCGTGCTGTTCGCGCAGTTCGTCGCGGCGCTCGGCCAGGGTGCTGCCCGTCAGCCGGGGAAAGCCTTTGATCACCAGGCGGGTAGGTTCGCCGCCGGTATGGGAGTCGATGACGTGGATGTGTTTCATGGGCATGTCCATTTCAGTGGGCGATGTTCAGGACGCCAGCGCGGCGGGGTGCTGGCCGGGCTGGGGCTGCGGGTTGGCCTCGCTTTCGTCCTCGCCATCCAGGCGTACCAGGTGGGCGGGCACGCCGGTGCGTGCGCCCCAGTAGTAGATGCCCAGGGCACAGGCGGCCACGACCAGGGTGTCGAACGGGTGGCCGATCAGCCCCAGACCGCCGAAACTGCCGAGCCACGACAGCAGGATGGTCAGCGCGTAGAAGCCGATCAGCCAGGCCGACGAGCGCACTTGCTGGGCGAGGGACAGGTGCTGGATGGGCACGAAACGGCCGCACAGCAGGTACAGCACGAACATCACGATCTGCAGGGCGAGCAGCCAGGACACGGTGTTCCAGCCGGACCAGTAGACGATCAGCGCGGCGATGATGAACGACAGTGGGCCCAGCACGGCCATGCCCTTGACCCGGAACGGACGCGCCATGCCGGGGGCGTTGCGACGCAGGGCCGCGACCGACACCGGCGCCACCGCGTAGCTCAGTACCAGCGCTGCCGAGACCACGTTGATCAGCGCTTCCCAGGAGGGGAAGGGCAGGGTCCAGAACACCGACAGGGCGAAGGTCAGCCACAACGCGGGGCGTGGAATGCCTGATTGTTCGTCGATGCGGGTGAAGACCTTGAAGAAGGTGCCGGTTTGCGCCCAGCCATAGACCACCCGCGGCGTGGCGTTCATGTAGATGTTGCCGCAGCCGCTCGGCGAGATCACCGCGTCGGCCACCACCAGGTAGGCCAGCCAGCCCACCCCCAGCGCCAGGGCGATGTCGCGATAGGGCAGCGCCAGTTCCTTGGTCACGCCGGCCCAGCCGTTGGCCAGCATCTCGGTCGGCACGCTGCCAAGGAACGCCAGTTGCAGCAGCACGTAGATCGCGGTCGACAGCAGCACCGAGAGGATCAGTGCGATGGGAATGGTGCGTTGCGGGTTCTTCACTTCGCTGGCCACCGAGATGATCGGGGTCAGGCCCAGGTAGGCGAAGATGATGCCGCCTGCGGAAACCGCCATTTCCACGCCGGACAGGCCGAACGGGGCGAAGCCCTGGGCCTCGAAGTTCTCTGGCTTGAAGAAGGTGAACAGCACGCCGATCACCAGCAGCGGCACGATGAACTTGAACACGCTGACCAGGTTGTTGGCCTTGGCGAAGGTCTTCACGCTGCGGTAGTTGAGCAGGAAGAACAGGCATAGCAGGCCGAACTGCACCAGCCAGCCGAGAACGGTCGGATCGCTGGAGCCCGGTTGGGTCAGCGAGGGGAACCAGGCGGCGGCGTACTGGCGCGAGGCGACCACTTCGATAGCCACCAGGCTGGAGAAGGCGATCAGGGTGATGAACCCCATCAGGTAGCCCAGCAGTGGCCCGTGGGAGTAGACCGGGTAGCGCACCACGCCACCAGCACGGGGCAGGGCCGCGCCCAGTTCGCAATAGACGATGCCCAGCAACAGCACGGCGAAGCCGCCGAGGAACCAGGACAGGATGCCGGCCGGGCCGGCGATGGCGGAGACGTGGCTGGCGGCGAACAGCCAGCCCGAGCCGAAGATGGCGCCGAGGCCGATGAATGTGAGGTCCAGCAACGACAGCTGTTTCTTGAACTTGCCTGACATGGGGTCGCCTTCTTGTGGGTTATTGGATAGGCAGGTCTGATGTCACGTGATGCGGGCGCTCGTGCACCGCGTTCTTGTAGGTCTGTGGCGGCTTGCGTTGGCCATAGAGTGGACCGATCCGGGCGTGGGTTCTTGATGGTTTTCTGCAGCGTGGGTGACGAAATCGGCACAGTCCGCGGCTTCGTCATGGCGCAGTGGACACGGCCGGGCCCTTGCGGCAAGGTGCCAGGCGCAAGGTTGCCGGAGAACGCGAATGAGGCAGGAGACACTGTCGATGCTTTACCAGGGCTTCGATCGACATCGCCCGAAGTCGATCGAAGCCCTGTTGGTTGGCGTGGCACCGCTGTTGCCGCTGTTGGATGTCATCCCCGACGCGGCGATCTTCATCAAGGATGACCAGGCCCGCTATGTGCTGGCCAACCGCACGCTGGTGCAGCGCTGCGGGCTGAAGGCGTTGGCGCCGCTGTTGGGCAAGACCAGTGCCGAGGTCTTTCCGGCGCAGTTGGGGCCGGGCTACACCGAGCAGGATCGCCGGGTGCTCAGGCAAGGGGCGATCCTCGAGGACCAGTTGGAACTGCACCTGTATGGCAGCCGCGAACCGGGCTGGTGCCTGACTCACAAATGGCCGCTATACGACACCGCCGGCCAGATCATCGGCCTGGTGGGGATTTCCGTGGACCTGCAGGCCGCCACCGATACGCACCCGGCCTACCAGCGCCTGGCCGCGGTGGACGAGCATATCCGCCGGCATTTCAACCAACCGATCAGCCTCGGCGAGCTGACCCGCATCGCCGGCCTCTCCGTCGCCCAGCTAGAGCGCTACTGCAAGCGGGTGTTCCACCTGACGCCACGGCAGATGATCCACAAGGCCCGGCTGGAGCACGCGCACCGCCTGCTGCACACCGAACTGCCGATCACCGAGGTCGCCCTGCAGTGCGGCTATACCGACCACAGCGCCTTCAGCCGGCAGTTCAAGCAGCTGACCGGCTTCACGCCCCGGCAGTATCGAGCGGCGACGGAGCAACGATGATCGTAAGCGGTGCAGGGTGTGGGAGCGGCCTTGTGTCGCGAAGCGGCCCTCTGGGGAATCAACTGAGCACATGATCCACCGGCTCCAGCGCCGGTGGCAGTGGCTCATGCCCCAGTGCCGCCAGCACGTCGCGCTCGAGGGTGCGCACCAGGGCATCGGTCGGCAAATCGTTCTGGTCGCGGCCGAACGGGTCTTCCAGTTCGTTGCCGATGGCGTCCAGGCCAAAGAAGGTATAGCTGATGATGGTGGTGAACAGCGGCGCCAGCCAGCCCAGTGGCCCGGCCAGGGCGAACGGCAGCAGCAGGCAGAAGATATAGATGGTGCGATGCAGCAGCAGGGTGTAGGGGAAGGGCAGCGGCGTGCCTTTGATCCGCTCGCAGGTGGCCTGGACGTCCGACAGCCCGACCAGTCGCTGCTCCAGCAGGGTATAGCGCCACTCGCTGATCTGCTGGCGCTCGGCCAGGCGCGCGCAGTGCTCGCCGACCTGGCGCAGGATACCGTCGCACAGGTTGTGCGGGCTGATGGCGTCGATATCGCTCAGCCAGGGCCGGGCGGCATGCAGTTCGTCTTCGCTGCGCAGGCGTGCGTTGAGGGCGTGGGCGAAGCCGCACAGGCTGCGCAGCAGCTCGGTACGCAGGCGTTCGTCGGCGATCGCCAGGCTTTCGCGGGCGAACGAGCGGACTTCGATGATCAGCCGTCCCCAGGCCTTGCGTCCCTCCCACCAACGGTCGTAGCAGGCGTTGTTGCGAAAGCTCATGAAGATCGACAGCGACAGCCCGAGCAGGGTGAACGGCGTCGCGCTGACCGGATAGGCAAAGGCCGGGAAGTGCCGCTCGGCCAGCACGATCAAGGCGGCCAGCAGGGTGACCATCAGGCAGCGCAGGGCGATGCGCTTGACGATCGATCCCTTGAGGGTGAACAGCAGGCGCAGCACATCGGGGCGGGGGTGGACGATCATGAGGTTCCAGAGGCGGCCGCTCAGCCGCCGGTCATGTTCATGAAGCGCAGGATCTGCACCTCGCCGCCGACCTCGAAGTGGTGGCGGTAGGGCTTGAGCTGCATGGCCTCGCGGATGGCCTTTTCCAGGCGCGCGCTGTCGCCGGGGTGGGCGCGCAGGACCTGCTTGAGGTCCATCGAGTGCTCGTTGCCCAGGCACAGCAGCAGGCGTCCCTCGACGGTCAGGCGCACGCGGTTGCAGGTGGCGCAGAAGTTGTGGCTGTGCGGCGAGATGAAGCCGACCCGGGTATTCACCGCTTCGGCCAGGCGCCAGTAGCGCGCCGGGCCCTGGGACGACTCGGCCGACTCGACCAGGGTGAAGTGCTCGGCCAGGCGCTCGCGGACTTCATCGCTGGAGCAGTAGGATTCGCCGCGTTCGTGCTCGCTGATCACGCCCAGGGGCATTTCCTCGATGAAGGAGATGTCCAGTTCACGGTCGATGGCGAAGCGCACCAGGTCGACGATCTCGTGGTCGTTGCGGCCCTTGAGCACCACGCAGTTGAGCTTGGTACGGCGAAAGCCTGCGTGGCGCGCGGCGTCGATGCCGGCGATCACCTGGTCGAGGTCGCCGGTGCGGGTCAGGCTGCGGAAGCGTTCGGCGTTCAGGCTGTCGAGGCTGATGTTCAGGCGCGAGACGCCGGCATCGAACAGCGGCCCGGCCAGGCGGACCAGTTGCGAGCCGTTGCTGGTCAGGCACAGTTCGCGCAGGCCTGGCAGGGCGGCGATGCGCTCGCACAGCCCGACGATGCCCTGGCGCACCAGCGGCTCGCCGCCGGTCAGGCGGATCTTGCGGGTGCCCAGGGCGACGAAGCGCTCGGCCACCTGGTACAGCTCCTCGAGGCTGAGGATCTGTTGGCGCGGCAGGAACTGCATGTCTTCGGCCATGCAGTAGACGCAGCGGAAGTCGCAGCGGTCGGTGACCGACATCCGCAGGTAGTCGATTCTCCGGTTGAAGCCGTCGATCAGTGCCTGGGGGTTCTGTTCCACGTTCACGCTCGAATGAGGGGGTGAATTGAGCGGCGAGCTCGCCGCGGACAAGGTTCAAGCTATAACCTGCGGGCACCCCCGTCAAATCGCTTTCCCCTCTTATGCGATCAGCCCCGTCTATCACCCGTGCATGCCGCGCCCCCCGTGGTCTGCGCGCCATCATCGATACGGTTTATCGTGCCGTAGGGGATATCGATTGGACGCGCTCATACCAGGCTTCTTAGGCTGGCGAAAATACCGGGCGAGCGATCCGGTGACTTCTATGCCCGCGTGAGGATCCACCGCATGAGCCAAGACGAACACATCAGGGACTACAAGGGCCCGGCTGCCGGCTGGGGCGCGCTCAAGAGCGTGACCAAGGCCTGGCTGGGCAGCGAGAATGCCTTCAAGAACCTGCGGGCCATGCTCAAGACCAACCAGAACGGTGGCTTCGACTGCCCCG
>NZ_JBDLLR010000015.1:0-1632 GCF_046365545.1 Pseudomonas sp. HLMP | reverse complement strand
TCGGGCCAACGCCTTCGGCCACGCCGTTTTCACCGAACAGGACGGCTTCGACCTGTGGGGTGTCGGGGACCATGACGATGATGAACTCGGCTTCCTGGGCCACGGCTTGCGGGGTCGGCAATGCCGTGGCGACGAGATCGGCCGGGGCCGGGTCGTGATGGGTGGAAACGAACAGTTCGTGACCTGCCTTTTGCAGGTTCTGGGCCATGGGTTTGCCCATGATGCCGGTGCCGATGAAACCGATTTTAGCCATGAGAGATTACCTCGTTGTATTGATTGAAATCTCGATGGGGCAGGCGACGCTGGCAGTGTGGGCGCTGCCCCTTCGAGAGCATCCTCAGATCGCGTTGTGGGTCTTCAGCCAACCCAGGCCCGCCTTGGTGGTGGTCAGTGGCTTGTACTCCGCACCCACCCAGCCCTGGTAGCCGATGCGGTCCAGGTGTTCGAACAGGAAGCGGTAGTTGATCTCGCCGGTACCGGGTTCGTTGCGGCCGGGGTTGTCGGCCAGCTGGATGTGGTTGATCGCAGCGAGGTGGGTTTTCATGGTGCGCGCCAGGTCACCTTCCATGATCTGCATGTGATAGATGTCGTACTGCAGGAACAGGTTGGCGCTGCCGACTTGCTCGCGGATGGCCAGCGCCTGGGGCGTGGTGTTGAGATAGAAGCCGGGGATGTCGCGGGTGTTGATCATCTCCATCACCAGCTTGATGCCCACGGCCTCGAGTCGGTTGGCGGCGTATTCGAGGTTGTCGAGCAGGGTGTTCTGCACCACGAACGGGTCGACGCCCTCTGGCGCGATGCCCGCCAGGCAGTTGACCTGGGTGTTGCCCAGGATCTTGGCGTATTCGATGGCTTTGTCGACACCGGCGCGAAATTCCTCGACGCGGTCGGGGTGGCAGGCGATGCCGCGCTCGCCTTGCGCCCAATCGCCCGCTGGCAGGTTGAACAGCACCTGCTGCAGTTGGTTGGCGTCCAGGCGGGCGCGCAGTTCCTCGACTGGGTAGTCGTAGGGGAACAGGTACTCGACGCCACGGAACCCGGCCTGGGCAGCGGCGGTGAAGCGGTCGAGGAAGTCCAGTTCGGTGAACAGCATGGACAGGTTGGCAGCGAAACGGGGCATGGTTGGCTCCTGATGGCTTGGCGTGGGCGGATCAGTCCAGCGGCATGATCGAGGTCGGGGCGTCGGCGGCGGTGCTGGCCAACGCCTCGAACTCGTTGATGGCGTTGATCTCGGTGCCCATGGCGATGTTGGTGACGCGCTCGAGGATGACTTCCACCACCACCGGCACGCGGAAGGTCTCCATCAGCTCGGTGGCCTTGGCGAAAGCAGCTTGCAGGTGGCTGGCGTCGAACACGCGGATCGCCTTGCAGCCCAGGCCCTCGACCACGGCCACGTGGTCCACGCCGTAGCTGCCCAGCTCCGGGGCATTGACGTTCTCGAATGACAGTTGCACGCAATAGTCCATGTCGAAACCGCGCTGGGCCTGGCGGATCAGGCCCAGGTAGGCGTTGTTCACCAGCACGTGGATGTAGGGCAGGTTGAACTGCGCGCCCACGGCCAGCTCTTCGATCATGAACTGGAAGTCGTAGTCACCCGACAGCGCGACGACCTTGCGCTTGGGATCGGCCTTG
>NZ_JBDLLR010000014.1:0-1676 GCF_046365545.1 Pseudomonas sp. HLMP | reverse complement strand
TCGGGCCAACGCCTTCGGCCACGCCGTTTTCACCGAACAGGACGGCTTCGACCTGTGGGGTGTCGGGGACCATGACGATGATGAACTCGGCTTCCTGGGCCACTTCCTTCGGGTTGGCCAGGGCGACGGCGCCTGCGGCGATCAGGTCGGCCGGAGCGGCATCGTGGTGGGTGGAAACGAAGAGGCTGTGACCTGCTTTTTGCAGGTTCTGGGCCATGGGCTTGCCCATGATGCCGGTGCCGATGAAACCGATTTTAGCCATGAGAGATTACCTCGTTGTATTTGTTGAATCTCGGTGGAGCAGGCGACGCTGGGAATATGGAAGCCAGCCGGGGCTGCCCCTTCGAGAGCATTCTCAGATCGCGTTGTGGGTCTTCAGCCAGCCCAGGCCCGCCTCGGTGGTGGTCAGTGGCTTGTACTCCGCGCCCACCCAGCCCTGGTAGCCGATGCGGTCCAGGTGTTCGAACAGGAAGCGGTAGTTGATCTCGCCGGTGCCAGGTTCGTTGCGGCCGGGGTTGTCGGCCAGCTGAATGTGGTTGATCAACTTCAGGTTGGCTTCCATGGTGCGCGCCAGGTCACCTTCCATGATCTGCATGTGATAGATGTCGTACTGCAGGAACAGGTTGGCGCTGCCGACTTCGGCCTGGATCTCCAGGGCCTGTTTGGTGGTGTTCAGGTAGAAGCCCGGGATGTCGCGGGTGTTGATCATTTCCATGACCAGGCGGATACCGGCGGCTTCGAGCTTGTCGGCGGCGTACTTGAGGTTGTCGACGAAGGTCTTGCGCACGGTGGCGCAGTCCGGGCCTTGTGGGCGGATGCCGGCCAGGCAGTTGACCTGGGTGTTGCCCAGGACCTTGGCGTATTCGATGGCCTTGTCGACCCCGGCGCGGAATTCCTCGACGCGGTCGGGGTGGCAGGCGATGCCGCGCTCGCCTTGCGCCCAATCGCCCGCCGGGAGGTTGAACAGCACCTGGGTCAGGCCGTGGGCGTCGAGCTGTTGCTTGATCTCGGCGGCGCTGAAATCGTACGGGAAGAGGTATTCGACACCGCTGAAGCCAGCGTCGGCGGCGGCCTTGAAGCGGGCCAGGAAGTCCTGCTCGGTGAACAGCATGGACAGGTTGGCAGCGAAGCGAGGCATGGTTGTCTCCTTGCAGATGAAAGCCCCCGGCACAGCCGGCACGGGGGCGTCAGGCGGTCAGTCCAGCAGCGAGATCGCGGTAGGCGCGTCGTTGCCGACCAGGGCCAGGTCTTCGAACTCGTTGACCGCGTTGATCTCGGTACCCATGGAAATGTTGGTCACACGCTCGAGAATCACCTCGACCACCACCGGCACCCTGTGTTCTTCGGCCATCTTCTGCGCCTTGAGCAGGGCAGGGGCGATCTCGGCCGGCTCGAACACGCGCAGTGCCTTGCAACCCAGGCCTTCGACCACGGCCACGTGGTCCACGCCGTAGTTGTTGGCTTCGGTGGCGTTGATGTTCTCGAACGCCAGTTGAACACAGTAATCCATGTCGAAGCCACGCTGGGCCTGGCGGATCAGGCCGAGGTAGGCGTTGTTCACCAGCACGTGGACGTAGGGCAGGTTGAACTGCGCGCCCACGGCCAGCTCTTCGATCATGAACTGGAAGTCGTAGTCACCCGACAGCGCGACGACCTTGCGCTTGGGATCGGCCTTG
>NZ_JBDLLR010000013.1:0-3942 GCF_046365545.1 Pseudomonas sp. HLMP | reverse complement strand
TCTCGGCCACCTGCGGGTCGAGGTTGTTCATCAGCATGCGCAGCGGCGCTTCGGTCAGCCAGCTCTTGGCGGTCAGCTTGTTGCCACGCGGGGCGCGGATTTCGGTGTCGCGGAATCGGGAAGCTTTCATGGTGGTTTCCTTCTTGTGGGGGTGGTGTCCCGGGTGACGATTTCTCGCTCGCACCTGAGAGATCGTCGATGTCTGTCATCGCTTATACATACAACCATATATCAACCTGTATATACAAGATGGCGCGAACGCGCGCGCAACCTGCCGTCGGCGCTCTGGACAAGGGCTTCAGGGAGAGAAAATGAATTTATTTTTCAATGGGTTGAGTGTCGTGAAGGTGTCTATCGGCATCCGCCGTGGACGCCAGGAGGGCGACGAAAGGAGAGAAAAAGTTTTGCGAGCAGCAAAAAATGCAAAACGAGGGGCTATCGACCAAACAGGCCGATGGCCCAGCAGGGCTTGCAGCGCTACTGACCGAAGCGGCCCTCCAGGTGGTAGCGTGAGCCCGGATAGACCAGCCGCGCGCAGCCCACTTGCCCCTTGCCAGACCAGCTACGACGGCGGATGAGCAGGCATGGATCGGTACGCTTGATGCGCAGCAGCTTGCATTCGGCGGGGGTTGCGTGGATGGCTTCTACCCTGTGCTCGGCTTCGGTCAGCGGCGCCAGTTGCACCAGGTAGGCATAAGGGGTGATGCGGGTGAAGTCCTGCTTGAGGTAATCGGGAGCAATGTCGGCATTGACGAAGCGCTCCTCGATCTGCACCGGGGTTTCGTTCTCGTAATGCACCAGCACCGAGTGAAACAGGTTGCACACGCCGTCCAGGGTGAAGGGCAGCGAGGCGGGGGCCTGGTCCCCCAGCGCTTCCAGCAGGATCACTTCGCTGCGATGGGTGTGGCCACGCGAGGTGATTTCCTCGGCGATGTCGTGGATACGGAACAGCGCGGCATGCCCCTTGGCTTCCGCGACGAAGGTACCCACCCCTTGCAGGCGCACCAGCACGCCTTCGATGGTGAGTTCGCGCAGCGCCCGGTTGATGGTCATGCGGCTGACGCCCAACTGGTTGAACAGCTCGCTCTCGGAGGGCAGCTTGAAGTTCGGTCCCCAGACACCGGTGCGGATCTGCTGCAAGATGATGTCCTTGACCCTGGCGTAGAGCGGGGCAGGGCTTTCGAGGGCAAAGGCGGCCAAGGATGCGCGGTCGTCGGAGGCGTTGGGCACGGGATTTCCTGGAAATGGTTGGGCGGTTCGCGTCGCCCCCAGTTTAACCCCGCCTGTCAGGCGGCGCCTAGGCGAGTAGACCGTGCCGACGTGCCATCGAGCTCATATGCCCGATGGTCAGGCCGTTTCACCACGCCCCTCAAAGGGAAACCAACCCATGCTCGATCGCATACTTCACCAACGCCGCCGCCGTATCGATATTGAGCTTGCGCCGTATGCTCAAGCGGTAGGTTTCCACGGTGCGCACGCTGATCCCCAGCTCCCGCGCCATCTCCTTGTTGTTCGCACCTTTGGCGATCATCGACAGCACCTGCACTTCGCGCGGCGTCAGGTCATGCTCGTCGCGGTTGTTGCCGACCAGCTTGCGGGCGATTTCCGGGCTGTAGAAGCTGCCGCCCGCAGCGATGGCCTCGATCGCGGCGATCAGCTCCGTGGAGGGCGCGTTTTTCAGTACGTAGCCCAGGGCGCCGGCGCTGATCGAGGTGCGCACGTACTCCTGGTTGTCGTACATGCTCAGCATGAGGATCTTGATGCCCGGGTACAGGGCCCGCAGCCTGCGGGTCAGCTCCAGCCCGTTCATGTCCGGCAGGCCCACATCGACGAGCAGGATATCCAGCTCCAGGGCCGCCACCAGCTCAAGCGCTTGGGCGCCGGACTCGGCCTGGCCGACCACCTGGAAATGCGCGATCGCGCTGAGCAGCGATTTGACACCATCACGCACCAGGACGTGGTCGTCGACCAGGGCGATTCTGATTGGGGGAGTAACGCTCATGGCAGTCTCGGGGCACTGAAGGTGATGAAGCCGATCACGCGCTGCGGATCGGTATGTGGACCTGCAATTGTGTGCGGCCGCTCATGGATACGATGCTGAAGGTGCCGTGGTGGTGATCGACCCGTTCACGGATGTTTCTCAAGCCGATGCCGTGGCTTTCGTCCGCCGCGCCAGGGTCGAAGCCCACGCCGTTGTCCAGCACGCGCAGCGTGATCATGCCGTTGTGGGCGGCCAGCGCGATTATAGCGGTGCTCGCCTTGGCATGGCGTTCGATGTTCGCCAGGGCCTCCTGGATGATGCGAAACAGCGTGAGCGAGAGGTCGGCATCCACCTCGATGTCGTCCAGCGCGCATTCGTACTGGGTGCGGATCGCGGTGCGCTGCTCGAACTCGCGCAGGTGCTGGTCGATGGCCGGCGACAGGCCCAAGGTATCGAGCAGCGACGGGCGCAGGTCATGGGAGATACGGCGGATCTCGCCGATCGCGGCGCCCAGGCGGGTCGTGCCTTTGCGCAGGTTGGCCAGCCCCTCGGCCTGGCCGTTGGCCACTTCCAGGGCTGCCAGTTCGAACTGGAACTTGATCGACACCAGCAACTGGCTGATGCCGTCGTGCAACTCGCGGGAGACGCGGGAGCGCTCTTCTTCCTGGAGGTTGACGATGCGCTGGTTGAGCATCGACAGCTTTCGGTCGGCCAGGCGATGTTCGCTGACGTTGAGCATCAGGCCGCCGGTGAAGATCACCAGCACGGCCAGTAAGGAGAAGGAGGCGATCGCCAGCACCGTGGTCAGGACGCCGGAGGCGACTTCCTGGCGCGACTTGAGCGTTGCCACTTCCACGTCGTCGATATAGATGCCGGTGCCCAGCATCCATCCCCAGCGCTCCAGCATCACCACGTAGGACAGTTTGCCGGTGACCTGGCCACTGGAGGGCTTCTGCCAGTCGTACAACTGGTAGCCGTCGCCCTGGCTGGCGCTGCTTAGCAGCGCCTGGATCACCGGCAGGCCGTTCTTGTCGGTCATGCCGATGAGTTCCTTGCCGACCAGCTCCGCCTGCCTGGGGTGCATCAGGTTCTTGCCGTGACGATCGTAGACGAAGAAGTACCCATCCACGCCGAAACTCGCCCGGGCCAGCATCTGCAAGGCACGCTGGCGGGTCTTGTCGTCGTCCGCACCACTGTCGTACAGCGGCGCGATCAGGCTCATCGCCAGTTCGAGGTAGTTCTTCAGCTCCGCCTTCTTGGCGGCCATGATGCTGCTCTGCACCAGGCGGGCCTGGTCCTCCTCGAGCTTGCGGCTCTGGGCGAACACCAGGACGCAGATGAACAGCACCGACACCAGAAGCGGCAGGACACTGAGGGTGACGATCTTGTGCTTGAGTTGCATGGTCGGTCCCGGGGCGAGGAGGCGGGGGTAGCAGGTTTTGCCTGATGTCATGCCCCAAAAGCAAGAGCGCCACGACAGGCGTGGCGCTCTTTGTACAGGTGGGGTGTTCAGCAGCAACGGACGGGGCGGCCATTGCCGCCGCCGTAGCGTGCGGCCTGGCGTTCCCTGAAGAACGCCTCGTAGCTCATCACCGGCTTGCCCGGGTGCTTGGCCTGCATGTGCTCGACATAGTTGTCGTAGTCGGGCATGCCGACCAGCATGCGGGCTGCCTGCCCCAGGTATTTGCCCATCTTGCTCAGGTCATTGAACATCGATGCGTACCCTCAGGCCTCGGGGAGGGGCTGGAACGGCGACTCCTTGTCGGTACGTTCGGGCTTGGCCCAGGCACGGCGCCCGACCTGCAGGGCGAAGTACAGGATGCTCAGCACCACGAACAGGAACAGCACGGTCAGGCCCGCGTTGGTGTAGGCATTGAACACCACGTGCTGCATCTGCGCCAGGTCCTTGGCCGGCGCCAGTACCTGGCCGGCGTCCAGCGCGGTGCTGTACTTGTTGGCCA
>NZ_JBDLLR010000012.1:0-482 GCF_046365545.1 Pseudomonas sp. HLMP | reverse complement strand
CCACCATATTTCAAATACCGCGCCGTCTTCGCCACTTCTTCCAAATGCGTCGCATACCCCGGTATCTGCCCCGGCCCACCGGCCTTTTTCCAGTGATGCACCACACGCTTGGACGAAATCCCAAGATCCCGGCGCAGCCTGTCGTAGGTGCCCAGGCTCAACCGCTTGTGCAGGAACGCAGTACTCAATTGCGCGCTGAGCTGCTGATACAGCGCCTGGCGCGATGCGAAGAATTCCGGGCTTCTGAGGTGCCCATGCAAGGCAAACTGCCGTTGGTGCAGCGCCTCGATGCCCTTGAGCGTGTCCTTGACCTGCCCAAGCCCCTTTTCCAGCATGTCCTTGCCCACGCCCATCGAGGTGCTCGCCCCACTCAGCACCCCGGCAATTTCCCCGATATGCGCCATCATGAAATTGGCCTCCTCCTCGCTGAGGATCGCCAACGACTCCCGTGCATGCTCGGCCGCGCGCATCAGGTCGGCTTC
>NZ_JBDLLR010000011.1:0-295 GCF_046365545.1 Pseudomonas sp. HLMP | reverse complement strand
CAAGGGCGTAGCCCTTGCCATATGTCGGTGGTGTCAGGGCTGGCCCAATCGCCGGCAAGCCGGCTCCCACAGAGTGGTCGAGTCGATCACAAGTAATGTGGTTTGCAGGGGCCCGTGGGAGCGGGCTTGCCCGCGAACAAGGGCGTAGCCCTTGCCATATGTCGGTGGTGTCAGGGCTGGCCCAATCGCCGGCAAGCCGGCTCCTACAGAGTGGTCGAGTCGATCACAAGTAATGTGGTTTGCAGGGGCCCGTGGGAGCGGGCTTGCCCGCGAACAAGGGCGTAGCCCTTGCCAT
>NZ_JBDLLR010000010.1:0-428 GCF_046365545.1 Pseudomonas sp. HLMP | reverse complement strand
TGTTGTTGCCGTAGTCGAAGGTCGGCACGCCCTGCTTCTGGAAGTCGAGCATGGCTTGCACGTGCACGGCCATGGACTGCTTGGCCGCCTTGACCACGGCGGCAGGCTCGGTCTGCGCACGGTCGCGGTACTGCTCCCAGGTCCAGCCGGCGGGCAGGTAGCCGTTGAGCGGGTCGTGGGCGCTGGTCTGGTCGGTGACCATGTCCGGGCGCACGCCGCGCTTGACCAGCTCTGGCAGGATTTCGGCGGCGTTGCCATGCAGGGCGATGGAGATGGCCTTGCCTTCGGCGGTGTAGCGGGCGATGCGCGCCAGGGCGTCGTCCAAGTCGCTGGCCTGCTCGTCCACGTAGCGGGTCTGCAGGCGGAAGTCGATGCGGCTCTGCTGGCATTCGATGTTCAGCGAGCAGGCGCCGGCCAGGGTCGCGGCC
>NZ_JBDLLR010000001.1:4872266-5160861 GCF_046365545.1 Pseudomonas sp. HLMP | reverse complement strand
CATTGATGGCTTGGTAAATCGGCTTCAGCTCCTTGGCCAGAGCCCGCCGCTTGTCCCAGGCCGCGAAGTCGAGGCTGTTGCGGATCAGGTGCACGATGCACGTCTGCAGCGTCGTCTCTGGAAACACAGCGCTGAGGGCCTCTGACATGCCTTTGAGGCCATCGGTCACGGCAATTAGCACATCTTCGACACCACGCGTTTTGAGATCGTTAAAAACCTTCATCCAGAACTTCGCACCCTCGGTGTTTTCGATCCAGATGCCCAAGATATCGCGCGTCCCGTCGGGTAGAACGCCCAGTGCCAGGTAAATGGCCTTGTTGCGCACCAGGCCTTCTTCGCGAATCTTCACCCGCAGCGCATCGAAGAAAATGACCGGGTACATCGGCTCCAGTGGCCGCTGTTGCCAAGCACCAATCTCTTCCATGACCTCGTCAGTTACAGAGCTGATGAAATCAGGCGAGACGTCGGTTCCATACTGCTCGGACAGAAAGGCTCGGATCTCTCTGACCGTCATACCTCGAGCATACATGGCGATGATCTTGTCATCGAAGCCGGTGTACCGCCGCTCGTGCTTAGGGATCAGAATGGGTGCAAAGCTACCGTCTCGATCTCGGGGAATTTCCAGACGAAGCGGGCCATCGCCGGTCAAAACCGTCTTGCCACTCTTGCCGTTACGCTGGTTGGTTTCATCCTCTGGGCGCTGCGCGCCCGGTGGATATCCCAGGTGGTGGCCAAGCTCGGCATGCAGCGCGCGTTCGATCAGGGCCTTCTTAAACGCCGCAGAGGCATCCTCGATAGCTTCTGCGGTCATCAGGCCCTCACCGAACTGCTCCAGCAGCTCTTTGGGGATTTTGGGCAAGTCACGCAAGGGTTTCTTTTTGGTTGGCATACATGCACCTCTTACTCATGTTATGCCCGAACACAAAATTTCTGACACCCTCAGGAGAGCCTAAGCTCAATGCCGGTCAGTTAAGACTTTCAGTTGTCATTTGGGGCCGCTTCGCGCCCCATCGCCGGCAAGCCGGCTCCCACACTGTCCGTGCAAACCGCACATGTGTGTCGCCGCGGTCCCTGTGGGAGCCGGCTTGCCGGCGATGGGCTGCAAGGTAGCCCCAAAAATGACAAAGCGCCGCTTAACTGACTGACATTGAGCCTAAGCTCTCCTTCTTCCATTCAACGACCGTCAGCCAATGGTCATCAAGCTGGCGTTACCCCCCGCCGCAGCGGTGTTCACACTCACCGCCCGCTCGATCACCAAACGCTCCAGCGCAATCTGGTGATCGCCGCTGGACAGCCCATGCACACCCACGATCGCCCCGGCACGCTTGGCCACCTGCTCGCAGACGCGGCGCAGTTGGTCGGAGTCGCCGTGGTGGATGACCGCGTCGAACGCGACTTCATCCTTGTTCCAATCCGCCACCAGCTTGACCTTCGCTTGCAGCTCCTTCGGCAGGCGGGCGCGCAGGGCCTTGCCTGGCTCGCCATCGACCCACACCGCCGAGCTACCGACGGCCAGTACGGCTGCCAGTTGGGCCAGCAGATCGGCTTCGTTGTCGGCCAGGCACAGCACGTGCTCGCGCGGCAGCACGGTGTAGGTGTTGCGCTCGCCGGTCGGGCCGGGCAGCACGCGGGTGATGCCACTCTGGGACTGCTCGGCGAACTGCTCGCACAGCTCGGCCAGGCCCGTCAGCTGGCTGCTGTCGGCCCAGGTTTTGAAGGTGTGCAGCGGCTTGATCAACTGGTCGCGCAGGGCGCCGTCGACCTTGCTGTCACCGTCGGTACGCTGGAAGTGACGGGCGATGGCGTCGGCCGGGCGGGTCGACAGCAGGCGGTACAGGTACAGCGGGCCGCCGGCTTTCGGGCCGGTGCCAGACAGGCCTTCGCCACCGAACGGCTGCACGCCGACCACCGCACCGACGATGTTGCGGTTGACGTACATGTTGCCGGCGTTGACGTTGTCCACCACCTTGGCGATGGTCTCGTCGATGCGGGTGTGCACGCCCAGGGTCAGGCCGTAGCCGGAGGCGTTGATCTGCTCGATCAACTGGTCGAGGTTACGACGGTTGTAGCGCACCACATGCAGCACCGGGCCGAAGATCTCGCGCTTGAGCTCGTCGAAGCTTTCCAGTTCGATCAGGGTCGGCATGACGAAGGTGCCGCGCTTGCATTCCTCGGCATCGGCGATGGCCACCTGGTAGACCGAGCGGCCTTTCTCGCGCATGCCCTGGATGTGTTTCTCGATGCCGGCCTTGGCCTCGGCGTCGATCACCGGGCCGATGTCCACCGGCAGGCGCTCCGGATTGCCCAGGCGGTTCTGCGCCATGGCGCCCTTGAGCATCTCGATCACGCGGTCGGCGGAGTCTTCCTGCAGGCACAGCACGCGCAGCGCCGAACAGCGCTGGCCGGCGCTGTCGAAGGCCGAGGACACCACGTCGATCACCACCTGCTCGGTCAGGGCCGAGGAGTCGACGATCATGGCGTTCTGGCCGCCGGTCTCGGCGATCAGTGGGATCGGGCGGCCCTGGGCATCCAGGCGGCCAGCGATGTTGCGTTGCAGCAGGCGCGCCACCTCGGTGGAGCCGGTGAACATCACGCCCTTGACCCGCTCGTCGCCGACCAGGCCGGCGCCGACGGTCTCGCCACGGCCTGGCAGCAGCTGCAGCACGCCTTGCGGAATGCCGGCTTCCAGCAGCAGGCGCACGGCCTGGGCGGCGACCAGCGGGGTCTGCTCGGCAGGCTTGGCCAGGACCGGGTTGCCGGCGGCCAGGGCAGCGGCTACCTGGCCGGTGAAGATCGCCAGGGGGAAGTTCCACGGGCTGATGCATACCACCGGGCCCAGCGGGCGGTGGGCGTCATTGCTGAAGTCGTTGCGTGCCTGCACCGCGTAGTAGCGCAAGAAGTCCACCGCCTCGCGTACTTCGGCGATGGCGTTGGCGAAGGTCTTGCCGGCCTCGCGGATGAGCAGGCCCATCAGCGGCTGGATCTCGGCTTCCATCAGGTCGGCGGTGCGCTCGAGGATCGCAGCACGCTCGGCCGGCGGGGTGGCCTGCCAGATCGGCGCGGCATTGAGGGCGCACTGGATGGCGTTGTCGACGTCGGCGACGGTGGCTTCCTGCACATGGCCCACCACGTCGCGGTGGTCGGCCGGGTTGAGCACCGGCGCGGCAGCCTGCTCGCTGGCGGCGCAGGCCAGCAGCGGGGTGGCTTTCCAGTCGTTGTGCGCGGTGGCCAGCATGGCGCAGGACAGCGACGCCAGGCGGTGTTCGTTGGCCATGTCGATGCCGGCCGAGTTGGCCCGCTCGCTGCCGTAGAGGTCACGCGGCAGGGGGATGCGCGGGTGCGGCAGGCCGATGGCGCCTTCCTGGGTGGCCATGCGCTCGATGCTGACGACCGGGTCGGCGACCAGTTCCTGGATGGAGATCGAGTGGTCGGCGATGCGGTTGACGAACGAGGTGTTGGCGCCGTTTTCCAGCAGGCGGCGCACCAGGTAGGCCAGCAGGGTCTCATGGGTGCCGACCGGCGCGTAGACGCGGCACGGGCGGTTCAGCTTGCCTTCGGAAACCTTGCCCACCACCTGCTCGTACAGGGGCTCGCCCATGCCGTGCAGGCACTGGAACTCGTATTGGCCCGGGTAATAGTTCTGACCGGCAATATGGTAGATGGCCGACAGGGTGTGGGCGTTGTGCGTGGCGAACTGCGGGTAGATGGCATCCGGTACCGACAGCAGCTTGCGTGCGCAGGCGATGTAGGACACGTCGGTGTACACCTTGCGGGTGTACACCGGGTAGCCTTCCAGGCCTTCGACCTGGGCGCGCTTGATCTCGCTGTCCCAGTAGGCGCCCTTGACCAGGCGGATCATCAGGCGGTGGCGGCTGCGCTTGGCCAGGTCGATGACGTAGTCGATCACGTACGGGCAGCGCTTCTGGTAGGCCTGGATGACGAAGCCGATACCGTTCCAGCCGGCCAGCGCAGGCTCGAAGCACAGGCGCTCGAGCAGGTCCAGGGACAGCTCCAGGCGGTCGGCTTCCTCGGCATCGATGTTCAGGCCGATGTCGTACTGCTTGGCCAGCAGGGTCAGCGACAGCAGGCGTGGGTACAGCTCTTCCATCACACGCTCGTACTGGGCGCGGCTGTAGCGCGGGTGCAGGGCCGACAGCTTGATGGAGATGCCCGGGCCTTCATAGATGCCACGGCCGTGGGACGCCTTGCCGATCGAGTGGATCGCCTGCTCGTAGGAAGCCAGGTACTTCTGTGCGTCGTGCTCGGTCAGTGCGGCTTCGCCGAGCATGTCGTAGGAATAGCGGAAACCCTTGGACTCGAAGCGGCTGGCATTGGCCAGGGCCTCGGCGATGGTCTCGCCGGTGACGAACTGCTCGCCCATCAGACGCATGGCCATGTCGACGCCCTTGCGGATCATCGGTTCGCCGCTCTTGCCGATGATGCGGGTGAGCGAGGAGGTCAGGCCGGATTCGTTGTGGGTGGAAACCAGCTTGCCGGTCAGCAGCAGGCCCCAGGTGGCGGCGTTGACGAACAGCGACGGGCTGTTGCCCAGGTGCGGTTGCCAGTTGCCGGTGCTGATCTTGTCGCGGATCAGGGCATCGCGGGTGCCCTTGTCGGGAATGCGCAGCAGGGCTTCGGCCAGGCACATCAGGGCCACGCCCTCCTGGGACGACAGGGAGAACTCCTGCAGCAGGCCCTGGACGATGCCGGCACGGCCGCTGGCGCTCTTCTGGTTGCGCAGCTTCTCGGCGATGCCGGAGGCCAGCTTGTTGGTGGCCTCGGCCTGGGCGGCCGACAGGCGGGCCTGCTCCAGCAGCATCGGCACCATTTCCTGTTCCGGGCGGCGGTAGGCGGCGGTGATGGCCGAGCGCAGCACCGACTGCGGCAGGATGCTCTCGGCGAACTCGAGGAAGCACTGGTGGCTGTGGTCGGGCTGGATTTCCCCGGCATCGTCGGCCGGGTGACCGGCCTGGCCGTTGAGTTCGGTCAGGGTGGCGCCACCCTCGAGCTTCTCCAGGTAGCTGAAGATCGCTTGCTTGATCAGCCAGTGCGGTGTGCGGTCGATGGACTGCGCAGCGGCTTTGAGTCGCTCACGGGTCGGGTCGTCGAGTTTGACCCCAAGGGTGGTCGTCGCCATTTCTTATTCCTCGATATTGCCACGGGTGTGGCCTAAGCTGTCGGCAAGATTAGCTGTAGGACAATTCGGGTGCAACCGGGTGCAACCCGTTTTTTTGGAGGAAAAGGTGCAACTCGTCCGGTGGTATTTCCCACATGGCGAAAAAGGTCGTTGTCGGTGCGTTTTCTTATGAAAAACGTGCCGCATGCTCCGAAAAGGAGCAAAAAAGGCACTTTTTCTGAAAAGGTGCGTCCAGGTGCAACTTGGCATTGAAAAATGGTTGCACCCTGTTCGTGTTGTTGCATAGGATGCGCCGCCTGGGTGCAACCACCTTTACCGAGGCGGTTCGCAAGAGATAAAAACAAACGCCAGGGCACAACCATGGGCAATCCACTCACGATCACCTTCGTGGTCTACATCGCGGCAATGGTGCTGATCGGCTTCGTGGCCTATCGCTCCACCAAGAACCTCTCCGACTACATCCTCGGCGGCCGTAGCCTCGGCAGCGTGGTCACCGCGCTCTCCGCCGGCGCTTCCGACATGAGCGGCTGGCTGCTGATGGGCCTGCCGGGCGCCATCTACCTGTCGGGCCTCTCGGAGGCCTGGATCGCCATCGGCCTGACCATCGGCGCCTACCTGAACTGGCTGTTCGTGGCCGGCCGCCTGCGCGTGCAGACCGAGTACAACGGCGACGCCCTGACCCTGCCGGACTACTTCACCAGCCGTTTCGAAGACAAGAGCGGCCTGCTGCGGGTGATCTCGGCCGTCGTCATCCTGGTGTTCTTCACCATCTACTGCGCTTCCGGCATCGTCGCCGGCGCCCGCCTGTTCGAAAGCACCTTCGGCATGTCGTACGAGACCGCCCTGTGGGCCGGTGCCGCGGCGACCATCGCCTACACCTTCGTCGGTGGCTTCCTGGCGGTGAGCTGGACCGACACCGTGCAGGCCTCGCTGATGATCTTCGCGCTGATCCTCACCCCGATCATCGTGCTGATCTCCACTGGCGGCTTCGACACCACGTTCCTCGCCATCGAGGCGCAGAACCCGGCCAACTTCGACATGTTCCGCGGCGCCACCTTCATCGGCATCATCTCGCTGCTGGGCTGGGGCCTGGGCTACTTCGGCCAGCCGCACATCCTGGCGCGCTTCATGGCCGCCGAGTCGGTCAAGTCGATCGCCAACGCCCGCCGCATCTCCATGACCTGGATGATTCTGTGCCTGGCCGGCACCTGCGCCGTGGGCTTCTTCGGTATCGCCTACTTCTCGGCCAACCCTGGCCTGGCCGGCCCGGTCACCGAGAACCACGAGCGTGTGTTCATCGAGCTGGCGAAGATCCTGTTCAACCCATGGATCGCCGGTGTACTGCTGTCGGCCATCCTGGCGGCGGTGATGAGTACCCTGAGCTGCCAGCTGCTGGTGTGCTCCAGTGCCCTGACCGAAGACTTCTACAAGGCCTTCCTGCGCAAGAACGCTTCCCAGGTCGAGCTGGTCTGGGTCGGCCGCCTGATGGTCCTGGCCGTGGCCCTGATCGCCATCGCCCTGGCCGCCAACCCTGAGAACCGCGTGCTGGGCCTGGTGGCCTACGCCTGGGCCGGCTTCGGCGCCGCCTTCGGTCCGGTGGTGCTGATCTCTGTGCTGTGGAAGGGCATGACCCGCAACGGCGCCCTGGCCGGTATCCTGGTCGGTGCCGTGACCGTGATCGTGTGGAAGAACTATGTCGGCCTGGGTCTGTACGAAATCATCCCGGGCTTCCTGCTGGCGACCCTCGCCATCGTCGTGGTGAGCAAGCTGGGGCGTCCTTCGGCCAGCATGGTCTCGAGCTTCGAGAAGGCCGACGAGGCCTACCATATCGGCAAGTGATGTTTCGCTGACGCCTGCCTGAAGCGGCCCGCGCCTCGCCGAGACGCGGGCCGCTGTCGTTTCGGCGGGCGCGACCTGACGGCGTCGGCGCGACAAGGTAAACTTGCCGGCTTCGCAGGAGTTGCCATGAACTATCGTCACGCCTTCCACGCCGGCAACCATGCCGACGTCTTCAAGCACATCGTGCTGACCCGCCTCATCGCCCTGATGTCGCGCAAGGAGCAGCCGTTCGCCTACCTCGATACCCATGCCGGCCTGGGGCTGTACGACCTGCAGGGCGACCAGGCGACGCGCACCGGCGAATACCTCGAAGGTATCGCCCGGCTGTGGAACCGCGACGACCTGCCGGCCATCACCACCGACTACCTGCGCATCGTCAAGCGCCTGAACGCCGACGGTGAGCTGCGCTACTACCCTGGCTCGCCAGAGCTGGCCCGGCGCTTGATGCGCCAGCAGGACCGCGCCCTGCTCAACGAGAAGCACCCCGAGGACGGGCCGCTGCTCAAGGAGAACATGAAGAAGGACCCACGGGTCGTCGTTCACCTGGGCGAGGGCTGGCACGTGCCGCGGGCCCTGCTGCCGGTGCAGGAGAAGCGCGCGATCATGCTGGTCGACCCACCATTCGAGCAGCCCGACGAGCTCAAGCGCTGCACCGTGGCGATGAAGGAGGCGATCGGGCGCATGCGCCAGACCGTCGCCGCGATCTGGTACCCGATCAAGGACCAGCGCTCGCTGACCCGCTTCTACCAGGACCTGACCAGCACCGGTGCGCCCAAGCTGCTGCGCGCAGAGCTGTACGTGCACCACCAGGACAGCCCGCAGGGGCTCAATGGCTCGGGCCTGGCCATCGCCAACCCGCCTTGGGGGCTGGAAGAGGAACTGCGCGAGTTGCTGCCTTGGCTGGCCAAGGAGCTGGCGCAGACGGCGGGTAGCTGGCGGATGGACTGGTTGATCGCGGAGTAGCCTGTAGACCTCTTTGGGGCGCGAAGCGGCCCCGGCATTGGTGCAGGCCCGCAATCGAAGGCGCAGCCCTCGCAGAGGCATCCGCACACAGCGCTTTGCGTTATAATCCCGCTCTTTAGTCGCCGTCCGCCCGCGAGCCGGCGGCGCATTTCTACCGAATGAAGAGGCTAGACCCTTGGCATTGACGATTCTTGGCCTGTCCGGCGCCCTTAGCCATGACCCTTCCGCGGCCCTGTACATCGACGGCAAGCTGGTTGCCGCCGCCGAAGAAGAGCGCTTCGTGCGTGACAAGCATGCGAAGAACCGCATGCCCTACGAGTCGGCGAAGTTCTGCCTGGAGCAGGCCGGCATCAAGCCGTCCGACGTCGACGTGGTGGCCATTCCGTTCGCCCCGATCAGCCTGTTCGGCAAGGCCCGTTGGCACTACGCCAAGCGCTACTGGTACGCCCCTGACCGCGCGCTCGATGCGATCCTGATGGGCAACCGCCGCTACAAGCGCTACCGCAAGAAGATCGTCTGGTGTCTGGAGCAACTGGGCTTCGATCCGAAAAAGATCAAGATCGAGCCGGTCGAGCACCACCTGGCCCACGCTTCCAGCGCCTATCACTGCTCGGGCTTCCAGGAAAAGACCGCGATCCTCGGCATCGACGGCAAGGGCGAGTACGCCACCACCTTCTTCGGCTACGGTGAAAACGGCCGTATCCACAAGATCAAGGAATTCTACGACCCGGACTCGCTCGGTGGCCTGTACGGCGCGATCACCGAGTTCCTCGGCTTCGAGATGCTCGACGGCGAGTTCAAGGTCATGGGCATGGCCCCGTACGGCGATGCCAGCAAGTACGACTTCTCCCGCCTGGCCAGCTTCGAGAATGGCGAACTGGTGATCAACACCGAATACGCCAACGTCATCGGCCTGCGTCGCTATAAAGAGAAGGGCAAGGGCTTCTACTTCTCGCCCAAGCTCATCGAATGGCTTGGCCCCAAGCGCGAGGGCGACATCGCCGACGAGCCGTACATCCACTATGCGGCGAGTATGCAGGCGCTGTTTGAGAAGCTGGCCCTGCAGATGATCGACCATTACCTGGGCGATATCCTCAAGCAGACCGGCAAGCTGGCCTTCGCCGGCGGTTGTGCGCTGAACGTCAAGCTGAACCAGAAGATCATCGCCCGCCCGGACGTCAAGGAGCTGTTCGTCCAGCCTGCCTCCGGTGACGCCGGTACCGCGGTCGGTGCGGCGGCCTATGTGTCCCATGCCCGTGGCGTGCCGGTCGAGAAGATGGAGCACGTCTACCTCGGTCCTTCGTATTCCAACGAAGACGTGATCGCCGCCTGCGCCCGCCACCCAAGCGCGCCGAAGTGGCGCAAGATCGACGACATGCCCCAGCGCATCGCCAAGATCATGGTCGATGGCAACCCGGTGGCCTGGTTCCAGGGCCGCATGGAGTTCGGCCCGCGTGCCCTGGGCGGCCGCTCGATCATCGGTTGCCCGAGCGTGCCGGGCGTGGCCGACCGGATCAACGAGCAGATCAAGTTCCGCGAGCGCTGGAGACCATTCTGCCCGTCGATGCTCGACACCGTCGCACCGCAGATGATCAAGGTCGACCATCCGGCACCGTTCATGACGTTCACCTTCGAAGTCGCCGAGGAGTGGAAGACCCGTGTCCCGGAAGTGGTCCACGAGGACGGCACGTCGCGCGCCCAGGTGCTCAAGCGGGAGTACAACCCGCGCTACTACGACATGATGAAGGCCCTCGAAGACCTGACCGGCAACGGCGTGTCGCTGAACACCTCGCTCAACCGTCGTGGCGAACCCATGATCTGCTCGCCGACCGATGCCTTGAACATGTTCTTCGGCTCGGACCTGCAGTACCTGATCATGGAAGACATCCTGGTGGTCAAGGATGGCGCGGCGCCTTATGACCAACCGCTCTGAACAGCGCATCCTGCAGTTCTGCCATGGCTATGACGGGCCTTTCCTCGATTGCGCCCGTCAATACGCCAGTCTGTTCCAGGGCACGGGCTACCGGGTCACCACGGTCTTTCTCACTGGCAAGGCCGACCCACGGGTAGCCGCCGGCTGCGCGTCCGACGAGGTCTTGTTCCTGGCGTTCAGTTCCAAGGCTGTACGCGGGCTGAAGCTGGGTGCCATCCAGGCGCTGCGCAAGATCGCTGCCGAGCGCAACTTCAGCTTCTGCATCGCCCACCGCTTCAAGCCCATCTACGTGACGCTGCTGGCCACCGGCCTGCCGGTGATCGGCGTGCACCATGCCTTCGGCGACTACGCACGCGGCGGGCGGCGGCTGTTCGCCAACCTCTTTCGCAAACGCCTGAGCCTGCTCGGGGTCTCGGACGCGGTGCGCGACGACATGCGTCGCTGCCTGCCCACGTGGCCCGCCGAGCGTATCCAGACCTTGTACAACCGCATCGACGTCGAGGCCCTGCAGGCAGCCCTCGTGCCGCGTGACGAGGCGCGCCGTGCGTTGGGCCTCGACCCGCAGGCCTGGATCGTCGGCAACGTCGGTCGCCTGCACCCTGACAAGGACCAGGCCACCCTGCTGCGTGGCTTCGCCGAGGCGCTGCCGGGCCTGCCGGCCAGCGCCCGCCTGGTGCTGCTGGGCCAAGGCCGCCTGGAAGACAAACTCAAGGCCCAGGCCGCGGCACTGGGGATCGCCGGGCAGGTGGACTTCCTCGGCCAGGTGGCCGATGCCCGCCGTTATTTCCAGGCGTTCGATGTGTTCGCCCTGAGCTCCGACCACGAGCCGTTCGGCATGGTCCTGCTGGAGGCCATGGTTGCTGGAGTCCCGCTGCTGGCCACGGCCTGCGGTGGTGCCCGCGAGGTGGTCGAGGGCGTGGGCGTGCTGTTCCCCTTGGGCGATGCCGGGCAGTTGGCCCAGGGCCTGCAGCACCTGGCAGGGCTGGACGAGGCACAGCGCCAGGCGTGCGCCGAGCACATGCTGCAACGCCTGCGCGAGCGCTTCAGCGACCAGGCCGTGCGCGAGGCATTCTGGCAGCTTGCGCAGGTGCGCGCGTTGGTGGTGCAGGCGTGATGCTCAATCATATCCAGGCCTTTCGCGAACGCGGCTGGCAGGCCATCGACCCAGCAGACTATGCCGCCGCCTGGCAGCGTTTCGGCGGCAGCGTGGCGACGCACCCCCTGGTGGTCGAGCAACTGGCCGACCTGGCGCAAATCCCGGTGCGCTACCTGGGCTGGCGACAGGATGGCGAGCTCAAGGCCGCCATTCCTACCTGGGGACGCCACCTGGCGCTGTCCAAGGACGTGCTCAAGCGCATGGGCAAGAAGGGGCTGTTCGACCTGGGCAATGCGGAGATCATCCTGCCGGCCGCCGCCGACGCCGGTGCGCCGCTGCGGCACGCCGGGCGCTACCTGTCCGAGCTGAACCAGGGGCGTTTCACCGGCCTCAAGGCGCAGCCCGAGCAGTTGGCCATGGCCCGCCCCCACGAAGACCTGTCGAAGAAGTTCCGCTACAACCAGCGTCGCGAGCTGCGCCTGCTGGAAGAGGCGGGCGGCCAGGTGCGACCGATCGGCGACTTCAGCGCCGCGCAGCTCGCCGCCATGTACTGCGACCTGTTCCAGCGGCGCTGGGGCTTTCCGGCCACTGGCGCTGCGCGCATGGCAGAGGTGCTGGAGCGTTTGCGCGAGCTGATGATCGGTTCGGTGCTGTTGCTCGAAGGCGCACCCATCGCCATCCAGCTGGTGTACCGGGTCGAGGCGCCGGAATGGATCAGCGTCGAGTACGTCAATGGCGGCGTCGACCCTGAAACCAAGGCCTTCAGCCCCGGCAGCGTGCTGAGCTTCCTCAATACCCAGGCCGCCTGGGAGGATGCCCGCGCCCGCAACAAGCCGCTGCGGTTCTCGTTCGGTCGTGCCGACCGCGAGTACAAGGACCGCTGGTGCAACCCTGTGCCGGTGTTCCAGGCATGAGCCGCAAGCAGGCGCTGCTCAGGCGCCACCGGCGCAACAAGCGCTTCGGCCTGCTGGCGGGCCTGGTCCTGCTGGTCGTGCTCGGGGTCGCCACGTACTGGTGGCTGCCGCTGGTACTGCTGCCGCTGATCTGGGTGGCCCACGAGGCCTGGTTCGCCGATCACCTGTTCTATTCCCCGGCCGAGGACTACGAGTACCGCTTCGGTGAGCAGACCCGCGAGGCGTCCGTGACCCTGCGCGGCGGCCTGCTCGAGGTAGATGCCGCGCTGGCCGGGGACGAGACGCTGGTCCTCGAGGTCCGGGTGAAGAGCACCTGGCTGGGCCGCCTGCTCGATCCGCAGGTCGAACTGCTTGCAGAGGGGCAGGGTGACCGGCAGACGTTCGAACGCGGGGTCGAGGGTGTGCGCTTTCTCAACCTGACCGGCCTGGCGGCCCCCCTGATGGCGGGCACCCTGCGGCTGCGGGGACGGCACTGCCGGCTGGTGGGGGCGCCACGGTTGTGGATTGCACCGGGTGTCGAGCTGCGCCAACGCCGAGTCATGGTCATCGCCCCCCATGCCGACGATGCCGAGCTGGCCGCCTACGGGTTGTACAGCCAGGCCGACGAAGCCTGGGTGGTGACCTTGACCGCCGGTGAAATCGAAGCCGAGCATTACCAGCGGATGGGCATGGCCAAGGCCGAGGCCGCACGGCTGAAAGGGCGACTGCGGGCCTGGGACAGCATCGCCGTGCCACGCTGGGCTGGCGTGCCCGAGTCGCGCTGCGTGCAACTGGGTTACTTCTGCCTGCAACTGCCGGCCATGCAGGCGGCGCCCGACCAGCCCGTGGACTCGCGTGAGGCTGACATGGCCGATATTCGCCCATTCCGCCGTTTCAATCCGTTTGCGCTGCCAGCCGATGCCGACGGTGCGCCGACCTGGAACAACCTGTTGGCCGACCTACGCGTCCTGCTGGAGCGGGCCAGGCCGCAGGTACTGGTCATGCCCCATCCGCAGCTCGACCCGCACCCCGACCACCTGTGTGCCCGGGCGGCGGTGCTCGAGGCCTTGCAGGGCTTGGCCTGGCAACCGGAAACCGTACTCTGCTACGCCAACCACCTGCATGACAACGACCGCTGGCCCATGGGCGACAGCGGCGATGGCGTGGCGTTGCCGCCGCAACTGCATGCCGACCAGGCCTGGGCCCCCTGCAGCCTGGTCCTGGACGTGCCGACCCAGCGCGACAAGGCCATGGCCTTGGGCATGATGCACGACCTGCAGCCGCCCGCACCGTTCAAGCGTCGCGTGCGCCGGGCCTTGCAGCGCTGGTTGGCAGGGCGCCGCCCATCGCCGTACGGGGAGAACGAGTTCTTCCGCAAGGCGGTGCGCCGGCACGAATTGTTCTGGCGCCGAGACTCCTGAGTGCCACCTATGATTGAGCGTCTGACGCAAAGAGCCCAAGGAAAGCCATGAAAGTCCTATTTCTGGTGCAGAAAGAACAGCGGGCAATCCTCGACCGGCTGTACGATGGCGTCGCGGCGAACTGCGATTGCGACCTGCGCTGGCTGAGCAGCGAGGACCAGCGCAACCTGCGCCGTTATTTCCGGCGCGAGGTGGATGTCTCGCGCTACGACCGCATCGTCTTCTTCCTGCGCTTCAAGCAGGAGATGCGTCAGGCCGGCTTCATCCGCACGGTGCCGAACCTGGTGATCCTCGAGCATGACGCCTACCAGAACTACATCCCTTGCAAATACACCGGCAAGTTCAGCGCGCATTACCGCAAGCTGCCCTGGGCGCGGGTGATCAGTTCCGGCTACCGTGTCAGCGAGCGCCTGCGCGAGGAGGGCTTCGACGCGGTGTTCGTGCCCAAGGGCTACGATGAGCAACTGCTCAGCGACCAGGGGCGTGAACGCGATATCGAACTGGCGTTCGTCGGCAGTACCAAGAGCGTGGCCTACAGTGGGCGCAAGGCGCTGCTGGACGAACTGGGGCGGGTGGAGAACCTGGTGGTGACCCGCACCAACTCGGGTGAGGACTACTGCAACACCCTCAACCGCATCCGCTTCTTCGTCAGTGCCGATGTCGGCATGGGCGAATACATGATCAAGAACTTCGAAGCGATGGCGTGCGGCTGTGTCTTGCTGGCGTTCGACCAGGGCGAGGAGGAGAATCGCGCCCTGGGCTTGCAGGACATGCACAGCGTGGTGCTGTACGACAGCATCCCTGTATTGCAGGAGAAGCTCCGGCTTTTACGGGCAGACCCTGCGTTGACCGAGCGAATCGCCGCGAATGGACGCGAGCTGGCGGTTTCGCGTTTCAGCTTTGCCCAGGTTGGGCGTAGCATCGTCGAACACATGACCCCTCCATTGAGGCCACACCCGCCGCTGACGGGATGGCAGCGCCTGCGCCTGAGGCTTGGGCTGTGAGTGACGAATCGCAGGTCCCGGGGGTTGGGCATCAACAATTCAAGACCGTAAGGTGGAGGGAGCCCCGTGCGCTTCTCGGAAAACAGTGACATTACCCTGGTGGTGACCAGTTGCGGGCGCTTCGACCTGCTCAAGGAAACCCTGGAGAGTTTCGACCGCTACAACACGGCGCCCATACGCGAAGTCTTCATTACCGAGGACTCCGGCGACGATGCCGTGCACGACGCGGTGCCCGCGCACTGGAAGGATCACTGCACGGTGTTCGTCAACCGGCCGAAGCTGGGCCAACTGGCCTCGATCGACCTGGCCTATGGCCGGGTCAAGACGCCCTACATCTTTCACTGCGAGGATGACTGGCGGTTCTACCGGCAGGGCTTCGTCGAGGACTCACGGGCCATCCTGGAAGCGAGCCCGGACGTGCTGCAGGTCTGGTTGCGCAGCCATGCCCATGACCTGGCGATCCACAGCCCCTACATCCACCTCGGCGATCGCCAGGTGATCGCCGGCGTACCCTGCTACCCGCTGCTCTCGGACAAGGCCGAGTGGCAAGCCTTCTCGCTCAATCCAGGCCTGCGCAGGCTGAGCGATTACCAGCGTTGTGCGCCTTTCGCTGATTATGCCGGTGAAAAAGCGCTGTCGCGGCGCTACGCTGAATTGAACCTGACCGCCATCACCCTGGAGGGTGACGCGGTGCTGCACACGGGCTTTGGTAGCCACGTGACCGTCCCCGAGGAGGTCCAGCGCAAGGCCAAGCGACGACAGCGCGACCGGGTCAGGCTGGCAGCGGTATTGGTGGCAGGGGTCTTGATTGGTACGGGAATCGGTTTTCTTGTTCACTGAATCTGCTGGCCTGGCAGATAGCCTGCCAGGTGCAAGGGAGCTATTCCGATGAACATCGTCAACGTGATGTGGTCGGGCGGAGCTCCGTATATCTCCGTGCATGAGGTCCACCGGCAAATGCTCAAGCACGCCGGTGACGATGCCCGCATCAGCAACTGGTTGCTGCTTGGCGATGGCCTGTGCTGCGGCCTCGGCACCACGCGTGAGTGGCACATGCCACAGCGCGCGCTCAAGGGACGGTACTTCTGGCGGCTGTTGCGGCCGTGGCTGCGCCTGCGTCTGCGCAAGGCATTGGAGCAGGCCGAGGCCGACGTGCTGTTGCTCGATGGCCTGGGCGTCGCCCGTCTGGTACTGCCGTTGTTGCGCCATCTGCCGAATGTACGGGCGACGGTGCTGTTCCATGGCTCGACCCGCCTGCGCCGCCGGGATATCCGTTTGCTGTGTGACGTGGGTGTCGAGCGCCTGAGCGTCGCCGCGGTGTCCCGCACGCTCGCCCGGGAGCTGGAACAGACCCTTGGGTGTCCAGTGCAGACCCTGCGTATCGCGCTCGACCCCCGGGCGTTCGCCGACGGGTTGCTCGATCAGGCGTCGGCCCGGCGCTCCCTGGCCTTGCCCGCAAACCCTGGTCGCCTGTTCGGTGCGGTGGGGCGGTTGGTCGAGAGCAAGGGTTTCGAGATGCTGATCGAAGCATTCGCCAAGGCGCGGGCGCAGCAACCGGACATCCAGTTGGCGATTCTCGGCGAGGGTGAACTGAAAGCGCACCTGGTGGCACGCAGCGAGGCGCTGGGGCTGGGGGGGAGCGTGTGGTTCTGCGGCTACCGCCCGGACATGTCGCAGTTGTACCGGGCCTTCGACTGGCTGCTCGTGCCCTCACGGTCAGAGGGCCTGGGGCTCGTGCTACAGGAAGCCGTGCTGGCCGACGTGCCGGTGTTGTGCAGCGACCTGCCGGTATTTCGCGAGCAATTGGGCGAGGCGGGCTATTACCTGCCGATCGGCGACGAAGCCGCCTGGACTGCGGCGATCGAGCGCTGCGTCACGCTCGACGCCAGCGACACGGCCGGCCAGCAACGCCAGGCCCTGGCGCCGGAGCTGGCCTGGCAGGCATTTCGCCAGGGTTCGGCCAACTTGCTGCGCCGCTGAGGTTCAGCGCCCGAGCAGGGCCGCCTGGAAGTCGGCGAGGGGGAAGCGGTCGGCGAGTTTCTCCCGCTCGATATAGCTGGCCAGGTGCTGCACGTTACGCCGTACCATGCGCGCCGACAGCGGTGGGCGCAGGAAACGCATGTCCGCCACGTCGATCAGGCCCAAGCGCTGCTCGGGGGTGACGACCACGTTGCCCAGGTGCAGCGAGCGAAAGTAGATCCCTGAACGGTGCAAGCGGCGGACCAGTTCGATCAACTGGGGCAGGTACTTGTCCCAGCTGAAGCCCTCTTGGCGCGACAACTGCAGCAGCGTCTCGCCCGGCAGCGGGCGGTAGAGCACGGCCGTGCGCCCAGGCATTGGCAGCTTGTACTGGCTGATCACCTCGAGCGTTGGAATGCCCAGCTGGGCCAGGCGCCTGGCGTTGTCGACGAAGCGCTGCGAGTACGGGCGTAGCAGCGCAGATGAAATCAGGCGCTTGCGACGAAAAACCTTCAGGATATTTCCATCGCCGAGCAGGTAGACTTTAGCGCCATAGCTATCTGCCTCTAGAACCTTGGCGCCGAGTGTCAGCTGATCGAAGTCGACTTGGGAGAGCCGGGAGCATTGCATGGATAGGGCCTTGTCGTCTTGCAAGCGAAAATGACCGGCCATAATGCCGAATTTGAAGCTGTAGCACCATGATGGTGTCTTGTTGATCTACCGGGGGGAATGGATGTCGTATCAGAATCGCTGGGCCCAGGCCTGGTTTGGGCTCGGCTTTGTCTGGTTTTTGGGAGGGATTGCCCTGGCGCCCAGCAACAAGCTCTACCAGCAGGGGCTCATCCTCTTTCTCTGGTTGCCGACGCTGCTGTTGGCCTGGCCTGCGCGCCGCGTGCTGGTGGAGGCCTGGCGCCGTCAGCCCGCCCTGTGGATCGGCGTCGCGTTGCTGGTTGGCTGGAGCGCCGTGAGCCTGGCCTGGTCGGCCTCCGAGCAGCCCGGGCGGGACGCCAAGAGGCTGCTGTACATCCTGCTGTTTCTCCTCGCCTTTCCTCTCCTGGCCCAGGCTGGCCTGGCGCGCTGCCAGGCCCTGCTACGCATGGGGGGCGCCCTGCTGGCAGTGGCCGCGCTGGCGTCGATCGTTCATTACTATGGCCTGCAGCCAAATCGACTGACGGCTCGCCTGGAGGGGATCGGCGAGATCTCCCACCCTATCCTGGGCGCCTATGTCATTGCCGCCGCGATCTTCTGGACGCTTTACGACGTACCCCGACAGCGTGGCCTGCAAGTCGCCTGGGCCGTGGCGCTGGCCTGTCTGGGCGCGTTCGTGGTGTTCAGCCAGAGTCGCGGGGCGGCCCTGGCGCTGGTCATGACCGTGGTCCTGGCGCCGCTGTGGTTCCGTGACCGCAAGAGCGGCCTGTATGCCATCCTGGCCCTGGTCGCCACCGTCGTTGCTTTCGGCGTGATGCACGAGCTGATCCTGCGCCGTGGGGCGTCCTTCCGTCCAGAGCTGTTCCAGTCGGCGTTGCAGATGATCGCCGAGCACCCTTGGACCGGCTTGGGGCTGGGCGAGGTCTATCGGGTCGAGGCGTTCGGCAAGTCCTTCGACCATACCCACAACATGTTCACCCACGTTGCCGTGGAGCTTGGCCTGCCAGGCCTGCTGCTATGGACAGCGGTATGGCTGTTCACCCTAGGCGAGATCGTGCGGGTCCGCCATACGGCGTTCGGCAAGGCCCTGCTGGCGTTCTGGGTGTTCGCCACCCTGGCCATGCAGTTCGACGCCGCGAGCCTGACCGACACGCCGCGTGCCGAGTGGTTCATCAGCTGGCTGCCGGTGGGGCTGGCGATGTTGTTGCCCTGGGTGCGTGCCGAGGATCGAGCCTGTGGTAAAATTTCCGGTTCAACCTGAACAGCGAGTTCGATGATGGCCGAAACACCGCGAACCGCGGAGCATGCCTCCAGCCTGAAGATCTACTTCCGGCTGCTGGGCTACGTGAAACCCTACATTGGCATCTTCCTGCTGAGCATCGTAGGTTTCGTGATCTTCGCCTCGACCCAGCCGATGCTGGCCGGGATCCTCAAGTACTTCGTCGATGGGCTGAGCAATCCGCAAGCGGTGCTGTTCCCCGACGTGCCCTACCTGCGCGACCTGCAGCTGCTGCAGGCGGTGCCGCTGCTGATCATCCTGATCGCCGCCTGGCAGGGGCTGGGCTCGTTCCTGGGCAACTATTTCCTGGCCAAGGTATCCCTGTGCCTGGTGCACGACCTGCGGGTGGAGCTGTTCAACAAGCTGCTGGTACTGCCCAACCGCTATTTCGACAACCACAACTCCGGGCACCTGATCTCGCGGATCACCTTCAACGTGACCATGGTCACCGGCGCCGCCACCGATGCGATCAAGGTGGTGATCCGCGAGGGCCTGACCGTGGTCTTCCTGTTCGCCTACCTGTTGTGGATGAACTGGAAGCTGACCCTGGTGATGGTCGCCATCCTGCCGATCATCGCCCTGATGGTGAGCACCGCCAGCAAGAAGTTCCGCAAGCAGAGCAAGAAGATCCAGGTGGCCATGGGCGACGTGACCCACGTTGCCTCCGAGACCATCCAGGGCTACCGCGTGGTGCGCAGCTTCGGTGGCGAGGCCTACGAGGAGCGGCGCTTCCAGCAGGCCAGCCAGGGCAATACCGACAAGCAGCTGCGCATGACCAAGACCGGCGCGCTGTACACGCCGTTGCTGCAACTGGTGATCTACAGCGCCATGGCGGCGCTGATGTTCCTGGTGCTGTTCCTGCGGGGCGATGCCTCTGCGGGCGACCTGGTCGCCTACATCACGGCGGCGGGCCTGTTGCCCAAGCCGATTCGCCAGTTGTCGGAAGTCAGCTCGACCATCCAGAAAGGCCTGGCCGGTGCCGAGAGCATCTTCGAGCAACTGGACGAGCAGCCGGAGGTGGATGCCGGCACCGTGGAGATGGAGCGGGTCGAAGGTCGCCTGGAGGTGCGCAACCTCAGCTTCACCTACCCAGGCACCGAGCGCGAGGTGCTGAGCGACATCAGCTTTACCGCCGAGCCTGGGCAGATGATCGCCCTGGTCGGTCGCTCCGGCAGCGGCAAGTCGACCCTGGCCGGGCTGATTCCACGCTTCTATCACCATGACAAGGGGCAGATCCTGCTCGATGGCGTGGAGATCGAGAACTACCGCCTGCGCAACCTGCGCCGCCACGTGGCCCAGGTGACCCAGCACGTGACCCTGTTCAACGACACGGTCGCCAACAACATCGCCTATGGCGACCTGGCCGGTGCGCCGCGCGAGGCCATCGAGGCCGCGGCTGCCGATGCCTACGCCAAGGAGTTCGTCGACCAGTTGCCCCAGGGCTTCGACACCCAGGTCGGCGAGAACGGCGTACTGCTGTCCGGCGGCCAGCGCCAGCGCCTGGCGATCGCCCGTGCCCTGTTGAAGAACGCGCCGTTGTTGATCCTCGACGAGGCCACCTCGGCCCTGGATACCGAGTCCGAGCGCCACATCCAGGCCGCGCTCGACCATGTGATGGAAGGCCGCACCACCCTGGTGATCGCCCATCGCCTGTCGACCATCGAGAAGGCCGACCAGATCCTGGTCATGGATCAGGGCCGGCTGGTGGAGCGCGGCACCCACGCCGAGTTGCTCCAGGCAAATGGCCATTATGCCCGCCTGCATGCCATGGGCCTGGATCAGCCGGAAAAGGCCGATATCACCTGAAGCCTACTGAATCGGGGCCTGGCCGGCCCCGATTGTCACTGGAGTTGTCGCGAGCGCAGGTGGCCATAAAGCCGTCGCTTGCCCTGTGCTAATATCCTGCCCCTGTTCATTTTTCCATTTGGGTTGCCCATGAAGTTGTCCATGCCGCGTTTCGATCAAGCCCCGGTACTGGTGGTCGGCGATGTCATGCTCGACCGCTACTGGCATGGCGGTACCTCGCGGATTTCTCCCGAAGCGCCGGTGCCGGTGGTCAAGGTCGAGCAGATCGAGGATCGCCCCGGCGGCGCGGCCAACGTCGCACTGAACATCGCCGCGCTCGGTGCGCCGGCCGCGCTGGTCGGCGTGACCGGCCAGGACGAGGCCGCCGATAGCCTGTCCAACAGCTTGCAGGCCGCGGGCGTGCGTTCGATCTTCCAGCGCATCGCCCACCAGCCGACCATCGTCAAGCTGCGGGTCATGAGCCGCCACCAGCAATTGCTGCGCATCGATTTCGAAGAACCCTTCGCCACCGACCCATTGTCGCTGGGGGAGGAAGTCGACGACCTGCTCGAGGGCGTCAAGGTGCTGGTGCTGTCGGACTACGGCAAGGGCGCGCTGAAGAACCACCAGAGCCTGATCCAGGCGGCGCGGGCCAAGGGCATCCCGGTGCTGGCCGACCCCAAGGGCAAGGACTTCTCCATCTACCGGGGCGCCAGCCTGATCACGCCGAACCTGAGCGAGTTCGAGACCATCGTCGGGCGCTGCGTCGACGAGGCCGACCTGGTCGCCAAGGGGCTGCAACTGCTGCACGATCTGGAGCTCGGCGCCTTGCTGGTGACCCGTGGCGAGCATGGCATGACCCTGCTGCGCACCGGTCATCCGGCGCTGCACTTGCCGGCACGTGCCCGCGAGGTGTTCGATGTCACCGGTGCCGGCGATACCGTGATCTCCACCCTGGCGGCGGCCATCGCCGCCGGCGAGGACCTGCCCCACGCGGTCGCCCTGGCCAACCTGGCTGCCGGCATCGTGGTCGGCAAGCTCGGTACTGCAGCTATCAGCGCCCCCGAACTGCGTCGGGCGATCCAGCGCGAGGAGGGCTCCGAGCGCGGCGTGTTGACCCTCGACCAGCTGTTGCTGGCCATCGACGATGCGCGGGCGCACAACGAGACGATCGTCTTCACCAACGGCTGCTTCGACATTCTCCATGCCGGCCACGTGACCTACCTGGAGCAGGCACGTGCCCAGGGCGACCGCCTGATCGTGGCGGTCAACGACGACGCTTCGGTCAGCCGCCTGAAGGGGCCGGGCCGGCCGATCAACAGCGTCGATCGGCGCATGGCCGTGCTCGCCGGCCTGGGTGCGGTGGACTGGGTCATCAGTTTCCCCGAGGGGACGCCCGAGAACCTGCTGCGCCAGGTCAAGCCGGATGTGCTGGTCAAGGGGGGCGACTATGGCATCGACCAAGTGGTCGGCGCCGATATCGTCAAGGCCTATGGCGGGACGGTGAAGGTGCTGGGGCTGGTGGAAAACAGCTCGACCACGGCGATCGTCGAGAAGATCCGCAAGCACTGAGAGTGCCGGGGCCGCAATGCGGCCCATCGCCGGCAAGCCGGCTCCCACAAGGGCCTGCGTAAACCGCAGATAGCGCAGCGCATGATCTCCCACAGATAGAGCGCAGGGCTTGAATCCAGCGGGAAACCTGTGGGAGCCGGCTTGCCGGCGATGGGCTGCGCAGCAGCCCCATGATCACTTGTGCAAGGTGGTCCGTGCCCGGGCCAGCAACTCCCGCGCTTTCTCACCGAAGCGCTCCAGGTGCGATGCCGGCTCCCGCTTCGGCTCCACCAACCCCTGCCGTTTCACCCAGTCCTTCCAGCGCACCCGCTCATCCTGCACCACCCAACCCTCCTGTCGGGCGAAGCTCTCGGCCAGGTACAGGCCACGGGTGCTGGCGGGCACCAGTTCGTCCTTCTTCAAGGTATAGAGCTCGGCCAGCGGCCGACCGTCCTTCAGCGGCATCAGGTACAGGTCCGGGCGCTTGCGGTTGAGCCGGGCCACCAGGTGCTCACCCTCCAGCCGCTCGTCGACATGGAACAGGCTCAGCGACTTGGCTTCCCTGGGCACCTGCAGGCGCAGGTCGTAGATCAGTTGCAGCGATGCCGTGGGCAGGTGCACGTAGGCCCGTGGCCGCTCCAGCAGCATCAGGTTGGCGCAATGCACCGGCCGTGCGGCACCGGACTCGGGTGTAAGGACGAAGGGCAGGGCCTCGCGGTAGTGCAGGGCGGTGGCGTAGGGCGCCGGCAGCCAGGTGTCGTTGAAACGCCCGCCGAGCCAGCCTTCGGGGGTTTCCAGCAGGCACTCCTCCGCCACTTCCTGGATGGCGGTGTGCAGCGGCAGGTTGAGTTCCTGGGCGGGCACGTAGCCTGAGATCAGCTTCAAGACCACATCGCCACGGTCCTGCCGGCGCTGGCGTACCAGCACCCAGTAGTCGCGGTGCTGCCAGTGCAGGGTCAGGCGCACCGAGACGCCGAGGTTGGCCAGTTCCACCACGAAACGCTCGGTGTCGGCCAACTGGATGGCCTTGCGCCGTTGCTGGACCTGGGCGAAGTTCAACGGCATGCCGATGCTCTGGTAGGTCAGGCCGTCGGGGGTGGCTTCTACATGCAGCGGCAAGGTCTTGAAGTTGCTCGGGTTCTTGCGGATCAGCATGCGCGGCACGAGGCTCCTCCTTGCGTTGGGCGCCCTGGTGGTTGGCTCAAGACTGGCCCAGGATGCGGGCGACGGTGGCCACGTTATGGGCCAGGTGCAACGGATTGATGGTGCCGACGATAGCACTGCTCACGCCAGGGTGGGAGAACAGCAGCTCGAAGCTGGCCTGCACCGGATCGACCCCAGGCGCCAGGCAAACGTGCCCGCTGGCCAGGGCCTTTTTCACCAGGATGGCCTTGCCGTGCTCGGCAGCGTAGTCCAGTACCGGGCGTTCTGCCTGCTCGTTGAGGTTGTAGGTGACCATGGCGCAGTCGCCTTGTTCCAGGGCCTTGAGGCCGCCGGCCACGGTCTTGCCGGAGAGGCCGTAGCCGAGGATCTTGCCCTCCTGCTTGAGGGCGGCGAGAGTCTGGTAGACCTCCTGCTGCTCGAGTATCGCCAGGTCGTTGCCATCGGAGTGCACCAGCACCAGGTCGATGCGATCGGTTTCCAGGCGGCGCAGGCTGCGTTCCACCGAAAGTCGGGTGTGGGCGGCGCTGAAATCGAAATGCGACTGGCCATTCTCGAACTCTTCGCCCACCTTGCTGACGATCACCCACTCATCGCGCTGGCCACGCAGCAGCGGGCCCAGGCGTTCTTCGCTGCGGCCATAGGCCGGCGCGGTGTCGATCAGGTTGATGCCCAGCTCACGGGCCTGGGCCAGCAGCAGGCGGGCTTCGTCGTCGCCGGGGATGGTGAAGCCGGTGGGGTACTTGACGCCCTGGTCGCGGCCAAGCTTGACCGTGCCCAGGCCCAGGGGCGACACGGTCAGGCCGGTGCTGCCCAACGGGCGGTGGAAGTCGTGCAGGGTCGGCAGGCTCATGGCAGCAGTTGCTCCCAGGCAGGCACGCCCAGCGCGGGGCGGGGCAGGTCGGCAAGGTTCGGTTGCGCGCTTGGGCGGATGCCATCACGCTCCAGGCTCGCCAGCACACGGTCGCAGAAGTCGGGCGCCAGGGCCAGCTTGGTTGGCCAGCCCACCAGCAGGCGTTGTTGCTCGGCCAGGAAGGCATTGTCCGGGCGCACCAGGCCGGACTGCGCCGGCTCGGCGCGGTCGACCCGCAGGGTGGCCCAGCGCACCTGGCGCTGGTCGACCCAGGGCAGCAGGTTGGCGATTTCCTTTTGCGCTGCGGCGATCTGCGCCGCCGGCTCGCGGGCCACGCCGTCGGCTTCGGCCAGGTCGCCACCGAGGTACCAGACCCACTGGCCGTCTGCGGCCGGGTGGGTGGTGATGGTGACCCGCGGCTTCGGCCCGCCGCCCAGGCAGTGGGCATAGAGCGGCTTGAGGTTCGGCCCCTTGGCCATGACCATGTGCAGGGGACGGCGCTGCATGGCCGGCTGCTCCAGGCCCAGGGCCTGGAGCAGTGCCTCGGTGCCGGCACCGGCGCTGAGCACGATGCGCTGGGCGCGGATCTCGCGATCGTCCACGCGCAGGCCGAGCAGTTCGCCGCCCTCGCGCAGCGGCTCGATGCGCTCGCCGGCCAGCAGGCTGTCACCGGCCAGCTCGGCCAGGTTGGCGAGCAGGCTGGGTACATCGATGACCAGCTCGGCCAGGCGGTAGACCTTGCCCTTGAAGGCGCGGTCTTGCAGGGCGGGGGGCAGTTGCTCGCCCTTGACTTGGTCGACCCGGCCGCGCACGGCCTTGCTGGCGAAGAAACTGGTGAGGTTGCCTGCCAGGGTGCCTGGGGACCAGAGGTAGTGGGCATCGGACAACAGGCGGGTGTTGCCCAGGTTAAGCTCGCCGCTGCCGGCCAGGGCCTCGCGCCAGCGCCGCGGCATGTCGGCGATGGCCTCCGAGGCACCGGTCAGGGCGCCGTGCAGCGCGTACTTGGTGCCACCATGGATGATGCCCTGGGACTTGATGGTCTGTTCGCCGCCAAGGCTGGCGCGCTCCACCAGCACCGTCGAATAGCCCAGGCGCCGCAGGCGGGCGTTGAGCCAGAGGCCAGCGACCCCAGCGCCGACGATCAGCACGTCAGTGGAAATGGCGGTTGGCATGCGGGCACCTCGAGGATTGGGACAGCTGGCAAGTATACAGGCTGTGAAGGCAGGCTTCCCAATGCCGGGCTCAGGGCTTGCAGTTGCCATTTGGGGCTGCAAAGCAGCCCCGGATACGGATCAGTGCCCTGCGGTCCGGGAGAATACCTGGATCACCACCACGCCGCCGACGATCATGGCCATGCCGAGCATGGCCGGGAAGTCCAGCTTCTGCCCATAGATCACCAGTGCCACCGCGCTGATCAGCACGATGCCCAGGCCCGACCAGATCGCATAGGCGATGCCTACCGGAATGCTGCGCACTACCAGGGTCAGCATCCAGAACGCCACGGCATAGCCGCAGACCATCAGCAGCAGCGGCAGCGGCGTGCTCAAGCCCTTGACCGCCTTCATGGAAGCGGTGGCGATGACTTCGGCGCAAATGGCGATGGCCAGGTAGGTGTAGGCGTTCATGGTGCAGGTCCTCCGTTGCTGGGCTGGCATTCTAGACGCTCCATGGATGCGGTAAAGTCATTACCTATCTGTTATGGAGATAGCTTGCATGGCCGAGCATTGGAACCTGGAGCAACTGCGCCTGTTCGTGCGGGTTGCCGAGCTGCGTTCGTTTTCCGCTGTCGCCCGCGAGCAGCGCAAGGCCCAGTCGGCGATCAGCAATGCCATCGCCCTGCTGGAAACCGACCTGGGCGTGGTCCTGTTCGAGCGCAGCAGCGGCCGCCAGCCGCGCCTGACCGAGCGGGGCGCCGCATTGCTGGAGGACGCCCGGGAACTGTTGCGCCAGTGCGAGCGCCTGGACGGTCGCGCGCTGGCCCTGATGCGTGGCCAGGAGGCCCAGTTACGGGTCGCCCAGGACGAGGCCATGCCGTATCAGCCGGTCATCGACAGCCTGGACGAGCTGGCCAGCCACTACCCGTTTCTCGAAGTGCAACTGGCCAGCGGGGCCCAGGGCGACGTGGCGCGCAAGCTGGTGGAGCGCCGCGCCGACCTGGGGCTGTTCTTCCATCACGAGCAGATCCCGGCCTCGCTGGAGCGGCGTGCCCTGGGCAGCGTCGAGATGATCACGGTCTGTGCCGTGGACCATCCCCTGGCCCGCCAGGGCCGGGTCTCGCGCCAGCAACTGGCGCGTCACCGGCAGTTGCTGATCACCCCGCAGCAAAGCGGCTACCCAGGCGGAGAGGCGATCAGCCCGCAGGTGTGGCGCGCGGACAGCTTCTACGCCATGGCCGAGTTGCTCATGCGCGGCCTGGGTTGGGCCTGGTTGCCGCGGCATGTGGTGCAATACCCAACCTACCAGGCGCAGATGGTCGAGCTGGACAGCGAATGGCGGCCACCGGCGCTGGTGGCCGAACTGGCCTGGCGCCGCGACCAGCCACTGGGGCCGGCGGCACAGTGGCTGGCCGAGCGCTTTGCCGTGCACCTACGGGCAATCGGCTAGGGGACCATGCGCTGTCGCACACAGAACATACGGTTGACGGAGGCTCTTGTGGGAACGGGCTTGTCGGGGCGCCGAACCGCTGCGAATAGGCCTGCCTTGACACCCTGGATTCCCTGTCCATCACCTGAACGAATGACCTGGACACAGGCCTTTTCATCCCGTTCCTAGTAAACTGCGCCGCCATGAACAGAACTCTTTATACCTTGCTGTTTCACCTGGGCCTGCCGCTGGTCGCGCTGCGCCTGTTCCTGCGTGCACGCAAGGCGCCGGCCTACGGCCAGCGGATCGCCGAGCGTTTCGCCTGCAAGCTACCGCCCATGCGCCAAGGCGGCATCTGGGTGCATGCGGTGTCGGTGGGCGAGAGCATCGCCGCAGCGCCCATGGTCCGTGCCTTGCTCAAGGCCTATCCGGACCTGCCGATCACCCTCACCTGCATGACCCCGACCGGTTCGCAGCGGATCCGCGCGATGTTCGAAGGCGAACCGCGCATCCAGCACTGCTATTTGCCCTACGACCTGCCATGGGCGGCCGGGCGCTTCCTCGATCATGTCCGGCCACGGTTGGGCATCATCATGGAGACCGAGCTGTGGCCCAACCATATTCACCAGTGCGCCAGGCGTGGCATCCCGGTGGCCCTGGCCAACGCGCGGTTGTCGGAGCGTTCCGCCCGAGGCTACGGGCGTTTCGCCGGCCTGACCCGGCCGATGCTCGCCGAGATGAACCTGATCGCCGTGCAGACCGAGGTCGAGGCCGAACGCTTCCGCAGCCTGGGCGCTCGCCCCGCGTGCGTGCAGGTGACCGGCTCGATCAAGTTCGACCTGAAGATCGATGAGCAACTGCTGCCGCGCGCGCGCCAGTTGCGTGAGCAATGGGGCGCCGAGCAACGCCCGGTCTGGATCGCCGCCAGCACCCACGAGGGCGAGGATGCCTTGGTGCTCCAGGCCCATCGGCAATTGTTGCAGGCCCATGGCGATGCGCTGCTGATCCTGGTGCCGCGCCATCCCGAGCGGTTCGAGGCGGTGCATGCGCTGTGCCGCGAGCAGTTCGCCACGGTGCGCCGCTCCAGCGGTGCACCCGTCGACGGGCAGACCCGCGTGTTGCTCGGCGACACCATGGGCGAGCTGCTGTTCCTCTATGCCTTGGCCGACATCGCCTTCGTCGGCGGCAGCCTGGTACCCACTGGCGGGCACAACCCGCTGGAGCCGGCAGCGCTGTCACTGCCGGTGATCACCGGGCCGCACGTGTTCAACTTCCTCGAGATCAGCGCGATGCTGCGCGAGGCAGGAGCGTTGCAGGAAGTGGACGATGCCGAGGGCCTGGCCACGGCCGTGCGCCGCCTGGTCGAGTTGCCCCAGGATGCCCGGCGCATGGGTGAGGCGGGCAACCAGGTGATGCGTGCCAACCAAGGGGCATTGCAGCGCTTGCTGGATGGGTTGGCTCGCCTTTTGGGGTGACGGAGCCGCTCCTACAGGCCAAGGGTTGCGTTCACGGTCGGCGTTCGAAGTTCTTCGCCGCCGCCTCTGCCAGGTCCGGTGGCAGGAAGTCCCGGTCCGGGTTGTAGTCGGCCTTCAGGTAGCGCCCCAGGTCCTGCAGGTCTTGCGGGCTGAGGGTGCCGGCGGCCTGCTTGAGGCGCAGGTTGTCGAGGATGTAGTCGTAGCGGCTGTTGTTGTAGTCGCGTACCGAGGTGTACAGCTGGCGCTGGGCATCGAGCACGTCGACGATGTTGCGGGTGCCGACCTGGTAACCGATCTCGGTGGCTTCCAGAGCGCTCTGGTTGGAAATGATCGACTGCTTGCGCGCCTGCACCTGTTCCACATCGGTGTTCACCGCCCGATGCAGGTTACGGGTATTTTCCACCACCTGGCGGCGCAGGCTCTCACGCTGTTGCTCGGTCTGGTTCAGGCGCTGGTAGGCCTCGCGTACCTGGGAACTGGTCAGGCCACCGCTGTAGATCGGGATGTTCAGCTGCAGGCCGATGCTGGTCTGCTCCACGTCGCCGCTGTAGCGCACGCCCGGTTGGGGGGCGGGGTTGGTGAAACCCAGGTTGTCGTTGTCGCCCCGCTGGTAGCGTGCCACCGCGTCCAGGGTCGGGGCGTGACCGGCCTTGCGCTGGCGCAGGGTTTGCTCGGCGGCGCTGACGGCATGGTTGGTCGCCAGCAGGTTGAGGTTCTGGCGTGCGGCGGTCTCGACCCAGGCCTTGGCGTCATTGGGTGTCGGCACTTGCACCGGCAGGCTGTGGACCACGCCCTGGATCGACGAATACTGGCGGTTGGTCAGGGTGATCAGGGCCTCGAAGGCGTCCTGCACCTGGCGCTCGGCGATGATCCGGTTGGCCCGGGCGGTGTCGTAGCTGGCCTGGGACTGCAGCACGTCGGTCTTGTCGGAAAGCCCGACGTCGAAGCGCTCGTTGGACTGGTCCAGCTGGCGCTTGAAGGCCGCCTCCTCGGCCTTGGTCGAGGCCAGGTTGTCCTGGGCGCGCAGCACTGCGAAGTAGTTCTCGGCCGTCTGCAGGATCAGGTTCTGTTCGGTGGCCGACAGCTCCAGCGCGGCCTGTTCGTTGACCGCCTCGGCCGCTTGCAGCTGGAACCAGCGGTCGGCACGGAAGATCGGTTGCGCCAGGGTGGCGCTCCAGGCATTGCCGCTGCGGTTGGAGGTGATCGACGGTTCGTCGAGCTTGGTGCGGGTACTCATCATCTCGGCACCGGCCGACAGGTTCGGCAGCAGGCCGGCCCGGGCCTGGGGCACCACTTCGCGGCGGGCGCCGTAGTCGGCGCGGGCGGCGGCCAGGTCGGCGTTGTTGTCGACCGCTTCCTGGTAGACGCTGATCAGGTCGGTCTTCACCGTCGTGGGCACGTCCGCTGCCCAGGCCACCGTGTTGGACGCACAAGACACGGCGATCGCCAGTGAGAGTTTGCGCAGCATAGGGGCAATCCTTGTACGAAATTGAATTACTGAACTGTTGAGTATCGGGCGATGGGCCAGTGTAGTGCCGCGCGCAGCCGGCAACAATCCGCCTGTTGCGCCTTTCATCATTCCCCCTGCTGACACGCTTGGCTTTGCCGACCACTTGAGTCTAGACTGCGCATGTTCTTGTCGGGGTGCCTTGAATCAAAGGCTGAGATCGGAGAGGTCCGGGTCCCGTTGAACCTGATCAGGTTAGCGCCTGCGTAGGGAACAAGATTGCTCGCTTTCCCGGCGAGACTCTTGTGCCAGGTCCGGGATCGTCGAGCTCGCGCTCGAGGCCCCCCGTGCATCCGGCACCGCACCCGTGGAGGGTGCATCCACGCCATTCAGGTTCTCCCCCGACATTCCACCCGCTAGGAAGCTGTCTGGAGAGCCTGTGATGAGCAAACAAGAAAAAACGATCCACCTCAGCGAGTCGGCGCAAGTCGACCAGCAGTCCGTGCAACCCTTCCCCCGCTCGCGCAAGGTCTATGTCGAGGGCTCTCGTCCCGACATCCGCGTGCCCATGCGCGAGATCAGCCTGCACGATACCCCCACCGACTTCGGCGGCGAGCAGAACGCCCCGGTGCTGGTGTACGACACTTCCGGCCCCTACACCGACCCCAGCGTCATCATCGACGTGCGCAAGGGCCTGGGCGATGTGCGCTCGGCCTGGATCGAGGCCCGTGGCGACACCCTGCGCCTGGACGGCCTGAGCTCGAACTTCGGCCAGCAGCGCCTGAGCGACCCGGAGCTGACCCGACTGCGCTTCGCCCATGTGCGCAACCCACGCCGCGCCAAGGCCGGCGCCAACGTCACGCAGATGCACTATGCGCGCAAGGGCATCATCACCGACGAGATGGAATACGTCGCCATCCGCGAGAACATGAAGCTGCAGGAGGCCCGCGAAGCCGGCCTGCTGGCCCAGCAGCACGCTGGCCACAGCTTCGGCGCGGCGATCCCCAAGGAAATCACCCCTGAGTTCGTGCGCCAGGAGATCGCCCGTGGTCGCGCGATCATTCCAGCCAACATCAACCACACCGAACTCGAGCCGATGATCATCGGCCGCAACTTCCTGGTGAAGATCAACGGCAACATCGGCAACAGCGCCCTGGGCTCGTCCATCGAGGAAGAGGTGGCCAAGCTGACCTGGGGTATCCGCTGGGGTTCGGACACGGTCATGGACCTGTCCACCGGCAAGCACATCCACGAGACCCGCGAGTGGATCATCCGCAACTCGCCGGTGCCGATCGGTACCGTGCCGATCTACCAGGCCCTGGAGAAGGTCGGCGGCATCGCCGAGGACCTGACCTGGGAGCTGTTCCGCGACACCCTGATCGAACAGGCCGAGCAAGGCGTGGACTACTTCACCATCCACGCAGGCGTCTTGCTGCGCTATGTGCCGCTGACCGCCAAGCGGGTCACCGGCATCGTCAGCCGCGGTGGCTCGATCATGGCCAAGTGGTGCCTGGCCCATCACCAGGAGAACTTCCTCTACACCCACTTCGACGAAATCTGCGAGATCATGAAGGCCTACGACGTCAGCTTCTCGCTGGGCGACGGCCTGCGTCCGGGTTCGATCGCCGACGCCAACGACGCTGCCCAGTTCGGCGAGCTGGAAACCCTCGGCGAGCTGACCAAGACCGCCTGGAAGCATGACGTGCAGACCATGATCGAAGGCCCCGGCCACGTGCCGATGCAACTGATCAAGGAGAACATGGACAAGCAGCTGGAGTGTTGCGACGAGGCGCCGTTCTACACCCTCGGCCCCCTGACCACCGACATCGCCCCAGGCTACGACCACATCACCTCCGGTATCGGTGCGGCGATGATCGGCTGGTTCGGTTGCGCCATGCTCTGCTACGTGACGCCCAAGGAGCACCTGGGCCTGCCGAACAAGGACGATGTCAAGACCGGCATCATCACCTACAAGATCGCCGCGCACGCCGCCGACCTGGCCAAGGGGCACCCCGGGGCGCAGATCCGTGACAATGCCTTGTCCAAGGCGCGTTTCGAATTCCGTTGGGAAGACCAGTTCAACCTGGGCCTGGACCCGGACACCGCGCGTGCCTTCCACGATGAGACGCTGCCCAAGGAGTCGGCCAAGGTCGCCCACTTCTGCTCGATGTGCGGACCGAAGTTCTGCTCCATGAAGATCACCCAGGAAGTGCGCGAGTACGCCGCTAACCAGCGCATCGATGCGGTGGACGTGTCGGTCGAGGAGGGCATGCGCGAGCAGGCCGAGCGGTTCCGCCAGGAAGGCAGCCAGCTGTATCACAAGGTGTGATGGCAGCGACTGACTGATCGTTGGGGGCCGCCTTGCGTCCCATTCGCGCCGGAGCGCCGCGAATGGGACGCAAGGCGGCCCCTGTGATTACAGATTCAACGTGTGGACGAATTCCAATGAGCAGCCACTTCTCCCCCGACCATCCGGTCCCTTCCAACCAGCGCCTGTTCGGTGCCCGCGACCTGTTCTCGCTCTGGTTCTCCCTCGGCATCGGCCTGATGGTCCTGCAGGTCGGTGGCTTGCTCGCGCCGGGCCTGGGGCTGGCCGGGGCAATCCTGGCGATCGTCCTCGGCAGCGCTGTGGGGGTGATGCTGCTGGCGGCGGCCGGGGTGATCGGCAGCGATACCGGCCTGTCGGCCATGGCCACCCTGCGCCTGAGCCTGGGGCGCCACGGTGCCCGCCTGCCGGCGCTGCTCAATTTGCTGCAACTGGTCGGCTGGGGCTCGTTCGAGATCATCGTCATGCGCGACGCCGCCAGCCTGCTCGGCGCCCGTGCCTTCGGCGAGGGCAGCCACTGGAGCAGCCCGCTGCTCTGGACCCTGTGCTTCGGCGCCCTGGCCACCCTGTTGGCCGTCAGCGGGCCGCTGGCCTTCGTGCGCAAGGTGTTGCGCAAGTGGGGCATCTGGCTGTTGCTCGGTGCCTGCCTGTGGCTGACCTGGAACCTGTTCGCCAAAGCCGACCTGGCCGCGTTGTGGGGGCGTGGCGGGGATGGTTCGCTGTCCTTGGCGGTGGGCTTCGACATCGTCATCGCCATGCCGCTGTCCTGGCTGCCATTGATCGCCGACTATTCACGCTTCGGCCAGCGTGCCAGGCGGGTGTTCGGCGGTACGGCTCTGGGCTTTTTCATCGGCAACGCCTGGTTGATGAGCCTGGGCGTGGCCTACACCCTGGCCTTCGCCCCGAGCGGCGAAGTCAATGCGCTGTTGCTGGCGCTGGCAGGGGCCGGGTTGGGGATCCCGCTGCTGCTGATCCTGCTCGACGAGTCGGAAAACGCCTTTGCCGACATCCATTCGGCGGCGGTCTCCACCGGCTTGCTGGTACGCCTTAAGGTCGAGCACCTGGCCCTGGCCATCGGTGCGCTGTGCACCCTGGTGGCGCTGCTGGCGCCCTTGGCGCAGTACCAGAACTTCCTGCTGCTGATCGGCTCGGTGTTCGCGCCGCTGTTCGGCGTGGTGCTGGTGGATCACTTCGTGATCCGCCGCCGGCAGATGCCGGTGGCGATCGGCGGGCTGCATTGGCAGGCTCTGGTGGCCTGGGCGGTGGGGGTGGCGGCTTATCACCTGATGGCGAATGCCGCACCGGAGCTGGGGGCGACCCTGCCGGCATTGCTGCTGGCAGGGGTGTTGCACGCTGTGCTGAGCCTCAGCCGCGGCCGGGAAACAGCTCGGGCCTGAGAATGCCGTTCAGGCGCGGGTAGGGGATCTTCAATTCGATGTGGCCCATGGAGTAGGGTGCGATGGCATAGACCTCGTACTTGAGCACCACCGCGCCGTAGGTCAGGGCCACGTGCGGGGTCTGGCGGAACGGCCAGGTCTTGACGAATTCCGGGTCCTTGTCCATGCCGGTGCTGGCCAGCCAAGCCTGGTGGGATTGTTCGGCGGTCTTCCAGAAGGTCTCCTCCTGGCCCGGCAGCAGCATGTCCTGCAGGGTCAGGACCTTGTCCAGCTTGCGCGAGTAGTTGATGAAGCCACGCCCGGGCATGCCATGGGCGCCGCCGCTGTCCAGGTAGCTGGACAGCTCGATGATCACCAGCCCGTCATGCTGCTCGCGTACCTTGGCCTGCAGGTAGCTGCTGTTGCGCTTCTCGGCGCTGGCCAGGTACTGCTCCTCGTAGGCCTTGAGCGAGGTCGGCGCGTTGGCGCGCTGGTTGTCCTCGGTCAACTGCAGCAGGCGGCGTTCGACGATGCCGTCGAGCTTGGGCAGGTCCGGGAAGTGGATGGTATCGATGTTCACCAGCGGGCAGTCACGCTCGCTGCAACCGGGCTTGACGTGTTCCCAAGCGTCGCGCTTGACCTCGAGCGGTGCCCGGTAGTTGGGCTCGAACAGGCTCTGGCAGGCGCCCAGGGCCAGTGCCAGCACGGCCACGGAAGTGAGTTTGACAAGCGTCATGATGATCCTTGCAGGTCAAAGGTAGTCGGCCTTGGACCGTCGGCGGAGCCTTCGGTTCGCCACTAAGCTAACAGAGAGGCGCCAGCCTGTCCCGGCTGCCCGAACGGTCGCCGGAAAGGGATGAAACCCGGCGGCACGCAGAGTAGGATGGCGCGATGCGGCACACGAGGTCATGAGGATTTCCATGTCAGATACGTTGAATTCGCAGCCCAGGACGGTCGAGATCGTCGAGCAGGCCAACTGCTTCCAGGGTTTCTACAGGCTCGACAAGCTGCGCCTGCGCCACGAACTGTTCGCCGGGGGCATGGGGCGTGAGATCAGCCGCGAGCTGTTCGTGCGCCACGACGCGGTCTGCGTGCTGCCCTACGATCCGCAGCGCGACGAGGTGGTGCTGATCGAGCAGTTCCGGGTCGGCGCGCTGGGCAAGGTCGACAATCCCTGGCTGATCGAGATGGTGGCTGGCCTGATCGACAAGGACGAAGTGCCCGAGGAGGTCGCCCATCGCGAGGCCGAGGAAGAGGCCGGCCTGGCTTTCAGCGCGCTGTGGCCGATGACCCGTTACTTCCCTTCGCCGGGCGGCAGCGACGAGTATGTCCACCTGTTCCTCGGCCGTTGCAGCAGCGAAGGTGCCGGTGGCCTGCATGGCCTGGAGGAGGAGGGCGAGGACATCCGTGTGCGTGTCTGGGCGTTCGAGGATGCCCTGCAGGCCGTGCGGGACGGGCGGATCTGCAACGCCGCCACCATCATCGGCCTGCAATGGCTGGCGCTGAACCGTAGCGAAGTGCGAGGTATGTGGTCGTGAACCTGCTGCGTGAGCGCTATCGGGTCGACCTGGCCGGGCTGCAGGCGGCCTGCGAAGCCAACTATGCCCGCTTGATGCGCTTGCTGCCGGACATGCGTACCGCCCAGAGCTCGCGCCGCATCGGCATGACCCAGGGCGACCAGATGCTCGGCGTGCTGGTGCTCGACGTGCTGCTGGCCTGCCCCTACACCACCACCCTGCGGGTGCGCCAGGAGCACAGCCTGCCCTGGTTGCCGGTGCCGCACCTGGAGGTGCAGGTGTACCACGACGCGCGCATGGCCGAGGTGGTCAGCGCCGAGCACACCCGGCGCCTGCGCAGCATCTACCCGTATCCCAACGCCGCCATGCACCAGCCGGACGAGAAGGCCCAGCTCAACCTGTTCCTCGGTGAATGGCTGAGCCACTGCCTGGCCTGTGGCCATGAGTTGGAAACCGTGCGCTGAAATGAGCGCTTTCGCGTATTTGCTCGAACCCGCATAGCCGCCATAATCGCGCTGAATCCGTTCGAGGAGACGGCCGTTGCCGCAGCCCAATCATTGCCAAGACCCTGCACCCGTCCATGTGGTGCAATTGTCCGATGCCCACCTGTTCGCCGAGCCAGGCGGTACCCTGCTGGGCATGAATACCCGCGACAGCCTGCGCCATGTGATCGACCAGGCTCGCCGCGAGCAGCCGCGCATCGACCTGCTGTTGTGTACCGGGGATCTCTCCCAGGACGGCAGCGTCGCTTCCTATGAGGCCTTTCGCCAGTTGACCGCCGACTTCGGCGTGCCGACCCGCTGGTTGCCCGGCAACCATGACGAGGCCCGGGTCATGGCGCAGGTGGCGCGTGGTAGCGACCTGGTGCGGGCGGTGACCGATATCGGCGCCTGGCGCATCGTCATGCTCGACTCGGCAGTGCCCGACGCGACCCACGGCTGGCTGGCCGATGACCAGCTCGCCTGCCTGGACCAGGCCCTGGCCGGCGCGGGCGAGCGCCATTGCCTGGTGTGCCTGCACCATCAGCCGGTGGATATCGGCTGTGCCTGGATCGCGCCGATCGGCCTGCGCAATGCCGAGGCGTTGCTCCAGCGGCTGCAGGGGCATCCGCGGGTGCGGGCGGTGCTCTGGGGGCACATCCACCAGGAGTGGGACGAAGTGCGCGACGGGCTGCGATGGCTGGCATCGCCTTCCACCTGCATCCAGTTCGCCGCGCGCAGCGAGGAATTCAAGGTGAGCGAGGAGTTGCCGGGCTACCGCTGGTTGCGCCTGCATGCCGACGGGCGGGTGGAAACCGGTGTGGAGCGGGCACGGGACTTCGAGGTGAGGCTGGACTTCGACAGCGCAGGGTACTGACACGCCAGGCCCCTGGCCCCAGTGAAATTTGTTGCGAAAAACCCGATGCTGCGCCAAAGCCCTGCGAACAGGCTACACTGCGCGTCCCTGCGCCCGCACGGACGGGCGTACCGCAGCAGACACCGGGGGCAGCATGTCGGGTTCCATCCTCTATATCCATGGTTTCAACAGCTCGCCACTGTCGAGGAAGGCGCGTCAGCTCGAGGCGGTGATGCAGCAGTTGGGCCTGGCCGAGCGTTTGCGCGTCCCGGCGCTGCATCACCAGCCGCGCCAGGCCATCGCCCAGCTGGAAACCGCCATCGACGAACTCGGCGCGCCCTTGCTGGTCGGCAGTTCGCTGGGCGGCTACTATGCCACCCATCTGGCCGAGCGCCATGGCCTCAAGGCCCTGCTGATCAACCCGGCGGTCGCGCCGCACCGGCTGTTCGACGGCTACCTCGGTACCCAGCGCAACCTGTACACCGACGAAACCTGGGAACTGACCCTGGACCACGTGCAGGCCCTGGCCGAACTGGAAGTGCCGCCGCCGCAGGACGCCAGCCGCTACCAGGTATGGTTGCAGACAGCCGACGAAACCCTGGACTATCGCCAGGCCGAGCGTTATTACCGGGCCTGCGCCCTGCGCATCCAGGCCGGCGGCGACCACGGTTTCCAAGGCTTCGCCGAGCGCCTGCCGGCCTTGCTGGCCTTCGCCGGGATTGCCCGGGGGCAGTATGCGGCGCTCGATTTTTCTGTATTTTGATCTTTTTGCATTCACCAGACTGACGACGAGAACCCATGGCCAATCCCAGCGCTAGCGCCTATAACGCAGACGCCATCGAAGTCCTCTCCGGCCTTGACCCGGTCCGCAAGCGGCCAGGCATGTACACCGATACCAGCCGGCCCAACCACCTGGCCCAGGAAGTCATCGACAACAGCGTCGACGAAGCCCTCGCCGGCCACGCCCGCTCGGTGCAGGTGATCCTTCACGCCGACCATTCGCTGGAGGTCTGCGACGACGGCCGTGGCATGCCGGTGGACATCCACCCCGAGGAGGGCGTGTCGGGGGTCGAGCTGATCCTCACCAAGCTGCATGCCGGCGGCAAGTTCTCCAACAAGAACTACCAGTTCTCCGGCGGCCTGCACGGTGTCGGTATCTCGGTGGTCAACGCCCTGTCGAAGCAGGTGCGCGTGCGCGTCAAGCGCGACGGCAACGAGTACCAGATGACTTTCGCCGATGGCTACAAGTCCAGCGAGCTGGAGGTGGTCGGCACGGTCGGCCGGCGCAATACCGGCACCAGCGTGTTCTTTTCCCCCGATCCGAAATACTTCGACTCGCCGAAGTTCTCCGTCAGCCGTCTCAAGCATGTGCTCAAGGCCAAGGCAGTGCTCTGCCCCGGCCTGCTGGTCAGCTTCGAGGACAAGGCCAGCGGCGAGAAAGTCGAGTGGCACTACGAAGACGGCCTGCGCTCCTACCTGGTCGACTCGGTCAGCGAGTTCCTGCGCCTGCCCGACGAGCCGTTCTGCGGCAGCCTGGCCGGCAACAAGGAAGCCGTGGACTGGGCCCTGCTGTGGCTGCCCGAAGGTGGCGACAGCGTCCAGGAGAGCTATGTCAACCTGATTCCTACCGCCCAGGGCGGTACCCACGTCAATGGCCTGCGCCAGGGCCTGCTGGATGCGATGCGCGAGTTCTGCGAGTTCCGCAACCTGCTGCCGCGTGGCGTCAAGCTGGCGCCCGAGGACGTCTGGGAGCGCATCACCTTCGTGCTGTCGATGAAGATGCAGGAGCCGCAGTTCTCCGGGCAGACCAAGGAGCGCCTGTCGTCCCGCGAGGCGGCGGCGTTCGTCTCCGGTGTGGTCAAGGATGCCTTCAGCCTGTGGCTCAACGCCCACCCCGAGCTGGGCATGCAACTGGCCGAGCTTGCCATCAGCAACGCCGGTCGGCGCCTGAAGGCGAGCAAGAAGGTCGAGCGCAAGCGCATCACCCAGGGCCCGGCGCTGCCTGGCAAGCTGGCCGATTGCGCCGGCCAGGACCCGATGCGCGCCGAGCTGTTCCTGGTCGAGGGTGACTCGGCCGGCGGTTCGGCCAAGCAGGCACGGGACAAGGAATTCCAGGCGATCCTGCCGTTGCGCGGCAAGATCCTCAACACCTGGGAGGTCGATGGCGGCGAGGTCCTGGCCAGCCAGGAAGTGCACAACATCGCCGTGGCCATTGGCGTCGACCCGGGGGCCACCGACCTGTCCCAACTGCGCTACGGCAAGATCTGCATCCTCGCCGACGCCGACTCCGACGGCCTGCACATCGCCACCTTGCTGTGCGCCCTGTTCGTCCAGCATTTCCGCCCGCTGGTGGAGGCAGGCCATGTCTACGTGGCCATGCCGCCGCTGTATCGCATCGACCTGGGCAAGGAGATCTACTACGCCCTCGACGAGGCCGAGCGCGATGGCATCCTCGATCGGCTGGTGGCCGAGAAGAAGCGCGGCAAGCCGCAGGTCACCCGCTTCAAGGGGCTGGGTGAAATGAACCCGCCGCAGCTGCGTGAAACCACCATGGACCCGAACACCCGGCGCCTGGTCCAGCTGACCCTGGACGACCTGCAGGGCACCACCGAGATCATGGACATGCTGTTGGCCAAGAAGCGCGCGGGCGATCGCAAGAGCTGGCTGGAAACCAAGGGCAACCTGGCCGAGGTACTGGTTTGATCCGTCTGCTGCTCGCGGCGTGCCTGACGTTGCTCGCCATGCCGAGCCTTGCCGGCAACTGGCCGGAGCTCAAGCTTGTCGACGAGCACCCGGTCGAAGGCATGCGTGGCGCCAACCTGTCGGGCCTGGCCGAGTGCCGTGGCGCCCTGTGGGCCATCTCCGACCGGGACGACGATCGTATCTACCGCCTCGACCAGACGAACCGGGTCATGCGCGCCCAGCCATTGGTGTTCACGCCGCCACCGGCACCGGAGAGCGGACTGCCCTGGGGCCTGAAGTCGCGTAACTGGGCGGTGTCCTTCCTGCGCGGTGGCGAGCTGGACTTCGAAGGTGTCAGCTGCGACCAGGCTGGCAATTTCTACCTGGTCAGCGAAGCCCATGCGGCGGTGCTGCAGGTGCCGGCCGAGGGCGAGCCGGAGTGGTTGAAGATCGACCAGGCCATGGTCCGCCAGGCGCGCGCCAGCGGCATGCTCCTGCATTTCAATGCGCTGTTCGAGGGCCTGGCGGTCAACCCGGCGGGTGACCGCCTGTGGCTGGCTGCCGAGCGTGAGCGGCGCGGGCTGGTGGCGATCCAGCGCCAGCAGTCGGTATGGACTTGCGGGCGCAGTTGCGTGCTGCTCAGCGAAGCCGGGGTCGAGATGCAGCCACCGCAGATGCCGTCGCCCCAGGCACGGTCGCGGGATTTTTCCGACCTGGCGCTGTACCAGGGCAAGCTGTTCACCCTCGAGCGCAACGCGTTTCGCATCTGCCGGCGGGATGCCGACAGTGGCAAGGTCGAGCGCTGCTGGTCGTTCGCCGCCGATGCGCTGGTGGACTCGCGCCGCTACGACCAGCCGTTCGGCCTGGCCGAAGCCCTGGTGATCGACGCCAAGGGGGCCTGGATCGGCCTGGACAACAACGGCGGCGACCGTGCCGATGGCGAGACACGCCCGATCGTGTGGCGCTTCGCGGCGCCTGAAGGCGGCTGGAGCGCCAAGCCGTGAGCCAGCCGCCGGGCAAGCGTGCGGGCAAGGTGCTGCTGATCGTCGCCTGGGCGGCGGCGCTGTTCCTTGCCACGCGCTTTTTCGGGCAGTGGGAGGCGCGCCAGCAGAACCCCAACGCCCAGGTGCAGTCTTCGCACGGCGAAGGCTTCATCGAGGTCCGCCTGCTGAGCAATGGCCAGGGCCACTTCGTCGCTGACGGGGTGATCAACGGCCAAAGGGGGCGCTTGCTGCTCGACACCGGCGCAACCGACGTGGCGATCCCCGAGACGCTGGCCCGCGAGCTTGACCTGCAACGTGGCGCACCGGTGATGCTCAGTACCGCCAATGGTCGTACCCAGGGCTACCGGACCCGCCTGGACAGCCTGCAACTGGGCGACATCCACCTGCGCAACGTACGCGCCCTGGTGGTTCCCGGGCTGGACGGCGAGCAGGTGCTGCTGGGCATGAGCGCCCTGAAACAACTTGAATTTACCCAGCGCGGCGGTACCTTGCTGCTGCGCCAGAACCTGAAATGACGAGGCCCGCATGAGCGACTCACTGGAACTCAGTCTCGACGGCGTCGAACGCCGCTCACTGGCTGACTTCACCGAACAGGCCTACCTCAACTACTCCATGTACGTGATCATGGACCGCGCCCTGCCGCACATCGGCGACGGGCTCAAGCCGGTCCAGCGGCGCATCGTCTATGCCATGAGCGAGTTGGGCCTGGATGCCGACGCCAAGCACAAGAAGTCGGCGCGTACCGTCGGCGACGTGCTCGGCAAGTTCCATCCCCACGGCGACTCCGCCTGCTACGAGGCCATGGTGCTGATGGCCCAGCCATTCAGCTACCGCTACACCCTGGTCGACGGCCAGGGCAACTGGGGGGCTCCAGACGATCCCAAGTCGTTCGCCGCCATGCGCTACACCGAGGCGCGCCTGTCCCGCTATTCCGAGGTGCTGCTCAGCGAGCTGGGCCAGGGCACTGTCGACTGGGTCGCCAACTTCGACGGCACCCTGCAGGAGCCGGCGGTACTGCCCGCACGCCTGCCGAACATCCTGCTCAATGGCACCACCGGCATCGCCGTGGGTATGGCCACCGACGTGCCGCCACACAACCTGCGCGAAGTGGCCAGCGCCTGCGTGCGCCTGCTCGACGAGCCCAAGGCCACGGTCGAGCAGCTGTGCGAGCATATCCAGGGGCCGGACTATCCGACCGAGGCCGAGATCGTCACCCCACGTGCCGAGATCCTCAAGCTCTACGAGAGTGGCAGGGGCTCGATCCGCATGCGTGCCGTCTACCGGGTCGAGGATGGCGACATCGTCGTCACGGCGTTGCCGCACCAGGTCTCCGGCGCCAAGGTGCTGGAGCAGATCGCCGCACAGATGCAGGCCAAGAAGCTGCCGATGGTCGCCGACCTGCGTGACGAGTCGGACCATGAGCACCCCTGCCGTATCGTCATCATCCCGCGCTCGAACCGCGTGGATGCCGACGAGTTGATGCAGCACCTGTTCGCCACCACCGACCTGGAGAGCAGCTACCGGGTCAACGTCAACATCATCGGCCTGGACGGTCGCCCGCAGTTGAAGAACCTGCGCACCCTGCTGCAGGAGTGGCTGCAGTACCGCATCGGCACCGTCCGCCGCCGCCTGCAGTTCCGCCTGGACAAGGTGGAAAAGCGCCTGCACCTGCTCGAAGGCTTGCTCACCGCCTTCCTCAACCTGGACGAAGTGATCCACATCATTCGCACCGAGGACCACCCCAAGCAGGCACTGATCGCCCGCTTCGACCTCAGCGAAGTCCAGGCCGACTACATCCTCGAGACGCGCCTGCGCCAGTTGGCTCGCCTGGAAGAGATGAAGATCCGTGGCGAACAGGACGAGCTGCTCAAGGAACAGGCCAAGTTGCTTGCCCTGCTCGGCAGCGAGGCCAAGCTACGCAAGCTGGTGCGCAGCGAACTGATCAAGGATGCCGAGACCTATGGCGACGAACGGCGCTCGCCGATCGTCGAGCGGGCCGAGGCCAAGGCCCTCTCGGAAAACGAGCTGATGCCGACCGAGCCGGTCACCGTGGTGCTCTCGGAGAAGGGCTGGGTGCGCTGCGCCAAGGGCCACGACATCGATGCCGGCGGCCTGTCGTACAAGGCCGGCGACAGCTTCAAGGGCGCGGCTGCCGGGCGTTCCAACCAGTTTGCGGTGTTCATCGACTCCACCGGGCGCAGCTACTCGGTGGCGGCGCATACCCTGCCGTCGGCCCGTGGCCAGGGCGAGCCACTGACGGGGCGCCTGACGCCACCGCCGGGAGCGAGCTTCGAGTGCGTGCTATTGCCCGATGACGAAGCGCTCTATGTGGTAGCCTCCGATGCCGGCTACGGTTTCGTGGTCAAGGGCGAGGACCTGCAGGCCAAGAACAAGGCCGGCAAGGGCCTGCTCAGCCTGCCCAGCGGCGCCAAGGTCATGACCCCACGGCCGGTGGTCGACCGTGAGCAGGACTGGCTGGCGGCCGTCACCACCGAAGGGCGCCTGCTGGTGTTCAAGGTTGGCGACCTGCCGCAGTTGGGCAAGGGCAAGGGCAACAAGATCATCGGCGTGCCGGGCGATCGGGTGGCCAGTCGTGAAGAGTTCGTCACCGACCTGGCCGTGCTCGGCGAGGGCTCGACCCTTGTGTTGCAGGCTGGCAAGCGTACCCTGTCGCTCAAACCGGACGATCTGGAGCACTACAAGGGCGAGCGCGGGCGTCGCGGTAGCAAATTGCCACGTGGCTTCCAGCGGGTGGATGGCATGGCGGTAGAGCGCCCGGTGTGAACCGGCTGTCTGCCTGGAGCGGCATTTTCAGCGTCGTTCCAGGCAGAAATGCTGGAGTCGGACGCATATTTCGCGGATGATAGTGCCCTTGCGGTGCCGGCGTGGCCGTGTGCCCGTAAGAATCTACATGAGTATCACTGCGGTATGCCTGATGGCGACCGCTTGGATGGGATGAATGAAATTTCTGCGCCTTCCATTTGCGCTGTTGATCACTGGCCTGCTGGGCTTGAGCGGATGCAGCATGCATCAGCAGGTGGCCCTGTATCAGCTCGACAGCGGTGATCCTGGCCAGCCTTCGCAGAGTGCGGGCATGGCCGTGGTGCTTGGCCCGGTGTCGCTGGCCGACTACCTGCAACGCGAGACCTTCCTGCAGCGCCAGGCCGATGGCAGCCTGACGTCGGCGACCGACGGTCGCTGGGCGGGTAGCCTGTCGTCGGATATCGACCAACTGCTGGTGCGCCAGCTGGCCTGGCGCCTGGACAGCCAGCGCGTGGTCCTGGCCCCGGCCAGTGCCGGCTTCTCGCCGGACGTGCAGGTGCTGCTGTCGATCACCCGCCTGGACTCGGGCAAGAACCAGCCGGCGATCCTGGATGCCCAGTGGCGCCTGCTGGATCGTCGTGGCCAGGTGCGTGACAACCGCATCGTCCACCTGGAGCAGCCGCACGAGGGCTCCGAGGCGTCCCAGGTCCAGGCCCAGGGGCAATTGCTGCAAAAGCTGGCCGAGCAGCTCAGCACTGCGGTCAAGCCGCTGGCCAACCAGCCGGCCCTCGCCGAGGAGACACGCAAGAAGCCAGCAGCGCCCACCCAGGTCAAGAAGGCGCCCGAGAAGCCGAAGATCCCCATGGCTTCGCCTATCCGTACCGATATGGAAGTCTATCGATTCTGATTGCCCAAGCATGAAAAAGCCCGCAGCGATGCGGGCTTTTTCATGTCTGCTGGTTCTGAGGATCGGTGTCGGTTGTTGGGGCCGCTTCGCGCCCCATCGCCGGCAAGCCCCACAGGTACTCCGCTGGGCTCAAGGGCCGTGATGAACCTGCGGGAAGCCGGCTTGCCGGCGATGGGCTGCAAAGCAGCCCCAATCCACACGGTAAGGGCTGTGCCCTTGTTCTCGAGGCAAGCCCGTTCCCACAAGCCCGGCCAGCTCAGTGGGAGAGGGCGGGTATCAGGCCCGGCGCTCGTGCATCCGTGCCAGCTGGCGCTCGAGCATCGAAGGATAAGGCTCCATCAGCCGCTCGACACAGCAGGCCCCTTCGGGGCTGGCGATCGGCCGGATGCGTGCCCGCTGGCGAATCAGGGCGTCATCGCTGATCTGGCGTTCCACCAGCAGCAGGTTGCGGCTGTGCTGGGACAGCGCCAGGGCATCCTGGGCCTTCTCGGCCATCAGCAGGTCCACCTGTTCCAGGCCCTGCAGGTCATCGCCCAGGGCCAGGCCCAACTGCAGTTGCAAGGTGATGCCGCTGTCGGCCACCTCGATCTGCAAGGCATGGCCCAGGGCGCGCAGCAGCTCGCCGCAGCAGATGGCGTTGGTCAGGTAGTCCTCGCCACAGTCACGGCTGTGGAACAGCACCAGGGTGCTGCCGTCGTTGAGGGTGTGGGTCTCGCCTTCATACAGCGAGGCGGCCTGCTCCAGGCAGTCGCGGTAGCGCTCCAGCAGCTCGGTCAGGCGCGTGCGCGGCAGGCGGCGCAACTGCTCCTGGGAGCCCAGTTGCACGGCCAGCACAGCACTGTACTGTGGTTCGTCCGACTCGACGACGGCAGGCTTGGCTGCACTGTCTTCGGCATCGATCAGGCCGGCGAAGGCCTCATCGTCCTCGTCGTCCTGCAGCCGTGGCGTGGCCTTGGGGGCCTGGTCGTCGCCGAGCTCGTCGAAATCGTCCTCGTCTTCTTCCTCGGGCTCCGGTGGCGGTGGCGCCAGGCGCGCATGCAACTGCCTGGCCAGGTCGCCGATCTCGTCCTGGCGATCGATCGCCGGGGTGTAGGGATGCGGGTCGCGCAGCCACACGCGCAGTTGCAGCAGCGGGGTGGAGATGAAGCGCCCCAGGCGCAGGCTCAGGGCCAGCGCCAGGGCCAGCAGGATGGCGGCAAGGATGCCCATGCTCTGCAGGCTGATCGTCATCGGTTGCTGGAACTGGTTCATGTCCAGGCTGATGCGCAACTGCCCGGCGGTGACGTCCTGGAAGGTGATCTTGGTCTGGTACAGGCCTTCGGCCTCGCCCAGCAGGCTGTTCTTCGGCCGTTGGCCGGCCTCGGCGAGGATGCGGTTGTCCACGCTGTAGATCGCCGCATGGGCCACCAGCGGGTTCTTCACCAGGTTGCCCAGCAGCACGTTGAGGCTGAGGATGTCGTTGGACACCAGCAGCTCGGTGGCCGAGGTGGCGGTCTGGATGGTCAGGCTCTGGCCAAGGGCATCGGCCTGGTCGTGCATGGCCTGCCTGAACTGCAGGCCCATCACGCAGGCATAGATCACCAGCGCCAGGGCCACCAGGAAAATGTTGTGGCTGGCGATGCGCAGTGCCAGGGGAATGCGACGCTGGCGCAGGGCACGGAAGATCATCAGGAAGAAATTATCGGGTTTGACTGGCGTGGGCCGGTTCACAGAGCGCGGCTCTTCATGGCGGAAAAGGTGTTGCGCAGTATAGCGAGCCGTGTTTTGTCGGCAAAGTATCGGCGGTGCCCGATGATCACGGAAAATCGGTAGAATGCGCATTTTTCATCGAAGTCGGAGCCCGGTCTTGCGCGAAATCGTCCTGATCAACATCACTGGTGAAGACCGTCCAGGTCTCACCGCGGCCATCACCGGCGTCCTGGTCCAGGGCGGAGTGAACATTCTCGACATCGGCCTGGCGGTGATGCACGGCACCCTGTCCTTCGGCATCTTGGTCGACATTCCGGACAACGAGGTGGCCACCGCCCTGTTGCAGAGCGTGCAGGCCAAGGCCCACGAGCTGAACCTGCAGGCGCGCTACACACCGATCTCCGAGGCCGACTACCAGCACTGGGCCGATAGCCAGGGCGAGGCACGCCATATCGTGACCCTGCTCAGCCGCAAGGTGACCCCCGAGCAACTGCAGCGGGTCAGCGCGGTCATCAGCCAGTACGGCCTGACCATCGAGCGGATCGAGCGGCTGTCTGCGCGCGTGGTGCTGGATGCCCCGCGGGAGAAGGGCAAGGCCAGCATCGAGATTTCCGTGCGTGGCGAGCCGAGCGACGCCCAGGCCCTGCGTGCGGACTTCTTCGCCCTGGCCGAGGAACTGAGCGTCGACATCGCCTTCCAGAAGGATGACCTGTTCCGCCGCAATCGCCGCCTGGCGGTGTTCGACATGGACTCGACCCTGATCGAGGCCGAGGTGATCGACGAACTGGCCAAGGCTGCCGGGGTTGGCGAGCAGGTGTCGGCGATCACCGAGCGGGCCATGCGCGGCGAGCTGGATTTTCGCGCCAGCTTCAAGGAGCGCATGGCGCTGCTCAAGGGCCTGGACGTCGGCGTGCTGGATGAGATCGGTGCTTCCCTGCGCCTGACCGAAGGCGCCGAGCGCCTGTTCGCCGAGCTCAAGCGCCTGGGCTACAAGACAGCGATTCTCTCCGGTGGCTTTTCCTACTTCGCCAAGCAGGTGCAGGCGCGCCTGGGTATCGACTACGTCTTCGCCAATGAACTGGAAGTGGTCGATGGCAAGGTCACCGGCGTTGCCGTCGAGCCGATCGTCGATGCCCAGCGCAAGGCCGAGCTGCTCCAGGAACTGGCGAGCCGGGAGGGCCTGCGACTGGAGCAGACCATCGCCGTGGGCGATGGCGCCAACGACCTGCCGATGTTGTCGCTGGCCGGGCTGGGCGTGGCCTTCCGGGCCAAGCCGCTGGTGCGCCAGTCGGCCAAGCAGGCGATCTCCACCTTGGGGCTGGATGGCGTGCTGTACCTGCTGGGTATCCGTGACCGCGACGCGCGCTGAGGCTACGGGGTAGCGGGCTGCAAGGCAGCCCCGACAGCCCATGAAAAAGGCCCTGCCTGACGCACGCCAGGCAGGGCCTTTTTGTATCAAGCGGCGATCACGCCTGCGCCGGCGCCGCCAACTGCTGCCCCATGCGCACTGCCGAGCCCGCACCCAGGCCCTCGGCCCATTTCACCTGCTCCGGCCCGAACAGCACGATGGCGGTCGAACCCAGCTTGAAGCGTCCCAGCTCGGCGCCTTTTTCCAGGTGGATCGGCGTGCGGCTGGCTTCGTCGTAGCGGAAGGTCTTGAGCTCACGCTTCGGCGGGGTGACCAGGCCAGCCCAGACCGTCTCGATCGAGGCGACGATCATCGCGCCGACCAGCACCACGGCCATCGGCCCGCGCTCGGTGTCGAACAGGCACACCACCCGCTCGTTGCGAGCGAACAGCTCCGGTACGTTCTCGGCGGTGGTCTGGTTGACCGAGAACAGCCGCCCCGGCACATAGACCATCTCGCGCAGGGTGCCGGCCAGCGGCATGTGCACGCGGTGGTAGTCCTTGGGCGACAGGTAGATGGTGGCGAACTCGCCGCCCATGAACGGTGCGGCCAGGGCCGGGTCGCCACCGAGCAGCTCCAGGGCGCTGAAGCTGTGGCCCTTGGCCTGGAAGAGGCGTCCGTGCTCGATCGGGCCGAGCTGGCTGACCGCGCCGTCGGCCGGGCAGAGGATGGCGCCCGGGGTCTCGTCCAGCGGCCGCGCGCCTGGCTTGAGGGCGCGGGTGAAGAAGGCGTTGAAGTGCTCGTAGGCGGTCAGGTCCTCGACCAGCGCCTCGGACATGTTCACCTGGTAGCGCTTGGCGAACCAGGCGGTGAAGGCGTTCTTGAACCAGCGTGCGCGGCATTCGGCGATGCAGCCGGCCAGGCGCGACAGCAGATGGTGCGCCAGCAGGTACTGGCTGAGGATGAACAAGCGGGATTTCATTGGGTTTCCTTGGAATTTCAGACTTCTACAGGCGTATCCGGGTGGTTGCCCCATTCGCCCCAGGAGCCGGCGTAGGCCTTGACCCGTGGGTAGCCCAGGGCCTTGGCCACCAGGTAGGTGAAGCCGGAACGGTGGTGGGTCTGGCAGTGGGTGATCACTTCCTTGTCGGGAGTGATGCCAAGCTGCTGGAGGATGTCGGCCATGTCCTGGCGGATGCGCAGGTGGTCGTTGAGGTCCATGCCGGCGGTCCACTCGAAGTTGACCGCGCCGGGGATGTGTCCACCCTTGGCCGCCAGGACCTTCTCGCCGCGGTACTCGCCGGGGCTGCGGGCGTCCCAGATGGCCAGGTCGGTCGCGCCCAGGCGGCTTTGCAGGTATTCGCGGGTGGCCGTGGGTTCCGGGTGCAGTTGCAGGTGGACCGGGCCGCCGGCGCTGGGTGGCACCTCGGTGGAGAGCTTGTCCGCCGGCCACGCCTGGATACCGCCATTGAGGTAGTGGTAGGCCTTGTGGCCGATGACATCGAGCATCCAGATGAAGCGCCCGGCCCAGCCGCCGCCTTCGTCGTCGTAGACCACATAGACCGCGTCGTCGCGGTGGCCGAGCTCGCCGAACAGCTTCTCCAGGTCGGCGCGCGCCGGCAGCAGGCCGGGGGCTGGCGGCTGGCCCAGCTGGGTGCGCTTGGGATCGACGAAGCGGGCGCCAGGGATATGCCCGCTGCCATAGCGGTTGGCGCAGGTCAAGTCGACCAGGATCAGCTGTGGCGAAGCCAGGCGTGGCAGCAGGTCGGCCGGTTCGATCACCAGAGGCAAGCCGGAAAAGTCAGTCATCCACGGTCTCCAGGGTGGAATAGAGGGGGCGATTGTAGCGCAAGGCTCAGGCGTTGCGGTTGGCAAAGGTGGCCAGGGCGCGCTCCAGGCATTGCGCGGTCTTGCCGAACGCCTGCACGCCGATATCGGCCAGCGGTTTGCCACCCTGGTCGGCGATCACCAGCATCAGCGGCTGGCCATCGACCGCCAGCGAACGCAGCAGCAGGTGCTCGCTGCGCCAGAAGGTGCGCAGCGGCGCTGGCATCAGCGCGCAGAACTGGGCGTGGTTCTCCGGCGTCAGACGTAACTGCGCCGCCTGGCTCATCAGGCGTTGCAACAGTTTGCTCTGGGCCAGCGGCAGCACCAGGGCAGAGGCCTCCTTGGGATGGCCGGCGGCCTGTTGCACGCGCAGGCACTCGTTGGGCTTGTCGAGCATCAACAGCATGACCCGTTGCATGCCGCAGGCCAGCAGGGCGTCGCTGCCTTGGGTGGCGAGGTGAATGGCGTTGCTGAACGGGCTGGGGGTCACCAGCAGTTCGCCGCACAGCCTGCGCCAGCGCTCCAGGTCCTGGCTGGGTGGTGGCGGCGGGGCGAGCATGTCCGGGTGTGGGCGGCGCTGCTGCCATGGCCAGATCAGTGCCTCGGCGGGATGGAATAGCGCGTGCCGGGCATGCTGGCGGGCACTGGCCGCAGCCTGCTGGTGGACTTGCTGCTGCACGTCGTCCAGGGACGTCTGCAGGTACAGGGCGGTCAGCAACTGCCAGCGCAGCAGGTGTGGGTGGTCCCAGCCGACCTGGGCCGCCAGGGCCAGGCCGTTGGCCAGCAGCACGGTGTTGGCCGGCTGGTTGAACCAACGCCGCAGCCCGGGCTCGTCGTCCAGGCGCTGTTGCTGGCTGAGGCGGTCCTGGTCACGGGCGATGTTCAGCACCTGGGCCAGTCGTTCGCGTTCGTCCATCAGCAGGCGGTAGCCCTGGGTCACCCATTCGGGTAGGCGCCAGTGCTCGGCCATGGCCTGGCACAGTTGCATGATGCGCACGCCGAACAACTCGTGCTCGACCTCGGCGGCCTCCTCGTCCTTGTGGATGACCCGCAGCTCCCAGGCGTCGAGCAGCCTGGGATAGGCCAGCGCCAGGGGCCAGAGCGGGGAGAGAAACAGCAGGCTGCCCCAGTGGATCTCTTGCCACAGCCGTGCCAGGCGGCTGGCGAACAAGCCGTTGGCCTGCTGGGTGGCGTGCTGGCTGATCAGCAGGAACTGGCGCAACACCGGTGGGATCTCCTCGCCCGGCACGGCGGGCAGGCGCGCCAGCAACTCGGCGCTGCGCGCCAGGCCCAGGCGGTTGAGGGCGATCTCGAGGCTTTCGGCGGGCTCGGCCAGGCTGGCATTGGCCGGATGGTTGGCCTCGCGCATGACCGACAGCACCAGGGCCGGGCTGTCCTGCATCAGTTCGGCGATATCGCGCAGGGAGCGGCGGCTGTCGTTGATGGCCGACAACACCTGGTCATGGCTCTGCTTCGGCACCGGCAGGCGGATGCCATCGAGCAGCTTTACCCAGGCCTGGAGCGTGCGCGGAGCCTGATTTGGCACCTTGGTTTCGATTGGCATTTTGATATCAGTCCGAACTGGCTTTTCACGTTTAGTGGCTATAGTCTGGCGCAGTTCTGCCGATAAGTAGAAGAGCGTTCCAATGCGCCCGCCCCTGACCCTGACTGCAAGTGCTTTGAACCTATGGCTAAAATTATCGGCATCATCGTCGTAATCGCGAGCGTGCTCGGCGGATACGTGCTTTCCCACGGCAAGATCGCGGCACTGATCCAGCCGTTCGAAGTGCTGATCATCGGTGGTGCCGCCTTCGGTGCGTTTCTTCAGGCCAACCCTGGCCACATGACCCTGCATGTGATGAAGAAGTCGCTGAAGATGTTCGGCACCCGCTTCACCCACACTTTCTACCTGGAGGTGCTGGGCCTGATCTACGAGATCCTCAACAAGAGCCGCCGCGAAGGCATGATGGCCATCGAGGGTGACATCGAAGACCCGGCCGCCAGCCCTATCTTCGCCAAGTACCCGACGGTGCTGGGCGACGAGCGCATGACCGCGTTCGTCTGCGACTACCTGCGCATCATGTCCACCGGCAACATGGCCCCGCACGAGCTCGAGGGCCTGTTCGACATGGAACTGATGAGCCTGAAGGAAGAGCTGGACCACCCTGCGCACGCGGTGAACAGCGTTGCCGACGGCATGCCGGGCTTCGGTATCGTCGCGGCGGTCCTGGGCATCGTGGTGACCATGGCGTCCCTGGGCGATGGCGACCAGACGTCCATCGGCCTGCATGTGGGCGCGGCGCTGGTGGGTACCTTCTTCGGTATTCTCGCCGCCTATGGCTTCTTCGGCCCGCTGTCCAACGCCTTGCGCCACGACGCCAAGGAAGAACTGAACGTCTACGAGGCGATCAAGGCCTCGCTGGTGGCCTCGGCTTCCGGCATGCCGCCGTCGTTGGCCGTGGAGTTCGGCCGCAAGGTGTTGTACCCGGCGCACCGTCCGAGCTTCGCCGAACTGGAACAAGCGGTCCGCGGTCGCTAAGCCATGGAGAACAATCAACCCATCATCGTCAAGCGCGTCAAGCGCTTTGGCGACGGCCACCACGGTGGTTCCTGGAAGATCGCCTTCGCTGACTTCGCCACGGCGATGATGGCGTTCTTCCTGGTGCTCTGGTTGCTGTCCACGGCCACGCCCGAGCAGAAGATCGCCATCGCCGGCTACTTCAAGGACCCGATTGGCTTTTCCGAGAGCGGTACCCCCTACATCATCGACCTGGGCGGCTCGCCGAAACTGGCGCCGGAGAAGACCATCAACCCGGAGGCGGAGTCCGAGCCTATGCCCGACACCAGCATCCAGCTGGACAAGGACCGGGTCGAGAGCCTGGCCGAGCAGGTCGAGCAGGAACGCCTCCAGTTGCTGTTGCAGGAACTGCAGAACAAGGTCGAGGAAAATCCCCAGCTGCAGAAGTTCAAGGACCAGATCCTGTTCGAGATCACCCAGGATGGCCTGCGCATCCAAATCATGGACGCCGAGAACCGGCCGATGTTCGACCTGGGCAGTGCGCGCCTGCAGCCGTACTTCGAGGACATCCTGCTGGCCATGGCCGACACCATCAAGGCGGTGCCGAACAAGATCAGCATCAGCGGCCATACCGATGCCAAGCCCTATGCCGGCACTGGCGAGTTCGGCAACTGGGAGCTGTCGGCCAGCCGTGCCAACGCCGCGCGCCGGGCGCTGGTCGCCGGTGGCTATCCAGATGCGCAGGTGGCGCGGGTGGTCGGCTATGCCTCGTCGTCGCTGTTCGACCGCAAGGATCCGTTCAACCCGGTCAACCGGCGTATCGACATCATCGTCCTGACCAAGAAGGCCCAGCGCACCATCGAAGGCGAGCAGGGCACACAGCAAGCGCCGGAGACGCCCGCCGATGGCGCACCGGGTGCCTCGGCTTCGCCGGCGCCGGGCCAGGGCGATGCCGCCCAGGCGCCGATGCAGCCACGCGAGCTACGTCAAAAGCTGAATATCTTCGAGGATGGCGTGCTGAAGATGGATGACGCCCAGGAATAATTCCTGCTGTCAGTGCTGGCCCTTTTGCGGGCAAGCCCGCTCCCACACGGGGCTGCAACCCGCCTCATTCATGATCGACTCGGCCCTTGTGGGAGCGGGCTTGCCCGCGAAAAGGCCAACGCCGATGCCCGGGCTCAGTAGCTGTCCTGCGCCAAGCTGGCAATGATCGAGCGGTAGCTGCTCATCCGCTGCGGCTTGATGCGCCCTTCCTCCAGCGCCTGGAGCAGGGCGCAGCCAGGCTCGCGGTCGTGCTTGCAGTCGCGGAAGCGGCAATGGCCGAGCAGGTCGCGGAACTCGATGAAGCCTGCCTCGACGTCGTCGCGGCTGACATGGCCCAGGCCGAACTCGCGGATGCCGGGCGAGTCGATCAGGTCGCCGCCATTGGGGAAGTGATAGAGGCGGGCAGTGGTCGTGGTGTGGGTGCCCTGGCCGGACCACTCGGAGAGATCGCCCACGCGGGTCTGCGCCTGCGGCAGCAGGCTGTTGACCAGCGATGACTTGCCCACCCCGGACTGGCCGACGAAGACGCTGATATGCCCGTCCAGCGCCTGTTGCAGGCGCTGCATGCCATCGCCCTGGTGGGCCGAAACCTCCAGCAGCGGGTAGCCCAGCTCGCGGTACACCGCCAGCAGGGCCTCGAGCGTCGAGGCATTGCCCTCGTCGATCAGGTCGGCCTTGTTCAGCAGCAGCAGGGGGCGGATGCCCGCATGCTCGGCCGCCACCAGGTAGCGATCGATCAGGTTGGCCTGGGGCTCGGGGGCCGGGGCGAAAACGATCACGATCAGATCGACGTTGGCCGCTACCGGCTTGAGCTGGCCATGGTTGTTCGGTCGGCACAGCTCGGCGCTGCGCGGCATCTGCGCGACGATCACGCCGTTGCCCTGGTTGCCGGCACGCCACACCACCCGGTCGCCGGTGACCAGCGCCGGCAGGTTGGCCCGCAGGTGGCAGCGGAACACCTGGCCTGCCGCCTCGCTGTCCTGGGCCTCGACCTCCACCTGCACGCCGAAGTGGGCGATCACCAGGCCCAGTTGCTCAGGCCCCAGGTCGCCACCTTCCAGTTCCTGCAGGGCATGCTGCTCGCGTTTGGCAGCGCGGGCGGCGCGTTCGCCCTGGATCTTTTCGATGCGCCAGTTCTGGCGGCGGTTGAGCTGGCGTTTGGCCATGGAGGTTCCGTGTCGGCGGGGCAGAAGGAAAAACGGCAGGCAGTTTAGCACGCCCGGCTGGCGTGCCATTCCGTTACCTTTCCAGCGCGAATGCATCGGCAGCGACCGCTAGGCTAATATGACGGCCTATTCGAGGAGCTCTTTCATGCAGAACCCACAGAACCTGATCTGGATCGATCTGGAAATGACCGGCCTGGATCCGGACAACGACGTCATCATCGAGATGGCCACCATCGTCACCGACAGCGAGCTGAACACCCTGGCCGAGGGCCCGGTAATCGCGATCCATCACAGCGACGAGGTGCTGGCGCGCATGGACGAGTGGAACACCCGCACCCACGGTGCCTCGGGCCTGACCCAGCGCGTGCGCGAAAGCCGCATCGGCATGGCCGAGGCCGAGGCGCAGACCCTGGCGTTCCTCGAACAATGGGTGCCCAAGGGTAAGTCGCCGATCTGCGGCAACAGCATCTGCCAGGACCGGCGTTTCCTGTATCGCCACATGCCGGCGCTCGAAGGCTACTTCCACTACCGTAACCTCGACGTCTCCACCCTCAAGGAACTGGCCGCACGCTGGGCCCCGCAGGTGCGCGACAGCTTCAAGAAGGGCGGTACCCACCTGGCGCTGGACGATATCCGCGAGTCGATCGCCGAGCTGCGTCACTACCGCGAACATTTCATCAAACTCTAAGCTTCAAGCCCCGAGCTGCAAGCTTCAAGTTGAGCAACGGCGCGCTCGAGCGCGCGTATTGCTTTTGGCTTGGCGCTTGCAGCTTGTCGCTTCTTCTGGACCTGCACCATGCTGTTGATGCTTTACCTGATTGCGATTACCGCTGAAGCCATGACCGGAGCCTTGTCGGCAGGCCGGCGAGGCATGGACTGGTTCGGCGTGGTGTTGATCGCCTGCGTCACCGCCCTGGGCGGCGGCTCGGTGCGCGACGTGCTGTTGGGGCACTATCCGCTGACCTGGGTGAAACACCCGGAGTACCTGGTGCTGACCAGTTTCGCGGCCTTGTTGACGATTTTCATCGCACCGCTCATGCGCCATCTGCGCTCGCTGTTTCTGGTGCTCGATGCCCTGGGGCTGGTGGCCTTCACCCTCATCGGCTGCATGACCGCCCTGGAGATGGGGCAGGGCCTGCTGGTGGCTTCGATCAGCGGGGTCATTACCGGGGTGTTTGGCGGCATTCTGCGGGACATCTTCTGCAACGACATCCCCTTGGTATTCCGTCGCGAACTGTATGCCAGCGTGTCCTTCGCCGCGGCCTGGTTCTACCTGGGGTGCGTGCATTTCAAGGTGCCAGCCGAACAGGCCATGCTGCTGACCTTGTTCGGCGGGTTCCTGGTGCGCCTGCTGGCGATTCGCTTCCACTGGGAAATGCCCAAGTTCCACTACAACGATCAGCCGTGAATTTCGAGCTGCAGGCGGATTGGCGTTGGTGCCGAGGGCGTGCCCGGCTTGGTTGAGCGGCGCAAGTCAGCTGGAGGCTTGGCCATGCTGCGCCAGGGCCCAGGCCACGTGCTCGCGCACCAGATCCGAGGGGTGCTCGCGCCGCGCTCGCAAGGCCTCCAGCACCGGTATGGTCGTCGGCGCATTGCCCAGCCCCACCGCCAGGTTGCGTAGCCAGCGCTCGTAGCCTGCTCGGCGCAGCGGCGAACCCTCGGTATTGCTGAGGAAGGTGCTTTCGTCCCAGAGAAACAGCTCCGCCAGCTCGGCGTTGTCCAGACCGTGGCGCGGCTTGAAGTCGTTCTCCTGGGTCGGCCGGGCGAAGCGGTTCCACGGACAGACGATCTGGCAGTCGTCGCAGCCGAACACCCGGTTGCCGATCAGCGGGCGCAGTTCCACCGGGATCGCTTGCTTGAGCTCGATGGTCAGGTAGGAAATGCAGCGCCGTGCATCGAGCACGTAGGGGCCGACGAAGGCCTTGGTCGGGCAGATGTCCAGGCATGCCTGGCAGCGGCCGCAGTGCTCGCTGGCCTGGGCCTCGTCCACCGGCAGCGGCAGGTCGACGAACAGCTCGGCGAGGAAGAAGTAGCTGCCGGCCTTGCGGTTGAGCAGCAAGGTGTTCTTGCCGATCCAGCCCAGGCCGGCCTGCTGGGCGATGGCCTTCTCCAGCACCGGGGCGCTGTCGACGAAGGCGCGAAAGCCGAACGGGCCGATCGCCTGTTGCACGCGCTCGGCCAGGTGCTGCACACGCTTGCGTACCAGCTTGTGGTAGTCGCGGCCCAGAGCATAGCGCGAGACATAGGCCTTCTCGGGCTGGGCGAGCTGTTGCGCCATGCGCGTGTCGCCGGGCAGGTAGTCCATGCGCAGCGACACCACGCGCAAGGTGCCGGGTACCAGTTGCTCGGGGTGGGAGCGCTTGCTGCCATGGGCGGCCATGTAGTCCATCTCGCCCTGGTAGCCGGCCGCCAGCCAGCGTTGCAGGTGCTGTTCATGCTCGCCAAGGTCCACGCCGGCGATACCGACGTGGGCGAAACCGAGTTCCCGGCCCCAATCCTTGATCGATTGGGACAGCGCGGCGAGGTCAGGGGTGTGAGCGGACATGGATGGACAAGGCAATACAGGATCAGGTGCGTATAATTCTGCCAGACATCGGAGCCTTTGACCCCATGCCCCAGACCAAACACCCTGCCAATGCCCCACAGCTGCTCAGCAGCGTGAGCATCGCCAGCCTGCCGCCACGCCGTGCGCACGCCCACAAGGGCGATTTCGGCCATGTGCTCATCGTCGGTGGCGACCTGGGTACCGGCGGCGCGGTGCTGCTCAGCGCCGAGGCCGCGCTGCGCTGCGGGGCCGGCCTGGTGAGCGTGGCCACCCGCCCGGAGCACGTCGCCGCTGGCCTGACCCGCCTGCCCGAGACCATGTGGCTGGGGACGAACTCGGCCAACCAGTTGCAGGGCCTGCTCGAACGGGCTTCGGTGCTGGTGGTCGGCCCGGGCCTGGGCCAGGCCGCCTGGGGCCGCAGCTTGCTGTCGGCGGTGGCCAATGCCCACCTGCCGCAGGTATGGGACGCCGACGCGCTGAACCTGCTGGCTCATACGCCCCTGGCGTTGCCCAGTGGCAGTATCCTCACCCCTCATCCGGGTGAGGCGGCGCGTCTGTTGGGTATTTCCACCGAGGCCGTGCAGGCCGACCGGCCGGGCGCGGCCCGCAAGCTGGCTCGCAAGCATGCCAGCGTCTGCGTGCTCAAGGGGGCCGGTACGCTGGTGGCCGACCCGGCCGGGCAACTGGTGCTGTGCGGGCGCGGCCATCCGGCGATGGCCGGTGCCGGCCTTGGCGACGTGCTCACTGGCGTGCTGGCCGCCCTGCTGGCCCAGGGGCTGGACGCCTGGTCGGCGGCCGGCCTGGGGGTGTGGCTGCACGCCTGTGCCGGCGAGCGCCTGGGGGTGAAAGGAAGAGGGCTGGCAGCCAGCGACCTGGTGCCGGTCATTCGTGAATTGTTGGAGGAGCATTCAGCGTGTCAGGCATAACCCTGTTTCTGGCCGACGAGGCGGCCACCGTCGCCTTCGGCGCTCGTCTGGCCCAGCTGACGGGCGGTCATGGCGTGATCTTTCTCGAGGGTGACCTGGGCGCCGGCAAGACCACGCTGTCGCGTGGGTTGATCCGCGGCCTGGGCCATACGGGCCCGGTCAAGAGCCCCACGTTCACCGTGGTCGAGCCCTACGAGATCGGCGAGGTGTGCGCCTTCCATTTCGACCTGTACCGCCTGGTCGATCCTGAGGAACTGGAGTTCATGGGGATCCGCGACTACTTCGAGGGCGACCCGCTGTGCCTGTTCGAATGGCCGCAAAAGGGTGCGGGCGTTTTGCCAAAGCCCGACCTGACCATTACCATAAGCCCGCAGGCGGGCGGGCGCTCGCTGATCCTGTCACCGCAGGGGGCTCGCGGTGAGTCCTGGTGCGCCGCTCTGGCCGTAGAATTCAAACAGTAAATGGGGTTAGGTATGCGCATACGCGCACTGGTCGCCGTCGTTGGGCTGCTGCTGACAGCGGTGACCGTTGACGCTCTGGCCGTCACGCAAGTCAAGAGCATGCGCCTATGGCGCGCACCGGATAACACGCGGCTGGTCTTCGACCTGTCCGGTCCCGTGCAGCACAGCGTCTTCACCCTGACCGCGCCAGACCGCCTGGTCATCGACATCAATGGGGCGACCCTGGGCGGGCCGCTGAACGTCTCCACCTCCAACACGCCGATCAGCAACGTGCGTTCGGCCCAGCGCACGCCCACCGACCTGCGCGTGGTGGTCGACCTCAAGCAGGCGGTCACTCCCAAGAGCTTCACCCTGACCCCCAACGCCCAGTACGGTAATCGCCTGGTGGTCGACCTGTACGACCGAGAAGCCGACGCCATCGCCGCCAGTGCGCCGACGCCACCGCCGGCGCGTACGCCTGCCACCACCCCGGCGGTGCCGGTGACCCCCGCGCAGCCGGCGATCAAGTTGCCGCCGGTGTCCAGCGGCAAGCGCGATATCGTCATCGCCATCGACGCCGGCCACGGCGGCGAGGACCCGGGCGCCTCGGGCTCGCGTGGCCAGCATGAAAAAGACATCGTGCTGCAGATCGCCAAGGAACTGCAGCGCCAGATCAACACCGAGAAGGGTTACCGCGCCGAGCTGACCCGCACGGGCGACTACTTCATCCCGCTGCGCAAGCGCACCGAGATCGCCCGCAAGAAGGGCGCCGACCTGTTCATCTCGGTCCACGCCGATGCCGCGCCGTCCAAGGCCGCCTTCGGTGCTTCGGTATTCGCCCTGTCCGACCGTGGCGCCACGTCCGAGACCGCGCGCTGGCTGGCCGACACGGAGAACCGTTCCGACCTGATCGGCGGGGCTGGCAACGTCAGCCTGGACGACAAGGACCGCATGCTGGCCGGTGTACTGCTGGACCTGTCGATGACCGCTACCCTCAGCTCCAGCCTCGATGTCGGCCAGAAGGTGCTGGGCAACATGGGCCGTATCACTCCGCTGCACAAGCGGCGTGTGGAGCAGGCTGGCTTCATGGTGCTGAAATCGCCGGACATCCCATCGATCCTTGTGGAAACCGGGTTCATCTCCAACGCCAACGAGGCCGCCAAGCTGGCCACCCGGAGCCACCAGCAGGCCCTGGCGCGTTCGATCCATACCGGCGTGCGCCAGTACTTCCAGCAGAACCCGCCGCCGGGCACCTACATCGCCTGGCTGCGTGACAGCGGCAAGATCGCCCAGGGGCCCCGCGAGCATACGGTACGCCCGGGCGAGACCCTGGCCATGATCGCCGTGCGCTACCAGGTCAGCGTGGCCAGCCTGCGCAGCACCAACAGCCTCAAGAGCGATGAGCTGAAGGTCGGCCAGCACCTCGATATCCCCAGCACCACCCTGGCGTCCCAGCGATGAGTGGTGGTTCTCGTATCCAGTTGCTCAGCCCTCGGCTGGCCAACCAGATCGCCGCTGGCGAGGTGGTCGAGCGCCCGGCATCGGTGGCCAAGGAACTGCTGGAAAACAGCCTGGACTCCGGCGCCCGGCGTATCGACATCGATGTCGAGCAGGGCGGGGTCAAGCTGCTGCGCGTGCGTGACGACGGTGGTGGCATCGCCCCCGACGATCTGCCTTTGGCCCTGGCCCGCCATGCCACCAGCAAGATCCGCGAGCTGGAGGACCTCGAAGGGGTGCTCAGCCTGGGGTTCCGTGGCGAAGCGCTGGCCTCGATCAGTTCGGTGGCGCGCCTGACCCTGACCTCGCGCACGGCCAGTGCCGGCGAGGCCTGGCAGGTGGAGACCGAAGGCCGTGACATGACGCCGCGGGTGCAGCCGGCCGCGCACCCGGTCGGCACCTCGGTGGAGGTGCGCGACCTGTTCTTCAATACCCCGGCCCGGCGCAAGTTCCTCAAGTCGGAGAAGACCGAGTTCGACCACCTGCAGGAAGTCATCCGGCGTCTGGCCCTGGCGCGTTTCGACGTCGGCTTCCACCTGCGGCACAACGGCAAGAGCGTCCTCAGCCTGCACGAGGCGCCCGACGAGATCGCCCGGGCCAGGCGGGTCGGTGCCATCTGCGGGCCGGGCTTCCTCGAGCAGGCGTTGCCGATCGATGTCGAGCGCAACGGCCTGCGCCTGTGGGGCTGGGTCGGTTTGCCGACCTTCTCGCGCAGCCAGGCAGACCTGCAGTACTTCTTCGTCAATGGCCGCGCGGTGCGCGACAAGCTGGTGGCCCACGCCGTGCGCCAGGCATACCGCGACGTGCTGTTCAACGGCCGGCACCCGACCTTCGTGCTGTTCCTCGAGCTGGAGCCGAACGGGGTCGACGTCAACGTGCACCCGACCAAGCACGAAGTGCGCTTTCGCGAAGGGCGCATGGTCCACGACTTCCTCTACGGCACCCTGCACCGAGCCCTGGCGGACGTGCGTCCGGAGGACCAGGTGGCCGCGCCGGCGGCGGTGAGCGAGATCGTTCGCCCCACGGGCCAGCAGGCGGGCGAGTTCGGCCCTCAGGGCGAGATGCGCCTGGCCTCGCCGGTGCTCGAGCAGCCCCAAGCCGAGCCACGCCAGGCGTTTTCCGGTGGTAGTGGGGCGGGCTATCAGTACAGCTACAGCCCGCGCCCCGCGCAGCCCGTGCCGGCCGCCGAGGCCCAGGCGGTCTACCGCGAGTTCTTCGCCCCGCTGGAGAGCGGCGTGGCCAGCCCCGTGGCGCTGCCGGAAAGCCAGGGCGACATACCGCCGCTGGGCTATGCGCTGGCCCAGCTCAAGGGCATCTATATCCTGGCCGAGAACGCCATCGGCCTGGTGCTGGTGGACATGCACGCGGCCCATGAGCGGATCATGTACGAACGGCTCAAGGTGGCCATGGCCAGCGAGGGCCTGAGCGGCCAGCCGCTGCTGGTGCCCGAGTCGCTGGCGCTCAGCCAGCGCGAGGCGGACTGTGCCGAGGAGCATGCGCAGTGGTTCCAGCGCCTGGGCTTCGAGCTCCAGCGCCTGGGCCCGGAAACCCTGGCGATTCGCCAGATCCCGGCGTTGCTCAAGCAGGCCGAGGCCAATCGCCTGGTCCAGGACGTGCTCGGCGACCTGATGGAGTACGGCACCAGCGATCGCATCCAGGCGCACCTGAACGAACTGCTCGGTACCATGGCCTGCCACGGCGCCGTGCGCGCCAATCGTCGCCTGGCCATCCCCGAGATGAACGCGCTGCTGCGCGACATGGAGAACACCGAGCGCAGCGGCCAATGCAACCATGGCCGGCCGACCTGGACCCAGCTTGGCCTGGACGACCTGGACAAACTCTTCCTGCGCGGTCGATGAGATGAGCGGCAAGCCCCCAGCGATATTCCTCATGGGCCCGACGGCGGCCGGCAAGACCGACCTGGCCATCGAGCTGACCAAGGTGCTGCCCTGCGAGCTGATCAGCGTCGACTCGGCGCTGGTCTACCGTGGCATGGACATCGGTACCGCCAAGCCATCGAAGGAAGTACTGGCCGCCCACCCGCACCGGTTGATCGATATCCTCGACCCGGCCGAGAGCTATTCGGCCGCGCAATTCTGCACCGATGCCCTGCAGGCCATGGCCGAGATCACCGCGCGGGGCAGGGTCCCGCTGCTGGTCGGCGGCACCATGCTGTACTACAAGGCCCTGGTCGACGGCCTGGCGGATATGCCGGCGGCCGATGCCGCGGTACGCGCCGAGCTGGAGGCCCAAGCCCGGGAGCTGGGCCTGGCCGAGCTGCATCGGCAATTGGCCGAGGTCGATCCGGAGTCGGCGGCGCGTATCCACCCCAACGACCCGCAGCGGCTGATCCGTGCCCTGGAAGTCTACCGGGTCAGTGGGCAGAGCATGACCGCGCATCGGCGGCGTCAATTCGCGGAAAGTCGCGAGGCAGACGCAGGCGCGGGCGGGCATTTGCCCTATACTGTCGCCAGCCTGGCCATCGCGCCTACAGATCGTCACATTTTGCATCAGCGAATTGCGTTACGATTTTCGCAGATGCTGGAACAGGGTTTCGTCGACGAGGTCCGAAAGCTGCGAGCCAGAAGTGACTTGCACGCCGGGCTGCCGTCTATACGGGCAGTGGGGTATCGGCAGGTCTGGGATCATCTGGACGGCAAGCTGACGGCCGAAGAGATGCGCGAACGGGGTATCATTGCCACGCGCCAGCTGGCCAAGCGGCAATTCACCTGGTTGCGCGGCTGGTCCGGCGTGCATTGGCTGGATAGCCTGGCCTGCGACAATCTGTCCCGCACCTTGAAATACCTGGGGACCGTCTCCATATTGAGCTGAGTCCCTGCAAATGCCGTCTATTCTTGCGAAAGGGCGGCCGGAATTATCGAATTTTCTTGTTTTTCTACTATTGATCCTTACAGGAGTGCGGCATATGTCAAAAGGGCATTCGCTACAAGACCCTTACTTGAACACCTTGAGAAAAGAAAAGGTCCCGGTTTCGATCTACCTGGTCAACGGGATCAAGCTGCAGGGCTCGATCGAATCCTTCGACCAGTTCGTGGTGCTGCTGAAGAACACTGTCAGCCAGATGGTCTACAAGCACGCCATCTCGACCGTGGTACCTGCCCGTCCGGTTCGCCTGCCAAGCCCGTCCGATTCCGACCACGGCGACGCCGAGCCAGGCAACGCCTGATAGGAGCCTGCATTGTTCTTTGAGCGCCACGGTGGTGGTGAACGGGCCCTTCTCGTTCACTTGGAAGGTCAGAACCCTGAGGCGCGCGAAGATCCGCAGGAGTTTCGGGAACTGGCACTGTCGGCCGGAGCGGACATCGTTTCGCTGGCGACAGTGGCACGGCACCAACCTACAGCGAAATACCTGATTGGCAGCGGCAAGGTCGAGGAACTGCGCGACCTGGTCCACGCCGAGCAGGTAGACCTGGTGATTTTCAATCACACCCTCACGCCCAGCCAGGAGCGCAACCTCGAACGTGTCTTCGAGTGTCGCGTGCTCGACCGTACCGGGCTGATCCTCGACATCTTCGCCCAGCGGGCGCGTACCCATGAAGGCAAGCTGCAGGTCGAACTGGCCCAGCTCGAACACATGAGCACGCGGCTGGTGCGCGGCTGGACCCACCTGGAGCGGCAGAAGGGCGGTATCGGCCTGCGCGGTCCGGGCGAGACCCAGCTGGAAACCGACCGTCGCCTGCTGCGGGTGCGCCTGCGGCAGATCAAGGCACGTCTGGAGAAGGTGCGCAGCCAGCGCGAGCAAGCCAGGCGCGGGCGCCGGCGCGCGGACATCCCGTCGGTCTCGCTGGTGGGCTACACCAACGCCGGCAAGTCCACGCTGTTCAATGCCCTGACCGCTTCGCAGGTGTATGCCGCCGACCAGCTCTTCGCCACCCTCGACCCGACCCTGCGCCGGCTCGAGCTGGACGACCTGGGGCCGATCGTGCTGGCCGATACCGTGGGCTTCATCCGCCACCTGCCGCACAAGCTGGTCGAGGCATTTCGGGCTACGCTCGAGGAATCGAGCAACGCCGACCTGCTGCTGCACGTGATCGACGCCCATGAGCCCGAGCGCATGGAGCAGATCGAGCAGGTACTGGCGGTATTGGGCGAGATCGGTGCCGAAGGCTTGCCGATCCTCGAGGTCTATAACAAACTCGACCTGCTCGAAGATGTCGAGCCGCAGATCCAGCGCGATGCCGACGGCAAGCCGCAGCGGGTTTGGGTATCGGCACGTGATGGACGTGGCCTGGAATTGATCGGCCAGGCGATTGCCGAGTTGCTGGGGGATGATCTGTTTGTCGGAACCCTGCGCCTGGAGCAGCGATTTGCCCGCTTGCGCGCGCAATTCTTCGCTCTCGGCGCGGTGCAAGGCGAGGTGCATGATGAACACGGCAGCAGCCTGCTGAGCGTGCGACTGCCCCGGGTCGAACTCAATCGGCTGGTCAGCCGCGAGGGTATGGAGCCGCAGGTGTTCATCGAGCAACACACTTTGCAATAAATGCCCGTCGAGGTCGCCGGGCAGCCGTGACAGGCATTCTGTAGCATTGGACGGCGCGCCGTGGGCGCGTCTTTGCTTTATCAGATGGAGAGCGCTATGGCTTGGAACGAGCCGGGTGGCAACTCGAACAATCAGGATCCCTGGGGCGGCCGCCGTGGCGGTGGTGGTGGCGACAAGAAAGGTCCACCGGATCTCGACGAGGCCTTCCGCAAGCTGCAGGACAGCCTGAACGGCATGTTCGGCAGCGGCAAGAAACGCGGTGGTGGTGACAGGAACATCGGCAAGGGTGGCGGCTTCGGCTTGCTGGGCATTGGCCTGGCGGTGCTGGCTGCGATCTGGCTGTACAACGCCGTGTACGTGGTGGACGAGCAGGAGCAGGCCGTGGTGCTGCGCTTCGGCAAGTACTACGAGACGGTTGGCCCGGGCCTGAACATCTACTTCCCGCCGATCGATCGCAAGTACCTGGAGAACGTGACCCGCGAGCGGGCCTACACCAAGCAGGGGCAGATGCTCACCGAGGACGAGAACATCGTCGAGGTGCCGCTGACCGTGCAGTACAAGATCACCAACCTGCAGGACTTCGTGCTCAACGTCGACCAGCCGGAGGTCAGCCTGCAGCATGCGACCGACAGCGCCCTGCGCCACGTGGTGGGCTCCACCTCCATGGACCAGGTGCTGACCGAGGGTCGTGAGCAGATGGCCGTGGACATCCGCGAGCGCCTGCAGCGCTTCCTCGACAACTACCGCACCGGTATCACCGTCACCCAGGTCAACGTACAGAGCGCGGCAGCCCCGCGTGAGGTGCAGGAAGCCTTCGACGACGTGATCCGTGCCCGTGAGGACGAGCAGCGTGCGCGCAACCAGGCCGAGTCCTATGCCAACGGCGTGGTGCCGGAAGCCCGAGGCCAGGCCCAGCGCATCATCGAGGATGCCAACGGCTACCGCGACGAAGTGATCGCCCGCGCCAAGGGTGAGGCCGACCGCTTCACCAAGCTGGTCGCCGAGTACCGCAAGGCGCCCGACGTCACCCGTCAGCGTCTGTACCTGGAGACCATGCAGGAGGTCTACAGCAATTCGAGCAAGGTCCTGGTGGCGACCAAGGATGGGCAGAACAACCTGCTCTACCTGCCGCTGGACAAGATGGTCGAGGGCAGCCGCAGCAGCTCTGCCGCGTCGGGTGGCAGCGTACCGGCGTCGGTCAACGATGCGGCCGTGCGCGCAGCGCAGGACATGCAACAGCAACAACAGTCGCTGCGTTCTAGGGAGAGCCGCTGATGAGCAATAAATCGCTGATCGTCCTGATCGCCGCCGTGGTGCTGGCGATCGTGGCCTGGAACAGCTTCTACATCGTGGCCCAGACCGAACGTGCGGTATTGCTGCAGTTCGGCCGTGTGGTCCAGGCGGATGTCCAGCCGGGCCTGCATGTGAAGATTCCATACGTCAACCAGGTGCGCAAGTTCGACGCCCGCCTGATGACCCTGGATGCCCCGACCCAGCGCTTCCTGACCCTGGAGAAGAAAGCGGTGATGGTCGATGCCTACGCCAAGTGGCGCGTCCAGGACGCCGAGCGCTTCTATACCGCGACCTCGGGTCTCAAGCAGATCGCCGACGAGCGTCTGTCCCGTCGTCTGGAAAGCGGCCTGCGTGACCAGTTCGGTAAGCGTACCCTGCACGAGGTGGTCTCCGGTGAGCGTGACGCGCTGATGGCCGACATCACCGCTTCGCTGAACCGCATGGCCAGCAAGGAGCTGGGCATCGAGGTCATCGACGTGCGCGTCAAGGCCATCGACCTGCCGAAGGAAGTCAACCGCAGCGTGTTCGACCGGATGAGCACCGAGCGTGAACGGGAAGCCCGCGAGCACCGCGCCAAGGGTAACGAGTTGGCCGAAGGTATTCGCGCCGATGCCGACCGTCAGCGCCGGGTGCTGCTGGCCGAGGCCTATCGCGAGGCCGAGGAGACCCGCGGTGACGGCGACGCCCAGGCGGCCGCCATCTATGCCAAGGCCTACACCCAGGACGCCGAGTTCTATGCGTTCTACCGTAGCCTGCAGGCGTACCGCGAGAGCTTCGCCAGCAAGAGCGATGTACTGGTCCTGGATCCGAAGAACGAGTTCTTCCGCTTCCTGGACAAGAGCAAACCCTGATGCTCTGATTCGGGAGCGCCCCGCCTGGCAGCTAAAACACCAGTCGGGGTGCATCCTGAATGAAAAGGGGTGTATGATGAGGCAGCCGGGAAATTTCCCGGCTTTTTTGCGTCTGCAAGGTTGATTGGCAAACGGCCAGTTGACGGTTTGGTCAGGTCGCAAGGCAATTCGAGGGTATTGGGTACGGTGGTAGCGCTGGGATCGGTGCTGCCCGCTGCTGTGCGCCAATGCCTGCTTCACTGACGGCTCGCCTGCAGGCAAGCCGCCCGGACCAGAGGGGAAATGGCGTAATGGCAACGGTAGACCGCTGGCTGCTGCCAGATGGCATCGAGGAAGTACTGCCACCTGAGGCTGCGCGCATCGAGATCGCGCGCCGCCAGGTGTTGGACCTGTTCCAGAGTTGGGGTTACGAACTGGTCGTCACCCCGCATATCGAGTACCTGGAATCGCTGCTCACCGGTGCCGGCCAGGACCTGGACCTGCGGACCTTCAAGGTGGTCGACCCGCAGTCCGGTCGCCTGATGGGCTTTCGTGCCGACTTCACCCCCCAGGTGGCGCGCATCGATGCCCACACCCTGCGCCGCGAAGGCCCGAGCCGCCTGTGCTATGCCGGTAGCGTCCTGCATGCCCAGCCGCGTGCCCTGTCCACCTCGCGCAGCCCGATCCAGCTGGGTGCCGAGCTGTACGGCGATGCCAGCCCCACCAGCGACGTCGAAGTGATCAGCCTGATGCTGGCCATGCTGCAACTGGCCGATGTGCCGGACGTGCACATGGACCTGGGCCACGTCGGTATCTACCGCGGCCTGGCCCGTGCCGCCGGCCTCTCCGGTGCGGTCGAGCAGCAGCTGTTCGACGCCCTGCAGCGCAAGGCCAGCGACGAAGTGCATGCATTGACCGCTGACCTGCCGGTGGACCTGGGCAACATGCTGCGCGCGCTGAGCGAACTGTGCGGCGGCCGTGAAGTGCTGGCCGAGGCCCGCGTGCGCCTGGGCCGGGCACCGGCCAGCGTGCTAGCGGCCCTGGACGATCTGCTGGCGATCGCCGATCGCCTGGCCACGCGCTACCCGGACCTGCCGTTGTACTTCGACCTGGGCGAGCTGCGCGGCTACCACTACCACACCGGCGTGGTGTTCGCCGTGTTCGTCCCGGGCGTCGGCCAGTCGATCGCCCAGGGTGGGCGCTATGACGACATCGGTGCCGACTTCGGCCGGGCGCGCCCGGCCACTGGTTTCTCCACGGATTTGAAGACCCTGGTCACACTGGGGCGAGCGGAGGTCGTGCTGCCCTCTGGCGGGATCTGGATGCCCGACAGCGGCGACACGGCCCTCTGGCAGATGGTCTGCCAGTTGCGCAACGAGGGCCAGCGTGTGGTCCAGGCCCTGCCTGGCCAGCCGCTGAGTGCTGCCTTCGAGGCGGATTGTGATCGTCAATTGATTCAGCAGGACGGGCGCTGGCAGGTACTGCCGCTGACCCATTGAGATTCTTCGCCGGCAGCAGGCCGGCAACCAAGTTTGCGTGAATGAGGACAAGTGTTATGGGTAAGAATGTCGTCGTCCTGGGCACCCAGTGGGGTGATGAGGGCAAAGGCAAGATCGTCGATCTGCTGACCGAACATGCTGCCGCCGTCGTGCGTTACCAGGGCGGCCACAACGCAGGTCACACCCTGGTGATCAACGGTGAGAAGACCGTGCTGCACCTGATCCCCTCCGGCATCCTGCGTGAAGGCGTGCAGTGCCTGATCGGCAACGGCGTGGTCGTTGCCCCGGATGCCCTGATGCGTGAAATCACCAAGCTGGAAGAGAAGGGCGTACCGGTGCGCGAGCGCCTGCGTATCAGCCCGGCTGCCCCGTTGATCCTGTCCTACCACGTGGCCCTCGACCAGGCCCGCGAGAAGGCCCGTGGCGAAGCCAAGATCGGCACCACCGGCCGTGGCATCGGCCCAGCCTACGAAGACAAGGTGGCCCGTCGTGGCCTGCGCGTGGGCGACCTGTTCCACCGCGAGCGTTTTGCCGCCAAGCTCGGCGAGCTGCTGGATTACCACAACTTCCAGCTGGTGAACTACTACAAGGAACCGGCCATCGACTTCCAGCAGACCCTGGACGAGTGCATGGCCTACGCCGAGCAGCTCAAGCCGCTGATGCTCGACGTCACCGCCGAGCTGCACAACCTGCGTCGTGCCGGCAAGGACATCATGTTCGAAGGCGCCCAGGGCTCGCTGCTGGATATCGACCACGGCACCTACCCGTATGTCACCAGCTCCAACACCACCGCCGGCGGTATCTCCACCGGCTCCGGCGTTGGCCCGATGTACCTGGACTACATCCTCGGCATCACCAAGGCCTACACCACTCGTGTGGGTTCGGGCCCGTTCCCGACCGAACTGTTCGACGAGACCGGTGCCACCCTGGCCAAGCGCGGCCATGAGTTCGGTTCCACCACCGGCCGTGCCCGTCGCTGCGGCTGGTTCGATGCCGTCATCCTGCGCCGTGCCATCGACGTCAACAGCATCTCCGGCCTGTGCCTGACCAAGCTGGACGTCCTGGACGGCCTGGAAACCATCAGCATCTGCGTGGGCTACGAGGATGAAAACGGTGCGGTCATCGACGCCCCGACCGACGCCGACAGCTACATTGGCCTGAAGCCGGTGTACGAAGAGATGCCAGGCTGGAGCGAGTCGACCGTGGGCGCCAAGACCCTGGAAGAACTGCCCGCTAACGCTCGCGCCTACATCAAGCGCATCGAAGAGCTGGTCGGCGCGCCGATCGACATCATCTCCACCGGCCCGGACCGCAACGAGACCATCGTCCTGCGTCACCCGTTCGCCTGATCCGCTGCCTCGCAAGCTGATCGAACGCCGCGTTCCCGCAAGGGGCGCGGCGTTTTTCATAGCCCCCGAAAGTCTTGCTACGCAAAAAAGCCGACCCTGACAAACACAGTCAGTGCATTTGGCGTTTATGCCTGCTGCCTGCGGCACAACCCTTGCTGTAAGAAATGTCTGTAGTTGCCATCAAAATAGTGGCGCCAGAAACACGAGGGTTACAACGTGTCTGCCATCCTTTCACTGTTACGAAGCCGCCTCCTGCGGCCTGTGTTTGTTGCGCTCGGTATCGCTCTTCTGGTGCAGGTGCTGGTTGCCGTTGCACTGACCCGGAGCACGGTCACGGCCCTGGAAGCCGACCTGGGGGAGCGTCTGGGCAACGACAGCCGCAAGCTCGCCACGGAGCTGGAGCAGGCTGGCCAGGACGTGCGTTCGGGCCTCGACAGCCTTTCCGCCAGCACCCGCCAGCGCCTGAGCGCCGGGTTGTCGTCGCGCCTGGAGAGCGAGCAGCAGCAACTGCGCGCCACCCTGGAGAAGAACCTGAAGGACTCGGCCAACGACATGGCCGAATTGCTCGCCTCGGTCGCACCCCGGGCCATCTGGGACAATGACGTGCCGATGCTCTCGGACTTCGCCCGTCGTGCCCAGCGCAATCCCAACGTACTGTTCGTCATTTACGACGACGCCCAGGGCCAGCACCTGACGCGCTACCTCAACCGGCAGAACCCGATCAACCAGGCGCTGATCGAGAAGGGCCAGGGCGAGCGGGCATTGGACAAGGTGCTGGATGCCGCGCGCAAGGATCCATCCGTCTATTACGTCGAGGCCTCGATCAACCCCAATGGTGCCGAGATCGGCAAGGTGCTGATGGGGGTGTCCACCGCCGGTGTCGAGCAGGAACTCAAGGCCCTGGACCAGCGTTTCACCGCCTTGATCGCCAGCGGCGAGCAATTGGTGGGCGACAGCCTGGTAGCGGCGGCTGCCGACAGCGGCAAGGCCTTGCGCGCACGCCTGGAGACCGCACAGAACAGCGCCACGGCCATGCAGGCCAACACCGCGCAGACCGTCCGCGATGCCGCCGCCGAACTGCGCTGGCGCATCGGCCTGGGGTTGGTGCTGGTGGGCCTGGGTGTGCTGCTGGTGGTGGCGGTGGTCCTGGGGCGGCGAGTGGTCAGCAAGCTGCGCCTGCTGATCGCGGCCCTCGATGACCTGGCCGCTGGCGATGGAGACCTGACCCGGCGCGTGCCCCTCGACAGCCGTGACGAGATCGGCGACATGGCCTCGGCGGTCAACCGTTTCGTCGACAAGCTGCAGCCCATCGTCCGTGAGGCCGGTGAGGTGGCCCAGCGCACCGGCGTGGAAATCGGTGCCATGGCCCAGCGCAATGCCGGTGCCGATGCCGCCGCCGCGTTGCAGCGTGACGAGGTCGCGGCCAGCCTGCGCGATCTGTCGAGCATGGCTGACGAGGCCCAGGCCGAGAGCCAGGCCATGCAGGCCGCGTTGCAGCAGGTGGTCGACATCCGCCAGGCCACCGATGACAACAGCCGCGCCTCGACCCAGTTGGCAGGGTTGATCGAGAACCTCGCCGGGCAGGTAGAGACCGGCTCCGAGGTGATCGAGCGGCTGGCCAGGCAGAGCGAGCAGATCGAGGTGGTGCTGACGGTGATCCACGGTATTGCCGAGCAGACCAACCTGCTGGCGCTCAATGCGGCCATCGAGGCGGCCCGGGCTGGCGAGACCGGTCGTGGTTTCGCCGTGGTGGCCGACGAGGTGCGGGCCCTGGCGAGCAAGACACAAAGCTCCACCGGGGATATCCAGGCGCATATCGCTGCGCTGCAGCAAGGGGCGAAGGAGGCTGTGGCGACCATCGGCCAGGCGGGGCGCCAGGCCAGCGAGGGCTTGCTGGTACTGCGCGAGAACGAGCGTCGCCAGCAATCGGTGCAGGCCGCGGTGGAGCAGGTGCATGCGGCCATCGGCCTGGCCACCCGGGCCGCCGAGCAGCAGGCCCATGGCGCCCAGGCGGTGCGCGGGCGGGTGGAGAATATCCATGCCCAGGCCGAACGCTCGGCCGAGGTGGTGATGCAGACCACGGCCAGCAGCAAGGTACTGGATGACCTGGCGGCACAGTTGCGGGCCAGCCTGGGGCAGTTCCGCGCCTGAGGACCGAAGGCGGGGCTGCAAAGCAGCCCCAATGTCGCTCGACCGAAAACCGCATCATCCATGATCGGCTCGGCCCCCGTGGGAATGGGTTTGCCCGCGAAGAGGCCTACGCCTTGTTCAGGTACATCCGCGTGGTCAGCAGGTACACCGGCAGCCCCGACACCACGATCAACAGCGCCGCATAGGGCGCTGCCGCGGCGAACTCGACATTGGCCGTATGCGCCCACACTTCGGTGGCCAGGGTCGTCATGCCCGTGGGGCTGAGCAGCAGGGTGGCGGTCAGCTCCTTCATGGCATCGAGGAACACCAGGGCGAAGGCGGCGGCCAGGGCCGGGAAGATGATCGGCAAGGTCACCCGGCAGAAGGCACCAAAGCTGCTGGCACCGAGGGTGCGCGCGGCTTCCTCCAGCGTCGGCGAGGCCTTGTTCAGCGCCGTGCGCACCGGCGCCTGGGCCAATGGCAGGAACAACAGGGCATAGGCCAGCAGCAACAGCGCGGTGGTCTGGTACAGCACCGGCACATAGTGCAGGGCGAAGAACACCAGGGTCAGGGCGATCACCAGGCCCGGCAGGGCATGCAGCAGGTACGGCAGGCGCTCGGCCCAGAGTGCCAGTCGCCCCTTGTAGCGCACCACCAGGAAGCTGACCGGCAGCGCCAGCAGCACGCAGAAGCCTGCGCCACCGAGGGATACCGACAGCGACGTGAGCAGCGCCTTGCCGATGTCCGCGACCGGGAAGGCGGCCGAGGAACCGACACTCAGCCAGTAGCCGAGCATGGCCAGGGGGATGCCGCTACCCAGCACCGCCAAGCCCAGGCAGAACGCCTGCGCCAATGGCATCCAGCCCCGCAGGCGCAGCGGTTGGGCACGGCGCGCCACGCCCTGGCCAATGCGCACGTGGCGGGCCTTGCCGCGTACCCGCAGCTCCAGCCAGAGCATCGCCAGGCACAGCGCCAGCAGCACCGCCGAGAGCATGGCGGCGTTGGCGTTGCTGAATTCCAGCTCGAACTGCTGGTAGATCGCCGTGGTGAAGGTCTGCAGGCCGAGGATCGACAGGGCGCCGAACTCCACCAGCATGTGCAGGGCGATCAGCAGTGCGCCGCCGAGGATCGAGGGCCACAGCAGCGGCAGGGTGACCTTGAGGAAGACGCCCCAGCGCCCGCAGCCCAGGGTGCGCGCCGACTCCTCCAGGGAGGTGTCGAGGTTGCGCAGGGTCGCCGCCACCGGCAGGAACACCAGCGGGTACTTGGACAATGCCATGACCAGGATCGCCCCGCCCAGGCCCTCGAAGTCGGAGCTCAGCGAGACCCAGGTGAAGCTGCTGACGAACGCCGGCACGGCGAACGGTAGGCACAGCACCACACCCCACAGGCGCCGGCCGGGCAGGTCGCTGCGTTCCAGCAGCCAGGCCAGGGCCAGGCCGACCACCATGCAGGCCAGCGTGACCCCGACCATCAGCATCAGGGTGTTGCGCAGCAAGCCCCAGACGAAAGGGCGCCAGAGCAGGCGCAGGGCTTCGTGCCAGCCGGCCTGCCAGGCCTTGAGGGCGACGTACAGCAGCGGCAGCAAGCTCATCGCCACCAGGAACAGGACAGGCAGCACCACCCAGATCGAGGGGCGCTTGCGGCGTGGCACGAAACGCGCCAAGGCCGGCTGGGGCAGGGCGGCAGTCATCAGAGCAGGCCGACCTCGCGCTCGAGCTCCAGGGCTTCCTCGGCATTGCCCAGGTCGGCGGGAGTGATCTTCGGCGGGCGCAGTTCCTCGAACGGCTTCAGGCCCTGGTCGGAGACCATGCCTTTGTGCAGCGGGTATTCGGCGGTGGTCTGGGTGATCACCCGTTGGCCTTCTTCGCTGGCCATCCAGTTGAGCAGGGCCTGGGCCTCTTTCGGGTGCTTGCTGGCCTTGACCGCGGCGGCGCCGGAAATGGTCACCAGGCCGCCAGCGTCGCCGTCGGCCAGGTAATAGAGCCTGGAGTCCAGTTGCCCGCGTTCGCGCTTGAGGGCATACCAATAGTAGTTGTTCACCAGCACAGCATCGACTTCACCCTTTTCCACGGCTTTCAGCGCGACCATGTTGTTGGTGTAGGTCTTGCCGAAGGCCTTCAGGCCGGTGAGCCAGTCCTCGGCTGCGTCACGCCCGTGCAGTTTGAGGATGGCCACGGCCTGCTCCTGGAACGCGCCGCTGGTCGGCACGAAACCGACCCGGCCGTCCCATTCGGGGTTGGCGAAGTCCATGACCGATTGCGGCAGGTCCTTTTCATCGATCTTCTTGGGGTTGAAGACGACCACGCGGGTGCGGGCGGTGACGCCCATCCAGGTACCGTTGGCGGCGACGTACTCCTTGGGCAGCATGTCCAGGGTGGCATCGTCGATCTTCGCCAGCAGGCCCAGCTCGCCCAGGTTGTTCAGGGGCGGCGATTCCTCGGTATAGATGACATCGGCTGGCGAGCGATCACCTTCCTCGATGATCTGGCTGGCCAGCTGGTTGCTGCTGCCCTTGCGGATATTGATGTGGATGCCGGTCTTGGCCTCGTAGGCCTTGGCGATGGCTTCGCCGATTTCCTTGTGCTGGCCGTTGTACAGGGTCAGGGTGACCGGTTCGTCTGCCAAGGCGGCCGGAGCGCCGATCGCCAGGCCCAGGACAGCGGCGGCCAGGATGCGCATCAGCGGTTGCGGGCGGATCGTCATGCGGGTACTTCCTCGCTTACGGCTACATATTTGGAAACAATGGTAAACGAAATCGTTTCTCAAGTGGCCGTGTGAGGGAAAATTCATGAGCAGACTATCGAATGAGATGGACTGCGGGGCCGCTAGGAGATCGCCCCGTGGTCTGGACGATCTTTTTCATGGGGCTGATTAAATCGCGGGCAAGAAAAAACCCACTAGCAAGCTAGTGGGTTTTTATATGGTGCCCAGGAGAAGACTCGAACTTCCACGGCCGTTAAGCCACTGATACCTGAAACCAGCGCGTCTACCAATTCCGCCACCTGGGCAAATCTTTTACGTCTACAGCATGCAAGATGCATCACTTGCTGAGTGACAGACAAACCTGTTATCTATCGCTCGAAAATTTTGGTGCCCAGGAGAAGACTCGAACTTCCACGGCCGTTAAGCCACTGATACCTGAAACCAGCGCGTCTACCAATTCCGCCACCTGGGCACATCGTCGAGATCACATGATGCTTTACAACATCGCTTCTCTCAACTACAACGTCGGGGGTGTCCGTCGTCGTGGTGCGCACTATACGGATGCCCCGGTGGGCTGTAAAGCCCCGGATCGAAAAAAATTTCAAAAAATTCAACTTGTTGATTCCGCAGGCCTTCTACCGACCCCCGGGACTCCGACGGGGCTGTCCAAGGCTGACATTTCCGGTTTCAATACGCCTATGCCAAACTTCTTCTCTATATATACCAAGGTGAACCCCTCCTGATGGCCGATTGGCAATCCCTCGACCCCGAGGCCGCCCGTGAAGCGGAAAAATACGAGAATCCCATCCCCAGCCGTGAGCTGATCCTGCAACACCTTGCCGACCGCGGCGAACCGGCTGCGCGCGAGCAGCTGGCGGCGGAGTTCGGCCTCTACGAGGAAGACCAGATCGAAGCCCTGCGCCGTCGCCTGCGGGCGATGGAGCGCGATGGCCAGCTGATCTACACCCGGCGCGGCACCTATGCCCCGGTGGACAAGCTGGACCTGATCTGCGGCCGCATCTCCGGCCACCGCGACGGTTTTGGTTTCCTCATCCCCGATGATGGCAGCGACGACCTGTTCCTCAGCCCGGCGCAGATGCGCCTGGTGTTCGACGGCGATCGCGCCCTGGCCCGGGTTTCCGGCGTCGACCGCCGTGGCCGCCGCGAAGGTGTGCTGGTGGAGGTCATCTCCCGTGCCCACGAGAGCGTGGTCGGCCGCTACTTCGAGGAAGGCGGCATCGGCTACGTCACCCCCGACAACCCGAAGATCCAGCAGGAAGTGCTGGTCACCGCCGGGCGCAACGGTGGCGCCAAGATCGGCCAGTTCGTCGAGATCAAGATCACCCACTGGCCAACCCCGCGCTTCCAGCCCCAGGGCGACGTGGTCGAGGTGATCGGCAACTACATGGCGCCGGGCATGGAGATCGATGTCGCCCTGCGCAGCTACGACATCCCGCATGTCTGGCCCAAGGAGGTGATCAAGGAAGCGCGCAAGTTCCGCTCCGAAGTCGAAGAGAAGGACAAGGAAAAGCGCATCGACCTGCGCCACCTGCCGTTCGTCACCATCGATGGCGAGGACGCCCGCGACTTCGACGACGCCGTCTACTGCGAGCCACTGGGCAAGCTGCGCCTGTTCTCGGGCGGCTGGCGCCTGTACGTGGCGATCGCCGACGTGTCCAGCTACGTACGCCTGGGCTCGGCCCTGGACACCGAGGCGCAGCAGCGCGGCAACTCGGTGTACTTCCCCGAGCGGGTGGTGCCGATGCTGCCGGAGGAGCTGTCCAACGGCCTGTGCTCGCTGAACCCGCACGTCGATCGCCTGGCCATGGTCTGCGAGATGACCATCAACAAGGCCGGCCAGATGGTCGACTACCAGTTCTACGAGGCGGTGATCCACTCCCATGCCCGGCTGACCTACAACAAGGTCAGCAGCATGCTCGAGCACGCCCGCACCCGCGAGGGCAAGGCGCTGCGCGAGGAGTACAGCGCGGTGCTGCCAGACCTCAAGCACCTCTACGCCTTGTACAAGGCGCTGGTGGCGGCCCGTCATACCCGGGGTGCGATCGACTTCGAGACCCAGGAAACCCGCATCATCTTCGGCGAAGAGCGCAAGATCGCGGAAATCTGCCCGACCGTGCGCAACGATGCCCACAAGCTGATCGAGGAATGCATGCTGGCGGCCAACGTGGCCACCGCCGAGTTCCTGCAGAAGCACGGCGTGCCGGCCCTGTACCGGGTGCATGACGGCCCGCCGCCGGAGCGCCTGGAAAAACTGCGCGCCTTCCTTGGCGAACTGGGCCTGTCGTTGCACAAGGGCAAGGAACCGTCGCCGAAGGACTACCAAGCGCTGCTGGCGAGCATCGCCGAGCGCCCGGACTTCCACCTGATCCAGACCGTCATGCTGCGCTCGCTCAGCCAGGCGGTGTACAGCGTCGAGAACAATGGCCACTTCGGCCTGAACTACGAGGCCTACACCCACTTCACCTCGCCGATTCGCCGCTATCCGGACCTGCTGGTGCACCGCGCCATCCGCAGCGTGATCCGCTCGCGGGTCGACACCCCGCACGTCAAGCGTGCCGGCGCCATGAGCATCCCCAAGGCGCGCATCTACCCGTACGACGAGCATGCCCTGGAGCAGATGGGCGAACAGTGCTCGATGACCGAACGGCGTGCCGACGAAGCCACCCGCGACGTGGTCAACTGGCTCAAGTGCGAGTACATGCGCGACCGCGTCGGCGAGACCTTCCCGGGCGTGATCACCGCGGTGACCGGTTTCGGCCTGTTCGTCGAGCTGACCGACATCTACGTCGAAGGCCTGGTGCATGTCAGCGCCTTGCCGGGTGACTACTACCACTTCGACCCGGTGCACCATCGCTTGTCCGGCGAGCGCAGCGGGCGCAGTTTCCGCTTGGGCGACACGATCGAGGTCAAGGTCATGCGGGTCGACCTGGACGAGCGCAAGATCGACTTCGAACTGTCGGAGAAGGCAGCCACCGCACCGGTCGGGCGCAAGTCGCGCAGCCCTTCGCCCGAGCCTGCGGCAGAGCCGGCGCCTGAGCCCAAGGCCACACCCAAGCCGCGCAGCGGCAAGCGCGAGTCCGCCGAGGCGTACTTCCCCAAGGATGCCGTGCAGCGTAACGCCGAAGTGCGCAAGAGCCGCGAAATGAAGAAGGCGCTGATGAGCGAGGCCCGCCACGGCCAGGCTGGCGCCAAGGCCGAGAAGGGCGCCAAGGCCTCCGGCAAGACCAAGCATCGCAAGGGGCCGTCGAAGTCCGGCGCGCCACGTAAAGGCAAGAACAAGTCATGAGCCAGCTGGAAAAGATCTACGGCGTGCACGCCGTACAGGCGTTGCTGCAGCATCATCCCAAGCGGGTCAAGCAGATCTGGTTGTCCGAGGGGCGTAGCGAGCCACGCATCCAGGCCTTGCTGGCGCTGGCGGCGGAGTACCGCGTGCCGGTCGGCCAGGCCGAGCGGCGCGAGCTCGATGCCTGGGTCGAAGGCGTGCACCAGGGCGTGGTCGCCGAGGTCAGCCCCAGCCAAGTCTGGGGCGAGGCCATGCTCGACGAACTGCTCGAGCGCACCGAGCAGCCGCCGCTGATCCTGGTGCTCGATGGGGTCACCGACCCGCACAACCTCGGCGCCTGCCTGCGCACGGCCGATGCCGCCGGCGCCACGGCGGTGGTGATCCCCAAGGACAAGTCGGCGACCCTCACTGGCGTGGTGCGCAAGGTCGCCTGCGGCGCCGCCGAGGTGATCCCGCTGGTGGCCGTGACCAACCTCGCCCGCACCCTGGAGAAGCTCCAGCAGCGCGGCCTGTGGGTGGTCGGCACCGCCGGCGAGGCCGAGCAGGAGCTGTACCAGCAGGACCTGACCGGGCCGCTGGTCATGGTCATGGGCGCCGAAGGCAAGGGCATGCGCCGGCTGACCCGCGAGCACTGCGACTTTTTGGTCAAGCTGCCGATGGCCGGCAGCGTCAGCAGCCTGAACGTCTCGGTGGCCACCGGGGTGTGCCTGTTCGAGGCTGTCAGGCAGCGCCGCCAGCAGCCTTGAGCTGCGGGCGCCAAGGGGCAGGAGAAAGCAGAACCGTGGTGGATCTGCTTTCAACGTGCCGCTTGCCGCTTGTAACTTGAAGCTTCCGGCGCCTTGCTTGTCCGCCCCGCCTTCTCTACAATTGCGCCCCTTGCCGTGCAGGCAGGCGCGCATGTGCCTTCTTTCCAAGGCAAGACATACAGTGTCATTCACTCCTTGTCTGACCAGATCGCTGGCAGACTACTAACCCGTAAGGAGCATTCATGCGTCATTACGAAATCATCTTCCTGGTCCACCCTGACCAGAGCGAGCAAGTCGGCGGCATGGTCGAGCGTTACACCAAGCTGATCGAAGAAGACGGCGGCAAGATCCACCGCCTGGAAGACTGGGGCCGTCGTCAGCTGGCCTACGCCATCAACAACGTTCACAAGGCTCACTACGTGATGCTGAACGTCGAGTGCACCGGCAAGGCCCTGGCCGAGCTGGAAGACAACTTCCGCTACAACGATGCCGTGATCCGTAACCTGATCATCCGTCGCGACGAAGCCATCACCGGCCCGTCCGAGATGCTGAAGGCCGAAGAGAACCGCAGCGAGCGCCGTGAGCGTCGTGAGCGTCCTGAAGCTGCTGATGGCGCCGAAGGCGACGACAGCAACGACAGCGACAACAGCGATAACGCTGACGAGTAATCCACGGACCTTTTTGAGGAGCCTATTACATGGCACGTTTCTTCCGTCGTCGTAAATTCTGCCGCTTCACTGCCGAAGACGTGAAAGAGATCGACTACAAAGATCTCAACACCCTGAAAGCTTACGTATCCGAAACCGGCAAAATCGTTCCAAGCCGTATCACCGGTACCAAAGCTCGTTATCAGCGTCAGCTGGCTACCGCTATCAAGCGCGCCCGCTTCCTGGCCCTGCTGCCCTACACCGACAGCCACGGCCGCTGAGACCGGGTCGTCGACAAGTAGCAAGGGATAAGCATGCGAGCGTTGGCTGATTTCATCATGCGCGGTCGCGTGCAGGCCTCCATCGTGGTGGCCGGTTGTGCGGCATTGCCGCTGTTGTTCTGGTTGAGTGCCGCTGCCGGGAGCCTGGTGTTCCTGCGGCGCGGTTTCAAGGACGCTTCCTCGGTGATCGTCTGGGGCATCCTGCCGGCATTGGCCTGGTGGATCTTCGGCGAGCCGCGCACCTTGATGGTGCTGCTGGGGACGCTGGGGCTGGCTGCGCTGTTGCGCGCCGGGCATTCCTGGAACCGGGTGCTGTTGTCCAGCATCGCCTTGGGCCTGTTGTACGGTGTCATCCTGGGTTCGGTGTTCCGCGAACCGATCGAAGCTCTGGCGCGAGCGCTTGAAAAAGCCCTGCCGCAGATGCTCGGCGGTCTCTACCAGCAGTTGTCGGTGGAGGAGCAGGCACACCTCGGGAGCCTCATCGTACCGGTGCTCAACGGCCTGATCGCGGCGTTGCTGCAGGTGGTCAGTGTGCTGGCCCTGATGTTGGGGCGCTACTGGCAGGCCGCGTTGTACAACCCGGGAGGTTTCGGCCGCGAGTTTCAAGCGGTGCGGATTCCCCTGGTGCCGGCACTGGTGCTGCTGGCGTGCATGCTGTTCGGGCCGAACTTCGGTTCTGCCCTGGCATTGCTGACGCCGCTGTGCAGCGTGCCGCTCATGTTCGCGGGGATCGCCCTGCTGCATGGGCTGGTGGCCCAGAAACGCCTGGCCAGGTTCTGGCTGGTGGGGTTGTACGTGACGCTGGTGCTGTTCATGCAGCTGACCTATCCGTTGCTCGTGGTCTTGGCCATTGTCGATAGCCTGATTGATTTTCGCGGTCGCAAGTCCCCTCACCAGGGTGACGATTCCGCGAACGGTGAAGGTTAAAAGTTAAGAGGTTTTACCAAATGGAACTGATCCTGCTGGAAAAAGTCGCCAACCTGGGCAACCTGGGCGACAAAGTAAAAGTAAAAGGTGGTTACGGCCGTAACTTCCTGCTGCCTTTCGGCAAGGCCGTCGTTGCCAACGCCGCCAACCTGGCCGCGTTCGAAGAGCGCCGCGCCGAGCTGGAAAAAGCTGCTGCCGACCGTAAGGCTTCGGCTGAAAGCCGCGCTGCCCAACTGGCCGAGCTGGAAGTGACCATCACTGCCACCGCCGGTGACGAAGGCAAGCTGTTCGGTTCGATCGGCACCCACGACATCGCTGACGCCCTGACCGCCTCCGGCGTCGAAGTGGCCAAGGCTGAAGTTCGTCTGCCGAACGGCACCATCCGTAACGTCGGCGAATACGACGTTGCCGTGCACCTGCACAGCGACGTCGAAGCCACCGTACGCGTGGTTGTCGTCGCAGCCTAAGCTGCAGCGATCGGTTGGCTCCTCGTGGGCCAGCCGGTAACATCGGGCACGGTCCTGCTTCATGCAGGTCGTGCCCTTTGTCTTTTTCATCACCCAGATTTTTCGCGTGGACATGAACGAGATCAGCAACCCCGAGCAACTCGACCTGCAGACCGCCGCCCTCAAGGTGCCGCCGCATTCCATCGAGGCCGAACAGGCCGTGCTCGGTGGCCTGATGCTGGACAACAACGCCTGGGAACGGGTGCTGGACCAGGTCTCGGACGGTGATTTCTATCGGCATGACCACCGCCTGATCTTCCGCGCCATCCACAAGCTGGTGGACCAGAACCAGCCGTTCGACGTGGTGACCCTGCACGAGCAACTGGACAAGGAAGGCCTGTCGTCCCAGGTCGGTGGCCTGGCCTACCTCGCCGAGCTGGCCAAGAACACCCCGTCGGTGGCCAACATCAAGGCCTATGCGGCGATCATCCGCGAGCGGGCCACGCTGCGCCAGTTGATCAGCATCAGCACCGACATCGCCGACAACGCCTTCAACCCGCAGGGGCGCAACGCCGAGGAAATCCTCGACGATGCCGAGCGGCAGATCTTCCAGATCGCCGAGGCGCGGCCAAAGACCGGCGGCCCGGTGGGCGTCAACGAGCTGCTGACCAAGGCCATCGACCGCATCGACACGCTGTTCAACTCCGACAGCGACATCACCGGCCTGTCCACCGGCTACACCGACCTGGACGAGAAGACCAGCGGCCTGCAGCCGGCCGACCTGATCATCGTTGCCGGTCGTCCGTCGATGGGCAAGACCACCTTCGCCATGAACCTGGTGGAGAACGCCGTGCTGCGCAGCGACAAGGCGGTGCTGGTGTTCTCCCTGGAGATGCCCGGCGAGGCGCTGATCATGCGTATGTTGTCGTCGCTGGGGCGGATCGACCAGACCAAGGTCCGCTCCGGCCAACTGGACGACGACGACTGGCCGAGGCTGACCTCGGCGGTCAACCTGCTCAACGATCGCAAGCTGTTCATCGACGATACCGCCGGCATCAGCCCCTCGGAAATGCGCGCCCGTACCCGTCGCCTGGTGCGTGAGCACGGCGATGTCGCCCTGATCATGGTCGACTACCTGCAGCTGATGCAGATCCCCGGCTCCAGCGGCGACAACCGCACCAACGAGATCTCCGAGATCTCCCGCTCGCTCAAGGCCCTGGCCAAGGAGTTCAACTGCCCGGTGATCGCCCTGTCGCAGCTCAACCGCTCCCTGGAGCAGCGGCCGAACAAGCGCCCGGTGAACTCCGACCTGCGTGAATCCGGGGCGATCGAGCAGGACGCCGACGTGATCATGTTCGTCTACCGTGACGAGGTGTATCACCCGGAGACCGAGCACAAGGGCATCGCCGAGATCATCATCGGCAAGCAGCGTAACGGCCCCATCGGCTTCATCCGCCTGGCGTTCATCGGCAAGTACACCCGCTTCGAGAACCTTGCGCCGGGCATGTACAACTTCGACGACGACGAATAACCGCGGAAGGCCCCCTGGGGAGCGCTTGCCCTGCGGCCCCACAGGGTTCTGTGTCTTTCATGAATCCGACCCCTGTCGTCGGATTTGATCAAAATTTGTGCTATATTCCGCGCCCGCGATTTCCCTGCACACCAGAACCGGTCACTGACATGCAAGCAGCCAAGCCACTCTACGACTATCCCAAGTACTGGGCCGAATGCTTCGGACCAGCGCCGTTCCTGCCCATGAGCAGGGAGGAGATGGATCAGCTCGGCTGGGATTCCTGCGACATCATCATCGTGACCGGTGATGCCTACGTCGACCATCCCTCCTTCGGCATGGCCATCATCGGCCGCCTGCTGGAAGCCCAGGGCTTTCGCGTGGGCATCATCGCCCAGCCGAACTGGCAGTCGAAGGACGACTTCATGAAGCTCGGCGAGCCGAACCTGTTCTTCGGCGTCGCGGCCGGCAACATGGACTCGATGATCAACCGCTACACCGCGGACAAGAAAATCCGCTCCGATGACGCCTACACTCCCGGTGGCATGGCCGGCAAGCGGCCCGATCGCGCCAGCCTGGTGTACAGCCAGCGTTGCAAGGAAGCCTACAAGCACGTGCCGATCGTCCTCGGTGGCATCGAGGCCTCCCTGCGCCGCATCGCCCACTACGACTACTGGCAGGACAAGGTCCGTCATTCGATCCTGGTCGATGCCAGCGCCGACATCCTGCTGTTCGGCAACGCCGAACGCGCGGTGGTCGAGGTGGCCCAGCGCCTGGCCAATGGCGAGAAGATCGAGAGCATCACCGACGTGCGCGGCACGGCGTTCATCCGTCGCGACACGCCCCAGGGCTGGTACGAGATCGATTCGACCCGCATCGATCGCCCTGGCAAGGTCGACAAGATCATCAACCCCTACGTCAACACCCAGGACATGGACGCCTGCGCCATCGAGCAGGCCAAGGGCGAGGTCGAGGACCCGAACGAGGCCAAGGTGGTGCAGATCCTCGACAGCCCGCGCATGACCCGCGACAAGACGGTGATCCGCCTGCCGTCGTTCGAGAAGGTGCGCAACGACCCAGTGCTCTACGCCCATGCCAACCGCGTGCTGCACCTGGAGACCAACCCGGGTAACGCCCGTGCCCTGGTGCAGAAGCATGGCGAGGTGGACGTCTGGTTCAATCCTCCGCCCATTCCCATGAGCACCGAGGAAATGGACTACGTGTTCGACATGCCCTATGCGCGCGTGCCGCACCCGGTGTATGGCAAGGAGCGCATCCCGGCCTACGAGATGATCCGCTTCTCGGTGAACATCATGCGGGGCTGCTTCGGTGGCTGTACCTTCTGCTCGATCACCGAGCACGAGGGGCGGATCATCCAGAACCGCTCCCACGAATCGATCATCCGCGAGATCGAGGAGATGCGCGACAAGGTGCCGGGTTTCACCGGGGTCATCTCCGACCTCGGTGGGCCGACCGCCAACATGTACCGCATCGCCTGCAAGAGCCACGACATCGAGAAGCACTGCCGCAAGCCGTCGTGCGTGTTCCCTGGCATCTGCGAGAACCTCAACACCGACCACAGTTCGCTGATCGAGTTGTACCGCAAGGCTCGTGCCTTGCCGGGGGTGAAGAAGATCCTGATCGCCTCGGGCCTGCGCTACGACCTGGCCGTGGAATCGCCGGAGTACGTCAAGGAACTGGTGACCCACCACGTCGGCGGCTACCTCAAGATCGCCCCGGAGCACACCGAACGTGGCCCGCTGGACAAGATGATGAAGCCGGGCATCGGTACCTACGACCGCTTCAAGCGCATGTTCGAGAAGTTCTCCAAAGAGGCGGGCAAGGAGCAGTACCTGATCCCGTACTTCATCGCTGCGCACCCGGGCACCACCGACGAGGACATGATGAACCTCGCCCTGTGGCTGAAGAACAACGGCTTCCGCGCCGACCAGGTGCAGGCGTTCTATCCCTCGCCGATGGCCTCGGCCACGGCCATGTACCACTCGGGCAAGAACCCGCTGCGCAAGGTCACCTACAAGAGCGAAGGGGTGGACATCGTCAAGAGCGAGGAGCAGCGCCGGTTGCACAAGGCGTTTTTGCGCTACCACGATCCGAAGAACTGGCCGCTGCTGCGCGAGGCCCTGCAGCGCATGGGCCGTGCCGACCTGATCGGGCCTGGCAAGCATCAGTTGATCCCGCTGCACCAGCCGCAGACCGACCACTACCAGAGTGCCCGGCGCAAGAATTCGACGCCGGCGGGTAGCCACAAGGTGGGCAAGGAGCAGAAGATCCTGACCCAGCACACCGGCCTGCCTCCGCGCGCCAGCGATGGCAGCAAGCCGTGGGACAAGCGTGAGAAGGCCAAGGCCGAGGCGTTCGCCCGCAACCAGCAGGCGGCCAAGGAGCGCAAGGAAGCGGCCAAGGGCGGCAAGGGCAAGAAGAAGCCGCGCCAGCCAGTCATTCCGCGCTGAAGGGGGCATGTGGGGCTGCGAAGCAGCCCCCGGGTATCAGTCAGGCTTGCGGTCGACCCATTTTGGCAACACCGGCGCCTCGAACGCTTCCATCCCGTCCAGCAGCTCATCCGGCTGCTTGCCGAGCAACAGCATCGCCCGGTGCTGCGGTCGCACGAAGCCTTCCTCGACGATGTGGTCGAGGAACCCACCAAGCTTTTCATAGAAGCCATTGACGTCCAGCAGCCCCAGCGGCTTGGCGTGATAGCCCAACTGCCCCCAGGTCCACACCTCGAACAGCTCCTCCAGCGTGCCCAGGCCACCGGGCAGGGCGATGAAGGCATCGCTGAGCTCTGCCATGCGCGCCTTGCGGGCATGCATGCCGTCGACCACCTCCAGGCGGGTCAGGCCGGTGTGGCCGATCTCGGCATTCATCAGGCTCTGCGGGATGATGCCGATGACCTCGCCACCAGCGGCCATGGCCGCGTCGGCCACGGTGCCCATCAGGCCGACCGCGCCGCCGCCGTAGACCAGGGTCAGGCCACGGCGGGCGATGGCCTGGCCGAGTGCGATGGCCGCCTCGCGATGGGCTGGGTTGGCGCCGATGCTGGCACCGCAGAAGACACAAACGGAACGTACAGGCATTGCTTATCTCCAGTTACATGCGTAAACAGGGTAAGGCGCATGCCTGCCGCTTCCAAGGCCAGTTTCACTCCGGGCGCGAGAATTCGTGGACGGCACCGCTCGCACCATGGGCGTAGGCGGCCAACAGACTGTTCATCAAGCTACCGAGGGACATGTTCATTGCTCCTTAATGAGAGGTTGTCTCATCGTCCGCTAAGAAGGCATGATGTGCACTTAGATTGGTTGTATACAATCCATTGAACAAATCAACTGGCTGACCACTTGACGCCCCTTGACGCACATCAGGAAGGGGCATGGCGGTTTCAGGCAGTCTCGCAATTGATAAAACCCTGCCAAGGAGATTCACGATGTTTGCGAAAGCTGTAGCGGTATCCCTGCTGACCCTCGCCAGCGCCTCTGTCTTCGCAGCCGAGTGTTCGGTGACTGTCGACTCGACCGACCAGATGTCTTACAACACCAAGGAATTCACCGTCGACAAGAGCTGCAAGGAGTTCACCGTCAAGCTGACCCACTCCGGCAACCTGCCGAAGAACGTCATGGGCCACAACCTGGTGATCAGCAAGACCGCCGACATGCAGGGCATTGCCACCGAAGGCATGACCCAGGGCATCGACAAGGGCTACCTGAAGGAAGACAACGCCGCGATCATCGCCCACACCGCGATGATCGGTGCGCCAGAGAAGGAAACCGAGGTGAAGTTCGACACCTCCAAGCTGGAAGCGGGCGGTGACTACAGCTTCTTCTGCACCTTCCCGGGCCATATCTCGATGATGAAGGGCAAGGTTATCGTCAAGTAAGTAAAGCCATGTAGGGCTTACTGGCCTCTTCGCGGGCAAGCCCGCTCCCACAGGTTGACCACTGGTCTCGAGGACAGTGATGACCCTGTGGAGCGGGCTTGCCCGCGAAGCTTTTCAGGGGGCGAACGGCAGCTCGCGCTTGTGCTGGGTCTTGCGGTAGGTGGCGACGATGATGTCGAACGCCTCCTGGCTGACCGGCTCGCCATGCAGGAAGGCATCGATCTGCTGGTAGGTCACGCCATGGGATGCTTCGTCCGGCTTGCCCGGCGCCAGGTCTTCCAGGTCCGCCGTCGGCACCTTTTCCACCAGCGACTCCGGTGCGCCGAAGCTACGGGCGATGGCGCGCACCTGGTTTTTCACCAGGCCGCTCAGCGGCGCCAGGTCGCAGGCTCCGTCACCGAACTTGGTGAAGAAGCCCATCACCGCCTCGGCGGCATGGTCGGTGCCGATCACCAGGCCCTGGCGGGCGCCGGCGATGCTGTATTGGGCAACCATGCGCATGCGCGCCTTGACGTTGCCGACGACGAAGTCGACCAAGGTCGGCGAACCGCCTTCCAGGGCCTTCACCTCTCCCGCCAGGGCGCGCACTGCCGGTGCGATGTCGACGGTATGGACCTCGTCGGCCTTGATGACATCCAGGCAGGCCTGGGCGTCGTGCTCGTCGTGCTGCACCTGGTAGGGCAGGCGCACGGCGATGAAGCGGTAGCCGTCATCGCCGGTCTCGGCGCGCAATTCGTTGACGGCGCGCTGGGCGAGCAGGGCGGCGGTCAGCGAGTCGACTCCGCCACTGATACCCAGGACCAGGGTCTTGAGCCGGGCATTGGCCAGGCAGTCCTTGATGAAGGCCACGCGCCGGGCGACTTCGGCCTCGAGCGCCGCGGCGTCGGCGAACGGCGGCTGCACCTTGAGCGCTTGCGCAATCTCTCGCTGGACGGCTTGCATGGGTTACTCCTTGCTGGGGACTTTGAATACGTGACGCAGGTAGGCAACGAAATTCTCGTCGCGGCATTGGGTCTTGGCGGCCTCGTCGGAGATCTTCGCCACCGGCGAGCCATTGCAGTCGGTCATTTTAAGCACGATGCTCATCGGTGCCACACCGGGGATATCGCAGGTCAGGTTGGTGCCGATGCCGAAGCTGACGTTGATGCGGCCGCGCAGGGCACGGAAGATTTCCAGCGACCGGGTGAGGTTGAGGCCGTCGGAAAACACCAGTGTCTTGGTCATGGGGTCGATACCCAGTCTCTGGTAGTGGGCGATGGCCTTCTCGGCCCAGGCCACCGGCTCGCCCGAGTCGTGGCGCAGGCCATCGAACAGCTTGGCGAAGTACAGGTCGAAATCGCCCAGGAACGCATCCATGGTGATGCAGTCGGTCAGGGCGATGCCCAGTAGCCCGCGGTACTCGCGGACCCAGCAGTCCAGGGCGGCGATCTGGCTGTCGATCAGCCGCGGGCCGAGCTGCTGGTGGGCCATGATCCATTCATGAGCCATGGTGCCCAGTGGCTTGATATCCAGTTTCCATGCCAGGTCGACATTGCTGGTGCCGACGAAGCGCGCCGGGAAGTCGTCGCGCAGGACCCGCACCACCTCCTCCTGGACCCGGCTGGAGAAGCGCCGGCGTGTGCCGAAGTCGGCGACTTGCAGTTCGGCCAGCTCGTCGTCGCTGGCGTGGGCGCGCAGCCAGTCGAACTTGCGGTACAACTGGTCACGGGCCTCGGCCAGGCGCATGCGCGGATGCAGGTGGCGGTTGCGCACCTCGCTGATGATCGCCAGCAACGGCACCTCGAACAGGATCACATGCAGCCAGGGGCCGCGCAGGCGCAGGCACAGCTGGTCGTTCTCGATCCCCAGGTGCAGGTAGCGCAGGTTGAAGCGGAACAAGCCGAGAAAGCGCAGGAAGTCTGGCTTGAGGAAGCTGATGCGTTCGAGAAAGGCCAGTTGGCCGTCGTCCAGGGTCAGCTCGCCGAGCCGTTCGACCTGGGTGCGGATCTCGTCCAGGTAAGGGCGCAGGTCCTCGCCGTTGCGGCAGCGAAACTCCCATTCCACGTCGGCGTCCGGGTAGTTGTGCAGCACCGCCTGCATCATCGTCAGCTTGTAGAAGTCGGTGTCGAGCAGGTTATGCACGATGCGCTCGGCGAATGCGCTCACGCTCATGGGCAGGCTCCAGGTCGGTGGCGCTCGCTGGAACGGCGCAAGCGCGGGGTTGGCAGCCATTGTGCCAGCCTTTTGCGTGGAGCGTGCAGATGAGCCCTTTGCGCTGGCTGGGCTGGCCCATTCGCGGGCAGGCCCGTTCCCACATACCCGTTGCGCGACAGCGCAGCCCAGGTCGTTTCGCCATGCACCAGCTAGGCTCTAAACGGTGCCGCCTGTAGCAGTTGCGCACCAGTTGTGTGCAGTTCGGTGACGTCGGCTGTTACAGGTTGGTTGCACGTTAACACTTGCCAGGGTTGCAATGATGGCACTCGATGGTTGCTCCTTTCCTCCTTGCTGGGTGGCGCCTGCTGTGTGGCAGACGGTTGCACGCTCAATAAAGAAAAGGCCGTCGGTCGCCTTTTGCCTGCCTTTCCCTGGCGTTTTCCTACAAGACAAAACCAATGGCACGGCCCTTGCTCGGAGCACAGGGCTGAGAAGTTGTAGTGCCAATCAAAAAAACTCTAGGAGCACCACCTCATGTCGCAGACGTTTTACAAGAAAGGTTTCCTGGCTCTGGCCGTAGCTTCGGCACTGGGTGTTTCTGCGTATGTTCAGGCCGACGTCAAGATCGGCGTCGCAGGCCCCATGACCGGGGCCAACGCAGCGTTTGGCGAGCAATACATGAAAGGTGCCCAGGCGGCGGCCGACAAGATCAACGCCGCCGGTGGGGTCAACGGCGAGAAAATCGTCCTGGTGAGGGGGGACGATGCCTGTGAGCCGAAGCAGGCCGTGGCGGTGGCCAACCGCTTGGTCGATCAGGAGAAGGTCGTCGGGGTGATCGGCCACTTCTGTTCCTCGTCCACCATCCCGGCCTCGGAGGTCTACGATGAAGCCGGCATCATCGCCGTCACCCCCGGCTCCACCAACCCGCAGGTGACCGAGCGCGGCCTGTCGGCGATGTTCCGCATGTGCGGCCGCGACGACCAGCAGGGCATTGTCGCCGGCGACTACATCGTCGACGTGCTCAAGGGCAAGAAGGTCGTCGTGCTGCACGACAAGGACACCTACGGCCAGGGCCTTGCCGACGCGACCAAGGCCCAGCTGGAGAAACGCGGCGTCAAGCCGGTGCTGTATGAAGGCCTGACCCGTGGCGAGAAAGACTTCAGCGCCGTGGTCACCAAGATCCGCGCTGCCGGTGCCGATGTCGTCTACTTCGGTGGCCTGCACCCGGAAGCCGGCCCGCTGGTGCGCCAGCTGCGCGAGCAGGGCCTGAAGGACATTCCGTTCATGTCCGACGATGGCATCGTCACCGACGAACTGGTGGCCACTGCCGGCGGCCCACAATACACCAACGGTGTGTACATGACCTTCGGCGCCGACCCACGCCTGCTGCCGGACAGCAAGGCGGTGGTCGACGAGTTCCGCAAGGGCGGCACCGAGCCTGAGGGCTACACCCTGTATGCCTACGCTTCCCTGCAGGTGCTGGCCGCAGCCTTCAACGGCGCCAAGTCGAACAATGGCGAGGATGCCGCCAAGTGGCTCAAGGCCAACTCGGTCAAGACCGTCATGGGCGAGAAGAAATTCGATAGCAAGGGCGACCTGACCGTCTCCGACTACGTGGTCTACCAGTGGGATGCCAACGGCAAGTACCACCAACTGGAAAAACAAAAATAACAAAGGCACAAGCCCGGGCAGGTGCCCGGGCCGCTGCCCCTGCGGTACCCGTTCCTACTCGTAGATCTGCACCAGTTCTGCGCTGCGAGGGCCGCGTCATTCCAGGCCCGCCGTGGTCGGCGCTCGTGCAATCTCAATCAGGTGAGATTGCGTTATGGATGGTATTTTCCTGCAGCAACTGATCAATGGGCTGACCCTCGGGTCGGTCTATGGTCTGATCGCCATCGGCTACACAATGGTCTATGGCATCATCGGCATGATCAACTTCGCGCACGGCGAGGTGTATATGATCTCCGCGTACCTCGCGGCGATCAGCCTGGCATTGCTGGCTTATTTCGGTATCGAGTCGTTTCCGCTGCTGATGCTGGGAACCTTGTTGTTCACCATCGTCATCACCGGCGTCTATGGCTTCACCATCGAACGCATCGCCTACAAGCCCCTGCGTAACTCCACCCGCCTGGCGCCGCTGATCAGCGCCATCGGCATCTCGCTGATCTTGCAGAACTACGCGCAGATCAGCCAGGGCGCCCGCCAGCAAGGCGTGCCGACCCTGCTCGAAGGCGCCTGGCGCGTCGAGGTGGGCACAGGCTTCGTGCAACTGACCTACACCAAGATTTTCATCCTGGTCGCGGCCTTCGTCGGCATGGCCCTGCTCACCTACGTGATCAAGTACACCAAGCTCGGACGCATGTGCCGTGCCACCCAGCAGGACCGCAAGATGGCCTCGATCCTGGGGATCAACACCGACCGGGTGATCTCCTACGTGTTCGTCATCGGCGCGGTGATGGCCGCCCTGGCTGGCGTGCTGATCACCATGAACTACGGCACTTTCGACTTCTATGCCGGCTTCATCATCGGTATCAAGGCGTTCACCGCCGCGGTGCTCGGCGGTATCGGCTCGCTCCCTGGCGCCATGCTGGGCGGGATCGTCCTGGGGATTTCCGAGTCGCTGTTCTCCGGTTTGATCAACTCCGACTACAAGGATGTGTTCAGCTTCTCGCTGCTGGTGCTGATCCTGATCTTCCGTCCCCAAGGCCTGCTGGGTCGCCCGCTCGTGGCTAAGGTGTGAACATGTCCGCTGCCAATATTGCTTCTTCCGGTTTCGACATCAAACGCAGCCTGCTGGAAACCGTCGTCGCGGGCTTGCTGGCCCTGATCGTGTTCGGCCCCGTGGTCGGGGTGGTGCTCGATGGCTACAGCTTCAATGCCGAACCCACCCGTGTGGCCTGGCTGGTCGGCGGGGTGATGGTGGGGCGCTTCTTGCTCAGCCTGTTCTTCCAGAGCGGCACTGGCCGGCACATCCTGCACGGCTTCGAGAGTGGCGGTTCGGGCGTGCACGTGCGGGCGCCGGACTACAAGTCGCGACTGCGTTACATCATCCCCCTGCTGATCGTGGTCGCCATCGTCTTCCCGGTTTTCGCCAACAAGTACCTGCTGACCGTGGTCATCCTCGGCCTGATCTACGTGCTGCTGGGCTTGGGCCTGAACATCGTGGTCGGCCTGGCCGGGCTGCTCGACCTGGGCTACGTGGCCTTCTACGCCATCGGCGCCTACGGCCTGGCGCTGGGCTACCAGTACCTGGGGCTCGGCTTCTGGAGCGTGCTGCCGCTGGCGGCGATCGCGGCGGCGCTGGCGGGGTGCATCCTCGGGTTCCCGGTGTTGCGCATGCACGGCGACTACCTGGCCATCGTGACCTTGGGCTTCGGCGAGATCATCCGCCTGGTGCTGAACAACTGGCTGTCGTTCACCGGCGGCCCCAACGGCATGCCGGCGCCATCGCCGACCTTCCTGGGCCTGGAGTTCGGCCGTCGGGCCAAGGATGGCGGGGTGCCGTTCCATGAGTTCTTCGGCATCGACTACAACCCCAACCTGAAATTCCTGTTCATCTACGTCGTGCTGTTCCTGGTGGTGCTGGCGGTGCTGTACATCAAGCACCGGCTGACCCGCATGCCGGTGGGGCGCGCCTGGGAAGCCCTGCGCGAGGACGAGATCGCCTGCCGTTCCATGGGCCTGAACCATGTGCTGGTCAAGCTCTCGGCCTTCACCATCGGCGCTTCCACCGCAGGCCTGGCCGGGGTGTTCTTCGCCACGTACCAGGGCTTCGTCAACCCGTCGTCGTTCACCTTCTTCGAGTCGGCGCTGATCCTGGCCATCGTCGTACTCGGCGGCATGGGCTCGACCGTGGGCGTGGTGATCGCGGCGTTCGTGCTGACCGTGGCGCCGGAGCTGCTGCGCAGCTTCTCCGAGTACCGGGTGCTGCTGTTCGGCGTGCTGATGGTGCTGATGATGATCTGGCGACCGCGTGGGCTGATCCGCATCAGCCGCACCGGTGTGGTCCCGCGTAAAGGAGTGGCGCCATGAACGACGAAGTCATTCTCTCGGTCGACAACCTGATGATGCAGTTCGGCGGCATCAAGGCGCTCAGCGATGTCAGCCTCAAGGTCCGGCGCAACCAGATCTTTGCCCTGATCGGCCCCAACGGTGCCGGCAAGACCACGGTGTTCAACTGCTTGACCGGCTTCTACAAGGCCAGTGGCGGGCGCATCGAGCTGAATGTGCGCGGTACCCGTACCGACGTCATCCAGTTGCTCGGCGAGCGCTTCCAGGTGGCGGACTTCGTGTCGCCGGCGCGTTTCGCCAACCGCTTGTACTACAAGATGTTCGGCGGTACTCACCTGGTCAACCGCGCGGGGCTGGCACGCACCTTCCAGAACATCCGCCTGTTCAAGGAAATGTCGGTGGTGGAGAACCTGCTGGTGGCCCAGCACATGTGGGTCAACCGCAACCTGCTGGCCGGCGTGCTCAACACCAAGGCCTACCGCAAGGCCGAGAGCGATGCCCTGGACCACGCGTTCTACTGGCTGGAGGTGGTGGACCTGGTCGACTGCGCCAACCGCCTGGCCGGCGAACTCTCCTACGGCCAGCAGCGCCGCCTGGAGATCGCCAGGGCCATGTGCACGCGGCCGAAGATCATCTGCCTGGACGAGCCGGCCGCCGGCCTCAACCCCCAGGAAACCGAGGCCCTGAGCCGCATGATCCGCGTGCTGCGCGACGAGCACGACATCACCGTGGTGCTGATCGAGCACGACATGGGCATGGTCATGAGCATCTCCGACCATATCGTCGTGCTCGACCACGGCAAACTGATCGCCGAGGGCGCGCCACAGGAGATCCGCAACAACCCGACGGTGATCGCCGCCTACCTGGGTGCCGACGAAGAGGAACTGGTATGAGTGCACCCATTCTCGAACTGAAGGATCTGGACGTGTTCTACGGGCCGATCCAGGCATTGAAGAAAGTCAGCCTGCACATCAACGAAGGCGAGACGGTGAGCCTGATCGGCGCCAATGGCGCCGGCAAGTCGACCCTGCTGATGTCGATCTTCGGCCAGCCACGGGCGGCGTCCGGGCAGATCGTCTATCGCGGCACCGACATCACCCGCAAGTCGTCGCACTTCATCGCCTCCAACGGCATCGCCCAGTCGCCGGAAGGGCGCCGGGTGTTCCCCGACATGACCGTCGAGGAAAACCTGATGATGGGCACCATCCCTATCGGCGACAAGCACGCCGACGAGGACATGCAGCGCATGTACGAGCTGTTCCCGAGGCTCAAGGAGCGGCGTAACCAGCGTGCCATGACCATGTCCGGCGGCGAGCAGCAGATGCTTGCCATCGCCCGTGCGCTGATGAGCCGGCCCAAGCTGCTGTTGCTCGACGAGCCCTCGCTGGGGCTGGCGCCGATCGTGGTCAAGCAGATCTTCGCCACCCTGCGCGAACTGGCCAAGACCGGTATGACCATCTTCCTGGTGGAGCAGAACGCCAACCATGCGCTGAAGCTGTCCGACCGGGCCTACGTGATGGTCAACGGGCAGATCCGCATGACCGGGACGGGGCATGAACTGCTGGTCAACGAGGAGGTGCGTAACGCCTATCTGGGCGGGCATTGATTGCGTTCGATACGGGGGCCGCTTCGCGCCCCCGGCTGTTCATGGCCATGTGGACAACTTGTCGCACAACTCACACGAAGCACACTAGGATCGCCTCGCAAGTCATTGTTTCCACAAGCCCGAATTTTCCACGGAAAATGTGGAACCGGCTGTGGGAAACATGGTGGCATATCGCTCTAGCCCTTGATATACCTGCCCTGTAGCCTGCTGCTCATCTTTTGATCAAAGTTCCCATGTGGATGATTTCACTGCGTTTTCCGGATCGCGCGCACGTATTTCCAGCGCCGTCGATTCCTGTGGATAACTCTGTGTGAAAGCCTTGGACAGACCGCTGCAGGCGGCATCCTTGAAAGCGTTGCGCCATCACTCGACCATTGTTGCCCCAGCGCTCCGATGAAAAAGGGTTCCAGCGACCCGACGAGTTGCCCCCAATCCGTGGGGAAAGCCCTGTGGATAAGATGCGTATAGCACGCGCCAGCCCCTCTACCACAAGGGTTCCGCCATGCTGTTCATTTATTGGGCAGTACCATCGACGACTTGCTGGCAACGCCGGTGGCGGGCATGCTTCAAGACCTGCCGAGGCAATCCACAGCACAGCGAAGGAGAACAGCATGACGTCCACCGTATTCATCACTGGCGCGACTTCCGGGTTCGGCGAGGCCGCCGCCCGCCGTTTCGCCGAGGCGGGCTGGAAGCTGGTGCTCACCGGCCGGCGCAAGGAGCGCCTGGACGCCCTGTGCGCCGAGCTGTCGGCCAAGACCGAGGTGCATGGCCTGGTGGTCGATGTGCGCGACCGCAAGGCCATGGAGCAGGCCATCGCCAACCTGCCGCCGGCCTTCGACACGCTGCGCGGCCTGGTCAACAACGCCGGCCTCGCCCTGGGCGCGGAGCCGGCGCAGAACTGCGACCTGGACGATTGGGAAACCATGGTCGACACCAACATCAAGGGCCTGATGTACACCACCCGCCTGCTGCTGCCACGGCTGATCGCCCATGGCCGTGGCGCGACCATCCTCAATGTCGGTTCGGTGGCGGGCATCTACCCCTATCCGGGCAGCCATGTGTACGGCGGCACCAAGGCCTTCGTCGGCCAGTTCTCCCTGAGCCTGCGTTGCGACCTGCGCGGCACGGGCGTACGGGTCAGCAACATCGAGCCCGGAATGTGCGAGAGCGAGTTCTCCCTGGTGCGCTTCGGCGGCGACCAGGCGCGCTACGACGCGACCTATGCCGGTATCGAGCCGATCCAGCCGCAGGATATCGCCGAGACCATCTTCTGGATCCTCAACCAGCCGGCGCATATCAACATCAACAGCCTCGAGCTGATGCCGGTGAGCCAGGATTGGGCGGGGTTTGCGATCGATCGGTCGGCCAAAGGGTGAATTCAGGGGGGGCGCGTCGCGAATGCTTCAGCCCAGCTGCCGCAAGCCTTCCAGGCAGGTCGCCAGGTGATAGGGCGTGGTCGACGGCATGTCATGCCGGCTGACCGCGCCGTTGCCATCGCGGCACTCGTGCCAGCCGCCTGGATGCAGGAAGCGCGTTTCCAGCGCCTGCAACTGGCGTAGCAACCTTTCCTCGCTACCCGGTCGAAGCGCCAGTGCCCGCAAGTACTCGGCCTGGGCCCAGATGCGCTGGGTCGGATCGGTCACATTGCCCTGCACATCCAGCATCGCCAGCACCGCCGAATCCGTCACGCCCTGTTGCTCGGCGTATGCGAAGGCGCGGGCAAGGGAGCCGTGCAACGGGCCGCCACGCAGCAGTGGCGAGGTATCGAGCAGGTAGAACCATTCGAATTGATGCCCAGGCTCGAACCAGTTATCCACAGCACCGCGGGGTTTCTCCAGCATCAGGCCGTGGGCCGGGTCGATGAAATGCACCTGCAGGGCTTCGCACAGCTGCAACAGCGCCTGTCGTACCTGCTCGTCCTCGCGTACTGCCAGCGTTTGCAGGAAGGCTTCGGCCAGATGCATCTGCGGGTTCTGCAAAGGGCCGCTGCCCAGTGCCGACCAGTCTTCGTCCAGGCTTGCCTCGTACAACCCATCATCCCGGGCGAAACGCTCGGCGACGATGCTCAGCGCCGCATTCAGCTTGGCCTCGACCAGTGGCTCGCGCACCTTGCCCCAGTAATGGGCGCAGGCGAAGACGATGAAGGCATGGGTGTAGAGGTCCTTGCGCCGGTCGAGGGGCCGGCCTTCGGCATCGATGCTGTAGAACCAGCCGCCGTGCTCGGCATCATGGAAATGCCGTTGCAGCGAGCGGAACAGCGCCGCGGCCCGCTCGGCCGCGCCCGGCTGCTCGATGCGACTGCTGAACAGGTACAGTTGGCGGGCGCAGGCCATGGCCCGGTAGCGCTGCACCGGCAGTGGCCGGTGCTGACCGTCGAGCGCCTCGTAGGGCAGGGCCATCTCGGCATTCCAGCCAGGGCCTTGCCACAAGGGCACGATACGCTCGGCGAAATGCTGGCGGAAACGGGCCACGTAGGGGCGTAGCTCGGGCGGGGTGGGGCGGGGGTCGGACATGGGGCGTGCTCGTCGCAATCGGGCAGTGCGTCATGGTAGCAGCTAGCGGCAAGCTGCAAGCTGCAAGCTGCAAGAAAAAGCATGCCTGCGCAGATTTTGATTTTTGCTTTTACTTGCAGATCCCCGCTGTGCTTACCCCGGGTTACCGAGGCCCTGCCAATGCCGCGCGCCGACGAAGATGAAACGCAGCTGCTGGGTGATCTTTTCCTGGGGCGTAAGCGCTTGCGGGTCGTCGGGGCCTGGGCTGTCGATCAGTTCCGGCAGGGTGGCGAACACCGTCTTGACCACCAGGTCGGCCATCACCGCCAGGGCGGCGGCATCCAGGTGCTGCCAGCGGGGCATGCGGGCGAGGTCGGTGGCCAGGTCGGCGCTGATGTCCTGGCGCAAGCGGGCGATGGCCTGGCGCACCGCCTGGGAGCCGCCGTACTGCTCGCGGGCGAGGAACAGGAACTGGGCGCGGTGGGCGGCGACCACATCGAGGAAGATGCGTACCGAGGCGTCGGTGATGCCGCCCAGCTCGAATTCGTTTTGCCGCACCAGACGGATGGTTTGGCGGAAGGTCGCGTCGACCTCGGCGACCAGGGCAAGGCCCAGCGCGTCCATGTCGGGGAAGTGTCGGTAGAAACCGGTGGGCACGATGCCGGCGGCCTTGGCCACTTCGCGCAGGCTGATGCTGCCGAAGCCACGGCCGCTCTCCATGAGCTGGCAGGCGGCATCCAGCAGGGCCTGGCGTGTCTGTAGCTTCTGTTCGGCGCGCGGCAGCATGGGGCGGGCTTCTGTGGTTGTACGGCTGGGCATTCTGGATAAAAAAACGAAGCCCGGTCAATGGACCGGGCTTGGGGGAGAGCAGGTGCTGCGCGGCGGGTTGTTGTTCTTGGCCATGACGATCAGCTCATGCGGCTGATTTCGATCAGGCGGTCGGAGCCCCCTTCGGCGACACGGTTGTTGCGTTCGATCAGGCGGTCGGAGCCACCCTCGGCGACACGGTTGTTGCGCTCGATCAGGCGGTCGGAGCCCCCTTCGGCGACACGGTTGTTGCGCTCGATCAGGCGGTCGGAGCCCCCCTCGGCGACGCGGTTGTTGCGTTCGATCAGGCGGTCGGAGCCCCCCTCGGCGACGCGGTTGTTGCGTTCGATCAGGCGGTCGGAACCCCCTTCGGCGACGCGGGCGGCACGTTCCTGCAGACGATCAGCGCCACCCTCGGCCAAGGTCTTCAGCGGTTGGGCGATTTCGGCCGAGCTGGTACGGGACTCGGCGCTCAGGTGCTGTTCTTCGGCTGGCAGGGCGAAGGCATTGGCGGCCAGGATGGACAGGGTCAGGCTCAGCAGCAGGTGGCGTTTCATGATATCGGTGCTCCTCTGGGGGGCTGGAAAGTGGGTACGAAGCCAATGCTACGCTCGGTAACGCCAGAGAAAAGTTCATACGGATAATGGTGACAATCGACCGCGTTGATACAGGGTCGTGAAGGCTCTAAGGCAAGGCTGTCAGAGGATTTGAAGGCCATGTGCTAGCAGGTTTTTCAGCTGACGCCGGATCTGTTTCTCGGCCAGAAACTGAGAAAGGGGTCAGGAAAGTCGTCATTCCAGGGGTGGTGAATTAAACCCAGCGGACTTTCATCAGTCCGACATAATGTGTGCCATCGTCACGCCCGCTTTGTGCCATGTCGTCGTCAGGAGAATCACGCAATGATGCGTCCCGTCAGAATCCTCACCTGGAGCCTCGCCAGCCTGTTGACCCTGTTGGCGATACTGGTGGTGGTGATCGCCACGTTCGACTGGAACCGCATCAAGCCGCTGCTCAACGAGAAAGTCTCCGAGGCCCTGCACCGGCCGTTCGCGATCAACGGCAACCTCGCCGTGCAGTGGCGTACCGAGCCGCAGGAGGGTGGTTGGCGGGCCTGGGTGCCCTGGCCGCACTTCATCGCCGAAGACCTGACCCTGGGCAATCCAGACTGGCTGAAGACGCCGCAGATGGTCGGCCTGGAGCGCGTGGAGTTCCGCCTGTCGCCCGTGCCTCTGGCGTTCCAGCAGATCGTCATCCCGCGCATCGACCTGACCAAGCCCACCGCCAGCCTTACCCGCCTGGCCGATGGCCGGGCCAACTGGACCTTCGACTTCGGGCCCGAGGACGAAAATGCCGAGCCGTCCAAGTGGGTGCTGGACATCGGCGCCATCGGCTTCGACCAGGGCAACGTCAGCTTCGACGACCAGATCCTGAAAACCAGCATGAAGGTGCAGATCGACCCGCTGGGCAAGCCGATCCCGTTCAGCGAGATCGTCGGCAAGGCCAGCGCCGAGAAGGCCGGGGGCGCCCAGGACTATGCCTTCGGCCTCAAGGCCCAGGGCCGCTACAAAGGCCAGGCGGTGTCCGGCACCGGCAAGATCGGTGGCCTGCTGGCGCTGCAGGATGCCAGCCAGCCGTTCCCGCTGCAGGCCGACGTGCGCATCGGCGACACCCGGGCGGCCCTTGCCGGTACCCTGACCGACCCACGCAACCTCGGCGCGCTCGACCTGCGCCTGCGCCTGTCCGGCAGCAGCCTGGGCAACCTGTATCCCCTGACTGGCGTGACCTTGCCGGACACGCCGGCCTATTCCACCGACGGCCACCTCACCGCCAACCTGCAGGATCCGGACGGCGCGCGGTTCCGCTACGAAGGCTTCAACGGCAAGATCGGCGACAGCGACATCCATGGCGACCTGGCCTTCGTCGCCAGCCAGCCGCGGCCGAAGCTCGCCGGCAACCTGGTGTCCAACCAACTGCTGTTCAAGGACCTGGCCCCGTTGATCGGCGCCGACTCCAACGTCGAGCAGAAGGCCCGTGGTGGCGCCAGCAAGCAGCCGGCAGGCAAGGTCTTGCCGGTGGAGGAGTTTCGCACCGAGCGCTGGCGGGCGATGGATGCCGACGTTACCTTCAGCGGCAAGCGCATCGTGCACAGCGAGCAACTGCCGTTCAACGACCTGTCCGCCCGTGTCTTGCTCGAGGACGGCCTGTTGCGCCTGGAGCCGCTGCGCTTCGGCGTCGCCGGGGGCAACCTCAATGCCAACATCCGCCTGGACGGTCGCACGGTGCCGATGCAAGGCCGCGCCCGGCTGACCGCCCGGGGCTTCAAGCTCAAGCAACTGTTCCCCAGCTTCGCGCCCATGCAGACCAGCTTCGGCGAGCTCAACGGTGATGCCGACCTGGGTGGGCGCGGTAATTCGGTGGCGGCCCTGCTCGGCACCTCCAATGGCGACCTGCGCCTGCTCATCAACGATGGCGCCATCAGCCGGGGCCTGATGGAAATCGCCGGGCTCAACGTGGGCAACTATGTGATCGGCAAGTTGTTCGGCGACGAGGAGGTGAAGATCAACTGCGCGGCGGCCGACGTGGGCATCAAGGATGGCCTGGCGACCACGCGGTTGTTCGTCTTCGATACCGAGAACGCGATCATCCATGTCGACGGTACGGCCAACTTCGCCAGCGAGCAGTTGGACTTGAAGATCACCCCCGAATCGAAGGGCGTGCGCTTGTTCTCGCTGCGTTCGCCGTTGTACGTGCGTGGGCCGTTCGCCAAGCCCAGCGCCGGGGTGCAGGCGGTGCCGCTAGCCCTGCGAGGCGCCGGGATGGTGGCGCTGGGCGTGGCGATCGGCCCTGCGGCAGGGCTACTGGCGCTGATCGCACCGAGTGGGGACGAGCCGAACCAGTGCACGCCGTTGCTCGAACAGATGCGGGCCGGCAAGGCGCCGGCGGCGGTGAAGGGGCGCAAGTAGCTTCGGGCAGGGGGCTGGCAAACGCTGGGGCCGCACAGCGGCCCCAGTGGATCACAAGCCTTTGAGCAGGTCCGCCATGTCGTCGGCGTGCTCTTCTTCCTGGGCCAGGATGTCTTCGAAGATGCGCCGGGTGGTCGGGTCTTTCTCGCCGATGTACTGGATGATCTCGCGGTAGCTGTCGATGGCGATGCGCTCGGCCACCAGGTCCTCCAGGACCATCTCTTTCAAGGTACTGCCCGCGACGTACTGGGCGTGGGCGTTCTTGCTCAGGTTGTCCGGGTTGAAATCCGGCTCGCCACCGAGCTGGACGATGCGCTCGGCCAGCTTGTCGGCGTGCTCGGCCTCCTGGTTGGCATGCTCGAGGAACTCCTCGGCGGCGACGCTGGCCTTGATGCCGCTGGCCATGAAGTAGTGGCGCTTGTAGCGCAGGGTGCAGACCAGCTCGGTGGCCAGCGATTCATTGAGCAGGCGCAGGATCCTGTCGCGATCGGCACTGTAGCCCTCGGTCACGGCGCCTTGCTCGACATGCTGGCGGGCGCGCTCGCGCAGGGTCTGCACATCGGTCAGTTCGGTAGCGTTCATGTTCATCTCCGAAAGGATCAGGGTGGTCACGGGGTGTCAGGGAGGGCTCACGCGCCGGGTACGGCCTCGCGGTCCTCTTCTCGTTGCTGGCAGGTCTTGAAGCCCTTGGCATCGACATGGCCGGTGGCGTCGAAGCGTACGTAGTAGGGCTGCTGGTGGCCGTCGCGGTTGAGGATGTAGTCGTTGCAGGTGCCGCCATGGGGCAGGTCGCTCACCTTCGACGGGCTGCCGCCGATGGCGATGACCTTCTGCATGGTCATGCCGTTCTCGACCTGCTTGACCAGCGGCTCGTCGCGGTAGGTGACGTAGTCCACCGGGTTTTCCGGGCGGCTGCCGCAGGCGGCCAGGGTCGCGCCCGCCAGAAGGATTGCCAGGGTCTGCTTGTACATGGTCCCGCTCCTTGCTCAGGGTCTGTTCTGGTTGGAGCCGCATGGCGCGCCAGGAGTTCGATTGCGATGCCTGGCCCCGGCCCTGTAGTGTTGGCCGACTGACCAAGGAGAGGGAGAGGCCATGAACCAGGACCTGGCCACGCGCTACCCACTGGTGCTGGTACCGGGCATGCTCGGTTTCGTGCGGGTGCTGCTCTATCCGTACTGGTATGGCATCGTTCCGGCGCTGCGCCGGGGTGGAGCGCAGGTATTCCCGGTGCAGGTGTCGCCGCTGCATGCCAGCGAAGTCCGTGGCGAACAGCTGCTGGCGATCATCGAGGACATCTGCCGGCGGACCGGGGCCGAACGGGTCAACCTTATCGGCCACAGCCAGGGGGCCCTCAGCGCCCGCTACGCGGCGGCGAAGAGGCCCGACCGGGTGGCGTCGGTGACCTCGGTGGCCGGGCCCAACCAGGGCTCGGAGCTGGCCGACTACTTGGCGCACAAGGCCCCGGGCGACTCACCCCAGGGGCGGATACTCAAGGCTGTGCTGCATGGCCTTGCGGTGTTGCTGGTATGGCTGGAAACCGGCTGGCGGCGCGAGCCGCTGCCGATCGACGTGCACGCCTCGCACCAGTCCCTCACTAGCGCCGGCGTGGCCCTGTTCAACCAGGCTTATCCACAGGGCCTGCCGACCTCCTGGGGGGGCGAGGGCCCGGCCGAGGTCGATGGCGTGCGCTATTACTCGTGGTCCGGCACCCTGCAACCGGGGCGTACCGACCAGGGGCGCAACCGCTTCGACGGCAGCAACCGCTTCTGCCGGTTGTTCGCCCGCACCTTCACGCGCGAGAAGGGCCAATGCGACGGCATGGTCGGGCGCTACAGCTCGCACCTGGGCCAGGTCATCGGCGACGACTATCCGCTCGACCACCTGGACATCGTCAACCAGTCCCTCGGCGCGGTGGGCAAGGGCGCCGACCCGGTGCGGCTGTTCACCGAGCACGCTGCACGGCTCAAGGCCGCAGGCTTGTAGGGAGATGTAAAAATTCTTGTCTACACTCTGCACGACGACCGTGCAGCGGGCACGGAGACAAGGAGACCACTCCATGAAAGTGCTGCAAGTGCCGTTGTTGGTGTTGGGTGTGTTGATCAGCGCGCAGGGATTCGCCGCCACCGCCCAGCAGGAAAAGATGAAGACCTGCAATGCCGAAGCCACCGAACAGGCCCTGAAAGGGGATGAACGCAAGGCGTTCATGAGCAAGTGCCTCAAGGTCACCCAGCAGGAGAAGATGAAGACCTGCAACGCCAACGCCACTGCCAAGGCCCTCAAGGGCGATGAGCGCAAGGCGTTCATGAGCGACTGCCTGAAGAAGAAGTGAGCTGCGCCGAGTCACTATGTTTGTAGGACGAAGGCTGGCAGACTGCGGGTCTTTTCTGTTGTCTGCCGTTGAGGCTGTATGACCTTCACCCCTCGCCAGATCACCCTGGCCAGTTGGATCATCGTGCTTGCCGGCCTGCTGCTGGCGCTCCCCCTGAAGTTGCTGCCCAGCCTGCTGGCCGGCCTGCTGGTGTTCGAGCTGGTCAACATGCTCACCCCCAGGCTGCAGCCGTTGATCGCCGGCCAGCGTGCGCGCTGGTTGGCCGTGGCCCTGCTCGGCACGCTGGTGGTCAGTACCCTGACCTTGGTGTTCGCCGGTGCCTTCAGTTTCCTCCTGCACGAGGCCGAGAACCCCGGTGCTTCGCTGGACAAGTTCATGGCCCTGGTGGAGCGGGCGCGCGCCCAGTTGCCGCCGTTCATCGACGGCTACCTGCCGGCCAGCGCTGCGGAGTTCAAGGTGGCCATCGGCGACTGGCTCAAGAGCCACCTGGGCGAGCTGCAACTGGTGGGCAAGGGCATGGCGCACATGTTCGTCACCCTGCTGATCGGCATGATCCTCGGTGCCATCGTCGCCTTGCAGCGCATTCCCGACATATCCCGGCGCAAGCCCCTGGCCGCGGCGCTGTTCGAGCGCCTGAGCCTGCTGGTGCAGGCGTTTCGCAACATCGTCTTCGCCCAGATCAAGATTTCCCTGCTCAACACCTTCTTCACCGGCATCTTCCTGGCGGTGGTGTTCCCGTTGTTCGGGGTGCACCTGCCGCTGACCAAGACCTTGATCGTGCTGACTTTCCTGCTGGGCCTGTTGCCGGTGATCGGCAACCTGATGTCCAACACCCTGATCACCATCGTCGGGCTGTCCCTGTCGATCTGGGTGGCGGTGGCCGCCCTGGGCTACTTGATCGTGATCCACAAGGTCGAGTACTTCCTCAATGCGCGGATCGTCGGCGGGCAGATCAGTGCCAAGTCGTGGGAGTTGCTGTTGGCGATGCTGGTGTTCGAGGCGGCATTCGGCTTGCCGGGCGTGGTGGCGGGGCCGATCTACTATGCCTACCTCAAGAGCGAGCTCAAGCGTGCCGAGCTGGTCTGAAGTGGCGACTCCACTGGCCTAATGCTGTTCACTTAAGCCATTGGGGCCGCCTTGCGGCCCTTCGCGGGCAAGCCCGCTCCCACAAGTACGCTGCAAATGCACGATCCTGTGGGAGCGGGCTTGCCCGCGAAGGGCTGCAAGGCAGCCCCAATCGATGTCACATCAGACTTAAGTGAACAGCATTACCCCACCGGCCTGCTTTTACTTGCAGCTTGTGGCTTGTAGCTAGAAACTTCAGAGCGCGCCGTAGCGTTTGCGGGCTTCGATCGCCAGGCCGCTGCCGATGCTGCCGAAGATATTGCCTTCCACGTGGCGGGCGTTGGGTAGCATCGCCGCGACGCTGTTGCGCAAGGCCGGGATGCCGCTGGAGCCGCCGGTGAAGAACACCGTGTCCACCTGGCTTTCGCGCACGCCGGCCTTGGTCAGCAGTTCGCCGACGCTGCCACGCACACGCCCCAGCAGCCCCTCGATGGCATCCTCGAACAGCGCACGGGTCAGGTCCACACCCAGCGCCGGTTCGATGCGGCCCAGGTCGATGTGCCGGCGCTCCTGTTCGGTCAGCTCGATCTTGCTGGCCTCCACTTCCATGGCCAGCCAGTGCCCGGCACGCTGCTCGATCAGCTTGAACAGGCGATCGATACCCAGGGTGTCCTCGATGTCGTAGCGCATGCTGCCCAGGGCCAACTGGGATTTTTGCGAATACAGCGCGTTGATGGTGTGCCAGGTGGCCAGGTTCAGGTGGTAGCTGGTGGGCATCAACGCCTGGCTTTTCATCCGGCTGCCGTAACCGAACAGCGGCATCACGCCTTGCAGGCTCAACTGCTTGTCGAAGTCGGTACCGCCGATGTGCACGCCGCCAGTGGCGAGGATGTCGCTGTGGCGCTCATCGAGCAGGTGACGCTCGGGCGACAGGCGGATCAGCGAGAAGTCCGAGGTACCACCGCCGATGTCGACGATCAGCACCAGTTCCTCACGGTCGATGCCCGACTCGTAGTCGAACGCCGCGGCGATCGGCTCGTACTGGAACGAAACCTCCTTGAAGCCGACCTTGCGCGCCACCTCGGCCAGGGTGTCCTCGGCCTCCTGGTCGGCGGTCGGGTCTTCGTCGACGAAGAACACCGGGCGGCCCAGCACCACCTCGTCGAAGCTGCGGCCGGCATTGGCCTCGGCGCGTTTCTTCAGCTCGCCGATGAACATGCCCAGCAGGTCCTTGAACGGCAGGGCGGTGCCCAGCACGCTGGTGTCGTGCTTGATCAGCTTGGAGCCGAGCAGGCTCTTGAGCGAGCGCATCAGGCGTCCTTCGTAGCCCTCCAGGTATTCGTGCAGGGCCAGGCGGCCGTATACCGGACGGCGTTCCTCGATATTGAAGAAGACCACCGAGGGCAGGGTGATCTTGCCGTCTTCCAGGGCGATCAGCGATTGCACGCCGGGGCGGTGCCAGCCGACCGTGGAGTTGGAGGTGCCGAAGTCGATGCCCAAGGCACGGGCCGGGGATACGTCAGACATGGGGGGGAATGCTTCCGGAGGCAAAACGGCCGCGCAGTTTATGCCAGTGGCCAGCAGAATCAAGACCGATCGTCTGCTCTGGAGCAACCCCAAGCAGGCCTTGAAAGGCTATGCTTGACCCTTATCTTCAGATGCAACGCACACATTCTGAACGGTGATCCCCTAGATGGACTTCAAAGACTACTACAAGATACTCGGCGTCGAGCCGACGGCGGACGAGAAGGCGATCAAGACCGCCTACCGCAAGCTCGCGCGCAAGTATCACCCCGACGTCAGCAAGGAGCGCGACGCCGAGGAGAAATTCAAGGAGGCCAACGAGGCCTACGAAGTGCTGGGCGATACACAAAAGCGCGCCGAGTACGACGAGATCCGCAAGTACGGCGGCCAGCACGGCCGGCCCTTCCAGGCACCGCCGGGCTGGGAGGCCCGTGGGGCTGAGGGTGGCTTCGAGGCAGGGGATTTCTCGGAATTCTTCAGTTCGATCTTCGGTGCCCGGGGCGGCAACCCCTTCGGCCGTGGTCAGCAACGCAGCGCGGGCAGGCGAGGGCAGGACGTGGAACTGGAGCTGGCGATCTTCCTCGAGGAAACCCTGAGCAAGGAGTCCAAGCAGATCAGTTTCCAGGTGCCGCAGACCAACGCCGCTGGCCAGCGTACCGGCTTCACCACCAAGACCCTCAACGTGCGTATCCCTGCCGGGGTCACCGATGGCGAGCGTATCCGCCTCAAGGGCCAGGGGGCGCCGGGCGTCGCTGGCGGGGCCAACGGCGACCTGTTCCTGACCATCCGCATGGCACCGCACCCGCTGTTCGATGTCGAAGGTCATGACCTGATCATCACCGTGCCCCTGGCGCCTTGGGAGGCTGCCCTGGGCGCCAAGGTGGAGGTGCCGACCCTCACCGGCAAGATCAACCTGACCATCCGCCCCGACAGCCAGAGCGGCCAGCGCCTGCGGGTCAAGGGCATGGGCCTGGCCAACAAGCAGGGCCAGCGTGGCGACCTCTATGCCCAGCTCAAGGTGGTCATGCCCAGCCAGTCGGATGCGGCCGCCCGCGAACTCTGGAGCAAGCTCGCCGAGAAGGCTGCGTTCAATCCGAGGACACAATGGAGTAGTTGATCATGAGCAGCACCCTGATCGTTCAACTGGACATGCGAACCCTCTGTCAGGAGGCCGACCTCACGGCCGACTGCGTGATCGAAATCGTCGAGCACGGCATCGTTGAACCTTCGGGGCGAACGCCGGAGGACTGGTTGTTCGACGACCAGGCACCCTGGCTCGCCAAGCGTGCGGCCAAGCTGCACGAGGAGCTGGAGCTGGAATGGGAAGGCGTGGCGCTGGCGCTGGAGCTGCTGGAAGAGGTGCAGCAACTGCGCAGCGAGAACAGCATGCTGCGCCAGCGGTTGGGCAGGTTCATCCAGATGTGAGCGGATTGGGGCCGCCTTGCGGCCCTCGCCTCAGCGCTTGGGTTCGGCCCCCGGGTCGAGCATCAGTTGCATGAAGGTCAGGTCCAGCCACTTGCCGAACTTCACCCCTACCTGCGGCATCTGCCCTGTCACCACGAACCCCAGCCGCTCATGCAGGCGGATCGACGCCGCGTTGCCGCTCTCGATGGCGGCGACCATCACATGCTTGCCACATGCCCGCGCCCGCTCCACCAGCGCCTGCATCAGCAGCGGCCCCAGGCCCTTGCCGCGCTGGTCATCGCGGATGTAGACCGAGTGCTCCACGGTATGCCGAAAACCCTCGAACGGCCGCCAGTCGCCGAACGAGGCGTAGCCCAGCACGCCACTGTCATCCACCGCCACCAGGATCGGGTAGCCCTGCTGCGCCCGGGCCTCGAACCAGGCCTGGCGGTTGGCCAAATCGACCGGCGTTTCGTTCCAGATCGCCGTGGTGTTGCGCACGGCGTCGTTGTAGATGTCGAGGATCCCCGGCACGTCGTCGGGCAGGGCGTCGCGGATTACGTGGTTCATGACAGCGTCTCGCAGGGTGGATCGGTGCAGATTAAATGGTTACCAGGCCGCGCACACCTTCAGCTTGCATGTTTTCGCCACGGCCACGCTGGACGATCTCACCCCGGGCCATCACCAGGTACTGGTCGGCCAGGGCCTCGGCGAAGTCGTAGAACTGCTCCACCAGCAGGATGGCCAGGTCGCCGCGATCGGCCAGCTGGCGGATCACCGCGCCGATCTCCTTGATCACCGACGGCTGGATGCCTTCGGTGGGTTCGTCGAGGATCAGCAGGCGTGGGCGGCTGGCCAGGGCACGGCCGATGGCCAGTTGCTGCTGCTGGCCGCCGGACAGGTCGCCGCCACGGCGTTGCTTCATCTGCTCCAGCACCGGGAACAGTTCGTAGATGAAGGCCGGTACCTCGCGCGCTTCGCGGGCGGGGAAGCGCGACAGGCCCATCAGCAGGTTTTCCTCGACGGTGAGCCGCGGGAAGATCTCGCGGCCCTGCGGCACATAGGCGATGCCAGCCTGGACCCGCTGCTGGGGCTTGAAGCGAGTGATGTCCTGCTGCTCCCAGTGCACGCTGCCCTCGCGTGCCGGCACCAGCCCCATCAGGCAGCGCAGCAGGGTGGTCTTGCCCACGCCGTTGCGGCCGAGCAGGCAGGTGACTTCGCCGACCTTGGCCTCGAAGGACAGGCCGCGCAGGATGTGGCTGCCGCCGTAGTACTGATGCAATTCACTGATTTGGAGCACTTCGACATTCCTCGTTACTGGCAGACCCGAGCGGCAAGCTGCAAGTAAAAGCCGCTCGGGACATCTTGCCGCTTGGCGCTTGAGGGCGCGTCAGCGCCCGAGATAAACCTCGACTACCCGTTCATCCGCCTGCACCTGCTCCAGCGAGCCTTCGGCCAGTACGCTGCCCTGGTGCAGCACCGTGACATGGTCGGCAATGCTGCCGACGAACCCCATGTCATGCTCCACCACCATCAGCGAATGCCGGCCGGCCAGGCCCTTGAACAGTTCGGCGGTGAACTCGGTCTCGGCATCGGTCATGCCCGCCACCGGTTCGTCGAGCAACAGCAACTGCGGCTCCTGCACCAGCAGCATGCCGATCTCCAGGAACTGCTTCTGCCCATGGGACAACAGGCCCGCCTGGCGCTGCGCCAGTGGCAGCAGGCGCAGGGTCGCCAGCACCTGCTCGATGCGCTGGCGCTGTTCGCCCGACAACCGCGTGACCAGGCTGGCCCATACCGACTTGTCCGTCTTGAGTGCCAGCTCCAGGTTCTCGTAGACGCTCAGGGCTTCGAATACCGTGGGCTTCTGGAACTTGCGGCCAATGCCGGCCTGGGCGATCTGGTACTCGCTCAGGTGCGTCAGGTCGAGGGTGTCGCCGAAGAACGCGCTGCCGGTGTCCGGGCGGGTCTTGCCGGTGATCACGTCCATCAGCGTGGTCTTGCCGGCGCCATTGGGGCCGATGATGCAGCGCAGCTCGCCAACGCCGATGTACAGGTTCAGCGCGTTGAGCGCCTTGAAGCCATCGAAGCTGACACTGATGTCCTCCAGGCTCAGCACCGTGCCATGGCGCGCATCGAGGCCGGCGCTGCGGCGCTGGCCGAGGCCGATGGCGTCGCGGCCGGCACCGAGCTGATCGAACACCGGTTCGAGCATGAATTCCGGATGCACCGGGGGCACGCCTTTCATGGCTGGCTCCTTTTCTTCAGCAGGCCGACCACGCCCTTGGGCAGGTACAGCGTGACCAGGATGAACAGGGCGCCGAGGAAGAACAGCCAGAACTCCGGGAAGGCCACGGTGAACCAGCTCTTCATGCCATTGACCAGGCCTGCGCCGAGCAACGGGCCGAGCAGCGTGCCACGCCCGCCCAGGGCGACCCACACGGCGGCTTCGATAGAGTTGGTCGGCGACATCTCGCTGGGGTTGATGATGCCCACCTGCGGCACGTACAGGGCTCCGGCCAGGCCGCACAACACGGCGCTGAGCACCCACACCAGCAGCTTGAAGCCGCGTGGGTCGTAGCCGCAGAACATCAGGCGGTTCTCGGCATCGCGCAGCGCGGTGAGCAGGCGGCCGAACTTGCTTTGGGTCAGGCGCCAGCACAGGTACAGACTGCCCAGCAACAGGGCCACGGTGAGCAGGAACAGCACTGCCCGGGTGCCCGGGGCGGCGATGTCGAAGCCCAGCAGGGTGCGGAAGCTGGTGAAGCCGTTGTTGCCACCGAAGCCCGTCTCGTTGCGAAAGAACAGCAGCATGGCGGCGAAGGTCAGGGCCTGGGTCATGATCGAGAAGTACACGCCCTTGATCCGCGAACGGAAGGCGAACCAGCCGAACACCAGGGCCAGCAGCCCAGGGGCGAGCACCACCAGGCACAGGGCCCAGGCAAAGTGCTGGGTGCCGGCCCAGTACCAGGGCAGCTCGCTCCACGACAGGAAGGTCATGAACCCGGGCAGGCCGTCGCCCGCCGCCTGGCGCATCAGGTACATGCCCATGGCGTAGCCGCCGAGGGCGAAGAACAGGCCGTGGCCCAGGGACAGCAACCCGGCATAGCCCCAGACCAGGTCCAGCGCCAGGGCGACGATGGCGTAGCAGAGGATCTTGCCGACCAGGGTCAGGGTGTAGGCCGAGACCTGCAGCGGGTGCGTCGCCGGTAGTAGCGACAACAGCGGCAGGGCCAGCAGCACCAGGACGACGACGGCGCCGATGGCCAGTGCCAGGCGTGGCCCGGCCTTTTGCGTGGCAGTGACAAGCAGTGGCTGGTTCATCAGTCGATTACCCGTCCCTTGAGGGCGAACAGGCCTTGCGGACGCTTCTGGATGAACAGGATGATCAGCGCAAGGATGAGGATCTTGCCGAGCACCGCACCGATCTGCGGCTCCAGCAGCTTGTTGGCGATCCCTAGGCCGAAGGCGGCCCAGAGGCTGCCGGCGAGCTGGCCGACACCGCCGAGCACCACCACCAGGAACGAGTCGATGATGTAGCCCTGGCCAAGGTCGGGGCCGACGTTGCCCACCTGGCTCAGGGCCACGCCGCCCAGCCCGGCGATGCCCGAGCCAAGGCCGAAGGCGAGCATGTCCACCCGGCCGGTGGCGACGCCGCAGCAGGCAGCCATGTTGCGGTTCTGGGTCACGGCGCGTACGTGCAGGCCCAACCGTGTGCGGTTGAGCAGCAGCCAGGTGAGCAGCACCACGGCCAGGGCGAAGCCGATGATCACCAGGCGGTTGTAGGGCAGCACCAGGTTCGGCAGCACCTGGATGCCGCCGGACAGCCAGGCCGGGTTGCCCACTTCGACGTTCTGCGCGCCGAACAGCAGGCGGATGGCCTGGATCAGGATCAGGCTGATGCCCCAGGTCGCCAGCAGGGTTTCCAACGGCCGGCCGTACAAGTGACGGATCACCGTGCGCTCCAGCGCCATGCCGACCCCGGCGCTGACGGCGAAGGCCACCGGCAGGGCGATCAACGGGTAGAACTCGATGGCCCCGGGGGCGTGGCGCTGCACCAGTACCTGAACCAGGTAGGTGGTGTAGGCGCCCAGCATGAGCATCTCGCCATGGGCCATGTTTATCACCCCCAGCAGGCCGAAGGTGATCGCCAGGCCCAGGGCCGCCAGCAGCAGGACCGAGCCCAGGGACAGGCCGCTGAAGGCCTGGCCGAGCAGCTCGCCGACCAGCAACTTGCGCTTGACCTGGGCCAGGCTGGTTTCGGCGGCGGTACGTACGGCCGGGTCGCTTTCCGCGTCCGGTTGCAGCAGGGCCTCCAGGCGCGTGCGGGCCAGCGGGTCACCGGTTTCGCCGAGCAGGCGCACGGCCGCCAGGCGTACCGCAGGCTCGCTGGCGCCCAACTGCAGGTTGGCCAGGGCCAGGCCGAGGGCGGCATGCACGGCGGCGTCCGGCTCGCTGGCCAAGCGCCGGTCGAGGAAGGCCACCTGCGCCGGCTGCGCGCTCTTTTGCAATTGACGGGCAGCGGCCAGGCGCAGGTCGCTGTCGTCGCTGAACAACTGGTGGCTGGCCAGGGCGTTGTCGATCAGCCCGCGCAGTCGGTTGTTCAGGCGCACCTTGCGGGTGTCGCCTTCGGCGATGCGGCCCTGCTTGAGCGCGCTCAGCAGCGCCAGCCGCGAGGGCTCGGGTTGCGCTGCCCAGCCCAGGAGCAGGCGGGCCTGTTCGTTGGCTTTGGCGGCGAGGAAGAATTCGCCCTCGCTGGCCTGGGTTGCCAGGGGCAGCAGGAGCAAGAGCGTGAGCAGGAGTCGGTACATGAGGGTATCCCGGATCAGCGGTGAATTCATCGCCGGCAAGCCCACCACGACGCCGCAGCGCTTGAGGGCAGTGGGCGCGGGCTTGCCGGTGACTGGGCCGCAGAGCGGCCCCTGGGCACTCAGTTGCCTTTCACTGCATAGTCAGGCCGCTTTTCGTTGCCCGGAATGAACGGGCTCCAGGGCTGCGCCCGCAACGGCTGTTCGGTTTCCCAGACCACGCTGAACTGCCCGTCGTCCTGGATTTCGCCGATCATCACTGGCTTGTGCAGGTGGTGGTTGCTCTTGTCCATGGTCAGGGTGTAACCCGACGGTGCCTGGAAGCTCTGCCCGGCCAGGGCCTCGCGGACCTTGGCGACCTCGGTGCTGCCGGCCTTCTCCACGGCCTGTGCCCACATATGGATGCCCACGTAGGTGGCCTCCATCGGGTCGTTGGTCACCGCCTTGTCGGCGCCCGGCAGGTTCTTGGCCTTGGCATAGGCCTTCCAGTCGGCGACGAAGCGTTGGTTGACCGGGTTGTCCACCGACTCGAAGTAGTTCCACGCCGCCAGGTGGCCCACCAGTGGCTTGGTGTCGATGCCACGCAGCTCCTCCTCGCCCACCGAGAACGCCACCACCGGTACCTCGGTGGCCTTCAGGCCCTGGTTGGCCAGCTCCTTGTAGAAGGGCACGTTGGAATCGCCGTTGACCGTGGAGATCACCGCCGTCTTGCCGCCGGCGGCGAATTTCTTGATGTTGGCGACGATGGTCTGGTAGTCGCTGTGGCCGAACGGCGTGTACACCTCTTCGATGTCCTTGTCGGCCACGCCCTTGCTGTGCAGGAAGGCGCGCAGGATCTTGTTGGTGGTGCGCGGGTAGACGTAGTCGGTGCCCAGCAGGAAGAAGCGCTTGGCTTCGCCGCCGTCTTCGCTCATCAGGTATTCCACCGCCGGGATGGCCTGCTGGTTCGGTGCCGCGCCGGTATAGAAGACGTTGGGCGACATCTCCTCGCCCTCGTACTGCACCGGGTAGAACAGCAGGCCGTCGAGCTCCTCGAATACCGGCAGCACCGACTTGCGCGACACCGAGGTCCAGCAGCCGAACACCACCGCGACCTTGTCCTGGGTCAGCAACTGGCGGCTCTTCTCGGCGAACAGCGGCCAGTTCGAGGCCGGGTCCACCACCACGGGCTCCAGCAGCTTGCCGTTCACCCCGCCCTTGGCGTTGATCTGCTCGATGGTCATCAGGGCCATGTCCTTGAGCGACGTCTCGGAGATCGCCATGGTCCCGGACAGCGAATGCAGGATACCGACCTTGATGGTCTCGGCGGCCTGGAGGGTCCAGCTCAGACCCATGGCGGCCAGGCTGGCGCTGAGGGTGACGGCCTTGATCAGACTGCGACGCTTCATGTGCTCTCTCCGTTGAGTTCGGTGGGGTGTGGCGACTCGGGGAGGGCGATTGCAAGGGCTGTGCCGAAGGCGCAAAGGCTTGAGGCAGGCGGGGTTGGCGACGATCTGGGGCACCGGGGCGGTCCAGCTTGGTGCCTGCCGGGCAGGTGTGCACGGCATTGGGGCCGCGAGGCGGCCCCAAATGGGCCTCAGTTGTCCTGCACACCGCCCACCGTTCTACGCAGCTGGCGTTTGCTGCGCACGAACTGGTAGGTGACCGCCAGGATCACGAACCACAGCGGCGTGACCACCAGGGCCGCACGGGTGTCGTCTTCCAGGCTCAGCAGCACCAGGATGAAGGCGAAGAACGCCAGGCACACGTAGCACATCACGCGCCCGCCAGGCATCTTGTACTTCGACGCCTCATGCAGGGCGGCGTGCTGCTTGCGGTAGGTCAGGTACGACAGCAGGATCAGCGTCCAGACGAACATGAACAACAGCGCCGAGACGGTAGTGACCAGGGTGAAGGCCTCGACCAGGTCGGGGATCACGTAGATCAGCACGGCACCGAGCAGCAGGCAGGTGCAGGAGAAGTACAGGCCGTTGGCCGGCACGGCGCGGCGCGACAGTTTCTCGAAGGCCTTGGGCGCGTCGCCCTCCTGGGCCAGGCCATAGAGCATGCGGCTGGTGGAGAACACGCCGCTGTTGGCCGAGGACGCGGCCGAGGTCAGCACCACGAAGTTGATGATGCTCGCCGCCGCCGGCAGGCCAGCCAGGACGAACAACTCCACGAACGGGCTCTTGCCCGGCACCACGTCGCGCCACGGGGTGACGGCCATGATGGCGATCAGCGCCAGCACATAGAACACGATGATGCGGACCGGGATCGAGTTGATCGCCCGTGGCAAGGTGCGCTCGGGGTTCTTCGCCTCGGCGGCGGTGGTGCCCACCAGCTCGATGCCGACGAAGGCGAACACGGCGATCTGAAAGCCCGCGAAGAAGCCCATCGGGCCATGGGGGAACATGCCGTCGTCGTTCCACAGGTTGGCCAGGCTCGCGGTGCGGCCAGCCGGCGACTCGAAGCCGCTGACGACCATGTACAGGCCGGTGGCGACCAGGCCGAGGATGGCGACGATCTTGATCATGGCGAACCAGAACTCGATCTCGCCGAACATCTTCACGGTGATCAGGTTCAGCGACAGCAGCACGCCGACGCAGGCCAGCGCCGGTACCCACTGGGGCAGGTCGGGAAACCAGAACTGCGAGTAGGCGGCGATGGCGATCACGTCGGCGATGCCGGTGATGACCCAGCAGAACCAGTAGGTCCAGCCGGTGAAATAGCCGGCCCAGGGGCCGAGCAGGTCGGAGGAGAAGTCGATGAACGACTTGTAGTTCAGGTTCGACAGCAGCAGTTCGCCCATGGCGCGCATGACGAAGAACAGCATGAAGCCGATGATCATGTAGACGAAGATGATCGACGGCCCCGCCAGGCTGATGGTCTTGCCCGAGCCCATGAACAGGCCGGTGCCGATGGCGCCACCGATGGCGATCAGCTGGATGTGGCGGTTGGTCAGGTTGCGTTGCAGGTGCTGGTCATCTGCTGGTGTGGGAGAGGTCCGTGTCATGGGCTTGTATTCCATCGAGGGTCGGTCTTGTTGTCGGGAAGCCGGGTAGGCTAACACGCGTGTTCCGGTCGGGGGACGCGGCAGATCGACTCCAGCGGGGATCGCGCAAGGGGCTGCTGCGCAGCCCAATCGCGGGCAAGCCCGCGCCCACAGGGGCGGCGCCGCTCTCGAGGGCAGCGGTTACCTGTAGGCGCGAGCTTGCCCGCAATGGGCCGCAAAGCGGTCCGGGGCTCAAGCCCTGGCAAGCACCTTGCGGCGCACCGCCAGGCTGTCGACCAACCACATCACCAGCATCGACACCCCTACCAGCGGGAAGGCGAGGCCCAGCACCAGCATCACCCCCACGGCGGTCTTCCAGCGCGGCAGGTCATGCCGCAGCGGTGGCACTCCCAGCCCACCGACCGGCCGGCGCTTCCACCACATCACCAGGCCACTGACCGAGCCCAGCAGGATCATCAGGCACACCACCAGGATGATGAACTGGTTCAACGGCCCGAACATCCGCCCCTCATGCAGCATCACCCCGAGTTCGGTGGCACGGGCGACCGGGCCGTAGTCCTGCCAGCGCACATCGGCCAAGACCTTGCCAGTGTACTGGTCCACATGCAGGGTGGCGTCGTTGCGCGGATCGTCGGCGAACACCGCGACAGTGAACACCCCATCCGCCGTGGTCGGCAGGGTGATGCTGTAGCCGGGCTCGACCTGGCGTGCGCTGGCGATGTCCTCGACCTGCTGCAGGCTCACCTGCGGCGCGGCCGGTGCGCTGGCCATGGCGTGGTGCCTGGCATGCTCGGCATGGGCGCCGGAGACCGGCATCGGCGTGTTCTCCAGGGCCCAGGGCACGGTCTGGCGGTGGGCCTGGTTGAGCGCGCCGGCCTGCTGGTCGGAGGTGGGTACGTCGTTCCACATGGCGGCGGGAAAGCGGTTCCACAATTCGGCGTACTGCTTGCCCCACAGGCCGGTCCAGGTCATGCCGCTGAGCAGCATCAGCAACAGCAGGGCCGAGCCCCAGAAACCGCTGACTGCATGCAGGTCGCGCCACAGCACACGGCCGCGTGCCGACAGGCGGGGCCACAGCACGCCGGCGCCGTTGCGCCCGCGCGGCCACCACAGGTACAGGCCAGACACCACCAGCACGATGCCCCAGCCGGCGGCCAGTTCCACCAGGCGATCGCCCAGTGTGCCGACCATCAGCTCGCCATGCAGGGCGCGGGCGATCGCCTGCAGGTTGTTCTTGCCGTCCTGTTCGCCGAGTACCTTGCCGCTGTAAGGGTCGACGAACACGTTCAGCTCGCGCCCGCCGTCGTGCACCACGAACTGCGCGCTGCGCTCGGCATTGAGCGGCGGCAGGTACTGCCCCACATGCCCTTGTGGATAAGCCTGGCGCACCTCGGCCAGCAAGGTGTCGGCGCCTTGCCGGTGATGGCCGGCCTCGACCACCATCAGGTCGCGGTACATCAGCGGGTCGAGCTGCGGCTTGAACAGGTAGACGATCCCGGTGATCGCCAGCAGGATCATGAACGGCGCGACGAACAGCCCGGCGTAGAAATGCCAGCGCCAGGCCAGGTTGTAGAAGGAGATGCGTGGTGTGCTCATGGGAACCTCCCCATATGACCAGGTTGGGGCGCGGTGCTGGCCGCGCCCGGTTCGTTGTTGTCAGAAGCTGATGTCGACCTTGGTCCAGAAGGTCCTGCCTGGCTCGTTCACCGGCCGCGGGTCCGTGGCCGGGTAGCCGAACCCGGCGTTCCCGGCCAGGTTCAGGTGCTCGGCGTAGGCCTTGTCGAACAGGTTGTCGACGCCGGCGCTGAGCTTGAGGTTGCGGCTGACCTTGTAGGCGCCGTTGAGCGAGAACACGCCGAAGCCGGCGCTCTTCTCATAGTCCTTGCCGACCACGTTGCCCTGGTTCTCGGCGATACGGTTCTGCGCCGCCACCAGCCGCCACAAGGCACCGACGCTCCAGGTATCGCGGCTGTAGGTCAGGCCCAGCCGGCTTTCCAGGGGAGGCATCTGCGGCAGCGCCTTGCCATCGCTGCTGTTCTTGCCCCAGGCGTAGGCCAGGGTGGCGTCGGCCTTCCAGCGCTCGGTCAGCTTGTAGGCCGCGCCCAGTTCGCCACCCATGATGCGGGCGTCGATGTTCTGGGCTTGGGAGCTGAGCATGCCCATCATGCCGGGACGGTAGTCGAACAGAATGTAGTCGCGGACCTGCCCGACATAACCCGAGGCCCAGGCTTCCAGGCGCTCGTCGCGGTACTGCAGGCCGAAGTCGAGCTGGGTGGTCTTTTCTGGCTTGATGCCGTCGAAGGCGTTGGCCGCGCCGTCCGGAGCCAGCTTGGGCGAGAACAGCTCCCAATAGTCAGGGAAACGCTGGGCATGGCCGAGGCCGATGTAGGTGGTCGCCGGGATCGAGGCCAGGTCGTGCTCGTAGCGCACGAAACCGCTGGGCAGGGTGTCGGCGCGGGTGTCGCCTTCGGTGGCGCTGCCTTCACGCAAGTCCCTGGCCGAGGCTCGGTCGAGGCGCACGCCAGTGACCAGGCGGTCCTCGCCGGTGGCGTACCAGGTCAGCTCGCCGAACGCACCGTAGTTGTGGAAGTCGGCGTCCTTGGTCCAAGGCTGGCCCTTGTGCGCATCCACCCCCATGCCACCGCGCGCGCGGTGTTCGTTGGTCTGTGCGTCGATGCCGCTGACCAGTTGCACGTCGGCCCAGCGCCAGGTGGCCTTGATCCGCGCGCCCAGGGTGCGACGGTCGACGTTGCTGACCATGGGCATGCCCATCATGCCGCTGCCCGACGGGGTGCGCAGGCTGTAGTTGTCCATCACGTGGTCGGCGTAGTTGTAGTAGACCTGCGCCTCGACCTTGTCGAGCACCTCGCCGAGATTGGACTTCTCGAAGCGCAGGCCCAGGCTCTCGCGCTTGAACTGCGAGCCGTCCATGCCGCGCCCGGCGTAGCGGGCCTCGCCGTCGCCCTTGCCGGCGGTCAGCTCCAGCAGGGTGTCGGCGTCTGGCGTCCAGCCGAGGGTGACATCGCCGTTCCATTTGTCCCAGCGCGACGGCACGGTGTCGCCATTGCCGTCCTCGTAGTCGTCCGAGCGCGACTGGTTGCCGACGAAGCGCGCATAGGCCTGGCTGTTGCCGGCGGCGGCGTCCAGCACCTTGTCGAAGCGGCCATTGGAGCCGGCCAGCAGGCTCGCGTCGACGCGGCTGCCCAGTTCGCCGAAGCGTTCTGGTTCGCGCTCGAAGAGAATGGTCCCGGCCGAACCGCCGGGGCCCCAGATCACGCTTTGCGGGCCTTTGATCACGGTGAGGCGGTCGTAGGTTTCCGGCGAGATGTAGGAGGTCGGGGCGTCCATGCGGTTGGGGCAGGCGCCGAGCATCACGCCGCCGTTGGTGAGGATGTTCAGGCGCGAGCCGAACATGCCGCGCAGCACTGGGTCGCCGTTGGTGCCGCCGGAGCGGATCGCCGAGAAGCCGGGGATGGTCTTGAGGTAGTCGGCGCCGTCGCTGGCCGGCACGGGCTGGCGTGGGTCCTTGGGGTTGGTGACCACGGTCAGCGGCGAACTGGGCGCGATGGCGGTGATGACTGTGGGGCTCAGTTCGGCCGGGTCGTGCTCGTGGCCTTCGTGGCCGGTTTCGGTGGCCAGGGCCAGGGGCGCGAGCAGCGAGCCGCAGAGCAAGGCGATGGTCCCACGCAGGGACAAGGCGAAAGCAGGGGTACAGCCGGACATGGAATTTTCCGTCGATCAGTCGTGAGTGGGCGCGAAGCCTCCTGGCTCCGTGCGACAAAAAAAGTGTTCAGACGCTGATCGGGAGGGGCGGCGCGCGGCTGCGCGCACCGGGGAACACGGCCTGCCGGGCATGGCCCTGGCGCGTTGGGGTGAAGAGGTGCGTGGAGGGAATGACGAGGCCGACGCTGAGCGGGCTGAGGGCTTGGGGCAGGGCTGGGCAGTTGAACAGCAGGCTGCAGTAGCCGCACTTTTCCCAAAGGGCATGCTGGTGGCCGTCGCCGTGATGCGCGTCATCGCCATGGTGATGGCCGGCGGACATGGACATGTCCATCGGCATGGGCATGCTGGCGTGGTGCTCCATCGGCATCGACTGGGAGACCAGTGGGCCGATGAAGATCATCCACATGGCGAACAGGCTCAGCCAGCCGCCACCGACGCGCCTGCGAACAGGGCGGGTGGAGCGGGTGATCCGGTTGCGCGGCAGGCTCATGGCGAGCGCCCGTCAGCGGTCAGTGCGCGTGGTCGTGCCCTGGCTGATCGGCCGGCGGCTGCTGTTGCACGGCGACCTCGACGGTGATGTCGCCGGCCTTCTCGAAGTGCAAGGTCAGCGGGAAGCGCTTGCCATCGACGAGCAGGCTGCGGTCCTTCGGTTGCATCAGCATCACGTGGTAGGCGCCGGGAGAGAAGGTCAGGTCCTTGCCGGCGGGGACGAGCACGTTGGGCACCTGTTGCATCTTCATGGCGCCGCTGGCGGCCTTGGCGTGTTCGTGCAGTTGCACGTCATCGCTCAGCGGGCTGTCGGCGCCCAGCAGGCGGTCATCGGCCTTGCCGTTGTTGTGCACGATGAAGTACGCGGCCACGTTGGGGGCGTTCGGTGGCAGCTGCAACGACCAGGGGTGGGCGATGTGCAGGTCGCCCTGGGTGTATTCATGGGCGTTGGCGAAGGCGCCGGGCAGCAGCAGGGCGGCCAGGACGAGGGCGTGCTTGAACATGGTTGAGATCTCCGGTCTGTTCGGGTTCAGGGCGACGGTGCGGTGAACTCAAGCCAGGGGAGAGGCGCGGGGATTGAGCGCGGGCCATTGCTGGCGCGGTGTGGGCTGGTAGGCGGCGAGTTGGGGGGCATGGCCCAAGAACTGCGCCGCAGGGCTGCGCAACTGCGGGGCATGGCCCGGCAGGGCCAGCAGCGGCGCGGTGCCGGAGCAGCACCAGCAGTGCTGCATGGCCGAATGATCGTCGCCTTGCTGGCCAAGGTCGATCTTGGCCAGGGCCTGTACATCGACCTTGGCCTTGCCGGCGACGCTGGAACAGAAGGCACCCCACAGCAACTGCTCGGCCGGCCCCTTGGGCGCGGCCGAGGACAGCGGCATGGCCAGCAGGTTGAACAGCACTGCCAAGCAGGCTATCCAGGCGATGTGCCGACGTGAGGTCATGGAGAGATCCGGTCAGGAATCAGGTGGTCATTGTAAGGCCGAGTATAGGAAAAAATGCCGGGGTGCGGTGAAGTGCCGCAGGCTGGGGCGGCCCTTCGGTATAAGGCCGGGGTGTTGTGCACAGCGCGGTCGATTGGGCTTACCCCCATGATGGTCAGTTCACTGCCATTTTGGGGCCGCTTCGCGCCCCATCGCCGGCAAGCCGGCTCCCACAGGGCCGGTGGTGCTCACGAATCATGTGCCTTGCAGAGGACTCTGGTGGGAGCCGGCTTGCCGGCGATGGGCTGCAAAGCAGCCCCAATGCCGCACCGGTGTCTGGCAAGGGCTTGCCCGCGAAGAACGTTGCTCGATCAGACCGCCTTGTTGCGCCCCAGCAGCCCGCGCACGGTCTCCTGCAGGTCGGCGGGCAGCACCACGACCTTGGCATTGTCGCTGCCCGCCAGGTTCTCCATGGCGCCGATGTAGCGCTCGCCCAGCAGGTACATGGCCGGCACGGTCTCGCTGCCGACCGCTTCCTTGACCAGCGAGATGGCCCGGGCCGAGGCCTCGGCCAGGTTGATCTGCGCCTCGGCGTCCAGCTTGGCCGCCTGCAGGCGCGCCTCGGCCTCGAGGATCGCGGCCTGCTTGGCGCCTTCGGCGCGGGTCACGTCGGCCTTGCGCTCACGCTCGGCCGCCGCCTGGCGCTCCATGGCGACCTGCATGTTCTCCGACGGCTTGATGTCCTGGATCTCCACGGAGCGCACGGTCACGCCCCAGTCCTCGGTCTGCTCGGACATGGCTTCGCGCAGGCGCGCCTTGATCTGCTCGCGGCTGGACAGCGCTTCGTCCAGGTCCATGGCGCCGACGATGGCTCGCAGCGAGGTCATGGTCAGGCTGGTGACGGCGAAGGAGAAGTTCTGCACGCCATAGGAGGCCTTCTGCGGGTCCACCACCTTGGCGAAGCACAGGGCGTTGGCGACGATCACCGCGTTGTCGCGGGTGATGATCTCCTGCTCCTGCACGTCGAGGATGATGTCCTTGGTCGGCAGGCGGTAGGCGACCACGTCCATGTAGGGGATGACGATGTTCAGGCCGGGCTTGAGCGTGTTGTGGTAGCGGCCCAGGCGCTCGACGATCCATTCCTCGCCCTGGGGCACGATACGTACCCCCTTGAACACGGTGACGAGGACGAACAGGGCCAGGGCGGCGACGACGATGAGGCTGGTCATGGGGTGAACTTCCTTTTAATGCGGGTTCAGGCCCGGGTGACCCGGGCGGTGTTGCCTTCGATGGCGGCCAGGCGCACGCGCTCGCCGGCGGGGATCTCGCTGTCGGCGATGCACACCCATTCCTCGTTGCCGAGCACAGGCTTCTGGAAACGCACGCGGCCTTTCTGAAACTCCGAGACGCCCAGGGTCAGCAGGCCGACCTCGCCGATCACGCTGTCGGCGGTCCAGCGTACGTCCGGCTTCTTGCGCCGGAACAGCTTGAACCACAAGGCGGTGGTGACGGAGGAGAGCAGCACCCAGAGCAACACCTGCATGTCCAGCTGCAGGCTGGGCGCGAGCAGGGCGATCAACGCCACCAGCACGGCACCGATGCCGAACCAGAGGATGAAGAACGTCGGCAGGACCAGTTCCAGCAGGATCAACGCCACGCCGAAGACGAGCCAGATCCACCATTGCATTTCCATATGGGCAAGGCCTTCCAAGAGAGGGGGAAAGAGTTTAAGGCATGGGGGCGGCAAACGGCCATCCGATGCCGCCCGCTGTGCAGGGAAGGTTTTCCGTTTTCGCTGTCAGGGGATTCGCTGGAGCGGGTCAGTTGGCTGACGCCAGTCAGGCTCCCACGCGCAAGATGGCGAGCTTCCCTGGCAATGAACGTCCGTTCTATGCCGAGGTGCACATACATCAATGGAATCTATGTTACACCCGAGCGGATACGAAGCAGCCAATGGCCTCCCGCAACAGGCGAACATCCGAGAACTCGCGATCCACGCCAGGCAGCACCGGCCGCTTCAGCACCAGTACCGGCACGCCCCGTTCCCGGGCCACCTCCAGCTTCGGTTCGGTGGCGGCGCTGCCGCTGTTCTTGCTCACCAGCACATCGATCCGCCGTCGTTCGAACAGCGCGCGCTCGTCCTCGAGGCGAAACGGTCCACGGGCGCCGATCACCTCGCAGCGTGCGTTGCCCGGGCAGGCCTCCAGAGCACGCAGGGTCCAGAACTGCCGTGGCGGGATCTCGTCCAGGTGCTGCAGGGGTTCGCGGCCGAGCGTGAACAGCGGGCGCTGGAAGGGCGCGAGGGCTTCGATCAGCTCGGCCCAGCCCGCCACCTCGCGCCAGTCGTCACCGGGTTGCGCCTGCCAGGCCGGACGGCGCAGGGCCCAGCAGGGGATGCCCACGGCTTGCGCGGCCTGCGCGGCATTGCGGCTGATCTGCGCGGCGTAGGGGTGGGTGGCGTCGAGCAACAGGTCGATGCCGCCCTGGCGCAGGTAGGTCGCCAGCCCTTCGGCGCCGCCATAGCCGCCGACCCGCACCTGGCAGGCCAGGTCCTGGGGGACGCGGCCGATGCCGGCCAGGCTGTAGACATGCTCAGGGCCCAACTGGCGAGCGATGGCCAGCGCCTCGCTGATGCCGCCCAACAGCAGGATGCGCCTGCTCATTGCACGCCCGCCTGGCCGACGATGCCGCCTTGGCGGTCGATGGCGAACACCTCGACCTGCACCTGGGCGGGCACCACGCTGCGGGCGAAGGCCAGAGCATGGGTGCACACCGCATCGCCCAGGGGCACGCCTGCCGCATGGGCCAGGGCCAGGGCCTGCTGGCTGGTGTTGGCGCCGACGATCGCCGCCTGCAGGGCCGCGTCGGCGCCGATGTGTGCCGCCCAGCCGGCCAGTTGCGGCAGGTCGATGCTCGAACTGCGGCTGTGCAGGTCCATGTGCCCGGCGGCCAGCTTGCTGATCTTGCCGAAGCCGCCGCACAGGCTCAGGCGCGCCACTGGCACCTTGCGCAGGTGCTTGAGCACCGCGCCGACGAAGTCGCCCATCTCGATCAAGGCGATTTCCGGCAGGCCGTAGACCCGGCGCATGGTGTCCTCGCTGGCATTGCCGGTGCACGCGGCGATATGCGTGTAGCCATTGGTATGGGCGACATCGATGCCCTGCTGGATCGAGGCGATGTAGGCCGAGCAGGAGAACGGCCGGACGATGCCGCTGGTGCCCAGGATCGACAGCCCACCGAGGATGCCTAGGCGCGGGTTCATGGTCTTCAGGGCGAGCTGCTCGCCGTCGCGCACGTTGACCGTCACTTCGAAGCCGCCATCGTAGGCGCAGGCATCGGCCAGTTGTTGCAGGTGCTCGCTGATCATCCGCCGTGGTACCGGGTTGATGGCGGGCTCGCCCACCGGCAGGACCAAGCCTGGGCGCGTGACGGTGCCCACCCCCTTGCCGGCGACGAAGCGGATGCCGGGCTCGGCGAGCAGGCGCACCTGGCTGTAGAGCAGGGCGCCGTGGGTCACGTCCGGGTCGTCGCCGGCGTCTTTCAAGGTGCCGGCCTCGGCGCTTTCGCCCTCGCGGCGGCAGAACTCCAGGCGCATCTGCACCTGCCTGCCCTTGGGCAGGGTGATGCGCACGGCATCGTCGCACTGGCCGGTCAGCAGCAGGCGCGCCGCGGCCAGGCTGGTGGCGGTGGCGCAGCTGCCAGTGGTCAGGCCGCTGCGCAGGGGCGCGGGCCGTTCGCGGGTTTCTTCACGCATCGGCGGGCTTCACCACCTCGAGCAGGGTGATCGGCAAGGCCTGGCGCCAGGTGTCGAAGGCACCCAGCGGCTGGGCCTGGGCCACATGGATACGGGTCAGCTCGCCGCCATGGGCCTGGCGAAAATGCGCCAGGGCCAGTTCGCTCTGCAGGGTCACGGCGTTGGCCACCAGCCGTCCGCCGGGGCGCAGCCGTTCCCAGCACAGGGGCAGCACGCCTTCACGGGTGACTCCGCCGCCGATGAAGATCGCATCGGGCCGTTCCAGGCCGACCAGGGCTTCGGGCGCCTTGCCCCGGATCAGTTGCAGGCCGGGCACGCCGAGCTCATCGCGGTTGTACTCGATGAACGCCTGGCGGCCTTCGTCGGCCTCGATGGCCAGGGCTCGGCAACTGGGGTGGGCGCGCATCCACTCGATGCCGATGGAGCCACAGCCTGCGCCCACGTCCCAGAGCAGTTCGCCTGGGGTGGGCGCCAGGCGGGCCAGGGTGATGGCGCGTACGTCGCGCTTGGTCAGTTGGCCATCGTGGCGCAAGGCGCTGTCCGGTAGGCCGGCGGTGCAAGGCAGGCGAGGTGCGTCGGGTGCGGCGAGGCATTCGAGGGCCACCAGGTTGAGGGCGGCGACGTGCGTATGCGGCCAGTCCTCGGCGGTACCGGACAGCTGACGCTCCTGTGGCCCGCCGAGGTGTTCCAGGACATGCATCCGGCTCGGCCCGAAACCGCGCTCGCGCAGCAACGCGGCGATCGCGGCCGGGCTGTCGCCGTCATTGCTCAGGACGAACAGGCGCACGCCGCTGTGGAGCTGGGCGTTGAGCGTGGCCAGGGGGCGGGCGACGATCGACAGCACCTGCACCTCCTGCAGGGGCCAGCCCAGGCGGGCGGCGGCCAGGGCGCAGGAGGACGGCATCGACAGCACCTGCATTTCCCCGGCGGGGAGCTGCCGCGCCAGGCTGGCGCCGACGCCATAGAACATCGGATCGCCGCTGGCCAGCACGCAGACCGGCTCGCCGCGCAGGGCCAGCAGCGGGGCCAGCGCGAAGGGGCTGGGCCAGTGGTTGCGTTCGCCGACCACGCAGCGCGGGAGCAGCGCCAACTGGCGCGGGCTGCCGAAGATCCGCGAGGCCGAGAGCAGGGCGCGGCGGGCCTGCTTGCCCAGGCCGCTGAAGCCGTCTTCGCCGATGCCTACTACTGTCAGCCAGGGGGTCATTGTTTGCTTGCTCATCCATCAATCGGGGGCGCGAAGCGGTCCCGGAATCATCACGCTCGACCGCCGGTTTTTCATGCCGTCGAGCAAAGCAGGCATAATACCGCGCCTTCTACACTCAAGCGCACTTTCACGATTGCCGGATGCCCCTTTGACGCAGGTCCTCGCCCCCGACGTTTCGCCCCGCCCCTCGGCCTGCCCGGGGTTGTGGCGCATCGTCACGGCCCGTGACGGCGGGATCTGTCGGATCAAGCTGCCCGGTGGCGTGCTGCTGGCCGACCAGGCCGACGCCGTGGCCGATGCCGCCGAGCGTTTCGCCGGCGGTGTGATCGAGGCGACCAACCGTGGCAACCTGCAGGTCCGTGGCATCGGCGCCGACCACCACGGCCTGCTCGACGCCTTGCTGGCCGCCGGCCTGGGCCCACGCGAGGCGGCTGGCGACGATGTGCGCAACCTGATGCTCAGCCCCCTGGCCGGCCTCGACCCCCTCATGCTGCTCGATGTTCGCCCGCTGGCGGCGCAGCTCCTGCGGATGCTGGAAACCACCCCGCGCCTGCACGAGCTGTCGGCCAAGTTCGCCGTGCAGCTCGATGGCGGCGAAGGCCTGGCGATGCTCGAACACCCCCATGACCTATGGCTGTCGGCCGTGCGGCTGGAGCAGCGTACCTGGCTGGCCTTCGGCCTGGCGGGTTGCCCGGCGCAGCAGCGGGCATTGGGCGCCGTGCCGGTGGAGCAGGGCCTGGCCCTGGTTCGCGCGGTGCTGGAGCGCTTCCTCGACCTGGCGAGGCCGGAGCAGTCGCGGATGCGCCATCTGCTCGATGCGTGCCCGGCCGACGCCTTCGTCGCGGGGCTGGGGCTGGCTATCCGGCGTGATGCGGCCGTGCTCGCTTGGCGGCGCCCGGCATCCCGGGCCAAATGGCTGGGTGTTTTGCCCCAGCGCCAGGGCCTTGCCCTGGGCGTCGCCCCGCCCTTGGGGCGACTGACCCCGGCCATGCTGCGCGGCGCTGCCCGGCTGGCGCGCGAGGCCGGCGATGGCAGCCTGCGCCTGAGCCCCTGGCAAAGCCTGCTGCTGCCCGGCTTCGACCCTGCGCGTGCCCACGAGGGCCTGGCCGAACTGGCGGCGCTGGGCCTGCTGTGCAGCGCCGGGCAACCGTTGACGCGCCTGGTCGCCTGCACCGGCAGCCGTGGCTGCGCCAAGGCCCAGGCCGATACCAAGGCCGATGCCGTCGTGCTCGCCGGCCTGCTGCACCAGGGCGGCCCGGGCAGCGTGCACCTGTCTGGCTGCCCCCGTTCCTGCGCCGTGGCCCATGTCGCCCCGGCCACCCTGCTGGCCCGTGCACCGGGCCGTTACGACCTGTATTTGCGTGATGCGCGCCTGCCAGGATTCGGTGTGCTGCGCGCGACCGACCTCACCCCAGAAGAAGCAGGCGCCCTGCTCGACCTGCCCACGGAGCACCTTGATGATTGACTACATCCGCGATGGTCAGGAGATCTATCGCAATTCCTTCCGGATCATCCGCGAGCAAGCCCGTCTCGAGCGGATTCCCGCCGACCTGGAGAAGCTCGCCGTGCGGGTGATCCATGCCTGCGGCATGGTCGAGGCCATCGATGGCCTGCAATTCTCCGAGGGCGCTGGCCGTGCCGGGCGCGAAGCCCTGGCCAAGGGCGCGCCGATCCTCTGCGACGCGCACATGGTCGCCGAAGGCATCACCCGCGCACGCCTGCCGGCCCACAACGAGGTGATCTGCACCCTGCGCGACCCGAGCGTGCCGGACCTGGCCCGCGAGCTGGGCAACACCCGTTCGGCGGTGGCCCTGGAACTGTGGCGCCCGCACCTGGAGGGCAGCGTGGTAGTGATCGGCAATGCCCCGACCGCGCTGTTCTACCTGCTGGAGATGCTCGACGCCGGCGCACCCAGGCCGGCACTGATCCTCGGCTTCCCGGTGGGCTTCGTCGGTGCGGCCGAATCCAAGGCCATGCTCGCTGCCGACAGCCGTGGCGTGCCGTTCGTGATCATGCAAGGCCGCCTGGGCGGCAGCGCCATGGCCGCCGCCGCCGTCAACGCCCTGGCCACGGAGGTGGAGTGATGCAGCCACGTGGACGTCTGCTCGGCCTGGGCGTCGGCCCCGGCGACCCGGAGTTGATCACGGTCAAGGCCCTGCGCCTGCTGCGCGAAGCGCCGGTGGTGGCCTACTTCGTGGCCAAGGGCAAGCGCGGCAATGCCTTCGGCATCATCGAGGCGCACCTGCAACCGGCGCAAACCCTGCTGGCGTTGGTCTACCCGGTGACCACCGAGGTGCTGCCGGCACCGTTGTCCTACGAGCAGGTGATCAGCGACTTCTACGACGAAGCCAGCCTGCAGGTGGCGGCGCACCTGGATGCTGGCCGCGACGTGGCGGTGATCTGCGAGGGCGACCCGTTCTTCTATGGCTCCTATATGTACCTGCACGACCGCCTTGCCCAGCGCTACCCGGCCGAGGTGGTGCCGGGCGTCTGCTCGATGCTCGGTGGCGCCTCGGTGCTGGGCGCGCCGCTGGTGTATCGCAACCAGAGCCTGTCGGTGTTGTCGGGCGTGCTGCCCCACGACGAGCTCAAGCGTCGCCTGGCCGATGCCGATGCGGCGGTGATCATGAAGCTGGGGCGCAACTTCCCCAAGGTGCGCCAGGTGCTGGGCGAGCTGGGGCTGGAGCGGCGTGCGCTGTACGTCGAGCGGGCGACCATGGCCAACCAGAAGATCGTCCCGCTGGACGAGGTGGACCCGCAGTCGTCGCCGTACTTCTCGCTGATCGTCGTGCCGGGTGAAAAATGGCAGGGATGAACATGCACAAGGCACCCGCCATCGTCGTGCTCGGCCCCGGCAGCCTGGCCACGGCGCGGCGTATCCAGCAGTGTTATCCACGGGCGTCGATCCATGGCCTGCAGGGCCGTGTCGAGGGCGTCGACGTGCAGTACCTGCGCTTCGGCGACACCCTGCGCCAGCTCTACCAGCAGGACACCCCGATCATCGCCCTGTGCGCGGCGGGCATCGTCATCCGTAGCCTGGCCCCGATGCTGGACGCAAAGGGCGCCGAGCCGCCGGTGCTGGCGGTGGCCGAGGACGGCAGCGCCGTGGTGCCGCTGCTCGGTGGCCTGGGCGGGGTCAACGCCATGGCCCGGGTGCTCGGCGAGGCGCTGGGCGTGGCAGCGGCGATCACCACCAGTGGCGAGCTACGCTTCGGCACGTGCCTGCTCGATCCGCCCGAGGGTTATGCCCTGGCGGATCTGGAGCAGGGCAAGCGTTTCGTCTGCGACCTGCTCGCGGGCGAGGCGGTACGTATCGAGGGCGATGCGCCCTGGCTCGAGCAGGCGCAGTTGCCGGCAAGCGACAGCGCCCAGCGCATCATTCATGTGGGCTGCGCCGCGCGCCCGGCCAGCCGTGACGAACTGCTGATCCATTCGCGCTGTGTCGTGGTGGCTGTCGCTGCCGGTGTCGCTGACCTGACGCAGCGCGTGCGGGCCGCGCTGCAAGCGGCGGGCATCGCCGAACCTGCGTTGGCCTGCCTGTTGGCGAGCGAAGCCGACATGGCCGAGCCTGCCTTGCACGAGGCTGCGCAAGCGCTGGGCGTTGCCCTGCGTTTCGCCCCCGCTGCGGCGAGCCCGGCGCAGATGCTCGCCGAGGCGCTGCCCCAGGCACGCCTGGAGAGCGCCGGCGCTCTGGCCTTGGCCATCGCCGCTGCGCCGGTGGCGATCGAACGGATCGGCCGCCGGCGTGGTCGCCTGGCCGTGATCGGCCTGGGCCCAGGCGCCGCCGAGCTGATGGTGCCGGCGGTCAAGGCCGAACTGGCCCGCGCCCAGGACGTGCTCGGCTACGAGACCTACGTGCGCATGGCCGGCCCGTTCCGCGACGACCAGGTGCTGCACTGCACCGACAACCGCGAGGAGATGCAGCGCGCTCGCCATGCGTTCGCGCTGGCGGCCCAGGGGCGCTCGGTGGTGGTGGTGTCATCGGGTGATCCAGGCGTGTTCGCCATGGCCGCCGCGGTGCTCGAGGCGCTGCACATGTCCACCGACCCAGCCTGGCACCGGGTCGAGCTGCAGGTCCTGCCGGGGGTATCCGCCTCCCTGGCCACGGCTGCCCAGGCTGGCGCACCGCTGGGCCACGATTTCTGCGTGATGTCGCTGTCGGACAACCTCAAGCCTTGGTCGATCATCGAGCAACGCCTGGACCTGGCGGCCCAGGCCGACCTGGTGCTGGCGTTCTACAACCCGATCTCCCGGGCCCGGCCGTGGCAGCTAGGGCAGGCGCTGGACATCGTGCGTCGGCACCGCGCTGCGCACACGCCCGTGGTGCTCGGCCGCGACATCGGCCGGCCGGGGCAATCCCTGCGGGTCGTCACCCTGGGCGAGCTGGTGCCCGAGATGGTCGACATGCGCACCCTGGTGCTGGTCGGCTCGTCCACCACGTGCGTGTTCGAGACTGCCGGGGGCGGCCAGTGGGTGTACACGCCGCGCTGGTACCCTACGGCACCAGGTAACCCTTGATCCCGGTGAAGATGATCTGCGCCGCCAGGGCGCAGACGAACAGCCCCATCAGGCGGCTGACGATCTGCAGGCCCTGGTCGCCGAGCAGGCGTTCGATGCGGTGCGAGAGGTAGAGCACCAGGCCCACGGTGAAACTGGCCAGGGCGATGCTGACGATGGCCAGCAGCTTGTCGTCCCAGTGCGGCTGGCTCACCCCCATCACCAGCAGCGCACCGATGGTGCCGGGGCCGACGGTCAGGGGGATGGTCAGCGGCACGATGGTCACGTCCTGCTGCACGTTGTCGGCCTGCACCGCCGACTTGCCCTGGGCCATGCCCAGGGCGGAGATGAACAGCACGCTGCCGGCGCCGATGCGGAAGGCGTCGGCGGTGATGCCGAACACGCCGAAGATCACCCGCCCGAACAGGTAGAGCAGCACGCTGGCGATCAGCACGGCGATGGCCACGCGCCAGGCCAGTTGCTTGCGCTCCTTGCTGGAGTGGCCGCGGGTCAGGCTGATGAAGCACGACAGCACGAAGAATGGGCTGTAGAGCACGAGCATCTTCAGGTAGACGCTGAACAACTCATGGAACATGGTCCGGATCCATGGCGGGGAGGGTGTGGGCAAGTGTATCAGCAGTCGCAGCGGCGGCGCGGCAATCGCGGGGAGCGCCCCTGAATCTCAGGATGTCTGCAACGGGTCCGAGGTGGCGGCCCGCTGGCTCGCCCAGAACTGGATCAGCTCGCGCAGTTGCGACAGCTCCACCGGCTTGGCCATGTGCCCGTCCATGCCGGCCAAGCGCGCACGCTCCTTGTGCTCGCTGAGAATGTGCGCGGTCAGCGCCACCACCGGGGTGCGCTGGCGCTGGTTGGCGGTTTCCCAGGCGCGCAGTTGCTGGGTGGCCGAAAAACCGTCGAGCACCGGCATCTCGCAGTCCATCAGCACCAGGTCATAGCGCCGCGCCTTCATTGCCTGCAAGGCTTCCTCGCCGTTGCTGGCGGTATCCGGCTCGAGGTTGAGCTTGCCGAGCATGCCACGGATGACCTTGGTCGAGATGCTGTTGTCCTCGGCGACCAGCACGCGGAAATCGCTGGGCAGGTCCAGCGGTGGTGGCGTGCCGGCCAGGGAGGGTGGGGCGGCTTGCTCGCGGCCTCGCTGGGCCAGCTCTTCGGCCAGGGTGGTCTTGAGGGTATAGCCGGCCACCGGCTTGGCCAGGATGCGCTTGACCCCGGCGTTGCGCGCGATGATCTTGCTTGGCGCATTGCTGATGCCGGTGAGCATCACCACCAGGATGTCGTGGTTCAGGCTCGGGTCTTCCTTGATCTTGGCCGCCAGTTGCATGCCGGTCATGCCGGGCATGTTCTGGTCCAGCAGCACGGCATCGAAGTAGTCGCGCAGGTGCGCCTTGGTGCGCAGCAGGGCCAGGGCCTCCTTGCCCGAGGGCACGGCGCTGACGTTCATGCCCCAGGCACTGCACTGCTGCACCAGGACCTTGCGGCAGGTGTCGTTGTCGTCCACCACCAGCACCCGCGCATCGCGCAGCGGGCCGTCCAGGTCGGCAGGCGGCTGCTCCAGGCGCAGCGGGTCGAGGGGCAAGGTCAGCCAGAGGGTGTTGCCCATGCTGGTGCTGCTCTTGATGCCGAACTCGCCCTGCATCAGGCCGATCAGTTGCTTGGCGATGATCAGCCCCAGGTGCCCGCCGAGCTTGCTGCTGGAGAGGAACTGGTGGCTGTGCAGCTCGGCTTGCAACAGGGCGTCGCGCTCGGCCGAGGGCATCGGTTCGCCGCTGTCCTGTACGGCGATGCGCAGGCGCGGGACATCGCCGCGCTGGTCCAGGGCCACCACCAGCAGGATCTCGCCTTGCACGGTGTTCTTCAGGGCGTTCTCCAGCAGGCTCGACAGGGCCTGGCGCAGGCGCGTCGGGTCGCCGCTGACGACCCGCGGCACCTGGGGCTGGGTGAAGCTGATCAGCTCGATGTTCTGCTGCTCGGCCTTGGCCCGGAAGATGTTGAGGCAGTCCTCGATCAGCGCGTTGAGGTCGAACTGCACATCATCGAGCTCGATCTGCCGGGACTCGAGCTTGGAAATGTCGAGAATCTCGTTGATCAGGGTCAGCAGCTCGTTGCCCGCGCTGTGGATGGTCTGCACGTAGTCGCGCTGCTTGACCGACAGCGGCGTGCCGAGCAGCAGCTCGGTCATGCCCAGCACACCGTTCATCGGCGTGCGGATCTCGTGGCTGATCTTGGCCAGGAACTCGGCCTTGGCGTTGATCTCGGCATCGCTGGCGGCCAGGGCGCGGCTGGCGCGGTAACGCTCGTCGCTGATCTTGCGCAGGCGTTCGCTGACCGCCAGGTTGAGCAGCAGGCCGCTGGCCACGGTCAGGCCCATGAGGATGCACAGCAGCCAGGGCGTCGAGGTGCGGGTGAGCCCCAGCAAGGCCGGCAGCAGCACCAGGCCGCCGAGGTTGAACACCAGCATGGCGACGGTGAACAGGCGCGCCGGCCCGTAGCCCTTGTACCAGTGGTAGGCGCTGGCCAGCAGCATGCTCACGCTGCCGAGGGCGAGCAGGGCGTAGGTCATCAGGTTGAGCGGCAGGGTGTCGACGAACAGCAGCACCAGGCCGCTGACCGCGACGACCAGCATTTCGCCATGCAGCAGGCGGTTGAGCCTGGGCGAGCTGCAGGGGCCGAAGAAACGCAGGGTGAAGTACAGCCCGGCAAGGCCCGCCAGCACCAGGGTCAGGTAGGCGGCGGGCGTCTGGGCACTGTGCCACAGCTGCCACCAGGGGCCGCTGAGGTTGAGCAGGATCAGGGCGCTGAGCAGCATCAGGCCGTGGTAGAGGGCCAGGACCAGGGTCGTGCTGGAGCGCGTGTACAGAAAACGGATCAGGTTGTGCAGGATGAGCATGGCCAGCCCGCCGAACAGCAGGCCGAACAGCAGCGGTTGGCTCTGGTCGGTGGCGGCCGAGGCCGCATCCTCCAGGCTGATGGCTGGGCGCAGCTGATGCTCCGAGACCAGGCGCACGTAGATGTCCAGCGCATGGGGGCTGTTGGGCAGGGGCAGCACATGGTCGCTGCCGCGCAGGGTGGGGCTGGCATTGCCGCCCTGGCGCCCGTGGTGCAGCTGGCGCAGCAGTTTTTCGCCATCCAGGGCGTAGAGGTCCAGGCGTGACAGGTCGGGGGCGAAGATGCGCAGCAGGCGCTCCTGCTCCCGGGGCTCGAGCCGGTAGTGCAGCCACAGGGCCTGGTCGGCAGAGGCGGCGTTGAGCTCGAACAGTTGCAGGGGGCTGAACTGGTTGCGGTAGCGGTCGGAGCGCACGTCGCTCAATTGCAGGTTGGCCTGCTCGTCGAGCAGAACGGACCAGCCACCACCTGGTTCGGCCGAGGCCGGAGGAAGGCAGAGCAGGGTCAGCAGGCTGACGAACAGGGCAATGGCAATCCGAAGCCGACGCAAGACGAAGTCCCTTCTTAGCTGATGTGCCGGATAACAACTATGCGCGGCGCGCCAAGGCGAAGGCAAGGCCCCCCGGGGGCCCTGTCGACGAGCCGGAGGCCGTGCGCCCAAGGCGGCACGGCGATCCGGTGCAGGTTACTGCTGGTGCTCACCACGCTCGCGGGCGATGGCCCGGTAGCCGATGTCGGTACGGTAGAAGCTGCCGTCCCACTGGATCTGCTCGGCCAGGCGGTAGGCCTGGCGCTGGGCAGCCTCGACGGTGTCGCCCAGGGCGGTGGCGCAGAGTACGCGCCCGCCGTTGGCCACGACCTGGCCGTCCTTCAGCGCGGTGCCAGCGTGGAATACCTTGCCGTCCAGCTGGGCGGCGGCGTCCAGGCCGCTGATCGCCGCGCCTTTCTGGTAGTCGCCCGGGTAGCCGCCGGCGGCCAGGACCACGCCCAGGCTCGGCTGCGGGTTCCACTGGGCCTCGACCTTGTCCAGGGCCTTGGCGAAGGCCGCCTCGACCAGCAGCACCAGGCTCGACTCCAGGCGCAGCATGACCGGCTGGGTCTCCGGGTCGCCGAAACGGCAGTTGAACTCGATGACCTTGGGGTTGCCCGCCTTGTCGATCATCAGGCCGGCATAGAGGAAGCCGGTGTAGACGTTGCCTTCCTCGGCCATGCCGCGCACGGTCGGCCAGATCACCTGGTCCATCACGCGCTGGTGCACGTCCGGGGTCACCACCGGGGCCGGGGAGTAGGCGCCCATGCCGCCGGTGTTCGGGCCGGTGTCGGCGTTGCCGACGCGCTTGTGGTCCTGGCTGGTGGCCATGGGCAGCACGTTGTGGCCGTCGACCATGACGATGAAGCTGGCTTCCTCGCCGTCGAGGAACTCCTCGATCACCACGCGCGAACCGGCGTCGCCGAAGGCGTTGCCGGCGAGCATGTCACGCACCGCGGCTTCGGCTTCTTCCAGGGTCATGGCGACGATCACGCCCTTGCCCGCGGCCAGGCCGTCGGCCTTGATGACGATCGGCGCTCCCTTTTCCTTCAGATAGGCCAGGGCCGGCTCGATCTCGGTGAAGTTCTGGTAGTCGGCGGTGGGGATCTTGTGGCGTGCCAGGAAGTCCTTGGTGAAGGCCTTGGAGCCTTCCAGCTGGGCCGCGCCCTTGGTTGGGCCGAAGCAGTCCAGGCCACGGCTGCGGAACAGGTCGACGACACCGGCGACCAGCGGCGCCTCGGGGCCGACGATGGTCATCTGCACGTTCTTCTCGGCGAAGTCGGCCAGTTGCTCCAGGGCGGTGACGTCGATGGCGACGTTCTCGCACTTGGCTTCGGTGGCGGTACCGGCGTTGCCCGGGGCAACGTAGACCTTCTCGACCCGAGGGTCCTGGGCGACTTTCCAGGCCAGGGCGTGCTCACGGCCGCCGCTGCCGATGATCAAAACTTTCATGTCAAAACCTCGATGACGCTGAATTCAGGGGATCTCCATGCTGGCGGGGATCTCTGTGGGAGCGGGCTTGCCCGCGAATACGATGGTGCCTTCACCGCCGCATTCGCGGGCAAGCCCGCTCCCACAAGCTCCACCACCAGCCCGGAGATCCGCGTAACAACTTAGTGGCGGAAGTGGCGCATGCCGGTGAACACCATGGCGATACCGGCTTCGTCGGCCGCGGCGATCACCTCGGCATCACGCATCGAGCCACCTGGCTGGATGACAGCGCTGATACCCACTTTAGCCGCATTGTCGATGCCGTCACGGAACGGGAAGAAGGCGTCCGAGGCCATGACCGCGCCCTGTACCTGCAGGCCGGCGTGCTCGGCCTTGATGGCGGCGATGCGGGCGGAGTTGACGCGGCTCATCTGGCCGGCGCCGACGCCGATGGTCTGGCGCTGCTTGGCGTACACGATGGCATTGGACTTGACGAACTTGGCCACTTTCCAGGCGAACACCAGGTCGTGGATTTCCTGCTCGGTCGGGGCGCGCTTGGTGACGATCTTCAGGTCATCGGCGGTGATCATGCCGATATCGCGGCTCTGCACCAGCAGGCCACCGTTGACGCGCTTGAAGTCCCAGCCGGCGGCGCGTTCGGCTGGCCATTCGCCGCACTCGAGCAGGCGTACGTTCTGCTTGGCGGCCACGACGTCACGGGCGGCCTGGGAGATCTTCGGCGCGATGATCACTTCGACGAACTGGCGCTCGACGATGGCCTTGGCGGTTTCACCGTCCAGCTCGCGGTTGAAGGCGATGATGCCGCCAAAGGCCGACTCGGTGTCGGTGGCGTAGGCCAGGTCGTAGGCCTTGCGGATGCCGCCCTCGTCCTCGGGGACCACGGCCACGCCGCACGGGTTGGCATGCTTGACGATCACGCAGGCCGGCTTGACGAAGCTCTTGACGCACTCCAGCGCGGCGTCGGTGTCGGCCACGTTGTTGAACGACAGTTCCTTGCCTTGCAACTGCAGGGCGGTGGAGACGCTGGCCTCGCCCTTGCGGGCCTCGACGTAGAACGCCGCGCTCTGGTGCGGGTTCTCGCCGTAGCGCATTTCCTGGGCCTTGACGAACTGGCTGTTGAAGGTGCGCGGGAATTCGCTGCGGCCTTCGGTGGACAGGGTGTCCTTCGACTGGTCGATGGTGCCCATGTAGTTGGCGATCATGCCGTCGTAGGCAGCGGTGTGCTCGAAGGCCTTGAGCATCAGGTCGAAGCGCTGGGCGTAGGTCAGGCCACCGGCCTTGAGGTTTTCCAGGACCTGGGCGTAGTCGCTGGCGTTGACCACGATGGCCACGTCCTTGTGGTTCTTGGCCGCCGAACGGACCATGGTCGGGCCGCCGATGTCGATGTTCTCGATGGCGGTCGGCAGGTCGCAGCCGGGCTTGGCGATGGTCGCCTCGAAGGGGTACAGGTTGACGGCGACCAGGTCGATCGGCTTGATGCCGTGCTCGTTCATGATGGCGTCGTCGATGCCGCGCCGGCCGAGGATGCCGCCGTGGATCTTCGGATGCAGGGTCTTGACCCGGCCGTCCATCATTTCGGCGAAGCCGGTGTAGTCGGCCACTTCCACCGCGTTCACGCCGTTGTCCTTGAGCAGCTTGTAGGTACCGCCGGTGGACAGGATCTCGACGCCGAGCTGTTGCAGCTCACGGGCGAACTCGAGGATCCCGGTCTTGTCGGAGACGCTGATCAGGGCGCGGCGGATCGGCAGGCGGGTAGTCTGGTCGGTCATTTCGGATTCCATAACGCGGTGGATTCAGCAAAAAAGGCGCCTCTTTAGGGGAGCCGCCTTTTCTGATTGGGATTCTGGCTTTACAACAGGTCGTACTGCTTGAGCTTCTTGCGCAGGGTGCCACGGTTGAGCCCGAGCATCTCGCTGGCCTTGGTCTGGTTGCCCTTGACGTAGTTCATCACGCTTTCGAGCAGCGGCGCCTCGACTTCCGAGAGCACCAGGTTGTAGACGTCGGTGACGGTGGCGCCTTCCAGGTGGGCGAAATAGTTGTGCAGCGCCTTCTCCACGCTGTCGCGCAGGGTCTGGCCCTCCTCGCTCGGCGTGTTGAGGTGCTGCTTGAGATTGGCGTTGTCGCTCACGGGCGTTGTTCCACTCACTAAAGTCTCGGTCATCATCGTCATGCGGCCACCCCTTGTCCGTCCTCTGTCTCAAGGCTCTGTCGACGCTCGCGGAAAAACGCGCGAACGTTGGCGCACTGCGCTTGTGTGTCTTCCAAAGCGTTGAACCGGCCGCGAAACTCCTTGCCGCCAGGTCGTGTCGCCAGGTACCAGCCAACGTGCTTGCGGGCGATACGTACACCCATCACATCGCCATAGAAGGCATGCAGCGCGGCCAGGTGCTCCAGCAGAATGCGTTCCACTTCTTCCAGCCCCGGGGCTGGCAGATGCTCGCCCGTGCGCAGGTAATGCTCGATCTCGCGGAAGATCCACGGCCGCCCCTGGGCGGCACGGCCGATCAGCAGGCCGTCGGCACCGGTGGCGTCCAGCACCGCCCGGGCCTTTTCTGGCGAGGTAATGTCGCCGTTGGCGAAAACCGGGATCGACACCGCTTGCTTGATGGCAGCGATGGTGTCGTATTCGGCTTCGCCGGTATACAGGTCGGCGCGTGTGCGGCCATGCACCGCAAGCGCCTGGATGCCGGCCTGTTCGGCGATCTTCGCCACGTTCAGGCCGTTCTTGTTCGCCCGGTCCCAGCCGGTGCGGATCTTCAGGGTCACCGGGACCTCCACGGCGCCGACGACGGCATGGAGGATCTCGCTGACCAAGGCTTCATCTCTCAATAAAGCAGAGCCTGCGGCTTTGTTGCAGACTTTTTTCGCCGGGCAGCCCATGTTGATGTCGATGATCTGGGCGCCGGCTTCGACGTTGGCCCGGGCCGCGGCCGCCAGCATCTGCGCATCGCCACCGGCGATCTGTACCGAGCGTGGCTCGGGATCACCTTCGTGGATGCGGCGCAGGCGCGACTTGCGGCTGTTCCACAGGCTCATGTCGCTGGTCACCATCTCCGACACCACCATGCCCGCCCCCAGGCGTTGGCAGAGCGTGCGCAAAGGTTGGTCCGTGACCCCGGCCATGGGCGCGAGGATCAGGTTGTTTCGCAGTGTATAAGGGCCGATGCGTACCGCCGACATAGGTGTTCCCTGTTGTGGGGCCGAATCATTGGAGTCCGAAAAAGGGTTGGCATGATACCCGCTCTCGGTGACCGGATAAAGATGGATTTGGATAAAATCTGAACAGCTCGAGGCTTATAGCGAAAGCTGCAAGCTGCGCGCTTCAAGCGGCAAGAGAGCGGGGGCCGGAGCACCGTGCGCTTTCTCGCGAGGCCTGCAGCTCGTCGCTTATGAGGGCTGCAAGAGACCGTAAGCCGAGGCTCGGTGCGCTTTTTCTTGCAGCTTGCGGCTTATTCGGGGGAGCGGAAGCTGAGGCTGTAGTTCACCGCCTTGGGGCCGGGGTCGAGGATGTCGAGGGCGATGTGGATCGGGGTCTGGCTGGGCATCTCGCCGCGCCCGGCCAACTCGCCCGAGAGGTACTCGCTGGGCTTGAAGCGACGGCTGGCGATGAGCTGGCCGTTGAGGTCGGCGAAACGCAGCTCCAACAGCGGGAACGGCTGGGCGAAGGGCGCGCGGTTGTAGATGATCGCATCGACGATCAGCGCACCCTTGAAGTCCGGGTGGCTGCGCACCACCAGGTTGCTGCTCTTGATCCGCGAGATGTCCACGCGGGTCGGCACCTGGCAGCCGAGCAGCGGGCACAGTTGCTGGAACCAGGGGCGGTACTGGTCCTGGCGGGCCATCTCGTCGAAGTGGTACCAGACGTACTGGAACGCCAGCAGGCCAGCGGCCAGCAGGGTCAGCACGCCCCACAGCAGGCGCTTGGCCCAGTTGGGGCGGGGCTTGTGCCAGTCGAGCTGCAACGGGTCGTCGACCACGTGTACCAACGGCTCCTTGCGCGTCGGGCGCTCGGGCCGGGCGGCCAGCCCCGGCTCCAGCCGTTCGTCGGGCAGGTGGCGGGCATCGTCATCGTCGTCGTGCGCCGACAGATGGAGGCCACGTTCCTCGTCGTCCAGTGCCGAAAGCCCCATTTGCGGGACTTCGTCGTCGGTCGACAAGTGTTCGCCCCGCGGGTCGGAAAGCGGGGTGAAGGTGTGGGGCTCTTCGTCGTCCAGGTCCAGGTTGCTGCCCAGGGTCGGCTCGGTGCGATCGCCCGGTGCTGGCTCCAGGTCGAGGTCTTCCTGTTCGACCAGTACGGGGGCGGGCTCGTCGACAGGGTGCAGGTCGGGCTGCTCGTCGGTCGCGGTGCCGAAGGGGGCGTCGCTGTGCGCTTCGTCGTCGGGGGCGTCGCGGCGGGCCTGCAAGGCCTCGGCGCGTGGGGCCTCCTGGCGTTCGGCTGGGGTATCGCGTTGTTCGAGGCGGGCCAGCTCCTGGTCCAGGTCGAGGTCATCCAGCGCCTGCGCCGTGAGGGTCCAGTCCTCCTGGTCCACGACCGGGCGCTGGCTGGCCGGCTGTGCCGCCGGCTCAGGTGTTGGCTCTGGCGCTGCGGCCGGGGCCGGAGCCGCTTGCGCGCCTGCGGCGCGGTTCTGCTCCAACAGTTGCTTGGCGGCATTGAACACCTGCAGGCAGTGGCCGCAGCGCACCACGCCACGGGCCACGCTCAACTGGTGGTGAGTGACGCGAAAGCTGGTCTGGCAATGCGGGCACTGGGTGACGAAACTGTCGGTCATGCGGCGATCCGGAGGGCTGGTGCAGGGATTTATTCTAGGCCTGCCGGGCGGCGGCGACCACTGATGCGCACCCAGCCGTCGCGCTCGACGATCGGGTCGAGCTCGAAGTCGGCGGCATAGGCGGCGGCCACTTCCTCACCTTGTTCGGCGAGGATGCCGGAGAGCGCCAGCAGGCCACCGGGGCGGACCAGGCCGGACAACTGCGGGGCCAGCGAAACCAGAGGGCCGGCGAGGATGTTGGCGACCAGCACGTCGGCCTGCAGGGCCGGCATCTGTTCGGGCAGGTACAGGGCCAGCCGCTGGTCGGCGATGCCATTGCGCCCGGCGTTGTCACGCGAGGCCTCCAGGGCTTGCACGTCGATGTCGGTGCCCACTGCCTCGCGGGCGCCCAGCAGCAGGGCGGCGATGGCCAGGATGCCCGAGCCGCAACCGAAGTCCAGCACCTGGGTGCCTTCGAGCTGCTGGCCGTCGAGCCACTCCAGGCACAGGGCGGTGGTCGGGTGGGTGCCGGTGCCGAAGGCCAGGCCCGGGTCCAGGAGCAGGTTCACCGCGTCCTTTTCCGGGGCCTCGTGCCAGCTCGGGACGATCCACAGGCGGCGGCCGAAGCGCATGGGCTGGAAGTTGTCCATCCAGCTGCGTTCCCAGTCCTGGTCCTCGATCACCTCGGCGTGGTGCTCCGGCAGCTCGGCGCCGGTCAGCAGGCGCAGGTGGGCGAACACCTGCTCAGGCTCGGCATCGGCCTCGAACAGGGCCAGCAGATGGGTGTGCGACCACAGCGGGGTGGTGTTGAGGTCCGGTTCGAAAATGGGCTGGTCCTCGGCGTCCATGAAGGTCACCGAGACGGCACCGACTTCGAGCAGGGCGTCTTCGTAGGTTTCGGCTTGTTCCGGGCTGATGGCCAGGCGTACTTGCAGCCAGGGCATGGCGGGCACCTTTGGTAAATCGACAGGGGCAGCCCAGGGCTGCGCGAAGCCTGGCAGTTTACTTGAGTGCGTGGGGTTTGTGCAGGACGGTTTGGCCGGGCGCGGGCAATGGGCCGCGCCGCGGCCGGGAGGGCTGCACCTGGTCAGGGGTGCCGGTGCATCCCGCGCTCGATGTCGTCGATCAGTGCCTTGGCGAAGCCGCTGAGAATCCGCGCGGCGCTGCCGGCGATCAGGTCGCCTTCCATCTCCGCCTCGGTGGACAGGTGGCGGATGCAACCCAGCAGCACCGACAGCTCGCAGAGGGCATGTTCGAGAGAGACGCCGGGTTGGATACGGAACAGCTCCATGAAGGTTTCGCGGCCGGCGGTCGAGCAGGCTTTCGGGGCAGGGGCGTCGTTGAGGGGGATGGGATGGGCAAGATGGGGCGGGTCGGGGACGGTCTTCTTCATGATGGATCTCCAGTGCGTGGCAGGAGCGACCACCTGGATCTTTCTCACGGACAAAGGTGGCAGCCGTACGCGGGGTGAGAAAACCGGTGCACTGGAAACCCGGCCAGACCGAAGTCTGCCCGCGCATGGCTGCCATGAAGCGATGCCGTAGCAGTGCAGGTCGGGTTTCTCACACCCGGTCGCCAAATGTGACGACCCGGTGAAGTTATCCCCAGGGTATTGCCCTAACAATGCGGCGGTTTCCGGCAGTTGCGTAGGATAGTTCGCCAGACGTGGTGGGCTGAAGTGTTTGGTTCCAAGTTCGGAAATGTCTGACAAGGTTGAGATCGCTGGGGCCGCTTCGCGACCCATTCGCGGGCAAGCCCGCTCCCACACAGGCTGTGTTGCCCATTCGGTCCCTGCTCTCTGCGCGACAGCGCAGCCCGATGGGCTGGGTAATCTTCCCACAGGCACAGCGCCGCTCTCACGGGCAGCGGTGAACCTGTGGGAGCGGGCTTGCCCGCGAATGGGCCGCGCAGCGGCCCCCTGCACACTCAGTGCTTGCGCAGGAACGCCAGCACCTGTTGGTTCACCTGCTCCGCCGCTTCCATCTGCACCATGTGCCCCACCCCCGGGATCACCACGACCTCCGCCTCCAGCCCCTCGGCATGGCTGGCCGGGATGATCGCGTCCTCGCTGCCCCAGACCACCAGCACTGGCAACTGGCCCAGCACGCCGCGCAGGTCGTGGCGCTGGCGGTCGCCGTCGGCGATGGCCGCCGCCAACTGGCGCAGGGCCGTGTCGACGCCCTCCAGGCGCTTGAACTTGAGCATGTCCTCGAGCATTTGCCGGGTCACCAGCCCCGGGTCGGCGAACAGTTGGCTCATCTGCGGCTTGAGCGCGTTGCGGTTGCCGGCCTCGACGAAGCCTTGCAGGTACCGGCCGTTGATCGCCTGGCCAAGCCCCGCGCTGGCGATCAGGCCCAGGCTGGCCACCCGCTGCGGCGCCAGGCGCGCGACGTTCAGGCTCACCGCACCGCCCATGGAGTGGCCGACCAGATGGGCGCGGGGGATGTCCAGGTGATCGAGCAGGGCCAGCACGGTTTCGCTCAGTTCATCCAGGTCGCCCCGTTGCAGGGCCTTGGCCGATTCGCCATGGCCAGGCAGGTCGAGGGCGATGACCCGGCGCTCGGCAGCCAGGGCCGGGTGGTTGAACAGCCAGTTGTCGAGGTCGCCACCGAACCCGTGCACCAGCACCAGCGGCGTGCCGCCTTCGCCCAGCACGAACCAGCGCAGCAGGCGGCCACCGACCTCGGCCTTCTGCGGGGCCGGCCCCTGGGCCTGCTCGCCGCCCTCGGCGACGAACTCGGCCTGGAAGCGTTGCACCACGGCGTCGATCTCGGACTCCTGGGCCTCTCCCTCCACCACCACGGCGAGCAGGGCGCCCACCGGCAGGGTCTCGTCGGGCCTGGCCACCTGGCGGCGCAGCACGCCGCTGAACGGGGCTTCGACGCTGCTGCTGATCTTGTCGGTCTCGACGTCCAGCACTTCGTCGCCCTTGTTGATTTCATCGCCTTCCTGCTTGAGCCAGGTGTCGACCCGGCCCTCGGTCATCGACAGGCCCCACTTGGGCATGGTCAGCGTATGGATCTGGCTCATGCGGCACTCCTCGCGGCTTCGATCACCTTGTGTACGGCGGCCTCGATCTTCGCCGCGTCAGGGATGTACAGGTCTTCCAGGGCATCGGAGAAGGGCACCGGGGTATGCGGTGCGGTGACCATCTCGATCGGCCCCTTGAGGGTGCCGAAGGCCTTCTGCGCCACCAGCGCGCTGATGTCGGTGGCCATGGAGCAGCGCGGGTTGGCTTCGTCGATCACCACCAGGCGGCCGGTCTTCTCCACGCTTTCGAGGATGCTGTCTTCATCCAGCGGGCTGGTGGTGCGCAGGTCCAGCACTTCGCAGTCGATGCCCTGGCGGGCCAGGTTATTGGCCGCCTCCAGCGCCACGTGGACCATCCGCCCGTAGGTCACCAGGGTCACGTCGTCGCCATCGCGCAGGAAGTTGGCTTCGCCGAAGGGCACGCTGTAGACCTCTTCCGGGACCTCGCCTTGCATGCCGTAGAGCAGCTTGTGCTCGCAGAAGATCACCGGGTCGTTGTCGCGGATCGCCTGGATCAGCAGCCCCTTGGCGTCGTATGGCGAGGAGGGGCAGACCACCTTCAGGCCTGGGATGTGCGTCCACAGCGAGGTGAGCATCTGCGAGTGCTGGGCCGCCGCGCGCAGGCCGGCGCCGTACATGGTGCGCAGCACCAGCGGGGTCACGGCCTTGCCGCCGAACATGTAGCGGAACTTGGCTGCTTGATTGAGGATCTGGTCCAGGCAGCAACCGGCGAAGTCGACGAACATCAGTTCGCACACCGGGCGCAGGCCCTGGGTCGCGGCGCCGACGGCGGCCCCCACGTAGCCGATCTCCGACAGCGGTGCATCCAGTACCCGGCCGGGGAACTGGTGGTACAGCCCCTTGGTCACGCCCAGCACGCCGCCCCAGGCATCGTCCTCGCCTGGCGCACCGGCGCCGCCGGCCACGTCCTCGCCAATGATGAATACCGTGCTGTCACGGCGCATTTCCTGGGCCAGCGCCTCGTTGATGGCCTGCTGGTAGCTGATCTTTCTTGCCATGGTGGTTCTCCTGCTTGTTCTTGTCGGGCGGGCTCAGGGGTAGGCGACGTAGACGTCGCTGAGCAGGTCGGCGGGCTGCGGCTTGGGGTCGGACTTGGCGCGGCGCACGGCGTCGTCGATCAGGGCCTCGACACGGGCGTCGATGGCATCGAGCTGGTCGAGGGTCAGCAGGCCGGCGTGGGTGGTCTTGTGGCGAAACTGCAGCAGGCAGTCTCGGCTTTCACGCAGGTTCTTCACCTCGTCCGGGGCCCGGTAGGTCTGGGCGTCGCCTTCGAAGTGGCCGTAGTAGCGGCTGAGCTTGACCTCGATCAGCGACGGCCCTTGCCCGGCGCGGGCGCGCTCGATGGCGGCGCCAGCGGCCTCGTGCACGGCGAAGAAGTCGAAGCCGTCGATGGTCACGCCAGGCATGCCGAAGCCGGCGGCGCGGTCGGCGATGTGATCGCACGCCACCGACCAGGTCGAGGCCGTGGCCTCGGCGTAGCCGTTGTTCTCGGCGACGAAGATGCACGGCAGGTTCATGATCGAGGCCAGGTTCATCGCCTCGAACACCGCGCCTTCGTTGGAGGCTCCGTCGCCGAAGAAGGCCACCGACACATCGTCGCGGCCCTTGATCTTGGCGGCCAGGGCGGCGCCGGCCACCAAGGGGGCGCCGGCACCGACGATGCCGTTGGCACCGAGCATGCCCTTCTCCAGGTCGGCGATGTGCATGGAGCCACCCTTGCCGCCGCACACGCCGGTCTTCTTGCCGTAGATCTCGGCCATCATGCCGTACACGTCGACGCCCTTGGCGATGCAGTGGCCGTGGCCGCGGTGGGTCGAGGCAATGCAGTCGCTGTCGCGCAGGTGGGCCATGACCCCGGCGGCGGAGGCTTCCTCGCCGGCATACAGGTGGACGAAGCCGGGGATCTCGCCGGTGGCGAACTCGACGTGCAGGCGTTCTTCGAAGGCGCGGATGGTGCGCATCACTTCATAGGCATGCAGCAACTGCTCGGAACTGAGGTGAGTGGACATCTTGTTGTTCTCCAGGGTTGTCTCAACACGGGGGTGCAGCGGGGCGCCGGTGGTCGCGGGGGACGACCAGCAGGTGATGACGGGCGGCATGGGCCAGCACGGCCTCGACATCCACGGTCAGGGGGCCGTGGGGGTCGAGGGTGATGGTCGGGGTATCGTGCTCGGCGAACTCGATCTCCCGTTCGCCGTCCAGGGCCAAGGTGCCGCAGGCCAGGGCCAGGGGGTAGGCCACGCCGGGTTCGAGCGGGCCAGAGGCGCTGATGCCGCAGCCCTGCAGCAGGCCGGGGGCCAGCGGGGCGAGCAGGGCCTGTGCGCTGTCGGCCTCGAGACGTACCCAGGCACCGTGCCGGTCGTGGCGCGACACCGGGCACCACAGCCCGCACAGGGCCGACAGGCCGATGGCATGGGGTTCGGCGAAACAGGCGAAGACTTCGGCCAGGTCTTCGCTGCGGCTGAGGGCGCGGGCACCGATGAAGCGCTGGGGCGACACGGCGACCTCCACCAGCGCCCACTCGCACAGGCCCTGTTCGGGCACGCGCACCAGCAGCCGCTTGTTGCGGCGCAGGCCGATGCCGGCGGGGATCTGGCCGCTGGCCTGCAGGCCGCCGGCCAGGCCCGCGCTGGTGGCCTCGCGCAGTTCGGGAAAGGCGTTGTTGGTGCCGGTGGACAAGGTCAGCAAGGGCACGTCGCCAGCCTCGGCAGCCACGGCCTTGTGGGTCCCGTCGCCACCGAGCACGGCGATCATCGCCACGCCGCGCTCGACCATCTGGCGGGTGGCCAGGCGGGTGTCGGCGACGGTCTGGGTCAGTGGCAGGTCGAGGACTTCCAGGGTGGGCCAGTGCTGGTCACGGGCCAGCGGGCCGAGGCTGGCCTTGAGCACGGCGGCGGCGATACCGGTCATGTCGGTGGGCAGCAGCACCCGGGCGATGCCGGTGGCGCCGAAGGCCGCGAGCAGGCGCTGGATGGCCGAGGCCTTGTCGGTACTGGAGTACAGCCCGGCATTGGCGGTCAGGCGACGCAGGTCGCGACCGGACGCCGGGTTGGCGATGATGCCGATGGTCGGGGCGGGTTGCGGCATGGCGCACCTCGTTTTCTTGTTTGCCAGGGCTTGAGCAAGCGCGGTGCCAGGTTTGCCCGGGCTGCCTGTAAGGCGCGTGGCAGAGCGATCCGGCAGGGTTGCAGGCGAAGCCTGGGCGGTGCCAGGCGAGACGCCGGGTGCCAGCCGGGCGGGGGCGCCGGCGAGACACTGAGACGCTGCGTCTCAAGCGCACCGGTGATCACGCGGCGCTTGTCGGACAATCCGTGGAGGCGCTTAATGGCCGCACAACGACAAGAACACGAGAACCGGAGGGCCCCAATGCTTGCCGCGAACTCCCGAGCCCATGTCGATTGCGTCAGCCGGGTGCTGAAGAACGCCGATCGCCTGCCCCAGGCCCCGGTGCCGACGCTGATCCTCGACTCGTGGCGCCGCTCCATGGAGTTGTACCGCCTCGACCCGGGCTCCTTGCAGGGCCCGCGCATCCTTTCCCAGACACTGCTCAACGAATGCCGCGAACGCGCCGAGCTGTTCCTGCGCATCGCCAGCGATGCGGTGGCGCGGTTGCATGAGCGGGTGCGCGGCGCCGACTATTGCGTGCTACTCACCGACGCTCTGGGGCGCACCATCGACTATCGGGTGGAGTCGGCGATCCGCAACGACTGCCGCAAGGCCGGGCTGTACCTGGGCACCTGCTGGTCGGAGGGCGAGGAGGGTACCTGCGGGGTGGCGGCGGTGCTGACCAGCAAGGCCCCGGTCACGGTGCACAAGCGCGACCATTTTCGCGCCGCCTTCATCGGCTTGACCTGCACCGCGGCGCCGGTGTTCGACCCCCATGGCGAACTGCTCGGGGTGGTGGATGTTTCCGCCCTGCAGTCGCCCGACGACCGGCGCAGCCAGCACCTGATCCGCCAGTTGGTGGAGCAGACCGCACGGGAGATCGAGAACGCCTTCTTCATGCACAGCGCCCAGGGCCATTGGGTGATGCGCGCCCATGGCACGCCGGGCTACGTGGAGAGCCAGCCGGACTACCTGCTGGCCTGGGATGCCGACGGCCGCCTGCAGGCGATCAACAGCCTGGCCCGCCAGCGCCTGCTCGCGCAGCATGGCCGCTTGCCCGCGCATATCGGCGAGGTGTTCGACCTCGACCAACTGCGCCGCGCCAGCGATGCCTCGGCACAACGCCTGCCAGGTTGGGGCGGCCTCTATGGGCGGGTCAGCGCACCGCAACGGCGTAGCCGGGCAGTGCCGCCGCGCCAGGCCCAGGATGCGCGCATCGAACAGCACCTGCGCCTGGCCACGCGGGTGAAGGATTGCAACCTGGCGGTGCTGGTACTGGGCGAGACCGGCGCCGGCAAGGAGGTCTTCGCCCGCCAGTTGCACCAGCAGAGCCAGCGCCGCGACGGGCCGTTCGTCACCCTGAACTGCGCGGCGATACCCGAGAGCCTGATCGAGAGCGAACTGTTCGGCTACGTGGCCGGTGCGTTCACCGGTGCGTCGAGCAAGGGCATGCAGGGGCTGCTGCAACAGGCCGATGGCGGCACCTTGTTCCTCGATGAAATCGGCGACATGCCGCTTAACTTGCAGACCCGCTTGCTGCGAGTGCTGGCCGAGGGCGAGGTAGCGCCGTTGGGGGCGGCGCGCCGTGAGCGGGTGGATATCCAGGTGATCTGCGCGACCCACCGCGACCTGGCGGCGATGGTGGCCGAAGGGCGCTTTCGCGAGGACTTGTATTTCCGCCTGGCCAACGCACGTTTCGAATTACCGCCGCTGCGCGAGCGGGAGGACCGACTGGGGCTGATCCACCGGTTGCTGGCGGAGGAGGCCGAGGCGTGCGGCGTCGAGGTGGTGCTGGCCGATGCGGCGCTGGAGGCGCTGTTGACCTATCGCTGGCCGGGCAACCTGCGGCAGTTGCGGCAAGTGCTGCGCTATGCCTGCGCGGTGTGCGAGGGCGGCCAGGTAGGGCTGGAGGATCTGCCCGAGGAGGTGCGTAGTGGGTACGCGCCCTCCACTGAAGCGGCAATCTCCAGCCCAGCACGCCAAGCCTTGCTCGATGCCCTGATTCGCCATCGCTGGAAGCCGGCGGAGGCGGCACGGGCCCTGGGAATCTCGCGGGCGACCCTGTATCGACGGGTCCACGAGCACCGGATCGAGATGCCCCGGATGAAGGGTTAGGGGGCCGCCTGGTTTTTCTTGTCGCTTGCCGCTAAAAAAGAACCCCGGCACCAGGCCGGGGTTCTGTCACCTCACACGCACGATCACTCCTGGTTGGCCAGTTTGTGCTCGAGGTAGTGGATGTTGACGCCACCTTTGCAGAAACCTTCATCGCGCACCAGGTCACGGTGCAGCGGGATGTTGGTCTTGATGCCGTCGACCACGATCTCGTCCAGGGCATTGCGCATGCGCGCCATGGCTTCGTCGCGGTCCTTGCCGTAGGTGATCAGCTTGCCGATCAGCGAGTCGTAGTTCGGCGGGACCGAGTAACCGCTGTACAGGTGCGAGTCGACACGCACGCCATTGCCGCCCGGAGCATGGAAGTGCTTGACGGTACCTGGGCTCGGGATGAACTTCTTCGGGTCCTCGGCGTTGATCCGGCACTCCAGCGAGTGGCCACGGATGACCACGTCTTCCTGGCGGATCGACAGCTTGTTGCCAGCGGCGATGCTGAGCATCTCCTTGACGATGTCGATACCGGTGACCATCTCCGAGACCGGGTGCTCGACCTGAACGCGGGTGTTCATCTCGATGAAGTAGAAACGACCGTTCTCGTACAGGAACTCGAAGGTACCGGCACCGCGGTAGCCGATCTCGATGCACGCCTGCACGCAGCGGGCGAACACTTCCTGGCGGGCGTCCTCGTCGATGCCCGGGGCCGGGGCTTCTTCCAGCACCTTCTGGTGACGGCGCTGCAGGGAGCAGTCACGGTCGCCCAGGTGGATGGCGTTGCCCTGGCCGTCGGAAAGCACCTGGACTTCCACGTGGCGTGGGTTGGTCAGGAACTTCTCCAGGTAGACCATCGGGTTGCCGAAGGCGGCACCGGCTTCGTTGCGAGTCAGCTTGGCCGCGGCGATCAGGTCTTCTTCCTTGTGCACCACGCGCATGCCGCGACCACCACCGCCACCGGCGGCCTTGATGATCACCGGGTAGCCTACCTCGCGGGCGATCGCCAGCGCGGTTTCCTCGTCTTCCGGCAGCGGGCCGTCGGAGCCCGGCACGGTCGGCACGCCGGCCTTGATCATCGCGTCCTTGGCCGAGACCTTGTCGCCCATCAGGCGGATGGTGTCGGCTTTCGGGCCGATGAAGGCGAAGCCGGATTTCTCCACCTGTTCGGCGAAGTCGGCGTTCTCGGCGAGGAAGCCGTAGCCTGGGTGGATGGCGGTGGCGCCCGTCACTTCGGCAGCGGCGATGATCGCCGGGATGTGCAGGTAGGATTCGCGGGACGACGCCGGGCCGATGCACACGGACTCGTCAGCCAGGCCCAGGTGCATCAGCTCGCGGTCGGCCGTGGAGTGTACGGCGACGGTCTTGATACCCAGTTCCTTGCAGGCACGCAGGATACGCAGGGCAATTTCGCCGCGGTTGGCGATCAGAACTTTTTCCAACATCGCAGGCTCTCCGCGGTTCAAACGATGGTGAACAGCGGCTGGTCGAACTCAACCGGCTGACCGTCTTCCACCAGGATGGCGTCGATGACACCGCCGACATCGGCTTCGATGTGGTTCATCATCTTCATGGCTTCGACGATGCACAGGGTATCGCCTTTCTTCACGGTCTGACCGACTTCGGCGAAGTTGGCCGAGGTCGGCGAAGGCTTGCGGTAGAAGGTGCCGACCATCGGCGAGCGAACCACGGTGCCTTTGAGGGCCGGTGCGGCGGCAGCGGCTTCGGCGACCGGCGCGGCGGCAACCGGGGCTACGGCAGCGGCCACGGGCGCGGCGACCGGCGCCGGGGCGGCGAAGAACTGCTGGCCGGCCGGGGTCTTGCTGTGACGGCTGATGCGAACGGACTCTTCGCCTTCCTTGATCTCCAGTTCGTCGATGCCAGACTCTTCCAGCAGTTCGATCAGCTTCTTGACTTTACGGATATCCATTAATCATCAACTCCCAAGGTTCGGTCGGGGACGTAATTGAAAACGTGTCGAAAACGTTTTTCCAAACCCCGGCCCGAAGGGGCCGAGGCCTTGTGTCATCAGGGCTGTGCGTTGGCAGCCAGGTATTCCAGCGCAGACTCCAGGGCCAACCGGTAGCCGGTGGCGCCCAGGCCGCAGATCACCCCTACGGCGACATCGGAGAAGTAGGAGTGATGACGGAACGGTTCGCGTTTGTGCACGTTCGAGAGGTGCACTTCGATGAATGGGATGCTCACCGCGAGCAATGCGTCACGTAATGCGACGCTGGTGTGGGTGAACGCCGCCGGATTGATCAGGATGAAGTCCACGCCTTCGTTGCGGGCGGCGTGGATGCGGTCGATCAGTTCGTACTCGGCATTGCTCTGCAGGTATTGCAGGTGGTGACCGGCGGCGCGGGCACGCTGCTCCAGGTCCTGGTTGATCTGGGCCAGGGTCACGGCGCCGTAGTGGCCCGGTTCGCGGGTACCGAGCAGGTTGAGGTTGGGGCCGTGCAGCACCAGTAGGGTCGCCATCTGCGGATTCCTTGATTTTGTAGGGCAATACGACATAGCGCGGCGACTATGCCGCAAGAGCAGAGGAGTGTCCAGTTCCCGGCAATACGCAGCACGATGTCCGAGGTTCGCGCAAAGTATGTGACCAGATGATTAAATCTGGTCACCGCTGCAATGAAAAATCCCGCCTCGCGGGAAGTTATAGACCCAGATCGCTGCGCACGCGCACCAGATGATTGGCAAATTCCGTGGCATTTATCTCGCCAATGACCCGATCAGCGGTCATTTCGCTGCCGTTCGCTGCAAAGAACAACAGGGCCGGTGGGCCGAACAGCTGGTAGCGGTCGAGCAGGGCGCGTTGCTGGGCGTTGCTCTCGGTGATATCGAAGCGCAGCAGCTTGAAGGCGCCCAGTTGCGCCTGGACCTGCGGGGCATTGAGCACTTCGTGCTCGATCACCTTGCAACTGATGCACCAGTCGGCGTACCAGTCCAGCAGCACCGGCTGGCCGGCGGCCTTGGCCTCGGCCAGGGCGGCATCCAGCGCCGCGGGCGTGCTGAGGGTCTGCCAGGCGCTGGCCGTGCTGGCGGCCGGGTTACCGGCGCTGCTCGCGGGCGTGGGGGGTGGCAGCGGGCGCAGTGGGTCGCCGCGACCGCTCAAGGCGCCGTACCAGCAGGCCAGGGCATAGACCAGTAGGGCCAGGCCGAGCAATTGCGCCAGGCGCTGGCGGGGCGTCTTGACCACGAATTCCAGGGCGCCGAGGAACAGCGCCACCCCGGCGGCCAGCAGGCCGACCAGCAGCAGTGTCACGGGGCCAGGCAGCACGCGGCTGAGCAGGCCGATGGCCAGGCCCAGCAGGAGCACGCCGATGGCGTTCTTGACCGTGTTCAACCAGGGGCCGCTCTTGGGCAGCCAAGCCGCGCCACCGGTGGCCACCAGTAGCAGGGGGGCGCCCATGCCCAGGCCGAGGGCGAACAGTTTCAATGCCCCGCCCAGGGCATCGCCGCTGGCGCTGATGTACAGCAAGGCGCCGGCCAGCGGCGCCGATACGCAGGGCGATACCAGCAGGCTGGAGAGCACGCCGAGCACCGCGGCGCCCAGCAGCGAGCCGCCCCGGGTGCGGTTGGCGAGGCTGTTCAGGCGATTGCCCAGGGCCTGGGGCAGCTTCAGCTCGAACAGGCCGAACATGGCCAGGGCGAACAGCACGAAGAACAGCGCGAAGGGCACCAGCACCCAGGCCGACTGCAGGCGTGCCTGCAGGTTGAGACTGGCGCCGAATACGCCCATCAGCGCGCCGAGCACGGCGAAGCTGGCGGCCATCGGCAGCACGTAGGCCAGCGACAGGGACAGGCCGCGCCAGCCACCGACCTGGCCGCGCAGCACCACCCCAGAGAGGATCGGCAGCATGGGCAGCACGCAGGGGGTGAAGGTCAGGCCGACACCGGCGAGGAAGAACAGCAGCAGCGACTGCCAGCTCCAGCCCTTCTCGTCGCCGAGGGGAAGCGCGCCGGGCTTGCCGCCTTCGCCGCCGATGCTCAGCCGTTCGGTTTCCGGGGGGTAGCACAGGCCCTTGTCGGCGCAGCCCTGGTAGCCCACCAGCAGGGTGAAGGCGCGCAGGTCCGAGGCGTTGCGCGGCAGTTCGATGTCGAGCACGCCGTGGTACACCTCGACGTCACCGAAGAACTCGTCGTGCTTGGCTTCGCCGTTGGGGATCCGCGGTGCGCCGAGGACGATGTCGGTGGGCTCGGTATGGAACTGGAAGCGGTGGCGGTAGAGGTAGTAGCCGTCGGCGGCGACGAAGCGCAGCTTGATGGTCTGGGCATCGGCATGCACCAGGCTGAGCTTGAAGGCTTCGTGGACGGGCAGGAAGTCGGCGTTGTTGGACGACGAGGCGGCCCCGAGGGTGGCGCTGGGGCGGTTGTCGAGCAGGCCGCTGGCGAAGGCGGGGCTGGCCAGCAGCAGGAACAGCAGGAAAAACAGGCGGCGCATGGCGGACTCGCGAGGTGGAACCTGGGCGCATGATAGCGGAGTTGCCTGGGGTTGGGGGCGAAGCTGCAAGCTCCAAACCGCAAGCTGCAAGCTGATCGGCGCCGCTTGTCATGGCTGTGCTCGGTTCAAATGGGCGCCGCCTGCTTTTTCTTGCAGCTTGTAGCTTGCCGCTTTTTCTTGCCGCGCCTCAGAGGCGAAACGCCCGCACCGCCGTATTCAGCTCGCCACCCAGCTTGAGCAGTTGCTCCCCTTGCTCGCGTCCTTCGCCGATACGTTGCAGGTTGTCTTCGCCCAGTGCGTGGATCCGCTCGCTGTGATCGCGGATCTCGCTCACCGCGCCGCTCTGCTGTGCGGTCACGTCGGCGATGCGCACTGCGGTATCGGCAATGGTGCGAATGGCGCTGACGATCTCGTCCAGCGCACCATCGGCGGCCTGGGCCTGGCTGGCGGTGGTCTCGGCGTGTTCCAGCTGGGCGCGCATACCCTCCACCGACTCGCGGGCAGCCTGCTGCAGGCGGTCGATCAGCGCCTGGATCTCGCCTGTGGCACCTGTGGTGCGCTGGGCCAGCGAGCGCACCTCATCGGCGACCACGGCGAAACCTCGGCCCATCTCGCCGGCTCGCGCCGCCTCGATCGCGGCATTGAGGGCCAGCAGGTTGGTCTGCTCGGCGATGGCGCGGATCACCGTCAGTACACCGCCGATCGTGGCCGACTCCTCGGCCAGTTGCTCGATCATCTGCGCATTGCCCTGGACCTCATCCACCAGCGCGCGCAAGCCGGACAGGCTCTGGCCGATCACCGCCTGGCCCTGTTCCACCGCGCGGCCGGCGTCGCGGCTGGCGTCGGCGGCCGAGCTGGCATCGCCGGCGACTTGCTGGATGGTCGCCTCCAGCTCGCCCAGGGCATCGCGGATCTGCGCAGTGTCGCCGGCCTGGCGCTCGGCGCCGTGGTGCAGGGCGGTGCTCATGCCGGCCAGGGCGTGGCTGCTGCCGGCCACCTGCTCGGCGTTGTGGCGAAGGGTGCCGACCAGCTCCACCAGGTACTGGCGCAGGCGGTTGAGCGACGCCTGGATGTCGTGCAGCTCGCGGTTGGTACGGCCCAGGGCGATGGCCTCGGCGAAGTCGCCCTCGGCCCAGCGCGACAGCGCCGGGGCCAGGCCGGTCAGGGTACGGGCCAGGCGGCGCTGGAGGGTATCGACGAGCAGGGCGATCAGCAGGATCAGGCCGATCATCAGGCCCTGGATCAGGCGCACTTCGCTGGCGATCGTCGCGTGCTGGCCGCGCACCTGCGGCTCCAGGCCGGCGATGGCCTGTTGCACGGCGCCCAGGCGCTCGCCAGTGCTGGCGGCCAGGGCGGCGCGGCGCTCGATCTGCTCGCGGGTGCGCTGCAGTTCGGCAGGGTAGCGGCCCAGCAGGCTGTGCAGCTCCCGTTTGAGGCCCACCGCGACATCCTCGCGTTGATCGCTGGCTTGGGTCTCCAGGCCCATCAGGGCGGCGAAGTCGTCGGCGTTGGACTCGGCGGCGCGGGTCACGCCCAGCAAGGGCAGGCTGTCGATCACCTGGGCCTGGGCGCGGATCGCTTGCAGTTCGCGTTCGACTTCGTCGGCAAGCTCGGCGCGGCCACTGCTGACCAGCTTGTCCCGGGCCAGGGACAGGCGCCCCAGGTGCAGGCTGGCGTCGAACAGTGGCACGAGGTAGCGCTCGGCCTCGGGGTTGGCGCTGTCGCGCGCGTAAGTGGCCAATTGCTCGAAGTTGGCGCCAAGTTCACGCTCGGCCTGCAGCAGCAGGGCCTGGGGATCGCCGGCCAGCTTGCCGGCGGCGAGCAGCTCGTTGGCGGTGAACGCTTGCAGGTGGTCCAGGCTGGGGCGCAACTGGTCGGCCAGCGCTTCGGGCCAGTCGGCCAGGGCTGCCTGCAACTGCGTGTTGGCCGCCATGGCTGCGGCGTGGCGCAGGGCGTCGCCGCTGCCCAGGTAGGCCTGGATGTTGCTCGCCGCATCGTTCTGGAACTGCTGCGACAGGCCCAGGTAGCGCTCCATCAATTGGTAGGGACGCTCCAGGGCGCGTTGCGACCACCACAGGGTCGCAGCCAGGGCGATACAGACGGTCACCAGCAGCAGGGTGTTGAAATTGGTCAGCCACTTCAGGCGCATAGCCGAGAACTTCCAGCGGGGATGGAGAGGTAGGTGCCTGAAGTTATTGCGGTTTTGTGACGAGGTGATGACGGAGGCGGATAAAAGTGGCGTTTTGCCTTTATTCGCTATTGCTGTTCACGGGCACGCCCGATGGCCCGGCTATTTGGGGGCCTGGGTCATTGGTCGCTTATGCATACGCCGGTGTCTGCTTTATAGTGCTGCCACGCGGGCTTGCGGTGGCACCCTGGCCGAGGCTGGAGGTCCAAGCCCCTGAACGTCGTGACTGATTAAGGATATAGCCATGCTGGACTGGAAAAACCGCGAGGCCAAGGCCGAGCCCCGCGAGCGGGTCGATGCCCGTGGCGCTGCTACCCGTAGTTACCTTGGCGGCCTGTGGAGCCGTGCCCTGGGCACCCTGATCGGCCTGTACCTGCTGGTGTGCATCGGCCTGAGCTGGTACTGGAGCCAGGAGCCGGACCTGTTCCCGGTGCAGCAGAACGCCCAGGCCGCGGCCGAGCGCAGCAACCAGCAGATGGTGGTTGGCTATACCACCATCGAGACCCTCAAGACCGTGGCCGGCACCTTGCTGGACAAGCCGGGCGGCTATATCTCCAACGACCGCTTCCCGCCTGGGCTGTGGATGGACAATATGCCCAGCTGGGAATACGGCGTGCTGGTCCAGGTGCGCGACCTGGCCCGCGCTCTGCGCAAGGACTTCGCCCGCTCCCAGTCGCAATCCACCGAGGATGCCGACCTGGCCAAGGCCGAGCCGCGCTTCAACTTCGACAACAAGAGCTGGATCCTGCCGTCCAGCGAGTCGGAGTTCGAGGAGGGCCTCAAGTCGCTGACCCGCTACCAGTCCCGCCTGGCCGCCGGCGACCAGGGCGCGATCTTCTATACCCGCGCCGACAACCTGAACAACTGGCTGGGCGACGTGGCCACGCGCCTGGGTTCGCTGTCCCAGCGCCTGTCGGCCAGCGTTGGCCGGGTCAAGCTCAACAGCACCCTGAAGACCGAGTCGGTGGTCGCAGGCCAGGCGCCGCAGGTCGACGAAGAGCTGGTGGAAACGCCCTGGCTGCAGATCGACAACGTGTTCTACGAGGCCCGTGGCCAGGCCTGGGCGCTGTCCCACCTGCTGCGCGCCATCGAGGTGGACTTCGCCGATGTGCTGGCGAAGAAGAACGCCACCGTCAGCGTACGCCAGATCATCCGTGAGCTGGAGGCCTCCCAGGAGGCACTGTGGAGCCCGATGGTGCTCAACGGCAGCGGCTTCGGCATGTGGGCCAACCACTCGCTGGTGATGGCCAACTACATTTCCCGGGCCAACGCCGCGGTCATCGACCTGCGTCAACTGCTGTCGCAGGGCTGAGGATGACCATCAGCCCAGCCGAGGCCGCGCATCGTGCGGCCTCGGATCGTGAATCGGTCGCCTGGGTCGACGAGGCCGACCGCCTGCTCGGCGCCCTGCCACGGGCCGAACTGCGCGAGCGTGGCCTGATCGGCCGCTGCACCTTCATCCTGCTGTTCAACAGTGCCGGCGAGCTGTGCGTGCATCGGCGCACCCTGAGCAAGGCGCTGTATCCCGGCTACTGGGACGTGGCTGCCGGGGGCATGGTGGCGGCCGGGGAGAGCTACGCGGAGTCGGCGGCGCGTGAACTGGAGGAGGAGCTGGGCATCGGTGGCGTCGAGTTGCGCTTTCATGAGCGCTTCTACTTCGACCAGCCCGACAACCGCCTGTGGTGCGCGGTGTTCTCGGCGGTTTCCGATGCGCCGCTGCGGCTGCAGCCGGAGGAGGTCAGCGAGGCGCGTTTCGTCAGCATCGCCCGGGCCGAGGCCGACAGCCTGGTCCAGCCGTACTGCCCCGACTCGCTGGCCGCCTTGCAGCGCTACAAGGCGGGGTTGCGTTAGTGTTTGGGGCACGAAGCGGCCCCAGGATTGCCAAAGCACCGCTCGACTGACTGGCCTACCCGCGAAGGGGTCGCAAAACATTCGTAAAATGGCGCATCCGGGTACTTAGCAACCGGCGGATTTATCGTTAAACTGCGCGCCCTTTTCGGGCTGCCGCAGGACCTGCGGCAGTAGCGCTGCCCCTGCCAGAGTGGGGCTTCGCGGTCGGCCCTGGCTCCAGGCGTCGACCAGTTTTTGTCCTCAGCAAGAGGAACAAAAGTGGCCAAGAAAGCTTCTTCCTTCGCCGCCCTTGGCGGTCTTGTGTACTCCACCGATGCCGGTCGGCATTGCCCGGACTGTGGCAAGCCGGTGGACGCCTGCATCTGCAAGCAACAGGTCATCCCCGCAGGGGATGGGATCGCCCGTGTGCGCCGCGAAAGCAAAGGCCGGGGCGGCAAGACCGTGACCACCATCAGCGGCGTGCCGCTGCCCCTGGACCAGCTCAAGGAGCTGGCCAGCAACCTCAAGCGCCGTTGCGGCACCGGGGGCGCGCTGAAGGATGGGGTCATCGAGATCCAGGGCGACCACGTCGAGCTGCTGCTCGCCGAGCTGGCCAAGCAGGGCTTCAAGGCGAAGAAATCCGGCGGCTGATGCCGGTTGCGCGATTTTTTGCCCTGGGCTTTCTAAACTCGTTCCCGTAGCCAGGGTCTATCCCTGGACACGGGCGAATCGTCATTTTCAGTTTCTACACTGCATCCGCCTCCTGCGCGGGGCAGTGTCTTCGACTTTATCTACAGGGGACTTGAATGTCCGTACGACGCACACGCAAAGACGATGGCAGCCAATGGACCGTGGCCGACAGCCGCAGTGTTTACGGTATCCGCCATTGGGGCGCTGGTTATTTCGCCATCAATGAAGCCGGGCGCGTCGAAGTGCGCCCCAACGGCCCGGACAGCGCGCCGATCGATCTCTATGCGCAGATCGACGAGCTGCGCCAGAGCGGTCTTTCCCTGCCGCTGCTGGTGCGCTTCCCCGACATCCTGCAGCACCGCGTGCGGCAACTGACCGGCGCCTTCGATGCCAACATCGCGCGCCTGGAATACCAGAGCAAGTACACGGCCCTGTACCCGATCAAGGTCAACCAGCAGGAAGCAGTGGTGGAGAACATCATCGCCACCCAGAACGTCTCCATCGGCCTGGAGGCCGGCTCCAAGCCCGAGCTGCTGGCGGTGCTGGCGCTGGCGCCGAAGGGCGGTACCATCGTCTGCAACGGCTACAAGGACCGCGAGTTCATCCGCCTGGCGCTGATGGGCCAGAAGCTCGGCCACAACGTGTTCATCGTCATCGAGAAGGAGTCCGAGGTCGCCCTGGTGATCGAGGAGGCTGGCGAGCTCAAGGTCAAGCCGCAGGTCGGGCTGCGCGTGCGCCTGTCGTCGCTGGCATCGAGCAAGTGGGCCGACACCGGGGGCGAGAAATCCAAGTTCGGCCTGTCGGCCGCCCAGTTGCTCTCGGTGGTGCAGCGCTTCCGTGAGGCCGGCCTCGACCAGGGCATCCGCCTGCTGCACTTCCACATGGGGTCGCAGATCGCCAACCTGGCCGACTACCAGCACGGCTTCAAGGAGGCCATCCGCTACTACGGCGAACTGCGCGGCCTGGGCCTGCCGGTGGATCATATCGATGTCGGTGGTGGCCTGGGCGTGGACTACGACGGTACTCACTCGCGCAACGCCAGCTCGATCAACTACGACATCGACGACTACGCTGCCGTCGTGGTCGGCATGCTCAAGGAGTTCTGCGACGCCCAGGGCCTGCCGCACCCGCACATCTTCTCGGAAAGCGGCCGCGCCCTGACCGCGCACCACGCCATGCTGGTGGTGCAGGTGACCGACGTGGAGAAGCACAACGACGAGGTGCCGACCATCGAGAACAAGGAAAGCCTGCCCGAGAGCGTGCGCTGGCTGGCCGACCTGCTCGGGCCGACCGACATCGAGATGGTCACCGAGACCTACTGGCGCGCCACCCACTACATGAGCGACGTGGCCGCCCAGTATGCCGATGGCAAGGTTTCGCTGGCCGAGAAGGCCCTGGCCGAGCAGTGCTACTTCGCCCTCTGCCGGCGCTTGCACAACTCGCTCAAGGCTCGCCAGCGCTCGCACCGCCAGGTGCTCGACGAGCTCAACGACAAGCTGGCCGACAAGTACATCTGCAACTTCTCGGTGTTCCAGAGCCTGCCCGACACCTGGGCCATCGGCCAGGTCCTGCCGATCCTGCCGCTGCATCGCCTGGACGAAGAGCCCCTGCGCCGCGCCGTGTTGCAGGACCTGACCTGCGACTCCGACGGCAAGATCAACCAGTACGTCGACGAGCAGAGCATCGAGACCAGCCTGCCGGTGCATGGCGTCAAGGAGGGCGAGGACTACCTGCTGGGCATCTTCCTGGTCGGTGCCTACCAGGAGATCCTCGGCGACATGCACAACCTGTTCGGCGACACCGACTCGGTGAACATCTACCAGAACGCCGATGGCAGCGTGTACCACGCCGGCATCGAGACCCACGACACCATCGAGGACATGCTGCGCTACGTGCACCTGTCGCCGGAAGAGCTGATGACCCACTACCGCGACAAGGTCGCCAGCGCCAAGATCAGCGCACGGGAGCGCACGCAGTTCCTCGATGCCCTGCGCCTGGGGCTGACCCGGTCTTCGTATTTGTCTTCGTGATCCAAGGGGGCCGCTTTGCGGCCCTTTCCGACCGGTCCGGCGTCCCGCAAGGCCGCTCCCATACGAGGAAGACGGTGGGTGTTCAGCGCACCCACTGATCCCTTTGCTGCAGTCGCCAGCCGAGCCAGCCCAGGCTCACCGCCCGCAACCCCATGAACCCCAGGAACGCCAGCCACAGCCCGTGGTTGCCGAGCCCGCGCATGCCCAGTGCCAGGGGCAGGGCGAGCAGCACGGAAAGCAACATGGCATTGCGCATTTCCCGTGCCCGGGTGGCGCCGATGAACAGGCCATCGAGCAGGTAGCTCCACACCGCGACCAGCGGCAGCACGGCGAGGTAGGGCAGGAAGGGGTAGGCGGCCGCGCGCACGCTGTCGATATCGGTCTGCAGATCGATGAACAGGTGCCCACCGAGCAGGAACAGCACGGCGAAGCCCAGGCTGGTGAGCAGCGACCAGCCGCAGGCCACCACCATCGCGCGGCGCAGGGCGTCACGGTCGCGGGCGCCGATGGCGTGGCCGCACAGCGCTTCGACGGCATGGGCCAGGCCGTCGAGGGCGTAGGCGGTGAGCATCAGGCCATTGAGCAGCAGGGCGTTGGCCGCCACCGTGGCTTCGCCCAGCCGCGCGCCCTGGACGGTGACCAGCAGGAACACCAACTGCAACGCCAGGCTGCGCAGGAAGATGTCGCGGTTGACCGACAACAACGGCCGCCAGGCCTGCCAGCGCTTCAGCGCCTGCCAGGCGATGCGCCCGGGGTAGGCGCGTAGGGCCGGGCGGGTCAGGGCCAGGCCCAGCAGGGCGGCACTCCATTCGGCGATCACCGAGGCGCGTGCCGAGCCCAGGACACCCCAGCCCAGGCCGAGGACGAACCACAGGTTGAGGACGATGTTGAGCAGGTTGGTGACCAGCAGGATCGCCAGGGGCGCACGGGCGTTCTGGGTGCCGAGGAACCAGCCGACCAAGGCATAGCTGGCCAGGGCTGCCGGCAGACCGAGCAAGCGGGTGTGGAAGAAGTCCTCGGTGGATTGCTGCAGCGCTTCGCTCGGTTGCATCGCGTGCAGCGCCAGTTGGCTGAAAGGTAGGGCCAGCAGGCCGATCAGCAGGGCGAAGGCGAGCGCGAGCAGCAGCCCCTGCACCAACACCTGGCGCAGCGCGGCACCATCGGCGCGCCCGGCGGCCTGGGCGGCGAAGCCGGTGGAGCCCATGCGCAGGAAACCCATCAGCCCGACCATGAAGGTGAACAGGGTGGCGCCCACCGCCACCGCACCCAACTGGTGGGCATGGGGCAGGTGGCCGATCACTGTGCTGTCGACCAAGGCCACCAGCGGCACCGAGACGTTGGACAGGATCATCGGTGCGGCCAGGGCCCAGACCTTGCGGTGGGTACGGCGGTCGCGCCAATCGGTGGACAGTTGGGGCATGCGGGCTCCTGGGCAAGCGTGGGCTGCCTATCCTCGACTGGCGCTTCGCGGGCAAGCTCCGCAGGGCATGAGCCGATCACACAGGATGTGATGTGCAGGGCCATGGGGAGCGGGCTTGTCCGCGAAGTGCCGAGCGCGTGATTCCATACACCGCACTGGCTAGGCAAACGCGCATTCTAGCGGCCGGGCCGCAGGTACGCCCCCTGCCGTTGCGCTATAGTTGCGCCCTTACGTACATGCTGCCGAAGAGTTTCCTTCCCATGCTCGACAAAGGATTGTTGCTGGCCTGCGTGCTGGCCCTGCTCAGTGCCTGTGATTCTTCCTCGCCGGACAAGCAGCCCGCGCCCGCCGAAAAGCCGGCCGCCACTGCCCCTGCCGAAACCGCCGCACCCAGGCAAGAAGACCCGGCCGCCCTCGCCAAGCGCTACGAAGGCCGTGAGCTGACCGTGCTGGACGTCTCGGAGGTCCAGCTCGACGGCGCCAGCAGCCTGTCGATCAGCTTCTCCGCGCCGTTGGATGCCAACCAGGACTTCGCCGCCAAGGTGCACCTGGTCGACACCGTCAAGGGCAAGGTCGACGGTGCCTGGGAGCTTGCCGAGAACCAGATGGAGCTGCGCCTGCGCCACCTGGAACCCCAGCGCAAGCTGGTGCTGACCGTCGACAAGGGCCTGCTGGCGGTCAATGGCAAGCGCCTGGAGAAGGAGTCGATCAGTCGCCTGGAAACCCGCGACCTGCAACCCACCGTGGGCTTCGCCAGCCGTGGTTCGCTGCTGCCCACGCGCCTGGCAGAAGGGCTGCCGGTGATCGCCCTGAACGTCGACAAGGTCGACGTGGAGTTCTTCCGCATCAAGCCGGACATGCTCTCCAGTTTCCTGGTCAACTGGGGCCGCAACAGCAGCCTGTACGACTACCAGTCGAAGGAGACCCTGGAGATGGCCGACCTGGTCTACAGCGGCCGCTTCGACCTCAACCCGGCACGCAACACCCGTGAAACCGTGTTGCTGCCGATCGCCGGGATCAAGCCGTTGCAGGAGCCAGGCGTGTACTTGGCGGTGATGCGCGCCTCGGGTACCTACGACTACTCGCAGCCGGCGACCCTGTTCACCCTCAGCGACATCGGCGTTTCCGCCCACCGTTACCGCGACCGCCTGGACGTGTTCGCCCAGGCCCTGGAGGGCGGCAAGGCACTGGCAGGCGTGAACCTGGAACTGCACGACGGCAAGGGCAAGCTGCTGGCCCAGGCCGAGACCGACGGTCGCGGCCATGCCCAGTTGCCGATCACGCCCAAGGCCGACACCCTGATCGCCACCCAGGGCGTGCACACCACCCTGCTGCGCTTGAACACCGCTGCCCTGGACCTGGCCGAGTTCGATATCACCGGCCCCCAGGCCAACCCGCTGCAGTTCTTCATCTTCGGCCCGCGCGACCTGTATCGTCCGGGCGAGACCGTGCTGCTCAATGGCCTGCTGCGCGACCAGGACGGCAAGCCGGTGAAGGCCCAGCCGGTGACCGTGGAGGTCCGCCGGCCCGATGAGCAGGTCAGCCGCAAGTTCGTCTGGGAGGCCGATGCCAATGGCCTGTACCAGTATCAGTTGCAACTGGCGGGCGAGGCGCCGACAGGTCGCTGGCAGTTGTTGCTCGACCTGGGCGGCGGGCGCAAGCAGGTCCATGAGTTCCTCGTCGAAGACTTCCTGCCCGAGCGCCTGGCCCTCGAGCTCAAGGGCAGCAGCACGCCGCTGAGCCCGGAGCAGACGGCCCATGTCCACGTCAATGGCCGCTACCTCTATGGCGCCCCGGCCGCCGGCAACCGCCTGAGCGGGCAGGCCTACCTGCGCCCTCTGCGCGAGGCGGTACCGGCGTTGCCGGGCTACCAGTTCGGCTCGGTCACCGAGAGCGAGCTCAACCAGGACCTGGAACTGGACGAAGTCACCCTCGACCAGGCCGGCAAGGCCCGTCTGGACATCGAGAGCCGCTGGGCCGAGGCCCGTTCGCCCCTGCAACTGACCGTCCAGGCCAGCCTGCAAGAGTCTGGCGGCCGGCCGATCACCCGCCGTCTCGAGCAGCCGATCTGGCCAGCCGAGCGCCTGCCGGGGCTGCGCGGCCTGTTCGACGGCGACGAGACCGATGGCGATGCCCCGGTGCAGTTCGAGTTCCTGGTGGCCGACCGCGAAGGCCACAAGCTGGCCGCCGATGCGCTCAAGGTGCGCTTGGTCCGCGAGCGCCGCGACTACTACTGGAACTACTCCCAGAGTGACGGCTGGAGCTACAACTACAACGAGAAGTTCCTCACCCAGAGCGAGGAGACCGTCAGCGTCAAGGCCGGGGGTACCGCCAAGCTGAGCTTCCAGGTCGAGTGGGGACCGTACCGGGTCGAGGTGGAAGATCCGCAGACCGGGCTGGTCTCCAGCGCGCGTTTCTGGGCCGGCTACCGCGCCCAGGACAACGCCGAAGGCGGTGCGGTGCGCCCAGACCAGGTCAAGCTGGCCCTGGACAAACCGGCCTATGCCGACGGCGCCACCGCCAAGGTCACCGTGACCCCGCCAGCCGCCGGCAGCGGCTACCTGATGATCGAGTCCAGTGACGGTCCGCTGTGGTGGCAGGAGATCGAGGTGCCTGCCGAGGGCAAGGCCTTCGACGTGCAACTGGACAAGAACTGGGCGCGCCATGACCTGTACATCAGCGCGCTGGTGATCCGCCCCGGCGAGCGCAAGGCCAACGCCACGCCCAAGCGCGCCGTGGGTGTGCTGCACCTGCCACTGGAGCGCACCGAGCGCAAGCTCGCCCTGACCTTGCAGGCGCCGGAGAAGATGCGGCCCAAGCAGCCACTGACGGTGAAGTTCAAGGCCGCCAATGCCGATGGCAGTACGCCCAGGCACGTGCATGTGCTGTTGTCTGCGGTGGACGTGGGCATCCTCAACATCACCGACTTCAAGACCCCCGACCCGTTCGCCAGCCTGTTCGGCCGCAAGGCCTACGGCGCCGACCAACTGGACATCTACGGCCAGTTGATCGAAGCCGGCCAGGGCCGCCTGGCGAGCCTGGCATTCGGTGGCGACGCGGCCATGGCCAAGGGCGGCAAGCGCCCCAACACCACGGTGACCATCGTCGCCCAGCAGAGCCTGCCGGTGACCCTCGATGCGCAGGGCGAGGGCCAGGCCACCGTCGAGATCCCCGACTTCAATGGCGAGTTGCGCCTGATGGCCCAGGCCTGGAGCGACGATCGCTTCGGCATGGCCGAAGGCAAGACGGTGGTTGCCGCACCGCTGATCGCCGAACTGTCGACACCGCGCTTTCTCGCCGGCGGCGACCGCACCAGCCTGGCCCTGGACCTGGCCAACCTGTCGGGGCGGGCCCAGCAGTTGAGCGTGCAGGTCAGCGCCGGGGGCCAGTTGAGCCTGGCCGGCGAGGGCTCGCAGAGCGTCAGCCTGGCCGAGGGCCAGCGCAAGACCTTGCTGATCCCGGTGCAGGCCCAGGGCGGCCTCGGCCAGGGCAAGGTGCAGGTGCGGGTCGAGGGCCTGCAATTGCCGGGTGAACCGGTCAACGCCTTCGAGCGTGAGTGGACCCTGGGCATTCGACCGGCCTACCCAGCGATGCTCAAGCACTATCGCGTCGCCTTGAAGGACCAGCCCTGGACCTTGCCGGAAGGCGACCTGGCGGCGTTCGAACCGGCCGGCCTGGAAGCCAGCCTGGCGCTTTCCAGCCGCCCGCCGCTGAACCTCGCCGAGCAGATCCGCGCCCTCGAGGCATACCCCTACGGCTGCCTGGAGCAGACCGCCAGCGGGCTGTACCCGTCGCTCTATGCCGATGCCGAGAGCCTCAAGCGCTTGGGCATCAAGGGCGAGCCGGCCGATGTGCGCAAGCGCAAGATCGAGATGGGCATCGAGCACCTGCTGGGCATGCAGCGCTACAACGGCAGCTTCGGCCTGTGGAGCTCGGACAGCGAAGAGGAATACTGGTTGACCGCCTATGTCACCGATTTCCTCCTGCGCGCCCGCGAGCAGGGCTTCGGCGTGCCGGCCGAGGCGCTGAAGAAGGCCAACGAGCGCCTGTTGCGCTACGTGCAGGAGCGCAACCTGATCGAGGTGGACTACAGCCAGAACGCCGATCACACCCGCTTTGCCGTGCAGGCCTACGCGGCCCTGGTGCTGGCGCGCAACCAGCAGGCTCCGCTGGGCGCTCTGCGCAGCCTGTTCGAACGGCGCAGCGATGCCCGCTCCGGCCTGCCCTTGGTGCAACTGGCGGTGGCGCTGGACAAGATGGGCGACAAGCCTCGTGCCCAGCAGGCGCTGCAGGCAGGCCTGGGTGCCGGCCGCAGCGAGGGCTGGATGGCCGACTATGGCAGTGCCCTGCGTGACCAGGCGCTGATCCTGGCATTGCTGCAGGAGAACGAGCTGGCCAGCGACCAGGTCGACCAGCGCCTGTTCGCGCTGTCTGACGAACTGGCGGCCAATCGCTGGCTGTCGACCCAGGAGCGCAACGCCCTGTACCTGGCCGGCCGCGGCCTGCTGGGCAAGCCGGAAGGCCAGTGGCAGGCACGCCTGGACAGCGCTGGGGAGGTTCGCGCGTTCAACAATGCCGAGTCGGGCATGAAGCTCGAAGGGGCGCTGCTGAGGTCGCCGCTGACCGTGCAGAATGAAGGCAGCGAGACGCTCTACCAGCAACTGACCCTCTCCGGCTATCCGCGTCAAGCACCGGCGGCAGGCGGCAATGGCCTGGAGATCCGCCGTGAGTACCAGGGCATGAACGGCCAGCCATTGGACCTGCGCAACCTGCGCAGTGGCGACCTGGTGCTGGTGCACCTGGCGCTGAAGGCCAGTACCCAGGTGCCGGATGCGCTGGTGGTCGACCTGCTGCCGGCGGGCCTGGAGCTGGAGAACCAGAACCTGGCGCAGAGCGCTGCCAGCCTGGACAACGCCAGCAGCACGGTGAAGCAGTGGCGCGAATCGATGCAGAACGCCAACGTGGTGCATCAGGAGTTCCGCGACGACCGCTATGTGGCGGCGCTCAAGCTCGACAGCTATGGCACCACGCACCTGTTGTACCTGGCCCGGGCGGTGACGCCAGGCACCTACCGCGTGCCGCCGCCGCAGGTGGAGTCGATGTACCGGCCGAACTTGCAGGCGGTCGGGGAAGGGCAGGGGGAGGTGATCGTTAGAGGTCGCTGACGTTCGAGCTTCGAGCCGCAAGCTGCAAGCGGTAAGAAAAAACAGCCGGCGCCGGCCAGTGCGGGCAGTGGTGACTTTCAGATTTTGGGGGCGTTGCGCGCCCCATCGCCGGCAAGCCCCACAGGGGCTTGTGGTGTTCGCGAATCATGTGCCATGCAGCGGGCCTTGTGGGAGCCGGCTTGCCGGCGATGGGCTGCAAAGCAGCCCCACTGCCGCCTAACAGGCTGGCCAGGCTGCTATTGGCCTTTCTTGCAGCTTGTGTTCCGCTACTAGTGCACCACCCAGCTCAACACCCACAGCCCGAGCAGTAACCAGATGATCCCGAGGATGATCGAGGCACGCATGAACGCGCGCACCGCCGAGTACAGCAGCATCAGGCCAATGACCAGCGCGAGGATGCTGACCAGCGAGGTGTCCATCCCCAGCGTGCGTGCCAGGCCATCGATGAAATTACCCCCGGCGTTGGCCAGCAGGTTGAACAGGCCGCTCAATCCGTCGACGATGAAGCGGATCAACGAACCCAGTGCCTGGCCCAGCCACTCGAAAAAACCTTCTACATGCATAGTCGCTTCCTGATGATCGAATCGGCGTGGGTGCCGTTCCCAAGCCTTTGGCCATTAGCTGGCCAGGTCGGTTCCCGATGCCAATGTTAGCCTGCCTGCGTACGCGCACCGCAAGGGCCCTGCGGGGCGTCGGCGTGGCCGGCCTGGTGGCCGTGGCGCTGCTGTGGCTGGCTGACCGCCTATGGCCCTTGCCCCTGCCAGGCGACGACCAGGCGCGGGTGGTGCTGGCCGAGGACGGCACACCGCTGTGGCGTTTCGCCGATGCCGAGGGCGTATGGCGCTACCCAGTCAGCCCTGACGAGGTGTCGCCGCTGTACCTGGAGGCGCTGCTGACCTATGAGGACCGCTGGTTCTACCATCATCCCGGGATCAACCCGCTGGCCCTGGTCCGGGCGGCCTGGCTCAACCTGCGCGGTGGGCGTGTGGTCTCTGGCGGCAGCACCTTGTCGATGCAGGTGGCGCGCCTGCTCGATCCGCACGACCGCACCCTGGCAGGCAAGCTGCGCCAGCTGTGGCGCACCGTGCAACTGGAGTGGCACCTGTCCAAGGGCGAGATCCTGCAGCTCTACCTCGACCGTGCCCCCTTCGGCGGTACCTTGCAGGGCGTGGCGGCGGCCAGCTGGGCGTACCTGGGCAAGTCGCCGAAGCACCTCACCCCGGCCGAGGCGGCGCTGCTTGCCGTGCTGCCCCAGGCCCCCAGCCGGCTGCGTCCCGACCGCCACCCCGAACGTGCCCAGCGCGCCCGCGACAAGGTCTTGCAGCGCCTGGCCGAGTACCAGGTGTGGCCGGCCCGGCTGATCGAGGAGGCGCGTGAGGAACCCTTGCTCCTCGCGCCGCGCCAGGAGCCAGCCCTGGCGCCCCTGCTGGCCCGTCGGCTGAACCGCCCGGGTAGCCCGCCGTTGATCCGCACCACCCTCGATGCGGCCTTGCAACGGCGTCTGGAAGACCTGCTGCTGGGCTGGCGGGCCCGGCTGCCGGAGCGCACCTCGGCGGCGTTGCTGGTGGTCGAGGCAAAGACCATGGCGGTGCGTGCCTACCTGGGCTCCCTCGACCTCAACGATGCACGCCGCTTTGGTCATGTGGACATGGTCCATGCCCTGCGCTCGCCCGGCTCGACGCTCAAGCCGTTCCTCTACGCCATGGCCCTGGACGATGGCCTGATCCATTCCGAGTCGTTGCTGCAGGATGTGCCACGGCGTTACGGCGACTATCGTCCCGGCAACTTCTCCATGGGCTTCAGCGGCCCGGTCTCGGCCAGCTCGGCCCTGGCCCTGTCGCTCAACTTGCCGGCGGTGCAGTTGCTGGAGGCCTACGGGCCGAAGCGCTTCGCTGCGCAGATGCGCATGGGCGGCATGCCGTTGATGCTGCCGCCCCTGGCCGAGCCGAACCTGTCGTTGATCCTCGGCGGGGCAGGTAGCCGGCTGGAGGACCTGGTCGGCGGTTATGCGGCACTGGCCCGCGAAGGCAAGAGCGCGCGTATCCGCCTGCAGCCCCAGGACCCACTGCTGGAGCGGCGGCTGCTGTCGCCCGGTTCGGCCTGGATCGTTCGCCGTATCCTCAGCGGCCAGGCCCGGCCGGACCGCGATCGGCATGCCGAGCTGGTGCCGCGCACGCAACTGGCCTGGAAGACCGGCACCAGCTATGGCTTTCGCGATGCCTGGTCGGTCGGTGTGGGGCCACGCTACCTGATCGGCGTGTGGATCGGGCGCCCCGACGGTACCCCGGTGCCCGGCCAGTTCGGCCTGGCCTCGGCGGCGCCGTTGATGTTGCAGGTGCATGACCTGCTGAGCAACCGCGACAGCCAGCGGGGCATCGCCGCGCCGGCGGAGCACGTACCGGCGAGCGTTGGCGTGGCGGCGATCTGCTGGCCGTTGGGCCAGCCCATGCCGCGCCAGGACCCCAACTGCCGCCGCCAGCGTTTCGCCTGGACCCTCGACGGCACCACCCCACCGACCTTGCAGGCGGCCGACCAGCCGCTGGGGTTGGGGTTGCGCGAGACGGTCTGGGTCAATGACCAAGGGCTGCGGGTCGATGCCAGTTGCAGCGGCGCCCAGGCCCGCGACGTGGCGCTGTGGCCGGCGCCACTGGAGCCCTGGCTGCCTCGTGTAGAGCGCCGTGCCGCACGCCTGCCGGCGCTGGACCCCGCCTGCCCGCCACAGGTACCGGCCAGCGCGCCGCCGTTGTCGATCGTCGGGGTGCGCCCCGGCGACAACCTGCGCCGTCCGGCCACCAGCCGCGAGCCTTTGCAACTGCACGTCTCGGCACTGGGCGGCGGCGGCCAGCGCTGGTGGTTCCTCAATGGCCGGCCCCTGGGCGAGACCCGTGGCCAGGACAGCCTGCTGGTGCGTTTCGAACAGGCCGGGCACATTGAGCTCAGTGCGCTGGATGAAAGCGGTGAGACGGCGCGGGTGGAGTTTCAGGTGAACGAGTGAAGGGAGCGGGGCGGCGATGGGCTGCGAAGCAGCCCCAGTGTCACTTGACTGACCGGTTTGTCCCGCGAGTGGGCTGGTTTGATGCCTTACAGCCTAGGACTTGCCCTACGCGATTTGTCGATCGCCTTCCGATTGCATGGGAAAGCCCACCCCTCTAGCCTTTGCGCATGCGTGCAGGCAGGGGAGCGTGTCTTGAGTTTTCGATTATTTCGTTTAGAGTCGGAGAGTAATGGCATGGCGAATGGGAGCGTGGTCATGAGCTTGTCGAAACGAGCCGACTTTCCAGAGTCTCGAGAGATTGCCGCGGCGGTTCAAGGGCAACGGGACCTTGCGGCTTTTCTCTGTACCAAGACACAGATGCAACGAATCGAAATCTACGACACCGACAACAAGGCCCATGCGGTCGAATTGCCGACCAGCGCGTTGCGGTTGTTGGTGGATATCCTCGGAGAGCTGGCGCAAGGAAACTCAGTCCGGGTGGTGCCGATACATGCCGAACTGACGACGCAGGAAGCGGCAGACTTACTGAATGTCTCGCGTCCACACCTGGTGAAGCTGCTGGAGGAGGGGAAGCTGCCTTTCCATAAGGCCGGCCGCCATCGTCGGGTACTGTTCTCGGACCTCATGACTTACAAGCAAAAAAGGGATCAAGCCAGCCGCAAGGCCTTGGATGAGCTTGCAAACCTCTCTGAAGAGCTTGGGCTGGGCTATTGATGCGGGAGTCGTCCTTCATCGCTATCTACGATGCATGTGTACTGTATCCGGCCCCTCTTAGGGATTTGCTCCTGAGGCTAGCGGGCAAGGGACTCTATAGGGCCAGATGGACATCGAGGATCGATGAGGAATGGAAACGAAATCTCCTGCGTAATCGCAAGGATCTGGCCCAGGTGCAACTCGACCGTGTTTCTCGGTTGATGGAAGCCGCCATTCCCGATGCACTCGTCACTGAATACGAGCAGCTATGCGAGTCGCTGTTGTTGCCTGACCCAGATGATGCCCACGTACTTGCTGCTGCAATCAGAAGCAATGCCGAGGTGATCGTCACGTTCAACCTGAAGGACTTTCCCGCCTCGACGCTGAAGTCCTACGGGGTGCAAGCGCAACATCCTGATGAGTTCATCATGGATCTCTGGGGGCTGGATCAGGCAACGGTGCTTGCCACTATGGCTGAAATGCGTCGCTGTCTGGTCCGCTCTCCCTACACTCCCGAAACCTTCGTTGAATGCATTCTGAAGCAGGGGCTGCCGCAGACGGCCAGCGCCCTGAATGACTACATCATGCTCATATGAGCTTCATTGCCCCACCACCTGCATCCTCGGTTTGGGAAACAGATTCTCCAGGGTCTCCAGCAACCGTGCGTGATAGATCGGCTTGCGGAACAGGTCGAGCACCTGCAGGCGCAGCAGGTCGCTGACATCTTCCAGGTCCGCATGGCCGGACATGACGATCACCGGCAGGTGCTGGCGGTCCGTGTGGTCGCGCAGGCGCTTGATCAGGCCGATGCCGCTCTCCTCGGGCATGCGCAGGTCGGTGATGACCAGGGCCACGTCCGGGTGGCGGGTGAGCTGTTGCAGGGCAGCCTTCACGGACGTCGCGGTGTGGCAGCAGAAACCTTCGTTCTCCAGCAGTTCGGCGAGTTCGAGCAGGGCCTCTTCCTCGTCGTCGACCAGGAGGATCTGTTGACGCAAGGAAGAGGTTGGCATGGTCGTCTCCAGTGGATGGGGAAAGATGCCTGCATTGGGGGCCGGCGATCATTAACCAGCATCAGGTGTTATGGCTTCCGAGATGGTTGTCATGATGCTATCCACATGCCCCGAGATATCGCCGACGAACCCCGCCAGCACCACCGCGACCATCGCCGCGATCACCGCGTACTCGATACCGGAAGCTCCGTCCTTGCGTTTCAGGAAGTTCTTGCAGTGGAAAAGGATCTGTTGCAGCAACATGGCACAACTCCTTGCGCGATCAGCGGCGGTAGGCGGGGCCATATGGGTGATGCCCCTTTGCCATCATAGGATTGCCAAGCTGCGCGAAGCTGCAAATGTAAGAAAGCATTATCTCTAAAGTATTGGTTTGAAACGGCCGCGCTAAGTTTCTGTTTTTACAGCGCGTCAATTTTTCGGCTGCGAAAAAGCCCGCCGGCTCATGGCGAATCGTCGACGCTGCGCTACCGTGCAATAGCAAAATAATTACTTTTTGCCATCATTGGGTGCCAGGCGCAGGGAGGGCGGAAATGAGCAGTCGCTTGACCATGATTCTCGCCGTCTTGTTCTTGTTCGCCGCGGTGCTGGCCGGCTACTGGGGGCTGGTTCTCAGCCGGCCGCCGATACCGGCGGTGCAACCGGCCACCGTGGTGGCCGAAGCCCCCGTGCCACAGGTCGCCCCGGCACCGGTGAGGCCAGAGGAGCCGCTACGCTCGCCGATCGTGGTGCTGCGCCGCGACGTCGCCGCCCACACGCCATTGACCGAGGACGACCTGCTGGTGGAGCGCCTGCAGGTCGTGCCCGAGGGTGCGTTCCAGCGGCTCGAGCAGGTGCTCGGGCGCAGCAGTGCGCGCCCGCTGGCGGCAGGCAGTTGGCTCGACGAAACCAGCTTCCAGGCCGGTGGGCCGCTGGCGCGGATGATCCGTCGGCATGAGCGCGCGGTGGCGGTGGCCGTGGACGAGGTGATCGGCGCCGCTGGGCAGGTACGGCCAGGCGACTATGTCGACGTGCTGCTGTTCCTGCGTGAGGAAAACAACAACCCGCAGGCCACCGCCCAGGTGGTACTGCCGGCCTTGCGCGTGCTCAGCGTCGGCGAGCAGATGGGCCTGGCCAACGATGGCCGCCCGGCGCAGACCGCCGAAGAGCAGAAGGCGCGCCGCGAGTCGTTGGGCAACGCCACGCGCACCGTGGCCCTGGCCGTGCCCGAGGCGTTGGCCAGTCGCCTGATGCTGGCGGCCCAGGCCGGAACCTTGCGCCTGGCGGTGCGCAGCGCCGACGAACACTTGCTGGCGCGCTACTGGTCCGACCCCGAGGCCACGCCCCAGGTGGCCAATGCCCACCGCGATCTCTATCGCTTCAGCCAGCTGTCCCAGGTGGCGCCAGCCAAGGCGCCGTCCACCCGCACTGCGCCGGGCATGCAGGTCATCCGGGGTGCCCAGCCCGACGCTACCCACAAGACTCCCTGACCCAGCAAGGATGCCGCCATGCGTAGTACCGCGCGGATATTCAGACAGTTGTGCCATGCCCTGCCATTGATGGCGATGCTGCCATTGGCCGAGGCGGCCAGCCAAGGCTGCGCGGCGTTCGCCCAGTTACCCTCGGTGATCGAGATGGACCAGGGCCTGCAGCAGGAGCTGCGTTTGCCGGTGGCCATCAGCCGGGTGGCGGTCGGCGAGCCGAAGGTCGCCGACGTCCAGGCCAGTGGCGAGCGTGCCGTACTGCTGACCGCGGTGGCGCCGGGCAACACCAGCCTGATGCTGTGGACCGCCTGCGCCCCGGCACCGCACCGGGCCATGTTGTTCGTCAAGGGGCGGGCCAGCGTGGACATGGCCGAGGGCGCGCTGTTGCCGTCCCAGGACCCGCAGTTGCCCAGCCAGGTGCAGGCCGATATCCGCTTCGTCGAGGTGCAGCGGGTCAAGTACAAGGAAGCTGGGGCGCGGTTGTTCTTCAAGGGTTCGAACAATAGCCTGATCGGCTCGCCCGGCACGGTACCCAACACTGTCGTGCGCCCTGACCATGTGCCGGGGATCCAGACCAGCGCCAACCCGGTGACCTACGCGGACGTGCGTCCGGGTATTCCCCTCGACAACGGTGTCTTCAACATCGTCTGGGGCGGCGGTAGCAGCCGCTTCCTGGCGATGATCAACGCCCTGGAGAACAGCGGCTTCGCCTATACCCTGGCGCGCCCCAGCCTCACCGTGCTCAGCGGGTTCACCGCGAGCTTCCTGGCGGGCGGGGAAATTCCTATCCCGGTACCGAGCAGTGGCAGCGACAACGTCTCGATCGAGTACAAGGAGTTCGGAGTACGCCTGGCGCTGACCCCGACGGTGATCAGCCGCGACCGCATCACCCTCAAGGTGGCGCCGGAGGTCAGCGAGCTGGACTACAGCAACCCTGTGAACATCGCCGGCACCCTCGTCCCGGGCCTGAAGGTGCGACGCACCGACACCAGCATCTCCCTGGCCGATGGCGAGAGCTTCATCATCAGCGGCCTGGTCAGCAGCAACACCCGCTCTGCCGTGGACAAGTTCCCGGGCCTGGGCAACCTGCCGATCATCGGCGCGTTCTTTCGCCAATCGACGCTCAACCGCGAAGACACCGAGCTGCTGATGATCGTCACCCCACACCTGGTCCAGCCACTGGCCGCCAATGCACGGCTGCCACAACTGCCAGGCGAGCACTTGCGTACCTACGACCCCAGCTGGGGCCAGCTGTTCTTCCTGGAAAACGGCAACTTCGACGGCCGTAGTGGGTTATCACGATGAGCGAGAGCCTGAACCAGACCTACCTGGCCATCACCCGCAACGAGGACGACCTGCACTGGCTGCAAGGCGCCTTGGCGCCGCTGGGCCAGGTGATCGGCGCCAGCGGCGGCAGCCTCGACGAGTTGCTGGCGCTGGTCGATGTGACCTTCAGCAACCTGGTGTTTATCGGCCTGGACCGTGAGCAACTGGTCAACCAGTGCGCCTTGATCGAAGGTGTGCTGGAGGCCAAGCCGATGCTGGCGATCGTTGCCCTGGGCGATGGCATGGACAACCAGTTGGTGCTGCACGCCATGCGCGCCGGGGCACGCGATTTCGTCGCCTACGGCTCGCGGGCCAGCGAAGTGGCCGGGCTGGTGCGGCGCCTGGGCAAGCGCCTGCCGGTGGTGGCCAGCAACCCCAGCCTGGGTGGCCTGAGCGTGCTCTACGGTGCCCAGCGTGGCGCCGATGGTGCACTGCTGACCACCCACCTGGCGCGAGTGGTCCAGGAGAGCGGCCAGCAGACCCTGCTGCTCGACCTCGGCCTGCCGCGCGGTGACAGCCTGGCGCTACTGGGGCTGGAGGCGTCGTTCTTCTTCGGCGATGCCCTGCGCCACTTGCGCCGCCTCGATGCCACCCTGATCGACAGCGCCTTCACGGCCGACAAGGGCGGCCTGCGCATCCTCGCCTACGCCGAGAGCGACGTGCCGCTGGCGCAATCGAGCACCGCCGAGCTGTACATGCTGCTCAGCGCCTTGCGCCAGCACTTCCAGCACATCGTGGTCAACCTCGCCGGGCAGGCCGACAGCGAAGCCCTGCGGACCATCGTCAGCCATTGCGACAAGCTGATCCTCTATACCGACCAGAACATCCTCGACTGCCGGCGCAACCTAGAGGTGCTGGAGCAGTGGCGTGACCGTGGCATCAAGCTCGAGCATGCCGGCCTGCTGGTGGACCGCTACCTGCGCCAGGTGGCGCCGGATGCCGATGCCCTGGCCAAGCGCTACGGCCTGCCGTTGCTCAAGGTGCTGCCCTACAGCCCCGAGGTGCGCCTGAATGCCAAGAACCAGGGGGCGAGCCTGTTCGAGCTGGCGCCGCGGGAAAGCCTGACCCAGGCCTTGCGCGGCTTGGGCGAGCGCCTGGCGCGGCGCTCGGAGAACCTGGCGACACCCACCTTCACCTGGTTTCGCCGCCTGTGGAGCAGCAAATGAGTGGCGACGAACCCTTCGGCGGGCCACGCCATGCCGCGGCAGACCCGCAGGCACTCAAGCGGGCCCTGCACCGTTTCGTCATCGATGCCATCGAAGACAGCGGGCGCAACCTGCTGGAGGGCGCGCGGCCGGCCCTGACCCAGTTCGTCGTGGAGCAGGTGGGCGACTATGTGGCGCGCCTGCACTTGGCCTTGTCACGCTACGAGATGGAGCGCCTGGCCGAGGAACTGGTCGACGAGCTGACCGGCTATGGCCCGCTGGAAGTGCTGCTGCGCGATGCCAGCGTCACCGAGATCCTGGTCAACGGCCCGTACCGGGTGTTCGTCGAGCGCGCCGGGGTGCTGCAGCAGACCGACCTGCGTTTCATCGACGCCCATCATGTGGAGCGGGTGATGCAGCGCATCCTCGCCCCGCTCGGCAGGCGCCTGGACGAGTCCTCGCCCATGGTCGATGCGCGCCTGCCCGACGGCAGTCGGGTCAATGCCATCATCCCGCCGGTGGCGCTGGACGGGCCCTGCTTGTCGATCCGCAAGTTTCGCCAGGACATGCTCAAGAGCGCTGACCTGCTGGCCACCCGGGCCATCGACCAGGCCATCTTCGACTTCCTCGAGCGCGCCGTGGGGCGGCGCTGCAACATCCTGGTCAGCGGCGGTACCGGCACCGGCAAGACCACCCTGCTCAACATCCTCAGCCAGATGATCGCCCCCCAGGAGCGCCTGGTGACCATCGAGGACGTCGCCGAGCTGCAGTTGCACCACCCTCATGTGGTGCGCCTGGAAACCCGCCCGCCGAACGCCGAGGGCCACGGCGAGATCAAGGCCAGCGAGCTGATCCGCAATGCCCTGCGCATGCGCCCGGACCGTATCCTGCTCGGCGAGATCCGCGGCGCCGAGGTGCTCGATGTGCTCACGGCGATGAACACCGGGCACGACGGCTCGATGAGCACGGTGCACGCCAATACCGCCCAGGACGCCCTGCTGCGGCTGGAAACGCTGGTCGGCCTGACCGGGCGGCAGGTCGCCGAGAAGACCCTGCGGCAGATGATCTGCGCGGCGCTCGACGTGGTGATCCAACTGACCCGCCTGGCCGATGGCCGGCGCTGCGTCAGCGAGGTGCTGGAAGTGGTCGGGGTGCGGGATGACGTCTATGTCACCAATACCCTGTTCCGCCTCGACCGACGCAGCGGCGAGGGCTTCCTGCGCGAGGCGCCGAACCCGGCGGGCGCCAAGCTGCGCCATGAGGGGGTGTTGTGATGGGGCCGTTGTTGCTCGCGCTGTCGCCGCTGTGCCTGGGCATCGCCGTGCTGCTGCTGCGTCTTGGCCTGCACAAGCGGGGCGAGGAGCGCATCCTCCAGCGCCTGGGGCGGGCCTACCAGGCCGTGCGCACGGGCAATGCCAGGCGCGACTGGCTCGACCCGCTGCTGCAGCGTGCCGGGCTGGCCCATGCCGGCTTCAGCCTGCGGCCTTGGCTGCTGGCCTGGTTCGCCCTGGTGCTGGCGGCCTGGCTGGTGTCTGGTTGGGTGGCGGCAATGGCGCTGTTGCCGGGCATGCCGCTGCTGGCCTACCTCTACCTGCACGGGCGCTACCGCCGGCGCCTGGGGAAGATCATCGAGCAGTTGCCGGGGCTGCTGGACTACAGCGTTCGCAGCCTCAAGGCCGGGCGCACGCTGAGCGACGCGGTGCTCGGTGGTATCGACGGCACCCGCGAGCCCTTGCGCTCGGCCATGGGCCGGGTGCGGCGCAACGTGCAACTGGGCGTGCCGCTGGAGGACGCGGCAGGTGAACTGGCCGAGCTGTACGAGCAGGACGAACTACGCCTGTTCGCCCTTGGCCTGCGTATCAACCAACACTATGGCGGCAACGCCAGCGAGTTGCTGGAAAACCTGATCAAGCTGATCCGCGAGCGCGAGCAGGGGGCCCGGCAACTGCGGGCCATGACCGGGGAGACACGGGTCACCGCCTGGATCCTCGGTGCCTTGCCGCTGGCCATGGTCGGCTACTTCCTGCTGGGCAACCCCGGTTACCTGCTGGCCATGTGGCGTGACGACCACGGTCAGTGGATGCTGCTGTTCGCCTTCGCCCTCCAGGCCCTGGGTTGCCTGGTGCTGTGGCGCATGATGAGGCGCTTGTGAACATGGCCTTGCTGCTGTGCGCCCTGTGCCTGTTCGTGGCGTCCGCGCTGCTGGGCCTGCAGGCGGCGCGCCAGTGGCGCGCCCGGCAATTGGTCGCACGTCGCCTGCAAGGGCAGATGGCACGGGAGGAGCGCCTGGGGGACTGGTTGCACTGGTTGGGTAGCACGGCACTGGGGCGACGTTTGCAGACACTCGACGGCGAGACCCAGGCCCTGCTCGACCGGGTCGGTTGGCGGCGCAGCCGTCAGCGGGCGTTGTTCGCCGCCGTGCAGCTGGGGCTGCCGTTGCTGGCCGTGGGGATGACGTTGCTGTTGCAGCATGGCCTGGTGGGCGAAGGCCCAGGGCACTGGCTGGTGCTGCCCTTGTGCGCCCTGGGTGTCGGCTACCTGTTGCCCAAGCGCCTGCTGGCGGTGGCGGCGCAGCGGCGTCAGCAGCGCATCGCCCTGGAGGTCAGCCTGCTGATCCCGTTGCTGCGCATCCTGTTCGAGACTGGGCTTGCGGTCGAGCAGGCCTTGCGGGTGCTGAGCCAGGAGGGCCGCGGCCTGCTGCCGGAGATCAGCGAGGAGCTGCGCCTGGTACTGCAGCGGGTGGATTCGGGCCTTGCCCTGGGGCCGGAGCTGGAAAAGAGCGCCCACCTGCTGGCGGTGGACGAATTCATCGATACCTGCGTGATCCTGCGGCAGTTGCTGGTGCAAGGCAGCGGCGGGATGAAATCGCTGCAGGCGCTCAAGGTATTGCTCGACGACCGCCGCCTGACCCGCTTGCAGGAGCGGGTGTCGAAGATGTCGGCGAAGATGTCGGCGGTGATGATGCTGTTCTTGTTCCCGGCCTTGCTCATCGTCCTGGCCGGGCCGGGCTTTACCGCGCTGGCGCGGGCCTTGGGATCCTGAAGGGAGGGGAGGCGGATGAAAGCGCTGTTGTTGTTCACCGGGTTGTTGCTGCTCGCCGGTTGCGCCGGCCAGCCACCTGATGGCCTGGCCCGGCTGCTGGGCGCTGCCCAGTGCGGCAAGCCGGACGCCAACCAGCAGTTGGCCCTGAACCTGGCGGATGAAATGCTCAACGAAGGCCGGCCCCATGCCAGTCTGGCGCACCTGCAGCAGTTGCCGGATGCGCTCGACCAGGTGCGCCTGCGCAAGGCCAAGGTCTTGCGCTTGCTCGGGCGCAGCGAGGCCGAGCCGCTGTACCGTGGCTTGCTCGGTGGTTGCCTGGCGGCCGAGGGCGAGCATGGCCTTGGCCAGCTCGCCTCGGCCCGGGGCGACGATGCCCAGGCCCTGCGTCACCTGCAGCGGGCCGTGCGCCTGGCGCCGACCGACGAGAAGGTGCGCAACGACCTGGGCGTGGTGTTGATGCACCTGGGCGATCACGAGCAGGCGCGTTTCGAGTTTCTCACCGCGATCGAACTGAAGGACGACAACACGCTGCCGGCGGTCAACCTGGTGACCCTCGCGCTGGTCCAGGACAACTGGCAGCAGGCTGCCGACCTGGTGGCCCGGTTGCGGCTCAGGCCCGAACAGTTCGCCGAGGCCCAGGCCCGGGCGACGCAGTTGAAGACGAGCGGGCGTGGCGCGACGCCGCTCGGTTGAATCCAAGGGAGGAGATGCCCATGCTCAAGTGCGTGATCCTGTTGGTCGGCCTTGCCGGCCCCCTGGCAGCGTTGGCCGAGGAGCCGGCGCAGACGGCCACCGAAGCGCTCTTGCAGGTGCAGGCGAGCAACCAGCAGGCCTCGCCGACGCCACAGGTGCAGACCGCCCGGGAGCGGGAGCAGGCCCTGCAGCGCTGGCTGGACAGCTACAAGTACCCGATCCCCGAGGTATTCCGCTGGCAGTCGGTTGGTTCGTCGGGTGACTGAGCTGGCTCATCTGGGACCGCTTCGCGCCCCATCGCCGGCAAGCCGGCTTCTGCGTCGATCTCAAGAGCGGCGCGGGCTCTGTGGGAAATCTGGGAACAGAGACCGAAAGAGCAACGGGCCCCTGTGGGAGCGGGCTTGCCCGCGAAAAGGGCGCCGCCATGCTAGTAATGCTGTTCACTTAAGCCATTGGGGCCGCCTTGCGGCCCTTCGCGGGCAAGCCCGCTCCCACAGGGGCCGCGTAAAGCCACTATCAGTTCTCTGCGTGACAGCGCAGCTCAAAGGCTGGGTAATCTCCTACAAGTACGCTGCAAACCTCAAGGAATGCACGATCCTGTGGGAGCGGGCTTGCCCGCGAAGGGCTGCAAGGCAGCCCCAATCGATGTCACATCAGACTTAAGTGAACAGCATCAGCCGCCGTGCCAGGGGCTTTCAATGGGCCGTAAAGCGCTGGTGCACCGGTGACGAACGCGGCGTCAGCGCCAGGGCCAGTTGGGTACGGTTGTGCATGTGGGTCAGGCGCAGGACCTGGGACACGTAGAGCTTGACCGTGTTCTCGGTGATGCCCAGCTCGCAGGCGATCTGGTAGTTGGTCTTGCCCTTGCTCACCAGCCTGGCGACTTCCAGCTGGCGCGGCGAGAGCTTCTCGAAGTTCGGCGGCAGTTCGGCCTCGGCCTCCTCGGGATCGCCGGCACGGCGCTGCACACCCAGGCCACGGGCCTTTTCCAGGTCGTGGTAGAGATCGTCGATGGACTCGGCCAGCTCCTGCAGGCGCTGGTTCAGCTTGCCCAGCTCACGCAGGTTGCGCTGGCGCTCCAGCAGCGCCTGCTCCTGGCGGCGCACGCCCTCGAGCAGCTCGTCCAGGTCGATGGGCTTCTGGTAGTAGTCGGCGAAACCTTCGCGCAAGGCGCGGATGACATCCTGCTTTTCGGCCCGCCCGGTGAGCATGATCGCCTCGAACATGCGCCGGCGCCCGGACAGCGCTTTCAGCATGCGGACCAGCTCGATCCCATCGCGTCCGGGCAGGTGCAGGTCGCACAGCACCAGGCCAATGCCGTCATCGGCCTGGTAGCGCTCGATGGCCTGCTCCGTGGAATGGGCCGGGACGCAGCCGTAGCCCTGGTACTCGAGAAATTCACACAACTGCTCGACGATCAACGCCTGGCCGTCGACGACCAGTAGCTTCACCTCACTGATGGATTTGTTCACGATCGACTCCCTGTTCGACTCGGTCCTGCTCCTGGGCCAGAGAGACTGGCCGCTAAAGACACTAGTCGCACTTTGCGAGTATGTACACGGGCTGTACGACGAATCTGGACCGAGTAGTCATTTACGGGATCCAGACGGCCGTCAGCAGGAAGCCCGCCAGCACGAAAGGCGCGAAGGGTTGTTTCTCGTCGACCTCTTCGGCCAGTTGCTGCAAGCGTTTCCTCACCTTGGGGCTGAGCAAGGCCAGCAGGCGACGCCTGGCGAGCATCCAGGCCAGCACGGTGATGCCGGCGCCGATGAAGGTGCCGAGCACGTACTGGTGGCTGGTGGCCAGGGCCAGGGCGCCCATCAGCTTGACGTCGCCGGCGCCGAAACGGCCAAGCATGTAGCCGGGCAGGGTAAGCAGCATGACGATGGCCAGCGCCCAGCCGGCATCGCTGGGATCGGCGCCGATCCAGCTGTGGCCGGTGGCGAACAGCCAGGCCAGCGCAGCTGCGGCGACACCCAGTGTCAGGGCGTTGGAAAGCTGTCGTTCACGGATATCTTGTTCGGTGCACAAGGCAAGCCACATCAGGAGAACAATGCTTTGCATTGGCAAATTGCCATCCCTATTCGTTGAACGGTTCTATGCTGTCAGTCAGGTGTCATAGTCAGGGTAGACGCGAACATGAAAGCAAGCCTGGCGGGACGGCAAAAAGGTGCGGCAGCCATCGAGTTCGTCGCCGTTTTCATGGTGTTTTTCGCGGTGTTCTATGGCTTGGTCAGCCATGCGTTGCCGATGCTGATGTTGCAGTCGTTCAACCAGGCCAGCAGCGAGGCGGTGCGTCGCTGCGTGGCGCTCGACCCGGGCGGCGAGCATTACCGAAGCGACGTCGACAGCCTGGCCCGGGAGGTGGTCGGGCAGCAACTGGCCTGGATGCCGGCGGCCCTGGGTTTCAGCGTCGTCACCGATACGAAGGTCACCTGGAGCGGCGACAACCTGCTGACCGTCTCGATCGACTACCCTCGCGAGCGCCTGGTCCGCGTACTGCCGGTGCTGGTGCTGCCCTTGATCGGTGAGGTGCCACGCCTGCCCGAACGCCTGCAGGCCGAAGCGAGCCTGCAACTGTGAGCGGCCTGTTCGATCGCTGGCGTGCGGCGCCACCGAGCGCGCACGAGGCCGAGGTGCCACCGGCGGTGGGCCTGCAACTGTGGCTCGATGCCCAGGGCGCGGTGCAGCGTCTGTCTGGCCCGTTGCGTACCCTGCTGGCCTTGCCCGCCCACGGTGGCGGGCGGGTGCATGACTACCTGGAGCGGCACAGCTGGCTGGTGCTCGAAGGCGAGCCGGCCGACTGGCAGGGGCTACCCCTGGACCTGGATTTCCACACCGTCATGGGGCATCCCCTGCACACCCGTGGTTGGCTGATGCGCCACGGTGACGGTTGGTTGCTGCAACTGTTCGATATTGGCGACCTGTTGCTCGAGCGTGCCCACGCCAATGAGCAGCAAGGCCTGCGACAACTGGCGGGAGAGGTCGGCCGCGCCGTGCGCGAATGCGGCGAGGAGCACCTGGCACAGTGCGTGGTGGAGCAGTTACAGCGTCTGGCTGAGTGCTGGCATGCCCCGGCGTTGCGCCTGGTGCTGCGCGAGCCGGCTGGCTGGCGCAGCTTCGCCAGCAACGACGCCGACTGGCCCTGGCCCGAAGACACGCGCCTGCAACCTTGGTTGACGCGGTTGCCGGCCCAGGCGTTGCTCGACAGCCGCGAGCATCCCGAACTGCTGGCGCTGTGCGGGGGTGTCTCGCTGTTCCTGCTGCCTTACTGCCAGGGGGCTGAGGCCGAGGCCTGGCTGCTGTGCGCCGGTGCCCAGGCGCTGCCGCAGACAGCGGCGGCGCAGGGGCTGCTGCAGGCTCTGGTCGAGCCGTTGCTGGGCCGTCATCGGCAGGCCCAGCTGCTGCGCCAGACCCACCACCTGGAGGCGTTGCAGCAACAGCTGGGGGCGGGGTGGTGGGCGTGGCCGCTGCACGGCCCCCTGCATCTGGATCCGTACCTCGCTGCCAGCCTGGGCCTGGCGCGTGAACCGAGCCTTGAGCAATGGCTGGCACGTGTGCACCCGGCGGATCGCGAAGCGGCGCAACTGGCGCTGGAGCAGGCCCGCAGCAGCGGGGAACTGAGCCTGAGCCTGCGTATGCCGGGCGACGATACCCTGGCGGCGCCACGCTGGTTCCATTGGGTCGGGCGCTTGCAGGGGCGGCAGTTGCGCGGATTCTTGCTCGATATCAGCGCACTCAAGGCGCAGGAGCTCCAGGCCGGTGCTGCGCGGGCGCGGCTGGAGAACCTGATCGCCAGTTCGCCGGCGGTGATCTACATCCAGCGTTACGCCGACGGTGCGCTGTACAGCGAGTTCTTCAGTGCCAGCCTGATGCCGCTGCTCGGTTGGGCCGCGGACAGCGAGCAGGCACGCCAGCCGGGCCTGGCGGTGCATCCGGACGATCGCTCGCTGTGGCTGGAGCGCACCCGCAGCTTGTTACGCGACGGCCAGGCGCGCTGCCGCTACCGCCTGTGTGACAGCCGGGGCGGCTATCACTGGGTGCTGGACGAGGCACGCCTGCTGCGCAACGATCTCGGCCAGCCGCTGGAGGTGGTCGGCCTGTGGCTGGATGTCAGCGAGGCGACCGAGGCCGCCGAGCGGGTGCGCCAGAGCGAGGAACGCTATCGGGTGCTGGTGGAGGATTCGCCGGCGATGATCTGCCGCTACCGCCCGGACCTGGCCCTGCTGTTCGGCAACCGGCCGCTGGCCGACTGCCTGCGCTGCACGCCGGAGCAACTGCTGGGCATGAACCTCGGGCAGTGGATGTCCGATACACAGCGTGGCGAGTTCCTCCAGCGGCTCCAGGCCCTGACCCCCGAGCAGCCGGTGAGCAGTGCGCAGGTCTGCCTGCAGCTGCCTGGCCACGAGCATGCCTGGTGGGTCTGGGCCGACCGTGGCCTGTTCGACGACCAGGGCCGGTTGTTGGAGGTGCAGGCGGTGGCGCGTGACAACACCGAGGTCCGGCGCAGCCAGCGCCAGCTCCTGCAAGGCGCCAAGATGGCGACCCTCGGCGAGCTGACCACTGGGTTGCTGCACGAGATCAACCAGCCCCTCAACGTCATGCGCATGGCCACGGTCAATGCCTTGAAACGGTTGGACAACGGCGCCGCCGAGCCGGCCTACCTGCAAGACAAGCTGCGCCGCATCGAAGCCCAGGTCGAACGCACGGCACGGTTGGTCGACCACATGCGGGTGTTCGGACGTCGCTCCGAGGTCGAGCGCCAGCGTTTCAGTGCCTGGGCGGCGGTGGAAGGGGCGGTGGCCCTGCTCGACGAAGGCCTGCGCGGCAAGGGGGTGACCCTGCGCATCGAGCCTCCGCAGCAGCAGCCGCTGGTGCTGGGGCACCAGGATCAGCTCGAACAGGTGTTGATCAACCTGATGGTCAATGCCCGTGACGCGCTGCTCGAACAGCGCCGGGACGCGCCGTGGATCTGCATGCGCCAGTCGTTGCAGCCCGGGGAGTTGTGCCTGTGGGTGGAAGACAACGGCGGCGGTATCGATCCCCAGTTGCAGGCACGGATCTTCGAGCCTTTCTTCACCACCAAGCCGGCCGGTGTCGGCACGGGCCTGGGGTTGTCGGTGAGCCATGGCATCGTCGAGGGCATGGGCGGCAGCCTGAGCGTGGCCAATGGCGCCGAGGGGGCGTGTTTTCGGATCAGCCTGCCGCTTCACTGCACCAGTTGAGCGCGACCGCTGGAGCAGGTCAGGTTGGCACCGACTTCGGCGTTGACCAGGTCAATGCCGAGCACCTTGAGCAGGGCATTGACCAGCGGGTCGAGCAACGGGCTCAGGAGGTTCCGGATCAGCGGCTCCAGAATGTTCTTCACGCCGTCCAGCAGCCCGGCGGTGAGCACCAGAAGCTCGCCCAGGCCGCTGTTGGCGGTGGGTTTGTAGGCTTCCAGGCGGATGCCCGCCAAGGTGTCGCCGAGGCTGCCGACGACCTGGCTGTCGGCCATCGACAGGTAGCGGGGCGGTTGCCCGATGTCGGGCGGCTCGCTGGCGTCCTTGAACAGCAGGGGCATTGCCGTGGCGCCACTGCCCAGCACCTTGCTGTCGATGCGCAGCCCGATGCCGCCCCCGGCGAAGGGCACGCGCGTGCCGCATATCGGCGGCAGGATCAGCAGGCGGCTACAGACGTTGGTCCCGATGTCGATCAACGGGAGCGCCTTGACCGTGGGGGGGCCTTGGCTGAAGAACGTCTCGGGGGGCTCGAACTTGCCGACCGCCAGCCTCACCGCAGCCTTCTCGGCAAGCACGCTCAACTGCTTGGGCGCGCAGCTGTAGCTGGCTGGTGGGCCGGGCCTGAGGCGGGCGGAGGCTTTGGCCGCTTCCAGGCCGATATCGATGTGCAGCTTGCCGTCCAGCAGCTTGATGTCGCTGACCTTGCAAGGAATGCCCAGGGCGCAGGTGAGTGAGTGCACCGTGCCCAGCAGGTTCAGGTTGAGCAGGCTGTTGAGTACGTTGGTCAGGGGCGCCGCCAGGTCGAGGACGGCGTTGGCCAGCCCGGCGATGCCTGACAGCAGCGGCAGGTCGAGAGAGACCAACGCTCGTACCTGCGCGGTGTGAACCGCGATCTCGTCGCTTCGTGGATCGCCTGCTGCGGAGACCTGCTGCGGTTCGATCACCTTCAGGCGTATGCGGCCATTGACCAGGCCCAGCACACTGAGAGGCAAGTCGATGTTGGCGGCGTTTTCGCTGGTCGCAAGCTGGACCACACCCTGCACCAGTTGCAGCAGTTGGACACTGGCATCCAGCCCGGCCTGGGTGGTGCCGTTCTGGATGTCGAGAATCCTGCCCAGCTTCAGGAGCGTGCCATTGCCGCTGCCCACGGCCACCTTGCCGAGGTTGGTGATGACCTCAGCGGCGGCACCGCTCTGCTGCAGCACCTTGACGGCCGCTTGCAGCAGTTGCGTGGCAGTGGCATCGGCGTTGAGCAACTGGTGGTAATCGCCGATGTCCAGGCCCAGGTCGATGGCCAACTGGTCGAGGTAGCGCAGCAGGTTGATATCGGCGTCGGCTAGGCCTTGCCAGCCCGCCACGTCCAGTTGCACATGGCTGCCGAGGGCGCCGAGCAGGGCGTTGAGTATCGCCGACTGACGCGAGTCGACTTTCAGCAGGGTGCTGCGGATGCTCAGCATGGCCTGGGGTGGCCGGGGCATCGAAGCCACTGCGCTGGCGCCGAGGGTCGTGGTCAATGGCAGGTCGCTGCCTTGCACCAGGGTGAAGGCACTGGCGGCAATGCTCGTGGGCACCGTGTTGCGTACCTCGACCTTGATCGCTTCGTTGCGCGAGGTGTCGGAGGTGAAGATGCGCAGGTTGCGGGCATCGGTCTGCAGGTAGCCACAGCTGGCCACGAGGGGGTTGCCGGGGGCATGGCCGTTGCGGGTGGCCGCGGCGCGGGCGAGGGTGCTGGCCTGGGGGCCGTTGCCATTGCAGCCGGCGTGCTGCCCGGCGGCTTCCAGCGCGGCCATGTCGGCGATGCGCTGTAACTTGCGCTGCTCGAGGTAGAGCCTGCCGCTGTCGACCACCAGCAGCAGGAACAGCAGGGCCAGGCCGAGGGTCAGGGCGGCCATCAGGCCGATCGCGCCGCGTTGGCGCACAGCGGAACGGGGAACCACGGGCACTCCTTTGCAGGCCATCGGCCACGCAGCGCAGCGGCGATGAAAGGAGTGTAGTCAGGGTGATGGCAAATTGCCTTGATCGAGTGGCCGTCAGCGCCTCAACGCGGTGGATAGTTGCTCATCAATTGCGCGACGGTCTTCTGGATCGCGGCATTGCGCTCCTGCGGGCTGGGCGGATAGTTGTTCATGATCTGCTCGGCACTGCCGCGCCAGACCAGCTTGCCGTCGCGCCCATCGAACAGGTCGACCTGGATGGTCGCCACCTTGTAGTCGACGCTGCGGGTTTCGTTGTACATCGGCCCGCCCCAGTAGCCTCCCCAATAGCCGCCCCAGGCTCCGCCGTAGTTGGTGGTGATCTGCTGCTGGCGCTGCTCGACGATCAGGTAGGTGCGCACCCTGACGTCTGGCCGGGCATTGGCCTGCGCCGGGCGCAGGCCGCGCTGGTCGAGCTGGTCGGCGACGGCCTGGCGGATGCGCTGTTCGGTCAGGTCGCTCTTGATCCGCGGATCGTCCGGGCGATACTGCAATGCCGGCTCCTGCCAGGCCCAACTGCGGTACCCGGCGAAGTCGCGGCTGGCGTCGAAATCCTGGGTGACGTTGTTGCTCGCGCACGCGGCCAGCAGCAGCGTGAACGACAGCAGAACGAGGCGGCGCAACATGATGGTTCTCCGGTGCAGGTTAACTGGGAGGATAGCCGTCGAGGGCCTTGTGCACCGATTCGCGCAAGGCCTTCTCGCGGTCGCGTGGCGAGCTCCTGTCGCTGCCGCTCTCGGCGCTGGCGCTCCATACCGGCTGGCCATCGCGGGCATCAAACAGGTCGATCCGCACCACCATCACTTCGACCTCGTAGGTGCGCACGATCGGCACGCTGCCGTAGGCCCCGTAGCCGTGGCGGTAGCCGCCGTAGCCGATGCCGCCATAGGGGTACGGGCCGTAGTAGGGGTCGTAGTAGTCGTAGTCGCGGACCTGGCGCAGGCGTCGCTCCAGGCGCATGTCGGCACTGACCAGCAGGTCGGCGCTGCCACCCCGGGCCGGGCGCAGGCCGTGCTGGTCGAGGGCGCTGCTGACCGCCTCGGCCAGTTGCGCCGGGTCGGCACTGGCACTGGCGCTGGGCAGTTGGCCGTTGCGCCAGCTCCAGCTGCGATAGCGCCCGTAGTCACGAGGGGCTGCCGGGTAGGCACTGGCATCGAAGGTGCTGGCCGCCTGGGGCGGGGCTGGCGGCAGGGGGCGGCCGCTGGCGACATAGGGGTTGCTGCCCTGGCAGGCAGCCAGGGCGAGGGGCAGCAGGGGCAGGCACAAGAGACGGTACCGCATGTGTTCCTCCCGGCAGGCGGGTCAGTGCGGGCGACAGACCCAGTGCAGGTAGCGGCCCAGCCCGGCGAAGCTTGGATGTCGGCGGTGGGCCAGCTCCATTTCCAGCAGGTCGAGCAATTCGGCCTTGGCCTGGAACTCCTTGGGCATGTAGTCGTGGAAAATCCGCACACCACTTTCGCTTTCGACCTGCCACATGGGTTCAAGTTGCGCCTTGAGCTCGCGGGGATCAAGGGGTTTTTGCGGGGTCAGGCTCTGCTTCTCGCCGGCCAGGCGGTTGCTGCGCAGCTTGCGGAAATGGCCCTTGAGCAGGTTGCGGTAGATCAGTGCGTCGCGGTTGTAGAACGCCAGCGACAACCAGCCGCCTGGGGCGGTCAGCTGGTGCAGCACCGGCAGGATGCTCTCGGGTTCGGCCAGCCATTCCAGCACGGCATGGCACAGGACCAGGTCGAAGGGTTCGGTCAGCTGGCCGAGCAGGTCCTGCCAGGGTGCCTGGATGAAGGTGGCCTGCTGGCCTGCCTCGGCGAAGCGTGCCCGAGCACCGTCGAGCATGGGGGCGGCGGGCTCGGCGAGGGTCACCTGGTGGCCGCGCTCGGCCAGCCACAGGGCCATGTGGCCGAGGCCGGCGCCGATATCCAGCACGCGCAGGGGGCGATCGGGCAGGGCCTCGGCCAGGTCGGCCTGGAGTACGGCCAGGCGGATGGCACCCTTGGCGCCGCCATAGATCTTCTCGGCGAAGCGGCTGGCCAGCTCATCGAAGTGACGGTCGTTCATCGGGCGAAACGCCTCTCGCTGTCGGCCAGTTTGGCGCGCACCACCTGTTCCATGTCCAGGCCCAGTTCGCTGCACAGCAGCAACAGGTACAGCACCACGTCGCCGACCTCCTGGCCGGCATGGGCGAGTTGCTCGGGGGGTAGCTGGCGTGACTCGTCCTCGCTCAGCCACTGGAAGATCTCCACCAGTTCGGCCATCTCCACGCTGGCGGCCATGGCCAGGTTCTTCGGGCTGTGGAAGCCGCGCCAGTCGTTGGTGTCGCGGATCCGGTGCAGGCGTTCGGTCAGTTCTTGCAGGTTCATCGGGGGCTCTCCTCTTGGCGCATAGCTTCGGATGAGCCTTTGTGCAAAGCAAGTGCATTGGGGCCGCTTCGCGCCCCATCGCCGGCAACCCGGCTCCCACAGGGGCCCTGCAAACCGCATCATGCGTGGTCGACTCGCACCTTGCGGGAGCTTGCCGGCGATGGGCTGCAAGGCAGCCCCAATGCCGCTTGGCTCTAGAGCGCGCGCCACCGCCCGAGCATGTGCACCCGTTCGCCATGCCCATCCAGGCGCAAGATACCTTCCGGCCCGGCCTCGCTGGCGCTGAGCACCACCTCGGACGGCAAGCGCACCGGCTTGCGGAAATCCACCTCGAAGGCATAACCGCTGGCCGGCAGGTGGCCTTGCAGCGCGGCCATCGCCATGGCCTTGCTCCACATGCCATGGGCGATGGCCTTGGGAAAACCGAACAGGCGGGCGCTGGGGGCGCTCAGGTGGATCGGGTTGTAGTCGCCGCAGACGTTGGCATAGCGCCGGCCGATGTCGCGGTCGGCATACCAACGGGTGACCTCGGGCAGGTTGCCGGGCTCGAGCTCCGTTTCCTCATCGGCTTGCCCGTCAAGCTGCAGGCCCCGCACCAGCATGCGGCTGCTCTCGCGCCAGAGCGGGCCTAGCGCATCCTCGGCTTCGGTGACCAGGTCGAAGGTGCCGCCCTTGGCATGGGGTTTCAGAGCGTCGACATACACCGCGAAACGCAGGCCATCGACCCCACCCAACGGGCGATACACCTCGATGGCATTGTGCAAGTGAACCAGGCCGAGCAACGGGAAGGGGAAGTCACGGGCCGTCAACAACTGAAGTTGCAGGGTAAAGGCCATGACATGGGGATAGGTCGGCGGCAGTTGGCCATGGTCGGCGAAATGGCAGAGTCGTCGATAAGCCGACAGGTTGTCGGGCTGCACCCGCAGGAAACAGCGCAGGCCGGTCTCGGGTAGGCGGGTGCCGTGGATCTTGCGTTTGCCCAGCGCCCGCAGGTAGAGGCTGGCGCGCGATTCGGGGGTGTGCAGGTCATGCCATTGCCGGTTCATGTTCAGGCCCCCATCAGTGCCTGGCCGCAGACCCGCAGGACCTGGCCATTCACCGCACCGGAGCCGGGTTGGCTGAGCCAGGCCACGGCCTCGGCGACATCCTGGGGCTGCCCGCCCTGGCCCAGCGAGCTCAGGCGGCGCCCGGCCTCGCGCAGGGCCATGGGCATGGCGGCGGTCATGTGGGTCTCGATGAAGCCCGGCGCCACGGCATTGATGGTGCCGCCGCGCTCGGCCAGTTTCGGCGCCCAGGCCTGGGCGAAGCCGATCAGGCCGGCCTTGCTCGCCGCATAGTTGGCCTGGCCGCGGTTGCCGGCGATACCGCTGACCGAAGCGAGCAGGGTGATGCGCGCGTCTTCGCCGAGGGCACCGGCCTCGTGCAGCGCCTGGGTCAGCAACTGGGGCGCCTTGAGGTTGACCGCCATGACCGCGTCCCAGTATTCGGGCGTCATGTTGGCCAGGGTCTTGTCGCGGGTGATGCCGGCGTTGTGGACCACGATGTCGATGCCTTCGGGGAGGGCGTCGAGCAGTTTCGCCGGGGCATCGCTGGCACAGATGTCCAGGGCCAGGGCACGGCCGCCGAGGCGGGCGGCGAGGGCGTCGAGGTCCTGCTGCGCCGGTGGTACGTCGAGCAGGGTCACCTCGGCGCCATCGCGGGCCAGGGTTTCGGCAATGGCCGCGCCGATACCCCGCGCCGCGCCGGTTACCAGGGCGCGACGCCCGGCCAGGGGGCGGGTCCAGTCCTCGACCTGGCTGGCGCAGGCCTCCAGGCGCAGGACCTGGCCGGAGACGAACGCGCTCTTGGGCGAGAGGAAGAAGCGCAGGGCGCCTTCGAGCTGGTCCTCGGCGCCGGCACCGACATACAGCAGTTGCGCCGTGGCGCCGTTGCGCAGCTCCTTGCCCAGCGAGCGGCTGAAGCCTTCCAGGGCGCGCTGGGCTACGCTGGCCCGCGGGTCGTCGAGGCTTTCTGGCGCGCGGCCGAGGATCACCACGTGGGCACAGGGGGCGAGGCTGCGTAGCAGGGGCTGGAAGAACTCGCGCAACTGACGCAGCTCGTCGCTGTCGGACAGTTGGCTGGCATCGAACACCACCGCCTGGAGCCTGGGGCCGAGCCCGGCGACCCAGGCCGGGGCTTGCAGGCCTTCGACGTTGAAGCTGTAGAGCTCGGTGGTCAGGCGTGCGGCGATGGCCTCGAGCGTGCTCGCCAATGGCCCGCCACCCAGCACCAGTGCGCCTTCCACCGGCCGCAGGCGGCCAGCCTGCCAGCGCTGCAAGGGGGCCGGGCGAGGCAGGCCGAGGGCATCGACGAGGCGGCGGCCCAGGTTGGAGTTGGCAAAGCCGAGATAGCGATCGCTCATGTACGGTTCTCCCTGAAGGCAAGCATGCAAGTGTGGACCAAGTTTGCGGGCGGGACGTTCGAATGCGGTAAAAAGACCTAGGCTGTACGGATCGAAATTGTTTCAGGAGGAACATACGCATGCGCTCACCTCGCCGGGTCGCGATCCTGGGTGGCAACCGAATCCCCTTCGCCCGCTCCAACGGGGCCTATGCCAATGCCAGCAACCAGGCGATGCTTACCGCCGCCCTCGAAGGCCTGGTCGAGCGCTATCGCCTGCATGGCCTGCGCCTGGGCGAGGTGGCGGCAGGCACGGTGCTCAAGCATGCCCGTGACATGAACCTGACCCGCGAGTGCGTGCTCGGTTCGCGCCTGTCGCCGCAAACGCCGGCCTACGATATCCAGCAGGCCTGCGGCACGGGCCTGGAGGCGGCGCTGCTGGTGGCCAACAAGATTGCCCTGGGGCAGATAGAGTGCGGGATCGCTGGCGGCGTCGATACCACCTCCGATGTTCCGATCGGGGTCAACGAAGGCCTGCGTCGCATCCTGTTGCAGGCCAATCGCGGCAAGCACCTGGGCGAACGGCTCAAGCCTTTCCTCAAGCTGCGTCCCAGGCACTTGAAGCCCGAGTTGCCGCGCAATGTCGAGCCGCGCACCGGGCTTTCCATGGGCGAGCACTGCGAGCGCATGGCCCAGGGCTGGCAGATCGGCCGCACCGAGCAGGACGAGCTGGCCCTGCTCAGCCACCAGCACCTGGCGGCGTCCTTCGTCGAAGGCTGGCATGACGACCTGCTCACGCCCTACCTGGGCCTGACCCGCGACAACAACCTGCGTCCGGACCTGACGCTGGAGCAGTTGGCCAAGCTCAAGCCGGTGTTCGACCGCAGCGGCCTGGGCACCCTGACCCCGGGCAATTCCACGCCGCTGACCGACGGCGCCTCGCTGGTGCTGCTCGGCAGCGAGCAATGGGCCGAGGAGCGTGGCCTGCCGGTGCTGGCCTACCTGGTCGATGGCGAAACCGCCGCGGTGGATTTCGTCAAGGGCCAGGAGGGGCTACTGATGGCCCCGGTGTATGCCGTGCCGCGTCTGTTGGCGCGCAATGGCCTGACCTTGCAGGACTTCGATTACTACGAGATCCACGAGGCCTTCGCCGCCCAGGTGCTGTGCACGCTCAAGGCCTGGGAGGACGAGGAGTACTGCCGCACTCGCCTGGGGCTGGAGGCGCCGCTGGGGGCGATCGATCGCAGCAGGCTCAATGTGAAGGGCAGCTCGCTGGCGGCGGGGCATCCCTTCGCGGCCACGGGCGGGCGGATTTTGGCGAACATGGCCAAGCTGTTGGCCAAGGCTGGCAAGGGCAGGGGGCTGATCTCCATCTGTGCGGCGGGGGGGCAGGGGGTGACGGCGATCGTCGAGCGTTGAGTGCTTCGCAGGTTGGGCCCAGTGTCGGTGAGTCAGGACCCCGACTGACACTGGCCCCTGACGAATCTCTGTTAGGCTTGTCACTTCTGCAACACACGAACCCGTCATGTCGAGTACCGGACAGCTTCCCCCCCCTCGCGCCATCCCCGCCCTGGAGCACCTGCCCAGGCCGCTCTACGCCCGCGCCGAAAGCCTGGGCGCCGGCTCCTGGACCACCCGCCACCGTCACGACTGGGTGCAGTTCTCCTATGCCATCAGTGGCGTGCTCGGCGTCTACACCAGCGATGGCAGCTATTTCGCCCCGCCCCAGTGGGGGGTGTGGATCCCCGCTGGCATCGAGCATGAAGTGGTGACCTCGATGCAAGCCGAGATGCGCAGCCTCTACGTGCGCCGCGATGCCTGCCCTTGGGCCGAGGAGCAGTGCCGGGTGCTGGAAGTGACCCCTCTGGTACGGGAGCTGATCAAGCAGTTCTGCCTGTACCCGCCGGAGTACCCGGAAAACGACAGCGCCGAGGCGCGGCTGGTGGCGGTGCTGCTCGACCAGTTGCGCACCCTGCCGGAGGTGGGGTTCTCCCTGCCGTTGCCGCGCCACCCAGGCCTGTTGGCGCTGTGCAACGGATTGATCGCCGAGCCGGACCGACCCCAGACCTTGCGGCAGTGGGCCCGGCAGTTGGGGTGTTCGGAGAAGACCCTGATGCGCCTGTTCCAGCGTGAGACGGGCCTGAGTTTTCGCAATTGGCGCCAGCGCATGCGGCTCTTGTCGTCCCTGGCCTTGCTGGAGGCGGGGGAGAGCGTGACCGAGGCGGCGCTGGGCTGTGGGTACGATTCCACTTCGGCGTATATCGCCGCGTTCAAGCAGCTGTTCGGGGCGACGCCTGGGGAGTTGCGCTTGTAACGAATACCGGGGCTGCGAAGCAGCCCCGATGGGCTCAGGTTCGGAAGCGTCGTACCAGCGCATCCAGCTCGTTGGACAGCCCTGCCAGGCTTTCGGAGTCCTGCCTGGCGGCCTGGGCCAGTTCGGCCACCAACTGCGCATCGCCATGGATCTGGCTGATATGCCGGTTGATGTCCTCGGCCACCTGGTGTTGCTCTTCGGCAGCCGTGGCGATCTGGGTGTTCATGTCGCGGATGATGTCCACCGACTCGCGGATCTGCCCGAAGCTGTCGCGAGCCATGCCGATGCGGCTGACCGACTGCTGCGAAACCTCCAGGCTGGCGTGCATCTGCTCGGCGACTTCGGCGGTACGGGCGGCCAGGTTGCCCAGCAGGCCATCGATCTCGGCGGTGGAGTCGGCGGTGCGCTTGGCCAGGGCGCGAACTTCGTCGGCGACCACGGCGAAGCCACGGCCCTGCTCGCCAGCGCGGGCGGCCTCGATGGCGGCGTTGAGGGCCAGCAGGTTGGTCTGCTCGGCGATCGAACGGATGGTGCCGAGGATCGACTGGATGGCATTGCTGTCGCGCTCGAGCTGCTGGATCGACTGGGCCGACTGCTCGATCTCCTGGCTCAGGCGGTCGACGCTTTGCACCGCCGCGTCGATCTGCTGCTGGCCTTCGCGGGCCTGTTGCTGGCCGCTGTCGGCCGACTGCGCGGCCTGGCTGCAGGAGCGGGCGACCTCGTTGGCGGTGGCGACCATTTCATGGAACGCGGTGGAGACCATGTCCACGGCCTCGCGCTGGCGGCCGGCGGCTTCGGCCATGTCGCCGGAGACACGGGTCGAACTGCTGGAGGTGTGGAGGATCTGCCCGGCGGCGGTACCGATGTGCTGGATCAGGCTGCGGATGGCGCCGAGGAACTGGTTGAACCAGTTGGCCAACTGGGCGGTTTCGTCGCGCCCGCGAACCTCCAGGCTGCGGGTCAGGTCGCCTTCGCCTTGGGCGATGTCTTCCAGGCCGTTGGTGACACTGTTGATCGGCCGCACGATGAGCTTGGCGAAGGCCGTACCGACGACCGCGAACACGGCGGCCAAGGCCAAGGCGATGATGCCGATCAGCCAGGTCAGGCGGGTAGTGGTCTGCATCACTTCGTCGTGGCGGATCAGGCCGATGAAGGTCCAGCCCAGTTGCTCGTCAGGGTAGACGTTGGCCATGTAGCGCTCCCCGCCCAGCTCCACCTCGACCAGGCCTTGGCCGGCCTTGGCGAGGGCCGCGTAGCCATCGCCGAAACTGGCCAACTGCTTGAAGTTGTGGCTGGCATCTCGCGGGTCGACCATCACGTTGCCGTTCTTTTCCACGAGCATCAGGTAGCCGCTGTCGCCGAGCTTGATCTTCTTGACGATCTCGGTGAGCCCGTTCAGGGAAACGTCGATGTTGACGACGCCGCCAGGGTTGCCGAGGGCGTTGGGGACTGCCCGCACGGTGCTGATCAGGACGGCATCGTCGGCGGCCCAGTAATAGGCGCCGGTGCGCACGGTCTTGCCGGGGTTGGCCATCGCCAACTGGTACCACGGGCGTTGGCGCGGGTCGTAGTTGGAGAACTTCTGCCCGGCCGGCCAGCCGACGTAGCCGCCGTCGTTCACGCCGTACGAGACATAGGCGTAGCTGGGGTGGACCTGCGCCAGGCGGGTGAAGAACTCGAGGACTTGCTTGTCCTGCTCGCCCAGCTCGTTGCTGGGGTTGGTGGCCAGGTACTTGTTCAGGTTATCGCCGGTGGCGGCGACCAGCGGCTGGGCGGCCAGGTAGTTCACGTTCTGGTCGATGCCCTGGAAGAAGATATGCATCGCGTTGCTGACCTGGCGGATTTCCCGACTGCTGTTGTCGAGGAAGTCCTCGCGGGCTTCGCCGCGCAGGTTGAGGACCACCAGGGTGGCCACGAGGACGATGGGCAGGCCGGCGATGACGGCGAAGGCCCAGGTCAGTTTCTGTTTGATGTTCATCCACGCTCCCGGAGTTTTTCTTGTGCGACACATGAGGCAGGTGTCCAAGAGATCGGCAGCGTCTGGTTTTTTTGTAGGGAAGTTCCCGTATTTATTGGGCGAGGTCGTGTTTGGTGACTGTGCGGTCGTGTTTGGATGGCCTGGGGATGCCAGTGGCGCTCAGGGCTGCAAAGCAGCCCCAGTACCGCTTGAATGCTTCAGCCCAGGGATTTGTCCTTGCCCCGGCAGCAACCGCTGCCATTGGCCAGGTCCTTGAGGATCGGGCAATCCGGCCGGTCATCGCCATGGCAATGGGCAACCAGCTCGCCCAAGGTATCGCGCAGCCCAACGAGTTCCTCGATACGCCGGTTCAACGCCTCGATATGCTGCATCGCCAGGGCCTTCACATCGGCACTGGCACGCTGGCGGTCCTGCCAGAGGGTCAGGAGCCTGGCCACCTCGTCCAGGGAGAACCCCAGGTCACGGGAGCGCTTGATGAAGGCCAGCGTGTGCAGGTCGTCCTGCTGGTACAGACGGTAGCCGCTGTCGCTGCGTTTGGCCGGCTTGAGCAGGCCGATGGACTCGTAGTAGCGGATCATCTTGGTGCTGAGCCCGCTGCGGCGGGCGGCTTGGCCGATGTTCATGGGGCCTCCTGTCGGGGGGCGGTGGGCTTCCAGGTCTTCAGCCACAGGGCATTGCTCACCACGCTGACGCTGGACAACGCCATGGCCGCGCCAGCCAGCACCGGGTTGAGCAGGCCGAAGGCGGCCAGGGGAATGCCGATCAGGTTGTAGATGAAAGCCCAGAACAGGTTCTGGCGGATCTTCGCGTAGGTCTTGCGGCTGATCTCCAGGGCGGCGGGCACCAGGCGCGGATCGCCACGCATCAGGGTGATCCCGGCAGCCTGCATGGCCACGTCGGTGCCACCGCCCATGGCGATGCCGATGTCGGCGGCGGCCAGTGCAGGGGCGTCGTTGATGCCGTCGCCGACCATGGCCACCACGCCATTGCGCTTGAGCGCCGCCACCGTGGCCGCTTTGTCGGCCGGCAGCACTTCGGCATGCACGTCGTCGATGCCCAAGGCATCGGCCACCACCTTGGCACTGCCACGGTTGTCGCCGGTCAGCAGGTGGCTGCTGATGCCTTGCTCGTGCAATGCATGGATAGCCTGCCCGGCGCCTGGTTTGAGGCTGTCGCCGAAGGCGAACAGGCCCAGCACCCGAGGCTGTGGCCCGCGCTCGATCAACCAGGACAGGGTGCGCCCTTCGGCTTCCCAGGCCTGGGCCTTGGCGGCCAGTTCGCCCGCTTGCAGGGCGCTCTCGTCGAGCAGGCGGCGGTTGCCCAGGGCCAGTTCGCGGCCCTCCACCCGCCCGGCGATGCCACGGCCGGTGAGGGATTGGCTGTCGGCCACCTGCGGCACGTGCAGGCCTTGCTCGGCGCAGGCATCGAGTACCGCCTTGGCCAGCGGGTGTTCGCTGCCCCGCTGCAGAGCGCCGGCCAGGCGGTGCAGTTCGCCTCGGTCGCCGTCGAGGGCCTGGCTGTGGACCACGCGGGGGCTGCCGGAGGTGAGGGTGCCGGTCTTGTCGAAGACCACGCGATTCACTGCATGGGCGCGCTCCAGCGCTTCGGCGTCCTTGATCAGGATGCCGTGGCGGGCAGCCACGCCGGTGCCGGCCATGATGGCGGCGGGAGTGGCCAGGCCGAGGGCGCATGGGCAGGCGATCACCAGCACGGCGACGGCATTGATCAGGGCGTTTTCCAGCGGCGCACCGGCCAGCCACCAGCCGGCCAGGGTGACCAGCGCGACGACCAGCACCGCCGGTACGAACACCTGGCTGACCCGGTCCACCAGCTTCTGGATCGGTGCCTTGGCTGCCTGGGCATCCTCGACCAGGCGGATGATGCGGGCCAGCACGGTCTCGGTGCCGAGGGCCAGGGTGCGTACCAGCAGACGGCCCTCGCCGTTGATGGCGCCTCCGGTGACCGGGTCGCCAGGCTGCTTGGGCACCGGCAGGCTTTCGCCGCTGATCAGGGCCTCGTCGGCGTGGCTGCTGCCTTCGAGCACCTGGCCATCGACCGGGAAACGTTCGCCGGGCCTGACCAGCACCAGGTCGCCCAGGCGCAACTGGCTGATCGCCACGTCTTCCTCGTGGCCGTCGAGCACCCGCACGGCCCGCTCCGGGCGCAGCGCCTCCAGCGCCCGTATGGCACTGGCGGTCTGGCGCTTGGCGCGGCTTTCCAGGTACTTGCCCAGCAGCACCAGGGCGATCACCACCGCCGAGGCTTCGAAGTACAGGTGTGGCTGCAGGCCGGCCGGGGCACGGGCCCATTCGTACAGGCTCAGGCCATAGCCGGCGCTGGTGCCCAGGGCGACCAGCAGGTCCATGTTGCCGGCACCGGCACGCACGGCCTTCCAGGCGGCCACGTAGAAGCGGGCGCCGAGGATGAACTGTACCGGCGTCGCCAGCAGGAACTGCGCCCAGGCCGGCAGCATCCAGTGCAGGCCGAACGGCTGGCCGAGCATCGGCAGCACCAGCGGCAGGGCCAGCAGCAGCGCGGCGGCAACCGCCAGGCGTTCGTTGCGCAGGCGGCGCAGGGCTTGTGCTTGGTCGTCATGGGTGCTGTGAGGCAGGCTGGCGCTGTAGCCGGCTTTTTCCACGGCCTGGAGCAACAGGCTGTCGTCGACGGCCGCGAGGACTTCGAGGTGGGCGCGCTCGCTGGCCAGGTTGACGCTGACCTGCTCGACGCCCGGCAACTTGCCCAGGGCGCGTTCGACGCGGCCTACGCAACTGGCGCAGGTCATGCCGCCGATCTGCAGCTCGACGGTGCGGGTCGGCACGCCGTAGCCAGCCTCCCGTACCGCATCGACGAGGGCTGGCAGGCTGCCGGCCGGGGCCTGGACCCGGGCCTGTTCGGTGGCAAGGTTGACGCTGACCTGCTCGGCGCCGGTGACCTTGCGCAAGGCGCGCTCGACGCGGCCAGCGCAGCTGGCGCAGGTCATGCCGGAGATCGGCAGGTCGAAAGTGGTGGATGCGGACATGGCTCTCCTCCTTGGACTGGCCTCCAGCATCAAGCTTGCCACGTTGGTAAGGTCAATAGCCCAGGCTGGCGCGCTTCAACTCCAGGCCCTGGTGACCCGTGGCAATGCGGTACTTGCTGATTTGTCCGGCTTGCAGGTTCAGGCGGGTGCTGCGTTGGTCCTCGATCCCTGGGGCGCAGCCGGGTGTCTGCCCTGGCAGCAGGCGCAGGCGGACGTCCACGGGCCCTGGCGGCAGGTTGAACGAGGTCGACTGTTCCTGGAACAGGCGGCCGGCCAACTGGTCGTTGAGGTAGATGCCGATCTCGCAACTGCTGGCCACTTCCAGGCGCTCCCGGGAAATGACCAATACGCTGTAGTCCGAGTTGCCTTCGGCGCTGGCCGGTGGCACCACCGCCAGTGCGCCTAGCAGCCCGACCAGGCCCAATGCTGCCCTGAACATGAAGAATCTCCTGCTTGCCGAATCGTCAAAGGCGCAGCTTGGCCGAGCCGCACGCGGATTTCCACCCCGGCCGTTTCGGGCAGAACTTGACCTTGCCATGATGGCAAGCCTGAAACTGCGGCAAACCCTGAAGGAGGTAGGACCGATGCAAGTGTTCAATGTGCAAGGCATGACCTGCGGCCACTGCGTGAAGGCGGTGACCCGCGCGGTACAGGACCTGGACGCGGCAGCCCAGGTGGAGGTGGACCTGGCGGGCAAGCAGGTACGGGTACAGAGCCAGGTGGCGGGTGAGCGGATCCTAGCGGCGATTCGCGAGCAAGGGTACCAGGCTGAAGTGGCCTGAAACCGCCTTTCGATGTTTGACAGCGTTAAGCCGGTATTTGGGGCTGCGAAGCGGCCCCAGATGGCTACAAAACTGCTCTCGATGTTCTCTGCCACCCCAGCGCGGCCCATGGGACTGGGCGATCTCTCCAGTAACTGTTACAAAGGTTTTCATACCGGTGCTGCCTGCAGCAGGTAGACTTACCCACTTGCTTAGCCTGCTATGGATTCCTGATGAACCTGCGAATTGTGCTGATCCTGGGCGCCCTCAGTGCGTTCGGGCCATTGGCGATCGACTTCTATCTGCCCGCCTTCCCGGCCATGGCGCAAGCCTTCGCCACCGACGAGAAACATGTCCAGACCACCCTGGCCGCCTATTTCCTCGGCCTGTCCCTCGGCCAACTGGCCTATGGCCCGGTGGCCGACCGCTTCGGCCGGCGCAAGCCGCTCATGTTCGGCATCACGCTCTTCACCCTGGCCTCGCTGGCCTGCGCCTATGCGCCGAACCTCGACACCCTGATCCTGGCGCGCTTCGTCCAGGCCCTGGGCGGCTGCGCCGGGATGGTCCTGTCGCGGGCGATCGTCAGCGACAAGTGCGACGCGGTGGCTTCGGCCAAGGTGTTCTCGCAACTGATGCTGGTGATGGGCCTGGCGCCGATCCTCGCGCCGATGCTGGGCGGGGTGCTGGTCAACCTCGCGGGCTGGCAATCGATCTTCCTCGCCCTGGGCCTGTTCAGCGCCGCCTGCTTGCTGGCGGTCAGCCTGGGCCTGCCGGAGAGCCTGGCGCCGGACATGCCGCGCCAGCCGCTGTCGGGGGCGTTGCGCCAGTACCTGCGGCTGCTGGGCGACCGGGTGTTCATGGGCCATGCGCTGACCGGGGGCATCGCCATCGCCGGCATGTTCGCCTACATCGCCGGTTCGCCGTTCGTGTTCATCAAGCTGTATGGCGTGCCCCCCGAGCACTACGGCTGGCTGTTCGGCACCAATGCCGCGGGTTTCATCCTCGTCGCCCAGGTCAATGCGCGCCTGCTGGCCAAGCGTGGTCCGGCCTTCCTGTTGGGGCGGGCCGTGTGGCTGTACCTGGGGGCGGGGTTGGTGCTGCTGGGCATGGCGGCATGGCGGCCGGCGCAGTTGTGGCCATTGTTGGTGCCGCTGTTCGCGTGCATCGCCAGCCTGGGCTGCATCATCCCCAATGCCTCGGCGTGCGCCATGAGTGGGCAGGGCGCACGGGCCGGCAGTGCCTCGGCGCTGATGGGGTGCGTGCAGTTCAGCGTCGCCGCGGGCGCGGCGGCGCTGGTGAGCCTGCTGCACGATGGCAGCGCGGTGCCGATGGCCTTGGTGATCAGCCTGTGCGGTGCGCTGGTGGTCAGTGTCGCGATGCTGACTCGGCGCTTGCAGGCCAGGCGTCCGGCGTGAGTGGGTGAGGCGCCTGCAGGCGGGTTTCCAGCGTGGCGACGAAGGCACGCGCCTGCGCTTCGCTGCGAAAACTCACCACATGTTGGTCGAGGCGTACCTGCCATGGACAGTTGGGGTTGCGGTTCGACGCACTGACGACAATTTTCATCGCGGCCTACCTCCACTGGGTGAGAGCGGATGAAGTGTAGCGCCGCCGCTTGTGCTTGCCATGACCGGCGTGGGATCTCCTGACTGACGGTCGTGGCCTCGGGCCGGTCGGCTGCCCAGTGGGGCTGCATGTGGACGCTTCGCTTTTGTTTGCCGTACTTGATGAAGCGCGTTGTCGGCATTGTTCCAGGGCATGCTTGCCCGAGCTTGCTCCCGCCAGCGTCGAACGCTCGCTACCGTGGGCTGCCAGGCTTTCTTCCGGGCAACGCGGCCTCGGCGAATCTGCGTCTGCTGGTGGGTAGAGGGTCGGGATACCCTGCGGTTTTGTGCCGTGGGCTGCCAGGTCGCGTCGCCGGCGCGCGACTTATACTGGCTGCTGCGGTCAGTGCCAGCGAGAGACACTTCCCTGCCAGGGAGCGGCAAGCGATGACTGCCCTTGCAGGTGGGCCGGCATGCCGCACGGCCGTTTCGCTGCCATGGCTGGCCACTGGAACAAGACGTGACCTTGCAGGGAGTTACAGGGATATGAAAGCAGTCAGCAGTATCAGCCAGGTCGCCGGCCTGATGGCCGACCCGAAACGCAGCGCCATGTTGTGGGCGCTGATCGATGGCATTCCCCGTCCTACCGACGAGTTGGCCGACATGACTGGGCTGACCGCCTCGTCTGCCTGTGCGCACCTGTCGTTGCTGTCGTCGGCCGGCTTGCTCAAGCTCGAGGCGCGGGGGCGCAAACGCTATTTCCGCCTGGCCTCGCCGGCCGTCGGTGCGGCGGTGGAGGCTCTGGCCAGCCTGCAACTGAAGGACAACGGATCGCAGCCTGGGCAGGCGGCGCCGCTGCAAGTGCCCCTGTCGATGCGCCGGGCGCGCCGCTGCGGTGCTCACCTGGGCGGCGAGCTGGCGAGCGATCTCTACCAGCGGCTGGTCGCGGCCGGTTGGCTGGAAGGGAGCGACCTGCAACCGCGGATCAGCCTGGAAGGGCGTACGCAGCTGGCGGCCATCGGCGTCTACACCGAGGCGTTGGCCTCGCCGCAGCAGGGCGAGTGCACCATCTGCCGTTGCAGCGAATGGAGCGACCAGGGCCCGCACCTGGGGGGCAGCCTGGGGCAGGCGCTGCTCAGGCTGTTCCTGCAGTCAGGCTGGATACGCGAACAGGAGGGCTCCCGGCTGTTGCAGATTTCAGCGCTGGGCATCCAGTGCATCAACCGTATCGCCCACGTGCCAGCGTTGCAGGTCGGATAGCCGTACCCGCAACGCCGGGCAGGTCTCAGGCCAGGCGGGCATCCAGGCTGTTCTGTGCCAAGCGCCGGGCCTGGTCTTCGGTCATCCCCAGGTGGATGTGCAGGGCATGGAAGTTCTCGGTGACATAGCCGCCGAAGTAGGCCGGGTCATCGGAGTTGACCGTGACCTTGACGCCACGCTCGAGCATTTCGAGGATGTTGTGCTGGCCCATGTGCTCGAATACACAGAGCTTGGTGTTCGACAACGGGCAGACGGTCAGGGGGATCTGCTCGTCGATGATGCGTTGCATCAGGCGTTCGTCCTCGATGGCGCGCACGCCGTGGTCGATACGCTTGATCTTCAGCAGGTCGAGGGCTTCCCAGATGTACTCGGGTGGGCCTTCCTCGCCAGCGTGCGCGACGGCCTGGAAGCCTTCGGCGCGGGCGCGCTCGAAGACGCGCTGGAACTTGCTCGGCGGGTGGCCTTGCTCGGAGCTGTCCAGGCCCACGGCGATGAAGGCATCGCGAAATGGCAGCGCCTGGTCGAGGGTCTTGTGTGCCTCCTCTTCGCTCAGGTGGCGCAGGAAGCTCAGGATCAGCCCGCTGCTGATGCCCAGTTGTTCATGGCCATCCCTGAGGGCCTGGCGGATGCCGCCTAACACCACCTCGAAGGGGATGCCCCGGTCGGTGTGGGTCTGCGGATCGAAGAAGGGTTCGGTGTGCACCACGTTCTGTGCCTTGCAGCGTTGCAGGTAGGCCCAGGTCAGGTCGTAGAAGTCCTGCTCGGTGCGCAGGACATCGGCGCCTTGGTAGTAGAGGTCGAGGAACTCCTGCAGGTTGTTGAAGGCATAGGCGCTGCGCAGGGTTTCCACGTCGGCCCAGGGCAGGGCGATCTTGTTGCGTTCGGCCAGGGCGAACAGCAGCTCCGGCTCCAGCGAGCCCTCCAGGTGCATGTGCAGTTCCGCCTTGGGCAAGGCGTTGAGCCAGTCATACATGTGTGTAGTCTCGATCAGGTACGGTTGCCGTCATTCTACAGGGCTGGAGCCGATGCTGTTCAGTCGAGGCCTTGGGGCTGCCTTGCAGCCCATCGCCGGCTAGCCGGCGATGGGGGCGTACAACGGCCCGTGAAGTCAACCGGCGATCAGGCGGGCCGCTGCCTGGCGGTGATCGGCGATCAGGCCCTGTACATCCAGCCCTTCGATCTGCCCGTCGATGACGCGCCACTGGCCACCGACCATGACCCGATCGGCCTGGTCGGCGCCGCACAGCAGCAGGGCCGAGAGTGGGTCGTGGCTGCCAGAGAAGCGCAGTTCGTCGAGCTTGAACAGGGCGAGGTCGGCCTGCTTGCCCACCGCCAGTTCGCCGATGTCGTCGCGGCCCAGCAGGCGTGCCGAGCCACGGGTGGCCCAGCCCAGGGCGCGTTGCGGGGTGATCTGTTCGGCGCCATAGCGCAGGCGCTGCAGGTACAGGGCCTGGCGCGCCTCGAGGATCATGTTCGAGGCGTCGTTGGAGGCCGAGCCATCGACGCCGAGGCCAACGGGTGCGCCAGCCGCTTCCAGGTCGACGGTCGGGCAGATGCCCGAGGCCAGGCGCATGTTCGAGCTCGGGCAATGGCAGATACCGGTGCCGGCAGCGCCGAGGCGGGCGATTTCCTCGGCGTTGAAGTGGATGCCATGGGCCAGCCAGGTGCGTGGGCCGAGCCAGCCGACGCTGTCCAGGTAGTCGACGGTGCGCAGGCCGAAGCGTTGCAGGCAGAAGTCCTCTTCATCGAGGGTTTCGGCCAGGTGGGTGTGCAGGCGCACATCCAGTTCTTCGGCGAGGGCCGCGCTGGCACGCATGATTTCGGGAGTGACCGAGAATGGCGAGCAGGGTGCCAGGGCGATCTGGATGCGCGCGCCGTCACCCCGTTCGTGGTAGCTGTGGATAAGTCGCTGGCTGTCGGCCAGGATCACTTCGCCCTGTTGCACCGTCTGCTGCGGCGGCAGGCCGCCATCGGCCTCGCCCAGGCTCATGGAGCCGCGGGTCAGCATGGCGCGCATGCCCAGCTTGCGCACGGCCTCGACCTGCACGTCGATGGCATTGTCCAGGCCCTGGGGGAACAGGTAGTGATGGTCGGCGGCGGTGGTGCAGCCCGACAGCAGCAGCTCCGCCAGGGCCACCTGGCTGGCCAGTGCCAGCTTGGCCGGGGTGAGGCGTGCCCAGACTGGGTAGAGGGTCTTCAACCAGGGGAACAGCGGTTGGTTGACCACCGGCGCCCAGGCGCGGGTGAGGGTCTGGTAGAAGTGGTGGTGGGTGTTGATCAGGCCGGGCAGGACCACGTGCTCGCGGGCGTCGAAGACCTGTTCGCACGGCAGGCTGGGGCTTTCGCCGAGGGCCAGGAGTTGGGTGATACGGCCGTCTTCGATGACCAGGCCGCCGCGGGCGTCGGCATCGTTGGCGGTGAAGATGGCAAGCGGGGATTTCAACCAGATACGGGTCGCAGGCATGGTGCCGGCTCCTCTGAAAGTGGGTTCAGGTTAGCCAGCTCAGTGTTGCCCTGTCTGCTGATCCAGGTCCGCCGTGTGGGCGAGGCATCGAGTCTACTGCCTCGCCACGCGGCTTTCAATTCACCAGATGAGGGCCTCGCCCTTGTAGTTGATGAAGCGCAGGCCGCCATTGCCGCTTTGTGCCTTGATCTGCTCGAGCATGCCTTGGGTGCTGGTCAGCACGTCGATCTCGGCATTCTCGCCGCCCATGTCGGTCTTGACCCAGCCTGGGTGCATCGCCAGCACGCAGAGGTCGGGGCGCTGCAGTTCGACCACGAAGCTGTTGATCATCGAGTTGAGGGCCGCCTTGCTGGCCTTGTACAGGCAGATCTCGCCGCCGTCGGGGATGGTCACGCTGCCCAGGATCGAGCTCATGAAGGCCAGCACGCCGGAGCCTTCGCGGACTTGCCCGACCAGGCGCCGGGCGACGCGGATCGGCGCCACGGCATTGGTCATGAACAAGTCGCCCACCTCCTTGGGCTGGACGGTTTCCAGGTTCTGTGGCAGTGGGCCCATGACACCGGCGTTGACGAACAGCAGGTCGAACACTTCCCCTTGCAGGCGCTGGCGCAAGGCGTCCAGTTGGGCACCGTCGTTCATTTCCAGGGTCTCGATGCGCACACCGGGGAGGGTGCGCAGGTCATCGGCCTTATGCGGGTCGCGGACGGTGGCGATGACGTTCCAGCCATCCTCGTGCAGGCGTCGTACCAGGCCCAGCCCCAGCCCACGGGAGGCGCCGATGATCAGGGCAGTCTTGTTTGCGGGCATCTCGATACTCCTTGAGCAGGTTCAGGAAGGGTCTTGGAGCATACTCCAGGTATTGTCCTGTCGCCTTCATGGCATGGGACGAAGACATTCGCCGGAACCGAACAAAAAATGACCAATGCGCCCCGAGGCCGACGCCGTCGGGCTCCGGCCGGGTGGTTCACGGCTTATCCACAAGCTGCTCCACAGTATCTGTGTGCAAGCGGGAGCGCTGTCGAATGCTGGCGGCAGAGGGGGCACGGGCGCCGAAACTGGGGATAACTCATTGATTCGGGATCGCTTGCCCGGCTGTCACATGCCTGTGATCAAAATATGCTCAACACCCTGCAGGCCTTGGGGGTAAAGGCTTGCAACAGAATGCCCCAAGCTTATCCACAGGCAGGCCCACAGTAGTTGTGGGAAACGTCAGCACGCTTCAAGGCGGATCCGACCACGACTGAGGTCGGCCAGTTGTTGTTGCAGCATCTCCAGGTGTGCTTCGCCGAGCGCCAGGTGCAGGTCCACCCCGTTGGCCGTGAATTGCTCGTCCAGCACCAGACCGTCGGCTTCCGCCAGACGCAGCTTGAGCAGCGCCAGCTCGCTGAAGCTGCAACTACAGCGGTATTCGCTGCGCTGCACCAGTACCCGCTTGGGCGCCTGCTGCAGGCATTTGTTGGCGCCGCCGCCGTAGGCGCGGGCCAGGCCACCGGTACCGAGCTGGATGCCGCCGTACCAGCGGATCACCAGCACCACCACCTGGTCGCAGTCCTGGGCCTCGATGGCGGCGAGGATCGGCCGGCCGGCGGTGCCGCCGGGCTCGCCGTCGTCGCTGCTGCGGTACTGCGCGCCGAGCTTCCAGGCCCAGCAGTTATGGGTTGCCGCCAGGTCGCTGTGGCGTTCGATGAAGGCCATCGCCTCGGCTGCGCTGGTGATCGGGGCGGCGAGGGTGATGAAGCGGCTCTTGCGGATTTCCTCGCGGAATTCGCAGAGCTCGAGCAGGGTAGAAGGCATAGGTCCGGTTCAGGCGGGCGGAGTGATGCCGCAGCCTTTGAGAATGATGTGGATAAGGTTGTTGCTGGCGTCTTCCATGTCCTGCTTGGTCAGGCGGCTGCGGCCGGTGACCTGGCAGATCTGGGTGGCGAAGTCGGCATAGTGCTGGGTGCTGCCCCAGAGCAGGAAGATCAGGTGCACGGGGTCGACCGGGTCCATCTTGCCGGCATCGATCCAGGCCTGGAACACCGCGGCACGGCCACGGAACCATTCGCGGTAGTCGGCGCTGAAGTATTCGCTCAGGCACTGCCCGCCGCTGATCACTTCCATGGCGAAGATCCGCGAGGCTTGTGGGTTGCGCCGGGAGAACTCCATCTTGGTGCGGATGTACTGGCTCAGCGCCTGGGCCGGATCGTCCTCGACGCTCAGGGCGTTGAAGGTACTGTCCCACAGCTCGATGATGTTGCTGAGCACGGCGATGTACAGGCCCAGCTTGTTGGTGAAGTAGTAGTGCAGGTTGGCCTTGGGCAAGCCTGCCTTCAGGGCGATGGTGTTCATGCTGGTGCCCTTGAAACCGTGGCGGGCGAACTCGTCTTCGGCGGCCTGGATGATGGCCTGTTCGTTCTTCTGGCGGATGCGGCCGGCGGGCTTGCCGGAGGCGGAGGGACGATGCGCAGGGACTTCAAGGGTCATGGACGATTCCGTACGGGTCTGTGGCAACGGATGTCGGACAGATTACCTTCCTGTGCCGAAGTGACAAGCATTGGCGTCAGCGACAGGCATCAGCGTGTCGCTGCCAGGCTATCCAGGAAGCTTTCCAGCACCAGGTTCGGCCGTCGTCCCTTGCGCGTCACCCAGCTCAGGCTCAGGTCGTAGAAACGCTCGCTGGGTTTCAGGGCTCGCAGGCGGCCCTGCTGGACCCAGAACGTGGCGTAGTGGTCGGGCAGGTAGCCGATGTAGCGCCCGGTGAGGATGAGAAAGGCCATGCCCTCGCGGTCCGAGGCGCTGGCGGTGCAACGCAGGGCCTGGTAGTGCGCCTGGATGTCGGCGGGCAGGCGGAAGGTCGGGGCGATGGCCTCCTGGCTGTTGAGCCGGTCGTCGTCGATCTGCTGGTCGTCGGCATAGAACAGCGGGTGGCCGACCGCGCAGTAGAGCAGCGAGCGCTCGCTGTACAACGGTTGGTATTCCAGGCCCGAGAGCGGGCTGGTCTGGGGCACTACGCCGACATGCAGGCTGCCGTCGAGCACACCTTGCTCGACCTGGCTGGGGGCGATCATGCGGATCTGGATGCGCACGTCCGGGCCACGGTCCTTGAGCTCGGCCAGGGCATGGGTGATGCGCATGTGCGGCAGGGTCACCAGGTTGTCGGTCAGGCCGATGTTCAGCTCGCCGCGCAGGTGCTGGTGCAGGCCGTTGACCTCGGTGCGGAAGGTCTCCAGGGCGCTGAGCAGTTGCAGGGCCGAGTGGTACACCTCGCGGCCTTCCTCGGTCAGCGAGAAGCCGGCGCGCCCCCGTTGGCACAGGCGCAGGCCGAGGCGCTGCTCCAGGTCGTTCATCTGCTGGCTGATGGCCGAGCGGCCGATTCCGAGGACGTTCTCCGCAGCCGAGAACCCCCCGCACTCGACCACACTGCGGTAGATCTTCAGCAGGCGGATGTCGAAGTCGCTGACCTGGGCCAGGGGATCGGGACGTCGGCTCATAAGTTTAGTCTTCTACTAACTGAAGATTAGAAATGTTGGGTTTTTCAGACTTTATCCCCGTGACAACTTAGCTGCAACAACATCCATCGTTGCCTAATCGTCTTCCGAGGAACCGCCGATGAACATGCCCGAAACCGCTTCCGCCGGTATCGCCAGCCAGCTCAAGCTGGATGCCCACTGGATGCCCTACACCGCCAACCGTAACTTCCAGCGTGACCCCCGCATGATCGTGGCGGCCGAAGGCAGCTATTTGGTCGATGACAAGGGCCGCAAGATCTTCGACGCCCTGTCCGGCTTGTGGACCTGCGGTGCCGGGCATACCCGCAAGGAAATCTCCGAGGCCGTGGCGCGCCAGGTCAGCGTGCTGGATTACTCGCCGGCCTTCCAGTTCGGCCATCCGCTGTCGTTCCAACTGGCCGAGAAGATCGCCGATCTGACTCCGGGCGACCTCAACCATGTGTTCTTCACCAACTCCGGCTCCGAGTGCGCCGATACCGCGCTGAAGATGGTGCGCGCCTACTGGCGCCTGAAAGGCCAGGCCACCAAGACCAAGATCATCGGCCGTGCCCGTGGCTACCACGGGGTGAACATCGCCGGTACCAGCCTGGGTGGCGTCAATGGCAACCGTAAGCTGTTCGGTCAGTTGCTGGACGTCGATCACCTGCCGCACACCCTGCTGCCGGGCAATGCCTTCACCAAAGGCATGCCGGAGGAGGGCGGCATCGCCCTGGCCGACGAAATGCTCAAGCTGATCGAGCTGCATGATGCTTCGAACATCGCCGCGGTGATCGTCGAGCCCCTGGCCGGCTCGGCCGGTGTGTTGCCGCCGCCGAAGGGCTACCTCAAGCGCCTGCGCGAGATCTGCAGCCAGCACAACATCCTGCTGATCTTCGACGAAGTCATCACCGGCTTCGGCCGCATGGGGGCCATGACTGGCTCGGAAGCTTTCGGTGTGACGCCGGACCTGATGTGCATCGCCAAGCAGGTCACCAACGGCGCCATCCCCATGGGCGCGGTGATCGCCAGCAGCGAGATCTACCAGACCTTCATGAACCAGCCGACGCCGGAATACGCCGTGGAATTCCCCCATGGCTACACCTACTCGGCCCACCCTGTGGCCTGCGCCGCCGGTATCGCCGCGCTGGACCTGCTGCAGAAGGAGAACCTGGTGCAGTCGGCCGCCGAGCTGGCGCCGCACTTCGAGAAGGTGCTGCACGGCATCAAGGGCACCAAGAACGTCATCGACATCCGCAACTACGGCCTGGCTGGTGCCATCCAGATCGCTGCGCGTGACGGCGATGCCATCGTGCGTCCGTACGAGGCTGCGATGAAGCTGTGGCAGGCGGGCTTCTATGTCCGCTTCGGTGGCGACACCCTGCAGTTCGGCCCGACCTTCAATACCCAGCCGCAGGAACTGGACCGCCTGTTCGACGCGGTGGGCGAAGCCCTGAACCAGATCGACTGATCTTTTCCGACTCTGACGGCAGGCGCACACCCACGCGCCTGCATCAACCTTCTTTACTTGGAGTTCTGCATGAGCATCGTTCAGCACCTGATCAACGGCGAGCTGGTTTCCAAGGGCGAGCGCACCGCCGATGTCTTCAACCCAGCCACTGGCGAGAGCACCCGCAAGGTCGAGCTGGCCAGCCGCGCCACCATCCAGGCGGCCATCGATTCTGCCAAGGCCGCTTTCCCTGCCTGGCGCAACACCCCGCCGGCCAAACGTGCCCAGGTGATGTTCCGCTTCAAGCAACTGCTGGAGCAGAACGAGGCGCGTATCTCGCAGATGATCAGCGAGGAGCACGGCAAGACCTTGGAAGACGCCGCCGGTGAGCTCAAGCGCGGTATCGAGAACGTCGAGTTCGCCTGTGCAGCGCCAGAACTGCTCAAGGGTGAGTACAGCCGCAATGTCGGCCCGAACATCGATGCTTGGTCGGACTTCCAGCCGCTGGGTATCGTCGCCGGCATCACCCCGTTCAACTTCCCGGCCATGGTGCCGCTGTGGATGTACCCGCTGGCCATCGCCTGCGGTAACGCCTTCATCCTCAAGCCGTCCGAGCGTGACCCGAGCTCGACTCTGTTCATTGCCCAACTGCTGCACGAGGCTGGCCTGCCGAAGGGTATCCTCAACGTGGTCAATGGCGACAAGGAAGCGGTCGATGCACTGATCGAGGCGCCCGAGGTCAAGGCCCTGAGCTTCGTCGGCTCGACCCCGATCGCCGAATACATCTATGCCGAAGGCACCAAGCGCGGCAAGCGCGTGCAGGCCCTGGGCGGCGCGAAGAACCACGCCGTGCTGATGCCCGATGCCGACCTGGACAACGCGGTCAGCGCACTGATGGGCGCCGCCTACGGTTCGTGCGGTGAGCGTTGCATGGCCATCTCGGTGGCGGTGTGCGTAGGTGACCAGGTCGCTGATGCGCTGATCGCCAAGCTGGAGCCACAGATCAAGGCGCTGAAGATCGGTGCCGGCACGTCCTGCGGCCTGGACATGGGCCCGCTGGTGACCGCGGCGGCCCGTGACAAGGTGGTTGGCTACATCGACGACGGCGTGGCGGCTGGTGCCAAGCTGGTGGTCGACGGGCGTGGCTTGCGTGTGGCCGGTCATGAAGACGGCTACTTCGTGGGGGGCACCCTGTTCGACAACGTGACCCCAGAAATGCGCATCTATAAAGAAGAGATCTTTGGCCCGGTGCTGTGCGTGGTGCGTGTGAACAGCCTGGAAGATGCCATGCGCCTGATCAACGAGCACGAGTACGGCAACGGTACCTGCATCTTCACCCGTGACGGTGAGGCGGCGCGCCTGTTCTGCGACGAGATCGAAGTAGGCATGGTCGGCGTGAACGTGCCGCTGCCGGTGCCGGTGGCCTACCACAGCTTTGGTGGCTGGAAGCGCTCGCTGTTCGGCGACCTGCACGCCTATGGCCCGGATGGTGTGCGCTTCTATACCCGTCGCAAGGCGATCACCCAGCGTTGGCCGCAGCGCGCCAGCCATGAGGCGTCGCAGTTCGCGTTCCCAAGCCTGTAATGAAGCAGTGAAGCGGGGAGGCCAGTAGGCCTCCCCGTTTTGTTTGTGCCGTGCTCTTTATTTAAAGATTTATGAAAATAACGGTTGACGGGGTTTCGAATCCCCTTATAATGCGCCCCACTTCCGACGTAGTCGAAACGAAAAACTAAGGCGTTGCCTTGGTTATCCAATAATCAGCGTCTGAAATCGGGCTTTTCGGCGTTCCCAAGCCGTCCATTTCCGGATGATGAGTAACTTGTTCGGAGTTTCCCTAAAAGCCCTCGGGTTCTGAACAGATTCCGATGCTCCTTGTGTTTCAAAAGATTGGTTCGTTGTATTGCCCGGATCGTAGGAGCGGCAATCCAGGCAATACGGGTGCTTACCGTGCTATCGAGCCTCTCAAGGATTAGGCTAAAATTTTGCTGGTCGCTACCGAACAAAATTTTCAGAAAATCACGATCAGGCCGGCAAAACATCCAGATAATATCTGTCAGCGCACTAGCCACGAACGCCTCCTCGGCTCGCGACAACTGTGGCAGTAGTTTGCAAAAACAATCAGAAAAAAATACCGAATGCCTGGCCTCGTCATGCAAATGGTCACGTAGCATGTGAAAAACAGGCTCAACCAATTGCTCACGCGAGAGGTCCAGCAACTCTCGGGTTATGATGGTCTCGGAAACGAAAGCGATCATAAAAACCGCGAGGGATTTGTAGGTGGACGGGGTCTGCTCAATGTATTGATTCAGCAGGAGCAAGCGCATGGCGGGATGCCGGGCAATGTCGAAATGCTCGACTAACTGGTCGGCTATTTGCCGAGAAAACAATGCATGATAACCTTCGTCAGTATAAAGCTTCAGTGCGGCGCGCTGATCGACTGCATCGAAATTTTGCTTCAAAGCCCCAAGAGTCATGGAGGCTACAGCATCGTTGACAACGGTGAGTTCAAGAGTGGTCGTATAATCAAGAAAATGAACAAGGTGAGCGACATGAGCATTCAGACGTGTGGACGAAGGTAGTTTAGTGACCTCTGATAAACTGAGTACTGGGTTCAAGCTCGTTGGGTACCAACGTTCCGGGTCCGTATCGGCCAGGTCTTGGGGGGTCAATAGATAAGCGTAAGGTCGAGAACGGACAGCACTGTTTTGATGCCAGTCATGAAAAGCTCTCTCACCCCGATCCTGAGCATAGATCTTTGTCATCAGGACATCACCTCATGACTGGTCCTTGCACTCATCAAGTCCCGAAGCGATTTGGGAGTGTGTGAACCATCGCTGAACCCGGCGCCTACAAAGAACAGAAGCTGCTCGGCTGAATTGCCGAGTTTGAGTAACGGTTCAATTGCATCTTCATCCATTGCCCCAGTCAACCAAGTACCCAGCCCTTGGTCAGTCGCAATCAACTGAAATGTCTGAGCTATGTGGCCTACTTCAATCAGTGCCATGCGATAAGCACGTGAGTGGGGGTATTTCCACCAGTACTTGTCGAAGCGCGAGGTAAGAAATAGTCCCACAGGCAGATTATTGGCGAAATGCTGCCCCGCCAGCACTATTCCTAATGAGGGAAGACAATCCGTGCATAAATGCAGTGCATGGCGGCTGGAGTCATAATAATAAATACCCGGTGCCAGACCCATTACATTATTAACATATAAATAGCCTTCCGTTGCATTCAAGCCTCCACCAGAAGGGCTACAGCGGCGTCTGCAGAGCGTCATAGATAAATCGTCAGGAGCATTGACTTCCCGAGACGGCATGAAGCCCAGTGAAAACTGCAGCAAATGACTCACTACCTCCAAGGGCACAGGCTTATCGAGAAATGACCTGACGGTCTGACGCCTTTCCAGAACATGTTCAAACTGTGTGTTATCGCCGAACGATGGCAGTTCAATACCCCCGCTTGCGTACTGTTCAATGTTTTCAGACGGTTTGGGAGAGGCCAGCACATGATGACAGTGCTTCAGGTAGAATTCGGCCCACGCCCGTTCGTTTCCTGGAAGTGCCGCAAGCGGTATGCTTCGTGTACCATAATGAAATATCTCCGACAGTACGTCCCACCCCCAATGATTATCCACAGGGCATTCCGAAACAAGAACATTGCAATCAATTAAATTTTGATCAACGGTGCTGCGAGGCTCGACGCCTACCGATGCGTAAGCCAGCTCAATCAAGTGTGCAGCATGCTCTTGATCCATTTCGAACTACCTGTGCCGCTTAAAATCCCAGCAGATGAGACCTGACGCCGCCGCAATAAAAAAGCAATCCCTATTTATTATCATGGCTCTTACTCGACATCCGCCAAGGCGCAGGCCGGCTCTGCGCCTTAGCATCATTTATTGATAGGATCTACTTACCCAAAACCAAATGAGCAAGATTGGCAAGCTTATCGGACTCAAGTTTGACCTCTTTCATTTCCACATCTCCTTTAAATGCCGCCTTATTGCGACACAAACAATATTAGCCAAGCACACCTCGAAGGCAATAAAATATGCAATAGGAATATTCCCAGACAGCTGAAGTCCTTTTCCACAAGAAGCACAACTCATTCGAAATCTCTCAGCCATCTACCCTTTTGAGTCTCACAAACTGACAGAAAATTAACCAATCAATATGTGCCGCTCCCCCTTACTCCATATCAAAAGCCAGGCGCTATCCCGCCGCTACGCAGACTCGATACACAGCAGCCCACGTCCCATACCCTTTCAAACCGTGGGGGACCTGTGTAAAACAGTCCAGATCCCTCACGGCAAGAAAAGGACCCTCTCCATGATCTACCGCCCCCTCGGCCAAAGTGGCCTCCAGGTCTCGGCCCTCACCCTCGGCAGCATGATGTTCGGCGAGCAGACCAGCACCGAGGACGCCCTGCGCATCATCGACAAGGCCTGGGACCAGGGCATCAACTTCATCGACACCGCCGACGTATACAACGGTGGCCGCTCCGAGGAGATCGTCGGCGAGGCGGTGGCCCGTCACCGCCAGGACTGGATCGTGGCGTCCAAGGCCGGCTATGGCCCGGTGGAAGGGATACCCAACCGCAGCGGCCTTTCGCGCAAGCACCTGTTCAACGCCATCGAGGCGTCGTTGACACGCATGGGCCTGGACTACCTGGACATCTACTACCTGCACCGCGAAGACCACAAGGTGCCGCTGGAGGAAACCGTGCGGGCCATGGGCGACTTGCTGCAGCAAGGCAAGATCCGCTATTGGGGCGTGTCCAACTTCCGGGGCTGGCGCATCGCCGAACTGTGCAACCTGGCCGAGCGCCTGGGCGTGGCCAAGCCGGTGGTGAGCCAGCCGCTGTACAACATCGTCAACCGCCAGGCCGAACCAGAACAGTTGACCGCAGCCGCGTACCACGGCCTCGGCGTGGTGCCGTTCAGCCCGTTGGCCCGCGGCGTGCTCAGCGGCAAGTACGCCCCCGGGGCGGTGCCGGACGCCAGCAGCCGCGCCGGCCGCCAGGACAAGCGCATCATGGAGGTGGAGTGGCGCCAGGAATCGCTGGCCATCGCCCAGAAGATCCAGGCCTACACCCAGGCCAAGGGGGTTGGCATCGTCGAGTTCGCCATCGCCTGGGTGCTGAACAACCAACTGGTCAGCTCGGCCATCGTCGGGCCGCGTACCGAAGCGCAATGGAACACCTACGCAGGCGCGCTGGACGTGGCGATCACCGCCGAGGACGAGGCCTTCATCGATTCGCTGGTGACGCCGGGGCATGCCTCCACGCCAGGTTTCAACGACGTGGCGCATTTCGTGACAGGGCGACTGCCGCGCCAGTGAGTCGCTCGGGGCCGCGAAGCGGCCCCAACCTGGCATCGGCCGATTGCAAGCGTTTATGCCTGGATCAGCCCCTGCAAGCCTTTGATCGCCAGCAGGTGCAGCGGGTAGAAGGCATAGCCCCAGCGCCCCACCGGCACGATACGCCAGTCGTCACGGCGCAGTAGCCAGCCCCCCAGCGGGAGCGCCACGGCGGCGATGGCCAAGACCAGCAAGGTCGTGGGGTGCAGGAGGTGGTCGCGCAACCAGCTGTTGGTCAGGTTGCCAGCCATGGCCAGCAGGCAGGGCAACAGCCAGCTCGCCCCACCCCGGCTACGCGCGATCAGGCAGGCGCCCGGCAATAGCACACCGGGCACACCGTACATCAGGCGCTCGCTGGCCAGGGCGGCGAGCAACGCCGCGGCGATCCCGCCCAGGCGCGCCAACGCCTGGGGATGGTGCACGCCCCAGGCGACCAGCAGGCCCAGCGCCAGGGTGGGGATCACGCTGAAGGTCTGCGAGCCGTTGTCCAGCCAGCGGTAGGGGCCTTCGCAGAGCACCGCGAACACCAGCAGCCAGCCCAGGTAGCGAGCATTGCCACGGGTGAACAAGGCCCCGCTGCGGCTGCGCCCGACATTGACGGCGATGGCCAGGCAGAACAGCGGAAAGGCCAGCCGCCCGAGGACGAACAGGCCCTCGGCGGCCGGCCAGAGAAAGCGCAGGTGGTCGGCGACCATGGTCAGGATCGCCGTCCACTTGACCAGGTCCAGCCCTGCCGAGCGCATCAATGGGCGTCCGCCCCCTGCCCCAGGTATTTGTCGCTCCAGGCGGCCAGGGGCAGCGGCGGTTGCTGCTCGAGGATGCGTCGCCAGATCAGCGCCAGGTCGTGGGCATTGAGCATCGAGCCGGCCCCGGCGCCGAGCCACAGCGACGGCGTGACGGCTGCCCAGCGCCCTTGCCCATCGCGGTGGGCCATGTCGAAGCGGAAGGTGTAGTTGCCGGGGATGCCCATGCGCAGGTCGCTCACCACCAGGGCGTCGCCGACCACGTCGTAGCGCAGCCAGTCGCCGGTGAACCAGCGCAGGCGCTCGTGCAGGGGCTCACCCTGCAGCGCCTTGGCCAGCGCCAGGTTGAGCGGCTGGCGCTGCATTTCCGGCGGCTCGCGGTCGAACCAGCTGCTCACGCCTTCGTAGTAGTCGCCGTCCGGGGTCTTGGCCAGCACCCGCCAGACCAGGCTGTTGAAGGCGATGGGCACGGCGCGCAGCTCGGTGATGGCGATCCCACGGTGTTCGAGCGCGAGTTCGAAGCGTTGCTCGGCGGCCATGCGCCCGGCCAGGCCGAAGCCCAGGTAGGCGGTACTGAACAGCAAGGCCGCCGTCAGCAGCGGGATCGCCCTCCCCGCCATGCCCCTGATGCCGGCATAGGCGACGGCGGCCAGCAGCGGCACGGTGTACAGCGGGTCGATGATGAACACCGCGGCCCAGCTCTCGGGGATCGAGTGCAGCGGCCAGAACAACTGGGTGCCGTAGACGGTGAAAGCGTCGAGGATCGGGTGGGTGACCAGCACCAGCCAGAACGCCAGGAACAGCCTGGGCAAGGTGTAGCCCTTGTGCGGCCAGCGCCTGCGCCCGATCCGCTCGACCAGCCAGGCCAGCAACAGGGCCAGGGCGGTGAGGACGAAGACCGAATGGGAGAAACCCCGGTGGTAGGTCATCTGCGACACGGGGTCGGCATAGCGGATCACTACGTCGAGGTCGGGCAACGTGCCCAGGGCAGCGCCGTAGAGCAGCGAACGGCGGCCCTGGATACGGCCCAGGACCGAGCCCTGCAGGGCGGCGCCGAGTACGGCTTGAGTCAGTGAGTCCACGGTTCAGGTCCCTGAAGCAGATGTTTTCGGGAACCTACCTGCATCGCGGTGGGCAGTGCAAATCCAATCGCCTGGCAAGCTTCAAGCTGCAAGAAAAAAGCTGGCCCGCGCAGATCCCGCTTTTCTTGCCGCTTGTAGCTTGTAGCTTGTAGCTTGTAGCTTGTAGCTTGTAGCTTGTAGCTTGAAGCTTGCAGCTGCGCCGCCCCCTCAGAACAGCTGCCAGGTATAGACCAGGATCAAGCGGTTCTCGTCGATGTCGGTGCGGTAGTTCGACCGCGCCATGGCATTTCTCACCCGAATGCCGAGCCCCTTGAACATCCCATCCTGTACCGCATAGCCGATGTCGATGTCCCGCTCCCGGTCCTTGCCTTCGTAGCCCAGCCCGGTGTCGACATTGTCGCCGGTGATGTAGCGCACGGTCGCGGTCAGCCCGGGGATACCCAGGGCTGCGAAGTTGTAGTCATAGCGCACCTGGTACGAGCGTTCGTCGGTATAGGCGAATTCATAGGTCGGCACCTCGTTGCCCAGCGGCGTGATGTTGGCGAACACTCGCGGGAACGGGCTGTCGCCATACATGCCCTGGTAGCCGACATGGAAGCTGTGCCCGCCGTGCTTGGCCGTGAACAGCGAGAAGAACGCCTGGTTGTCGATGTCGCCCAGCAGGGCATCGCCCTCTTCGCGCGCGGTGAAGTACCCCAGATTGGCGCTGAGCAGCCAATCCCCCACAGGCTCGCTGTGCTTGAAGCCGACGAAGCCCTGCCGGTAGATATCCTCCAATTGCCCGTACCACAGGCTGACGCTGCTCCGCTCGCCATTGAAGGCATAGTCGCCGCCCGCATAGTTGAAGGCGTCGCTCTCGGCCTGGCGCATGGGGACATGGCCGAGCATGGCGCTCATCTTGCCGTCGCCCCCCTCGTTGCGCAGGTGCGAGGACTTCAGGTGGCCAGCCTGCACGGTCAGGCCGTCCAGCTCGGTGGAACGGATGCTCGCCCCCTGGTAGGTCGGCGGCAGCAGGCGGATGTCGCTGAAGGTCAGCACCGGCAGGTTGGGCTGCAGCTCGCCGATGCGCAGTTCGGTCTTCGACAGCCGCGCCTTGAAGGTCGGTGCCAGGCGGCTGTACTCGTCGGCGGCGCGGCCATCGCCATGCACCGGCAACAGGCCGCTGTTGGCCCGGTCGGGGCTGCTGTCGAGCTTGATGCCCAGAAGGCCCAGGGCATCCACGCCGACGCCCAGGGTGCCCGGGGTGTAGCCGGACTTGAAGTCGAGGATGAAGCCCTGGGCCCACTCCTCGGTCTTCGACTGCGGATTGGCCCCGACGATGTCGGAATAGTCACGGCTGAAGTAGTAGTGACGGGCGCTCAGGCTGGCCTTGGCATCCTCGAAGAAGCCGCCTTCGGCGGCCAGCAGGGGTTGGCTGAGCAAGGTGACGCCCAGGGCGACGCAAGGGGTGTGGTTCATTCCGAAGCTCTCTTTGGATCTTGTTATTGTGAGTAAGGTGCTGGGAACGCGAAGGTGGCGGTTGGTGGGTTCCTCCTAAGGGCTACGGCGCAAGGCCGCCTGGGGTTGGGGGCGGCGCAGGCGCAGCAGCGCATGGGCCGCCAGGCCGAACAGCAAGCCCCAGAATGCTGCCGACAGGCCAAGGAAGGAGACGCCCGAGGCCGTCACCAGGAAGGTGAACAGGCCCGCATCGCGCTCTTGCGGTTCGGCCAGGCTGCGGGCCAGGGCCTCGCTGATGGCGCCGTACAAGGCAAGGCCGGCCAGGGCGGCGACCAAGGCGGCGGGGAATGCGGCGAACAACGACATCAAGGTGGCCCCGGCAATGCCCAGCAACAGGTACAGCACACTGCCGGCGACGGCCGCGACATAGCGCCGCCGCGGGTCCTCGTGGGCCTCGCGGCCGGTGCACAGGCTGGCGGTGACCGCCGCGAGGTTCAGCCCATGGCAGCCGAACGGCGCGAGCAAGGCGCCGCCCACGGCGCTGGCGCTGATCAGCGGGCTGGCCGAGGTCTGGTAGCCGGCGTTGCGCAGCACCGCCATGCCCGGCATGAACTGCCCGGTCAGGGCGACCAGCACCAGGGGCAGACCCAGGCTGAACAGCGCCGACAGGCTGAACTGCGGGGCGATGAATTGCGGCGAGGCCAATTCCAGCACCAGGGCTTCGCTGCGCAGTTGCCCGCTGGCCAGGGTGACCGCCGCACCGACCAGCAGCACAGTGGCCACCGCGTAGCGCGGCCGGAGCCTGCGCATCAGCACGTAGGTGACGAACATCGCCAGCACCAGCGCCGGCTGTGCCGGCAAGGCCCGGAACACCTCAATACCGAAGCTGAACAGGATGCCGGCCTGCATGCCGGCGGCAATGGAGCCCGGCAGGCGGGCGATGATGCGGTCGAAGGCGCCGCTGATACCGATCAGCAGCAGCACCAGGTTGGCCGCCAGATAAGCGCCGATGGCCTGCTCCAGGCCAAGCTGGGGCAAGGCCGTGACCAGCAGCGCGGAGCCGGGGATCGACCAGGCGATCACCACCGGCACCCGGTAGCGCAGGCTGAGCAGTGCGCCGAGCACGGCGCTGCCCATCGACACCGCCCACACCCAGGACGACAGCAGCCCCTGGGACAGGCCCGCGGCCTCGGCAGCGTGGAAAATGATCACCAGGGGGCCGGCGTAGGAGATCATCGTGGCGATCATGCCGGCGACGATGGCGGACAGGGAGCAGTCCTTGAACAGGTCTTTCATGGGACCTCGCGTGAGACATCGGGGCCCGGCCTTGGGTGGCGGGCGCTTGTTGTCAGGGGGGCCGGCATGGCGAGGGCTTGGCCCTCGATTCGCGGGCAAGCCCGCTCCCACAGGGCCCGAGTCGACCACGGCAAGGCCGTGTGGGAGCGCCGCCGTGAAGGGGCTGCGAGGCAGCCCCTGCGCCCTCAGCCCTCTTGCAACGCTCGCGGCCGGTTGCTGCGCTGCTCGGCATCGCTGTCGGGCGCCTTCTGCAGCTGGAAGTCGAACGTCAGCTCGGCATAGCGCCCGGCGATCCCCCGCGCCCCGTCCTCGCGGAACACCACCTCGCCCACCAAGCCATCGCGGGTGGCGTAGGCGAAGTCGTCCCACAGGTACTTGTCGCCAGACAGGTTGATCTGGGTGGTCAGGTGCCGGTGCCCCGGCGCCGAGATGAAGAAGTGCACATGGGCCGGGCGCTGGCCGTGGCGGCCGAGCAGGTCCAGGCACTCCTGGGTCGGGCCCTGCGGGTCGCAGCCGTAGCCCGAGGGCACGATGGTGCGCGCACGGTAGCGGCCCTCGGCATCGGTGACGATGCGCCGGCGCAGGTTGTACTCGGACTGGCTCTGGTCGAAGAACGAGTAGGTGCCACGGGTGTTGGCATGCCACAAATCGACCGTGGCCCCGGCCAGCGGCTGGCCCTGGGGATCGAGCACCTGGCCTTCGAGGAACATCACCGTGGCCACGCCCTCCTCGCTGCCGTCGTCCATGCGCACCTCGCCTTGGGCAATCGGCGCGCCGGCCACGTACAGTGGGCCTTCGATGGTGCGCGGGGTGCCGCCGGTGAGGCCGGCCTGGGCATCCTTGGCATCCTGCAGCAGGTCGAGCAAGTGCTCGATACCAAGGCCAGCCACCAGCAGCCCGGCCTCGCCGCGCCCGCCCAGACGGTTGAGGTAGTCGACGGCATGCCAGAACTCGTCCTCGCTGACCTCCAGGTCCTCGATCAGGCGGGCGGTGTCCTGCAGCACGCGCTGGATGATGCGCTTGAGGCGCGGGTTGCCGTCGTCGTTGCCGAAGCCGGCGACTTCTTCGAAGAACTTCTGGACCTCGGCAGTGTGGGAAATCTTCACGGTCATGATGGCGTACCTCGTGTTGTTCTTGTGCGTAGCGGGTGGGTCAGCGGTCGTCGGCGTGGATCGACGAGGGGTGGCGGCACAGGCCGTGCACCTCGATATCCATGTAGGGGAACAGCGGCAACTGCATCAGGGTGTCGTGCAGGGCCTCGACGCTGGGCAGGTCGAACACGCTGTAGTTGGCGTAGTGCCCGGCGATGCGCCACAGGTGGCGCCAGGTGCCCTCGCGCTGCAGGCGCTGGGCCAGCGCCTTCTCGTCGGCCTTCAGTTGCGCGGCCTTGGCCGGGTCCATGTCGACCGGCAGTCTCACGGTCATCTTCACGTGGAACAGCATGGTGCTTCTCCTTCTAGGCAAGTCAGGTTCAGCGCCGGGCGAAACGGACCAGGCGCGCTTCGTCCAGGGCCAGGCCCAGGCCCGGCGTGCGTGGCACGTGGAGCTGGAAGTCGCGGTAGACCGGCGCCTGGCTGACGATTTCCTCGGTCAGCAGCAGCGGCCCGAACAGCTCGGTGCCCCAGGTCAGCTGGCGCAGGGTGAGGAAGGCATGGGCCGAGGCCAGGGTGCCGATCGAGCCTTCGAGCATGGTCCCGCCGTACAGGGCGATGCCGGCCGCCTCGGCGATCTGCGCGGTGCGCAGCACGGCACGCGGGCCGCCGTTCTTGGCGATCTTCAAGGCGAAGATGCTCGCCGCGCCGTCGGCCGCCAGGCTGAAGGCATCCTCGACGCTCTCGATCGACTCGTCGGCCATGATCGGCGCCGGGCTGCGCTGGTTCAGGCGCACCTGGCCGGCGCGATTGATGCGCGAGATGGGTTGCTCGATCAGGTCGATGCCGTTGTCGCCCAGCACCTGGCAGGCGCGGATCGCCTGGGACTCGTCCCAGTACTGGTTGACGTCGACCCGCACGCTGGCCCGCTCGCCCAGGGCGCGCTTGATCGCCACCACGTGCTTGAGGTCGTGATCCAGCGGGTTGGCGCCGATCTTCAGCTTGAAGATGCGATGGCGGCGTGCCTCGAGCATCTGCTCGGCCTCGGCGATGTCCCGGGTGGTGTCGCCGCTGGCCAGGGTCCAGGCCACGTCCAGGCTGTCGCGCACCCGGCCACCGAGCAGTTCGCTGACCGGCAGGCCCAGGCGCTTGCCTTGGGCATCGAGCAAGGCGCTCTCGATGCCAGACTTGGCGAACGTGTTGCCCTTGGCGATCTTGTCCAGCTTGAGCATCGCGGCGTTGATGTTGTCCGCCGCCATGCCCAGCAGCGCGGGCGCCAGGTGGGCATCGATATTGGCCTTGATCCCCTCGGGGCTTTCGTAACCGTAGGCCAGCCCGCCAATGGTAGTGGCCTCGCCGATGCCCTCGACGCCGTCGCTGCAGCGCAGGCGCAGGATCACCAGGGTCTGCTGCTGCATCGTGTGCATGGCCAGCTTGTGGGGGCGGATGGTCGGCAGGTCGACGATGATCGCCTCCAGCCGGTCGATGGTCGGGCTTGTCATGCAAGGCTCCAGTTCAGTCAGTTGAGGGTCACGCCTGGCCGGCGGCCAGCAGGCCTTGGCGCCGGCCGCTGGCCAGGTGCACGGCCATGGCCAGCGCGGCGACCGCGCCAGGGATGGCGAAGGCGATGAAGTTCAGTTGCAGCGGCAGGTTGATGCCCATCAGCGCGCCACCGAGCAGCGGGCCGACGATGGCGCCGTTGCGGCCGATGCCGGAGGCCCAGCCAAGGCCGGTGGAGCGTACCGACAGGCCATAGAGCTGGGCGGCGCCGGCATAGAGCAGGATCTGCGTGCCGATGGTGGTGGCCCCGGCGACGAAGATCAGCAGGTACAGCACCGGCATCGGGCTGTTGACGCCCAGCAGGCTGATCGACAGCGCCGCGCCGAGGAAGAACGCCACCTTGACCTTGACCAGGTTGTAGCGGTCGCCCAGCCAGCCACCGAGGATCGCCCCGGCCATGCCGCCGAAGTTCAGCGCCAGCAGGAACGACAGGCTCGACCCCAGGCTGTAGCCGGCGTTGGCCATCAGCTTGGGCAGCCAGGAGCTGAGCGCATAGACCATCAGCAGGCAGCAGAAAAACGCCAGCCACAGGGCCAGGGTGCGCACCGCCAGGCCGTCGCGCAACAGCGCCAGCACCGAGGCCCCCTTGCCCTTGCGCTCCGGTGCCTGCAGCACGTCATCGGGCCGCACGTCGCAGTCGGGGTCCAGGCGCTTGAGCAGTGCACGCGCTTGCTCCGTACGGCCCTGGCGCACCAGGAAGCCGATGGATTCCGGCAGGTAGTAGAGGATCACCGGCAACAGCAGCAGTGGCAGCGCGGCGGCGAAGAACATCGACTCCCAACCGAAGCGTGGCAGCAGGTAGATCCCGATGCCCGCCGAGAGCATGCCGCCCAACGAGTAGCCGCTGAACATGATGGCCACCAGGGTGCTGCGCAGGCGCTTGGGCGCGTACTCGTTCATCAGCGCCACGGCGTTGGGCATCAGCCCGCCGCAGCCGAGCCCGGCGAAGAAGCGGTACACGCCGAACTCACCGGGGGTGCTGGCGAAGCCGTTGAGGATGGTCGCCCCGGAGAACAGGGCGAAGCAGATGGCGATGCCCTTCTTGCGCCCGATGCGGTCGGCCAGGCTGCCGAAGACCAGGGCGCCGAACATCATGCCGAACAGCGCGTAGCTGCCCAGGGCGCCGGCCTGCAGCGGGGTCAGGCCCCACTCTTTCATGATCACCGGCAGCACCACGCCGTAGATGAACAGGTCGTAGCCGTCGAAGACCAGCAGCAGGCCGCACCAGGCCATGACCATCCAGTGAAACGGGGTGAAGCGGGCATTGTCGATGATCGGGTGGACGTCGAGGGTTCGCATGGCATCTGTCTCTCTTGTTTTTGTTGTGTGAGGAAAACCTTGCCCGAAGGCGGCGCTCAGCCGAGGTCGCCGCCGCCTACCGGCAGGGTCACGCCGGTGATGTAGGAGGCCTCGTCGGAGGCCAGGAAGAGGATCGCGCCGACCTGTTCGTCGATGCTCCCGTAGCGTTTCATCAGGCTGCTGGAGACGGTCTGGTCGACGATCTGCTGGTACCAGCCCTTTTCCTGCTCGCTCTGCTCGCTGCTGTTGCGCAGAATGCGCCGGGGCGGTGCCTCGGTGCCGCCTGGGGCGGTGGCATTGACCCGGATGCCACGGCCGGCCGTCTCGAAGGCCAGGCACGCGGTGAGCGCGTTGACCCCACCCTTGGCCGCACCGTAGGGCACGCGGTTGACCCCTCGGGTGGCGATGGACGAGACGTTGACGATGGCGCCGCTGCCGCGCTCGAGCATGTAGGGCAGCGCCGCGTGGCAGCACCACAGGGTGGGGAACAGCGAGCGGCGCACTTCGGCCTCGATCTGCGCCACCTCGTAATGCTCGAAGGGCTTGGCCCAGATCGTGCCGCCGACGTTGTTGACCAGGATGTCGAGGCAGCCGAAGGTCGCCACGGCCGTGGCCATGACCCGGGTGCAGTCGGCGTATTGCTCGAGGTCGGCGGTAAGGGTCAGCACGCCTTCCCCGGCCAGCTCGTGGACCAGTTCGGAGCGGTCCACCGCCACCACCTGCGCGCCCTCGGCCTTGAGCCGCCAGCACACGCCTCGGCCGATACCCTGCGCGGCGCCGGTGACCAGGGCGACCTTGCCTTGGAATCTGCTATCCATCGTTCTCTCCCACCATTGGGTTGTCGAACCCGCCACGAGCCCCTTCAGGCCCGTGGGCTTGGGTTGCGGCTACCGGCCCATTCGCCGCAAGCAGTTGCTCCCACAGGTACAGCGCATGCCTCGAAATGTGGGAGCTGGCTGCCTGCGATCGGGGGCAACGCCCTCGCCAGTCGCCAGGAATAAAAAGGAGGCCGCCCTCACCCGCACGATGCGGGCAGCCCCGTGAAGTCTCAGGCTGCCGCGGCGGCGAACTTTTCGTAGTAGAAGTTGGCCGGGGTGATGCCCTGTTCGCGGATGTACTGGCTGACCGCCTCGACCATCGGCGGTGGCCCGCACAGGTACACGTCGACATCGCCGTCGTTGAGGTGGCGCGGCTCGATGTGCTGGGTCACGTAGCCCTTCTGCGGGTACTGGCTGTCCGGGTTGGCCACGCAGGCGCTGAAGGTGAAGTTGGGGATGCGCGCGGCCAGGGCCTGGAGGCGCTCCATCTCGACCAGGTCGAAGTCGTTGGTGACGCCGTAGATCAGGTGCAGGGGATGCTCCGAGCCCTGCTCGGCGATCTTCTCCAGCATCGCCGTGAACGGCGCCAGGCCCGTGCCGCCGGCCAGCAGCAACAGCGGCCGCTGGATCGGGCGCAGGTAGAAGCTGCCCAGCGGCCCTGCCAGGGTCAGGCTGTCGCCGGCCTTGGCCAGGCTGGTGAGGAAGTGGCTCATCAAGCCGCCGGGCACGTTGCGGATCAGGAAGCTGACCTCGCCGTCCTTCTGCAGCGAGCTGAAGGAATAAGCACGGCTCTGGTCGCTGCCCGGCACCTGCAGGTTGACGTACTGGCCCGGCAGGAACGCCAGGCGGCTCAGGGACTCGCCCTTGATCGACAGGGCGATGGTGCTCTCGGACAACTGGCGTACCTCGCTGATGGCCGCCTCGAAGCTGGCCTGCTCGGCCTTGCACAGCTGCGACGAGGCCGGAATGCGCACCACGCAGTCGCTCATCGCGCGCATCTGGCAGGTCAGCACGTAGCCCTGGGCGATCTCTTGCTCGCTCAAGGCGTCCTCGATGAAGTTGTCGCCCAGGTCATAGCGCCCGGCCTCGGCCTGGCACTTGCAGGTGCCGCAGGCGCCGTCGCGGCAGTCCAGGGGGATGTTGATGCCCTGGCGGTAGGCGGCGTCGGCCACGCTCTCGTGGCCTTCGGCCTGGATGAAACGGGTCACCCCGTCTTCGAAATTCAATGCGATCTGGAAGCTCATGGCGTACCTCCGGGGCGAGCCTGGCCACGGTGCGCCATGCGGCACACCGGGCGACCCTCGCCTTGGCCTGGTGTCAGATGTGGTAGATGTCGATGACCTGACGCACGTAGTCGTTCTTCAGGACCACCTTCTTGGCCAGGATCCGCAGGTCTTCGCCCCGCAGGTCGAGGGTGTAGAAGCTGGTGCCGAAGTAGCTGTCGGTGGTCTTGTAGCGAAAGCTCAGGGTGTGCCAGTTGAACCGCACCTGGCACTGGCCATCGCGCTGCTCGACGATCTCGATGTTGCTGATGTTGTGGGAGGTGCGGGTGTCCGGGACGGTGGCGCTGGAGCGCTCGGTCTTGATGCGGAACACCCGGTCCTCCAGGCCGCCACGGTTGCCGTACCAGATCAGCGAGATCTCGCTCTGCGGGTCTTCGGTGAGGCGGTCGTCATCGTCCCAGGACGGCATCCAGAAGGTCGCGTCGGCAGCGTACAGCTCCAGCCACAGGTCCCACTGGGCATCGTCCAGGTAGCGCGCCTCGCGGTAGAGGAAGTCGCGCACGGTTTCATAGGTGCTGGTCATTGCACGGCCTCCACGGGGATCAGGCGCTGTTCCTGCTCAAGGGCCTTGATCATGGTCTCCTGCCAGTACTTGTGCTGCAGCACGAACAGGCCCTCGTCCTCGGTGCGTACGCCCGACAGCAGCGGCTTGAGCTCGATCTCGCGGGCGGCCTCGTCGGCGCCTTCGACCCAGTGGGCCGCGCCACGGGACATGTCGTTCCAGCCGGCACCGGCGCCATAGCCGGTCTGGCAGGAGCGGAACTCCTCCAGGTCATCCGGGGTGGCCATGCCGCTGACGTTGAAGAAGTCCTCGTACTGGCGGATACGCCTGGCCCGGGCCTCGGCACTCTCGCCCTTGGGGGCGATGCAGTAGATGGTGATCTCGGTCTTGTTCACCGAAATAGGCCGGGCGATGCGGATCTGCGAGCTGAACTGATCCATCAGGTAGACGTTGGGGTACAGGCACAGGTTGCGCGAATTCTCGATCATCCAGTCGGCGCGGGCCTGGCCGAAATCGGCGGCTAGCTCATCACGTCGCTCATACGCCGGACGGTCCTCGGGGTTGGCCCAGCGGGTCCACAGCAGCAGGTGGCCATGGTCGAAGGAATAGAAGCCGCCACCCTGCTTGGCCCAGGCGCCGGCACTCATGGTCTTGATCTGTTCCCCAGCCTCGCGCTGCTTGCGCTGGTTCTGGGTGGCGGCGTAGTTCCAGTGCACGGAACTGACGTGGTAGCCATCGGCGCCGTTCTCGGCGGTGAGCTTCCAGTTGCCTTCGTAGATGTAGGAGCTGGCGCCGCGCAGCACTTCCAGGCCTTCCGGCGACTGGTCGACGATCATGTCGATGATCTTCGCCGACTCGCCCAGGTGTTCGACCAGGGGTTTGACATCGGGGTTGAGGCTGCCGAACAGGAAGCCGCGATAGGACTCGAAGCGGGCGACCTTGGTCAGGTCGTGGGAGCCGTCGCAGTTGAAGCTGTCGGGGTAGCCGGCGTTGCTCGGGTCCTTGACCTTGAGCAGCTTGCCGCTGTTGTTGAAGGTCCAGCCATGGAACGGGCAGGTATAGCTCGAACGGTTGCCGCGCTTGTGCCGGCACAGCATGGCGCCGCGGTGGCTGCAGGCATTGAGGAAGGCATTGAGCTCCCCGTCCTTGTTGCGCGCGATGAAGATCGGCTGGCGCCCCATGGTCAGGGTGAGGAAGTCGTTCTTCTCGGGGATCTGGCTTTCGTGGGCCAGGTAGATCCAGTTGCCCTCGAAGATGTGCTTCATCTCGAGTTCGAACAGGCGCGGGTCGGTGAACATCTCTCGCTTGCAGCGATAGACACCTTTTTCCCGGTCATCCTCGAGCAAGGCATTGAGGTAATCGAATCCCAGGGACATGGCCAGGGTCTCCATTGTTATTGTTCAGGCCAGGTCAGGTTAGGGTGTGCCGGGATGGGGCAATATCCGGATCGTGCAGAGTGCTATCCGATTTGTGCAGGCAGGTTGGGCGCCTGGGTGTATCGGGGCCGCAAAGCGGCCCCTGGATCAGGCGCCCGTGCGACGCCGCAAGGTCTCGGAGGGCAACTCGCCGAACTGCTGCCGGTAGCTCTCGGAAAACCGCCCCAGGTGCAGGAAGCCATAGTCCATCGCCAACTCGGTCACGCTGCGCACCGCGCAGCTGGCATCGCTCAGGCAGGCGTGCACCTGCTCCAGCTTGCGCTGGCGAATGTACTGCCTGGGGGTGGTCCCCAGGTGCCGGTCGAACAGCGCGTACAACGAGCGCACGCTCATGCACGCCTGCTCGGCCAAGCCTTCGGCGGACATCTCCAGCTTCAGGTTGTGCTCGATGTGCTCGAGGATTCGCTCCAGGCTGGCCCCCGGCGTACCGAGGCATTCACGGCGGACGTTGGTGGTCAGCAGGGTCAGCAGCTTGCTGGCGACGATCTGGCTGTAGTGCCCCTGCACCCGCGGCAGCGAATCGCTCACCTCGGCCTCGTGGCAGATCATCGCCAGCAGGCTGACGAAACCGTCCAGCTCCTCCAGCCGGTAGTGATTGCGCAAGAAGCGTACGCCTGCGCTGGGTCGCTGCCAGCGCTGCTCGTCGCAGATCGACTCGAGCAGGCGGGTCGGCACCTTGAGGATGAACTTCTCGCAATCTTCCGAGTAGGTCAGGTCGACCGGGTCGTCCGGGTTGATCAGCAGCAGTTCGCCCGGCACCAGGTGGTGCTCGCGCTGGTGCCCGCGCCACAGGCAATTGCCGTTGAGCAGCACTTGCAGGTGGTAGATGGTCTCCAACGCCGGCGAGGTGACGCGCACGCTGCCGCCGTAGCTGATGCGGCACAGGTCGAGGTCGGCGAACTTGCGATGGCTCAGGCTGGCCTGGGGGTGGGTGCTTCGGGACAGGCCGATGCAATGCTGGCCCACATGCCGGTTGACGTAGTCGGAAACGGCATAGGGGTCGGCGTGATGGAACACGCTGCTGCGCTCGCTCAACAGGCGGCTTTCCATAGGCAAGGCACTCGGCTTCGTTATTGTTCTGGTCGCCGCTTCCTACGGGCGCGAGGGCCTGTGGTCGCGGTCGTTCACGGTCATTCTATCGGGCCGGCGGGGGAATTCAGGGCTCAGGCGACCACCGGCGATGCTTGCACACACTAAGCAAAAAGCCGAGAGCCAGGCAATGCGACCAAGGAAAGGTCGTGCGGATAGCGGACAGGGCTGGACGGGTAGCCGGGCGATTATCGGACAAATTTTGAATCCAGATGGGCAAGCTGACCCCAACAAGCTCAATGCGCCGCCATGTCCTGACGAACCGCCCAACCCTGGCTGCGAGCCCGGAACTGCCGTGGCGCGATGGAGAACAGCTCACGAAAACGCCGGTAGAAATGCGGGAAGCTGACGAACCCGCTGGCCACCGCCACTTCGGTCAGCGACTTGCTGGTGTGCTGCAGCAACTGCCGCGCATGGGTCAGGCGCAGCTCCAGGTAGTAGCGCGGCGGCGTGGCCTGGACATGGCGGCGGAACAGGCGCTCCAGGTGACGCCGGGAAAGCCCGGCATGGCGGGCGATCTCGTCGATGCAGATAGGGTCCTCGATATTGGCATGCATCAGTTCAAGGGCCAGGCGCACACCGCGCGGCAAGGTCGGGTCGATGTCCGGCGCGGCCGCCGGCAGGCTGGCCTGCACCCGTGAACGGTCGCAGGCCAGCATCTGCTCCACGGCCCGGCGCAGCAGCTCGCCCCCGCTGTGTTCGAGCAGCCCGAGCATCATGTCCAGGGCACTGCTGGCGCCGGCACAACTCATGCGCTTGCGATCCAGCACATGGGCCAGCCGGCTGACCCGCACATGCGGGAACAGCTCGTTCATCATCGCCCGGCCATCGGGGTGGAAGGCGCATTCATGGTCATTGAGCAGGCCGGCCTCGGCCAGGAAGTAGGCCCCGTTCCACAGGCCACCGAGCAGGCAGCCTTGCTGGTCGGCCTGGCGTAGCTTGCCACGCAACAACGGATCGTTCTCCAGGCGCACCCGGAAACCACCGCACACCAGCAGGATGTCCAGCCCCTGCACATCGAGCTCGGCCAGCGGCGTGTTGACCGGCAAGGCCAGCCCCAGGTCGCTCATGACCTGGCTGCCCTCGCCCACCACCTGGATCTGGAACAACGGCGTGGCGCTCATCAGGTTGGCGGTCACCAGGGTGTCCATGGCAGCGGTGAAGGCCATCATGGAGAAGTGCTCGCGCAGGACGAAGGCCACCCGCCGGCACGGCTGCGACAGCGCCGTGCGGCCAGACGGATCCAGGTGGGCCAGGTTGGTGTTCTTCAGGACGCTTTCGAAATGACTCATGGCTCGACTCACAGGCAGCCGGTGCCCCGGCCAGGCCAGGGCGGGTGGGAGAAAAACGTTTACTTGCCGGCGGCGTCGCGGGACGCCTGCAGCCACTCGTCGAACTGCTGGCGGTGGGCGGCGACCCATTCCTTGGCGTGGCGCTGGATATCGGCAGGCTTCTTCTCGCCCTGCTGCATCTTCAGGTTCTGCGCGCTCTCGTCGTCGGTGCTGATCTGCACCAGCGAGAGGAACTTCAGCGCCGCCGGGTTCTTGTCGGCGAAGTCCTTGTTCAGCACGGCCACCACCTTGTCCACGGCAAAGCCCAGGTTCTTGCCCTTGTACAGGGTGTCGACATCGTTGTTGCCGTCAGGCAGGTCGGTCTTGGGCACTTCCAGCCAGACCACGTCGCGGCCTTCGACCAGCACGCTGGCGATCCACTGCGGTACCCAGGTGAAATACAGGATCGGCTTGCCATCCTTGTAGCGGGTGATGGTGTCGGCCATCAGTGCGAAGTACGAGCCTTGGTTGACGTGCACGGTCTTCTCCAGGTCGTAGGCCTTCATGTGGTGGGCGATCACCAATTCGCAGCCCCAGCCCGGGTTGCAGCCGGTCAGATCGGCCTTGCCATCGCCGTCGGTGTCGAACAGCTTGGCGATCTCTGGCTTCTTCAGGTCGGTGATGTACTTGATGTTGTGCGCATCGGCGGTCTTCTTGTCGATCAGGTAGCCCTGGCTCACTCCGGGCAGGATGTTGCCGGTCTTGACCATCGCGCTGTCACCGCCGGCCTGCTGGTAGAACTTGTCGTGCAGCTTCTCCCACAGGTGCACGGTGAAGTCGGCGTCGCCATTGGCCAAGGCCACCATCATCACGCCGTACTCGGTCTCCTTCGGTTCCTGGACCTTGTAGCCCAGTTCACGCAAGCCTTCCATGGCCACCTCGCCACGGAAGCGCTCCTCGGCGATGGAGGGGAAGATCGGCGTGACCTTGGCGCCCTCGCCCGGCTTTTCGGCCGAGGCGCTGGCGCACAGGGAGGCGGCCACCAGCGACAAGGCGGTGGCGCATTGCAGGACGCTACGGGAGAACTTGGATCGATGCATTGTCACTTACCTTCTTCTGGTTGTTCTTTACAGGTAGGGCAGATGGGGTCGGTGGGCTCAGGCGGCCTTGCGTGGTGCGCCCTGCCCTGAACCACACAGGCGCAGCAGCAGGCCCACGGGGCCGGTGTGGTACCAGCGCAGGCTTGGGTCGGCGCTGCTGCGCGCGCCCATGGCCTGGGTCAGGCGGTCGAGGAAGATCGCCAGCAGCACCAGCCCTACCCCGCCGACCGTGGCCAGGCCCATGTCCAGGCGGCCGATACCGCGCAGCACCATCTGCCCCAGGCCACCCACCGAAATCATCGAAGCGATCACCACCATCGACAGCGACAGCATCAGGGTCTGGTTCATGCCCGCCATGATGGTCGAGGTGGCCAGGGGCAGTTGCACCCGGGTCAGCATCTGCCGCGGCGTGCAACCGAAGGCGCGCGCCGCCTCGATCTTGTCTTCCGGCACCTGGCGGATCCCCAGGTTGGTCAGGCGCACCAGCGGCGGCAGGGCGAAGACGATGGTCACCAGCACGCCCGGCACGTTGCCGATGCCAAACAGCATCACCACCGGCACCAGGTAGACGAACGCCGGCAAGGTTTGCATGGCATCGAGCACCGGGCGCACCACCCGCTCCAGGTGATCGCTGCGGGCGCAGAGGATGCCCAGCGGGATGCCGATCACCGCGCAGAAGAACACCGAGGTCAGCACCAGCGCCAGGGTGGTCATGGATTCCGACCACACGCCGATCAGCCCCAGCAGGGTCAGGGTGACGAAGCACAGCAGCGCCATGCGCCGGCCGGCCAACTGCCAACCGAGCAACGACGAAAGGATGATGCCGATGCTCGGCGGGATGCTCTGCAGCACGAACTCGATACCGTTGAGCACCTGGTCGATCGGCCAGCGGATGGCACGGAATACGTCGCGGAAGTTGTGCACCAGAAAATTCAGGGTGGCTTCCACCCAGTCACCCAGCGGCAGGGTGGCGGACTGGAACGGGTCGAGAAGACTGAACTCGGACATCGGGGCTTACCTCTTCTTGTGGCCGCAGGCGCTCATCGGCACCCGCGACGGGCGCTCAGTGGCGGCTCAGGGTCTGCAGCAGCTCGTTCTTGGAAATGGTGCCTTTGAGGGCGCCGGCGCGGTCGAGCACGGGTACCGGGTAAGGCAGGCTGGCAACGATACCCAGCACGTCATGCAGGGGCGTGTCGATGTACACCGGCTGCTGCTCGTGCAGGCTGTAGCGATCGCTGGCCGAGGCGCCGTTGACGTCGGTGTCGACCACGCCAAGCAACTGGCCATGCTCGTCGACCAGGTAGCCGTACGGCACCCCGGGCTTGAAGCGTGGCGCCTTGCCGTTGACCCGGCACACCGTCTCTGGATCGAACTGGGCGACATCCCCTGCCTTGAGCACCCGCGAGCTGTCGAAGCCTTTGAAGAAGGTGCGCACGTACTCGTTGGCCGGCTGGTTGATCAGCTCCTGGGGCGTGCCGATCTGCACCACCCGGCCGCCTTCCATGATCGCGATGCGATGGCCGATGCGGATGGCTTCCTCAATGTCGTGGGAAATGAAGATGATGGTGCGTTGCTGCTCGGCCTGCAGGCGGATCAGCTCGCCCTGCATCTCGCTGCGGATCAGTGGGTCGAGGGCCGAGAAGGCCTCGTCCATCAGCAGGATCGCCGGGTCGTTGGCCAGCGCGCGGGCTAGGCCCACGCGCTGCTGCATGCCACCGGAGAGCTGGTGCGGGTAACTGTGCTCGTGGCCAGCGAGGCCAACCTGGCTCAAGGCTTCGCGGGCCCTGGCGTGGCGCTCCTGCTCCGGGACGCCGGCGATCTCCAGGCCGAAGGCGGTGTTCTCCAGCACGCTCATGTGGGGCATCAGGGCGAAGGACTGGAACACCATCCCCATTTCCTTGCGCCGCACGTCGAGCAAGTCCTTGTCGGACAGACCGGTGATCTCTCTGCCGTTGAGGTGGATACTGCCGGCGGTGGGTTCGATCAGGCGGTTGAACAAGCGCACCATGGTCGACTTGCCCGACCCGGACAGGCCCATGATGACGAAGATCTCGCCACGCTTGACGGAAAAGCTTGCATCGAACACGCCGACGACGTGGCCGGTCTTGCTGAAAATCTCATTCTTGTCGGCACCCTTGCGCAACATCTCCATGGCCATGTCCGGGTTCGGACCAAACACCTTGAAAATATTGTTCACCGAAAGAATTTCATCGGCATGGCTCATACGACCCTCTTCTTATGCTTATAACCAATCTTCAAACATCGCACTTCTCGGGTAAGGCGGGTTCGGATCAGTGCGAGTACGCTTGGCAGTCCGTTCAAGTTCGAACGCGAGTCAAACCGGCACGCAGGCGGCCCTGCTTGGAAAAATTCTCGACATCGATGTCTTCGATGCCGCGCCGTTGCTTTCACGTTAGGCCCAGGGGGGGAGCGGGGTCCAACGACATTTAGGGCGCGCTAACCATTACCTGGGGTTATCAATGCCCTGGCGAGCGCACTGTCCTGCAGGTTCCAGCGGGGCCACGGCTTCCCCAGGGCAAGCGCATACCGCCGCGAAGGGCCGCATGGCCGTGCCCCGCGCCCCGACGCAGCGGTTTACCGCCTGGGCGCTCCCACGCTAGAGTGAGGCACACCGCGCCCTCCCCAGCCCCACGAAGGACCTCGACGCCCTGCCCCATGGCCAGACACACCGAACCCGATCAGACCCTGATCAAGATGCCCTCCCTGCGTGCGGTCAAGGTCTTCGTCGCCGCCGCCAAGTATCAGAACTTCACCCGCGCCGCCGAGGCCCTGTGCGTGACCCAGGCGGCGGTCAGCCGGCAGATCCGCGAGCTCGAGGCGCACCTGGGCGCCGAACTGTTCACCCGCGCCGGGCGTGCGGTGGAGCTGACCGTGGCCGGCTCGATCTTCTTCGATGCCGTGCAGTTGTCGTTCGTCAACATTTCCCAGGCCGCCGAGCGCATCCGCAGCAACACCAACACCAAGCACGTGGTCACCCTGTGCTGCTCGCCAGCGTTCTCCGCGCTCTGGCTCGGGCCTCGGCTGCCGCGGTTCTTCGAGGAGAACCCGGACATCGACATCAACCTCATCACCACCCAGAACTTCCTGTCCATGGAGCCGGGGGCGCGGCCGGACATCTTCATCTCCAAGCTGGGCAGGATCCACGAAGGCTACCGCTGCCAGCCGCTGAACCACGACATCATCTACCCGGTGTGCTCGCCCCAGTACCTGGAGCAGCATCCGGAGCTGCGCACCCTGGAAGGCATCCGGGATGGTGCCCTGCTCAACCTCAGCCCTTATGGCCGCTCCCAGGTCGCCGAGCACGTGGACTGGAACGTTTGGCTGGCCTTCCATGACATCGACCTGAAGAGCCGGGCCAGCCAGGCACCGCACTTCTTCAACGCCAACGACTACAACCTGCTGGTGCAGCTCGCCCAGAGCCACCAGGGCGTGGTGCTCGGCTGGCATATCCTGGTGGCGCCGCTGGTCGCCCAGGGCCTGCTGGTGCGGCCGGTGCCCCAGGAGGTGGTGCTCAAGGACACCTTCCACTACCTGTCGTTCAACGAAGACAAGGAGCACGACTCCAGCTGCCGCCGCCTGCGTGACTGGTTGCTGGCACAATACGAGCCACTGCAACGGGACGATCCCGGCGCCATAACGCCAGCTCATCGATCGCTCCGCTAGCGACGAGCCGTGAGCAAGGCCGCAGTTCTTGCCATACACCGATGCTGTCAGAGCCGGCGATGGGCTGCGAAGCAGCCCCACAGGCGCCAAGCCGATCACACATGAGGGTGGCTTGCAGGGCCGTGTGGGAGCGGGCTTGCCCGCGAACAAGGCGCAACCCTTGCCCTGTACCGCTGGTATCACGACCGGCCCATAGGCTACTGCACCGGCAGGAAGTTCATCAGCAACAGGCTCTGCGCATAGTTCAGCCCGATCCTCCGGTAGCGCTCGTCGAGCATCTGCGCCAGCAGGTCCAGCCTCGCCACGATCTTGCCGAACTCCACCGCGAAACTCAGGTTGCTGCCCTCCTCGGAAATCTCGTTGGAGAACAGCAACAGCACACCATTGGCATCCTGGCGCTGGCTGAGCATCCAGGTGGCCTTCTCGATATTGCGCGCAGCGTTGTTGACGAACAGCGGGTCGATGGTATCGGTCATGTAGAACTCGGTGCGCCCGCCATGGGCGGTGATCAGCATGCTGCCGATGGCGTAGATGAAGGCACCGACCCGGTCGCCACGAAACTCCGGGCTCAAGGCATAGCTCAGCGCTGCCAGGTCGCGGCGGTTGCCCAGTTGCGGCAACGGCTGGCGCTGTTCGATGGCCAGGCGGATCTGCCGCTCGGCGGTGGCGGCATCGAGGTAGCCGGACTGCTTCCACTGGCTGGGGTTGCGCAGGTACAGCTTGTTCATCAGCAGGTACAGGCTCTGCAGGTTGTCACGCATGGACAGGGTGGCCATGCGGTCGACGCTGGTCTGGAACAGCTCGCTGGGCTGACCGTCGCCGAACTGGCTGATGATGTCACGGCCCTGCTGCTGGGTGCAGGCGCACAGGGCGGTCAACGCACCTGCCAGGAGCAGGCGCAGGGAGAGTCTGAGGTGTGGAGCAACCATCGGCACCGGGGTCTGGAATCAACGGCTGGGCCGGGAATCGGCCCAACCTGACCAGACATAGAGCGCGCAAATGGGAAAAAGTGCGGCGGGCGGTTGCAACGCCGCCCCTTGGCTCACATCGCTTGGCGCAGCATCTGCACCACCTGTGCATGCAGCGCCGGATCGCCACAGGCCACCACGCAGCCGCCGTGCTGCGCCGGGCCGCCGTCCCAGGCGGTGATCACCCCGCCCGCGCCCTCGATGATCGGGATCAGCGCCTGTACGTCGTAGGGCTGCAGGCTGGCCTCGACGATCACGTCGACGAAGCCGGACGCCAGCATGCAGTAGGCATAGCAGTCGCCACCGTAGCGCATCAACCGGGCACGGCCGGCCACGGCCTCGAAGGCCGCCTTGCGCGCGGGCGTGTCGAACATGTCCGGGGTGGTGCACATCAAGGTCGCCGCGGCCAGGTCGGCGCAGGCGCGGGTCTTCAAGGGTGTGCCGCTGCGCCAGGCGCCCTCGGGCGTGCCGACGAAACGCTCGCCGGTGAACGGCTGGTTCATCACCCCGAGGACCGGGCGCGTACCGTCGTTCAGGGCAATCAGCGTGCCCCACAATGGCAGGCCGGTGATGAAGGCGCGGGTGCCGTCGATCGGGTCGAGCACCCAGGTCAGCGGGCTGCTGCCAGCGGCCACGCCTTGCTCCTCGCCGAGGATACCGTGCTCCGGGTAGCGGGCCTGGATCTGCGCACGCATGGCATCCTCGGCGGCCTTGTCGGCCACGGTGACCGGGTCGTACAGGCGCCCGCCCTTGTCCTCGACCTCCAGGCTCGCCCGGAAATACGGCTGGATCGCCGCCGCGGCGGCATCGGCCAACTGCTCGGCGAAGACGCGGAATTCGCCAATCTGCTCAGCACTCAGGGACATGGGTCAGGCCTCGTTCAGGGAAAGGGCTCGCATCATACCCGACTCCACCCGGGATCGAAGCCTGTGTCGAACCCAGGGTGGAGCGCGCCCATTCAATCGGCGAAGTCGGTGGACAGCGACCATTCCCGCCAGTGCGCCAGTTCCCGCTCGACCAGGGCATGCTTGGCCTCGACCCGCGCGACCGCATCGCTGCCCAGCGGCAGGCGCAGCGGTGGCTGCTCGGCGTTGGCCAGGGCCAGCATGGCTTCGGCGAATCGTTGCGGGTCGCCCGGCTGGGCATGGTTGGCCGAAGCGGCGAAGGTGCGCATCTGGCCGACCGTCTGGTCATAGTCGGGCAGTTCCAGGGCGGTCTTGACCAGCGACTGGTCGTCGAGAAAATCGGTGCGGAAGAACCCCGGCTCGACCACGGTCACCTTGATGCCCAATGGCGCCAGCTCCTGGTGCATGGCCTCGCTGATGCCCTCCACGGCGAACTTGGTCGAGCCGTACACGCCCCAGCCCATGTAAGCCTGGTAGCCACCCAGCGAAGAGATGTTGATGAGGTGGCCGCTGCGCTGGCGGCGCATGTGCGGCAGCACCGCGCGGCTGACGTTGAGCACGCCGAACACGTTGGTGGCGAACAGCCGCTCGGTCTCGCTGGCGCTGGTTTCCTCCACCGCCCCCAGCACCCCGAAACCGGCATTGTTGACCAGGACATCGATACGGCCGAAGCGCTTGATGCCTGCAGCCACGGCCTGGTGGGCCTGTTCTTCGCAGGTGACGTCCAGGCGCACGGCCAGCAGGTTCGGCTGCTGGCCCAGGCGGGCCTCGATGTCCTCGGGCTTGCGTGCGGTGGCGATGACCGCATCGCCGGCCGCCAGGGCCTGTTGGGCGATCAGTGCACCGAATCCGCGGGAAGCGCCAGTGATGAGCCAGGTACGCATGTCAATTCCTCCTGTAGACGACCCTGCACCGCGCAGGGCCTTGTCGATGAGTGAGGTCACTGTACGTCTGGGCGGTTGATGTGATAATCCCATGAATTTCGCATGCTCTTGTGAGGTGCATTCAACAATGAAATCGCCCAGCACCGCCGACCTGTCGCTGTTCCTGTGCATCGCCCGGCACCTGAACTTCAGCCGCGCCGCCGTCGAACTGGGGCTCACGCCCTCGGCCCTGAGCCACGCCCTGCGCACCCTGGAAACCCGCCTGGGCGTGCGCCTGTTCAACCGCACCACGCGCAGCGTGGCCCTGACCGAGGCCGGCGAGCGCCTGTACCAGCGCCTGCAACCGGCCTTCCGCGATATCGCCGATGCCCTGGAAGATCTCGACAGCATGCGCGACAGCCCCTCTGGCAAGCTGCGCATCACCGCCGGCCGGGCCGCCGTGGAGCTGGCCTTGCTGCCGCTGGCCAGCCGTTTTTTGGCCGCCTACCCGGACGTGCGCCTGGAGATCGCCAGCGACGATGCCCTGGTGGACATGGTCGGTGCCGGCTTCGATGCCGGCGTACGCCTGGGCGAGCGCCTGCAGGCGGACATGGTGTCGCTGCCCATCGGCCCCTACCTGCGCTCGGTGGTGGTGGGCGCGCCGGCGTTCTTCGAGCGCCATCCGCGCCCCCGGCAACCCCACGACCTGCGCACCCTGCCCTGCATCGGCCACCGTTTCCCCAGCGGTGCGCTGTACCGCTGGGAGTTCGAACGGGGTGGCATGCGCCTGGAGGTGGACGTGCAGGGGCCACTGGTGCTCGGCGATGTCAGCCTGATGCCCGACGCCGCCCTGGAGGGCGTGGGCCTGGCCTATGTGTTCGAGGACATGGTCCGCGAGCACCTGGCCAGCGGCCGGCTGGTGCAGGTGCTGGAGGACTGGACGCCCTACTACCCGGGCTTGCACCTGTACTACCCGAGCCGACGCCATGTACCGGCAACCCTGAAGGCCTTCATCGAGTTCGTGCGCAGCCAGCGCGACGCCGATTTGTAACGCCAGGTTGCAGGCCCTCCTGCGGCCACTGGCGTTTTGCCCCCATGCGGTTTTTACTTGCAGAGTGCCTGGCGCGTGGCTGGGCTGCCGACGGCTGGAGATCCCGCCATGCGCCAAGACCATCTCGATGGCCTGGTCACCTTTCTTGCAGTGGCCGAGGAGAAAGGCTTCTCCACGGCCGCCGTGCGCCTGGGCGTCTCGCCCTCGGCGGTCAGCCAGAGCATTCGCAGCCTGGAGCATCGCCTGGGGCTGGTGCTGTTCAACCGCACCACCCGCAGCGTGGCCTTGACCGAGGTCGGCGAGCGCTTCCTGGAGCGGGTCCAGCCGGCCCTGGAGGCCTTGACCAATGCCTCCCGCGAACTGGGCCGCGAGGCCGACCACCCCAGTGGGCTGTTGCGCCTGAACGTGCTGCGGGCCAGCTACCTGATCGTGCTGCAACCGATCCTGCGGCGCTTTCTCGCCACCTACCCGGAGATCAGCCTGGAGCTGCGGGTGGAGAACCAACTGGTAGACATCATCGCCCAGGGGTTCGACGCCGGTATCCGCTTCGGTGCGGCGGTCGACAAGGACATGGTCGCCCTGACGGTCGGCCCGCCGCTGCAGGCGCAGGTCATCGCCGCCCCCGACTACCTGGCCCGCCATGGCCGCCCCCAGCATCCACGGGCGTTGCTCGAGCACGACTGCATCGGTTTTCGCCACAGCAGCAGCGGGCAGATCGAACGCTGGGCCTTCAGCCGCGGCAACGAGCACTTCGAGTTGCAGGTGCGTGGGCGCCTGGTGCTCAACGACTCGGAGATCCTCGTACGCTCGGCCCTCGATGGGCTGGGCATCGCCTACATGATCAATGGCTATATCGAGCCCTTTCTCGCGCAAGGGCGCCTGGTGCGCCTGCTGGAGGACTGGAGCCCGTGCTTTCCCGGCTTGCAGCTGTACTACCCGGATCGCCGCCGGGTGCCGGCCAAGCTGCGGGCATTGATCGACTTCCTGCGCGCGGAATGGGCGCAGGCGCCATTGGTGGAGGAGTTGCTGTCGTGATGCGGACCTTCATTCAGTGATCGTCCAGGGCCGCCTCGCGCCCCAGTATTTGCTAGGGCCGAACACTATGAAGCCCTGCTTCAAGCCCCTTGCAGCAAGCCCCCGTCAATGCTTCGCCGATCCTGTTGAATAATCTGCATTCGGGCAACGAAGCGGAAAGCACGCGCATGAGCGAGATCGGCAGGCTGCTGGCCGCCCTGGCCAGCCAGGCCAGGGATGGCGAAGAAAGCGTCATGGCCACGGTGGTCAGGGTCCAGGGTTCGGCCTACCGGCGCCCCGGTGCGCGCATGCTGATCGCTCGCCACGGCGGCACCGTCGGCATGGTCAGCGGCGGCTGCCTGGAAGGCGAGCTGGCCCGCCGCGCCTGGTGGCTGACCGAGGGCGCAGAACCGGTGCTGCGTACCTACAGCACCGGCGTCCGGGACGGCGATGCCGATGAACAGGAGGCCCTGGCCTTTGGCCTGGGCTGCAACGGCACGGTGGATATCCTGCTCGAACGTGTCCGCGAGCTCGACCGTTACCTGCCGGCATGCCTGTTGCGCGAGGTCCGTGCCAGCCGCACCCCTGCGGTGCTGGCCACGGTGATCGACAGCACCTTCGCCGGCCTGGGCCTGGGTGCACGGGCCTGCCTCGACGCACGGGGCGTGCAACTGCCGCCCGGCCTGCCTGACGCGCTGGTCGAGCGGCTGGCCCTCGACCTGCACCAGGTGGCCGCGCAGCGCCGCAATGCCAGCCAGGCCTACCTGTGGCAAGAGCAGCGCTGCGAAGTGCTGTTCGAGTACCTGGCGGCACCGCGCCGGCTGGTGCTGTTCGGCGCAGGCCACGATGCACAACCCCTGGCGAACATGGCCGCGCAGCAGGGTTGGCAGGTCTGCGTGGTGGATGCGCGCCGCCACTTCGCCCGGCGCGAGCGTTTCCCCGAGGCCGAGCAAGTGCTGCACCTGGAACTGCAGCGCCCCGTCAACCTAGCGGCCCTGCTCGACGATGCCGCCGTGGTGGTGATGAGCCACAGCCTGGCCCAGGACCGTCACTGGCTGGCCCAGGCCCTGGCTCATCGCAGCGCCTATATCGGCCAGCTCGGCCCACGGGAGCGCACCGAACGCCTGCTCGACGAGATCGGCGCCGGCAGCGACGCCCGCCAACGCCTGCACTACCCCATGGGCCTGGATATCGGCGCCGAGGGCCCGGAAGCCGTGGCCTTGTCGGTGCTGGCGGAGATCGCCGGGCACTTCAACGGCCGCGACGGCCGCCCGCTGCGCCTGTGCAACGCCCCCATCCACGATGGCCTGGGGGCGTTGCACGGCTGAGCCTCAGGCCTTGCGCAGCGCCTGGGGATCGATGGGCAGGCTGCGCAGGCGCTTGCCGGTGGCGGCGAACACCGCGTTGACCACCGCCGGCGCCACCGTCACCGTGGCCACCTCGCCCAGGCCGCCCGGCGCCTCGGGGCTGTCGATGCGGAAGGTATCGAGCGTTGGTGTCTCGTTTAGGCGCAGCATCCGGTAGCTGTCGAAGTTGCCCTGCTCGACCCGGCCGTCCTTGAAAGTGATATTGCCGAACAGCGCCGCCGTCAGGCCGAACAGGGTGCCGCCCTGGACCTGTGCCACCACGCTGTCAGGGTTGATGGCGATGCCGCAGTCGACCACTGTGGTGATGCGTTCGACGGTAACGTTGCCGGCATCGTCCACGCTCACCTCGGCCACCTGCGCCGAGTAGGTGCTGAAACAGTAGGTCAGAGCCAGGCCACGGCCCCTGCCGGCGGGCAAGGGATCGGCCCAGCCGGACTTGTCCTTGAGCGTTTCCAACACCTTCAGTGCCCGTGGGTGGGCCTCGAGCAACGGGTAGCGGAAGTCGAACGGGTCGCGCCCGGCCAGGTGCGCCAGCTCGTCCATCAGGCCCTCGACCATGAAGGCGTTCTGGGTATGCCCGACCCCGCGCCAGAACGCCGGCAGAATCCCCGCCGGCGGCTCGTGACGCACGTAGTGCACCGCCAGGTTGGGGAAGGCATAGGGGCCGCAGGCATCGCGCACGGCATCACGGTCGACGCCATTGACGAAGGCCGCCGGCAACCAGCGGGCGAGGATCGAGCCGCCGGTGATCTTGTGGGTCCAGGCCACCGGCCTGCCCTCTTCGTCCAGGGCCGCGCTGAGGTGGTTGTAGTGATAGGGCCGCAGGGTGCTGTGGCGCGTGTCTTCCTCACGCGACCAGATGACCTTCAGCGGATAGTCCACCTGCTTGGCCAGCTTCACCGCGTCGCTGACGAAATCCACGTCCAGGCGGCGACCGAAACCACCGCCGAGCAAGTGGTTGTGGACCGTCACGGCCTCTTCCGGCAGGCCGGTGATCTGCGCCGCCACGGCCTTGGCCCGGGCGGGCACCTGGCTCCCCAGCCATAGTTCGCAGGCGTCCTTGCGCACATGCACGGTGCAGTTGACCGGCTCCAGGCAAGCATGGGCCAGCCAGGGCACCTGGTACACCGCGTCGATACGCTTGCTGGCCTTGGCCAGGGCTGAGGCGGCATCCCCCTCGACCCGCACCTGCACCCCCGGCTGTTCGGCCGCCTTGCGCATGGCTTCGAGCATCTGCGCGCTGGACATCCCGGCGTTGGCACCTTCGTTCCACTTCGGCTGGAGCAGCGCCATGCCCTTGCGCGCCGCCCCCATGTGATCGGCCACCACCGCCACGGCGTTGTCGCTGTGCAATACCTGGCGCACACCCGCGACCGCCAGGGCCGGCGCCGGGTCGAGCTCGGCCAGGGTACCGCCGACCACCGGGCACAACTGGATCGCCGCCACCTTCATGCCGTCCGGGTGGGCGTCGATGCCGAACACCGCCTGGCCGTTGATCTTGTCTGGCGAATCGGTACGCGGCGCCGGCGTGCCGATCAGCTTGAAGTCCTTCGGGTCCTTCAGCGGGATCTGCTCCGGCAGCGGCAGGCCGGCGGCGGCATCCACCAACTCGCCGTAGGCCAGCTGGCGGCCACTGCCTGGGTGCAGCACCTTGCCCTGCTCGGCCCGGCAACTGGCTGGGTCGACCTTCCACTGCGAGGCCGCTGCGGCTACCAGCAGGATACGCGCCGCCGCGCCCGCCTCGCGCAGCGGCTTCCAGTTGCCCGGCACCGAGGTCGAGCCCCCCGTGACCTGGAAGCCCAGCACCGGGTTGGCGTAGCGTTTGTCGTCGGCCGGAGCATGCTCGACGGTGACCTGGTCGAGGCCGACTTCCAGCTCTTCGGCGATCAACGCCGGCATCGAGGTGTAGGTGCCCTGGCCCATCTCCACCGGTTGGATGGTCAGGTAGACATGGCCCTGGCGATCGATGCGCACGTAGGCGTTGGGCGCGAATGCTGCCGCTTCGGCCTGCACGGCACGCACGCCCAGCGGCAAGGCGAAGCTGATCAGCAGCCCGCCGCCGACAGCGGCGCTGGCCTTGAGGAAACCACGCCGGCTGAGGCCTGGGGCAGGTTCATGGCGGGTCATGTCACACCTCCACCTGGCCGGAGGCGGTCTTGATCGCCTGGCGGATACGCACATAGGTGCCGCAGCGACAGATGTTGCCGGACATGGCGCCGTCGATCGCGGCATCGTCCGGCGTGGGGTTGCTGGCCAGCAGCGCGGTCGCCGACATGATCTGGCCGGTTTGGCAATAGCCGCACTGGACCACTTCGTGCTTGAGCCAGGCGGCCTGCACGCGCTTGCCCAGCTCGGTCTGGCCAATGCCTTCGATGGTGGTGATGTCCGCACCGGCCAGGGCGCCGACCGGCATCATGCAGGCGCGCACCGCCGAGCCGTTCATGTGCACCGTGCAGGCCCCGCACAGGGACAGGCCGCAGCCGAACTTGGTGCCGGTCATGCCCAGCACGTCGCGCAAGACCCAGAGCAGCGGCGTGTCGTCCTCGACCTCCACCTGATGCTCATGGCCGTTGATCTTCAGGGTGTGGACCATTGGACGATCTCCTCGGGGGTGTTGGGCGCTCACGGCTTGTCGTTATCGTTCTGGGCCCGGCCTTCGCGGCCTCGGGCGGGTAACCTGTAAAGGGTAGTGACTGGAGCGCGAGGGAAAAACCGCGCAAGGCTGCAAGCGGCATGAAGGCAAACTTAATGATCACGGCAACGCTGCCAGCCCGCGATTGCATCGGCGTGCCCTGCACAGTACGGTGATGCCCACACCCAAGGAGCCCCGCATGACCACCACCGCTGTCGCCCTCGTCCTGGCCGCCGGCCACAGCCAACGCTTCGGCAGCGACAAGCGCCAGCAGCGCCTGGACACCGGCCAGACCCTGCTCGAAGCCAGCCTGGCCCTGCCCTGCGCGCGGCTGGCCGAGGTCTGGCTGGCCTTGCGCGATGACGACCGCGCCCCGGCCACGCTGCCGGCCAAAGTGCGCGTGCTGCAGTCCGGCGCCAGCCGCCTGGGCCTGGGGCACAGCATCGCCGCGAGCGTCGAGCGCATCGCCCAGGCCAGCGATGCACAGGTACTGGCCCTGTTCCTCGCCGACATGCCCTTCATCCGCCCGGCCACCTTCGAGGCCCTGCTCGCCTGTGCCGACGCCGCGCACATCTGCCGCCCCGCCTACCAGGGCCGCCCAGGGCATCCGGTGCTGTTCGGCCGCGCCTTCTGGCCCGCGCTGTGCCAGCTCGAGGGCGACAACGGCGCCCGCGCCGTGCTGCAGGCCCACCCTGGGGCGGTACGCACGGTGGACGTGGCCGACCCAGGTGTGCTGCTGGACATCGACCGCCCTGCCGACCTGCCGAGTAGCGGCCAGCGTCTAGACTGAAGAAGGAATTCCCGCGCCACTTGGCCCGGACAACCAGCACCGGCATGAACGGGGGGCTGCCGTACGTGGAGGTGTGAGATGAGCCAGTTCAAGCGATTGTTCGTCATGCTTGGCCCGCAGATGCGCCACACACCCGCCCTGCAGCGGGCGGCGGCGCTGGCCGAATCCAGCGGGGCGTTGCTGGATATCAACGTCTTCGTCGACGATGTCGACACCTTCGGCTTGATGAGCGATGGCCGCGAGCGCGAGCGACTGCTCGAGCACAATCGCCAATGGCTGGCCGACGAGGCCGAACAGCTGCGCACCGCCGGCCTGGACGTGTCCACCGAACTGCTGCTGACCCGCGACCCGTTGGCCAGCGTGCTGGAACAGGTCGAGCGGCTGGGATGCGACCTGCTGGTCAAGGACGTGCAGCACGAACCGGTGCTCAAGCGCTTGCTGGTCACGCCACTGGACTGGCAACTGCTCAAGGACAGCCCGGTCGCCGTGCACCTGGTCAGCGAGATCCGCCTGCCCTTGCCCCGGCAGATCGCCGCTGCTGTCGACCTCAACAGCCATGGCGCCGGCGAGCACCTGGACGAGCAGGTGATCCGCAGTGCCCATGCCCTGGCCTTGCAATGCAACGCCGAGCTGCACCTGCTGCACGTGTGCGACGCGGCCAAGACCCATATCGCCGATTTCGGTGCCGGCACGGTGACCATGCCCGGTTTCGACGCCAGCGTACGCACAGCGCAGCGCACAGCCTTCAACCGCCTGGGCGATCATCACCAGATCGACCTGGAGCGCCGGCATTTCCTCGAAGGGCCGGCCATCCGGGCGATCGCCCAGTTCGTCGGCCAGAGCCGGATGGATGTGATCGTCATGGGCAACCACCGCCACGATGCCATGCAGACCTTCCTCGGCGGGACCACGGCCCATGTGATCGAGCATTCGCTGTGCAACGTATTGGCGATCAAAGCGGTGCGCTGAGGCGGCTGGTCCCCATGCCGGTCAGCAAACGATAGGGGGCTGCTGTGCAGCCCATCGCCGGCAAGCCGGCTCCCAGGGCCGCGCCGTTCTTGAGGTCGGCGCCAAATTTGTGGGGCTTGCCAGCGATGGGGCGCGAAGCGGCCCCAACGCTCCCATCCTGGGGAGCAACGCCGATCAGAAGCCCTTGCTGTAGTACAGCGAGTACGACTCGATGCCGTCGTTCGGCTGCTTGAGGCCAGCGTTGGAATAGTGGATCGCACGCAAGCCGACCTTCTGCTCGCCCGGCAGCTTCAGGCCGAAGCCGAGGCGGTCCTCGAAGTTGACCGATGAGCCCAGGCGCTGGTCGCCGACGTCGGTCTTGGAGAATGCCGCCAGGCCGATACCGGCCTCGATGAACGGGGTGTAGGTGAAACCGCTGAACTCATAGACGAACACCGGGCTGAACGACAGCGAATGGGCGCCGCTGGCCTCGCCACCTTCCCAATAGGTGTAGGCCGCATCCCAGTAGCCGGTCAGGTGGCCGGTGCTGCTTTCGAACCACTTCTTGTCCCAGTCGAACGACAGGCCGACACGGTAGGTCATGTCGCCCTGGCCGGTGGCACCAATGGCACCGGAAACCTGGGCGGCCTGCGCCAGGCTGGCGCCGGCGAAAGCCAGCACAGCGGCGGCCAACGAAGCGGCGAGACGGGTTTTCATCAATGACATCTCCTGATGGTCTTCACGGACAGGCCGGCCCCCACGGCTTGCGGCCTGTTGGCAATCGGGGGCTCGTGCCCCTCGTTCTCGCTTGTTTAACCCGGCGCATCCAACCAGGTAACAAGGCGTAATACTTTTCGGATTATCGACCAGATAAACGGAAAGTTGAAAGGCATATGCCACTATTGGCTAAGACACACTGTTCCATTTGTGTAAGTAGTTTCGCTTTTTGCGCATGACAGTTCCCGACCCGCTCAGTCGTACTCTGCCTCCTCATGTTCCCCTAGCAGGCGCCGCTGCCGTGGCGTGGCCGCCGCCAGCACCTCGGGATTGAACTGCCATGCCAGGTACGGCGAGAACTTCTGCGCCACCATGCGCCGGCCGTAGTGCACCTGGAGCATGTCGCGTACCTGCCCGGCGCTGCTGTTGGCGCCGCCGCTGTGCCAGACGTCACTGCGAAATACCAATGCATCGCCCGCCTGGCACAGGACCGGGCGCGCGCCCTGCCCCTGCCAACTGTCCTCGCCTGCCTGCGGCGGGCGCCCGGCGCGATGGCTGCCGGGCACGATCCAGGTCGGGCCGATGGCCTCGTCGATGTCACACAGGTACAGGTGGGCGGTGAGGATCTGCATCGGCAGGCTGAAGTCCTGCCGCGCGCGGACCCAGTCCGGCAGCGCCATGGGCAGGTGGTCCAGGTGCAGGCCCATGCCCGGGTAGCCGGGATGGCTGCGCCAGGCGGTCTGGCCGATCACATGGCAGTCCTGGCCCAGCGCAGCCTCGGCCAGCGCGATCACCGGCGGCAGGTCGAGAAACGGCAACCACAGTGGGTCGCGGTTGAACACGCACTTGTAGTGTTCCAGCAGGCCCTGGTAGTCCCAATGGATCGGTTGCAGGTCATCGATGGCGCAACGCAGCAAGGCGATCTGCAAGGGTTCGAGGACGCGGGGCAGCAGCACATAGCCACGGTCGTGCAACGCTTGCAGCTGGACATCCAGGCTCATGAGGGGGCTCCCGGAAAATCGCCTACACCCTGTTCGACGCCCCCAGGGCCGCTGCGTTCGAACCATGGCGGGCCGTCGGTCAGGCGGCCCGGCGCTCCTCCAGCAGCTTGACGAACATGCTCAGGCTGCGCGACACCGTGCCCCGCCGCCATACCAGCCAGGTCTTGAGGTAGCGGAAGTCCTCCGACAACGGCCAGACGCTCACCGTGCTGCAGCCGGGCATGCTGTCGAGCATGCTGCGTGGCATCAGTGCCAGGCCCGCACCGGCGCTGACGCAGGCGAGCATGCCGTGATAGGACTCCATCTCGTGGATTTTGCCCGGCACGGCGTTGTCCTGGACGAACCAGTTCTCGAAGTGATGGCGGTACGAGCAGTTGGCGCGAAAGGCATAGATGTTCTCGCCGTTGACGTCACGGGCGCGGCCCACCGGGGCGTGGTTGAGCGGCGCGATGATGACCATCTCCTCCTCGAACACCGGCATGCCCTCGAGGGTCGGATGCAGCACCGGGCCATCCACGAAGGCCGCCACCAGGCGCCCCGACAGCACGCCTTCGAGCATGGTCCCCGAGGGGCCGGTGGACAGGTCCAGGTCGACCTTGGGGTAGCGCTGGTTGTAGGCCGCCAGCAGGCCCGGGATGCGCACTGCCGCGGTACTCTCCAGCGAGCCGAGGGCGAAGGTGCCCTGGGGATCCTCCCCCGCCACGGTCAGCCGCGCCTCGTGCACCAGGTCGAGGATGCGCCGGGTGTATTCGAGGAAGTTCCAGCCAGCCGGCGACAGGCGCAGACGGCTCTTCTCGCGGATGAACAACGCCACGCCCAGGTCTTCTTCCAACTGCTTGATACGGGTGGTCAGGTTCGACGGCACCCGATGGATATGCTGGGCGGCGGCGCTGATGCTGCCATGCTCGGCCACGGCCTTGAAGATCTCCAGTTGCACCAGGTCCACGGTCTTTCTCCAATCGTGAATGTTTCGCTCATTATTATTCAGTTTTCATTAAAGCCGCACACCACTAGTCTGGGCGCCAGTCGGATACAACAACGAGGAGCCCGCCATGAGCGAGATCAGCAGCCTGACCCATGCCATTTCCGTCGACCCGTACAGCGGCGAACGGATCGGCCACTATCCCTTCGACACCGACGCCGCACTGGAAGCGGCGCTGCAACGCGCCAAGGCAGGCTTTGCCCAGTGGCGCCGAGTGTCGCTGGGTCAGCGCAGCGAATACCTGCTCGCCCTGGCGACCGCCCTGCTGGCCAACCAGGAAGCCTTCGCGCAGATGATCGCCCGCGAGATCGGCAAGCCGATCACCCAGGCCCGTGGCGAAGTGAGCAAGTGCGTCGGCCTGTGCCAGTGGTACGCCGAGCACGGCCCGGCCATGCTCGCGCCGGAACCGACCCAGATCGACAAGGCCCGCATCGAATACCGCCCGCTGGGCCCGATCCTGGCGGTGATGCCGTGGAACTTCCCGCTCTGGCAAGTCCTGCGTGGCGCGGTCCCGGCATTGCTGGCCGGTAACACCTACGTGCTCAAGCATGCGCCGAACGTGATGGGCAGCGCCTACCTACTGCTGGGGCTGTTCAAGCAGGCCGGGCTGCCCGAGGGCGTGTTCGAGGTGATCAATGTCGCCCCGGAAGGCGTCACCCGTGCCATCCAGGACCCACGCATCGCCGCCGTCACCCTGACGGGCAGCGTACGCGCCGGCATGGCCATCGGTGCCCAGGCCGGCGCTGCGCTGAAGAAGTGCGTGCTCGAACTGGGGGGCAGCGATCCGTTCATCGTCCTGGCCGATGCGGACCTGGATGCGGCGGTCAAGGCCGCTGTCATCGGTCGCTACCAGAACACCGGCCAGGTCTGCGCCGCGGCCAAGCGCCTGATCGTCGAAGCCAGCATCGTCGAGGAGTTCACCCGCCGGTTCGTCGAGGCCACGCGCCAGCTGAAGGTCGGCAACCCGCTGGAGGACGATACCTACATCGGCCCGATGGCCCGCTATGACCTGCGCGACGAGCTGGACGGCCAGGTCCAGGCCACCCTGGCCGAAGGCGCCACCCTGCTGCTCGGCGGTCACAAGCTCGAGGGTACCGGCAACTTCTACGCCCCGACGGTCTTCGCCGACGTGACGCCGGCCATGACGGCCTTCAGGCAGGAGCTGTTCGGCCCGGTGGCAGCGATCATCAGCGCCCGCGATGCCGACCACGCAGTGGAGCTGGCCAACGACAGCGAGTTCGGCCTGGCCTCGACGATCTACACCGCCGACCTGGCCCTGGCCGAGCGCATGACCGAGGCGCTGGACACCGGTGGCGTGTTCATCAACGGCTACTGCGCCTCCGACCCCCGCGTGGCCTTCGGTGGCGTGAAGAAAAGCGGCTTCGGGCGGGAGCTGTCGCACTTCGGCGTGCGCGAGTTCTGCAACGTGCAGACGGTGTGGCTGGATCGCGACTGATCCACTCGGCCGGGCCTTGGCGCATGGAGGCTGCTTTGCAGCCTTACCCTCGCCTACGCTTCAAGGTCTCGCTCGGCAACTCCCGGAACAACTGCCGGTAGCTGTCGGAAAACCGCCCCAGGTGCCAGAACGACCAGCGCATGGCCACCTCGGCCACGGTGATCTGCGCATTTCCCCGCAGCAGGTCGCGCCGTGCGCCGTTGAGCCTGCGCAAACGCAGCCAGTGCGCCGGGGGCATGCCGGTGAACGCCTTGAAGGCCTGCTGCAACTGGCGCAGGGAAACCCCGGCCACCTGCGCCAGCTCGACCAGGTTGAGGGTTTCTTCCGGGCAGTCGGCGGCCCACTCGCTGACCCGGCGCATGATCGCCCGCTCCTCGTCACGCCGGCCCAGGGCCTGCCCTTGCAGGCGCTGGCAGGCGTTGTCGAGGATGAACAGGCAATCTTCCAGCAGTTGCTCGGCCAGGGGCTGCCCTTGCAGCGGGCAGTCGGCACCGGCCAGACGCGTCAGGGTCGCGCTCAGCCAACTGCCGAACAAGGCATTCTGCCCACTGCCCAGCGGCACCATGAACAACCCTTCCAGGCGCGCCAGGTCCAGACCATGGCGGGCCAGAAACGTCTGGTCGAACACCACCGCCACTTCTTGGTAGTTCTCCGGAGTGATCCAGATGTTGCGGCTGTCTTCGTTGAGCAGGTACAGGCTGTTGTCGCTGCGGTCGAAGCAGAACGCCAGGGCACCGCTCGGGGCGTGGAAGAACTGCTCGACCCGGGTGTTCAGGCATTCCTCGTAGACCTCCACGCCATCGAGCCACAGGCAGCGCAGTTGACCATTGAAATGCCCCGGGGACATCTGCCGGTATTGCTGCTGCCAACCGGGGGTCACGCGCACCTGTTCGGTCACGTCGTGGGTATGGAAAGCCTGGACCTGCAAGGCATTGGGCGTTGTCACGCGGCATCCTTCATGCACTCTTTTGGTGCATTCATCGAGAAAAAAGTGGATAGATCCACCCAGGGGGCTGCGGACAAGATAGCCCTCAGCGCTTTTCCTGGGAAGTTTCCTGCGCGAAGTGCCACCAAAACCCAACCAAGAGGTCTGTATGAACGCCCCCTTCGATCAGCTGTCCGCCTGGCTGAAAGAACACCGGATCACCGAAGTCGAATGCGTGATCAGCGACCTGACCGGCATCGCCCGCGGCAAGATCGCGCCCACCGCCAAGTTCCTCCACGAGCGAGGCATGCGCCTGCCCGAGAGCGTGCTGCTGCAGACGGTCACCGGCGACTACGTCGACGACGATATCTACTACGACCTGCTCGACCCGGCCGACATCGACATGGTCTGCCGCCCCGACCCGGCCGCGGTGTACCAGATTCCCTGGGCCCTCGAACCCACCGCCATCGTCATCCACGATACGTTCGACAAGCAGGGCAACCCCATCGAGCTGTCGCCGCGCAACGTCCTCAAGAAAGTCCTCAAGCTGTACGCCGACCAGGGCTGGCAACCGATCGTGGCGCCGGAAATGGAGTTCTACCTGACCCAGCGCTGCGAAGACCCGGACCTGCCCCTGCTGGCCCCGCTGGGCCGCTCGGGCCGCGCCGAAAGCGGCCGCCAGTCGTTCTCCATCGACGCGGCCAACGAGTTCGACCCGCTGTTCGAGGACGTCTACGACTGGTGCGAACTCCAGGGACTGGACCTGGACACGCTGATCCACGAGGACGGCCCGGCACAGATGGAGATCAACTTCCGTCATGGCGACGCCCTCGACCTTGCCGACCAGATCACCGTGTTCAAGCGCACCCTGCGCGAGGCGGCGCTCAAGCACAATGTCACCGCCACCTTCATGGCCAAGCCGATCACCGACGAGCCGGGCAGCGCCATGCACCTGCACCAGAGCGTGGTCGACATCGCCACCGGCAAGCCGGTGTTCGCCAACGATGACGGCAGTATGAGCGAGCTGTTCCTGCACCACATCGGCGGCCTGCAGAAGTACATCCCCAAGGTGCTGCCGATGTTCGCGCCGAACGTCAACTCGTTCCGCCGCTTCCTGCCGGACACCTCGGCGCCGGTGAACGTCGAGTGGGGCGAGGAAAACCGCACCGCCGGCCTGCGCGTCCCCACCTCCAGCCCCGAGGCCATGCGCGTGGAAAACCGCCTGCCCGGCGCCGACGCCAACCCCTACCTGGCGATCGCCGCGAGCCTGCTGTGCGGCTACCTGGGCATGGTCGAGCGCATCGAGCCCAGCGCGCCGGTCCAGGGCCGGGCCTACGAGCGGCGCAACCTGCGCCTGCCGATCACCATCGAGGACGCGCTGCAGCACATGGAGGATTGCCAGACCCTGCAGCGTTACCTGGGCCGCCAGTTCGTCCGTGGCTACGTGGCGGTCAAGCGCGCCGAGCACGAGAACTTCAAGCGCGTGATCAGCTCGTGGGAGCGTGAGTTCCTGCTGCTGAGCGTCTGATCCACAGGGCCAACGGTGCCCACCCGTCATGCGCCCTGCCCAGGGCGCCGTGGGTGCCGGCTGGCCGGCGATGGGCTGCAGCGCAGCCCCTGTTACACCGAACCCAAGAACAAGACCAACGAGGTGTCGACATGCGTCATTTACCATCCCTGATTCCCACCGCACTCACCCTGCTGTTCGGCGCGACCGCCCAGGCCCAGCCGACGGTCAGCGTGTACAACTGGACCGACTACATCGGTGACACCACCCTGGCCGACTTCCAGGCCAGCCGCGGGATCAAGGTGATCTACGACGTGTTCGACTCCAACGAGACCCTGGAGGGCAAGCTGTTGGCCGGGCGCACCGGCTACGACGTGGTGGTGCCTTCCAACCATTTCCTCGCCCGCCAGGCCCAGGCCGGCGCCTTCATGCCGCTGGAACGCAGCAAGCTGCCGAACTGGAAGCACCTGGACCCGACGTTGCTCAAGCAACTGGAACGCAACGACCCGGGCAACACCTATGCCGTGCCCTACCTGTGGGGCACCAATGGCATCGGCTACAACGTCGACAAGGTCAAGGCGGTGCTGGGCATCGAGCGCATCGACTCCTGGGCGGTGCTGTTCGAGCCAGAGAACCTGAAGAAGCTCAAGCAGTGCGGCGTGGCCTTCATGGACTCGCCCGACGAGATGTTCCCGGCCATGCTCCACTACCTGGGCATGGACCCGAACAGCGAGGCACCTGCCGACTATGCCAAGGCCGAGGCCAAGCTGCTGGAGCTGCGCCCGTACGTCACCTACTTCCATTCCTCCAAGTACGTCTCGGACCTGGCCAACGGCGATGTCTGCGTGGCCTTCGGCTACTCCGGCGACGTGTTCCAGGCGGCCAACCGCGCGCTGGAGGCCAACAACGGGGTGAAGGTCGCCTACAGCATTCCCAAGGAAGGCAGCAACCTGTGGTTCGACCTGCTGGCCATTCCCAAGGATGCCAACAACCCCGAACAGGCCCTGGCCTTCATCGACTACCTGCTCGACCCGCAGGTGATCGCCAAGGTCAGCGCTGCCGTTGGCTACGCCAACGCCAACCCGGACGCCAAGGCCTACATGGACGCGTCGCTGGTGGACAACCCCGAGATCTACCCGCCCCAGGAGGTGCTGGACAAGCTGTACGTCTCCAACACCCAGAGCCCGAAGATCATGCGGCTCATGACCCGCTCCTGGAGCAAGATCAAATCCAACCGCTAAGCCGAGCCCGCACCATGTCCCAGACCTACGAACACACGACCTCCTACTACGCCGCCACGGCGCGCGACCTGGCGCCCTACCCCAAGCTCGAAGGCGAGCTGAGCGCCGATGTCTGCGTGGTCGGCGGCGGCCTGACCGGGGTCAACACCGCCCTGGAACTGGCCGAACGCGGCCTCTCGGTGATCCTCCTGGAGGCCCGGCGCATCGGCTGGGGCGCCAGCGGGCGCAACGGCGGCCAACTGATCCGCGGCATCGGCCACGACGTCAGCGGGTTCGCCCGCTACGTCGGCCAGGACGGCGTGCGCTACCTGCAACAGGCCGGGATCGACTCGGTGGCGCTGGTGGCCCGGCGCATCGAGCAGTACGGCATCGCCTGCGACCTGCGCTGGGGTTTCTGCGAGCTGGCCAACACCCCCACGCAGTTCGCCGCCTTCCAGCACGAACTGGACGACCTGGCAGCCCTCGGCTACGCCCACGAGACACGCCTGGTCGGCCCCGAGCGCATCCATGAGGTAGTCGCCAGCGACCAGTACGCCGGTGGCCTGGTGGACATGGGCTCGGGCCACCTGCACCCGCTCGACCTGGTGCAGGGCGAGGCGCGTGCAGCGCACGGGCTCGGCGCCCGCCTGTTCGAGCGCAGCCCGGTGCTGCGCATCGAGCACGGCAGCACCGTGACCCTGCACTGCGCCCACGGCAAGGTCCGGGCGCAGAGCCTGGTGCTGGGTTGCAACGCCCACCTGGACGAGCTGGAGCCGCGCCTGAGCGGCAAGGTGCTGCCAGCCGGCAGCTACGTGGTGGCCACCGAGCCGCTGCCCGAGCGCATCGCGCGCACGCTGATCCCCCAGAACATGGCCCTGTGCGACCAGAAAGTGGGCCTGGACTACTATCGCCTGACCGCCGACCGGCGCCTGTTGTTCGGCGGTGCCTGTCACTATTCCGGGCGCGACCCGAAGGACATCGGCGCCTACATGCGGCCGAAGGTGCTCAAGGTGTTCCCGCAACTGGCCGACGTGCGCATCGACTACCAGTGGGGCGGCATGATAGGCATCACCGCCAACCGGTTCCCCCAGGTCGGCCGGCTGAGCCAGCACCCCAACGTCTATTACGCCCAAGGCTATTCCGGCCATGGCCTGAACGTCACCCACTGGACCGCGAAGTTGCTGGCCGAGGCCATCGCCGTCGGCCACAGCCAGGGCCTGGATGTATTCAGCGCCGTGCCACACCTGACCTTCCCCGGCGGCAAGGCGCTGCGCTCGCCGCTGTTGGCGCTGGGGATGCTGTGGTATCGGTTGCGCGAGGTGCTCGGCTAGCGGCCTGTACGGTCAATTCGTTTACCGCAGTTCGGGGCCCTGGGGAGCGTCAGCAGCCTGACGAACCCTGGGCCCCGCCGGCGTCTCGCGACGAGGTCGAGCAACCTCAGAGAATGGCGTGCAGCCCCTTGTCGGCGATGACATTGAGCAACTTCAAGGCAGGCCCCGCAGGACGCGTTTCACCCTGCTCCCATTTGCGAATGGTCGAAGTCGAGGTGTGCAGGTGCAGTGCGAACACCGGCTGACTGAAATTGAGCGTCTCGCGCAACCGCCTGATATCGAGCGCACTGAAGTCGCGAACCGGCGCCGGGCAGATCGCTTCGAATTCACGCATCGTGACCTTGCCAACGGCTCCGGTCTCGTGGAGAGCGGACAGGTCGTCGCGCCAGGATTCAATCAGTTTGCTGGTCACAACAGACCTCCATCACACTGCTGGCCAGGGCATCCGCAAAGCTTTCGCTCACCACGGATCCGACATATGCCCGTAACGGGCATATTTTCCAGAAATGATCAAAAAGCCAAAGTCTGGTATTTCAGAGAACCATGTAGGAAATCAGCCCATCACCCGCCCCGCAGGACGCACTCGACAGCCGGTCACGACCGCCCCACAGGGTCACGCAACAACGAGTACCCCCGCTCCAGCAGCGTCTGGCCGATGAAGCGCGAGCCGACCTCGTTGAGGTGGGCGTTGTCCAGGTACAGCAGCTTGCCGTCGATCAACGGGCTGCAACGCTGGCCCGGGCAGATCACCTGGTTGGGGTCGATGAAGCGCACCTGGGGGTACTTGGCGCGGATCTGCGCCCAGTAGTGGGGCCGGCTGCTTTCGTCGGTCTCGCACTGGCGCTGCAGGTCGAACATTAGCCGACGGATCGGGCAGGTGGCGGCCTTGTCGATGGGCTGGTTGTTGAGGATCACGATGACCTGGCCGCTGTGCTCCACGGCATGGCGGATGCTGTCCTCGATGATGCCCTTGGCCGCTTCGTCGCGCGGCCAGCTGCCCGCCAGCACCACATAGCGGTAGCGGTTGCGCTCGATCAGGTCGAACACCCGCGCATTGCGCAAGTCGCAATGGGCCGCGTACACAGGCGACATGCCGCCGGTGTAGCCGAGCACCGGCAGGCAGTTGTCGATGGTGTAGTCCATCAGGCTGATGTTGTCTGGCCGCGCCAGGATGTCCACCATGCCCGAGAAATGGTTGGCGAAGGAGTCACCCACCAGGATGCCGTCGATGGCCGGCTTCTCGGCACCCAGGCGGCAGTCGTCCTTGGGCCCGGTGGTGTACAGGGCATTGACCACATGGCAGCCCCGGCGGATCTCGGCAGGCTTGCTCAAGGTCATGGCCTCCAGGCTCTCGACCTTGGCACTGAAGCGCTGCGGGAACCCTTCGAACTGCTGGGTCACCCCTGCCACCAGCACCAAGCCCAGCGCCGGCACCGCGAAGCGCCGGAAGAACACCTGGGCAAAGCGCAGCTGCACCCCGCTGCGGCGCATCGGCACCTCGACATAGCGCCAGGACAGCCAGGACAGCGGCACCGCGACCACCACCACGGCGCCGCCCACGCCCAGGGTAATGGGGACGCCCAAGTAGTTGAGGTAGGCGATCAACGGCCAATGCCACAGGTACAGGGAGTAGGAGATCAGCCCGATGAACACCATCGGCCGGCTACTCAACAACGGCGACCGTGCCCCACCCGCCCCGGCGTAGATCAGCAAGGCCGCACCCAGGCAGGGCCAGAGTGCGTTGAGTCCAGGGAACGGCGCACCTTCGCCGAGCCATGCCAGCGATACGCCGATCAGCAGGTAGCCAAGCACCGTGCACACCCCGGCACGCACACGACCGATGGCCCGTGGCTGCTGCAGGTACAGGCCCAGCCAACCCCCGAGCATCAGCTCGAAGAAGCGCGTGGGCAGCAGGTAGTAGGACGCCGTGGCGAACATCCCGGTGGCGTAGTGGGAGAACGCCACGGCCAGCGCCACCCCCACGCCCAGCACCAGCAGCAGGTGGCGGGGAGCCAGCCGGTACACCAGCACCACCAGCAGCGGCCAGACCACGTAGAACTGCTCCTCGATGCCCAGCGACCAGGTGTGCAGCAAAGGCGCTTCGCTGGCGTCGGCGGCGAAGTAGTTGCCGTACGTGATCCAGATATAGAAGTTCGACACCCCCAGCAGGGAAAACAACGCCGTGGCGTTGAGCCGCATCAGGTCGACCGGCGACAGTAGGAAGGCGCCGACCACCACGCTGGCCAGCAGCACGGTGGCCAGCGCCGGCACGATACGGTTGATCCGCCTTTGGTAGAACCGCCTGAGGGAAAAGCGGCCTTCGCGCACTTCGGCGAAGACCTGGGAGGTGATGAGGAAACCGGAGATCACGAAGAAGATGTCGACACCGATGAAGCCGCCCGGCAGCCACGCGGTATTGAGGTGATGCACGAAGACGGCGATCACCGCCACCGCGCGCAAGCCGTCGATATCGGTGCGGTACTTTTCACGAGTCATGCGCCAAGCCTTCCCTAGGTTTTGGAGACGGATGCCCAGAGGCAATGTGCCATCTCACAGTTGTAGGCTGGATTTGCGCGCTCGCCAAGGCGAAAAGTCAAAAACCCGACAACCGTACACCTAGTCAGGGTAACCTTTGAAAAACCCTGGCGCGAATCGTCATTTTTCTGGCTCCATCAACACTCGACGAAGGCCACGGCCAGGCCGCCACGCGAGGTTTCCTTGTACTTGTCGTGCATGTCGGCGCCGGTATCGCGCATCGTGCGGATCACCTGGTCGAGGGAGATGAAGTGCTCGCCGTCGCCGCGCAGGGCCATCTGCACCGCATTGATCGCCTTGACCGCGGCGATGGCGTTGCGCTCGATGCACGGCACCTGGACCAGGCCGCCGACCGGGTCGCAGGTCAGCCCCAGGTTGTGTTCCAGGGCGATCTCGGCGGCGTTCTCCAACTGCGCCGGGGTCGCCCCGAGCACCTCGGCCAGGCCCGCGGCGGCCATGGCGCAGGCCGAACCGACCTCGCCCTGGCAACCGACTTCGGCGCCGGAGATCGAGGCGTTCTTCTTGCACAGGATGCCCATCGCCGCCGCGGCCAGCAGGAACGCCACCACATCGTCGTCGCTGGCGCCGGGGTTGAACTTCATGTAGTAGTGCAACACGGCCGGGATGATGCCGGCCGCGCCATTGGTGGGCGCGGTGACCATGCGCCCGCCGGCGGCGTTCTCTTCGTTGACGGCCAACGCGAACAGGTTGACCCATTCCATGGCGCTCAGGGTCGAGCCGATCACGTTGGGCTTGCCCGCCTCCTGCAGGCTGCGGTGCAAGCGTGCAGCGCGGCGCCTGACCTTGAGCCCCCCAGGCAGGATGCCCTCGTTGCGCAGGCCGTTGGCGACGCACTCGCCCATCGCCGCCCAGATCTTCAGCAAGCCCTCGCGCACCTCGGCCTGCGGTCGCCAGGCGCATTCGTTGGCCAGCATCAGTTGGCTGACGCTGAGCCGGTGCGCCCTGCACAACGCCAGAAGCTCTGCGGCGCTGGAAAATTCATAGGGCAGGCGCACCGGGTCGGCATTGGCCTCGGGGGCATCGATCTCGCCTTGCTCGACGATGAAGCCACCGCCGATGGAATAGTAGGTCTGGCTGAAGCGCTGCCCGTGCTCGCCAAAGGCGTGCAAGCGCATGGCGTTGGGGTGGTACGGCAGGTTCTCGTCGAGCAGCAGCAGGTCACGGGCATACTGGAAGGCCACCGGGTGACTGCCGTCGAGCATCAGCCGCTGCGTATCCAGCAACTGCTCGATGCGTGGCTCGATGCTCTGCGGCTCGATACGGTCCGGCCACTGGCCCATCAGGCCAAGCAGGCAGGCACGGTCGGTGGCATGGCCAACGCCGGTGGCCGACAGCGAGCCGTACAGGCGCACCTCGACACGCCTCACCTGCGCCAGCAGCCCGCGCTCGCGCAGGGCTTGGGCGAAAGTGGCCGCGGCACGCATCGGGCCGACGGTATGGGAGCTGGAGGGGCCGATGCCAATCTTGAAAAGGTCGAAAACACTGATAGCCATGCTAATGCCTGACCGTGACGGGCGACTGCGCCGTGACACGGCTCTCTGGAAAAATTGAACGGTATTGCGAATTTGCGCGATACTGCCGCGCACACCCGCCAATGACCAACGAAAGTTCCTAAGCAAGGCTTTAGCCTAACTAAACGATGCGACGACAACTCAATGGCCAGCTGTTCGTCTGGCTGCATGTATTCTCCTGCGCGGCGCGGCACCTGTCGTTCACCCGCTGCGCCGAGGAACTGCACATCACCCCCGGTGCCGTCAGCCAGCAGATGCGCCAATTGGAGGAGCGCCTGGGCTACCGCCTGTTCCTGCGCCGGGCCCGTGGCGTGGAGCTGAGCGCCGAGGGCCAGCGCCTGGCGCAGACGGTGACCGAAGCCTATGGCAGCATCGAAGCCGAACTGCTGCGCCTGGATGCCGGCGAGATCCGCGGCACCCTGCGCCTGCGATCGATCCCCTCGTTCCTGGCCAAGTGGCTGACACCCCGCCTGCCGCGCTTCCAGCAGCGCTACCCGGACATCGAGCTGCGCCTGGTGGCCGAGGACAGCAACCAGGCCTTGCACCCGGACGATTTCGACCTGGCCATCGACCTCAACGATGGCAGCTACCCGGGCATGCGCTCGACCCCGCTGCTGGAGGAGCAGATCTTCCCGGTGTGCTCGCCGGCCCTGCTGCGCGGGCGCCCGCCCCTGCATGGCCCTGCGGACCTGGTGCACTACCCATTGCTGCACGACATCACCGCCTGGCGTGGCAGCTCGGAATACGCCGAATGGGAGTTCTACCTGCAGAGCATCGGCGCAGGTGGGCTGGATGTGCGCCGCGGGCACACCTTCAACCGCAACCACCTGACCATCGAGGCAGCCATTGCCGGGGTCGGTGTGGCCATCGCCCGGCGCACCCTGCTCAACGACGAGCTCGAGCGCGGGGCGCTGATCGTGCCGTTCGGCATGCCGATCGCCAATCACAAGCGCTACATGCTGCACTACCCGCCGGGGGGCCTGGGCCAACCGGGGGCACGGGCGGTGCATGACTGGCTGGTGGAAGAGGCACAAGGGTTCCGGGCGTTGCATCCCCTGGCGTTGGCGTGACGCGGTGCTGTCCCCTTTTGGGGCGCGAAGCGGCCCTAATGACCTCGGGATGGCACCTGGCCCCAGGATGACTACTGCACCGCGATCACCTTGTCCGGCTTGGGCGTCACGATCCGCCCCAGGTCGATACGCCGGAAATCCGGCTTCGCCCCCAGCCGCGCATTGAATCGCACGTTGAAGGTGAAGGGGTCCTCGGTCGCCACATCCAGCGCCCGCCCGTACATCGCCGTCACCCCTGCCCGGTCATACCCCATCAGGCCCAGCAGGGTCGGGAAGATGTTGTAGTGGCTGGAAGCGTTGTGGTTGTCGCCCAGGTGCGCGCGCCAGTCGAGCGACTTCACCCCCTGGCCCTGGATCACCACCAATGGCACCAACCCCTCCTCCGCCACCGGGTCGCTGCCGCAATGGGTGTTCAACCCCGGATCGCCCCGCTCATGCAGGTCCTGCCCATGGTCGGAGGTATAGATCACCACCGCCTGGCTCAGGTCGCCCTCGGCGAACAGGCGCCGAAAGAACTCGCCCACGCTCCACAGCAGGCTGTTACGGTACGAGTTGCGATACAGCACCCAGTCCTGCGGCCGGCCATCGAAACCTTCGCGGGTGCCGGTGTCGGCAACGTCGGCGAAGCGCCCACGCGGCAGCGCCGGCTGGTACTGCATGAATGCGTCGGGGTACTTGTCGTGCACCGGGAAGTGGGCGCCGACCTTGTTGATCACGATCAACTGCGCCTGGTCGTCCCGCAGCAGCTGCACCAGTGTCTGCAACGCGGCCATATCGCGCTGCATCACCGGCGTGTCGTCGAACTGCACGAAGCGGTCGATGTCGCGCTTCTCGGTTTCGGTCATCAGGTTCTGCAGCTTGCCGCCGGTACGTTGCCCATCGATGTAGACCGTGCCCAGCCCCGCCTGCTTGGCGTACTGCCAGATCGATGGGCCGGTCGAGTTGATCCGCAGGTAATCGGCGCGGGTCCCGCCATAGCGCAAGGTAACGTTGGTGTCGGCACTGCAGTTGGCCACCGCCGCCGCATAGCCGTAGTTGAAGATCTCCACCCCGGGCTGCGCCTGGGCCAGGTGACTGGTGACCCCCGCCGGGGTGTTCAGGTCCAGGTAGTTGCCGGCGACGCTTTCGTCGATCACCAGCACGATGTCCCGTGCCAGGGGCGACCCCGAACGGGCCAGGGTCACCGGCTGGCGCGGCCCGACGCTGTCGTGCAGCGACTCGTAGGTGAACAGGCTCAGGTAGGCCAGCGGCGTGTACATCACCGGCAGGCCACGGGCACCTTCGCCGGCACGCACGAACAGGATGCCGATCAGCAGCAGCAAGGCCAGCAACGGTGCCGCGACCGGCACCAGCCGTGGCAAACGAGGCACGGCGCCCGGCCGCAGGCCGATGCCGAACAGCAGCAAAAGCCCCTTGGCCAGGGCCACGCTGATCGCCTGCTGGTACTGCTGCAGCGCCTCGTGGATGAAGCCGCCGGAATAGACCATGGAGACGAACGCGCTGTAGGTCAGGTACGAATCGGTGATGCGGGTGTAGGCATCGAAGAACACCGCACTGGCCGTCAACGCCACGGCCAGTGGCCAGCGTACCCAGGCAGGACGTATCCAGGCCGTCAACAGCAAGGCCACGGTCGTGATCGCGAACAGCCCCAGGTACATCAGCAATGCAGGGCCGATGCCCAGTGCTTCCATCCGCTCCTGGTAATACGTGTGGAAGCTCGCCAGGTAGGCGACCAGCAACAATCCCTTGATCCCTGCGCGCATGATTCGGCCACTCCGGTCATGGTTTTCCCTTCAAACCGTAGCAGCCCTGTAACAAATCACAAGCCGAGAAAGTCAATTTTCCGGCGTTAACGTCACGCTGTATTTTGGCGGTACAAGTGACTCATCCTTGAGACTCTCTATCACGTACAGCCCACGTTTTTCGCGGCCTTTGACCGTTCATCGGTTTGCTAACCGGCCAATTGCCAGTAGCTTTCCACGCTAACTCACGGATTGGAAAAGGGTTGATGGCAGATGGCCCTCTCGCTCAGCGCTTGTAAATTCAACGAAACATGCCATTGCTTTGACGCAAAACCGGACGGCTGAGCTATACCGAATTCACCACCTTGTTTCATCCCTATTACTCATCCATACGAGGCACTGCGCATGGACGTGAGCGTTTTTGGTACTGGTTATGTCGGTCTGGTACAGGCGGCGGCCCTGGCAGATGTAGGCCACCGGGTCCTGTGCGTGGATGTCGACGCCCACAAGATCAACCAATTGCGCCAGGGCGTGCCGCCGATCAGCGAGCCAGGCCTGTCGGAGCTGCTGGAAGACAACATCAAGGACGGTCGCCTGTTGTTCAGCACCCAGGCCAGCGATGCCGTCAGCCACGCCGAGCTGATCTTCATCGCCGTCGGCACCCCGCCCGACGAGGATGGCTCGGCCGACCTCTCCCATGTGCTCGATGTCACCCGCCAGATCGTCGCGCTGATGGAGCAGGACCGCACCCTGATCGTCAAATCCACCGTGCCGGTGGGGACCGCCGACCAGGTCCTGGCCCTGGCCCGCGAGGAACTGCAGCGCCTGGGCAAGGGCCAGTTGCAGGTGCGCGTGGTGTCCAACCCCGAGTTTCTCAAGGAAGGCAGTGCCCTGGCCGATTGCATGCGCCCGGACCGCATCATCGTCGGCACCCGCGACGAGATCGCCCACGACCAACTGGCCGAGCTCTACGCCCCGTTCTGCCGCAACCACGAAAAACTGATGTTCATGGACAACCGCAGCGCCGAGCTGACCAAGTACGCTGCCAACGCCATGCTCGCCACGCGCATCAGCTTCATGAACGAGCTAGCCAACCTCAGCGAGCAGCTGGGCGCCGACATCGAGGCGGTGCGCCGGGGCATCGGCTCCGACCCGCGCATCGGCTATCACTTCATCTACCCCGGTTGCGGCTTCGGTGGCTCGTGCTTCCCCAAGGACCTCAAGGCCCTGCTGCACACCGCCGAGCGCAGCGGTATGCCGCTGCGCCTGCTGCAGAGCGTCACCGAGGTCAATGACCGGCAACGCCAGATCCTCTTCGCCAAGCTCAAGCAGCGCCTGGGCACGCCGCTGGCCGGCAAGTCCATCGCGCTCTGGGGCCTGGCCTTCAAACCCAACACCGACGACATGCGCGAGGCGCCCAGCCGCTACCTGATGGAAGCGCTGTGGGCCGAAGGCGCCACCGTGCGCGCCTACGACCCAGAGGCCATGGACGAATGCCGGCGCCTCTACGGCTACCGTGACGACCTGCAGTTGTGCGCCACCCGCGACGACACCCTGCAGGACGCTGATGCCCTGGTGATCTGCACCGAATGGAAGAACTTTCGCGTGGTCGACTTCGCCCTGCTGGCCAGCAAGCTGCGCGAACGGGTGATCGTCGACGGACGCAACCTGTACAACCCCGAGCAGGTGGCGGCCCATGGCCTGCTCTACAGCGGCATCGGCCTGCGCCAGGTCGCCCCACAAGTGGGTGCGCCATGAAAGTGCTGGTCACCGGCGCGGCCGGTTTCATCGGTGCCCACACCTGCCTGCGCCTGCTGCGCGACGGCCACCAGGTGGTGGGGCTGGACAATTTCAACGACTACTACGATCCGGCCATCAAGCATGCGCGGGTGCTCTGGGTCCGCCAGCAAGGCGGCGACTTCAACCTGCGCCACCTCGACCTGAGCGACCGCGACGGCATGGCCCGGCTGTTCGCCATGGAGCGCCCGGAGGTGGTGGTGCACCTGGCCGCCCAGGCCGGCGTGCGCCATTCGTTGCAAAACCCCCAGGCCTACATCGACAGCAACCTGGTCGGATTCCTCAACATCCTCGAGGGTTGCCGCCGCCACCCAGTGCAGCACCTGCTGTACGCCTCGTCCAGCTCGGTGTACGGGGCCAACCGGCAGACCCCGTACCGCGTGCAGGACACCGTCGACCATCCGCTGTCACTGTACGCCGCCACCAAGAAGGCCAACGAGGCCATGGCCCACAGCTACAGCCACCTGTTCGGCATCCCTTGCAGCGGCCTGCGCTTCTTCACCGTGTACGGCCCCTGGGGCCGCCCGGACATGTCGCCGATGCAGTTCGCCAAGGCGATCAGCGAAGGCCGGCCGATTCAGCTGTTCAACCATGGCCGCCACCAGCGCGACTTCACCTATATCGACGACATCGTCGAAAGCCTGGTGCGGCTGATGCCACGGGCGCCGGCAGGCGACCCGGACTGGAACCCCCATGCCCCCGACCCGGCCAGCAGCCAGGCGCCCTGGCGCCTCTACAACATTGGCGGGCAGCGCCCGGTGGAACTGCTCGACTACCTGGCGCTGCTGGAGAAGCACCTGCAACGCAATGCAGTGATCGAGCTGCTGCCGTTGCAGCCGGGCGACGTGCTGGCCACCTGCGCCGATGCCAGCGCCCTGGCCCGGGTCACCGGCTTCACTCCACAGGTTTCCCTCGATGAAGGGCTCAGGCGATTCATCGCCTGGTTTCAAGAGTACTGCGCGCCCAACGCCACGACGACCACCCCGGCAGGCGAGCAGGCGGATCAACGGAGGGCGGTATGACGGGACAACCCAGAAGCGCGCAATTGCAGGCGCTGCACCAGGACAAACGCATGGACCCACTGCACCGGCAGCGCATCGACGCGGCCATCCACATGCAGGGCCGCGGCTGGCTTACCGGCCGCGTCGGTGGGCGACCGTGGACCCTGTCGCGGACCAACCGCGTGCTGTCGTGCCTCGCCGCACTGGCCTTGCTGCTGGTGCTATCACCCCTGTTCATCGTGCTCGCCGTGCTGATCAAGCGTTCGAGCCCGGGCCCGGTGTTCTTCGTGCAAAAGCGCACTGGCTACCGCGGGCGGGTGTTCGGCATGTTCAAGTTCCGCACCATGGTCGCCGACGCCGAGGCACTGAAGGAGTCGCTGCGCCACCTGAACAAGCACGGCGCCGATGCCATCGACTTCAAGATCGACAAGGACCCGCGCATCACCTCGGTCGGCGGCTGGCTGCGGCGCAGCAGCCTGGACGAGCTGCCCAACCTGATCAACGTGGTCACCGGCGACATGCGTCTGGTCGGCCCGCGCCCCACCTCGTTCAACGCCTACCGCTACAAGGACAACCACCTCGCGCGGCTGTCCATCTACCCCGGCATGACCGGCCTCTGGCAGATCTCCGGGCGCAGCAACATCGACTTCGACCAACGCGTAGAGCTAGACCTGAGCTACATCAACGAACAGAGCCTGATGCTGGACCTGAAGATCCTCTTCAAGACTCCGTTCAAAGTCTTCACTGGCCACGGAGCAAGTTGAGATGGACGGTTCCACTTCGAGAAGCCTGAGTATCGCCACCCCGAGCGAGACCAACCTGACCGCCACTGTCCTTGACCTCGACCAGCGCACCCTGTTGCTGACCGCGGCCAACACCGGCAGCGGCACCAGTACCAGCACCCTGGCCTTCGCCAGCCAACTGGCCCTGATGAGCGCGGGCAGCGTGCTGCTGATCGACAGCAGCAACAGTGCCAACAGCCTCAGCCAGCAACTGGGCCTGGGCAAGCTGCGCGGGTTCACCGACCTGCTGTTCGACCAGGACACCCCGCCACTGGCCGAGGACTGCATCGTGCGCTTGTCCGACCAGGCATTCGACATGCTCCCCGGCGGCACCTGGATACGTGGCCGCGACCGCCTCGACCCCGAACGCCTGCGCGTGCTGCTGCGCCAGCTCGCGGCCCAGTACCGCTTCGTGGTGATCGACGGCGAAGCCGTCTATGCCAGCGCCGACAGCCTGGTGATCGGCCCCCTGGTCGATGGCGTGATCCTCGTGGTGTGCGGCGAGCAAACGCGCTGGGAAGTCGCCCAGGCCGCCGCCCAGCGCCTGAGCCAGGCCGGCGCGCGGCTGATCGGCAGCGTGTTCAACAAGCGCAAGTACTACATGCCCAAGTGGCTGTACGACAACCTCTGAGGCCAGCACAGGATACCCACCATGAAATACCCATCGATTGCCCTGTGCGTGCTGGCATTGACCGGCTGCGCCAGCCAGGAAGCCCGGCAGATGCCGGTACAGATCCTCACCGCGCCGCCCGCCGAGGCGCAGAACACCGAGATCGCCCGCCAGGAACAGGTGCTGCGCCCGCAGGACGTGCTGGAAGTGATCTTCCACCTCGGCAGTAGCAGCAGCTCGGGGGCCTACCGCATCCAGACCGGCGATACCGTCGACCTGAATTTCCTCGCCGCCGGCAACCTCAATGGCAGCCAACTGGTGCAGCCCGACGGCAGCATCACCCTGCCCAGCACCAACACCAGCGTGAACATCGCCGGCATGAGCACCGCCGAAGCCGAGAACGCCATCCAGCAGGCCTATCGCAACAAGCGCGTGTTCCAGCGCAACCGCGACCAGGTCACGGTGCGCGTGCTCAGCCCCATGAGCACCATGAAGGATGCCCTGACCCACCCCGGCACCGGCATGAGCCGCGACATCACCGTGGGCATGGACGGGCGCGCGACCTTCCCCGAGATCGGCTCGATCCCGCTGCAGGGCATGACCGTCAACCAGCTGCGCGACTACCTCAACGAGCGCTACGCCAGCCTGCCGGGGCGCATGACCGTCGATGTGCTGCTCAAGTCCACCGCCGTCAACGAGATCTACGTGCTCGGCGAGGTCGGCCAGCCCGGCGCCTTCCCGATCCGCCGCCCGGTTTCGGTGCTCGAGGCGCTGACCCTGGCACGCGGCCCGACCATCAAGGCCAGGCTCGGCTCGGTGGTGATCATGCGGCGCAACGGCAACACCGTGCAGGCCTACAACTACGACGTCGACGAAGCGCTGTCGGGGAAAAGCCAGGCGATCGCCTACCTGCAGCCCGAGGACATGCTCTACGTGCCCAAGACCAAGCTGGCCAGCGCTGGCGAACTGTCCCGGCAACTGGCCGACGTGATCCTGTTCCAGGGCATGGGCGTGAACTTCAGCTATCGCCTGGACAGCAAGGACGACAACAACGACCGGCGCGAAATCGACGCCGAATGACCGGGAGAACGCCATGACTACGCAACCCAAAGAGAACTACGTGCATGAGTTCTTCCGGATCTTCTTCGCCAACCGCCAGTTGGTCAAACGGGTGTTCCTGATCTTCGCGGTGATCGCCGTGGTGCTGCCGCTGGTGCTCAAGCAGAGCTACGACATCACCGCCGAGGTCATCGTGCAGTCCAAGAAGCTCTCGCAGAGCGACACCAGCTCGTCCCTGACCCAGGAAGCCGACCGCTTCATCCCGCCCTCGCTGGCCGACATGGAGACCGAGAGCAACATCCTGCGCTCGCCGACGCTGATCCGCCAGACCATCGACCAGCTGCGCCAGGAAGGCCACTACCAGGCCGAGCCCGGCCTGCTGCAGCGCTATGTGTCCGTGCCCCTGCGCGAACACGTGACCGACCCGCTCAAGCGCCTGTTCGGCAACGAGGTGGCCGAACAGCGCGACACCGCGCTGGATGACCTCACCGACCAGGCGATCAAGGAACTCACCGTCGAGACCCTGCCCGGCTCCAACGTGATCTCGGTGATCTACAGCGCCGACGATCCCAAGCTCGGCACCCTGTTCGTCCAGCGCTTGCTCGACAACTTCCTGAAGAACCGCCAGGACTTGCAGTCCAACGAACTGCCGGAAACCTTCTACGAGCAGAAGAAGCTGCACTACCAGGCCCGCCTGGGCGATCTGGAGAGCCAGCGCCTCGGCCTGCTCGAAGCGGTCGGCTCGTCGGACCCGAAAGAGGAGATCACCTTCCGCCTCAACGCCATCAACACCGAGGAGCAGGCGCTGAACCTGTACCGCGACCGGCAGTTGCAGAACCGCCAGTGGCTGGACTACCTCAAGAGCAGCATGGCCATGGCCAACAAGGCCAGGATGACCGACTACAGCTTCCCCTACACCTTCACCACCACGGTCGACAACGTGGCCTTCGAGGACCGCGAGATCAAGCAACTGGGTGAACAGCTGACCAGCCAGGTGGCCCGCTACGGCGCCGACCTGGCCGTGTTCCAGGCCAGCGCCGAACCCATGCTGCTGCTGCGCGAGCAGATCGGCCGCACCCGCCAGCAGTTCCTCAAGATCGTCGACAACCGTATCCGCGAACGCCAGCAGGACCTGGCCGTGACTCAGCAGGTGATCGACCAGAAGACCCAGCGCATCGCCGACTACAAGGCGCGCATCCACCAACTGCGCGAGACCCAGAGCAAGACCCGCCAGCTGGACACCGAGATCGATGCCCTGCACAAGGCCTTCTCCACCTACGCCCAGCGCTACGAGGAAAGCCGTGGCCAGGGCCTGCTCGATGGCAGCCAGTCCAACGCGAGGATCCTCAGCGCGCCGTACGAGCCGACCACCGCGGCCTTCCCCAAACCTGGCCTGATCATCCCGTTCGGCCTGCTCACGGGCATCCTGCTGTCGATCGCCCTGGTCTACATCAAGGAGTTCTTCGACCATCGCTTCAAGCATCCGGCGCAGATCGCCCATCAACTGGACCTGCCGGTGCTGCTGGTGATCAACGACCAGGCTCCGGCCCTGCCCAACCCGCATCGGTCCTGGTCGCTGCCACGCCTGATGCACTGGGTGCGCAATTGAACGCCGCCGTGCCCGCCGGCCACCGGCCGATCCTCCATCTGCTCAGCAGTGGCGGGTTCTACGGTGCCGAGCGCATGCTGCTGGACCACTGCCAGGCCACGCCGGGCCAGCATCGGGTGCTGTTCCTCGATGCCCCGGCGCAGCTGGTGGCGCGCTTTCGCGAGGCCGGCGTCGCGTGTCAATCGTGCCAGGGCCTGGTGCAGTTGCTGGCACAGCTGCACCAGTACCGGGGTGAACGGCCCTTGATCAACACCCACAACTTCAAGGGCCTGGTGTTCGGCTGGCTGGGCGCGACCCTATGGCGCCTGCCGCTGGTCAGTACCCAGCACGGCTTCACCCCGAGCAACCGCAAGCAGCGCCTCTACACCTGGCTCACCTTGCAGCTGTGCCGCACACCCAAGGTGCAGCGGGTGGTCTGCGTGGCCGAGAGCATCGCCGCGCTGCTGCGTCAGGCGGGGGTCGCGGCCGGCAAGCTGCAGGTGATCCCCAATGGCCTGCCGCAGGCCGCCGCAGCGCCCAGGCGTGTCCACGGCAACGGCCAGTGGCTGGTCGGCTACGTGGGCCGCTTGAGCCGCGAGAAAGGCCCGGACCTGTTCCTCGACACCCTGATCCCGCTGTGCCAGCGCCACCCCCGGCTACAGGCGGTGATGCTCGGCGATGGCCCGGAACGCGCCGCGCTGCAGGCCCGCATCGATGCCGCCGGGCTGGGCGAGCGCATCAGCCTGCCGGGCTTTCAGCACGACATGCGCAGCTGGATGGCGCGGTTGGACACCCTGGTGATCAGCTCGCGCACCGAAGGCACGCCGATGATCCTGCTCGAAGCCATGCAAGAAGGCGTGCCGGTGGTGGCTTTCGGCGTCGGCGGCATCCCCGATGTCATCGAACACGGCCGCAACGGCCTGCTGGCCCGACCGCTGGCGGTCGACGAGCTGGGGCGGCACCTGCAAGCCCTGCTCGACGACCCGGCGCAGGTCGCCGAACTGGTGGCCCGTGCCCGCCAGACCCAGCAGGAACGCTACCACCTGCCGACCCTGGCACTGCACTGGGCCCAGGTCTACCAGGGCGCGGCACAGGAGGTTGTCACATGATCATCCCACTGTCGCTGGTCAGCCTGGCCGGCCTGCTGTGCCTGGTGCTGCTGGCCAGCCCCTATCCCTACCTGGCGCCGGGCGCGGTGCTCGCCCTGGCCGGTGCGCTGGTGCTGTACCGGCGCCCGGCCTGGGGGCTGCTGGCGATCGCCACGCTGGTCCCGCTGGAGGGGCTGCTCAAGGACGGCCTGCTCTCCGGCGCCAAGCTGGTCGGGGTCGGCCTGGCGCTGATCCTGGCCCTGCAACTGGCCGTGCGCCAGTTGCCCGGCGAACGCCTGCGCAGCAGCCACTGGCGCCTGCTGCTGCCGTTTTTGGTGCTGTACCTGCTGAGCCTGTGGACCAGCGACAACCTGGCCCTGTCCCTGGGCCACCTGCGTGAACTGATCGTCGGCCTGGTGGTGTTCGTCATCGCCCTGCTGGTCGGTCGCGACCTGAACCTGGCCATGCTGGCGCGGCTGGTGAGCCTGAGCGTGTGCGTGATGTGCCTGTTCGCCATCCTCTCCACCAAGTACCAGGAACAGGGCCGCGCCACCGCGATGCTCGACCCCAACCTGTTCGCCATGCTGATCACCGTGGCCATGCCGATGAGCCTGTGGCTGGCGATCAAGGGCCGCCAGGTGCCGGTCAAGCTGTTCTGGGCCGCCTGCTGCCTGTTGCTGCTGGCCGGCATGGCCAAGACCGAATCGCGCTCGGGCCTGGTGGTGCTGATGATCAGCCTGGTCATCGTGCTCTACAACTACCGCGAACAGCTGCGGCGCATCCGCCCGCGGCACCTGGGGTTCGCCATGCTCGGCCTGGCCATCGTGCTGCCGCTGGGGGCGGCGCTGATGCCGGCCGGCTACGTCGAGCGTATCCAGTCGCTGGTGCTGCTCAAGTCCGGGGTCAATGCGCACAAGGACGAGTCCCTGGGCCGCCGCGCCTCCTACCTGGTGGTGGGCAGGGAGATGATCAGCGACAGCCCGGTGTTGGGCACCGGCCCTGGCACCTTCCCGCTGCACTATGCCAGCACCGGTTTCTCCAAGGCCTTCGCCCCGGTCAACAGCAAGGTCACCGACCTCTACCGCCGGGCCCACAACACCTACCTGGAGATCGTCAGCGAAACCGGGTTGCCAGCCGGGCTGCTGTTCGTCGGCATGATCGCCCTGGCCCTGCGCAACTTCTGGCGAGCGCGCGCCGCCTGGCAGGCCGCCGGCGACCAGGACCAGGCCGACATGATGACCCACCTGACCATGAGCATGCTTGCCCTGGCGCTGTTCCTGATGTTCCTCAGCGCCCCCAGCCACAAGTACCTGTGGCTGATGCTGGCGCTGTCCAGCGTGGCCTGGCGCAAGGCCGCCGAAACGCGGGCGGTGGGGGACGTGGCATGAACCTGGTCAGCGTCGTCATCCCCATGTTCAACGAGGCCCGGCACATCGCCCGGACCTTGCAGGCGGTACAGGCCGCCGCCGCGCAGGCAGGCCTGGCCTGCGAGGTGCTGGTGGTGGACAACGGCTCCAGCGACGCCGGGCCGCGTATCGCCCAGGCCCATGGCGCGCGCGTGCTGAGCCTGCCAGGCATGGCCATCGGCGCCCTGCGCAACCATGGCGCGCGGGCCAGCCAGGGGCAGTGGCTGGCGTTTCTCGACGCCGACATCGAAGTGCCCGCCGACTGGCTCGGCCGCCTGCTCGAACTGCACCGCCGTGGCGAAGGCGATGTCTTCGCCCTGGACTGCGATACCCCGCGCCAGGCGCCCTGGTTCGCCTATGCCTGGCAGCGCCGCACGCTGCGCGCCGGGCAGACAGTGCAGGACAGCACCTGGCTGCCGACCCCCAACCTGCTGATGCAGCGCCAGTGGTTCGAACGCGTCGGTGGCTTCGACGAGCGCCTGCGCACCGGCGAGGACAAGGACTTCACCCTGCGCCTGCACCAGGCCGGCGCCCGCCTGCGGGTGCTGCGCCAGCCGGTGGTGCTGCACTGGGGGTTCGAGGGCAGTTGGGCGGAATGGCTGGGCAAGGAGCTCTGGCGCCAGGGCAGCCACGTGCAACTGCTGCGCAGCCATGGCCTGAACCTGCGCCTGCTGCGCTTCCCGCTGCTGTCGCTGGCGATCTGGCTGCTCGATGCCCTGGCCCTGTCGCTGCTCCTGGCCGGCTCAGGGCACACCGCCCTGCTCCTGCTGCTGGTCGGCGCCCTGCCCGCCCTGGCGCTGAGCCTGCGCCAGAGCCTGAAGCACCGCGACCCGCTGTTCATCCTGCAACTGTGGGGGCTGCACTGGATCCGCCTGCACCTGGCCGGCGCGGCCCTGGTGCTCAATCTGTTCAACTGCAACGCAAGGAGGCCCGCTCGTGGCTGAATTCATCTTCTGGCTATGCCTGCTCCTGCCTTTCTATGCCTGGCTGGGCTACCCGCTGCTGCTCACGGCCATGGGGCCGTTCTTCCCCCGGCGCCGCCCCGCGCCGTTGCCAGCGCAGCACGTCAGCGTGGTGGTGGCCGCGCACAACGAGCAGCGGCACGTCGAGGACAAGCTGCGCAACCTGCTGGCGCACGACTGTCGCGTCGCCAGCCTGCAGATCGTCCTGGCCAGCGACGGCTCCAGCGACTGCACCGTGGCCCTGGCCCGCAACTTCGACGACCCACGCATCCTGGTGCTCGACCTGCCGCGCCAAGGCAAGAACAGCGTGCTGAACGCCGCGGTCGCCCACTGCACGGGCGACATCCTGGTGTTCACCGATTGCGACGTGCAGTGGGTCGACGGCACCCTCGACGCACTGCTGGCGCCGTTCGCCGACGCCGACGTCGGCGGCACGGTAGGCAAGATGATCATCCCCGTGGCGGGCAAGGGCCTGAGCCTGGGCGAAAGCCTCTACCGCCGCTACGAAGCCTGGCTGCGCCGGGTGGAGAATCGCACCGGTTGCACGGTTTCGGCCGACGGTGCCCTGCAGGCGCTGCGCCGCGAGCTGTACCAGCCGATCCCCGAACGGGTCAACGACGACTTCTACATCAATACCTGTGCCCCAGTCGCCGGCAAGCGTGTCGTCTATGTCGACCAAGCCACGGTGCTCGACTGTGGCGTCGACGAAGCCGAGCGGCAGTTCAGCCGCCGCCAGCGCGTCACCGTCGGCGGCCTGATCAGCCTCGCCGCTCGGCGTGAACTGCTCGCCCCTCTGCGCCACGGTCTGTACGCCATCGCGCTGATCAGCCACAAGCTGGTCCGCCGCCTGGCCCCGGTGCTGCTGTTGCCCTTGCTGCTGGTCAACTTCTGGTTGCTCGACGAGCATGGCTTCTACCGCCTGACCCTGGCCGCCCAGTTGCTCGGCTACGCCATCGCCGTGGCCGGCCTGCTGGATGTGCGCCATCGCCTGCCCAGGCCGTTTCGCCTCGCCGCTTTCGTGCTGGTGACCCTGGCCGGCATGAGCGTCGGCCTGTGGCAGTTCCTGCGCGGGCACAGCTACAACCAATGGACCCCCAACCAGACCCGATGAGTGCCTGTCATGCCGATCAAGACCACTCTCAAGCGTGCCGGCGGTTGGCTGTACCTGAACTCGCCCAAGGGCCGCAGCCAGCTGCGCGGCGCCGGGGTCATCCTGATGCTGCACCGGGTGCTGCCCGACGACGCGAGCGCGGCCCTGCCCCATCGCAATGAACTGTGCGTCGGACCGCAGGCCTTCGAGTGCCTGCTGCGCTGGTTGCCACGGCACTTCGACTGCGTGCACCTGATGGACCTGCTCAAGGCCCATGAACACCCCCGTGGCACACAACGGCCCAAGGTCGCCCTGACCTTCGACGACGGCTGGCGCGACAATGCCCTGCATGCCTTTCCACTGCTGCAACGGCACCAGGTGCCGGCGAGCATCTTCCTGTCCACCGACTACATCGGCAGCCGCCAGCGCTTCTGGTGGGAGAGCCTGGGCGAGACCCTGTGGGGCAGCCATGGCGAGGCGCCGCGCCAGGCCCTGATCGAACAACTGCGCAAGGTCGGCCGGCCAGTGCCGGCGGCCTATTTCATCCATGAGCGCCCCCATGCCCGCAGCCAGGTGCTGGCCGGCTACCTGCAAAGCCTGAAGTCGCTCGCCCCACAGGCACTGTGCCTGCTGACCGACGCCTGCCCGGCCGAGTCGCAGCCCCAGGCCCTGGACTGGCGCCAGGTGCGCCAGTTGGAAAGCACCGGGCTGATCCGCTTCGGCCCCCACGGTGCCAGCCACGCGCTGCTGCCGGGACTCGACGACCAGCGCCTGGACGAGGAGCTGAGCCGCAGCCACCAGGCCTTGCAGCAAGGCTGCACGCAGCCGCTGCCGGTGTACTGCTACCCCAATGGCGACCATGACGCCCGGGTTCGCGCGCGCCTGGCAGCGCACCGCTACCCCTATGCCCTGAGCACCCGCGCCGGGATCTGCCAGGGGCATGACGACCCGCTGGCCCTGCCACGCATCGGGGTCAGCCAGCGCACCGCCAGCCGGCCTTCGCTGCTGGCCTGGCGCATCAGCCGCGGAGGCACGGCATGAATCGCAACAGCTACCTGCGCCACATGCTGCTGAGCATGGGCACCAAAGTGGCGATGATCGCCCTGCGCCTGCTGCGCAACGTGTTGCTGGCGCGCATCCTCGGCCCCAGCGAACGTGGCCTGTTCGCCCTGCTCAGCACCCTGCCCGACCTGATCAGCGCGTTCACCAGCGGTGGGCTGAACACCGCGGTCGGCTACCAGGCGGCCCAGCAACGCAGCCTGGGCCTGCTGCTCAGCCAGGTGCTGGTCTACGGTTGCCTGATCGCCGGGGCGCTGACCCTGGTGTGCGTGGCCCTGGCGCGGACCTTCGGCACCGAGCTCGAGGCCACCGCCCAGCTCGGCCTGCTGGCCTGGCTGCTGCTGTTGGCGGTGCCGCTGACGGTGCTCAAGAGCGGCCTGTTGACCCTGCACAACAGCACCGGCGGCGTCGGCGCCTTCAACGCCCTGCGCCTGACCGAGTCGCTGGTGCCCTTGCTGCTGTTCGTCGGGTTGTTCTGGATGTGGCACGACGCGGCCCTGGAGGCGGCGCTGATCAGTTGGCTTGGCGGCCTGGGCCTGGTGGCGCTGCTGGGTCTGTACTGGCTCGGCCGCCAGCACTCGATCCGCCTGCGCTGGGACTTCCGCGGCCAGCGCGAACTGCTCGCCTACAGCGCCAGGAGCCACCCGGACGTGCTGTTCCAGCAGATGATCCTGCGCTCGGACTACCTGTTCATCGGCGCCCTGCTCGGCAGCACCGCCCTGGGCCACTACGCCATGGCCAGCGCGGCCGCCGAACTGCTGCTGATCGTCCCCGAGGCGGTCACCACGCCCTTGATGAAACGCCTGCTGCAGCAGGATGCCGGCATGGAGCGACTGACCCCGCTGGCCCTGCGCCTGACCGCCACGGTGATGCTCGGCGCCTGCCTGGGCATGGCGCTGATCGGCGAGTGGCTGATCGTCACCCTGTTCGGTGCCGAGTACCAGCCGGCCTACCCGGCCCTGCTCGCCCTGCTGCCGGGGCTGCTGGGGTTGTGCTACGCGAGCATCCTGCGCCTGGACCTGCTGGGCAAGAACCGCCCCGGCACGGTGTCGTTGCTGATGGGCCTGGGGGCGGCGCTCAACCTGGTGCTCAATGTGGTGCTGATCCCCACTTTCGGCATCGTCGGCGCCGCGCTGGCCTCGTCCATCGCCTACCTGGCAGTGACGGTGGCGATGCTGGTGCTGTACTGCCGGCTCAGCGGCGTTCCCCTGTGGCAGACCTTGCTGGTGCTGCCCAGCGACCTGGCGCCGCTGCGCCAGATGCTGCAACGGAGGCCGGCATGAAGCACCTGGCCCTGTTGCTCGCCAGCCTGACGTTAGGCACTGCCGCGCAGGCGGCACCGCTGTCGTGGGGCGATATCCGCGATGGCAGCCTCTACCTGCTCGCGCCCCGCGGCGACACCCTGGACATCCGCTGGCGACCGGCCTGGCAGGCCGAGGCCAACCATGAACGGATCTACCTGCTCGACGGCCAGGGCCAGTTGCAGGCCGAGCGCCACATCCCCCCCGAGCAGGCCCGCGGCCACCAGCGCTGGCCGCTGCCTGCCAGCGACAACGCCTACCGCCTGGAGATCCCCGGCTACAGCTTCCGCCGCTACCGAGTCGAGTACAGCGACGGCACCCGCGCCCTGTTCGCCCCGGCCAAGGTGCACTTCAGCGCCGAAGTGGGGCCGGGTGTGACGCTGTTCTTCCAGGTGCCGGCCGGTGTGCAGGCCACCCTGGCCGGCAAGTACCACGGTGGCGTGCGCGGCCTGCAGGTGCAGCGCCTGGGCGACGAGCGGCAACTGGAGCTGACGCTCAAGCCCTACCGCGCCTACTGGCAATTCGACCAACTGGCACTGCCGGTATCCAGCACCGCGCAAACCTACCGCCTGCACTTGCAAGGCCGGGGCAAGGCGGCGTTCTGGCTCGACGGCAGCGCCAACCTGTTCGCCCAGCGCGCCGCAGACCTCGGCCCACTGCCGAGCGCCGAGGGCCAGGTCGCCCTGCGCCTGGGCGGCAGGGTGCTGGGCCCGACGCCCAGCCTGGGCGTCAACCTGCCCTACGTGATGCCGCCCCCTTCCAGCCATGCGGTGCTCGATGCCTTGCAGCCCCGGGCCGCCGGCTACTACAGCCTGCTCGACCTGCTGGCGCGCAAGCCGAACTACGAAAACGACTTCCGGCGCTTCTACCAGCAGCGCTACCCGATCACGCAGGACATCACCCTGCTCTCGGGCACCGGACGGCGCTCGGTGCTGGCTGCCGACCGCACCAGCGACGATGGCCTGGACGCCTGGCTCACCGCCACCCGCGAGCTGGGCGGCAAGGCCTTGCATTACCTGGCGTTTGCCGACGAGCCGAACCTCAACTACAGCGACTACGCCAGCTACCGGCGCTACTTCCAGGCCATGCTCGAGCGCGTCCAGCGCTTCCCCGGTGCCCGCGAGGCCGGGGTGCGCATCGCCATGCCGGCCAGCTCGAACCTGGTCAACGGGCCATTCCACGAAGGCAGCCGCCAGCGCATCGGCCTGGACTGGTCGCGGCGCCTGCTCGCCGAACACGACGCGCAGATCGACGCGCTGGCCTGGCACGAGTGGATGGTCCGCGACCTGCTGGCCACCCGCAGCTACCGCGACAGCGTGCGCCAGGCCGCCGCACTGGTTGGCCTGGACGACCAGGGCCGGCCGCGCAAGGCGCTGCTGCTGGACCAGACCAACATGTCCAGCGGCTCCAGCCTGAGCCGCTACGACCAGGACACCCACTACGCCAGCCTGTGGTGGGCCTCGGTGGTGGTCAACGCCTCGGCCGATGGCCTGCTCGACATGCTCAACTGGTTCCATGTGGCCGACGAGCCGGAGTGGCCCAAGGGCATGGTCCGCGTGCTCGGCGAGGACCACTTCGAACTCAAGCCGGTGGGGCTCGCCCAGCAGTTCATCCAGCGTCACTGGCTAACCCAGGTGCTGAGCCTGGACAACGACGCCTTCGAAGTCGATGCCCTGGCCATGGCCGAAGGCCGCCAGCGCAGCCTGCTAGGTGTCAACAAAACCGAGCGCGTGCAGCAGGTGGGCCTGACCCTGGCCGGGACACCGGCGCGCCGCGAGTGCCCGCAAGGCCAGTTGCAACTGTTCGGCCCCGACAGCCAGGCCCGGCAGGCCGCCTTCACCTGCCGCGACGGCACCCTGCACTTTCAACTGCCAGGGCAGACGCTGTTCGCCCTGACCTGGAGCGCGCCATGAGGCGCGCCTCGACCTGCAGCCATCAGGAGGCACCATGCACGTACTGAGCAAACTCCAGGACCGCATCAAGCGCAAGGGACTGCGCGACACACTGGCGAGCGCCTTCCGGCACTACGTCTTCTACCATTGGGAACTGCTGTGGATGGAGCGCGACCTGGAGACCCCGGTGCCACCGCACCGGCTCAAACCCTACCCGCCCCTGCGCGTGGAGACGATCACGGCGAACAACGTACAGGCCTTTGCCCGGCACTTCGGCGACCGGGTCGAGACCATGCGCGAGCTGGCCGCCGAGGGCCACACCGGGCTGATGTTCCTCGACGACGACGGCGATGCCGTGGCCTTCATCTGGGGCAGCCCGCGGCACTACCACGACCGGCACTTCTATGGCTGCTGGTTCCCGGTGGGGCCCGGCGAATTCTTCGAGTTCGGCGGCGAGCTGATCCGCAAGTATTGGGGCACCGAGCTCTCCGTGGACCTGCAACTGGCCCTGTGGAAGGCCATGGCCGCCCAAGGCTGCAACAAGGTGGTGGACGTGTGCGAGCAACACAACATCCCGGCGCTGAAGCTACACCTGCGCATGGGCTACCAGGAGCAAGGACGAATCATGAACGTGTACTGCCTGTTCGGCCGCTGGAAGTTCTTTCGCGAAACCCGTTACCAGGCGTCGCGCCTGGAGCCCCTGCGCAAGCCGGTGCCCGAGGGCACCACGGCCACGGCGTCCTGAGCCATGGGCCTGGACCTGAGCTGGTGCGCCTCGCTGTGCACCGACGACTTTCCCGCCGCCGGCTACGAGGCGCTGCGCCGCCGCCTGCCCGGCAGCACGCCATTCAACCACCTGGGCTGGCTGCGCGCCGCCGAGGCCGCCCTGCAGCCAGGCCAGCAGTTGCAGGTGTTGCTGGGGCATCAGGACGGCCGGCTGTGCCTGTGCCTGCCCCTGGTGCGCCAGCGCGAACCCTTCGGCCCCCTGAACGTGCCGGTGGTGCGGCACCTGGGCCATCCACTGAGCGACCGCATCGCCCTGCTCGTCGACCTGCCCGAGCGTTGCGCCAGGCAGGTGCTGCAGGTCATCCGCAAGCGCCTGCCCCACGCCCTGCTGCAGCTTGGCGAAGTCCCCGGCGAGGACGGCGACGACTGGTTGCGCCAATGGGCCATGGCCAGCTCGACCTACGAACGGCGCCTGACCTGCAAGGTACCGGTGCACCGCATCAGCGAGGCCGACCGCCAGGAGGTCAGCGGCGACCCGCGCTACAAACTGCGCCGCGCGCGCAAGCGCATCAAGGCCTGCGGCGCCCTGGTGCGGCGGGTCCTGGCCACGCCGCAAGACATCGTCGCGCTGCTCGACGCCGTGAGCGCCGTCGAGGCGGCCAGCTGGAAAGGCGACGACGAGGTCGGCATCTTCTCCGGCGACACGCGCCGCCAGTGGATGTACCAGGCCTTCACCGCCCTGGCTGCCGAAGGCCTGGTGTGCCTGGTGCTGCTGGAGCTGGACGGGCGCTGCATCAGCTATCGCCTGGGTTTGCTGGAGCGTGGCCGGGTCTACGACTACAACCTGGCCTTCGTCCCCGAGCATCGCGACCTGGGCAGCGGCCGCGTGCTGCTGGAGGAGTGGATCCACTGGGGCCTGGAAGACGGCTGGACCTGGGTCGATGCCTCGCGCGTGAGCCTCGAGAACTCCAGCCACCAGCTCTACGAACGCATGACAGGCCAACTCGAACAGTGGCGCATCAGTTGCTACAGCTGGCGCCTCGACGGTATCGCCCTGGGCCTGGCCCTGCGCTGCTGGCAGTGGCTCAAGCCACGCCTGCGCAAGCGCGCGGCCACGGCCGCGGGCGATGTTGTCCCCCATCCCCCACAGGAGAGCCCGGATGCCATCCCAGGTCATAGTCAACGCTGACGACTTCGGCCTCAGCGCCCACACCAACGCCGTGATCCTGCATGCCTTCCAGGCGGGCCTGATCAGTTCGGCCACGGCCATGGCCAACATGCCCGCCTTCGCCGGTGCCTGCGTGCTGGCCCAGCAACCAGCGCTCAAGGGGCGGATCGGGCTGCACTTCAACCTGACCTATGGGCGGCCGTTGAGCCAGGCGATCCTCGCCGAACAACGGTTCTGCGCCCCCCATGGGGAGTTCGACCTGCGCCTGAAGCGCCGCACGCTGCGGTTGTCCCGCAGCGAACGCGAAGCGGTCGAGCAGGAGCTGCAGGCCCAGTGGCAGCACTGCCTGGACCACGGCCTGGTGCCCAGCCACCTGGACTCGCACCAGCACGTGCACAACATCTGGCCGATCGGCGAGATCGTCGCCCGCTTCGCCCGCCAGCAAGGCGTACCGGTGCGCCTGGCGCGCAACCTGGGGCACAACATCGGCCCGTTGAAACGGCTGTTCAAGACGCTGCTCAACAGGCGCTTGCGCCAGCTCAGCGGGGCGAGCGCGGACTATGTCTGCACGCCCGTGGACCTGAAGGCGGGGCTGGCGCCCAAGGCGGGGGTGCTGGAGGTGGTGGCGCATCCCAGCGCCCTGGGCGGCCATGACTTCGGCGATGCCTACCTGGCCAGCGGCGAGTCGTTGAAGGCCCTGGTCGACTCGCAGTTGGGCGCGGTCGGCAGGATCGGCTACCAGGCGCTGGTCCCGGGCAAGAAACCTTGCCCCAGCGAAGTCGAACCGGCTTGAAACCCTGCCGGCGCGTCCCCGGTCGGCAGGCCGGGGGCGTCGGGATATTGTCTGATGGGGCGGGAATAAATAATAATCCTTCTCATTTCATGTCATACCTGCCTCGCCCATGTCGTCACCGGATACCTCCTCCCTGCGCCAGCACGTCCTGCATCGCCTGTTCGGCGAGCATCACGGCTGGCTGCTCGGGCGCCTGCGGGCCCACCTGGGTTGCCGCCACGACGCGGCAGACATGGCCGCCGAAGCGTTCGTCCAAGTGGTTGCCCATCCCGCGCCACACAGCATCCGCGAACCCCGTGCGTTCCTCACCACCATCGCCAAGCGCCTGGTCTATGCCAGCTGGCGCCGGCGCGACCTGGAACGCGCCTACCTCGAGGCCCTGGCGCAGGAACCCGAGGCGACCGCGCCCTCGGCCGAGGAACGGGCGCTGGCGATGGAAACGCTGCTGGCCATCGACGCCTTGCTCGACGGCCTGTCGCCCAGGGCGCGCGCGGCGTTCTTCTGCAGTCAGCTCGACGGCATGAAGTACGCCGACATCGCTGCGCAGCTTGGCGTCTCGACCATCCGTGTTCGGCAGTACGTAGCCAAGGGGCTCAAGCTGTGCTGCCAGGAGCTGCTGTCGTGAGCAAGGCCATCGAACAGGCCATCGAATGGACCGCCTGCCTGGGCTCCGGCGAGGTGTCCCCACGCGAGCAGCAGGCCTTCGAGGCCTGGCTGGCCGCCGATCCGGCCCATGTCCGGGCCTGGACACGGGTCCAGGGCCATCTGGCGCTGACCCTGACGCCCCTGGCCGAGGGCGGGCCTGCACTGCGCCAGACCTTGCAGTCGGCGCCCAGCCTCGACCGCCGCCACTTGCTGCGTGGCGCCTTGGCCATGGCCGGGCTCGGCCTGGGCAGCTACCTGCTGGGCAAGACCGACCTGGCGCAGGAACTGGCTGCCGACCTGCGCAGCGGCACCGCCGAGCGGCTCGCCCGCACCCTCCCCGACGGCAGCCGGCTGCTGCTCGATGCCTGCAGTGCCGCCGACCTGCACTTCGATGCCCAGGCCCGCGAGGTCCGCCTGCGCAAGGGCAAGCTGCAGTTGCAGGTCGTCGCGGGCGCCCGGCCGTTCACCGTGCGCACCCCGGACGGCCAGGTGCAGACGACGGATGCCCGTTTCACGGTTGCCCTGCAGGCGCAGGCGAGCCGGGTGTGGGTACAGGCCTCCAGCGTCGCCATTCGTACCCTGGGCAGCGCCGAGGCGACGCTCGGCGAGGGGCATGGCGTGCGCTTCGATGTCGCCGGTATCCAGCGCCTGGCCGAGCATCGACGCGGCGAGAGCAGTTGGACCGGCGGCTGGCTCAGCGTCGATGACTGGAGCCTGGGCGAGCTGGTCGAGGCCTTGCGGCCCTACCGCCGGGGCATCCTGAGAATCGCCCCGCAGGCCGCTGATTTGCGGGTATCGGGCCTGTTCCCCCTGGATGACAGCGACGGCGCCCTGCGCGCCCTGGAGCAGACCATGCCGCTGAGGATCGAACAGACCTTGGGCTGGTGGACCCGCATCGAGTTGCGGGGTTAGCCAGATCAATTTTTTTCATCTCCCTATATCGCTTTCGCGCTCTCGTCACACATAGGTCCTGAAGCCGCACGAAAAACGCGGACCCGACCGACCTATGGAGCCCTTCATGCCCCCACGCCACCCCTTCCTGCTCGCCCCGCTCTGCCTGGCACTGGCCTGTTGCCTGCCGGTGGGCGTCGCCTGCGCCCAACCCCAGGCCGACAGCCGCCAGCAGACCTGGACATTCGACCTGCCCGCCGCCTCGCTGGCCACCACCCTCGATCAGGTCGCCCGGCAGAGCGGGCGCACCATCGTCTATGCGCCGGAACGGGTACGCGGCTTCTTTGCACCGGCCATCCAGGGCCACATGACCGCCGAGCAAGCCATCGCCGGTGCCCTCTCCGGCACCGGCCTGGTGCTGCAGGTCACCCCCGGCGGCATCCTGACCCTGGACCGGCAACGCACCGACCAGGTCAACCTCGGCGAAGTCATGATCGACGCCACGGCCGCCGAACAGGCCTGGGGGCCGGTCAGCGGCTACGTGGCCACGCGCAGCGCCACCGGCACCAAGAGCGACAGTGCGCTGCTCGAGGTCCCGCAGACGGTCAACGTGGTCACCCGTGACCAGATGCAGGCCCAGGGCGCGCAGAACGTCACCGAGGCCGTGCGCTACACCCCCGGGGTGGTCGCCTCCTTCGGCGACAGCGACAGCCGCAACGACGTCCTGCAGAGCCGTGGCTTCTTCCTGCGCTACAACCTCAACGGCTCGCGCCTGCCCTACGGTGCCTACAGCGCCGCGATGATGCGCATCGAGCCCTATGGCCTGGAACGCATCGAAGTGCTCAAGGGCCCGGCCTCGGTGCTCTACGGCCAGAACACCCCCGGCGGGCTGGCCAACCTGGTCAGCAAGCGCCCGACCTTCTCGCCCGTGCACGAGATCCAGCTACAGGCCGGCAGCAACGACCGCACCCAGGGCGCCTTCGACTTCGGCGACGGCCTGGACGACGACGGTACCCTCGCCTACCGCCTGACCGGCCTGCTGCGTGACAGCCAGGGCGAAGTCGACCACGGCTACGACAAGCGCGAGTTCATCGCACCGGCCCTCACCTGGCAGCCCAGCGAAGACACCCGCCTGACGCTGCTGAGCCACTACCAGAAAGACCGCAGCATCTCCGACTACGTCGCCTTGCCGGCCGACGCCAGCCTGCACGCCGGCGCCAACGGCCGCCTGCCGCGCAACCGCTACCTGGGCGAGCCCGGCTTCGACGGCTACGAGCGCGAGCAGTTCTCCCTGGGCTACCTGCTCGAGCACCGCCTGAACGACGTCTGGAGCCTGCAGCAGAACCTGCAGGTCAACCGCGTGCAGATCGACAACAGCGCCAGCCCCGGCTACCTGCTCAGCGCCGACGGCCGGGAACTCAGCCGTGTCGCCACCCGTGGCGAAGGCCAGGCGCGCAGCGTCACCGTCGATACCTTCGCCCAGGCCGACTTCACCACCGGCCGCCTCGGTCATCGCTTCCTGGCAGGCGTGGACTATCTCTCCCTGACCGACGAATACCAGTTCGCCTCGGGGCTCTACACCACCCCGCTGGACATCTACGCGCCGCGCTACGGCCAGGCGGTGCCCGAGCTGATTCCCCGGATCGACTACCACCAGCAGCGCGAACAGACCGGCCTGTACCTGCAGGACCAGATCCGCCTGGACAACTGGCTGTTGACCCTCGGCGCCCGCCAGGACTGGGTCTCGACCCGCACCGAAAGCGGCCTGGCCGGCGAAAACCGCAGCAAGCAGCGCGAAGACAAGCCGACCGGCCGCATCGGCCTGGCCTACCTGTTCGACAACGGCCTGGCGCCGTACCTGAGCTATTCGACCTCGTTCGAGCCGCTGGACGGCACCGACTTCTCCGGGCGCCCCTTCACGCCGATGACCGGCGAGCAGTACGAGGTGGGCGTGAAGTACCAACCGCCAGGCAGCAACGCGTTCGTGACGCTTTCGGCCTTCGAGCTGACCCAGGAGAACATCACCACGCCCGACCCAGACCCCACCCACGCCGGCTTCAACGTGCAGACCGGCGAGGCACGAGTGCGCGGCCTGGAACTGGACGCCAAGGCCAGCCTGCACGAGCGCCTGGACCTGCTGGCCTCCTATGCCTACATGGATTCGCGCGTCACCAAGGCCAATACCGCAGCTGACGGCAGCAGCCTGAAGGGCAACGAACTGGTCCAGGTACCTGCGCACCAGGCCTCGCTGTGGCTCGACCACACCCTGGGCGACGGCCTGTTGCAGGGCGCCGGGATAGGCTTCGGCGCACGCTACATGAGCAAGGCCTACGGCGATGCGGCCAACACCCTGGAAATGCCGGGCCGCACCCTGTTCGATGCCAGCCTGCACTACGACCTGGGCAAGGCCGATGGCCGCCTGGATGGCGCCGACCTACGCCTGAGCGCCAACAACCTGTTCGACAAACGCTACGTGGCGTTCTGCCAGAACGCCCTGCAGTGCTACTACGGCCAGCGCCGGACACTGCTGGCCACCTTGACCTACCGCTGGTAGTCGAGCAGCCAGCGCTGCAACGCCTGGGCCGGCATCGGCCGGCCCAGCAAAAAGCCCTGCCCCTGGTCGCAGCCGGCATGCCGCAGGAAGTCGTACTGGGCCTGGGTCTCGATGCCCTCGGCGGTGATACGAAAGCCCAGGGCATGGCCCAGGTCGATGATCGCCCGGGCGACGGCTACCGCGTCGTCGTCATCGGGCAGGTCCTTGATGAAGGCACGGTCGATCTTCAGGTGGTCGATGGGCAAGGCGCGCAGGTAGGCCAACGACGAGTAGCCGGTGCCGAAGTCGTCCACCGCCGTGGTCACCCCCATCGCCTGCAACCGGGCCAGCACCGCGCAGGCCTGCTGCTGGCTCTCCATCAACAGGCTCTCGGTGATTTCCACCTCCAGCAGATGCGGCGCCAGGTCATGGCGCGCCAGGGCCGTGGCCAGGCTGCTGACGAAGTCGCTGCGCTCGATCTGCAGGGCCGCCACGTTGACCGCCAGCGGGCCAGGCAGGCAGTCCTCGGTCCGCCAGGCTGCCAGTTGCGCACACGCCAGCTCCAGGACCCGCTCCCCCAGGGGGATGATCAGTCCGGTGCGCTCGGCCAGGGGAATGAACGCCCCCGGCGACACCAGACCGTGCTCCGGGTCGCGCCAACGCAGCAATGCCTCGATCCCTTCCAGGCGCCCGCTGAACAGGTCGACCTTGGGCTGGTACCACAGCTCGAACTCGTTGTGCTGCAAGGCCCGGCGCAGGTTGCGTTCCAGCTCCAGGCGCTGCTGCAGACGCTCGGTCATGTCGGGATGATAGGGGCGCCAGGCGTTGCGCCCACTCTCCTTGGCCACGTACATGGCGGTGTCGGCATGGCGCAACAGGCTGTCGACGTCCTCGCCATGCCGCGGGCACCAGGCCAGGCCGATGCTGCCGGTGACCAACGCGGCATTGCCGTTGAGATCGAAGGGCCGTTGCAGGCAGTGCAACAGGGCACGGACCTGGTGGCTGACCTGCTCCTGGCTGCCCTGGAGCATGAACACGAACTCGTCGCCGCCCAGCCGGCAGACCCGGTCCGGGGTGTCCAACTCCTGCAGGAAACGCGCCGTGGCCTGCTGCAGCAACAGGTCGCCCATGGCATGGCCAAGGCTGTCGTTGACCTGCTTGAAGCCATCGATATCGAGCATCAGCACCGCCAGGCCCTCGCCTTGGGCGATCGCCTGGGCCAGCTGTTGCTGGAACAGCACCCGGTTGGGCAAACCGGTGATGGTGTCGTAGTGGGCCAGGCGTTCGAAGCGGGCCTGGGACTGGCGCAGCTCGCGGTTGCGCTGTTGCAGCAGGCGATGATTGCCGCTGAGCTGGGCGACGAACAGGCTGAACAGCCCGGTGCAGCCCAAGGCGAAGAAGAACAGCGGCGAAGCGAACAGGCCCAGGGTCGGCCAGCCATCGCGGGGCGCGGCCACCAGTTGCCAGTGCCCGCCCGGCACCTCGACCGTCTGGCTCAGCAAGGGGTCGTCGAACAGCCGCGCATCGCCCCAGATCAGCGCCCCGTCGGCGCCCTTGCCATCGCCTCCGCGCACGGCCAGCTGGATCTCCAGCTCCGGCCCCAGCCCTGCCGCCCACAGCAGGCGGTCGGTATCGGCGACGATCGACACATTGCCCCAGTAGAGTTTCACCCCACGCTTGCCGGTGATGAACACCGGGCGCCGGTAGATCAGCGCCCGGCCGCCCTGGTACAGCTGGACCGGCCCGGCCAGCACCGCCTGCTGGTGTTCGCGGGCCGACTGCAGCAGGGGGAACTGGTCCGGCAGGTGGCGGTAGTCCAGGCCCATGATCGCCTGGTTGCCCTCCAGCGGATAGACATCGCGCACCACGTCCGCCGGTGCCAGGGCGACATGGCGCATGTAGGGTACCGAGTCGAGCGCGCCACGGGCCATGCCGTGGAAGTGCCCGGCGCTGATGCGGCCATCGGCGGCGATCAACTGGGCGATGCCCTCGGCCTCGCCGAATGCCGCGCGCAGTTGTGCCTCCAGGGCGGCACGCACGCCAGAGAGGCGTGCGCTGAGGTTGGCCAGTTGCTCGCTCTCCCGGCGCTGCTGGTCCAGGTGCCCGAGCAGCGCCGACAGGCCGATGCCCACCAGGGCGAAGCCGACCGGTAGCAGGCGACCGAGGGTACGCCGCAATGTCCCTTTTGCAGGCGCCGGTTCATCGAGGGGGGTAGGGAGGGTTCTCATGGGCGGCGGCCGAGGTCTATTCATCCTGTATCGGCGCGGTGGCGCCAATGTTGAGCCAGACTGGTGTTTTTCTTCACCAGGGTGCATGCTCGCAAGCTGAAGCGTTTCACCCCCAAGAAAAAGTGAGGTGCAGTACCCATGGACCGTCTGCTCGATTCGCTGTTTCCCGAAGCCTGTGACATCCCCGAGGCCTGGCGCCTGGGCGAGCCCCTGGAGCAACGCGACTACCTGGTCGCCGGCCAGCTCAGGCGCTGGGACGGCCCGCTGGCCACGGTACGCAGTCCAGTGTGGATCAAGGACGGCGATGGCGAACACCAGGTGGTGCTCGGCAGTGCTCCGTTGCTCGATGCCGAGACCGCCCTCACCGCCCTGGACGCCGCGGTCGAGGCCTACGACAAGGGTCGCGGCGCCTGGCCGACGATGCGCGTGGCCGAGCGTATCCAGCATGTCGAAGCCTTCCTGGCGCGCATGCGCGAGCAGCGCGAGGCGGTGGTCAAGCTGCTGATGTGGGAGATCGGCAAGAACCTCAAGGACTCGCAGAAGGAATTCGACCGTACCTGCGACTACATCGTCGACACCATCGACGCCCTCAAGGACCTCGACCGCCGCTCCAGCCGCTTCGAGCTGGAACAGGGCACCCTCGGCCAGATCCGCCGCGCGCCCCTGGGCGTGGCGCTGTGCATGGGGCCCTACAACTACCCGCTCAACGAAACCTTCACCACCCTGATCCCGGCGCTGATCATGGGCAATACCGTGGTGTTCAAGCCAGCCAAGTTCGGTGTGCTGCTGATCCGCCCCTTGCTGGAGGCGTTCCGCGACAGCTTCCCGCCAGGGGTGATCAATGTCATCTATGGCCGTGGCCGCGAGACGGTGAGCGCCCTGATGGCCAGCGGCAAGATCGACGTGTTCGCCTTCATCGGCACCCACAAGGCGGCCAGCGACCTGAAGAAGCTGCACCCACGCCCGCACCGCCTGCGTGCCGCCCTGGGGCTCGATGCCAAGAACCCGGGGATCGTCCTGCCCCAGGTCGACCTGGACAACGCGGTCGAGGAAGCGGTCACCGGTGCCCTGTCGTTCAATGGCCAGCGCTGCACCGCGCTGAAGATCCTGTTCGTCCACGAGGATGTGGTCGAGCCGTTCCTCGACAAGTTCCAGCGCAAGCTCGCCGCCCTCGAGCCGGGCATGCCCTGGGAGCCAGGCGTGGCCCTGACGCCGCTGCCCGAGCCTGGCAAGGTCGACTACCTCGACGGCCTGGTGGCCGACGCCACCGCCAAGGGCGCGCGGGTGCTCAACCCGGGCGGCGGCCACAGCCGTGGCTCGTTCTTCTACCCGGCCCTGCTCTACCCAGTCGGCAGCGACATGCGCGTGTACCATGAGGAGCAGTTCGGCCCGGTCGTGCCGGTGGTGCCCTACCGCGACCTGCAGACGGTGATCGATTACGTGCTCGACTCCGACTATGGCCAGCAGTTGAGCCTGTTCGGCAACGACCCGCACACCATCGGCATGCTGGTGGACACCTTCGCCAACCAGGTCGGGCGCATCAACCTCAACGCCCAGTGCCAGCGCGGGCCGGACACCTACCCGTTCAACGGCCGCAAGAACAGCGCCGAAGGCACGCTGTCGGTGCACGACGCCCTGCGAGTGTTCTCCATCCGCACCCTGGTGGCGACCAAGTTCCAGGACGCCAACAAGGAACTGATCAGCGAGATCATCCGCAACCGTCAGTCGAGTTTCCTGACGACCGACTACATTTTCTAGCCGGGCCAGCTGGGGCGTATAGCAGCCCCAGCATTCTTTCCAACAATGTAACTGACGACTAGAACGCAAAGACCTTGAAGGCACCGCCACTAATGGGGAAATGACATTTGCGTATTCGGCGAAACTGTACAAGCATACAGTTTCGTCTCATGCATGAGCCCACCCCAAGAAGGAGGACCTGGCAATGGCAGTCAAACCCATCCCCGAAGGGCAACACAGCATCACCCCGTACCTGGGCATCCAGGGCGCAGCCAAGGCCATCGAGTTCTACAAGCAGGCCTTCGACGCGGTCGAGATGTTCCGTCTCGACGGCCCCGACGGCCGCATCGGCCACGCCGAGCTGAAGATCGGCGACTCCTCGCTGATGCTCGCCGACCCGTGCGACATGGAAGACGGCCTGGCCGCCAGCCAGTCGGTCTCCGGTACGGCCATCGGCCTGCACCTGTATGTCGAGGACTGCGACAAGGTCTATGCCCAGGCCGTCGCCGCCGGTGCCACCGCGGTGCGCCCGCTGCAGGACCAGTTCTATGGCGACCGCAGCGGTGTCCTCAAGGACCCATTCGGCAACCTGTGGTTCGTCTCGACCCACAAGGAAGACCTCAGCCCCGAGGAAATCCGCGCCCGCGCCGCCAAGCTGTTCGCCGGTAACTGAGCGGCAAGCTGCAAGCTGCGAGCTTCAAGTTGAATGCCGCGCGGCTTTGCTTGAAGCTTGAGGCTTGTAGCTTGGAGCTGCTTCATGCGAATCATCGAAAAGAACGCCACCCAGGTGCGCACACTGACGCCGGCCGAGGAAGAACTGCTGGCCGGTTTCGTCACCGGCACCCTCGCCGGCCCACGTCTGTTGCAGGCCAATCAATGGCTGATGAAAGTGCGCAGCGCCAACCAGTGGCTGGCCTGCGATTGCCGCAAGGATGCCGTGCCGGTGCTCAATGTCACCCTCAACGGCAACACCGGCACGCTGTTCCTGCGCAACAACCCGGACACGCCCGAACATGCCCCTGGTTGCCCGTTCAGCAAGGCCGAGCGCGAGGCCACCGAGCGTGTCACCGAGACCGTGCAACCTGCAGCCTGGCTACCGCCCGATACACCGCTGCGGCTGCTCGGCGATTTCCGCCGGGCCAGCGAAACAGCCAGCGGCTCGGCCGAGGCCAACGAGCGGCGCGAACAGCAGCGCCTGCTGTCGCTGCTGCTGACCTGGATCGAAGCCAGTGGCTTGAACGTCTACGCCACCCACCTGAAGAAAGACCTCACCGCTCAGTTCGCCGAGCTGCGCAGCGTCGCTGGCCGGTATCCGCTGCTGGAGCGGGTCCCGGCCAGCAACTACCTGGAAACCCGCCTGGACATGAAGCACATGATGATGCTCAAGTCCCGCCTGCGCGAGGCCACGGTATTCGGCAACCACCGCCGCCACGGGCTGCTGCTCGACTGTGTCGACCAGATCAAGGGGCGCAAGCTGTTCAATGCCCGCAGCGAGGATGGCTTCGACTTCCAGGGTCACCACCTGTACTGGGGCGGCAACCGGGCGACCGGCCCCTTGCTGGCCCTGGCGCTGTATTCGCCGACCAGCGCCGGCAGTCACTTCTATGAGCTGATCCATGTGGCCAGCGTACCGGTGCTGTCCCGTGGGCACCTGTTCCCGGTGTATCGCGACGAGGAACGCGAGCCACTCAAGGCGCTGGTGTCGCTGGTCGACTGGATGGCGAGCAAGGGCGTCAAGGTGCTGATGCGCCGCCCGGTGATCGGCGGCCAGGTGATGGACGAACTGGTGCTGACCTCCGACCAGGACCGGGTGCTGTCGGTGTCGCTGCTGGAGCAGCCGGCCGGGCCCGAGCCGGATGCCGAGAATTTCAAGCGCTATGCCGACTTCAAGAGCCTGGAGACCTTTCGCAAGTATGTGGCGGGGTTCTTCATGCGTGAGCGTTGAGGGGCCAGGCCGCCTCTCATTCAGGGCTGCGGAGACGAGCATCCAGCGTGATTTGACGCTCGTCGTTCCCCAGAAGCGTTTTTGTTGTTCGAGCCATCGACGCCGAGCAGTCCGATCACGAATGGACTGATCATAAAAGCAAGTTGAATCTCTATAGACCAGCTGTTCACATCAATCATGGGTAAAGTCATAAATACGTTCGCCTGCCAGTTCGCCAATCACACCGCCAGTAACGCCCCATCAATGAACTCGGGGGGCAAACATCACCGTTGTGCGAATTCCTTTTGCCTAGTGAAGCCAAACAATATAGCGATCTTGGCAACCAAGCGTTGAGTTAGGCGCACACCTACATAAATAGCGAAATCTCCCACAACAACCTAGGAATCTGCTGGCAAGACTTCTTCTTATCCACCACTTACGGTCCTTACCTTGTTTCGTTACCGAATGCTCTCTTTTCACAGCGGGTGCTCGGTAAATCTGGATAAGGATCTTCCATGTCTCACCAATCCGATCTGCGTTACAGCTTCCAGCCCCTTGTTGGCAACGCCTTGTTCGAGGTGGTGTCGTTCAAGCTCCACGAAGCCCTCAGCACACCCTTCACGTTGCACCTGGAGCTGGTCAGCTTCGACGACGATGTCGCCTTCGGCGAACTGCTCGACAAACCCGCCCTGTTCACCCTCTGGCGCGGTGAACGCCCGTTGCGCTACGTGCACGGCCTGGTCAGCAGCTTCAGCCAGGGCGAGAGCGGTTTCCACCGCACCTACTACCACGCCCTCGTCGAACCCCAGCTGGCCCGCGCCAGCCTGCGCTCGAACTGGCGCATCTTCCAGCAAAAGAGCGTCCCACAGATCCTCGAACTGATGCTCAAGCGCCAGGGCATCACCCAGTTCGAGCTGGGCACCAGCTTCGAGCACCAGGTTCGCGAGTTCTGCGTCCAGGCCGGCGAGACCGACCTCGAGTTCATCACCCGCCTGGCCGCCGAGGAAGGCTTCGTCTACCGCTTCGAGCACAGTGCCAAGCAGCACAAGCTGCTCATCACCGACCGGCTGCTGTCGCTGGGGCTGATCAGCCGAGGGGCCCGCGAGCACGACGACGAGGATGACGGCTTCTTCGAGGACGATGAACCCACCGCTCCCCACACCGTGCTGTACCTGGCCAACAGCGGCGGCGACCAACCCAGGCCCTGCCTGCGACGCCTGCGCTACAGCGAACAGGTGCGCAGCACACGCCAGGTGCAGCGCGACTACACCTTCACCAACCCTGGCTACCGCCAGGAACATGCCGCGAACGCCCCTGAGGTCGTTCACCCGGCGCTGGCGTATGAACGCTTCGACTACCCCGGCCGCTACAAACGCGATGCGGTCGGCAAGCCCTTCACCGAAACCCGCCTCACGGCCCGCCCGGTGAAGAGATCTATTGCGATGAGTGGGGCCGGGTCAAGGTCAGCTTCCCCTGGGACCGGGAAAGCAAGGACAACGAGTTCAGCTCCTGCTGGGTGCGGGTGTCGCAAGCCTGGGCCGGGGGTAGCTGGGGCTCGATGGCCATCCCGCGCATCGGGCAAGAGGTGATCGTCCAGTACGTCAACGCCGACCCCGACCAACCGATGATCATCGGGCGCACCTATTGCGGCAACCAGCTACCGCCCTACGAACTGCCCAAGCACAAGACGCGCATGACGATCAAGAGCCAGACCCACAAGGGCAAGGGGTTCAATGAACTGCGCTTCGAGGATGAGCTGGGGCAGGAGGAAGTGTTCATCCATGCGCAAAAAGACCTGAACACCAAGGTGCAGCACGATGAAACCCTCACCGTCGGCAACGACCGCAAGATTGCCACCGGCCGCGACTGCAGCTCGAGCGTTGCCCGTGACGAATCGACCACGACGGGGCGAGACCGGCGCGACCATGTCCAGCAAGACCTCTTCACCACGATCGACCGCAATGAAGTGCGTTCCATCGGCAACGCGAGCCACGACACGATCGGAACCGATCATTCCCTGAGCATCGGCGGTAACCAGTCACTCATCGTCGAAGGCGCACGCAGCGTGGAAGCCCGGACAGCCCAACGCCTGCTGACACCGTCCTACATGCTTCAGGGTACCGAGCGCATCCATATCCGCGGCCCCAGCGGCAAGATCATCCTCGATGCCGACGGCATTACCCTGGAAGCGCCCAACATCCGCTTCAAAGGCAACGTCACCTACCTGACGCCGGTGCAAGAGCAGCTCGAAGCGATTGAAGCGGCCATCCGTGAAGGCTCTCCCCTGATCGAAGAATGCCCCTTTGCCGATAGGGACGACGCATGAGCCTGCATCAGCGATTGAGCGATCATGCAGCAATAGGTGATGCAGGTCGCGACAGCCTGTTCCTGCTGGCCGAAGCCTCTACCACCCCAGGCTTGCTCGGCCGCCTGGAGTTCCATGCCATCGAACACCAGTGCCTTTGGTACCTGGAGCAGAATCCCGGGCTGGAAAAGCATGCGCCGATACTCTTCCCGCTGAAACCCGGTAGTGACCTGGACACGTGGCTCGGCACACTGGACGGCTCGCTCGCCTTCACCGCGTTCGAGGCCACCTTGCCACTGGAGGCACTGGCGCAGCACCTACGCCGCTTCGGCAAGGTGCAGCAAGGCAAGCAACGGTACTTTCTACGCCTTGGCGACCCGCGGTCGTTGAGCCTGTATGTGGGATCACTGGCACAGCACGCCGATACCTTGGCCAGGCTGTTCGACCATGGGCGCGTACTCAGGCTCTATTTCCATGACCCCGCAACAGACCTGGCACTCGGCGTCCAGCCATTGTTCGAGCAAGCGGAAGACGCCTGCGAGCAAGAGGGCTACCTGGCCTGGCTGCGCCCTGAGCGGGAGGGCGGCCAATGAAATTGCCACCCCTGGACCTCGATGCGCTCCACAAGGCCGCGCTGCACGCCACGAACCGCCAGTTGGCCCAGTATCTACTCGATACCCTTGGCCCCACGCTACCCCGCCTGCATACCCGCCACGCACACATCCACGCGCTGGTCGCCCAGGCGGGCAACCTGGTCTGCCACGAGGGGTACAGCAGCACCCGGGAATACAGCGTGCTGGTCCTTACTCATTTCCTCCTCGGGCTGGGCTGGTGGAACGACCTCGCCTGCCAACCGCTGTGGCCTGGCACCCAAGCTGGCGGGCTGGCCCAGGATGAGCGGCTCGGCTTGCTGGCCGAGCAGGCGATCGCCCACCGTCAGCAGCTCGAAACCCAGTTGCCCCACATGCACGACATCATCCTGGCCATGTCGGGCTGGCGTGAAGATGCCAAGGACGACGACAGGCTCTGGCATTCGATCACCCAGCTGATGGCCCTGCGCGGCCTACCTTCGGACACGCACGAGGACTGCTACTGCCAATATGAGTCGGATGCCTGCGAGCGTTATGGGCTCCGCCCTCTGCAACACAAGGAACTCAATGGCAATGAGATCCTGGCCTATCGGCATTACGGCAAGCGCCTGCCACAGCCTTCCGATGACCTGAAACACCTCCCGGCACTCCCCCGCAACCAAGTGCTGCTGCACGTCCTGCTGGCGATCGCTTTCGGACGCCATTTCTACCTCAATCCGCTGTTCGCCACCTGGGTCACGTCGCTGGACGAACAGGGCTCCGCACGCCAGAGGTGGCAGGTGCTGGGCAAGCAACTGGCCGCTCACCAACGCGCACTCAAGGACACACCTTCGCATGTCTGACCCCCTTTTACCCCCCGGCCTGGAAAGGCTGCGCCAGGGCGTGCGCAACG
>NZ_JBDLLR010000001.1:4723762-4872166 GCF_046365545.1 Pseudomonas sp. HLMP | reverse complement strand
TCATCTGACTCATGGGATGGAGGGCTTGTAGAGGGTAGTTGGACGGAGGGCTATTTCAGCACAGGTCAGACGGCCTGTGGTGACTTGATCGGAGAATCCTTAGCATGACTGATCCCGCGTTCTCGACAGCAGGTGGACTTCTCATCTTCCTGTTGCTCCTGATGAGCTTGCTGGGCGTGTTTCCTTTAGACGTAATCCTTCCTTCCTTTCCGGCGCTGGCCAGTGAGTTTTCTGTGCAGACTGCCGATATCGCCTGGTCGGTAAGCCTTTTCGCAGTGGGCGTAGCCGTTTCGCAGAGCCTGATCGGCCCGCTGTCGGATCGCATGGGCCGCAAGCGGCTTTTATTGGCGGGATTATTGTTGGCTGTGGTAGGTGCCGCAGGTTGTATCGCAGCTGATCAATACTGGGTATTCATGGCCTTTCGTGTACTGCAGGCAGCAGGCTGTGGGTGTTTCGTGCTAACCCAGGCTCTGGTGCAGGACATTTATACAGGGCATCGTCGCAACACCCTGCGTATCTATCTGACCAGTGCCAGCGGAGTGTTCATTTCGCTGTCTCCGTTGATTGGAAGCGCGTTGCAGCAATTCTTCGGCTGGGCTGGGAGTTTTCAGGCTTTTATCGGCTTGGCGGCTATCGTCGTGGTTCTTTCAGCGATGTTGCTGGAAGAGCAGCCGAACGTCGGCTCTTCAACGAGCCTGATCCGAAGCTATGTGAAGCTGTTGCGAGATTCGAACTTTTTCATCTTTGCAACATGCGCTGCATTGGCGTTCGCTTGCCATTTCGCTTTCATCGTCGTTTCGCCCTTGCTGTTCATGGACAGGATGGCGCTGTCCGAATATGTCTTCTCTACTGTATTCCTCGGCTATGGCGCGGCTTATATCATGGGGGGCTTCATTGCCCATGCGCTAAACGGAAAGGTTGCTCCCCACATACAGGTCGCTTTGGGGCTTGGGCTGATTGGTTGTGCGGGCGTGGTATTACTGGGTTGGTTCCTTCTGGGAGGATTGTCGGTGACGGGGATTCTGCTACCCATGGTCATCTGTACCGTCGGCACCACCATCACTCGGCCTGCCGCTACAACATGTGCGCTGAATCTACACCCGGAGCTCGCTGGCGCAGGCGCTGCGCTCAGCAACACCCTGTTGTTCGCCATTGGTGGACTGGCCAGTGCGCTTGTGGCCGTGGTCGAAGACACCTTGCCGGTCGGCTTGGCCGTCGGGTTCATCGCAACAGCTATGGGCGGCGGTTGGTTGTTGAGGCGCTTGGCGCATGAAGCGGGCGTTGTTACCAGCGACTGAGGGGACGCTCTTGAGGGCCAGGCCTCAGTCCGGCCAGGTATCGATCAACTCCCGCGCCTCCCGGCTGCTCAACGGGCTTTTCATCCGCTGCGACAGCACCGCCATGGCCCGCGAGTGGCCCTTGGCGATCACCGCCTCGACCTGGTCGTCGAGGCACTGCAGGGCGATGAAGTCGCCTTTCTCCGGTTCGCCCACGTACTCGATGCGGTTCCAGCCCTGGCCATGCCCGAGCACCTCATAGGTGCGCCCGTGCTGGTAGGTCCAGAAGAAGGGCACATCGTCGTAGCGGCGCTGTTCGCCGAGCATGTTGGCGGCGGCGATCACGCCTTGCTGCTGGGCCAGGCGCCAGTGCTCGATGCGCACTGGATGGCCGGCGAGGGGGAAGGTGGCGATGTCGCCGGCAGCCCACAGGCCTTCGGCTGCGTGCATCTGGGCGTCGACCTGCAAGGACTGGTCCTCGGCCAGGCGCAGGCCCTGGACGAACGATGTGGCGGGCCGCACGCCGGTGCCGAGCAATACCAGCGATGTTTCCAGGCGCTCGCTGTTGGCCAGTTGCACGGCTTCGATCTTGTCCTGGCCTTCGAAGCGTTCCACCTCGGTGGGGCCATGGAACACCACGCCCTTGCGCTCGTGCAGTTCCCGCAGGGTGCGGCCGATGCGTTCGCCGAGCTGCCGGGCCAAGGGGATCTCGTGACGGGTCACCACATGCACCTGCAGGCCGTACTTGCGCAGCGCCGAGGCGGCCTCCAGGCCGATGAAACCATCGCCGACGATCACCACCGGCTGGCCCGGCTCGGCGGCATCGAGCAGGTGCGCGGCGTCTTCCCGGGAACGCAGTACGTAGATGCCGGGCAATTGTACGCCGGGCAGGTCGGGGCGCCGGGGCTTGCCGCCGGTGGCCAGCAGGGCGGCGTCGTAGGCCAGGCGCTGGCCGTCGGCCAGGATGACCTCGCGCTTCTCGGTGTCCAGCACGCGCACCTTGCCATGCAGGCGTTGTAGCTGGCCGCGGTGCAGGTCGTCGGGCTCCAGTAGCGCGGGCACCTCATCGGCTGGCATCTGCCCGGCGATGACGAACTTGCTCAGGGCGGTGCGGTCGTAGGCCGGCCGTTGCTCCTGGTCGATCCACACCAGGCGGCCGCCGAAACCGTGGTCCAGCAGGGTGGCCACCGCCGCCGAGCCTGCGGCGCCGGCGCCGATCACCACGAAGCAGCGGGCATCGCTGTGGCGGGGTGGTTCGCTCGCGGGGCAGGGCTGGTCGTCGACCCAGACCTCGCCATCCTTCACTTGGGTCGGGTAGCGGCGCAGGCCCGTCAGGGCCGGCGGCTCGCAGACCGCGCCCTCGTCGAGGCCGAAGGCGGCCTTGTGCCAGGGGCAGACCAGCAGGCCGCCGCATACGGCGCCTTCTTCCAGGGGCGCGCCAGCGTGGGGGCAGTTGGCCTGGTAGGCGTGCACCAGGTCACCCCGGCGGACCAGGATGACTTCCTCGCTGCCGGCCTGGACGCGCAGGGGGTGGTGTTCGTCGAGTTGTTCGAGGCGTGCCACGGCGTGCTGGGTCATGGGAGCTCTCCATAGGACCGTTCAGCTTCATTTGACGCCTTTGGCGGTGCAGCGATGCAATGATCTGACGATCGGAGGCGAGCCCTCGGTCAAGCGGTAGCTCTGGTGCTTGGGGCCGCGAAGCGGCCCCAAATGGCGGCTGCAAGTCTTGGCAGTCCCTCCTCGCGGCTCAACTGGCCCGCGCGGCCGCCAGCGCTCCAGCCCGGGATACCCGCAGAGCGACCAGGCTGCCGAGCACGATCAGCGCCGCCAGCGAATACAGCGCGGCATCGGTCGAACCGGTCTGGTCCTTGATGAAGCCGACCAGGTACGGGCTGAGGAAACCGGCCATCTGCCCGACCGAGTTGATGATCGCCAGGCCCGCCACGGCGGCGCTGGCGCTGAGCAGGGCGGTGGGCATCGGCCAGAACATCGGCAGGCCGGTGAGGGCGCCCATGGTGGCGATCGACAGGCCGAGCAGGGCGATGGTCGGGTTCTGCGCGAAGTTCACCGCGATCAGCAGGCCGACGGCGCCCATCAGCATCGGCACGACGAGGTGCCAGCGCCGCTCGTTGCGCAGGTCCGCCGAGCGCCCGACGACGATCATGAACACCCCGGCCAGCAGGTACGGGATGGCGCTCAGCCAGCCGATCAGCAAGGGATTGTCGAAGCCCAGGTTCTTGATGATCGACGGCAGCCAGAAGTTGATGGCGTACACGCCGCTCTGGATGCAGAAGTAGACGAAGCCGAAGGTCCAGATCAGCGGGTTGGTCAGTACGGCCAGCACGCTGTCGCTGTGGGTGGTGGGCTTGGTGGCGGCGTCGGCCTTGAGGTCGGCCTCGATCACCTGGCGCTCGGCGGGGCTCAGCCAGGCGGCCTTCTGGTAGCCGTCGCTGAGCAGCAGCACCGCGAGGATGCCCAGGGCGACGGTGGGCAGGCCCTGGATCAGGAACATCCACTGCCAGCCGGCCAGGCCATGCTGGCCGGCGGCGAAGTGCTCGAGGATCCAGCCGGAGAACGGCCCGCCGAGCAGGCCCGAGACCGGGATCGCCGACATGAACAAGGCCATGATCCGGCCACGGCGGTCCGCCGGGAACCAGCGCGAGAGGTACAGCACCACGCCGGGGAAGAAGCCGGCTTCCGCCGCGCCGGTGAGCAGGCGCAGCACATAGAACTCCATGGGTGTGGTGACGAACAGCAGGCAGGTCGACAGGCTGCCCCAGGCGATCATCATCACCGCGATCCAGCGGCGCGGGCCGAAGCGGTTGAGTGCCAGGTTGCTGGGCAGGCCGCACAGCACGTAGCCGATGAAGAAGATACCGGCGCCAAGGCCGTAGACGGTTTCGCTGAACTGCAGGGCGTCGAGCATCTGCAGCTTGGCGAAGCCGACGTTGACGCGGTCCAGGTAGTTGAACAGGTAGCAGATGAAGATGAACGGGATCAGCCGCAGGGTGATGCGCCGGTACAGCGCGTCGCGGCTGAGGTCTTTGCCTTGGTCAGGGGCAGGGCTGTGTGCCATGATCGGAATCTCTTTGTTATGGTTGTCGCCGTGCCGTGTGCGGCGCCGGCCCTGACGAGTCTCGGCGAGCGCGGCACGGCTGTCTTTGTGCTTTTGCACAGCCGTGGGCACGGGCTGCTGTGCCGCGGACCAAAGCCTACCACCGCAAGGACCCTGGAATGTTCGAACTGGACCACGACCTGGCGCAGGACATCGTCGATCGGGCGATGGCCATCCTGCCGTGCAATGTCAACGTCATGGACAGCCAGGGCTTGATCCTGGGCAGCGGCGAGCCGGAGCGCATCAATACCCGCCACGAGGGCGCGCAACTGGTGCTGGCCAACGGCCGGATCGTCGAGCTGGACGCCGAGGCGGCCAAGTGCCTCAAGGGCGTGCAGCCGGGCGTCAACCTGCCGCTGATGCTCGATGACCGGCTGATCGGCGTGCTGGGCCTGACGGGCGACCCGCAGCAATTGCGCACCTATGGCGAACTGGTGCGCATGACCGCCGAGATGCTTCTGGCCCAGCGTCACCTGCAGGTGGAACAGCAGTGGCGGCGCCAGCGCTGCGACGACCTGCTGGCCCTGCTGCTCGGCGGCAGCGGCGACTCCCCGCGCTTGCTCGACGAAGCCCGGCAATTGGGCCTCAAGCCGCAGTTGGCGCGGGTGCCATGCCTGTTCGAACTCGACGCCGGGTCGTCGGCCGAGGCGCTGTCCGGCTGGTTGATGAGCCGCTACCCCGACAGCTGGTGCGTGAGCCCTGCGCGGCAGTCGCTGCTGTGGTGCCGCCCGGCGGCCGTGGCGCTGGACGAGCCGCGCCTGCTGGAGCGCCTGCAGCGCCATGGCTGGCAGGTGCAGCGCCTGGCCCTGGGCAACCCGGCGCAGAGCCTTGAGCAGTTGCGCCGGGGGTACCGGCGGGTACGCGACCTGCTGGCCTACGGCCGCGAGGTGGTGCCGGGCGAACGCCTGCTGAGCCTTGCCCGCTACCGATTGCCGACATTGCTCTGGCGACATCGCAACGACGATGCCCTGGATGAATTGCTCGAGCCGCTGCAGCGCATCCGCGCCAAGGATGCCAGCGGGCAACTGCTGGCTACCCTGCGTGCCTGGTGCGCCCATGATGGGCAGAGCCAGGCGTGCGCCGATGCCCTGGGGATCCACCGCAACAGCCTGAGGTATCGGCTGGAGCGGATCGCCGAAGTGGCGGAGGTGGACCCTTTGCGGCTGGAAGGTTTGCTGAGCCTTTACCTGGGGTTGCAGTTGCTGCCGGCGCAGTGAGGTGTTGGCAGGGTTGGCCCATGCCATGCGCGCTGAACCGCCGCGAAGCGGCCTGCGCGGTGCAAAGGCATTTGCCCAAACAATGCCGTCGCGTCTTTGTGCATCCGACCGAGGCCGCATCGCCGCGCAGCTGTCAGCATGCGGGTCATCTGGATCAGGAGAATCCCCATGAAAGTCGTCATCGCCCCCGATTCGTTCAAGGACAGCCTCGATGCCGCCGGTGTCGCCCGGGCCATCGGCAAAGGCCTGGCCGAGATCTGGCCGGGTGCGCAACTGGTCGAATGCCCGATGGCCGACGGCGGCGAGGGCACCATGGAGGCGATCCTGGCCGCCAGCCATGGCCAGTTGCGCCACCAGGTAGTACGCGGGCCGTTGGGGCAGGCCGTGGATGCCGGCTGGGGCTGGCTGCCTGAGAGCCGCACGGCGATCATCGAGATGGCCCAGGCCAGCGGCCTGCAACGGGTCCCGCTCGGCCAGCGCGATGCCTGCCGCAGCAGCACCTGGGGCACCGGCGAGCTGGTCGCCGCCGCCTTGGCGGCCGGCGCGCAGCGCATCGTCCTGGCCATCGGCGGCAGTGCTACCAACGATGGCGGTGCCGGCATGCTGCGCGCCCTGGGCCTGCGCCTGCTGGACGCCGACGGGCAGCCGCTGGAGGAGGGTGGCCTGGCCCTGGAAAGGCTGGCGCGCCTCGACGCCAGCGGCCTCGACCCTCGCCTGGCCGAGGTGCAGGTGGAGGTGGCGGCCGATGTCGACAACCCCTTGTGCGGCCCCCATGGCGCTTCGGCGGTGTTCGGCCCGCAGAAGGGGGCCAGCCCCGCGCAGGTGCAGGCCCTGGACCGGGCCTTGGGCCATTTCGCCGACCATTGCGCCCGCCTGCTGGGCGAAGACGTGCGCGATTTCCCTGGTTGTGGCGCGGCGGGCGGCATGGGCTTCGCCGCCAAGGCGTTCATGGACGCGCGCTTTCGCCCTGGGGTCGAGGTGGTGGCCGAGCTGGCGGGCCTCGATGCCCTGGTGCGGGACGCCGACCTGGTGATCACCGGCGAAGGGCGTTTCGATGCCCAGACCCTGCGCGGCAAGACGCCCATGGGTGTGGCGCGGGTCGCCAAGTGTCATGGCGTGCCGGTGGTGGTGCTCGCCGGTACGCTTGGGGCGGGTTACCAGCAGCTCTATGACCACGGTGTCGATGCCGCCTTCGCGTTGACCAGCGGGCCGATGAGCCTGGAGCAGGCCTGTGCCGAAGCCGGGGATTTGCTCGAGGCACGCGCCCGGGATATCGCCCGACTGTGGCAGGTGGCTGGGCGGGGGCGTTGAGTCGGTTGCTGGGTTCGGTCCGCGGCGAATAGACAGGTCCTGACACCACCGGTGTTCGGTCAGATCAATGGCCCTTATCCGAGGACAAGGGCCGATGCCCGCTGGCTAGAGCGCCGCCACTGGCGTGTAGGCCGTATGCTCGCGGCGAATGCTGGCCAACGGCACGGTCACCAGCAGCAAGGTCAGCACCACGGTGACGCCAATCCCCCAGGCTGCCAAGGTGAAACCACCCAGGGAAATCAGCCCGCCGGAAATCGCCGGCCCCACCGCCAGCCCCAGGCTCAGGAAGCTGCTGGCCGCCGCCACGACGCGGCCTTCGCGGTCCAGCGCCGCCGCCAGGCCGGTGAGGTAGCTCAGGGCGTAGAAGTAGGTGACGCAGATGGTCATCACGCCCGCCGTGTACAGGGCCTTGGAGTGCTCGCCCAGCACGTAGCTCAGGCTGGTGCCGCCGGTCAGGAGGATGGCCAGGATCACCGGGGTGCTCATGCCGAAGCGCTTGCCGACCATCGCCGCGATCAGCGGGCCGATCAGGCCGACCACGGACTGGACCGACAGCAACACGCCCAGTTCGTCGCCACTGTAGCCGACCAGGGTGCCGATACGCTCGACGAAGGCCCAGCCCATGGTGTCGCGGGCCTGGAACACGAACATCGCCAGCATCATGCAGATCGCCGGCAGGCTCAGCAGGATGTTGCCCGCACCTTTGCTCGCCCCAGGGGCCGCCGGCGCGGGGGCGACGGTCGCTGCACGCTGCTCCAGCGCCGCAATGGCCGGGAGCATCACCGCCATGGTCGCGGCCATCGCGTAGTACAGCCCCGAGAGGCCGAACAGCGCCATGACCTTGGCATAACCCAGCATCACCACGATCATCAGCAGCACCGACAGCACGTTCATGTGCCCGGCGATGCGGTCCGGATGCCGCGCGCTGGACACCGCGGCGTTGCCGCAGGCCAGGGCCAGGCCCGCGCCGAGGCCAGCGATGCAGCGTACCGCGGCCAGGGCCTGGATGCTCTCGATGTGGACGCTGACCAGGTTGGCGGCGATGGCCAGCAAGGTCCCGAGCAGGGCCAGGGTGCGCCGTGGCGCACGCCCCATGAAGGGCGCGACCAGCAGCGAGGCGAGCATGGTGAAGCCGAACTCCGCGGACATCAACAGCCCGGCCTGGGCCTCGTTGAGCTGCAGGTCGTTGATGATGGCGCTGATCAGGAAGGGCAAGGCCCACAGGCCGAGCAGGCCGACACCATAGGCCGAACCTGCGGCGGAGAACACCAGGCTCCAGCTCTCGGGCAAGACATTGCGTATTGTTGTTTTCATGGGTGAACCCTGGGAGGCAAGCACATCAAGGAAGGAAGCGCGCCGGTAGCGGCGCGCTGTGGGGTGGAACTACTGCAGGTTCTCGTCGACCGGAGTGCCGTCATCGTATTGCGACAGCCAGGCGACCATGGCGTCGCGGTAGCGGGTGAAACCCTTGTAGTCGACCAGCTCCTGGTCCAGGTCGCGGATCACCCGGTGCATGCGCTTGGCCCACTGCGGGGCGAACTCGGCCAGTTGCTTGAGGCTGACCAGATAGGTCCGCACCGGGAACAGCACCGCATTGCTGCGCGGCAGGCGGTGCAGGGGCTGCAGCTCGATGCGCAGGTTGACCAGTTCGCCGGCGTTCTCCGGGGTGACGATGGTGCGGTCGGGCGCCCAGTCCGGCAGGGTCTCGGCGGAGGTTTCCAGGCGCGGGTTGACGGTGATCGACCAGTTGGTGCGGCGCACCGGGTGCCCCGGGCGCAGGCGCAGCAGGAACTTCAGGGCGCGCTGCAGGATACCCATCTCATGCAGCTTGGGCACCGGGCCGTGGAACTCCATGAAGCTCATGCCGAGGTTGAAGCGCAGCGAGTAATCCGCACGCTGGGTGGCCATGCCGGCGCCCATCACCAGGGTCTCGTCACGCTCTTCGAGCAGGATGAACTCGCCTTGGGCCTGGCGAGTGATGTACTCCATCGGCTCCATCGGCAAGGTGCTGGCATCGCCGAAGGTGAAGGTGTCGTCGATCTGCAGCGGGCGGTTGATCCAGCGCCACTGGCTGCCTTTCTTCTCCAGGGTGAAATGCTCGGGGAAGTCGCGGGAGTAGGACTCCATCAGCAATTCCAGCAGGTCCCACTGGGCTTCCATCATGTGCGGCAGGGCGGCGTAGTGCACGCCCGGCTGGCTGTCGAGGGTCTGCGCACGGTGGTGGCACTCGGAGATGTAGTGCTCGTCGATGTCGAACTGGGCGCGCAGGGCACCGTTGCCGAAGGGCACATGGGGTTCGACGTTCATCGAGTACATGTACTGGTCTTCCGGGTACGGGAAGGGCAGGCGCAGCACCGCCTCGCGGCTGTTGCTGTAGGTGTGCTCGCCGCCGGCGTCGGCGTAGGTTTCGATTGGCTTGAATACGGTCATCTTGTTGTTTTCCTGTCTCAGAGGTCTACGACCAGGCGGCTGCAGTTGGCACGTGATACGCAAGGCATGAATTTGCGCTTGCTCAGCTTGTCTTCCTCGCTGAGCCAGTCATCGCGATGGTCGAGTTCGCCATCGACTTCCAGTACTTCGGCCTCGCAATAGCCACAGGCGCCGCCCCGGCACAGGTAGGGCAGCTTGTAGCCGGCTTGTTCGGCGGCTTCGAGCAGTGACTGTTCGGCGGGTACCTCGATGGTCACGCCCTGGCGCGCCAGGGTGACGCTGAACGGTTGGCCGCTGGAGCCTTGCTCGACGAAGCGTTCGTAGTGGATGTGGCTGTCGGTCCAGCCCAGGGCGCGGGCGCTGTCGAGGGTGTCGTCGATCATGCTGTCCGGGCCGCAGACATAGACATGGCTGCCCAACGGCCGGGCCTGGAGGATGCGGCGGATGTCCATGCGCGCGTCCTGGCCTTGCACGTAGAGGTGCACCCGCTCGCCGTACCGGGCTTGCAGCTCCAGGCCCAGGGCGGTGTGCTCGGGGCCGCGCACGGCCAGGTGCAGCTCGAAGGTGGACTGCTTGGACTGCAGCTCTTCGAGTTGCGAATACACCGGTGTGATGCCCACGCCTCCGGCGATGAACAGGTGCTGGCGGGCATGCTTGGCCAGCGGGAACAGGTTGGCCGGCTGCAGGATCTGCAACAGGTCGCCTTCGCTGACCTTGTCGTGCAGGTGGCGCGAGCCGCCACGGCCGTCGCTGACTCGGCGCACGGCGATCTGGTAGGCGCTGGAGTCATAGGGCGAGCTCATCAGCGAGTAGGCGTTGCGGTGGGTCTTGTCGCCATCCTCGAGGACCACCACCACATGGCTGCCGCCAGAGAAGGCAGGCAGATGCTTGCCGTCGGGAGAGGTCAGGGTGAAACGCTTGATCTCTGGCGTCATCTGCTCGATCCGGGCAACACGCACGCTCAGGGTGCCGTTATGGGTATTCATGTGTCGAGCTCCTCGGCAGGTGGCAGTTCGCCTGGGACTTCGCCATCGGCCTTGATGCCCTGGAAGGCGGCCAGGCGGCGGGAATAGTGGTCGCGCACCACCAGGTTGAGCTGGCAACCGGGGCAGGTGAACACGCGCTGGGTGACGTTCTCGGTGTAGGTGTCGCAATGGGCGCACCACACGCGGCGTACCAGGGTACCGCTGTGTTCGCGAAGCACTTCGTCGCGATTCAGGTCGACGGCATTGGCCGCTTGCATGGCGGTACCGATGAAGCTTTCCGAGCCACTGAGGTACAGGCGCGTGCCCATGTAGGCGTCGCTGAGCCTGTCGCGCAGGGCCTCGATCAAGGCCTGGTTGCTGCTGAACGCTTCGAGTTCGCCCACCTGCGCCGCTTGCAAGGCCTGCAGGTGGTTGTGCCCAGAGAAGGACTCGGTGGAGTAGAGCAGGGTGCTGTCGCGGCGTTGCGCAGGCGACATGTCCGCGATCAGGCGCAGCATGGCCGCGCCGCCGCTGCCCTGGCCCGCGATCAAGTGGCGCAGGCCACCTGCCATGGGGTGCAGCCGGTCGTAGACCGGACGGCTCTTGATGCCAGTGATAAGCATGGTGACACACCTCGTAAGCCATTACCCCGGCTGTGCCGGAAAGTAACGATGACGGCTGGTTTCGGGCTCAGGCAGGAGAGAAAGCAGAACTCATGCCATATTACCTATTGTTTTATATGTTTTATGTCGAAGGCCCATGCTGGGCGTTTTTCATCAGGTTGCTACTCGGGAAGGCATCGCTGGCGATGCCTCGTCAGGGCGCGCGGCGCACTTTTCGGGTGCGCCGCGCAGGTGCTCAGTGCTTGAACATGACGTGGCGCACGCAGGTGTAGTCTTCCAGGCCGTACATGGACATGTCCTTGCCGTAGCCCGACTGCTTCATGCCGCCGTGGGGCATTTCGCTGACCAGCATGAAGTGCGTGTTGACCCAGGTGCAGCCGTACTGCAGGCGCGCGGCCAGGCGGCTGGCGCGGCCGAGGTCGCGGGTCCACACCGAAGAGGCCAGGCCGTAGTCGGAGTCGTTGGCATAGGCCAGCGCCTGCGCTTCGTCGCTGAAGGGGGTGATGCTGACCACTGGGCCGAAGACTTCGCGCTGGACGATCTCGTCGTCCTGGCGGGCGTCGGCCAGCACCGTCGGCTCGAAGAAGAAACCCGGCCCGTCGACACGCTTGCCACCGGTGACCACGCGGATGTGTGGCTGGGCCTTGGCGCGCTCGACGAAGCCTTCGACGCGCTCCAGGTGGTCGCGGGTGATCAATGGCCCCAGTTCGGTCTGTGGGTCGTCCTGCAGGCCCATGCGCAAGCTCGCCACCGCTTCGCCAAGCTTGCTGACGAAGCGGTCGTAGACGCCTTGCTGGACGTACAGGCGGCAGGCGGCGGTGCAGTCCTGGCCGGCGTTGTAGAAGCCGAAGGCGCGGATGCCCTCGACGGCTGCGTCGATGTCGGCGTCATCGAAGATCAACACCGGGGCCTTGCCGCCCAGCTCCATATGGGTGCGCTTCACGCTGCTGGCGGTGCTGGAGATGATGCGTGCGCCGGTGGCGACGGAGCCGGTGAGGGACACCAGGCGAACCTTGGGATGGTTGACCAGCGGCTCGCCCACGCTCGGACCGCGGCCGAAGAGAATGTTGACGACGCCGGCGGGGAACAGCTCGGCCATGATCCGGGCCAGCGCCAGGGCGGTGAGCGGGGTCTGCTCGGAGGGCTTGAGCACCACGCAGTTGCCGGCAGCCAGGGCAGGGGCGAGCTTCCAGGCGACCATCATCAGCGGGTAGTTCCACGGCGCGATGGAGGCGACCACGCCGAGGGGGTCACGGCGGATCATCGAGGTATGCCCGGGCAGGTATTCGCCAGCGGCGGACCCCGACAGGCAGCGGCTGGCGCCGGCGAAGAAGCGGAAAACGTCGGCGATGGCCGGGATCTCGTCGTTCAGGGCGGCCTGGTAGGGCTTGCCGCAGTTCTGCGACTCCAGGCGGGCCAGCAGCTCGGCCTCGGCCTCGATACGCTCGGCCAGCTTGAGCAGTAGCAGCGCGCGATCCTTGGGCGGGGTCTGCGACCAGCTGTCGAACGCCTGGTCGGCCGCCTGCACGGCAGCATCGACCTGGGCGCCGCTGGCCTCGGGGATGGTCACCAGCACCGTGCCCTCGGCGGGGTTGTACACGGGATAGGGGCTGCCTTGCCCATCGACCAACTGGCCGTTGATCAGGAGTTTGGTTTGCATGGCGTATTCCTTGGTCGGTCTTGTTGGTGGAAATCGCTGGACGCAGGCACAGCAGAAGCCACGGTGGCCTGTCGACGCTGTAAACATATGAAACCATATCTTAAATTTAGAAGGTTGCCAACAGTACCCTGAAACGCCTTGTCGAGAGGTAGAATGGGCGATCAATCGGTATCGGAGGCCTTGCGCTTGGTTATAAGATACGGAACTGAACCTTTTGGCCGAGGCTCGCGCCACGCCAGGCAATGCTCGATAGGGAGAGGCAATGACTGCCCTGAATACTGCTCGTAATACCGCATTCATCCGGTTGCGCCAGGAAGGGCGTACCGATGAAGTGGCGCGCAAGTTGATGGAAGCCATCGAGCTCGGGTTGTTTGCCGAAGGGCAGCAACTGCCCAGCGAATCGGAATTGGCCCTGCAGCTCGGGGTCGCCACCGTCACGCTGCGCGAGGCCTTGGTGGTGCTGCGCCAGCGGGGGCTGATCGAAACGCGCCGCGGCCGCAACGGCGGCAGTTTCGTCTGCGCGCCGGTGGAGCTGCCCGAGGCGCTGCTGTTGCAGCGCCTGCGCGACATGAGCGGCCCGGACCTGCGTGACCTGGGCGACGAACAGACCGCCATCTCGGGCACCGCTGCGCGCCTTGCGGCCAAGCGCAGTTCGCCCGAGCAGCACGCGCGCATCGCCCAGCACATCGACATGCTCAGCCAGGCCGGCTCGCGGTTGGCACGCCATCGGGCCGATGCACGCTTCCACATCGAGGTGGCCGCCGCCGCCCAGTCGCTGCGCCTGACCAACGCCGAGATGCGCCTGCAGTCGGAGGTGGGCGAGCTGCTGTGGATGGAGGCGGCCGGCGGTGGCGATGTGACGGTGGTGGAGCAGGAGCACCGGGCGATCCTGCAGGCGCTGGTGGCGGGCGATGCGGTGTTGGCCGGGGCACTGGCCGAGGCGCATGTGAGCCGCGGCATCAAGCGCCTGATCAGCCTGCGCCTGGAGTTGCTGGCCGAGGCGCACGGGGGCTGAACGCCGCCGACCGGAAGCAGCGCGCCAGGCCTGGCGTGGTAATTGCGTCACAATGCCTTGACCCGAGGCGACCCATAACAAGAAAGCCGAACCTGCGTGAGGTAATACCATGTTTGCCCTGAGCGACAACGACCCCCTGGCCGCCTGCGCCCAGCAGTTGGACAGCACGCTGGAGACCATCTTCAGCCAGGTCCGCCAGTTGGTGGAGGAAACCCGCGAGCTTTGGGAGCGTGTCCTGGCCGAGGGGCGCCAGCCGGCCGCCAGGGACCTGGCCTCCCTGCGGCCGGCGATCGACCGGCAGTTGCTGGTCACCGGTGCCTTTGGCTGTGGCGGCGGGATCATCGTGGAACCCAATTGCCTGGCCGACCGGGAGATGCACCTGGAGTGGTGGTACCTGGCCGATGCCGGCAAGACCCTCCCGCTGCGGCCCAACTTCGACCGGCGCCGGGAAAACTACTACGACTACACCGCGATGCCCTGGTACAGCCGGCCGCGCGACACCGGCAAGAGCGTGGTGGAGGGGCCCTACGTGGACCTCTACGGCACCAACATGTACGTGCTGACGTTCACCATGCCGATTCTGGTGCAGGGCCGCTTCATCGGCGTGGCCGGGCTGGACCTGTCGCTGCACAACGTCGAGCGCCTGCTGGTGCGCAGCCTGATGCGCCTGGAACACGAGGCCGTGCTGATTTCCGCCGATGGCCGGGTGATTGCGTCCAACACCGCCAACTGGATGGTCGGCGACCTGGCCCTGACGCTGTTGAACACCATGCCCCTGGACGGGATTCGCCTGGCGTTGGCGGAATCCGAGGCGGGGTGGTCGCTGGTCCGGTTGCCGGCGTTGCGCAAGGTGGTGTGAGCATCGAGTGGTTTTGTCGCCCCCCCCCCCAGCGGGAGATCACCCAGTCTTAGGTTGACGCGGAGCCCTGTGGGGGACGGCTTGCCGGCGATGGGGCGCGAAGCGGCCTCGAATGTCGGCTAAACAGCTTTAACTGACTGTACCCCTAGCGCCCCGGCGGATCGTACGCCGCCATGGCCAGCCTCGCCGCCAGGCGGGTGCGGCGGATCATGGACTTCTCGAGCTCCACGACGAGGTACACGAGCAACCCGGCGCCCATGACTTTCCCCCATTCCAGCAGCGTCAGGTCGGTAGAGCCGAAGATCTCCTGCATGACCGGCGCATGGGTGAAGAACAGCTGCAACGGCACGCAGGCTGCGATGGCCAGCAGCAGGTAAGGGTTGCCGAGCAGGCCTTCGCGGTTGGTGACCGGCGCGATCAGGGCACGGGTATTGACCAGGTAGAACATTTCCGCGACGACCACGGCATTGACCGCCATGGTGCGGGCGGTCTCGACGCTGGCGCCTTCGCTCATCTGCCAGAGGAAAAGCCCCATCGCCCCGCACATCATCAGCACCGAGACCATCAGGATCCGCCACACGAAGAACCCCGACAGCAAAGGCTCCCTGGGCGCGCGCGGCGGGCGGGTCATGATGTCCCGCTCGGCCGGCTCGAAGGCCAGGGCCAGCCCCAGCGTGCTGGAGGTGACCATGTTGATCCACAGCACCTGCGCGGGCGTCAGCGGCAGGGCGAGTTCGAACAGGATGGCGGCGATCACCACCAGCGCTTCGCCGCCATTGGTGGGCAGCATGAACAGGATGAATTTCTTCAGGTTGTCGTAGACTGCCCGGCCCTCGCGCACGGCCGTGGCGAGGGTGGCGAAGTTGTCGTCGGCCAGCACCATGTCGGCGGCCTCCTTGGCCGCCTCGGAGCCCTTCAGGCCCATGGCGATGCCGACATCCGCGCGCTTGAGCGCAGGCGCATCGTTCACCCCGTCGCCGGTCATGGCGACGATCTGGCCGTTGTCCTGCAGCGCGTTCACCAGGCGCAGCTTGTGCTCGGGGCTGGCGCGCGCGAACACGTCCACCTCCGTCACGACCTGGCGCAAGGTTTCGTCGCTCATCATCGCCACTTCGGCGCCGGTGAGGGTGGGCTTGCCGACGCCGATGGCCAGCTGGGCACCGATGGCTCGGGCGGTTTCGGCATGATCGCCGGTGATCATCTTCACCCGGATACCGGCGTGGTGGCATTCGCCGACTGCCCTGATCGCCTCCTCGCGCGGTGGGTCGACGATCCCGACCAGGGCCAGCAACGTGTACCCCGAGGCCATGTCCTGGTGGCCCAGGCTGCCCTCCTGCGGCGCCGAGCGTTTGCAGGCCAGGGCCAGCAGACGCAGGCCCTGGGCCGCCGTGTCGGTGGTCATGCGCCGCCAGTAGTCGACATCCAGCGGGTGCTCGCCATCGTGGTCGCGTTGCCGGTGACACATCTCGAGGATGCGCTCCGGGGCGCCTTTGACGAAGATCCAGGAGTGGCCCTCGCCGTCGAGGTGGTGGGTGGCCATGAAGCGGTGCTGCGATTCGAAGGGAATGGAATCCAGGCGGGTCCAGGCCGAGGGCTCGAAGCCGGTCTTGCCGCCGAGCACCAGCAGGGCGCCTTCGGTGGGGTCGCCCTCGACCCGCCAGCAGTCGTCTTCATTGCGCAGGTGGGCGTCGTTGCACAGCACCCCGGCGCGGATCGCCAGGCCCAGGGCCGGGTAAGCGCCAGGATCGACGATGCGCCCATCGATGCTGCAATCGCCGACCGGGGCATAGCCCACGCCGCCGACATCGAACACGTGGCCGGCGCACACGACGCGCTGCACGGTCATCTCGTTGCGGGTCAGCGTGCCGGTCTTGTCGGAACAGATCACGGTCACCGAGCCCAGGGTTTCCACGGCCGGCAGGTGGCGGATGATCGCCTTGCGCCGGGCCATGCGCTGTACCCCGAGGGCGAGCGTCACGGTCATGATCGCCGGCAGGCCCTCGGGGATCGCCGAAGCCGCCAGCGCCACGACCATCATGAACATTTCCGCCGGTGGATGGCCGCGCCATAGCGTGCCGATGACGAAGGTCGCGGCGGAGATGGCCAGGATGGTCACGGCCAGCACGCGCCCGAAGCGATCGACCTTGCGTAGCAGCGGGGTGGCCAGGCCGCGGATGTCGGCGAGCATCTGGTTGATCCGGCCCAGCTCCGTCGCCGCGCCGGTGCCGACGACGATCCCCCTGGCCTGGCCGTACACCACCACGGTGCCCGAATAGGCCATGCCGTGGCGGTCGCCCAGTGGCGCGTCGGCCTGGGCCACCTCGGCGTCCTTCTCCACCGGCAGGGACTCGCCCGTCAGCGCGGCTTCCTCGACGCGCAGTTCCTTGACCGCCACCAGGCGCAGGTCGGCGGGCACCCGGTCGCCGGAGGCCAGTACGACCAGGTCGCCCGGCACCAGCTCGGCGGCATCGATCTCTTGGGGGATGCCGTTGCGAATCACCATCGCATGCGGCGCGAGCATCGCCCTGATCGCCTGCAGGGCGCTTTCCGCCTTGCCTTCCTGGATGAAGCCGATGATGGCGTTGATCACTACCGCGGCGAGCAGGACGCAGGTATCGACCCAGTGCTCGAGCAAGGCGGTGATCACCGCCGCAGCGATCATGACGTACAGCAAAACATTGTGGAATTGCGCCAGCAAGCGCAGCAATGGCCCGCGGCGCTTGGGTGGCAGCAGCCGGTTGGGCCCGTACAGCTCCAGGCGCCTGGCGACCTCGACGTCCTGCAAGCCCTCCGGCCCGGTGCGCAGCATCTGCTCGACCTCCGCGACCGAGAGTGCCTGCCAGGCAGGGGTAGCGTGGGCTGCGCAGGGATCGGAGGAGGGAAGATTCATAGGCTCGGGCCTTCTATGGGCTTCGGTAGCGGTGGCGGCATCCTGCCGCCAGGGCATGGCTTACAGGGTCACCAGCACATCGCACTGGGACGCGTTCAGGACATGCTTGGTGATGCTCCCGACCAAGAGTTCTTCCAGGGCGCTCTCGCCTTGCTTGCCCATCACGATGAGGTCGCAGTCCAGCTCCTGTTCCTGTTCGACGATACGCCAGGCCGGGTCGCCGTGCACGGCGACCTGGCGCGCCATGGGCAGGCCCGAGGCTTCGGCCAGGGCGGCGAGCTGTTCCTGGGCGTCCTTCCTGATCACGTTGCGGTAGTGGCTGAGGGTGTCGTTGTCGAGGTTGGCGAAGCGCATGCTGCCTTCGAACGGGGCCTCGTACACGTGCAGGAGGATGATCTCGGCCTGCGGGGCAATGGCCTTGGCCAGGGCGATCGAGCGCCGGGACGAAGGCGAGAAATCGACCGGCACCAGCAGGGTGCGGTAGTCGCGGCGCGGCAGTTGCTTGACCACCAGCATGGGGCAGGGCATGTGGCTGAGCAGCCGCTGTGCGGTCGAGCCCAGGAGCAGGCGGCGGGCCGTGCTCTCGCCTTTCGCTCCGCAGACCAGCAGGCTCGCCTGCTTTTCCTGCACGGCACGAATGATCTGGGGGATGACCGGGCCAGACATGACATGCGTGCCAGCGGCGACTTCATGTTGCTGGAACAGCCGCTCGCCCAGTTCGTGGAGCTTTTCCCTGCCGCTCTGGAGCACTTGCTCCAGCAGGTCGTCCTCTGGCGCGACCATCTGCCGGAGGCGCTCGAAGGGTGCGGGGTTCGCCACGAACAGCAGGTCCAGTGAGGCGTCCAGTGCCTTGCTCAGCAGTGCGGCGCGTTCTGCGCCATGGCGGGCAGGTGCGGACAGGTCGGTGGCGACCAGGATGTGGCTCAGCGACGACATAGCGATCTCCTTTGGCAGCGCGGGGCACCCGCCCGACCATCGTCTCGCGAACCCTGTCCGGCGTATTGACCTGTATCAAGAGACGCCCCCGTGGACGCGACCTTGTGTCGCGGTTGAATGGTCGCTCGTAGAAGGGCTTGAAAGGTGCTCCGACAATCCGCAGAATTCGATACGTAATTACATGGTACATACCACGGTACGAATCACAGGAGCGAACATGGCCCGGGGTGGGATCGACAAGGCAGCGGTACAGCAGGCACGGGAGGCGCTGCTGGCCCGGGGTGAGCACCCGAGCATCGATGCGGTGCGTATCGAGCTGGGCAATACCGGCTCGAAGACCACCATCCACCGCTACCTCAAGGAGCTGGACAGCCAGTCGCCATCGGCCCCGCTGGGCATGGCGGGCCTGAACGAGCAACTGGGGCGCCTGGTCGAGCAACTGGCCGAACAACTGCATGAACAAGCGCAGGCGCGCATCCACGAGGCCGAGGCGGTGTTCGCCGAACAACGGCAGCAGCTCGAGGCACAGTTACAGCTTGCCCAGCAGGCATTGGTGGCGGCGCACCAGCAGCAGCGGGTCCAGGCCAGTGCGCTGGCGGCCGAGTCCGAGAAGCTGGCGGCCACCCAGAGCACTCTGCAGCGCGAGCAATTGCGCAGCGCCAGCCTCAACCAGTCGCTGGGCGAGCTGCAGGTGCGCCTGGCCGACAAGGACGAGCAAGTTCGCTCGCTGGAAGAAAAGCACCGCCATGCCCGCGATGCCCAGGAGCAGTTGCAGCAGGGCATGCTCGCCAGGCAGGCCGAGCTGACCCAACTGCATCGCGACAATGAACGCCTGTTGGCCCAGACTCGCCAGCAGGCCACGCAGCGCACGCAGTTGGAGGAGCAATTGGAGCAGCGCGACGCCCAGGTCCAGGGCTTGCGAGCGATCCTGGCCCAGGTCCAGGGCGCCAGCGAGCAGATGCGCCGGCAGTTGGAGCAGTTGCAAGGCATGCTGGATACCCGCACGGCGGCATTGGCAGCCTGCCAGGCGCGTCTTGACGCATTGCCAGGGGCGGGTTGATGCCGTCGGGCGTGGGGGCGGGCAGATGAATCAAACTTTGCACGGCCCAGGGGCTCTTCCGTAGACATTTCGCCGGGAGACGACGCCATGACCACGCCAGGGCAAGACCGCAAGCCACAGCCGCCCGCCAAGGGGCCGCATTCCTCCGAACATGCCACCCAGCCGCAGGACCTGGGCTTCGATCCGGACTCCCCGGACCTGGAAGACCCGCAGGTCGATCCGCAGGGGCCAGCCAAGCCGCCTCGGGATCATGAGAAGCGGGAATGACGGCGGGCCTTGTTCACACAGGGGGCGCTTCGCGCCCCGTCACCCCTCGATCTTCTTCGCCGCGTCGACCCCCGCCGACGACAGCTTGATCGGGTAGTTGACGCTGATCTGGTGCCCAGCATCGACGCTGACGCTGCCGTCCTGGATCAGCCCCTGCTCCTGCAGGGTCTTGAGCATGCCGGCCACGGCCTTCTCGCCACGGTAGTTGTCCAGCAATTCCTTGCCCAGCCCCTGGGGATGGGCATGGAACAGGCGGGTGAGAACCTCCGCTCGCAATGCATCGTTACTCATTTCTGGCCTCGCGCTATCGGTTGCCGCGACGTCGGTGTCGCGAACGGTTGAGCGCAGCTTCGGGGCAAAGGTTTAATTTTTTCCACGCGGCGCTGCCCAGGCGGCGCTCGCGTTTGAACGTTGCCGGCACCCCGGGCTCAGACATTCAAAGGTCGCAGCGAGGAGCAGGCCCATGAGCATCGAACGCAGCATCCCCGAGCTGGAAGCCTGGTACGCCCAGTACGACGATGAAAGCTACCGGCGCGAGTCGCCGGACGCCTATCATCATGAATTGATCCGTACCGCCGAGGCCCTGCGCGACGATGGCGCCATCGACTGGGACGATTGGCTGGCGCTCAAGGCCCTGGCCGACCAGGCCCACGCGCGGGCCCTCACGGAGGCGGTACAGGCCCATGTGGACGACCCAGACGCATGAAGACATTGAAGATCGCCACCTTCAACCTCAACGGCATCCGCAGCCGCCTGCCCGGGCTGCTCGCCTGGCTGGCGCGCGAACAGCCCGACATCGCCTGCCTGCAGGAGCTCAAGGCCGCTGACAAGGACTTCCCCCGCGAGGCCCTGGAGGCGGCGGGCTATGGTTGCCTGCACCATGGCCAGCCCTCTTGGAACGGCGTCGCCATCCTTGCCCGCGACAGCCAGCCGCTGGAGGTGCGCCGTGGGCTGCCGGGCATGCAGGAGGACACCCAGAGCCGCTACCTGGAGGCGGCCGCCCACGGCGTGCTGGTGGCTTGCCTGTACCTGCCCAACGGCAATCCCCAGCCGGGGCCGAAGTTCGAGTACAAGCTGCGCTGGTTCGAGCGGCTGATCGAGCATGCCGCGACGCTGCGCCACAGCGGGCACCCGACGGTGCTGGCCGGCGACTTCAATGTGGTGCCCACCGACCAGGACATCTACAACCCACGCTCCTGGCGCAAGGACGCCTTGCTCCAGCCCGAGTCCCGCGAATGCTACCAGCGCCTGCTGGCGCAGGGCTGGAGCGATGCCATCCGCCAGCTTCACCCGGACGCCCGGGTCTATACGTTCTGGGACTACTTTCGCAACCACTGGCCACGCAACGCCGGCCTGCGCATCGACCACCTGCTGCTCAGCCCCGACCTGGCACCCCGGCTCGAGGCCGCTGGCGTGGATGCCTGGGTACGCAACGAGCCCAAGGCCAGCGACCATGCGCCGGTGTGGATCGAACTGGGTAGCGACATGCGACGTTGATCACGTTCCGACAAGGCGCTCCGTCAACCGCATGTTCAACTCAATGTTCCATGGGTTCAAATAACCAGGCGCATGGCGCAACGGCCCTCCAGCCCATGACGCCGCTCTTCGGCCAGCAGCTCGCGCAGGCGCTCACCCATCTGATCCGCCGCAATCACTTCGAATCCGCGGCGTGCATAGAACGGGGCATTCCACGGCACCTCGACGAAAGTGGTCAATGTCAGCAACGGGATACCTCGATGCCGTGCCGCACTGATGACCTGTGCCAGCAGGCTGCCTCCGACGCCTTGCCCCTGGGCTTGCAGGCGTACCGATAGCTCATGGATGTGCAACGCATCGCCGGCCGGGCGGGCGCATAGAAACCCCAGTGGCCGCTCTTGTGCGTCGACCGCCACCCAACTGCCTTCGGCCTCCATGAAGGCCTGGTGCGCGGCTTCGTCAAGCACTTCGTCGGTGGCCAGCCAGGCGAGTGCCGGGAGGCGGGCGAATGCCTGGGCGGCCGAGCGCTCGATGGCAGGGAGCGACGGGATATCACGGGGCAGGGTAGGGCGTACGTGCATTGGGCTGTCCTTGGCGGGAAACCGGCAAGTCTGGAAGCCGCGCTGTGCCAAGGCAAGGCATTGGGTTTTTATCGGGGCCCCTGGACTTGCAATGATCTTGTTATAACGTAACATTTTGACGCTATCTGCCTCCTGCCCCTTCCTTGTCGAGTAATGACCATGACCGAAGACGAACTCCTCCGCCAGAGCCCTGATGCCTACATGAACGAGCCGCAACGGCAGTTCTTCCGCAACCTGCTGCTGGCTCAGCGCGCCGAGCTGCAAGCACGCATCGAACAACAATTCCGCACCCTGCGCGAACAGGAAGTACACAGCGACCCGGCCGACATCGGCAGTGCCGAAGAAGAGCGTCACTGGCAGCTACGCTCCCTGGAGCGGGAGAAGAAGCTGCTGGACAAGATCGACCAGGCCCTGGAGCGCCTGGCGCGCGGCGACTATGGCTGGTGCGAGGAGACTGGCGAACCGATCGGCCTGCGCCGCCTGCTGCTGCGCCCCACCGCGACCCTGTGCATCGAGGCCAAGGAACGCCAGGAAATGAAGGAGCGCCACCTGCGGGACGGGGACTAGCGGCAAGCTACAAGAGGGACGCGCACCTACGCGCTTTTCTTGCAGCTAGCCCCCGCGCCCTGGGAAAAACCCGCCGTGGGCAGCGTAGGCAATGTTAATCTTGCACCCTTCGTTGCCAACCCGGATCGTCACATGCTGTTCAATATCGCCATCCTGCTCGGCACCCTGGTGGCCATGGAGGGCGTCGGTACGCTGGCCCACAAGTACATCATGCATGGCTGGGGCTGGTGGCTGCATCGCTCGCACCATGAGCCGCACCTGGGGATGCTGGAGACCAACGACGTCTATCTGCTCGCCCTGGCCCTGGTCGCGACCGGGCTGGTGGCGCTGGGCAAGGCCGGGCATGCGCCGCTGCAGTGGGTCGGCGCCGGGGTGGCGGGGTACGGTGTGGCGTACGTGCTGGCCCATGATGGCGTGTTCCACCGGCACTGGCCGAACGCGCCTAGGCCGGTCAATCGCTACCTCAAGCGCTTGTACCAGGCGCACCGGTTGCACCATGCCATGCCGGGGCGCAAGAGCGGCGTTTCGTTCGGATTTTTCTATGCACCGCCCCTGCGGGTGCTCAAGCGCCAGCTCAAGGCACGGCGGCGGGCGGCTCGAAGGGCTGGGTAAATCGCTTGTCACGCCGTCGGGGTCGGCAAATGCTGGGGCCGCTTCGCAGCCCCAAAATAGCGATACCGCCTCAGTTCACCGGCTCGCGCCCGCTCACAGGCGCCACCTTCTGCCCACGGCTCACCCACCAGCCGAACGCTGCCGCGGTGAAGAACATGATCAGGCTGTAGATCGCCGCCGGCACCGCCATGGTCGGATTGTTCAACAGGGTCGGGCTCAACGCCAGGGCGATGGCCAGCGTGCCATTGTGGATGCCGATCTCCATGCCGATGGCGATGGCCTGGCGCTTGGGAATGCTCAACAGGCGCGGTACCCAGTACCCGACGCCGAGGCTGAGCAGGTTGAACAGCAGCGCCGCCACGCCGACCACCGGCGCGTACTCGACCACGGTCTGCCAGTCCTTGACCAGCGCCAGGATGACGGTGAAGGCCAGGAACAACGCCGCCACCAGCTTCATCGGCTTCTCCAGGCGCGCGGCGAAAGCCGGTGCCCAATGCCGGATCAGCATGCCCAGGGCCACCGGCAGCAACACGATGGCGAACACCTGCATGACCTTGGCGAATTGCAGGGGGATGGCCTGGTCGGATGCCATGAACCACATCAGCGACAGGTTCACCAGCAACGGCATGGTGAGGATGGCGATCAACGAGTTGACCGCCGTCAGCGTGATGTTCAATGCCACGTCACCATGGGCCAGGTGGCTGAACAGGTTGGCCGTGGTGCCGCCGGGCGACGCGGCCAGCAGCATCAGCCCCACCGCCAGCGCCGACTCCAGGCCGAAGCCATTGACGATCAGGAAGCACACGAACGGCAGCAGCACGAGCTGGCAGGCCAGGCCGACGATCACAGGCTTAGGGTACTTCACCACTCGGGCGAAGTCGGCCAGGGTCAGTGACAACCCAAGGCCGAGCATGATGATGCCCAGGGCGAGGGGTAGGACAGCGGTGAGCAGGGGCGAGGCGGTCATCGTGGGCATCCCTTTGGCAAATTGAGAGCAGTTTAGCTGCAAGCTGCAAACGTAAGCAGATCTGCGCGGTACCTGGAGCTTGAAGCTTGCGGCTTGCGGCTCTAGCATGCGCGCTTTTGCCGAGGATTAGCCTGTCATGCCGTTCCAGCAAGGTCTGCTTGCCACCCCGGTGCCGGCCCATGCCCGTCACCTGTTCTTCACCGTCCATGCGGCCGAGGCGCTGCCCGCCGTGCTGGATGCGCTGCTGCCGCAGGTCGATGGCCAGGCACTGATCCTGGGCGTCGGCGCGCCGCTGGCCAAGGCACTGGGGCGCCAGGTTCCGGGCCTGCGTGCCTTCCCGCAGTTGGACGCGGCGGTGGAGAACCCCAGCACCCAGCATGGCCTGTGGCTGTGGCTGCGCGGTGAACAGCGCGGCGAGCTGTTTCTGCGCGCCCAGGCGCTGGAGGCGCTGTTGGCCCCGGCGCTGAGCCTGGTGGACAGCGTCGAGGGCTTCCTGCACCGCGGTGGCCACGACCTCAGTGGCTACGAGGATGGCACCGAGAACCCGGTGGACGAGGCCGCCGTCGAGGCGGCGATCGTCGCTGGCGAGCAGGTGGGCCTGGCCGGCTCCAGTTTCGCCGCCTTCCAGCTGTGGAAGCACGACCTGGGCTACTTCAAGTCGCTGCCCCAGGACGAACAGGACAACATCATCGGCCGCCGCCTCGACGACAACGAAGAGCTGGAGGACGCGCCCGCGTCGGCCCACGTCAAGCGTACCGCCCAGGAAAGCTTCGAGCCGGAGGCGTTCATCGTTCGCCGCTCGCTGGCCTGGGCCGACGAGCGCGGCGCTGGCCTGGCGTTCGTCGCCCTGGGGCATGCCTTCGATGCCTTCGAAGTGCAGTTGCGGCGCATGAGTGGCCTGGAGGACGGTGTGGTCGATGGCCTGTACCGCTTCAGCCGGCCACTGACCGGTGGTTACTACTGGTGCCCGCCCATGACGGAGCAGGGGCTGGACCTGAGCTTGCTGCTGTAGGTCTCTGGCATTTTGGGGCCGCTAAGCGGCCCCAAGCCTAAACATCCGGATACAGAATCCCCGGACAGCACCAGGGCCAGCAGCTAGCCTTGTAAAGTTTCCGACTCATGACGGGGGCTTTTTCTATGTTCAGGCGTCGCGATGTCCTACGTGCCGGCGCGGCGGTGGGGTTGCTGGCGACCACACCCTGGTTGCGCGCCGAGCCCGCCAGCGGCCTGCTGGCCCGCAAGGTGCCGTCCACCGGCGAAGCCCTGCCGGTGATCGGCGCCGGCACCTCTGGCAGTTTCGAGGTCCGCTCGGGCTCTGCCCAGTACCAGCAGCTCAAGGACGTGCTGAGGTTGTTCTTCGCGGGGGGCGGCAAGGTGATCGACACCTCGCCCAACTACGGCGGCGCCGACGCCATCCTCGGCCAATTGCTGGAGGAGGGCGGCTGGCACCGCCAGTGCTTCCTGGCCACCAAGATCGCCGCCGACAGCCGCGCCGCCGCCGAGGAACAATGGGCCGGCAGCCTCAGGAGCCTGCGTACCGACAAGGTCGACCTGCTGCAGATCCACAACCTGCGCGACTGGCGGACCCAGTTGCCCTTTGCGCGCGAACTCAAGGCCCAGGGCAAGACTCGCTACGTCGGCATCACCCATTACCTGGCCAGTGGCCAGGACGAGGTGGCGCGCATCGTGCGCAGCGAGCCCCTGGATTTCATCCAGATCAACTATTCGGTCAACGCCCCCGAGGCTGCCCGCGAACTGCTGCCGCTGTGCCAGGACAAGGGCGTGGCGGTGCTGATCAACCGTGCCTTCGACGATGGCCGCCTGTTCGCCAGGGTCAAGGACCAGGCATTGCCGGGATGGGCCGCGCAGGCCGGGATCGGCAGTTGGGCGCAGTTGTTCCTCAAGTTCGCCATCAGCCACCCGGCGGTGACCACGGTGATCCCGGCCACCAGCCGCCCGGAGCGCCAGCTCGACCAGCTCAAGGCCGGCACAGGGCCGCTGCTCAGCGAGGCCCAACAGCAGGCGCTGGTCAAGCTGTTCGCCTGACGCCATGGACGGCTGGCGGCGGCGCCTGGACCAGGGGCTGAACATCCAGCCTGGCGAAGGCCCGGCGGTGGTCGCCGGGCTGGCCTTGTTCTACCTGCTGTTCACCGGCTATTTCATGTTGCGCCCGGTGCGCGAGACCATGGGCGTGGCCGGTGGGGTGGAGAACCTGCAATGGTTGTTCACCGGCACCTTCGTGGTCACCCTGGCATGCCTGCCGCTGTTCGGCTGGCTGGCCTCGCGGGTCAGGCGCCGGCGCATCCTGCCCTGGACCTACGGCTTCTTCGTCAGCAACCTGTGGCTGTTCGCCCTCCTGTTCGCCCGCGATCCCGACGACCTGTGGAACGCACGGGCGTTCTACATCTGGCTGTCGGTGTTCAACCTGCTGGCCATTTCCCTGGCCTGGAGCGTGCTCGCCGACCTGTTCACCAGCGTCCAGGGCAAGCGCCTGTTCGGCCTGCTGGCCGCCGGTGCCAGCCTCGGTGGCCTGAGCGGCCCGTTGCTCGGCACGCTGCTGGTGGCACCGCTGGGCCATGCCGGGCTGTTGCTGCTGGCCGGATTGTTCCTGCTCGGCAGCATCGCGGCGGCCGGCTACCTGCAGCACTGGCGCGACCGCCATCCGTTGCCGGCCCTGGCCGAGCACCCGCCGTCGCGGCCGCTGGGCGGCAACCCCTTCGCCGGTGCCACGGCGGTGCTGCGCTCGCCCTACCTGCTGGGCATCGCCCTGTTCGTGGTGCTGCTGGCCAGCGTCAGCACCTTCCTGTACTTCGAGCAGGCGCGCATCGTCAGCGAGACCTTCACCGACCGCACCCGCCAGACCCAGGTGTTCGGCCTGATCGACACGGTGGTCCAGGCCCTGGCGATCCTCACCCAGGTGTTCGTCACCGGCCGCCTGGCCCGGCGCCTGGGCGTAGGCGTGCTGCTGGTGGTGGTGCCGCTGGTGATGGCCGTCGGTTTCCTGTGGCTGGCCCTGGCACCGGTGTTCGCGGTATTCGTGGTGGTGATGGTGGTGCGCCGGGCCGGCGAATACGCACTGGTCCGGCCCGGGCGGGAAATGCTGTTCACCGTGCTGCCGGCCGAGGACAAGTACAAGGCCAAGAACTTCATCGACACGGTGGTCTACCGAGGTGGCGATGCCTTGAGCGGCTGGGTCAAGCGCGGGCTGGACGTGATCGGCGAGCATCCGCAACTGGCCATGCTGATCGGCGCGCTGATCGCCTTGGGCTGGGGAGTGACCGGCGGCTGGCTGGGCCGACGGCAACGGGTGCTGGAGGAGGCTGGAGGCGATCCACGGCAAGGCTAGGCAGTCTTTGTAAGCCTGGCGCACCAATAAGCGCCGGTCGCTTATTTAACGCCACCGGTCCGGTGGATAGCGGAATCGAGCGAATCCCGCCTTGCCGCCGTACTCCCAAGCTATGTACGGCACACGGCCGTGCATCCCAAGCCACACGAGGTAGCAACCATGGCCAACAAAGAGAACAGCAGGACCGGCAGTCAGGGTGGATCGAAGAACCCGGGCAACTTCGCCAATGACCGCCAGAAAGCCTCCGAAGCCGGTCGCAAGGGCGGCCAGCATTCCGGCGCTGGCCGGTCGAGCGAGTCGGGTCGCAAGGGCGGTCGCTCGTAGCGGCATCCCGCAGTGCCGGGCCTCCTGGCACTGCCCTCACGTTCCAGCACAGGAGGACATCCCATGCGCATGGCCCCACTGATCTGCCTGCTGGGCAGCCTGACGCTGCTCGGCGGCTGTTTCGACCGTGACAACGACCATCCGGCCAAGGACGCCGACCCGAGCAAGCCATCGCTGCAGATGCAGCAGCCCGACGCGCCGGCCACTCAGCCGACGCCCGAACCGCAGCCGATGCCGCCGCGGGACCAGGATAACTGAGCGGGCGAGGGGACCCAGGCATGAGGCTCATGACTCAAGAGGCCGCCAGCACGGCGCTGACCCCGTCCGCCGACGACAGCCTGGCGCGACGCTACCAAGCGCTGTTGGCCGGGCAATGCAGCGACGCTGAACAATGGCTCGCCGGGCAACTGGCCCGCGTCGACGGCCTGCGCGATGACCTGCCGACCTCACCCTGGCAACTGGAGGCCTGGGTCGGCGAACACGCCGAGCGTGTCGCCCAGGACTATGCCGCCTACCTGGCAGCGCGACGCCAGGGCGCGGCGCGCCGCTACTTCGCCAACCGCGCCCAGGCCCTGTGGTTCCTGCAGCAGGTGGCCCCCACCAAGGCGGTCGATGGCGCCTGGCTGCATGGCACCCTGCGGCACTGGCGCGACCCGCGTTACCACGGCCTGATCCGCACTTTCCTCGAGGAACTCGGTGACGGCGACCCGCGTTGCAACCATGTGCTGATCTACCAGCGCCTGCTCAGCCGGCTGGGCTGCCTCGAGCCACTGCCCCTGGACGACGGACGCTACCTGCAAGGGGCCTTGCAACTGGCCTTGGGACAGCACGGCGACCGCTTTCTCGCCGAAGTGATCGGCTACAATTTTGGTTATGAGCAGCCACCGCTGCACCTGCTGATCACTACCCAGGAGTTGGCCGAGCTGGGCATCGACGGCCACTACTTCCAACTGCACGTGACCATCGACAATGCCGCCAGCGGTCATGCCCGCAAGTCGCTCCAGACGTTACGCCAGCTATGGCCGCAAGCGGGTGGCGAGGCGTTCTACCAACGAGTCCGGCGCGGTTATCGGCTCAACGCCCTGGGTATCGACACACCCAGCCTGATCGCCAGTTTCGACCTCGAGGGCGAACTGCTCGCGGCTCTGGAGCGCAAGCGCGCCTTCGGCCGGCTCATGCACGCCGACCACTGCCGCCTGCAGGGCCGCACGATCAACCAGTGGCTGTCCACGGCCGAGGCCATGCCCGGGTTTCTCCAGGCCTTGCAGCGCCAAGGTTGGGTATGCCGTGGCCAGGACCCGGCGCGCAGCCGCCTGTGGAGCCTGATCGAAGGCCCCAACGCCGCCATGTTCGGGGTGTTCAGCGCCTACGAGAAGCAACTCTGGCACGACTGGATCGCCGGCGACTGGCCAGGCGCCAGGGTATCCCGGGTGGCGCCGGGCAGTTGGCAGGCCGAGATGGCCCCAGGCGAGCGGGACGACGCCCACGCCAGGGCGCTGCCCCTCGAGGCTCTGATCCAGCGCATGGCCGGCAACCGGCACGCCTTGCCCGAAGGCCTGCGCGCCACCCGCGCCTACGCCCATGCGACCGGCCTTGCCCAGGAGGAACCTCACTGATGCTGCTGAACCAGGAACAGACCCAGGCCGACCAGGCCCTGCTGCAGCTGGGCCGGCGCCTGCGCGCCGACGGCTACCGCTTCACCTGCGTGACCCCGGCGACCCACGCGCGCAACAACGCCCGCGAAGGCGCCGAGCGCGCCCGTACCCTGCGTGACGTGTTCGGCTGGAGCCGGCCGTTCCCGCCCTCCTTGCTGTCGCTCGACGAGCTCGAGCAACTGCGTACCGCCCAGGTCCTGGAGGAGGCGGGCGAACGGTTGCGCGCCAAGGTGCGCTGGTCGAACCTGGACGACCTGTTGCTGGTGCACTCGGCCTTTCCCACCGAGGCCAGCGACGCGGTGTTCTTCGGCCCCGACAGCTACCGTTTCGCCCAGGTCATCCACGACCACCTGCAGCGCAGCCCCTCCCGTGTCCAGCACGCCGTCGACATCGGCTGCGGTACTGGCATCGGTGCGTTGATCATCGCCCGTGCCGCACCGCATGCGCAGGTCAGCGCGCTGGACATCAACCCTCTGGCCCTGCGCTACACCGCCATCAATGCCGCCCTGGCAGGGGTGGGCAATGTCTCGGTGGAACCGAGCGACTTGCTCGACGGCGTCAGCGGTACCTTCGACCTGATCGTGGCCAACCCGCCCTACATGCTCGATGCCGGCCAACGGGTCTATCGCCACGGCGGAGGGGCGCTGGGCGCGCAGCTGTCGCTGCGCATCGTCGAACAGGCCTGCCAGCGCCTGGCCCCGGGCGGCACCTTGCTGCTCTATACCGGCGTGGCCATCGTCGAGGGGCGCGACGCCTTGCTCGACGCCATCCGCCTGCGCCTGGCCGGGCCACAGTGGAGCTGGGTGTACCGGGAAGTGGACCCGGACGTGTTCGGCGAGCAACTGCTCGAGCCGGGCTACCAGCAGGTCGAGCGCATCGCTGCCGTGGCGTTCAGCGTCACCCGCAGCGGATGATGCGGCCATGTACCGGCCTTGCATGTTCGGTATCGAGGAAGAGTACCTCCTCGTGGAGCTGGCCAACGGCCGCGTGCTGACCACGCCGTCCCTGGCCGTGGCCCGACGCTGTCGCGAGGTGATGGGAGAATACTTCGCCGAGGAAATGTTCCGCAGCCAGATCGAAGTCGCCTCGCCGGTGTTCGGCAACCTGCACGAGGCACGCCAGTTCTTTTGCGACAGCCGCCAGCGCCTGGGCGATGCCCTGGCCGCGGAGGGCGTGGGCCTGTACTGCGCCGCCAGCCACCCCTGCGCGCAGTGGTTGCGCCAGCGAGCCCGGACCACCCCGCACTACCGCCAGGTCTTCGATGACTACCAGCACGTGGCGCGGCGCAGCCTGCTGTCCGGGTTGCACGTGCACGTGGGCGTGCCGCCGGGCTGCGACCGCATGCAGCTGATCAACCGGCTGCTGTACTGGCTGCCGCTGCTGCTGGTGCTGAGCACGTCGTCGCCGCTGTGGGGTGGCCAGGTCACCGGCTACATGAGTTATCGCCGGGTGATCAGTGGCGAGTGGCCGCACACCGGGCTGCCGGAGCCCTTGGCCGACTGGGCCGCCTACCAGCGCTACCGGGCGTTGCTGGAGCGTACCGGCTCACTGGCCAGGGATGGCGACTTCTGGTGGGCGATTCGGCCGTCGCGACGCTTCCCCACGGTGGAGCTGCGCATTTGCGACGCCTGCCCGCGCCTGGAGGATGCCCTGTGCATCGCCGGCCTGTTCCGCCACCTGGTGGAAAGCTGCGCGCAACCCCATTACGCTCCGGCGCCGCTGTCGCGGGAGGTCCGCTGGATCACCGAGGAAAACTACTGGCGAGCCAAGCGCCACGGCCGCCACGGCCAGTTCATCGGAGTCCACGACGAACAGCCGGTGAGCGCCGAGGGGTGGCTGGCGCAGTTGCAGGCGCAGGTCCCGGTCGACTCCGCCGATGCCGAACGCGCCTTCATCCAGGCCCAGCGCATCCTGCGCGAAGGCACCAGTGCCGACCAGCAACTCGACTGCCTGGCGCAGGCCCAGGGTGCCGGCCTCGACCACCGCCAGGCCGTGCGGGCGGTGGTCGACCAGGTGCTGGCGCAGGGCCAGGAAAACGGCCTGCCCCCGGCCAGCGCGCAGGGGCAGGCCTGAACACTTTCGAACCCGAGGAGGTAAGCGCCATGGGTGAGTTGACGATCTATTTCTGGATAGCGGTCGCGGTGATCATCCTGCTGGTGGACCTGTGGGCCATCGTCAGCGTGTTTCGCAGCGAGAAGTCCGATGCGACCAAAATTCTCTGGGCCCTGGTACTGGTCGCCTTGCCGGTGCTGGGGCTGATCATCTGGGGCATCTTCGGTCCTCGCGGGATCAAGCCTGGCACCGGGCCGACCTCGCCGGAACACAGCAAAGGGTGAGGTGTAAATCCAGAGGGCTTTCTGAGCTCGGGACGCGAAGCGGCCCCCTCACTGCTCCTTGACGATCGAAATCTTGCCGTTGCGCTCGACGATCGCATACCTGATCTGCTCCACCGTCTCGACCCCCTGGCTGTCACGCGCCGACTCGAGGATATCGTCCTCGGTCAGCCGTGCCCGGCGCATGCGCCCGTGCAGGAAGCGCCCGTGTTCCACCACCAGCGTGGCATGGCCGTCGAGCAGCCGGGCCAGGCGCACAGAGCGCAGCTTGGCCAGCGACAGCCCGACATCCAGCACGATCAGCGTGGCGATCACCAGCATCGCGTTGGTGAAGGAAAAGTCTTCGCCCAGCAAGGCCTGCTGGGTCGCCTCGCCAATGATCAACAGCAGCACGAAGTCGAAGGTGGTCAGGTCGGCCAGCGAGCGCCGGCCGGCGATGCGAAACAGCAGCATCAGGGCGACATACATGCCGGCGGCGCGAAGGATCGAGTCCATGGCAGCTCCTAGGGGTAGACGAAGGTGGAAAAGCGCACGGCGCTGGTCGGCCCGCCCCTGACCAGGCCATCGAGCGTGCCGACGGTGTCGGCGCGCAGGGTCAGGTACAGGGTGGCCACGCCATCCGCGCCGGTCCCCACCCGCAGCAACAGGGCCCGGCCCTGGGACAGCGATGCCAGCGGCTCGGGCTGCAGCGTCTCGATGCTCGCTTCACGGAACAGCGAACCGCCGAGCAGCACCTGCAGCGGCTCCCCGGCCGTGCCTTGGATGCGGATGCGCAGGCTGTCGACCGCACCGCTGCGGCTGAAGCGCTGGTATTCCACCTGCACCCGGCCGTCCGCGCTCTCCACCTCGCCCTGGCTGAGCGGGCCATTGCCGAACAGCCCGGCCAGTGCAGCCACGACCAGTACCAGCAGGGCATACCAGCCGGCCCGCTCGAAACGCCACACGCGGCGCTGCAGGTGCATGTCTTCGTGCACGGGATACCGGCGCGAGGCCTGTTCGTCATCCGTCATGTCGCGCTCCTGTCAGGCCCGCTCGCCGCGCAGCCAGCGTTGGTGGTAGTGCTCCAGCCGCGTCAGGCCGTACAGCGCGCCCTGGCGCAGCACCTCGGGGCGATCGCCGAAGAAGCGCTGGCTGCGGGTGAACACCGCCAGCGGCTCGCCGGCGAAGGCCCAGGCGAAGCACAGGGTGCCCGGCGCGATGCCAGCGGCACCGTCGGGCCCGGCCACGCCGGTGGTGGCGATGGCGACAGTGGCGGTGCTGTCCTTGAGGGCGCCGAGGGCCATTTCCCAGGCCACGGCCTCGCTGGTCAGGCCATAGCGCTCGATGGTCAGGGGGCTGACGCCGAGCAGGCGCTGCTTGGCCTTGGGCGAATAGACCACGTAGCCGCTTTCCAGCACCTCGCCGGTGCCAGGCTTCTCGGCCAGCAAGGCGACCATGCGCCCGGCGGTACAGGACTCGGCGGTGGTCAACACCAGGTCGTGTCGCTTCAGGTAGTCCAGCACGACCTGGACAGGATCTTCTTGCATCGATTGCGCCTCGCTCGAACTTTTGTGGTGGACGCCTGGACGCGGCAATTGGTTCAGCGCGCCTGTGGCAACCACCCGTCGGCAACGCCGCCCCGCGAAACAAACCTTCGCCGCGTGCCTGCCTCGAAAAAAAGGTGACGTCGTTCAGCCTAGCGACGGGCCCATCAGACAGCGCCAGCAGGAGGCCACCATGCCCAACAGACCCCGCGACCAGTTCAGCATGCAGAACCCCCTGACCCAGTACCCGCATCCGCCGTTTCCCGCCCAGGGCCAGGCGGAACCGGGGCTGGACGTGAACATGCAACCCAAGCCCGACCACGGTGAAGACACCTACAAAGGTTTCGGCCGCCTGGCCGGGCGCAAGGCGCTGATCACCGGCGCCGACTCGGGCATCGGCCGCGCCGTGGCCATCGCCTTCGCCCGCGAGGGCGCCGACATCGTGCTCAACTACATGCCCATGGAGCAGCCCGACGCCCGCGAGGTGATCAAGCTGATCGAGGCCGAAGGGCGCCGGGCCATCGCCATCCCTGGCGATCTAAAGGACGAAGCGTTCTGTGCGCAACTGGTGGACCAGGGCCACGAGCAGCTGGGCGGCCTGGACATCCTGGTCAACGTCGCCGGCAAGCAGGTGGCACGCAAGGACATCGGCCAGATCAGCCACGAACAGTTCGACCACACGATGAAGACCAACATTTATGCGATGTTCTGGCTGTGCCAGGCCGCCGTGCCGCTGATGCCGGCCGGGGCGACCATCATCAACACCGCGTCGATCCAGTCCTACCAGCCCTCGGCGACCCTGCTCGACTACGCCACCACCAAGGCCGCCATCGTCGCCTTCACCAAGGCTCTGGCCAAGCAGGTGGTCGAGCGCGGCATCCGGGTCAATGCCGTGGCCCCGGGGCCGATCTGGACCGTGCTGCAGCCCAGTGGCGGCCAGCCGCCGGAGAAGATCCCTTCGTTCGGCGCACAGAGCCCGATGAAGCGCCCCGGCCAGCCGGCCGAATGCGCGCCGCTGTACGTGCTGCTGGCGTCCCAGGAGTCGAGCTACATCACCGGCGAGGTCTTCGGTGTCACCGGTGGCAACCCGCTGCCGTAGAGCAGGGCGGGTAAACCTTCGGGATGCTGCGCAGTCACTGCAAGGGAGGGGCCTGCGTTTTCCGGGCCCCAGGAGGTGGTCGATGAGCCTTGTCTGCCTGTTGCGTGGTTGCCAGTGGCGCGCCACGCTGACCTGTGAAGTCGCCGGGCTGCAATGCCAGTGCTGCGAGCGTTGCGGCACCTTGCGCTACTGCCGGCACGGCGCGCCGTTCGAACCTTAGGAGCACTGCCATGGCCCGGGCAATCTGGAAGGGCGCGATCAGCTTCGGCCTCGTGCATATCCCCGTCTCCCTCAACACCGCGGTACGCAGCGAACGGGTGGATTTCGACTGGCTCGACAAGCGCAGCATGGAGCCGGTGGGCTACAAGCGGGTGAACAAGATCACCGGCAAGGAAATCGACAAGGACGATATCGTCAAGGGCGTGGCATACGAGAAAGGCCGCTACGTGATCATCAGCGAGCAGGAGATCCGCGAGGCGCGCCCGGAAGCGACCCAGACCATCGACATCTTTTCCTTCGTCGAGGCGAGCGAGATCCCTCTGCAGCATTTCGACACCCCGTATTACCTGAGCCCCGATCGCCGGGGCGGCAAGGTCTACGCCCTGTTGCGAGAAACCCTGCAGAGCACCGGCAAGGTGGCTCTGGCCACGGTGGTGCTGCACACCCGCCAGCACCTGGCACTGCTGCGCCCGCTGGAGGAGGCGCTGGTGCTGATCACCCTGCGCTGGCCCGAGGAGGTGCGCGGCCTGGAAACGCTGGAGCTGGACAAGAGCGTGACCGAGGCCAAGGTCGACAAGCGCGAACTGGACATGGCCCGTCGCCTGGTGGAGGACATGAGCGGGCCGTGGACACCCGGGGAGTACCACGACGCCTTCCGCCAGACCATTCTCGACCTGGTGCAGGAGAAGGCCAGCAAGGGCAAGATCAGCGTGGTGGAGAAGGGCGAAGGCGCGGCGGAGAAGGGAGCCGACATCATCGACCTCACCGAGTTGCTCAAGCGCAGCCTGGGGGGCAAGGGCGGCGCGCCGAAGAAGACGGCCAAGCGCTCGCGCAAGGCGTCGTGATGGCAATGTAGGCCGGCCGGTCGGGGAGGCTTGGGAGTCATGGGGCTGCTGCGCAGCCCATCGCCGGTAAGCCGCTACGACAGCGAAGTCTCCAGCCCCGCCAAGTAGTCCCCGAACCCATCCCGCGCCCGACTGCCCCGGCGACTACTGGTCGCCACGCTGTGCCGCGCCGTCCAGACGATCTGCGCACCACTGGCTTCCAGCGCCCGCACCAGGTGGACATCCTCATGGGTCGGCAACGGCAGGAAACCTCCCACCCGCTCATAGGCGCGGGCACACACGCCAAGGTTGGCGCCATGCACATGGCGGTGCCCCTCGCGCGCCTCGTAACGGCTGCGGTACAACTCGCGCAGGGCCGCCTTCTGCCATGGCTGCCAGCGTTCGACGTGCACCGTGCCGCACACTGCATCGGCGGCGAACTGCACCTGCGACAGCAGCCAGTGCAATGGCACCCGGCTGTCGGCGTCGGTGAAGGCCAGCCAGCGAGCCCCGCGTTCGAGCATCAGCGCCGCCCCGACGCGGCGGGCGATGCCGACGTTGCCGGCTTCCACCGCCAGGGTCTGCACGCCATGGCGACGGGCAATGGCGGCGCTGGCGTCGCTGCAGCGGTCCAGCACCACCAGCACCTCGACGCAGTGCCCGGCGCACCGGGCCTGGACCGCAGCGGCCTTGACCGCCGCAAGGCATCGGCCGAGCCAGCGGGCTTCGTTGTGGGCGGGAATGATCACCGCGATCATGGGCAGGTCTCGTCCAGGTCGAGCACGTTGGGCCGGCACGACCAGTACGCCAGCACGAAGTCCGCTTCCTCGTGGCGCAACAGCGGATACAGTGGCAGGTGGTGGGCCATCAGCGCATGCACCTGGTCACCGTCCTGGGGGCAGCCGGCGATCGGATGGCGCCAGTGGCAGGCCAGCAGGCCGCCGTCGTCGCTCAGGCTGGCCACGGCCCGCTCGATCACGTGCAGCCACTCGGCCGGGTCCAGGTAATAGCCGATCTCGCTGAGGACGATCAGGTCGAAGCGCCCGGCGGGCCAGTCCGCCGGCAGCCGGCCCTGCTCGACGCTGGCATGTGCCACGCCGGCCAGGCGCTCGCGGGCGAGGCTCACGGCGGTGCTGTCGATGTCCTGGCAGAGCAGGCTGGCGCAGCGCTCGGCCAGTTGAACGCTCAGTTCGCCGTTGGCGCAGGCTGGCTCGAAGATGCGCGGGTAGCACTGGCGCGGCAGGCAGGCCATCGCCAGCGCGCGTTTGCGCCGCTCGTACCAGCGGGTGCGGAAGGCCCAGGGATCGTCGTTGGTGGCGTACAGCTCAGCGAAATACTGTGCATCGAGGGTCATGGCAACTCCGTTTCCATTCAAAGCAGCACCAGTTCGAAAGGTTGCAGCAGGCATTCCAGCAGGCTGGACGGGAGCACCGGCGGGCGCCCCTGGTCCGGCGCCAGCTGGCTGGCATGGGCGGCGATGGCCAGGCGTTTGCGCGCCAGGCGCGTCTCGTCCAGTTGCAGGCGGTGGGCGCGGGGCCAGGGCAGGCGGGGATCGTCGGGTTGAGCCCAGTGCCAGGCCCATACCGGTACCTCGGCCAACTGCGCCTGGCGGGCTCGGGCGGCCTGGGCCGCGGCGCGGCCGACCGCCTCGTGATCGGCATGACCGTCGCCGCGCCAGGTGGTCAGCAGCAGGTCGCCGGGCTTGAGCGCCTGGCCCAGGTGGTTGACCAGGAACGCCTCGTCGCGGGCCACGGCACCGTCCTTGAGGTTGAGCCGGTGCCATTGCAGTTGGTTGAGGTCCAGCTCCAAGTGTTGCAGGGCGTGGCGGCTCTCCAGCGGCCGCTGGCGCCGCAGGCGATGCTCGGTCCAGTGCGCGGACCCGGGGTGGCTGGCCTCGCCATCGCTGACCGAGATCAGCAGCAGGTCCTGTTCTCGGCCGTGAAAGCCCGCCAGCAGCCCGCCGGCCATGAGAACCTCGTCGTCCGGGTGCGGCGCCACCAAGACCAGGCGCCGGCCCGGCGGGCATAGCTGATCGGGGCTGATCCAACTGGCCCGGGCCAGGTGCGCCGAGTGCTGCCAGGCGCTCCAGGGCGTGCCGCGGCTGGCCTGGATGCGATTCTCGCTCATAGCTGCCACGCACCTGCCGGCACCTGGGCCAGCTGTTGCCCGAGCGCTGCCAGGTCACGCTCGGCGTGGCTCTGGCGCAGGTACACCGGCAAGTCGGCGCTGAGCCGGGCGAAATGGCTGCTGCGACAGAAGGGCGTGGCCCCTAGCGCACGGCCCACGTGACGGATCACCTGCTCGACCGCCTGCTCCACCTGGGCGCGGGTGCGGCGGACTTCGAAGCTGGCATCGGCGGTCGGCTGCCGGTCGATCCAGGCGGCGCATTCGCGCAGGGCGGCGCGGGCGCCGAACAGCGCGGCGTCCACCGCCCCCAGATGAGCCTCGGCGTGGACATCGGGGCGTGGCTTGCGGCACTGCTCGCGCAGGTAGTCGGCCAAGGCCTCGGCGGCGCCGTACCAGCAGGCAGCGATGCCGGCCCCACCGTGCCAGAACCCCGGGCGCGACAGGTACTGGCCTGGGCGACCGACGGCGATGCCGGGGCTGTCGTCGAATGCGATCTCGACACTGGTGGTGGTGGCCATGCCCACCGCCTGCCAACGGTCTGCCTGGATGCGCTGGCTGGGGTGCGACAGCTCGATGGCCACCAACTGTGGCTGCGTGTCGTCGGCCCAGGCGGTGATCAACGCCCGGTCGATCTGCAAGGCGCCGGAGCACCAGGCCTTGCGCCCGCCGAGGCGCACCCGCTCGCCGTCACGTGCGACGATGCGTGCGCGGGCATCCGGCGGCTCGGCGGCCCACACTCCCCAGATGCCGTCGCCCACCAGGTGCGGCGCGGCGCATTCGGCGAGGATCGCCAGGGCATCGGTATGGCCCTCGTAGAGCTTGGCCAAGGCCAGGTCGCAGCCAGCGATGCGGGCCAGGGTCTGCCAGCGCTGCAGGGTATGGCCCTGGCCGGGCAGTGGCAGCAGGTCGAGGTGATCGGCCTGCAACGCCTGCATCAGCGCCAGCAGCTGAGTGTCGAGGTTCAGCGCCTGGGGCCGTTCGGTGAACGTGCGCAACAGGCGGTCGAGATGGGTCAGGTCGAAGTCCTGGACGATGCTCATGGGGTATGCTCCACCGGGGTGTTCTTCTTCCAGCCACGCAGGTTCATGGCGCACAGGCAGAACTGCAGGACGATCAAGGCCCACGCCTGCACGTGCCAGCCCCAGATCACCCACAGCACGTTGCTGCTGATGAAGCAGCAGAACCCGATCCGCCGCCGCCGGGGCTGACGCGAGCCAATGCACCAGGCGGCCAGTACGGTCAGCACCATCGCCGGCCACTGCAGCAGGTCGATCAGCCGCTCCATCAGCCCAGCCCCAGTCGCTTGCGCATGCGCGCGGTGATCGATTGGCGGGTCTTGCCGAAGTCGGCCCAAGGGTCGTCGACCTCGGCCAAGCGCTCGCGCACATTGCCGATGTGCCACTGGTTGGCGCCCTTGAGCTGGGCCAGCTCTTCCCGCCAGATCGGCACCGACACCGGCAGGCCCTCGCGGGCCCGCAGGGAATAGGCGCTGACGGTGGTGGCGCCCTTACCGTTGCGCAGGTAGTCGATGAAGATCCGCCCGATTCGGTTCTTCGGCCCGGACACCGCGCTCAGACGGTCGGGGAACAGCCCGGCCAGGTGGTCGACGACGGCGTGGCTGAAGTCCTTCACCTCGTCCCAATCGGCGCGGCGGGTCAGTGGTACCACCAGGTGGATGCCCTTGCCGCCGCTGGTCTTGAGGAACACCTTCAGGCCCAGCTCATCGAGCAGGGTGAGGGTCAGCTGGGTGGCTTCGAGCATGGCCTTCCAGGGCAACGCCGGGTCGGGGTCGAGGTCGAGGACGAAGCGGTCGGGCCGGTCGAAGTCCTTGTCGGTGCCGTTCCAGGTGTGCAGTTCGAGCATGTTCATCTGCACCGCGCCCAGCAGGCTCTCGGCGCTGTTGAGGATCATCGCCGCCTGGCCGGCCTGTGCCTTGCTGTAGCTGACCACGCCAGGGATGTGCAACTGGCCGGCGTTCTTCTGGAAGAACAGCTCGCCGCCGAGGCCGTCGGGGGCGCGTACCAGGGCGACGGGGCGGTGCTTGAGCTGCGGCAGGAGCCAGTCGGCGACCTCGGCGTAGTACTCGGCCACCTGGCGTTTGGTCACGCCGCAGGTGGCGTCGATCACCCGGTCGGGGTGGGTCAGGCGCAGGTTGCCGGGTATCGTCGGCCCGCAGGCCCAGGTGCTGCTTTTCGACACTTGGCTCTTGGGCATGGCGCGCTCCAGGTCGATGGCGGTGGCCGGCTTGTCGTCGCGCAGGCCATGGAACACCGCGTGGCGCACCACGCCGTCGCGGGTCATCTGGGCGTAGGCCACTTCGGCCAGCAGCCGTGGCTGCAGCCAGTGCACGCCGCGGGCCTCGGCGCCGGTCGGCGGCCTGGCCAGGGCCGGCTTGGCGATCTCCAGGGGGGCGAGGCGCGCCTGCAGGCTGTGCAGGGCGGTGGTGCTGAAACCGGTGCCGACCTTGCCGGCATAGCGCAGCGCGCCGCTGTCGTTGTCGTGCAGGGCCAGCAGCAGGGCGCCGAGGCCGGCGCGGCTGCCCTTCGGGTCGGTATAGCCGACGATCACGAACTCCTGGCGTTGCTTGCACTTGAGCTTGATCCAGTCGCTGCTGCGCCGGCCTCGGTAGGGGCTGCCGGCGCGCTTGCCGATCAGGCCCTCGAGCTGCAGGCGGCAGGCGCTGTCGAGCAGGGCCTGGACCGGCTGCTCGAAGTCGGCGGAGTACCTGAGCAGGTCCGACTCGTGCCCGTCCAGCAACTGGCGCAGCGTCTCCCGGCGTTTCTCCAGGGGCACCTGGCGTAGGTCCTGGCCGCCGAGGAATGGCAGGTCGAAGAGGTAGTAGATGATGCGTTCGTCGTGCTCGGTGTCGAAGGCGTTCTGCAAGGCCTGGAAGTCGGCCATGCCGTGTTCGCCGGGCACCACCACCTCGCCGTCGAGCCAGGCGCAGGCCAGCTTGAGTTTGCCCAGGGCGGCCACCTGGCGCGGCATTCGGGCACTCCAGTCATGGCCGTTGCGGGTGAACAGGCGCACGTCGTCGCCGTCGACGCGGGCGAGGATGCGGTAGCCGTCGAACTTGACCTCGTAGCGCCAGTCGCCGGCGGGCGGGGCGTCGACCAGCGTGGCCAGTTGCGGTTGCAGCAGTGCTGGCAGCTCGGCCTTGCCGGGGCGCTTGCGGGGGCTGGCGGCGCTGGCCTTGGCTCGACGAGGCACCAGGGTGCGTTCGCTGAGGACACTGTCGGGCTCGGCCTCGACGATGCTGTAGTCGGCCTCGCTGCGCGCCGCGCCATCATGGGACTTGACCAGCAGCCATTGCTCCTTCTTGCCAGCCAGGTGGGTACGGAACAGGTTCCACGCACCGGCCAGCTTCTCGCCCTGCAGGCGAAAGCGCAGCTTGCCCTTGGCGTAGGCGGCGTGGGGGTCGCCCTCCGGCTGCCAGACACCGCGGTCCCAGACGATCACGTCGCCGGCGCCGTAGTGGCCTTCGGGGATGTGCCCTTCGAAATCGGCGTAGTCCAGCGGGTGGTCCTCCACGTGCACCGCCAGGCGGCGCACCGTGGGGTCGAGGGAGGGGCCCTTGGGGATGGCCCAGCTCTTGAGGGTGCCGTCCAGTTCCAGGCGGAAGTCGTAGTGCAGGTGGCTGGCGTCGTGCTTCTGGATGCAGTACTGCAGTGCGTGGGCCTGCTGCCCGTGGCGACGCTTGCCGGACGGCTCGGGCGTGGCGTCGAAGTCGCGTTTGCGCTGGTACTCCTGCAGGGGCTTGGCCATGGCGGGCTCCGGGACGGTTCGCGGGTCTCTAGAGGTGGGAGGGAGCGCTGGCGGGGAGAGTTCAAATTTTCGAGGCGGCTGGTGCCGCCATCCAGCAGAAACTCTGAATCATTGCCCCGCGTCGGCAGTCGACCGGATGAACCCACCTGACGGAGAGCCGTGATGCCCCAGCCAGACGACCCGAAACACCGGCCACAGGCCGAGATCGACGATACCGAGGACCGCATGGGCAGCGTCCGCGAACTGGACTTCAGCGACCGTCACGACGAGCGCGAGGGACGGGCCGGCGATGAGCGCCCGGCCCAGGAGGTGGCCCAGGACTACCCGCCGCGGCGGGTGGCCGAAAGCGGCATGAGCGGTGGCGAGGCCCTGAGCGACAGCTTGCACGAGGACAACGTCACCCTCGACGACCTGAGCCCCGACACCCTCCATGACCAGAGCGGCGCCCGCGACCCCCGTGAGCCGGGCGGCAGCGGGGGGCCGGCGGACAAGACCCTGCGCCGGGTCGAGGAGCGCGAGATCGGCGGCGGCATCGGCCTGGACGAGGCCGAGCTGGCCCGCTCCGCGCCCCTCGACGGCGAACCCTGGACCGACCGGGTATCGCCGGTGGAAGGGGATGACGATGATCGAGAAAGGAGCTGAGCATGAGCGAGCAACGTTGTGCCTGTAACCATTGTTCCTGCACGGTGGACGCCAATGCCCTGTTGCAGGATGGCAAGGCGTACTGCTGCGAGGCCTGCGCCACCGGCCACCGCAACGGCGAGCCGTGCCGCATGGCCGACTGCAAGTGTGGTGAAGCGGTGCAGCCAAGGGAAGCCAACGTGGACAATGCGCTGGACGAGACCTTTCCGGCGAGCGACCCGATATCGCCGTGATGTACCTGGGGGCTGGTGCGCTTGGGGCTGCAAAGCGGCCCCAACTGCTCGACCGACCAATGGCGTCAGATAAAACGAACGGGCCCCCGGCGCCTTTCATCCAACCAGGTGTGATGACAGCGACTTTCCCGAGGGAGACGACGATGACCCCTGACTCGAGGCAACAAGGCGGCATGCACCCGAACGCCCCGACACCACCTGACGGCCCGATCGACCCAGAACGGCCCGATATACCCGACCCTGACGAAGATCCGCTGATGAACGAGGAGGAGGGCGGTGGCAGGGAAGACGATGACCCTCGCGCGGTGAGCCAGGAACGCAAGTGGGTCGAGTCGTACCCTGGCACCTGCGCCCGCGACAAGGCCAGGCCCAAACCCGACTAGCGACTGGCCAACACCTGGCCCTCGCCCGACCGTCCGATTCCGCGCTCGGGCCGGCCAACGGCGGTTGCGTCCTGCTGGCCTTGCGCTATGGTGCCACTACCGACACGTATAAGACTAAAGTCGTAGGAGGCGGCATGAGAATTCGCGGTGACGTTTACTGGTCTTGGGCAGACCCGACCCTTCATCATCGGACACACGACGAGACACTCGACGACGGTACCTGCATCGATGTGCGGGTGAGACTGTCGCGTACAGGCGCCACGCAGATGTTCATCGGCGTCTATGCGCCATCCGGCATGGCGATGCACGAGGAGGCGTTCGACTCCCGTCCGGGCGAGTCGATGACCCGGGCCCTGGCCTGGGGCGTCGGGCGCGCCAGGCGGATCGTCAACGATGCTGCGCTGCAGACGCCGAGGTCCCCGGCCAATATCGAGGTGGCCGTTGCCTGCACTGGTAGGTAGGAACCTTCTGCCGGGCGGCGGGGTGCGATGCTTTCAGTCGCAACTGCCGCCCGAACCACTGTCACCGCTGTCACTGGAAGCGCTGGGGCAGTGACTATGCAATCTGACGGTGTTACGCGTACAGTCCCTCGGAATCGTTTCTTGCCGAGGAGTCCGTCATGTCCTGCGCCTTCACCCTGATGCAATCGCCCGTCGGCACCTTGACGCTGGTGGCGCGGGGCGAGCGGCTGGCTGCCGTGCTGTGGGAGGCGGAGCGGGAGAACCGGGTGCGCCTGGGCGAGCTGCACCGGGACGATAGCCACCCCGTGCTGGTGGAAACCGCCCGCCAGTTGGGCGAGTACTTCGCCGGCCAGCGTCAGCGCTTCGAACTGGACCTGGACTTCGCCGGCACCGACTTCCAGCGCCAGGTGTGGGCGGCGCTGTTGACCATCCCCTTCGGCGAAACCCGCAGCTACAGCGAGATCGCCCGGCAGATCGGCAGCCCCAGCGCCGTGCGGGCGGTCGGCGCGGCCAATGGGCGCAACCCGATCTCGATCATCGCCCCGTGTCACCGGGTGATCGGCGCCTCGGGCAGCCTCACCGGTTTTGCCGGTGGCCTGCCGGCCAAGCAGTACTTGCTCGCCCTGGAGGGGCGGCAGAGCCTGGCGCTGGACTTCTAGTCGCCGGCGGCTTCACTCCAGCCAGGCCAGCAGCAGGCAGGCCAGCGCCGCCACCAGGGTACCGGCCGCCAGGCTGTAGCGCCGATGGGCACGCCGGGCGTGCTGCTCCACCTCACGCAGGTACTGGCCAGGCGGCGGGGCGTCCGGGCGGTGGCGCAGCCCCTCGGCGATGTCGGCCAGGCGCCCGCGGATCAGCAGGCCGGTCAGGTAATAGGTGCAGGCATAGCTGGCCAAGGTCGTCAGCAGGTATTTCATGCTGGCAGGTCATCCAGTGGCAGGGCTTGGGCGCTGGCCAGCGAGGTGTCCAGCAGGAGCAACCCCTGCGCGTGCCCATCCAGCGCTGCCAGCAATCGCCCCCGATCGTCCCAGGCGGCGCAATGGCCAGCGCCGACGAAAGTGTCTGCCGGGCCGACGCAGTTGGCCAGCAACACCGGCATGCCAAGGCGCCGGGCCACCTCGGGATAGTGCGTGAACCCTTCTTCGATCCCCTTGGCGGTCTTGGCCACGCTGGCCAGGTAGATGTCTGCGCCCATCGACCTGGCCTGTTCGGCATGCTCGAAGAACATCGACTCGTAGCAGATCGCCGGCGCGACATGCCGGTCGCCGAGGGGAAAGACCAGGGGACGGTCGCCTGCGACGAAAAAGGGCAGTTCATCGCTGTGCAGGCGCTGCTTGGCATAGGCCAGGCGCGGCGCGTGCGGGCGCAGGATCGGCAGGCCGATGTGCACCCCATCTGCCGCCGGTAGCGGCAGCCCGACCGCCACGTTGACGCCATGGCGATCGCACAAGGCTTGCAGGGGATCGAGCAACGCCGAATCGGCGGGGTGCGCCAGTTGGCGGGCGAGGGAGGGTTCGTAGCCCGTCAGGGACAGTTCGGGAAAGGCCACCAACTGCGCGCCCAACTCGACGGCGCGCTCGATGCAGTGCAGGTGACGGCGCAGGTTGCCTGGCAGATCGCCCTTGCGGCTGGCCAGTTGTACGGCGCATAGCTTCATGGTGCTTCCATCCCTGGTGAAGGCGAACGGCAGAGGATACCCCCGGCCGGGTCGCCTGCACCAGCGGCCATCGCGTCGGGCTCAGGAGGCCGGAAGCGGCGCGAAGCGTTGGCGGAACCAGTCGTCGAGCATGGCCTTTTCCGCATACAGGCGGTCGCTGCTGCTGGCCTGGCGGCCCGGGCGGCTGAGGTACATCTTGTCGCTGACCCGCTCCTGGGCCTGGCGATCCGGCTGCCCAGGCTGGCTCAGGGTGTAGCTCAGGTCGATGCTCGGCCAGGTGATCTCGCGCATGAAGCGCACGTCGTAGGCGCGGCCGTGCCAGGGCTCGTAGCGGCCGGCCAGGTCGATGTCGCTGATGGCGATGCGCAGCTGCTGGCCAGGCTGCAGGTAGCGCTGGCCGAGCTTCTGCAGGTGCTGGGTCAGGCTTTTCATGACGTAGGCATCGGCGCCACGCTCGTAGCCCTGGCTATCGAGGCTGGCATCGCGGAATTTCTCGGGATGGTCGAAACGGACCTCGACCTGCGCGGTCGGGGTGCCTTGTGCCATGCTGTCGAATGCCAGCACCATCAGCACGGTACAAGCGAGGGCGGTACGCATGATGCACCTCCGGTGGCGGACTGCTTTGCCCCTCTATTCTACGCCTGACGCTGGCCAGCTAGCAGAGGATCGATGCCATGAACCGTTTCAGGCGGGTAGCCGCCAATACAAGGGGACGCGACCTGGCGGTGGGCGATATCCATGGCCATTTCGCCCGCCTGCGGCAGTGCCTGGACACGCTGGGCTTCGACCCCGAGGTCGACCGGCTGTTCAGCGTCGGCGACCTGGTGGACCGCGGCCCGGACAGCCTGCAGGCCCTGGACTGGCTGGCCCGCCCCTGGTTCTACGCGGTACAGGGCAACCACGAGGCGCTGGCGATCAATCACCTGCGCGGCGGCCGGCTCGACCTGGACATGTACCGCGCCGCCGGTGGCGGTTGGTTCCTCGACCTGCCCAGGGCCGACCAGCAGCGTTATGTCGAGGGATTTGCCTCCATGCCTATCGGCATGGAGGTGCAGACCGCCGACGGGCTGGTCGGCCTGCTGCATGCCGACAGCCCGTTCGCCGACTGGCCGACGCTGCGCGCGCGCTTGCAGGCGGCGGACGACCCCGCGGTGCGTGAGGTCTGCCAGTGGTCGCGACGTCGCCTGCGCGAAGGCGATACCCAGCCGGTCGAGGGGCTGCGGGCCCTGTTGGTGGGGCACACGCCGGTGGTGCGGGCCAAGCGCCTGGGCAATGTCTGGCACCTGGACACTGGCGGTTGGAGCAGCGGATTCTTCAGCCTGATGGCACTGGACTCCCTGGAGCTGGTCAGCCCAGTAGCAGGTGCATGAGCACGGCGGCTGCGAGCAACATCAACATGGCGCCCGATGCCCGTTCCAGCCAGGGCAGGGCCCGGGCGAAGCGACGCAGCACCCGCTGGTTGCCGATGGCAACGGCCACCAGCAAGTCCCAGAGCAGGACGATGGCGAACATCCAGCTGCCGTAGGCCAGTTTCCAGGCCGCGCTGCTGCTGGCGACCATGCTCGCCAGGCTGGCGTAGAACAGGGCGTTCTTCGGGTTGAGGATGCCGGAGGCGAAGCCCATGCCCAGGCTCTGCAGCCAGCCGTGGGCTGCCTGGGCGCGGCGCTCGGCGGCGGGTACTAGGTTGCTGTGGCCCGCGTGCCGTAGGAACAGCGCACCGATGTACAGCAGGTAGGCGCAGCCGGCCAGTTGCAGGGCAATGAACAGGGCGGTGCCGTCATGCAGGGCCGACATGCCTGTGAAGGCGGCGCCGATGAACAGGCCATTGGCCAGGGCGATGCCCAGGCAGGCACCGCTGGCCACGCGCCAGCCGGCAGTGGCCGAGGTGCGGGCGACCAGGAAGAAGTCGGGGCCGGGGGACAGCAGGGCGAGGAAGTGGACGGTGGCGACGATCAGGAACTGCTCCATGGGGGCGGGCTTCTGTGGCAAGGGACGAAAGCCGCAGTCTGTCGCTGGGGGCCCAGTGGCGTATTGAAGATTATTGCGGGGTAGGGGACATTGCCGGTGCAGTTCCTTCTTTGGGGCTGCCTCGCGCCCCAGCAATTGCCAACCCCCTACGCTGTTAACTGACGCCCTGCCGATAATGTCCTGGCGTCACCCCCGCATGGGCCTTGAACACCCGCTGGAAATGGCTCTGGTCAGCGAACCCCAAGCGATAGGCGACATCCGACAGCGCCAGGCCCTGGCGCAGCAGCTCGCGGGCCTGGTTGATCCGGGCATTGAGCAAGTACGCATGAGGCGTCATCCCCGTGGCGGCCCGGAAGGTGCGGATCAGCTGGTAACGACCCAGGCCGGCCAGCTCCGCCAGCCGGGCGAGGCTCAGGTCCGCCTGGCTGTCCACCTGGATACGCTCGATCAGGCCGCGCAGGGCCTGCAGGTCCTGCGCCGGCACCGGTGCGGCGTCGAGGGTGGGGCAGGCGGCGAAGTCATGGTCACCGATGAACGCCACCAGCGCCGCTTCCTTTTCCGCCGGGCTGGCAGCGGAAAAAAGCAGCGCGTTGAGCCGGCAGAACTGACGATACAACGCCGCCGAGCGGGTGATACGTGCTGGCGCCCCCGGTTCGCCCGCCGCCACCCCCGACTCCAGCCGCAGGCGGCGCAGCCAGTCGGCATCCAGGTGCAGCATCTGGTAGCTCCAGGCCCGGCCCGGTTCGGGGTTGCAGGCATGCACCCGCTGCGCCGGCACCAGCACCAGGGTGCCGGGTGTGAGGCGCTGCCGGCCGGCACCGGCGCCACTGAAATGGCTGGCGCCGGCGTCGACCGCGCCGATGGAGAAGGTCGGGTGGCTGTGGGCCTTGTAGCAGGCCCGGCTGTGGCAGGCGCGGCGGCTTTCCACGAAGGGCAGGGCCGGGTCGCGCCAGAGTTCGCTGTGGGTCGAGGGCATGAGGGGCCTGCTTGCCGGTTGCCGGGACGTGCAGTCTAGCCCCGAAGCCACTGTTACGGCCATTCGCTGCACGACTGTGCTTGACGTGGAGGGTGCCCAACGCGAGGCTGCTGTCGTTTCCATGGAGAACGATGATGGACCTGTCGAGCCTGCTGCTATTCATCCCCGCCTGCTTCGCCCTGAACATGGCGCCGGGGCCCAACAACCTGCTGTCCCTGCACAACGCCAGCCGCTATGGCTTGCGCACTGCCTGTGTCGCCGGCGGCGGGCGGATCCTCGCCTTCAGCGGCATGATCGCCCTGGCCGCCATGGGCCTGGCGGTGGTGCTGCACACCAGCGAATACCTGTTCCTGGCGATCAAGGTGGTGGGCGCCGCCTACCTGTTCTACATCGCCTGGCAATTGTGGCGCGCGCCAGTGGGCGAAGCCGTGGTGGCTGGTGACCATCCACGGGGCACCTGGCGCCTGGCGCGCCAGGAGTTCTGGGTGGCGGCGGGCAATCCGAAAGCCATCCTGATCTTCACCGCCTTCCTGCCGCAGTTCGTGTCCGTCGGCAGCGCTACGCCGGTAAGCGAGCAGTTCCTCTGGCTGGGCGTGCTGTTCCTGCTGCTGGAGTGGGCCGCCATCGCCCTCTATTCCGGCCTGGGCGCTTATCTGCAGCGCTGGTTCAGCCGCCCGAGGCCACGCCGGTTGTTCAACCGGGTCAGCGCGTCGCTGCTCGGTTGTGCCGGGCTGGGGCTGTTGGCGGCGCGGCGCTGAGGGTCAGTCGCGGTAGAAGGTCTGCACCAGGTGGTAGCCGAACTTGGTCTTGATCGGGCCGTGCACCACGCGCAAGGCCTTCTTGAAGATCACTTGGTCGATGGCGCCCACCAACTGGCCGGGGCGCACCTCGCCCAGGTCGCCGCCACGCTTGGCCGACGGGCAGGTGGAGAACTTCTTCGCCAGCACGTCGAAGGCCTCGCCCTTGGCGAGGCGTTGCTTGAGCTGTTCGGCTTCGGCAGCGGTCTTGACCAGGATGTGGCGGGCTTGAGCTTTCATGGGGTACCTGTGCTTCGGGCGAAAAAGGGCGCCATTATGCCTGATCGCGCAGCTCCGCGCGGTCGCGGAACTGTTCCAGGGCCTCGGGGTTGGCCAGGGCATCGGTATTGTTCACCGGCAAGCCATGGACCACGTTGCGGATCGCCAGCTCCACCAGCTTGCCGCTGATGGTGCGCGGGATGTCGCTGACCTGGACGATCACCGCCGGCACGTGGCGCGGTGTGGTGTACTGGCGGATGACCTGGCGGATGCGCTGGCGCAACGCATCGTCGAGCTGCAGGCCCTCGCGCAGGCGGACGAACAGGACCACGCGCACGTCGCCCTTCCAGTCCTGGCCGATGGCCACGCTTTCCAGCACCTGCTCGACCTTTTCCACCTGCCGGTAGATCTCCGCCGTGCCGATGCGCACGCCGCCGGGGTTGAGCACGGCGTCGGAGCGGCCATGGATCACCCAGCCGCCGCTCGGACGCTCCTCGGCATAGTCGCCCTGGGCCCAGATGCCGGGGTACTGGCTGAAATAGGCATCGCGGTAGCGGCTGCCGTCCTGGTCGCCCCAGAAGCCCAGCGGCATGCAAGGGAAGTTGCGGGTACAGACCAGCTCGCCTTTCTCACCGGTCACCGGCTGGCCGTGCTCGTTCCACACCTCGACCGCCATGCCCAGCCCCTTGCACTGGATCTCGCCACGGCGCACCGGCAGCAGCGGGTTGCCGAGCACGAAGCAGGAAACGATGTCGGTACCGCCGGACATCGAGGCCAGGCACAGGTCGGCCTTGATCCTGCCGTAGACATAGTCGTAGCTGTGGGGCGACAGCGGCGAGCCGGTGGACATGAGCAGGCGCAGGCTGCCGAGGCGGTGGCTGCGGGCCGGTTCCAGGCCTTCCTGCTCAAGGGCGGCCAGGTATTTGGCGCTGGTGCCGAAGGCCTGGATGCCTTCGGCGTCGATCAAATCGAGCAGGCGCTCGGGGCCGGGATGGAAGGGCGAGCCGTCGTACAGCACCAGAGTGGCGCCGACCGCCAGGCCGCTGGCCAGCCAGTTCCACATCATCCAACCGCAGGTGGTGTAGTAGAACAGCACGTCGTTGGCCTTGAGGTCGTTGTGCAGGCCGTGTTCCTTCAAGTGCTGCAGCAGCACCCCGCCCGCACGGTGGACGATGCACTTGGGCACGCCGGTGGTACCGCTCGAATAGAGGATGTACAGCGGATGGTCGAAGGGCAGCGCCACGAAGCGCGGTTCGCCGCCGGGCTGGAAAAAGTCCTGCCACAGGCTGACACGCGGCGCGTGGAACTCCTCGGGGCGTGTCTGCGTACGGGTATGGGGCACGACCAGCAGGTGTTCCAGGCCGGGCAACTGGGCGGTGACCTGGTTGATCTTCTCCACCTGGTCGATGGTCTTGCCGGCGTACTGGTAACCGGCACAGGCGATCAGCAGTTTCGGCGCGATTTGGCCGAAGCGGTCGATGATCCCGTGCAGGCCGAACTCCGGCGACGAGCTGGACCAGATCGCCCCGAGGCTGCTGCAGGCGAGCATGGCCACCAGGGTTTCCCAGGTGTTGGGCATCACCGCCGCGACCCGGTCGCCGACCTGGATGCCCGCTGCCTGGAGCGCCTTCTGCAGCCCGGCGACCTGGGCGGCCAGCTGGGCGTGGGTAAGTACCTGACGGGTGCCGTCCTCGCGCACGGCGACCAGCGCCGGGCGGTCATCGCGCCGGTGCAGCAGGTGTTCGGCGTAGTTCAGGGTGGCCCCGACGAACCACTGAGCCTCGGGCATGCCTGGGCCTTCGTCCAGGACCTGGGTCGCAGGTGTGTGCCAGTTGACGTGAAAATACTCGGCGAGGGCCTGCCAGAAGGCCGGGCGCTGCTCGACGCTCCAGCGGTGCAGCGCGGCATAGTCGTTGAGCTGGAGGTTGAACCGCAGGTTGACCCGGCGGCGGAAGGCATCCATCCGGCTGGCCTCGACCTGCGCCGTGGTGGGGCGCCAGAGCACATCGTTCATGCCGAAACCTCCAATGCAATCGCAGGGCTTGCCCTAATGCTAGTCGGTCAAGCGCCCCTAAATGGCCGGATGCTCGCGCTTATTCAACTTTAGCCTTTTGCACATCCTCCGACGCCGACCACACCCGATAGCGCACCTCGACGCCCTCCGGCACGTACACCACCACGGGCAGCTTGCTGTTGTAGCGCAGCATGAAACCCTCGCCGACCACCGGCACGAAGGCCTCGGTCTGCTTGCCGTCGGGGCAGGCCATCAGGGTGGTGGCCGGACCGCCGACCTTTTCCAGGCGGTAGTAGCTGTAGCCCCAGCCTTCCAGGGTGTGCTCCTGGAGGCTGCCGGCCAGGCGCTGGCGGTTGCAGTCGACCATCAGGGTCTTGCCGGCCAGGATCTCCAACTGGTGCGCTGACTCGTCGGTTTGTGCCGGCAAGTGGATGACCTGGCGGGTGAAGCCTTTTTCTGCATCGGGATAGGGCGCGACGTCCTTGAGTTCGGCAGCCATCGCCGGTACGGCGCTGGCCAGGGTCAGGGAAAGGATTGCGGTGAATGGGATTGGGCGCATGGGGCCTCCTTGCAGATAAACGGATGCAAGACCGTGCCAGGCCCCGGCCGGCCCTTATTGGGCCAGCCAGCCGCCATCGACGTTCCAGGCGGCGCCGCGGACCTGGCTTCCGGCCTCGCTGCAGAGGAACAATACCAGTTCGCCGAGGTGCTGGGGTGTCACGAAGTCCAGCGAGGGCTGTTTTTCGGCCAACAGCTCACGCTGTGCCTGCTGCGCATCGCCGCTGGCCGCGGCGCGGTCGTCGATCTGTTTCTGCACCAGCGGCGTGAGTACCCAGCCTGGGCAAATGGCGTTGCAGGTGACGTTGCTGGTGGCGGCTTCCAGGCCGACCACCTTGGTCAGGCCCACCACCCCATGCTTGGCCGCCACGTAGGCGGCCTTGCCGGTGGAGCCGACCAGGCCATGCACCGAAGCGATGTTGACGATCCGCCCCCAGTTGCGCGCCCGCATGCCGGGCAGCGCCAGGCGGGTGCCATGGAACACCGCCGAGAGGTTGAGGGCGATGATCTTGTCCCAGGTCTCGACCGGGAACTGCTCCACCGGCGCCACGTGCTGGATGCCCGCGTTGTTGACCAGGATGTCGATACCGCCGAACTCGCGCTCGGCGAGGGCGAACAGCGCCTCGATCTGGGCCAGCTCGGACAGGTCCGCCGGGTGGTGGGCGACCTTGACGCCGTGGCGGGCGATGTCGGCGAGCGCTGGGGCCGGGTCACCGAAGCCGTTGAGCAGGATGTTCGCGCCCGCCGCGGCCAGCACCTGGGCGATGCCCAGGCCGATGCCACTGGTGGAACCGGTGACGAGTGCGGTCTTGCCTTTGAGTGTCATGCAGGAAGCTCCTTAGACGATGCCGGTGGCGTAGAAGGTGGCGATGACCACGAATACCGCCAGGGTCTTGATCAGGGTAATGCCGAAAATGTCCTTGTAGGCCTCGCGGTGGGTCAGCCCGGTCACGGCCAGCAGGGTGATCACCGCGCCGTTGTGCGGCAGGGTGTCCATGCCGCCGCTGGCCATGGCCGCCACCCGGTGCAGCACTTCGAGGGGAATGCCCGCGGCATTGGCGGCGGCGATGAAACTGTCGCTCATGGCTGCCAGGGCGATGCTCATGCCACCGGAGGCGGAGCCGGTGATGCCCGCCAGCAGGGTCACGGTGATCGCCTCGTTGACCAGCGGGTTGGGGATGCCGCGCAAGGCATCGGCCAGCACCAAAAAGCCCGGCAGCGAGGCGATCACCGCACCGAAGCCGTATTCCGAGGCGGTGTTCATCGCCGCCAGCAAGGCGCCGCCGACCGCGCTGCGGGTGCCGTCGGCCAGGCGCTGGCGGATGCTGCCGAAGGCGCACACCAGCACCATCAGGATGCCCACCAGCAGCGCCGCCTGTACTGCCCAGATGGCGGTCAGCTTGGCCACGTCGCTCTGCACCGGCGCGCTCATGCCCGGTAACTGCAGGGTGTGGCTGGCGCCGTACCACTGGGGGATCCAGTGGGTGAACAGCAGGTTCATCACGCCCACCAGGATCAGCGGCGAGAGGGCCAGCCAGGGGTTGGGCAGGGCTAGGTCTTCGGCGGTCTCGGGTTCGTTGCGCAGGTTCTTGCCGTAGCCTTCGCCGGCCCGCTGGGCCTTGTTGCGCTGGCGTTGCAGGTAGAGCATGCCGGTGCAGAACACGAACAGCGTGCCGATCAGCCCCAGCCAGGGCGCGGCCCAGGCGGTGGTGTTGAAGAAGGTGCTGGGGATGATGTTCTGGATCTGCGGGGTGCCGGGCAGGGCGTCCATGGTGAAGGAGAACGCACCCAGGGCGATGGTCGCCGGGATCAGGCGCTTGGGGATGTCGCTCTGGCGGAACATCTCGGCGGCGAACGGGTACACCGCGAACACCACCACGAACAGCGAGACGCCGCCATAGGTGAGCAGCGCGCAGACCAGCACGATCACCAGCATGGCCTGGCGAGTGCCGAGCAGACGGATGGCGGCGGCGACGATCGAGCGCGAGAAGCCCGACAGTTCGATGAGCTTGCCGAATACCGCGCCGAGCAGGAACACCGGGAAGTACAGCTTGATGAAACCGACCATCTTTTCCATGAACACCCCGGTGAAGGCGGGCGCCACGGCGGACGGGTCGGTGAGCAGGACAGCGCCGAGGGCGGCGATGGGGGCGAAGAGGATCACGCTGTAGCCACGGTAGGCGGCCAGCATCAGCAGGGCCAAGGCGGCGAGGGCGATGAGCACGGTCATCGGGGAAGATCTCCTGGAGTGGGTCTTGTTTTTATCGGTGGCCGGGAGATAGCGGGAATCGTGCCAATTAATTAACTATATGATTTAAAAGGATTTTTACTGATTCGCCGAAAGGTGTGTCTCTGATTGGAGACCGGAGTCGCCTGCTTCGCGGGCAAGCCCGCCTCCATAGGGCCCTGCAAACCGCATCCTTTGTGTCCGGCTCGACCCCTGTGGAAGCCGGCTTGCCGGCGATGGGGCGTTAAGCGCCCCCAAGATCCGGCCCGGTCTCTATTTGGAGACGAACGTCTCTCTATTGAGACGAAACCCCCAGCGCCACCATCTTCTTGTACAGCGTAGAACGCCCCAACCCCAGCAACTTCGCAGCCTGCGGCACATTCCCGGCACACCCTGCCAATGCCTCGGCAATCAACGTGCGCTCGAACGCTTCACAGGCTTCCCGGTAGCCCAGCCGAACAGGCTCAACCGGCTCCAGCGGGCTCAACGGCCCGAGCGCCGAGCGCAGGTCGGTGGCTGTCAGCCGTGGCTGGTCGGCCAGCAAGGTCGCCCGCTCCAGCACGTTGCGCAGCTCGCGGATGTTCCCAGGCCACGCATGCCGGCCCAGTAACGCCAGGGCCTCGGGCTCCAGTTCGTACTGGCTGCCCAGTTCGGCGAGGATCGCCTCGCACAGGGCCGGCAGGTCCTCGAGGCGCTCGCGCAGCGGCGGTACCTGGATCGGCAGCACGTTGAGGCGGTAGTACAGGTCGGCGCGGAAGCTGCCACGGGCCATGGCGGCCTGCAGGTCGATAGAGGTGGCGGCGATGATCCGTACATCGCTGCGCAGCATCTGGTTGGAGCCTACCGGCTCGTACTCCTTCTCCTGCAGCACGCGCAACAGCTTGCTCTGCAGGGCCAGGGGCATGTCACCGATCTCGTCGAGAAACAGCGTGCCGCCTTCGGCCAGTTGCAGCTTGCCGCTGCGGCCCTTGCGGTCGGCGCCGGTGAAGGCGCCGGGTGCGGTGCCGAAGAACTCGGCCTCCAGCAAGGTCTCCGGGATCGCCGCGCTGTTGATGCTGACGAACGCCTTGTGCGCCCGTGGCGAGGCGGCGTGGATGGCATGGGCCAGCAGTTCCTTGCCGGTACCGGTCTCGCCCAGCAGCAACACTGGCGAGTCGCTACCCGCGCCACGCCGGGCCCGGCGCTTGGCCTCGAGGCTGGCGGCACTGCTGCCGACGAACTGGGCGAAGCTGTACTTGGCCTGTCGGGCGCGCAACTGCGAGCGCGTCGAGGCCAGTTCCTGCTGCATGCTCGAATAGCGCTTGAGCAGGGGCGAGAGGCTGCGCAGCTCGTCGAACAGGGCGAAGCCGATGGCGCCGATCAGCGTGCCCTGGTCGTCGTGGATCGGCAGGCGCATGACCACCAGCGGCTCGTTGGCCGTGTCGAGCATGTCGAGCAGGATCGGCCGGCCGTTGCTGACCACCTCGCGCATCAGGCTGCCGGGGATCACCGCCTCGCAGGGCTGGCCGATGGCACTGGCGGCGTCGGCCAGGCCGAAACGCCGGGCGTAGCGCTCGTTCATCCAGACGATGCGTGCCTGGCGGTCGACGATCACCGTGCCCTCGCTGGACTGTTCGATGATCTCGAACAGCGAGCGGATCGCCAGTTGCCGTACCTGGGGGTAGTCCTTGAGGCTGTCGCTTTCGTGCATGGGGTGGGCCTGTGGATGGCAGAGGCTGGATGATGAGTGTGGTCTGTGGGGCACTGACAACCTACCCCCGTGGATCGAACGCCTCGCGCATCGCATCGCCGATGAACACCAGCAACGACAAGATCAGCGCCAGGGCAAAGAAAGCGGTGAACCCCAGCCACGGCGCTTCCAGGTGCTGCTTGCCCTGGGTCACCAACTCGCCCAGCGAAGCGCTGCCGGCCGGCATGCCGAAGCCCAGGAAGTCCAGGGCGGTGAGGGTGGTGATGGCGCCGGTGAGCATGAATGGCACATAGGTTAGCGTGGCGTTCATGGCATTGGGCAGGATGTGCCGCAGCATCACCTGGCCATCCGCCAGCCCCAGGGCGCGGGCGGCCTTGACGTACTCCAGGTTGCGCCCCCGGAGGAACTCGGCGCGCACCACATCCACCAGCGCCAGCCAGGAGAACAGCGCCATGATCCCCAGCAACCACCAGAAATCCGGCTCGACGAAGCCGCTGAGGATGATCAGCAGGTACAGCACCGGCAGCCCCGACCACACCTCCAGCAAGCGCTGGCCGAGCAGGTCGACCCAGCCGCCATGGTAGCCCTGCAGGGCGCCGGCGGTGACGCCGATCAACACGCTCACCACGGTCAGGGCGAAGGCGAACAGCAGCGACACCCGTGTGCCGTACAGCACCCGCGCTAGCACGTCGCGGCCCTGGTCGTCGGTGCCCAGCCAGTTGCTCGCGTTCGGCGGGCTGGGCGTGGGCACCTGCAGGTCGTAGTTGGGCGTGTCGGCGCTGAACGGGATCGGCGCGAACAGCATCCAGCCCCCCTGGCCCTCGATCAACTGACGCACGTAGACACTGCGGTAGTCTGGCTGGAACGGCAACTGCCCGCCGAACTGCTGCTCGGTGTAGCGCTTGAGCGCCGGGGTGTAGAGCTCGCCCTGGTACGACAGCAACAGCGGCTTGTCGTTGGCCACCAGCTCCGCGCCGAGGCTCAACAGCAGCAGGCCGGCGAACAGCCACAGCGAGATCCAGCCCCGACGGTTGCGCCGAAAGCGCTGCAGGCGACGGCGGGCGATGGGCGACAGCATCAGTGCGCCCTCGTGTCGAAGTCGATGCGCGGATCGAGCAGGGTGTAGGCCAGATCGCCGAGCAGGCGGATCAACAGCCCCGCCAGGGTGAAGATGAACAAGGTGCCGAACACCACCGGATAATCCCGCGATACCGCTGCTTCGTAACTCATGCGCCCCAGGCCGTCGAGGGAGAAGATCACTTCGATCAGCAGGGAGCCGGCGAAGAACACCGTGATCAGCGCCTGGGGCAGGCCGGCCACCACCAGCAGCATGGCATTGCGCAGCACATGGCCATACAGCACCCGGCGCTCGCTCAGGCCCTTGGCCCGGGCGGTGACCACGTACTGGCGGGATATCTCATCGAGGAAGGCGTTCTTGGTCAGCAGGGTGAGGGTGGCGAAGCCGCCGATCACCAGGGCGCCGACCGGCAGCACCAGGTGCCAGAAGTAGTCGGCGAGCTTGCCCAGCAGGCTCAGCTGGTCGAAGTTGTCCGAGACCAGACCGCGCACCGGGAACCAGTTCAGCGAGGTGCCACCGGCGAACAGCACGATCAGCAACAGGGCGAACAGGAACGAGGGCAGGGCATAGCCGATCACGATCAGCGCGCTGCTCCAGGCGTCGAAGCGGCTGCCATGGTGCACCGCTTTGCGGATGCCCAGAGGGATGGACACCAGGTAGGTGATGAGCGTGGCCCAGAAGCCCAGCGACAGGGTCACCGGCAGTTTCTCCAGGATCAGGTCGGTGACCTTGGCACCACGGAAGAAGCTCTTGCCGAAGTCCAGCCGTGCGTATTGGCCGAGCATCAGCCACAGGCGCTCGGGGGCGGACTTGTCGAAGCCGTACTGGCGTTCGATCTGCGCGATCAGTTTCGGGTCCAGGCCGCGGCTGGCCCGGGACTCGCCGTGCACGGCTTCGCTGCGCGCGCCGGGTGCGCCGCCGCCGATGCCTTGCAGGCGCGCCACCGCCTGCTCCACCGGGCCACCCGGTGCGGCCTGGACGATGGCGAAGTTGACCAGCAGGATCGCCAGCAGGGTCGGCACGATCAGCAGCAGGCGGCGCAGGATGTAGGCGGTCATGGCGCAGTCTTCCGGCGTTCGGCCATCTGCTGGTTGGTCAGCGCCGTCGGGCTGACTTCCCACCAGGTGTCCAGGCCCTCGTCATAGGCGGCCTGCACCTTGGGCAGGCCGAAGCGGTTCCACCAGACCGTCGAGCTGCCCGGCGGATAGTAGTTGGGGATCCAGTAGTAGTTCCACTGCAGCACCCGATCCAGAGCGCGGGCGTGACGCAGCATGGCGGCCTGGCTGTCGGCGCGGACCAGGCCATCGAGGAGCCTGTCCACGGCCGGGTCGCGCAGCACCATCAGGTTGTTCGAGCCAGGGTCGGTGGCTGCCGCCGAGCCGAAGTAATTGTACAGCTCGGCGCCCGGCGACAGGGTGACCGGGTAGCCGGTGACGATCATGTCGTAGTCGCGGGCCATCAGGCGGTTGATGTACTGGGCCGAGTCGACGTTGCGAATGTTCAGGGTGATGCCGATCTGCGCCAGGTTGCGCTTCCAGGGCAGCACCAGGCGTTCCAGCCCGGCCTGGCCGTTGAGGAAGGTGAAGCTCAGGGGCTCGCCTTGGGCGTTGACCAAGCGATCGCCCTCGGGCCGCCAACCGGCGGACTGCAGCAGCGCCAGGGCCTGCAGCTGCTGAGGGCGGATAATGCCCGAACCGTCGGTGACCGGCGCCGTGAACACCTGCTCGAAGACCTCTTCGGGCACCTGGCCACGCAGCGGTTCGAGCAGCTTGAGTTCCTCGGCGTCGGGCAGCGCGCGGGCGGCCAACGGGGTATTGGAGAACACGCTCTGCTGGCGGATGTACAGGTTGCGCATCATCTGCCGGTTGCTCCACTCGAAGTCCCAGAGCATGGCCAAGGCCTGGCGTACGCGGCGGTCCTGGAACAGCGGCTTGCTGAGATTGAACACGAAGCCCTGGGCGTTCTGCGGCTTGGCCGGGCCGAGGTGGGCGCGTTGCAGGCGGCCGTCGTCGAGGGCTGCGCCGTTGTAGCCGATGGTATAGGCGGTGGCGGAGAATTCGCGGTTGTAGTCGTAGCCACCGCCGCGCAGGACCTGGCGCGCCACCTCGGTGTCGCCGAAGTATTCGATGCGGATGCGCTCGAAGTTGTAGCGCCCGCGGTTGACCGGCAGGTCCTTGGCCCACCAGTGGGGATCGCGTTCGAAGGTGATGCTGCGGCCGTTGTCGATCCGCCCGATGCGGTAGGGGCCACTGCCCACCGGCTTGTCGAAGCCGGCACCGCTGGCGAAGTCGCGCGTCTGCCAGTCGTGTTCGGGCAGCACCGGCAGGCTGGCCAGGTCCAGGGGCAGGGTGCGGCCATGGGGCTGCCTGAAGTCGAAGCGCACCTGCCGTGGGTTTTCGACGGTCACCTTGGCGACGTCGGCGAACTGGGTGCGGAACTTGAGGCTGCCCTTGCTCATCAGCAGCTCGAAGGTGAAGCGCACGTCCTCGGCGCGCACCGGCTTGCCATCGGCGAAGGTGGCGCGCGGGTCGATCTCCAGGCGCAGCCAGGCATCGCCGGGGCCGCGCTCCATGCGTCGGGCGATCAGGCCGTAGACGGTGTAGGGCTCGTCATAGGCACGCACCGCCAACGGCGCATAGAGCCAGCCATCGACCTCGCTGACGCCGATGCCTTGGTCGATGTACGGCAGGATGTGGTCGAACTGGCCGATCTCCACCGCCGAACGACGCAGGCTGCCGCCCTTGGGGGCGTCGGGGTTGACGTAGTCGAAGTGGCGGAAGGATTCGGGGTAGCGCGGGGCTTGGCCATAGACGGTGAGGGCGTGGCTGGGCGTGGCCTGGGCGGTGATGGCCATGCACAGCAGTGTAAGGCAGGTCAGGAGCCGCAAGCAGCATTGCGCCTGCCCTGCAGCCCATCGCCGGCAAGCCGGCTCCCACAGGGGCCAGTGGCGTTCACGAATCATCTGCCATGCAGCGCATGCTGTGGGAGCCGGCTTGCCGGCGATGGGGCGCGAAGCAGCCCCAGATGGCCGCTTGGCTGGCCGGCATGGGAGCGGGCCCGCCCCCACGGGAGACAGCACCGGCAACGGTGAATCAGTCCTGGCGGCTGGTCACTTCCAACAGGTGGTAGCCGAACTGGGTCTTGACCGGGCCTTGCACGGTGTTGAGCGGGGCGCTGAACACGACGGTGTCGAACTCGCGGACCATCTGGCCCGGGCCGAACGAGCCCAGGTCGCCGCCCTGGCGGCTGGACGGGCAGGTGGAGTTGGCTTTGGCGACTTCGGCGAAGTCGGCACCCGCTTCGATCTGCGCTTTCAGTTCGTTGCACTTCTCTTCGGTGCTGACCAGGATGTGGCGGGCAGTGGCTCGGGCCATGGGAAACTACTCCTTGGGTGAAAAAGGCAAGCCTAGCGCACTTGTCCGCGAAATGTCTCGCAAGGCTTGCCACAAGATACCTACAAGCGTTCCGCAGCCTGGCGCAGCAGCGCCTCGGTCGAACGCCAGCCCAGGCAGCCGTCGGTGATCGACACGCCATACTTCAACGGGCCCTTGCCCAGGGCTTGGCAGCCGTCGAACAGATGGCTCTCGAGCATCACCCCGACGATCGAGCGATCGCCCGCCAGGCGCTGGCCCAGCACATCCTCGAACACCGCTGGCTGGCGCGCCGGGTCCTTGCCGCTGTTGGCGTGGCTGCAATCGACCATGATCCGCGCCGCCAGCCCGGCCTTGACCAGGCCCTGGCGCGCCTGGGCGATGCTCGCCGCATCGTGGTTCGGGCCCTGGTGGCCGCCGCGCAGCACCAGGTGGGTATCGGGGTTGCCCAGGGTCTCGATGATCGCCGGGTAGCCCTGGGCATCCATGCCGAAATGGCGATGCGGGTGGGCGGCGCTGCGCATGGCGTCGCAGGCGATACCCACGCTGCCGTCGGTGCCGTTCTTGAAGCCAACCGGCAGCGCCAGGCCGCTGACCATCTCGCGGTGGATCTGCGACTCGGTGGTGCGCGCGCCAATGGCGGCCCAGCCGAGCAGGTCGTCGAAGTAGCCAGCGGCCATCGGCTGCAGCAGTTCGGTGGCGACCGGCAGGCCGCGCTCGAGCATGCCCAGCATCAGCCCGCGGGACAGGGCGATGCCGGCGTGCATGTCGTCGCTGCCGTCCAGGTGCGGATCGTATGCCAGGCCTTTCCAGCCGACCGTGGTGCGGGGTTTCTCGACATAGGCGCGCATCACCAGCAGCAGCTTGTCGTCGACCTCACGGCTGAGCTGGGCAAGGCGGTCGGCGTATTCCAGGGCCGAGCGTGGGTCGTGGATCGAACACGGGCCGACGATCACCAGCAGACGTGGGTCGCGGCCTTCGAGGATGGCGCGGATGGCCTGGCGCTGGGCGTGGACCTGCTGGGCGAGTTCGTTGGCGAGTGGCATCTGCTGCTTGAGCAGGTGGGGGCTGGGCAGACGCTGGCTGACGGCGGTGTTGGCAGCCTGGGGCTGGTTCAGGGGCAGGGCGAGCGAAGAGGATTGCATGGCGTTTTTCCCTGGGCGGACGGCGGGTTCGGGCCCGCGCGGTCGGCCCTATCGAGGTGTTCGACAAATATTCGGAGTGCTGTGCACAGCGTTGCCACCAGTGGTCGACCGAACGGAGGCGGCAGGCTGGCCCGAACGGGATTGGCTAAATCGCCAGGCGTAGGTGTCGGCGTAGGAGTAGGTGGCGTAGTTCATGGATCTGTCCTCGGTATGAATCGGTGTTTTTTCAGGCCCTGGAAACGCAAAACCCCCAGTCGGGGGGCCGACCGGGGGTTTGAGTATTCTCGTGTTCGGCGGCCCCTCGAAGGTGGGCGCCGTGTGGGTATCAGCGGCGCCTAGTGGCTAAACCAATACCCAAAATAAAAGCTGGCAACGACCTGGCGACCGGCAACGGCCAGCACTGGGCGCGGGGTGCGACCGGTGTGGTTGGCGTGGTTGCGAAGGCTGTGGGTCATGATGCTCTCCAGTGAATGGTCCCGAGCTTACTGCACCTTTAGCGTTGCGTTCAATGGATAAATGCTATGGCGTTGATTGGCAGCTGCAAGCTGCAAGAAAAAGCAGACGGCGCCTGTACGAGCCGAGCACAGCCCTGACATTCTGCGCCGATCAGCTTGTAGCTTGCAGCTCGGTTAAAGCGGGTAGTGCTTCAGCTCCCGCGCGATCAGCATCCGCTGGATCTCGCTCGAGCCTTCGTAGATCTGGGTGATCCGTGCGTCCCGGTAGTAGCGCTCCACCGGATAGTCCTCCAGGTAGCCATACCCGCCATGCACCTGGATCGCCATGGAACACACCCGCTCGGCCATCTCAGAGGCGAACAGCTTGGCCTGGGACGCCTCGGACAGGCATGGCTTGCCGGCACTGCGCAGGCGCGCGGCATGCAGGATCAGCAAGCGTGCGGCATTGACCTGGACCTGCATGTCGGCCAACAGGTTGGCGATGCTCTGGTGCTCGGCGATCGGCTTGCCGAACTGCACGCGATCGCGGGCGTAGGCCAAGGCCGCCTCGAACGCGGCACGGGCGATCCCCAGCGCCTGGGCGGCGATGCCGATGCGCCCACCCTCGAGGTTGGACAGGGCGATGGCCAGGCCCTTGCCGCGCTCGCCGAGCAGGTTGGCGGCGGGGATGCGGCAGTCGTCCAGGGTCACCGCGCAGGTGTCGGAGGCGCGGATGCCCATCTTGTGCTCGCTGCGGTCGACCTTGAAGCCCGGGTTGTCGGTGGGTACCAGGAAGGCCGACAGGCCCTTCTTGCCCAGCTCCGGGTCAGTGACCGCGAAGACGATCGCCAGTCCCGCGCGGCGGGCATTGCTGACGAACTGCTTGGCCCCGTTGATCACCCAGTGGCCATCCACCAGCTCGGCGCGGGTCCGCAGGTTGTGGGCCTCGGAGCCGGCCTGGGGCTCGGTCAGGCAGAAACAGCCGATCACCTCGCCACTGGCCAGGCGTGGCAGCCAGGCCTGCTGCTGCTCGGGTGTGCCGTAGGCCAGCAGCGGGCCGCAACCCACCGAGTTGTGGATGCTCATCAGGGCACCGGTGGCACCATCGCCTGCCGCGATTTCCTCCACCGCCAGGGCGTAGGCGACATAGTCGGTGTAGCTACCGCCGAAGTCCTCCGGCACGATCATGCCGAGCAGGCCCAGCTCACCCATCTTGCGCACCACGCCATCGTCGATCCAGCCGGCCTTCTCCCAGGCCTGGGCATGGGGCGCGATCTCGCCACGGGCGAAGTCCCGGGCCATGTCGCGGATCATGATCTGTTCTTCGCTCAGTTCCACGTCTTGCATCTGTGTACTCCCCGGCTCACAGGCCTTCGAAGAATTGTTCGACCCGCTGGCGCGTCAGCCCGGCGAGGGTCGGCGGGTTCCAGCGTGGCTGCTTGTCCTTGTCGATGATCAGGGCGCGCACGCCCTCGATGATGTCGCCATGCGCGAACCACTGGCGATCCAGGTGCAGTTCCATGGCGAAGCACTCCTCCAGGCCCAGGTGCCGGCCACGGCGCAGCATCTCCAGGGTAACCGCCATGGCCAGGGGCGAGCGGCTTTCCAGCTGGTCGGCAGTGGCCAGGGCCCAGGGATGGCTGTCGCCGATGCTCACGGCGCGCAGTTGCTCGATGATGCTGGGCAGGTCGGGCAGGGCGAAGAAGTGGTCGATCACCGGGCGCAGCTTGGCCAGGGGCGCATCGTCCAGCACCTGGGTGCCGAGCTTGGCGAGCAGCCCCTGCAAGTCCTTGAGCGGATGGTCGCTGAAGCTCAGGCGGTCGAGGGCGGCATCCAGGGCGGTGATCTTCTCGCTGGGCAGGTACCAGTCGGCCAGGCCGCAGTACAACGCATCGGCAGCCTGGACCTGGGTACCGCTGACCCCGAGGTAGGTACCCAGCTCCCCTGGCAGGCGCGAGAGGAAGTAGCTGCCGCCTACGTCGGGGAAGTAGCCGATGGCCACCTCCGGCATGCCCAGGCGGCTGCGTTCGGTGACCACGCGCAGGTCGGCGCCCTGGGCCAGGCCCATGCCGCCGCCCAGGGTGAAGCCGTCCATCAGCACCAGCACCGGCTTGCGGTAGCGGTGGATGCACAGGTCCAGGGCGTATTCCTCGACGAAGAAGGTGCTGTGCAAGGCATTGCCGGCCTTGAAGCTGTCGTGCAGCGAGCGGATGTCGCCACCGGCGCAGAAGCCCTTGGGGCCTTCGCCGCGCAGCACCACGGCATGCACCTGCGGATCCTGCGCCCAGTGGTCGAAGTGCTGCTGCAGGCTGCGCACCATGTCGAGGGTCAGGGCATTGAGGCCGGCGGGGCGGTTGAGGGTGAGGTGGCCAATGTGGTTGCGAACTTCGGCCAGGACATGCTCCGTTGCCGAGGTTTGAGCGTGCGCGGTCATCGCGTTCTCCCTGCTTTGTTATTGATTTTCCAAGTGAAGTCTGGAGTTCGCTGGAGGATCGCAGGATCCTGGCATGCGAATTTGCGCGGCACAATCGGCAAATCTGCAGGGTGTTCCTGCATTTTTGCCTTATGGGTGCCGCCTCCGGACCGGGTATTGCCACTTTAGCCCTGTGACACGGGCGAACAAGGTACTACTTTCGTGGATAGGCCATCGGGATGGTGGGCTGCTCCGTTCGATCGGAGCGGCCTGCGCCGGCTCACCCTGAAGGGTGATGGTCGAGCCGTGCGCTGCGTGAAACAATCCTGGCCACGATAACCCTGGCGGGGAACAAGAACATGAGCAAAGACCGGCTGAAATCGCCCGACTGGTACGCGCAGATGGCCCGTGTCATCGATGCCATCGGTACGCCCGGCTTCGTCGAGGCCCTGTTCGCCGCGCTCAACTGCCTGGCCCCCTCCCAGGCCATCACCGTCTTCCTCTACCCACGCAAGGGGCTGCCTTCGGCGCTGTTCGAGAAGGACGAAGAAGGGCCCTGGCTGCCCGAGGGCAATGTGCAGAAGTACCTCGACGGCTACTACCTGCTGTGCCCGTTCTACCGCGCCTGCATGGACGGCATCGCACCCGGTTGCTATCGCCTGAGCGATGTCGCCCCCGACCATTTCAAGCGCAGCGAGTACTACCTGTCGTTCTACCAGCACGCGCACCTGGAGGACGAACTCAACTACATCGTCCCCCTCGGTGCGCACCTGTCCATCGCCGTGGCCCTGGGCAGCACCCGGCGCCTGGCCAGCCAGCAGGTCGGCGACCTCAAGTGCGTGGCCCCCTGGGTGCAGGCGGTGGTGCAGCGGCACTGGGGGCGCCTGGATGCCGACGCGTTGGGCGGACGCTTCGAAAGCGCCCTGGGCCGGCAGATCAACGCGGCGCTGAACAACTTCGGTTCGTCCTTGCTGACCGAGCGCGAGTGCCGCGTCGCCCAGTACCTGCTGCGCGGCCACTCGACCCGCTCCCTGGCCGAGCGCCTGGGCATCAGCGAAGACACGGTCAAGACCCACCGCAAGAACCTCTACACCAAGCTGGACATCGCCAAGCAGTCCGAGCTGTTCTCCTTGTTCATCGACGCCCTGGCCCAGGCCCAGGAAGGCTTGAGCAAGGACCCGCTGGAAAGTTACCTGCGAAGGCGCTGAGCCACCGCGTCACCTTACCCGAACCACCACAACGACCGGCCGCCGCGGCGGCCGGCAGGGAGTCCTGCGTGCATACATTGAGCGATTGGCAGCAGCGTGCTGCACGGCAAAGCTTCATCGACACGGCCCTGATCGACGGCCGCCCCGTGGCCGCCCGCTCGGGCGTCACCTTCGAGGCGATCAACCCGGCGACCAACCAGCTACTGGCCCAGGTCGCCGCCTGCGGCGAGGCGGAGATCGACCAGGCGGTGCGCGTGGCCCGTCGCGCCTTCGAACAGGGGCCTTGGGCACGCATGGCGCCGACGGCGCGCAAGCGCGTACTGCTGCGCCTGGCCGAGCTGATGCTGGCCCACCGCGAGGAACTGGCGCTGCTCGATTCGCTGAACATGGGCAAGCCGGTGATGGATGCCTACAACATCGACGTGCCCGGCGCGGCCAATGTCTTCGCCTGGTACGGCGAGGCGCTGGACAAGCTCTACGACCAGGTGGCGCCCACCGCTGCCGACGCCCTGGCCACCATCACCCGTGAGGCCCTGGGTGTGGTCGGCGCGGTGGTGCCGTGGAACTTTCCGCTGGACATGGCCGCCTGGAAGGTCGCCCCGGCGCTGGCCGCCGGCAACAGCGTGGTGCTCAAGCCGGCCGAGCAATCGCCGTTCTCGGCCCTGCGCCTGGCCGAGCTGGCCCTGGAGGCCGGGCTGCCCGAGGGCGTGCTGAACGTGGTACCCGGCCTGGGCGAGCAGGCCGGGCGTGCGCTGGGCCTGCACCCGGACGTGGATTGCCTGGTGTTCACCGGCTCCACCCAGGTGGGCAAGTACTTCATGCAGTATTCGGCGCAATCCAACCTCAAGCAGGTGTGGCTGGAATGCGGCGGCAAGAGCCCGAACCTGGTGTTCGACGACTGCCGCGACCTGGACCTGGCGGCCGAAAAGGCGGCCTTCGGCATCTTCTTCAACCAGGGCGAGGTGTGCTCGGCCAACTCCCGGCTGTACGTGCAGCGCTCGATCCACGACGCATTCGTCGAGCGCCTGCTGGCCAAGGCCCGCGACTGGCTGCCGGGCGACCCGCTGGACCCGGCCAGCCGCGCCGGGGCCATCGTCGATGCCGGGCAGAGCGCCCGTATCTGCGCCGCCATCGAACAGGCCAGGGCCGACGGTGCACGCCTGCTGTGCGGCGGTGAGCGCCTGCGTATCAACGGCTCGGACAACTTCATCGCCCCGACCGTGTTCAGCGACGTGCAGCCGGGCATGGCCCTGGCCCGCGAGGAGATCTTCGGCCCGGTGCTGGCGATCAGCGCCTTCGACGACGAGGACGAAGCCGTGCGCCAGGCTAACGACAGCGTCTACGGCCTGGCCGCCTCGGTGTGGAGCGACGACCTCAACCGTGCCCATCGCGTGGCTCGGCGCCTGAAGGCCGGCACCGTGTCGGTCAACACCGTCGATGCCCTGGACGTGGCGGTGCCCTTCGGCGGCGGCCGCCAGTCCGGCTTCGGTCGCGACCTCTCGCTGCACGCCTTCGACAAATACACCCAACTGAAGACCACCTGGTTCCAACTGCGCTGATACCCCTCCACGGAGAACAACAATGAACGCTTCTTTCCAGCCTCAACGCGAAACCCGTGACTACCAGTCCGCCGACGCCGCCCACCACATCCATGCCTTCCTCGACCAGAAGGCGCTCAACGCCGAAGGCCCACGGGTCATCGTCCGTGGCGAGGGCCTGCACCTGTGGGACAACGACGGCAAGCGCTACCTGGACGGCATGTCCGGCCTGTGGTGCACCCAGCTCGGCTACGGCCGCAAGGACCTGACCGCCGCCGCTGCCGCGCAAATGGACCAGTTGCCGTACTACAACATGTTCTTCCACACCACTCACCCGGCGGTGATCGAACTGTCCGAACTGCTGTTCAGCCTGCTGCCGGGGCACTACAGCCACGCGATCTACACCAACTCGGGCTCCGAATCCAACGAGGTGCTGATCCGTACCGTGCGCCGCTACTGGCAGGTGGTTGGCCAGCCGAGCAAGAAGATCATGATCGGCCGCTGGAACGGCTACCACGGCTCGACCCTGGCGGCCACTGCGCTGGGCGGAATGAAGTTCATGCACGAGATGGGTGGCTTGATCCCTGATGTTGCGCACATCGACGAGCCGTACTGGTACGCCGAAGGGGGCGACCTGAGTCCGGCCGAGTTCGGTCGCCGCTGTGCTTTGCAACTGGAGGAGAAGATCCTCGAGCTGGGCGCCGAGAATGTCGCCGGCTTCATCGCCGAGCCGTTCCAGGGCGCCGGTGGCATGATCTTCCCGCCGGAAAGCTACTGGCCCGAGATCCAGCGCATCTGCCGCCAGTATGACGTGCTGCTGTGCGCCGACGAGGTGATCGGCGGCTTCGGCCGTACCGGCGAATGGTTCGCCCACCAGCACTTTGGCTTCGAGCCGGACACCCTGTCCATCGCCAAGGGCCTGACCTCCGGCTACGTGCCCATGGGCGGGCTGGTGCTGAGCAAGCGCATCGCCGAGGCGCTGGTGGAGCGGGGCGGGGTGTTCGCCCACGGCCTGACCTATTCCGGCCACCCGGTGGCGGCGGCGGTGGCCATCGCCAACCTCAAGGCCTTGCGCGACGAAGGCATCGTGCGCCGGGTCAAGGACGATACCGGCCCCTACCTGCAGCGTTGCCTGCGCGAGGTGTTCGGCGAGCATCCGCTGATCGGCGAGATCCAGGGCACCGGGCTGGTGGCGGCGCTGCAGTTCGCCGAGGACAAGGCCACCCGCAAGCGCTACGCCAACGAGAACGACCTGGCCTGGCAGTGCCGGACCTATGGCTTCGAGGAAGGGGTGATCATTCGCTCGACCCTGGGGCGGATGATCATGGCGCCGGCGCTGGTGGCCAGCCGCGGCGATATCGATGAGCTGGTGGAGAAGACCCGGATCGCCGTGGATCGTACCGCGCGGGGGCTGGGGCTGCTGTAAGAAGGGGCCGTTTGGCGGGCCATCGCCGGCAAGACGGCTCCCAGATATAGCGCCACCCTGAAGTTGGGCGCTATCTCTGTTGGGAGCCGGCTTGCCGGCGATGGGCTGCAAAGCAGCCCCAGTCTTCACAATTCTTCACAAATATATCAAATGAGACAAAATTGACTCATTGAGGTTTCACCCATATCATTCGGGCCGTTTTTATCGAAGGCTCGGGTGAATCATGAGCAATTTACGTGCAATAGGGATGGCCGGCTGCCTGGCCATGACGGTCGTCCTGGCCGGCTGCGACCAGGCCGAAACGCCACCGGCGGCGGAAGTGGCCTATCCCGTGGAAACCGTCACGGTGGCCAGCGAGCCGCTGGCCCTGGCCTCGACCTTGCCAGGCCGGGTCGAACCGATGCGGGTGGCGGAAGTCCGCGCCCGGGTGGCCGGCATCGTCCTGCACAAGCGCTTCGAGGAAGGGGCCGACGTCAAGGCCGGGGACGTGCTGTTCCAGATCGACCCGGCACCGTTCAAGGCGGCCCTGTCGCGCGCCGAAGGCGAGCTGGCGCGGGCACGCTCGGTCATGCTCGAGGCCCAGGCCAGGGTGCGCCGCTACGCGCCACTGGTGAAGATCCAGGCGGTCAGCCAGCAGGACTTCGACACGGCCAGCGCCGACCTGCACAGCGCCCAGGCCACGGTGCGCTCGGCCCAGGCGGATGTCGAAAGCGCGCGCCTGAACCTGGGCTACGCCACGGTCAAGGCACCGATCTCCGGACGTATCGGCCGTGCCCTGGTCACCGAAGGGGCGCTGGTCGGGCAGGGCGATGCCACGCTGATGGCGCGCATCCAGCAGCTCGATCCGATCTACGTCGATTTCACCCAGCCGGCCGCCGAGGCCCTGCGCTTGCGCCAGGCGCTCAAGGACGGTGTGCTCGCCGCGGGCGACGACCAGGCGCTCAGCGTGCGGGTCGAGGGCACCGACTATGAGCGCCAGGGCTCACTGCTGTTCACCGACGTGGCGGTGGACCGTGGTACCGGCCAGGTGATCCTGCGGGGGCGCTTCGACAATGCCGACGGTATTCTCCTGCCCGGCATGTATGTGCGCGTGCGCACCCCGCAGGGCACCGACCACCAGGCCATCCTCGTGCCACAACGCGCCGTGCGGCGCGGCAGCGATGGCGAGGCACGGGTCATGCTGGTGGGGACCGACGGCCTGGCCGAGGCGCGCGAGGTGCGCACCGGCGCCATGCACGGCGCCCGCTGGCAGATCACCGAGGGCCTGCGCCCGGGCGACCAGGTCATCGTCGGCAGCCCGGCCGGTCTTGCGCCGGGCATGCCGGTGTCGCCGGCCCAGGTACAACAGGCCGCGGCGCGGTGAGGCGGGGGTAAGCACAGATGTCCAGGTTCTTCATCGAACGGCCGAACTTCGCCTGGGTCGTGGCGTTGTTCATTTCCCTGGCGGGCTTGCTGGTGATCCCGTCGTTGCCGGTGGCCCAGTACCCCAACGTGGCGCCGCCACAGATCACCATCACCGCCACCTACCCTGGCGCTTCGGCGAAAGTGCTCGTGGAGTCGGTGACCAGCATCATCGAGGAGTCGCTCAACGGCGCCAAGCACCTGCTGTACTTCGAATCCACCAACAACGCCAATGGCATCGCCGAGGTGGTGGTGACCTTCGAGCCCGGCACCGATCCGGAGCTGGCCCAGGTCGACGTGCAGAACCGCCTGAAGAAGGCCGAGGCACGCATGCCGCAGGCCGTGACCACCCAGGGTATCGAGGTGGAACAGACCAGCGCGGGCTTCTTGCTGGTCTATGCGCTGAGCTACAAGGAGGGCGCCGGTCGCAGCGACACCACAGCCTTGGGCGACTACGCCGCGCGCAACATCAACAACGAGCTGCGCCGGGTGCCGGGTGTCGGCAAGCTGCAGTTCTTCTCCTCGGAAGCGGCCATGCGCGTGTGGGTCGATCCGCAGAAGCTGGTGGGCTATGGCCTGTCCATCGACGACGTGGGCAACGCCATCCGTGGGCAGAACGTGCAAGTGCCCGCCGGCAGCTTCGGCAGCGCACCCGGCAGCAGCGAGCAGGAACTGACCGCGACCCTGGCGGTGCACGGCACCCTGGACGACCCCGAGGCCTTCGGCCGCATCGTCCTGCGCGCCAACCCGGACGGCTCCCAGGTGCGCCTGGCCGATGTGGCGCGCCTGGAGGTCGGCCTGGAGAGCTACAACTTCTCCTCGCGCCTCGATGGCAAGCCGGCGGTGGCCGGTGCGGTGCAACTGGCGCCGGGCGCCAACGCCCTGCAGACCGCCGCGCTGGTCAAGGAGCGCCTGGCCGAGCTGTCGGCGTTCTTCCCCGAGGGCGTCGAGTATTCCGTGCCCTACGACACCTCGCGCTTCGTCGACGTGGCCATCGAGAAGGTCATCCATACCTTGATCGAAGCCATGGTCCTGGTGTTCCTGGTGATGTTCCTGTTCCTGCAGAACATCCGCTACACCTTGATCCCGTCGATCGTGGTGCCGGTGTGCCTGCTCGGTACCTTGATGGTCATGAAGCTGCTGGGGTTCTCGGTGAACATGATGACCATGTTCGGCATGGTCCTGGCTATCGGCATCCTGGTGGACGACGCCATCGTGGTGGTGGAGAACGTCGAGCGGATCATGGCCGAGGAGGGCCTGGCACCCGGGGCCGCGACCATCAAGGCGATGGGGCAGGTGTCCGGGGCGATCATCGGCATCACCCTGGTGTTGGCGGCGGTGTTCCTGCCGCTGGCGTTCATGTCTGGCTCGGTGGGCGTGATCTACCAGCAGTTCTCCCTGTCCCTGGCGGTGTCGATCCTGTTTTCCGGGTTCCTGGCCCTGACCTTCACCCCGGCGTTGTGCGCCACGCTGCTCAAGCCGATCCCCCAGGGCCACCATGAGAAGCGCGGCTTCTTCGGCGCCTTCAACCGTGGGTTTGCCCGGCTGACCGAACGCTATTCGGGCATGAACAGCGCGCTGGTCAAGCGCGCCGGGCGCTACATGTTGGTCTATGCCGGGATCGTCGCCATGCTCGGCTACTTCTACCTGCGCCTGCCGGAGTCGTTCGTGCCGGTGGAGGACCAGGGCTATGCCATCGTCGACGTGCAGTTGCCGCCGGGCGCCAGCCGCGTGCGAACCGACGCCACCGGCCAGGCCCTGGAGCAGTTCCTGATGTCGCGCGAGGCGTTGGCGTCGGCTTTCCTGGTCAGCGGTTTCAGTTTCTCCGGCATGGGCGAGAACGCCGCATTGGCCTTCCCGACCTTCAAGGACTGGTCCGAACGCAGTGCCGAGCAATCGGCGGACGCCGAGGCGGCGGCGGTCAATGCGCACTTCGCCGGGCACGGCGATGGCACCATCACCGCGGTCAACCCACCGCCGATCGATGGCCTGGGCAATGCCGGCGGCTTCTCCCTGTGCCTGTTGGACCGTGGCGGGCTTGGCCGCGAGGCCCTGCTGGCGGCGCGTGACCGCTTGCTGGCGCAGGCCAACGGCAACCCGGTGATCCTCTACGCGATGATGGAAGGCCTGGCCGAGGCACCGCAACTGCGGCTGGAGATCGACCGGGAGAAGGCCCGCACCCTGGGCGTGACCTTCGAAACCATCAACAGCACGCTGTCCGCCGCCTTCGGCTCCCAAGTGATCAACGACTTCAGCAACGCCGGCCGCCAGCAGCGGGTGGTGGTGCAGGCCGAGCAGGGCGAGCGCATGACCCCGGAAAGCGTGCTGCGCCTCTATGCCCCCAATGCCGATGGCCAGCAGGTGCCGTTCAGTGCCTTCGTCAGTACCCGTTGGGAGGAGGGGCCGGTGCAGATCGTGCGCTACAACGGCTACCCGGCGATCCGCATCACCGGCGACGCGTCGCCGGGCTACAGCACCGGCCAGGCGATGGCCGAGCTGGAGCGTCTGGTCGGCGAGTTGCCGGAGGGCATCGGCTACGCTTGGACGGGCCTGTCGTACCAGGAGAAGGTCTCCAGCGGCCAGGCCAGCCAGTTGTTCGCCCTGGCCATCCTGGTGGTGTTCCTGTTGTTGGTGGCGCTGTACGAGAGTTGGTCGATCCCGCTGACGGTGATGCTGATCGTGCCGATCGGCGCCCTGGGCTCGGTGTTGGCGGTGATGGCCACCGGCCTGCCCAACGATGTGTACTTCAAGGTCGGCCTGATCACCATCATCGGCCTGGCGGCGAAGAACGCCATCCTCATCGTCGAGTTCGCCAAGGCGCTGCGGGAGCAGGGCCGTGGCCTGCGCGAGGCGGCCATCGAGGCTGCACGCCTGCGTTTGCGGCCAATCGTCATGACCTCCATGGCGTTCATCCTCGGCGTGGTGCCCCTGGCCATCGCCACCGGGGCCGGCGCGGCCAGCCAGCGGGCGATCGGCACCGGGGTGATCGGCGGCATGCTCAGCGCTACCTTGCTGGGAGTGGTGTTCGTGCCTATCTGCTTTGTCTGGGTATTGTCGCTGCTAAGGCGCAGGGGTGTGCAAAGCGAGCGTGCGACCGAGATCGAGCACCCGTAACGGCTCCTTTGGTTGGGAAATCCAACCGCTTCGGCCCCTGGACCTGGTGTTCAGGGGCCTTTTTTGTGCCTGGCAGTCTTTGGGGCTGCAAAGCAGCCCCATGCCCACCATCAAGCCCTGGCTTGCGCCCCTTGCAGGAACAATTGCTCCAGCGCCTGCGCCGAGTTGGCACTGGCCGCCCGCCCGCGCCGCTCGGCATCGACCATGCCGTAGATCATGCTGAGGAACATCTCGGTGAACACCGCCGCGCTGATGTCGATGCGCAGTGCCCCCAACTGCTGGGCACGCAGGAAGAAAGCGTCCATCGCCTGGGTGTAGGCACGCCAGCGCTGGTTGTCGCCGCCAAGCAGCGTGTCCGGGCGGTACTGGAACATCAGGAACACCAGCATCTCGCGGTGCTTGAGGTGTTCGGCGATCAGGTGGCGCAGCCCCGCCAGCGGATCGGCGTGCTCCAGGTCGGCCTTGCCGATGACCTCGTTGAGTACCTGCTCGCCGTGGTGCTCGAGCATGTTCACCAGGTTGTCGCGGGTGCCGCAGAAACGGTGCAGGGTGGCCTTGCTGACGCCGGCCGCTTCGGCCAGCGCCTTCAGGGTGGCCCGGGGGTGGACGACGAGGGCATGGGCCAATGCCTTGAGCAGGCGTTCGTCGTGGGGCGTGGGGTGCATCGGGAGGCCTCGCGTTGCTCGCATTCATCGCATTGTGCAGAAATTGCGGGTAGCTTCAACTCATTCGGGCAAGAAAGGTGTCATTTGAGACATTCTGGTTCCGTGCCTGGCCAAAAAATGCAGGCATGGGGCTGGGGATTACCCAGCCCCATGCACAAGGCACTTTCAGTCAGCGCAGAACCCTGCGGCTCAATGCGGTGCGCGCACGATGGTCTTGAGCAGGTCTTCCGGGCTGATGTGCCCGACCACCTGGCCCACGGCGCTGCCCGGGGTCGGCAGGTCGAGGATGTGGTCCTTGATCTTGCCGATCACATGCATCTCGCAGGGCTTGCAGTCGAACTTCAGGGTCAGGACCTCATCGCCATGCACCAGTTGCATCGGCGCGACCTTGGTGCGCACGCCGGTGACGCCCTTGGCTTGCTTGGGGCAGAGGTTGAAGGAGAAACGCAGGCAGTGCTTGGTGATCATCACCGGCACTTCGCCGTGTTCCTCGTGGGCCTCGAACGCCGCGTCGATCAACTCCACCCCATGGCGCTGGTAGAAGTCGCGGGCCTTCTGGTTGTAGACGTTGGCCAGGAACGACAGGTGCGACTCGGGGTAGACCGGCGGTGGGTCGGTCTCGGCCTTGCGCCGGCCGCGAGGGTGGGCCTTGACCCGTGCCTCGGTCAGCGCCTCGATGGCCGAGCGGCGCAGGGCCTTGAGCTGCGAGTTGGGGATGAAGTACGCCTGGGGCGCGTCCAGCGCGATGGCGGTGGCGTGGTACGGGGTGGTGCCCAGTTGGCCGAGCAGGTCGTGCAACTGCTCGAGGGCCTGCTGCGGCTTGTTGGCCACGCCGAACGGGCCCTCCAGGGCGACCTGCACGCTGACACCTTCCTCGCTGGTGGCGGTCAGTTCCAGGCGCGCCTCGCGCAGCACGGCGTTCCAGGCCACGCCGACACGGCGCTCGGCAGAGGTGCGCAGCAGCGCCTGCTGCCAGTTGTGGTCCAGGTTGCGCGACAGCGGGTGGTTCGGGCGCAGGCGGTGCAGGCCCTCGGGCATCTCGTTGGGCTCGACGCGGTAGCGGTAGCGCTTCTGGCCGTCTTCCTCGAATTCGCCCCTGGGCTCGGCGATGTTGGCACGAAAACCCACCACCTCGCGCTTGACCAGTACGTTGAGGCCGTCGCCGTTGGTCAGCGGCACCTCGGTGAGCACCTGCAGGTCACGCTTGCCGACCTTTTCCACCACGCCCACCGGCAGGCCGGTGAAGGTCGGCGAGTCGAAGGCGCCGATGTCGATCTTGCGCGCACTGACGAAATAGTCGGTGCTGCCACGGTGGAAGGTCTTGTCCGGGTCTGGCACGAAGAAATGCTCGGTACGCCCGCTGGAGGCGCGGGCCAGGTCCGGGCGGTCGTCGAGGATGGCATCGAGCAGTTGGCGGTAATGGGCGGTGATGTTCTTCACGTAGCCCATGTCCTTGTAGCGGCCCTCGATCTTGAACGAACGCACGCCGGCGTCCACCAGGGCGCGCAGGTTGGCGCTCTGGTTGTTGTCCTTCATCGACAGCAGATGCTTTTCGAAGGCGACCACGCGGCCTTGGTCGTCCTTGAGGGTGTAGGGCAGGCGGCAGGCCTGGGAGCAGTCGCCGCGGTTGGCGCTGCGGCCGGTCTGCGCATGGGAGATGTTGCACTGGCCGGAGAAGGCCACGCACAGGGCGCCATGGATGAAGAACTCGATGGCCGCCTCGGTCTCGTCGGCGATGGCGCGGATCTGCTGCAGGTTCAGCTCGCGGGCCAGGACCAGCTGCGAGAAACCGGCCTGGTCGAGGAACCTGGCCCGCTCCAGGGTGCGGATGTCGGTCTGGGTGCTGGCGTGCAGCTCGATCGGCGGGATGTCCAGCTCCATCACCCCCAGGTCCTGGACGATCAGCGCGTCGACGCCGGCGTCGTACAGCTGGTGGATCAGCTGGCGGGCCGGTTCGAGCTCGTTGTCGTGGAGGATGGTGTTGAGGGTGGTGAATACCCGCGCGTGGTAGCGATGGGCGAACTCCACCAGTTGGGCGATATCGCTGACTTCGTTGCAGGCATTGTGGCGTGCGCCGAAGCTCGGGCCGCCGATATAGATGGCATCCGCGCCGTGCAGGATCGCCTCGCGGGCGATGGCCACGTCACGGGCAGGGCTGAGCAGTTCCAGGTGGTTCTTTGGAAGGGACATGTCGTTATGGTCGGGCTGTCACGGTCAAGGCGCGCATTGTAGCGGCGAAATGGCCCGGCGGCACCCTTGGCCTGCCCGGTGGGCCCGCGGCGGCTGCGCAGCCGATCGCCGGCAAGCCGGCTCCCACACGATCCTGCCGACCCCATCACAGGTGATCGACTCGGACCAGGGAGCGGGCTTGCCCGCGAACAAGGCGCGCAATTCAGGCCTTGGCCGCCATCGCGGTCACTTCCACGCGCATGCCCTCATAGGCCAGCGACGCCACGCCGACGGCAGCGCGTACCGGCCAGGGCTTGGCGAAGAAGCGTTGGTAGACCTCGTTGAACGCCGCGCGGTCGGCCATGTCGGTCAGGTAGATGGTCAGGTGCAGCACCCGGTCCATCGAACTGCCGGCGCGCTCGAGGGCGTCCTTGAGCGATTGCAGGGTGCATTCGCTCTGCTCGACGATACCGCCCAGCTCGAGGCTGCCGTCGGCTCGGGTGGGGACCTGGGTGGTCACCAGCAGGCCGTTGAAGTCGGCGACATCGGAAGAGATGGACGCCGGGTCGGTGTCGGGGATGAAGGTGATATCTGCGTTTGCCATGGGGGTTGAACCTTGCAACGGAAGGAAACCCGCAAGCCTACGCGAGCGGCCAGGGCGGGTCGAGCGCTGGCCCCGGTCGCCAGGATTTGAAATGCACGGCATTGGCCGTCAGAATCGCGGCCCGATCCGGCCGAGCGTGCCGGGTGCTTGTCGTGAAGAAGGGGCGAGGGTTGAACGAACAGACATTGTCGATGCGCCTGGAGCGCGTGGCCGCGCACGTGCCGGCCGGAGCGCGCCTGGCCGATATCGGCTCGGACCATGGCTACCTGCCCGTGGCCTTGATGTTGCGTGGGCATATCGAGGCCGCCGTGGCCGGCGAGGCGGCGCTCACGCCGTTTCGCTCCGCCGAGCGCAAGGTGCGCAAGAACGGCCTGGACGACAGGATCAGTGTGCGCCTGGCCGACGGCCTGGAGGCCATCGAGCCGCAAGATCGCATCAGCACCATCAGCCTCTGCGGCATGGGCGGCGAGAAGATCCGCGAGATCCTCGAGCGCGGCAAACATCGCCTGAGCGGTCGGGAGCGCCTGGTCCTGCAGCCCAACGTGCGCGAAGGGACCCTGCGCGAATGGCTGATGGAAAACGGCTACCGCATCCTTTGCGAGGAGTTGCTGGAGGAAAACGAATTCACCTACGAGATCATCGTGGCCGAGCGTTGCACAGCGGTGGCGTACTCCCCCCAGGAGTTGTATTTCGGCCCCTTGCTGATGCAGCAGCGCAGCCCGGCGTTCCTCGCCAAATGGGGCCTGAACCTCAAGCGCAAGCGGCGGGTCATGGCGCATTTCGCCCGTGCGCGACAGGCGGTGCCGCAGGAGAAGGCGCAGGAAGTGGCGATGCAGGTGCGGTGGATCGAGCAGTTACTGGCGTGAAGCGGCGGGCGGCAGGGTGTCAGAGCTGCGAGCAGTTGCCCATTTCCCGGTAGTCGATCTCGCGGGTCTGGCCTTGATGGTCGACATACACCATGTGCGCGGTGCCCACCTGGCAATCGGCGGCATTGCTGGCGGGGGTGATGGAAACGACCTTGGCGATGTCCAGCGGCATGCCGTATTCGTAGGTCTCGCTGCTGGCGGTGACCGGCGGGTTGACGGCCTGCTCGGCAAAGGCCCCGAACGAGGCAAGGGAGGCGAACAGGGCAAGGAAAGCGATCGAGCGTTTCATGATGGGCTCCTTATCTTGAATGTATGACTAATGATGTATTCATTGGTCATTCACAATAAATGGGCTATTTCGTGATAGATTCCTGCCCGGAATGTACGAATAGGCCTGAGGGAGCGACGCAATCATGGATATGCTGCATGCCATGCGAACCTTTGCCCGGGTGGTGGAGTGCGGCAGTTTCGCCGCGGCCGCCAACGCCCTGGACATCTCGGCGGCGCAGGTGTCGCGGATCGTCGCGGAGCTGGAAAGCCAACTGCAGACGCGCCTGTTGCACCGCACCACCCGCCGGCTGCGCATGAGCGAGGCGGGCGAGCGCTTCCTCGAGCGCTCGCGGCAGATCATGCTGCTGACCGAGGAGGCCGTCGACGAAGCGCGTGGCGCCCACCTCACGCCCCGTGGCCACCTGCGTTTCCACTGCACCCACGGCCTGGGCCTGCTGATGATGCCGCTGGTCGCCCGCTACAACGCATCCTGCCCCGAAGTGGTGATGGAGCTGACCCTCTCCCAGCGCAATCCGGACCCGCTGGCGGAGGGGCACGACGTGGTGATCACCATGGGCCAGGGCCTGCCGGACTCCCAACTGATCGCCATCCCCCTGGGCAGCATCTACAGCATCCTCTGCGCCTCGCCGGACTACCTGGCCCGCCACGGGGTCCCCAAGCGGCCGGAAGACCTGCACCAGCACATCTGCCTGCGCACCGTGGACCCGTTGTTCGAAGAGGACTGGGCGTTCGGCCAGGCGCCGGAGAGCTGCGTGATCGTGCCCCAGGACACCTTCCTCACCAATGTGGCCGATGCCATGCTCAAGGCCACCGAGTTGGGGATGGGGGTGGGCCTGCTGCCGTACTACTCGGCCAGCCAGGCCATCGAGGAGGGGCGCCTGTGCCGTTTGCTGGCGCCACACCGGCTGCGTCAGCGGGAGATCTACGCGATCTATCCGTCGCGGCATTACCTGGATGCCAAGGTGCGCACCTGGCTGGACTTTCTCAAGGAGCAGTTGCCGCTGCTGTTCGCGGAGCACGAGCGGGTGGTGGACGAGCCACGCTACTGGCGCTGAGCGCCGCCCCGCCCGCTAGCCATTAGCGGCTGTCCTGGTCCTCGGCGGTGCCGCCGGAGCTGCCGGCGCCCGAGCCGGTGGCTTCGCCCGTACTGCCCGAGCCACCCGTGCGGCCATCGACCGCGTCGGGCTGGCTAGCGCTGTCGCTGCTGTCGTTGCCCTGGGTGCCGCCGGGGGTATTGGTGCTGCTGCCTTCGCCAGCGGTGCTGCCTTTGGAGTGGTCGCCGGAGGCGTGTTCGGTCTGAGGCTGGGCGCCGGTGCCGTTCACGTCGGTGGCGGCGAGGCTGGCGGTGGAGGCGATACCCAGGCCGAGGGCGAGGAGGAAGGAGAGCGGACGAATACGGACCATGATGAATCTCCTGTGGGGATGATCGTCATTCGTTCGGCTGTCGGAGTGAGGGTGGGGTGCCCGCAGGGCGACGGGTGGTCATGCCAGTTGGGGCCGCAGAGCGGCCCCAGGAACACCAAGCCCAGCCTACTTGACCGGCACAGGGTTTTCCCCACCCAGGGCGTCCGCCATCGGCGGATGCTCCTGCGCCGCGTGCATCAGGTCCTCCGTCACCCGCAGTTCGGCACCGGTCGGCGAGAAGGTCGTCGACGGGGCGAACGGGGCGGGGTGCTCGGGCGCCGGGCGCTTGCCGCGACGCCAGAGGAAGAAGGTCACCATGCACAGGTTGACCACCGCGAAGGCCCAGAACAGCCCAGCCTCGCCGTAGGAAGTCATCACCGGCGAGATGGCCAGCGGGCTCAGGGCCGAGCCCAGTGAGTTGATCAGCAGCAAGCCCTGGATCATCGGCACCAGCGCATCGGCCGGTGCCCGGTCGGCGGCATGGCTGACCGCCACCGGGTAGAGGGCGAACACGCCGCCGCCCAGCAGGAACAGCATGGCCGGCAGCAGCGCCGAAGCAGGCGGCAGCAGCACGATCACCACCGACAGCACCGTGCACAGCGCGCCCAGGGCGATCAGCACGTCCTGGCGGTCCTTGCGGTCGGACCAACGCCCCACCGGGTATTGCAGCAGCATCGCGCCGAGGATCACCCAGGCCATCATGTTGCCGACCTCGCCCACGTCCAGGCCGATGCGCTGCAGGTACAGCGGCAGTAGGGCATACACGGCGGCGATGGCGATCCCCGAGCCGAAACAGCCGACCAGCCCGGTAGGTGCCACCCCCAGCAACTGGCGGGGCTTGAGCGGCTCGACCTGCTCCAGCAGCGGCGACACCCGTGGCAGGATCACGATCGGCAACACCGACAGCGAGGCCAGCATGCCGGCGACCATGAACGGCGCGGTGTCGCCCCAGCCGGTGATCTCGCCCAAGGCCGCCTGGCCGAGCACGCCGGCGCCGTAGAAGGCGATCATGTACAGCGCCAGCAGGCGCCCGCGGATCTTCGCATCGCCGGCCAGCAGCAGCCAGCTCTCGATGACCAGGAACACACCGACCGAGGCCCAGCCGTTGACCAGGCGCAAGGCGAACCACCAGGTGGTGTCGTAGAACAGGCCCTGCAGGAGGATGGTCGCGCCGATCAGCGAGGCGAAGCTGGTGTAGGCGCGGATGTGACCGATGCGCAGGATCAGCCGGTCGTTGAAGATCGCCCCGAGGGTCAGGCCGATGAAGTAGGCCGACGAGACGATGCCGATCATCGTCGCCGATTCGCCGGCTGCGCCCAGGCGCAGGGTGGTCAGGGAGGACAGGAAGCCATTGCCCAGGGCAACGATGAACAACCCGAGCAGGGGTGCCAGCGCCATGGCCAGCAGACGCGCAGACATAGGTACCTCAAAGTATTCGAAAAGCGGTATAGGCGCCTTTTCGTGCCTGCATGCCTGGCCGGGGAGGATGCGACCAGGGCAAGACTCAACCGCTGGCACCTGGGGAAGGTGGCCGGGCGGGGCGGTTGAGCCTGTTGCACATGCGCGATCATGTGTTCAGGCGTGGACGCTGTCGTTGCTGCGGGTTGCCACCGTACGAGGCGACGGGTGAAAAGGCGGCGCGATTCTATGCCTTGCGCGGGATTTGCCCAAGGGGCCTGGGCCTGCGGCGAAACGACGCAGCCCTGTGCGTGGGGTGTCGAGGCGGCCCCTTCGCGGGCAAACCTACGAAGGGGCCGGTCAGGGCAACGCATTCACCGGTGACGGGCCCGACGCCATCAGGCCCCGGATTCCGGATCACTGGCTGGCACGCCAGGCCGGTCCTCTTCTTCGGTCAGGTTGGGGTCGACATCGGGATCGTCGGCCCGGTCATTGCGTTTTTCGGGATCGAGTTCTGGCCAGTCGTCCTGGGCGCTGCCACCACCCATTCGCAGTGTCTCGTTCATGACGGCTTCCTCGGCTTGGCTTCGATGGGAAAAGACCTGCCGGCGGGCGGGCCGGAAACAGGCGCGAGGGGCGAAGCCACTGACCACCCCTCATGGCATCAGAGCGGCGCAAGGCGGCTGTCGATCCCTGCCCGGGCCTGCGGCACCGACCAACGGCGCTCACGCCCGTGCGATCGACAGGGCATGTCAGGGCCTGCGACGTAACAGGATGATGAAGAAAAGCCCGCCGATGGCCGCGGTGGCGATGCCGATGGGCAGGTCCTGGGGGGCGATCAGGGTGCGTGCGCCCATGTCGACCCAGACCACGAACAGCGCACCGAGCACGGCGCAGGCCGGCAGCAGGCGGCGATGCTCGGCGCCCACCAGCCAGCGGGCCACGTGGGGCAGCATCAGGCCGACGAAGCCGATCGCCCCGGACAGCGACACCAGCACGCCCGTGAGCAGGGCGCAGCCGACGAACACCTGGGCGCGCACCCGGCGGGTGTCGAAGCCGAGGCTGACGGCGGTCTGCTCCCCGCTCATCAGCGCATTGAGGGCGCGGGCCAGGCTGAGCAGCAAGAGGAAGCCGGCCAGCACACAAACGGCCGGCAGCCACAGCAGCGACCAGTGCGCCAGGCCCAGCCCGCCGAGCATCCAGAACATGACCGAGCTGGCGGCATGGGGATCGCCGGTGTAGAGCAGCAGGTTGGCCAGGGCCATGACCACGAAGGACACCGCTACCCCGGCCAGCAACAGCCGTTCGCTCTCCAGCCGGCCACGTCGGCTGGCCACCCCCAGCACCAGCAGCATGCTGCCCAGGGCGCCGATGAAGGCCGCCAGGGGCAGGCTCAAGGCACCGGCGAAGGGGCCAAGGAACAGCACCACCAGCACCGCGCCCAACACTGCACCGGAGCTGACCCCTAGCAGGTGCGGATCGGCCAGTGGGTTGCGCGTCACCGCCTGCAGGGCGCCGCCAACCAGGGCCAAGCCGGCGCCCACCAGCGCGCCGAGCACGACCCGTGGGGCGCGGATCTGCCAGACGATCTGCGCCTGTCCGCGGCTCCAGTCGCCGCCGTCGGCCAGGCCCAGTTGCTGCAGAACGATACCCAGCACCTTGGCCAGCGGCACCTGGGCAGCGCCGAAGCCCAGCGACAGCAGGCAGGAAAACACCAGCGCCGCCAGCAGTGCGACCAGCAACAGGCGATAGCCGGCAGGGCTACGCACCGGCATCAGCGCGGCGCCCCGGCGAACCGTTGCGGATGCAGCGCGGCGGCCAGGTGCTCGATGGCAACGGCGTTGTCCACCGAGGGCGTGACCTGCAGGTACGACAGCACCACGAAGCGCCGTTCGCGAATCGCCTTCACCTCGCCGAGGGCCGGGTGCTTGAGGAGGACGTCGCGCTTGTGCTGCCAGAGGGTGGGGCCGTAGTCGACGATGACGATCACCTCCGGGTCGCGTTCGACCAGGCTTTCCCAACTGACCTCGGTCCAGCTGGCGTTGACATCGGCCATCACATTCTCGCCACCGGCCGCCTCGATCAGCGCCTGGGGCATGCCCAGGCGGCCGGAGGTGGTCGGGCGGTCCTCGCCGCTGTCGTAGAGGAACACCCGGGGCTTGCGCTGCACCTCGCCAAGTTGGGCCGTCACCCGGGCGATGCGCTGGCGCAGTTGGCCGATCAAAGCCTGGGCCTGGGCGGGCACGGCGAAGATCCTGCCGAGGTTGTCCAGGTCCCGGTACAGGTCCTCCAGGCTGGCCTGGCGCTGGGGCATGATCCGCGAACAGGATTCGCTCAGCTCGTAGACCGGGATGCCGAAGGGCGCCAGCGTCTGTGGCGTGACCGGCCCGCCCACGTGCATGCCGTAACTCCAGCCGGCGAACAGGAAGTCGGCGTCCACGTCCAGCAGGTTTTCCAGCGATGGGTAACGTGCCGCCAGTTCCGGCAGGCCGGCCAGGGCCTGGCGCATCGACGGGTCGAGGTTCTTCCAGCCGCTGATGCCGCTGTAGCCGACCATGCGCTCGCGCAGCCCCAGGGCCAGGAGCATGCCGGTGAGGTTGACGTCGTGGCTGACCGCCCTCTGTGGCGGCTGGGTGAAGGTCACGTCGCGGTCGCAACTGTGCACGGTCAGGGGAAAGTCGCTGGCCAGAGCGGCGAGGGGCAGGGCGGCCAGCAGGGCCAGGCAGGTGACGAAGCGTTTCATGCGGGGCTGATCCAGGTGATGCGCGGGTGGCAGGCGAGGGGATGACGATCGACCAGGGCGTGCACGCCGAACACCTGGGCCAGGCACTGTTCGGTCAGGACCTGCTGCGGCGTGCCATGGGCAACGATGCGGCCGGCCTCGATGACATACAGCCGGTCACAGAAGGCGGCGGCCAGGTTCAGGTCGTGGAAGCTCGCCAGCAGGCTCAGCCCGGTACCGCGCATGTGCTCGAGCAGGGCCAGTTGGTAGCGCGGATCGAGGTGGTTGGTCGGCTCGTCGAGGATCATCAGGCGCGGTTGCTGCACCCGTGCCCTGGCCAGCAGCACCCGCTGCTTTTCCCCGCCGGACAGGCTGGCGAAGCCCTGCTCGGCGCAGGCCAGCAGGCCCAGCTCGCGCAGGCAGGCATCGACCAGCGCCGCTTCGCTGTCGCCCTGGAACCAGCCCAGGTGCGGGGTACGGCCCATGGCGACGACATCGCGCACGCTCAGGCCGAAGTCCTCGGGAAACTCCTGCAGCATCACCGCGATGCGTTGTGCCACCCAGCGCGGCGGGCGCTGCCAGATGTCCTCGCCTTCTAGCGATACGCGGCCGCTGTCTGGCCGGGTGAAACGGTAGGCGCAGCGTAACAGGCTGGTCTTGCCACTGCCGTTGGGGCCTATCAGGCCGACGAACTCGCCAGGGCCGACCTCAAGGTCGATGCCGTCGAGCAGCCGGCGTTCGCCGGGTGACGGTGACCAGTGCAGGCCTTCGATGCGCAGGGTAGGCAAAGACATGGGTGAGCGACCGTTGCGGGGTTGAGAAGACCCGACGGAGCGCACGCACGGAGCAATCGTGGGCACGAGGCTGCCCCAGGACCGGCCCGCGCCCGCCCACCGCGGGAGTTGCCAATTGCAGTGTCAGGCCGGTCTCCGGGCTTGCGAGGGGCGTGAGGCATTCACCTTCCCATGCCGGCGGCACAGTGGTGTGTCGAATGCATCGCTCGCTTACCGTTGCGGGGGCAGCGCCGGACTGGTCGCGCGAGGGCGAGGCACCGGCTTCCCGTTTAACCCCCCGCACGGCGGCGGGGGACACCTGAAACAGGGGCGCATCTGAGCATTTATGGCAGGGGGAGTCAACCGCGGTGGCAGGTGGGGGCCAGGCTTGCGTCGCCATTGGGGGCCGCTTTGCGGCCCCAAGCCCTCACGGCATTCAAGTCCGCTTGAGCACCAAGGTCAGGATGTCGTAGCTGGCCACCAGCTCACCCAGCTGGTTGGTCACCTCCACGTCCCAGGCCACCACGCCCTGGGGCTGGCCCAGCGGACTGGACTTGCCCTGGTCGATCTTGCGCTTGCAGGTCAGGCGGGCCTGGATGGTGTCGCCGATGCCCACCGGGTTGATGAAGCGCAGGGTATCCAGGCCGTAGTTGGCCAGCACCGGCCCTTCGCCCGGCGACACGAACAGCCCTGCCGCCGCGGACAGCACGAAGTAGCCATGGGCGATGCGCTTGCCAAACTGCGAGGCCTTGGCGGCGATCTCGTCGAAGTGCATGTAGAAATGGTCGCCCGACAGGCAACCGAAGTTGACCAGGTCCGCCTCGGTCACGGTACGCCGGTGGGTGAGCAGCGACTCGCCGATGCGCAGGTCGTCGAAATGACGGCGGAACGGATGCACTTCGCTCTCGATCACCTCGGCGCCACGCACGTACTCGCCGGTCACTGCCGTCAGCATGCTCGGCGAGCCTTGCACCGCCGCGCGCTGCAGGTAGTGCTTGACCGCCCGCAGGCCACCGAGCTCCTCGCCACCACCGGCCCGGCCGGGACCGCCGTGCTTGAGCTGTGGCAAGGGGGAGCCGTGGCCGGTGGATTCCTTGGCCGCCTCGCGGTCGAGCACCAGCAGGCGCCCATGCCAGGCGGCCGCCGCCGGGATGGCCTTGGCCGCCACCGCGCGATCGGCGGTGACCAGGGTCGCCACCAGGCTGCCCTTGCCACGGGCCGCCAGGGCCAGGGCTTCGTCCAGGTCGTCGTAGGCCATCAGCGTGCTCACCGGGCCGAAGGCCTCGATGTCGTGGGCGCCGCCTTCGGCATGGGGATCGCGGGCTTGCAGCAGGGTTGGGGCGAAGAACGCGCCTTCGGCCACGCCCTCGCCGACCGGGGCGAAGCCGTCGCTCGCGCCGAATAATTGATCGCAGCTCTGGAGCAGGCTACGCACGCGCTCGCCAACATCACGCTGCTGGTCGTGGGAGGCCAGCGCACCCATGCGCACGCCTTCGACCGAAGGGTCGCCCACCACCACCTTGGCCAGGCGCTCGCGCAGGCGGGTGGCCACGGCGTCCAGGTGCCTGGCCGGGACGATGGCGCGGCGGATGGCGGTGCACTTCTGCCCGGCCTTGGTGGTCATCTCGCGCACCACCTCCTTGATGTACAGGTCGAACTCCTCGCTGTCGGGGCTGACGTCCGGGCCGAGGATGGCGCAGTTGAGCGAGTCGGCCTCGGCGGTGAATGGCACCGAGTGGCGCACCAGGTTCGGCGTTACCCGCAACTTGGCGGCGGTGTCGGCGGAGCCGGTGAAGGTCACCACGTCCTGGCCCTGCAGGCGCTCGAGCAAGTCGCCGGTGCTGCCGATCACCAGCTGCAGGCTGCCCGCCGGCAACAAGCCCGACTGGTTCATCAGGCGCACCACCGCCTCGGTCAGGTAGCTGGTCGAGGTCGCTGGCTTGACGATGCACGGCATGCCGGCGAGGAAGGTCGGGGCGAACTTCTCCAGCATCCCCCAGATCGGGAAGTTGAAGGCATTGATGTGCACCGCCACCCCGGTGCGCGGCACCAGGATATGGCTGCCAGCGAAATGCCCTTGCTTGCCCAGAGGGATGGCCGGGCCTTCGTGCACCAGGTTGCCCGAGGGCAGCTCGCGGCTGCCGATGCCGGCATAGGCGAACAACGTGGCATTGCCGCCTTCGATGTCGATCCAGCTGTCGGTACGGGTCGCGCCGCTGTGGTGGGAGAGGGCGTAGAGCTGCTCCTTGCGCTCGGCCAGGTACAGGGCCAGGGCCTTCAGACGGGCGGCACGCTGCTGGAAGTCCAGGGCCATCAGCGCGGTCAGGCCCTGGCGGCGGGCATGTTCGAGGGCTTCGGCGAAGTCCGGGCGCTCCTCGTGGCTGTAGGCCAGGACATGGCCGTCCAGGGCGCTGCGCAGGGCCTGGGCGCCGTGCTGGCCGATCCAGCGGCCGGCGATGAAGCTTTGCAGGGTTGGGGCGTCAGACATGCTGTTCTCCTGTTGAGGGGCGCTGTTACCACAGCGCCAGGGTGTAGCCGATGATCAGGCGGTTCTCGTCCACGGCATTGTTCAGGCCATTGCCGGAACGGAAGGTGACGTTGCGCCAGCGCAGGCTGACGTCCTTGAACGGCCCGCTCTGGATGACGTAGGTGATGTCGGTGTCGCGTTCGCGCTCGCGGCCGTTGCCCGAGGTCGGGGTCTGGGCATGGCGGCCGTCGGTGTAGCGGGTCATGAAGCTCAGGCCGGGGATGCCGAGGGCGACGAAGTCGTAGTCGTAGCGCAACTGCCAGGAGTCGATCCCGGCGCGGGTGAAGGTGTTGTAGGTGACCAGGTTGACGGTGTACGGGTCGCCGCCGTTGAGGAATGGGAAGGCACTGTCGCCGGACATCTGCTGCCAGGTGGCGGAGAACTTGTGGGCCCGCACGCCAAGGGTGAACAGGGCGTTGAAGTTACGGTTGTCGATGTTGCCGGCACGCTCGGCGCCGTCGCCACGGCTGTCGAAGTAGCGCAGGTCGGTGCGCAGGCTCACGCCTTCGGCCAGCGGCTGGGTGTGGACCAGGCCCAGGTACTGCTGGCGATAGATCTCGTCGAGCTTGGCGTAGTAGTAGCTCAGGCTGGTCTGCGGGGTGATCGCGTAGCTGCCGCCGGCGAAGTCGAAGTGGTCGCTGCTGGCCGCGCCGTAGCCGATGTCGTCGCGCCCGGAGGAATCGCGCAGGTTGGCCTTGGTCAGGCGCCCGGCGTTGACGGTCAGGCCGTCGAGTTCCTGGCTGCTCAGCAAGCCGCCCTGGAAGGTCGAGGCCAGCAGGCGGGTGTCGTTGTACACCACCACCGGCAGGATCGGCTGCAGGGTGCCCAGGCGCAGGGTGCTCTTCGACACCCGCAGCTTGCCGGTCAGGCCCAGTTCGCTGTAGTCGTCGACCGGTTCATGGCTGTTCGGGCCGAAGGGCAGCAGGCCGGTGTTGCGCCGATCGCGGCTGGCGTCGAGCTTGATGCCCAGCTGGCCGATGGCGTCCACGCCGACGCCAACCGGGCCATCGGTGAAGCCTGACTCGAGGCGTGCGGTGAAACCCTGGCCCCATTCCTCGGCCTTGGCCTGGGGCGCATTGTCCTGGCGGAAGTCGCGGTTGATGTAGTGGTTGCGCATCTCCAGCCGTGCCTGGCTGTCGCCGATGAAATCCGCCATGGCCGGCAGGGGCAGGACGAGGCTGGCCAACCAGGCGGCCGACTTGAAGCGAGTGTGGTTCATTGTTGTTGTACCCGACATTCGATGTTCAAGGATCAGTGCTTGCTGGCGCCGGCGGCGCCGATACCGGTCATGGAGCGGATGAACTGGGCCAGGTAGCGTCCGCGCTCCTGGTTGGCCCGCTCGGAGCCGTCGGTGACCGAGAACGCCCAGGCACCGAGGAAGGCCAGGGTCATGGAGAACAGCGCCGGGTTGCTGTAGGGGAACAGCGCCTGTTCGTTGTGCAGTACGTTGACCCACACCGCCGGGCCCAGCACCACCAGGACGATCGCCGAGACCAGCCCGGCCATGCTGCCGCAGACCGCGCCACGGGTGGTCAGGCCCTTCCAGAACATCGAGAGCAGCAGCACCGGGAAGTTGACCGAGGCGGCGACGGCCAGTACCAGGCCGGAGAGGAAGGCGATGTTCTGCGACTCGAACACCAGGCCCAGGACGATGGCCAGCACGCCGATCACCAGGGTGGCGATCCGCGATACGCGCATCTCTTCCTGCTCGCTGGCCTGGCCCTTGCGCACCACGCAGGCGTACAGGTCGTGGGAGATCGCCGAGGCGCCGGACAGCGCCAGGCCTGCTACCACCGCCAGGATGGTGGCGAAGGCCACCGCCGAGATGAAACCGAGGAACAGGTTGCCGCCCACGGCCTGGGCCAGGTGCACCGCGACCATGTTGCCGCCGCCGATGATCGCGCCACTGGCGTCGCGGTAGGCCGGCTCGGTGCCGACCATGACGATGGCGCCGAAGCCGATGACGATCAGCAGCAGGTAGAAGTAGCCGATGAAGCCGGTGGCGTAGAACACGCTCTTGCGCGCTTCCTTGGCATCGCTGACGGTGAAGAAACGCATCAGGATGTGCGGCAGGCCGGCGGTACCGAACATCATGCCCAGGCCCAGGGAAATGGCGTCGATCGGGTTCGACAGCAGGGCGCCGGGGGCCATGATCGCCTGGCCCTTGGCATGCACGGCCACGGCGCTGGCGAACATTTGCTCGGTGCTGTAGCCGAAGTGGCGCAGCACCATGAAGGCCATGAAGGTGGTACCCGAGAGCAGCATGACGGCCTTGATGATCTGCACCCAGGTGGTGGCGAGCATGCCGCCGAAGGTGACGTACAGCACCATCAGCACGCCGACCAGGACCACCGCGTAGAGGTAGCTGATACCGAACAGCAGCTCGATCAGCTTGCCAGCGCCGACCATCTGCGCCACCAGGTACATCAGCGCCACGGCCAGGGTGCCGAAGGCCGAGGTCAGGCGTACCGGGGTCTGGGCCAGGCGGTAGGAGACCACGTCGGCGAAGGTGTACTTGCCCAGGTTGCGCAGGCGCTCGGCGATCAGGAACAGGATGATCGGCCAGCCGGCGAGTACGCCCAGGGCATACAGCAGGCCGTCGTAGCCGTTCATGAACATCATGGCCGAGATGCCCAGGAAGGAGGCGGCGCTGATCATGTCGCCGGCGATCGCCAGGCCGTTCTGCATGCCGCTCAGGCCGCCGCCGGCGGTGTAGAAGTCGCTGGCCGAACGGGTGCGCGCCGCGGCCCAGCGGGTCACCAGCAGGGTGAAGCAGACGAACACCATGAACATCGAGATGGCGGTCCAGTTCATTGCGCGCACTCCTGCTTGACCTTTTCGTTGAGCGGGTCGAGGACGTTGTTGGCGCGGTGCACGTAGAGGCCGGTGAGAAGGAAGGACAGCAGCACCATGAGCACGCCGACCAGCATGCCGACGCTGGTCACGCCGCCGGCGAGGGACTGGCCGAGCACGCCGGGGGCGAAGGCCACCAGCAGGACGAAGCCGTAGTAGGCCACCAGCATGGTCAGGGTCAGGCTGCCGTTGAGGCGGCGCTTGTGGCGTACCAGGTGCTGGAAGTCGGGGTGGTTGCTGATGCTTTCGATGCGTTCGGGGGTCATGGGAAGCGATCTCTCTGGTGTTGTAATTGTTCTTTCAGGTCACGCGGGTGTTGCGGGGTCGCCGGGGCCTATTCGCGGGCAAGCCCGCGAAGCAGGCGCTCCGGTATCAGAGCTGGTCGAAATCGAGCACCACCTTGTCGCTCACCGGGTAGGTCTGGCACGACAGCACGTACCCGGCCGCTACCTCGTAGTCCTCCAGCGCATGGTTGCTGTCCATCTCCACCTCGCCCTCGACCACCTTGCACTTGCAGGTCGAGCAGACCCCGGCCTTGCACGAGTAGGGCAGCTCGGCACCGATGGCATTGCCGGCCTCGAGGATGTTCTGGGTGTTGCGCGGCAGGTCGAACGTCAGGGCACGGCCATCGCTGATCACGGTGATGTGGCTCAGCGCCGAGTCCACCTGCCGGGCGGCCTCGCGCGCTTCGCGGCGGGCCTGGTTGCCGGTGGCGGCGAACAGCTCGAAATGGATGCGCTCCTTGGCCATGCCGTTGGCCTGCAGGCTCTCGCGCACGGTCTCGGTCATGGCCTGGGGGCCGCAGATGAAGGCAGCGTCCAGGGCGCGTACGTCGAGCCAGCGGGAAAACAGCTGGCCGCACTTGTCGGCGTCGATACGGCCGTTGTAGAGGTCGACGTCCTGTTGCTCGCGGCTGAACACGAAGATCAGGTTCAGGCGGTCGAGGTAGCGGTTCTTCAGGTCCTCGAGCTTGTCGCGAAACAGCGCCCCGGAGCTGGAACGGTTGCCGTAGAGCAGGGTGAAGCGGCTATTGGGCTCGCTGGCCAGGGTGGTGGCGATGATCGACAGGATCGGCGTGATGCCGCTGCCGGCCGCCACGCCCAAGTAGTGGCCGTGGCGCTCCGGGTCCAGCGGCACGAAGAAGCTGCCGCTCGGCGGCATCACTTCCAGTTGCTGGCCCGCCTTGAGCGCATCGTTGGCGAAGGCCGAGAAGCGCCCGCCCGGCACGCGCTTGACGGCCACACGCAATTCGCCGTCCTGCACCGCGCTGCAGATGGAGTAGGAGCGGCGCACTTCCTCGTCGTCCAACCGGGTGCGCATGACCAGGTACTGGCCCTGGGTGAAACGGAACTGCGCCTGCAGGTGCGTCGGCACGTCGAAGAGGATGGACACCGCGTCGCGGGTCTCGCTGCGCACTTGCTTGATGGTCAGGCTGTGAAACTGGCTCATGGCGTTCTCCACGGCTCAAATGCATTTGAAATAGTCGAAAGGCTCCAGGCACTCGCGGCAGCGGTACAGCGCCTTGCAGGCCGTGGAGCCGAACTGGCTGAGCAGCTCGGTGTGGGCGCTGCCGCACTGCGGGCAGCACACCTGGGGCGGTTGGCCGAGCAGGCTGCGCTTGCTGTGGCTGCCCTCGGGCGGGGCGATGCCATAGGCGCGCAGCCGTTCCCGGCCTTGGGGGCTGATCCAATCGGTGCTCCAGGCCGGGGTCAGGCGGCGTTCCAAGGCTGGCTCGGCGAAACCGGCCTGTTCCAGGGCCTGGCGTATGTCACCTTCGATCACCTCGGTCGCCGGGCAACCGGAGTAGGTCGGTGTCACCACCAGGTGCAGGTGTCCGGCGTGCCAGCCCAGGTCGCGGACGATGCCCAGGTCGACCACGCTGACCACCGGCACTTCCGGGTCCATCACCTGCTCCAGCACCTCCCAGGCCCGGGCCAGGTCGTCGTGCCGGGGCGCCCGGGCGCCGCGGTCGCTGGCGATCAGCTCACCAGGTCGCATCGGGATAGGCCCGCGGCAGGAACTGCATCTCGGCCAGCAGCAGGCCCAGGTGCTCGGTGTGCAGGCCCTTGCGCCCGTCCAGGTAGAAGTGGCTGGCGGCCTTGGGCAGCGGCAGCTCGACGCTGGCGAAGGTCGCGTTCACCTGCTTTAGCCAGGCGCTCCCGACCTGGGCCGGGTCGGCGGCGATACCGGCTTCGGCCAGGCGCGCTTCGGCATCGCTGCCGGCGACCAGTTCCACGGTGAAGCGCCACAAGGCCGGGATCGCCTCGAGCATGCGCTGGCGGCTTTCCTCGGTACCGCCTCCCAGGCGCTGCACCCATTCGCCGGAACGGCGCAGGTGGTAGGTGACTTCCTTGACCGCCTTGGCGGCGATGCCGGCGATGCGCTCGTCGCTGGAGCGGGCCAGGCCTTCGAGCATCGCCAGGTGCCAGGCGTCGTAGAAGAACTGCTTGGCCATGGTCACGGCGAAGTCGCCGTTGGGCTGCTCGACCAGCAACAGGTTGCGGTACGCCCGCTCGTCCCGGCGAAAAGCCAGGGCGTCGGCATCACGGCCGTCGTCGAGCAGCTCGGCGGCGTATTCCAGCCAGTTGCGCGCCTGGCCCACCAGGTCGAGGCCGACGTTCATCAGCGCCAGTTCTTCTTCCAGGGCCGGTGCCCGGCCACACCACTCGCACAGGCGCTGGCCCTGGACCAGGGCGCTGTCGCCGAGCAGCAGCAGGTATTGGATGAGGTCTTCTCTATGCATGGCTGGCCTCACATGTGTCCGACTTCTTCGGGCAGCTCGTAGAAGCTGGCGTGGCGATAGACCTTGTCGTCCGAGGGGGCGAACAGTGGGTCTTTCTCGTCGGGCGAGGAGGCGGTGATCAGCGCCGAGGGCACCACCCACAGGCTGACGCCCTCGCTGCGGCGGGTGTAGAGCTCGCGGGCGTTCTCGATGGCCATGGCGGCATCGGCGGCATGCACGCTGCCCACGTGCTTGTGGTTCAGGCCGTGCTTGCTGCGCACGAAGACTTCATAGAGGGTCCAGACAGACATGTTCGATTCTCCGCATCAATCGCCGCTTCAGGCGGCGTTCTTGTTCTGTTGCTTGCGTGCGTAGGCCACCGCGGCCTCGCGTACCCAGGCGCCGTCTTCGATGGCCTTGCGGCGGGTGGCCACGCGCTCCTGGTTGCAGGGGCCGTTGCCCTTGATGACTTCGTAGAACTCGTCCCACTGGATCTGGCCGAAGTCGTAGTGGCCGCGAGCCTCGTTCCACTTCAGGTGCGGGTCGGGCGCGGTGCAGCCGAGCAGCTCCAGTTGCGGCACGGTCTGGTCGATGAAGCGCTGGCGCAGTTCGTCGTTGGTCTGGCGCTTGATCTTCCAGGCCATGGACTGGGCGCTGTTGGGGGAATGCTCGTCGCTGGGGCCGAACATCATCAGTGCCGGCCACCACAGGCGGTTGATGGCGTCCTGGACCATGTCCTTCTGCGCCTGGGTGCCGTGGCGCATCATGGTCAGCAGCAGTTCGTAGCCCTGGCGCTGGTGGAAGCTCTCTTCCTTGCAGATGCGGATCATGGCGCGGGAGTAGGGGCCGTAGGAGGTGCGCTGCAGCACCACCTGGTTGACGATGGCGGCGCCATCGACCAGCCAACCCACCGCGCCCATGTCGGCCCAGCTCAGGGTCGGGTAGTTGAAGATGCTCGAATACTTGGCCTTGCCGCTGTGCAGCTTGGCGATCTCCTCGTCGCGGTCGGCGCCGAGGGTTTCCATGGCGCTGTACAGGTACAGGCCGTGACCGGCCTCGTCCTGGATCTTGGCCATCAATTGCAGCTTGCGCTTGAGGGTCGGGGCACGGGTGACCCAGTTGCCTTCGGGCAGCATGCCGACGATTTCCGAATGAGCGTGTTGGGAGATCTGCCGGATCAGCGTCTGGCGGTAGGCCTCGGGCATCCAGTTCTTGGCTTCGATCTTGATTTCCGCGTCGATCTTCTCCTGGAAGGCGCGCTCCTCGGGCGACATCTCTTCCAGCGACTTGACACGCTTTACACCGGTTTCCACTAGCTGTGCGTACATGTTCCGACTCCTGCCCTGGGGCTGGTTAAGGCATGAGTCATTTATAAGCGATACAAAACATAACATCAAACACATTTTGATGTATCGAATAAGATTTGTGTATCGCATTCCTAGGACTGCTTTGCAGCCCATTCGCGGCGGTCCGGCGTCCCGGCAAGCCCACCGCGCATGGCCCGGCAGGCTGCATCATCCACGATCAACTCGGTCCTTGTGGGGGCGGGCTTGCCCGCGAATCGGTCGCAAGGCCTACGCAAAAAAAAAAGCCCCGGACCAGGCCGGGGCGTAAAAAGGCAGCCGATGAGTCAGCTGGCCAACCGTTTGTCGTACACGTGGCAGGCCTTGCCCTCCGAGCGCCTGAGGGTGCCGCAGGGCTGCAGCACCACCTGGGTGCTGATGCCGATGTAGGTCTTGATCTGGCGGCTCAGCTCACTGGTCAACTGCTTGCGCTGCGCCTCGTCCAGTACCTGGCATTCACCGCGTAGCTCCACGTGCACCTCGACGCTGTCGAGGTTGCCATTACGATACAGATGAATCTCGTACAGCTCGGAAAATTGTTTGATTTTCAGCACCTGCTCCTCGATCTGCGTCGGGAACACATTGACCCCGCGGATGATCAGCATGTCGTCGCTGCGCCCGGTGATCTTGCCGATGCGCCGCATCGGCCGCGCCGTGCCAGGCAGCAGGCGGGTCAGGTCGCGGGTGCGGTAGCGCACCATCGGCAGGGCTTCCTTGCTCAGCGAGGTGAACACCAGCTCGCCCAGTTGGCCGTCCGGCAACACCTCGCCGGTCACCGGGTCGATGATCTCGGGGTAGAAATGGTCTTCCCAGATGGTCGGGCCATCCTTGGTCTCGAGGCACTCCATGGCCACGCCAGGCCCCATGATTTCCGACAGGCCGTAGATGTCCAGGGCGTCGATCCCCAGGCGCTGCTCGATGGAGCGGCGCAGTTCGTCGGTCCAGGGCTCGGCACCGAAGATGCCCAGGCGCAGCTTGAGGTCGTGCGGATCGATGCCCTGGCGTTCGATCTCGTCGGCCAGGTTGAGCATGTATGACGGCGTGACCATGATGATGTCGGGCTGGAAGTCACGGATCAGTTGCACCTGCTTCTCGGTCTGGCCGCCGGACATGGGGATCACCGTGCACCCCAGGCGTTCGGCGCCGTAGTGGGCGCCCAGGCCGCCGGTGAACAGGCCGTAGCCATAGGAGACATGCACCTTGTCGCCCTTGCGCCCGCCGGCGGCACGGATCGAACGGGCGACCACGTTGGCCCAGGTGTCGATGTCGTTCTGGGTGTAGCCGACCACCGTCGGCTTGCCGGTGGTGCCGCTGGAGGCGTGCAGGCGCACGACCTGCTCCTGGGGCACGGCGAACATGCCGTAGGGGTAGTTGTCGCGCAGATCGTTCTTGCCGGTGAAGGGGAATTTCGCCAGGTCGTCGAGCGTCTTCAGGTCGTCGGGGTGGGCGCCGCACGCGTCGAAGCGCTCGCGGTACAGTGGCACATGCGCGTAGGCGTGCTTCAGACTCCAGCGCAGGCGCTCCAGCTGGTGCTGGCGCAGCGCGTCGAGGCTGGCGGTTTCCATCGGGTCAAGCAGGGCGCGTTCGGCATCGTGGTACATGTTCATGGCTTCACTCGAGTTGTTCTTGTACGCCGCCCAGGGGCGGTGAGTGTCATGGAAGGCAGCATACTGCCCTTGTCGTGTTCGGTCTCAGGCCATTGGTCAGAGGCGCTCCAGGACCAGGGCGATACCCTGGCCGACGCCGATGCACATGGTGCACAGGGCATAGCGCCCGCCACGCTCCTCCAGTTCGTGCAAGGCGGTGGTGACCAGGCGGGCACCGCTCATGCCCAGCGGGTGGCCCAGGGCGATGGCGCCGCCGTTGGGGTTGACGCGTGCATCGTCGTCCGCCAGGCCCAGCTCGCGTAGGACCGCCAGCCCTTGGGCGGCGAACGCTTCGTTGAGCTCGATGACGTCCATGTCGGCCAGCGACAGGCCGGTCAGCGCCAATACCTTGCGCGTCGCCGGTGCCGGGCCGATGCCCATGATCCGTGGCTCGACGCCCGCCACCGCCATGCCGACGATCCGCCCGCGGGCCTTCAGACCATGGCGCCGGGCTGCCGCGCTGCTGGCCAGCAACAGGGCGCAGGCGCCGTCGTTGACCCCCGAGGCATTGCCGGCGGTGACGCTGCCGCCTTCGCGAAACGGCGTGCCCAGGCGCGCCAATTGTTCAAGGGTGGTGTCGCCACGCAGGTGCTCGTCCTGCTCCACGCACCTGGCCGGGCCTTTGCGCTGGGGGATCTGCACCGCCACGATCTCCCGTGCCAGGCGCCCACGGGCCTGGGCCGCAGCGGCCTTCTGCTGGCTGCGCAGGGCGAAGGCGTCCTGGTCCTGGCGCGAGATGCCAAACTGCTCGGCAACGTTCTCGGCGGTCTCGGGCATCGAGTCGATGCCGTACTGCGCTTGCATCCGCGTGTTGACGAAGCGCCAGCCGATGGTGGTGTCGTACAGCTCGGCAGTGCGCCCGAACGCCTGCTCGGCCTTGCCCATGACGAACGGCGCGCGGGACATGGATTCCACGCCGCCGGCCAGCATCAGCCCGGCTTCGCCGCAGCGCAGGGCGCGGGCGGCGCTGCCGATGGCGTCGAGCCCGGAACCGCACAGGCGGTTGAGGGTGGTGCCCGGCACCTCGGTCGGCAGGCCGGCGAGCAGGGCGGCCATGCGGGCCACGTTGCGGTTGTCTTCGCCGGCCTGGTTGGCGCAGCCGAGGATCACGTCGTCGATGGCGCGCCAGTCCAACTCGGGGTGGCGCTCGATCAGGGCCTTGATCGGCACCGCCGCCAGGTCGTCGGCACGCACCGCGCTCAGGGCGCCGCCATAACGGCCGATCGGCGTGCGCACGGCGTCGATGATCAAGGCATCGCAGAGGGTAGGTTCAGTCATCTTGCGTCTCCTGCGCCAGCACCGTGCCGCGCACTTTGTAGGATTTACCGTGGAACAGGGCCACCAGCTCGCCGCGCTGGTTCTCCACCCGCACGTCGTACAGGCCGGTACGGCCCTTGCGGCTGAGTTCGCTGGCAGTGGCGGTCAACTGGTCGTCGCGCAATGCCGGCGCCAGGTAGTCGATGCTGCACCCCAGGGCCACGGTGGCCTCGTCGTATGAATTGCAGGCGAAAGCGAAGGCCGAGTCGGCCAAGGCGAACAGGTAGCCGCCGTGGCAGGTGCCGTGGCCCTGGATCATGTCGGCGCGCACCGGCATGCCCAGGCGGGCACGGCCGGGGCCGATCTCCAGCAGGCGAATGCCCATGGCCTGGGTCGCCTGGTCGCGGGAGAACATGGCATCGGCGCAGGCCTGGGCCAGTTCCTCGGGGGTACGGTGCGGGTCAGCCATGCAGGCGGCCTCCTTCGGCGTGGATGCGACGCAGCAGCAGAGAAGGGCGGTAGCGGGTCTCGCCGTAGCTGTGCTGCAGGTGTTCGAGCACCTTCAGGGTGTAGCCGACGCCGAGCTGCTCGGCCCAGGCCAGCGGCCCCTGGGGATAGTTGACCCCGGCGCACATGGCCAGGTCGATGTCGCCCGGCGTGCCGACGCCCTGCAACATGGCGTCGGCGGCCTCGTTGGCCAGGCAGGCCACGGTGCGCAGCACCACCAGGCCGGGCAGGTCGGCGACAGCGGTCACCTGCAGACCAGCCTGGCGTAGCAGGGCCACTGCTTGGTCGCGGGCCTGGGCGGTGGTGTCGGCGGACCAACTGATGGCGATACGCGAGGCGCTGGCGTAGTCCAGGGCCAGGTCGAGCAGCACCAGGTTGCGCAGGCCGTCCTCCTGGGCACGCTGGCTGGCCAGGCGGCCATCGGACAGCGCCAGGGTGGCGTCGCCGACCCGCAGCAGTCCGCTGCCGGCCCGCTCGGTCACACCGATGCCGCTGGCCCGCAGGCGTGGCAGCAGCGCGTGCAAGGGGCCGGGCTGGCCCTCGACCACGCAGCGTTCGACACGGGCCTGGCTGTGCAGCTCGGCTGCCTGCGGGCGTTCGGCACCCGCGGCGTAGTCGTAGAAGCCCTGGCCGCTCTTGCGGCCGAGGCGTCCGGCGTCGACCAGCTCCTTTTGCACCAGCGAAGGCTGGAAGCGGAAATCGCCGTGGAAAGCATCGAAGACCGAGCAGGTGACGGCATAGTTGACGTCGTGGCCGATCAGGTCGGTGAGCTCGAAGGCGCCCATGCGAAAACCACCGGCCTCGCGCAACAGGGCGTCGAGGCTGGCGCAGTCGGCGGCACCTTCCTGCAGCAGGCGCAGGCTTTCGGCGTAGAACGGCCGCGCCACGCGGTTGACGATGAACCCGGGCGTGGAGCGGGTATGCACGGGCTGCTTGCCCCAGGCCTTGGCCGTGTCGTACAGGGTGGCGGCCAGGGCAGGGTCGGTGGCCAGGCCCGAGACGATCTCCACCAGGGCCATCAAGGGGGCGGGGTTGAAGAAGTGCATGCCGATCACCCGCTGTGGCCGGCACAGGCCGGCGGCCAGGCTGGTGATCGACAACGACGAGGTATTGCTGGCCAGGATGCAATCTACGGTGCACAGCGCTTCGAGCTGGCGCAACAGGTCCTGCTTGACCTGCAGGTTCTCGACGATCGCCTCGATCACCAGGTGTGCCTCGCCCAGTGCATCGAGGGTTTCGACCGGCTGCAGGCGGGCCGTGATCGCCTCGCGCGCGCTGGCATCGAGCCGGTCTTTTTCCACCAGGCGGCCGAGCTGGCGATCGATGCCTTGCACGGCTTGGCTCGCGGCGCCGGGGCGATTGTCATACAGCATGACCGGGTGACCGGCCTGGGCAGCGACCTGGGCGATGCCGGCACCCATGGCGCCGGCGCCGATCACGGCCACCTGGGCATTGCTCGGGAGGGCGGCCATGGTCAGCACCCCTTGAACGCGGGGGCGCGCTTGTCCATGAAGGCGCTGACGCCTTCGCGGTAGTCTGCGCTGCGCCCGGCCAGGCGTTGCAGGTCGCGCTCCAACTCCAGTTGTTCGTCGAAACGGTTATCGAAGCTGGCATTGAGGCCACGTTTGATGAGTGCCAGGCCGTAGGTTGGTTGGGTCGCCAGGTGGCGTGCGAGCTTGAGTGCCTCGTCGCGCAGGTCGGTATCGTCCACCACGCGGTGGATCAGCCCCCATTGCTCGGCCTGCTCGGCGCTCAAGCGCTCGCCGAGCATGGCCAGGGCCTTGGCCCGTGCCATGCCGACCAGCCGTGGCAACAACCAGGTGCCGCCGGAGTCCGGGACCAGGCCGATCTTGCAGAATGCCTGGATGAAGCTGGCCGAACGCGCGGCAAGCACCAGGTCGCAGGCCAGCGGGAGGTTCGCCCCGGCGCCGGCGGCCACGCCGTTGACCGCGCAGATTACCGGCAGCGGCAGGTCGCGCAGGGTGCGCACCAGGGGGTTGTAGAACCGTTCGATGGACTCGCCCAGGTCGGGCATTTGCGCACCGGGTGCCACGTTGCGGTCGGACAGGTCCTGGCCGGCGCAGAAGCCACGGCCTTCGCCGGTCAGCAGCAGGACCCGGGCCTGTTCGCTCTGGCGTACCTGCTTGAGCGCCTCGCGCACCTCCAGGTGCATCTGGGTATTGAAGCTGTTCAGCTGCTCCGGCCGATTCAGCGAGAGGAGGGCGATGCCGTCCTCGATGGAAAACAGGATGTGCTCGAAAGTCATGACAGACTCGCTCCGTCAGTCGGTGGGAATAGGTGGATCAATGCCCCTGGAAGTGGGCCGGGCGTTTTTCCTGGAAGGCGCGGATGCCTTCGTCGCGGTCGGCGGTGCCGGCCAGCAGGGTGAAGGCGTGGCGTTCGAAGCGCAGGCCCGTGGCCAGGTCGGTGTCCTGGGCCTTGAGCAGGGCCTCCTTGGCCAGGCGCACCGCCAGTGGCGCCTGGCGGGCGATGGTGCGGGCCACCTGCAGGGCGCGCTCGACCGCCAGTTCCGGCTGGGTGACCTCGCTGACCAGGCCGGCCTGCAGGGCATGGCGGGCGGTGATGGCCTCGCCGCCGAGCACCATCTGCATGGCCAGCGGCTTGCCGACCGCGCGCAGCAGGCGTTGGGTGCCGCCGGCACCGGGGATGATGCCGAGGTTGATCTCGGGTTGGCCGAAGCGGGCATCCTCGCCGGCGATGACGATGTCGGCGCACATGACCAGCTCGCAGCCGCCGCCGAGGGCGAAGCCGTTCACGGCGGCGACCAGGGGTTTGGGAAACGCGGCGATGCGCTGCCAGTGGGCCACGCGGGGGTCGTTGAGGATGCCGACCAGGTCACGCTCGGCCATCTCGCGGATATCTGCGCCGGCGGCGAAGGCCTTGCGGCTGCCAGTGAGCACCACGGCGCGAGTCTCGGCGTCGCGCTCGGCCTCGTCCAACGTTGCCGCAAGTTCGGCCAGCAGCTCGGTGCAGAGGGCGTTGAGGGCTTCCGGCCGTTGCAAGGTGATGAGGCGGACGCCGTCCTCGGGCGCCTGTACAACGAGGTAACGAGGCATGCTGGGTTCCTCAGGCTGCACGCACGGCACTGTCATGGCCGGCATATCTTGGAATTGTCTGCAGGGGCAGGGGGCTTGGCGCCGGTCATGCCCAGGTGCGATCCAGTATATGCCTATTGCGATACAAAACATCAACATCAAAATTGTATTTATGTGTCCATTCTGTTTCTTTGCCTGAGGTTTTCCTGCTGAAAAACTACCTATTTTTTGTATTTTCGTGGGTTTTTTCTGCTTTATTATTCATTTTTTGGAATATTTTCTAGTCCCCAGGAAAGCGATACAGAATGATTGGCAATTGACGATCGCGATCATCGTGATACATGATTTGCTCAGTTCCTGAATCACTTTGGAGATGCGACATGCCCTGCTACCGCCTGGACGGCCTGACTCCCGTGGTCCACCCAAGCGCCTACGTGCATCCGAGCGCGGTACTGATTGGCGACGTGATCGTCGGTCCTCGCTGCTATGTAGGGCCGCTGGCCTCCTTGCGCGGAGATTTCGGGCGCATCGTCCTGGAAGCGGGTGCGAACCTTCAGGACACGTGCGTGATGCACGGCTTCCCGGGTGGTGACACGGTGGTCGAGCGCAACGGCCATGTCGGCCATGGGGCGGTCCTGCATGGTTGCCGGGTGGGCGAGGATGCCCTGGTCGGCATGAATGCCGTGGTCATGGATGGCGCGCACATCGCGCCACGCTGCATCGTCGCGGCCACGGCGTTCGTCAAGGCGGGTTTCATGTGTGCCGAGCAAAGCCTGGTGGTCGGATCGCCCGCCGTGGTCAAACGCCCACTCACGGAGCAGGAGGTCGCCTGGAAGCAACGCGGCACGGCCGAGTACCAGGCCCTGGCCCAACGCTGCATGACGGCGCTGGTGGAATGCCCGCCGCTGGCCGAGGTCGAACCGGCGCGCCCGCGCATGGGCGACTCGGGCTTCAGGCCCAAGGGGGAGGCGGGCGCATGAATGTCACACTGCGCCGCAATGGCCAGGCCGCCCGGCGTACAGGTATAGTCGGGGCTTTGTCCGCTTCCAGTGCCGTCATGAGCAGCCTTGCACCCTTGAACAACCTGATCACCCGTTTCCAGGAGCAGACGCCGATCCGCGCCAGCTCGCTGATCATCACCCTGTACGGCGATGCCATCGAGCCCCATGGCGGTACCGTCTGGCTGGGCAGCCTGATCAACCTGCTCGAGCCGATCGGTATCAACGAGCGGCTGATCCGTACCTCGATCTTCCGCCTGACCAAGGAAGGCTGGCTGACCGCCGAGAAGGTCGGGCGGCGCAGCTACTACAGCCTGACCGGTACCGGCCGCCGGCGCTTCGAGAAGGCCTTCAAGCGGGTCTACAGCGCCAGCTTGCCGGCCTGGGACGGGGCCTGGACGCTGGTCCTGCTGTCGCAGCTGGATGCCGCCCGGCGCAAGGCGGTACGCGAAGAGCTGGAGTGGCAGGGCTTTGGCGTCATCGCTCCGAACGTGCTGGGCTGTCCACGCGCCGATCGCGCGGATCTTGCCGCCACCCTGCGCGAGCTGGATGCCAGCGACGACAGCATCATCTTCGAGACCCATGCCCAGGAAGTTTTGGCCTCCAAGGCCATGCGCGCCCAGGTTCGCGAAAGCTGGCGGATCGAGGAGCTGGGGCAGCACTACAGCGAGTTCATCCGCCTGTTCCGCCCGCTGTGGCAGGCCATGAAGGAACAGGAGGCGCCGAGCGCCCAGGACTGCTTCCTGGCCCGGACCTTGTTGATCCATGAATATCGCAAGTTGCTGCTGCGCGATCCGCAACTGCCGGAGGAACTGCTGCCCGGTGATTGGGAGGGCAGGGCCGCGCGGCAGTTGTGTCGCAACCTTTACCGGCTGGTGTATGCCGGGGCCGAGGCCCTGTTGGGCGAGGCGCTGGAGACGGCGGATGGGCCATTGCCCGATGCCAGTGAGAGCTTCTATCGGCGGTTTGGTGGGTTGGCCTGAGTCAGCGGTTATGGTCAGCGCCACCCCATGTCGTCGACAGCGAAGAGGAGGGGATCGAGCTGGCCAACGCCGCCCCGTTCGGCCTGAGCGGCTACCTCTTCGACGCTGATACCCAGCACGCCAGGCAGGTCACGGCACGTATCGATTCAGCCACGGTGTACATCAACGAGTTGATCAAGGTCGCCGAGGTTTCCTGACTCATAAAAAATAACTCGACTAAATATTCATTTAGTCGAGTTATCAATAATCTTTATAAAGAAGCAGGGCGGTCACTTTAGGGGAGAGCGGCTGCCGGTTCAACCCTGGCTCCTGGAAATGCCTCCCGCAGGCTTCGCCCCAGCCACTCCATGAACCACAGCGCGTCGGCGCTGAGCTGTTGCTGTGCAGGTATCAGCAACTGGTAACTCTCCAACGGCACCGCCTGTTCGACGCAGCGTACCAGTGCGCCGTCCTGCAGCTCGCGAGCGACCAGCACCTCGGTGGCCAAGGCGATGCCGTGGCCGCGCTGGGCCAGATTGAGGGCAATGTCGTTGCTCATGTGCGACGTGTCGGCCTTGACCCGAAGGCGCAGCCCGTTGGCCGCGAACCAACTGTTCCACCAGGTGCCATCGTCGACGTGGATCAATCTGCAGGCTGGCAGGTTTTCCGCAGCCAGATCCGAAGGCAAGCGCGCCAGGTAGCCTGGCGAGCAGACCGGGAACACTTCAGGGCGGATGAGCACCTCACGCACGCCCGATAGCTCGCCCGGCAAGCCGTAGGCGATGCCCAGGTCGGCCTGGCGGGCATCCACGGCGGTGAAGGTGGCGTTGGGTTCGATGGCGATCTTCAGGTCGGGCCGCAGGCTACGCAAGGTCTCGATGCGCGGTGTCAGCCAACGCGAGGCGAAGGCCGGTACGCAGAGGATACGCAGCCAGCGTTCATTGGAGGTGCCTGGTTGGTGGGCCGTGTGCTGGAAAACGCCACAGGCATGACCATCGCCAAATACCTGGAGAGCCGCATCTGGAGCCGCTACGGCATGCAACAGGATGGCGTCTGGCATGCGCTGGTCCCGGGCAAGGTGGACATGGGCGGCCACGGCTTCAATGCCACGCTGCGCGACTGGGGTCGTTTCGGTCAATTCGTGCTCGACGGTGGCCAACTGCCTGACGGCGAGAAACTGTTGCCGGACGACTGGATCGCAAGCTCCACGCACTGGACCCAGGCCAAGGGCTCGGTAACCGCTGCGGCGCCCAACGGCCAGTACGGTTATCAATGGTGGTACAACGCACCAGCGCCGGACGCCGAGGCCGAACCGAGGAAAACAGCAAGCAGCGACAAGACCTTCTGGGCGCTGGGCATCTTCGGACAGACGATCGCGATCAATCCCGTTGAGCATCTGGTGGTAGTGCAGTGGTCGACATGGAAGAACGCTGAGACACCGAGCTCGCTGTATGACGAGCAGGCGGTGTTCGTGAATGCGGTGAGCCAGGCATTGGGTCAGTAGCAAGGGCTGGTGGTGTGGCTTCGGTTGTTGTTAACCGGAGCCAGCGGCTTATATAAACATTCGCATAATGTATATTATGTTAAATTACGTAATCGCTGATATGAGCAGTCGCCAGTCACTTACCCCCAATGTAAGCGTTGAAAATTAATCGGCCCATCCCCCAGACCCAGCCACCCTCGATTTTCGCGGCCTACAGTGCACCTCCCATCCCAAGCGCTAGATCTCTGCGAAATTTAACCGGCCCTTTTTGAGCCATTTTCTTTCGTTAATTGATTGGCAAAAAACCGCTTTTTTCTACCAAAATTGACAACACGCTCTCTTGGAGTAGCCTTGTCTCCACTCGTGGTGACCTCTCTCGAAAGGCTATGAATTTGATTCCACTGTTTGGTAACTCTTGGGATCCCAGATCAGATGTACCATCATCCAGTGCTGACGAAAGCGCATTAATTCATCACGCGCTGTCGAGTCTGGATAGCTCCCTACAGGCGCCTGAGGCTTATGCCAGCGTTCGCGCCCTGATCGCGCTAAAGCGCTATACCTACGCAAATCAGCGCATAAAAGAATTCGCGTCAATATTGGAAAAGTTGCTGATTTGGTGCTTTTTTATACGCCGGCTCTCACCTTTATCCCTAGATCCTGCAGATTTAGAGGATTTTTTTAGCATTTGTCGCCAACCGCCCAAAGAAATGTCGCGATCAAAAAGCTATTGCAAACGCTTCATCCTTGTATCAGATGAAGTCTGCGTTAATCCTCAATGGAGGCCCTTTTTGGTGCGACCGAGCCATGTTCTGAGTGATGCTCGGGAACGAAGCGCCCTTCGTTTCTTTTATGATCACCTCAAAAGCCAAGGTTTAAGTGACGTCGTGGCGAGAAGAAGTCCAACATTGGGCAAGCAACACTCAAGCGTGAATGCTACGAAAGCCTTAGATGTGCTGAAAAGATATCTTCAAGCGTTGGAAGATGGTGAAGCTTGTAGTGGCAGGCCAAGACATGGCCGCGCTTCTAAAGAAAAGCAAGTTTTTGTGTTCGCCACCTGCTTTCTCTTGCGTATTCCTTTTTCGCTATTAGTTCGCAGTACTCAGTTTTTTTCTATGGCCTGCTTTTCTTATACATCGGACGATGAGGTGCAGCCTATCTTTCGATCTCCCTATGCCTTGCGCCATGTCTGGAATTCATTGCCAATTTTTGATTTTATGACGGCTCCAATCGGATCGTATTTGCGAGAGCTTATCCGAGAGCAAAGAAACCAACATTCATCAGGAAAGAAGCGCTTATCACGCGAGTCACAATACCATAGACGATCCAGGCGAATAATTCGCGTCGCACCTAGCATAATGGCCGCACCCACAAAAAGTTCGTTATCGTATAGAAGCAATGCCTTACCTCCACCGCTCTGCACATTTGGCTCAGGAAAAAACAGATCATTTATGCATGCGGATATTACTGAAGCGTTGGCAAGAGTTAGGGGCATTCTAGGCAATCTTTCGGTCACTGATATTAAAAATCTGGAGCTATTTATCTATTATGCTAACAGCGCCCTAGGGCGGCGTAATCGATACACGGTCAAAGCTTTGGAAAAGCTCACAAGCTGGTGCATATTTATCAAGCCAACTGAAATTGCAAGCATAAAACACGAGAATGTTATAGATTTCCTCGCCTTTTGCGCTGAGCCTCCAGCTGCTTGGTGTTCCAATGCGCCATCCCGAAAATTTAATTCAGAACTGGGGGTAAGTGAATGGTACCCCTTCAGAAAAGCAAAAAATATTGAGGCAGCGCACTTGCGGGCTGCGCATATAGCGTGTTGGTGCAGTGCGGTCTTTCAAGACCTTATTGATGATGCGAAAATAAAGAGCAATGGTTTCGCCTCTATTTCAAAGGAGTTAGCGAGCTTAAGGCTTCATTAGACATGACCCTCCTCAGCAGTAGGACGAGCGTGCCGCCTTCCTGGCATCCGGTTCTCCCATGTCCGGGCTGCTAGTAAGCGCTCAATGATTTCCTCCGCCCATCCTTCCCTGTCGAAAATTTCTCGGACAAGCAGAGCCGCTGAATGTTCGAGCCCCAGCTTGAGCTCAGCGACTGAATCAATCAAGTGCTAGAGAAGACCTAAAGCCTGAAATTTGGAGAGCTCTTCACTGTCGAGTTTCTCAATAGTGTGCCGAACATTCAGCTTGCCACCGACTGCTTCGATGAGAGTTTTTAACTCGGACATTGGGCGACCCTTTTTATTGTTCTTTTACTTAAGAATACGATGGTGCCTCCGCCTGTAAAAGTGACGCAACGATTGACATTGACCTATTACAGGTTAGAAAACCGTAACCCGCTCGGGTAACACTGTCGCGCCAAGCTATAGACGGGCCGAGTTACCACGCAGATATCAAACCTGATGAGATCGACTCGCACCCTTTTCCAAAGCATTAGCCAGCTCATCGAGGGCTTGGCGTAATTGGAGATCTCCCTGCATGTCTCCAGAATGAGGCTGGAAGCTACGCGCATGCTTGAGAAGCGCCTCGAGATTTTTGCTACTGAGTGCCAGCTCGAACGGCACGGGGAAGTCTAGTGCCAGCTCACCAATACGATCAAAGAAAATGGGAATTACCCGGGTCTCACTGAACCCAGCAATTCTTGGAGAACCTAGCAGGTATCCATAACAACAATTGTTTCTAATTGCCACGACCATCAGCAATTTATTGGATTCGCGGCTCCTCTCCTCAACCCAATCCTCAAAGAATCGCGGGGATCCGGTCGAATGAGAAATAAATGCATCTAATTCTTGAATTGACTTGGGCCATACACTGTCTGTCCACGCCACATCATCAGATACAGGAACTAGCAAGCAATGCCCTCCCCTCAAATCTGCAATTGTCTTGCTCTCGGAAAATGTCACAGGGAGGGGGGCGGCCTCGCCCGGAGGTACGAAAAACAGCGTGCAACGCATTTGCTTGCCGCCAGTGAAACTGACCGCTATCCGGATTTGCGTAACCCCATCAACTTGGGGAAGCTCAGCATGGGTACAGCCAATATCGAAGGTTTCTTCAACTCCCCGATGGCGCAAGCAAAATCGGGCCCACTCATGGCTTCTAGCCCTGTCCTGGTCGTGAGAAAGCGTAACAAGGCCAGGTTCAATAGTTGGCTCATTAGGCAATTCGGCTGACCTCGTCTGCGTATATTTCAATCCGTGGAAGCGTTACTTCGTAATTGAATCATCGCGTGACTCTGAGCCCCGCGGATCAATTAGCCCAAAAGCATCGTATCCATCAGCTGCCATACCCGTGATCAATCCGGTCGAGCAAAGTCTTCACCCTCAGATATTCAGCCTCATCGCGTACACTCTCCAGAGCAGTTGAACCACCGAATTCGAGCCGAGGCCGAGCCAACCAAACATCCGCCTTGGCTTTGCTACCAAACACCTGCTTGGCCTGACGTTGAATCAGCTCCTCAAATTTCATTGCTGCTCCGGTGACGCACGAAAGGTGAGTATTCGGTGTCTCAATCATTGCGAGCTCCCCACGCCTACGCAACGAGCCGGTTTATCGACTGTGAAAGCAAAGCAATCCCGCTAAGTTCCACTCATTTGACTATAAGGCATAAGATGGAACCAAGCAAACGTGAACAAGAATGGATCATGCGGTTGACCGCGAATGCTCACTCAACGGGGCGTTCGCTGCAATGTAGATCCGCGCTCGCCAGCAACAGCAGGTATGGCTGACTGACCTTGAGAAAAGCATAACCGCCTCGCACCTCAGACGCACCGATGTGCCTAGGCCTGGAGTGCCCGGGCGCACCCGCCGGCTTCCACATCACCCGCATGGTCTTCTAGGGAGGAGTATTTGTCTACGCGGCGCTAACTGGCATCACTGATGCAGGTTGCGGCCAGCGTGAAGTGATCCATCGCGGAGGACAGCCTCTTCGGGGATAAGCGAGATTTAGGTTCCGCATCGTAAGCTGAAAAATGCACGAGATAGCGCAGGCGTTAGGCACACGGCATGTGCACCTGTCATGAGAAGCCCAACCAGGCATCATGAACTGGTCGTCGAGTACCTCCGCCGCGTGATGAGTACATTTGTACTCTTTGTGTCTAAGCACAGCCGCTGTGCTCAGGGTCAATTGAATCTAACTGCGTCCTCGCCCACTTTGCCCACTCACCAACCCGGCACTGCTGCTCTTTACTCCACCTGCTCGTCGAGGGATCCATCAAGCTAATCAGCTGGATTAGGGCTGTCAGATTGAGCGATGAGGCGCAGCAGCGGGAGTTTATGGAGGAAGACAGAATTCGTCGTGAAGCGCTCATGATGGAAGAGCATCAACGATGCCCTGCAAAGCTTCATCTACGCGGTGGCCGCCGGCGCCAGCGACTGGAGCTTGCCCTCGAGCCGGCAGGTTTTGCTATCCGACCAGGTTTTTTGGCATCCATAGTCTGGATGCTCCCGGATGGAAAGCGTCACCTTACCGGTTGAGAGGTACACAATCTGATCACGCCAATCCAGTGGAAGCACTAGCTCCCAGAATCCACGGCGCCTGGGATCTGATCGCGAGGGAGCAAGCTTCTTGATGACCCTTTCTCGAACGTCACGTAGAAGGTCTCAGGGTGTGGAATCGCACCTACGAGCACCGCGAGATACAAGAGTTGTATCGCGCAACGGAAAGCGTCGGTGCCATAGGTCAAGAAGTGTCCTTCAAGCTTGACCCGCACAGCTATGCGTCCCGCACGGAGCTCAAAGATAAATTGGCAGCGTTTGTAAATGTGGCGCCGCTTGGCTGGATCACTCACCCGTTGGCCATAGAGAAACTAAGGCTGCTGATGGGGGCTGCCGGTGGTGCCGATCAGGACGTGCAGTTTAAGGTTCGCATGGGCCCAAGCGGTCGAGTAATTGAATTTGTCTCTTCAGGCGGCGGGGGCGAATTGTTTGACTTCGAAGAAGCAATTGAGCGCTTCGTGTCGCCCGCCTAATTCTCCTCTTCCCTTCGCGCTACTGAGCTGACGCCGCGGTGCGTAGCGCTTCATTCTCAGCCTTGGCCTGATCGAGCAGCTGTGCCGTTTGCTTGTCACGGATCTCCAGGGATGTGATGGTTGCGCGCAACTCGTCGGAGGCAGTGGCAAGTGTCGACATCTGCTGTTGGAGCAATTCTCGAGCGCCCTCGGCACGTGCGGTAGCGGCATTGGCGATGCCGATATCTGCCCTCAGACGTTCGATGGTATCTCGGTGCTGTGCCCCTTCCCGAGCTTGCTGGCGGCTTTCTCCGATCAAACGCTCGTTATCCCGAATCATTCGAGTCAGCTCGTCCTGTTTTACTATCAAAGTCTGCTGCAGCAGCGTGAGCTCTTGCTGTACCTGATGAAGCTGAGACTCGTGCCGGCGCTCATCCTGGTCACGTTGGTCTTTCGCTGCAGTTCGGTAGTGCTCGAGGGCATCCCGGGCATGCGTGTGTTTTTCTTCCAGTGAACGGATCTGTTGATCTTTCTCTTGTACGCGCACTTCCAGATCGGTGCAGCTTTGGCTGATCCGGGCGTTGCGTGTGATCTCTGACTGTAAGGTGGATTGAGTGGTCTTAAGCTCTTCGCCCTGAGCCGCACCAACAGTGTCGCCACGGCGATCAACGAGCTAGGCGCCGCTGCCGAAGAAATTGCCCGCAGTGCCGCAGACGCGTCGCAGCAAGCCTCTTCCGCGCGCAGCCAGGCCGAGGACGGCCGCAGAGTGGTGGAAACAACGATCAATGCGATAAACGAACTGTCCACTAAGATTCGCGTCTCCTGCGGCAACATTGAGGCGCTCAACAGCAAGACAGTGAATATTGGTCAGATCCTTGAGGTGATTAAAGGCATCTCCGAGCAAACCAACCTGCTAGCACTCAACGCGGCGATTGAGGCTGCACGCGCTGGGGAAGCTGGTCGTGGTTTCGCTGTTGTCGCGGATGAAGTACGCAGCCTCGCTCATCGCACGCAGCAGTCCGCTCAGGAGATCCACCACATGATTGAAGAGTTACAGGTAGGAGCTCGCGAAGCGGTCACCACTATGACCGAGAGCCAACGCTACAGCGAACAGAGTGTCGCAATCGCTAACCAGGCAGGCGAGCGTTTGGGTAGTGTCACTCAGCGCATTGGCGAAATTGACAGCATGAACCAGTCAGTGGCAACCGCCACCGAAGAACAGACGGCTGTCGTCGAATGCCTTAACATGGACATCACAGAGATCAATACCCTCAATCAGGAGGGAGTGGAAAATCTCCACGCTACACTTCGCGCCTGCGCTGACCTCGATCATCAAGCCGCACGCTTGCAGCAACTGGTGGGCAACTTCCGCATCTGACAGATACACCGTTTGCCAGGCGAGAGCTGAAGCATTCGGTAAACAGTCTTGTAGGTGATTTTGTGGATAAGCCGGGAGACAGGACTAATCTGATATCCAGTCGGAGCGAAACGGGACTGCAGCCCATGAGCGACATTGACAAATTACTGGACGCTCTGGAGGAGCTAGCCACCCAGGAACAGGAAGCGGTGCTGGCCACAGTCGTAAAGGTTGAGGGTTCAGCCTACCGGCGCCCTGGTGCTCGAATGCTGATCTCTCAGGTCGGCAGCGCTGTGGGTACGGTCAGCGGAGGTTGCCTCGAAAGCGATCTAGCCAAGAAAGCTTGGTGGTTAACAGAGCACACGCAACCGGTGATTCGCACCTACAGCACGGGCATTCCAGGAGATGAGCCTGGTGAAGAAGAGGAGCTAGCTTTTGGACTGGGCTGCAATGGCACAGTCCATATTCTGCTAGAGCGGGTGCGAGTCGGACAGCCTTTTTTACCTGCGCAGTTGTTGCGGCAGGTCATCAGGGAGCAACGCCCCGCCGCGCTGGCGACGGTTATTTCTGGCACCGGGGAAGCAGCTGCATTGATTGGCGCCAGAGCTGCGGTATCGCCATCAGGAACCCTACTTCAAAATGGAAGCCCCGCAGTGTTGGTAGGACTGCTAATGGACGACCTGCAGGCTGCATTTGAATACAAAAAAACCGCCCTGCATCGCTACAAGATGGGAGCGGAACAAATCGAGGTTCTCCTTGAGTATCTGGCACCACCGCGAAAGCTGGTCATTTTTGGCGCGGGGCACGATGCTCAACCGCTGGTCGCCATGGCGAAGCAACAGGGCTGGCAAGTGACTGTGATCGACGCAAGAAGTCACTTCATCAGGCGTGAACGTTTCCCAAACGCAGACCAAGTTATGCATTTATCGCTGGAATTTGGTCAGGTTCCTAGCGAGCTGATAACGAATGCTGCTGTGGTCATCATGTCTCACAGTTACTTACAAGATCGTCACTGGCTGGCTCAGAGCCTAAATCAGGGCCCCTCTTATGTAGGTCAGTTGGGGCCACGTAGCCGCACAGAGCGAATGCTCGCTGAGATACCCAACAGTCACTCACAACCGGCATTCGAGCAACTTCACTATCCGATGGGGTTGGATATAGGTGGGGATACCCCTGAGGTTATAGCGTTGTCTCTTTTGGCAGAGATAACCGCTCACTTCAACGGTCGTAAAGGTGGAATGCTGAAGGCCCGTGAAGCCCCCATTCATGATGCAGAGCCCGTGACGCAACACTAGAAACGTGTACGCGCCCTGCCCCGGTAGCTTGCAACGGCAACTGGATTAGACGTTTGAACCAATACCAACCTGGCAGCCACATTCTCCTCCCTACGAAACCAAAAGCCCTACAGGGTTCAGCCTGTAGGGCTTTTTCACTATTCTGTCCCCGTCCGATGTGGGTTGCCACATTAGTTTATGCTTGGCGACGGCCGAGGGTACGATCTGAACCACCTTCGGCGACTTTGAAGCCCGGGGTGCGATCCGAGCCGCCTTCAGCGACTTTGAAACCTGGGGTGCGATCCGAGCCACCTTCGGCAACCTTGATGCCTGGGGTGCGATCCGAGCCACCTTCAGCGACTTTGAAACCTGGGGTGCGATCCGAGCCGCCTTCAGCGACTTTGAAACCTGGGGTGCGATCCGAGCCACCTTCAGCAACCTTGAAGCCCGGGGTGCGATCCGAGCCGCCTTCGGCGACTTTGAAGCCCGGGGTGCGATCCGAGCCGCCTTCAGCGACTTTGAAACCTGGGGTGCGATCCGAGCCGCCTTCAGCGACTTTGAAACCTGGGGTGCGATCCGAGCCGCCTTCAGCGACTTTGAAGCCTGGAGTGCGATCCGAGCCGTCTTCAGCGACAGTCTGCTGCTCTTTGGCAGTTTGGGAGTAGACTCGAACTTCTTGGTTGCTCGGTACAGCGAATGCGGTGGCGCTCAGAGCGAAGGTAACAGCAGCGATAAGTTGGCTAATGGTTTTCATGGCGGTGACTCCGGTCGTAATCAAGGATTTAGGGCCGGGTCGTTCAGATCAGCATCGTCTGGTTAACCCGTTGCAGGTGTGTTTCTGCATGGGTTCAGACTACGGCTCGGTGCGGTACTGAAGTTAGTCGAGTACTGCTCTCGATTTGCCTGATTCTGCTTGCTGTTAATGGCATCCTGGGCATGACTAACGATTCGCAAGGCGTCTGACACAGCTTCATGCACAGGTTCGAGAGCAGGTCTCAACGCTTCCACCAGGCGACGCCGTTCCTGCGGGGTTGTATGCAGTAGAACACCGCAAAATCCTGCTTACACTTACCCAAGCTTGGTTCTGAGCTGCTTCAGGTCTTTTTCAAGGCGGATTCTCAGAACGCGTATGAACTGCCGTGCGTTCTCGGGTAAAGGTTTACCAGGGCGGAATACCAAAAGGCTGGCAAAATGGACATCAATACTGAAGGGTTTGACAACAAGCCCTCGATCAAGGAAGTCGCGCGCCGCCACCGGGTTCACAAACCCCACCCCTAGGCCAAGCATGGCCAGCTCACACAGGGTGTGGGCGTACGGTGTTTCGACCCGAATTTTCAATTCAACGCCCTCCTCCCGCATCGCTGCCTCCAATCGGTGACGGCTGCTGTCCTCGGGATTCAATGCAAGGAAATCCACATCACCTAGGTCACGAGGCGTGATAATCGATTGCTTAGCCAGTGGATGGCTGGCGTGCATGACAATCACACCATTGCTATCGAGAAACGCTGAGTGCTCAAGCCCAGCGACAGGCATCTCATCAGCCATCAGTCCAAAATCACATTGCCCGGAAGATACTTGTTGGTGCACCTCTTTCGAACTCAATACTCGCAACGACACCTGCATGTCGCGCTTGGCGAGGTCTAGATCCGCCAGCACCCGGGGAAGAAACGACACGCCAAGCGCCGGGTGCACGGCAATGTTCAAACGCCCTATGCCCAGATCGCGAAGGCTTTTCAGTCGATGCTCGATGGCTTCAAAGCCCATGAAGAAGCGATCTACGTCCGCCATCAGCGCAACCGCTTCTTGGGTGGGTACCAGTCTGCTGCGAGAGCGTACAAACAGCTGTAGCCCCGCACTGACCTCCAGCTTCCTAATCGCCTGGCTGACTGCCGGTTGCGATACACCCAGCATCGTTGCTGCTTTACTGGTCGTGCCGGAGGTCATTACGGCGCGAAACATTTCAATTTCTCGAATGCCCATGAAGTCTCTCTAAGCTATAACCTGAACTTATAGAGTAAATAATTCACCGTCTTGCTCGCAAGATTTTCATACCCCTAGAATCAGGCCATAACCAACTGCCTCTGGGGGCACCTTCACAATGAGCTTCACCGATCACGCGGACAACCCCTTTGCCAGCTTGTCACCTGCTGTATGGCGCGGTTCGACCGTAGTTTTTGATACCTTCGAAGATTTTGTCGCGCGCAAATCTCGTCAGCCTGATGGCTACAGCTACGGTATTACCGGCACACCAACAGCACGGAGCCTGGAGCACAGGATTGCGCAACTGGAAGGCGCCAGTCACTGCGTGGTTACTCCATCTGGTGCATCTGCCCTTATCACTGCCGTGATGGGGTTCGTGCGTAGCGGTGATCACATCTTGATCTCAGATGCTTGCTATGGTGCCTTAAAAACCTTCGCTCGAAACTGGCTGGCGAATTTAGGTGTAGAGGTGGAGTTCTACCCTCCCACTATCGACTCCAATATTGAGCGCTTGATTAAACCAAGCACAAAGATGATCTGTCTGGAGGCGCCAGGCACAATCACGATGGAAATGCAGGACATCGTCGGTATTGCGGCGGTCGCCAAACGTCATGGTGTCATGACCATGATGGACAACACTTGGGCAAGCCCGCTGTATTTCCGCCCCCTTGAGCATGGTATCGACCTATCGGTTGAAGCGGTCACCAAAGTATTTGGTGGTCACTCGGATGTGCTCATGGGCAGTATCAGTATGCTCAACACGTCGTACTACGAGTGCTTGCGTGAGACTCAAAGTATTCTCGGCCAGGCGGTCAGCCCCGATGATTGTTTTCTGGTCATGCGAGGAATGGACACGCTTCAGGTACGGATGAAGGAGCAGAGCAAAAACACGTTAAAAGTTGCCCGCTGGCTGGATGCCCACCCCATGGTTGGCGAGGTGATGTTCCCCGCACTGGAGTCCAATGCTGGGTTTGCGCTATGGAAGAAACAGTTTGAAGGCAATGGCTGCCTGTTCTCGTTCATTCTCCAGCCAGCTCGTGAGGCGGCCTTCAGTGCTTTCTTCAATGCGCTCCGGCATTTCCCAATAGGCGCAAGCTGGGGAGGGACGCACAGTCTAGTTGCTTACTACCCTACCAGTCAGCAGCAGGCGCGCCAATACCCGCCTACCAACCAGCCAATCGTTCGGGTTTCCATAGGTCTTGAAGACCCAGAGGTGCTGATCGGCGATCTCGACAATGCATTGAAGTGCTACGAACAAGCCCGTCTTGAGCACGCAATCGTGTAACACCCACGGGGTAGGTGAAGCGCAAGATTTCGCCGCCCTTTTCCTTCGAAGTGCTGCCGCCTTTCGCCGCCCAATCTTGGGGCGGTGATCAATAAATTAAGGATGGATTATGAAAACAATCACCGGCATTCGATTTGCAATTTCTTTGCTCGCATTGGCAACCCTGGGCGTCAATTCCGCAAGCGCGGATGACTCTCTGCAGCGTATCAAGGAGGCTGGCGAGATTCGTATTGCCAACACACAGACCAGTCCCCCCTGGAGCTTCATCGACGCGGAAAACAAACCGTCAGGTTACGACGTGGCCATGGCGAAGGAAGTGGCCAAGCGTATCGGTGTCCCAAAAGTCGTTTTCATTGCCGATACCTACAAAAACTTCGTAGAAGGCCTCAAAGCTGACAAGTACGACTTGGTGATGAACGATCTCACTCCCACTAAAGAGCGGGCGCTGCAAGTCGATTTCTCCGATCCATACGGCGTGGAAGAGTTTCGTATTTTCCTCCTCGCCAAGAACACCGATATCCATGAGCGAGCAGATCTGGCCGGTAAATCAGTGGGGGTTACGGCGGGCTCCAGTAATGAGTCGTGGTCTCATAAGAATCTGACCCAGTCGGTTATTCGCACTTATGACAACGGCGGGCTGGTGTTCAATGACCTGGCCAACGGTCGCGTCGACGTGGTGATCGCGTCGTGGTTCAGCGGTGAAAACTACCGTGTGGTCAACAAGCTGCCGTTGAAGGCAGTAGGCGCCCCCCTCACCTACCAGGTGTCTGCCGCGGCAATGCGCAAGGGCAGCGAAAGTCTGAAAACAGCGGTCAACAAGGCGATTAGTGAAATGATTGCCGATGGCACCGTGGAAGCCTACTCCAAGCATTACGTTGGTGCGGACTACCAAATGCTCTCGGGTATCAAGAAAGCCCTGGCTGAGGAGTGATTGATGCTGGAATTATTCCTGCGCGCTTGGCCACTGCTTCAGCAGGCTGTACTGGTCACGCTTGGACTAGGGTTGGGCGCTTTTGTATTGGGCAGTTTGCTCGGTATATGCGTTGCGCTTATGCGCAACTCCAACCTCGCAATCTTGCGGTCAGTTGCGTTCATGTATGTGTCGATTTTCCGTGGGACACCGTTGCTGGTTCAGCTTCTGTTGATCTACTTCGGCCTGCCTCATTATGGCATTACGATGACGCCGATCCCTTCGGCCCTGCTGGCACTGACACTGTTCTCCGCCGCTTACCTGAGCGAGAACTTTCGCTCAGGTATCAATGCCGTGGATCCTGGTCAGTGGGAGGCTTCGCAGGCTATGGGGATGGGTTACTGGACGTGCCTTCGTCGAATCATCTTTCCCCAGGCCACTCGCATTGCACTGCCACCCGTAGGAAGCCGTTTGATTGCCCTGATCAAAGACACTTCTCTCGCGTCAACCATCACTGTTGTTGAGATGACCCGTGTAGCAGAACAGGTAGGTGCGTCGACGTTCCGCTACATGGAAATGTTCCTGATGATTGGTCTGGTCTACTGGCTCATCAACCAGATTCTGACGTTAATTCAAACCTATCTTGAAGGGCGTATGACGAGGCGCTACCGATGAGCAACACTAAAATCAAGGTCACTGCCGTCTCCAAGTCCTTCGGTGACAATGTTGTTCTGAACAAAGTGGACTTGAGAGTAGAGGCTGGCGAGGTAGTGGTAATTCTGGGGCCATCAGGCTCAGGGAAAACCACGCTGTTGCGCTCACTGAATTTTCTGGAGCAGCCCGATAGCGGGATTCTGGAGATTTGCGGACATCGGATTGACCTGATTGCCGGGAAACGCATGAGTCGCGCAGACAAGCATGAACTTGCTCAGCTGCGCCAGAAGACAGCCATGGTGTTTCAGTCCTTCAATCTCTTTCCACACCTCACGGCCCTTGAGAACGTTATCGAAGGACTTGTCAGCGTCAAGAAAGTCCCAAAGCAGGAAGCAGTAAAAAAAGGAATGGATTTACTGGAACAGGTTGGCCTGGCTGCTAAAGCAGACTTTTACCCTGCCCGGCTATCTGGTGGTCAAAAGCAACGTGTGGCCATAGCCCGGGGCTTGTCCATGGATCCTGAGGTGATCTTCTTTGACGAGCCTACGTCCGCTCTCGACCCTGAGTTGCGAGATGAGGTGCTTCTAGTCATGCGAAATCTTGCTGATGCGGGAATGACAATGCTAGTGGTAACCCACGAGATGCGCTTCGCCCAGGAGGTAGCGGATCGTGTGATTTTCATGGAGGGTGGCAACATCGTGAAAAACGCCTACGCAAGCGACTTTTTCGGGGTTGATAGCGGGGAGCGAGTCCAACATTTCTTGAGGCGTTACTAAGCCACAATGATCTGATGCACCGGGACTGGCGCTCGAGTCGGTAGGCTCATTTCCCCCCTCCGACTCAAGCGTCAGGTTTCGATGTTGGCTTTACGCCTCTCCACGGCGGCGAGCCACTACACGTGTTCGTCATCGGCGATGATTGGCACACTTCGTGCCAAGGGCCGTCCGAACTTCGTTGGCATCGTTCCCATTGCTATTCCGGTGCATGTGTCCGACTTGATCCCCCAACAAAAGATCTTGTCCGCCTCTCCGGTCGGGTCTCCAAGTACCACGGCAACCATGCTGGAGTTTTGTGATCGCCATCAGATCGTTCCGCAGGTTGAATATTTCCCCAGGAGCAGAGTTAATGAGGCAATCGATCACCTGCGAAGCGGTAAGGCACGGTACCGTGTCGTGCTGGATGCCAACAATTGACTCACCACCGCTCGGCCATGATTGTTTGTTGTGCATGGCCTAGCGGGTGTCCTGATGATTTCACGAGCCCAACAATCCGCTGCCTGGATGGCAATTGATGTACTCAAAGCATTGAGAGTCGGCCGGGATTACAGAAACCTCATGGTAAAGTCGCAGCGCCACCTGGAAATCTAATGCTCGCACATAGCGCATGAATCCACCGAAAATGGCCAGATGCGTCGGATGGGTCTTAGCCCAAGCCTCTAAATTCGCCAGCTCATCGAAATGCGCGAGCCCAAAACTTTTTTCCAGCGGTTCGCCGGTAGTGGTGTTCAGTACCCTCATGAAACGGCATGAAAGGCAGCCGAGTGGCCCACCTTGATCACGAAGGTAGGTCATGCCCTCCTCCAGTACAGGCTGAATGTCGTGTAGGTACAAGTTTCGTTCTTTATCACGAGTAGCCCCCCAATCTTGGCCAGAGCGGATCAAACAAAGATTTTGCCTACCTGACAGGTGGGTACGTGGCGAGCCTTGTTGGCTGGGATTTGCTTCAGGCTTAGTGCCTCTAAGCGGATCAGTCTGAGCAAGTGCAAACCGATCCCGTACGCTGCCCCAATATCCATGCTCCTGGACGGTGTCACTTAAAGACTCGGCCAGGTGGGCGACTCCTTCTGGTGCGCCGAGCGATGCCTGGAGGGTTTCAAAGCGATCCGCGGTAGGGCTTACTATTTCAATGAACCATCCCACCGTCTCCCCAGCGCGTTGTGGGTCGTTCCACCAAACATCGAAACCACTCTGCTGGCGCCACCTCAGGAAGTCAGCAGGTGCTGACCAGTAGGCAATGGCGATGAGGTTATGGAAGCCTGCTGCGTCTTTACAGTGCGCTAGATCCCAGTGTTTCGGGCCACTGGAAGACACGAAGCGATGGGTGATCGGCTTCAAATCTTCAATGCTGAGCTCAGCTGTTGATTGCACGCCGAAGTAAGCCATGACCACTTGCCCCACCAGTGGATCAAATCGCGCTGCCCAGGCGGGAAATGGAGGAACATGACTGGGAGGCATGGTGGAAGGTTGGGTGCGCTCAGTACGCAGATACGGAGGGATTGCCGATTCCATGATGCGTCTCCAACAGGCGTAAAGACGGGGCTGGATCCTTTCACTATAGCTTCCCTTTCCAGCTCCCTATTTAGTAAGCGGTTACCTCAAGACATTCCGCCCTCCAGAAACACAAAAACCGGGCAAGCCCGGTTTCTGTGTCTTATTTACGCTTGTGGTCGACTTACACCGCGAAGTCGGTAGAAAGCGCCAGCTCTTTCCACTCGCTCAGCTCTGCCTCGACAAAGCTGTGCTTCTCACCGATGCGCGCCACGGTGTCGCTGCCCAGGGCCAACCGCTGTGGCGGCTTCGAAGCGTTCACCAGGGCCAGGATGGCTTCGGCAAACTTCACCGGATCACCCGGTTGTGCATGGTTGGCCGCTTCGGCGAATTGACGCATTTTGCCGACGGTTTCGTCGTAGTCCGACAGCTCCAGAGCGGTCTTGATCAGCGACTGTTCGTCCAGGAAGTCCGTGCGGAAGAAGCCCGGAGCAACGACCGTTGCGTGGATGCCCAGGGGTGCCAGCTCCTGGTGCAGCGCTTCGGTGATCCCTTCCACTGCGAACTTGGTGGAGCCGTATACACCCCAGCCCATGTAAGCCTGGTAGCCGCCGATCGAGGAGATGTTGACGATGTGCCCGCTACGCTGGCGACGCATGTGCGGCAGGACAGCGCGGGTTACGTTCAGGACACCGAACACGTTGGTAGCGAACAGTCGCTCGGTTTCGCTGGCGCTGGTTTCTTCCACCGCACCCAGTACACCGAAACCGGCATTGTTGATGACGACATCGATACGGCCAAAACGCTTGATGCCTTCCGCGACAGCCTGATGCGATTCTTCTTCGCTGGTCACGTCCAGGCGCACGGCCAGGAGGTTCGGGTGAGCACCCAGCCGGTCAGTAATGTCTTGCGGTTTACGTGCGGTGGCAATCACAGCGTCGCCGGCACGCAGGGCGTGTTCTGCGATGAGGGTACCAAAACCACGGGAAGCTCCAGTAATGAACCAAGTACGCATATCAACTCCTCCTGTCAGCGACCCGAGCTTTATTGCCGGGCCTTCTCGATGAGTTGATGCGACTTTAAAGGTGAATCATCCATGTGATAATCCCATGGATTTAGCAAGACTTAGTGAGCCGTGCTCATAAATAGCTGTTCCCTTCTTTTGATGCTTTCATATACGCATCATTTCACCACGACAATGCGAACGCACGTGGAAAGCTATTCATAGCGCGGAGAAAACCCGTGATTTAGCTCTCTTCGATCTGGTCATCGAGTTCGAGCTTCGATCCTGCGACCTGTACTTCTACGGTGAGCAGATCATATGATCAGAGCAGCACCTACCTGAGAGGGAGTAACCATTTTGCCTAACGTGTTTTTCTCTTACTGCCATGCAGACGAGGCCCTGCGCGATCAGCTCGAAAAGCAGCTTTCCATGCTCAAACGCCAGGGCGTCATTGACACATGGCACGATCGCAGAATCGGTGCGGGCCAAGTCATCGATGCGGCAATTGATGATCACATCAACAGCGACGAAATCATCCTATTGCTGGTGAGCCCTGACTTCATCGCTTCCGATTACTGCTACAACATCGAGATGGCCCGAGCAATGGAGCGCCATGCTGCAGGGGAAGCGATCGTCATACCTGTGATTCTTCGCCCATGCGATTGGCACTACGCACCGTTTGGCAAGCTCCTTGGCACCCCTCAAGATGGTAAGCCAGTGACACTTTGGCCGGATCGAGACGAAGCATTCTTGCAAGTCGCGAAGGAAGTGCGGAAGGCCGCCAATCGATGCAGCCGCAACCAACCGAGCACGCTACCTCGATCTGAGCGTACCAATTTCGATAGCAGTTTAGCGCCCGCTCCTATGCCCCCAACTGGCCCGCGCTCAAGCAACCTTCGGATGGCCAAGAGCTTCACCCAGCTTGACAGAGACCGCTTTCTGCTCGATAGCTTCGAGTACATTGCCCGCTATTTCGAGAACTCATTGCTGGAGCTCCAGTCACGCAACCCAGGGTACGAAGGCGCATTTCGTCGTATAGATGCCAATCGCTTTTCTGCGAGTATTTACAAGGACGGCAATAACGTTGCCAAAGCGACTCTGTTCACCGGTGGCCAGCTAGGCGCCGGTATCTATTACAGCCATGGCGATTCGTTTGGCGGGGGCTCGTACAACGAGGCACTCACTGTAGATACAGACGACCAATCCTTGTACCTCAAAACTTTTGGCATGGCGCTCCACACTCGACAGTACCAAAAACTTTCCCAAGAAGGCGGTGCGGAGACGCTTTGGAGCCTTCTCATCGAACCGTTACAACGCAATCGGTGAGTCATTGCCGGATATGAACAAGCCAGAACACGGGGCACCGTGCGTTGCATAAAATGCCCCCTGCTACCGAGAAGTAAGACCTACACAGAAGGCTCAGACCATGGAAGTAGTCCTGCTCGCTCATATCACATTCAATCGTCTGGGCTCAGCCAGTCGTGAAGGAGGTTTTCAAAGTCAGCGGCAGGCCAGGTTTTCCGCTGAAGTGGCAGACACAGATCAATCGACCTTACGGAATTTGATAATCGAAATCGCAGAGGCCAATGGTGAAACGGCGGGGGCCTTGAAGGACTTGAGGTACGTGAGCAGCTACGGAGGAGAATTGGTGCTCAACATCCAAGGCACGAGCCCCTCATACAGCACCGCCTATGTCCAATGTCGCATCATCCACGCGCTGAAGGCGAATGGGCAGTACTTCGTGCTTCAGGCAGTAGACGACAGAGATGTCAGACCGTTTGTCTCTTGTCGGCAGACTACCTAACTCGCATAAATGCAGAGCTGGGCAGCAGGATCATTCATCCGACCGACAGGGCTCAAATTTTATAAGCCTCATTTTTGACTCGTAAAATATTTCAGTTTAAAGGTCAAAAAGGAGGCTTACATGCCAATATTGTCGCGGCTGTAGGCTTCGGACGCTCACCGACCATTTTTGGCACGGAACGATACGTAGTGACCATCCTTGCTTACTGCCAGACGTTTACGCCCGTTCAACGTCGCGCAGCAACGTGGGCCACTCAGAGTACCTACCAGCACAAAGACCGGGCTAGCCCGGTCTTTGTAAGCGTGTGGAGATCAACCACTGAGGCAGCCAGTGCCCATAGCGTGGTAGCGAATCGTGTGCTGATTTCCCTGCGAGTCTTCATAGGTCATTTCCACCGGTACGACATAACACACAGGTGGAACTTCAGTGTGCGACAGCACCCGAGCAATATCCAAGCGTTGCTCATAGTGATAATCAGTAAATGTGGTTGCTGTTGTGGCCGTTGAATTTAATTGCGCAGCTAACGCCGAAGACACCATAAGTACACCCAGCAGTGCCCCCCCAACACCCAGCAGTGAAATCAGAGCACTTTTCATAGCTCATTTTCTCCAAGTTTGTAGCGTTCGTCTTAGTCTTTGAAGTCAGTAGAGAGCGCCAGATCTTTCCACTCGCTGAGTTCCGCTTCAACGAAGCTATGCTTCTCGCCGATACGTGCGACGGTATCGCTGCCCAGCGCCAGACGCTGTGGCGGTTTCGGTGCATTCACCAGAGCCAGGATGGCCTCGGCGAACTTTACGGGGTCACCGGGTTGTGCATGGTTAGCCGCCTCGGCGAACTGGCGCATCTTACCGACGGTGCCGTCATAGTCCGGCAGTTCCAGGGCGGTCTTGATCAGCGACTGTTCGTCCAGGAAGTCCGTGCGGAAGAAGCCCGGAGCAACGACCGTTGCGTGGATGCCCAGGGGTGCCAGCTCCTGGTGCAGCGCTTCGGTGATCCCTTCCACTGCGAACTTGGTGGAGCCGTATACACCCCAGCCCATGTAAGCCTGGTAGCCGCCGATCGAGGAGATGTTGACGATGTGCCCGCTACGCTGGCGACGCATGTGCGGCAGGACAGCGCGGGTTACGTTCAGGACACCGAACACGTTGGTAGCGAACAGTCGCTCGGTTTCGCTGGCGCTGGTTTCTTCCACCGCACCCAGTACACCGAAACCGGCATTGTTGATGACGACATCGATACGGCCAAAACGCTTGATGCCTTCCGCGACAGCCTGATGCGATTCTTCTTCGCTGGTCACGTCCAGGCGCACGGCCAGGAGGTTCGGGTGAGCACCCAGCCGGTCAGTAATGTCTTGCGGTTTACGTGCGGTGGCAATCACAGCGTCGCCGGCACGCAGGGCGTGTTCTGCGATGAGGGTGCCAAAACCACGGGAAGCTCCAGTAATGAACCAAGTACGCATTTTCAACTCCTCCTGTCAGCGACCCGAGCGTTATTGGCGGGTCTTCTCGATGAGTTGATGCCACTTTAAAGTCGTGGTACTTATGTGATAATCCCATTTATTTTGCATGACTTAGTGAAAGGCATTCATAAATGAAGGCTCCTAGCACTGCTGACCTGACGATATTCCTATCCATCGCGCAGCACCTGAATTTCAGCCGTGCAGCGGTCGAACTGGGTCTGTCACCTTCAGCCCTAAGTCACTCTCTGCGCGCCCTGGAAAACCGCCTAGGCGTACGTTTATTCAACCGAACCACTCGAAGTGTCGCCCTGACAGAAGCTGGGGAGCGACTCTACACACGCTTGAAACCGGCTTTTCGGGACATTGATGATGCACTCGAAGACCTCAATAATTTTCGAGACAAGCCCTCAGGCAACTTGCGCATCACTGCTGGTCGCCAGGCATGCGAACTCGTGCTGTTACCGATTGTCAGCCAGTACCTGCAGGAATATCCGGACATCAGATTGGAGGTGGTCGAAAACGATGCGTTGGTGGACGTAGTGGCGGGAGGTTTTGACGCCGGTGTTCGGTTTGGCAACCGCCTGGAAGCCGACATGGTGTCACTGCCAATAGGCCCAAACATGCGCTCGGTGGTCGTAGGCACGCCGGCTTTCTTCGAGCGTTATGCGATCCCGCAGAAACCAGAGGATCTACACGGTTTACCTTGTATTCGGCATCGTTTCCCCAGTGGTTCACTGTACCGATGGGAATTCGAGCGCGGAGGGATCGCCCAGGAAATTGAAGTCAGCGGCCCATTGACCCTGGGTGACGTGAGTCTGATGGTGGGCCCTGCACTACAAGGGATTGGTCTAGCCTATGTTTTCGAAGAAATGGTCAGCGAGCATGTGGCCGACGGGCGATTGATTCAAGTGTTGCCGGACTGGTGCCCCTTTTATCCTGGCCTGCACCTTTACTACCCCAGCCGTCGCCATGTACCAGCGCCACTCAAGGCATTCATCGAGTTTGCCCGTGCGGCTCGTCCAAAGAAGTAAATGAGTTGAGCATGCTCATGGAATACTATGAAATCTTTCGGTACGAATGTGCCAAAGGTTGCCTGTGCAAGCTCATTTGGTAGGTGCTAAAGCTTCAGTGAAACCACACCCCATCGTGGCGGAGTATAACCATGCGTCAGGATCACCTGGATGGATTGGTAACCTTCATGGCGGTGGCGGAGGAAAAGGGCTTTTCCAATGCTGCAGTGAAATTAGGCATTTCACCTTCAGCGGTAAGCCAGAGCATCCGAGTGCTGGAGCAACGGCTAGGGTTGGTGCTGTTCAACCGCACAACCCGTAGCGTTTGCCTGACAGAAATAGGGGAGCGCTACCTGGAAAGGGTACAGCCGGCACTTGAGCAATTGTCCAATGCGTCACAGGAGCTCGGCCGGGAGGCCAATCATCCTGCAGGGCTTCTACGGGTCAATGTGCCGCGGGCCGCCTACTTAATAGTTCTGCAGCCGATCTTGCGTCGCTTCATGGCCGCTTACCCAGAAATCAATCTGGAAATCCGTGCCGAAAATCACTTGGTGGACATTGTCGGACAGGGATTCGATGCCGGCATCCGCTTCGGTAACGCGGTTGAAAAAGACATGGTCGCTGTAGCAATCGGCCCTCCCCTCAAGGCGCAAATTATTGCTTCCCCCGAGTACATCACGCAGTTTGGCCAACCAGAACATCCGCGTGACTTGTTGCAGCATGACTGCATCAGCTTCCGGCATTCCAGTAGCGGGCAGATCGAGCGCTGGGAGTTCGACAACGGCCAGGAGAAAATCGATCTCCAGATAAAGGGCCGGTTGATCCTCAACGACTCCGAAATATTGGTTCGCTCAGCACTAGACGGACTTGGCATCGCCTACATGATCAATGGATACATTGAGCCCTTCATCAAGCAGGGGCGTCTATTACGGATCCTGGAGGAGTGGAGCCCAGCAATCCCCCCCCTCCACCTCTACTATCCCGATCGACGCCGCGTCCCAGCGAAATTGCGGGCGTTCATAGACTTTCTGCGAAACGAACCCTCAGAGTCCCAAACAGAGGAACTCATACTCTAACCCCATATCAGATCGCCTGGCTGGCCAGTGTTTCGAGCGCTGCACCCTCTTCCAGCCAGACCACTCTGTCCGCAGAAAGGATGGCAGCTGGACGGTGGGCAATCACGATACGTGTTTGCTGAGGACGGAACGCCACAATACCCGCCAAGACACTTGCTTCAGTCTGAGAATCCAAGGCTGAAGTCGCCTCATCGAGTACCAACACTGAAGCGTCCGCCAGCAGTGCCCGAGCCAATGCAATCCGCTGCCGTTGTCCGCCTGACAGTAATGCTCCGTAGCTACCCACATGCGTGTCATAGCCGTCAGGGAGAGACATGATGAATTCATGGGCACAGGCGGCAGTTGCCGCGGCCACGATTTCTTCGATGCTTGCATTGGGTCGCGAATAGCTGATGTTGTCCCGGATGGAACGGCTCAACAGCACCGCGTCCTGTCCAACCATTGAGACGGTGCGACGAAGTTCATCCAAAGGCAACGTCGAGATGTCACGTCCATCCAGCAAGATCTGTCCACTGTCAGGGTTGTAGAAACGCTGCAGCAACTTGGATACGGTTGACTTACCCGATCCGCTAGCGCCCGCAATGGCCACGGTCTCACCGGATTGTACGTGCAGATTCAAGCTTTCGAGTACGGCTGAACCTGCGCCCGGGTAAGTAAATCCGATGCCTTCGAAAATCACCTCACCGCGCCGCTTTTCGACGCTCGGCAAGGAATCGCTGGAACCGGACTCCTCCCGCGGCAACCCCGTCAAAAACAACGCATCGGCTGCATCCTCCAGTCCCGACTGAGCTGTCCGGAGGTTCTCGCCAAAGCCGCGCAGATAACCCGCCATCAGCAGGAACGAAGTCACTGCGAACGCTACGTCACCAGGACGGGTAGCCCCCTTTGACCAAGCAAGCAACGCCACTCCACTCAACCCAGCGAGCAACAGAAGCAGCAGCAAGTTCTGCATCAGGCCCAAGTCCACTACACGGCGCCATGCCTTCGAGGAAGCCTGCCCCCATTCTTGGGCAACCTGCTCCATACGAGCGTGCTCACGGGTCTCTGCCCTGAAGCTCTTGATAGTGGTCGCAGCTGCCAGCACGTCAGCGGCCAGGCCGCTCAATTGCCCATCATTCAAATTGGCGTTCAGGTGCGCGGGACGGATCCACTGCATGCCCACGATCAGGTTACTGACCACGAAGGCAATCGCCACCAGCAATGCAAAGGCGCCGGCCAACGGCTCACGCCAACCAATCATCACGACAAGGCCCAGCAACACCATCAGGGCGGGCCCCAGATGCACCGTGACCGCGTCAGTGACCTTGTCATACCCGGACATTGATCGGCGCAAGCGGCGCAATGTGTCACCGGACGACTGCACCGCATGCCAGTGAGCTGGAGCCGCCAGCACATGTTCGAAGCTCTGCAACAGCACTGCCTGCATATTTCGCGACGCCAGCGGAATCCACAAGCGATGAGCAAGGTTGCGACTAACGGTGAATCCTGCGAAGGCACCGAGAAGCATAACCCAGTTCTGCCAAACGGCATTTGCATGTGCAGTCTTGGCAACGCTTTCGATCAATTTGGCTGACGCCCAAGGCAACAACAGATCAAAGCCCGTCGCAGCAAGCGTCAGCAAAATTCCGGAGAAGAAATACCCGCGTCGACGCATCCACATGCTGGCCACAAAACCGAGCACCTGGCGGTATGGATAGGGACGGAAATGCTCGTTCATTACAGCACCTTCACTTTCACGCCATTCTCGGCATGGATGATCTTGCGCAGCGTCGTAATGAGGAAGAACTCGAAGCGTGGGATCAGGTGCATGGTCGTCTCCAGAGCTAGCAGTTGTCGGGCGTTATTACCTTCAGTAGTGATGGATGTATGGTGGATTTCTCAGCTCCAATGAACAAGGTGACTTAGCCCTTCACCCTTTGAAGCCCCACTTATCAATCCGAGCAATTACCTCCTGAAACGAAAAGGCCGCCCGATTAGGGCGGCCTTTGGGAGCACCTATACGTTTAACGCAACGGCTGCCCCTTCATTTCTGGCATGCGCATGTAAACTACCGCACTGATCAGGCTGATCACTACCAGGTAGATCCAGAACAAGTGTCCATAACCCGAGCCTGTCATTGCCGTCATGATGTAGGGCGAAGTACCACCAAACAGCGTGACAGAAAGTGCATAAGGCAAGGCAATCCCGGTAACACGAACCTCAGCGGGGAATTGCTCGGCCATAGTGACTGCCGAAGCGGCACCAAAGCCGGTCATGATTACCATTGAGATCGTTTGCAAAATGGTCACTTCAACTAGGCTGATGCCTTGGTGCAACAGCCCGAAGCTTGGCCAAGCCCAAAGAGCAGAGCAAAGCGCAAAGGCGATGAGCACTGGGCGACGACCGATACGGTCGGCAAGCATGCCGGCGAAGGGCATCAGCAGCAGCGATACACCAACCGCTACGGAGCCAGCCAGCAGAGTGTCACGGATTGGCATCCCAGTAATCAGATGTACTTGTGACGGGTAGCTCACCATCCACACGTAATTCAGCAGGTTGCCGGCCATTGCCACACCGATTACCCGGAATACGTCTTTCCGGTGTTTAGTAAAGATGTCACGCAGGGGGCTCTTCTCGACCACCTTCTTTTTCACGCGCGACTGGAACACTTCGGTCTCACGCACCGACAGACGAATCCACAGGGTCAGCAGCCCCATCAATGCAGCGATCACAAACGCCACACGCCAGCCCCACTCTTCCAGCGCGGTGTCGCTGCCGATCGAAGCCAATACATAGCCCAGCAGGAACGACACCAGGGTACCAGCGTTGATGGCAAACCACTGCCAGGAGCCAGCAAAGGCTCGACGATCAGACGGCGCCGATTCGATCAGGAAAGCCGAGGCGGAACCAAACTCGCCGCCGGCCGAGAAGCCTTGGGTCAAACGAGCGAGAACCAGGATGATTGGTGCGGCAATGCCGATGCTTTCATAGTTTGGGCAGATACCGATGACCAAGGAAGCCACTGACATCAACAGAATGGAGAGGGTCAGCCCCTTCTTCCGTCCATAACGGTCAGCGAAGACACCAAGTACTGCGCCACCGATCGGGCGCATCAGGAAGCCTACGGCAAACACCGCGAGCACTGACAGTAGTGCAGTAAGGCTGTCACCTGCCGGGAAGAATTGGCGAGCTAAAATTGAGGAGAATGTCGCGTAGATCACCCAGTCAGTGTACTCGACGATCGTGCCCAACGTGGCCGCGACGATGGCTTTACGTTCTGTTTTGTTGAGTGTCCTACCTTGGCTTGGTGCTGCAGTTTCAATGTTAGGCATGCGGTCAAAAACCGCGTCTTTGTCGTTAGTCATGGCTTGGCTCCCGTGAGCACATTTCTTGTTGTGACGGGAACGATGGCATCGCTAGCCATCGTGGTGAAGCGAGTTTAATGCCGTACTCAGTTGAAGTTTGATCAAATCAATTTGGGACTAAATGTAACTGGTCGGCTCTGACTAGTGCAGAACACGTAACTGAGTTTTTCTCAACCGAAGGCCGCTGAAAATTCCCTTGAACAACACGTGCACAAAGGTCGAATCTGCTGCCAGTCATCAAAGCTCAAACAACAAGAGGCCCGCTGACACTGCCTGTCGCGTGGGCCGAGGAGACACCCGATGTTAAAAGTTGAGAGTTACATCGCCGGCGCTACCCTGCCACCTTGCACCGGCTGCTTCGTAGAGAAGATTGACCCTCGCAGCGGCAAAAAAATGGGCGAAGTCGCCAACAGCGGCCCGCAAGATGTTGAGTTTGCCATCGAAAACGCTAACAAGGCGGTACCTGCCTGGCGTGATATGCGCCCCTCGGAGCGTGGTCGCATCCTTATCGAGCTGGCACGCATCGTGCGCCAGAGCGTAGGTCGTATTGGTGCTCTGGAGAGCGCCGAAACGGGTAAGCCTGGCCAAGAAATGCCCGGACTGATGGATCTGACTGCCCAGTACTTTGAGTACTACGCGGGTCTGGTCAACGTCATGGATGGTGAAGTCATCAACCAAGGCCCGAACTATCACGTCTATACCCGTCGCGATCCTTTCGGCGTCATCGGTGTAATCCTGCCTTGGAACGCTCCACTGCATCAGGCCGCCCGCGCCATCGCGCCTGCGCTGGCGACCGGCAACACCGTAGTTGCCAAGCCTTCTGAGCACACCTCTGCGTCGCTGGTTGAGCTCGCGCGTATCGCCGTGGAAGAAGCCGGTCTGCCGCCAGGCGTGTTCAACGTCGTTGTAGGCAAAGGCAGCGTCATTGGCCCTGTCATGGCGCGCCATCCATTGATGCGGAAGATCTCCTTCACCGGTGGCCTGACTGCTGGACAGGAGCTAGGACGCATTGCTGCAGAGCGCATCCTGCCACTGACGCTGGAGCTGGGCGGTAAATCTGCCAACATCGTATTCAACGACGCTGACCTGGCCGCTGCCGCCAAAGGCGCTACCCGCGCATTCACCTGGAACAGCGGCCAGTGGTGTGCCGCTGGTACTCGCCTGCTGGTACAAGAAGACATCCACGATCAGTTCGTTGAGAAGTTCATCGCTGAAGTTGCCGCGCTGAATGTCGGGCCGGACTTTGACTCTACCTCCGGGCCGATCACCACCGAAGCCCAGTTCAAGAAAATCCAAAGCTACTTCGAAGTGGCCGAACGTGAAGGTCTCAAACCAGCTATCGGTGGCAAAGTTGCAACCGGCGAACACCTGGGCAATGGCTGGTACATTGAACCGACCGTTTACACCGGTGTGCACAACGACATGACCCTGGCCAGGGAAGAGATTTTCGGGCCGATCGTCTGCGTCATTCCATTCAAGGATGAAGCAGACGCCCTGCGCATTGCCAACGACAGCGACTTTGGCCTGGGCGCCGGTATCTGGAGTCGCGATATTGGTCGCGTCCACCGGGTTGCTGCAGGCCTCGACGCCGGCCGGATCGTCGTCAACGAGTACAGTGGCGGATTCGTACAGACCCCTTGTGGCGGCTTCAAACAAAGCGGCTACGGGCGCGAACAGGGTATTGATGCGCTGTCCCACTACACCCAGCTTAAGTCAGTCATCATCCGCCTCTGACGCCTCTCCTCTTCCGCGAAAGCCGACACCCTTCCGTGATTGAATCACGGCGGGGTGCTGTCGTTTGACAAAGTGTTTTGCTTGAGCTTTTGTCATGCTAAAAATACGATCATCTATACACTACAAGAAGATCCCCATGAAGGACAAACTGCCGCCGCTCAATGCCGTCCGCGCCTTCGAAGCGGTTGCTCGTCACCTGAGTATTACTTTGGCTGCCGAAGAGCTGAACGTCACCCCTGGTGCTGTTTCGCGACAGATCCGTACGCTGGAAGATTTCATGGAGCAGCCGTTGTTTACCCGCGGTCATCGGCAGGTCAGCCTGACACCCGCTGGAGAGCAGTACTTCAATGCGGTGGCACGCTTCATTGAAGAGTTGCGCAGTGCAACACGCCACTTGAAGCGACCGACCAAGCGCCGGCAGATCAAGGTACGCGCCTACACCACCTTCGCCATGCAATGGCTCATCCCGCGCCTAGCCAGCTTTCATCAAGAGAATCCCAAGATCGAGGTGTTGCTGACAGCATCATTGGATCCGGTGGACTTTCAAAAGGAAGACCTGGATGCAGCCATACGCCTCGGCGCCGGTGACTGGCCCAACTGCAACAGCTATACGCTGAGTGACAACCTGCTTGCGCCAGTGTGCAGCCCCGCCTTGCTAAATACGGAGCCTGGACTGAAATCTCCGGCGGACGTCGCCGAGTACACGATGCTGCATTCCATCGCCCGTCCTGATGACTGGGCCTACTGGCTGGAGGCAACAGGCGTCATTGGCCAGGTCGATGCCAGCGCCGGCATGATCTACCAGAGCTCATCGATGGTCTATGCAGCTGCTATCGGTGGCCAAGGTATTGCGATGGCCCAGTTGTTTTTGGTCGGAAAGGAGCTTCGCGAAGGCACGCTGGTACGTCCATTCGAGCAAACTGTCGATCGTGGTGCATACACCTACTATCTGCTGACTCCCAAGCATCGCCCCGAGCGCGAAGACATGACGATCTTCCGTCAGTGGATTCTGGAGCAGGCGCGCATAACCCGATCCACAGAATGAAAAATCCCGGCCTGGGCCGGGATTCATCTCTTAAATACCGAAGGGCGTGGCCCCCTTGGTTTCACGTATTGCACCGCCTTGCAGCAGCCGGTCTATCTCAGCTTCGTCGAACGCAAACCCTCTCAATACCTTGCGCGAGTGCTCTCCCAGGTCGGGTGCCGGCTGATAGGGCTCGGCCGCCGCAGCCGCACTGTTGACCGGGAAGCCTACAGTTCGCAGCGTACCAAACCGGGGATGCTCAACACTGGCCAACATTCCGTTCTCGGCTAGTTGAGGATGCTTGAGCAAGTCACTGTAGTCCGCGACTTTCGCACACAGGATATCCGCCTCGCGTAACACTCCGAGCCAATAGTCTGTCGGACGGGTGACGAAGATCGAATCAAGCGAGGCCTGCATCACTCCCCGATTGCTTACCCGATTACTAGAGCTGTCGAAGCGCGGATCATTTATCCACTCTTCACGTCCAAGCACAGTGCAGAGACGTTCCCAGCGATTGCCGTTGTACGCGGCCACCATGATCCAGCCATCCGACGTGCGGAAGGCTTCGTTAGGTGCCGCATACGGTGCTGCACTTCCAATCGGCGTAGGCAACTGCCCATCCCGGAGGAAGCTGGTGATTGAAGACTGCTGCAACGCCAAGGCACTGTTCATCAAGCTGACGTCCAGGTGCCCTCCCAATCCAGTCACATGGCGCGCCTGCAGCTTGGCAAGAATTGACATGCTGGCCATGTAGCCGGTGACCACATCAACGATAGGCGCCTGTACTTTGCAGGGTGGCGAGTGTGGCAATCCGATCAGGCTCATCAATCCAGAGTCCGCCTGGAGAATGCCATCAACACCTGCACGCTCGGCGTACGGGCCATGCTGCCCATAGGCAGAGATCGAGCAGTAAATCAGCTTTGGGTTGACCTCAGCCACTGCCTCATAGCCCAGCCCCAAACGAGCCATCACACCGGGACGCATGCTTTCGATCAGCACGTCAGCTTCGGCCACCATGCGCATGACAACTGCTAGGCTCTCCGGGTGCTTGAGATCCAGGCATACACCCAATTTCCCACGATTAAAGCCATGATACAGTGCACTGGATTCACCGACCCAAGCTGGGCCGAGGGTACGGCCCAACTCACCTTCTGGTGGCTCAATCTTGATCACCTGCGCCCCCATGTCCGCCAACAACATGGTGCAGGTCGGCCCCGCTGCGATCTGGGTGAAGTCCAGAACGGTCAGCCCCTTCAAAGCGTCACGCAACATAGCATCGCCCTCCTGGGTTGAAGGTGCAGGGATTTTTTATTGTCATGATGCCCTCCAGATCCTAACGGCCCAGATACTGCGGTGAGCGTTTCTCGGCAAACGCAGCGCGACCCTCAAGGCGATCCTCGGTATCACGCAATACACCCCAGTACAGCTCGGTCAATCGCTGAGCGTCGCGGTCGGACAGATGAGCAGTTTGGGTCGACAGAGATTGCAGCGCCTGAATAGCCAGCGGCGCTGCTGCTGCAATGCGCTCAGCCAATGCAAAGGCGCGTTCCGCGAGCTGCTCCTGAGTGTCGACAACCTCCGATACGAGGCCAATCATCGACGCGTGAACGGCATCAATACGCTGTCCAGTCAGTGCCATCTGCATCGCATGGGCCGAAGGGACAGCCCGCAGCAAGCGATGAAGCCCGGAAACTGCCGGAATGGAGCCAACCACCGCTTCAGGCAAGCCGAAACTGGCATTGCCCGAAGCGATACGCAGGCTGCATTGCAATGCCAGCTCCAACCCACCACCGAGGCAGTGGCCGTTTACGGCAGCGATCAGCGGCTTTCTGAGATCGAGGTCAGTCAGATCCATCAACCGGATGTAGAGGCCAGAATCGGCCGCTGCCTCGTTCTCCAAAAACAGGGCCTCGGCGTACGACGCTGACGACTCGCGTGTGCTCTTCAGATCAGCACCGACGCAAAAGGCTCGGTCACCGCTGCCGGTGATAATCGCAGTTCGAATTTCGCGGCGGTCGCGCACCTCTGCCAGGTGCGTACGCAGTTCGCGCAAGGCGTCCAGGTTCAGTGCGTTCAAGGCGTCGGGGCGATCCAGCGTAATTTTCGCTACCGCACCGTGGAGTTCCAAAGTTACAGGCATGGAAACCTCCTTCAGACGCTGGCCGAAGACAGGCTTCGTCCACCGCAGACATACAAGGTTTGACCGGTAATGTAGCTACTTGCCGGGTCGAGGAAGAATTCCACTGCGTTGGCGATGTCGTCAGGAGTACCGATACGCTTGACCGGGACGGTGTCCTTCAGCCGCACTTGAACTGCCTCGTCAAAGCTTTGGAACAGCGGCGTATCGACAATCCCAGGGGCAATGGTGTTGACTGTGATGCCCTTGGCAGCGAACTCGATGGCCAGGCTACGGGTCAGGCTCACTACCCCCCCCTTAGCAGCTGAATAGTTTGCCTGTCCGAAGCCGCCAAGCCAGGCGCGCGAGGACATATTGACGATACGTCCAAACCCACGTTGCAGCATCAGTGGCACCGCAGCTTTACAGCACAGGAATTGCGCACGCAGGTTGGTATTCAGTACTAGATCCCAGTCTTCTTCGGTCATGTTAAGGAATCTTTTGTCGCGCACCACGCCGGCATTGTTTACTAAAAAGTCCAATGCACCATGGGCATCACCAATTTCAGCGAAGACACTATTGACTGCCGCCGACTCAGTCAGATCCAGAGCGATCCCGTTTGCTTGCAATCCTTCTGCTGAGAGACGCTCAATTGCCTCATCGAGTGCCTTCTCATCTCGATCCAACAGATAAGTAATTACACCTGATTCAGCCAACCTTGCCGCGATCCGTAACCCAATACCCCGAGCCGCACCTGTGATAACCGCTACCTGGCCGCTGTGAAAACGTTGTGCAGACATATCACACCCCCAGAACGTGGACGGACGACGCCGCATGGTCAACCCCGGCAATCCCGCCACCGGTGCATTGCGCAACGCCGATACGCGGAGAGTTGGCTTGGCGTTTACCGGCACGACCTTGCAGTTGCCACATCAGCTCGACCATTTGCGCTACACCCGTGGCGCCCAGTGGGTGACCCTTAGCAAGCAAACCGCCGCTTGGATTGACTGGAACACGTCCACCGATTTGAGTAGCGCCGGACTTCAGCAGAGCTACGGCTTCACCGTGCGGTGCCAGACCCAGGGCTTCGTAGTACAGCAATTCGGCGATGGTGAAGGCGTCATGCAACTCGACTACGCCGATATCGCGAGGTTCGATGCCAGCTTGTTCGTAGGCTTGGCGGGCGGCGCGCGCAGTGATTTCAGCATCGAGGATGTCGTCGCGGGCACCTTCTACCAGCCCGGAGACGACGGTGGAGCCCAGGACACGCACGTCCTTGGCGTGAGGGCCGGCGCGCTTGCTCAGCACCAATGCAGCGGCGCCGTCTACTTGAGACGGGCAGCACTGCAGCAGCGTCAGTGGGTCGGCAATCATGCGCGAAGCCAGTACTTCTTCCAGGGTCACCGTGGTTTGTTGCTGAGCAAACTCATTGAGTGAGCCGTGGTAGCGGTTCTTCACGGCAATCGCAGCAAGGTCAGCTGGCTGAGCATCACGCTCGTGCAGGAAGCGAGTGGCCCGCATCGCGTACACCGCTGGAAGCACCATGCCGGCCTGGGCAAACAGGTCGGTTTTTTCGTCATTGCGTTGCATTGGAATGGTGCCGCCACCCAGTTGGGTCAGCTGCTCGATACCAAATACCAGAACAGTGTCGTACTGCTCAGCGATCAGTGCGTGGCGCGCAAGGTGTACAGCGGTGGCACCACTGGCGCAGGCATTCTCGATGTTATAAACCGGGATACCTGCCAAACCGAGGTCACGCAGGATCACTTGACCCAGAATCATTCCACCGAGAACGTTGGCGCAATAGATTGCCTGAACATCCTTGAGCTCAATACCGGCATCGGCTACGGCAGCCAGAATCGCCTGCTGAGCAAGCTCCGGGGCTTTCACCCCTGGGTGCTTACCAAAGCGGGTCATCGCCCCGCCCATAACGTGCATGGCTGTCATTGCGCATCCTCCACCAACTCAAACACATAGCCAAAGGTTTCGTCCGGCAACACCCGGCAAACATCGCCGATCTCAGGGCGTCGTGGGCCGTTCACGCGACCGAACAACCGCACTGGGCCAGGCATGTCCACATAACCAAGGGCAAACGGCTGCAGCCCGCTCTTGGGGCTTGGATTGATGATGGTGTAGCTGTAAATCCAACCTTCGCCGGCCAGGACGACCGCGTCGTACTGTTCAGACAGCGGGGAATGGGCAGAGACAGGCGGGAAAACCAGATCACCCGATACACGATGACGGGATGCGAGCAACCTCGAAGGTGCTTGGCTGCTCCAAAGGGATGTATTCATTGTTCGACCTCCAGTAACAGATGCCGCGATCGCGGCGTCGTGGAGGCCATGTTCAACAGTCCGGAGGAGCACGACAAACGATATAAAGACGCCTTTGGTTTGAGAAAAATTCAAACCTCGTGTCGTAACGAGACCCGAACCTAATAAATTCGCACAGCCACTACCATAAGAGCATGTGAGGAGCTCTGTGCTTATCGCCTGCCTGGAGCCCGCCGATGCTGGAGTGGCGGGCATCCAGTCGTCTTTCTCAAGCCTCTTTCAGAGCTGCAGGATCAATTGGTAAGGAGCGCAGTCGTTTGCCAGTAGCGGCATAAATTGCATTCACCACAGCCGGCGCGATGGTTACCGTCGACACTTCTCCCAAACCACCGGGAGACTCATCACTTTCAACTCGCCATGTTTCGATTTGGGGCGTTTCATTGATGCGCAAGACACGGTAAGTGTCGAAGTTACCTTGCTCGACCTTTCCATCCTTAAACGTGATGTTGCCAAATAGCACAGCGCTCAAGCCGAAAATCGTCCCGCCCTGAACCTGCGCAACAACGCTATCAGGGTTGATTGCAATGCCACAATCCACCACAGTTGAGATCTTGTGCACGCGTACCTCACCACCGGGACTGACGCTGACTTCCGCTACCTGGGCGGCATAAGTACTGAAGCATGAGGTCAAGGCGAGACCACGGCCATGTCCAGGGGGGACAGGCGTATCCCACCCAGACTTTTCCCTCAGCATCTGCAGCACCTTGACTGCCCGAGGATGATGCTGAAGAAGCGGATAGCGATACTCAAACGGGTCAGAGCCACTGAGCTGTATCAATTCATCAAGCAGTCCCTCGACCATGAATGCGTTTTGAGTGTGCCCAACCCCGCGCCAAAACGCTGGCGTAATTCCCTTCGGAGGCTCGTGGCGAACGTAGTGCACGCTGAGCGCGGGGAATGCGTACGGGCCGCTGGCATCACGAACGGCATCGCGGTCAATACCATCGGTAAAAGCAGCCGGCAACCAGCGCGCAAGGATCGAGCCGCCAGTCACTTTGTGCGTCCAGGCAATTGGTTTTCCCTTGTCGTCCAAGCCTGCACTGAGGTGGTTGTAGTGGAACGGTCGTAGCGTGCTATGTCGCGTGTCTTCCTCACGAGACCAAATGACTTTCAAGGGATAATCAACCTGGCGAGCGAGCTTCACTGCATCCTCGACGAAATCGACCTCCAGTCGTCTGCCGAAACCTCCGCCAATAAGGTGGTTATGCACCTGTACAGACTCTTCCGGCAGCCCGGTGATTTTCGCGGCTACGGCCTTCGCCCTCGCCGGTACCTGTATGCCCAACCACAGGTCACAGCCATCCTTGCGAACGTGCACCGTACAGTTGACAGGCTCCAGGCACGCGTGGGCAAGAAACGGTACCTGATAGACCGCCTCGATTTTTTTGGCCGATTTGGCAAGCGCCTCTTTGGCATTGCCTTCGTTCTTCACTTCAAGTCCAGGTTCCATTGACGCTGCCATGATGTTCTTGAGCATCGACTCGCTCGAGACGTTGGCATTTTCGCCGCCATTCCATTTGACCTGAAGCATCGCCAAGGCCTTACGCGCAGCACCCATATGGTCGGCAACCACTGCCACTGAATTATCGGTGCGCAAAACCTGGCGAACTCCCTTCACCGCCATCGCTGGTGCAGGGTCAACAGAGTCCAGCGTTCCTCCTACGATGGGACACAGCATCACCGCTGCCACCTTCACACCTTCCGGGCGAGCATCGATGCCGAAGACAGCTTTCCCGTTGACCTTGTCAGGCGTGTCAGTACGCTTAGCGGGTGTCCCAATCAGCTTGAACTCCCGCGGATCCTTTAACGCGACAGTCTCTGGCATTGGCAGCCGCGCCGCTGCATCTGCCAACTCTCCATATCCGGCGCGCTTCCCGCTCTCTAGATGCGAGACGACGCCCTTATCAGCCTTGCAACTGCTGGCTGGAACGCCCCATTGATTCGCCGCAGCGGTGATTAGGAGAGTCCGGGCGGTCGCCCCCGCTTCGCGGAGCGGCTTCCAGTTTGCAGGTACCGACGTGGAACCGCCCGTTACCTGGAACCCCAACATCGGGTTGGCGTAGCGCTTATCGTCAGCGGGCGCATGCTCTATCACGACCTGATCGAGACCGACCTCGAGCTCTTCAGCAATCAGCGCCGGCATGGAGGTGTAGGTACCCTGCCCCATTTCGACCGGTTGAATGGTCAGGAAAACTCGCCCCTCGCGATCAACTCGGATATAGGCATTAGGAGAGAATTCTGCGCCCTGCGCGAACGCGCCCCTCATCGAAATTGGCAGCGAGAAACTGATCAACAAGCCACCGCCGAGGGCAGCGCCTGCCATGATGAAGCTGCGCCGGCTAAGCCCAACAGATTCCTGTGAAGGGTCTTGTGGCGATAAGGAGGCGGGCGTGTTCATGAGCGCTGCTCCGTTGTGTTCTGTCCAGATTGACCAGACGCAACCTTGATCGCTTCACGAATTCGCACGTAGGTGCCACAGCGGCAAATATTCCCCGCCATCGCACCATCAATGGTCTGGTCGTCCGGCTTTGGGTTGCTGGTCAGCAATGCAGTGGCAGACATGATCTGCCCTGACTGGCAGTACCCACATTGAACCACTTCTTGAGCCAGCCAGGCCGCCTGTACGCGCTTCCCGACCTCGGTCGCACCTACCCCCTCAATTGTGGTGATCTGTGCTGATACCAAGGCGCTGACAGGCATCATGCATGAGCGTATGGCTGTGCCGTTCATATGGACGGTGCAGGCCCCACAGAGCGCCATCCCACACCCGAACTTGGTACCTGTCATTCCAAGAACATCGCGCAACACCCACAACAGCGGCGTGTCGGGGTCGACGTCCACTTCATGAGCGATACCATTGATGTTGAGAGTTTGGCTCATGCGACCTCCTGACCCATTCAGTAGTGAACCATCTGTGCGGGAGGGCGACCGAGATAACATCCTTTAAGTCGCACCAAAGCCTCCGGGCAATTCTCCCCTCCCAAGCGTAGAGAGTTTGCTCTTCAGAATTGGCGCGTTTTACTGCATAGCCCTTGAAGGAAAACTGAAAACTGACGAAGTGGACAAGGCGTCCGGCACCAAAGGTAACTGGTCGGTTAGTTCCCTATGGCATCGCTTCGACGCAAATGATCAATGAGTAGGCGTAGTCGCTTGGAGATGCTTCTCCGGTCAGGGAAGTACAACATATAGGGTGAAGCTGGCAGGCTCCAGTCGGCTAATACACGTGCCAACTTCCCTTCTTGCAGTAGCGCGTCCAAATGACCGTCAGCCATGTAGGCAATGCCAAAACCGTCCACCGCAGCCTGTGTCAAGGCAATGGGATTACTGTAAATCAAGCGGCTTTTGACCCTTACTTGAATGGTTTCCTGGCCATTGTCGAATGCCCAACGCTCTAGGGCGCCGCTTTCAGATTGGCGATAGCCAATGCATTCATGACGATGCAGGTCATCCGGGTGATCTGGCGCAGGTCGACGAGATAGGTAAGCTGGTGACGCAAAGGCACCCATCCTCAGGGAGGAACCGACGCTCACGGCGACAAGATCCCGTTCGACTTGGGTGTGCAAACCAAAGCCAGCGTCAAAGCCCTCCAGAACCAAATCGATCCTGGATTCATGCAAAATGACCTCAACCTCAATGGCAGGATACTGCTCAAGAAAGCTGCCAAGTGCAGGTCGCAGGATGGTCATGTAAGCCGATGTTGTCGCGACCAAACGCAGTTCTCCGGAAGGCACGCTGGCGCTGTCTGCAATATCTTGTGACGCTTTTACTAGCTCCTCCACCAAGGGCTCGATCTGCTTGAGAAAGCGTCCCCCCGCCTCGGTCAATCTGACACTACGGGTCGTGCGTTTGAACAACACCACCCCAAGCCTGTGCTCGAGGCCTCTCACCACCTGGCTGACAGCCGACGGCGATACACCCAATTGGTGTGAAGCCGAAGTGAAACTCCGCTGCCGCGCTACCTGTACAAAGGTCACCAGACCATCAAGTTGATCTTGGCGCATAACCGCTCTCCGAACGCCTTGCTGTCGACTGCAGCTCAACTTAGGAACCAAGAAGGCTTTTGATTGCAAAGATCCGTCTTGAGCACCTGCCCGACAAGCGAAGAAAATGGACGACTGACCTTAGAAATACTCAACCCATTGACTTCACAGATGAGGTGGCTTCGGCGCGCCCAATAAGATAAAGGCCGCCCAGAGGCGGCCTTTACTCAGGCAACGGTATGCCTGTTGAGGTAGAAGGACGTCGACGTGCTCTGACGCCCCCAAGTAACACTGAGTGGGCCGAGCTGGCCGCGCACTTACCGTGGTGAAGTCATCACCACAACGCCACGGTGTAGGTCAGAATCAGGCGGTTCTCGTCGATGTCGCTGGTGAAATTACTTCGCATACTGGCGTTCTTCCAGCGTATACCAAGGTTCTTCAGGGGGCCGCTCTGAATCACATAGCCCAACTCGCTGTCTCGCTCCCATTCCTTACCTGCCCCACTCCTGCCCCGCACCACGACGTCATCGCCCGAGATGTAGCGCGTCATGAACGTCAACCCTGGGATGCCCAGGGCTGCGAAGTTGTAGTCATAGCGGGCCTGCCACGACTTCTCGTCCTGATTGCCAAAGTCGTTGATCTGTACTAGGTTGACCAGATACGCGTCAGTACCGTTGATATTGGCGAAGCCGGTGTCACCATCCATTCGCTGGTATCCAAGACCGAATGCATGGCCTCCCAGGCTGTAGGTGAACATCGCCTGCAGTGCTCGGTTATCGACGTTGCTTTCGCCATCGTCGACACTGCGTGCAAAGCGTACATCCGACTTCAATGCCTGACCTTTCGTTACGTTCCACACGTGGTTTAGGGTCAGGTAATGCTGCTTGTAGATGTCCTCCAGCCCACCGTAGTAGTAGCTGGTGCTCAGGTCGGGTGACCACTTGTAGGTGGCACCACCGAAGTTAAACTTCTCGCTGTCCAGATACCGTCCGAGTCGAATGTTGCGTGACACCCCGTTGTAGACAGCCATCGGCTCGTAATCAGAAGAGTTGCGCAGGTTTACTCGGTCAAGCTTCCCCAGATCCACAGACAGATTGTCGATTTCCGTGCTGTTCAACCAGCCGCCCCGAAATGTCTGTGGCAACAGTCGACTGTCATTGGAGAATGCCACCGGCAATTTCGGGATCAATGTACCGACCTTCAAGGTGTTGTCGGACACCTTAATTTTTCCTGTCACGCCTACTTCACCGTACTCGTCCTGTGCCCGGTGCGGCGCCTCCCGGTCAGATTTGAGTAGCCCAGTGCCCGTGCGATCAGGGCTGGAGTCTAGCTTGATGCCCAACAAGCCTATGGCATCGACACCGACTCCTACCAGCCCTCGCGTGTACCCCGACTCATAGCGCAAGATCAGGCCTTGTGCCCATTCTTCAGCCTTGTTTTGCGCTGCGCCTACTTGCCTAAAGTCGCGGTTGAAGTAGTAGTTCCGGGTTTCCAGGCTGGCCTTGCTGTCACCGATAAAGTCTGCGCTGGCGCTGAACGGAGCCCCCGCTACCATGCTGCAGATTAGGAGTGACCAGGCGTGTGGAGCAGGATGACGAGTTTTAAAAACCGGGAGGTGCGGGCACGAGGATTCGTTGATCTGGTCGATCGAATGGGACAATTTCATGAGGAGCTCTCTTATTCTTGTTGTGTCCGGAGCGATTACCGGATCGCATTGTGCGGAGCTGATCGTAGAAACCGGCCAAACCCAGTGACAATCGATTAAAAGGGTCGTCACGGCTGAGTTTTTATCAATGCGACCCTACGGCGAACGCCTACTGAGGGTCGCCACCGGTATCAGAGCGCGAAATCCAAAGCCCTCAGGCTGGCGTTACCCCCTATTGCTGTGACGCAATACAGGTACTAGAAGCAGGTCATTTCCAGCGTCTTCGTTCAGTCAGGAGTGTGGCGGGCCGCATGAGTAACCTGGATCGCCAACAGCAGGCCTGCCGAGAGAATCACCAGGCCGACCATCTGCCAAAGCGTCGGAATTTCCTTGGTGAGAGGGATGCCAATCAAAATGGCTATCGCTGGAGCAAATGCTGGAAACAACGAGGCTCGCGCAGCGCCTAAGTATTCGACCGTCCGAGAGAACGTGAACAACGCCACAACACCCGACAAGACACCTAGTACGAACGCTTGCTGGATCAGCATTGAGGTATCGACCCGCATCAGGTTGAAAAGCCCATGTGTGGCTAGATAAAACGGCGAGTAGATCAACCCCGAAAGCACCGAAAGAACTGCTGTAGCAGCCATGGGGGCAATCCTCCAACGCAGTTGAAGCACGGTAAATAACGCCCACATGCTGCCCGCCGTTGCGAACAGCAAATCCCCCTTCCACGCGTCTGAGCTGCCATCTAACAATGCGGGCCCTGCGGTCACGGCAAGACCTGTGATGATGATCGCCACCCCCGCTAGACGTCGCTTCGAAGTTCGCTCGCGGGTGATGATCACCGACAAGGCGATCCCCATCAGCGTCAACGTCCCAAGCTGGATCACTGCACTATGCGCAAGCGGCGCATAATTAAATCCAGACGCTCCGACCAGCACAAACGGCGGGCCTGCAAGTAGCGCAAGGACTGAGCCCTTAACCCAGCCAATGCCGGCAAGCTGCAAGGGCTGATGGCGACAAATCCATGGCAACATGATGATGCCTGCCGTCGAATAGCGGAGAAAGGATAGGTCTTCAGCTGTCAGGCCAGCCGATATGCCTTGCCGCGTTACGGCCAGGTAGCCGCCCCAAATCACGGCAGCGATCATCCCGAAAGCAAGCCCATAGCGCTCACGCCTGGCCTGCGATGAGTGCGCCACCACGTCAGCTTTCATGTTCCCCTCAATGACGCTGAGCGCCGGGAAGTTGTCTTGCACTGGTGCTTCCCTCACGGGCCGACGGGCGCCGGGGGATCCCAGTGGGTCTCAATCGGATTTCGGGAAATCTGTCGACACTGACACATGCCGCCAGCGGGCCAGAATGTCTGCAACTGCAGCATTTTTGGTTTCAATTGCAGAAACAGTATCGCTGCCCAAGGGCAAGCGAACTGGAGGATTGGGGGCGTCAGAGAATTCCACAATCACCTGTGCGAGGCGATCTGGATCACCCGGTTGTATGTGGTTCATATTAGCGGCGCGGTTGCGAACAGCCCCGACAGTACTGGCGTAGTCTTCGATGTGCGCACGGCTCATTGCGAGCGATATCGAGTCGAGGAAGTCAGTTCTGAAATATCCAGGCTCGATCACGGTTGCATGGATACCCAACGGAGCCAGCTCTTGGTACAGCGCTTCCGTCAGCCCTTCCACTGCAAACTTCGAGGCGCAGTAGACACCGAAACCGGCTCCACCTCGATACCCTCCAACCGACGAAATGTTCAGAATGCGCCCGGAGCGCTGAGCGCGCATGTAAGGCAACACTGCCTGGGTGACCCAAAGTACGCCGAACACATTGGTTCGAAAAAGCCGTTCCACCTCATCCGTTGTTGCCTCCTCCACGGCACCGACCAGCCCAAACCCGGCGTTGTTCAACAGGACATCAATGCGACCAAACCTGTGAACAGCATGCTCTGCCGCCGCTCGTGCCTGAGCTTCGTCCGTGACATCTAGCGGGAGTGACAGCAAATTCGGGCGAATGCCCAGCCGTTTGATCAAGGCAGCCGTGTTACGCGCGGTGGCAACGACATTCTCGCCCTTCTCAAGTGCGAGCTCAGCGACCCTGGCTCCAAAGCCGCGGGATGCACCGGTGATAAACCAAGTTTTCATCGTCTTCCCCTTGAAGGCGTTTTCTCATGCCGATTGGAAAGCTCGAAGCCTTGGGCTATGGGGTTGGTTGAACCCGACGCCACAATTCATTGAATGCCACGGAATCAAAGAAGGCGGTCGACTTCACAATTTTTCCCTCGCGCATGTCGAGGAACCAGGCATAGGTGTTGGAGTAAGGTTTCCCGTCTTTGGCAGTACCGTTTGCATCAAAGAGGACGATCACTGTCCCTTTGTCTTCGTAGATCCGGGTAATTTTTGGTTTGAGCCGTTCGCCCATCCGCGCATTGAAGGGGCGAATGACTTCGCTCATGAATGCTTCCCGATTTTTGTAAGTTTTCGACGCGAGGGAGTTGCCAGTGATCGTCCAGGTAGCATCATCCGCAAGCAAGTCATAGGGCCCACCAGTGCCAGCAGCCCATGCATTGAAGGCTTGTTGAATCAGGGCCGTATTGTTTGACTTGTCCAGCCCGGACTGCTGCGCCTGCACCACGTTGATCGAGTTCACGAACAACAGACCAACCACAGCCCAGGGAACAACCAGGAGCTCCTTTCGAAAGGAACACGTCATGGATTTCATCTCTCAGTCCTCGTCGTGTCATTCTGGTAAATACACTCAGACGCTGCCTAGCACGTTGCTCGTCAGCGTCCGGTATCATCGCCTCACTTGTACGTCAGGACGGCCCTGCCCACGAAGTCAGAATCTCGCAGTCGATCCAGACAGTCGTTTACATCTTCGAACTTCACGATGTTGATTTGGTGTTTGATCTGGCCCTTCTTGGCAAGCTCTATCACCTCGCTGAGATCAACGTAGTTACCCCAGAATGAGCCGTAGTAGGTGTACTCGCGTGCCACGAGCGGAAACAGCGGAATGTCGATGCGATTGCCAACTAGCCCCACTGAACAATACGCCCCGCTGGTAGCGAGCATGCCGGTGCCAAGGCGAATACTTTCCTCTGCCCCAGAGCAGTCGATGACGGCATTGAACTCGCCCCGCCCAGTCTCCCGTATCAGATCTTTACGAACCTGATCCAGGCTCTTCCCTCTGACGTTGATGATCACATCGGCGCCAAACTCCTTGGCGATTGCCAATTTCTCATCGCTGCGTGCCAAGGCCACCACAACGGAGCCACCAGACAGCAGTTTTGCGTACTGAACCGCGTACATTCCAAGGCCGCCGAGGCCGTTGACCGCAAGGATGCTGTTGGGGCCCAACACCCCAGCCTGCTGTAGTTTCTTGATGCCACGGTACGGCGTCAGACCGGCATCGGTCAGCGGCGCCAACTCCTCTGGCTTTAGGTTGTTCTCACTGCCCAGTCGGATCAGCCACTGGTAGGGCACCGGAACATATTCGCCATAACCGCCATAAAGACCGAAGCCTGGCCAGCGTCCATTACCGCAGATCTGGTGGTTACCTACACGGCACTGGTCGCATTCTCCGCAGCCCCAGCCACCGACCACCACGACCTGATCACCTTTAGCAAGGCCGGAAGCTGCAGGCACACCAGTACCTACGGCTGCAATGGAGCCCGCAATTTCATGACCTGGAGTTGCTGGGAAAGGAAGATTCAGCGCTGTGAAGTAGCCATCGACCAATTGAAAGTCTGTTCTACACATCCCTGCTGCTTCGACACGAACAAGTACTTCTGTTGGAAGGATATCCGGTACGTCAACTTCCTCGATGACAAGCGGTTGTTTGTAGCCGTGCATTCGGGCTGCACGCATTTTCATAACCAATCTCCACCGTCTGTAGGCAAGCGGGTGCACATGGTGGTGGGGTGATAGGCGACAGAACAAGGTAGCCTCATGGACTCCCTGTACCCACTGCAAATGCACGTGAGCTTGAAGGTCTAGCACAGTACATTTTGTCCGGCCAAACGAGCGAAGCGTGATCTGAATCACTAGATAACACGTGAAAATAGTTGAAATTATTAATAAAAACGCCTTCGCGCAGTTAATTGGCGCGTTTTCAAACATGGGGCTTGAAGGAAAACTTCACAATGGCCATGTTGAGGTCGCTGCGTTTCCCTTCCCAAGGGTGTCACCTTGAAGCCGCGCATGAAAGCCAGCATCAGATTTGCTCAAGCGAAGCGCTGTTTATATCACTTGCCAAGGCTTTTCAGACTCAACAGTATTTTCAGAACTTTGAGGGCAAAGCAAACGCTCCCCTCCTGATTGAATAGCTGATCGGTTCCATTTAGACGAGGAAGAGCGGATGCAGTTGAACAACCCTTTTTTGCAAGGCCTGGGTGTCGAATTGGTTACCTGGGTTGATGGGGAAGCCGAATTTCACATGCCCATTCAGGCCCAACACCTTAACCGGCAAGGCATGCTGCACGGTGGACTGGTCGCTACATTGCTGGATGCAGCTTGTGGTTATGCCGGCCTTCACGCATCGGAGCATGAGGAGGAAATTCATGGCGTGACGGTCATGCTGAACATTTCCTACTTGAGTGCAGCTCGTGAAGGTACCGTGATTGCCAAAGGGAAAGTGACGCGGAGCGGCCGCAGCCTCTACTTCGTCCAGGGCACGCTTACATCTAACCAAGGAGAACTGCTGGCGACTGCCCAAGGGACATTCAAGCGTCGATGAGCCGGCTCAGTAACCGAGAGAACGAACGCTCAGCACGGGTGGATTTTGCAAGATCGTGTGACACAGCTGTACTAGCCGACGCCTCCATAATCGGCTTTACTGATGCGATACAACCAAGGCCTCGGAGAGTGACCAGTATGTCTTACTCTACCTCAGCTGATCTGCAGCTTCCGGATGGCATTGATCTGAGACGGGCCGAACTGGCGGCCTTAATCAAGAAATTCGCCACAGGCTTTGGCATTCACCAGACCGCGATCAAGGATCTGCACCTGATCCGCAGTGATCACCCTACTCAAGACCTCCACCAAGTACACAAGCCTGCACTATGCGTAGTCATCGATGGGCGCAAAGAGGTGCGGTTGGCCAACGAAACCTACATTTACGACCCGCTCAACTATTTGGTGGTATCGGTGACCCTGCCTATCGTAGGCAAGGTTATCGAGGCCAGCGCTGAGCAGCCTTATCTCTGCATACGTCTGGATATCGATACGGCTCAGCTTTGCCGCTTGATCGCAGATGTAAGCCCAATCGGAGTGCCCGTTCCGCGCCATGGCGAGCGAGGGCTATTTCTTGAGCGTACTGATGTATCGCTATTGGACGCTGTTCTGCGGTTACTACGTCTGTTAGAAACGCCAGATGACATTGCAGCCCTCGCCCCTTTTGCAGTGCAGGAAATTTACTATCGACTTTTGCGGGGGCAGCAAGGGCAACGCTTACACGAAATAGCCATTCCCGACTCTCAGACCCATCGTGTCAATCGCGCAATCGAATGGCTCAACAACCACTACGCAGAGCCCTTAAGCATCGAGAACCTGGCACAGTTGATCAATCTTAGTACCTCAGCCTTGCATCACCGTTTCAAAGCGGTGACAGCTATGAGCCCACTGCAGTACCAGAAGCAATTGCGACTCCAGGAGGCACGGCGCCTTTTGCTCGCTGAACAGAGTGATGTCTCATCGATCGGCTATAAAATGGGCTATGAAAGCCTTTCGCAGTTCAGCCGCGAGTATAGTCGTCTATTCGGCGCTTCACCGAGCAAGGACATGGCCCGATTAAAGGCGCAAGCGGGATAGATCCGCTTTGCATATAAACATTACTAGGCTATTCGAGAGCAGCTATCGATTAACTTCGGTGCCTACTTGGCCGTAGCCCATCCGATGACGTATCTGCGAGAGATAAACCAGACGATGACGAACTAAACGCCCCGGGCCTAGATCCTCATTATCGAACAGCAGCTTACTAACGCAACAACGATTCCCTATCGCACCGGCGCCAACCTGGGAATAGCTATTAATGCCAAGGGTTCTGAAGCGTGCGCGCAGAGGGCCAGTCAAATTTCCATTGTCCCTAATCAGAGCGACAAGATTTAGCTATACCTCTTTCGCTTACTTACGAAGAATTTAGTTGCTGGTCAGGATCCACTTGGCAATGCTGATACGATCCGCCTCGCTCAGCTGAGCCTGGGGTGGCATTGGAACCTGCCCCCACGCACCTGCCCCCCCATTTTTTATGCTCTCGCTGAGCTGAACCGCGGTCTTACTCCCATCACGATAACGATCAGCGATTTCCTTCCACGCTGGCCCCACGGTGCGGGTCGTTGCCTGGTGACATGCAGTGCAAGCGTTAGTTTGCAGGAGATTGGGTACATCCTGTGCATGTACGCCCTGCCCTGCAAACGAAAGGAAAACCGCAATCCCGGATGTGATTTTTTTCATGGCCCTTGCTCCAGTGCAGAACTGACTAGCTGATATTAGTTGCGAACTAAAGTGTCGGATTATTTTTTTGTAACCATGAGTGAAAAGCAATGATTATAAATAATTAATGGTTTATGCCAAGCAGAAATAATGTTGGCTTATTGATAACCACTCGCAACTCTGTTGCAACCAATGATTTTGAATAAGCAGTCGCGGGACTTTCAGTCATGATACTGGAACCTGTTTGATCTTTTCTCAACTCAGTCGCGAGAATAAGTGCGTTGTCTCCGCCCTGGTGTCCTGCCTAGGATCGGAACTGGACAGGGCCATGGGCGCGATGTACAGAGTCGCACGTAATTCCGGCCCCGTGCTTTGGCTATTTCTGGGGCATTCCCGACATCGCATAAGGACAACAATAATGAGCGAACAAATTGGCTTCATCGGACTTGGTGCAATGGGTCAAAAAATGGCCATGCATCTAATCGTCAACGGTTTCGATCTCAACGTTTACGATCCCAATCCCAACGCCGTGGTACCCTTGGTCGAGTGCGGTGCACGCAGCCATGCTTCTCCAAAAGAAGTTGCCGATGCAGCTCAAATTGTCTTGGCTTGCGTCCCTACTCCAGAAGTCGTAGACCAGGTGATTCTCGGCGTGGATGGGGTGATTGAAGGCAAAGCGGTGAAGATCGTCGTAGATCATTCCACCACAGGGCCGAGCATGGCCCGGCACATACACCAAGTCTTGGCGACTAAAGACATTATTGCTCTTGATGCACCGCTTGCTGGCGGCGTCATTGGAGCCAAAGCTGGCACCTTGTCGGTAATGGTCGGGGGCGATAAGTCAGCCTACTTGCAATGCCTGCCAGTATTCGGTGCATTCGGTCGAAAGATTGAGCACATTGGCGATCGGCCAGGTCTCGGGCAGACCTTGAAGCTAGTCAATAACATGATCGTCGCCTCCACACTCGTCGGGACTTCTGAAGCATTGCTATTCGGTATCAACTCCGGTTTAGACCCTAAGCAGATGCTCGACATCCTCAACGCAAGTACGGCTCGTAGCTTCACTAGCGAAGCTTTGATCGCGAACTCAGTGTTGAGTCGAGAATTCGACTTCGGATTCCGCTTGGACTTGATGCACAAGGACATTCGCCTGTTTCTCGCTGAGGCTGAAAAAAACGGTTCGCCTGCCTTCACCTCCGCTGTGGTCAAACAGTTCTATGATCAAGCCATGAGCCAGGGCGATAAGGCACGCGACATGAGCCACGTTGTGGAGGTGCTAGAGGGGTTGGCGGGAGTAAAAATTCAGGGCTAAATGTCGAGACACATTAAAATTCGCTTCATAAGGAAGGAGTGTGGTTAGCTGGCGATGACTTACGATAATATCGTAAGTCATCGCCTTTCCTTGCTGCAACACTGTACAGCCACCTTCTACCAGTAACCACTGAGTTATTATGCGTGGCAATTTAAAAAATAAACCCTTAAAAATGTTTTTAGCTGCAACAAAAAAACCCTACAAATTAAACTTGTAGGGTTTTTATATTTAAACTTAATTTCAATACATTTTTTGTTATGCCTGACGTCGGCCCAGGGTGCGATCCGAACCACCTTCAGCAACCTTGAAGCCTGGGGTGCGATCCGAGCCACCTTCGGCAACTGTCTGTGGTTCGAAAGCTTGCGTGTGGATGTGAACCTCTTGGTTGCTCGGTACTGCGAAGGCTGTGGCGCTCAGAGCAAAGATGGCGGCGGCGATCAGCTGGCTGATAGATTTCATGGTTTTGACTCCGGTCTTGATCAAGGATTTAGGGCCGGGTCGTTCAGATCAGCATCATCTGGTGAACCCGTTGCAGGTGTGTTTCTGCATGAGTTCAGAGTACGTTTGGGGTCTTTACCGGGGTTAGTCGAGTACTGCTCTCGATTTGCCTGATTCTGTTTGTGCGTACTTTACTCCGATTGATGCCTACATCATCGGATTTGACCATCACACGCTATCGACAGTTGGTTGGAAACGGCAAATTGATGCCGTGTCTAAATACCTGAACCATGACCAAGCGATGAGACGGCTGTTAGGGGGCTCCGATCAAGTCAACACAGGTCTGCTGAGATTGGCTTCTGCTCAACCAACCTCCACGAGCCTTGCCCATGAGTCAGATGAGCTTTTCCAATTTCGAGTACGCCAGTACGTAAGCCCTCCCCCCGGGGCGTTTCCTTGCCAGGATGGAGCAGGTCGTGCCATGAAGCGGGTTGGTCACGTATCGAGTCGCAGTTTCCAAATGCCTGTGGCGGTCGTAAGCCTCATCCATTGGTTAACGATGCTGCGCATTCTCTTGCTGCAGAAAAGGTTTGCACTGAGCGCTCCAGCGATGGAAGAGGCGTTGGACGAGATCACCTCGATGTGCCACCTGCGCGGCTGACGTTCAGCGCCAGATTCCTAAGGATTCTCCGATCAAGTCACCACAGGCCGTCTGACCTGTGCTGAAATAGCCCTCCGTCCAACTACCCTCTACAAGCCCTCCATCCCATGAGTCAGATGA
>NZ_JBDLLR010000001.1:4649032-4723662 GCF_046365545.1 Pseudomonas sp. HLMP | reverse complement strand
TGGCCAACAAGTACAGCACCGCGCTGGACGCCGGCCAGGTACTGGCGCCGGCCAAGGACCTGGCGCAGATGCAGCACGTGGTGTTCAATGCCTACACCAACGCAGGCCTGACCGTGCTGTTCCTGGTGGTGGTGTTCAGCGTGCTGTTCTTCGCCATCAAGGTCGGCTTCGCCGCCCTGGGCCGCAAGGAGCGCACCGACAAGGAAACCCCGTTCCAGGCGCTGCCTGACGCGTAACGAAGAGGAATACCGCGATGTTCAACGACCTGGGGCGACTGGGTAAGTACCTGGGGCAGGCAGCCCGCCTGATGGTCGGCATGCCCGACTACGACAACTATGTCGAGCACATGCAGGCCAAGCATCCGGACAAGCCGGTGATGAGCTACGAGGCGTTCTTCAGGGAGCGCCAGGAAGCCCGTTACGGTGGCAAGTCCGGGCCCAAGTGTTGTTGACCCCGCGACATGCATGAACCTGTGGGAGCCCGGGTAACCTGGCTCCCACAGTCATTTTCGGCTTCATGGAGGCAACTGCGTGCAAACGCCCATTCCCGTTACTGTCCTGACCGGCTTTCTCGGTGCCGGCAAGACCACCTTGCTCAAGCACATGCTCAAGGCCGAGCACGGCCTGAAGATCGCTGTGATCGAGAACGAGTTCAGCGAGGCCGGCATCGACAGCCAATTGCTGGGCGACGAGCCGGTGCAGGTCATGACCCTGGCCAACGGCTGCGTATGCTGCAGCATCCACGGCGACCTGACCCGTGCCCTGTACCTGCTGCTCGAACGCCTGGACGCCGGCGAGATCGCCTTCGACCGCCTGGTGATCGAGTGCACCGGCCTTGCCGACCCGGCACCTGTGGCGCAGACCTTCTTCATCGATGAGGAGCTGCGCGAGCGCTATATCCTCGACGGCATCATCACCCTGGTCGATGCTGCCCATGCCGAGCTGCACCTGACCCAGGCCATCGCCCAGGCCCAGGTGGGCTTCGCCGACCGCCTGCTGCTGAGCAAGACCGACCTGGTCGAGCCTGGCGCCGTCGAGGCCCTGCAGGAGCGCCTGGCCCGCATCAACGGTCGCGCCGCGATCCGTGTGGTCGAACACGGCCGCATCGACCTGGCCGAGTTGCTCGACGTGCGCGGGTTCAACCTCAACACCGACCTGGGTGGCAGCCTCAAGCCAGCCCTGCGCCCAGTCCTCAAGCCTGCCACGCCGGACCGTATCTCCACCCTGGTGCTGCGTAGCGAGACGCCGTTGGACATCGACCGTCTCAGTGACTTCATGAACGAGTTGCTGGAAAACCACGGCAAGCAGCTGCTGCGCTACAAGGGCGTGCTGAACATCGCCGGCGAAGAGCGTCGCCTGGTATTCCAGGGCGTGCTCAAGCTGTATGGCTTCGACTGGGATACCGAGTGGGCTGAAGGAGAGGTGCGGGAAAGCGTGATGGTGTTCATTGGCGATGAACTGCCGGAGGAGACGATCCGGGAAGGATTCGCTGCGTTGAGCTAATGGCCTCGTGGGCTTGGGTCGCCTCTGCACCAGGGCGGTTAGTCAGCCTTCGTCCGGCTCATTTTTATATTCGAGGATATTGATCCTGATCGGCAGAAACTGGTCGTGCTTGGCGAACAGGTACATGTGCTTGGAGTCATGCCGCCGCTGGCGATGCAAGCATTTGCCGGAGCTTCGTTCACGCAGCAGGCAGATGAGTGGGTTGATGGGCTTATCCGTCAGGGTGATCTCCCCCTGGGGACCTACCATCTCGAAGTAGGAAGGCGTGACATCTTCGGGCCTGTATACGGCAATGGCCCCGTTGTCGTCTCGACAGAGACACTTGCCGAAGTGATTGCCTGGCGAGTGGACGGACAAGGTGTAGCCTTTGTCCGTATGACGGAAATAGACCTTCATGGGGCGCTGGGGCACAGAGGCTGCTTGGTGACAGAGCAGGTGCGAGTCGTCCCGTTCGTTGAAGCGTCCACTGAAGACGCCGCCTCCCGTGCCGGGAAGGATGACTTTGGCAGGCTTGCCCAGCAAGGTTTCAAGCAGGTTGAGATCAGCACCCTGGCTGCTGATTTCGGCAATGAACGATAGCTGGCGGTGGGTTGGCATGACGCATCTCCTCGGGGTGATGGATGCCTACCTTAAGGTGGTCATGAGTACTGGGCGCAGCGGGAATCCGTTCATTCCTGGCCTTGCTCGGCCAGTCTCGTGAGCGAGAGCGTTCAGCCGTCAGCGATGGGGTTGTGTCCACAATCAAAAAGCCCGGTACTAGACCGGGCTTCTCACATCAGGCAATCGCCAATTTAGTTGCCGTACACCGGCAGCTTCTTGCAGATGGCCTTGACCTTCTCACGCACGGCGTCGATCACCGCTTCGTTGTTCAGGTCGGCGAGGATGTCGCAGATCCAGCCGGCCAGCTCGCGGCACTCGGCTTCCTTGAAACCACGGGTGGTGACGGCCGGGGTGCCGATGCGCAGGCCCGAGGTGACGAACGGCGAACGTGGGTCGTTCGGTACCGAGTTCTTGTTCACGGTGATGTAGGCTCGGCCCAAGGCAGCGTCTGCGTCCTTGCCGGTGATGTCCTGCTTGATCAGCGACAGCAGGAACAGGTGGTTCTGGGTGCCGCCGGAGACGACGTCGAAACCACGCTCGATGAACACGCCGGCCATGGCCTGGGCGTTCTTCACCACTTGCTGCTGGTAGGCCTTGAACTCAGGCTGCAGCGCTTCCTTGAAGCAGATCGCCTTGCCGGCGATGACGTGCTCCAGCGGACCGCCCTGGGCGCCCGGGAAGACCGCGGAGTTGAGCTTCTTCTCGATCTCTTCGTTCTTGCGCGCCAGGATCAGGCCGCCACGCGGACCGCGCAGGGTCTTGTGGGTGGTGGTGGTGACCACGTCGGCGAACGGGACCGGGTTCGGGTAGATGCCAGCAGCGACCAGGCCGGCCACGTGGGCCATGTCGACGAACAGGTAGGCACCGACCTTGTCGGCGATCTCACGGAAGCGCGGGAAGTCCAGGACCTGGGAGTAGGCGGAGAAGCCGGCGACGATCATCTTCGGCTTGTGCTCCAGGGCCAGGCGCTCGACTTCGTCGTAGTCGATCAGGCCGTTGGCGTCGATGCCGTACTGCACGGCGTTGTACAGCTTGCCGGAGGAGCTGACGCTGGCGCCGTGGGTCAGGTGGCCGCCGTGGGCCAGGCTCATGCCCAGGAGGGTGTCGCCGGCCTGCAGCAGGGCCAGGTAGACGGCGGCGTTGGCCTGGGAGCCGGCGTGCGGCTGGACGTTGGCGTAGTCGGCGCCGAACAGTTGCTTGGCGCGGTCGATGGCCAGTTGCTCGATCACGTCGACGTGCTCGCAACCGCCGTAGTAGCGCTTGCCCGGGTAGCCTTCGGCGTACTTGTTGGTCAGTACCGAACCCTGGGCCTCCATGACGGCCGGGCTGGTGTAGTTTTCCGAAGCGATCAGCTCGATATGCTCTTCCTGGCGCTGAGCTTCCTGCTGCATGGCTTCGAAGAGCTCGGCGTCGTACTTGGCAATGGTCAAATCACGGCTGAACATGGCGGTCCTCAAGGATCGGGCTGAATTGGGGGGGCATTCTAACCCATTGGCCCTGGCCTGGCATATGAAGAGGCGTCATGTCGCGGACCAATGGAATTCACGACGACCAAGCGGCGAGCTGCAAGCTACAAGAGGGGTCGCTGCTGAACCTGTGGGACATCTGCCTCATCGGCGGCGCGCACGGCTTTTTCTTGCAGCTCACTGAAACACGAACAGCGTCTCGTTGCTGAATTGCGCTTCGAACTGGTGGGCCGGCATCGGCCGGCCGAACAGGTAGCCCTGTACTTCGTCGCAGTCGTGCTCGCGCAGGAACTCCAGTTGCTCATGGGTTTCCACGCCCTCGGCGATCACCGCCAGGTTCAGGCTGTGGGCCATGGCGATGATCGCCCGGGCGATCTGCGCGTCCTGCTCGCCCTCGGGCAGGCCGTCGACGAAGGTGCGGTCGATCTTCAGCACGTCGATGGGGAACTGCTTGAGGTAGTTGAGCGATGAATAACCCGTGCCGAAGTCGTCGACCGCAATGCTCAGGCCCAGCTTCTTCAGGCTGTCGAGGATCTGCATGGCCTCGTTGACCTCGCGCATCAGAATGCTTTCGGTCAGCTCCAGCTCCAGGCAGGCCGGCGGCAGGCCGGTTTCCTCCAGGATGGTGGCGATGCGGGTGCCCAACTGGCCATCGGAGAACTGCCGCGCCGAAATGTTCACCGACACCTTCGGCACCCGCACCCTGGCCTTGTGCCAGGCCTTGAGCTGGCGGCTGGCCTCGCGCAGTACCCAGTCGCCGACATCCACCACCAGGCCCAGCTCCTCGATCACCGGGATGAAGTCGCCCGGCGGTACCAGGCCGCGGCGCGGGTGGCGCCAGCGCAGCAGCGCCTCGGCACCGGTCAGGCGCTTGCCGTCGCCGCTGAACTGCGGTTGGTAGTAGAGCATGAACTCGTTCTGCTCCAAGGCATGGCGCAGGTCGCTTTCCAGCTCCAGGCGCTCCAGGGCGCTGGCGTTCATGTCGGCCTGGTAGAACTGGAAGTTGTTCTTGCCGCGCTCCTTGGCGTGGTACATGGCCGTGTCGGCGTTCTTCATCAACTGGCTGAGCTCGCTGCCATCCTGCGGGCTGAGGGCGATGCCGATGCTGGCAGTGACGAAGAACTCGCGGCCCTCCAGGACGAACGGCCGTACCAGGCTGCCGAGGATGTTCTCGGCCACGTGGATGGCGCGGTTCAAGGCCATCTCGCGGCTCGCCCTGGGTTGCAGCAGCAGGGTGAACTCGTCGCCACCCATGCGTGCCACGGTATCGTCGTCGTCGACACAGGCCAACAGGCGCTGGGCCATGTCCTTGAGCATGCGGTCGCCCGCCGCGTGGCCCAGGGAGTCGTTGATCGGCTTGAAACGGTCCAGGTCGAGGAACATCAGTACCACCCACGCCTTGTGCCGCTCGGCCTGCTGCAGGGCGGTATGGAGCCGGTCCTGGAACAGAGTACGGTTGGGCAGGTGGGTCAATGCGTCGTAGTACGCCAGGCGGTGGATACGCTGCTCGCTGGCCTTGCGTTCGCTGATGTCGGTGAAGAAGCACACATAGCTGGCCAGGTCGCCTTCCTCGTCGAGCACCGCGGTGATGCCGACCCACGCTGGATACGGCTCGCCGTTGCGCCGCTTGAGCCATACCTCGCCTTCCCAGCTGCCACGCTGGTGCAGTTGCTTGAGCACATAGCGCAGGTGCGCGTCCTGCTGTTCATCGACCGTGAGCATGCCCGGCAACTGGTCGAGCACCTCGCTGACCGCGTAGCCGCTGACGCGGCTGAAGGCCTCGTTGGCCTGGACGATGTAGCCGGCCGGGTCGGTGATGAGAATGGCCGAGGTCGAGTGTTCGAATACCGTCGCCGCCATGCGCAGGTCCTTCTCGGCGCGGCGCTGCTGGCTGATGTCGCGGCCGACGCCGAGCAGGCCCTCGAAGCACTCGTGCTCGTCCCACACCAGCACCAGGCGCAGTTCGATGGGGATCTTGCGGCCATCGGCGCGCAGGCAGTCGAACAGGAACATCTGGGTCGGCAGCTGGCTGCGCAGCTGGGCCAGCTGTTCGCTGTCGCCCAGGGCCTTGCTGACCCGCTCCATCAGGCTGTAGAGACCGGTGAGCTGGGCCGGGTTGGCGATGACCGACTGCCAGCCGTGCTGGAAGAACCACTCGGCCGGGTAGCCCAGCACGGCTTGCGCGGAAGGGCTGACGTAATCGAGTTGCAACTGGCTGTTGGTCGAGAAGATCACGTCGCTGATGCTTTCGGCCAGCATGCGATAGCGCTGTTCGCTGTCGCGCAGGGACTCGCTGGCCTCGATCTGCACCGTGACGTCCTTGCCCACGCCGATGATACGGGTGACCAGGCCGTCGGCATCGCGGGTCAGCACCTGTTCGCGGATGTCGTAGCAGCGCCAGTTGCCATCGCGGTGGCGAAAGCGCAACTGGCAGTGCAAGGAGTCGCTGTGGCCGGTGTCGCGCTGTTGGCGGCGCAGCGCGTGGTAGTGCTCGCTGTCCTCCGGGTGCAGCAACAGTTCCCAGAAGCGGTCGCCCATCTGTGTCAGCTCGGTGCGGTCGTAGCCGAGGGTTTGGCCGAGGTGGCGGTTGCTGAAGATCATCCGCTGGCTCTGCACGTCCTGCACGTACAACTGGTCGGGGACGGTGCGCACCACATCGGACCAGAAACTCTCGCGCTCGAGCAGCGACAGCTCGACCTGCTTGCGGCTGGTGATATCGCTGATGCTCAGGATCACCGCCTGGTAGTCCCGGCGCTGCTGGGGCAGGCGGGCCATCAGCCACAGGTGCAGTTCGCCGCCCAGGGGCGCGGGCAGGCAGACTTCCAGTTCCAGCAGGGGGCGTTGCTCGATCAGGGCGTCGATCAGCTGCATGCCGATGCTGTCGCGACCCTCGCCGCTGCCTGCGATCAGGCGCTGCCAGGCGCCTTCGTTGCATTCGACGTTGAGCAGTTGCCGGGCGACCTGGTTGATCTCGGTGATCTTCAGTTCCTGCAGTAGCGAGCGGCGCAGGCTGCCGTCCAGGGCCAGGCTCTGCTTGAGGGCGGCGCGGTTGCGCAGGTGGTAGCGGTCGAGCTGGCCGGGCAGGCTGGAGAGGTCGAGCACGCACAACGCCACGCCGGTGCCCTCGAAGATCTCCTGGTAGCGCCGGTGATCTTCCTGCAAGGCGCGCTGGCGGCGGCGCATGTTGATCAGGGCGAGCACCGGCAGCAAGGCACAGACCAGCACCAACAGGCACTTGCCGATCAGCGCCGGCAGCAGCGTCTCTCGGGCAAGGCCGGCATCGAACAGCCCACGCAGTTGCCAGGTGCTGTTGTCGAGCAAGGCCAGCATCACGCTTTGCAGGGGCTCGTCGCTGAGCAGGGTAGGCCTGTTGCGCGCAAGCACCTCGCCGCTGCGGCTGCTTTCCAGCAGCCACAGGGGATGGCCCGCACCTTCCAGACGGTGGGTCAGCGTCTTGTAGTAGTCGTTGGACAGGCGCAACAGCCAGTAGCCGCGATCCTGTTCGGCCGGCTGGCGCAGCAGCAGGTAGACCTGGCGGCTGTCTGCGGCGTCGCTGAAGAAATATGCACGTCCCTGGCTGAGTTGCAGGAGCTCGGCGATCAGTTGACGGTCGGGGGTGTTCGCGAGACTGTCGCGCCTGACCTGCCCGGCGCTGCCCAGCCAGGCCACGTGGTGCAGGCCGGGCAGGCGCTGCTGCAGGGTCTGCAGCAGCGAGGGCAGCGCCGCCGGTGTCGGCGCTTCGATGTAGGGTTGCAGCAGGTTCACCGCCTGTTGGGCCTGAAGCGCCATGTTCAGGGTCAGGTGGTCGGCCAGTTCCGCATTCGTCGCCAGGCTCCGTTGGCGAAGGTCGGCCTGGGTGTGACGGAACTGGGCGAACAATTGCCATAGCAGCAACCCCAGCAGGACCAAGGCCAGCAGGGCCAGCGTGCCCTTGAGCGAGCCGCGCAGGGCGCTGCTCGACGCAGGCAGGGCAGGGCGCAGGGATGACGGGTGGGTAAGATCGGTCAAGCGATGGTCCTGCGATTGGGCTGGCGATGGCAGGGGTGAGACAAAGCGGCAAGCTGCAAGCCAAAAGCCAAAGCAGCCTCTACGCCAATCTGCTTTTTCTTGCAGCTTGCAGCTAGTCACCGACTAGCATGCCCCCAATTATGGCAAAGTGCCAGCGGCTGTGTCTGCTGCCAGTGGTCGCTACCGCTGATCCTCGTTCGGCAAGTCCCTGCGACCTGTGCGAGAATGCCGCCGCTTCATAGTCAACGCATCGGAGATGTACGGTTTGGTTACCCATTATTCCACCAATGGCCTCGATTCCGCCTGCGGGCGCAGCAGTCAGACCCTGGTCAGCACTGCCGTGGCCGATGACGTATCCTGCAAGTCCTGCCAGCGTTCGCTGGCCAAGCCCGACCCGGCCGCCGCCAATGTGCGCAAGAGCCCGTCGCTGGCTGAACTGCGCAAGTCCGCCAAGGCCGTTGCCGAGCCGGTCGTGGCGTCTGCCGCCAAGCCTGCGCCCAAGCCGGCCGCAGCGGCTACCGGCAAACCTGCCCGCTCCGGCGGTTTCAGCGTCAAGGCCGCCTGGGCCGCTCGCCTGGCCGGGCAATCCGAGCGCTGCCGCCTGCCACGGGGCAAGGTGAAACAGGCCCACGTCTGAGGCCTGGCGAGGGCTTCGTCCCCGACCGCAGGCTTTGCCCGCTTCCACAGTGTCCTGGTGTGGGAGCGGCGCTTCGGCGCCCCATCTGGTCAACGCCACCACTTGGCGTAGAATGGCCCACTTTGTTCAATGACACCCCGTAAACGCATCCCCCTGGCGCCCGCCAGGCGAGCGTCGATGTCTTTACCTATCTATAGAGGGCTTGGTTTTGGCTCAATACGTCTACACCATGCATCGGCTGAGCAAGGTCGTGCCGCCGAAGCGGGAAATCCTGAAGAACATCTCCCTGTCGTTCTTCCCAGGCGCGAAGATCGGTGTGCTCGGCCTCAACGGCGCGGGCAAGTCGACCCTGCTGCGGATCATGGCGGGCGTCGACAAGGAGTTCGACGGCGAAGCCCGTCCGATGCCCGATATCAACGTCGGCTACCTGCCCCAGGAGCCGCAACTGGACCCGAACAAGACCGTCCGCGAGGTGGTCGAGGAAGCGGTGAGCGTGATCAAGGACGCTCAGGCTCGCCTGGACGAGGTCTACGCCGCCTATGCAGAGCCGGATGCCGACTTCGACAAGCTGGCCGCCGAGCAGGCCAAGCTGGAAGCCATCCTGCAGGCCGCCGATGGCCACAACCTGGAGCGTCAGCTGGAAGTCGCCGCCGACGCCCTGCGCCTGCCGCCGTGGGACGCCAAGGTCGAGCACCTGTCTGGCGGTGAGAAGCGCCGTGTGGCCCTGTGCCGCCTGCTGCTGTCGGCTCCCGACATGCTGCTGCTGGACGAGCCGACCAACCACCTGGACGCCGACTCGGTGGCCTGGCTGGAGCACTTCCTGCACGACTTCCCCGGCACCGTGGTGGCGATCACCCACGACCGTTACTTCCTCGACAACGTCGCCGGCTGGATCCTCGAGCTGGACCGCGGCGCCGGCATCCCGTACGAAGGCAACTACTCGGGCTGGCTGGAAGCCAAGTCGGCGCGCCTGGAGCAGGAATCCAAGCAGCAGACCGCCCATGAGAAGGCCATGAAGGAAGAACTGGAGTGGGTGCGCAAAGGCGCCAAGGCCCGCCAGTCCAAGTCCAAGGCCCGTCTGGCGCGCTTCGAGGAGATGCAGTCGCAAGAGTTCCAGAAGCGCAGCGAGACCAACGAGATCTATATCCCGGCAGGCCCGCGCCTGGGCGACAAGGTCATCGAGTTCAAGAACGTCACCAAGGGCTATGGCGACCGTGTACTGATCGACAATCTGTCGTTCTCCATGCCCAAGGGCGCCATCGTTGGCGTGATCGGCGGCAACGGTGCCGGTAAGTCGACCCTGTTCCGCATGATCATGGGCAAGGAACAGCCGGATTCGGGCAGCATCGAGATCGGCGAAACCGTGCAACTGGCCTGCGTCGACCAGAGCCGCGACGACCTGGACGGCGGCAAGACCGTGTTCCAGCAGATTTCCGATGGCTCCGACATGATCCGCATCGGCAGCTACGAGATCCCGTCGCGCACCTACGTCGGCCGCTTCAACTTCAAGGGCGGTGACCAGCAGAAGTTCGTCAAGGACCTCTCCGGTGGTGAGCGTGGCCGTCTGCACCTGGCCCTGACGCTGAAGGAGGGTGGCAACGTCCTGCTGCTCGACGAACCGTCCAACGATCTCGACGTCGAGACCCTGCGTTCGCTGGAAGAAGCCCTGCTGGACTTCCCGGGCGCGGCCATCGTGATCTCCCACGACCGTTGGTTCCTGGACCGCGTGGCCACGCACATCCTGGCCTACGAGGACGACTCGAACGTGGTGTTCTTCGAGGGCAACTACACCGAGTACGAAGCCGATCGCAAGAAGCGCCTGGGCGATGCTGCCGCCCAGCCGCACCGGGTACGGCACAAGAAGCTGGCGCAGTAACCCGCAACGGGTTGCACGATAGTGGGGCCTTCATGGCCCCATTTTTGTGCCGGCTCGAAACGGGGCTGGCATCTTGGCGCCGCGCCGACGCGAAGAGGGCGGAGCCGCCAGCAGGAAACGCCCGTTTTGTATACATTTATATAAAACGCACCAAAAAAATTCAAAAAAACGACATTGCGCCCTATTCCAGTGCGATTGCTTCTTGGTACATTCCAGAAAAAACCAAATAAGTCCAAATCCCTCTTGGTGAGATGTCTACCATGATCGAATCCGTCGACCATTTCCTGGCCCGCCTCAAGCAGCGCGACCCGGCCCAGCCCGAGTTCCACCAGGCCGTCGAAGAAGTGCTGCGCAGCCTCTGGCCCTTCCTCGAAGCCAACCCCCATTACCTGCAGGCCGGCATCCTCGAACGCATGGTCGAGCCGGAGCGTGCGGTACTGTTCCGCGTGTCCTGGGTCGATGACCAGGGCAAGGTCCAGGTCAACCGCGGCTACCGCATCCAGATGAGCAGCGCCATCGGCCCATACAAGGGCGGCCTGCGCTTCCATCCGTCGGTCAACCTGGGCGTGCTCAAGTTCCTGGCCTTCGAGCAAGTCTTCAAGAACTCGCTGACCTCGCTGCCCATGGGCGGCGGCAAGGGCGGCTCGGACTTCGATCCGAAGGGCAAGAGCGATGCCGAGGTCATGCGCTTCTGCCAGGCCTTCATGAGCGAGCTGTATCGCCACATCGGCGCCGACCTGGACGTGCCTGCCGGTGACATCGGCGTCGGCGCCCGCGAGATCGGCTACATGTTCGGCCAGTACAAGCGCCTGGCCAACCAGTTCACGTCGGTGCTGACCGGCAAGGGCATGACCTACGGCGGCAGCCTGATCCGCCCGGAGGCCACCGGCTACGGCTGCGTGTACTTCGCCGAGGAAATGCTCAAACGCCGCGACCTGCGCATCGACGGCCGCCGCGTGGCCATCTCCGGCTCCGGCAACGTCGCGCAGTATGCGGCACGCAAGGTCATGGACCTGGGCGGCAAGGTGATCTCGCTGTCCGACTCCGAAGGCACCCTGTTCTGCGAAGCCGGCCTGACCGACGAGCAGTGGCAAGCGCTGATGGAACTCAAGAACGTCAAGCGCGGCCGCATCAGCGAGCTGGCCAGCCTGTATGGCCTGGAGTTCCGCAAGGGCCAGACCCCGTGGAGCCTGCCGTGCGACATCGCCCTGCCGTGCGCCACCCAGAACGAGCTGGACGCCGAGGATGCCCGCATCTTGCTGCGCAACGGCTGCATCTGCGTGGCGGAAGGCGCCAACATGCCGACGACCCTCGAGGCTGTGGATATCTTCCTGGAAGCCGGCATCCTCTATGCCCCGGGCAAGGCCTCCAACGCCGGTGGCGTGGCCGTTTCGGGCCTGGAGATGTCGCAGAACGCCATGCGCCTGCTGTGGACCGCTGGCGAAGTGGACAGCAAGCTGCACAACATCATGCAGTCGATCCACCACGCCTGCGTGCACTACGGCGAGGAAGCCGACGGCTCCATCAACTACGTCAAGGGCGCCAACATCGCCGGTTTCGTCAAGGTCGCCGATGCCATGCTGGCCCAGGGAGTGGTCTAGTAGCCTGCGGGCTACTCGTCCTGCGCCTCGATGGCGATGACCTCGATCAGCTGATCGCCGGCAGGTCGTCGCCACAGCACCTCGTCGCCGGGGCCGGCGCCCAGTAGCGCGCGGCCCAGGGGCGATCCCCAGTTGACCAGGCCCTGCGCGGCATCGGCCTGGTCCTCTCCCACCAGTTGAACCCTGTGTTCCTGGTCCTGTTCATCGACGAAGGTCACCCGGCTGCCGATCTGCACCTTGTCCCGCGAGGTCGCGGCGGGCACCACCTGGGCGCTCTGCACGCGCGCGCCGAAGTAGCGCAGGTCACGTTCGGCATCGGCCAGGCGCTGCTTGTCGGCGTGTTCACCCTGGGCCTGCAGCTCGCTGCGTAGCGCATTGAGCTCGGCCAGGCGCTGCTGCAATTGGGCCAGGCCCTTGGCCGTGACGTAGTTGGGCTGGTCGCTGACCCGGCGCTCCACCGGCTGGTTGGCCTGGGCGGCGGCCTGATCCTCGTTGACGAATGCTCGGCTCATGGAAGGCCTCCTTGTGCAGCAGACCATGATGGCAGGTTGCGAGTTTCAAGGGTTGTCCGATTGCGACTTCCTTTCCATCCAGCGATGGCCTGTCAGCCATGAGGCAGCCCCATCAGTAGTGATACCACTTCAACTCCAGCATCACCTCGTTCTGCGCCGTGGCCAACTGGCTGAAGGTGCGCCGGGCGCTCAGCCTCAGCCCCAGGTCGCGGTTGATCTCCCACTGCTGGTTGAGGCTCAGGCTGCGCCGCACTTCGCCATTGGCGAAATAGTCGCCCTTGGCCTCCAGGGTCATGTTGCCCAGGCCATTGCGCCACAACAGCCCGCCATTGAAACCCGCCGCCGGTGCGACGAACTGGGCGAAGTCGTTGTGGTGTTCGACCCGCACCGTGCCCAGGGCAAAGCCCAGCAGGCCATCGGCCAACTGCCAGGTTCCGCCGGCACCGCCATTGACGTGGCTGACCAGCACCTCGTCGTCGTGCTTGCCCGGCACCCGCTCCAGGCCACCGGCAACCTGCCACGACCAGGGCTTGAGCAGTTCGTTGCGCGGGGTCAGGGAGCGGATGGTCGCCAGGTCCAGGCGTTGTACCTGCCAGTCGTTGCCCTCGTACTGGCGCAGCTTGAGCTGGAGGATCTCGATCTGCGCGCCGAGGGGGAAGCCGTAGGCGTTGTCGTTGAGATCGTGGTAGGCCATGCGCAGGCCGTATTCGGCATAGGCGCGGTCGTCGCGGGTGCCCACACCCAACTGCCAGGTGCGCGACTGGTGGCCGTTCTCGGGCAGGCCCGGGCGCTCGATCTCCAGGGGCGGCGGTGGGTTGCGATTGATCGCCCGCAGCAGCTCGAAGCTGCGCCTGGCCTGGGCCGGGTCGCGTTCCCGGCCGTTGGCACGGTAACGCTCCAGGCGGTAGGCCGCGTCCTGTACCAGCGCCTGGCGCTCGCGGGGCAGGGCAGTGAACTCGGGGCTTTGCAACTGGTCGGTGTCGGCGCTGATGGCCAGCACCTGGCGTTTCTCGTCATGCTCCAGCGGCTCGGCGCGGGCCAGCAGTTCGCGTTCGCGGGACGGCCGATAGCGTACGCTGGCGACCAGGCCGGACTGCTTGACGGCCTTGACCGTGTCGGTGGGAATGGCGGTCAACGGGAACTGTGAAGTCAGGTCCAGGCCAGGGCGCGCCACCTGCAGGAGTTCCAGCAGGCGGTAGGAGCAGTTCTCGTCGAAGAAGAAATAGTCGAACTGGATCTGCTTGAGCTCCCAGACGTGCTCGACCATGCGCCCCGTCTCCTCCGGTGTCAGGTCCAGCTGGTATTCCCACAGGTCGCGGTTCTCCAGGCTGCGGTATTCGGAGAGCTTTTCCTGGTAGGGCATCAGCGCGAACAGGCCCGGATAGCCGCCCATCAAGCCTTTCCAGGCATAGAGGATGCTGTTGTCGCTGCCCTCGATGTAGGCACCGAAGTTGATCGCGTAGCTCAGCAGCGTGGTGTCGTCGCTGCGGGTATTGGCCTGGTCGATGCGCAGCAAGGTATGGCCGAACATCGACGAGGGGCTGTTCAGGTAGGCCGCCGGAAACACCAGCACAGTGCTGTGCGGGTCGATGGCGCGGTACCAGGTGGTGTATTCCTGGCAGTCCGGCTGCGGCAGGTCGTTCAGCGCGAGCTGCTCACGCAGCCAGCGGGTGCGCGCCGGAAAGACGCACTGGGCATGCTTGTCGCCCAGGCTGGCCGGGGCGTATAGCGCCTGCACCGTGGCTTGCAGTTCGCGGTCCGGGTGATGGGCGCCGTCCTCGGCGAGGAAGAAGGCGTCATCGTCCACATAGCTGCGCCAGCCGCCGAGCGTGCCGGTCTCGTAGTGGCCGAGGGCGATCCAGTAGGGGGTCGAAGCCAACTGTTGCAGGCGTGCCGGGTCGAGCTGCGGTGCGGCATGAAGCGGGGCACTGGCGATGAGCGCCAGGGAGGCGAGGTGTTTGAGCATGTCGGGCAACTACGTCTGGATGATGCCGAAGGTGGATGAGCCGTACCCGCCCCGGTATCGGGGCGGGACAGGCGGGACTCAGGCCTCGGTGGCGTACTTGGCCAGGCGCGGGTCGCTCTTGAGGACCGCGAGGGTGTTGCTGTGGACGGTTTCGGCCGTCACGTCGGCACTGCTGAAGATCTCGCTGAAGTGCTGGTGGGTGACCGTGGCGAAGTGCGCGCGGTCTTCGGGCGCCACGCCCAGGACCACGGCATAGGTGGTCAGGGCTTCGCCCTGGCCCTTGGCCATGTCTTCGGAGAGTTCGTTCATCATGCCGTTCATGGCGAACCAGGATTTGCCGCCGTAGGTCAGGGCCGACTTGGTCGAGCAGCCGTTGGTGCCCGAGGTCATGCCGAAGGTCGCATTGCCGGACGTGCCGTTGGTGGTGGATGCCAGGAAGTGGGCCGGTGTGCCGCGCTGGCCCTCGAACAGCAGGTTGCCCCAGCCGCAGTTGGGTCCGCCAGGCGCTTCTGCCATGGCATTGATCGAAACTGCGGTGAACAGAGTACCCAGAAGAATCCGTTTCATAGCGTTGTTCTCTTTCTCAGTAGACGTACCAATGGTCAGGGTTCTGGCAAGCCGGTTGCCAGGTCGGGAAAGCAAATACGCCCACCCGCGCAGGTTGGAGTTTAGGCACGATCCAAAGGTTGCGTTGTTTATTGCGAAAAATTGCTTGCGAAATCGTTGGGGTTGGACTGCGACATAAAGTCCCGGCAAGCCTTGCAAGCAGCGCGTTGGCGGCGCCAGAATGCCTTTCATCCGCCCCGCCGAAGTAAGGAAACCCAATGCCCGATCCTGTCGCCTCGCGCCTGCGTCTTGCGCCCGAAGCCCTGACCCGGCGTTTCTCCGCCGAGCAGTTCGCTTTTTCCACCACCGACGATCTGGAGCCGTTCCGAGGGGTCCTGGGCCAGGAACGTGCCGTCGAGGCCCTGCAGTTCGGCGTGGCCATGCCGCGCCCCGGATACAACGTGTATGTCATGGGCGAGCCCGGCACCGGGCGCTTCTCGTTCGTCAAGCGCTACCTCAAGGCCGAGGGCAAGCGCCAGCAGACCCCGGCCGACTGGGTCTACGTCAACAACTTCGACGAGACCCGCGAGCCCCGCGCCCTGGAGCTGCCGGCCGGCAGCGCCAGCGAATTCATCGCCGACATGAACGGTTTGATCGACAACCTGCTGGCCACCTTCCCGGCGGTGTTCGAGCACCCCACCTACCAGCAGAAGAAAGGGGCCATCGATCGCGCCTTCAACCAGCGCTATGACCGTGCCCTGGACGTGATCGAGCGGGCCTCGCTGGAAAAGGACGTGGCCCTGTACCGCGATGCCAGCAATGTCGCCTTCACCCCCATGAGCGACGGCAAGGCCCTGGACGAGGCCGAGTTCGCCCAGTTGCCCGAGGAAGTCCGCGAGCGCTTCCACGAAGACATCGCCGCGCTGGAGGAGCGCCTCAACGAGGAACTGGCCAGCTTGCCCCAGTGGAAACGCGAGTCGAACAACCAATTGCGCCAGCTCAACGAAGAGACCATCACCCTGTCTCTGCAGCCGCTGCTGGCGCCGTTGTCGGAGAAGTACGCGGAAAACGCGGCCGTCTGCGCCTACCTGCAATCGGTGCAACTGAACCTGCTGCGCACCGTGGTCGAGCAACTGGTCGACGACAGCAAGCCTGACGCCGTGGCGCGCAAGATGCTCGAGGAGCAGTACGCGCCGAGCCTGGTGGTCGGCCACCACGCCAACGGCGGCGCGCCGGTGGTGTTCGAGCCGCACCCGACCTACGACAACCTGTTCGGCCGTATCGAATACAGCACCGACCAGGGCGCGCTGTACACCTCCTACCGCCAGCTGCGCCCAGGCGCGTTGCACCGGGCCAATGGTGGCTTCCTGATTCTCGAGGCGGAGAAGATGCTCGGCGAGCCCTTCGTCTGGGACGCCCTCAAGCGCGCCTTGCAGTCGCGCAAGCTGAAGATGGAGTCGCCGCTGGGCGAACTGGGCCGGGTCGCCACCGTGACCCTGACGCCGCAGATGATCCCGCTCAACGTCAAGCTGGTGATCATCGGTTCGCGCCAGCTGTACTACGCCCTGCAGGACCACGACTCGGACTTCCAGGAGATGTTCCGGGTCCTGGTGGACTTCGACGAGGACATGCCCCTGGTCGAAGAGAACCTGGAGCAGTTCGCCCAGTTGCTTCGCACACGCACCAACGAAGAGGGCATGGCCCCACTGACCAGCGACGCGGTGGCGCGGCTGGCCACCTACAGCGCTCGCCTGGCGGAAAACCAGTCGCGCCTGTCGGCACGCATCGGCGACCTGTTCCAGTTGGTCAGCGAAGCCGACTTCATCCGCCAACTGGCCAGCGACGAAATGACCGATGCCGGGCACATCGAGCGGGCGCTCAAGGCCAAGGCCACGCGCACCGGGCGGGTGTCCCAGCGGGTGCTCGACGACATGCTCGCCGGGATCATCCTGATCGACACCGAAGGGGCGGCCATCGGCAAGTGCAACGGCCTGACCGTGCTCGAGGTCGGCGACTCGGCGTTCGGTATGCCGGCGCGAATCTCCGCCACGGTCTACCCGGGCGGCAGCGGGATCGTCGACATCGAGCGTGAGGTCAACCTCGGCCAGCCGATCCACTCCAAGGGGGTGATGATCCTCACCGGCTACCTGGGCAGCCGCTACGCCCAGGAGTTCCCCCTGGCGATCTCGGCGAGCATCGCCCTGGAGCAATCCTATGGTTACGTCGACGGCGACAGCGCCTCGCTCGGCGAGGTCTGCACCTTGATCTCGGCGTTGTCCCGCACGCCGCTCAAGCAGTGTTTCGCTATCACCGGCTCGATCAACCAGTTCGGCGAGGTGCAGGCAGTGGGGGGCGTCAACGAGAAGATCGAAGGCTTCTTCCGGCTGTGCGAGGCACGCGGGCTGACCGGCGAGCAGGGCGTGATCATTCCGCGCGCCAACGTCGCCACCTTGATGCTCGACGAGCGGGTGCTGCGGGCGGTCGAGGCCGGGCGTTTCCATGTCTATGCCGTCAGCCAGGCCGACGAGGCCTTGAGCCTGCTGGTGGGCGAGGAGGCCGGCGCGCCGGACGCGCAGGGCCAGTTCCCCGAGGGCAGCGTCAATGCGCGGGTGGTGGAGCGCCTGCGCGAGATCGCCGAGATGGTCAGCGAGGAAGACATCAAGGAGGCGGAGAAAGAGCGGCTGGAGGAGGCGCTGGCCCAGGCCAAGCCTGCCTGAGTCAATAAAACGGCGCTGGCGGCCATGTGCTACCGTTCAGCGCCGGTTTTCCAGCCTGGGCGCGGGTCTTCTATGCTGGTTTTTAAGGACGGTATCAGCGTTCAGGATGGAGACAGCCTGAGGTTCAGGCTGAACAAGGCTTCACAGAGGGGACGCCGCCATGCGCAACCTCAGCCTCACCCGCCAGTGCCTGGGCCTGGTGACCCGCATCGAATGCAGCATTCGTCCATTGGCCGGTGACAACGGCATGTGGACGCTGCTCTTCGCCGCCGGCATGGCCGGTGAACAACCCTCTGCGATCAAGGCCCAGGGCCCGTTCCATGGCCCGCTGGTGGCCGAGTCGGTGCTCAATGCCATCGTCGACAGCCTCACCTTGCATGGCTACCAGGTCGCCGATGATCCGCAGATCTGGTGCCTGCACCTGCAGGCGCAATTGCGCCGGATCAATGGCGAGCGCTGTCGCAACCTGGGGGATTACCAGTTTCATCCGGAGACCTGAGCAGGCGCTGTCCGCTGCCAAGTGGGGCCGCTTCGCGCCCCATCGCCGGCAAGGCAGCCCCAATACCGCTTGACCGACTGGCATCGGGGCGAGCCCGTGCAATGCAAGATGTCGGTCTTTTGCTTATACTCGCGCTCGCTTTTCTAGCCTTCTGACGAGTCCCTATCCTCCATGGAACGTATCCTCGAAAATGCGATGTATGCCTCGCGCTGGCTGCTCGCCCCGATCTATTTCGGCCTGTCCCTGGGCCTGCTGGCGCTGGCACTGAAATTCTTCCAGGAAGTCATCCACGTCCTGCCCAATGTCTTTTCCCTGAGCGAGGCCGACCTGATCCTGGTCATCCTGTCGCTGATCGACATGTCGCTGGTCGGCGGCCTGCTGGTGATGGTGATGATCTCCGGCTACGAGAACTTCGTCTCGCAGCTGGACATCGACGACAACAAGGAGAAGCTCAACTGGCTGGGCAAGATGGACTCCTCCTCGCTGAAGATGAAGGTCGCCGCCTCCATCGTGGCGATTTCCTCGATCCACCTGCTGCGGGTGTTCATGGATGCCCAGAACATCTCCACCGACTACCTGATGTGGTACGTGATCATCCACATGACTTTCGTCATCTCGGCGTTCGTCATGGGTTACCTGGACAAGGTCACCAAGCACTGACCGATGGCCGACCCCGGCGAGCCCTCCACCGCCCGTCCGTTGCGAAACGGACGGGCGGTCGCGTTCATGGCTTGTGCTTTCCCGGCAGCTGTACGAAAAATGATCGGACATGCGTGGTTCCCGTAGCGAGGTGCGCCCATGAACCTGCATCAGCTCAACGTCGAGGCCAGGGCCGGCCATGTCGATGAACTCAACCTTATCGCCATCGAAGGTGGCGACTACCTCCTCGAGGCGCGGGTCAAGGGCCGTGCCCATCCCCTGGCCGACAACCGTGGACAGCGACTGCGGGTGCACTGCGTGGAAGATGCGCGCAACCTCCTGCAATCGCTGCCGATGCTGTCGATGAACCTGGTGCACTGGTCGGTGCAGGACGAAATGTGTGGCATGAGCGTGCAGTCGGACGACGACCTCAAGGTGCCGATTTCCCAGCGTTCGGCTTGGTAAGCTGCCTGGCGCAGCCCCAGTGTGCTAGGCTGCTCGCCCTTTTCATCAAGGGCGCGGCTTCATTGCGCCCTGCAGCGGAGCAAGCCAATGTCCGAACTCAACCTGTCCACCGACGAAACCCGCGTCAGCTACGGCATCGGCCGTCAGCTGGGCGGCCAGCTGCGTGACAACCCGCCGCCGGGCGTCAGCCTGGAGGCCATCCTGGCCGGTCTGAGCGATGCCTTCAACGGTGCCGACAGCCGTGTCAGCGAAGCCGACCTGTCGGCCAGCTTCAAGGTCATCCGTGACCTGATGCAGGCCGAGGCCGCAGCCAAGGCCGAAGCCGCTGCTGCCGCCGGCAAGGCCTTCCTGGCCGAGAATGCCAAGCGCGAAGGCATCACTACCCTGGCGTCGGGCCTGCAGTACGAAGTGCTGAACACCGGCGAGGGCGCCAAGCCGTCCCGCGAGGACAACGTGCGCACCCACTACCACGGCACCCTGATCGATGGCACCGTGTTCGACAGCTCCTACGAGCGCGGCCAGCCGGCCGAGTTCCCGGTCGGCGGCGTGATCGCGGGCTGGACCGAAGCCCTGCAACTGATGAACGCCGGTAGCAAGTGGCGCCTGTACGTGCCGAGCGAGCTGGCCTATGGCGCCCAGGGCGTTGGCAGCATCCCGCCGCACAGCGTGCTGGTGTTCGACGTCGAGCTGCTCGACGTTCTGTAATACCTCTGGGGCCGCTTCGCGGCCTTATCGTGGGCAAGCTCGCTCCCACAAGGCCCTGCAAATCGCATCATGTGCGATCGACGCGGCCCCTGTGGGAGCGGGCTTGTCCGCGAATAATGGGCTGCAAAGCCCCATCGGCCGACACACCCTCAGTTCCAATCCGTCCCTCCAGGGCGCAATGCCCGCGCATAGCAGAACAGGAACAGGTTGCGCACCAGTTCCTTGAGCACCACCGGCTCGCTTGAATTCAGCCCATTGAGGTCCAGGTCGCCCTGGTCGCGCAGTTCGTCGAGCGCGTCTTCCTCGAGCACGGCACAGACCTCGCCGGTCTCGCGGTGCAGGATACGTAGGTAGGGGTGTGGCCGGTCCAGCCAGGCGTCGATCAGATAGGTCATGGCTATTCTCCATTGGATAGCGACTCCAATGAGAATAATTCTTATTATCAGAATAGCAAGCCCCTATTGGCGGAATTCTTCCGAATGGGGCAGGGGCCCTGTTGCAGGACCTGTCAGGGCCGCCGCGCCGGCAGCCCCGAGTGGCAGTGCATCAGACCTTGCGCACGAACTCCGACTTCAGCTTCATGGCGCCGATGCCGTCGATCTTGCAGTCGATGTCGTGGTCGCCATCGCACAGGCGGATGTTCTTGACCTTGGTACCGACCTTGACCACCAGGGACGAGCCCTTGACCTTGAGGTCCTTGATCACGGTAACGGTATCGCCGTCCTGGAGGATGTTGCCTACCGAGTCCTTCTTCACCACCTCGTCGCTGACGGCTTCGGCTTCGCCGCTGGCCGACCATTCGTGGGCGCATTCGGGACAGATCAGTTGGGTGCCATCCTCATAGGTGTATTCGGAGTTGCATTTGGGGCAGGGTGGCAGAGTGCTCACGGGGGTTCCTTAAACAGACGGGCGGTTAAAGACGCATATTGTATAAGGTTTTGTCTGCCAGGTGTGTGCCGCCTGTGCAAATGCATTCGCGGGCAAGCCCGCTTCCACAGGGGCCGCATTGGCCTTGTAGAAGCGGGCTTGCCCGCGAATGGAGTTTTTCGGTGTGGTCAGTGGGTACGGGCGACCGCGAACTCGCTCAGCTCGACCAGGGCATCGCGATACTCGCTGGCCGGCAGCACTTCCAGGCAGGCGATGGCGCGGGCGACGTAGTCACGTGCCAGCTGCGCGGTGTAGTCCAGGGCGCCGGAGGTTTCGACCGCAATGCGGATCTGCTCCAGGTCTTCCAGGCCGCCCTTCTGGATCGCCTGGCGTACCAGCGCAGCCTGTTCGGGCGTGCCTTCGCGCATGGTGTAGATCAGCGGCAGGGTCGGCTTGCCCTCGGCCAGGTCGTCGCCGACGTTCTTGCCCAGGGTCTGCGAGTCGCCCTTGTAGTCCAGCAGGTCGTCGACCAGCTGGAAGGCGACCCCAAGGTGGTCGCCGAAGGTGCGCAGCGCCTCGCGCTGTTCGTCGGTGCCTTCTGCCAGCGCGGCGGCGCTGTGGGTCGAGGCCTCGAACAGCATCGCGGTCTTGCCGCGGATGACCTCCATGTATACCGCTTCGCTGGTGCTGGCATCGCGTACCCGCGACAGTTGCAGCACTTCGCCCTCGGCGATGACCCGGGTGGCCTTGGAGAGGATCTGCATGACCGGCATCGAGCCGAGCTCGACCATCATCTCGAACGAGCGCGAATAGAGGAAGTCGCCCACCAGCACGCTCGGCGCGTTGCCCCACAGGGCGTTGGCGGTGGAGCGGCCGCGGCGCATGCCGGACATGTCGACCACGTCGTCGTGCAGCAGGGTGGCGGTGTGCAGGAACTCGATGGTCGCCGCCAGCAGGCGCAGGTCGTCGCCTTCGCGGCCCAGGGCCTTGCCGCACAGCAGCACCAGCAGTGGGCGCAGGCGCTTGCCGCCGGCGGAGGTGATATAGTCGCCGATCTTCGATACCAGCGGCACGCGCGAGGTCAGCTGCTTCTTGATGATCTCGTCGACGGCGCTGAAATCGTCAGCCACCGCGCGGTAGAAGGATTGGGGTTGCATCGGCTGCTCCATTGAGGTTGCGCGGCATGCTAGGTCGCGGGTCCCGGTGTGTCAAGGCGCGCTGCCCGCGGGCCGGGGGCGGGACTTGCAAGGTAATCAGCGGTTGCGTACAATCGCGCACCCTAACTTTCCTGGGCAGCACCTGCCTTACGCAATTGCACCGGGCCGTTCCAGCCCAGTGCAGCCATGCCAGCCAATACTCTTTCCTATAAAGCGCTGGGTGAGCAGGATTATCGGAGAAATACCATGTCTTACGCAGTAATCGTTACCGGCGGCAAGCAGTACAAAGTCGCTGAAGGTGAATTCCTGAAGGTCGAGAAGCTGGAAGTCGCCACCGGCGAATCCGTGACTTTCGATCGCGTTCTGCTGGTCGCCAATGGCGACGACGTCACCATCGGCGCGCCAGTCGTCGAAGGTGCCAAGGTTGTGGCTGAAGTCGTTTCGCAAGGCCGTCACGACAAGGTCCGCATCATCAAGTTCCGTCGTCGTAAGCACCACATGAAGCGTATGGGCCACCGCCAGTGGTTCACCGAGATCAAAATCACCGGTATCCAGGCTTAATCCCCTAGATCCCCTGAATTTATTTGGAGAATTGAACCATGGCTCACAAGAAGGCTGGTGGTAGTACTCGTAACGGTCGCGACTCAGAATCGAAACGCCTTGGCGTGAAGATGTATGGCGGCCAGGTCATCAAGGCCGGCAACATCATCGTCCGCCAGCGCGGCACCCAGTTCCACGCCGGCTACGGCGTTGGCATGGGCAAGGATCACACCCTGTTCGCCAAGATCGAAGGCGTGATCAAGTTCGAGAAGAAGGGCGAGTTCGGCCGTCGCTATGTAAGCGTCGTCGCGGCCTGATCGCGAAGTCGCTGGAGAAGCCCCGTCATGCGACGGGGCTTTTTCGTTTGTGGTGAGCCTCTTGCAAAGCTGTTTGTATGGGCTGCTGGCGCTGGTGTTTACGGTCGTTACGGGGCCGCCGCGCTCATTTTTGCAAGAGCCTCATGTTTTTGAGTCATTCAGCTCGTCTGCCGACGAGAGGCGGTTTCTATGAAGTTTGTTGACGAAGTATCGATCCGGGTCAAGGCCGGTGACGGCGGCAATGGTTGCATGAGCTTCCGCCGCGAGAAGTTCATCGAGAACGGTGGCCCCAACGGTGGTGACGGTGGCGATGGCGGTTCGGTGTTCATGGTCGCCGACGAGAACCTCAACACCCTGGTCGATTACCGCTACACCCGCCACTTCGAGGCCCAGCGTGGCGCCAACGGCGGCAGCACCGACTGCACCGGCAAGAAGGGCGATGACCTGGTCCTGCGCGTGCCGGTCGGCACCACGGTGATCGACGCCGGTACCCAGGAGATCATCGGCGACCTGGTCACCCCCGGCCAGAAGCTGCTGGTCGCCCAGGGTGGCTGGCATGGCCTGGGCAACACCCGCTTCAAGTCCAGTACCAACCGTGCGCCGCGCCAGACCACGCCAGGCAAGCCGGGCGATCAGCGCGACCTGAAGCTCGAGCTCAAGGTCCTGGCCGACGTTGGCCTGCTGGGCCTGCCCAACGCGGGCAAGAGCACTTTCATTCGCTCGGTCTCGGCGGCCAAGCCGAAGGTCGCCGACTATCCCTTCACCACCCTGGTACCGAACCTGGGCGTGGTCAGTGTCGACCGCTGGAAGAGCTTCGTCATCGCCGACATCCCTGGCCTGATCGAAGGTGCCTCCGACGGTGCCGGCCTGGGGATCCGCTTCCTCAAGCACCTGGCGCGTACCCGCATCCTCCTGCACCTGGTCGACCTGGCGCCACTGGACGGCAGCAGCCCGGCCGATGCCGCCGAGGTGATCGTCAACGAGCTCACCCGCTTCAGCCCCTCGCTGACCGAGCGTGAACGCTGGCTGGTGCTGAACAAGTCGGACATGGTCATGGACGACGAGCGCGACGAGCGAGTCAAGGAAGTGGTCGAGCGCCTGCAGTGGGAAGGCCCGGTCTACGTGATCTCGGCCATCTCCAAGCAGGGCACCGAGCAGCTCAGCCACGACATCATGCGCTACCTCGAAGACCGCGCCGACCGCCTGGCCAACGACCCGGCCTATGCCGAGGAACTGGCCGAGCTCGACCAGCGCATCGAGGACGAGGCCCGCGCCCAGCTGCAAGCCCTGGACGACGCCCGCGCCCTGCGCCGCAGCGGCGTCAAGAGCGTGCACGACATCGGCGACGATGACGACTGGGATGATGACGAGGACGACGGGGACGGCCCGGAAATCATTTACGTGCGCGACTGACCGGTTGCAGTACACTAAACGCCGCTCTCTGGAGCGGCGTTTTGGTATCTACGGTATCTACAGATTCGACATAGGTTGGAAGAGAAGATGCGAAGCAAGGTGACAGGCGCCAAGCGCTGGGTCGTGAAGATCGGCAGCGCCCTGCTGACGGCGGATGGCAAGGGGCTGGACAGCGGCGCCATGGCCGTCTGGGTCGAGCAGATGGTCGCGCTGCGGGAGGCAGGCGTGGAGTTGGTGCTGGTTTCCTCCGGGGCCGTGGCCGCTGGCATGAGCCAGCTGGGCTGGGCCAAGCGACCGAGTGCGATGAACGAGTTGCAGGCTGCTGCCTCGCTCGGCCAGATGCGCCTGGTGCAGGCCTGGGAGTCGAGCTTCGGCCAGCATGGCAAGCACACCGCGCAGATTCTCCTGACCCATGACGACCTGTCCGACCGCAAGCGCTACCTCAACGCCCGCAGCACCCTGCGCACCCTGGTGGACCTGGGCGTGGTGCCGGTGATCAACGAGAACGACACCGTGGTCACCGACGAGATCCGCTTCGGCGACAACGACACCCTGGCGGCCCTGGTGGCCAACCTGGTAGAGGCCGACCTGCTGGTGATCCTCACCGACCGCGACGGCATGTTCGACGCCGACCCACGCAATAACCCCGACGCCCAGCTGATCTTCGAGGCCCGCGCCGACGACCCGAGCCTCGATGCCGTGGCAGGCAGCTCCGGCGGCGCGCTGGGCCGTGGCGGCATGCAGACCAAGCTGCGCGCCGCACGCCTGGCTGCGCGTTCCGGCGCCCACACCATCATCGTCGGTGGGCGTATCGAGCGTGTGCTGGACCGGCTCAAGGCCGGCGAGCGCCTGGGTACCCTGCTGTCGCCCGAGCGCGGCATGCTCGCCGCGCGCAAGCAATGGCTGGCCGGTCACCTGCAGACACGCGGCACCCTGGTGCTCGATGCCGGTGCCGTGCGGGCCCTGCGCGAGGATAACAAGAGCCTGTTGCCGGTCGGCGTGAAGACCGTGCAGGGCAGCTTCCGCCGTGGCGAGATGGTGGTCTGCGTCGGCCCGGACGGCCAGGAAGTGGCCCGTGGCCTGGCCAACTACAGTGCCCTGGAGGCACAGAAGATCATCGGCCAGCCTTCTGACGCCATCGAAGGGTTGCTCGGCTACATCGCCGAGCCGGAGCTGGTGCACCGCGACAACCTGGTTCTGGTCTGAGGAGCGCACCGTGCTGAAAAGGATGTTTGCCGTGGCCGCCCTGGCGCTGCCGATGCTGGCCGGGGCCGAGGAGATCGGCCAGGTCTCCACGGTGTTCAAGTTCGTCGGGCCCAACGACCGTATCGTGGTCGAGGCGTTCGACGATCCCAAGGTCGAGGGCGTGACCTGCTACCTATCGCGGGCCAAGACCGGCGGCCTGAAGGGTGGCCTGGGGTTGGCCGAGGACCGTGCGGAGGCGTCGATCGCCTGCCGCCAGGTGGGGCCGATCAACTTCAAGGGTGAGCTCAAGGAGGGCGAGGAGGTGTTCAAGGAACGCACCTCGCTGGTGTTCAAGACCATGCAGGTGGTGCGCTTTCTCGACAAGAAGCGCAATACGCTGGTGTACCTGGTGTACAGCGACCGGCTGATCGAAGGCAGCCCGCAGAATGCGGTGACGGCGATTCCGATCGTGCCGTGGGCCCAGTGATACCGGGTCGAGGGCGGGGAGGCCTTCGGCCTCCATTCGCGGGCAAGCCCGCTCCCACAAGTTCGGCGTTGGCCATCTGGTAGTGGGGCCGCGAAGCGGCCCCGGTTACCCCCATCTCAGGCCAGTTCCTCGGCCTGATCCTCACGAACGATCGCCTTCACCTCATCCCGGCGGCTGATGAACTTCCAGTCCGCCTCGTCGATGTAGATACCGTTCGGCCCGCTGCCGCCTTCCAGGTCGATCGCCACCCGCGCCGACACCTGCGGCTTCACGCTCGCCAGGATCGGCACGAAGCCTAGTTGCTGGCTGGTCTCCAGCAGCGCGGCCTGGTTGCGCTCGTCGATGTCCGCCGCCTCGTCGAGGTAGTAGGGCAGGCGGATGCGGCCGGCCAGGTCGCGGTCCATCAGGTGCAGCAACAGGTACATGTTGGTCAGCGCCTTGATGGTCATGGTGGTGCCGTTGGACGCCGCGCCATCGATGTCGGCGTGGATCACCGGCTGGCTGTTGATCTTGGTGATCTCGAAGGCCAGCTCGAACAAGTCCTTCAGGCCCAGCTGGTTGTGGTTGGCCGCCACCAGCCGCGCCAGGTACTCCTTGGCCTCTTCGTTCTTGTGATCCTGCTCGGCGCTCTGGGTCAGGTCGAACACTGACAGGGTCTCGCCTTCCTCGTACTGGCCGGCGCTGTGGATGATCTGGTCGATGTGCTTGAGCGCTTCCTTGTTCGGCGCCAGGACCACGCGGAAGCTCTCCAGGTTGGACACCTGGCGCTTGTTGATCTCGCGGTTGAACAGGGCCAGCTGGTGCTCCAGGCTGTCGTAGTCGCTGCGGATGTTGCGCAGTGTCCGGGCGATGTCGGTGACTGCGGCGCGGCGTGCCTTGGCCAGGGTCAGGGCCTCTTCGGTGCGGTGCGAGTAGGCGTTGATCAGCAGTTGCAGGCGGCGCTCCATGTCGTCTTCGCTGTCGAACTTGGCCACGCCCTTGAGGCGTACCTGGGCGTACAGCGCCTCGATCTGGTTGTCCACCCGCTGCAGGGCCTGCCAACTGTCCTGGTAGTCGTTGAGCAGTGGCAGCAGGTTGTCCATGGAGTCGTCGACCGCCTCCATGAAGGGCGTGCCGAAGGGCAGGTCGGCCGGCAGCAACTGGCGACGGCGCAGGGCGTCGTCGAGAGTGCGCTGCTTGGCTTCCAGGTCGGCGATCTGCCGGCCCACCAGTTGCAGCTTGGCCGACAGCTGCTGGACGCGCTCGGTGAAGGCGTCGCTGGAGCGCTTGAGCTCGTCCTGGGCAGCTTCCAGTTGCGCCAGTTGCTCGAGCTTTTCCGGCTCTTCGGCGCTCAGGGTCTCGGTGCGGCGGAAGTCCTCCAGGGCCTTCTGCGCATCCAGCACCTGCTGGTACAGGGCCTCGGTCTGCGCCTTGCTGGCGGCACGGTCGAGGGCCACGGCCTGTTGGGTCTTGAGCTGCTTGAGCTCTTTTTCCAGGCGTTCTTTCTGGTCGCGCAGGGCGGCGCGGTCGGCCAGGGCCTGCAGGGCCGGCGGATCGATGTGCGACAGGTCGATGGCCAGGCCCGGGGCCTCGAAGCGCTCGCCCTTGAAGCCGTCGAGCACGGCCTCCAGGGTTTTCACCCACAGGTCGCTGTCGTCCAGCTCGATGCCGCGCTCGCCCAGCGGCAGGCTGAACAGCGCGCCGTTGAACAGGCGCATCAGGCGGTCCACATCCTGCTGGGAGAACTCCTCGCGCAGGCGGGCGTAGCTGTTGTTGTCGGCGTGGTCGAGCTGCTGCCTGACCTGCTTGAGGCGTTTTTCCAGGTCGCGCACTCGCTCGTCCAGGTCCTCGGCGGAGAACTGCCGCGACTGGGCCAGGGCGCCGGCCAGTTCGTCATGGGCGTCCTTGGCCGCCAGCAACTGCTGCTCCAGGACCTTGACGTCGTCGACCAGGGCGAAGCGGTGCTTGAGCACCGACAGTTCGCCGAGCCAGCGCTGGATGCCGGTGATCTCGCGCTCCAGGCGCATCAGCTCCTGGGTGCCGCTGCGCTGGTCGTTCTGCAGGCTGTCCTGCTCGTTGCGGTAGTGCTCGGCCTGGATGATCAGCTCTTCCTTGCGCGCCATGGCGTAGTCCTGCCAGGTGCCCAGCAGGTTGTCGAGCAGCGGCGAGAGGCGGTGCAGCTTGCCGCGCAGGATGTCGCGCTGGGCCACGCCGCCGGCCAGTGCCTCGACCAGCGGGCCTGCGGCGACCAGGGCGTTGTAGTCCTGCTCCATGCGGCGCACGTCGCGGAAGGCTTCCTCGCAGGCGGCGATGTAGTCGACGCTGCCCGAGCGCAGGCTGTGCTCGAAGGCATCGAGGAACAGCTGCTTGAGCTTGGCTGCGGTGATCTCGCGCATGTGCAGCAGGTTGATGAACAGGGCACGGAAGGTCTTCAGGCTCTGCTCGCTGGTCGAGCGCAGCGGGATCAGGGTCAGGTCCAGCGGCACCGAGGTGTGGCCGCCGACCAGCAACCGGCGCAGTTCGTCCGGCTTGAGCTCGTAGGCCTTCAGGCCGTGGCGCTCGAGGTTGGTGAACAGTTCTTTCTGGCGCAGGCAGGTGTCGTCTTTCTGGTAGTGCGCCAGGTCCAGTTGGCCCTGGTAGGCGAAGAACTGGTGGCCGAAGCCGCCGCCCGGGCCACGACCGACCACACCGATCACGTGCGGACCGTGGGGCAGGTTCAGTTCGCAGAGGATGTAGCTGGTGTCGCTGGCGAAGTAGAAGCGGCGCGACTGCTCCAGGCTGTACTTGCCGAAGCTCATGTCGGACATGCGCGCCAGGATCGGGAACTGCAGGGCGTTGATCGAGGCGGACTTGCCCAGGTTGTTGGCGCCGTAGACCGACAGCGGGTGCTCCAGGGGGAACAGGCCCAGGCTGTAGCCGGCGGTGTTGAGCAGTGCGAAGCGGCGGATGCCGTAGCGTTCCTGGCTCATGCGTCAATCTCCTGTTGCTCTTCGCGGATGGCCCGGGCCAGGGCTTCTTCCTCGCTTTCCTCGGCCTCGAAGGGGGTCAGGTCGAGCGGGTCGTCGGTACGGTTGAGTTCTTCCGGGCTTTCTTCCTCGACCAGTACCGGCGTCGGCAGCGGCAGGTCGCTGTGCAGGCTGGCGGCCAGGTCGCGGTCCTGCTGGACCGACAGGCAGACGTCGAGGAAGCGGTGCATCGGTGGCAGGAAGCGGTAGATGCCGCCTTCCTCGTGGGCGAAGCCCAGCTGGGTCATGCGCCGCAGGATCTTCTCCTCCAGCTCGTCGACCGTCTGCACCTCGGCCTGGATGAACAGGTCGCGGTATTTTTCCAGCAGCGATGGCAGCTCGTCGCGGCCAATGCTGCCGCCATCGAGCACGGCCATCGGGTCGCGGCCCTGGTCGGCCAGGTGCTCGACCAGGATGAAGGTGAACAGCGACAGCCGCTGGGCGGTCTTGTTGACCTGGGCGGCAGCCTGTTCGGGGACGAAGTAGTAGAAACCGCGGGTGTCGCACACCAGCTCGAAGCCCAGGGCCTTGAACAGGGTGCGGTACTGGTCCTGGAAGTTCGACAGCTGGGCGTACAGCTCAGGGTCGCGGCGGCTGATATGGAAGCCCTTGAACAGCTCGCGGAAGATCGGCGCGAGCTGGGACAGTTCGGAAAGATCAAGATGCATGGGCTGGGCTCGCGTTGGATTCGGGCGTGGCCGCGGGCGTGTTTTCGCGGCTGGAGGTCAGGGCGAAGGAGCGCAGGCTGACCAGGTGTTCGCGGGTGGTGTACTCGCGCCGGTCGAGGCGCTCGCGGTTGAAGCGCTTCTCCCGCGACAGGCGTGAGAACCAGTACAGCAGCTCGTCGGTGGCGCCTTCGGGTTCCTGCTCCAGCAACCAGACCATCAGGTCCGGCAGGGGCAGGGCGTCCTCGCAGCGCTCGAGCATTTCCTTGACCGTGCGCGGTGCGCGCGGCAACGGGCCCTTCTGGGTCTTGTGCGCCTTGGGGAAGCGCGCCGGTTTCGGTTCGAAGCGGGCCAGGGCATAGACGTAGGCCTCGACCTGGCTGGCACTGCCGAGGAAGGTGCTCTGCGGCCGGGTGAACAGTGGCATGGCCGCGTGGGGCACGGCGTCGATGCCCTTGCGGCGGATCACCGACAGGGCCAGGGCGGCGCCGCGGGTCACGGCATTGTGCCGGCGCGCTTCTTCGCGCAGCGGCAGCAAGAGCTCGCGGGCATGGCGCAGGGTCAACTGGGCGCTGGTCTGCATCTCGAGGATGCGCGCGTGGGTGCGCAGCAGCATGTCGTCGTCGACCAGGTGGCCCAGGCGCGCCTGCTCGCCGAGCAGGCGCAGCAGCACGGTCTCGACCTTGCGCACGCCCTGCTCGAAGGCACCGTCGGCGTTGACCAGTTGGATCATCGGCTCGACATACTCGTCCCAGGTCGCCAGGACCTCGGCGTAGCGTTGGCGCAGGGGGATCTGGCGGTTGCTGGTCTTGGCCCGTTCGGCCACGGCGACCAGCGCCTGCTCGTCGTTGTCGAGCTTCTTGAGCACGTCGCGCACGCGCATGTCGAGCAGGCGCAACTGGCGCGCCAGGTCGTCGCTGTCGCGGTTGTCGAAGGCGTCCTGGATATGCCCGGCCAGGCGCTCCAGGTGACGCAGGTAGGCCTCGATCTCCAGGCACAGGCCCAGGCGGTGTTCGCGGCGCAGGTAAGCGAGGAAGTCGTGGATCTGGGCGTTGAGCTCGAAGCGGTTCGGGCTCTTGGCCACCGGCACTAGGATATCCAGGCGGATCCACACATCGAGCAGCTGGGTGATGTCCTGCGGGGTACTCTCCACCTGCTGGCGGGCCAGTTGCTGGCGTAGTTCGACCAGGCTCAGGGTGCCCTGGTCGAAGCGCTCGCACAGCGGCTCGATCAGGGCCCAGTGTTCGGCTAGGGCGCGCAGGACGCGCTTGGGTTCGATCATTGGCGGGTCGACTCGTTGCCAAATAAAAGGGGCGATTGTACTGCATCCCGGGGGGAGGATTTCACCCCTTGGTCTGTAATGGTGGGTATCCGTTGCCAGTGCCGGCCCTTTCGCGGACAACAAATTTCCGTCGCCCAGTTGCGGCGTTCGATGGACAACAGCGGTAGAATGGCCGACTGACTTCTCCCCCCGGATGACCGTGCCTTGCTGACCGAGCCTCGCCGCCGCGCCTACCTTTCCGCCATGCAAGTGGTGCATTGGCTGCCGCGTGCCGAACTGCCGTTCGCCGCGCCGTCACGGCCCGAGCTGCTGTTGCCGCAGGCGCCGGTCGAGGTGCTCGAGTTCGAGGTCAAGCCCTCGGCGCCGGCGGCCCGCGAGGCGCCTGTCGCGCCCCAGGCCCGCCCCAGCGAGCGACCGAAGATCGAAATTCTCCGCCCAGGCAGCGCGCCCAAGCCAGCCAGCAAGCCGGTCGAAGCCGAGGAGCAGGCGCCAGCGCCTCGTCCGACCCCGGTGCCGCCGCCGCGCTTCGCCCTGCAGCTGCTGCGCGCCGGTCACTGCCTGCTGTTGGTGGAATTGGCCACCGGCCAGCCGTTCCAGAGCCGCGACCCGTCGTACCTGCTGCTCAAGGACATGCTGCGCGCCGCCGGCCTGCCGGATGCCCCGCAGATCGTCGGCGAACCGGTGCGTTGGCCCCTGCTGGTACGCGGCAACATGGACCAGGGCCCGGAGGCGGCACGGGACTTCGTCCAGGCCTTCATCCAGGCCCGCCTGGAAGAAGCCCCGTGCACCTGCCTGTGGCTGGTCGGCCTGCCTGCGGTGCGCTTCGCCGGCCAGGCCGACGCCGAGGCCTACTACCAAGAACTCAAGGTCGAGGGCCTGGGCGATGCCTGGGCCCTGCCAGGCCTTGAACTGTTGATGGACGAGCCGCGGCGCAAGGCGGACGTCTGGCAAGCGATGCGCCGGCTGATGGCGCGCTGGAAGAGCGTTGAATGAGTGACTCGATCAGTTTCCGCCCGATGACCGAGGCGGATCTGGATGCCGTGCTTAAGATCGAATATGCCGCGTTCAGTCATCCCTGGACCCGTGGCATCTTCCAGGATGCGCTCAAGTCTTATGAAGTCTGGCTGATGTTCGAGGGGCAGCAGCAGGTCGGCCATGGCGTGATCAACGTGATCATCGACGAGGCGCACTTGCTCAACATCACCGTCAAACCGGAAAGCCAGGGCCGTGGCCTCGGCCTGCGCCTGCTCCAGCACCTGATGGCACGGGCCTACCAGCTCAATGGCCGCGAATGCTTCCTGGAGGTACGGGCCAGCAACCAGTCGGCCTATCGTCTCTACGAACGCTACGGATTCAACGAAATCGGCCGGCGCCGGGACTACTACCCGGTTGCCGGTGGGCGCGAAGACGCCCTGGTGATGGCCTGCACCCTGCTCGAAGAGTGACCTGACGGGGGCTGGCCAAGTCACACAGGCATACCCTGATGAGGCAACGACCATGCATGACCTGCAGGAACTGATCGACAACAATGAGCGTTGGGCCGATGCGATCAAGCAGCGCGACCCGGACTTCTTCGCCAAGCTGGCCCGCCAGCAGGCGCCTGAATTCCTCTGGATCGGCTGCTCCGATGCCCGGGTGCCGGCCAACGAGATCGTCGGCATGCTGCCGGGCGACCTGTTCGTCCACCGCAACGTCGCCAACGTGGTGCTGCACACCGACCTGAACTGCCTGTCGGTGATCCAGTACGCGGTGGAGGTGCTCAAGGTCAAGCATATCCTGGTCACCGGTCACTACGGCTGCGGCGGTGTGCGTGCGGCCATGCAGGACCGCCAGCTGGGTTTGATCGACGGTTGGCTGCGCTCGATCCGCGATCTGTACTACGAGAAGCGCGCCGAGCTGGCCAAGCTGGACGGCGAGGAGGCCAAGGTCGACCGCCTGTGCGAATTGAACGTGATCCAGCAGGTGGCCAACGTGGCCCATACCAGCATCGTGCAGAACGCCTGGCATCGCGGGCAGGAACTGTCGATCCACGGGTGCATCTATGGCATCAAGGATGGTCGCTGGAAGAGCCTGGACACCACCATCAGCGGCTTCGCCCAGTTGCCGGCGCAGTATCGGTTGCGGCCGGTGGAGCAGGGCTGAGGGCCAGGCATGCGGCATTGGGGCGCGTAGCGGCCCCTCGTGAGGCCAGCCCGAAACCTCCGTGCGCGACACGCCATGCTTAACTCCTTGCCAGGGGCTGCCATAGTTGGAGCAAGGGGGAAAGGAATGAAAAGCACGAGGCTGCTGGCGTTGGCTGGGTGCTTGCTAATGGCAGGTATCGCCCAGGCCGACGAGCGCGACCTGTGGATGTTCGCCCAGTGGGCGGGGGATCACCAGACCCGCCCCTTCCGCCAGATGCTGGTGGATGCCCGGCTGTATGGCGTGGTGCCGATCCATCAACTGCTGCGCTCGGCCTCGGACTGGCGCCTGTGCCGTGCCTCGCCTTTCGCCGTGCCACCGGCTACCCACTGGCCCCAGGTGCGTTCCACCCTGATGCTGCTCAAGACCCTCGGCGACCAGGGCATCCTGCGCCAGTTCGAAGTGGTCTCGGCCTACCGCGATCCCCGCCTGAACGCCTGCGCCGGTGGTGCGGTGGGCAGCGCCCATACCCGCGCCTTCGCCGTCGACCTGCTGCTGCCGGCCTGGGCCGACCCGAACCCGTTGTGCCGCTTCTGGCAGCAACACGGCCGAGCCTGGAACATGGGCCTGGGGCGCTACCCGTCCGGGCGTATCCACCTCGATACGGCGGGCTATCGGACCTGGGGTGGAGACGGCCGCTCGGGTTCGTCGTTCTGCGCCAAGCCCAGGTGAGCGAGACAGGCCTGGCACTCGGCCATCACCCATTCGACAAAGCACTGGCGCTTGCCACCATCATCCAGTGGGCGAGGGCTGAGCAGATGATAGGCCGAACCGTCGCGCAGGAAGCCGAACGGCGCCTGTAGCTGCCCGCTGTCGAGTTCGTCGCGGACCATCAGTGCCGAGGCGATGGCCAGGCCCAGCCCGGCGCTGGCGGCCTGGACCGACAGGTAGAAATGTTCATAGTCACTGTGCGCGTCAGGTCGGGCCTGACGAGCGCTCAGGCGCAGCCAGGTGTTCCACGCGTCGGGGCGGGTGGTGCTGTGCAACAGGCGTTGCCCGTCGAGGCCATCGCCCATGCCTGGGCGGCCGACTGGGCCGATCCACTCGTCGCAGATCTTCAGGCTGTACAACTGGCGGTCCCAATGGAAGTCATCGCGCCGTAGCGCCAGGTCGACGCCGGTGCGGGTGAAGTCCAGCGGGCCACCGGCAGCCACCAGGTGCAGTTGCAGGCTTGGATGGGCGACATGGAAACGGGGCAGCCGTGGGATCAGCCAGCGCATGGCGATGGTGGGTTCGCACGACAGTACCAGCACATTGTCGCGCGCCTGGGCCTGCAGGCGCTGCACCGTACCGTCCAGTTGCTCGAAGATCGCCTGGGTGGTGCCGTGCAGCGCGCGGCCGGCGGGGGTGAGGAAGATCGCCCGATTGCGCCGTTCGAACAGTTCCACGCCGAGGCTTTCCTCCAGCAGCCGTACCTGGCGGCTGACTGCGCCATGGGTGACGTGCAGGCGCTCGGCGGCCCGTACGAAGCTCTCGGTTTCGGCAGCGATGTCGAAGTAGTGCAAGGCGGTCAATGGGGGCCGTTTCATGGGGTTGCCGTCGAATGCGCAATATTTTTGTGTGAGAAAAACTAGCGGATCAAGCGCACTATAAATCGATTTTTCCTTGTGGATAAGCCTTCGATAATCAGTGCCTCTGTGCCTTTTCATCGTCTATCGAGGAGCTTTTGCGTGAACGAACTGATTGCCGTGGCCCTGTTCACCGTGCTGGCTGTCATCAGCCCGGGGGCTGACTTCGCCATGGTCACCCGCAGCAGTTATGCACAGGGCCGCAAGGCCGGCCTGGCGGCCGCAGTGGGCATCGCCCTGGGGGTGCAGGTGCATGTGTGCTACACGGTGCTCGGCATCGCCGTGATCGTCAGCCAGAGCCCGGCTCTATTCATGGTCATGAAGGTGGTGGGGGCGGGGTACCTCATCTACCTGGGCTACCAGTCGCTGACCAACACCACGCGCATCAGCCACGAGGGCGTCGAGCAAGCCCGCACGAGCGCTCGGGCGGCGTTATGCACGGGGTTCCTGACCAATGCCCTGAACCCCAAGACCCTGTTGTTCGTGGTCAGTGCCTTTACCCAGGTGGTCCAGCCGGGCAGCCCATTGGCACTGGACTTCGCCTACGGCGCATTCATGTCCTTCGCTCACTGGCTGTGGTTCAGCCTGGTGGCGGTGTTCTTTTCCAGTGTGGCGCTGCGCAGGGCGATGATCGAACGGCAGCGGGTGGTCGACCGGGTGATCGGCGTGGCCTTGATCGGGTTGGGGGTGACGGTGGTGGTTGCGGGTGTGCGTTGAGAGATTGTCCATCACGTTGGGCTGCGAAGCGGCCCTACTAAATGGAAGCCTTAATCGACCGGCATTACGCGAATGGTTTTCGCAGGGCAAAAGAAAAAGGGCTTACCTTGCGGTAAACCCTTTTCGAAGATGGTGGCTACACAGGGACTTGAACCCCGGACACCGGCATTATGAATGCCGTGCTCTAACCGACTGAGCTATGTAGCCAAGTGGCGCGCATTATTCGCTTGAATCCCGATCCTGTCAACACCCCTTTCAAAAAAAATTTACGCGCTTTCAAACGCTTAGCCAGAAAGCCCGATCTTCAGCGGACGATCAGCCAATGACCGAGCACGTCGTGCAGTTGCAGGCGCTGGTCGTTGGCCAGGCGCTCGAGGCTTTCGACGGGGCGCTCGAGGTTGAAGTCGCCGCTGACGCGTCGATAGGCGGTCTGCTCGTCCATCAGCCAGACCCGTCGGCCCAGGTAGCCGGCCAGGCGCTCCAGGACTTCGCCCAGGGGCGTGTCCTTGGCCAGCAGATGGCCGCTGCGCCAGGCGTCGGCTGCCTTGGCGTCGATCTTCTGCACCGGGTCGATGCGTGTATCGGTGAAGGTGACCCGCTCGCCGGCCGAGACCATGCGCTGCTCGCCGCCCTGGATGACCATGGCCTTGCCCTTGAGCACCACCAGTTCGTCATGGCCGGCATGACGGGCGATCATCAGGCGCGTGCCGAACACCTGGATGCGTGCTGCGTCGACCTGCACCTCCATGGCGCGCCCGTCGAGCATCACTTCCAGGTAGACCTGGCCCTGCACCAGCTGCAACAGGCGCGTGCGGCCACGCAAGTCGACGTTCATGGCACTGGCGCTGTCCAGGTGCAGGGTGGAGCCGTCGGCCAGGCGCAGGCTGCGGCGCTCGCCGCTGGCGGTGTGCAGCTCGCTGCCCAGGCGCTGCGCCAGTGGCCAGTAGAGGTAGGCCAGGCCCGCCAGCACCAGCAAGAACAGCACCGCCAGCCACGTGCCGGCCCGACTGCGACGCGCCTTGACTTGTCGGGGGCGTGGCCGTGCCGGAGGTGGCTGCAGCCGTTGCCAGTAGGCTTCCAGCTCGGCATAGGCCCGTGCGTTGTCGGGCTCCTGGCACCAGGCGCTGAACGCCTGGTGCAGCCGTTCGTCGCCACCGGGCTGGCGCAGGCGGGAAAACCATTCCAGCGCCTCCCGTTGGGGATCGGCCTGGATCTGCAAGGCGGGCATCGGGCTCATGGGATCTGCTCGCGGAAAGGGCGGTTTCGCCCAATGTTTACAGGGGTATAGAATTGAAGATGCTAAATATATTGAGAACCATTTACAAGTGCGTGTTTGATGAGCGCCATAAAAAGCTAGCTATGTATCTACTTGTTTCCGGATAATCGGATCCCAACTCGCGCACGCACGGATACCCAGCCCATGGCCATGAGCAGTGCCCAGACCACCAGCGCCGCCCCGCAGACGGCAGCGCAAGCCAACCCACTGGTGATGCGCATCATCGCCTTCTGCGCGCTGGCGCACCTGATCAACGACCTGATCCAGGCAGTGTTGCCAGCCATCTACCCGATGCTCAAGGCCAACTACGACCTGAGTTTCGCCCAGATCGGCATGATCACCCTGACCTTCCAGATCACCGCGTCGTTGCTGCAGCCCTGGGTCGGTTTCTTCACCGATCGCCGGCCGACGCCGAACCTGCTGCCGTTGGGCACCCTGTGTACCCTGGTGGGGATCGTCATGCTGGCCTTCGTCGGTAGTTTCCCGATGATCCTGTTGGCCTCGGCGCTGGTGGGCATCGGCTCCTCGACCTTCCACCCGGAGACCTCGCGTATCGCCCGCCTGGCCTCGGGTGGGCGCTTCGGCCTGGCGCAGTCGACCTTCCAGGTCGGTGGCAACGCAGGTTCGGCCCTTGGCCCATTGCTGGCGGCCGCCATCGTCATCCCCTTCGGCCAGACTCACGTGGCCTGGTTCGGTCTGGCCGGGCTGTTCTTCTTCGCCGTGACCTTGCTGCTGCGCCGCTGGTACCAGGGCCACCTCAACCAGTTCAAGGCACGCAAGGCCGCCCCGGCGAGCCACGGCATCTCCCGCCAGCGAGTGATCCTGGCGCTGGTGGTCCTGGGGCTGCTGGTGTTTTCCAAGTACTTCTACATGGCCAGCTTCACCAGCTATTTCACCTTCTACCTGATCGAGAAGTTCGGCGTGTCGGTGGCCAGTTCCCAGTTGCACCTGTTCCTGTTCCTCGGCGCGGTGGCGGCCGGCACCTTCTTCGGTGGGCCGATCGGCGACCGCATCGGGCGCAAGGCGGTGATCTGGTTCTCGATCCTGGGCGTGGCACCGTTCACCCTGGCGCTGCCCTATGCCGACCTGTTCTGGACCACCGTGCTCAGCGTGGTGATTGGCTTCATTCTGGCCTCGGCGTTCTCTGCCATCGTGGTCTATGCCCAGGAGCTGGTACCGGGGAGCGTCGGTATGATCGCCGGGATCTTCTTCGGCCTGATGTTCGGCTTCGGCGGCATTGGCGCGGCGTTGCTGGGGTACCTGGCCGACCTGCGTGGCATCGAGTATGTCTATGGGTTGTGCTCGTTCCTGCCGTTGTTCGGGTTGCTGGCGGTGTTCCTGCCTTCTACCGGCAAGCGTTGAGCGTGGTTGGGGCTGCTTTGCAGCCCATCGCCGGCAAGCCGGCTCCCGGGCTTGCCAGACCGCGCGAAGCGGCCCCGGCAATTGACGAGCCGACTGCCCTTGGCCTAGAGTGCCGCCTCCTTTCAATCCATGTAGTCGATGCAATGCGCCGTACCCCGAGCCTTCGCCCCGTCCGCCAGTCTGTCGTCCAGGTGGTACGTCGTGCATGGCCGAGCGACACGGTGCTCAAGCGTCGGCGTAGCGTGCTGTTCGCTTTCACCTTTTCGCCACACCTTGCCTGAATTGATCCGCGTCCCTGCATGACCCGCCGCCATGGCGTGGCTGCGGGCGCCTGCGTTCGAACATCTTTTCAGTGATTTCCCGCCGACCGGTGCCCAGGGGGCCAGTGCGTCGGCGTGCAAGGAGTGGTACATGAACATGCGTTTGCTGGCGGGCCTGTTGTTCGCCGTGTCGGTGGTGGGCTTCAGCCTGGGGGCGAGCCTGCCGCTGGTGTCGTTGCGCCTGCACGAGGCCGGTGCGGGGACCCTGGAGATCGGCATTCTCTCGGCCATTCCCGCCGCGGGGATGATGCTCTCGGCGTTCATGGTCGACACCTGCTGCCGCCACCTGACCCGGCGCTCCATCTACCTGCTGTGCTTCAGCCTGTGCACCCTGAGCATCGCACTGCTGGAGTGGGCGTTCTCCTCGATCTGGCTGCTGGCGCTGCTGCGCCTGGGCCTGGGGATCGGCATGGGCATCGCGATCATCCTCGGCGAGTCCTGGGTCAACGAGCTGTGCCCGGAGCACAACCGCGGCAAGATCATGGCCCTGTACGCCACCAGCTTCACTGGCTTCCAGGTGCTCGGCCCGGCGATGCTGGCGGTGCTCGGTGCCAACAGCCCCTGGGTGACCGGTGTGGTCACCGCCTGCTACGGCCTGGCGCTGCTGTGCATCCTGCTGACCGTGCCCGACGATCATGTAGAGCATGGCGACGAGGGCGAGAAGAGTTTCACCCTGGCAGGATTCTTCCGGGTGGCGCCGGCGTTGTGCGTGGCGGTGCTGTTCTTCTCGTTCTTCGATGCGGTGGTGTTGTCGCTGCTGCCGGTGTACGCCACCAGTCATGGTTTCGCGGTGGGTGTGGCGGCGCTGATGGTCACCGTGGTGTTCGCTGGCGACATGCTCTTCCAACTGCCCCTGGGTTGGCTGGCCGACCGGGTGGAGCGTACCGGGCTGCACCTGGTGTGCGGGCTGGTGGCCATGGCGATCGGCATCGGCCTGCCGTGGCTGCTGCAGATGACCTGGCTGCTGTGGCCGCTGCTGGTGTTGCTGGGGGCGGTGGCCGGGGGCATCTACACCCTGGCGCTGGTGTTGATCGGCCAGCGCTTCAAGGGCCAGGACCTGGTCACCGCCAATGCCAGCGTGGGCTTGCTGTGGGGTGTCGGCAGCCTGGTCGGGCCGTTGCTCAGTGGCGCGGCCATGGACGTGGCGCCCCACGGGCTGCCCATGGCCCTGGCGCTGATGGCGGGGTTGTTCGTGTGCTTTGCCCGGCAGTCGTATCGGCGGGCGGGGAGGCTGCGGGCGGTGGCGGAGTGAGGTGCCCTCCAAGACAGCCACTGGGGCCGCTTCGCGCCCCCAGTTTTGCCCTGACTCATCATTAGAAGACCTTGCAAGCACTGGCCCTGGATGGGCCAGGCTCAGAAGCTCCCGCGCAAGGTCACCGACACATTGCGTGGATCGCCCCAGTAGTAACCGGTCGGGGTCGGTGCCACCTGGCGGTAGTACTTCTTGTCGAAGATGTTGTTGGCGTTGAGCTGCAGCGAGTAGTGCTCGTTGAAGCGGTAGTTGACCATGGCATTGTACACCGCATAGCCCGACTGGCTGGCCACGGCGTCGGGGTTGACGCCGCGCGAGCTGGCCGTGGCGCGTGAATAGATGTCGCTCTGCGCCTGCACGCCGCCACCGATGGTCCAGGCGTCGAGCTCACCCGGCAGGCGATAGCTGGTGAACAGCTTGAGCATGTGCTTGGGGTCGGTGGTGCGGATCGCGTTGCCCTGGTTGTTGGGGTCGTTCAGGTACTCGGTGGTGTTGTAGGTGTAGCCACCGGTGACGTTCCAGCCCGGCAGCACTTCGCCGGAGATCTCCAGCTCGAAGCCCTGGCTGCGGTTCTTGCCCGCCGCGATCTTGCAGTAGCCGGTGTTGCCGCCACATGGCATGCCGGAGGCGATGTCATCGATGGCGTTGCCGACCTGGTAGATACGGAAGAACGCCAGCGACGCATTCAGGCGCCCATCATAGAACTCGCCCTTGATCCCCGTCTCGTAGGCCTCGCCTTCGACTGGCTTGAGTACCGAGCCGCTGACGTCGGTCACGGTCTGCGGGTTGAAGATCTCGGTATAGCTGGCGTAGGCGCTGAAGTTTTCGTTCAGGTCGTAGATCAGCGCGGCGTAGGGCACGAGCTTGTTGTCGACGCTGAACGTGCCGTTGCCGCTGGTGTTGTTCTCCTGCTCGTAGTCGTACCAGTTGTTCCGTGCACCAATGATCGCGGTGAGCGGGTCGGCCAGGGAGATGCGCCAGGTGGCGTAGGCACCTTCCTGGGTGGTACGGGTGCGCACCGGGGGGGCGGTGATGTCGATGTCCGGCTCCGGCAGGCTGGTCTTCGGATCCCAGTCGCGGATGTCGAAGAGGCCCGAGGGGGTGAAATGGGTGGCCGAGGCATAGGAGTCGTTGCGGATGCGTTCGACCCCGAGCATCAGTTCGTGGGTTCGCCCGAACAGCTCGAACGGGCCGTTGAGGGTGGCGCTGAGGTTGTTCTGCAGGCTTTCGCCGCCATCGCCCTCGGTGACCTGGTAGTTCATCAGGTACGGGTTGTTGGTCGGGTTGTCGGCACCGCTGGCGCGGGTGAAGTAGGTTTGCTTGAAGCCGTGGTCATCGAGCTCGAAGTGGGTGCGCTGGGCCATCAGCTTGAGCTTCCAGTCGTTGTCGAAGCGGTGCTCCAGCTCGGCGAAGGTCTGCAGGTTGCTGCGGTCCCAGCGGTTCCAGTCGGCGCCCAGGTAGGTGCTGCGGCCCAGGGGCAGGGGCGAGCCGTCATAGTCGGCCGGCAGGTTGCCCCAGGCGCCGGTGGCGTCCAGCTTGGTCCATTCGAGGCCGGTGGTGAGGGTGGTGCTGTCGTTCAGGTCGAAGGCCAGCACGCCGTAGAACACTTCCTTGCGCTCCATGCGTGAGTCCTGGAAGTGATCCTTGTCGTCATGCACAGCGATCACCCGGCCACGCACGTTGCCCGTCTCGGTCAGCGGGCCGGAGAGGTCGGCGACGTAGCGCTGGGCATCCCAGGAGCCGAGGGTCACGCTGCCTTCGCCCTGGAACTCGTAGGTTGGCCGCTTGCGCACCAGGTTCACTGTGCCCGACGGGTTGCCGGCGCCGCGCAACATGCCGGTGGCCCCCCGCAGGATTTCGGCGCGGTCGATGATCGCCGAATCGCTCTGGATGAACGAGCCGCCACCGCTGCTCTGCACCACGGTGGCGCCGTCGTACTGGATGGCATCGATCGCATAGCCTCGTGAGTAGTACTGCACCCGCTCGCTGTCGGTGAGGTTGACCACCACGCCTGGGGTCTGTTCGAGCAGGTTGGTCAGGTTGGTGATGTTCTGGTCGTCGATCCGCTGGCGGGTCACCACGGTCACCGACTGCGGCGTGCGGCGCAGGCTTTGGGGCGCTTTGCCGATGGTCACTGCACCGGTGGTGTAGGAGCCGCTGTGCTCGGTGGTCTCGCCCAGGCGGTTGCTGGAAATGCTGGTGGCGCCCAGCTCCAGGGCGCTGCCGACATCCATGGCGGGGATCAGCAGGAAGCTCTTGTCACTTTGCTGCTGCACTTGCACGTCGCTGCCCTGGAGCAGGATCGACAAGGCCTGGGCGCTGTCGTAATGCCCCCGGACGCCGCCGGTGGTCTTGCCTTGCAGGCTGTTCGCATCGAACGACAGGTTCAGACCGCCCTGGCGGGCCATCTGGTCCAGCGCGACGGCCAGTGGGCCTGCCGGGATGTTCCAGTCGATCTGCTGGCCTTGGCTGACCGGGGCCGCCAGGGCCTGGGCCGGCAGGCAGCAGGCGCCGGCCAGGCCGAAGCCGAGCACGGCGGCGCGCGCGGCATGGCGCAGCCGGTCGTTGTGGGGGGAACAGGGGTGACTCATGAAGCGCTCCTGAAGGTTGTGAAGACCACTTTTCGGGCTTTGTTCCTTCAGGCCGAACGAGAATGAGATTCCACCTCATTTATTTTCAAAATTTTTTCAGGCCGCCTCGATGCTCACCCAATAGCGTGTGCGGTAGTCGACGCGCACCGGCAGGCTACGGGCGAGCAGCAACAGGATCTGCTCGGTATCGGCCAACTGGTAGGTGCCGGACACCCTGAGGTCGGCCACTCCAGGGGCACAACGCAGCAGCCCGGGCCGGTAGCGCGAGAGCTCCGCGACGAACTCGCCCAGCGGCATCCGTTGCACGCTGAGCACTCCCTCGGTCCAGCCCCAGGGGTCGCCATGCAGGGCGGCGGCCTGGTACGTACCCGACGGCGACACTTGCAGGACCTCGCCGCTGCGCACCAGGCGCGGCGAAGCAGAGGAGGGGAACAGCGTGACTTCGCCGCGGCGCACCGCCAGCAGCAGGCCCTGGTCGTTCTCCCGGAGCAGCAACTGGCCGCCCTGGGTTCCCAGGGGGCCGACGCGGGTGTCGATGCGGAACGGCCGGTTGTCGTTGGCGTTGCTGTCCAGGCTGACCTCGCCCCTGACCAGTGTCAGCAGGCGCTGATCGGCGCTGTAGCGCAGGTCGACGGCACTGGCCGTGTTGAGCTGGATGCGGCTGCCATCGCTGCCTTGCAGGCTGCGTCGCTCGCCGGTACCGGTGCTGGAGTCGGCCAGCAGCGCTGGTAGACCCAGCGGCTCGCGCGCGGTCCAGCCGAGGCTGCCGCCTACGGCCAGCACGGCCAGTAGCTTGAGGTGGTCACGGCGGCCGATGCGTTGGCGACGGCTGCCTTCGAGGGTGCGTCGGCTCAGCTCGCTGGGCAAGCCCGCCAGCTCGTCGCTGAGGTGGCTGACCCGCTGCCAGGCCACGGCGTTCTGCGGATGGCTGGCCAGCCATTGCTGGAACTGCTGCTCTGTCTTCGCACTGGGCGTGTCGAAGCGCAGTCGCACCAGCCAGTCGATGGCCTGGTCGACCTGGGACTGGGCTGGGTGGCGATCAGGCGTCGGCATAGCGCAACCGGTAGCAGACACCCAGGGCCTTGGCCAGGTCGCGTTCGACGGTGGCCCGCGACACGCCCAGGCGCTGGGCGACCTGCACCAGGCTCAGGCCGTCGAGCTGGGCGAGCAGGAACGCCTGGCGTGCCCGTGGCTTGAGCTGGTGCAGGGCTTGGTCGAGGCGTCCGAGGGTGTCGAGGATGACCAGCCGGTGTTCCTCGCTGGGCGCTTCGCCCTCGGGCAGGCTGGCCAGGCTTTCCTGGTAGGCGCGCTCCAGGGCACGGCGGCGGAACTGGTCGATCATCAGGCCCCGGGCGATGCTGCTCAGGTAGGCGCGGGGTTCCTTCAGGGGTGAAGGCTGGCGTGCACGCAGCAAGCGCACGAAGGTGTCCTGGGCCAGGTCGGCGGCATTCTCCCGGCAGCCGACCCGTGCTCGCAGCCAGCCGCGCAACCAGGCGTGGTGGGTTTGATAGAGCAGATCGACCTCGGACGGCTTGAGCGTGTCGTTCATCTGCATCGTGTCGAAAACCCTGGTCCCGGATGGCGGTGCGTTTGCTAATAGTTCTCAATTCTATGCGGGCCATCGGTCGCAGAGCAATGGCATGCCGGGAATTTGCCGCGCAAGATCCGGCGTTTGCCCGATGAGCGGTTGGGCTAAGCTGGTTGTTCCCCAACACCCACAGGTACCACGCCATGATCCTGGCCGATCTGTCGCCCGAGGCCTACCGCGAGGCTACGGACTTTCTTGCCTCCCTGGACCCTGACTGGGCGCGGCACATCGCCGCGATCGGTCCTTGCCAGCATGCGGCGATGCCAGGGCGCGAGCCATACGAGGCCTTGGTGCGGGCCATCGCTTACCAGCAACTGCATGCGCGGGCGGCCGAGGCGATCCTCGGGCGGCTGCTGGCGCTGTTTCCCGACGTGGCGTTCCCCAGTCCTGGGCAACTGCTGGCGACCGCGCCCGAGACGCTGCGGGCCTGCGGCTTTTCTGCCAGCAAGCTTGCGACCCTCCAAGGCATCGCCCAGGCGAGCCTGGAGGGCATCGTGCCGAGCCGCGAGGAGGCGTTGACCCTGCATGACGATGCGTTGATCGAGCGCCTGGTGCCCCTGCGTGGCGTCGGGCGTTGGACGGTCGAGATGCTGTTGATCTATTGCCTGGAGCGCTCCGACATCCTACCGGTGGACGACTTTGGCGTGCGTGAGGGGTATCGTCGGATGAAAGGCCTGGACAAGGCGCCGACACCGGCGCAGTTGCGCTCGCTGGGTGGTGGCTGGAGCCCGTACCGGACAGTGGCGGCCTGGTACCTGTGGCGGGCCTAGTGCGGGCCAGGGGGAATGGCATACTTCAGGCCGGGGAGTCGGGGCTGCACGGCAGCCCCATTGCTTTCCAGATGCAGACACCGAAGATTCACCGGCAAGAATCGGAGTGATGGCCCAAGCCAGGCCTGCCAGGCTAGTGCCATCAACCGCAAGGAGACCTCCCCATGAAGCCTGCCCCCACCTGTGCCTCCGACCACGAACGCTGGCTCGCCGTGCAGGCCCGTGATACCGAGGCCGTTGGCCACTTCGTCTACGCCGTGCGCACCACCGGCGTGTACTGCCGCCCCGGCTGTAGCTCGCGCCTGGCCAAGCGCGAAAACGTCGAGTTCTTCGCCGATGCCGCCAGCGCCGAGGCTGCCGGCTACCGTGCCTGCAAGCGTTGCATGAACGCCATGGCCGACCCGAATGGACGCCGTACCGAACTGGTGACCCGCGCCTGCCGCCTGATCGAGGCCAGCGAGACGCCCCCAAGCCTCGACCAGCTCGGCACCGCGCTCGCCGTCAGCCCCTTTCACCTGCACCGCCTGTTCAAGGCCGAGACCGGCCTGACGCCCAAGGCCTATGCCTCGGCCTTCCGCGCCCGGCGCCTGCGCCAGCGGCTCGACGCTGAAGGCAGCACGGTCACCGAGGCCATCTACGACGCTGGCTACAACTCCAACAGCCGCTTCTACGAAAACGCCGACCAGCGTCTGGGCATGCGCCCACGGCAATACCGCGCCGGCGGCGAAGGCGCGACCATCCGCTTCGCCATCGGCCAGTGCTCGCTGGGCGCGATCCTCGTGGCGCAGAGCGAGCGAGGCATCTGTGCCATCCTGCTGGGCGATGACCCTGAACAGTTGTTGCAAGACCTGCAGGACCAGTTCGCCAAGGCACGGCTGATTGGCGCGGACACCGGTTTCGAGCGCCTGGTCGCCGAAGTGGTGGGCTTCGTCGAGGCGCCCGCCCTGGGCCTGGACCTGCCGCTGGATGTGCAGGGCACGGCATTCCAGGAGCGGGTCTGGCAGGCCCTGCGCGAAGTGCCGGCCGGCAGCCGGGTCAGCTACACCGAGATCGCCGAACGCATCGGTGCGCCCAAGGCAGTGCGCGCCGTGGCCCAGGCTTGCGCGGCCAACCACATCGCCGTGGCCATCCCCTGCCACCGGGTGGTGCGCCGTGATGGCGACATCAGCGGCTATCGCTGGGGCGTGGAGCGCAAACGGCAGTTGCTGGAGCGAGAAACGGCACTCACCTGATCATCACGAGCAGCGTAGAATTCCCGCGCAACAGAGCTTATCAATAGGGGAATTCGGATGAGGCGCTTGAGCCTTGACCATTTATGCATCGGCCTGCTGGCCTTGCTCCTGTGCGTGGCGACACCGGCCTGGTCGGCGTCGGCAGCACCTTTGGCGCCGGCGGAGCTGTCGGTGCTGGATGAAAACGCCAGCCTGGAGCAACTGGGCGACCGGCTCGACCAGATCCGCCAGGGCGTTACCAGCAATGCCAACGACGACCTGCTGTCGCAGTTGCGCCAGGCCGCCTTGCAGGTCCAGCGCCAGGCTGACGCCCTGGGCACGTTGCGGACCACCGACGTGGAGCGCCTGGACGACCAGCTCAAGGTCCTCGGCCCGGTGTTGCCGGACGAGGCCGAGAGCATCACCCGCCAGCGCAAGCAGCTGGAGGACGAGAAGAAATCCCTGCTCGCCCAGCAGACGCAGGCCACCCAGCTGACCCAGTCGGCCCGCGACCTGTCGACACAGATCGTCAACCTGCGCCGCAGCCTGTTCAACTCGCAGGTCACAAGCCGTGCCGCCAGCCCCCTGAGCCCGGCGTTCTGGTCGAGCCTGATCCGCCCCACCGACGAGGACCTGGCGCGCCTGCGCAGCCTGCGCGGCGAGGCGGCGGATGCCGTGGCCAGCGCTTTCAGTGCCGGGCAGCGCTGGCTGTTCGTCGCCAGCCTGGTGATCGCGGTGCTGGTCTGGACCTTGCTCCGGCGGATGGTCGAACGCCTGCTGGCCGACGCCACGATCCGCTGGCTGCCCGAGGGCCGACTGCGCCGCAGCGCCCTGGCCGTGGGTGTCAGCCTGGCCACCCTGGCCACCATCGGCGGCGCGGTGTCCTTGGTGCGCTGGGGCCTGGAGAGCAGCGCCGAGCTGGGCGCCGACATCGCCAGCCTGACCAACCACATCCTCACCCTGGTGGTGTTCAGCGCCTTCATCTCCGGCCTTGGCCGCGCCATGCTGATGCTGCAACGCCCCACCTGGCGCTTGCCGCCGATCCCCGACGAGATCGCCCGTGCCCTGGGCTGGTTCCCACCGCTGCTGGCATTGGCCCTGATGGTGCTGCTGACCCAGGAGCGCATCAACAGTGTGATCGGCACCAGCCTGGCGCTCACCGTGGCCACCAACGGCCTGACCGCCCTGGTGGTGTCGCTGATCTTCGTCGCGGCCCTGGTGCGCTACAGCCGCACCCGGCGCCAGCATGGCCTGGCGCGCCCGCCTGGGCTGGCTGGGTTGATCCCGTTCGTGAGCCTGGTGTGGGTCGGCCTGATCCTGCTGGCGCTGCTCACCGGCTACCTGACCCTGGCCTACTTCCTCACTGCCAAGCTCCTGTGGATCAGCGTGGTAGCCACTTGCGCCTACCTGCTCATCACGTTGTTCGGCGATCTCTGCGAAAACCTGCTCTCGCCGCGCCAGCCTGGCGGCCTGGCCCTGGCTTCGGCCCTGGGCCTGCAGCAGCGCCACCAGGCCCAGGCCAGCACCATCCTGGCGGGTATCGGCCGCACTTTGTTGCTGTTCGTCGCCGCGCTGTTCGCCTTCATGCCGTCGGGCACCAGCCCCGGCGAGCTGCTGTTGAGCCTGGGGGAATGGGACGGGAGCGGTGGCAAGGTCCTCGGCAACCTGAACATCGTGCCCCAGGACATCTTCCTGGCCGTGGCCATGTTCATCGGCGGCATGTTCGGTCTTCGTGTGCTCAAGCGCTGGCTGAGCGAGCGCCTGCTGCCGGAGACCGACATGGACGCTGGCATGCGCGCCTCCCTGGTGACGCTGGTCGGCTACCTGGGCTTTTTGTTCCTGGCCATGCTGGTGATGTCGACCCTGCACATCAACCTGACGAGCCTGACCTGGGTGGTCAGTGCCCTGTCGGTGGGTATCGGTTTCGGCCTGCAGCAGATCGTGCAGAACTTCATCTCTGGCCTGATCCTGCTCACCGAGCGCCCGGTCAAGGTGGGCGACTGGGTGAGCCTGGCCGGGGTCGAGGGGGATATCCGCCGGATCAACGTGCGTGCCACCGAGATCCAGATGTCCGACCGCTCCACGGTGATCGTGCCCAACTCCCAGTTCATCTCGCAGAACGTGCGCAACGTGACCATGGGCAATGCCCTGGGCGTGGTCGGTATCACCCTGACCCTGCCGCTGGATACCGACGCCAACAAGGTGCGCGAACTGCTGCTGGCGGCTTATCACGAGCACGAGTCGATCCTCGATGCGCCCGCGACGTCGGTGTCGTTCAAGGACATCACCGCCAGCGGCATGGTGCTCAGCGTCAGTGGCTACGTGGCCAGCCCACGGCAGGTGTCGGGCACACGCAGCGACCTGCTGTTCACCGTGCTCGGGCGCTTGCGTGACGAGGGCATCGCCTTGTCGTCGCCGCAGAGCATGGTGTTGTTGCAGGAGCCTGGGCAGTCGGCGTGAAGTAGGGGGCTAATGCCAGTCAGCTCAAGGTTGTCATCCTAGTGCCCTGTCTCGGAGATAAGTTGTTCGCTTTTGGCGGCGCCTTGACCGAACACCCAAGCCACTCGCCAAAAGCGAACGTATTTCCGAGACAGGACGCGAGGGAGCTCATTCGTGGGGCAAGGCCCCACAAGGCTCGGCAAATCACATCATGTGTGATCGACTCAGACGCCATGGGAGCCGATCCTGCGAGAATACTTTCTGCGTGGCGTAGGAAAGGTCTCTTTTGTCAGCGCCCAGGCAACAGGCCCGCTTGCACCTGTTAGGTTTCGGAGCTTTTCCAGGCAAAGGAACCTGCCTATGTACCGCGTCAGTCTCGAGGGCAGAGGCCAGGCAGTGTCCGCCGTGCAGGCACCGGCGGGCATCACCTCATCGCCGGTCGCGCTCGAGCCCGGCTTCTACATCGTCCCCCGCAGCATGTCTGGCCCACAACTGCTGAGCCGGTTGCTGGAGCAGGACCAGACGCTGCCCATCGCCCGTATCCAACGGCTTAATCCCACCTTCGAGCAGGGCTTCAAGGCCGGCGAGATCTTCGTCATCGGCGACCCCGACAACCACCATGCCTGTACCCGCGAGGAAGCCGACCTGATGCGCGCGGCCGAGCATGCACGGGAGTCGTTGGCGATCCTCAGCGAGGAGGAGGCCAATTTCATGATGGCGCATATCGGGGAAATTGCCGCGGCAATTTCCCCGATATGCGCCATCATGAAATTGGCCTCCTCCTCGCTGAGGATCGCCAACGACTCCCGTGCATGCTCGGCCGCGCGCATCAGGTCGGCTTCTTCACGGGTACAGGCATGGTGGTTGTCGGGGTCGCCGATGACGAAGATCTCGCCGGCCTTGAAGCCCTGCTCGAAGGTGGGGTTAAGCCGTTGGATACGGGCGATGGGCAGCGTCTGGTCCTGCTCCAGCAACCGGCCCAGCAGTTGTGGGCCAGACATGCTGCGGGGGACGATGTAGAAACCGGGCTCGAGCGCGACCGGCGATGAGGTGATGCCCGCCGGTGCCTGCACGGCAGACACTGCCTGCGTGCCGGCGGCAGCGTGCGCCGAACGGGCAGTGGGCGTGACGCCGCCCAGTGAACGGCTGGACGGTACCTCGCCATGCAAGGGCGCCACCACCCTGTTGCGGCCACTGGGGCATCCACACGCGACCAGCGAGCCATCCATCGCCAGTGGCTGGCCATTGGAAATCCACCCGAGATAGCCCTCCACGACGATCCCAGGTTCGCCACACAGTGGGCATTCAGTGGTTGCATCCCCAACCCGCAGGACCTTGCGCCCCTCGCAGAGATAGCCCTCGCCACTGGCGATGCAGATCGCCCCCGTCGTGGTGATGTCACCGTCTACTGCCTGGCCTCTGCCCTCGAGACTGACGCGGTACATATGCAGGTTCCTTTGCCTGGAAAAGCTCCGAAACCTAACAGGTGCAAGCGGGCCTGTTGCCTTGGCGCTGACAAAAGAGACCTTTCCTACACCGCACAGGAAAGATTCTGCAGCCCAATCGCGACCCGACAGGCTCAGCGATGAGCCTGCCGCTGGCACGGCACAAATGATGGCCGGTAGCCTCACACCTCTTGCCAAAAACTTGGAATACCATAATATGATATCCCGTAGACCTTGAGTTTTCGGCCGACTTCACAAGCACAACACGGCCGCGCGACATCCTTTGCAAAGCTGCTCCCCGAATACATGGCGGGCGACAGGAAGCCCGCTGAAATAACAAAAGCAACGAGGGCGTTAACCATGCTGTTGAGCAAACGTGTAACCGCAGTGCTGTCCGCCAGCCTGCTGACCCTGGCCTGCCAGGCCACCCTGGCCGCAGACAGCCTGAACTTCGTCAGCTGGGGCGGTACCACCCAGGACGCCCAGAAACAGGCATGGGCCGAACCCTTCAGCCAGAGCAGCAAGATCAAGGTCGTGCAGGACGGCCCCACCGACTACGGCAAGCTCAAGGCCATGGTCGAGAGCGGCAACGTGCAGTGGGACGTGGTCGACGTCGAAGCCGATTTCGCCCTGCGTGCCGCCAGCGAAGGCCTGCTCGAGCCCCTGGACTTCTCCACCATCCAGCGCGACCGCATCGACCCGCGCTTCGTCTCCGACCACGGTGTCGGCTCGTTCTTCTTCTCCTTCGTGCTCGGCTACAACGAAGGCAAGCTCGGCGCCAACAAGCCGGTGGACTGGTCGGCCCTGTTCGACACCCAGACTTACCCAGGCAAACGCGCCCTGTACAAGTGGCCAAGCCCCGGCGTGCTGGAGCTGGCCCTGCTGGCCGACGGCGTGCCGGCCGACAAGCTCTACCCGCTGGACCTGGACCGCGCCTTCAAGAAGCTCGACACCATCAAGAAGAACATCGTCTGGTGGGGCGGCGGCGCCCAGTCCCAGCAACTGCTGGCCTCCGGCGAGGCCTCGCTGGGGCAGTTCTGGAACGGCCGGGTCTATGCCCTGCAGCAGGACGGCGCGCCGGTCGGCGTGAGCTGGAAGCAGAACCTGGTCATGGCCGACTTCCTGGTCATCCCCAAGGGTGCCAAGAACAAGGACGCGGCCATGAAGTTCCTGGCCAACGCCAGCAGCGCCAAGGGCCAGGCCGACTTCGCCAACCTCACCGCCTACGCCCCGGTCAACCTGGACAGCATCGCCCAACTCAAGCCCGACCTGGCGCCGAACCTGCCGACCGCCTACGCCCAGGACCAGGTGACCCTGGACTTCGCCTACTGGGCGAAGAACGGCCAGGCCATCGCGGCCCGCTGGAATGAGTGGCTGGTCAAATGAAAGTCGCCATCAACGCCCTGCGCGACACGCAAGGCGCCCCCAGCGGCACCGGCGCACCAGGGGCGGCCGTGGGCCGCCCATCCCTGAGCCAACGCTGGCGCGGCAGCCGCAACCTGTTGCCGGCCCTGCTGTTTCTCGGCCTGTTCTTCTTCGCCCCGCTGATCGGCCTGTTGCTGCGCGGGGTGCTGGAGCCGGTGCCAGGGCTGGGCAACTACGAGCAGTTGTTCGCCAACTCGGCCTATGCGCGGGTGCTGTTCAACACCTTCTCGGTCGCTGGCCTGGTCACCCTGATCAGCGTGCTGCTGGGCTTTCCCCTGGCTTGGGCGATCACCCTGGTGCCACGCGGCTGGGGCCGCTGGCTGCTGAACATCGTGCTGCTGTCGATGTGGACCAGCCTGCTGGCGCGCACCTACTCGTGGCTGGTATTGCTGCAAGCCTCCGGGGTGGTGAACAAGGTGTTGATGGCCGTCGGCATCATCGATGCGCCGCTGGAGCTGGTGCACAACCTCACCGGCGTGGTGATCGGCATGAGCTACATCATGATCCCGTTCATCGTCCTGCCGCTGCAGGCGACCATGCAGGCGATCGACCCGATGGTGCTGCAGGCCGGCTCGATCTGCGGCGCCAGCCCCTGGACCAACTTCTGGCGGGTGTTCCTGCCGCTGTGCCGCTCGGGCCTGTTCTCCGGCGCGCTGATGGTGTTCGTCATGTCCCTGGGCTACTACGTCACCCCGGCCCTGCTCGGTGGCGCGCAGAACATGATGCTGCCTGAGTTCATCGTCCAGCAGGTGCAGTCGTTCCTCAACTGGGGGCTGGCCAGCGCCGCCGCCGCGTTGCTGGTGCTGATCACCCTGGTGCTCTTCTACTTCTACCTGAAGCTGCAGCCGGAATCGCCGGTCGGCAACGCGAGGTAAGCCGCCATGCTCCTGACTCCCAACGCCATGGGCCGCCCGCTGCGGGTGGGCCTGTACCTGACCACCGGCGTGATCGCGGCCTTCCTGCTGCTGCCGATCCTGTTCATCGTGCTGCTGTCGTTCGGCTCATCCCAGTGGCTGGTTTTCCCGCCGCCGGGCTGGACCTTCAAGTGGTACGGCCAGTTCTTCTCCAACCCCGAATGGATGGACGCGGCCCTGGCCAGCCTCAAGGTCGCCGTGCTGACCACCCTATGCGCGGTGCTGCTGGGCCTGCCCACGGCCTTCGCCCTGGTGCGCGGGCGCTTCCCGGGCCGCGAGTTCCTCTATGGCCTGTTCACCCTGCCGATGATCGTGCCGCTGGTGATCATCGCCGTGGCGGTGTACGCACTGTTCCTCAAGCTCGGCTACACCGGCACGCTGTTTTCCTTCGTGGTCAGCCACGTGATCGTCGCCCTGCCCTTCACCATCATCTCGATCATCAACTCGCTCAAGCTGTTCGACCAGTCGATCGAGGATGCCGCGGTGATCTGCGGCGCCTCGCGCCTGCAGGCGATCTTCAAGGTGACCTTCCCGGCGATCCGCCCGGGGATGATCGCCGGCGGGCTGTTCGCCTTCCTGGTGTCGTGGGACGAGGTGGTGCTCAGCGTGATGATGGCCAGCCCGACCCTGCAGACCCTGCCCGTGAAGATGTGGACCACCCTGCGCCAGGACCTGACCCCGGTGATCGCCGTCGCCTCGACGCTGCTGATCGGCCTGTCGGTACTGGTCATGGTCATCGCCGCCGCCCTGCGCCGGCGCAACGAAGTCAGCGCCTGAGCGCCCGGAGACAACGACAATGAGTGCAGTCATGAACGATTCCGCGCACGACAAGACCCTGGTCAGCCTGCGCAACCTGAACAAGCACTACGGCGACTTCGCCGCCGTGGACAACATCAGCCTGGACATCCAGGACGGCGAGTTCCTCACCTTCCTCGGCTCCAGCGGCTCGGGCAAGTCGACCACGCTGTCGATGCTGGCCGGCTTCGAGACGCCCAGCAGCGGCGAGATCCTGGTCCAGGGCCAGTCGCTGGTGAAGGTGCCGCCGCACAAGCGCGACATCGGCATGGTGTTCCAGCGCTACTCGCTGTTCCCGCACCTGTCGGTGCGCGACAACATCGCCTTCCCCCTGGCGATTCGCAAGCAAAACGCCGCACAAACAGCCAAACAGGTCGATGCCATGCTCAAGCTGGTGCAACTGGAGAAGTTCGCCCACCGCCGCCCGGCGCAGCTGTCCGGCGGCCAGCAGCAGCGCGTGGCGATCGCCCGGGCACTGGTGTACGAACCGCGCATCCTGCTGATGGACGAACCCCTCGGCGCCCTGGACAAGAAGCTGCGCGAGGACCTGCAGGACGAATTGCGCCAGTTGCATCGGCGCCTGGGCATCACCATCGTCTACGTGACCCATGACCAGGAAGAGGCCATGCGCCTGTCCCAACGTATCGCCATCTTCAGCCACGGCAAGATCGTCGGTCTGGGCAGCGGCTACGACCTCTACCAGAACCCACCGAACGCCTTCGTCGCCTCGTTCCTGGGCAACTCCAATTTCCTCCGGGTCAAGGCCAGCAGCAATGGCGCGGCGGGTTTCGAGGGACAGTCGCTGGCGATCCGCCTGACCCCGGGGCTGGTTGCCGAACAGGATGCGCTGGTCATGGTGCGACCGGAGAAGGCCCTGGCGCTGACGGCCGAGCAGGCCCTGCGCGAGCCGTTGCCGGCGGGGTGGAACGAGGTCAGTGCCCGCGTGGGCGAGGTGCTGTTCCTGGGCGAGAGCCAGACCTGCCATGTAGTCACCGCCGGAGGGACCGAGATGACCGTGAAGGCGCTGTCCGCCGCGGGCATGCCGATGCTGCCCGGGGATACCGTCAAGGTGCGCTGGGCGGTGGCCGATGCCTGTGTGTATACCACCTGGGCCGAAAGCGACCTGAGCAAGGCGGCGGGCGCGCACTGAGCCAGCCTGGGTGTAATCTTGGGGGCCGCTTTCGCGGCCCCTGTGTGCTCTCTGCACGACAACAGCCCCACAGGGAACTCATAGAACGCAAGGCGCCTTACCCCGCTCCCCCGGCATGTACTACCATGGGCCAAGGTCAGGGCCGACCTCAGTCCATGCGCCTCCCATGACAGCCGAACGATTGCGCCACCATGAACGATATCGCCCACATCCCGCAGTCCCCTGCCCTGCAACCCGTCGGCCAGCCGCGCCGGCTGGTGTTCCTCGCCTACCCCCAGATGGGCCTGCTCGACCTGACCGGCGCCCAGACGGTGTTCTGGGCCGCCACCAAGGCCATGGGCGAACGTGGCCTGCCCGGCTACCAGATGCATACCGCCAGCCTCGAAGGCGGCCTGCAGCCGACCGCCGAAGGCCTGGCAGTAGCCACCGAGCGCCTCGCGCCCCTGATGCACCAGCCCGTCGATACGCTGATCGTGCCCGGCGCACCGGACATCATCCGTACCCTCCCCGATCATGCCCCCCTGGTGGCCTGGTTGCGCGAGGCGGCCAAAGGCGTGAGGCGCACCGCCTCGGTGTGCAGCGGCACCTTCCTGCTGGCCAGCGCCGGCCTGCTCGACGGCCGTCGCGCGGCCACCCACTGGGCCATGTGCGATGTCCTGCGCCGGGACTTTCCGGCGGTGGAGGTGGACAACGAGTCGATCTTCGTCCAGCAGGACAAGGTCTGGACTTCTGCCGGCGTCAGCGCTGGCATCGACATGGCCCTGGCACTGGTGGAGGCCGACTGTGGCCGTGAGGTGGCGATGCAGGTGGCGCGGGAGCTGGTGGTGTTCCTCAAGCGCCCCGGCGGGCAGGCGCAGTTCAGCGAGCTGCTCAAGTCCCAGGGCCAGGACTGCGCCGAGTTCGAGGCGCTGCACCTGTGGCTGAGCCAGCGCCTGGACGACCCACGCCTGAGCGTGGAAAGCATGGCCCAGCAGGTGCGCATGAGCGTGCGCAACTTCTCGCGCGTCTACAAGGCCAAAACCGGCCGCACGCCGGCCAAGGCCATCGAGGTGTTCCGCCTGGAAGCCGCACGCCGCTTGCTGGAGAACTCCACCAGCAACATCGACCAGATCGCCCGCCACTGCGGCTTCGGCACCGAGGAGCGCATGCGCCATGCCTTCCAGCGTCACCTGGCGGTGTCGCCACGGGACTACCGCAGCCGCTTCACCCGCCCGTTCAACCTTGCCGGCGTCGCCCTCCCCGCCAACCCGCTCTAGGGCGTTCGACCGGGCTGGCCGAAAGTCAGGGTTTTTTGGCCTATGTGGCGCACGCCGTTGCGCTTAGCATCGATTCCAGCCCATCCGCCAACAAACGCATGACCCCAAGAACGACAACAGGCCAGACCGTGTCCGGCGACACGCAGACACCGCGTGCCCGCCAGCCACGCATCCACTGAGCGGTATCCTCTCCAGGCCTCTGGAGAACGCCCTCGGGGATGCATCTGCCCGTCACTTTCTCCAGGAGCACAACATGAAACGACAGATTCTGATTATCGGTGCAGGATTCGCTGGTCTGTGGAGCGCCCTGAGCGCTGTACGCCTGCTGGACCAGCATGGCCGGGACGATGTCGAGGTGACCGTGCTCGCCCCCCAGGCCGAACTGCATGTCCGCCCGCGCTTCTACGAAGCCGACGTGCACAACATGGCAGCGCCCCTGCAGGCGCTGTTCGACGCGGTCAACGTGCGTTTCGTCAGGGGCACGGCCCAGCGCATCGACGAGGCGGCCCGTACGGTGGCCTACCGTGATCCCACCGGCCAGGAGGCGAGCCTGGGCTACGACCGCTTGATCATGGCCTGTGGCAGCCTGCTCAATCGCCCGGATCTCGCTGGTTTCGACCAGCATGCCTTCGACGTCGACAAGATCGAGTCGGCGGTGCGCCTGGAAGAGCACCTCAAGTCCCTGGCCTCGCGACCCGACAGCGCGGCACGCAACACCGTGGTGATCGCCGGTGGTGGTTTCACCGGCATCGAGACCGCCACCGAGCTGCCCAGCCGCCTGCGGGCGATCCTGGGCGAGCAGGTCAAGCCGCGTATCGTCGTGGTCGACCGCGGCGCGAGGATTGGCGCCGCCCTGGGCGACGGCATCAGCCCGGCCATCGTGGAGGCATCCGCGGCATTGGGCATCGAATGGATCTGCGCAGCCACCGTGGCCTCGGTGGATGCCGATGGGGTGTTGCTCGACAACGGCCAGCGCATCGCCGCCAATACCGTGGTCTGGACCGTCGGTTTCAAGGCCAACCCGCTCACCGGGCAGATCAGCGGCGAGCACGACCGCCAGGGCCGCCTGCACGTGGACGGCCACCTCAAGGTCAAGGGCAACGATGCGGTGTACGCCGCAGGCGACGTCGCCTACGCCGCCTGCGACGAGGTTGGCAACCATGCGGTGATGTCCTGCCAGCATGCCATTCCGCTGGGCCGCTACGCGGGCAACAACGCCGCCGCCGAGCTGATCGGCGTGGCCCCGATGACCTACAGCCAGCCCAAGTACGTCACCTGCCTCGACCTCGGCGCCTGGGGCGCGGTGTACACCGAGGGCTGGGAACGCAAGGTCATGCCGCCCGAGGACAGGGCCGAGGCCAAGAAGCTCAAGGCGCAGATCAATACCGTGTGGATCTACCCGCCGGCAGCGGAACGCACCGCGGCGCTGGCGGCAGCGGACCCGCTGATCCCCGTGGCCTGACCGATCACGTCGCCTCGGCGCTCAGTTGAGCAGCGCTTGGCGGTCCTGGGGCTGCTTTGCAGCCCATCGCCGGCAAGCCGGCTCCCACAGGGTGGCGCCGGACTCCAGAATTGCGCTGTACCTTGCCGGCGATGGGGCGCACCGCGCCCCCGAATGCCAATAGAGCGTCTTGACTAGCGCTGAACGCCCAGGAAAGGCCCCTCCGTATTTGCCCTTTGCTCCGAACCCGTGGCATAGATGCAGGTCCACGTCTTTACGTGACCGCTTCGAGCCATCAGGAGATTCCGTGCATGAGCAAGTCCCCCTACGTCCCGCCCAAGGTCTGGACCAACGACACAGCCTCCGGCGGCCAGTTCGCCAGCATCAACCGCCCCATCGCCGGCCCCACCCATGAGCAGGATCTGCCGGTCGGCAAGCACCCGCTGCAGCTCTACTCCCTGGCCACGCCCAACGGGGTCAAGGTGACCATCCTGCTGGAAGAGCTCCTCGCCCTGGGCCACCGCGGCGCCGAGTACGACGCCTGGCTGATCCGTATCGGCGAGGGCGACCAGTTCTCCAGCGGCTTCGTCCAGGTCAACCCCAACTCCAAGATCCCCGCCCTGCTCGATCGCAGTGCCGAGCCGCCGGTGCGGGTGTTCGAGTCCGGCTCGATCCTGCTGTACCTGGCCGAGAAGTTCGGCGCGTTCCTGCCAACCACCCCGGCGGCGCGTACCGAGAGCCTGAACTGGCTGTTCTGGCAGATGGGCGCGGCACCCTACCTGGGCGGCGGCTTCGGCCACTTCTACGTGTATGCGCCAGAGAAGTTCGAATACGCCATCAACCGCTTCACCATGGAAGCCAAGCGCCAGTTGGATGTGCTCGATCGGCGCCTGGCCGAAAGCCGCTACCTGGGCGGGGACGAATACAGCATCGCCGACATCGCCGTCTGGCCCTGGTACGGCCAACTGGTGCGCGGCAACCTCTACGACGCGGCCGAGTTCCTCGCCGTGCACGAGTACACCCATGTGCGCCGCTGGGCCGAGGAGATCGCCCAGCGGCCGGCAGTGCAGCGTGGCACGCGGGTCAACCGGACCTGGGGCGACGAGCAAAGCCAAGTGCCGGAACGCCACTCGGCGGCAGACCTGGATTGACCGCACGGGCCGCTCCGGCAAGAGCGGCCCCGCTGCCACCTCAGCCCACCAGGTGCAGGAAGTGCATGTGCCGCTCGAAGTGATCGAGAATGTCGCCGATCACCTCCTCCTTCGACCACCCCATCACATCATGGTCCTGCCCGCCTTCACGCAGGTGCACCTCGGCGCGGAAGTACTTGCGCTCCTCACCCGGCGTATCGCTCATGACGAAGCTGGGCATGGTGTAGGCATGGGGCCTGATCTCGTAGACGAAGGGATGGTCGCTCGGCCCCACCTTGAGCGTGACACTGCCGCCCTCACCCTCCTCCACGCTGCATTCATAGCCCTGCCGGCGCCACTCCTCGGCCACCGACTGGCAGGCCGGCAACCCCACTTCGGCGATGAACCGCAGCACATGCGCCCTGCGCGGGAACATGGCCAGGGTGCGCAAACGCCGCTGCCAGTTGCCGGCGGCGCGGGAGGCGGTCGGCGAGATCGCCAGGGCCTGGTAGCGCAGGCCGCGCTTGGTGGCGTCGAGCTTGAGCGCCTTGAGCAGCCCGCGCATGCTGCACAGCAAGGCGATGGTGAACGGTAGCGCACTGGCGATGGTCGCCGTCTGCAGGGCCTTGAGGCCGTCGGCCAGCAACAAGGCGATGGCCACCACGCCCATGCTCGCGGCCCAGAAGATACGCTGGCGGACCGGCGTGTGCTCCTGCCCACCCGAGGCGAGCATGTCCACGACCATGGCGCCGGAGTCTGCCGAGGTGACGAAGAACACCAGCACCATGACGATCGCCAAGGTGCTGATGGCGCCGGCGAACGGGAAGTGCTCGAGGAAGGCGAACAACGCCAGCGAAGTGTCCTGGTCCACCGCCCGGGCCAAGTCGGTCAAGCCCTCGTCGAGGATCATGTGGATCGCCGTGTTGCCGAACACGGTCATCCACAGCAAGGTGAAGCCGGTCGGCACCAGCAGCACGCCGGTGACGAACTCGCGGATCGTCCTGCCCCGGGAGATGCGTGCGATGAACAGCCCGACGAAGGGCGACCAAGCCAGCCACCAGCCCCAGTAGAACAGCGTCCAGCCGCCGATCCAGTCGGTGGGTTGGTAGGCATAGAGGTTGAGGGTACGGCTGACGATTTCGCCCAGGTAGCCGCCGGTGTTCTGCACGAACGTCTGCAGGATCAGCACCGTCGGCCCGAGCAGCACCACCATCAGCAACAGCAGCACCGCCAGGCCCAGGTTCAGCTCCGACAGGCGGCGGATGCCCTTGTCCAGGCCGGAAACCACCGACAGGGTGGCGAGGAAGGTGGTGCCGATGATCAGCACGATCTGCACCGGTATCGACACCGGCACGCCGAACAGCGCGTTGAGGCCGGTATTGATCTGCGCGACACCGAAGCCCAGCGAGGTGGCCACCCCGAACACCGTGCCGATGATGGCGAAGATGTCCACCGCATGACCGATCGGCCCATGGATACGCTCGCCAATCAACGGATAGAGCGCCGAGCGCAAGGTCAGCGGCAGGCCGTGGCGGAAGCTGAAGTAGGCCAGGATCAGGGCGACGATGGCGTAGATCGCCCAGGCATGCAGGCCCCAGTGGAAGAAGGTGATGCGCATCGCGTCGGAGGCCGCCATCACCGTGCCGCCCTCGCCCACCGGCGGCTTGACGAAGTGCATCACCGGCTCGGCGACGCCGAAGAACATCAAACCGATGCCCATGCCGGCGGAGAACAGCATGGCGAACCAAGTGGTGCTGCTGTAGTCCGGCGTGCTGTGGTCGGGGCCAAGCTTGATGTCGCCATAGCGGCTGACACCGAGGAACACCACGGTGCCGAGGATGATCGCCACCGCCAGGATATAGAACCAGCTGACGTTGCCGATGATCCAGCCCTGGATGTGCGCGAACAAGGCCTGGGCATGGGACTGGAAGACGCTGGCATAGAGCACCAGCACCAGCAGCAAGGCAGCGGAAATCCAGAAGACTGGCGGGTTGACGGTGGAGGTGGAGGCAGATTCTGGCGTATTGGGCATGTATCGGTGGCTCCGGATCGTTGATCTTGCCAGCCCCAACGCGGGCGACATGGGCCTGGGCTTGGTACGAAAAGCGCCTGAGCAGCGCTCGACGGCTTTTCATGCAAAGCCTAAGACTAGACTGCGACCCGTCAACTTCGCCTGCGTTCCCTCCATCGTGCCGCGCTGCAACAAACCATTGCCACGCTGCATGCCTGCGCCCGGCAAGGGCTTCTTGCTACACTCGCGGCCATGATTTTCCACCTGCACAACTGGTGACAGCATGATCGAGGTAACCGAGGTTTCCATTGCCGAGCTGCGCGACGCGCTCGAGACCGGCCGCACGACGGCGGTCGAGCTGGTCAAGGCCTACCTGGCCCGCATCGACGCCTATGACGGAGCCGACACCGCCACTGCCCTGAATGCCGTGGTGGTACGCAACCCTGACGCACTCAAGGAGGCCGAGGCCTCCGATGCCCGCCGGGCCCGGGGCGAAACCCTCGGCCCGCTGGATGGCATCCCCTACACCGCCAAGGACAGCTACCTGGTCAAGGGCCTCACGGCCGCCTCCGGCAGCCCGGCGTTCAAGGACCTGGTGGCCCAGCGTGACGCCTTCACCATCGAGCGCCTGCGTGCCGCTGGCGCCATCTGCCTGGGCAAGACCAACATGCCGCCCATGGCCAACGGCGGCATGCAGCGTGGCGTCTACGGCCGTGCCGAAAGCCCGTACAACGCCGCCTACCTGACCGCGCCGTTCGCGTCCGGCTCCTCCAACGGTGCCGGTACCGCCACCGCCGCCAGCTTCTCGGCCTTCGGCCTGGCCGAGGAAACCTGGTCCAGCGGTCGCGGCCCGGCGTCCAACAATGGCCTGTGCGCCTACACCCCCTCGCGCGGGGTGATCTCGGTGCGTGGCAACTGGCCGCTGACCCCGACCATGGACGTGGTGGTGCCCTATGCCCGGACCATGGCCGACCTGCTGGAGATCCTCGACGTGGTGGTCGCCGACGACGCCGATACCCGCGGCGACCTGTGGCGCCTGCAACCCTGGGTACCGATCCCGGCCGCCTCGCAAGTGCGCCCGGCCTCGTACCTGGACCTGGCCGCCGACGCCAGCGCGCTCAAGGGCAAGCGTTTCGGCGTGCCACGCATGTACATCAATGCCGACCCCGAGGCCGGCACCTCGCAGAAGCCAGGTATCGGCGGCCCGACCGGCCAGCGCATCAATACCCGCGCCAGCGTCATCGATCTGTGGAACCAGGCCCGCCAGGCCCTGGAAGCGGCCGGTGCCGAGGTGATCGAGGTGGATTTCCCGCTGGTCTCCAACTGCGAGGGCGACCGCCCCGGTGCGCCGACCGTGTTCAACCGCGGCATCGTTTCCAAGGAGTTCCTGCACGACGAGCTCTGGGAGCTGTCCGGCTGGGCCTTCGACGACTTCCTGCGGGCCAACGGCGACCCGAAACTCAATCGCCTGGCCGATGTCGACGGCATGCAGATCTTCCCCCATGACCCAGGCACCCTGCCGAACCGCGAGGACGACCTGGCTGCCGGCATGGACGAGTACGTGAACATGGCCAAGCGCGGCCTCAAGTCGTGGGACCAGATCGAGACCGTGCCGGACGGCCTGCGTGGCCTGGAGAAGACGCGCAAGCTCGACCTCGAGGACTGGATGGACGACCTCGGCCTGGACGCCGTGCTGTTCCCCACCGTGGCCGACGTCGGCCCGGCGGACGCCGACGTCAACCCGGCATCGGCGGATATCGCCTGGAGCAACGGCGTGTGGGTGGCCAATGGCAACCTGGCGATCCGTCACCTGGGCGTGCCCACCGTCACCGTGCCCATGGGCGTGATGGCCGACATCGGCATGCCGGTCGGCCTGACGTTCGCTGGCCGCGCCTACGACGACTCGGCGCTGCTGCGCTTTGGCGCGGCGTTCGAGTCCACCGGCTCGCGCCGCCTGGTCCCGCCGCGTACGCCACCGCTGGGCTGAGTCCGAGCAGGTAAGGCTTTCAGCTAGCATCGGGGCTGCTTTGCAGCCCCAATGCTAGCTGACCAACATTGCGGCTCGCCCGCCAATGAGCTTGTGCACTCCCCGCCCCGAATGGTGCATGCTTGGGTCGTAAAACGACTCATTGGAAACTGCCATGCCCCTGCACATCCAGACACCCCTGATCGAATCCCGCCCCCTCTCCCTGGCCACCCAGCGCTCGGTCTGGCTCAAGCTCGAAGCCCTGCAACCCTGCGGCTCGTTCAAGCTGCGCGGGGTGGGCCATGCCTGTGAGGTCCACCATGCCCGTGGCGCCCGGCACTTCGTCTGCTCCTCCGGCGGCAACGCCGGCCTGGCGGTGGCCTATGCCGGTCGCCGGCTCGGCGTGCCAGTGACCGTGGTCGTGCCGCAGACGACCACCGAGCGGGCCCAGGAACTGCTGCGCCTGGAGCAGGCCAAGGTGGTGGTGCACGGCAGCTCCTGGCAGGAGGCCAACGAACTGGCGCAGAGCCTGGTGGGACCGGGCGATGCCTTCATCCACCCGTTCGACGACCCGCTGCTCTGGACCGGCCATGCCAGCCTGATCGACGAAGTGGCCCGGGAAGGCCACAAGCCCGACGCGGTGGTGCTGTCGGTCGGCGGTGGCGGGCTGCTCAGCGGTGTGGTCGAGGGCCTGCAACGCAACGACTGGCACGATGTGCCGGTGCTGGCAGTGGAAACCGAAGGCGCCGCCTCGCTGCATGCGGCCATCGAGGCCGGGCACCCGGTGGCGCTGGAACGTATCGCATCGGTGGCCACCTCCCTGGGGGCCAAGCGTGTGGCCGACCGGGCGATGGACTGTGTGCGCCAGCATCCCGTTCACAGCGAATTGGTCAGCGACCGCGAAGCCCTGCTGGCGTGCGAGCGGTTTTTGCTCGATCACCGCGTGCTGGTCGAGCCGGCCTGCGGCGCGGCGCTGGCCCTGGCCTACACACCTGGACGCCTGGGGGAGTACCGCAATGTGCTGGTGATCGTCTGTGGCGGGGCCACGGCGACCCTGGAGCAGATTCGCAGCTGGCTGGAACAGGTGGGCGACCGATGAGCATCAAGGCCTCGCCATCACCTCGACCACCCAATCGATGAATACCCGCAACTTCGCGCCCACATGGCGATTGGGTGGGTAGGCTACATACAGCGGCATAGGCTCCAGGGCCCAGTCTTCGAACAACCGCACCAGCGCGCCGGTGGCCAGGTGCGGCCGGGCCATGTAGTCCGGCAACCAGAGCACACCCAACCCGGCGAGCCCCGCGGCGAGATAGGCACTGCCGTCATCCACCGCCAGCACCGGCCGCCCTTGCACCTGCAAGCGCTCCTCTCCCCGGCTCAGGGCATAGGGCACCGGCTTGCCGGTGCGTGCCCAGAGAAACCCGACGACACGCTGCACCGGCCCTTCCAGCTCCAGCGGATGCAGGGGTCTCCCCAGCCGCTCCAGATAGGCCGGTGAGGCATAGACGCCCAACTGCAGGTCGGCGACCTTGCGCGCCATCAGCGACTGGTCCAGCAGTTCGCCGCCGCGCACCACGCAATCGACGTGCTCGCCGATGATGTCGACGATGCGGTCGCTCACGCCCATGTCGATCTGGATGTCCGGATAGCGCGTGTGGAATTGCGCCAGCGCCGGTATCAGCACCATGCTCGCCAAAGGGCTGGGTACATCCACCCGCAGCTTGCCCCGGGGCTGGCTAGCCGCACCGCTCAGGCTGGCCTCGGCATCCTCCAGGTCCGCCAGCAGGCGCACCACCCGCTCGTAGAACAGCGCGCCATCATTGGTCAGCCGCACCTTGCGTGTGGTGCGGTTGAGCAGGCGCACCCGCAGTCGCGTCTCCAACTGCTGCACCAGCTGGGTGACGCTGGTGCGACTCATGTGCAAGGTATCGGCGGCCTTGGTGAAGCTGCCGGCCTCCACCACTCGGGCAAACGCACGCATTGCATCGAAACGGTCCATCAGCGGCCCCGATTATTTGGGATGAACAAACAATGATAACCAGACTTGTGCATTTATCGCGCGAGCCGGGCTTCGTAGAGTAGCGTCATCACCCACCCGATGGAGATATGCCATGACTCAGCGTGACGTCGTGTTCCCGCCAGGCCGTCAGGCCTTGTATGACATCAACCACTACTCCCCGGCGATCCGCACCAATGGCTTGCTCTTCGTTTCCGGACAGGTCGGCAGCCGCGAGGATGGCTCGCCCGAGCCTGGCCTGGAAAACCAGGTGCGCAGGGCATTCGGCAACCTCAACGCGATCCTTGCCGAAGCCGGCTGCAGCTTCGACGATGTGCAGGACGTGACACTGTTCATCGTCGATCCACAGGACAAGTTCGACACCATCTGGAACCTGGTGCGCGCGGAGTTCTGGGGGCCTGCGCCCTACCCGACCGTGACGGCGATCGGGGTCACCTGGCTGTATGGGTTCGATTTCGAGATCAAGGTGGTTGCCCGGTTGCCGGCGTAATCCCCACACCGTGTTGGAGCCACGGCCCTTTCACTCCAGCAAATTGACGATCCTCGGCGCCACCTCGCGTGCACTCACCTCGAGCAACGCAACGCTCACCGGCAACTTGAAGCGCCTGGGCCCGGCACTGCCCGGGTTGAGATAAAGCCGCCCTTCGCGCCAGTCGATGCACGGCTTATGGGAATGCCCGGTGATCACCACCCGCACGTCCCTGGCGAGCGTGTCGGGCACGTCGGCCTTGTCGTGCACCAGCAGGGTCGTCCATCCCCCCATGTCGAACTGGCGCACGTCTTCCAGCGCCTCGGCCCAGGGCAACCCGAGATCGTTGTTGCCCCGCACCACCTGCAGGGGGGCCAGTGCCGCCAGGGCATCGAGTATCTGCGGTTTGCCGATGTCGCCGGCATGGACGATCAGCTCGCAGCCTTGCAGCGCCGCGAGCGCTTCAGGTCGCAGCAGGCCATGGGTATCGGAGATGACGCCGACCTTCATGCACAGGCTCCCGGTATCGAGGATTGACCCGGCAATCATACCCTGCGATGGGCCTCGCAACGCCTCGGCTCGGTTATATCGGTGTCATATTGCCCTGTTCAACTGGGCCCTGGGGATGGCGCATGCACAGGAGCGGTGGCACCGTGGTAGCAACCTGCAACAGAACTCGGACGAAATGCGCCTTGCGCCCTTTCGATATGCGGCAAGTGAAGGCACAATGCGTGTCCTTTTTTTGGCCGGCCTGGCCGGGGGCCTTTAAATGATCAAGACGCCGTATTACCTCATCGACAAACAGAAGCTGCTGGGCAACATGCAGAAGATTGCCTACGTGCGCGAGCAGTCCGGGGCCAAGGCCCTGCTGGCACTGAAGTGCTTCGCCACCTGGTCGGTGTTCGACCTGATGCAGCAGTACATGGATGGCACCACCTCTTCGTCGCTCTACGAGCTCAAGCTCGGTCGCCAGAAGTTCGCCGGCGAAACCCACGCCTACAGCGTGGCCTGGGCCGACGACGAGATCGAGGAAATGCTCGCCAACTGCGACAAGATCATCTTCAACTCCATCGGCCAGTTGCAGCGCTTCGCCGAGCAGTCCGAAGGCAAAGTCCGCGGCCTGCGGGTCAACCCACAGGTGAGCAGCTCCGACTACCTGCTGGCCGACCCGGCGCGCCCGTTCAGCCGCCTGGGCGAGTGGGACCCGGACAAGATCGAGAAGGTCATCGGGCAGATTTCCGGCTTCATGTTCCACAACAACTGCGAGAACGGTGATTTCGGCCTGTTCGACAAGATGCTCTCGCACATCGAGGAACGCTTCGGCCACCTGCTGCACAAGGTCGAGTGGGTCAGCCTGGGCGGTGGTATCCACTTCACCGGCGAGGACTACGCCCTGGACGCCTTCTGCGCGCGCCTGAAGGCGTTCTCCGAGACGTACGGCGTGCAGGTGTACCTGGAGCCGGGCGAAGCGGCCATCACCCAGAGCGCCTCGCTGGAAGTCACCGTGCTCGACACCCTGTACAACGGCAAGCACCTCGCCGTGGTCGACAGCTCCATCGAAGCGCACATGCTCGACCTGCTGATCTACCGCCTCAACGCCAAGATGGCTCCCAACGACGGCGAGCACACCTACATGGTCTGCGGCAAGTCGTGCCTGGCCGGTGACATCTTCGGCGAGTACCAGTTCGATCGTCCGCTGGCCATCGGCGATCGCCTGTCGTTCATCGACGCGGCGGGCTACACCATGGTCAAGAAAAACTGGTTCAACGGTCTGAAGATGCCGGCCATCGTGGTCAAGCAGCTCGACGGCAGCGTCGAGGTGGTTCGCGAGTTCGGTTTCGAAGACTACGTGTCCAGCCTGTCCTGACGACAGGCCTTCAGTAAGGAGAAAGGGTTAAATTGAAGAAGAACGTTCTTATCATTGGTGCAGGAGGTGTCGCCAAGGTGGTGGCCCACAAGTGCGCGCAGCATAACGACGAACTCGGTCGTATTGCGATTGCGTCGCGGAACATCTCCAAATGCCAGGCCATCATCGACAGCGTCAAGGCCAAGGGTAGCCTCAAGGTACCCGCCGACATCCAGGCCTTCGCGCTCAATGCCCTCGATGTCGAGGCGACCAAGGCGCTGATCCGCGAGACCGAATCGCAGATCGTGATCAACGTCGGTTCCGCCTTCCTCAACATGTCGGTGCTGCGTGCCTGCATCGATACCGGTGCCGCCTACCTGGACACCGCCATCCACGAAGAACCGGGCAAGATCTGCGAGACGCCGCCCTGGTACGGCAACTACGAGTGGAAACACCTCGAAGAGTGCCAACAAAAGAACATCACCGCCATTCTCGGCGTCGGTTTCGACCCGGGTGTGGTGAACAGCTACGCCGCCCTTGCGCAACAACAGTATTTCGACCGCATTGATTCGATCGACATCCTGGATGTCAATGCGGGCTCCCATGGCAAGTATTTCGCCACCAATTTCGACCCGGAGATCAACTTCCGCGAGTTCACCGGGCAAGTCTGGAGCTGGCAGAACAGCCAGTGGACCAGCAACAAGATGTTCGAGGTCAAGCGCACCGACGACCTGCCGGTCGTGGGCTCGCAGAACCTCTACCTGACCGGCCACGACGAAGTCCATTCGCTGTCGAAGAACCTCGATGTGCCGAACATCCGCTTCTGGATGAGCTTCGGCGAGCACTACATCAATGTGTTCACCGTGCTGAAGAACCTGGGCCTGCTCTCCGAGCAGCCGGTCAAGACCGCCGAAGGCCTGGAAGTGGTGCCACTGAAGGTGGTCAAGGCCGTCCTGCCAGACCCGGCCTCCCTGGCCCCGGGCTACACCGGCAAGACCTGCATCGGTGACCTGGTCAAGGGCACCAAGGACGGCCAGCCACGCGAAGTGTTCATCTACAACGTGGCCGACCACGAGCAAGCCTACGCCGAGACCGACAGCCAGGGCATCTCCTACACCGCCGGCGTACCGCCGGTGGCCGCTGCCCTGCTGGTCGCCCGCGGCGACTGGGACGCCAAGCGCATGGTCAACGTCGAGGAGCTGCCGGCCGAGCCGTTCCTCAAGGCGCTGGACGTGATGGGCCTGCCGACCCGGGTCAAGGATGAGAAAGGCGATCGTCCCTGGGACGCCGAAGCCTAAACAGCAAGACGAAGGGGCGCCATGAAGGCGCCCCTTCTGGTTTGTGCAGAGTGCACAAAGCCGGGGGCTGTTACGCCCCCCTTTTCCGACTGTTCCGGCGCCCTGGCAAGGCCGCTCCCATGTTAGTGCTCTCAGTCTGTGGGAGCGGCCTTGTGCCGCGAAAGGGCTGCAAAGCTGCCCCAATTGGCACAGTGCTTCAATCACCTGGAAGTGCTGGCCTATTCGCGGGGTAAGTCGAGTCATCGAACCACCGCCCTCATGACTGCCACTGTCACCCAACGTTCACGCCACTGTCGTAATCTGCGGGACAACTCCATGCCAAAGGCCTCCGGCATGCCCCGCTTCCTCGCCCTGTTGCTCTACCTGTTCCCCCTGCTGGCCCTGGCCGAGCCGGCGCAGCTGCGCATCCAGGGCTCCAACACCATCGGCGCGGGCCTGGCACCGGCGCTCGTGCAAGGCTTGCTGCGTGCCCAAGGTGCCATGGCCATCGAGCAGACGCCTGGGGCGGTGGCCAATGAAAGCGAGATTCGCGCCCGTGACAGCCAAGGCCACCCCGTGCGCATCACGATCGCCGCCCACGGCTCCAGCACCGGCTTCACTGCCTTGGCGAGTGGCGAGGCGGACCTGGCTGCCGCCTCGCGCTCGATCAGCGACGACGAGGCGCAGCGCCTACGGAGCCTGGGCAACCTGCGCAGCAGCCGGTCGGAGCACGTCATTGGCCTGGACGGCGTGGCGGTGATCGTCCACCCCGACAACCCGCTGGCACAACTGACCATCACGCAACTGGCACAGGTGTTCTCCGGCCAGGTACAACGCTGGGAACAGCTGGGCGTACCCGGCGGAGCGATCCGCCTGTACGCGCGCGACGACCGCTCCGGCACCTTCGAGACCTTCAAGGCGCTGGTGCTCGACCCGCACCACAGCGAACTGGCCGCCCAGGTGCAACGCTTCGAATCCAGCGAAACGCTGGCCGAGCGGGTCAGGGCCGACCGCCAGGGCATCGGCTTCAGCAGCCTGGCCACGGTGCATGGGGCCAAGGTCCTGGCCATCGCCGAAGGCGACGCGCCGGCCATGCTGCCCAGACGCGCCTTGGTGGCCAGCGAAGACTATCCGCTGACACGACGGCTGTACTTCTACCTGCCCACCAATCCCCACCCCCTGGCCCAGGCCCTGGTCGAATTCACCCAGGGCCCCGCCGGCCAGGCCATCGTCGCCGACCAGGGGTTCGTCTCCCAACAGGTCAAGGCCCTGCCCGTGCCGATCCAGGCCAACATGCCGCCCCGCTACCAGGCCCTGGCCGGCGAGGCACAACGCCTGACCGTCAACTTTCGCTTCCAGGAGGGCAGCGCCAGCCTCGACAGCAAGGCCCAGCGCGATGTACAGCGGGTCGCCGATTACCTGCGCCAGGCCGGCAAACTGCAGCGCAAGGTGGTGCTGGTGGGCTTTGGCGACCCCAAGGACACCCCGGGGCGCGCTGCCTTGCTCTCGCGCCTGCGGGCGATGGCGGTACGCCGGGAGCTGGCCCGGGATGGGGTGGAAACCAGGGAGGTGACCGGCATGGGGGATGAGCTGCCGGTGGCCGACAACGACGTCGAGCAGGGACGCCTGCGCAACCGTCGGGTCGAGGTGTGGGTGTACTGAACGTTGCGAACGGGGCCGCACAGCGGCCCCGAAAAGCGCTGGGCCTTTAGAAGTCGTACCGCGTGGTCAACATGAAATTGCGCGGGTCACCGTAGTAGCCACCGTTGTAGAAGCCCAGGTTGTTGAAGTACTTCTTGTCGGTCAGGTTGTTGCCGTTCAGGGTCACCGACAGCTGGTCGGTCACCTGGTACCTGGCCATGGCATCGAGGATCAGGTAGCTCGACTGGGTGTAGCGTTCGGTTTCGCCGTTGCCTGCCGGGCTGTCCAGGTCCTTCCACACCTTGCTCTGCCAGTTGGCCGAACCGCCGACGGTCAGCTTGCTCCATACGCCCGGCAGGCGGTAGGTGGTGGACAGGCGCAGCAGGTTCTCCGGCTCGATGGTGGAGATCTTGTGGTCGTCGCCATCCCGGGTGATGCGATGGGTGAAGCCCCCTTGCACGTGCCAGTCCGGGGTCAGCTCGCCGGCCACTTCCAGTTCGAAGCCACGGGTCTTGGCGCCCTGGATCGAGCGGTAGATGCCACGGTTGGTCACAGGGTCGGTCGCCGCGAACTCCGCGAGGTTGTCCTGCTGCACCTCGAACAGCGCCAGGCTGGCATTCAGGCGGCCGTCGAAGAACTCGCTCTTGATCCCCAACTCGTAGGCATCGCCCTCCTCCGGCTCGATCATCTTGCCGCTGGCGTCCTGTTCGCTTTCATGGGGCTTGAAGATGCTGGTGTAGCTGCCGTAGACCGACCAGGTGTCGTTCAGGTCGTAGACCACCCCGGCATAGGGCACGACCACGCCATTCTCCTCCAGGTCCTGGACCTTCTCGCGCTGGTCGGTCGCGGTGGTCAGGCGCGTGCTGTCCAGTTCCCAGTTGGACAGGCGGCTACCGACGATCACCGAGAGCTTGTCGGTTGGCTTGAAACGGGCGGTCAGGTAGGCAGCCTCTTCACGCAGTCGAGTATCGACCTTGGTGAGCGGGCGCCCCCAGTCCGGCTCAGGGAAATCGCCGGCCCACTGGTAGATATTGGCGCTGCCGAAAAAGAACGGCCAATTGTCCTCGTGGGCGCGGATATCACGGTGGGAAATCCCGGCCACCAACTCGTGCTCGCGGCCCAGCAACTGGAACGGGCCGCTGGCATACAGGTCGTAGGCGTTCTGGTCGGTCTTGTAGCGGTAGCGCCCCAGCCATACGCCCATGCCACCACCGGTGGCCGCATCGGGAAAGCCACTGGCCGCCGAGCCCAGGGTGGCCGGCGAATCGGTTTCGGTACGGCTGGCCGAGGCCTTGATCGTCCAGTCGTTGGCCAGGCGCTGCTCGAGGGTGACGAACAGGTTGTCGGCGGTGTTGTCCCACTGGCTCCACTTGGCGGCGGGGTTGAACGAGCGCGACATGGCGAAGTCGTTACCATTGTTATCCAGCAGCGGCGTCGACGGCCCCCACGAAGAACCTTCCGGGCGATTGGTCTGACGGCTGAGCCCGACGCTGAGCAGGGTGTCTTCCGACAGGTCGGCCTCGACGATGCCGTACATCACCTGCTTCTTCTCGGACAGGTTGTCCATGAACGACTGGCTGTCCTCATAGGCGGTGACGAAGCGTCCGCGCACGTTGCCGCCCGGCGTCAGTGCGCCACCGATGTCGAACTCGCCACGGTAGGTGTCCCAACTGCCGGCACCGAGGGAGGCATAGCCGGAGAGCTCGCGGGTCGGCCGCTTGCGCACCAGGTTGACGGTGGCCGAAGGGCTGCCGAAGCCGCTGAGCAGGCCGGTGGCGCCACGCAGCACCTCGACGCGGTCGTAGATGACCATGTCGGTCTGGTCGATGCCGTTGCCGAAGCGAAACGCCGCCGGAACGCCATCGATCTGGAAGTTATCGATCTCGAAGCCACGGGCCTGGAAGCTGGTGCGGTTGCTGTCGAGCTTGGTGACGGTCACACCGGGCGTCTTGCCGAGTACGTCACTGATGCTGGTGAGGTTCTGGTCGTCCATTTGCTGGCGGGTGATCACGCTCACTGACTGTGGCGTTTCCCGCGGCGACAGGGCCATGCGCGTGGCGGTACGGGTGGCGCCGGTGGTGTAGGAGCGGCTGCCCTCGGTAATCTCGCCCAGGCGAGTGTCGGTGATGGCGGTGGCGCCCAGCTCCAGAGGGCCCTTGCTGCTGGCGTCCTCGGCCCAGGCCATGCTGCTCGGTGCGGCCAGGCTTGCCGCAAGAACGGCCAATGCCAGCGGCTGGCGCCGCAAGCGAACGGTGACGGCATTCCCTGCCAGGTGGACCGCGTTCAGAGAGTGGTGCTGTTGCACGCTTGTTGACCCCTAGTTGATCTGTTTGCTCGATACGTTTGGGGGCTCATCACGGGATTTATTCTTGGTTTTGAATGCATTGCCGAACGGCATGCCCGCTCTGCGGCAGGCCGGAACGAATCTTAATGTTTTTCACGATTTATTTACAATTGGGAATTAATCTCAAATATTGGATCCAGGCAAAAAAATGTAACAGCACATCGGTCGGCATTCCTGGCAAAACAGGTCTAGGCTCAAGCCCATGTGATGCCGGGCCCCTCTGACGGCTGCCGAGCCGCCATGTCGGAATCACTGTTGCCATGCAACGTCGACAATCAAGGAGGGGCTATGGCGGCTCTACAGACATTCCTCACGACTTCTTTCCTCGGCACCAGCACCTGGTTGTGGCTGGTGTTCATCGCTATCGTCGTCGGCCTGCTGGTCCTGGACCTGGGCGTGCTGCACCGTGAGAACCGCGAGATCGAGATGCGTGAAAGCCTGCTGTTGTACTCAGGCTATTTCAGCGTCGGCGTGCTGTTCGGCGCATGGGTCTGGTACGAACTGGGCGCCCAGTCGGCCCTGGAGTTCTATACCGGGTTCCTGGTGGAACAATCGTTGTCGATGGACAATGTGTTCGTCATGGCGATGATCTTCGGCTTCTTCGCCATCCCTCGCCGCTACCAGCACCGGGTGCTGTTCTGGGGCATCCTCGGGGTGGTGTTCCTGCGGGCGATCATGATCGGCGTGGGGGCGGCGCTGGTGCAGAACTTCGCCTGGGTGCTGTACCTGTTCGGCGCCTTCCTGCTGTTCACCGGGGTGAAGATGGCCTTCTCGCGCCAGGAGAGCCATCCGGACCTGGCCAACAACCCGGTACTGCGCTTCGTGCGCCGACACATGCGGGTGACCGACCAACTCCACGGCGCGCACTTCTTCGTCCGCCTCACCCCACCAGGAACGCACAAGGCCTTGCGCTATGCCACCCCGCTGTTCCTGGCCCTGGTGCTGATCGAGCTGGCCGACCTGGTGTTCGCCGTCGACAGCGTGCCGGCGATCTTCGCCATCACCCAGGACCCGTTCATCGTCTATACCTCGAACATCTTCGCCATCCTCGGCCTGCGCTCGCTGTACTTCGCCCTCGCGGCGCTGATGCACCGTTTCGTCTATCTCAAGTACGCACTGGCCCTGGTGCTGATCTTCATTGGCTGCAAGATCTTCTACCATGGGCTGGTGGGCAAGGTGCCGGCGCTGTTGTCGCTGGGGGTGACGTTCGGGTTGCTGCTGGGTGGGGTGGTGTTGTCGTTGGTCAGGACGCGGGATGGGCATGCCAGTCCGGTAGCAGCCACTGTCGAAGATGCAAAGCCAGAAGCGCCGTCGTCAGCGGTTGACAACGAATCAAGGAATGAAGAAAAGAAAGACCCGCATATGCGGGTCTGACTCTGGGCTTGACCATTACCGATGCGACTCAAGGCCGCTGGCTCCGTCGAACGTCAAGGCAACAAATTCCACGTGCGCATTTACCCAAAGTGATGACTCGCAGCGAAAACCAGGTCCTAACTCTTGGAAAAATATTCCGTCAATTCAACCAAGCCTGCAAAAATCGCCAACCATACCAACCCAACGATCGTTAGCCATACTGATATGACCATTCTCCTTCTCAGCTTTACAGGAAAATTATCAAGCTCCTCTGGGCTTAGTAGCCCCCTGCGCAAATGCGGCCCTGGAAAGGTCACCAGTCCGCATACCGAGCATATGAGCAACCAGCGGGACTTGAAACTCCCCATCCCCCAGAAACCTTTCATCTGTTCAAGATACGGATTACTCTTAATAGCAGAGATAGCAATATAAAAACTAGCAGAACCCGCAATGCACGCGCTGATTGCCACTCCAGACATTCCAATAACAAAAGGTATCATGATTAGAATTATCTGTAGTTTCACTGGCCATCCATTTATATCAATCATTGTCGTCCTCATAAACCTTTCCGGCCATCCGCTCGCCTGACCCTCCGCCCCAATAACCATACTTTAAATATTTTGCCGCCTTCGCTATCTTATTTAACGGTGACCCACATCCTGGGTGTCTCCCCTCGTTTTTGATCTGTGATTCGTTGGGCAGGAACCTGTGGAGGCCAGTCAAGCGAAGCATGACTCATGCGAGAACGCAACAACAAAAGAAAAAGATCTACAGATACGGCCAAAAAATAAAATCACTTAATTTTTTCGCAATATTATTTTTGCACAAATAATCATCGCCATTTGAAACTTCCAGTCCCCACGCACGTTTCACCTGCTCTAAATGGGGATCACTGGCGATGGCAGAGCACGCGACCAGGTAGTGCAAACTTGAACGCTCACTTCGTCTTTGCAAACTGTATCAACGCATACCCGACCATCATCCAACTAAAGCCAACGATTACCAGCCAAGTTGAGAGCACCAGCTTGCGCTTGAGGGCCTTAGGGAACGCCTTTAACTCCTCCAAACTAACAAGCCTTCTACGTGCATGATATCTAGGAAAAGAGAGAAGCCCACCCGCTAGGCAAACTACTATCCAGCGTGCCCGATAACTGGTGGCACCCAAAAAATTCTTCATTTGTTCCAAGTAAGGACTACTGCGTATCGACGACTTCACGATCTCGAACTCATGCGACCAAGCAACGTATGTGCTGATGGCCACTCCCATCATCATGAAAATGAGTGGTGTAACCGTAAAGGCAAGCTGCACTTTCAGTGGCCAGCTGTTTATATCAATCATGCTGCCCCTCATAAATCTTCTCCCCTACAAGCTCGCCAAAGCCTTCGCCAGCAAGACCACCGACAACCGAGCCAGCCCCCACGAGTGCAATGCCGCACACCGGCGCCCCAATACCTGCCGTCCCTACGGAAAAAACACCACAGACCGAAAGGGCCGCCAGCCCTGCGAGTTGACCACCTGCTGTGCCTCCTGCAAGGCCACCGGTAAAGCTTCCAGCTTCGGTCAAACGAACTTTCTTGCAAGCCTCCGTCTCGCCGGCACGACATACCTCTTGCACTTTCAAATAGGACGAAGCACCACCCAACCCAACCGCAATATGTCCACCGTACTTAAGGTATTTACCAGCCTTGGCCACCCTTTCCAGATGCGTCGCATACCCTGGAATCTGCCCCGGCCCACCCGCTTTCGACCAGTGATGAACAAGGCTCTTGGTTGAAATATTCAAATCCTTTCTTAACCGTTCATAGTTTCCAAGGTTCAGTTGCTTGTTGAGAAATGCCGCTTTCAGCTGGCCGTCCAGCTGTTGCAAGAGTTGACGCCGCGAAGCGAAGAACTGCGGGCTGTTCAAATGTCCATGCTGCACGAACTCACGCTGATGCAGTTGCTCGATCTGCGTCAACGTCCTGCTGACTTGCTTCAACCCTTGGTCCAGCATGTCCTTGCCTACGCCCATCGACTGGCTCGCCCCGCTGAGCAAACCCGCGATCTCGGCTTGGTGCTGCATCATGAAATCTGCCTCAGCGAAATCAAGCGCAACCAAGGCGCGCCGCGCACGCTCCGCAGCCTCCATCAGTTGGGCTTCCTCACGGGTGCAGGCATCACCCTTGTCCGGGTCGCCGATGACGAAGATCTCTCCCGCCTTGAACCCCTCCTCGAACGTGGGGTTGAGCATTTGCA
>NZ_JBDLLR010000001.1:4618187-4648932 GCF_046365545.1 Pseudomonas sp. HLMP | reverse complement strand
TGCAGGGGCCCGTGGGAGCGGGCTTGCCCGCGATCAAGGGCGTAGCCCTTGCCATATGTCGGTGGTGTCAGGGCTGGCCCAATCGCCGGCAAGCCGGCTCCCACAGGGTGGTCGAGTCGATCACAAGTAATGTGGTTTGCAGGGGCCTGTGGGAGCGGGCTTGCCCGCGATCAAGGGCGTAGCCCTTGCCATATGTCGGTGGTGTCAGGACAGGCCCCAAGTTCTCCTGCCTAGAAGAAGGTCCCGACCAGCAGTTGCAGGTAGGTCCCGGTATCGCGCCCCCCCAACTGCACCCCACCCCTGTCGGCACTGCGCTCCGGCTTGTAGAACCCCACCACCGGGCTGATCAGCAGGTGGTCGTTGACCATCCATTCCAGGTACAGGTCGAGCTCCCGGCCGCCCAGGTTGCCTCGGTCAGTCTCCAGGGTGTCGAAGTCGAAGTACAGCGCACCCAGGGTCACGTTGTCCCGCGGCGTGACCTTGAGCCCCACGTGGTGCACCTGGCTGTTGCTGTTGAACGGCCCGGCGTAGTTGCCTGCCACCTCGCCCTGGAACCAGGTGCCGTAGCCACGGCTCAAGCCATAGAACAGCGGGTCGAAGTCCTCGGAAAAGCGGCTGTAGCGGTAGGTGGCGGTGGGCGACCAGGGCAGTTCGGAGAAGGTCCAGTTGCCCTCCAGGTACCAGGCGTTCTCGCGCCCGCCGCTGCGGTCCTGGGTCACGTATTCGGCTGCCACCTCCAGGTGCTCGACGCCCAGGCTGCCGCGCCCGCGCAGGCTGACGGTGTCCATGCCGTCGCGGTGCTCCAGGCCCATGATCCGGGCATAGCGCTGATCGACATCCAGGCCGCGGATCCAGCTCAGGCCCAGGGTCCCGGCATCGTTCACATGCTCGAGGTTGGCGACCGCCAGGGAGGTGTCGGCCTGGTAGTGGTTGTCCGACTTGAGCCACATCAGGTCGCCGCGCCAGCCCTGGTTGCCGCCCAGGCGCAGCACGGCAGTGCGGTCGAAGGCCTTGCGCCCGGCCAGGTAGTAGGCGCCGCCGCGGTTGAAGTTGGCGCCCAGGTCGACCTTGCCCAGGTTGACCGGGTCGCCCTGGATCAGGAAGCCGTCGCCCAGGGTCACGAGCTGGCGGCCGCCGGAAATATCGACACCGTCCTCGCCCAGGGCCGGGAACAGGTCGCCCGATCGCCAGCCCAGGTAGGCATCCTCCACGGCGGTGCGGCGTTCGTCGCCCAGGCTGAGGCCCGCAGCATCGCCGTCGCCCCAGGTGGCCGAGCTGAGCAGGCTGAAGCCGCCGTACAGGGTGCCGTTGCCCGCCAGCGCCTGGCTGCCGCTCAAGCCGTACTTGACGTAGCCCTCGCGCCAGGCGCTGCTGCCGGGCTGGCGGTTGCCGGCCTGGTCGAAGCTTTCGTCGCTGTGGAACACACCGAACAGGGCTTCGAGGTCGGCGTTGAGGACCGTACCGTCCTGGTTGTAGAGCTCATGGGCGTTGGCCAGTTGCAGGGTCGAGGCCAGCAGGACGGCCAAGGGAAGGGGATGGATTCGAATCATCGGGGATGCTCCATTGTTCTTGTTCTGGTCGCGCGATGGTTGTGTCGAATCAGAGCTTGATCAGCACGGACTTGAGCTCGGTGTAGTGCTCGATCGCCGCCGCGCCCATCTCGCGGCCGACCCCGGAGAGCTTGTAGCCGCCGAACGGCAGGGCCGGGTCCAGGGCGCTGTGGCAGTTGACCCACACCGAACCGGACTTGATGCGGGGGATCATCCGGTGCACCGCGCCCAGGTCGTTGGACCAGATGCTCGCCCCCAGGCCATAGGGGTTGTCGTTGGCGAGCCTGACCACCTCGTCGAGGTCATCGAACGGCATGGCGACCAGCACCGGGCCGAAGATCTCCTCCTGCACCAGGCGATGACGCTGGTCGACATCGACGATCACCGTCGGTTTGACGAAATAGCCCGGGCCGAAACCTTCGCCGCCGCAGGCGATGGTGGCGCCCAGCTCGCGCCCCAGGTCGATGTAGCCGGTGACCCGGTCCTGCTGCTTGGCCGAGATCAACGGGCCCATCTGCACGGTCGGGTCCAGGCCATTGCCGAGCTTCATGCCGTTGGCGATGCCGGCGATGTCGGCGACCACGTTGTCGAAGTGTTTGCGGTGCACGTACAGCCGCGAGCCTGCGCAGCACACCTGGCCCTGGTTGAAGAAGATCGCTGTGGCGGCGCCGGCGGCGGCCTCCTGCAGGTTGGCGTCGGGCATGACGATGGTCGGCGACTTGCCGCCCAGCTCCAGGGTGACCCGGGTCATGTTGTCCATCGCGGCCTTGCCGATCAGCTTGCCGACTTCGGTGGAGCCGGTGAAGGTCAGCTTGTCCACGCCGGGGTGGCGGCTCAGGGCGGCGCCGGCGTTGAGGCCGGTGCCGGTGATCACGTTGAACACCCCGGCCGGGTAGCCGGCTTCGTCGACCAGCTCGGCCAGCTTCAGGGCGGTCAGCGGAGTCTCGTCGGCCGGCTTGAGCACCAGGGTGCAGCCGGTGGCCAGGGCCGGGCCGAGCTTCCAGCAGGCCAGCAGCAGGGGGAAGTTCCAGGCGACGATGGCGCCGACCACGCCCACCGCTTCGCGGCGGACGAAGGCATGGAACTGCTCGTTGGGCATCAGCGGCAGGGAGGGCTCGACCGTGCTGCCTTCGACCTTGGTGGCCCAGCCGGCCATGTAGCGCATGAAATCGATGGCCAGTTGCACGTCCATGGCCTGGGCCACGGCGGCGCTCTTGCCGTTGTTCAGGCATTCCAGCTCGGCCAGCACTTGGGCGTCGCGTTGCATCAGGTCGGCCAGGCGCCACAGCAGGTTCTGCCGTTCGCGGGGGCGCAGGCGGCTCCAGGGCGAGTCGTCGAAGGCCTGGCGAGCCGCCTCGACAGCCCGGTCCACGTCGTCCTGGTCGGCCGCGGGTACCTCGCCGAGGACCGCCCCGCTGGCTGGGTTGCGCAAACTCAAGGTGCGGCCGCTGGCGGCGTCCTGCCAGCCGGCGCCGATGCGCATCTGCAGCTTGCGCTCGAGGAAGGCGCGGGTGGCGGGGAGGATGGGCAGTTCGGAAAGCATGATGCGATGCCTCTTGTCATTGGGTGTGACGAGCAAGTGCGCAATGGCCGTGCCAATGCCGCCGATGGTGGGCAATGGCTTGAGTGGCAAGGGTTTTCTCCTGGCGCGGGGGAGAAGGGCGGGGACTATGCTGTTGCACATTGAGACACGTTGAGACGGGGGTGAAACAGTGACTGAGCGGTGCCTGTATTCGCGGGCAAGCCCGCTCCCACAGGGTTTGCGGTGCGCTTTGGCGCGGCCCCTGTCTCACACTGAAACAGCCTGTCGCGAAATGGGACGTTCCGACTCGCGGGCGGCTGCCGGGAATTGCCCGGCGAAATCGTCCAACCCTTTGAAGCGAAAGCTTTTTACCAGTACTGGCACAGTTCCTGTATCAGCACCGTCACATGCACCTGCGGTATCAGAGCGTGCGAAAACGATAAGAACAACACCGTGGAGGTCTGACCTTGAAGACGACTCGACTCCGGCGGCAAGCGGGCAAACTGGCGCTGGTCGCCGCCGCACTGCTGAGCACCCAGGCCATGGCGGCCGAGCAGGGCCCGAGCTTGTTGCAATCCAAGTGCATGGGGTGCCATATCCCCGAAGGCAACGACAGCTACAGCCGCATCAGCCACCAGCGCAAGACCCCGGAAGGCTGGCTGATGAGCATCGCGCGCATGCAGGTGATGCATGGCGTGCAGATCAGCGACGAAGAGCGCCGCACCCTGGTCAAGTACCTGGCCGACAAGCAGGGCCTGGCGCCCCGCGAGACCGACGGTGTGCGCTATGCCATGGAGCGCCGGCTCAACACCGTCGAGCACTTCGACGACCGCTTCAGCCAGATGTGTGGACGCTGCCACTCCGGCGCCCGGGTCGCCTTGCAGCGGCGTCCGGCCAAGGAATGGGAACACCTGGTCAACTTCCACCTCGGCCAGTGGCCGTCCCTCGAATACCAGGCCCAGGCGCGCGACCGCGACTGGCTGGGCATCGCCCTCAAGGAGATGGTGCCGGACCTGGCCAAGCGCTTCCCGCTCGATGACCCCGCCTGGGCCGAATGGCAGAAGGCCAAGCCTAAGGCCGAGGCACTGCCCGGGCAGTGGGCGTTCAGCGGCCACATGCTCGCCAAGGGCGATGTGCGTGGCGTGATGACCGTCACCGCCGATGCCGGCGATACCTTCAAGGTCGAGGTCAAGGGCCGCTATGCCGACGGCACGCCGTTCAATGGCAGCGGTTCGGCGATCCTCTACAACGGCTACGAGTGGCGCGGCAACGTGAAGGTCGGCGATGCCAACCTGCGCCAGGTCTTCGCCGCCCTCGACGGCGAGATGAAGGGCCGTATGTTCGAGGCCGAGCACGACGAGCGCGGCCTGGATTTCAGCGCGGTGAAAGCGGGCAAGGCACGCCTGCTGGCCGTGCAGCCGGCGTTCATCAAGGCCGGTGGCGAAAGCGAGATCACCCTGGTCGGCAGTGGCCTGTCGGGCAAGCCGGTGCTCGGTGCCGGTGTCGAGGTGATCGAAGTGCTGGAGTCGACCCCGACCCTGGTGCGGGTCAAGGCCCGTGCGGCCGCCAACGCCGCGCCCGGCCTGCGCGAAGTCGCCGTGGGCGCGCTCAAGGGCGTGAACCTGGCGGTGTACGACAAGGTCGAGGAAGTCAAGGTGGTGCCGGCGTTCTCCATCGCCCGTATCGGCGAGAACGGTGGCTCCACGCCCAAGGTCCAGGGCCGCTTCGAGGCCGAGGCCTGGGGCAAGGATGCCAACGGCCAGCCGCTGCGCATCGGCTACCTGCCGGCCAAGTGGAAGGTCGAGCCGTTCAACGAGCGGGCGGCCGAGGACGAGGATGTGAAGTTCGCAGGGACCATGCAGGCCGACGGCGTCTTCATGCCAGCCGGCGCCGGCCCCAACCCTGAGCGCAAGATGATGACCAACAACGCCGGCAACCTGAAGGTCATCGCCGAACTCGAGGACGGCGGGCAGAAGGGCGAAGGCCACATGATCGTCACCGTACAGCGCTGGAACAACCCGCCCTTGCCATAAGGGCCGCTTGTCGCGCACGCCACCAGAACGGGCTGAAACATCGAGAGGTCGCCATGGGCGCACTATTGAACCTGGTCGAACGCAACCTGCACGAAGTGCAGGTGGATGCCGACCGCATGCTCTTCCACATCCCCAGCAGCTCGCTGTTCGCCGCCGACGCGGTGACCGGCGGGATCATCGACACCCTACGCCAGCAAGGCTGCCGCGCCGAGGACCTGGTGCAGCGCCTGGGCCGGCGTTTCGCCGACCAGGAGATCCAGGAGACCCTGCGCGAGCTGATCGCCTTGGAACTGGTCAGCGACGGCTCGCCGCTGACCCCTGAAATCGCGCTCAGGCAGGTCGAGCGCACCGCGCTGAACACCGTGGTGCTCAACGTCAACACCGGTTGCAACCTCAGTTGCACCTACTGTTACAAGGAGGACCTCGACAAACCCTCCGCCGGCAAGAAGATGAGCACCGCCACCGCCGAGGCCTCGGTGGAGATGCTGCTCAAGGAGTCGCCGGACGAAGAGCGCTACAGCGTGGTGTTCTTCGGCGGCGAGCCGCTGTCCAACCGGGCGCTGATCGAGCACATGGTCGCGTACTGCGAGCGGCGCTTCGCCGAGGCGGGCAAGCAGGTGGAGTTCATCATGACCACCAACGCCACGCTGCTCACCGAAGAGATCGTCGATTGGCTCGATGCCCATCGTTTCGGCCTGTCGGTGAGCATCGACGGGCCGAAGACCGTGCACGACCGCAACCGCATCACCGTGGGCGGGCAGGGCACCTACGACGTGGTACGGCGCAAGGCCGACATGCTGCTGTCGCGTTACCGCAGCCGGCCGGTCGGCGCCCGGGTCACCCTGACCCGTGGCATCACCGATGTGGAAACCATCTGGAACCACCTGTTCAACGAGCTGGGGTTCGCCGAGGTGGGCTTCGCCCCGGTCACCTCCGGCGACATGGCCGCCTTCAACTTGACCAGCGAGGAACTGGTGCAGGTCTTCGCCAGCATGAAGGCCCTGGGCCGGCGCTACCTGGAGGCGGCGCTGGAGCACCGCAACATCGGCTTCTCCAACCTGCACCAGCTGATCACCGACATCCACGAAGGGCACAAGAAGGCCCTGCCATGCGGCGCCGGGCTGAAGATGCTGGCGGTCGACCATGAGGGCGAGCTGAACCTGTGCCACCGCTTCACCGGTTCCAGCCTGCCGACCTTCGGCAACGTGCACCAGGGCGTGCAGCAGGCGCAGCTCAACGACTTCCTGTCCCAGCGCCTGGACCGCAGTGGCACCGGCTGCGACAGCTGCCGCATCCGCAACCTGTGTTCGGGGGGCTGCTACCACGAAAGCTACGCCCGCTACGGCGATCCCCAGCATCCGACCTACCACTACTGCGAACTGATGCGCGACTGGGTCGACTTCGGCATCGAGGTCTACAGCCGCATCATGGCCGCCAACCCGGCCTTCATCGATCGCTACATCACTCCGCGGAAGGCGCACTGACATGAAGCACTTGAAGCCCCTGAACAACAAGGCTCGCATCCTCGAACAGGCCGCCGCCGAAGACCGCGTGGAAGAGGTCATGGCCATGAGCGCGGTGGCCGGTTGCACCGCCACCACCGACCCGGGCTGGGAAGTGGACGCCTTCGGTGGCGTCACCTCCCTGTGCCAGCCGATGGAGGCCGACCTGTACGGCTGCTCCGACCCTTGCTGGTGGCCGGCCCAGGTGCCGGACATGATGAGTACTTACCAGGACTGGAACGCCCAGGCGAGCAACTCGCAGGACGACTGGCGCAACCTCGGCACCGTGTTCCCGAAAGACAAGTGATCGGCCCGACAAGAACGACAAGGGGAAACCGCATGAAACCTGGATTCTGCGCGCAGCTCGCGCTCACCGTCGCCGCCTGTGCTGGCGCCTGGACGGCGCAAGCTGGCGAAAGCGCCACCGGCCCGGCGCTCAAGCCTGGCCACGAATACCTGATCGTCACCAACTACCCGAACAATCTGCACGTGGTCGACGTGGCCAGCGACACGGTCTACAAGTCGTGTCGCATGCCGGATGCGTTCGGCCCGGGCACCGCGATGATGGCGCCGGACAACCGCACCGCCTACGTGCTCAACAACCACTATGCCGACCTCTACGGCATCGACCTGGATACCTGCCAAGCCACCTTCCACGCCAACCTCTCCAGCGTTCCCGGCGAGGTCGCCCGGTCGATGTACTCGTTCGCCATCAGCCCCGATGGCAAGGAGATCTACGCCACCGTCAACCCGACCCAGCGCCTGAACGACCACTACGTGGTCAAGCCGCCACGGCTGGAGGTGTTCAATACCGGCGATGGCCTGAACGCCAAGCCGGTGCGCAGTTTCCCGATGCCGCGTCAGGTCTACCTGATGCGCGCGGGCGACGACGGCAGCCTGTACGTCGCCGGGCCCGACATCTACAAGATGGATGTCAAGACCGGCAAGTACGAGGTGGCCTTGCCCCTGCGCAACTGGAACCGCCCCGGCTACAGCGCGCCGGACGTGCTGTATTTCTGGCCGCACCAGAGCGCCCGGCATGAGTTCTCCATGCTCTATACCATCGCCAAGTTCACCGACGAGAAGCAGGACCCGGACACCGCCGAACTGCTCTATGGCTACCTGAGCATCGACCTGAAGACCGGCAAGAGCCATACCCAGGAGTTCGCCGACCTCACCGAACTGTACTTCACCGGCTTGCGCTCGCCGAAGGATCCGAACCAGATGTACGGTGTGCTCAATCGCCTGGCGCGCTATGACATCGAGCAACGCAAGCTGATCAAGGCGGCCAATCTGGACCACACTTACTATTGCGTGGCCTTCGACCGGGCCGGCGACAAGCTGTACCTGGGCGGCACCTTCAACGACCTGGCGGTGTTCGACCCCGATACCCTGGAGAAGGTGACGAACATCAAGCTGCCGGGGGGCGACATGTCCACCAGTACGCCGCAGGTGTTCGTCAGGTAATTAGGTGCCGGTTTTTCGCGACGAGCCGTCGCGAAAAACCGGTGAAGCCGCCACAAGAACAACAAGAGAGCGCCCATGACCCAGCCAAGCTATACCCACGGCAATCCAGACAAGGCCTTGCTCAGCCAATGCATCGGTGACGCCTTCGACGCCACCGTCGCACGTTTCCCCGAGCGTGAGGCCCTGGTGGTGCGCCACCAGGGCTTGCGCTACACCTGGCAGGCACTGGCCGAGGCTGTCGACCAGCACGCCCGGGCGCTGATGGCCCTGGGCGTGCAGCCGGGCGACCGGCTGGGGATCTGGGCCCCGAACTGCGCCCAGTGGTGCATCACCCAGTTCGCCAGCGCCAAGGTCGGGGCGATCCTGGTCAACATCAACCCAGCCTACCGCGTCAGCGAGCTGGACTATGCCCTGGGCCAGTCGGGCTGCCGCTGGGTGATCTGCGCCGATGCCTTCAAGACCTGCGACTACCACGCCATGCTGCTGGGCCTGGTGCCGGGCCTTGCCGCCGGCCAGCCTGGTGCGCTGGCTTGCGAGCGCTTCCCCGAGCTGCGCGGTGTCGTCAGCCTGGCCAGTGCACCGCCGGCCGGGTTCCTCGCCTGGCCCGAGCTGCAGGCGCTGGCCACGCAGGTGAGCGCCGAGGCCCTGGCCGAACGCCAGGGGCAGTTGCACTGGGACGACCCGATCAACATCCAGTACACCTCCGGCACCACGGGTTTCCCCAAGGGGGCGACCCTAAGCCACTACAACATCCTCAACAACGGCTACATGGTCGGCGAGAGCCTGGGGCTGACCGAGCATGACCGCCTGGTGGTCCCGGTGCCGCTGTACCACTGCTTTGGCATGGTCATGGCCAACCTGGGCTGCCTCACCCATGGCAGCACCCTGATCTACCCCAGCGACGCCTTCGACCCGCTGGCCACCCTGCGCGCGGTGGCCGAGGAGCGGGCCACGGCGTTGTATGGCGTGCCGACCATGTTCATCGCCGAGCTGGATCACCCGCAACGCGGCGAGTTCGACCTGTCCAGCCTGCGCACCGGGATCATGGCCGGCGCCACCTGCCCGATCGAGGTGATGCGCCGGGTGATCGACGAGATGCACATGGCCCAGGTGCAGATCGCCTACGGCATGACCGAGACCAGCCCGGTATCGCTGCAGACCGGCCCGGACGATGACCTGGAAGTGCGCGTGACCACGGTCGGGCGTACCCAGCCCCGGCTGGAGAGCAAGATCATCGACGCCGACGGCCACACCGTGCCACGCGGCCAGATCGGCGAGCTGTGCACCCGTGGCTACAGCGTGATGCTCGGCTACTGGAACAACCCCAAGGCTACTGCCGAAAGCATCGACGTCGACGGCTGGATGCACACCGGGGACTTGGCGGTGATGGACGAGCAGGGCCATGTGCGTATCGTCGGGCGCAGCAAGGACATGATCATCCGCGGAGGGGAGAACATCTACCCGCGCGAGCTGGAGGAATTCTTCTTCACCCACCCAGCGGTGGCCGACGTGCAGGTGATTGGTATTCCGTGCAGTCGCTACGGGGAGGAGATCGTTGCCTGGGTCCGCTTCCATCCTGGACATTCGGCCACCGAGGACGAGTTGCGCGAATGGGCAAGGGCGCGGATCGCGCATTTCAAGGTACCGCGTTATTTCCGTTTCGTGGACGAGTTCCCGATGACGGTGACGGGCAAGGTGCAGAAGTTCAGGATGCGTGAGATCAGTATCGAGGAATTGGGTGGTGCGCCAGGCATGGCGCAGCGCTGAAGCATCTGGCTGGAAGCGGGCTTGCCCGCGAATCTGGATGCGGCAACGGTTCGCCCTGTCAGCGCAACCACTCCGGGCTGTTGAAATTGCTCAACCGCCCATCCTCCTGCGCACACTCCAGCCCTTGTATCGGCGCCTGCAGCAGGGCTTTCTGCAAACTCCGCTCACCCGCTCGCCAGGCCTGCTCCAGCAGGGGCAGCAACCGCCTCGGCATCACACTGAACATCGGCTGCCAATAACCTCCCTGACGCACCATGGCCGCACTGTCATGCTCGACCGCTAGCCGCAGCAGACCCTCGATCAACGCGTCGTCCACCTGAGGGGCATCACAGGCCAGCACCACCACCCACTCATGCCGCGCCGCCGCAAGCCCAGCGATCACCCCGGCCAACGGCCCGGGGAAGTCCGGATCGGCATCGCCCACCAACTGGTCGGCATAGGCCGCGTAGGCCTGCTGGTTACGGTTGCAGGAAATGATCAAGTCGTCGCTCAGTGGCCGTACCACCCGCTGCACATGGGCCACCAGTGGCTCGCCGTGCCAGGGCACCAGGCCCTTGTCGCGGCCGCCCATGCGCTGGCCGCGGCCGCCAGCGAGGATCAGGATGGAGCAGGGAGGCAGGGCAACTGACATGAAAAGGGTTCCAGGCAATTAAGATCTGGAACCCTCCCATGTCATCTGGCGCTTGTCCAGTCAGCTTTCGCTGGCCGTTGCCGCGCTCCCGCGCTCCCGCCGATACCCGGCCACACGCATCACCACCACGAAGAACACCGGTACGAACACCACCGCCAGGGTGGCGCTGAGCATGCCGCCGATCACCCCTGTGCCGATCGCCTGCTGGCTGGCCGAGCTGGCGCCGCTGGCGATGGCCAGGGGCACCACGCCGAGGATGAAGGCCAGCGAGGTCATGACGATCGGCCGTAGGCGCAGGCGTGCGGCCCGTATCGCGGCGTCGCGTGGATCATGCCCCTGGTCGACCAGGTGCTTGGCGAACTCGATGATCAGGATGGCGTTCTTCGCCGACAGGCCGATCAAGGTGATCAGGCCGACCTTGAAGAACACGTCGTTGGGCAGGCCGCGCAGGGTCACCGCCAGCACTGCGCCGAGCATGCCCAGCGGTACCACCAGCAGCACCGCGGTCGGGATCGACCAGCTTTCGTACAGCGCCGCCAGGCACAGGAACACCACCAGCAGCGACAGCGCCATCAGCAAGGGCGCCTGGCTGCCCGACAGGCGTTCCTGCAACGACAGGCCGGTCCACTCCAGGCCAGCGCCTGCCGGTAGCTGCGCCACCAGGCGCTCGACCTCGGCCATGGCTTCGCCGGAGCTGTAGCCGGGCGCCGGCTCGCCGGAGATCGACACCGCTGGGTAGCCGTTGTAGCGGGTCAGTTGCACCGGGCCGCTGAACCAGCGGGCCTGGACGAAGGCACCCAGCGGGACCATCTTGCCGCTGCTGTTGCGCACGTGGATCTGCAGCAGGTCCTCGACCTGGCTGCGCTGGTCACCCTCGGCCTGCACCACCACCCGCTGCATGCGCCCCTGGTTGGGGAAGTCGTTGACGTAGCGGGAACCGACGGCAGTATCCAGCACCGCGCCGATATCGGCGAACGACACGCCCAGGGCGTTGGCCTGGCGCCGGTCGACCTCAAGCTGCACCTGCGGGCTCTCGGCCAGGGAGGCTTCGCGCACGTTGACCAGCACCTTGCTCTTGCGCGCATTGGCCAGCAGTGCGTCACGGGCCGCCATCAGCCCCGCATGGCCCAGGCCGCCCCGGTCCTGCAGGCGGAATTCGAAGCCGGTCGATTCGCCCAGGCCATCCACCGGTGGCGGCAGCACGGAGTAGGCCACGGCATCCCTGAACTGGCTGAAGGCCGTGGTGGCGCGCTCGGCGATCGCCTGGGCGCTGTCGCCCGCGCCGCGCTCGGACCAGTCCTTGAGCGTGGTGAAGGCCAGCGCCGCGTTCTGCCCGCTGCCGGAGAAACTGAACCCCAGGATCAGGGTCGTGTTGCCCACCCCAGGCTCCTCGGCGTTGTGCGCCTCGATCTGCGCGGCCACCTGCTCGGTCCGTACCCGGCTGGCACCAGGCGGCAACTGGATATCGGTGATGGTATAGCCCTGGTCCTCGGTGGGCAGGAAGGCCGTCGGCAACTGGCTGAAGCCATAGCCGAGCGCTGCCAGCAGCACGCCGTACACCAGCAGGTAGCGCCCGCTGCGCGCCAGGGCATGGGCCACCCAGCGCTGGTAGCCGTTGCTCATGCCCTCGAAGCGCCGGTTGAACCAGCCGAAGAAGCCCTTGCGCGTGTGGTACTCGCCCTTGGCCAGCGGCTTGAGCAAGGTGGCGCACAGGGCCGGGGTCAGGCTCAGGGCGAGGAACGCCGAGAACAGGATCGACACTGCCATGGACAGGGAGAACTGCTGGTAGATCACCCCCACCGAACCCTTCATGAAGGCCATCGGCAGGAATACCGCCACCAGCACCAGGGTGATGCCGACGATGGCCCCGCTGATCTGGCCCATGGCCTTGCGTGTGGCCTCCTTCGGCGGCAGGCCTTCCTCGGCCATGATCCGCTCGACGTTCTCCACCACCACGATGGCATCGTCCACCAGGATGCCGATGGCCAGGACCATGCCGAACAGGGTCAGCACGTTGACCGAGAAGCCCATGGCCAGCATCACCGCGAAGGTGCCCATCAGGGCCACCGGCACTACCAGCGTGGGGATCAGGGTATAGCGGATGTTCTGCAGGAACAGGAACATCACCGCGAACACCAGCAGCATGGCCTCGAACAGGGTGCTGATCACCTGCTGGATCGACACCTTGACGAAGGGCGAGGTGTCGTAGGGGATGTCATGGCGGACACCGTCCGGGAAGTAGCGCGACAGCTGCGCCATCTTCTCGCGCACCAGGGTCGCGGTCTCCAGGGCGTTGGCACCCGGCGCCAGCTGCACGCTGAAGGCGCTGGACGGCTTGCCGTTCAGGCGGGTGCCGTACTGGTACTCCTGGGCGCCGATCTCCACCCGGGCGACGTCGCCGAGGGTCACGGTGGCGCCATCGGGGTTGGCGCGCAGGACGATGGCGGCGAATTGCTCGGGGCTGCTCAACTGCCCCGTGACCACCACGTTGGCCGTGATTTCCTGGCTGGCCCGGCCGGGCAGGTCGCCGATGCTGCCCGGCGCCACCAGGGCGTTCTGCGCGGCGATGGCGTCGACGACGTCGTCGGGCGTGAGGTTGAAACCGACCAGCCTGCGCGGGTCGATCCACACCCGCATGGCGCGTTCCGCACCATACAACTGGGCCTTGCCCACCCCCTTGAGGCGACGGATCTCGTCCATCACGTTGCGTGCCAGGATGTCGGACAGCGCGGTTTCGTCCAGGCTGCCGTCCTCGGAGGTGAGGGTGCCCAGCAGCAGGAAGCCGGTGGACACCTTCTCCACCTGCAGGCCCTGCTGGGTCACGGCGCGGGGCAGGCGCGACTCGACCACCTTGAGACGGTTCTGCACGTCCACCTGGGCCAGGTCGGGGTGGGTGCCCGGTGCGAAGGTGGCGGTGATGGTGGCGCTGCCCAGGCTGCTCTGGGACTCGAAGTACAGCAGGTTGTCGGCGCCATTGAGCTCCTGCTCGATCAGGCTGACCACGCTCTCGTCCAGGGTCGACGCCGAGGCGCCGGGATAGACGGCGTAGATCTCCACTTGCGGTGGCGCCACGTTGGGGTACTGGGCCACTGGCAACTGGGGCATGGCCAGGCCACCGGCGAGCAGGATGAACAGGGCGACCACCCAGGCGAACACCGGGCGGTCGATGAAGAACTGCGGCATGGGTCAGGCCCTCACTGGCCGTTGTGCTGGACGATGGGGAGCGCATCGCCGGTGGCGTCGACCTGCACCTGGTCGCCGACCTTGACGTGCTGCAGGCCTTCGATCACCACGCGCTCGCCAGGGGCCAGGCCCTCGCTGACGATCCAGCGATCGCCCTGGGCGCTGCCCAGCAGCACCTGGCGTTCGCCGATGCGCGCCTGGCGATCGACCACCAGCACCTTGGGCACCCCGGCGCTGTCGCGCAGGATGGCGCGCTGCGGCACGCTGATGCCCTTGGGCTGCACGGCCTGCTCCAGGCGCACGCGCACATAGCTGCCGGGCAGCAGGTCGAGGTCGGGGTTGGGGAACTCGCTGCGCAGGGTGATCTGGTGGGTGCTCGGGTCGACGCTGATGTCGGAGAACAGCAGCGTGCCCGGCAGCGGGTAGGCGCTGCCGTCGTCCTGGATCAGGGTCGCCCGTGCCTGGCCCTGGCCGACCTGCTCCAGCTCGCCGGCGCGCATCGCCCGGCGCAGGGCGTTGAGCTCGCGGGTCGACTGGCTGACGTCGGCGTGGATCGGGTCCAGTTGCTGGATGACCGCCAGCGGCGTGCTGCCGTCCTGGCCGACCAGCGCGCCCTCGGTGACCAGGGCCCGGCCGATGCGCCCGGAGATCGGTGCGGTGACCGTCGCGTAGCCCAGGTTCAGGCGGGCCCGCTCCAGGGCGGCCTTGGCCTGGGCCACCTCGGCGTCGGCCTGGAGGAAGGCGGCACGGGCGTTGTCGTACTCCTGGCGGCTGACCGCCTTGTCGTCGACCAGCGATCGGTAGCGCTGCTCGGTGAGGCGTGCCTGGTACCGGTTGGCCTCGGCCTTGGCCAGGGTGGCACGGGCGCTGTCATGGTCGGCCTTGAACGGTGCCGGATCGATCCGGAACAGTACGTCGCCCTGCTTGACGTCGCTGCCTTCGCGGTACACCCGCTCGAGCACCACGCCGGCCACCCGTGCGCGCACCTCGGCGGTACGCGGCGCGAGGAGGCGACCGCTGAGCTCGGTGCTGATGGCCAGCGGCTGGAGCTGTACGGTTTCGACGCGCACGTGCGGCATGGGCGCCGGTGCGTCCTGTTCGGCGGTGTCGTCGCAGGCGGCCAGGAGCAGCGCCAGCAGTGCCGCAAGCGCCACGGGGCGCAGGCGAGGGGGATGGTAGGTAGGCATGCGGATCTTCCGTTGATGAGCGTGCGTATGCTACGGCAGCCGTTCCCTTGGCGCCTGTGAAGACCTGTAGGACGAGTGTGAAAAAGTGTGAAGGAGAGTCCTGCCCGTGCGTAGGATTCTATATCCTGCCTGTCTTTTCCGTTCTGTCAAACCGCTTATGCCGAACATCCTCCTGGTCGAAGACGACAGCGCCCTGTCCGAGCTGATCGCCAGTTACCTGCAACGCAACGACTCCCACGTCCAGGTCATCGCCCGTGGCGATCACGTCCTGGACGAAGTCCGCCGGCAGAAGCCGGATCTGGTGGTGCTCGACCTGATGCTGCCGGGCCTGGACGGCCTGCAGGTGTGCCGCCTGCTGCGCCAGGTGTCGCAGAGCCTGCCGATCCTCATGCTGACCGCTCGCGACGACAGCCACGACCAGGTGCTGGGCCTGGAGATGGGCGCCGACGACTACGTCACCAAACCCTGCGAGCCGCGTGTGCTGCTGGCCCGGGTGCGCACCTTGCTGCGCCGCAGCAGCGTCAACGAGCCGCGCCTGGACAGCGACCTGATCCAGGTCGGCGGGCTGCGCATCGACCTGGCCGAGCGCAGCGTCACCTGGCGCGGCGAAGAGGTGGAGCTGTCCAGCGGCGAATACAACCTGCTGGTGGTGCTGGCGCGCAACGCCGGCGAGGTGCTCAGCCGCGACCGGATTCTCCAGCAACTGCGCGGCATCGAGTTCAACGGCACCGACCGTTCGGTGGACGTGGCCATTTCCAAGCTGCGCCGCAAGTTCGACGACAACGCCGGCGAGGCGCGCAAGATCAAGACCGTGTGGGGCAAGGGCTACTTGTTCAGCCGGGTCGAGTGGGAGTACTGAAGCGCCATGCTGAAGATCCTGGTGCGCCTGTACCTGGTGATCATCGTCGCCTATGCCGGTGCCTTGCTGTTGATCCCCGATGCCATCGTCGGCGCCTTCCACGAGCGCTTCATGGCCTACAACCTGGAGCAGGCCAAGGGCGTGCAGTCGCTGATCGTGCGGCAGTTCCACCAGGCGCCGCGCGAGCAGTGGCCCTCGGTGGCGCAGGACCTGGCGTCGGCCTTCGCGCCGTTGCAGGTCGAGCTGCTGCGCATGGACCAGGCCGAGTTGGGCACGGCGGAGCTGGCACGCCTGCAGCATGGCCTGCACGCGGTGCGCATCGGCGACTGGGGCTACTACGAAACGGTGCTGGCACCTTTGGACAAGGACTGGCTGGTGCGCCTGCACTCGCCCCCGGACCCGCTGGACATCGACGTGCTGTCCTGGGGCGTCACCGTGCTGATCGGGGCGGCGATGCTCGGCTGCCTGCTGCTCTGGGTATGGCCGCACTGGCGCGACCTGGAACGGCTCAAGGAAACCGCCCGGCGCCTGGGGCAGGGGCAGATGTCGGAGCGCACGCACATCTCGCCGCACTCGAACATCGGCGAACTGGCCGGGGTGTTCGACACCATGGCCAGCGAGCTTGAGCGTCACGTCAACCAGCAGCGCGAGTTGCTCAATGCGGTGTCCCACGAGCTGCGCACGCCGCTGACGCGCCTGGACTTCGGCCTGGTGTTGTTGTTCGACGAGGTGCCGCCAGCCAGTCGCAAGCGCCTGCTGGAACTGGTGGGGCATGTGCGCGAACTGGATGAGCTGGTGCTCGAACTGCTGTCGTACAGCCGCCTGCAGAATGCCGACCAGGCGCGGGAGCGGGTCGAGGTCTCGTTGCTGGAGCTGGTCGACAGCGTGCTCGGTGGTTTCGCTGAGGAGCTCGATGGGCGGGGTATCCAGTGGGAGGTTCGCGCCGAGGGCACCCTGCCGCGCTTCGTGCTCGACCCACGGCTGACCGCCCGGGCGGTGCAGAACCTGGTGCGCAACGCCTTGCGTTATTGCGACGAGAGCCTGCTGCTGCGCTTGCGCCTGGAGGAGGACGGCGCTTGCCTGCTGACCGTGGAGGACGACGGTATCGGCATCCCGCCCGAGGAGCGCGAGCGGATCTTCCAGCCGTTCTACCGCCTGGATCGCAGCCGCGACCGCAGTACCGGTGGCTTCGGGCTGGGCCTGGCGATCAGCCGGCGAGCCATCGAAGGGCAGGGGGGGAGCCTGACCGTGGCGCAGTCGGCGCTGGGCGGGGCGCAGTTCAGGATTCGCCTGCCTGCCGGGTAGCGGGGCGCCGGTGTGTTCTTGTGCCGGCCAGTCAAGGCTTTTGGGAGCCGCTTCGCGCCCCAGCATTTACCAAGCCGAACGGTGTACTAGAGGCCGGAACGCAAAGCTTTTGAAAACGCTACGAACCGATCCTTGCCACTGCGCTTGGCCTGGTACAACGCCTGGTCCGCGCGCACCAGCGCCATGCTCAGGGTATCGCCGCTATCGACCGGTGTCAGGCCGATGCTGACGGTCACGGGGTGTCCACCCAGGTCTTCGCGAACGCGCTGGCACAGCGCTGCGACCTGCCGTTCGGCGCCTTGCTGGTCCAGCCCTTCGAAGAAAATGGCGAACTCCTCGCCGCCGAGTCGGGCGAACGCATAGCCATCCATGGACACCCTGATGTGCCCGGCCACGCGCTTGAGCACCTCGTCGCCGATATCGTGGCCGAAGCGGTCGTTGACCTGCTTGAAATTGTCGATATCGATCATCGCCAGGAACTGCCCCGGTGCCGCGAGCCGCAACTGGCGCTCGACCCTGAGCATGAACGCGCGGCGGTTGGGGAGCTCGGTGAGGGCGTCCACGTAGGCTTGCTCCAGCAGCACCTTGGACAGGTAGAAGTTGTGCAGCTTGGCCTGGCGCATCCGCAGGTAGCTGTAGCTCACCAGCCCGCTGAGAAACACCGCGTAGCTCAGCAGCATGGCGCCTTCGAGCTCCAGCAGCTCGATGCGCGTGTGATAGAACGGATTGAGCAGCAGCCAGGTGATGGCCACGGCGCAGAAGAACGACCAGCCCCGTACCGGCAGCACCGAGACGCTGTAGAGCACGGTGGACACGCCCAGCACCAGCCACACCGGGCGCAGGGCGATGGGAATGCCTTCGATCACCAGGCGCATGGCCAGGGTGATGACCGCGATGAACACCAGGTTGAGCACATCGAAGTGATGGCTTTTGCGGGTGAAGCCGAGCACCACGGTGAGGCAGCACAGCAGGCCGATGAACAGCCCCGAGCGCCAGGTGAAGCCCTGGCCGCCGAGGTAGCTGACGATCAGGTCGAAAACCAGCCAGACGCCGATGCTCACGCAGAAGATCAGCAGGCAGAACCTGTGCATGGCCTCGAATTCGCGCTGGCGGAACTCGGCACGCAGGGCGGCGGGGGCGACCTGCTTGCGCACGTGCTCTTCGATGGTGCTGAACATGATCGGCTGGCGACTCCCACCCGTTGGCAAACCAGTGGCGCAGGCACTCATCGCAGGGGTAGCAGGCCACGTGCCCAGGGTCGATAGCGCAGGGCGAATACCGCTTCGGCATGGCAGCCACCGGCCAACGCGGGCTGGGCCGGCTCTGCGCGAAATGGCTGGCCGGCCGCGCTCACCTGGCGAAACGCTTCGCGCACGATCCCGACCCGGCAGGGCAGCGCCTGCTCATAGCCCTGGCGCACCAGCGGCGGCAGCCGCGCGGTGCCGGCACCGTCCTGCCACCAGACAGTCAAGCCCAGGCCGGCCAACTGGTCCAGCCAGGCGGCATTGACCCGCGGTGACAGGTGCCCGGCGCTGAAGGCGCTCAGGTGCAGGGGCTTGTCCAACCGGCGGTTGAAGGCCTGCAACTGGCGGTACAGGGCCTCGCGACGGGCGGCATCGCGAAAGTGCAGGTCGTCCAGCTCCAGGGGCAGGTACCAGCCGGCCACGGCCAGGTCCCAAGTGGCACGCACCTGTTGGTACTGGCCCAGCGAGCGGCCCAGCTGGGCCTTCCAGTAGGCGCCCAGGCCGTCACCGTCGAGCGCTTCCAGGCGCGAGTAGTAGGCAGGGTCCATGTACAGGCCCAGTACCAGCTCCAGGCCCTGGGCCCGGGCCTCGCGCAGGCTGTTCGCAAGCCACCCCTGGGCACCGCCGAAATCGCTGTCGCCGTAGGCGCTCCACTGCACGATCAGGGTCTTGCCGCCCTGGGCCACGGTGGCCTGCCACAGCTGCTGCCACTGGGCGGGGGTCAGGGCCGCATCGCGGTTGAGCGGCTGGTAGAACAGGCGCTGGTCGGCCTGCGCCGCAAGGCACAGCGCGAGCAGGCCGGTAGCCAGGAAGGTGCGCATCAGAAGGTCATCTCCACACCCAGCAGCATGCCGTTGGCGCGCTCGTAGAGGTTGCCGCCCAGCGACTGCTGGTATTCGGCGCGTACTTTCAGCGAGCCACGGTAGGCGTTGTAGCGGTCGTCGTCGAACCACCACTGCCAGCGCACGCCTACGCCGGTACGCAGGTCCTGGCGCCAGTCGTTGCTCGGGTCCTGGCTGGCGAATTCGAGGAAGCCATAGGGCATCAGGGTTTGCGGTGAGTTGCCGGGCAGCTTCCAGGCGTGCCCCTGCTGGTAGCGCGACAGCCAGGCATGGTCGCCGGCGCGGGTCCACCAGGCGGCATCGAGGTAGAGGAAGCGCTCGTTCCATTGGTCCTCGTCGATGCGCCAGTCGTTGCGCCAGGCGCCCTGGTCGAGGAACGAGGCGGTGGCGCGCAGCAGCAGGTCGTTGCTCGATTCGGCGTGATGGCGCAAGTCGCCCCAGTTGCCACCGACCTTCGCCGGGCTGAGCAACTCGCCCAGGCTCAGGCCGCCGTAGTGGCTGTCTTCGACCTGCCGTTGGTGATAGAGCTCGGCGTACAGGTTGAGGTTGGCCTGGCCGAACGGCTTGTAGCGCAGGCCGACGCCGGTGCCCAGGCTCTGGGCGTAGTCGGTACGGCTCTGGCCGCCGAACAGCACCCGGCCATAGACCGACAAGGTGCTGCCATTGCGGCTGGGTTCCTCGCCCAGGGCATGGTCCCACATGGCCAGCTGGACGTTCTGCGACTGGGCCCTGCGCTGCGTGCGGCCGCTGTCGCGGAAGTTGTCGTTGGTCGAGGTGCCGGCCGGCGACCAGGTGCTGGCCAAGGTGATGCTGTCGCGTCGCGACAGGGTCTCGTGGGCGCGGCGCTGGCGGTACTGACGTGCCTCCAGGCTGCCTTGCTCGTCATCGCCGTCCACCAGGTGCTCCTCCACGTCGATGACCCGGCGCAGCTCGCGGCGGGCGGCGGCGCTGTCCTCGGCCTCGGCGTAGCGCAGGGCGAGGGTCTCGCCGATACGGTAGTCCTCGGGAAAGTCGCGGGTGGCCTGTTCCAGGTAGGGGATGGCGGCGCGGCGTTGTTGCTTGTCCGCCGAGCCGGCCAGGCGCATGCCATGGTCGGCGCGGTAGCGCGGCTGGTCCGGCGCCAGGCGTACGGCCTCGGCCAGCCAGGCGCTGCTCTGGGCGCTGTCGCCGGCCTGTTGCGCGGTGTTGGCTGCGGCGTAGTAGTGATCGGCACGGGGCTGGTGGCGCAGGGCCTGGCGCTGGAAGTCCAGGGCAGTGGCTGGCTCGCCCTGGCGCTGGGCGATGGCCGCGCCCAGCGCCCAGTCGTCAGCGCTGCGGTGCGCGGCGGCGTCCCAGTGGCGGCGGGCGCTGTCGGCATCGCCCAGGTCGAGGGCGCCGCGGGCGGCGGTCATGCGGGCGTTGTCGGTCCATTCGCTGTCCGGCAGGCTGCGCCAGATCGGCACGGCCGCCTCGGAGTCGCCGGCCGCCTCCAGGGCATAGGCCAGGGGCAGGCGGCTACTGCGGTCGCCCAGGCGTTCGGCGGCCTGGTAGTAGACTACGGCCTCGCCTGGCTGCCCGGGCATGGCGCAGCGGCCCAGGGCCCGGTACTGGCCGACTTCGCTGGGCGTGGCGGGGATCGCCTGGCGCACCGCGTCGCACTGGCCGGCTTCGGCCAGGCGACCAAGCAATTGGGCGCGGGTGGCGGGGTCGACCCGGGGGACCAGGCTGAGCACGCGCCGGCTATCCAGTGGCGTGTCATCGCGTGCATGCAGATTGCCCAGGCGCTGCAGCAGCCCAGGTGTCAGGCGGCCTTGGCGGCGGTCGTAGGCGTGTTCCAGCAGTTGTCGGGCGCGTTCGCTGTGGCCCTGTTTCACGAGCATGAAACTGGCCTGCTCGAGGGCGGCCAGGTCGCCGCTCTGCCGGTAGCGCTGCTCCCACTGCGCCGCGGTGCGGGGTTGCGGCGGGTCGCCGTACAGGCGTTGCCGGAGCACGGCGTAGGCGCGCGGATCGTCGCTGGCGGCGCAACCCTTGAGCTGCTCGCGGGCCAACCCCGGATCGCGACGCGACAGCCACTCGACGGTTTCCAGGCAGGGCCGCTGCAGCGCGTTGCTCAGGCGTTGCACCAGGGCGGCGTCGTTGCCTGCGCGGGCCAGCTCCCAGAGCTGACGGCGCTGCTCGGGCTGCTGCAACTGTTCGGTCGGCAGCGAGCGCAGCCAGTGCTGGGCCTGCTGGTTGTGGCCGACGGCGATGGCGCGGTTGGCCATGGCCAGGCGGGCCTGGTTGGCGATGCGCTCGGACGGTGCGCTGGCCAGCAGCTTCTCCAGGCCTTCTTCATCGAGCTGCTGCACGTAGGCATTGGCCAGGCGCTGCCAGTCCTCGGTGCTCAGTTGGCCCTGGTCGGCCAGCGGCTGCAACTGCTCGATGGTTTCGCTCCAGTTGCGCAGTTGCTCGGCGAAGGTAGCGCGGGTCAGGCGCAGCACCATGCCGTCGTCACGGGGCGGCAGGTGGTTGAGCCAGTCCAGGGCTCGACCGGCGCCACCGAACTTGGCCAGGCTCAGGCTGTAGGCCTGCCACAGGCGCACCCGCTGGTTGCCGGCGCTGTCGGCGATCCAGCCTTCCACCTGGCTGGCCGCGGGTGGGTCCTGTTCGATCCAGGTCAGGCGCAGCTCCAGCAGGGCGTCTGCATAGTCGGGGTTGTTGGCGAGCTGCTCGGCGATGGCCTGGGCCTCCTTGTAGCGGCGCTGGTGCGCCAGGGACTCGGCCAGCAGGGCGCGGGCCTCGTCGTTGTTGGGGACCCGCTCCAGCACGTGGCGGGTCAGCCGTTCGACTTCCTGCCAGTTGTCGCGCTGGGCCTCACGGTAGCCACGCTCCATGAAGGGGTAGCTGCGAAAACGCTGGAAATCGCTCATGGGCGCGGCCAGGGTAGGCAGGGCGGAGGTGCACAGCAACAGGCCGGCCAGGGGGAGGGCGAGACGGGGCTTCATGCCACCTCCCGGGTCAGGTCATAGGCGGCCTGCTGTTCGCTGGCCTGTTCCGTGAGGGCCTGTTCGAGCACCTGTTCGGTGATGATGCCGCGAGCGATCAGGTGTTCGCCCAGGCTCATGCGCTCCGGATCGAAGTCGATCAGCGCCTGGTTGAACAGGGGTACTGGCACCATGCCGCGTACCTGCAGCAAGGCGCCGAGCATGACCTGGTGCACGCTGACCTTCTCCAGCAGCTCGGCGTCGTCCTGGTGCTGCGCCAGGACTGCGAGCATCGCCTGGGTCTGCGCCGTCTGCCAGGGGCTGGGGTAGTGGTGGCGCAGGCCGAGGGTGACCCGGCCCTGGGGTGCCAGGCGGCAGCGCACCGGGCGCTTGAGCTGGCGGCTGATGACCCCCAGGGAAACCTGGCTGACCGGGCTTTCGCTGGCCAGCACCAGGGTGTCGCCATCCTCGTCCACCGGCAGCACGCCATAGTGGGTGGCCAACCGCCGTGGCAGCTTGGCGATCAGCTCAGGGGGGATCTTGAACGGGTTGAGCGGTGCCCAGGGCAGGTCCAGTTGTTCGGCCAGGGTCTCGACCAGTTGCTCGCTGGTCAGCCAACCGCGCAACAGCAGCTCGCGGCCCAGGCGCCGGCGCACCGGGCTGGTGATCGCCTGCTGCAGTTGCTCGTCGGTGATCAGGCCCTTGGCCACCAGGCGCTGGCCCAGGGGTGTACGTGCCGGCGAGGCGAGGGCGGGGAACTCATGGGTGGTCTTGTCCCAGGCGACCCGTCGCGAGTCGCCCATTTCCATGACCTGGCGCAGGGCCCGCAGGTTGGCGAAGAAGTTGACGAAGTTGCTCCACATCATCCGCGGTGCCGACAGCAGGCCTTCGCCGATGCCGTAGTAGCGGGTGACGAACCAGCAGCGCTGGAACAGGCGGTTGACCAGCAGCAGGCCGTTGAGCCAGAGCAGGGTGGAGAGCAGCCGGCTATCGCCGAGGATCGACATGAAGCGCCAGGACTGCGGTGCGATCACCGTCACCAGCCAGATGGCCAGCAGCACCAGCAGCAACAGGTTGACCAGGAAGCTCAGCAGGTAGGCGAAGAGCCCGCGGCGGTCGCGCCAGAGAAAGTAGTTGAGCGCGCCCTTGCGGCTCCAGCCCAGGTTGCTGGTGCCCTGGAACACGATGCCGACGATCCACCGCGACTTCTGCCGGATCGCGTGCTGCCAGTCGCGGGGGAAGTGCTCGCGCACGCAGATCACCTGGGCGAACTCGCGGCTCATGCCCGGGCGCCATGGCTGTTCGAGGGCCAGCGCCGGGTCGGTGATGGAGTAACGGGCGAAGATGCATTTCATGCCCTTTTGCTTGAGGCGAAAGCCGATGTCGTAGTCCTCGGTCAGGCTCTGCACGTCGAAGGCGATGCCGTCGCCGTCCTCGAGCAGGGCACCGATGGCGCGGCGGCTGAAGCAGGTGCCGACGCCGGCGCTAGGCACCTGGCCGGTCAGCGCCTCGCGGACGATGACGTCCTTGCCGTGGTTCTCGGCGAACTCGTCGACATAGTGCCCGGCGGTGAAGCCCTTCCACTCCGGCGCATAGGGATACACCGGGATCTGGATCATGTCCTTGTTCGGCAGCAGGTAGTTGAACAGCCGCAGCTCCATCGGCGAGATCACGTCCTCGGCGTCGTGCAGGATGAAGCCGGCGAACTCGATGCGGGCGTCCTGCTGGAAGCGCAGGATGGCGTCGATGATGTTGTTCAGGCAGTCGGCCTTGCTGGTGGGGCCGGGGCGTGCGCAGACCACCTTGTGCACATTGGGGTAGTGCAGGCACACGGCGTCGACGTCGGCCTGGGTCTGCGGGTCGTTGGGGTAGGTGCCGACGAAGATCTGGTAGTTCTCGTAGTCGATGGTCGAGGCGGCCAGGCGCGCCATTTCGCCGACCACGCCCACCTCGTTCCAGGCCGGGACCATGATCGCCAGGGGTTTCTCCGCGACCTCGAACAGGCGTTTCTCGTCGGCTTTCTCGAACTTGTCGTAGATGCGAAAGCGCCGGATCAGCTTGCGTCCCCAGTAGCAGATGTCGATGAACAGGTCGTCCAGGCCGAGCAGGAACATCAGCGTGGCCAGGACGATGGCCAGCAGTTTCAGGCCGAACAGCACATAGGTGAGGATGTCGATGAAGACTAGGCTCATGCGTCGTCTCGCCCGCTGTCGCGCTCCACGAACCAGCGGCCCAGGCGTTCGGCGATGCGTTCGCTGGCATGGCCATCGCCGAAGGGCGTGAAGACCCTGGCCATTTGCGCATAGGCCTGGGGGGCGTCGAGCAACTGGCTGGTTTCCCTGACGATGCGCTCGGTCTGGGTGCCGACCAGCTTGACCGTGCCGCCTTCGAGCACCGACGGGCGCTCGGTGACCTTGCGCAGCACCAGCACCGGCTTGCCCAGGGCCGGGGCTTCTTCCTGGATGCCGCCGGAGTCGGTGAGGATCAGGTAGGCGCGGTCCATCAGCCAGACGAAGTGCTGGTAGTCCTGGGGGGCGACCAGGTGGATGTTCGGCTGGTGCGAAAGCACGCCGTAGACGGCCTGTTGCACGTGCGGGTTGAGGTGCACCGGATAGACGAACTGTACGTCCGGGTAGCGCAGGGCGAGCTCGGCCAGGGCCAGGCAGATGCGCTCGAAGCCGGCGCCGAAGTTTTCCCGGCGGTGGCCGGTTATCAGCACCAGGCGCTGGTCGTCGCGCAGCACGGCGAGCGGGGAGTCGCTGGCAGGCTTCCAGGCGGTCTGGGTCAGGTGGTCGCGCATCCACAGCAGGGCGTCGATCACCGTGTTGCCGGTGATCTCCACATGGGTGGCCGGTACGCCTTCGCGCAGCAGGTTGTCGGCGGACTTGCTGGTGGGGGTGAAGTGCAGGTCGGCAAGCACCCCGGTCAGGCGTCGGTTGGCTTCCTCCGGCCAGGGTTGCTGCAGGTTGCCGGTGCGCAGCCCGGCCTCGACGTGGCCGATGGGGATGTGCCGGTGGAACGCAGCCAGGGCGGCGATGAAGCTGGTGGTCGTGTCGCCGTGGACCAGCACGATGTCCGGCTGGATCTGCGCGTAGGTCTGCTCGAGCTTGTCCAGCAGGTCGCGGGCCAGGCCGTTGAGGGTCTGGTTGCGGGTCATCACCTTCAGGTCCTGGTCGACGGAGAGGCCGAAGGCGTCCAGGACCTGCTCGAGCATTTCCCGGTGCTGGCCGGTGGAGCAGATATGCAGGTCGATCTCGGGCCACTCGCGCAGGACACGGGCCAGTGGGGCCATCTTGATCGCTTCGGGGCGGGTACCGAATACCATCATGACGGTGTGGGGCATCGTCTCGTTCCTCCGTCCGATTCCTTGTCCGAAGTTGTACGATTGCGTCTTGCTTTGTAGGTGTTAGATACAAGCAGGCGATGCTGGGGTTGTCCAATCAGGACGTCGAGACGCCGCCAAGGATGTGATGCATGTGCAATGGCATCCACACTCGCGCTTTTACTTGTCGCCCGTAGCTTGTAACGTGTGGCTTTTCTGGAGGAAACGCTACATGCAAGGCAAGGCCCGCAAGATCGTCCAGGCCATTCTCTACGAGGTCATCGCCGTGGCGTGCGTGGCCCCGGCGCTGGAGCTGGCGTTCGGGGCCGGCATGGCCCAGTCGACGGTGCTGTCGATCCTGATGTCGGGCATCGCCATGAGCTGGAACATGGCCTTCAACTGGGCCTTCGAGCGCTGGGAGGCGCGCCAGCGCAAGCGCAGCCGTACCCTGTTGCGCCGCTTGCTGCACGCCTTGGGTTTCGAGGGTGGGCTGGTGCTGATCCTGTTGCCGCTGGTGGCCTACTGGCTGGACATCAGCCTGTGGGCGGCGCTGGTCACCAACCTGGCGCTGTTCGTGTTCTTCTTCGTCTATGCGTTCGTCTTCCAGTGGGGGTTCGACAAAGTGTTCGACGTGCCGGTCTCGGCTCAGGAAGCGGCGAAAGGCTGTTGACTTCATGCCGGGCGCCGGGATAAGTTTCCCGACCATGAATACCTTCCCGCAACTTCGCGCCCTCAGCATTATTACCGCCATTATCGGATTGGCGGGCTAGCGCGTACTTGCACCGAACCCGCCCTGGAGGCGGGTTCTTTCTCTCTGACTCCCGGGCACTTGAACAACCCCCAGGAGTCATCGATGACCAACCTCAACGTCAGCCCCCGTACCCCGACCACGCCCCAGCAACTGCTGTCGGAGCAGGTCCGGCGTATTCTCGCCGCCCCCGTGTACGACCTGGCCATCGAGACGCCCCTGCAACCGGCCCCGGCGCTGTCGGCCATCCTGGGTAACCAGGTGCTGCTCAAGCGCGAGGACCTGCAGCCGACCTTCTCGTTCAAGGTCCGCGGCGCCTACACCCGTCTTTCACGCCTGAGCCCGGCCCAGCGCCAGCGCGGGGTGATCACCGCGTCGGCGGGCAACCACGCCCAGGGCGTGGCCCTGGCGGCGTCGCACCTGGGCATGCGGGCGACCATCGTCATGCCCACCACCACGCCAGAACTGAAGGTCCAGGGCGTGCGCTCGCGCGGTGGCCAGGTGGTGCTGCATGGCGAAAGCTTTCCCCACGCCCTGGCCCATGCCTTGCAGCTGGCCGACAGCGAAGGCGCGACCTTCGTGCCGCCCTACGACGATCCGGACGTGATCGCCGGGCAGGGCACCGTGGCCATGGAGATCCTGCGCCAGCGCCCGGGCGCGCTGGACGCGATCTTCGTGCCGGTCGGCGGCGGTGGGCTGGTGGCGGGCATCGCCGCCTACGTCAAGTACCTGCGCCCCGAGGTCAAGGTGATCGGCGTCGAACCGGAGGACTCCAACTGCCTGCAGGCCGCCCTGGCCGCGGGCGAGCGGGTGATCCTGCCGCAGGTCGGCACGTTCGCCGATGGCGTGGCGGTGGCCCAGGTCGGCGCCCACTGCTTCGAGCTGTGCCGCCACTTCGTCGACGAGGTCATCACGGTCAGCAGCGACGAGCTGTGCGCGGCGATCAAGGACATCTATGACGACACCCGTTCGATCACCGAACCCTCCGGCGCCCTGGCGGTCGCCGGCATCAAGCGTTACGTGGCCCGCGAAGGCGTGCAGGGGCAGACCCTGGTCGCCATCGACTCCGGCGCCAACGTCAACTTCGACCGCCTGCGCCATGTGGCCGAGCGCGCCGAGCTGGGCGAGCAGCGCGAGGCGATCATCGCGGTGACCATCCCCGAGCGCCCAGGCAGCTTTCGCGCTTTCTGCCGTGCCCTGGGCAAGCGCCAGATCACCGAGTTCAACTACCGCTACTACCCAGGCAAGGAAGCGCGGCTGTTCGTTGGCGTGCAGACCCACCCACAACACGACCCGCGCGAGCAGTTGCTGGCCAGCCTGCGCGCGCAGGGCTACGAGGTGCTCGACCTGACCGACAACGAGCTGGCCAAGCTGCACGTGCGCCATACCGTCGGCGGCCACGCCGCGCCGGGCGCCGAGGAGCGGGTGCTGCGTTTCGAGTTCCCTGAGCGGCCCGGCGCCTTGCTGGGTTTCCTGGAGCGTTTGGGCAAGCGCTGGAACATCAGCCTGTTCCACTACCGCAACCACGGCGCGGCCGAGGCACGGGTGTTCGCTGCGCTGGAGGTGCCGATGGAAGAGCTGCCGGGGCTGCCCCAGGCGCTGGAGGACATGGGGTATCGGTATTGGGACGAGACCGAGAACCCGGCGTATCGGTTGTTCCTGGGGTAGAGACGTCGCCTGTTCCGGCCTGTCGCGGGGGGCCTGCGATGGTGGCCGTCAGCACAACCTCATCCTTTGGCATGGCCGGCTGCACAGGAGGACGAAACCCGGCAGCCGCAAGCCAGCTCAGCAGGTTCGAATGCCAGCGGTGTGCCGTTGAACAGCACGCTGTTGTCCCCGCTGGAGACTAGCGCGAACGGGCCGCCATGCAGCGCGCATTGGGCCCGGTCTCCCAACACGCATTGTCGACGACCATCGATGAGCACGCCGTTGCCCTCGGTCATCTGGCCACCGCCCGAGTGGGAGTCGCCCTTTCGAATTGCACCTTGTCTGGACATTTTTAGTGCTCCGTAGGGAGGTGTTGCACAGCTTCGTAGAGACCCTCCGGAACAGCCTCGGGATCGTATTTTCGAGCGGCCAACAGGAAACGTTCGAGCAACTCATCTTTTTCGAAGCGCGTTCCTGGTGGGCACGTCAGTGCAGCGTAGGGCGTTTTCATCAAGGGATGATCGATGAAAGGGTTGGTCAGCCCCAAGGAGCGGCGTAGGTTGAGGATGGCCAGGATTTCAGCGGGGTAGACCGCTTCGAAGGGGGAGCCGAATTCGAAGTTGCCGGAGTCGAGTTCGCGGGAGGTCAGGGCGATGCGCTCGACATGGGTATCGCAGGCGGCGAGTAGAACGGGGAGCAGTTTCTCGGGATCGGGCTCGCGCCAGTGGGCGACCAGTTGGCCCCAGGCGGGGTCGCGGGGTAGGGCATGTTTGTCGAGGTCGAGTGGTTTGCCGAGCCAGTCGCCGATGATGGTCAGGCCGAAGGCGGCGTAGCGCAGGGTGGTGCCGAGGGGTAAGTTGTGGCCATCACGAACGCCGTAGCCGTTCTCAAGGCCAGCGAAAACAGCCCGGTGGAAGGGCTCGATCAGACTGAATTGGCCTGTGGCCAATGTACAAAACATGAGTTGGGTGATGCCATCTAAGCTTTCAGTTGCCCACCGTTGAGTGCCTTTTCTGGTTTGAATCAATATGCTATCAGCCAACAGAATTTTTATGATTCCTGAGCCCAAATAGCTGGTGGCTATGTAGCGTGGTCCCTCTGGCGCAAGTACCAAGGCTTTGCCAATCGAATTCATGCCAGCTCTGAAAAGTTGCTTGCACGCAACGCCTACCGTTCCTCCATGCTCGATATATGAGTTTAATAAAATTTCGTTAACTGATAAATCATGGGTTGCCCACTCTGGAAGGGACTTGAGGCTGGCCTTGAGTCGGTCTTTTCGATTGCTGCTCATCGCTAGTTCCAAATGTTTAGTTGAATGCCTGGGGTATTGCCCATCAGGACGCGAGGGTGACCTTTCGTGTCAAAGAATACCTGTGCATGAAGGAAGAAGGCTTTTCCTGTCTTGATACTTTCATCAATGGCCTGTATTTTGGCTTTGAAGACAGGGTCTATATTTTTCAGGATCGCTTCATCCCACCCTTGCTGTTTGTGTTCTAGAAGTTGTTGGATTCTCTCCAAGTTGGTCGCGCCGCCTTTGGCCTGTGTAGGTAAAAACCCAGGCGTCTTGCTTTTCCCCAGCGTCGTCTTCACCTCGATCACCAACAACGTTCCTTCTTCAAACCGCATCTCTTCCACCGGCGCCACCCCTTCAATCCATCGATGTGATGGTGCATTTCATTGGTCGTCGGATTCCTCACTCAGCTTGCCGTGTTCGTTTGCAGCACGGCTTCGTAGAGACCCTCCGGAACAGCCTCGGGGTCGTGCTTTCGAGCGGCCAACAGGAAACGTTCGAGCAACTCATCTTTTTCGAAGCGCGTTCCTGGTGGGCAGATCAGTGCGGCGTAGGGCGTTTTCATCAAGGGGTGATCGATGAAAGGGTTGGCCAGACCTAAAGAGCGGCGCAGGTTGAGGATGGCCAGGATTTCGGCGGGGTAGACCGCTTCGAAGGGGGAGCCGAATTCGAAGTTGCCGGAGTCGAGTTCACGGGAGGTCAGGGCGATGCGCTCGACATGGGTATCGCAGGCGGCGAGTAGAACGGGAAGCAGTTTCTCGGGATCGGGCTCGCGCCAGTGGGCGACCAGTTGGCCCCAGGCTGGGTCGCGGGGTAGGGCATGTCTGTCGAGGTCGAGCGGTTTGCCGAGCCAGTCGCCGATGATGGTCAGGCCGAAGGCGGCGTAGCGCAGGGTGGTGCCAATGGGTAAATCATGTCCATCGCGAACCCCGTAGCCGTTCTCAAGGCCAGCGAAAACAGCCCGGTGGAAGGGCTCGATCAGACTGAACTGGCCCGTAGCGAGTGCACGAAACATCACGTGGGTAATTCCGTCTAAATCTTCTATGGCAACCCTTTGAGTGCTTTTAAGCCTTTCGATAAGTATTGAATTGGCGACTAGCATCTTTGCTGTGCCTGATGAAACAAGGCTCAAAGCTCCATCGCGACGCGACACATGCGGCGCCAGCTGTAAACTTTTGCCGATCTCGTTCATGCCGACTCTGAAAAGCTCGCCGCATACAATGCCGAGTGCTCCACCATTTTTGTGGTAAGAGTCTAGTGCCTCTTCTTTAACTAATAAGTCGTGAGAGGCCCACTCCTGGATTTGGTTAAGGCTACAGATAAGTCTATCTTTCTGCTTGGTGTTCATTTTTAGTTCCAGATGTTGAGTTGGATACCTGTGTTGTTTCCGGTCAAACTGCTTGGGTGGCCTTTCGTGTCAAAAAATACTTGCGCATGAATGAAATGTATTTTCTCTACTTCAGAGCCTTTCCGGATTGCCTGAAGTTTGCTTGTGAAATTTCTGTCTGTTCTCGTCAATATGGTCTCGTCCCATCCTTGCTTTTTGTTGATTATTAATTTTTGTATACGTTGTAAATTTCTTTCTCCTCCAATATCCTGAGTCTTCAGAAACCCAGGCGTCTTGCTTTTCCCCAGCGTCGTCTTCACCTCGATCACCAACAACGTTCCTTCTTCAAACCGCATCTCTTCCACCGGCGCCGTTC
>NZ_JBDLLR010000001.1:4616126-4618087 GCF_046365545.1 Pseudomonas sp. HLMP | reverse complement strand
ATCGAGAAGTTGGCCATGTGCTCCAGGCCTTTGATCAGCGCCGAGTGGTCCCAGTTGCCGCCGCCGAGGGCGACGCAGGTGCTGAACACTTGCTGGGCGTTGGAGGTGTTGGGCAGGTTGATGCCTAGCTCCTTGGCGCCTTGCAGGGCCAGGTTCAGGTCCTTCTGGTGCAGGTTGATGCGAAAGCCCGGGTCGAAGGTGCCCTTGATCATGCGCTCGGCATGCACTTCGAGGATTTTCGAGGAGGCGAAGCCGCCCATCAGCGCTTCGCGGACCTTGGCCGGGTCGGCGCCGTTCTTGGCGGCGAACAGCAGGGCCTCGCCGACGGCCTGGATGTTCAGGGCGACGATGATCTGGTTGGCCACCTTGGCGGTCTGGCCGTCGCCATTGCCGCCGACGCGGGTGATGTTCTTGCCCATGGCCTCGAACAGCGGCAGGGCGCGTTCGAAGGCGTTCGGGCAGCCGCCGACCATGATGCTCAGGGTGCCGGCCTTGGCGCCGACTTCACCGCCGGAGACCGGGGCGTCCAGGTAGGCGGCGCCGGTGGCCTTGATCTTCTCGGCGAAGACCTTGGTGGCGGTGGGCGAGATCGAGCTCATGTCGATCACGATCTTGTTCGGGCCAACGCCTTCGGCCACGCCGTTTTCACCGAACAGGACGGCTTCGACCTGTGGGGTGTCGGGGACCATGACGATGATGAACTCGGCTTCCTGGGCCACGTAGGGCAGGTTGAACTGCGCGCCCACGGCCAGCTCTTCGATCATGAACTGGAAGTCGTAGTCACCCGACAGCGCGACGACCTTGCGCTTGGGATCGGCCTTGACCACGCCCAGGGCGGCGGGGATGGTCCAGCCCAGCGGGCCGGCCTGGCCGCAGTTGATCCAGTGACGCGGCTTGTACACGTGCAGGAACTGCGCGCCGGCGATCTGCGACAGGCCGATGGTGCTGACGTAGCAGGTGTCCTTGCCGAACACTTGGTTCATCTCTTCGTAGACGCGCTGCGGCTTGACCGGCACGTTGTCGAAGTGGGTCTTGCGCTGCAGGCTCGACTTGCGCTGCTGGCAGTCCTGCAGCCACTCGCCGCGGTTCTTGAGCTTGCCGGCGGCCTTCCACTCGCGGGCCACTTCGATGAAGGCATCCAGCGCGGCGCCGGCATCGGAGACGATCCCCAGGTCGGGGGTGAACACGCGGCCTATCTGGGTCGGTTCGATGTCCACGTGGATGAAGGTGCGGCCTTCGGTGTAGACGTCGACCGAACCGGTGTGGCGGTTGGCCCAGCGGTTGCCGATGCCGAACACCAGGTCGGACTTGAGCAGGGTGGCGTTGCCGTAGCGGTGCGAGGTTTGCAGGCCGACCATGCCGACCATCTGCGGGTGGTCGTCAGGGATGGTGCCCCAGCCCATCAGGGTCGGGATGACCGGCACGCCGGTCAGTTCGGCGAACTCGACCAGCTTGTCGCTGGCGTCGGCGTTGATGATGCCGCCACCGGCGACGATCAGCGGGCGCTCGGCTTCATTGAGCATGGCCAGGGCCTTCTCGGCCTGGACGCGGTTGGCCGCTGGCTTGTGGACCGGCAGGGGTTCGTAGGCGTCGATGTCGAATTCGATCTCGGCCATCTGCACGTCGAACGGCAGGTCGATCAGCACGGGGCCCGGGCGGCCGGTGCGCATTTCGTAGAAGGCTTTCTGGAAGGCGTAGGGCACCTGGCCCGGTTCCAGGACGGTGGTGGCCCACTTGGTCACCGGCTTGACGATGTTGGTGATGTCGACGGCCTGGAAGTCTTCCTTGTGCAGGCGTGCGCGCGGGGCCTGGCCGGTGATGCAGAGGATCGGGATGGAGTCGGCCGAGGCACTGTACAGGCCGGTGACCATGTCGGTGCCGGCAGGGCCGGAGGTGCCGATGCACACGCCGATGTTGCCGGGGTTGGCGCGGGTGTAGCCCTCGGCCATGTGCGAGGCGCC
>NZ_JBDLLR010000001.1:4288514-4616026 GCF_046365545.1 Pseudomonas sp. HLMP | reverse complement strand
CATTGATGGCTTGGTAAATCGGCTTCAGCTCCTTGGCCAGAGCCCGCCGCTTGTCCCAGGCCGCGAAGTCGAGGCTGTTGCGGATCAGGTGCACGATGCACGTTTGCAACGTCGTCTCTGGAAACACAGCGCTGAGGGCCTCTGACATGCCTTTGAGGCCATCGGTCACGGCAATTAGCACATCTTCGACACCACGCGTCTTGAGATCGTTAAAGACCTTCATCCAAAACTTCGCACCCTCGGTGTTCTCGATCCAGATGCCCAGGATATCCCGCGTCCCATCGGGGAGAACGCCCAGGGCCAGGTAAATGGCCTTGTTGCGCACCAGGCCCTCTTCGCGGATCTTCACCCGCAGCGCATCGAAGAAAATGACCGGGTACATCGGCTCCAGTGGCCGCTGTTGCCACGCGCCAATCTCTTCCATGACCTCGTCTGTCACAGAGCTGATGAAGTCGGGTGAAACCTCTGTTCCATACTGCTCGGACAAAAAGGCTCGGATCTCTCTGACCGTCATTCCACGGGCGTACATGGCGATGATCTTGTCATCGAAACCGGTGTACCGCCGCTCGTGCTTGGGGATCAGAATGGGCGCAAAACTGCCGTCTCGATCGCGAGGAATTTCCAGCCGCAGCGGGCCATCCCCCGTTAAAACCGTCTTGCCACTCTTGCCGTTACGCTGGTTGCTTTCATCCTCTGGGCGCTGCGCGCCCGGTCGATAGCCCAAGTGGTGGCCAAGCTCGGCATGCAGCGCGCGTTCGATCAGGGCCTTCTTAAACGCCGCAGAGGCATCCTCGATAGCTTCTGCGGTCATCAGGCCCTCACCGAACTGCTCCAGCAGCTCTTTGGGGATTTTGGGCAGGTCACGCAAGGGTTTCTTTTTGGTTGGCATACATGCACCTCTTACTCATGTTATGCCCGAACACAAAATTTCTGACACCCTCGCTTTCTATCTGACAGGGAGCCCTGTGAGGGACTACCCAGCTCTCCGAACTGCCCTGCCGCGAATAGGTCGGTCCTGGCACCACCAGTCTGCGAGCAAATAACTTCTGCCTGACAGGGAACCCTGTGGGAATGAGCTTGTCCCACTGGCGATCGGTTAAGGCTTCCAACCGCCACGTGGTGTTGTGAAGCAGGCCTAGGATTGCAAGGCTCCATTTAACTGACCGGCATTGGGGCGTGCCCCGCGAATAGACTGATCCTGATACCACTGATGTATGGCAAACCGTCTTCCCATTCGCAACGTAAGCCTCCAATCAGCTGCTCAGCAGCTGCGGTTCCAGCTTCCTTCGTGACCTACTAGTCATATTTCGCTTCAATCCCCATCATCGCGCTTTGCTTATATTTGCAAAATCTTTAACATTCGCCGTTTCTCAACTATCTGCAGTCTTCAAGGACGAACATGAATCACCTCACGATTGCCAAAGAAGCCCTCATCGCTCAAGCCCAAGCCGTTACCCAGCTGGCCGAGCGCATCAATGGCGAATTCCAGAGCGCCGTCGAACTCATCCTAGGCTGCAAGGGGCGCACGGTCGTCTGTGGCATGGGCAAATCCGGCCTGATCGGCCAGAAGATGGTCGCCACCTTCGCCTCCACTGGTACCCCGAGTTTCTTCCTGCACCCAGCCGAAGCCTTCCACGGTGACCTGGGCATGCTCAAGCCGATCGATGTGCTGATTCTCATCAGTTACAGCGGCGAGACTGAGGAACTGATCAAGCTGATCCCGAGCCTGAAGTCCTTCGGCAACAAGATCATCGCGATGACTGGTAATGGCAAGTCGACCCTGGCTAAGCATGCTGATATTTGGCTGGACATTTCTGTCGAGCGCGAAGTCTGCCCGAACAACCTGGCGCCGACCACTTCGACCTTGGCCACTATGGCCATGGGGGATGCCTTGGCGGTTGCCCTGATTGACGCGATCCAGTTCAAGCCGATGGACTTCGCTCGCTATCATCCCGGCGGCAGCCTGGGTCGTAAACTGCTGACCCGTGTCAGTGATGTCATGCATTCGCCAGCGCCGTTTGTGAGCCCAGCTACCAGCTTCCATGATTGCCTGCTGGTCATGACTCAGAGCCGCCTCGGTCTGACCGTTGTTATGGATGAAGGCAAACTGGTCGGCATCGTCACAGACGGTGACCTACGCCGTGCCTTGCTGAGTAACGAAGGCGTGATCCATACCACTGTTGCTCACTTCATGACCGCTACCCCTCATACCATCAAGGAAGATGCGCAGATGTCGGAAGCGGAAGCCTATATGGTCGATAACAAGATTCGTGCGTTGGCTGTTACCAACGAGGAAGGAGTTGTTGTGGGTGTGGTTGAAATATTCGACTAACCACTAATAAATATCTGCTATGTATGGACTTCGACATGTCCCAGTCTTGTGGTATTAATAGAGCTAGTGAGTGTCACTTCGTTATTCTCTGAATGTGGACTTTGGTGCTGTCCAACGAGGTGATGCTGCCTATAGTTAGTGCAAGTAACACTCATTAAGGTTGTGAGCATTAAATTTTAATTGCGCAAGGCTTCATGATTGTGCTGTTCGGAGGCGAGTTTGAATAATAGTAGGCGAGGCAGCAAAAATATGATCAGCTCCGAGTCCAGAGTCTCGGAGGAGGCCACGCTGATAGCGCCTGTGCGGTTATATGGCAAAGTGGTAATTGATAAAAGCTCTACAGTTGGAAAATATACATATATTGGGGCGGGGACGTATGTTCAGCATAGTTCTATTGGGAACTATTGCTCTATAGCTAGAAATATTGAGATCGGAGCTAAATCTCATCCATTAACTATGCTTTCGTCTCACTCATTCCAATATAACAATAATCATTTCTCTTCGCAGCCTGGGTATAAAACTGTAAAAGTAAAAGCGCCTATAAAGGCTGGGCGTATGACAGAGATTGGTAGTGATGTTTGGATAGGTACGAAGTCTGTTATACGCGGAGGCGTTAAAATTGGTCATGGAGCAGTAATAGGTTCGAGCTCCGTCGTTACAAAAGATGTTAGACCATATGCCATCGTGGCAGGGGTGCCTGCGAAGGAAATAAGGCTGCGCTTTGATGAAGCGACTATTTCACGTTTGCTGGAATCAAGATGGTGGGAGCTTGACCCAGAGGACATGGAAGGTGTTGATTTTAATGATATTGAAAAAGCTTTGAGGGAAATAGAATCTCGACGAATCAGTTACAGGAAATCAATAATCGATTCTCTCCGCGCCTCGCTAAAAAATACAGTGAGTAGCAAGAGTGGAATAATTTGGTTTGATGTTGATAAGTCATATGCGGAGCCAGAAATCTTAAAGGAATTTGACACTGTTAATGTTGTTGAATCATTTTTTGGTGCGGGTGTCTTTGATGTTGAGAATTCTTGGTATAATGCAAAGAAAAATCTCTTCGCCTTAAAGATTTCTGGGGTGTCGGGGGAAATTCCTGAGGGAACGGTAACGTTCACTTTTAATAGGGTTGGTGACTAATGGGTTGGGTGAATTTATAATTTTGTGGTGTTTTTAGAATTAGAATTCATGCTTGCTCAAATCATGAGGCTTAAAAATACCTCCACCTCGCACAGATCCATACATACGAATTTGTGCGAGGGAGAGGTGATTACTGCTTACTGCGTCATCTTTGCCATTACTTGCGCATAGCCAGCTGCTGTGCCTAATACGGCATCTTTGCCCTGCGCAAACAGAATGGCATCTGCCACTTCGCGGAATGCGCCAGTACCCCCTTTAGCATTCAGCGTATGGGTGGCCGCTGCCTTGACATACGTAGGTGCATCCGCCACAGCAAACGATAGGGCGCAAGCTGTGAATGCCGGCAGATCGATGGAGTCATCGCCTATGCATGCCGTTTGTGCAGCGCGGACACCTGCTTCGGCCATCAACTGGTTGCAGGCGGCCTGCTTGTCCTTCACACCGAATTGACAGAGGGTAATGCCCAGGTCTGCAACGCGCTTGCGCAAGGTCGCCGAGTCACGACCCGAGAGTACCGCTACGCGAACACCGCTTTCTTCCAGCAGACGCATACCCATGCCATCGCGTACGTGGAAGCGCTTGATGCATTCACCGGTGGCATCGTAATAAATACCGCCATCGGTAAGTACGCCATCCACATCGGTAATTACCAGGCGGATGTCATTGAGCGACGGTTTTGGAGCAGGAGGTTGGCCGCTCATCAGCGCACGAACATGCTCTAGGCATTCCGGAGTATCGACGCCTGGGCCAGTAGGTTCTACCAGGTAGGCGCGAATACAATAACCTGCAGCCATCAGCCTCAATTGCTCAAGCTTCTCTGCATGCTCCAGCATGGGTTGCGGTAGGCTGCTGTAATCGGCCAGCACTTCGCGACGGTAGCCATACACACCGACGTGCTTGAGATAGTTGGTGACTTCGCCGTCACGTGGGTAGGGGATAGGCGAGCGGCTGAAATACAATGCATTGCCGTTATTGGCAAGTACCACTTTCACGGTGTTGGGGTTGCTGGCTTCGTGCGTATCGATCGGATGGCACAAGGTACCAACCTTTACGCTCGGATCGTCCAGCATACCGCTGGCGAGCGCTTCGATGTCGGCCGGCCGCACCAGCGGCTCATCACCTTGTAGGTTGATGTAGATATCTGCATCAACCTGGGTCATGACCTCCGCCAAGCGGTCGGTACCAGATGGGTGATCTGGCGAGGTCATGACGCATTCGCCACCAAACTCTCGTACCGCTTGCGCAACGCGCTCATCATCGGTAGCAATGACCACTACTTGGACATTACCGACCTGTAGGGCGCGCTCGTAGACGTGCTGCACCATGGGCTTCCCGGCAATGTCGGCTAGTGGTTTGCCGGGTAGACGAGTTGAGCCATAGCGGGCCGGAATGACAATCGCGACCCGTTGTTCTGGGCTTGCCATGTTTACAATCCTTGCGTCTTAAAGAGGCATAGCTTTTAGCGGATGTTCAACACTGGGAACGATTTGACCAAATCATCCAGGGCCTTGATTTGCGCCAGGAAGGGTTCCAGTTGGTCCAGTGGCAGGGCGCTTGGGCCGTCGCATTTGGCTTGATCCGGGGTCGGGTGTGCTTCTAGGAACAGGCCTGCCAGGCCAACACCCATACCGGCACGGGCCAGTTCCACTACTTGCTCTCGACGGCCGCCGGATGCTGCGCCCGAAGGGTCGCGCTGCTGCAGGGCGTGGGTCACGTCGAAGATGATTGGCAGGTCTTCGCAGGTACGCTTCATCACTCCGAAGCCGAGCATGTCTACCACCAGGTTGTCATAACCCAGGCAGGTGCCACGGTCGCAGAGAATCAGTTGATCGTTACCGGCCTCCTTGAACTTGTGCACGATATTCTGTACTTGCGATGGGCTCAGGAACTGCGGTTTCTTGATGTTTACTGGTTTACCGGTTTTGGCCAGAGCCATGACCAGATCAGTCTGGCGTGCCAAGAACGCAGGCAGCTGCAGCACGTCTACCACCTCGGCAACCGGTGCGGCCTGGTAGATCTCATGGACATCGGTGATCACTGGAACGCCGAATTCAGCCTTCACTTTCTCGAAGATGCGCAGGCCTTCTTCCATGCCTGGGCCACGGTAGGAGTGAATGGAAGAACGGTTGGCCTTATCGAAGCTTGCTTTGAACACATACGGGATGCCCAGCTTCTCGGTGGCGCGAACGTATTCTGCACAAGCGGTCAGAGCTAGATCCAGAGACTCTAGAACGTTAATGCCGCCGAATAGGACAAAAGGAGCAGTGTTGGAGCATTCGATAGTGGGGGTGATTTTGATCATCTGGATACCCAGCAAAATTATAAGATTTTGAATATATACTCGGGTTAATATTTAAGCCGAGTATATATGATTGTCTTGGTGGATTGTTTGTTGTACGATATATGTCGGTGTATTAGTTTAGCCAATCGGCGAGCCAGTCGTGAATTCCCGCAGTATCACTTGCAGGAATAGAATATTTGTTAACGTAGTAGTGTAGAAGTTTTCGTGTGCGCTGACGATCGAAATTTAGGTCACCACTAAGGCAGGTTTTTAGCTCGCCAATAGTACGTGGGTAAGCTGAAACAGCATAAGAGTAGTCGCAGTCACCCGTAATAACAACTGGGCGACCATGTAGCAAAGCTTCCAGGCCAACACCGGAGTTAACCGTGAACACAGCTTTTGCGCCTCCGATCAGGTCATGAACTGAGGCGTCGGACAATTCAATCGCGTTGCTGCTAGAGAGCGATTCAAGCGTTCTTTGAACTTCCATGCTGTTACAGTATGGGTGGCGTTTAACTCGAACTTTTGTCGAGCTTCCGAAATAGTGTTCGGCAACGGTGCGGACAAGTTCGACTCCGGTGATACTAGCGAGCGCTGCTACGGTATCTGTGGGGATTTGCATCGCTACAAACACGTAATCGTCCTCGAATGTAACTCGTTCGAGAGTTTGCGAGTACTTAGATACGTTGTTGTGCACGTAGGTTTCGCGCAGTTCTCGCTCATTATCTGCTAACGCTTGCTCTGAGCAATCAAGACTAAATAGTTCAATTGGTGCGTGAATCGTTGCTAGAGATGAGTAGCCAGCAAAACCCTGGTGGTCCATGCTACAACGGCCTGCCAGTGGAACTTCTTGAATATGCAGGTGATTACTGTTCAGCGGAGCGTTAGTGTGATAACTGACGACCTTTGCTCCGGGAATTCGTGGATCACAATTCCTCCAATTCCACTGATGCCTTGGAACCAATATTAAGTCACTTCGCCCCATCAGATAGCTGTAGACGTTAGACAGGAATTCACGGACTGTAGCGTAGCTTGGCTTTTCCTCGGTAGGTGCAGCAAAGAACACAGTCGGAATAAAGACCTCTACAACTTTAGAAAGATCGATGTTCTCGATTTCTATATCTACGATTGAACCGTTTTTCAATCCATACAAGTGCGGAGAGGTTTCATTAGCGCTCGCTGCCTCTACCAAGGGGCGGGCATGCCCTAGATTATAAAGGACAGTATTTAGCCACGCCTGGTTTTCGCTGGAAACAGGTTCGTTTCCCGACTTGTTCCGATTGATTATTTGCTGCGCCTCAAATAGCCAGCGGCACTTTATGGCGACCTTTACCTGCTCGGTCGGATTCATGCCTTTTCTGCCTTTTTCTGCAGCAATAAGCTCGCGCGCCTGGTTTCGTGCCGCTAGTGTTTCATCACGCAAGTCAGGAAAGAATGGAGTTGCGCGATTTATCATCGGCATAAACTTCATCAGTACTTCTCGTGGGAACTCTAGGATGCCCAAGAGCGTATCACGCGCATTATCAAATAGCGCATGGTCAATTTCGAAGGAAAGACGCCTTACTGAGCCATAAGCAGGGTATACTGCTTGCGCGGCACACAAATACGAATACGCACGTGCTACCTGAGTATCATCCCGCAACATATCACTGATCCGCATTAGCAGTTTACGCTCCGACGGATGTTCAATTTGTGCGGCAATCAAAACGCCAAAAGCCGCCAACTGATTACGGTTCGAGTTATAAGCGCTCGCAAGCATCAGGCGATAGTTAAGTTTTGAGGACACGCTTTCGGGAAAGGAGTTAATTGCTTCGATCAGTTTTTCGTGTTGATTGAGCTGGCTGTAAGTGCGCGCGAGGATATTGTAGTTTGTAATATTTTCTGGGTTGTTTTTTATTGCTTGGTGTGCTTGTTCAGCAATTATATTAAGCCAAGAGGCGTCATTGCCAGCCATGAGCAATGAACTTTCCAAGTCGTCAGTTGGTACCCGCGGCCTGGGCTTTATAGTATTGGATTTTTTGGGCTTGGAAATTGGGGGGGCGATACGATATTGCAACATAGCGTCAAGAACCGGGCCGCAGGATGGGGCCTGTTCAAGCGTCTCTATAGCGTCTTCAGTTGCTCCGCGTGCAGCTAAGATTTTAGCTTTTTCCAAATAACCGAATGAATTAGACGGGTATCTTTCAATGGCATAGGTCGAAAAGCGAAGCGCTGCATCATAATCGTTTTGAGTGATAGCTGTAAGAACGGCTTGTCTTAATTGGCCTAGCGATACATTCAAACGCAACAGCCTATCGGTACAAGCAAGACTTGCACGATGCGCGCCAAATTTGGAAAGCAGGAATATTGCTTTTACAATGAGGTGTCGCTGGATAGATTGCATTATTTTTGTTCGCCCTGATTTTTCTTGGCAATAGCCAATTGTCGCTTGGTTTTATAATATTCCTTTAGTTCCTTGCGTACATAGGATTGAGGCTGGCTAGGCGTGAACTCACCTTTCCATAATCTAATCAGTGCATCATGTGCCAAACCTAAAGAGTTTTTGGTGTCGGTAAACAAAGTATCGCGAAGGGCTCCATACTGTTCAATGTATTTTTCTGGACTTTTCGCAATCTCTTCGACACCAGCCCTTAGCGCCTCAGGTGACTTGACTGTGAGTCCCAGGTCCTCGCGGCGGGAATATTCTAGACTATACTCATCGATCTTTTTTCCGCCCATCTGCTCAGCAAGATCGGCGTCAAGCAACACTATGGGTTTTTTGCAGTAGATTGCGTCAAAAATGGCGCCGCTGTAATCCGAGATTACAATGTCGGAAATCGAAAGAAGTTCTAGAAGGTCATCATTTGCCCCGAAGTGGCAAATGGCACCCATGTCCATTTTGCTCTTTCGTTCACTTTCAAGAAGCTCTGTATTGTGATGCATCTTCATCAAAACGTTAAAATTTTCAGCCAAATCATAAATGGCATCAACGTATTTATCTACGCTAGATAGTTCGCCCCATGTCGGTAGGTAGAGAACAGTTTTTCGACTGGGGTTTAATTTGCCAGCATGCTTCAACTTGGCAGACTGATGAAAGCTATCAATATGCCAATCGTCGTATCGAGGATTACCAACGGAGGTGGTAGGGCTAAAGTAATCGATTCGTTCAGACGCGTAGGGCCCATAGGTCAAGCAAACATCTGCGAAGGCACGCCATGGGCCGTAGTTGTGTGGCTCCTTCGCATATCCGTACTGAATCATCGCAATCTTTGATTTCTCAATAGCTTCAATACGAGAAAACGGAGTTTGACAGACAATAATGTCAAAGACGCCGTCAAGCGATGCCATTTTGGCGCGATCCCACACCATGATTGGTGTCTTTGGATTTTTCAGAACATCATCGCTGAATTCAGAGATAAAGTCTTTGCGCTTTTCAATAACGAAGCAAGCCCCAGGGAAGGTGCTTGCCAGCTTTTGAATATGAAGGAACTGAAAAGGGTTCCATCCCACGAACCCAATTCGGGGAAGGTTACCCATACTTCTTGATCTCAGCTATCAATTGAGTTGTGGAAATACCATCGGTGCGAGGCAGATAAATAACTTCGCACAGAGACTTATATTCGTCAAAACGGCCCTCCCAGTCATTGCCCATGACCAAAACGTGAGCACCGAACTCTTTGATATATTGAGCTTTAAGTTCTAGTGACTCCTCGATGAATACTTCATCTACGCAGGCTAGGGAAGCGATAATATCGCGACGCTCGGCTTCTGGATAAACCGGGTTGCGTTGTTTTTTTGAGAAATTCAACGCGTCAGAAGAAACGCCGACAATCAGTCTGTCACCTTGAGCACGGGCGCGCTGCAGGATCCTAACGTGACCGATGTGAAGCACATCGAAAGTGCCGAAGGTGATTACTGTTCTCATAACTATCCCTATCGTATTTGCGGTTGCGTTACATGGGCCTACACATGGCCTTGCTATCGAGCTGAAACTGACAAGTACCTTGTCCAATAGCTTCAGTCTTTATCCCCGGTTGGGAATGGGCACCGCTCCCAGCTTTGGATAAATCCATGTGCAGCACAAGCACCTATCAAGCTAACTACTCGACTGCATCGAACGTCCCCATTGGGGACGCTCTGTTTGATGACTCGTCGGTTTGCTTACTAGTTTGGCTGAGGGCTGGCTGTACCAAGCTTGAACTTGAACTTTTTCTTGAAAATTTTTCCTTTGTAGGGTTTATCTTCTACTAGAAATGTGAGGCGGTACCTGCCGCGCTTGACATCATACGATGCGCTCTCAATCGGGTAGGTACCGGGAGATAGCAATTCTGAGGTGTCGTCCGGCCCTGCTTCATGTGCAACGATCTCGATCGATGTAAATCGATCGAGAGCATCTAGGTCGGCATAGGCTGTTGGAGTCGTGAACCACACAATACCAGATGCGGTACCACTAGCATTATTAGTTAGCGTGCGTGCAAGAGCGCTGCGGTTTCGAAGATTGATATGCAGTTTAATAGCACTGATTTTATCCAGCGCTTCATGAACATCTTCAAAATTGACATCAAGCATGTCTTTGGGCTCAAGGTCCCACCACTTACTAGCCAAAAGTCTATCGATAGTCGCCTCATCAAACCGATAGCGAATGATTTGAGCAGGAACTCCACCGACGATGGCATATGGTGGCACATCTTTGGTGACGACAGCTCCTCCGGCAACTACGGCTCCTGTGCCAACCGTCACACCTTGGCAGATCATTGCACCTGCTCCAATCCATACATCATGACCAATTACCGCGGGATTTGAGATTGGCCCTTTTACGCGCTGATGAACTAAATAGTCCTCAAGCTCAGTAAAGTGATTGGTATTGTACTGAAAGGGATGACAACTCAAATAATGGGTTGGATGATTGATTGGGCTTATTTCCGCATTGCGCGCAATTGAGCAGTAATTGCCAATGGTTACACCTCGGCCTATGTAGCCGTCGCGCCCAATATAAGTATATTTTCCGATTTGAGCCTTCGCGTTAACTGTGACGGCACCGTAAAGCTTTACTGGGGAGACTAAAACGGCATCCTCGGAAATGGTTGCAAGCTTCGATATTAACTTATCTTCCATGAGTTAAATTGCTCTAAATCAAAAATGCTTTCAGCATAAAACAAAAAATAAGGGTGTTCCGATAGCGTCAAATCGACAATTTTATCGATGTGTCAAATTTATGTCAAGCATATAGTGTCCTTATGGTAGTTATGGTAGTGAGGTAGTTATAAGAAGCCGGAAATGGACTCTGGCTGATGGCATTTTGCGTCTGCGCTGACGTCGGGCTGTCTTGGTAGATGACTCTGCCCCTGCTCGCGAGCGTGGGGGTGTGGAGGGTTATGTTTTCATAATTTTTTACGAAAAATCTATAAAAATCGGCGAAAATTTAGAGGTTTTGTGAGAGTTTTTGCTTTTTGCCTTGTCACTGGAGGGCTTTCTGGAGATATATAAGGAAAGCCTTGGAATGTGGCAAATGGCCATGATTGGTATGCCTGATGTTATTTTTACCTAGTTCCTCTTTTAAAATCTTTTAGGGGTGGGCAGCGGGCAGGAAGGAGACAGCGGGCAGAGAGAGAAGTTCAATAGATTGCGCTGCCAATAATATGGCGCCTGTATTTTGGCGGTGCGTCTGTAAGTCCACTAATCATGTAGTGGCATGCCTATAATTTCTACGAGCAGCTCCGATCGTACTTATGCACTTTCGATGGGGGCTTAGCAAAAAAAGTCATAAGGGTTGAGTCTGTGAGTCAAGTAATTTCTATTTTATATCAATTAGCTGAACAGGGCGGGGGAGTGACGCGGGTGTCTCTGGGGAGGACGGCAGCCTTATCTAAATCAGGGTTACTCGCTCGCGTTGCGCTATTGGATTACGATGAGAAGCTAGATAAGACATTCAAGCAGCTTGTTATGCAAGGTAGGGTTTGCAAAACACTGCAGGTTCTGAATTTTTATAAGTGGTTTTCCTACAGGGCTTCTTGTTTGGCTTCAGATAAAGATGCAAGTGCTAATTTAGACACTCTGGTGCATTTGCGTGTTAAGGTTAAAAGGCGTGTTGATCATATTAATTCCACAGGTCTATGCGTAGTAAGATATATGACCGAGGCTGGGCTTATTTTTTTAGAGGAGTTCGTCAAGCCCGGCAACGTCGTTGTTATGGTTATGATTTCTATGCCTGGAACTGGTCCATTAAAATTCAATTCGCTGGCATCGGCTCATGCTTATTGGCTTAAGTGCTTGTCTGAGGAGTGTCTTCCCAGCTTCCTGGTTGCCGATTCTATTGGGGCTGCCGATAGCATTTGCATGATAGAGAGAGAGGGGGTGTTCCGCATACTGATGATGCACAGTAATCATTTGCTTAAGCCGTACGTGGTGGGAGGTAAGGTTGCGCCGAAGTATGATGGCGTTATCCGTGGGATACCAAGTTGTGATCGCTTGGTCGTTCTGACGTCAGGGCAGATGCGTGATCTACAAGAGCAGTTTCCATCGGATAAATATTCTGTAATTGGAAATCTAGTCACCATTTCACCTGACGTAACTGATGTTAAGCGTGAAGAAAATCTTGCAGTCATTGTTTCTCGGCTTCATGGGATAAAGCGGATCAAGGCAATTATTAGTGTATTCGCGCGTGTGGTAGAGCTAAACTCTGCTGCACGACTTGAGATTTGGGGGACAGGAGAGCAGGAGGAGGCGATTAGAGAGCATATAGAAAAGCTGGGTTTGCAGGAGGTTGTAAAGTTGATGGGGTTTGCGACGGATGTTTCCGTCGTTTTCCGGCGTGCCAGTGTCAGTTTGGGGATGTCGGCTACTGAGGGGTTTGGGATAAGTTTTGCTGAGTCTTTGGGGTATGGGACTCCTCTTGTTTCAACGAAAACTAATTATGGACCATCAGAGATTGTTACTAATGGTGTTGATGGATATATTGTAGATTCCGAAGATGAGTTTGTGGAGAAGGTTTGTTTGCTGTTGGGTAACAGGGAGTTGGTCGAGAGAATGGGGCGGGCGGGGCGGCTAAGTGCGGAAAGATATGGCGCTAAGACGATAGTTAATCTTTGGTTGGAGCTGTTTGAGTTTTTGTTGAGTTCACCTTCTGGTCGTGTTGATGCTCTTTTGCCCGACGGGCCGGTACTGCAAAATGCAATGTCAAGCCGGTTTGGGTGGATATATTTATCAAAATTTGATGGCGACAGTGTTCGGGAAAGCTTCTTGAGGTCGGTTAGTAGGGCGCGAGTGATAGATGTCTGCCGTGATGTAGAAGTTTTCGGCGAATTTATTTCCTTGTCGACAGGGGACTATGAAATAGACGAAATGATTTTTGATGGTGAGAGACAGAGATATAAGTTTCGTCTTATGAGGGACGGGAAGCCATATTGTGGGGTGATTGCAGGTCAGGCGGTTAAATTCATTCTGATGTGACTTGTTTCAAATACTTTTCATTGCTTTCGGAGGGGGTTTTAGCTGGCATATGAATTTCCCTTATTAGTAGTAGGGCGGATTTATTGGACTGCTTGGATCTAGGCTAACTGACATCGTTTCGTCATGGGGATCGGGTAGAACTGAGCTCGAATGCAATTTCGAGTCTTAGGTTTGCTTGGATCGGCCTGTCGGTCTTGCGATGGAGGAAAGCTGCATGGGAATCTCGCTTTGGGGGCTTTGTGGGGGGGGGGCGCTATGTTTCTTTGTTGTGATATCTTCATCATTGCTTGGCTGGATTCTTCATTTGCGAACTGAGAAAGATATTGATTATTAGGCGTGTTGTTCTGTTCTTGGTTTAATGGAGTGGTCTGTTCGTGTAGTTAAGATTTGGAGGCTTAGTGTTTATTGGGGTGGTTGTTTTTGGGGCGTTTGTTGTTGGTATTCAGAGTGGCTATTAGTTTGATGAAGAGCTAATGGGGATTTTTTGGATGGTGAGAGGTCAGCTTTTGTATTAGTTGACTGCTTGTTTGGGGGGATTATGAGGAAAACTTTGTATTTTTTATTGGCGCTGGGCGGTGGAGCGTTTTTGGTCAGCCCCCTTGGAGTGCTAGCTGCAGACATTAGTAATCGTTGCACTTCGCCTAAGAGAGTTGTAGGTAATGTGAAGCTGCAAGCAGATTGTATTTATTATCAGTCTTTCGAGATATCAAGAAGTGACACTAGTTTAGACTGTGATGGTGCGATTCTGGATGGTGAGCATTCACGTGCGATTGGTGTATCGGTTAATGGTAGAGGCAGGCCGATAGAAAATATAAAAATATCAAATTGCCGAATAGTAAATTTTAGGAATAGGGGGGTTAGTATTACCTCTGGCGTTCGTATTAATGAGTTCTCGTCAGACATATCGGAAAATTACAAAATCGCTCCTAGAAATGTTGTATTGGATGGTGTAAAGGTCTTGAGAAGTGGGCGTGGAGGGGTCTATTTTGAAAGCTATGTCACTGACTCAGTACTTAAAAATTCTATAGTTAAAGATTCGGGTAAGGTTGGAGTGTACTTGGATCAGGGGAGTCAGCGTATAAGTATTTTGAATAATGTTATTCAGGGGAATGGGGTGAATGGCCGGCGGGAGGGGGTGGCTATAGACTCGTCTGCTTATAATGTTATTGAGGGTAATAAATTTTTAGGTAATGCTGGTGGAGGGATTTTTCTATATAAGAATTGTGGGGAGAATTTCAAAACGGGAAAGTCGGCTATTCGGTGGCAGTCTAGTGATCATAATGTAATTAGGAACAATTTATTTTCACATGAGCCAGTGGGTGTCTGGATAGCATCAAGGCAAAGCAGAGATTTGAGTAAGTGGGGGTGCGGCGATCCGGCGTTAGATGATAAAGGTCGATTTTACAGAGACTATGCTAACTTTAATGTTGTTGAAGGTAATGAATTTTGTGGCTCGCGTATTGGGGTAAAAATTGAGGGGGACAACAACGTAGTTGTCAAGAATCGGATGGGGAAATCAGTTAGGCAGCATGTGGTTGAGCCATACAAAGATATGCTTAAGCCTGATGGGTATAAGAATCTTGGGAATAAAGTGAAAGAAAATGAGATTTTCTCTTGCTCTAGATGATCTCATTGGGGCAAAGAGCTGTTTTGCTCTTGAGGCTTCTGCTTAGGTTATCTAGCTAGTGTCCCGAATGGGTAGGGTAGTTCGTTAATCTAAAAGCCTCGGAACCATTGGGTGAAGCAAGTTAAGTAGATAGCGAATTAACCGCTTAGTGCGCTACTAGATAAATCAAGGCTTTTTGATTGGCCTTGATTTATCTTTGGTGTAAAACTTATGCTGATCTAGCAGAAAGCTTATTATTTGCCTCGGCCCCGTTGATGCTGATGGGGGCGCGGTCGATCAACTCAAGCTCTCCGCGTAATTCCATTTCTTTGATTTGCTTTATGGCTAATTCAACGTTGTCAAAATCAACGCCAAGTAGAGAGTCTGCGTCAAATCGCCACCACTTTAGCTCTAATAGTTCTTGAATTGTTTGTTCGTCGAATCTGTACTTTATTATTTTTGCTGGGCAGCCAGCAACAACTGCATAAGGTGGAACATCTTTGGTGACAACGGCCCCGGCACCAACCACCGCCCCATCAAAAATTTTAACTCCTGGCATAATTGTTGCGTTTGCTCCTATCCAGACGTCATTTCCAATCTCACTTGCGCTTGGCTTTTTCTGTTTCATTTTTTTGAAAGGGAAATCTTTTTTCTTTGTCCACGCTTTAAATACGGATCCGGTGCCGTACTGAAAAGGATGACTAGACAACCACGTCATCACATGATTGGAGTCTCCCGCCGTAAAGCCTGGTGCAATAGAACAGTATCGACCAATTCTTTTCAGGGCTGGGCCTATCCTGCCACCCCTCATATACGAGTATGCACCAATAAAACCTTTCATATTGGTATCGGTACCAATCAGGACAGGTGGTTCGCACTGTAATATCGAGGCGGTACCTATGGTACCGCCTCCAGCGATGTAGATGCCTTTGTTTTTGAGCTCACTCTTTAACTCTTTGTTAATCACCGGCTCCAGCTCCTTCAACGTGAGTCAATATTTTGGCCCGTAATGGAATTAAGGGCACGTGTGGGCAGAGCGGCAATGTATCTCGCAAAATGCGTTTTTACAACAGCAGATGCTTGATTCGAGTGGCTCTCGATTGAGTTTTCCAGATTGGGGCAGCTTTGGTGTGGTGGTGTTTGAATCATGTGCGCCCTGAATAAGGTTAACCTTGGAGGTTTGTCGACGAAGCTTACGGAGTCGTGTGTTATTGGAGGGGCGCTGAAGTTATTTAAGTGGTTCTGAGCCTATTTGTCATAAGAAATTTTCTTTTATCATCGCTTCTTAAAACTAGGTTAAGGAAAGGTGAGGCGTTGTAGTTTAAAGGGGCAGCCCTGAAGGCGGCAGGGCTGGTTTTTGTGGGCTTCAAAAGTTCTTTTTTATTTTGGAGTTTAGCTAATTACTGAACGCCGGTGGCGCGTCCCAGTAACATGGTTTGAACGATTGGGCTAATAACTTTTTGCCATTCATGTACTGCTGCGTTGGTTACATAGATTGTGTCGTCTGGTTTGATCATGATTTGACGTGCATAGAATATAGCTGTTGGTTCACGCATATTCAGACGCATCACGACCGGTTTTGCATTCTCTTCTGTGCCCATGCGGAATACAAATACGCCTTCAGGATTCGCGCTACCTTCTTTCAATCCGCCGACACTGCTTAAGGCATCGAGTAGGCTTGTGTATTGTGCTGGCATATCTTTTAAGCCAGGCTCTGCGACAGCTCCCATAGCCACAAAGCGCTGGCGTGCTCGATCCAAGACGACTTCGGAGTTTGGACGCAGCACCATATTGTTGCCTGCCAGTACGTCTTCATAGTTGAACTGCTGAACTTGGCTACCAGTCCGCACGGTGACATTGACCAAGTGTGGTTCCATCACCGGGCCGCCGGCCTGATTCACAGCATCCAGCAGAGTCAGGGGACCTTGAAGGGTGCTGAATCGGCCTGGAGCTTTGACGGCGCCAGCTACCAGTACCGAGCCAGATAGGTCGCCGACCAATTCGACGTGGGTTTGCACGTCAGTGGTGATGCCCTTGAGTTGGCGACGAATCATGTCCTCGACCTCATTGAGGGTCATGCCAGCGACGAACTGGCGACCGACATAAGGCAGCGATAGCATGCCTTTAGCGTCAATGCGGGACTTGAGCTGGGTACCACCGGTAGCCAGTGGAGCGAACAGCGCCGAGCCTTCCGGTGCGGTGTCGGCGATCAGCACGTTGAGGGTATCGCCAGGCATCAGCCGAACTTCTGGTGGCAAGGGCTTAGTCACGGTGGCGAGTGGCGGGCGCACGGCGCCACGCATGTATGGGCCGATGGTGCTGGCATTGATATCTACAAGGTTATAGGCCTCGGTCTTGCTTTCTATCTCGCCCTTATAGGGACCGGCACCCGACAAGGTGCCGCCACATCCGGCTAGCCCCAAGGTTGCCAAGGCCAGCGCAGCCAGTTTCAGGTTGAGCTTGTGGGGGACAGCTATGGATTTAATCACGATGATCCTCGATCGAAGCCAGGATGAAGCGGGTGATGCCGTACACCATCAGCAGGCCAAGCAGGATGGTTGCCAGGTTGTACAAGCGCTCCGGGTACAGGGCGAGTTGCGGGGTATTGGGGCTGACCACGGTGACCAGGGTGCGGATCTTCTTGCTGGCCTCGATGCGAGCGTTGTCCAGCGCAGCGACGGCGGTCTTGTAGGTTTCTTCCGCGATGCCGGCGTCGAGCGTCAATTGCTGATAGCGCGAGGCGACCACGTTGAGTTGTGAGCCCTGTGGCGAGGAGACGAGCAGGCGTTTTTCCTTGGCCAGTTGCTGGGTGATGGCTTCGACCTTCTGCTTCTGCTGGCGGATCTGCGGGGCGTCGGCGCGTAGCTTGAAGGACATCTCGGTGAGCGCGGCCTGTTCGGCGGTGTACTGCCCTTCTAAGTTGGCGATGATGGTCGCGCGACTCTGAGCAGTATTGCCGCCGTCGAGCACCTTGTTCTCGTTCTGGAAGTTCAGCAGCTGGGTCTTGCGCTTGGAGTAGTTCACGCGTGCGGTTTCCAGCTCGCCTTGGGCGAACTTCATCTGCTCGCGGGCGATATTGTGGCTGACCTCGTTCACGAAGTGTTCGCTGGCCTGGAGAATGGTGCGCAGCATCTGCTCGGACAGCTCAGGTGTGAACGCCTGGACTTCGACGCGCAGCAGGCCAGTGGTTTCGTCGTAGTGGGCCGAAACCATACGCTGGTAGTACTCGAGTAGGTCTTCGCGTGGAGCGTCCTTGTCGAGCCAGAAGAACACATCGCGGCTCTGGTCGGCGTATTGCTCGATCCAGTGCACACGATCTTCAAGCAGCAGCATCATATCCATCGAGGTGATGTATTCACGCAGGTAGAGGGTCTCTTCCCGCGACGCTGGGTTGGTGCCAGTCAGCAAGGTGGCAAGGCCTGGTACCTGGGCCGCCTGGTTGTTCCCGTCCTGGCGGACTACTACTTGGGCGGAACTGACATAACGATCGATGGCAAAGATGCCGTAGTAGATGGCCGCAAGGACCATTGGCACGACGACCATGGCGATCGCCAGGCCCCAGCCCTTGTGTTTACCCGTACTGCTCATAGTGTGATGCATCCTTGATGTGGAACGGTGCTGCGAAGCGGTAATGGTGTGATCAGTTGTTGTAGGCCTTGATGCCTTCGGCGACGTCGTCATAGACCTGGATGCCGCCGTCACGCACCAGCAGGACGATGTCGCAGAGCTTCTCGATCTCCGGCATGGAGTGGGAAACGAGCACGACATTGGATTTCTGCAGTTTTTCCTTGAACACTGCGGCGCACTTGCGCTTGAACTGCGCATCGCCCACCGACATCACTTCGTCGATCAGGTAGTAGTCGAAGTCGAACGCCATGCTCAGGCCAAAGGCCACCCGCGAGCGCATGCCCGATGAGTAGGTCTTGATCGGCTCGTCGATCCAGTCACCGATCTCGGCGAACTCCTGCACGTAGCGGACCTTCTCGCGCATGGCATCGCCGGTGGCGCCATAGACGCGGCAGACGAACTTGATATTGTCGCGACCGGTCATGCTGCCCTGGAAGCCACCGGTCAGGCCCACCGGCCAGGAGATGCTGCGGTCGGTGACGATGGTGCCGGAGTCGGGCACATCAGCGCCGCCGAGCAGGCGCATCAGGGTCGACTTGCCAGCGCCATTGCGGCCGATCAGGCCGATGTTCTTGCCGGGCGGAATGGCCAGCGACAGGTTGCGGAAGACGTAACGCCGCCCCTTGGGCGTGAGGTACGACTTGGTGACGTTTCTGAGCTCGAACACGTGGGGCCTGTAGTTAACCGTTCTTGGTGGAAATCAGGTGCATCCTGCGGGCGCGGTAGGCGCCAAGAGACAGGAACAGCAATACCAGGGTAAAGGCGATCACATAGGTCGCGGACACCCCATCAACAGGGGTGTAATGAGGTAGTACTTCGGCGCGGATAAGTTCAAGCAAATGTAAGAAAGGATTCAGGAGTAGCAGGGGCATCATGGGCGTAGGTAAATAAGACGGTGGAAGAAGCACGCCGGAAATGAAATAGAGGGGGAAGAATGCCATGCGGATAAAGGCTTTGAGGCTCGGCAAGGCATGGGTGATTAGGGCCAGGAACATCCCCAGGCCGAAGGCGAACAGCAGACCGAGGAATAGGCTGGCGACCCACTGCAGTGGGCTGTGCACCGACATGTCGAATCCAAACCAGGCGAAGGTGAACACCAGAATGGCGTAGACCGTGGCTGCGACACAGGTTTCCACGATGACGCGGGCGACATAGGTGTCCAGGGGCTTGATCTGTTTGTAACCGAACAGCGAGCGGTTTTCTCGCAAGCTGTCCATTAGGCGCAGGGCGGTGTTGCGGTAGAGCAGGAAGGGAGCCATGCCGACCAAGATGAACACAGGGTATTCGACCCCGGAGATGGTGCGTCCGCGTAATATCGCGAACAGCAGGGAGAAAATCAGCAGGTGGCAGATGGGTTCGACCAGCATCCAGACTGCCCCCATACGACGAGCTCCAAAGCGGGCACGAGCCTCGCGCAGGACCAGAGCGAAGATGACCGATTTTTGGATCTGGAAAGAGGAGCGAGGCTTCAAGATGTTTACCGCAAAGCAAAGCAGCGCGCCTAAGCACGCCGGGGGTTCATCTTCAGGAAAGACCCGCTTCCAACTTGCGCCTGGCTAGGGAGGATCTCGGAGACTTCCATGTTCTAAGGCTCGCGAGAGTAAGCGCAGAAGGGTATAAGCGTCAAGGATATGCCATGAAACTGCTTGAAGCCCCGGGGATTAGGGGGGCTCAGATCTCCCCTTGGCCGTACATATGAAGTTGATTTGTTGCAAGTGTCATATGTCTGATTCTTGTTTTTGCGACTAACGGTTGTCAGGCGTCGGGTAGGAGCAACAGTGCTGCTTCGTATCCCCTTCGCAGCCCTTCGCGGGCAGCCGCTTGCCCTCCCGCACGACAGCGTCATCCGCACGGAGAGGCAAACAGCATCAGATTCTCACACCTTCAACACCAACTTCCCAAAATTCTCCCCACTGAACAACCTGAGCAACATCTCAGGAAACGTCTCCAACCCCTCCACCACATCCTCCTTGCTCTTCACCTGCCCGCTGGCCAACCAACCGGCGATTTCCCGCGCAGCCTTCCCATACTCCTTGGCATGGTCGAACACCACGAACCCTTCCATGCGCGCACGGTTGACCAGTAACGACAGGTAGTTGGCCGGCCCCTTGACCGCCTCTTTGTTGTTGTACTGGCTGATAGCCCCACAGATGACCACGCGGGCCTTGAGGTTCAGGCGGGTGAGCACGGCATCGAGGATATCGCCGCCGACATTGTCGAAGTACACATCGACCCCCTGGGGGCATTCACGCTTGAGGCCGGCGAGCACGTCTTCGGCCTTGTAGTCGATGACGCCATCGAAGCCCAGTTCGTCCTTGAGGTACTGGCATTTCTGCTGGCCACCGGCGATGCCGACCACGCGGCAACCCTTGAGCTTGGCGATCTGCCCGGCGATGCTGCCGACCGCGCCGGCGGCGCCGGAGATGACCACGGTTTCGCCGGCCTTGGGCTGGCCGACCTCGAGCAGGGCGAAGTAGGCGGTCATGCCGGTCATGCCCAGGGCGGAGAGGTAGCGGGGCAGGGGGGCGAGCTTTGGGTCGATCTTGTGCAGGCCCTGGGCGTCACCGGTGTAGTAGTCCTGCACGCCCAGCAGGCCGCTGACGTGATCGCCAGGCTCCAAGCCAGGGTGCCGGGAGGCGATCACTTCGCCCACGCCCAGGGCGCGCATTACCTCGCCGAGGGCGACAGGTTGAATGTAGGACTTGCCTTCGTTCATCCAGCCGCGCATGGCCGGGTCCAGGGAGAGGTACAGGTTCTTCACCAGCACCTGGCCGTCGGCAGGGTCGGTGGTAGGGACCTGTTCATAGGTGAAGTCGTCCCGGCGCACGGCACCGACCGGACGTTTGGCGAGCAGGAAGCGGCGGTTGGTCTGGGGCATTGGGGGTTCCCTTTGGTTGGGGGAGGCAGTGCCGGCCGATTTGCAGGCGGCTTGCGTGTGAAGTAGGCCATCACTGGCAACGCAATTCACGGTGGCAGACTCCATTAGATAGCCCGCCCTCGCCCTTGGATCAAGTTCCACAGTCCCCGCAAATACACCCCGATCCACCTGGTTGATCCTGCTGCCCAGCGTACGCCGCTCCTGTCTAGACTCCCTCCACCCCTACGAATCCTTTAAGGAGCCAGCAATGAGCATGAGGTTTTCCGGCCAGGTCGCCCTGGTCACCGGTGGTGCGGCGGGCATTGGCCGGGCGACGGCGTTGGCGTTCGCCGCCGAGGGCCTGAAGGTGGTGGTGGCCGACCGCGATGCGGTGGGCGGCGAGGCGACGGTGGCGCTGATTCGCGAGGCGGGTGGCCAGGCGTTGTTCGTCGCCTGCGACGTGACCTGCGAGGGCGAGGTGCGCCAACTGCATGAGCGGGCCATCGAGGCCTTCGGGCGCCTGGACTATGCCTTCAACAATGCCGGCATCGAGATCGAGCAGGGGCGGTTGGCGGAGGGGAGCGAGGCACAGTTCGACGCCATCATGGGCGTCAACGTCAAGGGCGTGTGGTTGTGCATGAAATACCAGCTCCCGCTGATGCTGGCGCAGGGCGGCGGGGTGATCGTCAACACCGCCTCGGTGGCGGGGCTGTCGGCGGCGCCGAAGATGAGCATCTACAGCGCCTCCAAGCATGCGGTGATCGGCCTGACCAAGTCGGCAGCCGTCGAATATGCCAAGAAGGGCATCCGGGTCAATGCGGTATGCCCAGCGGTGATCGACACCGACATGTTCCGCCGGGCCTATGAGGCCGACCCGCGCAAGGCCGAGTTCGCCGCAGCGATGCACCCGGTCGGGCGTATCGGCAAGGTCGAGGAGATCGCCAGTGCGGTGCTCTACCTGTGCAGCGACGGCGCCGCCTTCACCACAGGCCACGCGCTGACCGTCGATGGCGGTGCCTTGGCGATCTGAATGGTCTACCAGCGGCTTTCGATGTGGCCTGCGAGGAAGATATCGCGGCGCGCCAGGCGCCCGATGTCCTGGTGCTTGGCGATGGCGTACACCCGGTCGAACGCGGCCCGTTCGACCTGGGGGAAATACGTGGCGAGTGCCTGCTCCACCTTGGCGTCGTAGTCCGCTTCGGTGATGTAGCGGTAGATTTCGTGGTAGTAGAGGAAGCCGAGCTGGAACCCCAGGGTTTCGTTGGGGAAGTCCGTCGGTTTGCAGAAGCTGTTCTCCAGGTCGATGGCCATGGGCTGGGCGCGTTCGTCGAGCGGCAGCATCACGTTAGCGGCCCAGAGGTCCATGTGGGTGATGCCTTGCGCCTGCAACGCATGCAGCAATTCAAAGGCTGCCTCGAGCACGCGGTCGAGGGCCGCCGGGTTCTGGCGGATCAAGGTCAGCCCGTCGACATGGCCTTCCAGCAATTGGGTGATGAGAAACAGGTCTTGCACCAAGCCCAGCTTCGAGCGGCTGTAGCCGTAACCGACCAAGTTGGGCACCCGTGCGCCGCGCCTGGAGGCTTCGCAGGTATTGATCAGCTCTTCCAGGGTCCAGTCGTAGAGGCCGCTGCGCTTGGGAGTGCCCCGCTGCACGCGCCATTTCTTCTTCAACGAATCCAGCTGTTCGCGCTTGGTGAACAGCGCGCTCTGGGCGCAGCCCAACGGTGCGCTGACACGCTTGGCGCCCGGACGCTGTTCGATCAGTTGCTCGATGGCGGCACGAGTATGGGGGGTAAGCGGGGCTTGGAAATGCAGCGTGGTGCGGCGGTGTTTCAGGGTGTAGGGGTATTCGCCGGCGAGAAGATGAATGCTACGGACCACGCTGCCTTATTCCTAGTGATATCAAAATGACATTGTTATTTCCTTGAAATATTACAGTTATTTAATAAATTTCCTACAGATTTTTACGTATTTTCACACTTGCGAAGCGGCGAGTTCCTCCAAGTGCTGTTGACGCATCCGCCGCAACAGGGCGCTTGCGACCAGCAGGCAGCCGATGAGCAGCGCCACGCCGAATACCACCAGCGCCATGCGTGGTCCCAGTCGGTCGTTCAACCACCCGGTCACGATCACCGGCAGGCTGAATCCGAGGTAGGCCAGCAGGAAGAATCCGGCGCTGGCGCGGGTTTTTTCGCTGCTGGCCAATTGGTTCACCGCAGCCAGCCCTCCGAGGTAGATGAAGCCGTAGCAGGCGCTGCTGGCAGCCACCGCGCCCAGCAGCACCGCGGCCAGGTGCCCGCCGGCGGCGCCCCAGGCCAGCACGGCATAGCTGCAGGGCAGGATCGCCAGGCCCAGCAGGGTGGCGTGGGCATTGGGCAGGCGACGGGCCATGGGCTGGAACAACAGGCCGCAACTGATCACGCAGAAGGTGGAGAAGCCCGACCAGGCACTGAGCGCGTGCTGGCGCAGGATGCCTGGCAACAGGGCAATGACCAGGCCGACGCAGGCCCAGGCCAGGAGGATGGCAAAACCGTAGGCGAGGCTGCCGGCCGGGTAGCAGGGCAGGCGCAGCATGGCGCTGCGTTGGGCCGGGCGTGGATCGGGCAGGCGCCACACCAACACCAGGGCGACGGTGGCGAGCAGCAACTGCAGGTGGAAGCTGGCCGGTGCCAGGGTGGGGCCGGCCAGCAGGCACAGGCTGGTCAGTGCAGCACCCAGGCCAAAGCCCAGGGAGGTGCTGGCGGTCACCCAGTTGGCGGCGCGGCCGATATCGCCGCCGGCCATCAGTTCGCCCATGTAGGCGGTGGCGGTGGCTGTCGCCATCCCGGTGCCCAGGCCCAGGACCAGGCGCGCCAGGCCGAGGGTTTCCAGCCCTGGGGCGAGCAGGAGCAGGGAGGTGGCGATCATCGACAGGCACAGGGCGGCGAGGATCAACGGCCGGCGCCCGACGCGGTCGGCCAGGCCACCCAGGGCGATCAGCACAGGCAGTACGCCCAGCACATAGCTGGAGAAGGCCGTCGCCGTGGCCGCCGCGCCACGGCCGGAAAGGTCTGCATAGGCGATGTACAGGGGCGCGGGCAGGTTCACCGCCAGGGTGATCAGGCACAGGGCGAAGGCCAGGCGGGCCGGGGCGGAGCGGGTGGGCATGGGGGAATCCTTCTTGAGGGCGCGAAGCGGCCCCGGAGGGCAACCGAACGTCTTGGGCTCGTGAGCACAACAGTGGGCCTGGCCCCCTTGACCAACAAGGCACACTCCCAGCCCATTTGTGATTAACTGTTCTGTCAAAACAACCGAACACCTGACGATGAACATCCACCTCGACCGCCACGCTGCCACCCCCCTGGTGCAACAACTGACCGACCAGCTGCAAGCCTGGATCACCCGGCAACGCCTGCGCCCCGGCACCCGCTTGCCGTCGATCCGCACCCTGGCGCGCAACCTGGCCGTCAGCCCGTCCTGCGTGATCGAGGCCTACGACCGGCTGGTCGCCAGCGGCTGGCTGGAGGCGCGCCATGGCACGGGGTTCTTCGTCGCCGAGCGCAAGCCGGGCCTGGAGCAGGATCAGGCACAAGCCTGGGGCGAGGCGGTGGATGGCAGTTGGCGGCAGTTTCGCGAGGGCCATGACGAACTGCTCAAGCTGGGCTGTGGCTGGCTCCCCAGCGCCTGGCGGGCCGGCGACGAGCTGGCCCAGGCCATTCGCCAGGTCAGCCGTAGCCACCCCGAAGCGCTGTTCGACTACTGCCCACCTCTGGGTCTGGCCAGCCTGCGCCTGCAACTGCACAAGCGCCTGGCGCGCCTGGACATCCCCGCCGGTACGGAGCGCATCCTCACCACCCAGGGGGCCAGCCATGCCCTCGACCTGCTGGTGCGCACCCTGTTGCGTCCGGGTGATGCGGTACTGGTGGAAAGCCCCGGCTACTACAACCTGTTCAACCTGCTGCGCCAGCACCAGGTGCGCATGCTGCCGGTACCGCGCACCCCCAGCGGGCCGGACCTGAACGCACTGCAGCGCCTGCTGGCCGAGCACCGCCCGCGCTGCCTGTTCGTCAACAGCCTCTACCACAACCCGACTGGCACCAGCCTCACGCCCAAGGTCGCCTATCGCCTGCTGGAACTGGCCCGGGAGCATGACCTGCGGATCGTCGAGGACGATATCTACGCCGACTTCCAGGACGGCCCGGCAACACGCCTGGCGACCCTCGACAGCGAGCAACGGGTGATCTACATGGCCAGCTTCTCCAAGACCCTGAGCAGCGCCCTGCGGGTCGGCTACCTGGTGGCCGACCCGGCGCTGGTCGCGCGCCTGGCGGAGCTGAAGATGGTCACCGGCATCGGTACCTCGCGCTTCGCCGAGCAGGTGGTGGGGCAGATGCTCGCCAATGGCAGCTACCGCAAGAGCATGCAGCGCCTGCGGCTACGCCTGGGGCAGCACATGGCCAAGCTGCTTGGGCAACTGGAGGCCTACGGCTGGGAGGTGTTCTGCGAGCCCTATGGGGGCATGTTCGTCTGGGCGCGTGCACCTGGCCTCGACTATGCCCGCCTGGAGCGGATCGCCCTGGACAACGCCGTGCTGCTGACGCCGGGCAGTGCCTTCGATCACCAGGGGGCGCCGAGCGACTGGCTGCGCATCAATGTCGCCTATGGGCAGGATGTGCGTGCCCAGGCGTTCTTCCGGCATGCAGGGCGACCTTCAGCCTGCTGAAAACGACACAGGCATAGCTATTTGACATCATTGTGGCGGCTGGGCCTTGTGAGCAGGGCGCGCCTGTTGCCATTCTTGGCCTGGAAAAGGGCTGCTCTGCAGCCCCCCATCGGCATACATGCGACTGGCAGGGGGAATCGGTGATGCGGGCGACCAAGCACGGTGTTCTGGCCAACCTGGGCATGGCCCGCAAGCTGGGCCTGGGTTTCGCCCTGGTGCTGTTGCTGACCCTGGCGGTGGCGGCCATCGGCGTCGTGGCGCTGCAGGGAGTGGGCCAGCGTTTCGACGGGTTGCGCCAGATGAGCCAGTTCAACACCGACCTGCTCAGGCTGCGCCAGCACGAACAGGCCTTCGCCCTGCGCTCGGACATCAAGGAGGCCGACGCCCTGCGCAGCGGCCTGCAGGGCCTGCTCGAGCGCGCCCGCGGCGTGCCGGCGCTGGCGGCGGCGCAAGCGGACCTGCAAGCCTATGGCCAGGCTTTCGAGGCCTTCGTCGAGGCGGTGCAGGGCAAGGAGCTGGCGCTGGACATGGCCAGTTGGTCGGTGTCCAGCGTGGCCAACAACCTCGATGTGCTGCAAGCGGGCCTGGCCGACGATGGCACCTATACCTTGCAGCAGTCCCAGGGCCAGGAGGGGGGCGAGTTTCTCGAGCAGGCCGCGCAGGTGGCCCAGGTCTCGCGCCTGATGCTGCAGGCCATGGACGAGGCGCGGGTGCGCCTGGAGCAAGGGCGCAAGGGCGAGGAGGCGGTCAACGAGGGGCGCATCGCCCAGACCGTCGAGGCCGCGACCCTGGTCGACCAGCTTAAGGCGGCGGTCAGCGATGCCGGCTACCAGAGCGTGCTCGGCGAAGTGGCCGGGCATATCGCCAGTTTTTCCGACAAGCTCAACGAATACACCGACCTGTTGGCCAAGGAGCAGGGCCTCAAGGCGCAGTTGCAGGCGCGCGCCGGGCAGGTCACGGCACGGGTCGACCAGGCCTACGCCACCCAGGAGCAGGCCATGCAGGGCGAGCTGGGCCGCAACACCCTGGCCATCGTCCTGGCCACGGCGCTGGCCTTGCTGGTGGGGATATTGGCGGCCTGGTTGATCACCCGGGCGGTGGTCGGGCCGCTCAAGCGGGTGATCGACCGCGCCCGGCGCATTGCCGCCGGTGACCTGGCCATCGACGGTGAGGTGGCGCGCCGTGACGAGGTGGGCCAACTGATGCAGGCCATGCAGCAGATGGCAGCGGGGTTGTCGGGCATCGTCAGTGGCCTGCAGCATGGCATCGAGCAACTGGCCGGCAGTGCCCAGGCGCTGTCGGCGGTGACCGAGCAGACCAACCGTGAGGTGGGCAGCCAGAAGGAGGAGACCGAGCAGGTGGCCACCGCCATGCAACAGATGACCGCCACCGTGCACGATGTGGCGCGCAATGCCGAAGAGGCCGCCCAGGCTGCGCAGAGTGCCGACGACAAGGTCGGCTCCGGCCAGCAGGTGGTACGCCAGAGCATGCAGCGTATCGAGCAGTTGGCGGCGGCGGCGGAAACCGCGAGTGCCGGGATCGACAGCCTCAGCGCCGAGATCCACACCATTGGCGATGTGCTCGACGTGATCAAGAGCGTGGCCGAGCAGACCAACCTGCTGGCGCTCAATGCGGCCATCGAAGCGGCCCGGGCCGGTGAGCAGGGGCGTGGTTTCGCGGTGGTGGCCGATGAAGTGCGCGCCCTGGCCCGGCGTACCCGGCAGTCCACCGAGGAAATCGAGCGCCTGGTCGCCAGCCTGCGCGGCAATGCCCAGCAATCGGTGGCGCAGATCCGTGGCAGCACCGAGCTGGTGCGCCTGGCGGTGGCCGATGCGCTGCATACCGAGAGCGCCCTGGGCAGCATTGCCGCGGCGGTTTCGTTGATCCAGCAGATGAACCAGCAGATCGCCGCAGCGGCCGAGCAGCAGAGTTCGGTGGCCGAAGAGATCAGCCGCAGCGTCACGCAGATTCGCGGCAGTGCCGATCAGGCGGCGTTGGCCATGCAGGGCAATGCTCGGTCGAGCGTGGCGCTGGCGCAGTTGGGGGATGAGCTGAAGGGGATGGTGGGGCATTTCCGGTTGTGAGTTGCCTGCACGGGCCGATTGGGGCTGGCTAAGGCTGGGGGCGCTTCGCGCCCATCGCCGGCCAGCCCCATCGATCAAGCCCTGCGCGGGCTCAGGATCAGCAAGGTCAACACCCCCGCCACGATCCCCCAGAACGCCGACCCGATCGAAAACAACGTGAACCCCGATGCCGTGACCATGAAGGTGATCAACGCCGCCTCACGCTCGCGGGCCTCGCCCATGGCCACGCTCAGCCCGTTCATGATCGAGCCGAACAGCGCCAGCGCAGCGATCGACAGCACCAGCTCCTTGGGCAAGGCGGCGAACAGCGCTGCCAGGGTGGCGCCGAACACCCCGGCGATGCCATAGAAGATCCCGCACCACACCGCCGCGGTATACCGCTTGCCTGGGTCTTCATGGGCATGCGGCCCGGTGCAGATCGCCGCGCTGATCGCCGCCAGGTTCACCCCGTGCGAGCCGAACGGCGCCAGCAACAGCGAGGCCAGGCCAGTGGCCGAGATCAGCGGCGAAGCCGGCACCTGGTAGCCATCGGCACGCAGCACCGCGACGCCGGGCATGTTCTGCGAGGTCATGGCCACCACGAACAGCGGGATGCCGATGCTGATGGTCGCCGCCAGGGAGAAGCTCGGCGTGGTCCACACCGGCCTGGCCACTTCCAGGTGGAAACCGCTGAAGTCCAGCAGCCCGAGGGCGCCGGACAGGGCGGTGCCCACCAGCAGCGCGGCGAGCACGCAATAGCGCGGCGACAGGCGCTTGACCAGCAGGTAGCTGAAGAACATGCCCAGCACCAGCACGGTGCGGTGCTGGGCCGCGACGAAGATCTCGCTGCCGATCTTGAACAGGATCCCAGCCAGCAGCGCCGAGGCCAGCGACGCGGGGATGCGCCTGACCAGGCGCTCGAAGCTGCCGGTCAGGCCGCAGATCAGCACCAGCACGGCGCAGGTGATGTAGGCGCCGATGGCTTCGCCATAGCTGACCCCGCCGAGGCTGGTGATCAGCAGTGCGGCGCCGGGCGTCGACCAGGCCACGGTGACCGGCGTGCGGTAGCGCAGCGACAGGCCGATGCTGCACACCGCCATGCCGATCGACAGGGCCCAGATCCACGAGGAAATCTGCGCGCTGGTCAAGCCGGCCGCCTGGCCCGCCTGGAACATCAGCACCAGCGAGCTGGTGTAGCCGGTGAGCATGGCGATGAAGCCGGCGACCACCGCCGACGGGGAACTGTCTGCCAGGGGGCGCAGGCGCGCGGAGGTGGCATCGGTCATGGGAAAGTCCTTGTAACTATGTAAGCGTTTTTTTCAGACTACCCTGCCAAGGCTCGATCCTTGCGATACAGCGACCATTGCTTTTAACCGTACAGTCGCCAACCATTGGGCTCGAACCGGCAACTGCATGCGAGGGGGGAGGGGTGATGTACAAGGTCTACGGGGATTACCTGTCGGGCAACTGCTACAAGGTCAAGCTGATGCTCCATCTGCTCGACCGTCCGTATGAATGGCAGGCGGTGGACATTCTCAAGGGCCAGACCGAGACGCCCGAGTTCCTGGCCATGAACCCCAACGGCAAGGTGCCGGTGCTGCAACTGGAGGACGGCACCTGCCTGTGGGAATCCAACGCCATTCTCAACTTCCTGGCCGATGGCAGTGCCTTCCTGCCGAGCGAGCCGCGCCTGCGTACCCAGGTGCTGCAGTGGCAGTTCTTCGAGCAGTACAGCCACGAGCCGTACATTGCCGTGGCGCGTTTCATCCAGTTCTACCTGGGGCTGCCGCAGGAGCGGCTGGAGGAGTACAAAGGCCTGCACAAGGGCGGCTACAAGGCGCTCAAGGTGATGGAGAAGCAGTTGCAGATGACGCCCTACCTGGTGGGTGAGCAGTATTCGATCGCCGACGTGGCGCTGTATGCCTATACCCATGTGGCGCATCAGGGGGGCTTCGACCTGGGGCCATATCCGGCGGTGAAGGCCTGGCTGGCGCGGGTGGCGAGCCATCCGCGGCACGTGCCGATGGGGGAGTGAGGGGCAGGGCCGCTTCGCGCCCCATCGCCGGCAAGCCGGCTCCCGCAGGTCCCTGCTAAATCAATGAGTTAGCGTTTGTTCTATGAGAGCCGGGTTGCCGGCGATGGGCCGCAAGGCAGCCCAAGGTGACAAGGCACTGCGTGCCTGACGGGATCGAGGCCGCAGCAGGCGACCGAAAAGCCAGTCTCAGATCGCCGAGAACCGCTTGTCCAGGTAGGCGATGATGTCGTTGGATTCATACATCCAGGTCACCTTGCCGTCGTCTTCCTCGATCCGCAGGCACGGCACTTTCACCCGACCGCCGCCTTCGAGCAGGGCCTGGCGATGCACCGGGTCGTTCTTCGCGTCGCGCAGGGTCACCGGCACGTTGAGGCGGTGCAGGGCGCGGCGGGTCTTGACGCAGAATGGGCAGGCATGGAACTGGTACAGCGCCAGGCCCTTGGCCTGCTGCTCGACACGCGCCTGGGCCGCCGCGTCGCGCTTGCGCTTGGCCGGGCGGCTGATCCAGTCGCCGAACACGATGAGCTGGCCGAGGCCGACCCGCAGGGCTTTGACGATCATGGGCAACTCCTGGGCAAAAGAAAAAGCCGACCCGCGAAGGGTCGGCCCGGGGTCACAGGCCGATCACTTGATCAGGCTGAGGAACTCGCTGCGGGTGGCGGCGTTCTCGCGGAACTCGCCGAGCATCACCGAGGTGATCATCGTCGAGTTCTGCTTCTCGACACCGCGCATCATCATGCACATGTGCTTGGCCTCGATGACCACCGCCACGCCGGCGGCGCCGGTGACCTGCTCCACGGCCTCGGCGATCTGGCGGCTGAGGTTCTCCTGGATCTGCAGGCGGCGGGCGAACATGTCGACGATCCGCGCCACCTTCGACAGGCCCAGGACCTTGCCCTTGGGCAGGTAGGCGACGTGGGCCTTGCCGATGAATGGCAGCATGTGGTGTTCGCACATCGAATAGAGCTCGATGTCCCGGACCAGCACCATCTCGCTGTTGTCGGAGCTGAACAGCGCGCCGTTGGTGACTTCTTCCAGGGTTTGCTCATAACCGCGGCAAAGGTACTTCATGGCCTTTGCGGCCCGCTTGGGCGTGTCGAGCAGGCCCTCACGGGAGACGTCCTCGCCGAGCTGGCTGAGGATCTCGGTGTAGTTCTGTTCCAGGGACATGGATCTACCTGTGGGAATAATCGCAAAGGCGAAGGGTACGGCGGCGAGGGCGGCGCTGCAAGCGCGGCGTCACTCGTCGCGGCCTTCGAGCATGGTGCGCTTGAGCATCACGTACACGGCGCCGGTGCCGCCATGGCGGGCCTGGCAGGAGGTGAAGCCGAGCACTTGCGGGTGCTGGCGCAGCCAGGTGTTGACGTGGCTCTTGATCATCGGCCGCTTGCCGTCCAGGCGCGCGGCCTTGCCGTGGGTGACGCGCACGCAGCGCACTTCCAGCCGGGTGGCTTCGGCGATGAAGTCCCAGAGGGTCTCGCGGGCCTTTTCCACGGTCATACCGTGCAGGTCGAGGCTGCCCTCGAAGGGGACCTGGCCGAGCTTGAGCTTGCGGATCTGGCTTTCCTGCACGCCGTCGCGGCGCCACATCAGTTCGTCTTCGGCACCGACGTCGATGACGAACTGGTCGGACAGGCCATCGACCACCAGCGGCTGGTCGCTGCGCAGCGTCGCGGCCTGGCGCAGGCTGGCCATCTGCTTGCGGTCGGGCTTGGGCTTGCCGACATCGGCACGGTCGTGCTTGATCGGTTTCACGCCGCGCATCTCGGAGTGGAACAGGGAAAAATCGTCGTCTTGCATGATGCCTCCACGTGGGCGGCGTAGTTTACGCGACTGTGGGCGGGCGTACAGCCTGTGGTGGCCTATTCGCGGGTGGCTTCGGTGTCACCGCATTGAGGCGCGAAGCGGCCCTGGAACCTCAGTCGTGTTTCTTCATCAGATGCGGTGCCAGGTTCAGTTCTCGGCTGCGGCGCAGGCGAATGCGGCTGCGCCGCCAGAAGCGCACGCCGACATACAGCAGAAGCAACCCGACCACGGCCAGGGTGACGGCCAGCGGCCGGTTGGCATTGAGTTCAGCCAGGGCCTCGTAGTTGCCCAGCAGGCCGGCGATGCCGGCCATGGCCAGGAGCACACCCAGCGTGGCCAGCAGGGCGGACAGGCTGGCAGCCAGGCGTGCACCCCAGTTGCGCGGTTCGCGCGGGCGCAGGCGCTTGGCATCGAGACTGTCGCGGAGCTTCATTACGGTTTCCTCGGGATCTTGCGGCGCTGATCCAAAATTCGACCTGAAGCCGGCCGGCAGGTTCCGCCCGGCCGCCGGGCGGTCGTCGCGGTCAGATCAGGCTGGCGGTCGGGGCGACGCAGGCGAAGTTGTCGGCCATCACGGCCATTTCGCACTGGTGGATCTGCGCGGCCGGGATGACCGTGTCCTTGAACGCCAGGTCGCGGGTGGTGGAGGCATCCTCGACCAGGGTGCAGCGGTAGCCATAGTCCTTGGCCCGGCGCACGGTGGTGCTGACGCTGGAATGGCTCATGAAGCCGCAGACGATCAGGTCCAGGTGGCCCAGCTCCTGCAGCGTCTCGTGCAGCTTGGTGTTCTTGAAGGCGTTGGGCATGCGTTTTTCGATGATGATCTCACCTTCGTGCGGCTCCAGGCCGGGAATGAATTCACCGCGGCTGCCCTGGGGGTCGAACAGGCCGCCGACGGTGCCCAGGTGGCGGACGTGGATGATCGGACGACCGGCGCTGCGCGCGGCGTCGAGCAACCGGGCGATGTTGGCCACGGCCTCGTCCATGCCCGACAGCGCCAGGGGACCGCTCAGGTACTCCTTCTGCGCATCGATGATGATCAGGCTGGCTTGGCCCAGCTTGGCCGGCGGGTAGTCGCGGCCGCTGAGGCGGAACATCGTGGTTGGAACAGACATCAAGGGCTCCTTTGGATAGGGCTTTTGTGCCCCTATTCTCCCTTGCCTCGTCGCCAATGTGAATGGTTGACATCGCAGGCGGCATGGTTACTGGCCTCTGGCCGGCAAATGGTGAACCCGGGGGAACATTTGCGCGGGTGGGCTGTTAGACTTTTGTCCTGTCTGAAAAGGAGTCCCCCGTGATCACATCCCGCCTGCGCACCCTGCGCGACCATATCCGCTGGGCGGTCAGCCGCTTCCATGAGCACGAGCTGTTCTTCGGCCACGGTGCCGACAACGCCTGGGACGAGGCCCGCCTGCTGGTGCTGGGTGCCGTGCACCTGCCCTGGGAAGTGGCCGACAGCTACCTGGACTGCCAGCTCGAGGATGACGAGCGGGTGCGCCTGCAGCACCTGCTCAAGCGCCGTATCGAGGATCGGGTGCCGACCGCCTACCTGCTGGGCGAGGCCTGGTTCTGCGGCATGTCGTTCCTGGTCGACGAGCGCGTGCTGGTGCCCCGTTCACCGATCGGCGAGCTGATCGAGAAACGTTTCGAACCCTGGCTGGCGGCCGAGCCTGCGCGGATCCTCGACCTGTGCACTGGCTCCGGGTGCATCGGCATCGTCGCCGCCGACGTGTTTTCCGAAGCCGAGGTGGTGCTGGCCGACCTGTCCTACGATGCCCTGGAGGTGGCCAACCAGAACATCGAGCGGCATGGCCTGGAGGCGCGTGTCTACACCGTGCAGGGCGATGGTTTCGCCGGGTTGCCGGGGCAGCGTTTCGACCTGATCCTGTCCAACCCCCCCTATGTCGATGCCGAGGATTTCGCCGACATGCCGGCCGAATACCACCATGAGCCCGAGTTGGGCCTGGCCTGTGGCAACGATGGCCTGGACCTGGTACGGCGCATGCTCGCCGAGGCGGCCGACCACCTGACCGAGAAGGGCCTGCTGATCGTCGAGGTGGGCAACAGCCAGGTGCATGTGGAGGCGCTGTATCCGGAGGTAGACTTCACCTGGCTGGAGTTCGAGCGCGGCGGGCATGGGGTGTTCATGCTCACGGCCGAGCAGTGCCGGCAGCACCAGGAGCTGTTCCAGGCGCGGGCCTGATCGGGGCAGGGGGCTGCTTTGCAGCCCATCGCTGGCGAGCCAGCTCCCACAGGTCCGAGTCGATCACAGATGATTCGCTTTGCAGGGTAACTTGTGGGAGCTGGCTTGCCAGCGATGGGCCGCGAAGCGGCCCCGCTCGATCTCAGCGCGTAGCGATCCAGATCAACAACCCCGCCTGGAACACCGCGAACGCCACCAGGCAGGTGATGGTGAAGCGCAAACCGCTGTCTTCGCGGCGGTACTTGGCCACACGCTCATCGCGCTCGCGCAGTTGCGCTTCCTTCTCCTGCAGGTTCTGCTCGGCCTGCTGCAGCATCCCCGCCGCCTCGAGAATGTCGACGCGCTGCACCTTCTCGCCGTTCCAGCCGCCCTTGAGCTGGCCCACCGGGGTTTCCACGGTGCGGCCCTTGAGCAGTTGCCCGTCGGTGTACTCCACCTCCAGGCCGACACTGCGCAGCACATGGTCGCGGCGCAGGCGGGAGTCCTCGTTGAGGGCGTCCTTGCTCGGCAGGCTCATGCCTTCGACCTGGTAGTGCGACCACTTGCCCTGCAACCACTGCGCGGCCTGGCCCAGCAGGAAACGGCCAAGGCCACGGTTGAGCGGCTCGAGCTGCAGGCCGCCGTCGCCACCGATGCGCACCTGGCGCTGCTCATGGTCGACGCGGATATCCAGGTGGTTCTGCTCCTTGCGCACCTTCTGCCCGGGCAGGCGGATCTCCATGCGCAGCAGGCTGTGCGTCTTGCTGTGCCGCTCGGCATGGCCGAACTGCACGAAGCGCAGGGGGCGGGCGCCGCTGTTGCGGTCGGTGGGCAGGGGCGCCAGGCGCAACAGCTGGAAGTGCTCGACGGCAAGGTCTTCCCAGGGCAGCGGAGCGCTTTGCGGGGCTTGTGAGTCTTCGTCCGCCTCAACGGCGGCGGGGGCATCGGTCATCAGGGGTGTCCTCGAATGCACGGCGGGCGGAATGGGGGCATAGGGCTGCTGCGCAGCAGCCCCAAGAGCACCGGTACCGCCTCGATACCGCGTTATCGGCAGCGACGAGGACTTCCTGAGCGCAATCTAGGCCGGCGGCAACTGGCGGATGAACGCGACGATCCGCTCACCCAGTTCGTGGGCCAGCGGCAGGCCGGGGTTGTTGTAGCTGTCGCGTTGCTGGCGCATGCCCCTTGGGCTGATGCGCAGCATATGGTTCATGCCATCGATCAGCGCCAGTTGCGCATCGGGCTTGGCCGCCTTGAGGCGCTCTGCGTCGGCGACGTCCACCTGCACGTCGTTGCGGCCCTGGACGATCAGCGCCGGCACCTTGAGACGGGCGAAGGCCGCCGCCGGGTCCTGGCGCAGCAGGGAGATCAGGTACGGCTGCACCGTGGGGCGGAACACCTCGCGCAGCGAGGGCGGTACGTCGAGGCTGGTCTGCCCGGCCTGCAGGCGATCGATCAGCGCGTTGCCGCGCGCCAGTTGCGCCGGCGGCAGGCGTTGGGCCAGCTGTTCGCGCAGCACTTCGGCTACCGGCCGGCCGCTGCCGGCCACGGTGATCACCGCGCTGGCGCCGGCCTGTTCCGCGGCCAGGCTGGCGATCAGCGCACCTTCGCTGTGGCCGAGCAGGATCAGTGGGCCGAAGCGTGGGTCGGCCCTGAGTTTGCGACCCCAGGCCACCGTGTCGGCGACATAGCGCTCGACGCTGAGGTCGCGCTCGTCGGGCGTGGCCGGCTGGCTGGCGGCCACGCCACGCTTGTCGAAGCGCACGCTGGCGATATGCTCGCTCGCCAGCAGTTGGGCCAGGCGCTTGAGGTTGTCCAGGCGCCCGCTCGCCGGGTTGTTGCCGTCGCGGTCGGTAGGGCCGGAGCCGGCGATGATCAGCACCACCGGTGGCGGGCTGTCTTGCTGGGGCAGCAACAGGCTGCCATGCAGCACGCCCTGGCCGGTGTCGAGGTCGATGGGGCGATGCAGGACGGTGGGGGAAGCAGCCTGGGCGAGGGTGGTACAGCACAGCAGGAGGAGGGCGGCAAGGCGCAATATCATGGAGCTACTACCTGGAGGGATGCTGGTTGGACCGGGTGGTGGTGGGAAGGTTCGCGCGGGCCAGTGGCGGCCAGATATTTCGAATTTTTTCGCAAACCCCCGGCTTTCCGTATACTGGCGGCCTCCTTCCCATTCAGGCAGATTCGCGGAGCGTCCATGTCCGGCAATACCTACGGCAAGCTGTTCACTGTCACCACCGCTGGCGAAAGCCATGGCCCGGCGTTGGTCGCCATTGTCGATGGGTGCCCACCGGGCCTGGAGATCTCCCTGGCCGACCTGCAGCACGACCTCGACCGGCGCAAGCCCGGCACCAGCCGGCACACCACCCAGCGCCAGGAGCCTGACGAAGTGGAGATCCTTTCCGGGGTCTTCGAAGGGCGCACCACCGGCTGCTCGATCGGCCTGCTGATCCGCAACACCGACCAGAAGTCCAAGGACTATTCGGCGATCAAGGACCTGTTCCGCCCCGCCCACGCCGACTACACCTACCACCACAAGTATGGCATCCGCGACTACCGTGGCGGTGGCCGCAGTTCTGCGCGCGAGACCGCCATGCGCGTGGCCGCCGGCGCCATCGCCAAGAAGTACCTGGCCACCCAGGGCATCCGCGTGCGTGGCTACATGAGCCAGCTGGGCCCGATCGAGATCCCGTTCAAGACCTGGGACGCGGTGGAGCACAACGCCTTCTTCAGCCCCGACCCAGACAAGGTGCCGGAGCTGGAGGCCTACATGGACCAGCTGCGCCGTGACCAGGATTCGGTCGGCGCGAAGATCACCGTGGTCGCCGAAGGCGTGATGCCGGGCCTGGGCGAGCCGATCTTCGACCGCCTCGATGCCGAGCTTGCCCATGCGCTGATGAGCATCAACGCGGTCAAGGGCGTGGAGATCGGCGCCGGCTTCGCCAGCGTCGCCCAGCGTGGCACCGAGCATCGCGACGAACTGACCCCGGACGGTTTCCTCAGCAACAACGCCGGCGGCATCCTCGGCGGGATTTCCTCCGGGCAGCCGATCGTCGCCCACCTGGCGCTCAAGCCGACCTCCAGCATCACCACCCCGGGCCGCTCGATCGACATCGATGGCAACCCGGTCGAGGTGGTCACCAAGGGCCGTCACGACCCCTGCGTGGGCATCCGCGCCACGCCGATCGCCGAGGCGATGATGGCCATCGTGCTGATGGACCACCTGCTGCGCCATCGCGCGCAGAATGCCGGTGTGCAGGTGGGGACGCCGGTGCTCGGGCAGCTCTGATTGCGTCTGTGATTGTGCTGGCCTTTTCGCGGACAAGCCCGCTCCCACAGGTTCAACGCTGACGTGCAGAGCAGCGCAACCCCTGTAGGCGCGGGCTTGCCCGCGAATGGGTCGGTAGGCGACAACATTCCTGACTGACCGCCGGCCCGCCCCATGACCCCCATCCCTTATTGGCGCCTGTCCAGCTTCTACCTGTTCTACTTCGCCCTGCTCGGTTCCACCGCGCCGTTCCTGGCGTTGTACTTCGACCACCTGGGCTTTTCCCCGGCCCGCATCGGCGAGTTGGTAGCCATCCCCATGCTGATGCGCTGCATTGCGCCCAACCTGTGGGGCTGGCTGGGCGATCGCAGTGGCCAGCGCTTGCTCATCGTGCGCCTGGGCGCCTTGACGACCCTGGCGACCTTCTCGCTGATCTTCCTGGACAAGAGCTACGCCTGGCTGGCGTTGGTCATGGCCTTGCACGCGTTCTTCTGGCACGCGGTGCTGCCGCAGTTCGAGGTGATCACCCTGGCCCACCTGCATGGGCAGACCGCGCGCTACAGCCAGGTCCGCCTGTGGGGCTCGATCGGCTTCATCCTCACCGTGGTCGTCCTGGGTCGGTTGTTCGAATGGCTGAGCCTGGACATCTACCCGGTGGCCCTGGTGGTCATCATGGCAGGGATCGTCGCCGCCAGCTGCTGGGTGCCCAACGCCCAGCCGGTGGAGCATGCCGAACGCCGTGCGACGGGCGGCTTCCTGCGCCAGCTGGCGGCGCCGGGCGTGGCGGCCTTCTATGTATGCGTGGCGTTGATGCAACTGAGCCACGGGCCGTACTACACCTTCCTCACCCTGCACCTGGAGCACCTGGGCTACAGCCGTGGCGCCATCGGCCTGCTGTGGGCGCTGGGGGTGGTGGCCGAAGTGCTGGTGTTCATGGCCATGAGCCGGATCTTTACGCGCTTTTCCGTGCGCCAGGTGCTGCTGGCCAGCTTTCTCCTGGCGGCGCTGCGCTGGCTGCTGCTGGGCAACCTGGCCGACCTGCCCGCAGTGCTGGTGTTCGCCCAAGTATTGCACGCGGCCACCTTCGGCTGCTTCCATGCCGCGGCGATCGCCTTCGTCCAGGCCAGCTTCGGCGCCCGCCAGCAAGGCCAGGGCCAGGCGTTGTATGCGGCGTTGTCCGGCACCGGCGGTGCATTGGGCGCCTTGTATTCGGGCTACAGCTGGAAACTGCTGGGCCCGTCCTTCACCTTTGGTATGGCCAGCGTCGCGGCGCTGGCGGCAGCCGTTATCATTGCCATCCGTTCGAACCAGACCAGGAACAGCCCCTGATGAGCATTCTCAGCGTTTTCCACCCGTCCAGCCCGGAGCTGCCGAACAAGGTGCTGACCCACCACGACGATATCACCGCGACCCTGGCCGAGCAGGGCTTGCGGTTCGTGCACCGCCCGCATGAGCTGCGGGTTCGGCCGGGCAGCGGCCAGGACGAGGTGATGGCTGCCTGCAGCGGGCTGCTCGATCAACTGATGAGCGAGCATGGGGGCGCGGCCTTCACGTTGCTGAACCGCGACGGCGTGGACCCGGGGCAGATCGACTTGCGCGACGAGCACGTGCATGACGCCGATGAGGTATTCGCGGTGGTCACTGGCCGTGGGCAGGTCAGCCTGCGCGTGAACGATTACGTCTTTGCCGTGCTGTGCGAGAAAGGGGATGTGCTGGTGGTGCCGGCTGGGGTGCGGCGTTGGTTCGACCTGGGCGATGCGCCGTTCTGCCTGGCCTTGCGAGTGTTCGGCAGCGAGCAGGGGATGCCGCCGCGCTTCACCGGGGATGACAGTGCCCGGCAGTTTCCGGGGATCGATGAGTTCTAGCAGGGTCTGACCGCTTGAGCCCATCGCTGGCAAGCTGGCTTGCCAGCGATGGGCTGCAAAGCAGCCCCAACATCCTCGGATCAGCGATACGTCGGCAGGGCGAACCGCTGCTGGCTCTGCAACATCGAGATCACCGGCAGCTCACTGGCCTGTTCGGCCAGGTCGCGGCGAATGGCGCTGATCGCCCAGGACAGTTGCTCGGCGCTGTGCAGTTGGGCATACGACAGCACGCGGCGGGTGATCTTGCCATCGGCGGCGCGCAGGCTCAGCAGGATGCCGCCATCGGGGCGGGACTGGGTCTCGACCTGGTAGGCGCAGAAGACCGAGGCGAATTTTTCCTGGATGAGGTCCATATCAACTCCTGACTGTTATGTTTGCAGACGTGAGTTGAGTGTTGCAGCGACCGTGCCAGGCTTTACGGCCTTATAAAACCCTTTTGAATCAGTAGCTTACTCGTTTGTACGGATCGCTGGGCCGTGCATTCTGCATGGTCGTGCATTTTGCACAGTGCATTTTGCAAGGTCATAGGCTCTGTCTCTGGCCCCCATAGAGTCTGAACCTTTGACCCGCCGCCATTGCCTGACGAAGACTTGGGCTCCCAACGATGCCAGGAGGTTCCCCGATGTCCGACCAACAGCCCACCGCCATGACCGACGAAGAAACCGCCGCCTTCGCCGAGGAGGTGTTCGAACGGGCCCGCCGGGGCGATGCCCAGATGCTCGGGCGCCTGCTGGAAAGCGGCCTGCCAGCCAACCTGCGCAATCACAAGGGCGATACCTTGCTGATGCTGGCCAGCTACCACGGCCACCATGACGCGGTGCGGGTGTTGCTGGCCCATGGCGCCGATCCGCTGATCGCCAACGACAACGGCCAGTTGCCCATCGCTGGCGCGGCGTTCAAGGGCGACCTGGCGATGATCCGCCTGCTGCTGGAGCACGGTGTGCCGGTGGACGCGGCCGCAGCCGATGGGCGTACCGCACTGATGCTGGCGGCCATGTTCAACCGCCGCGAGATCCTCGACTACCTGCTGGCCCAGGGCGCCGACCCGGCGCGCCAGGATGTCCGTGGCGCCACCGCCCTGGCTGCGGCCCAGACCATGGGCGCGGTCGACACCGCCGCGCGCCTGCAGGCGCTGGCCGGCTAACCCTGCGGGGGCGTTTGCGGCTATCCTTGGCGACTTTTTTCGCCAGCGCAGGGCCCCCGTCATGAAAAACCAGTTGCTCGAACTCATCAGCCTCATCGGCGCCGGCTGCATGCGCGAGCAGGATATCGAGCGCATCGCCGACGAGGCCGCCCAGGCCTACGCCGATCCCGCCGGTTTTCTTGCCGCCAACCCGGACATCAACTACGACGACAGCTTCCCCATCCCCCTGGGCGAATGGGTGGTGGTCGGCAGCCTGCCGGACACCGTGCTGTTCCAGGCCGACAGCTACCAGGAACTGTTCCAGCGCATTACCGACTCGTTCGACAAGCGCGTGCCGTTCAACCTCAAGCCCAAGCAACTGGCGCGCACCGAGCCGCTGACGGCGCTCAACCGCATCCAGGTGCAGATGGCTGCGCTGAACAAGGAGGCCGGCGGTTATGTGCTGCTCAATTTCAGCCAGTTGCTCGATGACGAACTGCAGATGGTGATGGTGGGGCAGAACGACCTGGCGCGGGTGCTGGCGCTCGGTGCCGAGGTGGGGATCAAGGTGGAGCCGGCATTGGAGGCATTGAAGGTCGCGGTGCACGTCTGAGTCGGGGGCTGCAAAGCAGCCCCCAAAGGCTCAACCCAACGCGGTATCGAGGAACATCATCACCCCGAACCCACCCATCAACCCGAGGGTCGCCGCAGTCTGGTGGCCATTGCGGTGGGTTTCGGGAATCACCTCGTGGGACACCACGAAGATCATCGCGCCCGCCGCCAGGCCCATGCTCACCGGGTAGGCGAGGGCGAAGCCGGTGGATATCCCCAGCCCGATCACCGCGCCCAGGGGCTCCATCAGGCCAGAGCCCACGGCCACCAGCGCCGCTTTCAGGCTCGACAGCCCGGTGGCGCGCAAGGCCAGGGCCACGGCCAGGCCTTCGGGAATGTCCTGGATGGCGATGGCGCTGGTCAGCGGCAGGCCGATGTGCATGTCGCCATTGGCGAAGCTCACGCCAATGGCCATGCCTTCGGGCAGGTTGTGCAGGGTGATGGCCAGGACGAACAACCACACCCGGCTGATCCGTTCCGCCTCGGGGCCGCAGGGGCCAGTGCTTTCATGTTCGTGCGGGGTGAAGCGGTCCAGGCCGAGCATCAGCAGGACGCCCAGGCCCATGCCCAGCACCACGGTGAAGGCCGCGGCCGGTCCGTTGCCGGTGATCTCCCGGGCGGCATCCAGGCCGGGCAGGATCAGCGAGAAGGAGCTGGCGGCGAGCATCATGCCGGCGGCAAAGCCGAGCATCACGTCCTGGCTGCGCGCGCTGACGTCGCGCAGCACTATCGCCAGCACCGCGCCCAGGGCGGTGGCGCCGAAGCCGGACAGCCCGCCGAGCACCGCCAGGTGCAGGTACTGGGCATGGTCGCCGTGCACCGCGTTCCACAGGCTGGCCAGCAACAGGACGAGAATGGCCAGCAGGCTCACGCCAAGCCCGGCACTGAGCCAGGGCATGTCCTGGGCCTGTTGCCGCCAGGCGCTCAACAGCGAGACGGGGGCGGTGCTTTCGGTGCTTTCAGTCTGGGCAGGGGGCATACGGACCTCACGGCAATGTATGGAAACAGTCTACCCAGCGACCCACCCGGCTGGCCAAGGATTCCCCTCTATCGACGTGATAGCCGGCTATGCTCAGCAACACAGGTTGCCAAGGGAGTGAAGGCATGGGTTCGACATTCAACGGCCTGGTGGGCCTGATCATCCTGGTGTTGGACATCTGGGCGATCCTCAACGTTCTCAAGAGCAGTGCCGAGGTGGGCATCAAGGTGCTGTGGATTCTGCTGATCCTGTTGTTGCCGGTGATCGGGCTGATCATCTGGGCCATCGCCGGGCCCAGGGGCAACGTGCGCCTCTGAGCCAACATCGCTCGTCACGAAATTTTCACACCCGATTATCGAAAATCCGCGCCGCACGCAATGCTGCGTTGGCCCTATTGCCATGCCAGCTGCAGGGCGACACCGCCTTTTTCGCAAACCCGCAATCCTAGGATCTTCCCATTCATGGCTAACACGGATGCCTTGAAACAACGGGCCGTGCCGGCCCCGTTCGCGCCGACCCTCAAATCGCACCTGGCCTACACCTTGCTGAGCGCCCTGGTGATCATGCTGATGCTCAGCCTGGTCCGCCTGGCGCTGCTGGTCTACAACAGCGACATGATCGGCGACACGCCCCATGCGACCGTGGCCGAGGGCTTCTTCAACGGCCTGCGCTTCGACCTGCGCGTGGTGGTGTACCTCAGCATTCCGCTGCTGCTGGCGGTGCTCAGCCCCTGGGCCATGGCCCGTCGCGGGTTCTTCCGGCTGTGGCTGACGCTGACCGCGAGCATCGTGATGTTCCTGGGCCTGATGGAGCTGGACTTCTACCGGGAGTTCCACCAGCGCCTCAACGGCCTGGTGTTCCAGTACGTCCAGGAAGACTCCAAGACCGTCCTGAGCATGCTCTGGTACGGCTTCCCGGTGGTCCGCTACCTGCTGGCCTGGTTGTTCGGCACCTGGTTGCTGAGCCTGCTGTTCAAGGGCATCGACCGCCTGACCCGTGGCGCCGGCGGCGATCATGGCCAGGCTGCCGGGCGCCGCAGCATCACCCCTTGGTACAACCGCCTGGCGGTGTTCATGGTCGTCCTGCTGGTGGCCGTGGTCGCTGCCCGTGGCACCCTGCGCCAGGGGCCGCCGATGCGGTGGGGCGATGCCTTCACCACCGAGTCGAACTTCGTCAACCAGTTGGGCCTGAACGGTACCCTGACGCTGATCGACGCCGCCAAGAGCCGTTTCGGCGAAGACCGCGCCAATGTCTGGAAGGCTACCCTCGACCCCGAGGTGGCCCGGCAGAGCGTGCGCGATTTGCTGCTGACCACCAACGACACCCTGGTCGACGGCGACGAGGCGGCGGTGCGCCGTGACTTCGTGCCGCCGGCCGACCGTACCCTGCCGGTCAAGAACGTGGTGGTGATCCTCATGGAGAGCTTCGCCGGCCATTCGGTGGGCGCCCTGGGCGGCAACGGCAACATCACCCCGTACTTCGACAAGCTGGCCAAGGAAGGGCTACTGTTCGACCGCTTCTTCTCCAACGGTACCCATACCCACCAGGGCATGTTCGCCACCATGGCCTGCTTCCCCAACCTGCCGGGCTTCGAGTACCTGATGCAGACCCCCGAGGGCGGCCATAAGCTCTCCGGCCTGCCCGCGCTGCTCAGCACCCGCGACTACGACGACGTCTACGTCTACAACGGCGACTTCGCCTGGGACAACCAGTCCGGGTTCTTCGGCAACCAGGGCATGACCACCTTCATCGGCCGCAACGACTTCGTCAACCCGGTGTTCTCCGACCCGACCTGGGGGGTGTCCGACCAGGACATGTTCGACCGCGCCGCCGAGGAGCTGGCCCACAACTATGGCAAGAAGCCGTTCTATGCCCTGTTGCAGACCCTCTCCAACCACACCCCGTATGCCTTGCCCGAGGACCTGCCGGTGGAGAAGGTGACAGGCCAGGGCCGCCTGGACGAACACCTGACCGCCATGCGCTATTCCGACTGGGCCTTGGGTCAGTTCTTCGAGCAGGCGCGCAAGCAGCCGTACTTCAAGGACACCCTGTTCGTCATCGTCGGCGATCACGGCTTCGGCAACCACCAGCAGGTCACCGAGCTCGACCTGGGCCGCTTCAACGTGCCGCTGCTGCTGATCGCCCCGGGCATCCAGGAGAAGTTCGGCGCGGTGGACCACACCGTGGGTACCCAGGTCGACATCGTGCCGACCATCATGGGCCGTCTCGGTGGCCAGACTCGCCACCAGTGCTGGGGCCGCGACCTGCTCAACCTGCCGCAGGGCGACCCGGGCGTGGGCATGATCAAACCCTCGGGCAGCGAGCAGATCGTCGGCCTGGTGCAGGGCGATCGCATCCTCATCGAGTCCAAGGACATGAGCCCGCGGCTGTATCGCTACCAGCTGGGGCGCGAGTTCAAGGCCGAACTGATCCAGAGCCCCGACCAGCCGGAGTTGCTGAAGAAACTCGAGTCGTACATCCAGACGGCCACCAAGAGCCTGCTGGACAACACGGCCGGCGTGGTCCACGGCACGCCGAAGTAGAACCAGGCGGGGCTGCAAGGCAGCCCCTCTGCCGCGCAACAAAGCCCAGGCCAGGACTGAACGAAAGCCCTCGCCAACGGTCAAGCATACAGGCGTCAACCGGTATTCCTTGATGGGAGGGCTGATCAATGAAAGAGTGGGAAGTCACCTTCGTCGACCAGGACGGTGTGCAGGGCTCGCTGCTGTACAACGCCGATCAACGCCCCAGCGACGAGGAGGCCGCACGGCTGATTCGTTCGCACTTGTTCCCGGTCATCGATGAACTGGACCTGAACGACTTCCAGGACCGTAGTCCATCCCCCACGGTGCGCTGGCTCAAGGAGCAGAGCGGCGTGTCCATCACCCGCATCAGCGAACGGCCCTGAACGTGGCCACTGGCGCCGTCCGGCGCCAGGCACTAGGATGCAACGAGGCACAGGTCTTTTCTGCGGGCCTTTGTCGGTTTCACTCGCGTCTCGCATCAGCTCGGTCTGCCAGGCACCTTGGGTGTGTCGGCAGGTGCGTAGTGCACGGAAAGTCTATCCATTGCTTTGCAGGAGGACGTTTCATGAGCAGCCAGAACGACGACATCAGCAGCAGTGTCCTTCGCCAGATGAAAGCTGGCGGTTTCGACTTCACCCGCATCCATCCCATCGAGTTCTACGCGGTGTTTCCCGACGAGGCCGGTGCGCGCCGGGCGGCGGGGCAGTTCCGCGGCGAATCCCTCAATGCCCAGGTGCGCGAACGCGACGACGGCGCCTGGCACCTGGAACTGAGCAAGATCATGTATGCCACCTACCGTGGTATCGGGGCCTTCGAAGAGGCTTTCGAACAGGTCGTCTCGCCCTTGGGCGGCGAGGTCGAGGGGTGGGGCGTCAAGCAGGAGCGGCCGGTTGCCTGAGTGGCTCCGGGATCTCACGGCTTACGCGTAGCCATGTGCGCCAGATAGGCGATCAGGTCGTCCAGTGCCTGATCGCTCAGCACGCTCTGCGCGAACCCCGGCATCCGCCCTTGCGGCCACTGCCGCAGGCTCTGCGGATCACGGATATAGCGACGCAGGAAACCCGGCTGGAAATACTCGGTCGGGTTGTATGGCACGTTCAGGTCCGGGCCGAACTGAGCGTCGCCTGCGCCGTTGAGCCGATGGCAGGCCAGGCAGTTCTGCTGGAACAGGGCAAACCCCCGGCGCACCGGATCGTCCGCCGGCAAGCCGGCATCGGGCAGCAGGGCAGGGAAGCGCGCCTGCACCGACGCCAGGCGACGGATCGTGGTGATCTGGAACGGCCATTGCTCCGGGCGGATACCGCTCGCCTGCGGATCGGTCCACACCAGGTAGAACGGCCCGGCGCTCGGCTTGCCAGGGCCCAGGGCCGGCCACGGCCTGGCGGGGTCTTCGATGGCCAGCCAGGCGCGTGCCGGGCCGGTCTGCAGCAAAGGGCCAGCGGGCATTTCCGCGGCGAAGCCGTCCAGTGCCACCGCCTGCAGGTGGTCGCCGGCGCCCACGCCGTCGAGCAGCGCGGCCAGGGGCACGGCGCGGTACTGCATGGGGCGCTTGTAGGAGACGTCCTGGGCGATGCTGATGTCCCGGGCTTGCGGGTGGGCGAGCAGCTCGGCGCTTTGCCACTGGCCGTGCCTGTCGCCCAGGTCCAGGTGCAGTTGGGCCGCCGACAGCGGCAGGCAGAGCAGGAAGGTCAGCAAGGCGAAGCAGTGGCGCATGGGTGATCTCCAACCGTCAGGGTCGGCAGATTACCTGTGCGTTGCCCGCAAGAGCCACCGCTGCGTTCATCCGAACAGACGTGTCAGGTTCGGCAGGATCAGCAGCAAGGTCGTGGCGAAGAGTATGAGCCCGGCTTGGCGTATCTTGGGTTGTCTGAACATGGCGGACCGCCTTCTTGTTGTTATTCCTGAATAGCCCTTGGCTTCCTTGTCTCGCTTCGGGTCGATCGCAGTGGCGTGGCTGCACGCCATTCCTGCTTGCCTCTTGTGTCTGGATATACAACCAACAGTAGGGCGCGCGTCATCCATGTTTCAGAACCCTTTGTTCTAGATTTTTTTCTGTAGATTTCCATTGGTTTTAAGGCCAATGGCCAGCTCGCTGGCATGCTCTGGCTAGACGGGTGCGCGAAGGGGGTTACCAAGGGTGACAGGCACTACCGTTCGTCAGCGCATCCTACTTGCTTGTACGTGCCTTTCGCGTCAGTCTCTACAGCAAATCCCACCCATGTCGTTCAGGACTATCCTTATGTCGTTACGCATCTGCATCCTTGAAACCGATGTCCTGCGACCGGAGCTGACCGCGCAGTACCAGGGCTACGGAAGGATGTTCGAGCAGCTGTTCTCGCGTCAGCCGATCGCCGCCGAGTTTCGCGTGTACAACGTGATGAACGGCGAGTATCCCCCCGAAGACGAAACCTTCGCTGCCTACCTGGTGACCGGCAGCAAGGCCGACTCGTTCGGGAGCGACCCCTGGATCCAGACCCTCAAGGCCTACCTGCTCAAGCTGTACGAGCGTGGCGAGAAGCTGCTGGGTGTGTGTTTCGGCCATCAGGTGCTGGCGCTGGTGCTCGGCGGCAAGGCCGAACGGGCCGAGCAGGGCTGGGGCCTGGGCATCCACCGCTACAGCCTGGCCGCCCATGCGCCGTGGATGGACCCGGAGGTGTCGGAGCTGACCCTGTTGATCAGCCACCAGGATCAGGTCACCCAGCTCCCGGAGGGGGCCACGGTGATCGCCTCCAGCGACTTCTGCCCCAATGCCGCGTACCACATTCGCGACCAGGTGCTGTGCTTCCAGGGCCACCCGGAGTTCGTGCACGAATACTCCCGGGCGCTGCTCGATGCACGCCAGGAGGTTCTGGGCGACGAGGTTTACCAGCGGGCGATCGCCAGCCTGGCCGAGGACCACCAGGGCGATCTGGTGGGCAAGTGGATGCTGCGTTTCATCGGGCATTCGGGCAAGAAGGCCAAGGAGAACGCGGCCTAGGTTTGGCGTTTCATCGAGTGGGGCCGCTTTGCGGTCCTTCGCGGGCTTGCCCGCGAAGGGCGCGGCGAAAATCTACAACCAGCCAGAACGCTTGAAGCTGGCATACAGCGCCGTGCAACCCACCCCGATCACCCCCAGTATCCCGAAATAGCCATAGTGCCAGCCCAGCTCCGGCATGTTCTGGAAGTTCATCCCGTAGATCCCGGCAATGGCGGTAGGGAACGCCAGGATCGCCGCCCAGGCGGCGAACTTGCGTTGCACGATGCTCTGGCGCGACGACTCCAGCAGCATGCCGATCTCGATGGTCTGGCTGGCGATGTCGCGGATGCTGGCGAGGTCTTCCATCTGCCGGGTGACGTGGATCTGCACGTCACGGAAGTACGGGCGCATGTTCTTGTCGATGAAGGGGAAGCTCAGGCGCTGCAGCTCCTCGCTGACCTCCACCATCGGCGCCACGTAGCGGCGCAGGCGCAGGATGTCGCGGCGCAGGCTGTGCAGGCGCTGGATGTCTTCTTCCCTGAGCGAGTTGCCCAGCACGCTCTGCTCCAGTTCCTCGATCTCGCCGTGGATGGCTTCGCTGACCGGCTGGTAGTTCTCGGTGACGAAATCGAGCAGGGCATAGAGCACGAAGTCCTCGCCGTGCTCGAGCAGCAGCGGGCGCGCTTCGCAGCGCTGGCGCACCAGGGCGTAGGACTTGGAGTGGCCGTTGCGGCAGGTGATGATGTAGCCGTTGCCGGCGAAGATGTGGGTCTCGATGAACTCCAGCTTGCCTTCATGGCGCACTGGCGAATAGGTGACGATGAACAGGGCGTCGCCGAAGGTCTCGAGCTTTGGCCGGCTGTGTTTCTCCAGCGCGTCCTCGATGGCCAGCTCGTGCAGGTTGAACTGGCGCTGCAGGTTGGCCAGCTCCTCGGCGTTGGGTTCCTCCAGGCCGATCCAGACGAAGTGGCCGGGCTTGCGCGCCCATTCGCTGCCTTCGTCGATGTTGATGTTGGTGACCTTCCTGCCGGCGCTGTACACCGCCGCTGCCACGACTCGGCCCATGGTTGCTCGCTTTTTCGGTTGAACACGCAGATACAGCTTGGGCTGTGCCGGGCCATAGAGCAACCGTCGGCTGGCCTGGTGCATTGGGGCAAGCCACTCAACCGTTAGCCAGCTCGCCCTCCGCCCGCTCGAGCTCGCTGTCCATCCGGTCGATGCACTGCTGCATCTGCGTGCGGCACTGTTCGATCAGGGCCGGCAGGTCCTGCTGGCTCATGCCTGCGGTAGCGATCGGTGGCAGCGAGCGGACGATCACTGTGCGGCGCCGCCAGCTGTTGAGGCCCAGGCGTTTCGAATAGCGGCTGACGCACACTGGGACGATCGGCACACCGGCCTCGACGGCCATGTGGAACGCGCCTTTCTTGAACGCCAGCAGTTGTTCGCCAGGGTTGCGTGTGCCTTCGGGGAAGATCCAGATCGAGGTGCCATCGCCCAGGATCCGCGTAGTGACCTGCAAGGCCTTGCGCGCCTGGTAGGCGTTCTTGCGGTCTACCAGGACGTTGCCGCCGAGCCAGAACAGCTGGCCGAACAGCGGGATCCAGCCCAGGCTCTTCTTGCCGATGGCCACGGTGCGCCGGGGCACCACCTGGCCGAGGATGAACAGGTCGAAATTGGACTGGTGGTTGGCGACGATGACGCAGCCCGGCGGCTGGTCCCACAGCGGGCCGACCTCGGCCTTGACCTGGATGCGCATCAGCCAGGCGGCGGGCACGCTGTAGAGGCGGGCGAACAGGCGGCTGTTATCGGGGTTGAACGGGCGGCACAGGCCGATGACCAGGCCCACCACGCCAACGAGCAAGAAATGCAGCGCCAGAAGGAGCATGCGGAGCATATAGAGCATGATACGACTCACACCAGACAGTCGCGGCGCAGTGTACGGCTGTACACTGTCCGGGGCAAACCCTGGGTGGGCAGTGCAGGCCTGCTCGCGGGCAAGCCTGCTCCGATGATCGATTCGGACCTTGGGAACCGGCTTGTCGGCGAATGGGTCGGTAAGGTCAGCCGAGATGCTGCTGGTCCCGCACGATGGCCGCGTCCAGCGTATCGAGCAGCCCTTTGCGCACCTTCAGCTTGGTGTTCTTGTGGGCCAGCATGTTCAGCTTCTTCAACTCGCGAGCCGTCGCCAGGGCGACCTCCTGCAGTTGCTCGGCCGGTACCACTTTATCGAGAAAGCCGGCATCTACCGCAGCCAGGGGATCGAACACCTCGGCATTGATCACCGAACGATGGAAGGCCGAGCGACGCAGGCGGTCGCGGGCCAGCTCGATGCCGGCATGGTGCATGGTCATGCCGATCTGCACTTCGTTCAGGCAGATCTTGTACGGCCCCTCGACCCCGATGCGGTAGTCGACCGAGAGCAGCAGGAAGGCGCCCTTGGCCACGGCATTGCCGGGGCAGGCGACGATCACCGGGAACGGGTGGGCGAGCAGGCGGCGGGCCAGGGTGGAGCCGGCGGTGACCAGGTTGATCGCTTCCTTGGGGCCGGATGTCATCACCTTGAGGTCGTAGCCGCCGGAGAGAATGCCCGGCTGGCCGGTGATGATCACCACCGCGCGCTCTTGTTCGGCGCGGTCCAGGGCGGCGTTGAAGGCCGTGATGACATCCGGCGAGATGGCGTTGACCTTGCCGTTGTTCAGGGTCAGGGTGGCGATGCCGTCTTCGGCGTGGTAGGTAATCAGCTCGCTCATGACAGAGTCCTTTGGGTGGCGTGGCGACGACGTTACCCAGCGGCGCGGGCCAGGTAAAGCGGCAAGGCTGACTGGTCGGTCAGCAGTTGCGGGCATGCCGTGCGGCATCGGGGCAGGGGCCTTGGCTGGCTGCAAAAGCGCGGGGCAGATTGGCAGCATCGCCCTGGCGCCCAGGGTTTTTTGGGCGAAGGGCTTAAGCGCATGAAAATTCTGAAAAAAATGCTTGCCAAAGGGAATGGCTTCTACTAAATTAGCGCGCCTCGACAGGCTGAACAGCTTGAAGAGATCCGGTGAAGTGTCCGAGTGGTCGAAGGAGCACGCCTGGAAAGTGTGTATACGGGAAACCGTATCAAGGGTTCAAATCCCTTCTTCACCGCCACATTCCGCAAGAAGCCCCCGCGCTGAAAAGCCCGGGGGCTTTTTGTTTTCTGGCATGGTTCAGGGCCAAGCGGGGCCTTGTGATCCTGGGGCCGCAAAGCGGCCCCAGGGCCCCTCAGAAACTCACCGACGCCGACAACCGCGCCGTACGCGGCGCCCCCTGGAACAGGTAGTTGTCTCCCAGGTAATCCCCCACATCGCGCCAGTAGCGTTTGTCGAAGACGTTGTCCACCGTCAGCCGCAGCACCGTGTCATACCCGCCGATGCGCGTGCGGTAGCGGCTGCCGATATCGAACACGGTATAACCGCCGACCTCGACATTGCCCGCCTGGCTGGCGTACTTGCTGGCGCTGTAGCGGGCGCCGCCGAGCAGCGCCAGGCCTGCGACCGGCAGGCTGTAGTCGGCCTGCAACGCGGCGCGCAGCCGGGGCACGTTGATCGCCTGGTGGCCTTCGTAGGCGTCGGTGCCGCTGTTCTGCACCCGGGCGCGGATCGCCGCGGCGCTGGCCTGGAGCTGCAGGCGCGAGGTCAGCCAGCCGCTGGCGCCCAGCTCCAGGCCGGTGTTCTTCTGCTGGCCTTGCTGCACGTAGGTGAAGGCACCGTCAGCCTCGGGGCGTGCGTACTGGTAGGCCTGGCGGATCTGGAACAGCGCGGCGCTGAAGCTCATGCCCTGCCAGTCGCGCTTGATGCCCACCTCCAGTTGGCGCGACAGGGTGGGGGCGAGGATCTGGGCCTGGTTGGTGGCGTACCAGGGGGCGGTGCCGCCCGCGGACAGGCCCTTGGAGTAGCTGGCGTACAGCGTGGTATCCGGGCGCGGCTTGTAGATCAGTGCGGCGTTGGGCAGCAGTTGGTACTTCTGGGTATGGCGACCCGCGACACCGTTCTCGTCCCAGGTCTTCTCGTCCAGGCGGACTTCGCGGGCACCGAGGACGGCCTGCCAGTGTTCGTCGAAGGTGATGCGGTCGCTGACGAACAGGCCGTACTGGCGGCTGTCCAGGCGGCGCTCGCTCGAACCGACGGGCCTGTCGGACGGCGGCAGCGCCGGGGCGCCGGTATGGATGTTGCCGGTGCCAATCCACTCGTTGTAGTACGGCCGCTGGTCGAGGGTGCGGCGTTGGGCGCTGGTGCCCAGGGTCAACTCGTGGCCCAGGCCCAGGGCCTCGAAGTGCCCGGCGAGCATGGCCTGGGCCTCGTCGACGCGCCGGGTGTCGTCCGGGCTGCGAAAGTCATAGATGTCGTAGTCGCCTTCAGGGCTGAAATGGGGCGCCCAGCCTGCTTGGCTACCCCACGCGAACGAACTGTAGTCGTCGATCACCACCTTGCTGCGCGAGGCGCTCAGGGTGGCGCTCCAGGCATCGCTGAAGCGGTACTCGAAACGCCCGCCCAGGTTCAGCGAATCGGTTTGCACCGGCTTGGCCCAATGCTGGTAGGCCAGGCGGTCGTCGGGGTCGATGCCATGGGGCACCTCGGTACCGCCGAGCAACTGGTAGCCCGGCACCGAACGTTGTTCACGGTGCTGGTATTCGGCATCCAGTTGCACGGTGGCGTTGGGGGTGATCTGCCAGTCGAAGGCCAGGGAGGCGAAATCGCGCTTGCCGTCGGCATGGTCGACATAGGAGCGGATGTCTTCGTGGGCCAGGTTGGCGCGCAGGCCGAACTGCCGTTCGCTGCCGAACCAGCCGCCCAGGTCGGTGGCCAGGTAGCGTTCGCCCTGTTCGTTGCTCGAGACGCTGATGCTGCGCACATCCTCCGGACGCTTGGTCACGTAGTTGACCAGCCCGCCCGGCGCCGACACGCCGCTCTGCAACCCTGACAGCCCCTTGAGCAGTTCTACCTGTTGCTTGTTCTCCAGGGCCACGTTCTGCTCGCCGGCGATGGTCTGGCCGTTGATCCGGTAGCTGCTGGCGGCGTTGAGCTCGAAGCCGCGCACGTTGAAGTTCTCGTAGTAGCCGATGGGCGCGTAGCTCTCGCCCACCGAGGCGTCGCTTTGCAGCACCTCGCTGAGCAGGCGCACCTGGCGGTCCTGCAGCAGCGGCTGGCCGAACACGCTGACCGAGGCCGGGGTATCGAGCAGGGGCGCGGCCTGCCAGCCGCCTGCCTGGGCCTCGCGCACCTGGTAGCCGTCGTCGCCATAGCGCTCCGATACGCGCAAGGGCGCCAGGGTGACGCTGTCGTCGGCAAGGCCCTGGCCGCTGTGCAGGGCAAGGCCCAGGCCGAGCAGGCTCAGGGGCAGGCGGGGGCGAGGCGAGGTCATGCAAGGGCTCCTTGAAAGGCGGGCGGTGCGGGTGTGTCGGGCAGTGGGGCCGGCCGGTCTTTGTGCCGGTCAGGCAAAAGGGCGCCATGTTAGCAGGCACGGGCGCGCCGGGTGCCTGCATTTCGCAGGCGCCCGGCTAGTGGACGGATGGGGTGGCGGCGGATTCAGCGAGCCGGTGGCCGCTGGTGCCTGCGCCAGGTGTCGTCGATCTTCGACCAGGTCTTGCCATCGGTGATGGCCATCAGCTTGCGGCCATCCTTGAAGGTGGCGACGAAGGTGGCTTCTTCTTCCTTGCCTCCCAGCCAGAGGCCGGCGAGCAGGCCGACCGGGCCCGCCACCAAGGCACCGGCCACGCCCCAGCCGAGCGTGCTGCCCAGGCTGCGGCTGGATTCCAGGCTGGCCAGCTTGAGATCCTTGATGCGCGCCAGCGAGATCCGCTCGCCGGGCGAGGGGCTGCGCGGGGTCTTGAGGGTGAGCGCTCCATTGCGATACTCGCCTTCACCTTGCAAGAAATCGCCGGATTGCACCGTGAGCCTTGTCATTGTGTCGTCCTGTCAGGGAAAGGGCTGTGGCTAGCAGTTAATGAGCGCTACGGCAGCGGCCAAGTCAACGAGCAGGCGACGGAGGGTGGATGGCAGGTTGCCGCATGCTTGGGCAGGGTGTCAGTGAGGGCCTATTCGTGGGCAAGCCCGCTCCCACAGGGTGCGCGCTGCTCTTGAGACCGGCGCAAGACCTGTGGAAGCCGGCTTGCCGGCGATGGGTTGCAGGGCAGCCCTAGCGCTCACGCGGCCTGGACAGCCACCTTGCGCTTGCGCTCGGCCAGCCCCCAGACCACCAGGGCCAGCGTCCCGATCGCCGCGCCGGCCACGACGATCCCCGTCCAGCCATGGCGCTGGAACAGCTGGGTCCCCAGCAGCGAGCCGAGTGCACCGCCAATGAAGTAGCAGGTGATGTACCCGGCATTGAGCCGCGTGCGCGCTTCCGGCCGTAGGACGATCACCGCGTTCTGGTTGCTGACGTGCACCAGTTGCACCGCCAGGTCGAGCAGCAGCACGCCCAGCAGCAGCGCGACCAGCGACGTCTGGGCGAAGCCCAACGGTATCCACGACAGCAGCAGGGCGACCAGGCCGACGGTGGTGCCCAACTCCCCGCGACCGCGGTCGGCCAGGCGCCCTGCCCAGTTGGCCGACAGCGCACCCGCCGCGCCGGCCAGGCCGAACAGGCCGATCACCGCGTCGGAGTAATGGTAGGGTTCGCGGGCCAGGAGAAACGCCAGTGGCGTCCAGAACAGGGCGAACAGGCTGAACGCCAGCAGGCCCAGCAGCGAACGCAGGCGCAGCACCGGCTCTTCGATGAAGAGGCGGAACACCGAGCCGATCAGCGCGGGGTACTTCAACCCAGCATGGCTGTGGTGCTGCGGCAGGCTACGGTACAGGGCGATGGCGGACACGGCCATCAGCAGCGCGGCCAGCACGTAGATGCTGCGCCAGCCACCCAGTTCGGCCATGAAGCCAGCGGCGGTGCGGGCCAGCAGGATGCCCAGCAGCAGGCCGCTCATCAGCGTGCCCACGGCCCGGCCGCGTTGTTCCGGCGAACTGAGCGCCGCGGCCAGCGGCACCAGGATCTGTGCCACCACCGAGAACAGTCCGGTCAAGGCGGTGCCGAGCAGCAGCCAGGGTAGGCTCGGTGCACAGGCGCTGATCACCAGGCCCAGGGCGGAGATAGCGACCATGACGACGATCAGGCGGCGCTGCTCGAACATGTCGCCCAGCGGGGCCAGCAGGAGCAGGCCGGCACCATAGCTGAGCTGGGCGGCGATGACGATGGTGCCGGCGGTGGCGGTATCCAGGCCGAACTGTTCGGCGATGCTGTGCAGCAGCGGTTGGGCGTAGTAGTTGCTGGCCACGGCCAGGCCGGTGGCGGTGGCCATCAGCAGGATCAGGGCGCGGCTCAGGGCGGGGGCGTTCATGGCAGCTCTCGGGGCGGATGGTTCAACAGGCAGGCAAGTGGCCGGCATGATAGCAACTGGCGGCGGGCTTGCCCTCAGTTAAGGCTTTCAGTTGCCATTTGGGGCCGTTTCGCAGCCCCAGCCTAGACGACCTCCACCACGATTTGCACCTGCGCCTGCCCACCCAGCACCAGGCTCACTTCGTCATCCTGCCGCTTGCCGAGCAATTGCTGCCCCAAGGGCGAGCGCGGGGTGATGACGGTCACTTGCTCCTCGCCCTCGCCAATCTTCAGCCCGGCCCCCTCGGGCCCGAGAAACAGCCGGCGCGGGTGGCCAGCCTCGTCCTCCAGGGTGACCAGGTTGCTGACCTGGATCCCACGCGCCGGATCGTAGTCGCGCAGCAACAACTGCTGGTAGGCCAGCAGCGCCTGGCGGATCTCGGCGGTGCGCCGGGCCTGGCCGGTGGCCAGGTACGAGGCCTCCAGGCTGAGGGTGTCGTACTTGTTCTCGGCGATGTTCTCTTCGGCGGTGGCGGCCTCGTAGGCGGCCTGGGCTGCGCGGCGCAGCACGTCCATGTCGTGTTCGAGGGTTTCGACGATACGGGCGAGCAGGGTGGTTTTGTCCATGGTCAGTAGCAGAACTCCAGCACGTTGGCCTGGCTCTTGTCGGTGGGCGCGGTACGGTTCTGCTGCAGCCAGAACTGGCACTTGGGGTTGTTCAGGTTGCGTGGGCTGCCCTGGGCGGTTTCGGCGGCTTGCTGCATTTGCTGGCGGTGCAGGATCTGCTTGTAGCGCTCGAACATCTCGGCCTGGGCATCGGCCGGTTGCGCGGGGGCAGCCGTGGCCGGCGCGATGGCCTGGGCCAGCGGTTGCACCTGCTGCGGCCACAATTGCCAGGCCAGCCACAGGCTCAGGGCAATGGCCACGGCACCGAGCCACAGGCCGAAGGCCACGCAGAGAATGAGCTGCAGGGGCTTTAGGGTTATCTTCAGTTCGCGGCGGGGCATGGCGGCCTCCTGGCAGGGCGGGTCGTGAGTGCATTGTCGCATGGCGGGGCAGGCATTTTTCAGCAGCCCTTTCGCCGGCGAGCATTTATCCGCAGAATCCGCGGTTTTTCCGCGTAGCGAGGGGCGTGGGCATGAAAGCCACCTGGGACATCTTCTGCACGGTCGTCGACAACTACGGCGACATCGGCGTGACCTGGCGCCTGGCTCGGCAACTGGTGGCCGAGCATGGGCTGGCGGTGCGCCTGTGGGTGGATGACCTGAACGCCTTCGTGCGCCTGTGCCCGCAGGCCGAGGCTGCGGCCGAGCGGCAGTGGCAGGCCGGTGTCGAGGTACGTCGCTGGCCGGCCGAGTGGCAGCCGGCCGGCACCGCCGATGTGGTGATCGGCGCCTTCGGTTGCCGCTTGCCGGCCGACTACATCGAGGCCCTGCGCTTGCGTCCGGTGCCTGCGCTGTGGCTGAACCTGGAATACCTCAGCGCCGAGGAGTGGGTGGAGGGTTGCCATGGCCTGGCTTCGCCCCAGGCCAATGGGCTGCGCACGCTGTTCTTCTTCCCCGGCTTTACCGACAAGACCGGTGGGCTGCTGCGCGAGGCCAGGTTGCTGGCGCGGCGCCAGGCCTTCGAGGCGGACCCGGCGGCGCGCGCGACGTTTCTCGGCGGCCTGGGTGTACAGGTGGAGGAAGACGTGCGGCTGATGTCGCTGTTCGCCTACGAGAACGGGCAACTGGGCAACTGGCTCCAGGCCCTGGCCGAGGATGGGCAGGCCACGCACCTGCTGGTGCCCGAGGGGCGCAGCCTCGCCGATGTGCGCGCCTGGCTGGGCGAACCGGGGCTGGCGGTCGGCGATGTGCGACGCCAGGGGGCGCTGACCGTGCAGATCCTGCCGTTCGTCAGCCAGGACGACTACGACCACCTGCTCTGGTGTTGCGACTTCAACGCCGTGCGCGGCGAGGACTCCTTCGTCCGCGCCCAGTGGGCGGGCCGGCCGCTGCTGTGGCACATCTACGTGCAGGAGGAGAATGCCCACTGGGAAAAGCTCGAAGCCTTCCTCGGGCTTTATCGCCAGGGCCTGTCGCAGGCGGCGGGGGATGCGCTGGTCGATCTGTGGCGTGCCTGGAACATGGACCGCGACATGGGCGAGGCCTGGCGCCGGGCCCTGGGGCACTGGCCGGAACTGCAGGCCCACGCCCGCCAATGGAGCGCCGCGCAGGCCGCTCGGCCGGACCTTGCCACGACGCTGGTACAGTTTTACCGAAATTGGCTATGATATGCGGCCTCGATTTTTATAAATCCATCCAGATTCGGATATTTCGTAATGAAAACTGGTAAAGAGCTGAAACCCGGTACCGTACTGCGGATCGACAACGACCCGTGGCTGGTCCAGAAAGCCGAATTCACCAAGTCGGGTCGCAACAGCGCGATCATGAAGACCAAGCTGAAGAACCTGCTGACCGGCTACAAGACCGAAACCGTCTACTTCGCCGACGACAAGCTGGACGACGTGATCCTGGACCGCAAGGAAGTCACCCTGTCGTTCATCAGCGGTGATGCCTACACCTTCATGGACACCACCGACTACACCATGTACGAGCTGAACGCCGAGGACATCGACGCCGTTCTGCCGTACATCGAGGAAGGCATGCAGGACGTCTGCGCGCTGACCATGTACGAAGAGAAAGTCGTATCGGTCGAACTGCCGACCACCATCAGCCGCCAGGTCACCTACACCGAGAACGCCGCGCGTGGCGATACCTCGGGCAAGGTCATGAAGCCGGCCAAGCTGGCCAACGGCACCGAACTGCAGGTTGCCGACTTCATCGAGATCGACGAGTGGATCGATATCGACACCCGCGACGGCAGCTTCAAGGGCCGTTCCAAGAAGTAATGCTTCTTGCGGTGTACGAAAAACCCGGCCTCGGCCGGGTTTTTTGTGCGCGTGGTATCGGTGTTCGGGGCTTTGCGGGCAAGCCCGCTCCTCAGACCGTCACATGCAGCCGCACGTCGACGTTGTTGCGGGTGGCGTTGGAGTACGGGCAGACCTGGTGTGCCTTTTCCACCAAATCCTCGGCATCCGCCTGGGCCAGCCCTGGCAGGTTGATGTGCAGGTCGATGTCGAGGCCGAAACCACCTGGGATCTGGCCGATGCCGACCTTGGCGGTGATCGAGCTGTCTGCCGGCAATGGCTGCTTCTGCTGGCCGGCGACGAACTTCAGTGCGCCGATGAAGCAGGCCGAGTAGCCGGCGGCGAACAGCTGCTCGGGGTTGGTGCCTTCACCGCCTGCGCCACCGAGCGCCTTGGGGGTGCTCAGCTTGACGTCCAGCTTGCCGTCGCTGGAGCGCGATGTGCCGTCGCGACCGCCGGTGGAAGTGGCTTCTGCGATGTACAGTGGAGTGACCTTTTGCATCTTGAGCCTCGCTTGTGTGCTGTGCGCCATGGCGCGGGGGTGGGTACGGGATTTAAATTATCGCGCAATTATTTTGCGCGCAAGATAAATCGTTCACCGTTCATCCGAACGGCCACTTCACAGCATAGCCCTCAGAGGTTCTTTTGCAGGCTGGCGCGCAGCTCCAGCAGGTCGGCCTGTAGCTGCTGCAGCTGTTCCACGCTGCGGCCGCTGGCTTGCAGGATGCAGTGCGGCACGCGCTTGGCGTCTTCCTGCAGGGCTCGCCCCTTGTCGGTCAACTGCACCAGCACCACCCGTTCGTCCTCGCGGCTACGGGTGCGCTTGAGCAGGCCTTCGCTCTCCAGGCGCTTGAGCAGGGGCGTGAGCGAGCCGGGGTCGGTGAGCAGGCGCTGACTGATCTCGCCCACGGTCAGGCCGTCCTGCTCCCAGAGCACGAGCATGGCCAGGTACTGCGGGTAGGTCAGGCCGAGCGCTTGCAGCAGCGGCTTGTAGACCTTGGTCATCAGCAACGAGGTGGAGTGCAGGGCGAAGCAGACCTGGTTGTCCAGCAGCAGCTCGTCGCAGGGGGCTTGGGTGTTGGCGTTCATGCAGGTCCTTGGATTGGGTCAGGTAAGAATCTAGCACGCTGATGGTTAGCGCGTTCATCATCCACGCAGTTCGCTGCGCAGGGCCAGGTCCCAGGGGGGCACCGGGCTGAAACGGCTCTTGAGGAATTCGAGCAGCAAGCGGCTGCGAGAGTTCGTTTCATGTGCAAGGCGCAGCGCATAGATGCCGCTGCTTTCCGCCGCCGGCAGGCCGCCGTCGCAGAACAGCGGCAGCAGGTCACCCCGCACCAGGTAGTCGCTGATCAGCCAGGTGGGCAGGTGGGCGATACCAAGCCCGGCCAGTGCGCCGAACAACAGGGTCTCAGCATTGTTGGCGGTCATGCGCATGCGCGACGGGCGGTACAGGCGCGTCTGGCCGTTCACCACGAAGCGCCAGGCGAACGGTGGTGCCAGGCCGTCCCAGTCCAGGCCATCGTGTTGCGGCAGCTCGCTCGGGCAGGCCGGCACGCCACGGCTGGCCAGGTAGGCGGGGCTGGCGCAGGCGATGCGCACCATGTAGGCCAAGGGGGTGGCGACCAGGCGAGTATCGGCCAGGGGGCCGGCGCGCAGCACCAGGTCCACTTCGCCGAGGTGGCTGCCGTGCAGGTCGACGAAGCTGTCGATCAGGCGCAGTTGCACGTCCAGCCCCGGGTAGGCCACCAGGAAGTCGGCGATGGCGGGCGCCAGGTGGCGGCGACCGAAGGCGGCGGGCGCGTCGATGCGGATCAGGCCTTCCGGCGCGTTGCTCAACGACACCGCCTCGGCGCGGGCCAGGCGCAGTTCCTCGACGATACGCCGGGCCCGTTCGGCGAAGGCCGTGCCTGCCGGTGTGGCGCGCACGGCGTGGGTGCTGCGCGTGAACAGGCGGCTGCCTACGGCCTGCTCCAGGTTGTCGATACGCCGCGCCACGGCCGAGGGGGTCAGTGGATGGCGGCGGGCGGCGGCGGAGAAGCTGCCGGTTTCCAGTACGTCGAGGAACAGGCTCAGTTGTTCGGTAAGGGCATCGGGGCTCATGGCTGCTCTGCTTGTGCGAAATACGCAAAGCCATTTTGCGCTGCTATGCGTTTCCCCGCCAGCCCCGACTCGCTAGCATGCGCCCATTGGCAAACAGGCGGATGAGGCGCTGATGATCGAGTGGTTGATGTACGTGGTCCTGGGGGCCTTCCTAGGCACGATGGGAGGCTTGTTCGGCATTGGCGGCGGGCTGATCGCCATCCCGGTGCTGGGCGTGCTGTTCGGCCTCGACCAGCAGTTGGCCCAGGGCACGGCCTTGGTGATGGTGGTGCCGAACGTGCTGTTGGCATTGTGGCGCTATCACCAGCGTAATCGCATCGAGTTGCGTCATGCATTGCCGCTGGCGGTGTGCAGCTTCCTGTTCGCCTGGCTGGGGTCGACCTGGGCGGTGGGTATCGATGCCCAGTCCATGCGCCTGGGCTTCGTCGGTTTCCTGGTCGCGCTGGCGGTGTGGAACGTGACGCGCATGTTCCTGCCGCTGGCGCCACCGAGCAGCGAGCTGCGCTACCCCTGGCCGTGGCTGGGTGTGCTGGGCGGTTTCGCCGGCACCATGGGCGGCCTGTTCGGCGTGGGTGGGGCGGTGGTCGCCACGCCGATCCTCACCAGCGTGTTCGGCACCACCCAGGTAGTGGCGCAAGGGCTGTCCCTGGCCCTGGCCGCGCCCAGCACCCTGGTGACGCTGGTGACCTATGGCGTGCACCACAGCGTTGCCTGGCCGGTGGGCATACCGCTGGCGGTGGGCGGCCTGCTCAGCATCAGCTGGGGCGTGCGGCTGGCCCATGCCCTGCCGGAGAAGGTCTTGCGCTCGCTGTTCTGCCTGTTCCTGGTGCTCTGTGCGGTGATGCTGGGGGTGGAGGGGTGAAGCGGCAAGCTCCCAGCTTGCCGCTGGTTCAGGGCGCAAACCCTTCGATGATGTAGCCGGCCATGCAGTCGGTGATCGGCGACTGGTGTTGGGTGTTGCGCAGCAGCATGACGTTGGCCAGGGGTAGCTGTGGCAGGCCTTCGTTCTCGCCGAGGATGCGCAGGTTGCCGCTGATCAGGCTTTGCAGTTGCGCGGTGACCGCAAGGCCGGCCGTGACGATGGCGAACAGCGCCGCCAGGCTCGGGCTGGTGTAGGCGATGCGGTAGTCGACGCCCTGGGCCTGCAGGGCATTGCACGCCCAGGCGCGGCAGAAGCAGTCGCTGTTGAACAAGGCCAGCGGTATCGGGCGCTGCTCCTGGGGGCAGAAGCCCTCGGCTGCCGCCCAGACCAGGCGCTCTTGGCGCAGCAACTCGCCGATCTCGTTGCCGGGCTCGCGGGTGACGATGGTCAGGTCCAGGTCCTGGCGCAGCATCAGTTGCTTCGACGAGTCGCAATGCACCTCCACCTGGATCAGCGGGTAGGCCTGGGCGAAGCTCGACAGGATCGTCGGCAGGAAGCGCATGGCGTAGTCGTCCGGGGTGCCGATGCGCACCACGCCGACCATGTGCGGCATGCGCAGGGTGTTGAACACCTCGCCCTGCAGCTTGAGGATGCGCCGGGCATAGCCGAGCAGCACCTGGCCCTCGGCGGTCAGGCGCACCTGGCGGCCGTCGCGCTCGAACAGCTGGCGCTGCAGGATGTCTTCCTCCAGGCGTTTCATCTGCATGCTCACGGCGGATTGGGTGCGGTTGACCACCTCGCCGGCGCGGGTGAAACCGCCTTGCTCGGCGATGGCGACGAAGGTGCGCAGCACGTCCGAATCCAGGCTCTGGTACTGGGACATTGCATCAATCTCCGAGATGCATGGCATCAGAAACATTCGTTGGATTGATCTTAGGCCTGGCAGGAGACTGAAGCCATCTACACGGAGGGCTTCGCGATGAAAGGTCAAATCACCACCCTGTATGGCAAACCGTCCTTTTCCTTCGTGGGGGTAGGGCGTGGGCTGCTGGCGCGGATTGCCCGCTGGCACCAGCTGTATCGCCAGCGGCGCGAGCTGGCCAGCCTGAGCGATGCGACGCTGGAGGACCTGGGGTTGAGCCGGGCGGATATCCTGCGGGAATCTGAGCGGCCGTTCTGGGATGATCCGTTGCGCAAGTGAGGATAGGGGGCATTGCCCCAATGCCAGTCAGCTAGACGGCATTGGGGCGCGAAGCGGCCCCTTAGCGGCGCACCTGCTTGAGCGTCTCGGCGATCAGGAAGGCCAGCTCCAGCGACTGGTCCGCATTCAGCCGTGGATCGCAATGGGTGTGGTAGCGGTCGGACAACCCATCCTCGGTGATCGGCCGGGCGCCGCCGATGCACTCGGTGACGTTCTGCCCGGTCATCTCGATATGAATCCCCCCGGCATGGCTGCCTTCGGCCTGGTGCACCTGGAAGAATTGCCGGACCTCGTCGAGGATCTGCGCGAAATCCCGGGTCTTGTAGCCGCTGCTGGCCTTGATGGTATTGCCGTGCATCGGGTCTGAGCTCCACAGCACCTTGCGCCCCTCGCGCTCGACGGTGCGGATCAACCCCGGCAGGTGCTCGCCGACCTTGCCGGCGCCCATGCGCACGATCAGGTTGAGGCGGCCCGGGTCGTTGTCCGGGTTGAGGATGTCGATCAGGCGGATCAGCTCGTCCGGGTCCATGCTCGGGCCGACCTTGACCCCGATCGGATTGTGCACTCCCCGCAGGAACTCCACGTGCGCGCCGTCCAGCTGGCGGGTGCGGTCGCCGATCCACAGCATGTGCGCCGAGCAGTCGTAGTCGTCGCCGGTCAGGCTGTCGCGGCGCACGAAGGCTTCCTCGTAGTTGAGCAGCAGCGCTTCGTGGGCGGTGAAGAAGCTGGTCTCGCGCAGTTGCGGTGCGCCGTCCAGCCCGCAGGCGCGCATGAACGCCAGGGTCTCGTCGATACGGCCAGCCAACTGGTGGTATTTCTCGGCCAGGGCCGAGTTGGCGATGAAGTCCAGGTTCCACTTGTGCACCTGGTGCAGGTCGGCGAAACCGCCCTGGGCGAAGGCGCGCAGCAGGTTGAGGCTGGCGGTGGCCTGGTGGTAGGCCTGCAGCAGCCGCTCCGGGTCCGGCACGCGGCTGTGCTCGTCGAAGCCGATGCCGTTGACGATGTCGCCACGGTAGGCGGGCAGGGTCACCTGGCCGATGGTCTCGTCGCCCGAGGAGCGCGGCTTGGCGAACTGGCCGGCCATGCGCCCGACCTTGACCACCGGGCAGCCGGCGGCGAAGGTCATGACGATGGCCATCTGCAGCAGCACCTTGAAGGTGTCGCGGATCTTCGCCGCGGAGAACTCGGCGAAGCTCTCGGCGCAGTCGCCGCCTTGCAGCAGGAACGCCCGGCCTTCGGTGACCTCGGCGAACTGCCGGCGCAGCTCACGGGCCTCGCCGGCGAACACCAGCGGCGGGTAGCTCGCCAGGGTCTGCTCGACCTTGAGCAGGTGCGCGGCGTCGGGGTAGGTCGGTTGCTGCTGGATCGGCAGGGTGCGCCAGCTGTCGGGGCTCCAGGGTCGGTTCATCACGGGCTCGATATCGTGGGTAGGCTGCCTGTCATGGTATCAGCTGGCGCTGCGCTTGTTGCACCGAGGGCATTGACGGACAATGCGCGTTTTGCATGGGGCAGGTGGCGAGCAATGACGACGGAGCGGGAAGAGCGGCTGCTGGCCCGGATCGAGGATGCCTTCGGCGTCATCAGCGTGTACGAGGTGGAGGACTATCGCTTCCTCGAGTTCGGCGACGCCATCGAGCAGAGCTGCACCTTCACCGCCGACCCGAGCTGGCTGGAATACGACTACACCCGCGCCATGCTGGTCGGCGCGCTGTGCCACGGGCAGCCGGAGAGCGCGCTGTTCCTGGGCCTTGGCGCCGGTACCCTGACCCAGGCCTGTCTGAAGTTCCTGCCCCTGGAAGATGTCGAGGCGATCGAGCTGCGCCCGGATGTGCCGCGCTTGGCCATGGAGTTCATGGGCTTGGACGATGACCCGCGCCTGTACGTGCGGGTGGGCGATGCCATCGAGTTGCTGCCCAGCGCGGAGAAGGCCGACCTGATCTTCGTCGACCTCTACACCGACCATGGGCCGGGTGTCGGCCACCTGGCCTGGGGGTTTTTGGAGAACTGCCAGAGGCAGCTCAACCCGGGCGGCTGGCTGGTGATCAACCAATGGGCCGGCGACGACGGCAAGCCGCTCGGCGCGGCATTGCTGCGCGGGTTGTACCTCCGGCACTACTGGGAGCTGCCGGTGAAGGAGGGCAACGTGATCCTGCTGGTGCCGGCGGACCTGGAGCAGGCGGTGGACCTTGATGGTATCCGTGCCCGTGCCGAGGCGCTGGCGCCGCGCCTGGGGTATTCGCTGGATTACCTGATCCGGGAAATCCGGCCTGCGACCTGACGGGCAGGGAAACGATTCAGCCTGTGCGGGCAGGTGGCCGAATGCTGGCCTGTGCCCTTGAAAAAAATCTAACGGCCCGGCGCGAATTCGGGTATAGTACGCGCCGGTCTTTTAGCGGACCCTAAAATCAGGTGGTGCAAATCCTCCGAGTCCAGCTTCGGCTGCGCGTCCGCTAGGCGGACCTCCCCAAGACGTTCCTTTTTCAATCGTTTTCGCAAATCCCCGCCGCCAAAGCTGCCTGGGTGACCCTCGGGTCTTTCAAGGCATGTGCAGCTTTGGAGCATGGGTCTTTGCGGATGCACCTAGAGGCAGACCCATGACCCAGGAAACCGGCGGATTCGCCGCTCTCGATCTTCATCCGAACATCGTTGCCGCCGTGCTGGCTACCGGCTATGAAGAGCCATCGGCCATCCAGCAACAATCGATCCCGATCATCCTCGCCGGTCACGACATGATCGGCCAGGCGCAGACCGGCACCGGCAAGACCGCTGCCTTCGCCCTGCCGATCCTCAACCGCATCGATGTGAGCAAGCGCGAACCGCAAGCCCTGATCCTGGCGCCGACCCGTGAGTTGGCGCTGCAAGTAGCCACCGCCTTCGAAACCTACGCCAAGCAGATGCCGGGCGTGAACGTGGTGGCCGTGTATGGTGGTGCCCCGATGGGCCCACAGCTGCGTGCCATTCGCAACGGCGCGCAGATCGTCGTGGCCACCCCGGGCCGCCTGTGCGACCACCTGCGCCGCGACGAGAAAGTCCTCTCCACCGTCCAGTACCTGGTGCTCGACGAAGCCGACGAGATGCTCAAGCTCGGCTTCATGGACGACCTCGAAGTGATCTTCGACGCCATCCCCGCGTCGCGCCAGACCGTGCTGTTCTCCGCCACCCTGCCATCGTCGATCCGTTCGATCGCCGAGCGTCACCTGCGCGAGCCGAAGCACGTCAAGATCCAGAGCAAGACCCAGACCGTCACCGCGATCGACCAGGCCCACCTGATGGTCCACGCCGACCAGAAGATCCCGGCCGTGCTGCGTCTGCTGGAAGTGGAGGAGTTCGACGCGCTGATCGCCTTCGTGCGCACCAAGCAGGCCACCCTGGACCTGGCTGCCGCGCTGGAAGCCAAGGGCTACAAGGCCGCTGCGCTGAACGGCGACATCGCCCAGAACCAGCGTGAGCGGGTGATCGACTCGCTCAAGGATGGCCGCCTGGACATCGTCGTCGCCACCGACGTCGCCGCCCGAGGCCTGGACGTACCGCGCATCACCCACGTGTTCAACGTCGACATGCCGTACGACCCGGAGTCCTACGTCCACCGTATCGGCCGTACCGGCCGTGCCGGTCGCGATGGCCGCGCGCTGCTGCTGGTCACCCCGCGTGAGCGGCGCATGCTGCAGGTCATCGAGCGTGTGACCGGACAGAAGGTCGCCGAAGCCCGCCTGCCGAACCCGCAGGCCGTGCTCGATGCGCGTATCAAGAAGCTGACCGCGAGCCTGGCGCCGCTGGTGGCCGAATCGGAAGCCAGCCATGGCGAGCTGTTCGACCGCCTGACCGCCGACCTCGGCTGCACCCCGCGTGCCCTGGCCGCGGCCCTGCTGCGCAAGGCCACCAACGGCCAGGCGCTGGACCTGGCCTCGGTGGAGCGCGAGCAGCCGCTGGTGCCGACCTACACCCCGCGTGAGCGTGGTGAGCGCAGCGAGCGTGGCGACCGCGAGCGTCGTGCGCCGATGCCGCTGCCGGAAGGCCGCGTGCGTTGCCGTACCGCCCTGGGGGCCCGTGACGGCATCGCCGCCAAGAACCTGCTGGGCGCGATCCTCAACGAAGGTGGCCTGGCCCGCGATGCCATCGGCCGCATCCAAGTGCGCGACAGCTTCAGCCTGATCGAGCTGCCCGAGGAAGGCCTGGAGCGCCTGCTGTCCAAGCTCAAGGACACCCGCGTGGCCGGCAAGCAGCTGAAGCTGCGCCGCTACCGCGAGGATTGATCCTGGCGCAATGAAAAAATCCCCGGCTCAGGCTGGGGATTTTTTTGTCTGCTCGGTAGGGGCAAGCGTTAATGCTGGGGCCGCTGCACTGTCGCAGCAGGCCTTCAGCCGAACCGATAGATATCCATCCCCAGCGCCCCCAGGGTGAAGCCCTGGTGCACCAGGCCGAACGTGCCGCCAGCCCCGAGGGCGAAGAACAGCGGCAGCAGGTGTTCGTCGCTGGGATGGTTGCGCTCCGCGAACGGTGCCTGCCGCCGATAGTCGAGCAGCGCCGCCTGGTCATCCTCGCCCAACCGCTCGACCACCCAATCACGGAACGCCAGCGCCCAGGGCTCGACGGCATCCGGCCCGGCATGCCAGTCCAGCTCGCCCAGGTTGTGGGTGATGCTGCCGGAGCCGACCAGCAGGATGCCTTCCTCGCGCAATGCCGAAAGCGCCCGGCCAACCCGCAGTTGCAACGCCGGGCCGAGCTGGCTGGGCAGCGATACCTGGATCACCGGGATGCTGGCGTCCGGGTACATCAGCGACAGCGGCACCCAGGCACCATGGTCGAACGGCCGCTCAGGGTCGAGCTGGGCGGGCAGGCCGGCAGCTTCCAGCCGCTCACTGACCTGCCGGGCCAGCAAGGGATCGCCCGGGGCAGGGTATTGCACGGCATACAACGCTGCGGGGAAGCCACGGAAATCGTGCCAGGTCTGTGGTCGTGCATGGCCTGTCACCCGTAGCGCCTGGCTTTCCCAGTGCGCCGAGACCACGACGATCGCCTTCGGCCGTGGCAGGGCGTTGGCCAGCGCGGCCAGGGCCGGTCCGCTGGCACCGGGTTGCAGGGCGAGCATGGGCGATCCGTGGGAAATGAACAGGCTGGGCAGCATGGTGTGCTCCTGGCGGTTAAGATGAGGTCATCTTCGATCAGATACCGATCGAGATCCAATATAAGTTTTCCGGGTATTTCATCGAAAAAGCGGGAGGGAACATGGAGCCAGCGTTCTGGCACAAGCGGTGGGCAGACAACCAGATCGGCTTCCACCAGGCGCAGGTCAATTCCTGCCTGCAGGCCCACTGGCCCGTGCTGGGGCTGGCGCCGGGCAGTCGCGTGCTGGTGCCGCTGTGCGGCAAGACCCTGGACCTGGCCTGGCTAGCCGGCCAGGGGCACCGGGTGCTGGGCGTGGAGCTGTCGCGGCGGGCGGTGGAGGCGTTTTTCCATGAGCATGGCTTGACGCCGGAAATCAGGGTGCAGGGGGATTTCGAAGCCTGGCGCAGCGGCGATGTGGAGTTGTGGTGCGGGGATTTCTTCGCCTTGCGGGCCGAGGACCTGGCCGACTGCGTCGGTGTGTATGACCGCGCGGCCTTGATTGCACTGCCGCCGAGCATGCGTGAGCGCTACATGGCGTTGCTGTCGGCGTTGTTGCCGGCTGCCTGCAAGGGGCTGTTGGTGACGCTCGACTATGACCAGGCGCGGCTCGACGGGCCGCCGTTTTCCGTAGCGGATGATGAAGTGCGGCGAGGGTTCGCGGGGTGGCGAGTGGAACTGCTGGATGAGCAGGAGGTGCTCCGGGACAGCCCGAAGTTCATCCAGGCTGGAGTGCCGAGCCTGGTCGAGCGGGCCTACCTGTTGCAGCGGTGAGGGGGCATCTTGGGGCGCGAAGCGGCCCCAGTTCGCAAGAAAAAGGGCGACCGAAGTCGCCCTTTTTTGTTCCAGCCGGATCAACCGCGACGGCGCAGGGCCTCGATACGGTCTTCCAGCGGCGGGTGGCTCATCAGCAAGCCGGCCAGGCCGTGCTTGAGGCCGCCGTTGATGCCGAACGCCTTCAGGGTGTCGGGCATGTGCACCGGCATGCCTTGTTCCACGCGCAGGCGCTGCAGTGCGCCGATCATCGCGCCGGTGCCGGCCAGCTGGGCGCCGGCTTCGTCGGCGCGGTACTCGCGGCGGCGCGAGAACCACATGACGATGATGCTGGCGAGGATGCCCAGGACCAGCTCGGCGACGATGGTCGCCACGTAGTAGGCAATGCCCTGGCCTTCTTCATTCTTGAAGATGACCTTGTCGACGAAGTTGCCGATGATGCGCGCGAAGAACATCACGAAGGTGTTCACCACGCCCTGCACCAGCGCCAGGGTGACCATGTCGCCGTTGGCCACGTGGCCGATCTCGTGGGCCAGCACGGCACGCACTTCATCGGGCGAGAAGCGCTCGAGCAGGCCTTGGGACACCGCCACCAGGGCATCGTTGCGGTTCCAGCCGGTGGCGAAGGCATTGGCCTCGTAGGCCGGGAAGATACCCACCTCGGGCATCTTGATGCCGGCCTCGCGGGATAGCTCCTCGACGGTCTGCAGCAGCCACTGTTCATGGCGCGTGCGCGGCTGGGTGATGATCTGGGTGCCGGTGGTCATCTTGGCCATCCACTTGGAGATGAACAGCGAGACCAGGGAGCCGGCGAAACCGAACACGGCGCAGAAGACCAGCAGTTGGTTGAGATTGAGGTCAACCCCGTTGGCCGCCATGAACCCGTTGAAGCCGAACAGGCTCAGGGTAATGCTTGCAACCAGCACCACCGCGAGGTTGGTGGCTACAAACAACAAGATGCGCATCATGGTTGTTACGTTCTCCTGACGGACGAAAATGTCGCTTACTGCGGGCTATATAAGGGGCGGGTCCCGGCGATTCAACCGGTTGACTATTTCAAACTGTGTACCGGGGGAGTATGACAGAGGATTCTGAGAAGCCTCGAAGATAGAGCGTTGCAGGATGTAAGGGATATCCCATCCGGACGGGTGCAAGCGGGGACGCTGCGCGCTCCATTCGCGGCGCGCCGGTGTGCAGCCCCCACATGGCCCTGCAAGCCGCACCATTTGTGATCGACTCGGACCCTGTGGGAGCCGGCTTGCCGGCGATGGGCTGCACCGCAGCCCCCATGGCACTCGAACTTACTGCTGATAGCTACGCAGGAAATTGCCGATCCGCCCGATCGCCTGCTCCAGGTCATCCACCCGTGGCAAGGTGACCACGCGGAAGTGGTCCGGCCACGGCCAGTTGAACGCCGTGCCCTGGACGATCAGCAGTTTCTCCGAGAGCAGCAGGTCGAGGACGAACTTCTCGTCGTTGTGGATCGGGCAGACCTTCGGGTCGATCTTCGCAAACGCGTACAGCGCGCCCATCGGTTTGACGCAGCTCACCCCGGGGATGGCGTTGAGCAATTCGTAGGTGCGGTTGCGCTGCTCGAGCAGGCGGCCCGGCGGCAGCACCAGGTCGTTGATGCTCTGGTAGCCGCCCAGGGCGGTCTGGATCGCGTGCTGCGCCGGCACGTTGGCGCACAGGCGCATATTGGCCAGCATGTCGATGCCTTCGATGTAGCCCTGGGCATGCTGCTTGGGCCCGGAGATGATCAGCCAGCCGGAGCGGAAGCCCGCCACCCGGTACGACTTGGACAGGCCGTTGAAGGTCAGGCACAGCAGGTCCGGGGCCAGCGAGGCGGTGCTGATGTGCACGGCTTCGTCGTAGAGGATCTTGTCGTAGATCTCGTCGGAGAACACCACCAGGTTGTGCTGGCGCGCCAGCTCCAGCATGCCCAGCAGCAGTTCGCGCGAATACACGGCGCCAGTCGGGTTGTTCGGGTTGATGATCACCAGGGCCCTGGTGTTCGGGGTGATCTTGGCCTTGATGTCTTCAAGGTCGGGGAACCAGTCGGCCTGCTCGTCGCACAGGTAGTGCACCGGCTTGCCGCCGGCCAGGCTCACGGCGGCGGTCCACAGTGGGTAGTCCGGCGCCGGGATCAGCACTTCGTCGCCATTGTTGAGCAGCGCTTGCATCGACATCACGATCAGTTCGGAGACGCCGTTGCCCAGGTAGATGTCCTCGATGCCGACACCTTCGATCTGCTTCTGCTGGCAGTACTGCATGACCGCCTTGCGCGCGCTGAACAGGCCCTTGGAGTCGCTGTAGCCCTGGGCGGTGGGCAGGTTGCGGATCACGTCCTGGAGGATCTCGTCCGGCGCCTCGAAACCAAAGGGCGCCGGATTGCCGATGTTCAGCTTGAGGATGCGATGGCCTTCCTCTTCCAGGCGTTTGGCGTGCTTGAGCACTGGGCCGCGAATGTCGTAGCAGACATTGGCGAGCTTGTTCGATTTGCTGAACTGCATGATGTGATCCCGATTGAGAAGTCGCGGCGCGCCGCCGTCAAAAGGTTTGAAAAGGGCGAGGCGCGTGCCAGACTGGCTGGCACAACAAGCCGACTAATATACGTGCCACCGGCGCCATAAATAAAGACGGCGCACGGTGAAATTCAGCCTGCCGAGGTTCACCCATGCAAAAGATCGAGAAAACCCTGGAGCAGTGGCGCGAGATGCTCGATCCCGCCCAGTACCAGGTGTGTCGCCTGAAGGGCACCGAACGGCCGTTCAGCGGCAAGTACAACAGCGAGCGCCGCGACGGCATCTACCATTGCATCTGCTGCGACCTGCCGCTGTTCGACTCACGCACCAAGTTCGACGCCGGCTGCGGTTGGCCGAGCTTCTACGAGCCGATCGAGGAGGGCGCGATGATCGAGGTACGCGACACCTCCCACGGCATGATCCGTACCGAGGTCACCTGCGCCCGTTGCGATGCCCACCTGGGCCACGTGTTTCCCGACGGCCCGCCACCGACCGGCCTGCGCTACTGCATCAACTCGGTGTGCCTGGACCTCAAGCCGCGTGACTGACCGGAGAACCGACATGGCCGATTCCCTGCTGGACATTCCCTGCGTCACCCTGGGCGGCGAGCACAAGCGGCTGGGCGACTTCCAGGCCAAGGCGCTGCTGGTGGTCAATACCGCCAGCCAGTGTGGCTTCACGCCCCAGTACAAGGGCCTGGAACAGCTGTGGCAGCTCTACCGCGAGCGCGGGCTGGTGGTGCTGGGTTTTCCCTGCAACCAGTTCGGCAAGCAGGAGCCGGGCGATGCCCGGGAGATCGCCCAGTTCTGCGAGCGCAACTTCGGCGTGAGCTTTCCGCTGTTTCGCAAGATCGAGGTCAACGGCCCTGGCGCTCACCCGTTGTTCGTCGAACTGAAGCAACGCGCGCCTGGCGTGCTCGGCACCCAGCGCATCAAGTGGAACTTCACCAAGTTCTTGGTCGATCCGGCCAGCGGCAAGGTCACCCGCTATTCCCCGAGCACCAAGCCCGAGGCGCTCAAGGCAGCGGTGGAGGCCTTGCTCAGCCGCTGATCGGCACCCAGTGGTCGATCAGCGCCAGCAGCTCCTCGCGGCGAAACGGCTTGGCCAGGTAGTCGTCCATGCCCGCAGCCCGGCAGCGTTCGCGCTCCTCGGGCATGGCGTTGGCCGTCAGGGCGACGATGGGCAGTTGTGACCAGCGCCCATCCTGGCGAATCCGTCGGCTGGCTTCGTAGCCGTCCATCACCGGCATGTTGCAGTCCATCAGCACCATGTCCACGGCCTCCCGCTCCAGTTGCTCCAGGGCTTCGGCGCCCTGGGTGGCGAGCAGCACCTCGCAGCCGAGCTTGGCCAGCATGCCCTTGGCCACCAGTTGGTTGACCGGGTTGTCTTCCACCAGCAGGATGCGCGCCCGCTGTCGTTGGGCCTTGGCCTGTGCGCCGCCCTGCGGGGTGTCGGCCTCGCCACCTTGCAGGGTGCGCCGCAGGGTCTGGTACAGGGCCTTGCGCGCCAGGGGGCGGGCCAGTTGCAGCAGTGGCGCCAGGCCTGTGGCCGCTTCGCCGTGCAGGAAGCTGCCATAGGCGGTCACCAGCAGGATGGGGGCCTTGAAGCCAGGGCGCAGCGCGAGCGGATGTTCCCGGTTGTCGGTGATCAGCAGGTCGGGCGCCGTAATCTGCACCTCGGCCAGGTCGTCCAGCCGTCGGTAGTCGAGCCCCCAGCCGGGCAGCAGGGCCTGTAGCAGCTCGGCCAGACCACTGGTGGCGTTGCACAGGGCGACGACACGCCCCTGCAACGGTGCCGGGGCCATGGCCTCGGTATGGGCGGGCAGGGGCAGGTCGGCGCTGAAGCGGCTGCCGAAGCCCGCCTCGGAGTGGATGTACAGGTGCCCATGCATGACCTTGCACAGGTTGTGGGTCAAGGTCAGGCCCAGCCCGGTACCGCCGTACTGGCGGGTGATGCCGGCGCCGGCCTGGGTGAAGGGCTGGAAGATCCGCGCCTGGGCCTGTTCGGGAATGCCGATGCCGGTGTCGCGCACCTCCAGGCGCACACCACCGACGATCGTGCCCAGGCGCACGTCGACACGGCCGAAACGGGTGAACTTGAGCGCATTGGACAGCAGGTTGCTGACGATCTGCCGAACCCGGGTGGGGTCGCCCAGCACCCTGCTGGGGAAGTCGCTGGCCACCAGGCAGGTCAGCTCGACATGCGCCGCGGCATTCTGCGACAGCAGGTTGGCGGTGTCCTCGACCATGGCGCCCATGTCGAAGGGGATGCGCTCGAGTTCCAGTTGGCCGGCATCGAACTTGGACAGGTCGAGGATATCGTTGAGCAGCTCGACCAGCACCTTGCCCGAATCATGGGCGATCGACAGCTGTTGGCGTTGTTCGGCGGCCAGCGGGCTGTCCAGGGCCAGGGCGATCATGCCGAGCGTGCCGTTGAGCGGGGTACGGATCTCGTGGCTCATGTTGGCCAGGAAGGCGGCCCGCGCCTGGGCCATGTCCAGGGCGCGTCGGCGGGCTTGCTCCAGCTCCTGGTTGGACTGGCTCAGGCGCTCGTTGCTGGCCTTGAGCTCGTCGGTGCGGGCCGAGACGATGTCTTCCAGCTCGTTGAGGTACTGGGTCAGGCGGTTCTCGGCGTTGCGCCGCTGCTGGATCTCGGTGGCCATGCTGACGAATTGCTGGTTGGCCACCTTGACCAGCACGCCGATCTCGTCGTGCTCGTGGCCGTGGGGGCATTCCAGGCGGGCCCGCTGCGGTTGGCGCGGGTCGCTGCTGCTCAGGGCGCCGATCACCGTGACCAGCGGCCTGGTCAGCATCATGTAGAACAGCGCCAGGAGGATACCGGCCAATACCAGACTGCGGGTGAAGCCGTTGACCAGGGTGACCCCGGCGCGGTCGAGGAAACGGCTGCCGAAGGCGTAGGTGTCGACATCCAGGTACAGCGTGCCCAGGTACTCGTGGGGCATGTGGGCGAAGAACAGGCGCTCCTGGAACAGGCGTTGCTCGCCGAACAGGAAGTCGCTCAACGGGCGGTAGCGGTCTTCCACGCGCGGGCGCTGGACATCGGCCAGCACGGTGTCGTTGTTGTCGATCAGCCGGGCGCGGATCACCGTCGGTGCCTGCAGAAGGCCCCGGGTCAGTTCCTGGGCCAGTTCGGCGTCGATGTTGTAGGCCACGCGTGAGGCCGGATCACGGCTGATTTGCAGCAGCGCTTGCACTTCGCGGTTGATGGAGGCGTCTTCGCTGGCATAATCGATGCCGATCTGGATGAGACTGAGCAATGTTCCCAGGATGAAGCCGACCAGGACTGTCAACCGGGCTTGCTTGTATGACAGGCGATTGGTGAACTTGATATCCATGAGTCCCGAGCCGGTTTCATGTCCCTTGCGCTGCGCAAGCATAGCCGATCAGCCTCGGCTGCTGGCGGGTCTGTCTGTTCATTTCAGTTGATGGCTTAGAGGGGGCCGCCTGACGGCCCCGAAAAAACTGAAATCTGTCTGCTAGGAGTCGTCATGGACGCTCGCTTGAATGCTTTCCTGGAACGCGCCGAATCGGTACTGGCGCGCCTCGAACCCCTGTTGCCCGCGCCCCGCCCGGACATCGACTGGAGCACCACCCTGGCTGCGCGCTGGCAGCGCGATGGCCGCAGCGGCTACCTGATGCCGCTTCAGGTCAGCCTGGACATCCGCCTGGACGACCTGATCGGCGTCGACCAGCAGCGCGAGCAACTGGGCCGCAACACCCGGCAGTTCATCGATGGCATGCCGGCCAACCACGCCCTGCTGTGGGGCTCGCGCGGCACCGGCAAGTCGTCGCTGGTGCGTGCCCTGTTGGCCGAGCACGCAGGCCGGGGCCTGCGCCTGATCGAGATCGAGCGTGACCACCTGGCCGACCTGCCGCGGGTGGTCGAGCAACTGCAGAAGCTGCCTCAACGTTTCGTCCTGTTCTGCGACGACCTGTCGTTCGAAGCGGGGGAGGGCGACTACCGGGTGCTCAAGAGCGTGCTCGACGGTTCGCTGGAGCAGGCCCCGGACAACGTGCTGTTGTACGCCACTTCCAACCGCCGCCACCTGGTGCCGGAGAAGCAGAGCGACAACGAGAACTGGAAGATGATCGACGGCGAACTGCACCCCAGCGAGGCGGTGGAAGACAAGATCGCCCTGTCCGACCGTTTCGGCCTGTGGCTGTCGTTCTACCCGTTCACCCAGGAGCATTTCCTCAACGTGGTCGAGCACTGGATCGGCCAGTTGGCCCAGGCGGCCGGGCTCACCTGGCAGCGCGACGAGGCGCTGGACAAACTCGCCGTGCGCTGGGCCACTGGCCGCGGCAACCGTAATGGCCGTTGTGCCTATCAGTTCGCCCGCTACTGGGTCGGACTGCAATTGCTGGAGCAGAAACAATGATCGATCTCAATGCCAGTGGCAGCGGCCTCGATGGCTACGACCTGCTGGCCGCGCAAGTACAGGCGCTGTTTGCCGACGAGCGCGATTTCATCGCCAACGCCGCGCAGTTCTCGGCCTTCCTGTTCAACCAGGTGGAGGACTTGAACTGGGCTGGCTTCTACCTCAACCGCGACGAGCAGTTGGTGCTCGGGCCGTTCCAGGGCCAGGTGGCCTGCGTGCGCATTCCGTTCGGCAAGGGGGTGTGCGGTGCCGCGGCGGCTTCGCGGCAGACCCAGCGGGTCGAGGATGTGCATGCCTTCCCGGGGCATATCGCTTGCGACAGCGCCTCCAACAGCGAATTGGTGATTCCGCTGGTGAAGGCGGGCCGGTTGATTGGCGTGCTGGATCTGGACAGCCCGAAGCTGGCGCGCTTCAGCGAGGCGGATCAGCTGGGGCTGGAGCGCTTGGCGGCGATCTTCCTCGAGTTGACCGACTGCCGATAAAAGAAAAGGGCCGATGATGATGGTAATGCTGTTCACTTAAGCAATTGGGGCCGCCTTGCGGCCCTTCGCGGGCAAGCCCGCTCCCACAAGTACGCTGCAAGCACGATCCTGTGGGAGCGGGCTTGCCCGCGAAGGGCTGCAAGGCAGCCCCAATCGATGTCACATCAGACTTAAGTGAACAGCATTACGATGCTGATGGCCCCTTTTCATGCCTGTTCAGGCCCACGGCTGAGCCAGGATCAGTCGTAGATCACCTTCTTCTTCCAGGTCTCGTCCTCATCGGTCTTGAGTCCCTGGGTCAGCGCGTTCTCGTCGCTCTGCGCCGGCTCCATCTGGTCCAGCACCTGGGCATTGGCCCGCGCCAGCAGTTTCTCCAGGTAGGTCAGCTGCTCTTCGTACACCTTGGGCTCGGGCTGCTTGCGCAGGTATTGCACGCCCCGTTCGAAGGCCAGGCGCGCCTGCCCCGGCTGGTTCTGCTGCAGGGCCTGCTGGCCGAGGTTGTTGAAGAACTCGATGTGCAGCAGCACCAGCATGTGGCGGATCTCCTTGACCCAGTGCTTGCCTTCGCTGGTGGCCAGGAAGCCTTCCTGGGTGGCGCGCACGACCTGATTGTGCAGCAGCTCCAGCAGGAAACGCACGTCCTTGGCCTTGGCCTCGGTCTGGATCGGGCTGGGCGGGTTGTTCACCGCAATCCCTTCGCCCTGGGCGACCAGCCCTTCGAGTTCGGTGATGCGCGCCGCGAGGTCGCCGTTGTGCTTGTCCAGGGCCAGTTGGCGCTGGTTGAGGTTCAGCTCCAGGCGGGTCAGCAGCAATTTGAGGGCGGGCGTCATCAGTTGCCCGGGGAAGGTCTCGGTGATCTCGCCGCAGCGGCGCAGGCGCTCGCCCAGTTCGATCTTCAGGCGCGCGCGCTCGAGCTTGGCGTTCTCGACCACGTTGTTCAGATAGCCGATCACGATCAGCAACGCGATACCCGCCACGATGAGCAGGGTGATCAGAAGTGGTGTCACCGTTAACGCCTCATGAAGAAGTTTTACAGCTTGAGTGTAGTAAGTTCGCTTTCGACCGAACAGTGCAGCCGGGCGGACAGCGTTCGATCTGCTGTAGCCCCCTGTGGGAGCGGGCTTGCCCGCGAAGCGGTCCCCACCGAGTGGGTATCGGCAAAAAGCCCGATTTCCCCAGGTGCTGGCACTTTGCTGCGAGCTTGCCGGGGTGTCGTCAGAAAATCAACGCCAATCCTTGGGCGCCTCCAGCCCTGGCTATCAAGAAGGGCGGAAGTCATTGATTTAAATAAATTTCCACAAAAGGGTTGACGGCTTCCCAAGGCGTCCATAGAATGCGCGCCACTTGCAGCGTAAAGCACAACGCGATATGCGGCAGGGAGTGAAAAGATGTAGCGTGTCCCCTTCGTCTAGTGGCCTAGGACACCGCCCTTTCACGGCGGTAACAGGGGTTCGAGTCCCCTAGGGGACGCCAATGCGGGAATAGCTCAGTTGGTAGAGCACGACCTTGCCAAGGTCGGGGTCGCGAGTTCGAGTCTCGTTTCCCGCTCCAGTTTCCACGGCATGGCCTTCGGCGGTGCTGGAAAAAGAAATCCAGGATGCTTCGAAAGGAAATCCTGGTGCGCTGAAAAGCGTTGTGTGTCCCCTTCGTCTAGTGGCCTAGGACACCGCCCTTTCACGGCGGTAACAGGGGTTCGAGTCCCCTAGGGGACGCCATTTGCGGGAATAGCTCAGTTGGTAGAGCACGACCTTGCCAAGGTCGGGGTCGCGAGTTCGAGTCTCGTTTCCCGCTCCAGTTTCGATACTGTGGCGTCTATGCGATGCAGTGATGGTGAAGGTCTTCAAGGCGCTTCACGTCGATTGGCGGTAAAGCTTCACAATGCGGGAATAGCTCAGTTGGTAGAGCACGACCTTGCCAAGGTCGGGGTCGCGAGTTCGAGTCTCGTTTCCCGCTCCAAATATCGATTTGCAGGGTTCCAAGGGAGTCTGTAGATCAACGAAAAAAGACGCTTCGGCGTCTTTTTTCGTTTGTGCGGCGCCGCATCACATGGGCTGGCCATTGCGCCATGGGCAAGGGTGCGTCAGACGCTCGAGCCTCCGTGACCCGCTTGCGCTGCGGCCCGATGAAGCTGTTTACCCACCCAGATGACGATGGCCGCTTTCTCGTAGAGCTCTGCTGCCGACACGCTGGCGTCGGGGCGCAGGAGCGCCAGGCTGCTCCTGGCCGTGCCGTCGTGCAGCGGCTGCACCCAGCCATGCGTCAAGCCCATCGCTTGCGCCCTGGCCCACATGTCAGGGGTGGCGGCGAAGATTTCTGGGGTCCAGAACAACGGGAGCTCCGAACCTTGCTGGTGGGGGGCGCTAAGCTCGAGTGCGGCGTGAATCAATGCAGGGGCTCCCGCCGGCAGGTTACCTGACTCGACGTGATGCCCAGGGCTGCAGAAGGAAAAGTCATGGAACCGAAATCCCAGTTCGTTGGTGATATCCGGCAGGGCGTCGAGCATTGCAGGTAGATCGCTCAAGCGTTGCCAGTGTTCAATGGTCCTGCATTTCATTGCACCTCCTTGTAGGTTGACGCCTGACCTGTGTCGGTCGTGGCGGTCCGACTACCTTTCTTTCTGGAATCGTTGAGGCGGCGCTAGCCGGGGCTGATAGGTCAACCACTGTAGCGCTGAATCCGTGTCCAGGAAAATAAACAGGATGTTTAATCAGGTGGCTGATGAAATCTAACCTGCCAATGGAGCATGGTGGTTTTTGTACTTGGCGTCTGGAGGTCGAGCTGAGCCTTGCCGGAGCCGAGGCCGCCCCCGTCACTCGTAACTCACAGTAAAGCTCAACGCGCCCTCCGCCAGCCCTGGTGTGACCTTCGAGGCGCTCTGGTAGTAGCGGGCCTGGAAATCCAGGCGTGTCACGCCTATGCATACGAGTTCATCGATGACAATGAGGTCAAGGTCAATACCCATCGCTTCGATAACGACCTGTCAGGCTCGCGTGGCGAACTCGGTGTGGGTGTGGCTGTATCGATGGTGGAGCGCTTGCAACTGCATGCTGATTTCGACTACAGCCGTGGCGAACATATTGACCAGCCGTGGGGGGTGAACCTGGGGCTGCGCTACAGCTGGTGAACAACGCTGAAGAGGAAGACGCCGAGTCTTCCTTTTTTTTGGGGAGAGGTCGACGATGCGCCAGTCCGATGAAAGCCTGCTCTTGCTCAAACCGGTGATTGTTCCTGATCTGCTGGAGGATATTCCGGGAGGTGAGCCTAACTTGTTGCCCGTCAGGGCTGTGCGAAGGCCGCTTCTGGTCAGCGTTCCCAAGTGGCTGATATCCGACCCCAGTGAAGAGGAACCAGAAACCCTGGAGTTGCAGTGGGATGACCAGTTTCTCGACTCCAGGTGTTGGACCGTTCCGGTGCGTGAAGAAGACCTGGATTTCGAGGTGCCGGTGGAGAAACTGGTCGAGGGGCGGCATAGCTTGACGTACCGGGTGACACTGGGCAACGAAGGGACGGAAGCGTCCGAGCCGCTTACGCTGTACATCGACAAGACAGCACCTGCGCTAGGCGGCCAACGTGGTCGACTCGAAATCGTCGAGGATGCCGAGCAGATCGAGAGGGACGGGCTGACCGCTCGTTATCTGGAGCGTCACCAAGACCGTTTACGTACCCGGGTCCCCGATTACGAAACCCCCATGCCGGGCGACATCATCACGTGGTACTGGGGAGCGAGCGCTGATGATTCGGAACGCGTCGACAGTAGAACCCTGAACGTCGATGACATCGCGCAGCCCTTGTTCATCGACTTTCAAGGCCAGATGATTCGTGAGCGTCAAGACGGCCAACGTTATGCCTACTACGAGATAGAGGATCGCGCGGGCAATCTGAGCGCGCAGGCTCGTTCGTTGGAGATGGGGGTGAACGCTCAGCCAATACCACGTGACCTGGGCTGGGTGGAAATTCCCCAGGCAACCGGCGCAGGGCCAGACCTTACGTTGTCGATGAATGCATTCGTCGAGCCTTTATTGGTAGAAATCCCTGAGACAGCACGGTTGTTTCCGGACGAGACGGTGACGGTGACGTGGGGCGATCCGGGCGATTATGGTTATTTCTCCACAGCCGAGCCGCAGCCTGGAACCGAGCGGCATTTTCTCATCCCGGTGAAGAGCCTCCTGGCCTACAGTCGGCAAACGGTGGTTGTCGGCTACCACGTGTTTGATGGGGTGGATACCTTCCCCTCTGCTGCGCGTAATCTTGCTGTAAGCCCATTGTCGGAGCACTTGCCCCAAGTGCAGTTGCAAGGGGCCGATGGTAATGGTTTCAGTCTCGGGCCGGCGCCAGCGCTGGTACCTGTCAGGTTGGGGATCTGGTCATGGATGGCCGCTGGCCAGCAGGTCAGGATCACCATCACTGGCGTCCTGCAAAGTGGTGGTGATGCACAGCCTTACCCTGTGCTCGAAGCGCATGTCGTCACACCGGGCGAGGTCAGCCAGGGTATCGGGATGAACGATAGCGTGACAGTTCCCAAGACGTATCTGGCGCAACTGCGCCGTAACCACACCTTCACGCTGCATGTGGGGGTGAGTTTCGACGCGGGCAAGACATGGGTCGACTTCCCCACCTATAGCCCGATGCTGAAGGCATGAGACGCATCAGGATCGGCTCACGGGGCTGATCACTTTGGGAGTGATACCACCATAGTCATTGACGGTGGTGAACTCGACCTTCAGTCCATCCTGGACCGACAACGTATGGAGTGGATAGGTTTGACGGCCCAAGGGGAGCGCCATGTGCCTGGATTCGATTTTCTCGCTCGCTTGGGGGCCGGTGACGGTGAGTTGGTTGAAGGTGAAGTGAAAAGGGGAGGGGTTGTCCACCACCAGATGCGCCTTGCCCTCTATCGACTGCACTGACCAGGCCAGCTCCGCCAGCCGATCTTGCGGGCGACCTTTGAGCTGGCTTGGGCGGTAGAAGACCTTGATACGGGTGCGCATGGCGATGGTCAAGGCGTTGCCTGGTTCGGCATCCGACTGGGGAATCTCCTGCAAATTGAAGAAAAACAATGACTCGCGATCTTGCGGCAGGTCATTGGGCAGACGGTTGATCTGCACGGTCTGCTCGCTGCCCGGATCGATACGGAACAAGGCTGGCGACGCGATCAACGGGACAGCGGTGGCGTTGTCGTCGGTGCTGGTGTTGACCCAGGCTTGCGCGGCATAAGTGCGCTGACTGGGGTTGGCGACGATCAGGGACGTACTGTGCTTGTCGCTGGGCTGGATAAGGCGGGTTGCGCTGATGGTCAGGGCTGCTTGGGCGTCGAGCGGCGAGAGCAGGCCCAGGCAGGCTGCCACCGCTACTGGCAACTGGCAACCGCGCAGGATCTTGCGAAACATGGAAGAATCTCGTGGTGGGCGGGTAACGGAATGCTCCAGGCTGGTTCGAGACTGCCTGGAGCAACGTACTACTTGATGTCGACCAGGAAGGTCACATCAGCGGCAGCATAACCTGGGGTGACGGTTGCGTTGGTAGCCTGGTACATGGCGTAGAACAGCATGTCAGTGGGCTTGGTATCGTCGAGCGCGTAGCCTGCCGACTCCGCATCGGGCGCCAGGTTGGTCCTGCTCTTGTCTTGAATGGCCAGTGCCAGCCCCTCGGCACCGCCTGGTCGCAGTGCATAGAGATCGGTGCCGCTGGGGCCGTGGAGGGGCGAGAAGGTCACGTAACCTTGCTCACCTGGGTTGATGGTGCAACCGCCTCCCGGTGTGACACGCAGGGCGAATGGAATATGCGGGGTTCGCTTGCCAACGCTGTCGAAATAACTGGGGTGAAAGTTACCAATCACCACGCGGGGGAGAATGGTGCCGCCGCTGCCGGGCTCGACGATTTCGATGGGGCAGGTGCCCCCCGGTGTGACCGTGCCGTGAAAATTGATGTTGCCTGTATTGGCCACTGCGGCGCTGCTTGCTAAGCCCAAGGCGAGGGCTGCCAAAGTCTTTTTCATATCCATAGATCCTGAAGGTGAAAAACGATGCTCAAACATGGACGCGCATGTTCGGCTCGCAGGATAGGTGGGATGGCTCTACAAAAATGTAAGGCTCTTCACCCGAGGGGCGTGGAAATATGGACGGTTACTCTGCTGCCCGTTAAGGCTCAGGCGCTCGAGCGTGACGCACGGGGGCACCTCAGTGCCGGCCGTCACCGTCTGGCAGGCTGAGCCGTTGCTTTTGCTGGTGCCAGTCGAACGCTTCGCCTTTCTGCTCTGCCTCGTACCGGAGTTCTTCCAGTCGCTGATACAGGTTCAGTTCTTCGTCAGGCATGAAATGCAGGCAATCCCCGCCGAAGAACCACAGCAGGTCACGGGGGACCAGATGGGCAATCTGCGGGTAGCGCTGGATCACCTGGCAGATTAGGTCCTGGCCGAGGTACTGGCTTTCGAGCGGGTCCTTGGGAAGCACGGCAAGCAGTTCATCGAAGCGCTCCAGGAACAGCGTGTGGCTTTCTTCAGGCACCTGCTCGGCGTCGCCGAGTGCTACCAGGATGGTGCGCAGATGATGCAGCAACTGCAGGTGGTAGGCTTGGTAGTCGGTCGCCATGAAAAAGTCCTCGAGGAAATTGAGTGGGACGGGATTATAGAGGTCGGTGCATCACCGGACAGCCAGATTTTTCGTACCTGACAATTCTGCCAGTTTCGAGCCGAGGGGAAAGGTGTTCCACTTGGACGAAAGAGGAGAGTTGCGATGAAAATCATGGAGCTCGAGCCTTCGCCGGTGTTTTTCCTGATTGATCGGGACACGATCAATCGCCAGTGGAGGCTGCATGCCGACAAAGCAACTGCAAAAAGCGAGAGGGTCTATTTTGACCGCATCACCGGCCCGGTCAGTAGGAAAATCAGGCTGGTGTGGCTGGGTTACCCATCGCTTCTCTATACCGATAAGCATATTGAAGTGAGCAAGCACCTGCTGAGTGACTTGGAGATGACCCTGACCCACGAAGCAGGCACAAGTCATGGTTGGGTCAGTGACATAAGCCAGACATGGCCCGGTGACGATAAGACCCTGTCGATCAAGGCCTTGCTGGGGGACAGTCGGTTACGCTACAGGACCTTGGACCTGGGGGCGCTGCGCCTGGAGTGGTCGAGCCCGGCCGAGTACACCTTTAATGGTAGCGATGCGGATCTTGCGTTTTTCAGAGGCTATTTCGAACGTCGGGGGCAAACGCTGTTGTATCGCCTTACGCCACCGTTGAACCCGCTCATGCATGATGTATCGGTGCATTTCGAAAACGCTGGTAAGTTTTCGCCCTGGCTTTGGCTGTTCGGCGAGGACACGCGCGCTTTTGCAGCAGCACCGCCATCAGCAGAGATCGCCAGTGATTACAATGTGATCATTATTTCATCGTTGATGTACCCCGAGGTTTATAAAGATCTGCCGCCGAGCGATAGTCAATGGCTCGCTTCGCTTTTGGCTCCGCCGTCATCGTTCGAATTCGAGGGCGGAGTCTTTGAAGCCAGCCTCTACAGTTACTGGGCATTCTATGCGGCTGGTACGGCGGCAACGCCACGATCGTCCGACGATGAGATAGCCGGTTTGACGAACACAATGGCCATCACGCCTCTGGTCCGCGCGATTGGCAGTTTCGATGCCAAGCAGGAACTCGTGCTTGAGCCTGCCGGTGAGGCCACCTTTGCTTTCGAAGGTGCCCATCTGGGGACGATGGGGCGTGAAAACGGTAGGCAGTACTACTTCCCGCCAGCGGCGCTGCAACCAGCCGCCGAACTGGAGCCTGACAACAAGACCGACCGCCCTGCCGCGCTGTCGGCGACGGTCCGGGAGCCTGTGACGGTGGATGTGATCAAGGCCAGCCGAGGTGAGAGCATTGCCTTCTCAACATTCATTTCCCGTTATGCGCCCCAGACGCATTTTTTCAAGGCCAAGGTGTCAGCAGGCAAACTGTCGCTGTCGCTATGGTACGTGAGCGCTGAATCCGATGAGCAAGTACAAGTTCCAGTCGACGAGCTCGAGTGGAAGATCGTTTCGGGCAATGGAAAGATCTCTCGGGCGGGCGTGTTCACGCCCGCCGCTGTCTTGCCCACTGCTTTCACTGCCGTGTGGGCGCGCGACCTGAGTGACACCCGGTTCATGTATTGGGCGTTCACGATCATTCCCGTCCCGTTGTTCTCAGCGGAGAAAGTGAGCGAGCTGTTCAATGAATGACCGCTCGCTGCTATCTGGCTTATGCCGGCTATCGCACCTGGTCTGGGTTGAGCGTGAGCGCGTCTTTTTCGAATGCATCGACGTCGATCACTGCCCGTCGGGCTCTTTCGGCTTCGTGCAAACGCTGGCCCTCGGCTGGCTGCAGGACACCGGCTGCGACGGCTTCGTCGATAGCCGATTGCCCGTTCGCTAGCCGTACCCCCCCCTCCTTGATGGCGTGGTGCAGCGTCTTGTGCAAAGGCCCGGTTTCATCCAGCAGGTCGCAGGCCCGCTGCAGTGCCGCCACCGGGTCGCCTTCCGCCTGGGGCCGGAAGCAACCGGTCAACAATTCTTCGAGCGCCGGGTCACCTTTGCTTCGGCCGATCAGCGCCGCCACCTCGGCGTCCAGCTCGTCGCTCGGCCCGGTATGCCGACGGCCGAACGGAAACACCAGGACGCGCAAGGCACAACCGACGAAACGGTTAGGGAAGTTATCGAGCAACCGGTCCAGGGCGTTTTCCGCCTGGCCCAGGCTTTCTTCCATGGCCCAGCGCAACAGGGGCTGCATGTGCTCGGGCGAACCCAGGTCGTGATAGCGCTTGAGCGCCGCCGAGCCCAGGTACAGGTGGCTCAGCACATCGCCCAGGCGTGCGCTCAGCCGTTCGCGGCGCTTCAGTGCACCGCCGAGCAGCATCATCGACAGGTCGGCCAGCAGGGCGAAGGCCGCGGCCTGGCGGTTGAGCGCACGGAAGTAGCCTTGGCTCAGGGCATCGCCAGGGACGTTCTCCAGGCGGCCCAGGCCGAGGTTGTAGACCAGGGTGCTGGCCGCGTTGCCGGCGGCGAACATGATGTGCTTCATCAGCAGCTCATCGAACTCGGCCAGCGCCTGCCCACGGTCCTCGCGCCCGGCCAGGGCCATTTCCTCGAGCACGAACGGGTGGCAGCGGATCGCGCCCTGGCCGAAGATCATCAGATTGCGCGAGAGGATGTTGGCGCCCTCGACGGTGATGAAGATCGGCGCACCTTGCCAGTTGCGGCCCAGGTAGTTGTTCGGGCCCATGATGATGGCCTTGCCGCCATGCACGTCCATGGCGTGCTGGATGCACTCGCGGCCACGTTCGGTCAGGTGATACTTGAGGATCGCCGACAACACCGAGGGCTTCTCGCCCAGGTCCACGGCCTTGGCGGTGAGCAGGCGGGCGCTGTCCATCAGCCAGGCGTTGCCGCCGATGCGGGCGAGGGATTCCTGGATACCCTCGAAGGCCGCCAGCGGTACGTTGAACTGCTCACGGATGTTGGCGTACTGGCCGGTGACCAGGCTGGTGTACTTGCCCACCCCGGTGCCCACGGCAGGCAAGGAGATCGAGCGGCCTACCGATAGGCAGTTCATCAGCATCATCCAGCCCTTGCCGAGCATACCCTGGCCGCCGATGAGGAAGTCCAGCGGCACGAACACGTCCTTGCCGCTGTTGGGGCCGTTCATGAAGGCGGCGCCCAGGGGCAGGTGGCGCTTGCCGATCTCGACGCCGGGGGTGTCGGTGGGGATCAGCGCCAGGCTGATGCCCAGCTCTTCTTCCTCGCCCAGCAGGTGGTCCGGGTCGTAGGCCTTGAACGCCAGGCCCAGCAGGGTGGCGATCGGGCCGAGGGTGATGTAGCGCTTTTCCCAGTTCAGGCGCAGGCCGATGACCTCTTCGCCATTCCACTGGCCCTTGCAGACGATACCGGTATCAGGCATCGCACCGGCGTCGGAGCCGGCCAAGGGGCCGGTGAGGGCGAAGCAGGGGATTTCCTCGCCACGGGCCAGGCGTGGCAGGTAGTGATTGCGCTGCTCGTCGGTGCCGTAGTGCAGCAGCAGTTCGGCCGGGCCCAGGGAGTTGGGCACCATCACCGTGGAGGCCAGGTCGCCGCTGCGGGTGGCCAGCTTCATCGCCACCTGGGAGTGGGCGTAGGCGGAGAAGCCCTTGCCGCCGTATTCCTTGGGGATGATCAGGGCGAAGAAACCTTGATCCTTGATGTGCTGCCAGGCTTCGGGCGGCAGGTCCAGGTCCTGGCCGATCTGCCAGTCGCTGACCATGGCGCAGAGTGCTTCGGTTGGGCCGTCGATGAAGGCTTGTTCTTCGTCGGTCAGTTTCGGTGCCGGATAGTCGAGCAGGGTGTTCCAGTTCGGGCGGCCGCTGAACAGCTCGCCGTCCCACCACACGGTGCCGGCGTCGATGGCCTCGCGCTCGGTCTGCGACATGGGCGGCAGGGTGCGCTGGAACCATTCGAACACCGGGCCTGTGAATACCTTGCGCCGCCACTGCGGCAATGCCACCAGGGCGATCTTCAGTGCCAGCACGATCCACAGCAGGGTCAGCAGCCAGCCGGGGGCGCTGCTGAAAATGCCCATCAGCAGCACATAGGCCGCGAGGATACCCAGGATCTGCAAGGGCGCCAGGCGCCGGTGCGTGAGGTACGCCGCGCCGATCACCAGCACCACCAACCACAACAGCAACATAATCGGTCCTCCTTGGAACCAGGGGCTTGAGCCGTCCCACAGAGCTTAGACGCAACGGCATGAAGGGTAGGGTCTGAACGATGACAGGGTGTGGTTGCAGGCGTTCTGTCGGGTTCGTCATCCTGGGGCTGCCTTGCAGCCCATCGCTGGCAAGCCCCACATGGACCGCGCCGTTGTTGGGGGCGGTGCCGAACCTGTGGGGCTGCCGGCGATGGGGCACGAAGCGGTTCTCTGGAGTAGACTGATCACCCTCCGCATTCACAAGGACAGGGTCATGCTGAAGATCTGGGGCCGCAAGAACTCGAGCAATGTGCGCAAGGCGCTGTGGATCGCCCATGAACTGGGCCTCGATTTCGAATCCATCGATGCCGGCGGCGCCTTCGGCGTGGTCGACGAGCCTCACTACCGGGCGCGCAACCCCAACGGCCTGGTGCCGATGCTCGAGGACGGCGACCTGGTGCTGTGGGAGTCCAACGCCATCGTCCGCTACCTTTGCGCCGAGTACGGCCAGGAGCAGGGCTGGTACCTGGACGATCCTCGCCAGCGCGCCCAGGCCGACAAGTGGATGGACTGGGCCACCTCGTCCTTCGCCGGCCCGTTCCGCCCGCTGTTCTGGGGCCTGCTGCGCACGCCCGAAGAGCAGCGCGACTGGGTGGCGATCAACGCCGCGCACAAGCAATGTGCCCAACTGCTGGCCATCGCCGATGAAACCCTGGCCCACCAGCCGTACTTGTCTGGTGACCAGATCGGCATGGGCGACATCCCATTGGGGAGTTTCATCTATGCCTGGTTCGAGATGCCCATCGAGCGCCCGGCCATGCACCACCTGGAGGCCTGGTACGAGCGCCTGACGGCGCGCCCGGCCTACCAGGCAGCGGTGATGACCGCGCTGACCTGATCGAACACCTCGGCTTCTTCGATAGTCATTATCAATAGACATGACTGTACTTGTGCGGCCAGGCCTTGCACCATTGGCCGCACTCACTGCGCCAGTGACTTTACCTGGCGTGTCCTGCACCTTTTTCTTCGGTAAGTGACCCGCTATGAGTTCCGCCCTGTCCATACGACAGTTGACCAAGACCTACGGCAATGGCTTCCAGGCCCTCAAGGGCATCGACCTGGAGGTTGCCGAGGGCGACTTCTTCGCCTTGCTCGGCCCCAACGGCGCCGGCAAATCCACCACCATCGGCATTCTCTCGACCCTGGTGAACAAGACCAGCGGCACGGTGAGTGTCTTCGGCCACGACCTGGACCGCGAGCCTGCGGCGCTCAAGCGCTGCCTGGGCGTGGTGCCCCAGGAGTTCAACTTCAACCAGTTCGAGAAGACCTTCGATATCGTCGTCACCCAGGCGGGTTACTACGGTATCCCGGCCAAGCTGGCCAAGGAGCGCGCCGAACAGTACCTGACCCAGCTCGGCCTGTGGGACAAGCGCGACGTGCCATCGCGTTCGCTGTCCGGTGGCATGAAGCGCCGGCTGATGATCGCTAGGGCGCTGATCCACGAGCCGCGCCTGCTGATCCTCGACGAGCCGACCGCCGGGGTGGACATCGAGCTGCGCCGCTCGATGTGGAGCTTTCTCACCGAGCTGAACCAGAAGGGCATCACCATCATCCTGACCACGCACTACCTGGAGGAAGCCGAGCAACTGTGCCGCAACATCGGCATCATCGACCACGGCACCATCGTCGAGAACACCAGCATGCGCAAGCTGCTCGGCAAGCTGCACGTCGAGACCTTCGTCCTCGACCTCAAGCACGACTTGCCCGCCGCACCGGCGCTGGAGGGCTATCCGTGCCGGCTGATCACCCCGCACACCCTCGAGGTGCAAGTGGACAAGGACATCGGTATCACCGCGCTGTTCGGCCAGCTGGCGCTGCGCAACATCGAGGTGCAGAGCCTGCGCAACAAGACCAACCGACTCGAGGAACTGTTCGTGGCCCTGGTGGAAAAGAACCTGTCGAAGGTGGCCGTATGAACCTGGAACTGCGCACCAACTGGGTCGCCCTCAATACCATCGTCTACCGCGAAGTCCGGCGTTTCCTGCGCATCTGGCCACAGACCCTGCTGCCCCCGGCGATCACCATGGTCCTGTACTTCGTGATCTTCGGTAACCTGATCGGCCGGCAGATCGGCGACATGGGCGGCTTCAGCTACATGGAGTACATCGTCCCGGGGCTGATCATGATGTCGGTGATCACCAACTCCTACGGCAACGTGGTGTCGAGTTTCTTCGGCAGCAAGTTCCAGCGCTCGATCGAGGAACTGATGGTCTCGCCGGTGTCGCCGCACACCATTCTCGTCGGCTATGTGCTGGGCGGTGTGCTGCGGGGGCTGGCCGTGGGGGTGATCGTCACCTTGCTGTCGCTGTTCTTCACCCAATTGCAGGTGCATCACCTGGGCGTGACCATCGTCGTGGTGCTGTTGACCGCGACCATCTTCTCGCTGCTGGGCTTCGTCAACGCGGTATTCGCGCGCAACTTCGACGATATCTCGATCATCCCGACCTTCGTGCTCACGCCGCTGACCTACCTGGGCGGGGTGTTCTACTCGATCAACCTGCTGCCGCCGTTCTGGCAGACCGTGTCGCTGGCCAACCCGGTGCTGCACATGGTCAATTCGTTCCGCTACGGCATCCTAGGGGTGTCGGATATCCGTATTGGCACGGCGATTACGTTCATGCTGGTGGCCACCGCGGTGCTCTACCTGCTGTGCGTCCGCCTGCTGGTCAGCGGCCGCGGCATGCGTGCCTGACAGCCGCTGCTTGCGCCGGCGCCACTGCCGGCCCACCCACCAGCGCCAGTACAGCATGGTCGCGAAGTAGGCGAGCACGCCCAGGACCACGCCGCAGACCACCGAACCGAGCAGGAACGGCTGCCAGACGGTGGCGAGCTGGGCGGTGATCCACTCGAAGGTCAGTTCGTCGGGGAGGGTGCGCGGTGGGATCTGCATCAGCCAGGCGCCGGTCATGTAGGTGACGAAGAACACCGGTGGCATGGTCAGCGGGTTGGTCAGCCACACCAGGCTGACCGCGATCGGCAGGTTGCCACGCAGCGGGATCGCCAGGCTGGCCGCCAGCAGCATCTGCATGGGAAGGGGGATGAGCGCTGCGAACAGGCCGACACCCATGGCCCGCGCCACTGAATGGCGGTTCAGGTGCCAGAGGTTCGGATCGTGCAGCAATCGGCCGAGAAAACGTAAGGACTTGTGTTCTCGAATGCTGGTCGGATCCGGCATGTAGCGTTTGAAAAGACGGCGCGGCATGTAGGCTCCCGGCGGGTCGAAGGCGCTCAGTATGCCCTGATTCCCGCACAGCCTCGTTCAGAGTTTGTGACAATTGTTGAGCGGGCTTTGTCGCCATTTCGTCTATGCCTCAGAAGGCGATTGTGCTTCTGGAGCCTTACCTCATGCGCACAGGGATGTTTGCGCTCGCGCTCGGGCTGTTGAGCCTGGGCTTTCTCCCCGCCTTGCCATCGGTCGGGTGGCTGCTCGTGCTGGCCCTGGCCGGCCTGGCATGCCTGTGTACGCGCGGCTGGCCGCTGGGCTGCCTGCTGCTGGGCCTGGTCTGGGCCTGCTGGTCGGCACAGCAGGCTCTGGACGATCGCCTGGCGGCGGAGCTGGATGGCCGTACGCTGTGGTTGGAGGGGCGGGTAACGGGCCTGCCGGCCCAGTCGGGGCGGGCCATGCGCTTCGAGCTGGACGAGGCGGTATCGCGCCGCGCGGGCTTGCCCCGGCGGCTGCAATTGAGCTGGTTCGACGGCCCGCCGGTCAAGGCTGGCGAACGTTGGCGGCTGGCGGTCACGCTCAAGCGCCCCCATGGCCTGCTCAACCCTCATGGCCCGGACCGCGAGGCGACCTTGCTGGCGCGGCGGATCGGCGCCACGGGCACGGTCAAGGCCGGGCAGTTGCTGGCACCGGCCACGGGGGCTTGGCGCGATGCCGTGCGCCAGCGTCTGCTGGCGGTGAATGCCCAGGGGCGCGAGGCGGTGCTGGCGGCGCTGGTGCTGGGCGATGGCGCAGGGCTTGCGCGTGAGCAATGGCAGGTGTTGCAGGCCACCGGCACGGTGCACCTGCTGGTGATTTCCGGGCAGCACATCGGCCTGCTGGCTGGGCTGGTGTATGGCCTGGTGGCCGGGGCCGCGCGTCTGGGCGCCTGGCCAAGGCGCTTGCCCTGGCTGCCTTGGGCTTGCGCCCTGGCAATGCTCGCGGCCCTGGGCTATGGCGCATTGGCGGGGTTCCAGGTACCGGTGCAGCGGGCGTGCCTGATGTTGGCGGCCGTGCTGCTGTGGCGCCTGCGTTTTCGCCATCTCGGTGCCTTGTTTCCCTTGCTGCTGGCGCTGGTGGGCGTACTGCTGGTCGAGCCGCTGGCCAGCTTGTTGCCGGGCTTCTGGCTGTCGTTCGCGGCGGTGGCGGTGCTGATCTACTGTTTTGGCGGCCGTCTCGGTGGCTGGCGGCCCTGGCAGGCCTGGAGCCGCGCCCAGTGGGTGATCGCCGTGGGCCTGTTGCCGGCCTTGTTGGCCTTGGGGTTGCCGGTCAGCCTCACCGCCCCGCTGGTCAATCTGCTGGCGGTACCCTGGATAAGCCTGGCCGTGCTACCCCTGGCCCTGCTGGGGACGGCGCTGCTGCCGCTGGCAGGGCTGGGCGAGGCGCTGCTGTGGCTGGCCGGTGGCTTGGTCGATCTGCTGTTTCGCCTGCTGGCCGTGGTGGCAGGCTGGCGCCCGGCCTGGACGCCTCCATCCCTGCCGCTTTGGGCCTGGCTGTTGGTACTCGCCGGGGCGGTGCTGGTGTTGTTGCCTCGGGGCGTGCCTCTGCGTGGCCTGGGGCTGGTCATGCTGCTGGCCCTGTGGGCGCCTAGGGAACAAGTACCGCAGGGCCAGGTGGAGGTCTGGCAGTTGGATGTCGGCCAAGGCCTGGCGGTGCTGCTGCGCACCCGCAACCACAGCCTGCTCTACGATGCCGGCCCCGCCTGGGGCGACACCGACCTGGGCGAGCACGTGGTGTTACCGACCCTGCGCAAGCTGGGGGTGAGTCACCTTGACCTGCTGCTGATCAGCCACGCCCATGCCGACCATGCCGGTGGCGCGCAGGCCATTCATCGCGGCTTGCCGGTTGGCCGCGTGCTCGCTGGCGAGGCGATGGCGTTGCCACAGGCGTTGCAGGCACAAGCGTGCAGCAACGACCAGCGCTGGGAATGGGACGGCGTGCGTTTCTCGCTCTGGCGCTGGCCCGAAGGGCAGGGGAGCAACGATCGCTCCTGCACCTTGCTGGTCGAAGCCCAGGGCGAGCGCCTGCTGTTGGCCGGGGATATCGAGGCGGGTGCCGAACGGGCCTGGCTGGATGCCACCGGTGGGCCGCGTATCGACTGGTTGCAGTCACCGCACCATGGCAGCCGCAGCTCTTCCACCGAGGCTTTCATCCGTGCCACTGCGCCGCGTGGTGTGCTGATCTCGCGGGGGCGGAGCAATGGCTTCGGGCACCCGCACCCGCAGGTCATCGAGCGGTACCGGCGGCATGGGCTGGCGATTCACGATACGGCGGTGGACGGGGCACTGCGGCTGGTACTGGGGCGCCACGGCGAGGTCGAAGGGCTGCGGGCGCAGCGGCGCTTCTGGCGAGAGCCTTTCGGGCTTGCAGACCGAAGCGACCTCCGGCAGATGAGCCCCCCTCGCGCCTATGGTAGAGTGGCGACCTTTTTCCAAGGGGATGTTCAACGTGTGGGAATTGGTCAAGTCCGGCGGTTGGATGATGCTGCCGATCATTCTGAGCTCCATCGCCGCCATGGCTATCGTCGCCGAACGCCTGTGGACCCTGCGCGCCAGTCGCGTGACCCCGCCGCACCTGCTGGGCCAGGTGTGGATGTGGATCAAGGACAAGCAACTGACCAGTGACAAGCTCAAGGCCTTGCGTGCCGATTCGCCGCTGGGCGAGATCCTCGCCGCGGGCCTGGCCAACTCCCGGCATGGCCGCGAGATCATGAAGGAATGCATCGAGGAGGCCGCCTCGCGGGTCATCCACGAGCTGGAGCGCTACATCAGCACCCTCGGCACCATCGCCGCCATGGCGCCGCTGCTGGGCCTGCTGGGCACGGTGCTGGGCATGATCGACATCTTCAGCGCCTTCATGGGCACGCAGATGACCGCCAATCCCGCGGTGCTCGCCGGTGGTATCTCCAAGGCCCTGGTCACCACCGCCGCTGGCCTGATGGTCGGTATCCCGGCAGTGTTCTTCCACCGCTTCCTGCAGCGGCGCATCGATGAGCTGGTGGTGGGCATGGAGCAGGAGGCGATCAAGCTGGTCGAGGTGCTGCAGGGCGATCGCGAAGTCGAAGTGGCCGGAGGCAAGGCGTGAAATTCCGGCGCAATCGGCAGCGGGAGAACGTCGACATCAACCTGGCGTCGTTGATCGACGTGGTGTTCGTGCTGTTGCTGTTCTTCGTGGTCACCACCACCTTCACCCGCGAGACCCAACTGCGCGTCGAGCTGCCCGAAGCCGCCAGTGCCGAGCAGGCGCCGCCGGAGGAGGGCAAGCGCCTGGAGGTCACCATCAGCGCCGATGGCGTGTACTCGGTCAACAACCACCTGCTGCCCAAGAGCGACCTGACCACCCTGGTCGAGGCGCTGCAACGGGAGTCTGGCGGCGACACCGAATTGCCCCTGGCGATCAGCGCCGACGGCCGTACCCCGCACCAGGCCGTGGTCACCGCGATGGATGCTGCCGGCAAACTCGGCTTCAGCCACTTGCGCATGACCACCGTCGAGGCGGCCCAGGGGACCCCCTGATGGCCTTCGCCGACCGCCTGCTCGCCGCCTGGTACACCGGGCACCCGGCCCTGGCCTTGCTGCGGCCGCTCGAGGCCCTGTACCGGCGTGTGGTGACGCGCAAGCGCGCACGTTTTCTCGAGGGCGGCAGCGCCAGCTACCGCGCACCGGTGCCGGTGATCGTGGTGGGCAACATCACCGTCGGCGGCACTGGCAAGACGCCGATGATCCTCTGGCTGGTCGAGCACTGCCGCCGGCAAGGGCTCAGGGTGGGGGTGGTCAGCCGTGGCTATGGCGCCAAGCCACCCCGCTTGCCTTGGCGCGTCGAGGCCGGCCAAGGCGCCGAACAGGCTGGCGACGAGCCGCTGCTCATCGTCCAGCGCACCGGCGTGCCGCTGATGATCGACCCCGACCGCTCCCGCGCCGTGCAGGCGCTGCTGGCCAGCGAGCCGTTGGACCTGATCCTCTGCGACGATGGCATGCAGCACTATCGCCTGGCCCGTGACCTGGAACTGGTGCTGATCGATGCCGCCCGCGGCCTGGGTAATGGCCGCTGCCTGCCGGCCGGCCCGCTGCGTGAGCCGGCCGAGCGCCTGCTGGAGGCCGACGCCGTGCTGTACAACGGCGCCGAAGCCGACCGCGACAACGGCTTCGCCTTCCGCTTGCAGCCCAGCGCCCTGGTCAACCTGCGCAGCGGCGAGCGCTGCGCCCTCGATCATTTCGCCGCCGGCCAGGCCGTGCATGCCGTGGCCGGCATCGGCAACCCACGGCGTTTCTTCGACACCCTGCAGGGGCTAAACTGGCAGCCGGTGCCGCACCCTTTCGCCGACCATGCGCAGTTCAGCGCCGAAAGCCTGGCCTTCAGCCCGCCGCTGCCGCTGGTGATGACCGAAAAGGATGCGGTGAAATGCCGTGGGTTCGCCAGCGACGACTGGTGGTACCTGGCGGTCGACGCCGTGCCATCGCCAGCCTTCATTGCCTGGTTCGACAGCCAGCTCGCGCGCCTGCTGCCCACGCACCGGCAGCCCTGAATCATCGTCAATTTCCGGCCATTGGCCTCAAGGAAGCTTCCATGGACACCAAACTGCTCGACATCCTGGCCTGCCCGATCACCAAGGGCCCGCTCAAGCTCAGCGCCGACAAGACCGAGCTGATCAGCAAGGGCGCGGGCCTGGCCTACCCGATCCGCGACGGCATCCCGGTGATGCTGGAAAGCGAAGCGCGCACCCTGACCGACGAAGAGCGTCTGGACAAATGAGCCTGAACTTCACCGTGGTGATTCCCGCCCGCCTGCGTTCCACGCGCCTGCCGGGCAAGCCGCTGCTGCCGATCGCCGGCAAGCCGATGGTCCAGCACGTGTGGGAGCAGGCGCGCAAGAGCGGCGCCAGCCGTGTGGTCATCGCCACCGACGATACGAGCATCGTCCAGGCCTGCGAGGCTTTCGGCGCCGAAGTGCTGCTGACCCGCGCCGATCATGAGTCGGGTACCGATCGCCTGGCCGAAGTCGCCGTGCGCCTGGAACTGCCTGCCGACGCTATCGTGGTCAACGTCCAGGGCGACGAGCCGCTGATCCCGCCGTCGATCATCGACCAGGTGGCGGTGAACCTGGCGGCACACCCGGAAGCGGGCATCGCCACCCTGGCCGAGCCGATCCACGTGCCGCAAGCGGTGTTCAACCCCAATGCGGTCAAGGTCGTCAGCGACAAGAACGGCCTGGCCCTGACCTTCAGCCGTGCGCCGCTGCCGTGGGCGCGGGATGCCTTCGCCAAGGATCGCGACAGCCTGCCCGAGGCGGTGCCTTACCGTCGGCATATCGGCATGTACGCCTACCGCGTGGGTTTTCTCCAGGACTTCGTCGCCTGGGGCCCCTGCTGGCTGGAGCAAGCCGAGTCGCTGGAGCAGTTGCGTGCCCTGTGGCACGGCGTGCGTATCCATGTCGCCGATGCGCTCGAGGCCCCGGCCGTGGGTGTCGATACCCCCGAAGACCTGGAGCGCGTGCGGCGCTTGCTGGAGGCCTGATGCGCATTTTGTTCGTCTGCCTGGGCAACATCTGCCGCTCGCCGACCGCCGAAGGCGTGCTGCGTCACCAGCTCGAAGCGGAAGGGCTCGCCGCGCAGGTCCATGTAGCCTCGGCCGGCACCGGTGACTGGCATGTCGGCAAGGCGCCCGACGGCCGTACCCGCCGCGCCGCCCTGGCGCGTGGCTACGATCTGTCGCGTCAGCGTGCCCAGCAGGTCCAGGTGGCCCACTTCGGTGAGTACGACCTGATCCTGGCCATGGACAAGCACAATCTCGGTCATCTGCAGGCCATGCGCCCGCACACCGCGAGCGGTGAGCTCGACCTGTTCCTACGGCGCTACGGCGCCGCCCTGGATGAGGTGCCGGACCCTTACTACGGTGGCGCCGAAGGCTTCGAGCAGGTGCTGGACCTGATCGAGGCCGCCTGCCGAGAGCTGGTCGTGGAAATCAAGGGGCGGCTATGACGGCGTGCTGGCAGGAGCGGGTGTCGCTCAAGCCCTACAACACCTTCGGCATCGATGTAACGGCGCGTTACTTCACCCAGGCGTGCAGCGACGAGGCGATACGCCAGGCCCTGGCCGAGGCAGGCGAGCGGCAGGTGCCGGTGCTGGTGCTCGGCGGTGGCAGCAACCTGCTGCTCACGCGTGACGTCGACGCGCTGGTGCTGCACATGGCCAGCCATGGCCGGCGAGTGTTGCACGACGATGGCGAGCGGGTGGTGGTGGAGGCCGAGGCCGGCGAACCCTGGCACCCCTTCGTGCAGTGGAGCCTGGCGCAGGGTTTCTGCGGTTTGGAGAACCTCAGTCTGATACCGGGCACCGTGGGCGCCGCGCCGATGCAGAATGTCGGCGCCTATGGGGTCGAGATCAAGGATGTGTTCGCCGGGCTGACCGCGCTGGACCGGGAAACCGGCGAGTTGCGGGACTTCGGCCTGGAGGCGTGCGCCTTTGCCTACCGGGACAGTTTGTTCAAGCGCAACCCGGGGCGTTGGTTGATCCTGCGGGTACGCTTCGCCCTGACGCGTACATTGCAGGCACACCTGGACTACGGGCCGGTGCGTCAGCGCCTGGCTGAGCAGGGTGTCGAGCAGCCGACCGCACAGGCCATCAGCGAAGCCATCTGCAGCATTCGCCGGGAGAAGCTGCCGGACCCTGCCGAGCTGGGCAATGCCGGGAGCTTCTTCAAGAACCCGGTGGTGCCGGCGGCGCTGGCCGAACGGATCCGCTCGCGCTATCCGAACCTGGTGGCCTATCCACAGGCCGACGGCCAGGTGAAGCTGGCGGCGGGTTGGTTGATCGAGCAGGCGGGGTGGAAGGGGTACCGGGAAGGGGATGCGGGGGTGCATCGCTTGCAGTCGCTGGTGCTGGTCAACTATGGCCAGGCGAGCGGGGCGCAGTTGCATGACCTGGCGCGCAGGATCCAGGCCGATATCCTGGAACGGTTCGGTGTCGAGTTGGAGATGGAGCCGAACCTGTATTGACCGAGGCGGCTGCTGCGCAGCCGATCGCCGGCAAGCCGGCTCCCACGGGGTCCTTGTTGTGCTTTCGGTCTTTGGTTTCCCCGATGAAAAAGCCCCGCCAGTTCGCACTGGCGGGGCTTTTTCATTCAGCCGATGGCATCAACCGTGGTGAGGCTTGTGCTCCTCGGTGGTTTCCAGGGGCTGTTGCTCGGCCACTTCCGGTTGCTCGGCCGCAGGCGCTTGCTGCTCGACCGCTTCGGGCTGGGCCTCCTGCTGTGCCGCCGCCTGGGCAGCGGCGGCAGCGGCGGCGGCCGCTGCTGCAGCTTCGGCCTCGCGCTTGCGACGACGCACTTCACGCGGGTCGTTCGGGGCGCGGCCGTTGGGCAGCATCACGGTGGCGGGCTCGGCCGGGGCTGGGGCTTCGGCTGGGGTTGGCTCGGCGGCGGCCGGGGAGGCCTCGGTCACTTCCGGCGTGGCCTCGACGACAGCGGCTGGTTGCTCGACGACTGGCGTCTCGACCGGCGCCTGCTCGGCGACCACTGCTGGCTCGGCTTCACCGCCTTCGACTGCAGGCGCCTGCTCGACAGCTTCAGCTTCGGTAACGGGCTGCGGCACGACTTCGACCACTGGCTCGGCGCTTGGCTCGACCACGGCGACAGGTTCGCTGACCGGCTGCTCGACCACTGGGGCGGCGGCGGTTTCCTCGGCCTGGGCAGCCTGTTCGGCTGGCTGGCTGACGGTTTCGGCCTCGCGGGTAACGGCAGTGGCGAGCTCTGCCTGCTGGTTGGCCTGGGCCTCGGCTTCGGCGCTGATGTTGCTGCTGGCGACGGCAGCGGTCACGGCCAGGCCGGCAGCCAGTTCGGCACCCAGCTCGGTGGCCTTGTGTGGCTGTGGCTGCTGCTCGCCGCTGGCTTCTTCCTCGCCACCTTCGATCAGCTCGCCATTGGCGTTGCGCTGGCGTTCGCGGCGGTTGCTGCGACGACGCTGGCCACGGGAGCGGCGGCGTGGGCGTTCGCCATCGGTGCCTTCCTGTTGTTCGTCCTGCAGCAGTTCCTCGTTCGGCAGTTGCTCCTCGGCCGCTTCGGCAGCCTGCTCGGCAGCGCGTGGCTGACGTTCTTCACGTGGCGGACGTGGCTGGCGCTCTTCGCGCTCGACACGTTCTTCGCGTGGCGCACGCTCTTCACGCGGTGCACGTTCCTCACGTGGAGCACGTTCTTCGCGCGGTGCGCGTTCCTCGCGTGGGGCGCGCTCTTCACGGGGCGCACGCTCCTCGCGTGGTGCGCGTTCTTCACGTGGCGCACGCTCCTCGCGGGTTACGCGCTCTTCGCGCGGTGCGCGTTCCTCACGTGGGGCGCGCTCTTCACGGGGCTGGCGCTCCTCGCGGGCGGCAGGGGCTGCATCCAGCGGCTCGCGCAGTTCGCGAACGCGCTCCTCGCGGTTGCCGCGACGGTCTTCGCGTGGCTGGCGCGGCTGGCGCTCCTCGCGTGGTGCACGTTCTTCACGCGCCTGGCGCTCCTCGCGTGGGGCGCGCTCGCTGCGCTCTTCGCGTGGCTTGCGGTCTTCCTCGCGGCGACCACCGCGGTTGCGGCTCTGCTGGCGGCCGTTGCGGCGCTCCTCGTTACGCTGCGTGCGCTCGGTGGTGGGCTTGGCGGGGGTGGCGGCTGGTGCGGCGGCAGGCTCTTCCTTGCCGGCGAACAGGCTGACCAGGGATTTCACCAGGCCCTTGAACAGGCTCGGCTCGGGAACGCTGGGCGCGGCTGCGACCGGCGCGGCGGGCTGTTGCTCGGGCGTGCTCGGCAGCGGTGCATTGGCGCGGGCCGGCGCGGTCTTGACCGCAGCTTCCTGGCGAACCAGGGTGCGGGTTGCGGTCGGCTGGGGCGCTTCTTCCGTTTCGGCGGCCGCGATCTCGTAGCTGGACTGGCTGTTCAGCACGTCCGGGTTGTCGTCGCGCAGGCGCTGGACTTCGAAGTGCGGGGTTTCCAGGTGATCGTTCGGCAGGATGATGATGCGCGCACGGGTGCGCAGTTCGATCTTGGTGATCGAGTTGCGCTTTTCGTTCAGCAGGAAGGCGGCGACCGGGATCGGCACTTGGGCGCGAACCTCGGCGGTGCGGTCCTTCAGGGCCTCTTCCTCGATCAGGCGCAGGATCGCCAGGGACAGCGACTCGACGTCACGGATGATGCCGGTGCCCGAGCAGCGCGGGCAGACGATGCCGCTGCTTTCGCCGAGCGATGGGCGCAGGCGCTGGCGGGACATCTCCAGCAGGCCGAAGCGCGAGATGCGGCCGACCTGCACGCGGGCACGGTCGGCCTCGAGGCATTCGCGCACGCGCTCTTCCACGGCGCGCTGGTTCTTCGCCGGGGTCATGTCGATGAAGTCGATGACGATCAGGCCGCCGATGTCGCGCAGGCGCAGCTGGCGGGCGATTTCCTCGGCCGCTTCCAGGTTGGTCTGCAGGGCGGTTTCCTCGATGTCGCTACCCTTGGTGGCGCGCGCCGAGTTGATGTCGATGGACACCAGGGCCTCGGTCGGGTCGATGACGATCGAGCCGCCCGATGGCAGGTCGACCACGCGTTGGAAGGCGGTCTCGATCTGGCTTTCGATCTGGAAACGGTTGAACAGCGGGACGCTGTCCTCGTACAGCTTGACCTTGCTGGCGTACTGCGGCATCACCTGGCGGATGAAGGTCAGGGCTTCTTCCTGGGCGTCGATGCTGTCGATCAGCACCTCGCCGATGTCCTGGCGCAGGTAGTCGCGGATGGCGCGGATGATGACGTTGCTTTCCTGGTAGATCAGGAAAGGCGCGGCGCGGTCCTGGGAGGCTTCCTTGATGGCGGTCCACAGCTGCAGGAGGTAGTCGAGGTCCCACTGCATTTCTTCGCTGCTGCGGCCAAGGCCGGCGGTGCGCACGATCAGGCCCATGTCGGCGGGGACGGTCAGGCCGTTGAGGGCCTCGCGCAGTTCGTTGCGCTCTTCGCCTTCGATGCGGCGGGAGATACCGCCGGCGCGGGGGTTGTTGGGCATCAGCACCAGGTAGCGGCCAGCCAGGCTGATGAAGGTGGTCAGGGCGGCGCCTTTGTTGCCGCGCTCTTCCTTCTCGACCTGGACGATGACTTCCTGGCCTTCGCTCAGCACTTCCTTGATGTTGACGCGGCCTTCGGGGGCCTTCTTGAAGTACTCGCGGGAGATTTCCTTCAGCGGCAGGAAGCCGTGGCGTTCGGAACCGAAGTCGACGAAAGCCGCTTCGAGGCTGGGTTCGATCCGGGTGATCTTGCCTTTGTAGATGTTGGCCTTTTTCTGCTCACGCGCGCCGGACTCGATGTCCAGGTCGTAGAGACGTTGGCCGTCCACCAGGGCTACACGCAACTCTTCGGGTTGAGTCGCGTTAATCAGCATTCTTTTCATGTTGTACCGTCGGTTTCCGGGCTGCCGGAAACGGCGTTCGGCACACACGACTTCTCATGGTCGGTGCCAAGGTGCGCAAAGGGTGGCGGGCCACCCCCGTGTCCAGCGACGTTCGGCACCAGCCGGTTGCCCAGCCTGCCGTGGTCGCGACGACGCGTCCTGATTTGCTGCATGTGCACTCAGTTCAGGAGGAGGAATCAGCCAGGGGGCCGTGGACGCCCGTGGGCATCTGGAAAACAGCGGGTCCGCTCGCCAGGCCGTTGTCAGAAGGCCGGTGGCCGGATGCCGTGCTACACGGTCCGAGGTCTGTGCATCTCCACCCTGCACGTATCCCTGATAATTCGGGTGCTGCCGCGCGCTGAATCCGCAACGGGTTGCATTTTTCGCGAGCTCCACGTCGGGAGCTGGCGCATTCATGTCCAAGGCAGATGTTTCCGAAGCATTCGCCAGCTTGCGCGGAAGCGACGGTGGCGGGCAGAGGCGCGGCGAAAAAGAACAGGGAAGGAGGTGAAACACCGCACTCGTCGTTTTTTTTCGGTCTTCTCTACTCGGCGCTGGTGGCGATTCCAGGCATTTCGGTAAACTGGCGAAAACCCCGTCGGACGGCCTCGCGTCCTCGAGAATTGCGTTGGTCAGGGGCCGGCGTGGAGCCATGTGCCGCTGGCCTGCCGCTTTTGGCGGCGTTCGCGACTATAGCAGTAATGATTAAGTGCTTCAATTCCATAAAAAATTGTTATGATCCATCCATGACGACCAATACCCCCCCGACTTCCGGCGTTCAGCTGATCGAAGTCGCGCCGGAGCTTGCCGGCCAGCGCATCGACAATTTCCTCATCACGGCCCTCAAGGGCGTGCCCAAGACCCTGGTGTACCGCATCCTGCGCAAGGGCGAAGTGCGGGTGAACAAGGGCCGGATCAAGCCCGAGTACAAGCTCCAGGCCGGCGATATCGTGCGGGTACCGCCCGTCCGCTTGCCCGAGCGCGACGAGCCGGTGCCGGTGGCCCAGGGGCTGCTGCAGCGCCTGGAGGCGGCCATCGTCTACGAGGACAAGGCGCTGATCGTGCTCAACAAGCCTGCCGGCATCGCCGTGCACGGCGGCAGCGGCCTGAGCTTCGGGGTGATCGAGGCGCTGCGCCAGCTGCGCCCGGACGCCAAGGAGCTGGAGCTGGTCCATCGCCTGGATCGCGACACCTCCGGCCTGCTGATGATCGCCAAGAAACGCAGCATGCTGCGCCACCTGCACGCGGCCTTGCGCGGCGACGGCGTCGACAAGCGCTACATGGCCCTGGTGCGCGGCCATTGGCCCACGTCGAAGAAACAGGTCAGCGCGCCGTTGCAGAAGAGCAACCTGCGCTCGGGCGAGCGCATGGTCGAGGTCAACGACGAGGGCAAGGAGGCGTTGACCCTGTTCCGGGTGCTGCGCCGCTTCGGTGATTTCGCCACCCTGGTCGAGGCGCGTCCGGTGACCGGGCGTACCCACCAGATCCGCGTGCATACCCTGCATGCCGGGCACAGCATCGCCGGTGACAGCAAGTACGGCGACGAGGATTTCACCCGGGAACTGCGCGATCTGGGCGGCAAGCGCTTGTTCCTGCATGCTTATGCGCTGACCGTGCCGCTGCCTGACGGCGGCGAGCTCAAGCTCGAGGCCCCGGTGGACGACATGTGGGCCAGGACCGTGGAGCGCCTGAGTGCGACCTGACTTTTCATGAAAAAGAGCTACGAGCTGTTGATCTTCGACTGGGACGGAACCCTGGCCGACTCCATCGGGCGCATCGTCCTGGCCATGAACGCCGCGGCCGAGCGCGCCGGGGAGGCGCCGAGCGACGAGCGGGCGATCAAGGGCATCATCGGCCTGGCCCTGGGCGAGGCCATCGCCACCCTCTATCCGCACCTCGATGCTGTCCAGGTCGAGGTGTTTCGCCAGCACTACGCTGACATCTACATGGCCCTGGACCAGCAGCCGTCGCCGCTGTTCGACGGCGTGGTCGAGTCGCTGGAGGCCTTCCGTGCCGAGGGCTATCGCCTGGCGGTGGCCACCGGCAAGGCGCGCCGCGGCCTGGATCGTGTGCTCAAGGCCAACGGCTGGGAAGGCTACTTCGACATTACTCGCGCCGCCGACGAGACCCGTGGCAAGCCCCATCCACTGATGTTGGAGGAGATCCTCGCCCACTGCCGGGTCGAACCGCGGCAGGCGCTGATGGTCGGAGATTCGGCATTCGACCTGCAGATGGCCAGCAATGCTGGCATGCACTCGGTCGCGGTGGGCTATGGCGCGATGTCGCTGCAGGCCCTGAGCGAGTTCGGGCCGCAGGTGTGCATCGATCATTTTTCACAGTTGCGCGAGTGGCTGGCCGCTACGCGCAGCGCCACTTCCAAGGTAGGTGAGCATGGCTGACGAGTGGAAAGCGCCCGAGCCCGATGACGGCGAGGAGCGCAAGAGCTGGAAACTGCTGGAGAAGACCCTGCTGGCAGGCGTCCAGGAACAGCGTCGGGCGCGGCGCTGGGGCATCTTCTTCAAACTGCTGACCTTCGTCTACCTGTTCGGTGTGCTGGTGCTGTTCACGCCGCTGATGGACATGGACAAGGCTACTTCGCGCAGTGCCAGCCATACGGCGCTGGTCGAGGTGCGCGGGATGATCGCCGACCAGGAGCCTGCCAGCGCGGACAACATCATCAAGAGCCTGCGCGCAGCGTTCAAGGATCCCAAGACCAAGGCCGTGGTCATGCGTGTCAACAGCCCGGGTGGCAGCCCGGTGCAGGCGGGCTATGTCTATGACGAGATCCGGCGCCTGCGGGCCGAGTATCCGGCGATCAAGCTCTACGCGGTGATCGCCGACCTGGGGGCTTCGGGCGCCTACTACATCGCCAGTGCGGCGGACGACATCTATGCCGACAAGGCCAGCCTGGTCGGCTCCATCGGCGTCACCGCGGCCGGGTACGGTTTCGTCGGCGCCATGGAAAAGCTCGGTGTGGAGCGGCGTACCTATACCGCTGGCGAGCACAAGGCCTTCCTCGACCCCTTCTCGCCGCAGAAGCCGGAAGAGACCGAGTTCTGGCAGGGGGTGCTCGACACCACCCATCGCCAGTTCATCGCCATGGTCAAGCAGGGGCGGGGCGAGCGGCTCAAGGACAAGGAGCACCCAGAGCTGTTCAGTGGGCTGATCTGGTCGGGCGAGCAGGCCAAGGCGCTGGGGTTGGTGGATGGCCTGGGCAGTGCCAGTTATGTGGCGCGTGAAGTGGTGGGCGAGAAGGAGCTGGTGGACTTCACCGTCCAGGAGTCGCCGTTCGACCGCTTCTCCAAGCGCCTGGGCGCCAGCGTGGCTGAACGCCTGGCCATGTGGATGGGGTTCCAGGGGCCTTCGTTGCGCTGAGGGCGCGTCGCTGGCCTTACTGTGCCTGTGAGATCGAGTGCCGTCCGCGCTGTGCTCGATCTCACAGGCGCCAGAGATCCTGAGCCAGGCTAGGGAATCACCACGCCTTCCTTGGTCAGCATATCCACCAACCTGATCAGTGGCAGGCCAATCAGGCTGGTCGCATCACACCCATGGGTGCTCCGGAACAAGCTCACCCCCAGACCCTCCGCCTTGAAACTGCCAGCGCAGTCCAGCGGCTGCTCCGCCGTCACATAGCGCTCCACCCGCTCCCGGTCCAGTTCACGCAGTGTCACGGTAAACGGCACGCAGTCGACCTGGCATTCCCCGGTGGCGCTGTTCAGCAGTGCCAGTCCGGTCAAAAAGCTCACCTGCTGCCCGCTGCATTCCAACAATTGCTCGCAGGCGCGCTCGAAGGTATGAGGCTTGCCGAGGATCTGCTCGCCGAGCACCGCCACCTGGTCGGAGCCGATGATCAGGTGCCCGGGGTGACTGCCCGCCAGCGCCTCGGCTTTTTGCCTGGCCAGCCGGCGCACCAGTTCCACGGCGGGCTCGTCATCCAGGCGGCGCTCGTCTATGTCGGGGGTTGCCCAGGTAAAAGGCAGGCGCAGGCGCTCGAGCAGTTCGCGCCGGTAAGGGGAGCTGGAAGCCAGTAACAGGGGAAGCATGGTAGACTCCTGGTCAGATGAGCCGATTCTAACATGGCAGATGCCGCCGAATTTCCTTTGACAGGGGCGGGGGGCATCCCTAGAATGCTGCGCCTATGTTGAATGACCCGATTCCACCTCACGTTGACCCGCGCAAATTGGCCGATCGTGGCGTAACCCTCCAGGGTTCGCTGCAACTCGCTGATTTGGAAAGACTCTGCGACCCGCTGTCCGACGATGTCGGTACGGTGCAGGCGAAGTTCGATTTTGAGCGAGACGAGCAAGGCGTTGTGGTGTTCCACAGCGAACTCGATGTCGAAGTCAAGATGGTTTGCCAGCGTTGTCTTGAGCTGGTCACCCTGCCGATTCACAGCGAGTGTACCTACGCTGTGGTGAAGGAGGGTGCGAATACCCAGTCGTTGCCGAAAGGCTATGACGTGCTGGAACTGGGCGAAGATCCTTTGGATCTGCAGGCACTGATCGAGGAGGAGCTCTTGCTCGCCTTGCCCATCGTGCCTGCTCATCATCCGGAAGAATGCCAGCAGCCGGCGGGCGCCGACGAGCCCGAACCGAGCAAGGACGAGGTATCGCGGTCCAACCCGTTCAGTGTCTTGGCGCAGTTAAAGCGTGACCCAAACGTTTAGGAGTTAATCAATTATGGCTGTTCAGCAGAACAAAAAATCCCGCTCTGCCCGCGACATGCGCCGTTCCCACGACGCCCTGTCGGAAAACGCGCTGTCGGTAGAGAAGAGCACCGGTGAAGTACACCTGCGCCACCACGTTTCGCCAGAAGGCGTATACCGTGGTCGCAAAGTGATCGACAAGGGCGCCGACGAGTAATCCTTGTCCGCTCAGATCATCGCGATCGACGCAATGGGCGGGGACTTCGGTCCCCGCAGCATTGTCCAGGCAAGCATTGCCTGCCTTTCGGCTACCCCCTCGCTGCACCTGACCCTCGTCGGTCAACCTTCCTTTCTCGAAGAGCTCGTCAGCGGCCTACCGGCTGCGGATCGTGCGCGCCTGCAAATCGTTGGGGCGAGCGAGGTGGTGGGTATGGACGAGCGGCCGTCCCAGGCGTTGCGCGGCAAGCCTGACTCGTCGATGCGCGTCGCTCTGGAGTTGGTGCGTGACGGCAAGGCGCAGGCCTGCGTGAGCGCCGGCAATACCGGTGCGCTGATGGCCCTGTCGCGCTTCGTGCTCAAGACCCTGCCGGGCATCGACCGGCCGGCCATGGTGGCCGCGATCCCGACCCAGGCAGGCTACTGCCAGCTGCTCGACCTGGGTGCCAACGTCGATTGCAGTGCCGAGAACCTCTACCAGTTCGCCGTGATGGGCTCGGTGGCCGCGCAGGCCCTGGGTATCCATCGTCCGCGCGTGGCGCTGCTCAATGTCGGTACCGAGGACATCAAGGGCAACCAGCAGGTCAAGCTGGCCGCCAGCCTCCTGCAGAATGCCCGTGGCCTCAACTATATAGGCTTCGTCGAGGGCGACGGCCTGTATCGCGGCGAGGCGGACGTGGTGGTCTGCGATGGGTTCGTCGGCAATATCCTGCTCAAGTCCAGCGAAGGCCTGGCGACCATGATCGGTGTGCGTATCGAGGCGCTGTTCAGGAGCGGGCTGCTCGCCCGTGCCGCCGGTGCGCTGGCCATGCCGCTGCTCAAGCGCCTGCAGGCCGACCTGGCGCCGGCGCGACACAATGGCGCGAGTTTTCTCGGCCTGCAGGGTATCGTCATCAAGAGCCATGGCTCGGCGGGGGTGCAGGGTTTCCAGAGCGCCATCCAGCGGGCGCTGATCGAGATCCAGGAGAACCTGCCGCAACGGCTGCATGGTCGCCTGGAAGATCTCTTGCTTTAATTCCCGCCGTGAAGTGGTTAAATGTGACCGCTTGGTCCCTTTTCCCATCCAAGTGTTCAGTTTCCGCGTCCAGCCCCGGGCTCGACGCACCCTATCCGACGACAAGATCATAAGGGCTTGTTCAATGTCTGCATCCCTCGCATTCGTCTTTCCCGGTCAAGGTTCCCAGTCGCTGGGCATGCTCGCCGAACTCGGCGCAGAGAAGCCGGTAATCGTCGAGACCTTCAAGGAAGCCTCCGAGGCCCTGGGCTACGACCTGTGGAAGCTGGTCCAGCAAGGTCCGGAAGAACAACTCAACCAAACCGACAAGACCCAGCCGGCGATCCTCACCGCCTCCATCGCCCTGTGGCGCCTGTGGCTGGAGGAGGGCGGCGCACGCCCGGCATTCGTCTCCGGCCACAGCCTGGGTGAATACAGTGCGCTGGTTGCCGCTGGCAGCCTGAGCCTGAAGGACGCCGTTCGCCTGGTCGAGCGCCGTGGTCAGCTGATGCAGGAAGCCGTACCGGCAGGCCATGGCGCCATGGCGGCGATCCTGGGCCTGGACGACGCCGACGTGGTGGCCATCTGTGCCGAAGCGGCCGAGGACGAAGTGGTCAGCGCGGTCAATTTCAACTCCCCTGGCCAGGTGGTCATCGCCGGCAACAAGGCTGCGGTGGACCGTGCCATCGAGCTGTGCAAGGCCAAGGGCGCCAAGCGCGCGCTGCCGCTGGCGGTCAGCGTGCCGTCGCACTGTGCCTTGATGAAGCCGGCCGCCGAGCGCTTCGCCGAGGCGGTCAACGCCATCGAGTGGAAGGCTCCGCAGATCCCGGTGGTGCAGAACGTCACCGCCGCGGTCGCCGCCAGCCTCGACGCCCTCAAGCAAGACCTGCTGGCGCAGCTGTACCAGCCGGTGCGTTGGGTGGAATGCGTGCAGACCCTGGCCGCCAACGGTGCGCTCAACCTGGTCGAGTGCGGCCCGGGCAAGGTCCTGGCTGGCCTGAACAAGCGTTGCGCCGACGGCGTGACCACCTACAACCTCAATACCCCTGACGCTGTCGCCGCCACCCGTGCGGCGCTGGCCTGAACTAGGAGAAGCTTGCATGAGCCTGCAAGGTAAAGTTGCATTGGTCACTGGCGCGAGCCGTGGCATCGGCCAGGCCATCGCCCTCGAACTGGGCCGCCAGGGCGCGACCGTGATCGGCACCGCCACCTCGGCCTCGGGTGCCGAGCGCATCGCTGCCACCCTCAAGGAGCACGGCATCGCCGGTACCGGTATGGCGCTGAACGTGACCAGCGACGAGTCGGTCACCGCGGTCCTCAATGCGATCCAGGAACAGTTCGGCGCGCCGGCCATCCTGGTCAACAACGCCGGTATCACCCGCGACAACCTGATGCTGCGCATGAAGGATGACGAGTGGTTCGACGTGGTCGACACCAACCTCAACAGCCTCTACCGTCTGTCCAAGGGCGTGCTGCGTGGCATGACCAAGGCGCGTTGGGGCCGTATCATCAGCATCGGCTCCGTGGTCGGTGCCATGGGCAACGTCGGCCAGGTCAACTACGCCGCCGCCAAGGCCGGCCTGGAAGGCTTCAGCCGCGCCCTGGCGCGTGAAGTCGGCTCGCGTGGCATCACCGTCAACTCGGTGGCCCCGGGCTTCATCGACACCGACATGACCCGCGAGCTGCCAGAAGCGCACCGCGAGGGCCTGTTGAGCCAGATTCCGCTGGGCCGCCTGGGCCAGGCCGAGGAGATCGCCAAGGTGGTTTCCTTCCTGGCATCCGACGGTGCAGCCTACGTCACCGGCGCCACCGTGCCGGTGAACGGCGGGATGTACATGTAAAACTGCAACTCAATGTGACGGATTGCTTCAAAAAAGAGTCATACACGGAGCCTAAAATCCGTTATAAAGCTGCAACCAGATTCCGGGCAGAGGGTCGGGTGACTTGGTGGAAGGCGCGTTCCGCTTGAAAAGCAGGCGTCTTCCTATAAACTTGGTCACCGGCCAGCTGCCTGACATATGTCCATTAGGAGTGAAAACTAGGTATGAGCACCATCGAAGAACGCGTCAAGAAAATCGTCGCCGAGCAACTGGGCGTCAAGGAAGAGGAAGTGACTGCCGAGAAGTCCTTCGTCGATGACCTGGGTGCCGATTCGCTTGACACCGTTGAGCTGGTGATGGCTCTGGAAGAGGAATTCGAGACCGAAATCCCTGACGAAGAAGCCGAGAAGATCACTACCGTTCAAGCTGCTATCGACTACGTCAAAAGCCACCAGGCCTAAGACGCAGTAGTCGACGCTTCTTGTCGGGAAAAACCGCACTGCCTTTGCCGGCGTGCGGTTTTTTCTTTGCGAGCGCCGAGGGCCTGTTGCCATTTCATTCCCTCAACGTGAATGCAATGGCAAGAGACTCTAGTTATTAGAAGAGGAGAGTACTGTGTCGCGTAGACGCGTCGTGGTCACCGGTATGGGTATGTTGTCGCCACTGGGTACCGATGTACCGAGCACTTGGCAAGGCATTCTGGCTGGCCGCAGTGGCATCGGTCCGATCGAGCATACGGACCTGTCTGCCTACTCCACCCGTTTTGGCGGCTCGGTGAAGGGCTTCGATGTCGAGCAATACCTGTCGGCCAAGGAAGCCCGCAAGCTCGACCTGTTCATCCAGTACGGCCTGGCGGCCGGTTTCCAGGCGGTGCGCAACGCCGGCCTGGAAATCTCCGACGCCAACCGTGAGCGCATCGGCGTGGCCATGGGCTCGGGCATCGGCGGCCTGACCAACATCGAGGACACCAGCCGGACCTTGCACGAGCAGGGCCCGCGGCGGATCTCGCCGTTCTTCGTACCGGGTTCGATCATCAACATGATCTCCGGCTTCCTGTCGATCCACCTGGGTCTGCAGGGGCCCAACTACGCCATTTCCACCGCTTGCACCACTGGCACCCACTGCATCGGCATGGCCGCGCGCAATATCGCCCATGGCGAGGCCGATGTGATGATCGCCGGTGGCGCCGAGATGGCCGCCTGTGGCCTGGGCATGGGGGGCTTCGGCGCTTCCCGTGCGCTGTCGACCCGCAATGACGAGCCGGCCCGCGCCAGCCGTCCGTGGGACAAGGGCCGTGATGGCTTCGTGCTGTCCGATGGCGCCGGTGCCCTGGTGCTCGAGGAACTCGAGCATGCCAAGGCCCGTGGCGCGACCATCTATGCCGAGCTGGTCGGTTTCGGCATGAGCGGCGATGCCTTCCACATGACCTCGCCGCCCGAGGACGGTGCCGGCGCTGCCCGTTGCATGGCCAACGCCCTGCGCGATGCTGGCCTTGCGCCGGAAGCGGTCAGCTACATCAATGCCCACGGCACCTCGACGCCTGCGGGCGATTTGGCCGAAGTGGCGGCGATCAAGCAGGTGTTCGGCGAACATGCCTACAAGCTGGCGGTCAGCTCCACCAAGTCGATGACCGGCCACCTGCTGGGCGCAGCCGGCGCGGTGGAGGCGATCTTCAGCGTGCTGGCGATCAACAGCCAGATGGCGCCACCGACCATCAACCTGGACGAGCCGGACGAAGGCTGTGACCTGGACTTCGTACCGCACGAGGCACGCAGCATGCCGATCGACGTGGTGCTGTCCAACTCCTTCGGCTTCGGTGGGACCAACGGTTCGCTGGTATTCCGCCGGTTCGTTGGCTGATGCACAGCTGGATCGACGGCCAGGAGGCGACTGCGGTCAACCTGCAGAACCGCGGCCTGGCCTATGGCGATGGCCTGTTCGAGACCATCGCCGTGCGTGGCGGCAGGCCGAGCCTGCTCACCCAGCATCTCGATCGCCTGGCGCTGGGTTGCCAGCGCCTGGCGATCGAGCTCGACCTGGCGCTGGTGCGTGACGAAGTCGTGCGCTATGCCAGCCTGCTCGGCGACGGCGTGGCCAAGCTGATCCTCACCCGTGGCGATAGCCTGCGTGGCTACGCACCTGCCGTGGGCGCCATGCCCCGGCGTATCCTCCAGGGCAGCCCTCTGCCGGCCTATCCCCGTGAGCATGCCGAACACGGCGTGCGCCTGTTCGCCTGCCAGACTCGTCTGGCGGAACAACCGTTGCTGGCTGGGCTCAAACACCTGAACCGCCTGGAACAGGTGCTGGCCCGTGGCGAATGGCAGGATGGCGAGCATGCCGAAGGGTTGATGCGCGACATGCGCGGGCGGCTGATCGAAGGGGTGTACAGCAACCTGTTCCTGGTGCACGACGGCGTGTTGCTGACGGCCGACCTGAGCCGCTGCGGCGTGGCGGGCGTCATGCGCGCGGCGTTGCTGGAGCAGGCGACGGCGCTCGGCATCCCGGTGCAGGTGCGCGACCTCGAGCTGGCGGAGCTTGCGCGAGCCGACGAAGTGTTTCTGTGCAACAGCGTCTATGGCGTGTGGCCGGTGCGCGAGTTCGCCGCGCTGAAGCTCGGCTGGTCGCCAGGCCCGCTCACCCGTAAACTGCAGGCCGTTGCCCGTACGTTACTGGATATCTGAATTCGTGAGACGCAAATTCCTGCTGCTGCTGGAAATGGGCCTGATCCTCGCCGGTCTGGCCTTGGGCTGGGGGGCCTGGAAGGTCTACACCGTCCTGGAGCAGCCCCTGCACGTGACGCAGGAGCGCCTGCTCGACGTGCCCAGTGGCACCACCCCCAATCGCATGTTCTATCGCATGCAGGGCGAAGGCCTGCTCGAGGATGCCCTCTGGCTGCGCCTGTACTGGCGCTTCAACATGGCCGGTACCCCATTGCACACCGGCGAGTACCGCCTCACGCCGGGCATGACCGTGCACGACCTGTTCGAGGCCTGGCGCCGGGGCGACGTGGTGCAGTACAACCTGACCCTGGTCGAGGGCTGGACCTTCCGCCAGGTGCGCGCGGCCGTCGCCAAGCATGAAAAGATCAAGCATACCCTCGGCGGCTTGTCCGACTCGGAAGTGATGGATCGGCTCGGCCACACCGGCGTGTTTCCCGAGGGCCGCTTCTTCCCCGACACCTACCGTTTCGTGCGGGGCATGAGCGACGTCGAGCTGTTGCAGCAAGCCTACATGCGCCTGGAAGAGGTGCTGGCCAAGGAGTGGGCCGCACGGGCCAGCGGCTTGCCGTATCGCGATCCGTACCAGGCGCTGATCATGGCCTCGCTGGTGGAGAAGGAAACCGGTATTCCCCAGGAGCGTGGGCAGATCGCCGGCGTGTTCGTGCGCCGCCTGCGCCTTGGCATGATGCTGCAGACCGACCCGACGGTGATCTACGGCATGGGCGAGCGCTACAACGGCAGGATCACCCGTGCCGACCTGCGCGAGCCGACGCCCTACAACACCTACACCATGACCGGCCTGCCGCCGACGCCGATCGCCATGGTCGGTCGCGAGGCCATCCATGCCGCGCTGAACCCGGCCGATGGCAGCAGCCTGTACTTCGTCGCCCGTGGTGACGGCAGCCATGTGTTCTCCGACGACCTGGACGACCACAATACGGCGGTACGTGAATACCAGCTCAAGCGTCGTGCGGACTACCGTTCCAGCCCGGCGCCCCAGGCGCAGCCGGAGGAGGGCGGGCAGGTCGCGCCCTCCGAGCCGCCGGCCGAGACCGGCGAGCCCCCGGCCACCGGCCCGGCGGACGCGGGCGACGAGCCTGCCACCGAATCCGCGCCGGCCGAGCCGCCGGCACCTGACGAACAACAGTAAGGACTGCCCGTGAGCGGTTTGTTTATTACCCTGGAAGGCCCCGAAGGCGCGGGCAAGAGCACCAATCGCGAGTACCTGGCCGAGCGCCTGCGCGAGCAGGGCGTGGACGTGGTGCTGACCCGTGAGCCCGGCGGCACGCCGCTGGCCGAGCGAATCCGCGAGCTGCTGCTGGCGCCGAGCGACGAATGCATGGCTGCCGACACCGAGCTGCTGCTGGTCTTCGCTGCCCGCGCCCAGCACCTGGCCGAGGTCATTCGCCCGGCGCTGGCCCGTGGTGCCGTGGTGCTGTGCGATCGTTTCACCGATGCCACCTACGCCTACCAGGGCGGTGGCCGCGGCCTGCCGCAGGCGCGTATCGCCACCCTGGAGCACTTCGTCCAGGGCGAACTGCGCCCCGACCTGACCCTGGTCTTCGACCTGCCGGTCGAAGTCGGCCTGGCCCGTGCCGCCGCGCGGGGGCGCCTGGACCGGTTCGAGCAGGAAGGCCAGGCCTTCTTCGAGGCGGTGCGCCAGGCCTACCTCGCGCGTGCCCGCCGTGAACCCCAGCGCTACAGCCTGCTGGACGCCGCGCAGCCGTTGGAGGCCGTGCAGCGCGCCATCGATGGCCTGCTGCCGGGGATCCTGGAGCGCTGCCGTGGCTGACGCCTATCCCTGGCAGCAGGCGCTCTGGCAACAGTTGGCCGGCCGTGCCCGGCACGCCCATGCCTACCTGCTGCACGGGCCCAAGGGGATCGGCAAGCGTGCCCTGGCCGAGCGCCTGATGGCCCGGCTGCTGTGCCAGCAACCCCAGGGGGTGGATGCCTGCGGGCAGTGCAAGTCCTGCCTGTTGCTCAAGGCGGGCAGCCATCCGGACAACTTCGTGCTGGAGCCGGAAGACACCGACAAGCCGATCAAGATCGACCAGGTCCGTGAGCTGGTGTCCTTCGTGGTGCAGACGGCCCAGTTGGGCGGGCGCAAGGTGGTCCTGATCGAGCCGGTCGAGGCCATGAACGTCAATGCCTCCAACGCCCTGCTCAAGAGCCTGGAGGAGCCCTCCGGCGATACCGTGCTGCTGCTGGTCAGCCACCAGCCTAGCCGCTTGTTGCCGACTATCAAGAGCCGCTGCCAGCAGGTTGCCTGCCCGCAGCCCAGCCTGGCCCAGAGCAAGGCCTGGCTGGCGGATGCCTTGCCCGAGAGCGACGAGGCCGAGCGTGACGAGTTGCTGACCTTGGCCGCAGGCTCGCCGCTGATGGCCGTGAGCTTGCAGGCCCAGGGCATACGCGAGCAGCGGGCGCTGGTCACCGAGGGCGTCAAGAAGTTGCTCAAGCAGCAGCAATCGCCCAGCCAGTTGGCCGAAGCCTGGAGCAGCGTCCCGTTGTTGCTGCTGTTCGACTGGTTCTGCGACTGGTCGCACCTGATCCTGCGTTATCAATTGACCCAGGATGAACAGGGGCTAGGCTTGGCCGATATGCGCAAGGTCCTGCAATACCTGGCGCAGAAGAGCCGGCAGGGCCGGGTGCTGGAGGTCCAGGCGTGGATCCTCGAGCAGCGCCAGAAGGTGCTGGCCAAGGCCAACCTCAATCGCGTGCTGTTGCTGGAAGCCTTGCTGGCCCATTGGCTGCAGTTGCCGGGCTCCCGTTGATCTTTCCTTTCGTTTCCTTCACGTGTGTCGTCATCCCATGCTCGTAGATTCCCATTGCCACCTCGACCGTCTTGACCTGAGTGCCCACCAGGGCTCCCTCGATGCCGCCCTGCAGGCCGCCCGTGAGCGGGGCGTCGGGCATTTCCTGTGCATCGGCGTGAGCGCCGATAACGCCGATGCGGTCAAGGCGCTGAGCGAGCGCTATGCCGATGTCGACTGCTCGGTGGGCGTGCATCCGCTGGACCTGGCGCCGGGCGAGACACCGGCGCTGGCGTGGCTGCTGGGCGAGCTCGCCCATCCTCACGTGGTGGCGATCGGCGAGACCGGGCTGGACTATCACTACGAGCCGGAGGCCGCCGAGTTGCAGCAGGCCTCCTTCCGCCTGCACCTGGAGGCGTCGCGGCAGACCGGCAAGCCGGTGATCGTCCATACTCGCGCAGCGCGGGCCGACACCTTGGCGCTGCTGCGCGAGGCCAGCCTGCCCCAGGCCGGGGTGCTGCACTGCTTCACCGAGGACTGGGACATGGCCCGCGCGGCGCTGGACCTGGGCTACTACATCTCGCTGTCGGGCATCGTCACCTTCCGCAACGCCGATGCCCTGCGCGATGTCGCCCGCCAGGTGCCGGCCGACCGCCTGCTGGTGGAAACCGATTCGCCCTACCTGGCGCCCATCCCGTACCGTGGCAAGCCGAACCTGCCGCAGTACGTGCGCGAAGTGGCCGAGTACGTGGCCTCGCTGCGCGGCGTCAGCTATGAGCAGTTGGCGCAGCAGACCACCGCCAACTTCAAGCGGCTGTTTCCGCTGGCGCGGGTTGCCGGCTGAGTTTGCAGGCCGCTCTGTGTGAGCGGTATAGCCATTACTCGGGCCGCTTCGCGCCCCAACGGTGTAACCCGACGCAGTGGCCTGATCGCAGGCAAAAAAAACCCGGGTTCTGGGGGGGGGAATCCGGGTTAAGACCATTAGGAGTAAAACAAAGGTACCGCGGTCCCTGGGCACCTTTATTGGCGTGCCACTTGGGGGATGCGCCACGCCAACACTCCAAGTATTGGTCAGCTTTGGCACAGTGCCAGCGACAACTGGTCGTTTTTTAAACAGATTTGGAATACGCCTGAGATACATCCGGCCATCAACGCATGGCCAGCGCGCGGACTTGCTGGATCGCTTCGTCGATCGAGCGCTCTTCTGTATGGAAATGCGGCGAAAAACGCACACCCGACCCGCGCAGCGCACAGATCGTCCGCTCGGCGGTGAGTGCCCGGTAGATATCCTCACTGTCGTGCCCATCCAGGCTGAAGGTCACGATACCGGCCCGTCGCGCCGGGTTTGCCGGGCTGTGCAGGCGCACGCCAGGAATCGCTGCCAACCCTTGGTGCAATTGCTCGATGCGTTGCTCCAGGTGGCGCGCCACCACGTCCATGCCGACGTCTTCCAGCAGCGACAGGCTCGCCTCCAGCGCACAGGCGCCCAGCATGTTCGGGCTGCCGCACTCGAACCGCCGGGCGCTGCGCGCCGGTTGCCACTGACGGCGCTCGAAATCGCCCAGGTGCTCGAGCATGTGCCAGCCATAGGCGTTGAGCTTCAGGCGCGGGCGCAGTTCGGCGCGGCAGTAGAACATCCCCAGGCCCTCGGGGCCGAGCATCCACTTGTGGCCATCGGCCATGGCGAAGTCGCACTGGTAGCGCTGCACGTCGAAGGGCAGGGCGCCGACCTGCTGGATGGCATCGACGCAGAACAGCACACCCCTTGCCCGACAGGCCTGGCCGAGCCGGGCCAGGTCCAGGCGCAGGCCGCTGGCGAACTGCACGGCGCTGACCGCCAGCAGCCGGGCCCGCTCGCCGCAGGCGGCAAGCAGGGCGGCCTCCGGGTCGGTGCCGGCGAGGCTCACCGGGATCACCTGTACGCCGCGGTCGGCCAAGGCTTCCCAGACCACTCGGTTGGAGGGGAACTCCTCGTCGCTGATCACCACCTGGTCGCCCACCTGCCAGTCGAGGCCGAAGGCCACCAGGGAGAGCGCCTCGGACGTGCTCTTGACCAGGGCGATGTCCGCGCGCGACGGCGCATTGACCAGGCGGGCCAGGCGTTCGCGCAGGCGCCGCTCGGTATCCAGCCAGCGTGGGTACTGGCTGGCGCCCAGCTGCACGCTGTCGCGGGCGAAACGGGCCACCGCCTCGCCGGCCCGCCGTGGCCAGGGGGCGACGGCGGCGTGATTCAGGTAGCGCAGGCCCGGCGCCAGGTCGAACTCATCGTGAAACATAGACATGCTTGGATGATCCGTGCAATTTGCTGCAAGTTAGGCATAATAAACCGCTTCGATTGTCATCCAGTCCTTCCTATGCAGAAAGAACCTCGTAAGGTCCGTGAGTTTCGCCGCCGCGAACAAGAGATCCTCGACACCGCGCTCAAGCTGTTCCTCGAACAGGGTGAAGACAGCGTCACCGTCGAGATGATCGCCGACGCCGTGGGTATCGGCAAAGGTACGATCTACAAGCACTTCAAGTCCAAGGCGGAGATCTACCTGCGCCTGATGCTCGACTACGAGCGCGACCTGAACGCCCTGTTGCACTCGGACGACGTCGACCGCGACAAGGAAGCCCTGTCGCGCGCCTACTTCGAGTTTCGCATGCGTGACCCGCAGCGCTACCGGCTGTTCGACCGCCTGGAAGAGAAAGTGGTCAAGGGCAACCAGGTGCCGGAGATGGTCGAGGAGCTGCACCGTATCCGCGCCTCCAACTTCGATCGCCTGACCCTGCTGATCAAGGGGCGCATCAGCGAGGGCAAGCTCGAGGACGTGCCACCGTACTTCCACTACTGCGCGGCCTGGGCCCTGGTGCACGGTGCCGTGGCGCTGTACCACTCGCCATTCTGGAGCAACGTGCTGGAAGACCAGGAGGGCTTTTTCCAGTTCCTCATGGACATCGGTGTACGCATGGGCAACAAGCGCAAGCGCGACCCGGAACCCGCGAACTGAAGCACGCCACCGGGTTTTTCCCGGTACCGTCCGACATGCAGGCTTGCAAAAACCTGATTTTTGAGTCAGGTTTTGCAGGCCCGATTCTTCCATGCCGGAGTCATCCATGATCGTCGATCGTCAAGGCAGGCGCTTTCGCAACCTGCGTGTCAGCCTGACGGCTGCTTGCAACTATGCCTGCAGCTATTGCGTGCCCGACGGCAAGCGCCTGGTGGCGGCGCAGGATGAGCTGCCGGCCGATGCCCTGGCCCGCGGCGTGGCGTACCTGATCGAAGCCGCGGGCATCGAGCGGCTGCGCATCACCGGTGGCGAGCCACTGGTCAGCCCCCGCCTCGAGGCGTTTCTGCAGACCGTGGCAGGGCTGGGCCTGGTGGATATCGGCCTGACCACCAATGGCCAGTTGCTGTCGCGCAAGCTGGCGCTGCTGCGCGCTGCCGGCATCCGTCGTCTGAACGTTTCCCTCGATACCCTCGATGCCCAGGCCTTTCGCCGCATCGCCCGTGGCGGCGACTTGGCCTGCGTGCTGGCCGGCATGGAGCAGGCCAGTGCCGCCGGTATGCGCATCAAGGTGAACATGGTGCCGATGCGTGGGCAGAACCTCGACCAGGTCTTGCCGATGCTCGACTACTGCCTGGCGCGGGGCTACGAGCTACGCTTCATCGAGCTCATGCGCATGGGCCACCTGGCGCGTGATACCAACGCCTTCCTGCAGCAGTTCGTGGGCCTGCAGCACTTGCTGGAGATGATCGGCCAGGCCCACGACTACCAGCCGGCCAGCGCGGCACCGGACGCGACGGCGCTGCGCTACCGGATTCCCGGCAAGGGCCATTTCGGTGTGATCGCCAACGAAAGCATGCCGTTCTGCCGGAGCTGTTCGCGCCTGCGCTTGTCGTCCACCGGCTGGCTGCATGGCTGCCTGTCGTCGGGCAACCGTCATTTCATCGGTGATTTGCTCGACAAACCTCGCCACCAGGCGCTTCCCGCCTTGCAGCGGCTGCTGGTCAAAGCCCTGGCGGACAAGCAGGACCTGGCGTTTTCCGGGGGCGCGACGATCATGAAGGTGATCGGCGGCTGACTCTGGCGCAAAAGCTGCATCTGGCGGCTGTTCGCCGGTTTTTCGTCACCGGTTCTGGAGGAAAGATGCGTAGCCTGGTCTTGCTGCTGGCGCTGATGGCGCTGGGCGGCTGCATGAATGTCAGCGATATGGGCGAAGGTGTTCGCTACCACATGAGCGATGCCGGATTGCTGGATCACAGCGATACGCGCCGCAGCCTGTCGGTGCGCCTGCAACCCGATTCGTTCATCTTCATCGGCCAGGGGGCCTTCGTGCCGCCGGGCAAGGGGCCTGCGCCCCGGCCGAACGTGGTGGCCGAGCAAGCATTCAAGAGTTTCGTCGAGTATTTCCCCTTGGTACGTCGTGCCCAGGGGCCACTGGGGCTGGAGGAGGCGATTGCCGAGGCCCGCTCGGTGGGGGCTCACTATGTGTTGTACACGCGTTTCGCGCGGACCGACGACCGGATCGGCAATGGCGATGAATGGTACGACGAGCAGGCGGTCGATCGCCTGGGTGTGGACACCGGCGTGGTACAGATGATGCTGATCGAAACCAGTACCCGCTACCTGATCGACACGGCACGCATCAAGAGCCGTGGCGGTTTGTTGACGTTCCACGACAAGGCGCCGGAAGATTTGCTTGGGCCGCCCATGCGCGATTACGCTCGTAGCTTGTTGGGCATGAGTCGTTGAGGAGAGGGTGATGACAGCTACCGGCAAGGCCAATGATCTTCTGGCGCAGATCCCCAAGGAGAAGGGCCTGCCGCCGGTGCACCTGTGGAACCCGGATTTTTGCGGCGACATCGACATGCGCATCGCCCGCGATGGCACCTGGTACTACCTGGGGACACCGATCGGGCGCAAGCCGATGGTGCGCTTGTTCTCCACCATCATCCGCCGCGACGGCGACGACTATTTCCTGGTCACGCCGGTGGAGAAGGTGGGGATCCGCGTCGATGACGCGCCCTTCGTCGCGGTGTTGCTGGAGGTGGAGGGCAGTGGCGAGCAACAGGTGCTGCGCTTGACCAGCAATGTCGACGACCAGGCCGAGGCGGGCCCCGACCATCCGCTGCGGGTCGAGATCGACCCTCGCACCCAGGAGCCTTCGCCCTACATCCTCATGCGCAGCAACCTCGAGGCGCTGATCCATCGCAATGTGTTCTACCAGCTGGTCGAACTGGCGGTGCCGCGCGAGATCGCGGGGGAGGAGTGGCTCGGGGTCTGGAGCCATGGCGAGTTCTATCCGATCGGGCGGCCCTAGGGTTTTGGGGGCTGCTTGACTGACCGGCATTGCGCGAAGCGGCCCCCTGCTTTTCCTTCAGATTGGCTGTTTTTCTCCCACGGCGTAGGGCCTAACCTGCTGGCAGCCACCCATCAGGAGATGCCCCATGAGACCCATCCCTCTATCCCTGGCCTTGCTCACTGCCGCAGGTCTACTCGCCGCCCAGGCATCCGCCTGGGCCCACGGCGAGGAGCACGGCCAGGTCAAGGTCCTGCAGCAGCAGCGCCCCAGCAATGCCCCCGGCCAGCAAGCGGTGATGCTCACCGTCAGCTATGCACCCGGGCAGGCATCGCCCGCCCATCGGCATCCGGGCGCCGTGATGGCCTACGTGCTGGAAGGGGCAGTGGTGTCGAAGCTCGGCGATGGCCAGGAGAAGACCTACAAGGCCGGCGAATACTGGTACGAGGCGCCAGGCACCGTGCACAGCGTGTCGCGCAATGCCAGCGAGGCCGAGCCGGCCAGGTTGCTGGTCTGGAGCCTGGTGGACGAGGGCAGGGCGGTCACCGAACCGCTGGAATGAAAAAACCTCCAGTGCATGCGCATCTGGAGGTTTTCAATGTCTGGCTCCGCGACCTGGACTCGAACCAGGGACCCAATGATTAACAGTCATTTGCTCTACCGACTGAGCTATCGCGGAATCTGGGCGTATCTTACTGATTGCCAAGGAGAAGTCAAGCTCCTCCTTGGCAATCGGCGCGTTACAGCACCTCGACGATGGCCTTGGTGACCACGTGGATGTTGCCCTGGTTCAGCGCGGCGACGCAGATGCGGCCGGTGTCCAGGGCATAGATGCCGAACTCGTCCTTCAGGCGGGCGACCTGCGCGGCGCTCAGGCCCGAGTAGGAGAACATGCCGCGCTGGCGGCCGACGAAGCTGAAGTCACGCGAGGCGCCGTATTCGGCCAGCAGCTCGACCATCTGCTTGCGCATGCCGTGGATGCGGCCACGCATCTCGCCCAGCTCGGCTTCCCACATCTGGCGCAGCTCGGCGTTGTTGAGCACGGCGCAGACGATGCTGGCGCCGTGGGTCGGCGGGTTGGAGTAGGTGGTGCGGATGACGCGCTTGACCTGCGACAGCACGCGGGTGCTCTCGTCGCGGGAGCCGGTGACGATCGACAGGGCGCCGACACGCTCGCCATACAGCGAGAACGACTTGGAGAACGAGCTGGAGACGAAGAAGTCCAGGCCCGACTCGGCGAACAGGCGTACGGCGAAGGCGTCTTCGGCGATGCCGTCGCCAAAGCCCTGGTAGGCCATGTCGAGGAACGGCACATGGCCCTTGGCCTTGACCACGTCCAGGACGTTCTTCCAGTCGTCCAGGCCCAGGTCGACGCCGGTCGGGTTATGGCAGCAGGCGTGCAGAACGATGATCGAGCCGGCGGGCAGGGCGTTCAGGTCTTCGAGCATGCCGGCGCGGTTCACGTCGTTGCTCGGTGCGTCGTAGTAACGGTAGTTCTGCACCGGGAAGCCGGCACTCTCGAACAGGGCACGGTGGTTCTCCCAGCTCGGGTCGCTGATCGCCACCACGGCGTTGGGCGACAGGCGCTTGAGGAAGTCGGCGCCGATCTTCAGGGCGCCGGTGCCACCGACCGCCTGCACGGTCACCACGCGGCCTTCGGCCAGCAGCGGCGACTCGGCGCCGAACAGCAGCTTCTGCACGGCCTGGTCGTAGGTGGCGATGCCGTCGATCGGCAGGTAGCCGCGGGAGGCGTGCTGGGCGGCACGCTGGGTCTCGGCCTCGATGACCGCGCGCAGCAGCGGGATACGGCCTTCCTCATTGCAGTACACGCCCACGCCCAGGTTGACCTTGTCGGTACGGGTATCGGCGTTGAATGCTTCGTTGAGGCCCAGGATGGGGTCGCGGGGTGCCAGCTCGACAGCGGAAAACAGGCTCATTGTTACCTTGGCTCTGAATGGAGTGTGATAGGACGCGCACGCTCCGGCCGAGTGCACTGAAGCGGTGCGCAAACGGGGAGTCAGTATAGTGATACCGGCCGGTCACGGCGACAGCCTGGCGCGGCTTTTCCGGGGTTTTGCGCGAATATTTTTCAACCATTGGTCGTATTGCCAGGTCCATTGGAGAAAATGCCCGTCCGCTTGCCTTGAAAGGGGCGCCTGGCACGCTCATTTGGGTATAGACTACTGGCTAAATTTACAGTTGCCGCGACACCATCGAGGTCCGTCATGTCCGAGTTCCAGCTCGTCACCCGTTTCCAGCCGGCCGGCGACCAGCCCGAGGCCATCCGCCAGATGGTCGATGGCATCGAGGCCGGGCTTTCGCACCAGACCCTGCTCGGGGTGACCGGCTCGGGCAAGACCTTCAGCATCGCCAACGTCATCCAGCAGGTCCAGCGCCCGACCCTGGTGCTGGCGCCCAACAAGACCCTGGCCGCCCAGCTCTACGGCGAGTTCAAGGCGTTCTTCCCCAACAACGCGGTGGAGTATTTCGTTTCCTACTACGACTACTACCAGCCGGAAGCCTACGTGCCGTCGTCGGACACCTTCATCGAGAAGGACGCCTCGATCAACGACCACATCGAGCAGATGCGCCTGTCGGCGACCAAGGCGCTGCTGGAGCGGCGCGACGCCATCATCGTCACCACGGTGTCCTGCATCTACGGCCTGGGCAGCCCCGAGACCTACCTGAAGATGGTCCTGCACGTCGACCGTGGCGACAAGCTCGACCAGCGCGCCTTGCTGCGCCGCCTGGCAGACCTGCAGTACACCCGCAACGAGATGGACTTCGCCCGCGCCACTTTCCGCGTGCGCGGCGACGTGGTCGATATCTTCCCGGCCGAATCGGACCTGGAGGCCATTCGCATCGAGTTGTTCGACGACGAGGTGGAGAACATCGCCGCCTTCGACCCGCTCACCGGCGAGGTGATCCGCAAGCTGCCACGTTTCACCTTCTACCCCAAGAGCCACTACGTCACCCCGCGCGAGACCCTGCTCGAGGCGGTGGAGGGGATCAAGGAGGAGCTCAAGGATCGCCTGGCGTACCTGCACAAGGCCAACAAGCTGGTGGAGGCCCAGCGTCTGGAGCAGCGCACCCGCTTCGACCTGGAGATGATCCTCGAGCTCGGCTACTGCAACGGCATCGAGAACTACTCGCGCTACCTCTCCGGACGCCCGGCCGGCGCGCCGCCACCGACCCTGTACGACTACCTGCCGCCCGACGCGCTGCTGGTGATCGACGAGTCCCACGTCAGCGTTCCCCAGGTCGGCGCCATGTACAAGGGCGACCGCTCGCGCAAGGAGACGCTGGTGGAGTATGGCTTCCGCCTGCCCTCGGCGCTGGACAACCGGCCCATGCGCTTCGACGAGTGGGAGGCGGTCAGCCCGCAGACCATCTTCGTCTCGGCGACCCCGGGCCCCTACGAGGACGAGCATGCGGGGCGGGTGATCGAGCAGGTGGTACGCCCCACTGGCCTGGTCGACCCGCAGGTGGAAGTGCGCCCGGCGCTGACCCAGGTCGACGACCTGCTCTCGGAGATCGGCAAGCGCGTGGCGGTCGGCGAGCGGGTGCTGGCCACGACCCTGACCAAGCGCATGGCCGAGGACCTTACCGACTACCTGGCCGACCACGAGGTGCGGGTGCGCTACCTGCACTCGGACATCGACACCGTCGAGCGGGTCGAGATCATCCGCGACCTGCGCCTGGGTACCTTCGACGTGCTGGTGGGCATCAACCTGTTGCGTGAAGGCCTGGACATGCCAGAGGTGTCCCTGGTGGCCATCCTCGATGCCGACAAGGAGGGCTTCCTGCGCTCCGAGCGCTCGCTGATTCAGACCATCGGCCGAGCTGCGCGCAACCTCAATGGCAAGGCGATCCTCTACGCCGACCAGGTCACCGGCTCCATGCGTCGGGCCATCGACGAGACCGAGCGGCGCCGGGCCAAGCAGATCGCCTTCAACGAGGCCCATGGCATCGTGCCCAAGGGCGTGGTCAAGGACATCACCGACATCATGGAGGGCGCCAGCGTCCCGGGTGGCCGCAGCAAGAAGCGCAAGGGCATGGCCAAGGCGGCGCAAGAAAGCGCCCGCTACGAGGCCGAACTGCAGACCCCGGCCGAGATCACCCGGCGCATCAAGCAACTGGAAGAGAAGATGTTCCAGCTCGCCCGCGACCTGGAGTTCGAGGCCGCGGCGCAACTGCGCGACGAGATCGCCCAATTGCGCGAGCGGTTGATCGCCAGTTGACCGGGGAGGGCGGTTGCGGCCTCGAGGTGTTTTGACGCGGCCCCAATGCGCTCAGCTCTTCCCCTGCCGGATGTTCACTGCTGGAGCCCGATACCCGCTCCCTGCTAACATCCGGCCTTTGTTTCATCTTTCGTCCGAGACTGTCCATGACCACCGTTCGCACGCGTATCGCGCCATCGCCCACCGGCGATCCCCATGTCGGCACCGCCTACATCGCCCTGTTCAACTACTGCTTCGCCAAGCAGCACGGCGGTGAGTTCATCCTGCGTATCGAAGATACCGACCAACTGCGCTCGACCCGCGAGTCGGAGCAGCAGATCTTCGACGCCCTGCGCTGGCTCGGCATCGAGTGGAACGAAGGCCCGGACGTCGGCGGCCCCCATGGTCCGTACCGGCAGAGCGAGCGGGGTGAAATCTACGCCAAGTACGCCAAGCAACTGGTGGATGCCGGCCACGCCTTCTATTGCTTCTGCACCGCCGAGGAGTTGGAGCAGATGCGTGCCGAGCAGATGGCCCGCGGTGAAACCCCGCGCTACGACGGCCGCGCCCTGAAGCTGAGCGCCGAAGAAGTGCAGCGCCGCCTGGATGCCGGCGAGCCCCACGTGATCCGCATGAAGGTGCCCAGCGAGGGCGTCTGCGTGGTGCCGGACATGCTCCGTGGTGACGTCGAGATTCCATGGGACCGCATGGACATGCAGGTGCTGATGAAGAACGACGGCCTGCCGACCTACTTCCTGGCCAACGTGGTCGACGACCACCTGATGGGCATCACCCACGTCCTGCGGGGCGAGGAGTGGCTGCCGTCGGCGCCCAAGCTGATCAAGCTATACGAATACTTCGGTTGGGAGCAGCCGAAGCTGTGCTACATGCCGCTGCTGCGCAATCCTGACAAGAGCAAGCTGTCCAAGCGCAAGAACCCGACCTCGGTGACCTTCTACGAGCGCATGGGCTTCCTCCCCGAGGCCATGCTCAACTACCTGGGCCGCATGGGCTGGTCCATGCCGGACGAGCGCGAGAAGTTCTCCCTGGCCGAGATGGTCGAGCATTTCGACCTGTCGCGCGTCTCGCTGGGCGGCCCGATCTTCGACATCGAGAAGCTGTCCTGGCTCAACGGCCAGTGGCTGCGTGACCTGCCGCTGGAGGAGTTCGCTACGCGGGTGCAGAAATGGGCCTTCAACAGCGACTACCTGATGAAGATCGCCCCGCACGTGCAGAGCCGGGTCGAGACCTTCAGCCAGATCGCGCCGCTGGGCGGGTTCTTCTTCGAGGGCGCGTTGAAGCTCGACGCCAAGCTGTTCGAACACAAGAAGCTGTCGCCCGACCAGGTGCGCCAGGTCATGCAACTGATCCTGTGGAAGCTGGAAAGCCTGCGCCAGTGGGAGAAGGAGCGCATCACCGGCTGCATCCAGGCCGTGGTCGAGGCCCTGGAGCTGAAGCTGCGCGATGCCATGCCGCTGATGTTCGCCGCCATCACTGGCCAGGCCAGTTCGGTCTCGGTGCTCGACGCCATGGAAATCCTCGGCCCGGACCTGACCCGCTATCGCCTGCGCCAGGCCCTGGACCTGCTCGGTGGCGTGTCGAAGAAGGAAAACAAGGAGTGGGAGAAGCTGCTGGCGAACATCGCCTGATCGCTTCGAGCATGGCCTGTAGGGCTGCTTCGCAGCCCATCGCCCCACCCATACGGCGCCGCTGCCAGGGCGGCGCCAGCCTTGTGGGAGTGGGCCTGTCCGCGAAGGCGCGGGTGAATACCCCGCCGCATTTCGGGTGGTTTTTCTCGGCAGGGCGGTAAGTGATTGTTATCTCGAAAAAAACTTTTGGTTTTTTTCAAAAATTTGTTTGACAGCCCTGCAATCCGATCTTAATATGCGCCCCGTCCACAGCGATGAGCGACTACGAAACGCCAGGCACCCAGCCAGCGATTCCGTTCAGCGCGACATTGTGGGGCTATAGCTCAGCTGGGAGAGCGCCTGCATGGCATGCAGGAGGTCAGCGGTTCGATCCCGCTTAGCTCCACCAAATTCCGCTTCACGATCACATTCGTTGATCGGGAGGCAAGATCGGATTTCAGCGGTCCGGTCTTGAAGGTAGAAGGTTCGTCCCCTTCGTCTAGTGGCCTAGGACACCGCCCTTTCACGGCGGTAACAGGGGTTCGAGTCCCCTAGGGGACGCCAGTTTTACACAAGCGACGTTTCAGGATGTCGCTGGGCCGAGAGGCTAGAAATCCGGGGCTATAGCTCAGCTGGGAGAGCGCCTGCATGGCATGCAGGAGGTCAGCGGTTCGATCCCGCTTAGCTCCACCAATTTTGCCGGGTTCGCGCAAGCGGATCGGTACGAAGGTTGTTGTCCCCTTCGTCTAGTGGCCTAGGACACCGCCCTTTCACGGCGGTAACAGGGGTTCGAGTCCCCTAGGGGACGCCACTTTTACCCGCGTCTTGCGGGAGTTGAAAGGCTCATTCGCATATTGGATGGGCCTTTTGTTTTCACCTCGGGGCTATAGCTCAGCTGGGAGAGCGCCTGCATGGCATGCAGGAGGTCAGCGGTTCGATCCCGCTTAGCTCCACCAATTCCGCCAGGGTCCGTGAATGCGGATCTGCACGAAGGTCAACGTCCCCTTCGTCTAGTGGCCTAGGACACCGCCCTTTCACGGCGGTAACAGGGGTTCGAGTCCCCTAGGGGACGCCATTTTTACCCGCGTTTTGCGGGAGTTGAAAGGCTCATTCGCATATTGAATGGGCCTTTTGTTTTTTCCACGCCCTTATTTTCTGCTCGATCGATGGTCGCGGATTTCGCTTGCCAGAAAATATTACGCTGATAATATTTCGATCATAATATTTTCGAGGTGAGCGATGAACGACAGGAAGAGCAAGACCCGTGAGCGCATTCTCGAGGCCGCCTGCAACGCCTTGATCCAGCATGGCCCGGCCGAACCGAGCGTCAGCCAGGTGATGGGCGCCGCTGGGCTGACGGTGGGCGGTTTCTACGCGCACTTCGACAGCAAGGACGAACTGATGCTGGAGGCGTTCCGTCATCTGCTCGGCGAGCGTCGGGCCTTGCTCGCCCAGGTCGACCCCAGCCTTGATGGCGCGGGGCGACGGGCCCTGGCGGCGGCCTTCTACCTGTCGCGCAAGCACCGTGATGCCCAGGAACATGCCTGCCCGCTGCCCAATGCTCTGGGCGAGATGCAGCGCCTGCCGGAGGCGTTTCGCGAGGTGCTGGCCGAACACATCGAGTTGATGACCGCGCAGATGGTCGATCGTCCCGAAGATATCGACAAGGCCTTCGCCGACCTTGCCCTGATGATCGGCGGCCTGACCCTGGCCCGTGCCTTGGGCGATGGCGAGCTGTCCGATCGGATCCTGCGTGCCGCCAAGTCGGCGGTGCTCTGAACAACCTGACCCCTGGAGCAAGGTGATGACAACCCTGAGCTGGATTCGAGGCGTCAACGGCACCCTGGGCCACCTGGCCCCTGAAACCGTCGCTGGCCGGATGCGCCGGGCCTTCATGACCCCGCGCAACCTGCCGCCCAGGCAGTGGGAGCTGCCGCTGCTGGCCACGGCCGAGCGCATCATCTTGCGCTTCGGCTTGTCGGCGCTGCGCTGGGGCAAGGGGCCGACGGTGCTGCTGATGCACGGTTGGGAAGGGCGGCCGACCCAGTTCGCCGCGCTGATCGATACCCTGGTGCGGGCCGGCCATACCGTGGTGTCCCTGGAGGGGCCGGCCCATGGCCGTTCGCCCGGCCAGCAGGCCCATGTGGTGCTGTTCGCCCGCGCCTTGCTGGAGGCGGCCGCTGAATTGCCACCGCTGCGCGCAGTGATCGGCCATTCCATGGGCGGTGCCAGCGTGCTGCTGGCCTTGCAGTGGGGCTTGCGCACGGAGGCGGCGGTGAGCATCGCCGCACCCGCGCAGCTGCTTGGGGTGCTGCGCGGCTTCGCCCGGCGCCTGGGGTTGCCGGCGCGGGCCCGGGCAGCGTTCATCCGCCAGGTCGAGCAGGATGTCGGCGTGCAGATCGCGCGCCTGGACGTCAGCGGCTACCAACTCGAGCTGCCCGGGTTGGTGGTGCACGCCAGCGATGACCGGTTGGTGCCGGCCAGCGAGGCCCAGCTCATCCACAAGGCCTGGTTCGACAGCCGCCTGATGGTGCTGGAGGAGGGCGGCCACCAGCGCGTACTGGCCGACCCACGCCTGGGCGAAGCGGTGCTCGAACTGCTGGCGCGTGCGCCACGACCGGCGCGGCAAAGCGCCTGAGCATCCGGTACACTCTGCCCGATCACTGACCAAGGGGGAGCGGGCATGAGCTGGGACCTGGCATCGCCATTCATCATCGACCTTCGCGTCGCCACCGAGGACATCGACGGCCTCGGCCACGCCAACAACGCCGTCTACGTGACGTGGCTGGAGCGCTGCGCCTGGCGCCACTCCCAACGCCTGGGCCTGGACCTGGCCGAGTACCGGCGCCTGGACCGGGCCATGGCTGTGGTGCGCCACGAGATCGACTACCTGGCCGCGGCCTATGAGGACGACGAGCTGCAGTTGGCCACCTGGATCATCGACTGGGACCAGCGCCTGCGCATGACTCGGCGTTTCCAGCTCAAGCGCCCGAGCGATGGCGCCACCCTGTTGCGGGCGCAGACCACCTTCGCCTGTATCGAGCTGTCCAGCGGCAAGCCCAGGCGCATGCCGGCGGAGTTTCTCGAAGGGTATGGTCCGGCGCTGATCGGCGCCTGAAGCGGTGACGTTTTTGCTAGACTGGCGCCTTTTTCCGCCGAGAGCCTGACATGCAAATTGCCCTGGCCCCCATGGAAGGGCTGGTCGACAACATCCTGCGCGACGTCCTGACCCGGGTGGGTGGCATCGATTGGTGCGTCACCGAGTTCATCCGCGTCTGCGACCGCCTGTTGCCGGCGTCGTCGTTCGACAAGCTGGCCCCAGAGCTGCGCCACGGCGCGCGGACCGCGGCTGGGGTGCCGATGCGTGTGCAACTGCTGGGCTCCGATCCGGCCTGCCTGGCCGACAACGCGGTATTGGCCTGTGAGTTGGGTGCACCGGTGATCGACCTGAACTTCGGCTGCCCGGCCAAGACGGTGAACAAGTCCCGGGGCGGGGCGGTGCTGCTCAAGGAGCCGCAGTTGCTGCATGCGATCGTCCGCGAGGTGCGGCGGGCGGTGCCGGCGCAGATTCCGGTGACCGCCAAGATGCGCCTGGGTTTCGACAGCCCGGACGCTGCCCTGGAGTGCGCCACGGCCCTGGCCGAGGGTGGCGCCGCGCACCTGGTGGTGCATGCCCGTACCAAGGTCGAGGGCTACAAGCCGCCGGCCCATTGGGAGTGGGTGGCGCGGGTGCAGGAGGTGGTGCAGGTGCCGGTGTTCGCCAACGGCGAGATCTGGACGGTCGATGACTGGCGGCGCTGCCGCGAGGTCAGCGGCGCCGAGGACATCATGCTCGGTCGTGGGCTGGTGTCGCGGCCAGACCTGGCCCTGCAGATCGCGGCGGCCCGCGATGACCGGGAATACCAGCCCATGGATTGGCAGGCCCTGCTGCCGTTGCTGCGTGAGTTCTGGCGCCAGGCCCAGGCCAAGTTGTCGCCCCGCTATGCGCCGGGGCGGATGAAGCAGTGGCTGGCCATGCTGACCCGCAGTTACCCCGAGGCCGTGGCGTTGTTCGCGCAGTTGCGGCGGGAGGATGACTGCCAGCGAATCAGCGGGTTGCTGGGTGTTGAGCAGGCAGCCGGCGTGAGCTTCGAGGAATGCGTTGCCTGAACGGGCCGTTCGCGGGCAAGCCCGCTCCCACAGGGTGGCTCTGTAAACCACATCAGCTGTGGTCGACCCGGACCTGTGGCAGCGGGTTGCCCCTGCTCTGTGACCTGCAAAAAATTTTTTGCCCGCCTCTTGAAAACCTTTTGCCGGACCTTATCTCTTGAGTACGCGATGCCGAAGTCGGGTCGCGTAGTGACTTACTTGCTGAATCTCAGGAGTTTATGACCATGACCACTGCATTCTCTCTCGCTCCACTGTTCCGCCATTCCGTTGGCTTCGACCGTTTCAACGATCTGTTCGAGTCTGCGGCACGTAACGAGGCGGGTAGCAGCTACCCTCCCTACAACGTGGAAAAGCATGGCGATGACCACTATCGCATCGTGGTTGCCGCAGCCGGTTTCCAGGAGCAGGACCTCGACCTGCAGGTCGAGAAAGGTGTCCTGACCGTCACCGGCGGCAAGCGCGACACCAGCGCCGCAGACGTTACCTACTTGCACCAGGGCATTGCCCAGCGGGCGTTCAAGCTGTCCTTCCGCCTGGCTGACCATATCGAGGTCAAGTCCGCCGGTCTGGCCAACGGCCTGCTCAGCATCGACCTGCTGCGCATCGTGCCGGAAGAGGCCAAGCCCAAGCGTATCCCGATCAACGGCGAGACGCCGGCGCTGAACTGAGTTCGGCAACCTGCAAAAAGGGGCACTTCTTAGAAGTGCCCCTTTTTTGTGTTTTTGACAACCTTTTCAGGGTGTTCGAGACCATTGGGGCTGCAAAGCGGCCCCCAGCGTTTGTCCTTGAGAAGCGCTAATAATCCGCCGGCGCCTCCATCAGCATCTGACGAAACTCCGCCAACGGCAGCGGCCGGCTATGCAAGTACCCCTGATATAGGTGGCAACCCTGGCGTTCGAGGAACGCCAACTGCTCGCTCTGCTCGACCCCCTCGGCAATCACCGCCAGTTCCAGGCTGCGCGCCATGGCCACGATGGCACGGACGATCTCCGCATCGTTGGGGTCGACCGGGGCGTCGCGGACGAAGGTCTGGTCGATCTTCAGGGCATCCACCGGCAGGCGCTTGAGGTAGGTTAGCGACGAATACCCGGTGCCGAAGTCGTCCATGGCGAAGCTCACGCCGTAGCGCTTGAGCTCGCGCATCTTGCTGATGGTGTCCTCGAGGTTCTGGATGACGATGCCTTCGGTGATCTCCAGCTTGAGCATGCGCCTTGGCAGCCGGTAGTCGTCGAGGCTGCGCAGCACCCGTTCGACGAAGTCGTTCTGGCGGAACTGCCGTGGGCTGATGTTGACGCACAGGCTGAAGTCGTCGGCGTCGATCAGCCCGTCCTGCAGCATGTGCGCGCAGGCGTCGCAGGCTTCGTCGAGGATCCAACTGCCCACCTCGAGGATCAGCCCGCTTTCCTCCAGCACCTGGATGAACTGCGCCGGCGGCTGCTGGCCCAGCTGCGGATGATGCCAACGCAGCAGCACCTCGGCGCCGACGATGCGGTTGTCGCGGGCATCCACCTGGGGCTGGAAGTGCAGGGCCAGCTCGCCCCGGGCCAGGGCCAGGCGCAGGTCGTTCTCCATGCGCAGGCGCTCGCTGGCGGCCTTCTGCATGGTGGTATGGAACAGTTGCGTGGTGTTGCGCCCGGAGTCCTTGGCCCGGTACAGGGCGATGTCGGCGCGCTTGAGCAAGTCGGCCGGTGTCGCGCCATGGTCGGGGATCAGCGCCACGCCGATGCTCGGCGTCACCTGCAGGCGCTGGCCGTCCAGGGACATGGGCTCGGCCAGCAGCTCGCGCAGGGTGTCGGCCAGTTCGCGAACCTTGTTCTCCACCTGCTCGCGGCTACCCTCCAGGCCGCTGAGCAGCACCACGAACTCGTCGCCGCCCAGGCGCGCCACGGTGTCTTCCAGGCGCACGCTGGCCTCCAGGCGTGCGGTGATGATCTTGAGCACCGTGTCGCCCACGGGGTGACCGAGGGAGTCGTTGATGTGCTTGAAGTGATCCAGGTCGAGGAACAGCAGGGCGCCGCGCAGGTTGTGGCGTTTGAGCAGGGCGATCTGCTGGCTCAGGCGGTCCATCAGCAGGGCGCGGTTGGGCAGGTTGGTCAGCGGGTCGTGATAGGCCAGGTGGCGGATCTGCGCCTGGGCGTTCCTCAACTGGCTGACATCGCGTGCGGTGAGCAGCAGGCAGTCGGCCTCGTTGAGGCTGATCGGCTCGACCGAGACCTCCACGGTGAGAATGTCGCCACGCTTGTTGCGCCCGAGCATTTCCCGGTGATGGACCCGGCCATGCTCCTTGAGCTCGGTGAGCAGGGCGCTGCGTTGCTTGTCGTCGGCCCAGATGCCGATCTCGTAGACGCTGCGGCCGATCACCTCGGCGGCGCTGTAGCCGGTCAGCCGGCAGAAGCCGTCGTTGACCTCCAGGTAGCGGCCGCTCTTGCGCTCGGTCAGGGTGATGGCGTCGGGGCTGGAGTGGAAGGCCTTGGCGAACTTCTCCTCGCTGGCCTTGAGCGCCGCCTCGGCGCGCTGTTGCTGGGTGATGTCGCGCAGGGTGGTGACGCTGCACGGCTGGTTGTCGACCGTGATCAGGCGGCTGGAGATCACGCAGGTCAAGGCCGTGCCATTGCGATGGTTGACCACCACCGCCACGTTGCTCAGGGCCTGTTCGCGGATCACCCGTTCGATGCGCTGGGCGCGCTTGGCCGATTCGGCCCACAGGCCGATCTGCTCGGCGGTGCGGCCGATCACCTGTTCGGCGCTCCAGCCGAAGGTCTGGGTGAAGGCCGGGTTGATCTCGATGAACTGGCCGCTGTCCTGGCGGGTCACGCAGATCGGGTCGGGGCTGACCTGGAACAGGCTGGCGAATTTCTCCTCCGAGGCGCTCAGGCGCTGCTCACGCTCCACCTGGTCGGTGATGTCGAGCAGGGTGCCGGCCATGCGCAGCGGATTGCCCTGCTCGTCGCGGTACAGGCGCGCGCGGCTTTCGATGTAGCGGGAGGTGCCATTCTCCAGTTGCACCCGGTAGGTGATCTGGTAGTTGCCCGCCGGGCCTTCGCGCAGGCTGCGGTAGGCCTGGCGCATGACGTTGCGTTCCTGCTCCGGCACGCCTTCGAAGAAGGCCTCGAAGGATTCGTGGAAGGGCACCGGATCCAGGCCGTGCAACTGGGCGGCGCGGGCCGAGCCATAGAGCATGCCGCTGGGAATGTGCCAGTCCCAGGTGCCCAGCTGGGCCGAGTCCAGGGCCAGGTCCAGGCGCTCCTGGCTGTCCTTGAGGGCCTGTTCGGCGCGCTTGCGCTCGGTGGTGTCGACGAAGGTGCTGATCAGGTAGGTCACCCCCTCCATCTCGATGCCCTGGGTGCACAGGATGCCGTCATGCACCTTGCCGCTGCTGGCGCGGAACTGCACCTCCATGATCAGCGGGCCACCGTTGGCGCGGGTCGACTCCAGCACCTGGTGACGTTGCTCGGGATTAACCCACAGCCCCAGTTCCAGGCTGGTCTTGCCGATCACCTGTGGGCCGGGCCAGCCGAACATGTCTTCGAAATGGCGGTTGACCTCGAAGATCATGCCGTCGTGGCGGCGGGTCAGGAGGATGGCGTTGGGGCTCAGGTGGAACAGCGTGGCGAAGCGCTTCTCCGAATTGATCAGCGCGGTCTCCCGCTCGCGCTGGCGGGTGATCTCGCGGATCACCCCGATCATCTGCGGTCGGCCGTGGCGATCGTGGGTCAGGCTGCCGTTGATCTCCAGCCAGTGCAGGCTGCCGTCCGGCCAGCGGATGCGATGGCGCATGGCCTGTTCCACCGGCTCGCCGTCGACCACGGCCTGGAATGCCTGGCGTGTGCGGGCACGGTCTTCCTCGGGCAGCAGGTCGAGGTAGTCGATGTCGTTGGGCAGGGGCCGCTGCGGGTCGAAGCCGAACAGTGCCTGGGTGGCCCGCGACCAGCTGATCCGGCCGCTTTCTATATCCCACAGCCAGGCGCCCAGGTGGGCGCCGTTGAGGGCGGCCAGCAACTGTGGGGCGCTCTGCCAGGCCTGTTCCGATTCCTGGGGATCGGCCGCGAAGATGCGCGGCAGGCGCGGAAAGCGGTTTGCTGATTTGGGCATCGATACCAGACCTTTGGCGGATGGCGCGTCCTTGGAGTTGAAGTGCCGTGCTGACGACCGGTCAGGCGGGCCCTGCGTGGCTGTCGAGCAGGGCCATGAAGGCCCTGGCCGCGTTCGATAGCGTTCGCTCCGTATGCAGAATGTAGCCTAGCTGGCGCGACAGCTGAATGCCGGGCAAGGCGATGCGGGCAACCTGCTCATCGAGCATAGTACGCGGCAGTACGCTCCACGCCAGGCCGATGGACACCATCATCTTGATGGTTTCCATGTAGTTGGTGCTCATGGCGATGTTCGGTGTCAGGCCCTGGCTTTCGAACAGGCGCTGGACGATATGGTGGGTGAAGGTGTTGCCGCCTGGGAAGACCGCCGGGTGGCGGGCCACGTCGGCGAGGCTGACGGGGTCGATGCTGGCCAGGGGGTGTTCCGGAGCGGCGACGAAATCCAGCGCATCGTCCCACACCGCAACGGCGCGAACCAGGTGATGCGGTTCGGGGGCGAGGGTAATGACCGCTATTTCCGCTCGGCCATGAAGGATCTCATCGTAGGCCGCTTCCGAGTCGAGGAACTGGATATCCAGCGCCACCGCCGGGTGCTGGCGGGTGAACGCCCGCAGCAGCGGGGGCAACCGGTGCAGGCCGATGTGATGGCTGGTGGCCAGGGTCAGGCGGCCGCTCACTTCGCCGGTCAGGTTGCTCAGGGCGCGCCGGGTATCGTCCAGCACATTGAGGATCTGGTAGGCGCGTGGCAGCAGCGCGCGGCCGGCCTCGGTCAGGGTCACCTCGCGGCCGAGGCGGTCGAACAGGCGCACGTCCAGCTGCTGCTCGAGCCCGGCGATACGCTTGCTGACGGCCGGCTGGGTCAGGTGCAGGCGCTCGCCGGCCCCCGAGAAACTGCCGGTTTCGGCGATGGCGATGAAGGCGCTGAGGTTGGCCAGGTCCACGGTTTTTCGGATTCCTGTTGGTTATTCAAAGCATAAAAAATATGAATTTGAGTTATTCAATCTAACGCCATAGCATCGTCCGTACAAGCCAAGGGGTTATTGGCATAGAAAGACGCTGATGAGGAACAGTCTGATGGCTGGCAAAACGCTCTACGACAAACTCTGGGATGCGCATGAAGTCAAGCGACGCGACGATGGTTCGTCCTTGATCTACATCGACCGTCACATCATCCACGAAGTGACTTCGCCCCAGGCCTTCGAAGGCCTGCGCCTGGCCAACCGCAAGCCATGGCGCATCGATGCCAACATTGCCACCCCGGACCACAACGTACCGACCACGCCAGAGCGCAAGGGCGGCATCGAGGCCATCGTCGACCAGGTGTCGCGCCTGCAGGTGCAGACCCTCGACGAGAACTGTGACGAATACGGCATCGTCGAATTCAAGATGAACGACGAGCGCCAGGGCATCGTCCATGTCATCAGCCCGGAGCAGGGCGCTACCTTGCCGGGCATGACCGTGGTCTGCGGCGACTCGCACACCTCGACCCACGGTGCCTTCGGCGCCTTGGCCCACGGTATCGGCACCTCCGAGGTGGAGCACGTGCTCGCCACCCAGTGCCTGGTGGCCAAGAAAATGAAGAACATGCTGGTGCGCGTCGAGGGCCAGTTGCCCGCGGGTGTCACTGCCAAGGACATCGTCCTCGCCGTGATCGGCAAGATCGGTACCGCCGGTGGCAACGGCCATGCCATGGAGTTCGCCGGCAGCGCCATCCGCGAGCTGTCCATGGAAGGCCGCATGACCATCTGCAACATGTCCATCGAAGCCGGTGCCCGCGTGGGCCTGGTGGCGGTCGACGACACCACCGTCGCCTATGTCGAAGGCCGCCCGTACGCGCCCAAGGGCGAGCAGTGGAAGCAGGCGGTCGAGGCCTGGAAGGGCCTGGTTTCCGATGCCGATGCGGTGTTCGACACCGTGGTCGAGCTGGACGCCTCGCAGATCAAGCCGCAGGTCAGCTGGGGCACCTCGCCGGAGATGGTCCTGGCTGTCGACCAGCGTGTGCCGGACCCGGCCGCCGAGCCCGACCTGATCAAGCGTGGCTCCATCGAGCGCGCCCTCAAGTACATGGGCCTGAGCGCCAACCAGGCGATCACCGACATCAAGCTCGACCGCGTGTTCATCGGCTCCTGCACCAACTCGCGGATCGAGGACCTGCGTGCCGCGGCCGAGATCGCCAAGGGCCGCAAGGTCGCCGCCAACGTCAAGCAGGCGCTGGTGGTGCCGGGCTCGGGCCTGGTCAAGGCCCAGGCCGAGCGCGAAGGCCTGGACAAGATTTTCCTCGAGGCGGGCTTCGAATGGCGTGAACCGGGCTGCTCCATGTGCCTGGCGATGAACCCGGACCGCCTGGAGAGCGGCGAGCATTGCGCCTCGACCTCCAACCGCAACTTCGAGGGCCGTCAGGGCGCCGGTGGCCGTACCCACCTGGTCAGCCCGGCCATGGCTGCCGCCGCCGCGGTGACCGGCCACTTCATCGATGTCCGCGAGTTGATCCAAGGGAGCGCAGCATGAAAGCCTTCACCCAGCACACCGGTCTTGTCGCGCCATTGGATCGCGCCAACGTCGACACCGACCAGATCATCCCCAAGCAGTTCCTCAAGTCGATCAAGCGCACCGGCTTCGGCCCCAACCTGTTCGACGAGTGGCGCTACCTGGACGTGGGCCAGCCCTACCAGGACAACAGCAAGCGTCCGCTGAACCCCGAGTTCGTGCTCAACCATGAGCGCTACCAGGGTGCCAGCGTGCTGCTGGCCCGCGAGAACTTCGGCTGTGGCTCGAGCCGCGAGCATGCACCGTGGGCCCTGGACGAGTACGGCTTCCGCTGCATCATCGCGCCGAGCTTCGCCGACATCTTCTTCAACAACAGCTTCAAGAACGGCCTGCTGCCGATCATCCTCGCCGACGAGGAAGTCGACGAGCTGTTCAGGCAGGTCGAGGCCAACCCGGGCTACCAGCTGACCATCGACCTGCAGGCCCAGGCCGTGACCCGCCCCGACGGCAAGGTGCTGCCGTTCGAGATCGACGCCTTCCGCAAGCATTGCCTGCTCAACGGCCTCGACGATATCGGCCTGACCCTGCAGGACAGCGATGCCATCCGCGCGTTCGAACAGCAGCACCGGGCGAGCCAGCCCTGGCTGTTCCGTGACGCCTGATCGGCCGCGCTGAGCCTTTGGCGGGCAAGCCCGCTCCCACGGGGATAGCCGCAGTGCGGTACCGGTGGGAGCGGGCTTGCGCGTCAACGGGCTCGAGGCAACCACGCAAACGCCCGGATGTGCTGGTATCGTGGGCCGAACATTGGTTTTTTCCGGCGTGCCGCAGGCGCGCCGTCTGAATGGATAGAGGAAAGCATGAGCAAGCAGATTCTGATTCTCCCAGGTGATGGCATCGGCCCGGAAATCATGGCCGAGGCGGTCAAGGTGCTGGAGCTGGCCAACGACAAGTTCCAGCTCGGCTTCACCCTGGAGCACGACGTGATCGGCGGCGCGGCCATCGACAAGCACGGCGTGCCACTGGCTGACGAGACCCTGGAGCGCGCGCGCCAGGCCGACGCGGTGCTGCTCGGCGCGGTCGGCGGGCCGAAGTGGGACAAGATCGAGCGTGACATCCGCCCCGAGCGCGGCCTGCTGAAGATCCGTTCGCAACTGGGCCTGTTCGCCAACCTGCGCCCAGCGATCCTCTACCCGCAACTGGCCGATGCGTCCTCGCTCAAGCCCGAGGTCGTCGCCGGCCTGGACATCCTCATCGTCCGCGAGCTGACCGGCGGCATCTACTTCGGTGCGCCACGTGGCCAGCGCGAGCTGGACGGTGGCGAGCGCCAGGCCTACGACACCCTGCCGTACAGCGAAAGCGAGATCCGCCGCATCGCCCGCGTCGGCTTCGACATGGCCCGCGTGCGCGGCAAGCGCCTGTGCTCGGTGGACAAGGCCAACGTCCTGGCGTCCAGCCAGCTGTGGCGCGAAGTGGTCGAGGACGTGGCCAAGGACTACCCGGACGTCGAGCTCAGCCACATGTACGTCGACAACGCCGCCATGCAACTGGTGCGCGCACCCAAGCAGTTCGACGTGATGGTGACCGACAACATGTTCGGTGACATCCTGTCGGATGAGGCTTCCATGTTGACCGGATCCATCGGCATGCTGCCATCGGCATCCTTGGATGCCGACAACAAGGGCATGTACGAGCCTTGCCATGGCTCGGCCCCGGACATCGCCGGGCAGGGCATCGCCAACCCGCTGGCGACCATCCTGTCGGTGTCGATGATGCTGCGCTACAGCTTCAACCAGCAGGCCGCCGCCGACGCCATCGAGAAGGCCGTCAGCCTGGTGCTGGATCAGGGCTTGCGTACCGGTGACATCTGGTCGGCCGGCTGCAGCAAGGTAGGTACGCAGGAAATGGGCGACGCAGTAGTCGCAGCGCTGCGGAATCTGTAATCTCTCTGGCCCGCCGTCGCTTTCCTGCGATGGCGGCCCACTTTTAGCAAAGGTGTAGTTGCGATGAAACGTGTAGGTCTGATCGGTTGGCGCGGTATGGTCGGTTCCGTGCTCATGCAGCGGATGCTGGAGGAGCAGGATTTCGACCTCATCGAGCCGGTGTTCTTCACCACCTCCAATGTCGGTGGCCAGGGGCCGAACGTGGGCAAGGACATTGCTCCGCTCAAGGACGCCTACAGCATCGAAGAGCTCAAGACCCTCGACGTCATTCTGACCTGCCAGGGCGGCGACTACACCAACGAGGTCTTCCCCAAGTTGCGTGAGGCCGGCTGGCAGGGTTACTGGATCGACGCCGCTTCGTCCCTGCGCATGCAGGATGACGCGGTGATCGTCCTCGACCCGGTCAACCGCAAGGTGATCGACCAGCAGCTCGATGCCGGGACCAAGAACTACATCGGCGGTAACTGCACCGTCAGCCTGATGCTGATGGGCTTGGGCGGCCTGTTCGAGGCTGGCCTGGTCGAGTGGATGAGCGCCATGACCTACCAGGCTGCCTCCGGTGCCGGCGCCCAGAACATGCGCGAGCTGATCCGCCAGATGGGCGGCATCCACGCGGCGGTGGCCGATGACCTGGCCAACCCGGCCAGCGCCATCCTCGACATCGACCGCAAGGTCGCCGAAACCATGCGTGGCGAGGCGTTCCCCACCGAGCACTTCGGCGTGCCGCTGGCCGGCAGCCTGATCCCGTGGATCGACAAGGAGCTGCCCAACGGCCAGAGCCGCGAGGAGTGGAAGGCCCAGGCCGAGACCAACAAGATCCTCGGCCGTTTCAAGAGCCCGATCCCGGTCGATGGCATCTGCGTGCGCATCGGTGCCATGCGCTGCCACAGCCAGGCGCTGACCATCAAGCTGAACAAGGACGTGCCGCTGGCCGACATCGAAGGCATGATCAGCCAGCACAACCCTTGGGTGAAGCTGGTGCCGAACCAGCGCGAGATCAGCATGCAGGAGCTGAGCCCGACCAAGGTCACCGGTACCCTGAACATCCCGGTAGGCCGTTTGCGCAAGCTGAACATGGGGTCCCAGTACCTGGGGGCCTTCACCGTCGGCGACCAGTTGCTGTGGGGCGCTGCCGAGCCGCTGCGGCGTATGCTGCGGATCCTGCTGGAGCGTTGATCGCGCCTTGCGCTTTACGGAGAGCCCGCGCCTTGCGCGGGTTTTCTATTTGGGGGCCGCTTAGGTACGGACACTCGATCTAAACCCCCAAGCCGAGTAAAGTGCCGCACCCTGAAGTTCCACCAGAAGGATCCTTCCATGACCCAGCCCATAGATATCGCCATCGTCGGCGCCACCGGCAGCGTCGGCGAAACCCTCGTGCAGATCCTCGAGGAACTCGATTTCCCGGTAGGCACCCTGCACCTGCTGGCCAGCATGGAGTCGGCGGGCAGCAGTGTGATGTTCGCCGGCAGGAAGCTGCGCGTGCGCGAGGTCGACAGCTTCGACTTCGCTCAGGTCAGGCTGGCGTTCTTCGCCGCAGGTCCGGCCGTCAGCCGCAGTTTCGCCGAGAAGGCGCGGCAGGCGGGGTGCTCGGTCATCGACCTGTCCGGCGGCCTGGACCAGGCCCTGGCGCTGGTGCCCGAGGCCAACGGCGAGCAGCTGGCGCAACAGCCGCTGCCCGTGCTGCTCGCCAGCCCCAGCGCCGCTGCCGTGGCCCTGGCCGTGGCCCTGGCGCCGCTCAAGGGCCTGCTCGACATCGAACGGGTCCAGGTGATGGCCTGCCTGGCGGTTTCGTCCCAGGGCCGGGAAGCGGTCAGTGAACTGGCCCGGCAGACCGCCGAGCTGCTCAATGCCCGCCCGCTGGAGTCGCGCTTCTTCGATCGGCAGATGGCGTTCAACCTGCTGGGCCGCGTCGGCGGCGCCGATGAGCAGGGCCATACGGCCCTGGAACGCCGTCTGGTCGGTGAGCTGCGCGTGCTGCTGGGCATGCCGGCGCTGAAGATTTCCGTGAGCTGCGTTCAAGTCCCGGTGTTTTTCGGCGATAGCTTCAGTGTGGCGTTGCAGAGCCGCCGCGCGGTCGACCTGGCGGCGGTCAACGCGGCCCTGGAGGCGGCCGAGAGCGTCGAGCTGGTCGAGCCGGACGATTATCCGACGCCCGTTGGCGACGCAGTGGGGCAGGACGTGGTCTATGTTGGTCGTGTACGCCATGGCATCGACGAAGATCAGCAACTCAACCTCTGGCTGACCACCGACAACCTGCGCAAGGGAGCGGCGCTCAACGCCGTGCAGGTGGCCCGATTGTTGATAAAACATATGGCGTAAAAGATACTGGCGAGCACTTTGTCCTGCGCCATTCGCAGGTTTCGGGACGATTCTTACAAGGGAAGAGGTCATGCTTCGAATTCGCAAACTGGTTCTGGCCATGGCGGCAGCCTCGGCGCTGTCGTCCGGCATGGCGAATGCCCTCGGGTTGGGTGAGCTGACCCTCAAGTCGGCGCAGAACCAGCCGTTGGATGCCGAGATCGAGCTGCTCGACGTGCGCGACCTTACCGCCGCCGAAGTCGCACCGAGCCTGGCGCCACCTGAAGAATTCGCCAAGGCGGGGGTGGCCTATCCGTCCTATCTCGAGGATCTGACCTTCACCCCGGTGATCAACCCCAATGGCAAGAGCGTGCTACGGGTGACCTCCAGCCAGCCGCTGCCAGCCCCGGTGGTCAAGTTCCTGGTCCAGGTGATGTGGCCCCAGGGCCGTCTGCTGCGCGACTACAACGTGCTCCTGGACCAGGCCCAGGCACAGGGCGAACAGGCGGGGGCAGACAGCATCGCGCCTGCGCTGAGCGGGGCGGGCAGCTACACCACCAAGCGCCGCGACACGCTCTGGCAGATCGCCGCGCGTCATACACAAGGGGGCTCGGTCCAGCAGACCATGCTGGCGATCCAGGCCCTGAACCCGGACGCCTTCATCGGCAACAACATCAACCAGCTCAAGGTCGGGCAGGTCCTGCGCCTGCCCGACCAGCAGCAGATCCAGGGCATTCCCCAGGGCGAGGCGATCAGCGAGGTGGCCGAGCAGTATGCCGCCTGGCGCGAGGGCCGGCGCCTGGGCCCACCCGCCCGCCAGCTGGACGCGACCCGGCGCGGCGCGGCCGAGGCGGCGCCGGCGCGTATCGCCCAGGGCGATAACCTGCGCCTGGTCAGCCCAGGCAACCAGGCCGGTGCGCAGGATGCCAAGGCCCTCAGCGACCAGCTGGCCGTGGCCCAGGAGAGCCTGGACACCAGCCGCCGCGACAACGAAGAACTCAAGAGCCGCATGGCCGACCTGCAGAGCCAGTTGGACAAGCTGCAGCGCCTGATCGAGCTGAAGAACGACCAGCTGGCCCGCCTCGAGGCGCAAGGTGGGGCCGGGCAGACCCCGCCGCCGGCTGCGTTGCCTGGCGAACCTGCACCCGCGCAGCCGCCCGCCGAGGCCCAACTGCCCCCAGCCGAGCCAGAAGGCGAACCTGCGCCGCAGGCGGCTGCCGAGCGTGAGGCCGGGCAGCAGCAGGGCGTGCTCGACGAGCTGCTCGGCAACCCGGTGCTGCTGGGGCTGCTGGCCGGTTCGGCGTTCCTCGTCCTGTTGTTGCTGTTGCTGCTCCTGGCACGCAAGCGCAAGGCCCAGCAGGAGGCCGAGAAGCACCTGCGCATGGCTCGGGCGCTGGCTGAGGAAAGCGAGCGCAGCCCAGACCTGGACCTGCCTGCGGGCAGCTTCGACGGGCTGGATGTGTCGGCGCCGAGCGTGAAGCTGGCGCCGGCCGTGGTGGCGGCGTCGGCAGCCGCCGCGGCGGCTGCCGAGAAGCCTGCCGCACAGACGGTGCAGGCCGCTGCGCCAGTGGTTGCGCCGGCCGAGCAGGACCTGACTGGCCAACTGCTGACCGAGGTCGAGCAGAGCCTGGCCCGTGGCCGCTTGAATCATGCCGCCGATCTGCTGGAGCCAGCGGTGGCCGCCGAGCCCCAGCGCAGTGATCTGCGCCTGAAGCTGATGGAAGTCTACGCTCGCCAAGGCGACCAGACCGCCTTCGCCGAGCAGGAACGCCAACTGCCGTCTTCCGAGCAGAACAAGGCGGTGGTCGATTCGCTCAAGGAGCGTTTCCCGGCGATGCTCGGCATTGCCGCCGCTGGCCTTGGCGCTGCGGCGCTGGCGGCCGAGATGGATGAGCAGTATGTCCAGGAACTGCTGCAGGACAGCGACCTGAAGCCGACTGTCGAGGAGCCGGAGCCCGTCGCCGAGGCAGCGCCATCCCCTGAGCCCGAGGCGGAGCCAGAGGTGGTCGATGAAGCGCCGGCGACCGAAGAGGACGACCTGGACAGCGCCTTCGACCTGAGCCTGGGTGACGACCTGCCGGTGGAGGATCCGCTGGATCCACCGATGCTGGACACGGCAGCGGCGCAGGTCGATGAGCAACAGGCACAAGAGGCTGCCGAGCCCGAGCCTGAGTCAGTGGCCAGCGAGACCGATGCCGACGCCGATGCCGATTTCGAGGCGCTGCTGGCCCAGGCCCAGGTCGAGCCGCAGACCCAGGACGACCTGGCCGATTTCGACCTCGACGTCGGTGAGCCTGCCGCTGCGGCGCCCACCGAGGATGAGCCGGTGGATGTGGCCGCGGAACTGGCTGCCTTCGACGAGATCCCCGAGTTCGACCCGATCTCCGAGCTGGAGCTGCCGGAGGACTTCGACCTGTCCCTGTCGCTGGACGACGACTCCCAGGCGGCCAAGCACTTCGCCTCGGAGCTGGACGATGTCAACGCCGAGCTGGACAAGCTGTCGCAGAACCTCGAGTCGCCTTCGCTGGAGCCGCACTTCACCGCCGAGGACGCGGCGCGCGAACCCGAGCCGCTGGACGACCTGGACTTCGACTTCTTCTCCGGCACCGACGAGGTCGCCACCAAGCTCGACCTGGCCCGCGCCTACATCGACATGGGCGACCACCAGGGTGCCCGCGACATCCTCGATGAAGTGGTCAAGGACGGTAGCGACGACCAGCGTCAGGAAGCCGAGGAGATGCTCTCGCGTTTGGTGTGACGCCTGCTGGTTGCGTGTAGCGGCCTTGTGGCTGCTGCGCAGCCGATCGCGGGCAAGCCCGCTCCCACAGGGGGGCGTTGCCTTTTCGGCCTCTGTTCCCTGCGCGACAGCGCAGCCCGAAGGGCTCGGTGATCTCCCACAGGGTCTTCTGCGGAACACCTGATGTGTGAACACCGCCGGCCCCTGTGGGGCTTGCCGGCAATGTCCGCCCAGGCACCGCCGTTGCCGCTATAATGCCCGCCTTCCCGTTTCACCCACAGGTTTCGCTTCCTTGGACATCAACGACAACGACACGGCCGAATCGGCGGCCGAAGGCTACTCCCGCATCGCCCTGGGCGTGGAATACAAAGGCTCGCGCTACCGCGGCTGGCAGCGCCAGGCCAGTGGCGTGCCCAGCGTCCAGCAGGCCCTGGAGCAGGCGCTGTCGAAGGTGGCCGACTCGCCGGTCTCTGTGGTCTGCGCCGGGCGCACCGATGCAGGTGTGCATGCCTGTGGCCAGGTGGTGCATTTCGATACCCGGGCCGTGCGCGACGAGCGCGCCTGGACCATGGGCACCAACTTCAACCTGCCCCACGACATCAGCGTCACCTGGGCACGGCCCATGCCCGCGGACTTCCATGCCCGCTTCAAGGCCACGGCGCGGCGCTACCGCTATGTCATCTACAACGACCCGATTCGCCCCGCGCACCTGGCCGAGGAGGTGACCTGGAACCATCGCCCGCTGGACATCGCGCCCATGGCCGAGGCCGCCGGCTTTCTGCTGGGCACCCATGATTTCAGCGCGTTCCGCGCCAGCCAATGCCAGGCCAAGTCGCCGGTCAAGCACATCCATCACCTGCGCGTCACCCGCCATGGCCGGATGATCGTGCTGGACGTGCGCGCCACCGCTTTCCTGCACCACATGGTGCGCAACATCGCCGGCGTGCTGATGACCATCGGCGCCGGCGAGCGCCCGGCCACCTGGGCCCGCGAGGTACTGGAAGGGCGCAACCGCCGCGAAGGTGGGGTGACCGCCCATCCCTACGGCCTGTACCTGGTGCAGGTGGAGTACCCGGAGACGTTCGTCCTGCCGCAACGTTACATCGGCCCACACTTTCTCACCGGCTTCGAAGCGCTGGCCGACTGACGGGCGAAACGTCATTTGCTAACATCCGGCCTTTCACCGATCACTCAGGGTTCGCTTTCCATGAGCAACGTTCGCAGCAAGATCTGCGGAATCACCCGCGTCGAGGACGCCCTGGCCGCGGCCGAGGCCGGCGCCGACGCCATCGGCCTGGTCTTCTACGCCAAGAGCCCACGCGCGGTGGACGTGCGTCAGGCGCGGGCGATCATCGCCGCGTTGCCGCCTTTCGTGACCACGGTCGGGCTGTTCGTCAATGCCACCCGCTGCGAACTCAACGAGATTCTCGAAGCGGTGTCGCTGGACCTGCTACAGTTCCACGGCGACGAAACCCCGGCCGACTGCGAAGGCTACCAGCGCCCCTGGATCAAGGCCTTGCGGGTGCGCCCCGGTGACGATCTCGAGGCCGCTTGCCGGCAGTATGCCGGCGCCCGCGGCATCCTCCTGGATACCTATGTGCCCGGCGTGCCCGGCGGCACCGGCGAGGCGTTCGACTGGTCGCTGGTGCCTGCTTCCCTGAGCAAGCCGATCATCCTCGCCGGCGGGCTGTCGCCGGACAACGTCGGCCAGGCCATCGCCCAGGTGCGCCCGTTCGCGGTGGATGTCAGCGGTGGTGTCGAGCAGGCCAAGGGCATCAAGGATGCGGCGAAGATCGAGGCCTTCCTGCGTGCGGTGAAGCAGGCGTGACAACGGATGTGACGGCGGGGCGCGCGCCATCGTCCATAGCTTTCGCAGCCCGGTGCTGCCAGGCCCGCCCTTGCGGCGGGCTTTTGCAGGGCGCCGGCATGACAGATTGACGATGGCCCGGCTGCCTGGCCGGCCCCGCCCCGTGCGGGCCCCGGAGCCGGTCCATCATCGTTTCATTGAAGAACATGAGCTCAAGGGCAGGGCATGGCCGGCCAGACCGGTCCCCGCCCGCCGATACTGGAGAAAGAAAGCATGAGCAACTGGTTAGTCGACAAACTGATCCCTTCGATCATGCGTTCCGAGGTGAAGAAGAGCTCGGTGCCTGAAGGCCTGTGGCACAAGTGCCCGGCCTGCGAGGCCGTGCTGTATCGTCCGGAGCTGGAAAAGACCCTGGATGTCTGCCCCAAGTGCAACCACCACATGCGCATCGGCGCACGCGCGCGCATCGACATCTTCCTCGATGCCGAAGGCCGTGCCGAGCTGGGCGCCGACCTGGAGCCGGTCGACCGCCTGAAGTTCCGTGATGGCAAGAAGTACAAGGACCGCCTGGTCGCTGCCCAGAAGCAGACCGGCGAGAAGGACGCCCTGGTGTCGATGAGCGGTACCCTGATGGGCATGCCGATCGTGGTCAGCGCCTTCGAATTCTCCTTCATGGGGGGCTCCATGGGCGCCATCGTCGGCGAGCGCTTCGTGCGTGCGGCCAACTATGCCCTGGAGCATCGCTGCCCGATGGTCTGCTTCTCCGCCTCTGGCGGTGCGCGCATGCAGGAAGCGCTGATCTCGCTGATGCAGATGGCCAAGACCTCGGCCGTGCTGGCACGCCTGCGCGAAGAAGGCATTCCGTTCATCTCGGTGCTCACCGATCCGGTCTATGGCGGTGTGTCCGCCAGCCTGGCGATGCTCGGCGACGTCATCGTCGGCGAGCCCAAGGCGCTGATCGGCTTCGCCGGCCCGCGAGTGATCGAGCAGACCGTGCGCGAGAAACTGCCGGAAGGCTTCCAGCGCAGCGAGTTCCTCCTCGAGCACGGTGCCATCGACCTGATCATCTCGCGCGGTGAACTGCGTCCGCGCCTGGCTCGCCTGCTGGCGCAGATGACCGGTCAGCCGACGCCGGCAGAAGCCCTCGAGGCGGCTGCCGTCGCGTGATGAGCCCACGTACTCTGGGCGACTGGCTCGCCTACCTCGAGCAGTTGCACCCCTCGGCCATCGACATGGGCCTGGAGCGTTCGCAACAGGTGGCTGCGCGGCTCGGGCTGGGCAGGCTGGCACCCCGGGTGGTGACGGTCACCGGCACCAACGGCAAGGGCTCGACCTGCGCCTTCGTCGCCGCGTTGCTCCAGGCCCAGGGTCTCAAGGTCGGCGTCTATGCCTCGCCGCACCTGCTGCGCTACAACGAGCGGGTGCGCATCGATGGCGTCGAGGCCGGCGATGAGCAGCTGTGCCAGGCGTTCGCCGCGGTCGAGGCCGCGCGTGGCGAGATCTCCCTCACGTACTTCGAGATGGGGACCCTGGCGGCGTTCTGGCTGTTCCAGCAGTCGGCGTTGGATGCCGTGGTGCTCGAGGTCGGCCTGGGCGGGCGGCTGGATGCCGTGAACCTGGTGGATGCGGACCTGGCGCTGGTCACCAGCATCGGGGTCGATCACGCCGACTACCTGGGCGACAGCCGCGAATCCGTGGCCTTCGAGAAGGCCGGGATCTTCCGCCAGGGCAAGCCGGCCCTGTGCGGAGACCTGGAGCCGCCGCAACCGCTGCTGGACAAGGCCCGCGAACTGGCCTGCCCGTTCTTCCTGCGCGGCCGTGATTTCGACCTGGCCAGCACCGACCAGCACTGGCAATGGCGCGGCAGCAAGGCCGATGGCCGTGTCGTGGAGCTGCACGACCTGCCGCTGCTCGACCTGCCGATGGAAAATGCAGCCTTGGCCCTGCAGGCCTACCTGCTGATGGATCTGCCCTGGGAGGCCGGGCAGATTCGCCAGGCCTTGCTGGCGACCCGCGTCACCGGTCGCCTGGATCGCCGTGTGCTGCACTGGCAGGGCAAGCGCCTGGAGCTGCTGCTGGATGTGGGGCACAACCCCCATGCCGCGCAGTACCTGGCCCAGCGCTTGGCCGCACGGCCCGTCGGCGGGCGGCGCCTGGCGGTGTTCGGTCTGCTCGCCGACAAGGATCTCGAAGGCGTCGTCGCGCCGCTTGAGGGGCTGGTCGACCACTGGGCGGTGGCGCCGTTGGATACCCCGCGCAGCCGGCCGGCTGCGGAGCTGGCGGCAGCCTTGACGAACCTGGGTGCCTCGGTGAAGTCTTATGCCAGCGTCGATGCTGCCCTGGAAGGGCAGTGCGCGCAGGCGACGGCGGATGACCAGATCCTGCTGTTCGGTTCGTTTTTCTGTGTCGGCCAGGCCCTGGAATGGCTCGAGCGGCAGGCCCCGGAGGGTGGAGTAGATGGCAGTGCTGGATAAAGGGATGAAGCAGCGCATGGTCGGTGCGCTGGTGCTGGTGGCGCTGGCGGTGATCTTCCTGCCGATGCTGTTCACCCGCGAGGATGAGATGCGCCAGGTGCGCGTCGAGGCGCCCGAGGCGCCGGCCATGCCAAGCCTGCCCCAGGTGCAGGTCGAGCCGGTTGCGGTGCCGGAGCCCCAGCCGTTGCCGGAGGCGCCGGAGCAACCGCCGGTGGTCATCGACGAGTCTACCGGGCCAATGACGACGCCAAGCCAGCCGATCGCGCCGGCCCCGTCCGCACAAGCGCCGGTCGCCAAGTCGCCAGCCCCGGCGCCGAAGACCGAGAACCGTCCGGCACCTGCGGCAACGGCCACTGCCCCCAAGCCGGCCACGCCCTCCAGGATCGACGCCAACGGCCTGCCGGTGAGCTGGTCGATCCAGCTGGCCAGCCTGTCCAACCGCGCTGGCGCCGACAACCTGCAGAAGACCTTGCGCAGCCAGGGCTACAACGCCTACATCCGTTCCGTCGATGGCATGAACCGGGTGTTCGTCGGGCCGCTGGTCGAGCGCGCCGAGGCCGAGCGCCTGCGCGATGTGATCAACCGCCAGCACAACCTCAAGGGCTTCGTGGTGCGCTTCCAGCCGGAGCGCAGCTGAGCTGCACGACAACTGCCCTGCAGGGCGCACTGCCCCTTGTAGGAGCGGCCTTTCCGGGGCACCGGACCGGCAAGGCCGCTCCTACAAGGGTTCGCGTAAACCCGACATTCCGCTTACCCCCAGCCCGCCGCTCTGGTAAAATGCGCCGCCTCAAACGTCTGTAGGCAACACCGTGGCATTTACCTGGGTTGATTGGGCGATCATCGCGATCATCGCCATTTCCTCACTGATCAGTCTCAAGCGCGGCTTCGTCAAGGAAGCCTTGTCCCTGCTCATCTGGATCATTGCCGGTGCGGTCGCCTGGATGTTCGGCGGGTCGCTGTCGCAGTACCTGGAAAGCTACATCCAGACACCCTCGGCGCGCATCATCGCCGGCTGTGCCATTCTTTTCGTCGCCACCCTGCTGGTGGGGGCCATGATCAACTTCCTCATCGGCGAGCTGATCCGCGTGACCGGGCTGTCCGGCACCGATCGTTTCCTCGGCATGGCCTTCGGCGCCGCGCGGGGGGCCTTGCTGGTGGTGGTGGCCATCGGGCTGTTGAGCCTGGGGCCGGTACAACAGGACCCGTGGTGGCAGGAATCGCGCCTGATACCACAATTTCTATTGGTCGCTGACTGGTCGAAGAACCTGATCCTGGGGTTCACCAGCCAGTGGATGTCCAGTGGGATCAGCGCACCGGCTGATCTTCCGTTCCAGGAACAGTTGCTCGGGCCCAGCAAGCCCTGAGCGCTTTTCACTCAAGTTTCATCAAAGTAGGGGTTGCGTCGCATGTGTGGCATCGTCGGTATCGTCGGTAAGTCGAACGTCAATCAGGCGCTGTATGACGCGCTAACCGTGCTCCAGCACCGCGGCCAGGACGCTGCCGGTATCGTGACCAGCCACGACGGCCGGTTATTCCTGCGCAAGGACAACGGCCTGGTGCGCGACGTCTTCCAGCAGCGCCACATGCAGCGCCTGGTCGGCCACATGGGCATCGGCCACGTGCGCTACCCGACCGCGGGCAGCTCCACCTCGGCCGAGGCCCAGCCGTTCTACGTCAACTCGCCCTATGGCATCACCCTGGCGCACAACGGCAACCTGACCAACGTCGAGCAGTTGGCCAAGGAGATCTACGAGTCGGACCTGCGCCACGTCAACACCAACTCCGACTCGGAAGTGCTGCTGAACGTGTTCGCCCATGAGCTGGCCGTGCGCGGCAAGCTGCAGCCGACCGAGGAAGACGTGTTCGCCGCGGTTTCCCACGTGCACAGCCGCTGTGTCGGTGGCTATGCCGTGGTGGCGATGATCACCGGCTACGGCATCGTCGGCTTCCGCGACCCCAATGGCATCCGCCCGATCGTCTTCGGCCAGCGCCACACCGACGAAGGCGTCGAGTACATGATCGCCTCGGAAAGCGTCGCACTGGACGTCCTCGGCTTCACCCTGATCCGCGACCTGGCGCCGGGCGAAGCGGTGTACATCACCGAGGAAGGGCAGATGCACACCCGCCAGTGCGCGAACAATCCGAAGCTTTCGCCGTGCATCTTCGAGCACGTCTACCTGGCCCGCCCGGACTCGATCATGGACGGCGTCTCGGTGTACAAGGCGCGCCTGCGCATGGGCGAGAAGCTGGCCGAGAAGATCCGCCGCGAGCGTCCGGACCACGACATCGACGTGGTCATCCCGATCCCCGACACCAGCCGCACCGCGGCGCTGGAGCTGGCCAACCACCTGGGCGTCAAGTTCCGCGAAGGTTTCGTCAAGAACCGCTACATCGGCCGTACCTTCATCATGCCCGGCCAGGCCGCGCGCAAGAAGTCCGTACGCCAGAAGCTCAATGCCATCGAGCTGGAGTTCCGCGGCAAGAACGTGATGCTGGTGGACGACTCGATCGTGCGCGGCACCACCTGCAAGCAGATCATCCAGATGGCCCGCGAAGCCGGGGCGAAGAACGTCTACTTCTGCTCCGCGGCCCCTGCGGTGCGTTACCCCAACGTCTACGGCATCGACATGCCGAGCGCTCACGAACTGATCGCCCACAACCGTACCACCGACCAGGTGGCCGAGTTGATCGGCGCCGACTGGCTGGTCTACCAGGACCTGCCTGACCTGATCGAATCGGTCGGGGGCGGCAAGATCAAGATCGAGCATTTCGATTGCGCGGTGTTCGACGGTGAATACGTCACCGGCGACATCGACGAAGCCTACCTGGAGCGCATCGAGCAATCGCGCAACGACGCGGCCAAGGTGAAGAACCAGGCCGTCAGCGCGATCATCGACCTCTACAACAACTGATTTGGGAGCGACGGCATGACGGATCAATGGGATGCCGGGCGACTGGACAGCGACCTCGAGGGTGTCGGTTTCGACACCCTGGCGGTGCGCGCCGGTCAGAACCGTACACCGGAGGCAGAGCACAGCGAAGCGCTGTTCCTGACCTCCAGCTATGTCTTCCGCACCGCCGCCGATGCGGCCGCGCGCTTTGCTGGCGAGACGCCGGGCAACGTCTACTCGCGCTACACCAACCCGTCCGTGCGCGTCTTCGAGGAGCGCCTGGCGGCGATGGAAGGCGCCGAGCAGGCCGTGGGCACCTCCACCGGCATGGCGGCGATCCTTTCCGTGGTCATGTCGCTGTGCAGCGCCGGCGACCATGTGTTGGTGTCGCAGAGCGTGTTCGGTTCGACCATCAGCCTGTTCGAGAAGTACTTCAAGCGTTTCGGCGTGCAGGTGGACTACGTGCCACTGGTCGACCTGGCCGGTTGGGAAAAGGCCATCAAGGCCAATACCAAGCTGCTGATCGTCGAGTCGCCATCCAACCCGCTGGCGGAACTGGTGGATATCGCCGCGCTGGCCGAGATCGCCCACGCCCGCGGCGCCATGCTGGTGGTGGACAACTGCTTCAGTACCCCGGCGCTGCAGCAGCCGCTCAAGCTCGGCGCTGACATCGTGTTCCACTCGGCGACCAAGTTCATCGACGGCCAGGGCCGTTGCATGGGCGGCGTGGTGGCCGGGCGCAGCGAGCAGATGAAAGAAGTGGTGGGCTTCCTGCGTACCGCAGGGCCGACCCTCAGCCCATTCAACGCCTGGATCTTCACCAAGGGCCTGGAAACCCTCAAGCTGCGTATGCGTGCGCACTGCGAAAGCGCCCAGGCGCTCGCCGAATGGCTGGAGCAGCAGGAGGGCGTGGAGAAGGTCCATTACGCCGGCCTGCCAAGCCACCCGCAGCACGAACTGGCCAAGCGCCAGATGAGCGGCTTCGGCGCGGTGGTGAGCTTCGAGGTCAAGGGCGGCAAGGAGGGCGCCTGGCGCTTCATCGACGCCACCCGGATGATCTCCATCACCACCAACCTGGGTGACAGCAAGACCACCATCGCCCACCCGGCCAGCACCTCCCACGGTCGCCTGACACCGCAGGAGCGTGAGGCGGCGGGTATCCGCGACAGCCTGATCCGCGTTGCCGTCGGCCTGGAAGACGTCGCCGACCTGCAAGCCGACCTGGCGCGTGGGCTGGCGGCGCTGTGATCGACTGGAAGGGCGGCGAACCGGACCATAACGGTCGGGTAGCCCTGGTCACCGGTGCCGCGCGCGGCATTGGCCTGGGCATCGCCGCCTGGCTGATCTGCGAAGGTTGGCAGGTGGTGCTCAGCGACCTGGATCGCCAGCGTGGCGCGAAGGTGGCCAAGGCCCTTGGCGACAACGCCTGGTTCGTGACCATGGACGTCGCAGACGAGGCCCAGGTCAGTGCCGGCGTGGCCGAGGTGCTGGGGCAGTTCGGCCGCCTGGATGCGCTGGTGTGCAACGCGGCGATCGCCAATCCGCACAACCAGACGCTCGAAAGCCTGTCGCTGGCCCAGTGGAACCGGGTGCTGGCGGTCAATCTCAGCGGCCCGATGCTGTTGGCCAAGCACTGTGCGCCGTATTTGCGCGCCCATGGCGGGGCCATCGTCAACCTTGCCTCGACCCGTGCCAGGCAATCGGAGCCGGACACCGAGGCCTATGCCGCGAGCAAGGGTGGCCTGGTGGCGCTGACCCATGCCCTGGCCATGAGCCTGGGCCCGGAGATTCGCGTCAACGCCGTCAGCCCGGGTTGGATCGATGCACGCGACCCTGCCGAGCGGCGCGCCGAACCCTTGAGCGAGGCCGACCATGCCCAGCATCCAGCGGGCAGGGTAGGGACCGTGGAAGACGTCGCTGCCCTGGTGGCCTGGCTGCTGTCGCGCCAGGCGGGGTTCGTCACCGGCCAGGAGTTCGTGGTCGATGGCGGTATGACGCGCAAGATGATCTATAGCTGAGCCAAGCTGCAAGAAGGGACCGAGAAGGTCCCTTTTTCGTTTTTATGGATCTAGCATCGACGGGGAGGGCAGCGGGCTTTTTCTTGCCGCTTGCTGCTCGACGCTTGCTGCTTGTTTGAAAAAAAATTCAATGAGGCTATTGACTTAGCTCCGGTACCTGCGTAAATTTCGCGGCCTCAGCGAAGCAAACGCACCAACGGGTGGTTAGCTCAGCCGGGAGAGCATCTGCCTTACAAGCAGAGGGTCGGCGGTTCGATCCCGTCACCACCCACCACTTCCTGAGATTGTTCCTGACCCAGGCCGATTCGTACGATGAAGCCAATTGAGAGGAACCGGACGCAAGTCCACAATGCGCAGCGGTAGTTCAGTCGGTTAGAATACCGGCCTGTCACGCCGGGGGTCGCGGGTTCGAGTCCCGTCCGCTGCGCCACTTTTCTTCAGATGGGTGCTGGTCACCGGTCTGGGGTCTGAAGAACCGGCAAGGTCTTCAGGCCAGATCCCAGTTTCAATCAGGCGCAAGCCTGAACGATACGCAGCGGTAGTTCAGTCGGTTAGAATACCGGCCTGTCACGCCGGGGGTCGCGGGTTCGAGTCCCGTCCGCTGCGCCATCTTCGCTTCGAGGCCCTTGAACTTCTCGAAGCAACACAAGAAGCGATCGAGCATCGCTTTTTTTGTGCCTGCCTTTTGCGCGATCGTCGCCTGGAAGGTCAGATCCCAGTTTCAATCAGGCGCAGGCCTGAGCGATACGCAGCGGTAGTTCAGTCGGTTAGAATACCGGCCTGTCACGCCGGGGGTCGCGGGTTCGAGTCCCGTCCGCTGCGCCATCTTCGCCTCGAGGTCCCTTGAACACCTCGAAGCTCGCCAGAAAGCGACCTCAGGGTCGCTTTTTTGCTTTCCGAGGCAGCTTCCACTGGCTACCTGACGAGCGATCATGAATTTTGCCTGGTGAGACGAGCGTCGCGGTTTCAGTGATGCGCCAGGTGTTGCACAATAAGCACCGTTTGTCCTACCCCCGGAATCCACGATGTCCAGATCATCCGTCTTCGGTGCGCTCGGGCTGGCCCTTGTGCTGGCGGGCGTATCCGGTTGTTCCTCGAAGAAACCCGCAGTCTACGAGCACGAGAACTTCGACGACTCGGGCACCTTCTCGCGCAGCTTCCCGGTCAGCGAGGCCGGCTCCTGCGAGGCGGCCCGGCGTGCCCTGCTGAGCCAGGGCTACATCATCACCAGCAGTGGCGCCAACCAGGTCAACGGCAACAAGAGCTTCCAGCAGAACAGCGAGAACCACCTGCAGATCAGCTTCAACGTCACCTGCGCCCCCGACAGCAACGACGAGCAGGGTTCGACCATGTTCGCCAACGCGCTGCAGGACCGCTACACCCTGAAAAAATCCAATACCTCGGCCAGTCTGGGCGTAGGTGTGCTCGGTTCGGTGTCGATGCCGATCGGCTCGACCGACGACTCCATGGTCAAGGTGGCCAGCGAGACGGTGACGGCACCGCAGTTCTACGATCGCTATTTCGCCCTGGTGGAGAGCTACCTGCCCAAACCCAAACTGGCGAAGAAGGCAAAGCCCAAGGCCGAGGCGCCCAAGGCCGAGAAGCCGGCTGCCGACCTTGGCTTGCCGGAGCAGGTGCAGGCCCCGGTTGCCCCGCCGGCGGCCATGCCGGTGGCAGCCCAGACTGTCCCCTCGGCACCAGCCGCACCTTCCCTGGCCGAGCCAGCGCCTGCCCAGCCCAGCGCGAGCGAGGCCGTGGAACCTGGCGCGGCTGAAGCACAGGCCGCGGCGCCGGCCAGCGAGGTGCCGACGGCGCCCACGGTGGACGACAGCCAAGGCTCCCAGCCGATAGCACCCCCCAGCGATCCGGCGCCGATCCAGGTGCAGCAGGAGCTGCCGGCAACCGAGGCGGAACCCGCCCCGCAAGCCTCGCCTGATCCCCTGTAGCTGCGCTCATCCGCTGTTACAGGTGCGATGGGATAACTTCCAGGAGGCCTGCTACGTTTACCACTCATGGAGTTGTCATGATTCCTTCACCTGGCCAGCCTAGGGTGGCGGCATGACCCGAGAGTGCAAACGAGTGAAGAGGACGCAGGCCTATGGATGAGTATCAGGAAGAGCTGCTCGAAGACCAGGCATACCAACTGGATACCCCCGAGCCGGCGGACGACGCCACCGAGCTCTAAGTGCCCGCCCGCCGCTGGTTGCGGCGAAACGCCCCCGGCGTCAGGCCGGTCCAGCGCTTGAAGGCGCGCTGGAAGGCCTCTGCCGAGGCGAACCCCAACAGATAGGCGATCTCGCCAAAGGCCAGCTCCGTATCGCGGATGTAGGTCTCGGCCAGGTCGCGTCGCGTGTCGTTGAGCAGGTCGCGAAAGCGGGTGCCTTCCTCGGCCAGCTTGCGGCGCAAGGTCCAGCTCGGTAACTGCAGGCGCTGCGCCACTTCTTCCAGGCTCGGTTCCCGCCCGCCGTTGAGCAAGGGGCCGAGCAGGTGGGTGATGCGTTCGCCCAGGCTGCGGATGCGGGTGCGCTGGGCCAGTTCCGCTTCGCACAGCTGCAACAGGTGCTGCCACGTGCTTGGGCAATGCTGCGGGTTGGCGCGTTCCAGGGTGGCCCGGCTCAGGCGCAGTTGGTTGTTGGCGGCGCCGAACTGCACCGGCGCGCAGCACAAGGCCTGGTACTGGGCGGCATAGGCGGGCGCCTCGAACTCGATTTCCATGCGCTCGGCCTGCACCGGCACGCCGGCCAGGCCCGACAGTTGCGCCAGCCAGCCGGCCAGCAGCGAGTCGACCACGAAGCGGTTGTAGGCGTTGTAGGGGCTGATGGAATAAAAGCGCAGCCAGGCGCCCTGGGCGTCTTCGATGAAGCTCGAACGGCCTCGGTAGTTGGCCGCGTACAGCGGTTCGAAGCGCAGCAGGGTGCGTGCCGCCTCGCCCAGGCAGGGCGCCTGGGCCGCGGTGACGCCGGCAAGGCCGGCTTGGGCCAGGCGGCTCAGGCTGCCCATGCGTAGCCCCAGGGCCGGATCGCCACAGCGCTCGATGGCGGCATGGCCCAGGTGCATGTAGCGCGGGATCGACAGGCGTGCGCCGGCCTCGCCCAGGCGCGCGGCATCCAGCCCATAGCGGAGCAGCAAGGGCGCCGGGTCGTGGCCGAGCTGGCGCAGCGCCTCGTCCAAGGGCTGGACGAAGCCTACCGAGAGATCACCCAGGCGTACGCGGGGGCGTGGCATCGCGTCACAGCCACAGGTTGAGCAGGCGGGCGCCGTGGCTCGGGTTGCCGGCCAACTGCTCGCCGGCATGGTTGGCAAAGCCCTGCCCATCGCTGCCCAGCTCCCAGAACTGGCCACGCAGGAACACGCTCATGCTGGTGGCCCCGGCATGGGTGGCGCCCAGGGTCAATTGCTGCCAGGCCGTCTGCTCGCTGACCTCGCCGCGCTGCAACGGCAGCTCGGCCGCGGCTCGCTGGTGGCGATTGCCACGCCAGGGGGCGCTCCAGCTGTCCTTGCCACTGAGGAATGCCGGGTTGGCGATCAGCTCCACCGACTGACGGGCCAGCTGCCGATGGTTTTCTGGATACCAGCTGTCGCTGCCCACCAGCACGCCGAGACGCCCTGCGGGGGTCTGCAGCACTTGCAGGGGATGCTGGCGTCCGTCCTGGACATAGCGGCGCATCTCGCTGTCCGGGTACTGCTGGCGCTGCGGCTGGCCGAGCACCGAGCCGTCGCTGGCGAAGACCAGGCTGCTGTTGAACAACGGGCCTCTGCCGGTGCGCAGCACGCCGTGTTCGACATGAGGGGCGGGCAGCACGATGGAGCCGGCCACCAACGTCACGCCGAATTCCTTGGCCAGGCCGCCGAACAACTGCTGGTAGTCGGCGGCCATCTGCTGCGCCTTCATGCGCAGGTGGGCGTCGGAGCGGCGGTCGTCACCGGTGGCGCCGAGCATGGCCAGGCCGTAGCGCAGCGGGTTGCTCAGCTCCAGCCACTGCCACGCCTCGCGGCGCTGGGTGACCTGGTACAGCTCGTTCTTCTCGCCCCGGGCCCACAGCCAGGTGCCGATATGCTCCGGCAGCACCACCACGGTGCGCGGGCCGACCAGCCCCAGGGCGCGGGCCTGTTCCAGGTAGGCGGAAAGCTTGCGGTGCAGGCGTTGCAGGTTCTGGTAGTCGCTGGGGTAGAGCAACGGCTCGATGCCCAGCAGGTTGCCCTGTTCGCCCGGCACCCCGTGGTTGAGCGCCAGCTCGATGCGCAGGTCGGAAAGGTAATGGCCTTCCGGGCGTTGCTGGGTCCAGAAACCATAGCCGCAGAGGGCGGCGATCATCACCAGCGCCAGGGCGCCTGCCAGGAGTTTTCGCATGAAGCTTTAGTTTTCGCTGGGAACGGGAATGGCCACGTGGAAAATCGAACGGATACTGGGCATTTTTCCACGAAACCTCGGGCGCTCGATGCATTGAATCTCGAACGATGGCCCTGTTCAACACCTGAAAACGACTGATGCACCAGGGGCTGCAGGGTTATGGAAGGGTAAAGGATAAGCCTGGTCGATGATAGGGTTTGGACCTGGGTCAATGCCAGTGGCCTGGGCGCTTAAAAGGCTGGAGTGGGCGGCTTGCACTCGCACCGCAGGGTTCAGCTACGGATGAAGGCCAGCAGGTCGGCGTTTATCTCGTCGGCGTTAGTGGTCGGCATGTCGTGGGGAAGCCGGCGTAGGTCTTGAGTGTGCCGTTACGCAGCAGCTTGGCGCAGAGCGGGCCTGAGTTGTCATAGGGCACGATCTGGTCGTCATCGCCATGCATCACCAGCACCGGCACCGTCACGCTTTTCAGGCTTTCGGTGAAGTCGGTCTGGGAGAAGGCGACGATCCCGTCGTAGTGCGCGATGGCACAGCTCATCATGCCCTGGCGCCGCCAGTTGAGGATCACGCCCTGGTCCGCTTTGGCGCCTGGGCGGTTATAGCCATGGAACGGGCGACCACAGCCTTGTTATGAGCTAAGTGCAGCGTGGTCCAGCGCGGGTCGGGGGTGGGTGGCTTCAGCCACTTCGCCCCTTGGCTCTGCAGGACTCTAGGATTAAAGTGCACTTTAAGGTCAATCCATTTCAGAAGGTGTGTCCCATGAGAATCGGAGAGCTGGCCAGGATCACCGGCCTGGCCCCTTCGCGCATCCGCTTCTACGAGGCGAGCGGGCTGATCCAGTCGGTCGCGCGCAAGGCCAACGGCTACCGCGATTATTCGGCCGACGCGGTGTGGGTGCTGGAGATGATCACCAGTGCCCAGGCGGCCGGGTTTTCCCTGGAAGAGATCCGCCACCTGTTGCCGGTCGATTCGAACGGTTGGCAGCATGACGAACTGCTCCAGGGGCTCAAGCGCAAGGTCGAGGAAATCGAAGTGCTGCAACAGCGCCTGGCACACAACAAGGAGCAGCTGCTGCTGGTGATCGATGTCATCCAGAGCAAGCCCGAGGGCATGCCGTGCGTGGACAATACCCAGCGGGTGTTGAATCGGCTGCGCGAAGAGATCGCCCTGGGCAAGGCGAGCGTTGCGCCTGCACATGAGCAAGCTGGCAGGGCGCTGAAGTAGGGCGGGCGTCGACGCGGGCTGTCGCCGCCTGCATCGTCATCACTTGCCCGCGTTCAGCGCTGCCAGTGGCTTGGGCGCATACAGGGCGCTCTGGAACTCGGGCACGTATTCGTATTTCACCAGCTTGCCCAGCTTCAACGAGCGGATGTAGGTCGACAGGCTGCCTTCACCGAGCACCAGCTCTGCCGAGTCCGCGCTCATGCTCGATGCATGGCGGGTCTGCCTGGACGTTGCATAGCCGTAGGTCAACTGGCCGTCGTGGTCGAGGTTGGTGAAGCTGTTCGTCACCAGGTCGGCTTCATGGGACAGGCCGTCGAGTTTCTTCGCCTTGAAGGTCACATCGACCTTGCCGGTCTGGTCGTCGAAGAGGTCGTACGAGACCGTCGCGGCTTCCTCTCGGCGGTTGATGTCCGTCAGCCATTTCGGCAGGTTGTAGCCCACCACACCCCGCACACGTGCGAGCTCCGTGTTCACTGGGAGCTTGAGTACGTAACCCCAGAAGTCTTTCGACAGCGACTGCCCGATCAGGGTGAAGGGCCCGAGATTCGCTTTGCCAGGTTTGTTGGTGATGATCGACAGCGCGATTTCGTTGTAGCTGTCGTTGTCGCAGTAGTCGTAGGTGTAGGCCGTGAACGCCACCAGGCCCCGCCCCGGCCATACCTGCAGGGGCTGCACCTGCTCCAGCACCTGGGCCGGTATCAATGCGCGCAGGCGTTCGAGATCGGCCGTGTAGACAGCGGTCACGCGGCTGTTCTGGTAGTAGAAGTTCGGCGAGTAGGACTCGAACCCCATATCGACCTTGGTTCTTTCCAGGCCTTTGAACCAGCTCAAGTCCATGCCTGGCGCTTGGGCCTGGATCACCGACAGGGGAGGGTTGGAGCGGTAACGGTCGTACAGCCCGCCTTTGAGCACGGGCACCGGGTGACCCGCGATATCGATCACCGTGGTGTCGGCGTGCTTGGGGAGGCCGTTGGCGTCTGCCAGGGCGGCGTTCGCTAGGGGGGTCAGGAGTATGCCAGTCAGTGTGGCGACGGTTCCGAGTTTCACGTGTCAGTATCTCCAGGACGGGGCATCACGCTCGAGGCGTGCGGCCAGGGATTTCGCTCGGCGGTATGCCGGGTAGGTCTTTCACGTTCACCCTAACGTTTAACTTAACTTTAATGTCAAGGGCTGAGGGGGCGTCTTTTTCGGCGCTACAGTGTTGGATTTGGCAAATGCCCCTATCGCGACACAAGGCCCGAGTCAGCTCAGACCGGGGTGCAAGCCGGGCGGCCAGCCACTGAGGGGCTGTGCAGCAGGATCATCAAGTTGTCTGTTTCGATCATTGAGCGCGTTCAAGCGGCTGTTTAATGTCGACGCCAGACAAACGACGGGGCCCGCCATGCCGGCCGAGGTACCCGCATTCCGTGATCATGCCTCATGGGGAGTTCTTCCATGGCCGCCGACCGCTATCCACACTTGCTGGCCCCGCTCGACCTGGGGTTCACCACCTTGCGCAACCGCACCCTGATGGGGTCCATGCACACTGGCCTGGAGGAGCGCCCCGGCGGCTTCGAGCGCATGGCTGCCTATTTCGCCGAGCGTGCCCGGGGCGGTGTCGGCCTGATGGTCACCGGTGGCATCGCGCCGAACGACGAAGGCGGCGTGTATTCCGGAGCGGCCAAGCTCAGCACCGAGGAAGAGGCCGAGCAGCACCGTATCGTCACCCAGGCCGTGCATGCCGCCGGTGGCAAGATCTGCCTGCAGATCCTCCATGCCGGGCGCTATGCCTACAGCCCACGCCAGGTGGCGCCCAGCGCCATCCAGGCACCGATCAACCCGTTCAAACCCAGAGAACTGGACGAGGCGGGCATCGAGAAGCAGATCGCCGACTTCGTCCAGTGCGCCGTGCTGGCCCGGCGCGCCGGTTACGATGGCGTCGAGATCATGGGTTCGGAGGGCTACTTCATCAATCAGTTCCTCGCCGCCCACACCAACCAGCGTACCGACCGCTGGGGAGGGTGCTACGAGAACCGCATGCGCCTGGCGGTGGAGATCGTCCGTCGGGTGCGTGAGGCGGTGGGCGAGGACTTCATCATCATCTTCCGCCTGTCGATGCTCGACCTGGTGGAGGGCGGCAGTACCTGGGACGAGATCGTCCTGTTGGCCAAGGCCATCGAGGGGGCCGGCGCCACCTTGATCAACACCGGTATCGGCTGGCACGAGGCGCGCATCCCGACCATCGCCACCAAGGTGCCGCGCGCGGCGTTCAGCAAGGTGACCGCCAAGCTGCGTGGCGCGGTGAAGATCCCGCTGATCACCACCAACCGTATCAACACCCCGGAGGTGGCCGAGGCGGTGCTGGCCGAGGGCGATGCCGACATGGTCTCCATGGCCCGGCCGTTCCTCGCCGACCCGGACTTCGTCAACAAGGCCGCCGAGGGGCGTGCCGACGAGATCAACACCTGCATCGGCTGCAACCAGGCCTGCCTGGACCACACCTTCGGCGGCAAGCTCACCAGTTGCCTGGTCAACCCGCGCGCCTGCCACGAGACCGAGCTGAACTACCTGCCTGTCGCCCAGGCCAAGCGCATCGCCGTGGTCGGCGCCGGCCCCGCCGGCCTCGCCGCGGCCACCGTGGCCGCCGAGCGCGGGCACCAGGTGACCCTGTTCGATGGCGCTGGCGAGATCGGCGGGCAGTTCAACGTGGCCAAGCGGGTACCGGGCAAGGAGGAGTTCTTCGAGACCCTGCGCTACTTCCGCAACAAGGTGAAGCGTACGGGGGTCGAGTTGTGCCTGAACACCCGTGTCAGCGTGGCCGAACTGGTGGCGGGTGGTTTCGACGAGGTCATCCTCGCAACCGGCATCAGCCCACGCACTCCGGCGATTCCGGGTATCGAGCATGCCAAGGTGCTCAGCTACCTGGACGTGCTGCTCGAGCGCAAGCCGGTGGGCGAGCGCGTGGCGGTGATCGGTGCTGGCGGCATTGGTTTCGACGTGTCCGAGTACCTGGTGCACCAGGGGGTGGCGACCAGCCAGGACCGTACCGCGTTCTGGAGGGAGTGGGGCATCGATACGCAGCTGCAGGCGCGCGGTGGCGTGGCCGGCATCAAGGCCGAGCCGCATGCGCCGGCCCGCCAGGTGTACCTGCTGCAGCGCAAGAAATCCAAGGTCGGCGACGGCCTGGGCAAGACCACCGGCTGGATTCACCGTACCGGGCTGAAGAACAAGCAGGTGCAGATGCTCAACGGTGTCGAGTACCTGGGTATCGACGACCACGGCCTGCATGTGCGTATCGGCGAGGGCGAGCCGCAGGTGCTGGCGGTGGACAACGTGGTGATCTGCGCCGGCCAGGAGCCGCTGCGTGAACTGCACGAAGGGCTGCTGGCGGCGGGGCAGTCGGTGCATCTGATCGGTGGCGCCGATGTGGCCGCCGAGCTGGATGCCAAGCGGGCGATCAACCAGGGGGCGAGGCTGGCGGCGGAGCTGTGAGCCGGCGATGGGCTGCAAAGCAGCCCCACTTGTACAGGGCCTGGGCCAACCGCACATAAGGCAGCTTTGCTGGGCCCTAGAGGCGCGCATGTCTCAACTGACCAGCAGCGTGCCGGCACCTGATAGACTCGCCCAATGTCTCCAACCTTTTCCAATCTCCCTCAAGCCCCCTTGCAATCCTTGACCTTGCCCTGGCTCGACCAGGCCGGCGTCGAGGTCGCGGTGCTGCGCCTGGACCTGGTCGACCCGCTGCTCAGCGGCAACAAATGGTTCAAGCTCCGCCATCACCTGCACGAAGCCCGGGCCGCCGGCGCGCCCGGCCTGATCAGCCTCGGTGGCGATCACTCCAACCACCTCCATGCCCTGGCGGCAGCCGGTAAGCGCTTTGGGTTCGCCACCGCTGGCCTGCTGCGTGGTCATCCCCGAGACACTCCGACGGTGCGCGATCTCCAGGACTTGGGCATGGCGCTACATTGGCTGGGCTATGGTGGCTACCGGGCACGTCATGAGCCGGGTTTCTGGGACTCTTGGCAGGCGCGCTATCCAGGCTGGCACTGCATCCCCGAGGGTGGTGGCGGCCTGGCAGGGGCGCAAGGCTGCGGGTTGATCGTCGAACAGGGCAGGACGCAGCTGGCTGCCGTGGGCTGGGACGACTACGACGCCTGGTGGCTGGCTGCCGGCACGGGCACGACCCTCGCCGGCATCGTCCTGGCCGAAGCAGGCCGGCACCCGGTGCATGGCGCCCTGGCGGTACCCAGGGAGCATGGCGCGCCGCAGAATGTGGCGGCCTTGGCCGGCGCCCGCGGCTACGTATTGCACGAAGCTTGCCGTGGCGGTTTTGCCCGTATCGACGATGAACTGCTGGCCTTCATCGACGAAACCGAGCGCCAGACAGACCTGCCGCTGGAGGCGGTCTACACCGGCAAGGCGCTGATGGCCCTGCGCGAGCAGGCCGCGGCCGGGCGGTTCGCGCCAGGCACGCGGCTGATCTTCCTGCATACCGGCGGCCTGCAGGGCCGGCGTGGCTACTTGTAGGGCAGCATGCGCAGCAGCGTGTTGTCGCGACGCACATAGTGGTGGTAGAGGCCTGCCAGGGCATGCAAACCGATCAGCCAGTAGCCCCAACTGCCGATCCGCTCGTGCCAGCCCTTGATGAACTTGGCCAGGTCCGGGTCGGGGGCGATCAGCGCCGGCAGTTCGAGGCCATAGAACGGGATCGGCTTGTTGGCGGCGCTGAGGATCAACCAGCCGGCCAACGGCAGGCCGATCATCATCAGGTACAACAGCATGTGCACCAGGTGGGCCAGGCCGGTCTGCCAGGCCGGTGGCCGGGGCACGATCGGCGGGGTGGGGCGCGCGAGGCGCATGGCCAGGCGCAGCCATACCAGCACGAACACCGTCAGGCCCAGGGTGAAGTGCAGCGTCTTCATCAGGTCGCGTTCGGCGCTGTCCTTGGGGAACAGTCCGCGCAGCTCGATGCAGGCGTAGACGGCGGCCAGCAGCACCAGCATCAGCCAGTGCAGGGCGATGGACAGGCGCGCATAGTGCGCGGCGGGTGTGGATGAAACCATGGTCGGTCCTCGTCATCAGGTCGGGATGGCGCTCTGGCGGCGCGTGTTTTCCACTCTAATCGCTGGTTTGGGATTTTTCCTTGAGCCAAGTCGTGTTCTGGCTGCTTTGCAGCCTATTCGCAGGCATGCCCGATCCCACAGTGTGACCTGTGAACGCTGTCATTCGCGGGGGGCAGGGTATGTGTAGCTTCACCCCGGTAGATGTGGCCAACGGTCAGCCACCAGGAACAGCCGCTCGGCTTCTTCCCAGACTCCGTCCTCAGCGGCCTGCAACCTGGCCAGCAGTTGCGCGGGTGCCACGTCGTCCAGCCCTCCGAGCCAAGCCTCGAACCGTTCCGGCAACCAGCAGTCCTGTGCCTGTACCCGCGCCGGCGCCAGCCAGGCGTGACGAGGCAGGGCTTGCCAGCGGCCAGGGGCGCAGCCAGCCGCATAGGCCGGCCAGTCGCGCCGGTGCAGCCAGCGGCCGCGCAGGTGGCGCGGCTCAGCCCCGGTCGGCGCCTCGGCCTGCCCGGGCCAGGGGTAGAACAGGTAGCCGCCCAGCCACAGGTGCGCCTGCACCTCGTCCACCCCCAGTCGCGCCAGCGCCTGGCGGCTCTGCGGGCGTCCTGAAATCGGCAACTGGTGCCCGGTCAGGTGCGAGAGCTTCAGGTCCAGGCGGTCGTGGCAGCCGGGCCCGAGCCAGTGCACCGGGTCATGGCCTGCGTCGCCCACCGGCCCGAGGTAGAGCTTGATCGCCAGTTCCAGGTGATGCACGCCCTCGCGGTCGCGCAGCAGGATGTCCAGCTCGCCCAAGGTATGCCCACCTTCGCGGATCGCCAGGTTGGCGGCCAGCAGCTCGATGCCCGGGGCCTGGCCCAGGGCGAACTGCCACAGGCTTTCGTAGTAGAGGCCCAGGCGGCGGCTGGTGAGCCGGGCCAGCCAACTGCGCAGGGGCTGGTCGTCGGCATCCAGCGCCAGCAGCCACTGGCGCAGGCGCTGCGGATCGTCGGCCCAGGCACTGGCCGCCAGCGGATGGCGCTGGCGGCAGGGCGGCGCGCGCAGCAACGGGGGCGATACCAGTGCCCAGGCCAGGTCGCGCACCGCAGGTTGGCGCAACTGGCGGGGCAGGGCGTGCAGATCGGCGAAGGGCGTCATCCTGCGAGCATAGCCGGTTTGCCGCTGGCGGGTCGTTTCGCCCATAATCCCGGCATCGGCGCCATGCGCCCGTCACCCGCCGCAGAGCCTCGCAGGAGCACCATGGAGCAATTTCGCAATATCGGTATCATCGGCCGCCTCGGCAGCTCCCAGGTGCTCGACACCATCCGCCGCCTGAAAAAATTCCTGCTCGAGCGCCACCTGCACGTGATCCTCGAGGACACCATCGCCGAAGTCTTGCCCGGCCATGGCTTGCAGACCTCCACACGCAAGCTGCTGGGCGAGGTCTGCGACCTGGTCATCGTGGTTGGCGGCGACGGCAGCCTGCTCGGCGCCGCCCGCGCCTTGGCCCGGCACAACATCCCGGTGCTGGGGATCAACCGCGGCAGCCTGGGCTTTCTCACCGACATCCGTCCCGACGAGCTGGAGGTCAAGGTCGCCGAGGTGCTCGACGGCCATTACCTGGTGGAGAACCGCTTCCTGCTGCAGGCCGAGGTACGCCGCCACAACGAGGCCATTGGCCAGGGCGACGCACTCAACGACGTGGTGCTGCACCCGGGCAAGTCGACGCGGATGATCGAGTTCGAGATCTACATCGACGGCCAGTTCGTCTGCAGCCAGAAGGCCGACGGCCTGATCGTCGCCACGCCGACCGGCTCCACCGCCTACGCACTGTCCGCCGGCGGGCCGATCATGCACCCCAAGCTCGACGCCATCGTCATCGTGCCCATGTACCCGCATACCCTGTCCGGGCGGCCGATCGTGGTGGACGGCAACAGCGAGCTGAAGATCGTCGTGTCCCAGGACTTGCAGATCTACCCGCAGGTTTCCTGCGACGGCCAGAACCATTTCACCTGCGCGCCCGGCGACACCATCACGGTGAGCAAGAAGCCGCAGAAGCTGCGCCTGATCCACCCGCTGGACCACAATTACTACGAGGTCTGCCGCACCAAGCTTGGCTGGGGCAGCCGCCTTGGAGGTGGAGGCGACTGATGCTCGATCCGGCGCGAAGTTTCGACATCATCGGCGATGTGCACGGCTGTGCCCTGACCCTCGAACTCCTGCTCGATACCCTGGGCTACAAGCGCGTGGGCGGCGTCTGGCGCCATCCCTGGCGCCAGGCCCTGTTCCTCGGCGACATCGTCGATCGCGGCCCGCGCATCCGCGAAGCGCTGCACATCGTCCACGACATGGTCGAGGCCGGCCAGGCCTTCTGCATCATGGGCAACCATGAGTACAACGCCCTGGGTTGGGTCACCCCGGCGCTGCCCGGCAGCGGCAAGACCTTCGTCCGCGAGCACACCCCGCGCCATGCCCGCCTGATCGACGAGACCTTGACCCAGTTCGCCCAGCACCCCGGCGACTGGCACGACTTCCTGCAGTGGTTCTACCAGTTGCCGCTGTTCCTCGACGCCGGCCGTTTCCGCCTGGTGCATGCCTGCTGGGACCCGCGGCTGATCGAGCCGTTGCGCCAGCAGTACCCGGACGGCTGCATCGACGCGCATTTCGTCCAGGCCTCGGCGGTTTCCGGCAGTTTCGCCGCGACCGTGTGCAACCGCCTGCTGCGTGGCACCGACATGCGCCTGCCGGACGGCCTGACCCTGACTGGCGGCGACGGCCTGACCCGCGCCTTCTTCCGTACCAAGTTCTGGGAGGAAGACCCGAAGACCTACGGGGACATCGTGTTCCAGCCCGACGCCCTGCCCGAAGAGGTGGCCCGCACGCCACTGAGCCGCAGCGAGAAGAACGCTCTGCTGCGCTACGCCGAGGACGAGCCGCTGCTGTTCGTCGGCCACTACTGGCGCAGCGGCCGGCCGGCACCGATCCGCGACAACCTCGCCTGCCTGGACTACAGCGCGGTGCTGTACGGCAAGCTGGCGGCCTATCGGCTGGACGACGAGACACGCATCGACCCGCACAAGTTCGTCTGGGTCGACGTCGACCGTCCGCAGGCCAGCCAATGAATGTGATCGAAGTGATGCGCCTGCCGCTTGCGGTCGACCTCAGTGGCTTCGTCGCCCTGCTGCGGCGCCTGCAGGTGCCGCACCGGGTGGTCGAGGAGGGCGAGGAGCAGGTGCTCTGGGCGCCCCCGCACCTGGCCGACGACGTGCGCCAACTGTACCAGCGCTTCCCCGATGGCAATGCCGACCTGGAACTGCCCGAGGGCACCGCTCTGGCGGAGAACGGCCCGAGGCCGCCGTCGCTGGCGGAGCAGGCCCGCGCCTGCAAGGTCACCGTCGCCGTCCTCCTGCTGTGCCTGGTGGTGGCTGGCCTCACAGGGTTGGGCGAGAGCCTCTCGACCATCGGCTGGTTCACCTTCCTGCAATTTCACGTGCAGGGCGACTACCTGTACTTCACCCCGCTGGCCCAGGGCCTGGCCGAGGGCCAGTGGTGGCGGCTGGTATCGCCCATGCTGCTGCACTTCGGCATCCTGCACCTGGCGATGAACGGCCTGTGGTACTGGGAGCTCGGGCGACGTATCGAGCTGCGCCAGGGGCCTTGGAGGCTCCTGCTGCTGACCCTGCTGTTCAGCCTGGTTTCCAACCTGGCCCAGCATTTCGTGGGCGGCCCCAGCCTGTTCGGCGGTTTGTCCGGGGTGCTCTACGGCTTGCTCGGGCATGTCTGGCTGTACCAGTGGCTGGCGCCCAACCCGTTGTTCAGCCTGCCCAGGGGCGTGCTGGCGATGATGCTCATCTGGCTGCTGGTGTGCCTGAGCGGTGTGGTCAGCCAGCTGGGCTTCGGCCAGATCGCCAATGCTGCCCACGTTGGCGGGCTGCTCATCGGATGCCTGACCGGGCTCTTGGGTGGGGCGCTTGCCCGGCGTAAACTGTCGGCCTGACTGAGGAGACGCTATGTCCACGTTCGCGCAAATGATCGAAAACATCACCCCGGAGATCTACGAAAGCCTGAAGACGGCCGTGGAGATCGGCAAATGGGCCGACGGCCGCAAGCTCACCCCCGAGCAGAAGGAACTGTCGCTGCAGGCGGTGATCGCCTGGGAGATGAAGAACCTCCCGGAGGAGCAGCGCACCGGCTACATGGGCCCGCAGGAATGCGCCTCGAAGTCGGCGCCGATCGCCAACCTCCTGTTCAAGTCGGACTCGGTACATTGATCGAACTCGCACGTGGCTCTCTGAGCAAGATGGCGGTACGCCTGGAAGCACCGGTCGTGCAGTACGCCTTTCGCCTGGGCGAGGAGCAGGTGCCGGTCAACCCGCTGATCGGCAAGTCCCTGCGCTTGGAGTACCTCGGCGCCATCCATTGCACCCACTGTGGCAAGCGCACCAAGACCAGCTTCAGCCAGGGCTACTGCTACCCCTGCATGACCAAGCTGGCCCAGTGCGATGTGTGCATCATGGCCCCGGAAAAATGCCACTACGACGCCGGCACCTGCCGCGAACCGTCCTGGGGCGAGCAGTTCTGCATGACCGACCACGTGGTGTACCTGGCCAACTCGTCGGGCATCAAGGTCGGCATCACCCGGGCCACCCAACTGCCCACCCGCTGGCTCGACCAGGGCGCCAGCCAGGCCTTGCCGATCCTGCGCGTGGCCACCCGGCAACAGTCCGGGCTGGTCGAGGACCTGCTGCGCAGCCAGGTGCCGGACCGCACCAACTGGCGTGCCCTGCTCAAGGGCGATGCCGAGGCGCTGGACCTGCCGGCCATCCGCGAGCGGATCTTCGACGCCTGTGCCGAGGGCCTGCGCGCCCTGCAGGAGCGCTTCGGCCTGCAGGCCATCCAGCCGTTGCCGGATGCCGAGGTGGTCGAGATGCGCTACCCGGTCGAGGCCTACCCGTCGAAGATCGTCAGCTTCAACCTCGACAAGAACCCGGTGGCCGAAGGCACGCTGCTGGGTATCAAGGGCCAGTACCTGATCTTCGACACCGGCGTGATCAACATTCGCAAGTACACGGCCTACCAATTGGCCGTGCACCAGTAAAAGGACCGCCACCATGCGTACCGAACAACCGCAAGTGATCTACCTCAAGGACTACCAGGCGCCCGAGTACCTGATCGACGAGACGCACCTGACCTTCGAGCTGTTCGAGGACCACAGCCTGGTCCATGCGCAACTGGTCATGCGCCGCAACCCCGCGCGTGGCGCGGGCCTGCCGCCGCTGGTGCTCGATGGCCAGCAACTGGAGCTGCTGGGCGTGCAACTGGACGACCAGCCCCTGGCCGCCGGTGACTACCAGCTCGACGATGACAGCCTGACCCTGCAGCCCAAGGCCGAGCGCTTCACCGTCGACACCAGCGTGAAGATCCACCCGGAAAGCAACACGGCCCTCGAGGGCCTGTACAAGTCCGGCAAGATGTTCTGCACCCAATGCGAGGCCGAGGGCTTTCGCAAGATCACCTACTACCTCGACCGCCCGGACGTGATGAGCACCTTCACCACCACGGTGATCGCCGAGCAGCATCGCTACCCGGTGCTGCTGTCCAACGGCAACCCGGTCGGCAGCGGCACCTTCGAAAAAGGCCAGGGCGAAGACGGCCGGCACTGGGCGACCTGGGAAGACCCGTTCATGAAGCCGGCGTACCTGTTCGCCCTGGTCGCCGGCGACCTGTGGTGCGTCGAGGACAGCTTCACCCGCCAGTCCGGCCGGGACGTCACCCTGCGCATCTACGTCGAGCCGGAGAACATCGACAAGTGCGACCACGCCATGGCCAGCCTGAAGAAGTCCATGCGCTGGGACGAGGAGGTCTATGGCCGGGAGTACGACCTGGACATCTTCATGATCGTCGCGGTCAACGACTTCAACATGGGCGCCATGGAAAACAAGGGCCTGAACATCTTCAACTCCAGTTGCGTGCTGGCCCGCGCCGAGACCGCCACCGATGCCGCTCACCAACGGGTCGAAGGCGTGGTGGCCCACGAATACTTCCACAACTGGTCAGGCAACCGCGTGACCTGCCGCGACTGGTTCCAGCTGTCGCTCAAGGAAGGCTTCACGGTGTTCCGCGATGCCGAGTTCAGCGCCGACATGAACTCGCGCACGGTCAAGCGCATCGAGGACGTGGCCTACCTGCGCACCCACCAGTTCGCCGAGGATGCCGGCCCTATGGCCCATCCGGTGCGCCCGGACAGCTTCATCGAGATCTCCAACTTCTACACCCTGACCGTGTACGAGAAGGGTGCCGAAGTGGTGCGCATGGTCCGCACCCTGCTGGGCACCGAGGGTTTCCGCAAGGGCAGCGACCTGTACTTCGAGCGCCATGACGGCCAGGCGGTGACCTGCGACGACTTCATCAAGGCCATGGAAGACGCCAACGGCGTCGACCTGACCCAGTTCAAGCGCTGGTACAGCCAGGCCGGCACCCCGCGCCTGGAGGTCAGCGAGGCCTACGACGCCGCGGCGCAGACCTACAGCCTGACCTTCCGCCAGAGCTGCCCGCCGACGCCCGACAAGGTCCAGAAGCAGCCGTTCGTGATCCCGGTGGAGCTGGGCCTGCTCGATGCCCAAGGCAACGACCTGCCGCTGCGCCTGGCCGGCGAAGCCGTGCCCCAGGGCACCAGCCGCGTGTTGTCGGTGACCGAGGCCGAGCAGACCTTCACCTTCGAAGGCATCGCCGCCAAGCCGCTGCCGTCGCTGCTGCGCGGCTTCAGCGCGCCGGTCAAGCTGGGCTTCCCCTACGACCGCGACCAGTTGATGTTCCTCATGCAGCACGACAGCGATGGCTTCAACCGCTGGGAAGCGGGCCAGCAGTTGTCGGTGCAGGTGCTGCAGGAGCTGATCGGCCAGCACCAGCGTGGCGAGGCGCTCAGCCTCGACCAGCGCCTGGTCGATGCGCTGGGCACCGTGCTGGGCAACGAAGCGCTCGACGCGGCCATGGTCGCCGAGATGTTGTCGCTGCCGGGCGAGGCCTACCTCACCGAGATCAGCCAGGTGGCCGACGTCGACGCCATCCACGCCGCCCGCGAGTTCGCCCGCAAGCAGATCGCCGAGCAACTGTTCGATGCCCTGTGGGCGCGTTACCAGGCCAACCGCGAGGTGTCGCGCAACACCGCCTACGTCGCCGAGGCCGAGCACTTCGCCCGCCGCAGCCTGCAGAACATCGCGCTGTCGTACCTGATGCTCAGCGGCAGGCCCGAGGTGCTGGAAGCGACCCTGGAGCAGTTCGACCAGTGCGACAACATGACCGAGCGCCTCACCGCCCTGGCGGTGCTGGTCAACTCGCCGTTCGAGGCCGAGCGGGCCAAGGCCCTGGAGGCCTTCGCCGAGCACTTCAAGGACAACCCGCTGGTCATGGACCAGTGGTTCAGCGTGCAGGCCGCCAGCCCGCTGCCGGGTGGCCTGGCGCGGGTCAAGACGCTGATGCAGCACCCGGCCTTCACCTTGAAGAACCCCAACAAGGTGCGTGCCCTGGTCGGCGCCTTCGCCGGGCAGAACCTGGTGAACTTCCATGCCGCCGATGGCTCGGGCTATCGCTTCCTCGCCGACCTGGTGATCGAACTCAACGCCTTCAACCCGCAGATCGCCTCGCGCCAGCTGGCGCCGCTGACCCGCTGGCGCAAGTACGATGCTGCGCGCCAGGCGTTGATGCGTGGCGAGCTGGAGCGGATCCTGGCGTCGGGAGCGCTGTCCAGCGATGTGTATGAAGTGGTGAGCAAGAGCCTGGCGTAGGACGGGTCGATACGGGGCTGCAAAGCAGCCCCGATTGATCACCGATGTCTTGACTGATCGGCCCCGCGATCCCTTCAGATGCTTAACAAAACATAACGTCCCACTCGTTGTCTTTCTGCCGATATCCCCGATAGGATGGCCCCCAAGCTATTGCAGGGCTCTGGAACAGGGTTTTCGCAGTACCTGCCAATAGATTGACCCACTACAAGAACACAACAGGGGACGGTCATGAGGGAACGGCTGATGGCGGATGCCAGGCGTGGTGCCTGGTCACTGGCGGCTGGCGCGATGCTGGCGCTGGCACTGGGAACGTGGGCAGGCAGTGTGGGCGCGGCGGCGGCCGAGGCGTATTCGACGGAGTCGGCCAAGGCCAGCCAGAGCCTGCTGATCGACACCACCCACGCCGGCAAGCGCCTGGTGGTGGTGGGCGACCGTGGCCATATCCTGTTCTCCGACGACCAGGGCAAGACCTGGACCCAGGCCCGGGTGCCCACCCGGCAACTGCTCACGGCGGTGTTCTTCCTCGACGACAAGCGCGGCTGGGCCGTGGGCCATGACGCCCAGATCCTCGCCAGCAACGACGGCGGCGCCACCTGGAGCAAGCAGTTCGAAGACCTCGCCCGCGAAGCCCCCTTGCTCGATGTCTGGTTCCTCGATGCCCGCCACGGTTTCGCCGTGGGCGCCTACGGCGCCTTGCTGGAGACCACCGACGGCGGCCAGCACTGGCAGGACGTCGCCGAGCGCCTGGACAACCCCGACCAACTGCACCTCAACGGCATCGCCAGGGTCAAGGACGCCGGCCTGTTCATCGTCGGCGAGCAGGGCAGCATGTTCCGCTCCAGCGACGACGGCCAGACCTGGTCCACGGTCGAAAGCCCCTACGAGGGGTCGCTGTTCGGCGTGATCGGTACCGCACAGCCACGTACCTTGCTGGCCTATGGCTTGCGCGGCAACCTGCTGCGTTCCAGTGATTTCGGCGACAGCTGGCAATCGATCGACGTCGAAGCCGCCCGTGGCCCGCTCGAATTCGGCCTGGCAAGCGCTACGCTTCTCGATGATGGCAGCCTGGTATTGGTCGGCAATGGCGGCAGCGTGCTGCGCAGCCACGACGACGGCCAGACCTTCACGGTCTACAACCGGGCCGATCGCATCGCCCTGGCAGGGGTCAGTGGCTTGGCCGACGGTCGCTTGCTGCTGGTCGGCCAGGGCGGCGTGCACCTGGCCACCGCCGAAGGTGCCGAGGAGGTGCAGCCATGACCCACCGGGAGACATTCGACATGCACCAGCAGCACCACCAGGACAAGGCCACCCTGCTCGAGCGGCTGATCTTCAACAACCGGCCGGTGGTCATCTTCCTGTGCCTGCTGGTGAGCATCTTCCTGTTCTGGCAGGCCACGCAGATCCGCCCGTCCACCAGCTTCGAGAAGATGATCCCGCTGGAGCATCCGTTCATCGAACAGATGCTCGAGCACCGCAACGACCTGGCCAACCTCGGCAATACCGTGCGCATCTCGGTCGAGGCGGTCAACGGCGACATCTTCGACAAGGACTACATGGAGACCCTGCGGCAGATCCATGACGAGGTGTTCTACATCCCCGGCGTCGACCGCGCGGGGCTGAAGTCGCTGTGGAGCCCGAGCGTGCGCTGGACCGAGGTCACCGAGGATGGCTTCGCCGGTGGCGAGGTCATCCCCAACACCTACGACGGCTCGCCCGCAAGCCTCGATGCGCTGCGCGACAACGTGCTCAAGTCTGGCCAGGTCGGGCGCCTGGTGGCCAACAACTTCAAGTCCAGCATCGTCGACGTGCCGCTGCTGGAGAACTACCCGGACCCGCAGGACCAGGGCAAGTTGCTGGCGCTCGACTACCAGCAGTTCTCGCACCAGCTGGAAGAGAAGATCCGCGACAAGTTCCAGGCCCAGAACCCCAACGTGAAGATCCACATCGTCGGCTTCGCCAAGAAAGTCGGCGACTTGATCGACGGCCTGGTGATGGTGGCGATGTTCTTCGGTGTGGCCCTGGCCATCACCTGGGCGCTGCTGTACTGGTTCACCTGGTGCATCCGCAGCACCATCGCCGTGCTCATCACCACCCTGGTGGCGGTGGTCTGGCAGTTGGGGTTGATGCACGCGGTGGGCTTCGGCCTTGACCCGTACTCGATGCTGGTGCCGTTCCTGATCTTCGCCATCGGCATCTCCCATGGGGTGCAGAAGATCAACGGCATCGCCCTGCAGTCGAGCGGCGCCGACAACGCCCTGACCGCTGCCCGGCGCACCTTCCGCCAGCTGTTCCTGCCGGGGATGATCGCCATCCTCGCCGATGCCGTGGGCTTCATCACCCTGTTGATCATCGACATCGGGGTGATCCGCGAGCTGGCCATCGGTGCCTCCATCGGCGTGGCGGTGATCGTCTTCACCAACCTGATCCTGCTGCCGGTGGCGATCTCCTACGTGGGCATCAGCCAGAAGGCCATCGCCCGCAGCAAGAAGGATGCGACCCGCGAGCACCCGTTCTGGCGCTTGCTATCCAACTTCGCCAGCCCCAAGGTGGCGCCGGTGTCCGTCGGCCTGGCCTTGCTGGCTTTCGCCGGCGGGCTCTGGTACAGCCAGAACCTGAAGATCGGCGACCTCGACCAGGGTGCCCCGGAGCTGCGTCCCGACTCGCGCTACAACCAGGACAACAACTTCATCATCAGCAACTACTCGACCAGCTCCGATGTGCTGGTGATCATGGTCAAGACCCCGTCGGAGAGCTGTTCGATCCACTCGACCATGGCGCCGATCGACGAGCTGATGTGGACCATGGAGAACACCCCGGGGGTGCAATCGGCGATTTCCCTGGTGACCGTGTCCAAGCAGGTGATCAAGGGCATGAACGAGGGCAGCCTGAAGTGGGAAACCCTGTCGCGTAACCCGGACATCCTCAACAACTCCATCGCCCGTGCCGACGGCCTGTACAACGCCGACTGCTCCCTGGCGCCGGTGCTGGTGTTCCTCAACGACCACAAGGCCGAGACCCTGGAGCGGGTCACCGCGGTGGCCAAGGCCTTCGCCGACAGCCACAACCGCGACGACCTGCAGTTCTTGCTCGCGGCCGGTAACGCCGGTATCGAGGCGGCCACCAACGAGGTGATCAAGTCGGCCGAGCTGACCATCCTGGTGCTGGTGTACATCTGCGTGGCGGTGATGTGCTTGATCACTTTCCGTTCCTTCGCCGCGACCCTGTGCATCGTCCTGCCGCTGGTGCTGACCTCGGTGCTGGGCAACGCGCTGATGGCCTTCATGGGCATCGGCGTGAAGGTCGCCACCCTGCCGGTGGTGGCCCTCGGCGTGGGCATCGGCGTGGACTATGGCATCTACATCTACAGCCGCCTGGAAAGCTTCCTGCGCGCCGGCCTGCCGCTGCAGGAGGCCTACTACGAGACCCTGCGCTCCACCGGCAAGGCCGTGCTGTTCACCGGCCTGTGCCTGGCCATCGGCGTCTGCACCTGGATCTTCTCGGCGATCAAGTTCCAGGCCGACATGGGCCTGATGCTGACCTTCATGCTGCTGTGGAACATGTTCGGCGCCCTGTGGCTGTTGCCGGCGCTGGCGCGCTTCCTGATCAAGCCGCATAAGCTGGCGGGCAAGGAGGGCGGATCGATCTTCGCGCATTGATCAAAAAGGGGGCCGCCATGCGGCCCCTGGCTATAATGGCCACCTATTTCTTTCCGGGTATCCCCATGACCACCCTCGCCACCGCCCTGCACACCTGCGACATGCTCCTGATCGACGGCCTGCACGCCTTCGACTTCACCTTCGACGCCTCGGGCCTCACCGTCGAGTGCATGGACGGGCGCCAGCTCCGTCGCTGGCACTTCACCACCGAGCAGGTCGCCGCTGCCGTGGCCGAAGGCGACGACTGGCGCCTCGACGATGGCCAGGGCGAGCATCGGCTAGTCTGTATGAGTGCCTTGCGCGCCTCGGAAGATGACGATGATGAAGCGGACCTGGAAGCACCTGCTGAGCGCTAGCCTCATGGGCCTGGCGATCGATGCCCACGCTGCCACCTTGCTGGTGGGCAGCTATACCGAGGGCGCCAGCCAGGGGATCTACCGCTATGCGTTCGACACGCGCAGTGGCCGGATCGAACCCAAGCCCCAGCAGGTGGTCAAGAGCGTGAGCCCCTCGTGGCTGGTGCTCTCGGCCGACCAGCGCCAGTTGTTCGCGGTCAACGAGACGCCGAAGGGGCACGTCAGCAGCTTCTCGCTCAGTGCCAAGGGCCAGATCAAGCCGCTCAACCAAGTGGCAAGCCTGGGTGATGAGCCGACCCACGCCAGCCTCAGCCATGACCAGCGCTACCTGTTCGTCGCCAACTACGCCGTCGCCCCCGACCCGGGTGGCAGCCTGGTGGTGATCCCGGTGGCGCGCGACGGCAAGCTCAAGCCGGTGGTCCAGCAACTGCGCCATGCGCCCAGCAAGGTCAACGCCGAGCGCCAGGTCGGTGGCCATGTGCACTCGGTGGTGTTGTCGCCCGAGGGGCGCCACCTCTATGCCAGCGACCTGGGCGCCGACAAGGTGTTCATCTACCGCTACGATGGCGCCAGTACCGAACGCCCGCTGAGCCCGGCGATTCCCGCCTCGGTGGCGTTGCCGCCCGGCAGTGGGCCGCGCCACCTGCTGTTCGATGCCAAGGGCCAGCATGCCTACCTGACCCTGGAAATGAGCGGCGAAGTGGTGACCTTCGACGTCCAGGACGGTGCACTGAACGAGCGCCAGCGCCTGCCCCTGACCGAGCGCCAGGAGGCTGCGGCCAAGGCGGCGGGAGGTTTGCACCTGTCGGCCGACGGGCGCTTCCTGTATGTCAGCAACCGCGGCACGGCCAACGAGATCGTGGTCTATGCCGTGGGCAAGGACGATGGCCAGCTGACCTTCTTGCAGCGCCGCTCGGTGGAGGGCGATCACCCGCGCGAATTCAGCCTCGACCCCAGCGGCAACTTCCTGCTGGTGGCCAACCAGAAGAGCGACCAGATCGTGGTGATGCGTCGCGATCCGCGCAGCGGCATGCTCGGCGAGACCGTGCAGACCCTGCCCCAGGCGGCCCCCTCGGACCTCAAGTTCATCGAGTGATTATCAATCGGCGTGATAATCGTTACTGCCGCAATGAATTTCTGTGCACAGCCTCGGCGGCGTAAGTTTGACCCAAGGCCCATCGGGGCCACTGTCAAACCACCGAAGTCGAGGGCAGCCCGCATGAACTTCAATCTCTTTCCGGTCATCGCCGCTTCCGCCATTTCCGCCTCCGTCGTCCTGCCGGCCCATGCCCAGGTCGAGGTGCGTAGCAAATCGTCCGCCACCCACAGCTACACCGAGAAGTACCTGCAGCAAAGTGCGCACTTCCATGCGGCGCTGAGCGGCAAGAACAGTCACTGAAGCGTGAAAAGGGTCTGGTAATAGCACAACGCCATGTGTTTGAATTTGACGCTGGATTATTGACTCTCCGGGAGGTGGAGCATGATGTGGCGTATCGCGGCGGTGGTGCTGTTGCTGTTTTCTTCGCCGATCCTGGCGATCTGAGTGGCGGGGCTGCGCAGCAGCCCCAAAGACTCCGCTACCGAGCCATGATGGCCTGGAACAACGCTGAATCCAGCCACCCTTGCAACCAGCTGCGCACCCGCGGGTAAGGCGCCTCGGCGAACCATTGCGGTTCGACCCCGGCAAACTGGCGCATCAAGGGGAGCAGAGCCGCATCGGCCAGGCTCGGGTGGTCGGCGAGCAGGTAGGGGCGGCTTGCGAGCAGCGCCTCCAGTTCAGCCAGCCAGGGTTCGGCCTGCTGGCGGTAGTGCGCCCGCGATTGCTCGGGATAACGCTCGGCGTACTTGTACAGGTTCACCTGCGCCTTGAACGTGCTGTCGTTGCGCACGATCAGCGCCTCGCCTTGGGCAGCAGCGGCAGGGTCGGCCTGCAGGCGCCAGTCCTGGGGATCGTGGCGTTCCAGCGCCCAGCGCATGATGTCCAGGCTTTCCTCCAGCACCCCCTCACCAGTATCGAGCACCGGCACCGTGCCCTTGGGCGACAGCGCCAGCAGCTCGGCGGGCTTGTGCTTCATCGCCACCTCGCGGATCTCCACCGGGCAGCCGGCATAGCGCAACGCCAGGCGCGCACGCATGGCCCAGGGGCAGCGGCGGAACGAGTAGAGGATCACCCGCACACCTCCACCTCGCTCAGGCCGTTGCCCTGGCGGCGCACCTGGATCTGTACCGGGATGCGTTCGTGCATCTCCTGCACGTGGGAAATCACCGCGACCTTGCGTCCCTGGGCCTGCAGGCCGTCGAGGGCGTCCATGGCCAGTTGCAGCGACTCGGGGTCGAGGCTGCCGAAGCCTTCGTCGATGAACAGCGACTCGATGCGCAGGGTGCTCGAGGCCATGGATGCCAGGCCCAGGGCCAGGGCCAGGGAAACCAGGAAGGTCTCGCCGCCGGACAGCGAATGCACCGAGCGCAGCTCGTCGCCCATCTCGGTGTCCAGCACCAGCAGGCCGAGGGCACTGCCGCCGCGCTTGAGGCGGTAGCGCCGGGCCAGCTGGCGCAACTGGCTGTTGGCGTGGTGCAGGAGCAGGTCGAGGTTGTAGCCCTGGGCGATCTTGCGGAACACGTCGCCGGTGGCCGAGCCGATCAGCGCATTGAGCCGAGCCCAGCGTTGCCACTCCTGGCGCGCCTGCTCGATTTCCTCGGCCAGGGCCTGGTGTGCCTGCTGGCGGCGCTGGTCGTCGGCCTGTTGGGCGCGCAGTTCGGCGCATTGCTGTTCCTGGGTGGCCAACTGCTCGCGCAGTTCGCCAAGCCGTTGCTCCAAGTCTTCGACGGAGGCCTCGACATTGCCCTGGGCGGCATGCTGCTGCAGGCGCTGTTCGCGCTCCTGGAGCAGCACGCGGCCTTGTTCGACGGCCTTCTCGGCGGCTTGCAGGTGCTGGCGCAGGTCGCCCAACTGGGCCTCATCCATGGCCAGCAGGCGGTCCAGGCCGGCGTCGTCCAGTTCGGGGTGGGCGGCGCGCCATTGGGCGATCTCGCCCTGCAACTGCTGGTGTTCCTGTTCGAGCGTCTGCAGGCGGGCGGCGTTGGCCTTGCGTTCGCCGGCCAGTTGCACACCCTGGGTGCGTGCTTCCTGCAAGCGCTGGGCGGTATCGGCTTCGCCGGCGCGGGCCTGTTCCACCTGCTGCTCCAGGTGCTGCTGCCAGGCCTCGGCATTGGCATGCTCGCCCAGCAGCTCGCCCAGCGTGGTGCGAGCTCGCTGCTGTTGTTCGGCGAGGCTGGCGATTTGCTGTTGCAACTCCGCCTGGCGCTGCAGGCGTGATTGCTGCTGGTCGTGCAGGCGCTCCAGTTGTTGCTGGCGCTGTTGCTGCTCTTGCTGTTCTTCCTGCTGTTGTTCGAGTTGTTGCAGGCGCTGGGTGACCTGCTGGTCGAGGGCGAGGAAGGTGTGCGAGGGCTCGTCGCGCAGGGCCTGGAGAATATCGGCAGGCAGCACACCAGCAAAGTCGGCCAGGGCCTGCTCCAGGCGCTCCTGGTCGGCGGCCAGGGCCTGGTGCTGCTGGTCGAGGCGACGCTGGGCCTGTTGCTGGGCCTCGCTGGCGGCCTGCAATTGCTGGTTGAGGCGTGCGGCGTCCTTCTGCAGGGTGAGCAGGGCGGCCTGGCGCTGCTCGTCACGGCCGATCTCCTCGTCCAGGCGGCGCAGCTGCGCTTCCAGCCAGGCAGCGCGGCCCTTGTCGTCCTCGGCGCTGGCGCAAAGCGCCGGCCACAGGGCATGGGCGGCGAGCTGTTGCTCCAGGGGGGGCAGTTGTTCGCCCAGTTGGGCTTGCTGGTGCTGGTACTCCTTGATCTGGCCATTGACCACGCCGACCTGGGTGCGCAGTTCCACCAGGCGGGCGTTGAGGGTGTCCACCTGGGCCTGGGCCGCTGCTTCTTCGGCCTGATCACGGCGGCCCAGGCTCTGCAACAGGGCGTCGGGCTGGTGATAGGGATGCTCGGCGCTGCCGCACACCGGGCAGGGTTCGCCGTCGCGCAGTTGCGCCCGCAGTTCCTCGACGCTGGCCGTGCGCGCCAGGCGCTGGCGTTCGAGCAGTTGGCGGGTGAGGGCCAGGGCCTGCTCCGCGGCTTCCAGCTCGGTCTTGGCCGCCTGGCCTTCGCCGATCAGTTGCTGGCGCTGTTGCAGGGCGTGCTGCTGGCGTTCGCGCAGGGCATGCAGGCTGTGCTGCAGTTCTTGCTGGCGGGCGTGCAGGCGCGCCAGTTCCTCCACGGCGCGCTGTTGCTTGCGGTTGTCCTGCAGCATGCTGCCGAGCAGGTCGAGCTGTTCGGCCAGGGCTTGGGGTTCGGCGCCGGCTTCGCGGAACAGCAGCTCGAAGGCATCGCGCTGTTCCTGCCATTGGGCATTGGCCTGGCTGGCCTGCGCCTGCAGGCCCGGCAGCTCGTCGCGCCCCTGGCTGAGCCGATTGCCGATCTGCAACAGCTGCTGGAGCTGGCCGCGATAGGCCTGCCAGGCATTGCCCAGGGCCGCGAGCGGAGCGCTCTCGGCCAGTGCCGTTTCGATCTGCGCCAGTTGCTGGAGGCTGCGCTGCTGCTGTTGTTCGAGCTGTTGCAGCTGTTGCTGGCCTTCGACAACGGTCTGGTCGGCCTGCTGCCCGGCGGCGTGCAGCCTGGCCAGTTCCTGGTCGAGGCGGGTCAGGCTGTCCTGGGCGGCGAAGGCCTGGCGCAGGCGTGGGGTGTTCTCGCCCTGGTTGGTCTGGGCCTCGGCCAGGGCCTGGCGCGCAACGGCCAGTGCTTGCTCCAGCTCGACCGTCTGGGCCTGCAGGGCTTCCTGCTGGCGCTGCTGTTGTTCGAGCGTCGTGGCCAGGGGCGCAAGCTGGGCGGCCAGGGCCTGCTGACGATGGAACTGGTGCCGCTGTGGCGCCAGGCGCTCCAGGCGTTGCAGGTCCAGGCGCTGGTCGGCCAGTTGCTGCCATGCCTGTTCGGCCGCTTTCAGGGCTTCGCCGGCCTCGCTGTGCTGGGCTTGCAGCTGCTGTCGCTCGTTCAGCCAGGCCCGTTGTTGCTCCAGCTGGCGCTCGCGTGCCTGCTCGGCCTTGAACTGCTGCTGGGCCTGTTCCAGGCGCTGGTCGAGCTCGGCACGGGCCTCGGCGGCCATCGGCAGCAGGAGACTGGCCTGCGCCTCGAGGGCCCGGTGGGCTTCGCCGGCATCCCTGGCCTTGGTGAAGGCGCGTTGGCCCAGGCGGGTGTAGATCGCCGTGTTGGTGAGCTTTTCCAGCAGTTCGCTGCGCTCCTTGTCGTCGGCCTTGAGGAAGGCGCCGAACTCGCTCTGGGCCAGCATCACCGCGCGGGTGAACTGCTCGAAGTTCAGGCCCAGGCGTGCCTCGACCAGTTGCTTGTACTCGTTCTTGCCGCTGCCCAGCAGTTGCTCGCTGTCCAGGTCGTAGAGGCTCTGGCGGCTGTGCTGCAGCTTGCCGTTGGCCTTCTCGCGGGCGCGGTTGGCCTCCCAGCGGGCGCGGTAGCGGCGGCCGTCGATGCCAACGAAGTCGACCTCGGCATGGCCGCTGCCGGTGCCTCGGCGCAGCAGGTTGCGCGGATCGTAGGTCGGAATCTCGCCGTCGGCGTCCGGCACCTTGGCTTCCCGGCCGATGTCGTTGAGCCGCGGCACGGTGCCGAACAGGGCCAGGCACAGGGCATCGAGCAGGGTGCTCTTGCCGGCGCCGGTGGGCCCGGTGATGGCGAACAGGCCGGCGCTGGCCAGGGGCTCGGCGGTGAAGTCGATGTCGATCGGCCCGGCCAGGGAGGCCAGGTTCTTCAGGCGAATGGCAAGGATCTTCATGGCTGCTCCTCCTCCAGCTGGACGTCCTGCAGCAGCAGGGCGAAGTCGGCCAGTGCCTGTTCGTCGACGGGGTTGCCGTAGGCCTGCTCCCAGGCCCGGCTGAACAGGTCTTGCGGGGTCATCTGGGCCAGTTCGACGAACGCCAGCTCGTCATCGTCCTGGTTGCCGCGCCCGGCGTACTCGGCGCCGATGCGCACCAGGCGCACGGCCTTGCCGGCCAGGGCGGCCTCGATCTGCTGGCGCAGGTCGGGCTGCGGTTCGTCCAGGCGCACGCGCACCTCCAGCCAGGGCTGGCGGTTGGGGTCTTCGAGCAGGTCGACCACCGGCAACTCGGCGAGTTGCTCGAGCAACTCGCCCAGCGGCGCCGGGCCGATGCGTTGCAGGGCCACGGCACGCGGCACCAGGCGCGGCTCGATGCTGACCAGCTCGGCACCGTCGAGCTCCACCTCGAGCACTTGGTGCGGGTAGCCGATCTCGGCGAACGACAGGGGGATCGGCGAGCCGCTGTAGCGGATGCGTGCTTCGCGGTTGACCCGCTGCGGCTTGTGCAGGTGGCCCAGGGCGACGTAGCTGATGGCCTTGTCGAACAGGCGTGCCGGCAGGGCCTCGGCGTTGCCGATGATCAGGCTGCGCTCGGAGTCCTCGGAGACTGCGCCGCCGGCCATGTGCGCATGGCTGATGGCGACCAGCGCCTGGTCCTTCTTGCGCTTGGCCTGGGCGGCGGCGATCAATTGCTGGTGCACCTGGGTGATGCCTTGCAGGTAGTCGTCGCCCAGTTGTGGGCCGGTGACCTCCGCCGGGCGCAGGAAGGGCAGGGCCAGGCACCAGGCGCAGACCTTGCCACGGGCATTGGTCAGCGGGATCAGCAGGCGTTCGGCGTCCAGCTGGCCCTCGTCGAGCCAGTGCACCCGGCCCAGGGCATGGGTGCGCAGGCGCCGCATCAGCGCTGCCGGCAGCTCGATGCGCGAGCCGGAGTCGTGGTTGCCGGCGATCATCACGATGTCCAGCTTCGGCTGTTGCTCGTGGGCCTGGACGATGAAGTCGTAGAGCCGCTCCTGGGCTTTGACCGGTGGGTTGACCGTGTCGAAGATGTCGCCGGCGATCAGCAGGGCATCGGGTTGGCGCAGGCGTAGTTGGCCGAGCAGCCAGTCGAGGAAGCAGGCGTGTTCGAAGTCGCGGTCCTGGCCATGCAGGCTTTGGCCCAGGTGCCAGTCGGAGGTGTGAAACAGACGCATGGATGATCCGTTGGATGGGAGCAGGAAAGCTTGTGCCTCACCTGGTCGTTGGGCGTTCATTGAGTGGCCGGGGTGGCCGGCGAGCGAGGACGGTATGTTAACCCAAGTGGTTTTGTGCAGGCTCGATATCGTGCGCGGGAATAGGGTGCAGGGGCGCGAAGCGGCCCCAGCATTAGCCAAACCCAACGGTGTCGCTGGCCTCTAGAACCCAGAGGCTTTGATCATTTCGGATACAACGGCGGCAAGCTCCCGGTTTCCCCAGCAGGCGCCAGCACCTGCTCGGCCGGTGGGATGGCGCCGATGGCGCGCCACAGCTCGTCGCCGTGCCAGTACTGGCCGCTCTCGCTGTACAGGGCGCCGTTGAGGCCATCCAGGGCATCGGACAAGGGCACGAAACGGGCGGCCATCTCGGCCAGGGTTTCCGGTTGCTGGCGTGCCCAGGCGTCCAGCGCCTGGCGCGTGGCCTGGGGGTCGTTGGCCTGGCAGGCACGCTTGAGGTCGTCCAGCAGGGTGCGCGGGCTCGGCCCGCTCTGGGCAGCGCGCAGCACCGCCGGCTGCGAGCGGGCGCGCCACCACAGGGCAAAGCCCAGCAGGGTGGTCAGGGCCAGGACCAGGGTCGCCAGTTGCCAGGCCCAGAGCCAGGCGCTGCTGCCATCGCCCACCGGCGTCTCGGCGCTCAGCGCCGGGTTGTCCTGCACCTGCAGGGTGCGCGCCGGCAGGCTGCTGTGTTCCAGGTGGTCCTCGCGGGTGTTCCACCAGGTGACCTCGAGAGCCGGCAGGGCCAGGTCGCCGCTGTGGGTCGGCACCAGGGCCTCGCGCTCCTCGCGGTTGGCGATCATGCCGCGCTCGTTGATCTCGTTGCGCAGCAGCGGCTGGTCGGGGTAGCGGCGTAGGCCGTAGGTCTCGGTGGCCGGCAGGGGGGGCAACTGGGTGCTCGACAGCCCTTCGGCGCGCAGGGTGATGCTGCGGGTCAGGGAGTCGCCGATCTGCGTCGGCTGGCGGGCCGGGTCCGGGTTCCAGTGTTCTTCCAGGGCCAGGCTGCGTGCCGGCAGCCAGGGCGTGTCGGCTGGCCAGGCGCTGGGAATCGGTCGCACCGTCAGGTGCAGCGGCAGCGAGCTGACCTGCACCTGGCGCCCGACCCGGGGCATGCCGGCCGTTGGCTCGCCGCCGTCGGCCGCCGTGGCGGTGAAGGTCAGCGGCGGGACTTCCAGGCTGCCGCTGTGCTGCGGGTAGATCGCGTAGCGTGTCTCGATCACCCCGTGGCGCACACCGTCGATCTCTTTCTCGTAGGTGCGCGACTCGCCCAGCGGCTCGACCTTGGCATCGTTCAGTTGCAGTGGGCTGAGGCTGCTGTCGTCGTACAGCGACACCGAATGGTAGATGCGCAGGGTCAGCACGGCCTGGGCCTGGACGTAGACCTCGGTGCTGTCCAGGGTCGCTTCGACGAACACCTGGGCGGCGCTGCCAGGGCGGCTGGCATCGGCCTGGAGCACCTGCAGTTCGATGGGCTGGCTGCGCGACTGGCCCAGCTGCAGCTCGGGAATGCGCAGGCTGCCGCTGCGCCGTGGCAGCAAGGTGATGATCCAGCGGGTGCTGGCGCGGGTCTCGCCGTCGAGGGTATGCAGGCTGTTGAGCTGGCGCGTGTCACGGACCTCGAAGTCGCCCTCCAGGGCGCGCAGGTCCGGCTTGCCGAACTGGGTGATGTCCTGGCTTTCCAGGGTCAGTTCCAGGGTTTCGCCGGCTTCCAGGCGGGTACGGTCGACGCTGGCCTGCAGGGCCGGTTGCGCCTGGGCCTGGACGAGCCACAGCAGGCTGAGTAGGAAGACGCCGAAGCGGCTCATCGTGGGGTTTCCTGATGCAATTGCTGTTCGTACCAGAATTTACGCCGCAGCAGCTGGGCCGGGTTGTCGGGAATCTCCCGCAGCCACTGTTCCAGGGCCTGGCGCTGCTCGGCGTCGAGGCTGGTGGGCACGGGCCGTTGCGGCGGCTGGGTGACACCGTCGTCGTCGCCGGGCTGGTTGCCAGCCTGGGCCTGGTGCTCGCCAGTGCCTTCGCCGGGCTGTTCGGCCGCGGCCTGCTCTTCGTTGCCGGGCGTGCCCTGGGCCTGGTTGGCGGCCGAGCTGCTGTTGCCGTCGGTCTCGCTGCCGGGCGTGCCTTGGGCATCGCTGCTGGCCGGTCGTTCCTCGGCCTTGGCCTGGCGCTGTTGCAACAGTTGCTGGACCAGGGCGTGGTTGTCCAGGGCAGGCTGCAGGTCGGGCTGGCGCTCCAGGGCCTGTTCGTAGGCGTCCAGGGCGGCTTCCAGCGCACCGGCGCGGGCCAGGGCATTGCCACGATTGTAGTGGGCCGCGGCGCTGTTGCCCTGGGCGAAGGCCTGGGCCGCGCCTTCGAAGTCGCCGGCCTGGTACAGCGCCATGCCGCGCCACTGTGGGTCTTCGAAGCGCTGGGCCGCCTCGGCGGGGCGCTGTTGCTCGAGCAGGCGCTGGCCCTGTTGGTCGGGGCGCAGCCACAGGTCGTCGAACTCGAAGGCCTGGCCCGGTTGCGGCAGCGCCAGCAGCAACGGCAGGCAGAACAACCAGCCGCGTCGGCCGGCGCAGGCGGCCAGCAGCAACAGCGGCAGCAGTAGCCAGTAGCCCTGGTCGGCCCAGCTGTCCAGCTGCAGGGTCTGGCCGTCGTTGCGCAGGATGTGGGGAGTGTCGAACAACCCCAGGCCACGCAGGTCCAGGTCGTCGATGCGGGCATGCCGGTAGCGCCCGCCGGTGCCCGCGACGAAGGCCTTGAGGCTGGCGCTGTCCAGGCGTGGCAGGAGGATGCCGCCCTGGTCGTCCTTGAGGTATTCGCCGTTGGCCTGGCGCACCGGCGCACCTTCGGCGCTGCCGATACCGAGCATCAGCAGGCTCGGGCCCTGGCGGCCGAGGGCCTGGAGGATGCCATCACGCTCCTGTGGGCTCAGCGCCGAGCCGACCAGCAGCAGGCGGCCCTGGCCCAGGCCGCTCTGGGCCAGCAGCGCCAGGCCCTTTTGCACGGCCAGGTCGGCGCGCTGGCCGGGCTGCGGCATGATCGACGGATCGATCGCCTCGAGCAGGTTGCGGGTGGTGCCCAGGTCGTCGGACAGCGGCACCAGGGTATGTGCGCTGCCGGCATAGACCACCAGCGCGGTCTGGCTGTCGCGGCGATGCTCGAGCAGGTCGAGGATCTTGCGCCGGGCCTGCTCCAGGCGGTTCGGCGGGCTGTCCTCGGCGAGCATCTGCGGGGTCAGTTCGAGCAGGATCACCAGCGGGTCGGCCGGGCGCTGGCGGGTTTCCTCCAGGCGTTGCCAGCTCGGGCCGAGCAGGGCCAGGACGACCAGCAACCAGGCCAGGCCCAGGGCGATCCAGGGCAGCTTGCTGGTGCTGCCGCTGCCGCCGCCGAGCAGCACGGCATGGAACTGTGGCGGCAGGATCAGTTGCCAACGCCCGGCGCGCTTGCGCCGATGCCAGCGCTTGAACAGCAGCCAGGCGAGCAGCGGCACCACCAGCAGCCAGAGCGGGCGCAGCCATTGCGGCCAGAATTCGATCATCGCCGCCTCCTCAGGCGCAGGCGTTGCAGGCGCTGGCGCCACTCCGGGTGCGGCTGCAGGAAGCGCGGCCGACGCAGCAGGCGCTGCAGCCGGTTGTCCGGCCATTGGGCGGCGGCCACCAGCAGCACGCTGAGCAGCAGCGCCAGGGCCAGTGGCCAGGCATACAGGGCTTTGGCGGTGCGCGCCTGGGTCGGTTGCTGGGCCACCGGCTCCAATTGGTCGAGGGTATCGCCGATGGCATCCAGCTCGGCGCCGTCGTGGGCGCGGAAATAGGCGCCGTGGGTCAGCTCGGCGATCTCCCGCAGCGAGGCTTCGTCCAGGTCCAGGCTCGGGTTCAGGCCGAGCAGGCCGGGCGTACCGCTGGCTTCGGGGTTGGCGCCGATGCCGATGGTGTAGATGCGCACGCCTTCCTGGGCGGCCAGGCGCGCGGCGGTCAGCGGGTGGATCTGCCCGCCGTTGTTGGCGCCGTCGGTCACCAGCACCAGCACGCGGCTCTGCGCCGGCCGCTGGCGCAGGCGCTTGACCGCCAGGCCGATGGCATCGCCGATGGCGGTGTTCTTGCCGGCGATGCCGATCTGCGCCTCGTCGAGGAAGGTGCGCACGGTGTGCCGGTCGAAGGTCAGCGGCGCCTGCAGGTAGGCTTCGCTGCCGAACAGGATCAGCCCTACCCGGTCGCCCTGGCGGTCCTGGAGGAAGTCGCCGAGCAGCGCCTTGACCAGGTCCAGGCGGCTGATGTCCTCGTCCTGCCAGTGCATGTCGGGAAAGTCCATGGAGCCGGAGACGTCCACCGCCACCAGCAGGTCGCGGCCGCTGGCGGCGACCGGCACCGGCTCGCCCAGCCATTGCGGGCGAGCAGCGGCCAGCAGCAGGAGCAGCCAGATCAGCACGAAGGGGGCCTGCTGGCGCCAGGTCGGCAGGTTGAGGCGGGCGCGGCGCCCGGCCAGGCCTTCCAGTTCATCGAGGAAACCCACCTTGAGCACCGGCTCGCCGCTGTCGGCGGCGGGCAGCACCAGGCGTGCCAGCCAGGGCAGCGGTAGCAGCAGGAAGACCCACGGCCAGGCCAGTTCAAACATGCTTGCGGATCCAGGTTTCGACCGCCTGGGCGAGCCCGGCGATGGCCTTGTCGTCGAGCTTGCACTCGGGCTTGTAGGCGCCTTCGACCAGCACCATCCAGCGGGTCAGGCCGGCGGCGGGGCAGCGGTTGTCGAGAAAGGCCAGCCATTGGCGGCCATTGAGGGTGTGGCTGTTGGCGCCGGGGTAGTGGTTGCGGCACAGGCGCTTGAGCAGGGCGTTGATCTGCTGCAGCCAGGCGCCGGCCGGGGCACCGTCGTAGGGGCGGGGCAGGCGGGCGAGCTCGGCCAGGGCCTCCTGGCGTATCGGGTCCAGCGGCTGCTCGGCGCGCACCACCCGACGTTTGCCAGGGCGCCAGTGGCGCAAGCGCCACAGGCCCCAGCCGAGCAGCGGCAGCATGGCCAGCAGCACCCACCAGCCGGGCGCGGGTGGCCACAGGCCGATGCCCGGCGGGGCGATCAGCGGTTGCAACGGGTCCAGCGGATTCATTGAGGGCTCCCGGGGCGCTGGGCATCGAGGTGCTCGCGCAGTTGCTCGATCATCTCGCTTTGGGTGCTCAGGGGCATCAGCAGTATCCGCAGTTTCTGCGCCAGCAGTTCCCAGCGCTCGACGCGCGACTCGGCTTGCTGGCGATAGGCCTGGCGCAGGCTGGCGTCGAGGGTGTCGAGTTCCAACTGGGCGCCGCGCTGGGCGAAGCGCAGCAGGCCGGCGGCCGGCAGGGCATGGTCGAGCGGGTCGGAAACCGGCATCAGCAGCAGGTCGCAGTGGCGCGAGAGCATCGAAAGGTGCTGTTCGACGCTGTCGCTCAAGGCGCGTTCGTCGCAGATGACGATGGCCAGGCTGCCCGGGCGCAGCACCTCGCGGGCCCGGCGCAAGGCCAGGCCGAGGCTGTCGGCCTGGGGCTGGGCCTCGGTGTGCAGCGCCTGGTTGACCTTGGCCAGGCGGTTGAGCAGTTGCAGCAGGCTTTGCTTGCTACGCCGTGGCTTGATCTCGTGGTGCTCGTTGTCGCCGAACACCAGGCCGCCGATGCGGTCGTTGTGGCCCAGCGCGGCCCAACCGAACAGCGCTGCGGCCTGGGCCGCCAGCACCGACTTGAACATCAGGCCGGAGCTGAAGAACAGCCGCTGGCTCTGCTCGACCAGGATGAAGATCGGCCGCTCGCGCTCTTCGTGGAACAGCTTGGTGTGCGGCTCCTGGGTGCGCGCGGTGACACGCCAGTCGATGTTGCGTACATCGTCGCCGGCCTGGTAGACGCGCACCTGGTCGAAGTCCACGCCGCGCCCGCGCAGCTTGGAGTGGTGCAGGCCGACCAGCGGGCTGCGCTGGCCGGGCCGGGAAAACAGCTGGATCTCGCGCACGCGATGGCGCATGTCGATCAGCTCGGCCAGGCCGATGCGGATGCCGGGTTCGGCCGTTCGCGCGGTGGGCATGGGTCAGGCGACGGCGACGACGTCGAGGATGCGCTGGACCACACGGTCCTGGTCGATCCCCGCCGCCTCGGCCTCGAAAGACAGGATGATGCGGTGGCGCAGCACGTCGAACAGCACGGCCTGGATGTCCTCGGGGCTGACGAAGTCGCGCCCGGCCAGCCAGGCATGGGCGCGTGCGCAGCGGTCCAGGGCGATCGAGCCGCGTGGGCTGGCGCCATAGGCGATCCAGTCGGCCAGCTCGGCATCGAACTTGGCTGGGGTGCGGGTGGCCATCACCAGCTGCACCAGGTATTCCTCCACGGCGTCGGCCATGTACAGGCCGAGGATCTCCTTGCGCGCGGCGAAGATCGCCAGCTGGCTGACCCGCCGCTCCGGCTTGGCCTCGCCGCCCAGCGCCTCGCCCCGGGCCTGCTGGAGGATGCGCCGCTCGACGGCGGCGTCCGGGAAGCCGATCTTCACGTGCATGAGGAAACGGTCGAGCTGGGCCTCGGGCAGCGGGTAGGTGCCTTCCTGCTCGATCGGGTTCTGCGTGGCCATGACCAGGAACAGCGGCGACAGCTCGTAGGTGCTGCGGCCGACACTGACCTGGCGCTCGGCCATGGCCTCGAGCAGCGCCGACTGGACCTTGGCCGGGGCACGGTTGATTTCGTCGGCCAGCACCAGGTTGTGGAAGATCGGCCCCTGCTGGAACACGAAGCTGCCGGTTTCCGGGCGGTAGATCTCGGTGCCGGTGATGTCCGCCGGCAACAGGTCAGGGGTGAACTGGATGCGATGGAACTGTGCCTCGATACCCTCGGCCAGCTCCTTGATGGCCTTGGTCTTGGCCAGCCCGGGCGCACCTTCGACCAGCATGTGGCCGTCGGCCAGGAGCACGATCAGCAGGCGCTCGACCAGCTTCTCCTGGCCAAGGATCTGGGAGGAAAGAAATGTGCGCAGCGCGATCAGCGCCTCACGGTGTTCCATCGTCGAGGGTTCCTGGAAATGAGCCGGGCGTGCTGGCGCAGCGGCGTCCGGGCAGGGGCTGATACTTTAATCCATCCGGGCCCGTGCCGACCAATGGCGGCATGGAAAATTCTCCAGGGGGGCGGGCGCGGGTCGTCGAACAATCGCTGACTGCCTGTGGAATCTGCGGGTTCCCGCGTGCGCCGCGAGGTTGCCTCATTGTCGGTCCTGGACAATGAGGAACCCACCGATGGACCTGCAACGCATCGCTTCCGGCACACCCCATCCGCTCACCTTGAGGGTGGGGGTGTTCTTCGACGGCACCGGCAACAACCTGGGCAACGGCATGCACGCGGGAGCATCGCCCGAACGCGGCGGCAGTTATGCCAATGCCCCGAGCAACGTGGCGCTGCTGTACGGGCTGTACCCGGTCGGGGCTGTGGAGGCACTTGCGGACAGGGTCTTTTTCAAGGTCTATGTCGAGGGCATCGGCACCACGCAAGGCGCGCCCGACTCGGCGCTCGCCCAGGCCACCGGGCGTGGCCAGACGGGGATCGAGGCACGAGTGGCCGAGGCGCTGGCGGTGGTTGCCGGGCAATTGCGGCGCTGGCGTGCAGGGCAACCGCAGGGCCCCGTGGCAGGGGTCGAGCTGGACCTGTTCGGCTTCAGTCGCGGGGCGGCGGCGGCCCGCCACCTGGCCAACCAGTTGCAGGAGGGCTCGGCCTGCCTGCTGGCGTGGCCTGTGACGATCAACTTCATCGGCCTGTTCGACACGGTGGCGGCCATCGTCGCCCCGTGGCAAGGCAACTTCAGCCCTGCCAACGACCGTTACGGCGGGTTGCGCCTCGGCCTGGGCGAGGGTATTGCGCGCCAGGTCGTGCAACTGGTGGCTGGCGATGAAAGGCGGCACAACTTCCCGTTGGTGCGTAGCGGGCACGACATCGTCGTGCCCGGGGTCCATTCGGACATCGGCGGCGGCTACCTGGAACGGATGACCGAGCGCGTCCTGCTGAGCAAGCCGCGATCGAACCTGGTGCCTGCGCGCACGCCAGCGGAGCGGACGCGGGCGTATGCCATCGCCACCAGGCAGTTGGCGGCGGAGTATGCGGGCATGCCGGGGCCGCAGCCCCGGGTCCTGACCTGGGAGGTGCCTGTCGAGCGGCGTTGCAGGCAGGATGGGCCGGAAAAGCGCGTGTATGCGGCGGTTTATCGGGAGCGTGAGGTACTGGGGCATTTGTCGCGGATCTATCTGCGCATCATGCGTGAGCTGGCGGTGCGCGGTGGGGTGCCGTTCGCCGAGGTGGAGGCGCGCGAGGCGGCGTATCGGTTGCCGGAGGCGTTGCTGGGGATCAGTGCCAAATTGCATGACTTCGCCCTGGGGCGTAGCGCTGGTCCGGGTTTGAGCGAGGAGGAGCGGCACTTGCTGGAGGCGCGGTACATCCATGCTTCGGCGCATTGGAATGCACTCAAGGGGCTGCGCAACAGCGAACTGGAGGTGATGTTCGTCGACCGGCCGGCGGAAGGCGGGCGGGTGATGCATGTGAATCCAGTGGGGTGAGCGGGCCTGGCATGTGGTGCTTTTGGCATCCTGGGGCCGCTCAGGTACAGCGCCGTTCTGCCATTGAGCGCGGTACCTGGAGCGGCCCCAATTGCGACTGTAAAGCTTTAACTGGCCTAGGCAGCCCTCAGTTCTTCGCGGTGGAGTGCTTGCGCCCCTGGTCGCACAGGGCGAAGACCACCACCAGCACCCCGGAAATCGCCAGGATCAGCGCCACGCCATCGGTGGAATGGGTCGCCGAGCCAGCCACCAGGGCCAGGCCGCCCAGCGGTGCCAGGCCACCGGCCACCGCCGTGCCGATCTCCCGCCCGGTACCGAACCCTGACGAGCGTGTCTGGGTCGGGAACTGCCGGCTGAGGAACGAACCCTGCGGTGCGAACATCATCGGCGCGAGGATCCCGGTGCCGATGCCGATGGCCACGTAGATCAGCGTCGGTTCACCCGTGCTCAGCAACTGCAGGAACGGATAGGCGAACAGCGCCGAGAACACGCCGCCGAGCATCAGCACGATCTTGCTGCTCCACTTGTCGCACAGCCAGCCGAAGAACGGCACGGCGAAGATCGCCACCAGGCTGGCGATGGTCACCGACAGCGAGGTGACATGCGCCTGGACGCCCTTGAACTGGGTCAGGTAGGCCAGCGAGAACGTCTTGAAGATGTAGCTCAGGGCGTTGTAGCCGATGGCCACGAAGAACACCACGGCCAGGCCCTTGAGGTCGTTGCGCAGCAGCAGCTTCAGCGGCGACACCTGGGGCTTGTCCTTGGCCTGGTCGAGTTCCTTGAAGTCCGGCGTCTCGGGGATGCTGCGACGTACCCACAGGCCAATGCCGACCAGCGCGATACTGGCGATGAAGGGGATGCGCCAGCCGCCGGCCATGAGGAACGCATTGCCGTTCATGGTCAGCAGGTACACGGTCAGCGACGACAGCAGCAGGCCCAGGTTCAGGCCCAGCGCCGGCCAAGCACCCTGGCTGCCGCGCTTGCCTTCGCTGGCGTGCTCGTAGGAGGTCACCGCCGCGCCGGACAGTTCGGCGCCGGCGCCCAGGCCCTGGATGATACGGATGACCACCAGGATGATCGGCGCCCAGATGCCGATCGTGGCATAGCTGGGGATCAGGCCGATCAGTGCGGTGCACACGCCCATCATGCAGAAGGTGATCACCAGCACCTGCTTGCGCCCGAAGCGGTCGCCCAGGTAGCCGAACAGGATGCCGCCGAAGGGGCGGGCGATGAAGCCGATGGCGAAGGTGGAGAACGCCAGCAGCGAGGCCACCGCCGGGTTGCTGGCGTCGAAGAAGATCTGTGAGAAGACGATCGCCGCCATCGTGGCGTACAGGTAGAAGTCGTACCACTCCAGCATCGAGCCGAAGATGGTCGCCGCTGCCACCTTGCGCAGGCGCTTGCGTTGCTGTTGCGGGGTTTCCGTCGCGGCCAGGGCCGCCTCATGTACCGACATCGAAGGTTCCTTATTGTCTTTGTAGTGGGGTGTGCAGCAGGGTTCAGCGGGCCTCGAGGATCTTGGCAGCGATCATCTGGCCGATCGGGATGGCCGAGGTGGCAGCTGGCGACGGAGCGTTGCAGACGTGCACCATGCGCGCCGTCTCGGCGAACAGGAAGTCGTGCACCAGGGTGCCGTCGCGCATCACCGCCTGGGCGCGGATGCCGGCCTCGTAGGGCAGCAGGTCCTCGACCTCCAGCGACGGGCAGTACTTGCGGCATTGCTCCAGGTAGCCGCGCTTGAACAGCGAGTTCTTCATCTCCGTGGTGCCAGAGCCGAGGTTGTTCCAGATCGTCTTCCAGAAACCCGGGAAGCGTGCGTACTCGGCGACGTCGCGCCAGTTCACCGAGAACTTGCGGTAGTTCTCCCGGCCCAGGCCGAGCACGGCGTTGGGGCCGACGGTGACGCTGCCGTCGATCATCCGCGTCAGGTGCACGCCGAGGAACGGCAGGTCCGGGTCGGGGATCGGGTAGATCAGGTGGTTGACGACCTGGTTCTTGCTCGCGGGCAGGCGGTAGTACTCACCGCGAAAAGGGATGATCTGGTGGTCGATCTTCACCCCGGCCAGGCGCGCCAGGCGGTCGGACTGCAGGCCGGCGCAGGCCACCAGCTGGCGTGCCTGCCAGGTCTGCGCGTCGCTGCGCACTTCGACATGCGTGCCGTGTTCTTCGATCGCGCGCACGCTGGTGCTCAGGTGGACTTCGCCGCCGGCCCGCTCGATCACCCGGGCCATGGCCGTACACACTTGCTTGTAGTCGACGATGCCGGTGGCATCGAGGAACAGCGCACCCTTGCCGACGATGTTGGGTTCGCGGCGGCCAAGCTCGGCGGCGTCCAGGCGCTCGACCTTCAGGCCGTTCTGCTGCGAACGCTCGTACAGGGCCTGCATGCGCTGCATTTCCAGGTCGTTGGAGGCCACCAGCAGCTTGCCGCAGACGTCGAAGGCGATGCCGTGCTCGCTGCAGAAGTCCTTGGTGGCCTGGGCGCCGCGCTTGCACAGGTCGGCCTTGAGGCTGCCCGGAGCATAGTAGATGCCAGCATGGATCACGCCACTGTTGTGGCCGGTCTGGTGGCGGCCGAGGCTCGCTTCCTTTTCCAGGATCAGCAGGGACGCGCCGGGACGCTGCTCGAGCAGGGCCATGGCGGTGGCGAGGCCGACGATGCCGCCGCCGATGATGCAGTAGTCGTAGGTCATGCAGGGGTACCTTGGATTTCTTGTCGGTGGATCTGCTTATCAGGTTGTCAGACTAAGTAGTGCGCGTGAAAACCTCGCCAGGCTGCCAGGCGTTCTCCGGGTGTCAGTCGAGGGCGGGGAGGTCGATCTTCAGGCGCTTGGCCGAGGCCCGCAGGTGCGCTTCGGCGCAGGCCGCGGCGGCCTGGCGGTCGCCATCGGCGATGGCCTGGTACAGCGCCTGGTGCTCGCGATTGGCGTCGGCCGAGCCGCCCACGGAGTGGGCGGCGGAGTTTTCCCAGGCGTTGCGGCGCGCGGCGGCCAACTGGCCGCCGAGGAAGTCGTGGAAGGCCACGAAGTACGCGTTCTTGCTGGCTTCGGCGATGGCCCGGTGGAAGGCCACGTCGGCGGCGGAGGCGGCGCTGAAGTCGCTGCGCCTGTCGAGCATTTCCTGCAGGGCCGTGGCCATGCGCGCCAGGTCGTGCGCGTCGCGGCGGCGGGCGGCGATGGCGGCGGCCTGGGTCTCGATCCACAGGCGCATCTCGAACATCTGCACCAGGTCTGGCTTGCGCCCCTGGCTGCCGGGGAAGCGGAACACCGTGCCGCTGGGAGTCTGGGAGATGTAGGAGCCGAGCCCGCGGCGGGCGATGAGCACGCCATCGGCCTTGAGCTGCGCCACCGCTTCGCGCACCACCGAGCGGCTGACATTGAGCTGCTCGGCCAGTTGCTGTTCGGTGGGCAGGCGCGATTCGGCGGCCAGGCGGCCGGAATCGATCTCTGCACGGATGGCGCTGACGACCCGTTCGACCAGGGTGTCGGGGCGCTGGAGCTCTAGCATGGAAACGGTTGCCTATTGATCAGGTTGTCAGACAATGCCTGTGTCCGGGCCCTGTTGTCAATCGATTCAATGCGTTATGCCGGGGATTCGGCCAGCAACCGCTGCGTGACTTCCTGCTGGTCACGCCCGCGCTCGATCAGCCAGCGCTGGAAGGCTCGGCAGTGACCGTGGTGGATGCTGCCCGGGTTCCAGGTCAGGTAATAGGACGCTGGCATGGGCAGGGCCCGCAGGCAAGGCAGCATCAGTTTGCCGCTGTCGACATCCCGGCTGATCATCGAGTACTGCGCAAGGACGATGCCTTGCCCGTCGATGGCAGCCTGGATGGCCATGGAAGACAGCGAGTAGATCCGGTAGTTGGCGATTTGCACCTCGCCGATGCCAGCCGTGGCGAACCACTCCTCCCAGGACGGCGGTGAATCGAACTTCGGCCGCCAGTCGATGGTGATCAACGGCAGCGCGAGCAGGCGGTCGGCGTCGACCTTCGCGTCCAGCAAGGCTGGGCTGCACGCCGGTACCACGCAATCGCGGAACAGTTCGAGGGTGTGCTGGTCGTCATGCATGCCGGCGCCATAGCTCAGGCGAAAGTCCACGCCATTGGCGTGGGCCTCGGACGGTTCGGTGTGGGTGCCGTCCAGGTAGATGCTCAACTGAGGGAATGCCGCCTGCCACTCGGCCACCAGCGGTGCCAGCCATTTCGACAACAGCGAGGGCAGGGCGCTGATGTAGAGGTTGCTGGTGTTCTTCGAGCGTTCCAACCCCGCATAGGCCGCGCGCAAGCGCTCGAACGCCTGGCTGCAGCCTTCGTGAAAGCGCTGGCCGGCGGCGTTCAGGCGCAGGCGCTGGCCTTCCTTGACCGTCAGGCTCAGGCCAACGGCTTGCTCGAGGATCTTCATCTGCTGGCTGACGGCGCCGGCGGAGATACCCAGGCGCTTGGCCGCCTGGGTGATGCCACCGCACAGGCCGACGGCTTCGAAGACTTCCAGTGCGCGTAACGGGGGGAGCTGGCTCATGACGGGCTCTCAGCTGTGGGGACAGGCCTATTTTTAGTTTAGAAAAACTTAATAAATCAACAGAAAACACCACCTATTCTTTTGTTTCACCCAGGCCTAGGCTGTGTTTCAAGAACCTGATGCAGCCCATGACAACAACAACAGGAGCCTCATGCCATGTTCTTGAGAAATGCCTGGTACGCCGCCGCCTGGGACACCGAAGTGAAGCAGGCCTTGCACGCCACCACCCTGCTCGGCGAGCCCGTCGTGCTCTACCGCAAGGCCGACGGCGCAGTGGTGGCCCTGGAGGATGCGTGCCCGCACCGCAAGCTGCCGCTGTCGATGGGGCGCCTGCACGGCGATGTGGTCGAGTGTGGCTACCACGGCCTCACCTTCGACGGCGCCGGCACCTGTGTGAAGGCCGCCTGCGTGTCGCGCATTCCGCAGGCGGCGAAAGTCCGCAGCTACCCGGTAGAAGAGCGCTACGGCCTGGTGTGGCTGTGGATGGGCGAGCCGGCCCTGGCCGACCGCAGCAAGCTCCTCGACATCCCCGAGTGGGACGACCCGGCCTGGGGCGTCAACCGTGGCGATTCGATGACCATCGACTGCAACTACCTGTACATGACCGACAACCTGCTCGACCCCTCCCACGTGGCCTGGGTCCACCAGAGCACCTTCGGCACCTCGGCCTGTGAGTCGGAGCCGTTGCAGACCCAGGTGAACGACGACGGCGTGGTGGTCTCGCGCTGGCTGCGCAATATCGATGTGGCGCCGTTCTATCGCCAGTACCTGAAGTTCGAAGGCCGCTGCGACCGTCTGCAGTACTACGAGGTGCGCTACCCGGCCCATGCGATCATCAAGGGCGTGCACACCCCGGCCGGTACGGGCGGGGAGGGCGGAGCGCTGCATGAGAAGGCGTTCCTGATGGACTCCTACAACTTCATGACGCCGGTCGACGAGAACCGCACCCGTTACTACTGGTTCCAGTTGCGCAATTTCGACGCAGACGACCAGGAGGTCTCCCGCCAGTTCGCTGCCGATGTGCGTCGAGCCTTCGAGGAGGACCGGGTGGTGCTGGCGGCGGTGCATGCGGGCATGAGGCAGCGCCAGACGCCGAACATCGACCTGGCCATCGATTCTGGCCCCTTGCGTTTTCGCCGTGGCATGGAGCGCCTGATTCGCGAAGAGCAGCAGGCCGCCCACGGGCTGGTCGCGACCGTCGAGGTGAACGCTCATGCTTGATGCCATTCCCGCCGCGAAGGGCTTCGCGCGCTTCCAGGTGACAGGGAAGGTACGGGAGAGCGCAACCATCACCTCGTTGTTGCTCAAGCCCGCCATGAACGATGGCCGCATCGCCTTTCGCCCCGGGCAGTTCATCGTGGTGCGCATCCCCCAGGCCCAGGGCCCGCAGTTGCTGCGTGCCTACAGCCTGTCCAGCGACCCGGATACCCCGGAGCAACTGCGTATCTCGGTGAAGCACGAGCGGGCGCCGGCGCACTTGCCCGACGTGCCGGCCGGCGTGGGCTCGAGCTTTTTGCACGAGGCGCTGGAGGTGGGTGGGCAACTGGAGGTTGCCGGCCCGTCCGGCAACTTCGTCCTCGATGAGCAAAGCACCCGCCCGGTGCTGCTGTTCAGCGGTGGCGTCGGCCTGACGCCCATGGTGAGCATGTTGCATCGCCTGGCGACCCATTCGGCGCGGCCGGTGTATTTCGTCCACGCCTGCGAGAACGGCAGCGTGCATGCCTTGCGTGAGGAAGTGCTGGCCCTGGCGACCAAGCGTGCCGGGATTCGTGTGCACTTCTGCTACCGGGCGCCGAGCGACGCCGACGTGCGCAATGGCCATCACCACAGCAGTGGGCTGGTCAGCCGCGAAACCCTGCAGGCGCTGCTGCCGCTGGACGACTACGACGTCTACCTGTGTGGGCCCAGGCCGTTCATGCAGGCCAACTGGCGCTTGCTGCGTGGCCTGGGCATCGAGCGCGAGCGGATTCGCTACGAGTTCTTCGGGCCGGCGACTGTCCTGGACGAGGACGAGGCCCCCGCCGTGGCCAGCGTGGCCACACCCAGCGCACAGGCGCAGGGTGAACTGACGGTGCGCTTCGAGCCCTCGGGCCGGTCGGTCACCTGGGAGGCGTCTTGCCCATCGCTGCTCGACTGCGCCGAGCAGGCAGGGCTGTCGCCGCCCTTCAGTTGCCGCGCGGGGTTGTGCAGTGCCTGCATGACGCCGCTGCTCAGCGGCACCGTCGAGTACCTTGAAGCGCCCTTGGCCGAGCCCGAGGCGGGCCAGGTATTGCTGTGCTGCGCCCGGCCGACCTCGCCGGTCGTGCTGGCATTGGGCAGGCGCTAGACCACTGGCCAATGGAGGTAACCCCACCGAAAGACGTGCCCTGCGTGCCCTTTACGACCTTCGTGGTCTCGCATCGGAGAATAAGAATGAACAACAAGAAAATCGGATTCGCCGCCTGCTCGTTGTTGATGGCCCTGACCAGTTTCAACGCCCCAGCCAAGGACTGGGACAGCATCCAGATCGCCACGGAGGGCGTCTACGAACCCTGGAACCGCACCCGCCCGGATGGCACCTTCGATGGCTTCGAGCCGGAGATGGCCAAGGTGCTGTGCGAACGCATGCAGGTCCGTTGCAAGATCGTCGCCCAGGACTGGGATGGCCTGATCCCGGGCCTTAAGGCCGGCAAGTTCGACGTGGTCATGGATGCCCTGGCGATCAGCCCGCAGCGGCGCCAGGTGATCGACTTCTCGCGCCCCTACACCAAGGCACCGGCCACCTTCGTTGCCCTGCGCTCCAGCGGCATCGACCTGGGTGACGGCACGTTGCAACTGCAGGGCGACCCGGCGCAGGACACGCCAAGGGTCGATGACTTGCGCAAACGGCTCGAAGGCAAGCTCATAGGTATCGTCTCGGGCACCGTGTACAGCACGTTCATCCATGACCAGTTCGGCAAGGTGGCGACCATCCGCGAGTACAAGACCCCACCGGAGCCGCTGATGGACCTGAAGAACGGTCGCGTCGACGTGGTGTTCGAGGACCTGGGCTTTCTCGCCGGGGAAATGCAACGCGCCGGCAGCGAGGTGGTGCTGGTGGGCCCGGCGATCAACGGGCCGATCTGGGGCGAAGGCGAGGCTTTCGGCATCCGCCAGGGCGAGCCGGAGCTCAAGGCCAAGCTGGATGCGGCGATTGCCTCGTTGATCGCCGATGGCACCATCAGCGAGCTGAGCCGCAAGTGGTTCAAGCACGACTTCACCCCGCCAACCCCCTGAACCTCTGGGGCGTCGCCGGGCATCGTCCCTGATGCCCGGCGACGCAGGCACTGCACGCGGCGGCCTCGGCCGACCGCTCCCTGACATGGCTATGGGTGGGTGTACACGTGATCGATTTGCTCGGATTTGGCGCACAGGGCTGGGGCGGCGTGCTGCTGCTGGCCGCGCTCATGACGCTATTGGTGACCCTGGCCGCCTTGTTGGTCGGTGCGCTGCTCGGCGCGCTGGTGGCGGCGGCGAAACTTCAGGACAACGGCCTGCTGCGGGTGTTGGGCGATGCCTACACCACGGTGTTTCGGGGGGTACCTGAACTGCTGGTGATCTATCTGTTCTTCTATGGTGGTTCGGCCCTGGTGGGCCAGGTCGGCCAACTGTTCGGCGCCGAGGGTTTCATCTGCATGCCGGCTTTCCTGGTGGGGGCGCTGGCGGTCGGCGTGGTCTCTGGCGCCTACCAGGCGGAGGTCTACCGTGGCGCCTTCCAGGCCGTCTCGCGCAACGAGCTGGAGGCGGCCAAGGCGATCGGCATGCCGATGCTGATGCGCTTTCGCCGGATCATCGCGCCGCAAGTGCTGCGTTTTGCCTTGCCGGGGCTTGGCGGGGTCTGGCAGATCAGCCTGAAGGACTCGGCGCTGATCTCGGTGACCGGGTTGGTCGAGCTGATGCGCGCCAGCCGGGTCGCCGCGGCCTCCACCGGGGAGTTCGTGCTGTTCTTCATGACCGGGTGCGCGCTCTACCTGCTGCTCACGGGGGGTTCCAACCTGGTGTTCTCACGTGCCGAGCTGCGGCTTGGCAGAACCTTGCGCCGCGGCTGAAGAGGGGCTCGACATGTCCATCGACTTTGCGTTCTTGTGCGACACCCTGCTGCAACTGCTGCGGGCTTTGCCGACCACCCTGGTGCTGTTCGCCGCCTCGGTGGCCGTTGGCACGCTGCTGGCGCTGCTGGTGGTGTGGCTGCGGGTCTGCGACGTGGCCGCGTTGCGTCACCTGGCGCGTGGCTACATCTTCCTGTTTCGCGGCTCGCCGTTGTTGATCCAGCTGTTCCTGCTGTACTACGGCCTGAGCCAGTTCCCCGAGGTGCGCCAGAGCCCGTTGTGGCCGGTGCTGCGCGACCCGCTGGCTTGTGCGGTGATCGCCCTGGCCTTGTGCACGGCGGGCTACATGGCGGAGATCTTCCGCGGTGGCCTGCTGGCGGTGCCGGCGCAACAGGTCGAAGCGGGGCGGGCGGCGGGCATGTCTGGCGGGCTGCTGGCGCGGCGGATCATCATCCCGATCGCCCTGCGCAGCTGCCTGCCGGCCTACTCCACGGAAATCATCCTGATGATGAAGGCCACCTCGCTGGCCAGCCTGGTGACGGTCTACGAGATCTCGGGCGTGGCCCAGCGAATCATCTCGGAAACCTACCGCACGCTCGAGGTGTTCCTCTGCGCAGCGCTCATCTACCTGGTTCTGAACTTCCTGATCGTCCGCACACTGGCGTGGCTCGAGCGCTGGCTGTCTCCCCGGCAGCCGGCGGCCACGCGAACAACGACAAGAAAGTACGCATTCAGCGTGCGAAGGGGTAACTGACATGACTATTGGCAACGATCCGGTACTGCAGGTGAAACATATCCGCAAGTCCTTCGGTAGCCTGGAGGTGCTCAAGGGCATCTCGCTGGAGGCGTACCAGGGCGATGTGGTGTCGATCCTCGGCTCCAGTGGCTCGGGCAAGAGCACCTTCCTGCGTTGCATCAACCTGCTGGAAACCCCGGACGCCGGCGAGATCCGTGTCGCCGGCGAGCAGATCGCGTTCAAGCGGGGGCGCCACCGGCTGCCGGTGCCCGCCGACCGGCGCCAGGTCGACCGCCTGCGCCCGGAGCTTGGCATGGTGTTCCAGAGCTTTGGGCTGTGGTCGCACATGACGGTGTTGCAGAACGTCATCGAAGGGCCGCTGCATGTGCAGAAGCGGCCGCGCGCCGAGTGCCTCGAACAGGCCGAGGCGCTGCTCGAGAAGGTCGGCATGGCGGACAAGCGCAACCACTACCCGGCGTTCCTCTCGGGGGGCCAGCAGCAGCGCGTGGCGATCGCCCGCACCCTGGCGATGCGCCCACGGGTCATCTTGTTCGACGAGCCCACCTCGGCGCTCGACCCGGAGCTGGTCGGCGAAGTGCTGAAGGTGATGCGAGCGCTCGCCGAAGAGGGTCGGACCATGCTGGTGGTGACCCATGAGATGGGCTTCGCCCGCAACGTCTCCAACCGCGTGGTGTTCATGCACCAGGGGCTGATCGAAGCCCAGGGCACGCCAGAGGAGATGTTCAAGGACCAGCGCTCGGAGCGTTTCAGCCGGTTCATCCTCAGCCAGGCCTGAGCCCCCCCGGTTACCCGACGTTTTTCGCCTGTCCCTGAACAGGACGGGCTTCCTGCGCCCTGAAAAAGGCCAATGAGTAGAGAGAGCAGAGCATCATGCGTATTCACCCGAAAGACATTGCCACCGTTACCCTGGACGACGCCAAGCCTTCCCTCGAGGAGTTCATCGCGGTCGCCCGTTACTCGGCGAAGGTGCGGTTTTCCGATGCCTATCGCGCCCGGGTCGACCGCTCGCGCGGCCTGGTCGAGCGTTTTCTGGCGGAAAACCGCCTGGTCTATGGCGTGACCACCGGTTTTGGCGACAACGTCCGCCATGTCATTTCGCCGGAAGATGCCCAGACCCTGCAGGTGAACATCGTGCGCTCCCATGCGGTGTCGGTGGGCGAGCCGCTCAATCGCGAGCAGGTGCGGGCGATCCAGTTGATGATCCTGGTCAGCCTGGGCAAGGGGTTCTCCGGCGTGCGCATGGCCTTGCTCGAACAGATTGCCGGCCTGCTCAACCACGATGTCATGCCATTCGCGCCGGGCGAGGGCTCGGTGGGCTACCTGGGCCCTGAAGGCCATTTGGCCCTGGTGCTGATCGGCGAGGGCAAGGCCCGGGTCGCGGGGGGCGACTGGATCGATGGCGCGGCGGCGCTGCGCCAGGTGGGCCTGCAGCCGATCGAGCTGCAGTGCAAGGAAGGCCTGGCGATGCTCAACGGCACGACCTCGGTCACCGCCATCGCCACCCTGGCCCAGTACAACGCCAACCAGGCCGCCCAGGCGGCAGACGTGGCCGCGGCGATCTCGCTGCAGGTGCTCAAGGGGACCATCCGCGCCTTCGACCCCCGTTACCATTCGGTCAAGGCCTACGCCGAGCAGGCCCAGACCGCCAGCTACATCAAGCGCCTGCTGGGCGACAGTCGGTTGATCGAAGAACACATCGACTACCGTCTGCAGGACACCTACAGCCTGCGCGCCATCCCCCAGGTGCATGGCGCCTCCAAGCGCTTCATCGCCTATGCCCAGGCCTGCATCGACAACGAGATCGCCTCGTCCGGCGACAACCCAGTGATCTACCCGACCACCGAGGGCAATGGCATCGCCATCTCCGGGGCGAATTTCGACGGCTCCTTCGTGGGCATGGCTGCCGACACCCTGTGCAATGCGATGACCAACCTGGCGAAGATCTCCGAGCGGCGTACCGACCGCATGGTCAACTCGCACTTCAGCGAAATGCCGGCGTTCCTGGTGCGCAACCCGGGCCTGAACAACGGCTACATGATCATCCAATACACCGCGGCGGGGTTGCTGGGCGAGATGAAGGTGCTGTCGCACCCGGCGACGATCGACAGCGTTTCGACCTGTGGCAACCAGGAAGACCCGGTCAGCTTTGCCTTCAACGCGGCGATCAAGGCCTACCAGGTGTCGCGCAAGCTGGAGTCGGTGCTGGCGATCGAGCTGCTGGTCGGCTGCCAGGCCCTGGACTTCCACGACCCGGCCAAGGCCTCCAGCGCCACCCGCGCCTTGTATGAGCTGGTACGCAGCCGGGTGCCGGTGGCCGACGAAGACCGGGCGTTCTACCCGGACATCGTCGCGGTGACCGAGCAGTTGCGCGAGGGCGAGGTGTTGGCCGTGGTCGAGGGGGCTATCGGATAGCTGCAAGCCGCAGGGACTGAAAAACCGCAAGCAGCCTTCACACAGGCCTGCTTGCGGCTCGGAAAGCTTGCAGCTTAAAGCTCGCTGACGTAGGTGCCGGTGCCGTCGAGGATATTGCGCAGGGTCTGCTCTACCTCCATCAGGTCCGTCCCCGGCGATGTCAGGACGATTTCCAGCTGCGATGCGCCCTTGAGTGCATCGCGATCCCCCGCCGTCACCTCGATCAGCAGGCGTGTGGCGCTGAAGGTCACCTTCAGGCCATCGAGCGTCGACGGCTCGTCGTCCAGGGTCAGGTCCACCGTGTCCTCGTCCGGGTAGCGGGTGAGCAGGAACATCTGGCCCCTGTCGCTGTGGCAGCACAGGGTCGCCATGTTGTCTTCCTCCTCGTCGCAAGGGGTGGCGAAGAGCAGGGCGGTTTTCAGTTGCATGGGGTGGCTTCCGTTGCATGGAGCGGGGTCGGGGGACGAAAGGCCATTCTGACAGCCCCGCGAACATCCATAAACGGAAAGTTACCGGCCCTTGACCGAAATTGTCGCAGCGCTGCAAGCCGTGATGACCGCTCAGTCGTTAAGCTGCCCAGTCGATGGTCACCCGTAAAGCCACGGCCCGAGGCGGCAGTCGTCTTTGCAGGTGCCCATCCATGGAACGGATGGGCGTGCCGGTCACGTCCAAACGCCTGGTTTTCATCGTCCTGTCGCCACGGGTTGGCTATCGTTGATCCGTACACGGCGGACGCACGCGACGCTTCACACATAACAAAGCCCAAGCGGAGTACCACAGATGGCGTTCTTCACCGCAGCCAGCAAAGCCGACTTCCAGCATCAACTGCAAGCGGCCCTGGCGCAGCACATCAGCGAACAGGCACTGCCACAAGTGGCCCTGTTCGCCGAACAGTTCTTCGGCATCATCTCTCTGGACGAACTCACCCAGCGCAGGCTGTCCGACCTGGCCGGCTGCACCCTCTCTGCCTGGCGCATCATCGAACGCTTCGACCCTGCGCAGCCACAGGTGCGGGTCTACAACCCCGACTACGAACGCCACGGCTGGCAGTCGACCCACACCGTGGTCGAGGTGCTGCACCACGACCTGCCGTTCCTGGTCGATTCGGTGCGCACCGAGCTCAACCGTCGCGGCTACAGCATCCACACCCTGCAGACCACGGTGCTGAGCGCGCGGCGCGGGGCCAAGGGCGAGCTGCTCGAGCTGCTGCCCAAGGGCACCCAGGGCGAGGGCATCAGCCACGAGTCGCTGATGTACCTGGAGATCGACCGCTGCGCCAACGCCGCCGAGCTCAACACCCTGACCCGTGAGTTGGACCAGGTGTTGGCCGAGGTGCGGGTGGCGGTGGACGACTTCGAGCCGATGAAGGCCAAGGTCCGCGACCTGCTGGCGCTGGTGGAGCAGACCGGGTTCGGCCCGGAGCAGCATGACAAGGCCGAGGTGCAGAGCTTCCTGGCGTGGCTGCTGGACAACCATTTCACCTTCCTCGGCTACGAGGAATTCACCGTCGAGTCGGACGCCGATGGTGGCCACCTGGTCTACGACGAGGGCTCGTTCCTTGGCCTGACCCGCCTGCTGCGCGCCGGGCTCGGCATCGATGACCTGCGCATCGAGGACTACGCCGTCGCCTACCTGCGCGAGCCGCGTCTGCTGTCGTTCGCCAAGGCCTCGCAACCCAGCCGCGTGCACCGTCCGGCCTACCCCGACTACGTGTCGATCCGGCAGATCGACGACGACGGCAAGGTGGTCAAGGAGTGCCGTTTCATGGGCTTGTACACCTCCTCGGTGTACGGCGAGAGCGTGCGCACCATCCCCTACATCCGTGGCAAGGTGGCCGAGATCGAGCGCCGCTCGCACTTCGATCCCAAGGCCCACCTGGGCAAGGAACTGGCCCAGGTGCTGGAGGTGCTGCCGCGCGACGACCTGTTCCAGACGCCGATCGACGAGTTGTTCAGCACCGTCATGGCCATCGTGCAGATCCAGGAACGCAACAAGATCCGCGTGTTCCTGCGCAAGGACCCGTACGGACGCTTCTGCTACTGCCTGGCCTATGTACCGCGGGAGATCTACTCCACCGAGGTGCGGCAGAAGATCCAGCAGGTGCTGATGGAGCGCCTGAAGGCCAGCGACTGCGAATTCTGGACGTTCTTCTCCGAGTCGGTGCTGGCGCGGGTGCAGTTGATCCTGCGGGTCGATCCGAAGAACCGCATCGACATCGACCCGCAGCAGCTGGAGAACGAGGTGATCCAGGCTTGCCGTTCGTGGCACGACGACTATTCGGCGCTGGTCATCGAGAACTTCGGCGAGGCCCAGGGCACCAACATCCTCGCCGACTTCCCCAAGGGCTTCCCGGCCGGCTACCGCGAGCGCTTCGCCGCCCATTCGGCGGTGGTCGACATGCAGCACGTGCTGGCATTGTCCGAGAGCAAGCCGCTGGCGATGAGCTTCTACCAACCGCTGACCCAGCTCAGCGAGCGCCAGTTGCACTGCAAGCTGTACCACGCCGACACGCCATTGGCCCTGTCGGACGTGCTGCCGATCCTGGAGAACCTCGGCCTGCGCGTGCTCGGCGAGTTCCCCTATCGCCTGCGTCACGCCAGTGGCCGTGAGTTCTGGATCCACGACTTCGCCTTCACCTACAGCGAAGGCATGGAGCTGGACATCCAGCAACTCAACGACATCCTCCAGGACGCCTTCATCCACATCGTCAAGGGCGACGCCGAGAACGACGCCTTCAACCGCCTGGTGCTCACCGCCGGCCTGCCATGGCGCGACGTGGCGTTGCTGCGCGCCTACGCCCGCTACCTCAAGCAGATCCGCCTGGGCTTCGACCTGGGGTACATCGCCGCGACCCTGAACAACCACACCGACATCGCTCGCGAGCTGACCCGGTTGTTCAAGACCCGCTTCTACCTGGCGCGCAAGCTCACCCAGGATGACCTGGACGACAAGCAGCAGCGCCTGGAACAGGCCATCCTCAGCGCCCTGGACGAGGTCCAGGTGCTCAACGAGGACCGCATCCTGCGTCGCTACCTGGACCTGATCAAGGCCACCCTGCGCACCAACTTCTACCAGCCGGACGCCAATGGCCAGAACAAGCCGTACTTCAGTTTCAAGTTCAATCCGAAGTTGATCCCCGAGCTGCCCAAGCCGGTGCCGAAGTTCGAGATCTTCGTCTATTCGCCACGGGTCGAGGGCGTGCACCTGCGCTTTGGCAACGTTGCCCGTGGTGGGTTGCGTTGGTCGGACCGCGAGGAAGACTTCCGCACCGAGGTGCTCGGCCTGGTCAAGGCCCAGCAGGTGAAGAACTCGGTGATCGTCCCGGTCGGTGCCAAGGGCGGCTTCCTGCCGCGCCGTCTGCCGCTGGGCGGCAGCCGTGACGACATCCAGGCCGAAGGCATCGCCTGCTACCGGATCTTCATCTCGGGCCTGCTGGACATCACCGACAACCTCAAGGACGGCGGCGTGGTGCCGCCGGCCAACGTGGTCCGCCACGATGACGACGACCCCTACCTGGTGGTGGCGGCGGACAAGGGCACCGCGACCTTCTCCGACATCGCCAACGGTATCGCCATCGACTATGGCTTCTGGCTGGGCGATGCCTTCGCTTCGGGCGGCTCGGCCGGCTACGACCACAAGAAGATGGGCATCACCGCCCGTGGTGCCTGGGTCGGCGTGCAGCGCCACTTTCGCGAGCGTGGCATCAACGTGCAGGAAGACCCGATCACCGTGATCGGTATCGGCGACATGGCCGGCGACGTGTTCGGCAACGGCCTGCTGATGTCCGACAAGCTCAAGCTGGTCGCGGCGTTCAACCATCTGCACATCTTCATCGATCCGAACCCGGACCCGGCCACCAGCTTCGTCGAGCGCAAGCGCCTGTTCGAGTTGCCGCGCTCGGCCTGGAGCGACTACGACACCAGCATCATGTCCGAAGGCGGCGGGATCTTCCCGCGCAGTGCCAAGAGCATCGCCATCAGCCCGCAGATGAAGGAACGTTTCGCCATCGAGGCTGACCGCCTGACGCCGACCGAACTGTTGCACGCACTGCTCAAGGCCCCGGTCGACCTGCTGTGGAACGGCGGTATCGGCACTTACGTCAAGGCCAGCAGCGAGAGCCACGCCGATGTCGGCGACAAGGCCAACGATGCCCTGCGGGTCAACGGCGACGAGCTGCGCTGCAAGGTGGTGGGCGAGGGCGGCAACCTGGGCATGACCCAGCTTGGCCGGGTCGAGTTCGGCCTCAACGGCGGTGCCACCAACACCGACTTCATCGACAACGCCGGCGGGGTGGACTGCTCCGACCACGAGGTCAACATCAAGATCCTGCTCAACGAAGTGGTGCAGGGTGGCGACATGACCGAGAAGCAGCGCAACCAACTGCTGGGCAGCATGACCGACGAAGTCGCCGGCCTGGTGCTGGGCAACAACTACAAGCAGACCCAGGCCCTGTCGCTGGCGGCCCGTCGCGCCCGCGAGCGGATCGCCGAGTACAAGCGCCTGATGGCCGACCTGGAGGGGCGTGGCAAGCTCGACCGGGCCATCGAGTTCCTGCCGTCGGAGGAGCTGCTGGCCGAGCGCCTGGCCGTGGGCCAGAGCCTGACCCGCGCCGAGCTGTCGGTGCTGATCTCCTACAGCAAGATCGACCTCAAGGAGCAGTTGCTCAAGTCGCTGGTACCGGACGACGACTACCTGACCCGCGACATGGAGACCGCCTTCCCGCCGTCGCTGGTCAGCAAGTTCGCCGAGGCCATGCGCCGCCACCGCCTCAAGCGCGAGATCGTCAGCAACCAGATCGCCAACGACCTGGTCAACAACATGGGCATCACCTTCGTCCAGCGCCTGAAGGAGTCCACTGGCATGAGCCCGGCCAACGTCGCCGGGGCTTATGTGATCGTGCGCGACATCTTCCACCTGCCGCACTGGTTCCGCCAGATCGAGGCCCTGGACTACCAGGTACCGGCCGAGATCCAGCTGACCCTGATGGACGAGCTGATGCGCCTGGGCCGCCGCGCCACCCGCTGGTTCCTGCGCAGCCGTCGCAACGAGCAGGATGCCGGTCGCGACGTGGCCCATTTCGGGCCGAAGATCGCCCAACTGGGGCTCAAGCTCGACGAACTGCTGGAGGGCCCGACCCGCGAACGCTGGCAGCAGCGCTACCAGGGCTTCGTCGAGGCTGGGGTGCCGGAGCTGCTGGCGCGCATGGTCGCCGGCACCACCCACCTGTACACCCTGCTGCCGATCATCGAGGCTTCGGACGTCACCGGCCGCGACCCGGCCCTGGTGGCCAAGGCGTTCTTCGCCGTGGGCAGTGCCCTGGACCTGACCTGGTACCTGCAGGAGATCAGCAACCTGTCGGTGGAGAACAACTGGCAGGCCCTGGCCCGCGAGGCGTACCGCGACGATATCGACCTGCAGCAGCGCGCCATCACCATTTCCGTGCTGCAGATGGCCGATGCGCCGGAGGACATGGACGCCCGCGTGGCCCTGTGGATCGAGCAGCACCGGGTGATGGTGGAGCGCTGGCGTGCCATGCTCGAGGACCTGCGCAACGCCACCGGCACCGACTACGCCATGTACGCGGTGGCCAACCGTGAGCTGGTGGACCTGGCCATGAGCGGGCAGGCGGCGGTTCTGCCGGCCAACTGAAGCGACAAGCTGCAAGCAGACCGCGTTGGTCTTGCTTGCAGCTTTCTGGCTTGAGACGGTGCGGGCCCCGGCACCGCTGCTTTTTCTTGCCGCTTACTTGAACCGCCGCTCCACGCCTTTCTCTACCAGGATCTTCGCCGCGATCTCTTCGACCGAGAAGTGCGTGGAGTTGATGTTGGGGATGTTCTCCCGGCGGAACAGGTTTTCCACCTCGCGTACCTCGAACTCGCACTGGGCGAAGCTGGAGTAGCGGCTGTTGGGCTTGCGCTCGTGGCGGATGGCGGTGAGGCGGTCGGGGTCGATGGTCAGGCCGAACAGCTTGTCCTGGTACTTCTTCAGCACCGTCGGCAACTGCAGGCGCTCCATGTCGTCCTCGGTCAGCGGGTAGTTGGCGGCGCGGATGCCGAACTGCATGGCCATGTATAGACAGGTGGGGGTCTTGCCACAACGCGACACGCCCACCAGGATCAGGTCGGCCTTGTCGTAGTAGCGGGTACGCGCGCCGTCGTCGTTGTCCAGGGCGAAGTTGACCGCCTCAATACGCTCCATGTAGTTGGAATTGCCGCCGATCGAGTGGGACTTGCCCACGCTATACGACGAATGGGCGGTCAATTCCTGCTCCAGCGGGGACAAAAACGTCGAAAAGATGTCGATCATGAAGCCGTTGGAGGTGGCCAGGATCTCACGGATGTCCTGGTTGACGATGGTGTCGAAGATGATCGGCCGCATCCCGTCGCGCTCGGCCGCGGCATTGATCTGCTCGACCATGGCCCGCGCCTTGTCCGGGGTGTCGATGTACGGGCGGGTGAATTTATTGAAAGGAATGCTATCGAATTGTGCGAGCAGGCTTTGCCCCAGCGTTTCTGCAGTGATGCCGGTACCGTCGGAGATGAAGAACGCGGATCGTTTCATTTGCACCCTGGGCCTTAAGCTGCCGAAGTTTTCTGGAGTATGATACGTTCGGTTTGCCGAACACGGTTGTTCGGCATTCTCACTTATTTTCCAGGTCCAGGCCACAAGCGTCCGGCCAAGTCTGAGCAGGCAGGCGGGCGCCCTTGAGCTTTTCCAATACAGTTAGTGGAGAGATCACCTTGGTAGAGTACGTAGTTTCCCTCGATAAGCTCGGCGTCCATGATGTAGAGCATGTGGGGGGCAAGAACGCATCCCTGGGCGAGATGATCAGTAACCTCGCAGGTGCCGGCGTATCGGTGCCGGGCGGCTTTGCCACTACGGCTCAGGCGTACCGCGATTTTCTCGAACAGAGCGGCCTGAACGACCGCATCCACGCTGCGCTCGATGCGCTGGACGTCGACGACGTCAACGCCCTGGCCAAGACTGGCGCGCAGATCCGCCAGTGGGTCATGGACGCCGAATTCCCTCCGCGCCTGGACGCCGAGATCCGCAGCGCCTTCGCCGAGTTGAGCAAGGGCAACCCCAATCTCGCCGTCGCCGTGCGCTCCTCGGCCACCGCCGAGGACCTGCCGGACGCGTCCTTCGCCGGCCAGCAGGAAACCTTCCTGAACATCCGTGGCGTCGACAACGTCATCCGCGCCGCCAAGGAGGTCTTCGCCTCCCTGTTCAACGACCGCGCCATCGCCTACCGCGTGCACCAGGGCTTCGACCACAAGCTGGTCGCCCTGTCCGCCGGCGTGCAACGCATGGTCCGTTCGGAAACCGGTACCGCCGGCGTGATGTTCACCCTCGACACCGAGTCGGGCTTCCGTGACGTGGTGTTCATCACCGGCGCCTACGGCCTGGGCGAGACCGTGGTACAAGGCGCGGTCAACCCCGACGAGTTCTACGTGCACAAGAGCACCCTGCAGGCCGGCCGTCCGGCCATCCTGCGCCGTAACCTGGGCAGCAAGGCCATCAAGATGGTCTACGGCGACGAAGCCAAGGCCGGCCGCTCGGTCAAGACCGTCGAGGTCGACCGTGCCGACCGCGCGCGCTTCTGCCTGAGCGATGCCGAAGTCAGCGAACTGGCCAAGCAGGCGATGATCATCGAGCAGCACTACCAGCGCCCGATGGACATCGAATGGGCCAAGGACGGTGACGACGGCAAGCTGTACATCGTCCAGGCGCGCCCGGAGACCGTGAAGAGCCGCGCCAGCGCCAATGTCATGGAGCGCTACCTGCTCAAGGAAAAGGGCACCGTCCTGGTCGAGGGCCGTGCCATCGGCCAGCGCATCGGCGCCGGCAAGGTCCGTGTGATCAACGACGTATCGGAAATGGACAAGGTGCAGCCGGGCGACGTGCTGGTCTCCGACATGACCGACCCGGACTGGGAACCGGTCATGAAGCGCGCCAGCGCCATCGTCACCAACCGTGGCGGGCGTACCTGCCACGCGGCGATCATCGCCCGTGAACTGGGTATCCCGGCCGTGGTCGGTTGCGGCAACGCCACCCAGGTGCTCAAGGACGGCCAGGGCGTGACCGTGTCCTGCGCCGAAGGCGACACCGGCTTCATCTTCGAAGGCGAGTTGGGCTTCGACGTCAAGCAGAACTCGGTCGATGCCATGCCGGAGCTGCCGTTCAAGATCATGATGAACGTCGGCAACCCGGATCGCGCCTTCGACTTCGCCCAGTTGCCCAACGCCGGTGTCGGCCTGGCGCGCCTGGAATTCATCATCAACCGCATGATCGGCGTGCACCCCAAGGCACTGCTGAACTATGCCGGCCTGCCGGCGGACCTGAAAGAAAGCGTCGACAAGCGCATCGCCGGCTACAACGACCCGGTCGGTTTCTACGTCGAGAAGCTGGTCGAGGGCATCAGCACCCTGGCTGCGGCCTTCTACCCGAAAAAGGTCATCGTGCGCCTGTCGGACTTCAAGTCCAACGAATACGCCAACCTGATCGGCGGCAAGCTGTACGAGCCGGAAGAAGAGAACCCGATGCTGGGCTTCCGTGGCGCCTCGCGCTACATCAGCGAGTCGTTCCGTGACTGCTTCGAGCTCGAGTGCCGCGCCCTCAAGCGCGTGCGCGACGAGATGGGTCTGACCAACGTCGAGATCATGGTGCCGTTCGTGCGTACCCTGGGCGAGGCCAGCCAGGTGGTCGACCTGCTCGCCGAGAACGGCCTGGGCCGTGGCGTCAACGGCCTGCGCGTGATCATGATGTGCGAGCTGCCGTCCAACGCGCTGCTGGCCGACGAGTTCCTCGAATACTTCGACGGCTTCTCCATCGGTTCCAACGACCTGACCCAGCTGACCCTGGGCCTGGACCGCGACTCAGGGATCATCGCGCACCTGTTCGACGAGCGTAACCCGGCCGTGAAGAAGCTGCTGGCCAACGCCATCCAGGCGTGCAACAAGGCCGGCAAGTACATCGGCATCTGCGGCCAGGGCCCGTCGGACCACCCGGATCTTGCCAAGTGGCTGATGGAGCAGGGTATCGAGAGCGTGTCGCTGAACCCGGACTCGGTGCTCGAGACCTGGTTCTTCCTGGCCGAGGACCAGGGCGCGGCATGAGGCAGTGAACGCGGGAGCGCCCCATGGCGCTCCCGCCTGGTTTCATCCAGGGCGAGTTCCAGCAATGGATCCCGCCCTTTTTTGTGCAATCGACCTATGCAAAGCAGCAGTACCTTGTTCCCCGTGGCCCTGCTCAGTGCCGAGCGCCGTGGCGACCTCAGCGAAGACGTGTACCGGATCAAGGCCGGCAACAGCCCCGACCCCAGCGTCGAGCTGGCCATGACCCGCCTGGGCCTGGCCGACCAGCCCCGCGCCCAGGGCGTGCCGGTGATCCTCCTGCATGGCAGTTTTTCCAACCGGCGGTTCTGGTACTCGCCCAAGGGGATTGGCCTGGGGGCCTACCTGGCACGCGCCGGCTTCGATGTGTGGATCCCGGAGATGCGGGGGCACGGCCTGTCGCCGCGCAACCGCGCCTGGCGCTACAACCGGGTCGCCGACTACGCCCGCTTCGACCTGCCGGTGATCGCCGCGTTCGTCCAGGAGCAGAGCGGGCAGGTCGCGCACTGGATCGGTCACTCCCTTGGCGGCACCACCCTGGCCGCCGCGCTCGGCGGGGGTTACCTGCAGGCCGGCAGCGTGGCCAGCGCGGCGTTCTTCGGCACCCAGGTCAGTCGGGTCTACTGGCCGTTGAAAGTACCGCCGGTGGCCTGGAGCGCTCGCCTGCTGCTCAAGCGCTTCGGCCAGTTGTCCGGCTCACGGCTCAAGCGTGGCCCAGAGGACGAACCGATAGGCCTGGCCCTGGAGAGCCTGCGCTGGCATGGCCTGTTCGGGCGTTTCGGCGACAAGCAGGACGACTGGTGGGCAGGGCTGGCGCAGGTCGAGGTGCCGGTGCTGGCCGTGGCGGGGGCGGCGGACTACCAGGATCCGGTGTGGGCCTGTCGCAAGCTGTTCGAGCAACTGGGCGGTGGGCACAATCAGTTCCTGCGTCTGGGGCGCGAGGAGGGCTTCGATGCCTTCGGGCATGTCGACATGCTGGTCAGCAAGGCGGCCCAGGCGCAGGTGTGGCCGTTGGTGGAGCGCTGGCTGCGTGACCCGCTGGCGCCGTTGCACGGGGCGGTGGGGGTGACGGAGGCTGTGCCTGCCAGTTGAGTTTTACGCGCCTGTACTGCCCATTCGCGGGCAAGCCCGCTCCCACAGGGTTCTCGTTGCCCTTTCGCTCTCTGTTCTCTGCGCGACAGCGCTGGGTGATCTCTCACAGGGACAGCGCAATCCGGAAGTTCAGCAGCGGTCCCTGTGGGAGCGGGCTTGCCCGCGAATGGGCCAGTACAGGCGCCGCAAACATGACTGCTCGGTCCTGGGTGACTGCGACACCACCCAAGGTGTAGCCTTGGCAGCAACCCGCAAGATCCGCCCTTTCGTTGTGACTGACAGGAGTTTCCCATGCAGCATTACGTAACGCCCGACCTGTGCGACGCCTACCCCGACCTGGTCCAGGTGCTGGAGCCGATGTTCAGCAACTTCGGCGGTCGCGATTCCTTCGGTGGCCAGATCGTCACCATCAAGTGCTTCGAGGACAACTCGCTGGTCAAGGAGCAGGTCGAGCTCGATGGCAAGGGCAAGGTCCTGGTGGTCGACGGCGGTGGCTCGCTGCGCCGGGCGCTGCTGGGCGACATGCTCGCCGAGAAGGCGGCGAAGAACGGCTGGGAAGGGCTGGTGATCTATGGCTGCGTGCGTGACGTGGACGTGCTGGTGCAGACCGACGTCGGCGTCCAGGCCCTGGCCAGCCACCCGATGAAGACCGACAAGCGCGGTATCGGCGACCTCAACGTGCCGGTGACCTTCGCCGGGGTGACCTTCCGCCCGGGGGAATACGTGTATGCCGACAACAACGGTGTGATCGTCTCACCAAGCCCGCTGCAGATGCCGGAGTGACGCGCCGCGGGCGCTGATGGAGCTTGAATGTTCGAGGAAGACAACGCGCAGTGGGGGCTGGTGCATGCCCTGGTGCTCGATGGTAAAGGCGGCGCACGCACGATTGCCCGGACCGAACTGGACGCTCTTGACCTGCAACCGCAGGAAAGCCTTTGGCTGCACTGGGACCGCAGCCATCCGCAGACCCGCAGCTGGCTGCTGCGCGACAGCGGCCTGAGTGAGTTCGCCTGCGACCTGTTGCTGGAGGAAAACACCCGGCCGCGCCTGCTGGCGCTGGCTGGCGAGCAGATGCTGCTGTTCCTGCGCGGGGTCAACCTCAACCCGGGGGCCGAGCCCGAGGACATGGTCTCGGTGCGTATCTTCGCCCAGGCGCAGCGGGTCGTGTCCCTGCGCCTGCGGCCGCTGCGCGCCAGCGACGAGATCCTCCAGCAGTTGGAGGAAGGTCGGGGGCCCAAGTCGGCCTCCGAGCTGTTGCTGCTGATGGGCGAGCTGCTCACCGAAAAGGTCCAGGCCCTGGTCAGCGACCTGTCGGAGGTGGTCGATCTCGAGGAAGAGAAGGTGGAATCCGACGAACGGTATAGCCCTGCCCAGGGCAGCCTGCAACAGATCCGCCGTCGGGCCGCCGGCCTGCGCCGTTTCCTCGCCCCGCAGCGCGACATCTATGCCCAGTTGGCGCGCAACAAGTGGAGCTGGTTCGCCGATGCCGACGCCGATTACTGGAACGAGCTCAACAACAGCCTGATCCGCTACCTGGAGGAGCTGGAACTGACCCGCGAGCGGGCTGCCCTGGTGCTGGAGACCGAGGACCGGCGGCGTAGCGAACGGATGAACCGGACCATGTACCGCTTCGGCATCATCACCTGCATCTTCCTGCCCATGAGCTTCGTCACCGGGCTGCTGGGCATCAATGTCGGCGGTATTCCGGGGGCGGACAGCCCCTTTGGCTTCCTCTTCGCCTGCCTGGTGGTGCTGGGGCTGGCGGCGGGGCAGTGGTGGCTGTTCCGACGCTTGCGGTGGGTATAGATGAGGAGTGTGCTGGGGCGGTCTTTTCGCGGGCAAGCCCGTTCCCACAGCCACCGCGCCGCTCTCAAGGGCTTGCCCGCGAAAAGGTCGTCCTGCGCTGGTCTTGAAACATGCGTCCCACATCCCAGTGTGACCCATTGCCCGGCGCCCTCGTCTCTGACAGATACTGCGCGAGGTGCCCATGCACGATCCGTTTGAAGAATCCCTGCGTGACCTGCTCAAGGCATCGCCGTCCGGCCATGACCGCGACGACGCCGCCTGCCTGGGTCGCGTCCTGAAAACCGCCAACCGCCAGGTCGGCGCGGGCGATCTGTTCAGTCTGCTGGGCCGCTGGAGCCAGGCGCTGCTGATCGCCGTGAACAATGGCTCGGCGCATGTCGCGCCGGTGCGCCGCAACCCTGCCGCTGGCAGAAAAGCTGATAAGGCCGATTGAATATGGAACTCGATCTCTGGACCCAGAGCCTGGTCACCGCCATGACCGCCCTTTGGACCAAGGTGGCGAACTTCATCCCCAACCTGTTCGGTGCCCTGGTCGTGGTGCTGCTCGGCTTCGTGGTGGCCAAGCTGCTCGATACGCTGTTGTCCAAACTGCTGGCCAAGTTTGGCCTGGATCGCCTGATGAGCGGTACCGGGCTGACCAAGATGCTTGGCCGGGTCGGCATCCAGGTGCCGATCTCGACCCTGATCGGCAAGATCGTCTACTGGTTCGTGCTGCTGATCTTCCTGGTGTCCGCCGCCGAATCCCTGGGGCTGGAGCGGGTCTCGGCGACCCTCGACATGCTCGCCCTGTACCTGCCCAAGGTGTTCGGCGCGGCCCTGGTGCTGCTCGCCGGCGTGCTCCTGGCGCAGGTGGTCAACGGGTTGGTGCGCGGCGCCGCCGAGGGCATCGGCCTGGAATATGCCGCGGGCGTCGGGCGTATTGTCCAGGGGCTGGTGATCATCATCAGCATCTCGGTGGCCATCAGCCAGCTGGAGGTCAAGACCGACCTGCTCAACCACGTGATCGTCATCGGCCTGATTACCGTTGGTCTGGCCGTTGCACTGGCGATGGGCCTGGGCAGCCGGGAAATCGCCGGGCAGATCCTGGCCGGCATCTACGTTCGCGAACTCTACCAAGTGGGCCAACAGGTGCAGATTGGCGAGGTCGAAGGGCAGATCGAGGAGATCGGTACGGTCAAGACGACACTGTTGACCGATGATGGCGAATTGGTGTCGCTGTCCAATCGAGCATTGCTCGAACAACGAGTCAATAGCCGCTAACCGCACAAAAGCTGTTAATGTATGCCGCCGCGAAAAACGGCCCAAGGGGGCCGAGCGGCGACATTGACCTGACTGTCGGCCAGATCCGTTTTGAATAAAGTTCACTCGCTGCCCATGCGCTATGACCCCCGCGAGCTCACCGACGAGGAGTTGGTGGCGCGTTCGCATGAGGAGCTGTATCACGTTACCCGCGCCTATGAGGAACTCATGCGGCGCTACCAGCGGACCCTGTTCAACGTCTGTGCGCGTTACCTGGGGAACGACCGGGATGCGGACGATGTCTGTCAGGAAGTGATGCTGAAGGTGCTGTACGGTCTGAAGAACTTCGAGGGCAAGTCCAAGTTCAAGACCTGGCTCTACAGCATTACCTACAACGAATGCATTACCCAGTACCGCAAGGAGCGTCGCAAGCGGCGGCTGATGGATGCCCTGAGTCTGGACCCTGTCGAAGAGGCGTCCGAAGAGAAGGCTCCGAAGGCCGAAGAGAAAGGCGGGCTGGATAAATGGCTGGTCCATGTCAACCCGATCGACCGCGAAATCCTGGTGCTACGATTTGTCGCAGAGCTGGAGTTCCAGGAGATCGCTGACATCATGCACATGGGCCTGAGCGCCACGAAAATGCGCTACAAACGGGCGCTCGACAAGCTTAGAGAGAAATTTGCCGGGTTGACTGAAACTTAGTGGCTGGTAAATACCTCTAACCAACCGGCGAGTTCTGCTAGACTTGCCGACGAGTTGTCCCCCGGAGTTTGTCGGGACTGCTTAACTATCACCAGATGGGGATTTAACGGATGAAATTGAAAAACACCTTGGGCTTGGCCATTGGTTCGCTTGTAGCCGCCACTTCGATTGGCGCTCTGGCACAAGGTCAAGGCGCCGTCGAAACCGAGATCTTCTACAAGAAGGAATTCTTCGACAGCCAGCGCAACTTCAAGAACGACGGTAACCTGTTCGGTGGTTCGATCGGTTACTTCCTGACCGACGACGTCGAACTGCGCCTGGGCTACGACGAAGTTCACAACGCGCGTGGCGACGACGGCAAGAACATCCTGGGCTCCAACACCGCCCTGGACGCCGTTTACCACTTCAACAACCCGTACGACGCCATCCGTCCGTACGTTTCGGCTGGTTTCTCGCACCAGAGCATCCGCCAGACCGGTCGCAGCGGTCGTGACCACTCCACCTTCGCCAACGTCGGCGCCGGTGCCAAGTGGTACATCACCGACATGTTCTACGCCCGTGCTGGCGTAGAAGCCCAGTACAACATCGACCAGGGTGACACCGAGTGGGCACCGAGCGTCGGTATCGGCCTGAACTTCGGCGGTAGCCCGAAGCAAGCTGAAGTCGCGCCTGCTCCGGTTGCCGAAGTCTGCGCCGACAGCGACAACGACGGCGTCTGCGACAACGTCGACAAGTGCCCTGACACTCCGGCCAACGTCACCGTTGACGCCGACGGCTGCCCGGCAGTCGCCGAAGTCGTACGTGTCGAGCTGGACGTCAAGTTCGACTTCGACAAGTCGGTGGTCAAGCCGAACAGCTACGGTGACATCCAGAACCTGGCTGACTTCATGAAGCAGTACCCGCAGACCACCACCACTGTTGAAGGTCACACCGACTCCGTTGGTCCTGACGCTTACAACCAGAAACTGTCCGAGCGTCGTGCCGATGCGGTCAAGCAGGTCCTGACCGAGCAGTACGGCATCGAGTCCTCCCGTGTTGATTCGGTTGGCTACGGTGAGACCCGTCCGGTCGCCGACAACGCCACCTCGGAAGGCCGTGCCATCAACCGTCGCGTTGAAGCTCAGGTCGAAGCCCAGGCCAAGTAATTGGTTTGATGCTTCACGGAAAAACCCGGCTTCGGCCGGGTTTTTCTTTGGTGGGGGTTTTATTGGGGCCGCTTCGCTAACCCACCAATGCCCGTAACTCGCCCGCTAGCGCTGCCGATTCGCCCACGACCTCGCCAATGACCAGGATCGCCGGGCTGCGCAGGCCGAACGCCAGGGCGTCGTCCGTCATCCCACCCAACCGGCTGCGGCACGCCCGCTGTTGGGGCAACGAGGCGTTCTCGATCATCGCCACCGGTGTGTGCGCCGCCATACCACCTTCCAGCAGGCCGCGACGGATATGCTCCAGCCGCGCCACCCCCATGTACACCACCAGCGTCGTGCCGCCCTCGGCCAGGGCCTGCCAGTTCACTTCGCTGTCATCCTGGGTATGCGCTGTCACCAGCGTCACGCCCCGGCTGACGCCGCGCAGGGTCAGGGGGATCCCGCACTGCGTCGCGCCGGCCAGCCCTGCGGTGATGCCGTTCACCACCTCCACCTCGATGCCCCGCGCCTGCAGCCACAGCGCTTCTTCGCCGCCGCGGCCGAAGATGCACGGGTCGCCGCCCTTGAGTCGAACCACGCAGCGGCCCTGGCGGGCGTGGCGCAGCATCAGGCGCTGGATGAACGCCTGGGGCGTGGAGCGGCAGCCGCCGCGCTTGCCCACGGCAATGACCCGGGCGCCTGGGCAGTGCTCCAGCATGGCGGGATTGACCAAGTCATCGACCAGCACCACCTGCGCCTGTCGCAGCGCACGCACGGCCTTGAGGGTCAGCAGCTCGGGGTCTCCAGGGCCGGCACCGACCAGCCAGACTTTCGCATTCATTCGTATTCTCCTCATGGGCAGGCACCGTTCAGCCCTTGAACAGGGCGAACAGCACGATCAGGTTCAGCAGCAGGGAAAGCAGCGCCAGGGTTCTCCAGGTCTTCAGTGGTTCGCGTTCCAGCAGGGGGCGAGGGCGCCCGGGCAAGTCTTGGCGGTCGCCGCGCTCGAGCAGCAGCAGCCATTGTTCGGCGGTTTCGAAGCGTTGGCCGGGGTCTGCGGCCACCGCCTGCTGCAGGTTGTGCTGCAGCCACTCCGGCACATCGGGGCGATAGCGCGCTGGGTTCACCGGGTGGCTGAAGCGCGGGCGCTGGAAGGCTTCGATCTCGCCATAGGGGTAGTGGCCGGTCAGCAGGTGGTACAGGGTCACGCCGGCTGCGTAGAGGTCCTGGCGCGGGCTGGGAGGCTGGCCTTCGAAGGCTTCCGGGGCGATGAACGACGGCGTGCCGGGCAATAGGTGCGGCGTATCCTCGGACAGGCCCGGGCAGTAGGCCAGGCCGAAGTCCAGCAGGCGCAACTGGCCGTCGTCGCCAAGGTGCAGGTTGTCTGGCTTGATGTCCCGGTGCAGCAGGTTGCGCCGGTGCAGGATGCCCACGGCCTGCAGCAACTGGCGCGCCACTTCGAGCCAGCGCGCCAACGACAGCGGCCCGTGCTCGGCCAGCAGGGCGGCCAGCGTCTGGCCGGGATACTCGCGCATCAGGTAGTACAGGTGCTGGCGCTGGCTGGCGGCATGCACCTCGGGGAAGTGTCGGCCGCTGACCCGGCGCAGGAACCACTCTTCCAGCAGCAGGCGCTGGGCGGCACCTTCCTGGTGGGCGGGCAGGGTCTTGAGCAGCCAGGCTTGCCCCTGCCTGTCACGGGCGCGGTAGAGCACCGATTGCTGGCTGCGCGACAGCAAGGCCTCGATGTGCCAGCCATCGAGCGACTGACCTGGGCGCAGCGCGGCCGGGATCGGCCATTGCTGCAACTGCGCCAGGGTGTCGCCGAGGTTCGTCGGGCCGAGCTGTTCGACCCGCACCAGCAGGGCGCTGGCGTTGTCCTGGCTGCCACAGCGGTGGGCCGTGGCGACCAGGGTGTCGGCGGCCTCCTGCAGGTCGCTCTGCTCGCGCAGCAGCGAACGGATGCGCTGGTCCCCCAGGCTTGCCCACACCCCATCGCTCAGCAGCAGGAAACATTCGCCGTGGCGCAGCTCGCCCTCCAGGTAATCGACCAGCAGGTGCTGGTCCAGGCCCAGTGCACGCTTGAGCACATGCTGCATGCCGGGCTGGTCCCAGACATGGTCTTCGCTCAGGCATTGCAACTGGTCGTCGTGCCAGCGGTAGGCGCGGCAATCGCCGACGTGCGCCAGGGTGAAGCGGCGCCCGCGCAACACCAGGGCGGTGAGGGTGGTCAGCAGGGGCTGGCCGTTGCCCTGGGCGCGCAGCCAGCGATTCTGTGCCAGCAGCAGGCGATCGAGGGCCTGGGCCACGCTCCAGGTCGCCGGGGTGGCGTAGTAGTCCAGGGCCAGCGCCTGCAAGCTGGCCCGTGCCGCCAGGCCGCCGTCGGCGCACTGGCTGACGCCGTCGGCGAGGGCGAAGAGGTAGCCCTTGCTGGCGGCCAGCTCCGCTGCCGGCGTGACCAGGCGCAGGGCGTCCTGGTTTTCCACGCGCGGCCCGGTGGCGCTGGCCTGGGCGAAGTTCAGTCGCAAGTCCATGGGCGGCGTTCAGATGCGGGCCGTGGTGACGGCCGCCGAGCCCCAGGTGGTGCGCCAGCGCTGCTTGACACCGTACAGGCCGAACCAGGCCAGCAGGCCCAGGCTGGCGAACAACCACAAGCCCAGCTGGTAGTCACCGGTATGCTGCTTGATGGCGCCGAGGCCGGCGGCCAGGAGGAAGCCGCCGATACCGCCGGCCATGCCGATCAGTCCGGTCATCACCCCGATCTCTTGGCGAAAGCGCTGCGGCACCAGCTGGAAGACTGCGCCGTTACCGGCGCCCAGACCGAGCATGGCGCTGACGAACAGGGCCAGGGCGGCAGTGGCACTGGGCAGGTTGAAACCCACCGCTGCGATGCACACTGCAGCCACGCTGTACATGGCCAGCAGGGTGCGGATACCGCCGAAGCGATCGGCCAGGGCGCCGCCCAGCGGGCGCATCAGGCTGCCGGCGAACACGCAGGCGGCGGTGTAGTAGCCGGCGGTGACCGGGCTCAGGCCGTACTGGTCGCTGAAGTAGCCGGGCAGGGCGCTGGCCAGGCCGATGAAGCCGCCGAAGGTGACGCTGTAGAAGAACATGAACCACCAGCTGTCGCGATCGCCGAGGGCCTTGAGGTAGTCGGCCATGGCCTTGGGCTTGGGGCGCTGTGGCGCGTTGCGGGCGAGCAGGGCGAACAGCGCCAGGGTCAGCAGCAACGGCACGAGGGCGAAGCCGAACACATTGTTCCAGCCAAAGCCTGCGGCCAGGGCGGGCGCCAGCAGGGCGGCGAACACCGTGCCGGAGTTGCCGGCCCCGGCGATGCCCATGGCCTTGCCCTGGTGCTGCGGTGGATACCACTGGGAGGCCAAGGGCAGCGACACGGCGAACGAGGCACCGGCGAAACCGAGGAACACGCCCAGCAGCAGGGCCTGTTCATAGGTGTTCACGCCCAGTTGCCAGGCACAGGCCAGGGCGACGATGACCACCACCTGGCCGATCAGGCCGGCGGTCTTCGGCGACAGGCGATCGACCAGCAGGCCCATGGCGAAACGCAGTATCGCGCCCGCGAGGATCGGTGTGGCGACCATCAGGCCCCGTTGCTGGGCGCTCAGTTGCAGGTCGGCGGCGATCTGCACCGCCAGAGGGCCGAGCAGGTACCAGACCATGAAGCTCAGGTCGAAGTACAGGAACGCGGCAAACAGGGTGGGCACATGCCCGGATTTCCAGAAGCTCGTACTCATCGAACACCTCGCGCGGTTGCAGCGGTAGTCATGCCCTGCCTGCGCAGGGCGGAACGAAAAAGACGCCGCTTCCCTGTCCACCGAGGTGGAGGGGGAGCGACGTCTTTGTCGGGAGTGGGGGCAACCGCCGTTGGCTACCTGTGAGTATCGTTCAGCAAGAGCCGGGCCAACTTGTGCTCAGTTGAGGGCGAGTCTGTGAATGCTGGCAACGGGTGGTCCTAGGGCCGCTTCGCGCCCCAGGGATCTCGAGGCTGGGCTCACATCCTCGAGGCCCTGGCTTCAGCCGAGCATTTCATGCATGGCGATGATCTGCTCGGCCACCTGGATCAGCTTCTGCTGGCGGCTCATGGCCTGGCGCCGCATCAAGGTGTAGGCCTGTTCCTCGTTGCAGTCCTTCATCTTCATCAACAACCCCTTGGCCTGCTCGATGCGCTTGCGCTCCGCCAGTTGCTGGTCGCGGGCCAGCAGTTGGGCCTTGAGCGCCTGGTCGCTCTCGAAGCGGGCCATGGCCACGTCGAGGATCGGCTGCAGGCGCACCGCCTGGATGCCTTCGACGATGTAGGCACTGACGCCGGCCTGGATGGCCTGGCGCATCACCCCTGGGTCATGTTCGTCGGTAAAGAGCACGATGGGCCGGGGGCGGTCGCGGCTGACCAGCACCACCTGTTCCATCACGTCCCGGCCCGGTGACTCGGTATCGATCAACACCACGTCCGGATGCACCGTTTCGACGCAGGTGGGCAGGTCGATGGTCAGGCCCGTGGCTTCGATCACCTCGAAGCCGGCTTCGATCAGCGCGGCCTTGAGGCGGCCGACTTTCTTTTCCGTGTCGTCGATCAGCAGGATGCGCAGCATGTTCGTCCCCCTCACAGACCGGCGCGCACGCCGTGCGCCTCGTCCAGGGCATGCAGGCGGAAGCCACGGGCATAGCCGTGGGGATCGCTGCCGTCCCAGTGGATGCCATCGAGCAGCAGGCTGCTGCGCATGGGCGAGTCGTCGCACGGCACGCCGAGCGCCGTGGCCGCCTCACGGTACAGCGCCAGTTGCTGGACCTGGCGGGCCACGCCGAGGTAGTCGGGGTCGTCGTGCAGCAGGCCCCAGCGGCGGAACTGGGTCATGAACCACATGCCGTCGGACAGGTAGGGCAGGTTGGCGCGGCCCTGGTCGAACAGCCGCAGGGCGTGGCGGTCGTGCCACTGGTTGCCCAGGCCGTCCTGGTAGTCGCCGAGCAGCCGCGCCTCGATGCTCGACAGCGAGGTGTCCAGGTATGCCTTGCCGCTGAGCAGTTGGGCAGTGCCTCGGCGGTTTTCCTGGCTTTGTTCGATGAAGCGGCTGGCGGCGAGGATGGCCTTGACCAGGGCGCGGGCGCTGTTGGGGTACTGCTCGACGAAGGCGCGGGCGCAACCGAGCACCTTTTCCGGATGGTCCGGCCAGATCGACTGGCTGGTGGCCAGGGTGAAGCCCTGGCCCTTGGTCACGGCGTCGGCGGACCACGGCTCGCCGACGCAGAACCCATCGATGCGCCCGGCCTGGACATGCGCGGCCATCTGCGCCGGCGGCACCACCACGCTGTGCACGTCGCGCAGCGGGTGGATGCCCTGGCTGGCCAGCCAGTAGTACAGCCACATGGCATGGGTGCCGGTGGGGAAGGTCTGGGCGAAGGTCAGGCGCGCGCCATGCTGGTGCACCAGGCGCGCCAGTGCTTCAGGGCTGGTCACGCCCCGGCGTTGCAGGGCCGGGGACAGGTTGATGGCCTGGGCGTTCTGGTTCAGGCCCATGAGCACGGCCATGTCGCGGGCCGGTACGCCGCCGATGCCTAGGTGCACGGCATAGACCAGGCCGTACAGGCAGTGGGCGGCGTCGAGTTCGCCGCTGACCAGCTTGTCGCGCAGGCCGGCCCAGGACCCCTGGCGCTTGAGGTTGAGGGTCAGGCCGTGGAACTGGGCGAAGCCCTGGGTGGCGGCCACCACCACCGATGCGCAATCGGTCAGGGCCATGAAGCCGATGTCCAGGCTGGTCTTTTCCGGCGCGTCGCTGCCGTTGACCCAGGCCAGGGGCATGCTTGGAAAGTGTGTATTCACGGAGTTCTCGCCGTTGCTCGATAGGCTGTCGTTGTGCCTGACGAAGCAACCCATGTGCCAGGGCCCTGTCGCCCGGGCGACGTGCTGGCTATAATCCTCCCCCTCACTCACCGCGAGTCTTGCCCGCCCATGTATACCCTGGCCCGCCAGCTGCTGTTCAAGCTTTCCCCGGAAACCTCCCACGACCTGTCCCTGGACCTGATCGGCGCCGGTGGCCGCCTCGGGCTCAATGGCCTGCTGTGCAAGCAGCCGGCGGCTTTGCCGGTGACGGTCATGGGCTTGAACTTCGCCAACCCGGTGGGCCTGGCCGCGGGCCTGGACAAGAACGGCGCGGCCATCGACGGTTTCGCCCAGCTGGGGTTCGGTTTCGTCGAGATCGGCACCGTGACGCCGCGCGCACAGCCGGGCAACCCTCGGCCGCGGCTGTTCCGCCTGCCGGAGGCGACGGCGATCATCAACCGCATGGGCTTCAACAACCTGGGCGTCGACCACCTCCTGGCACGGGTACGGGCCGCACGCTACGACGGTGTGCTGGGCATCAACATCGGCAAGAACTTCGATACCCCGGTCGAGCGTGCGGTGGATGACTACCTGATCTGCCTGGAGAAGGTCTACGGCGCGGCCAGCTACATCACCGTCAATGTCAGCTCGCCCAACACGCCGGGCCTGCGCACCCTGCAGTTCGGCGATTCGCTCAAGCAACTGCTCGATGCCCTGGCGGCGCGGCGCGAGCAACTGGCGCTCGAGCACGGCAAGCGTGTGCCGCTGGCGATCAAGATCGCCCCGGACATGACCGACGAGGAAACTGCCTTGGTCGCCTCGGCCTTGCTGGAGTCGGGCATGGATGCGGTGATCGCCACCAACACCACCCTGGGCCGCGAGGGTGTCGAGGGCCTGCCGTTCGGCGACGAGGCGGGTGGCCTGTCCGGTGCGCCGGTGCTGGAGAAGAGTACCCATACGGTCAAGGTGCTGTCGGGCGAGCTGGGCGGCAAGCTGCCGATCATCGCCGCTGGGGGGATCACCGAAGGCCGGCATGCGGCGCAGAAGATCGCCGCAGGCGCCAGCCTGGTGCAGATCTACTCGGGGTTCATCTACAAGGGGCCGGCATTGATCCGCGAAGCGGTCGATGCCATTGCGGCGATGCCGCGCCAGTAAAGCGGCGGGCATAAAAAAGGGCCCCTCGAAGGGGCCCCTGGGCCTCAGCCCGCCGCCCGGATAGGGCGTGCATGGTGACTCGAATTCAGTGTCCTCGCTCAGCCAACGGCGTGATTTTCGTTGAGTCTCTGGATACCAGCGGTGCCGGTCAGACCGTCCCAGTTGTCGCCCCGTCCTTCACGCCAGCCATTGATCCAGGCTTGGCGAACGGATGGCAGGTTGAAGGGGCAAAGCTCGCGGGATTTGCCGGTGACCCCATACTGGTAGCCACGTGAATATGCTCTTTCCAACGGATCACGCTTAAGTCTTCTCATAGGGTGTTGCCCTCACTTGTTGACTGTAATGTCCCGTCGGCCTCTCCGAGGCCGGGCAGAATCTTTCTGCCGGTATGCGCTCGCTGCCGGCGTGGCGAGCAGAAGTGCCGTCCCGTTGCGAGACGGCCTAAGAGGAGTTCTAACCAAAGCGCGTCACACTGTGAATGATCGATTTGTCATAAGGACGTAACCTTTCCGAGGGTCAGAGGATAAGTAAATAAATGCGACTCAACTTTATTTGCCGTTGAGCCCGCTATGATCAGGGTTTAATGCCCCTTGGCGTCATTTGGCCAGTGCTGCTGGAGGATGACGGTAATAATAGGTAATGCGACGAAGGGTCACATCGGCTGCTTCGCCGCCGGAAATTTTCGTACTGCCTGACGATCTAACCTGCTTTCGCCACGGGCGGAGGGTATGTCGATCAGGCGGCCTGGCGCTTCCCGAAGACGGGCAAGGCCACTCGGACGCCTGCTGGAAGGGTGTTCGGGCAAACATCGGCGGGGCGATGCGTCGCCCTGTCACTCACTCAGCCCAAGGCTCTGGATTGCTCATGTCGGACCGTTTCGAACTCTATCTCACCTGCCCCAAGGGCCTGGAAGGCCTGCTCGCCGAGGAGGCCCGCGGCCTGGGCCTGGACGATGTGCGCGAGCACACCTCGGCCATCCGTGGCCTGGCCGACATGGAAACCGCCTACCGCCTGTGCCTCTGGTCGCGCCTGGCCAACCGCGTGCTGCTGGTACTCAAGCGTTTCGCCATGAAGAACGCTGACGAACTCTACCAGGGCGTGCACGGGGTCGACTGGCAGGACCACCTGGCCGCCGACGGCACCCTGGCGGTGGAGTTCAGTGGCCATGGTTCGGGCATCGACAACAGCCACTTCGGCGCCCTCAAGGTCAAGGACGCCATCGTCGACAAGCTGCGCAACCGTGAGGGGCAGCGCCCGTCGGTGGACAAGATCGACCCGGACCTGCGCGTGCACCTGCGCCTGGAGCGTGGCGAGGCGATCCTCTCTCTCGACCTGTCCGGGCACAGCCTGCACCAGCGTGGCTATCGCCTGCAGCAGGGCGCTGCGCCGTTGAAGGAAAACCTGGCGGCGGCGGTGCTGATCCGTGCCGGTTGGCCGCGTATCGCCGCCCAGGGCGGCGCCCTAGCCGACCCCATGTGCGGTGTCGGTACTTTCCTGGTCGAGGCGGCGATGATGGCCGCCGATATCGCCCCGAACCTCAAGCGCGAGCGCTGGGGCTTCAGCGCCTGGCTCGGCCATGTGCCGGCGCTGTGGCGCAAACTGCACGACGAGGCCCAGGCCCGTGCCCAGGCCGGGTTGGCCAGGCCAGCGCTGTGGATTCGCGGCTATGAGGCCGACCCACGGCTGATCCAGCCAGGGCGCAACAACGTCGAGCGCGCCGGGCTGGGGGATTGGGTGAAGATCTACCAGGGTGAGGTCGGCAGCTTCGAGCCGCGCCCGGACCAGAACCAGAAAGGCCTGGTGATCAGCAACCCGCCCTACGGTGAGCGCCTGGGCGACGAGGCCAGCCTGCTGTACCTCTACCAGAACCTCGGCGAACGCCTGCGCCAGGCGTGCCTGGGCTGGGAGGCGGCGGTGTTCACCGGCGCTCCGGAGCTGGGCAAGCGCATGGGCATCCGCAGCCACAAGCAATACGCCTTCTGGAACGGCGCGCTGCCCTGCAAGCTGCTGCTGTTCAAGGTGCAGCCCGACCAGTTCGTCACCGGCGAGCGTCGCCAGGCCGATGCCGAGGCTGGCGAGCCGGGGCGGCCTGCGAGCGTGGCCAGTGAGCCGGCGCGTCTGTCCGAGGGGGCGCAGATGTTCGCCAACCGTTTGCAGAAGAACCTGCGCCAGCTGGGCAAGTGGGCCCGGCGCGAGCAGGTCGACTGCTACCGCCTGTACGATGCCGACATGCCGGAATATGCCCTGGCGGTCGACCTCTACCAGGATTGGGTGCATGTCCAGGAGTACGCCGCGCCGCGCTCGGTCGACCCGGACAAGGCCCAGGCTCGCCTGCTCGACGCCCTGGCGGCGATCCCCCAGGCGTTGGGCATCGACCCGCAGCGCGTGGTGCTCAAGCGCCGTGAGCGCCAGAGTGGCACGCGCCAGTACGAGCGCCAGGGCAGCGAAGGCCGCTTCCAGACCGTGAACGAGGGCGGCGTCAAGCTGCTGGTCAACCTCACCGACTATCTGGACACCGGCCTGTTCCTCGACCATCGGCCGATGCGCCTGCGCATCCAGCGCGAGGCGGCCGGCAAGCGCTTCCTCAACCTGTTCTGCTACACCGCCACGGCCACGGTCCATGCGGCCAAGGGCGGCGCGCGCAGCACCACCAGCGTCGACTTGTCCAAGACCTACCTCGACTGGGCGCGGCGCAACCTGTCGCTCAACGGCTTCTCCGAGCGTCACCGCCTGGAGCAGGGCGATGTGATGGCCTGGCTGGAAGACAACCAGGACAGCTACGACCTGATCTTCATCGACCCGCCGACCTTCTCCAACTCCAAGCGCATGGAAGGTGTGTTCGACGTGCAGCGCGATCACGTGCAACTGCTCGACCTGGCCATGGCCCGCCTGGCGCCGGGCGGTGTGCTGTACTTCTCCAACAACTTCCGCAAGTTCCAGCTCGACGCGAGCCTGGTCGAGCGTTACGCGGTGGAGGAGATCAGTGCCCAGACCCTGGACCCGGATTTCGCGCGCAACAACCGGATCCACAGGGCCTGGCGCCTGCAAGCGCGGTGAGTCGACGAGGTACGTTGCGGGGCTGATGGCCAATGGCTATAAATCAGCATAGGGCTGGACAATTCGCAGGACGCTGACGTGATGAGAATGCTCTATGTCGAAGTGTGGCGTGCGTGCGAAGGTGCTCGGCCTGTTCAGCGAAGCGCTGTCCGCCTGGGCCGTGGCCTTGGCGGCCCTGGTCGCGGGCGGCCTGCTCACGGCCGCGCTGGCCATCGCCGCGCAGAGCCTCTACAAGCAGCAGTTGCGCCAACGCTTCGACCTGCTGGCCAATGAGCGCTACAGCCGTATCGCCGAACGCTTCGACGACCAGGAGCAACGGCTGGATGGCTTGCGGCGCTTCTTCACCTACTCCAACGAAATCACCCCCCGGGAATTCGACGGCTATGCCCGCCCGCTGCAGCACCGGACCCAGGCCTACGCCTGGGCGCCGCGGGTCGAGGCCGGGCAGCGCGATGACTTCGAGCGACGGGCCAGCGCCTGGCTCGGCCAGGACTACCGCATCCGCGACCAGGACGGGCAGGGCGGTTGGCGCCCGGCAGCGCCCCGCAACCCTCATTATCCGGTGCTCTACACCCAGTCTTCTGACGTGCTGGGCCTGCCCGCGGGCCTGGACCTGCGTGGCCAGCCCCAGCGCGAGGCGACCCTGGCCCGGGCCGTCTCGCCGGGTAGCATAGCGGTGTCCGCGCCGCTGGATGTGATCAACGCCGAAGCGGGGGCTGTCCGAGGCTTGCTGATGGTGGCGCCGGTGTTCACCGAGAACGCCCTCGGCGGCCCACCCGCCGGCTACGTGATGGCGCTGCTGAGCCTGCATCAGTTGATCGCCGAGGGCCTGCCGCCAGCGGCCGAGGACAACCTGGTGGTGCGTATCCTCGATACCTCCGGGCCGAGTGGCGACGAAGTGCTGTTCGACTCGCAGAGCCCGGTCGCCCGGGTGCGATTGGCCAGCCGGCACCTGTTGCACCTGGCCGACCATCATTACCAGCTCGACATTCGTCCCAGCCTGGTCTTTCTCCGGGCCAATCGCGCCTCCGTGGTCCTGGCGGTCAGCCTGTTGGGCGGCTTGCTGAGCGTATTGCTCAGCGCCTTGCTCTACAGCCTGTTCAGCCAACGGCAGCGGGCCTTGCACCTGGTCGAGCAGCGTACCGCCGAGCTGCGGGTCAGCGAGCAGTCCCTGCGCGAGACCCACAACCAGTTGCGCAGCGTGCTGGATGCCGCGACCCAGGTGGCGATCATCGCCACCAGCCTCAAGGGCTTGGTCAGCACCTTCAATGCCGGCGCCGAGCGGATGTTCGGCTACACGGCCCGCGAGGCGATCGGCCACTTGACGCTGGAGGACCTGGTCCAGCCCGAGGAATTGCATCAGCGTGCCCACGCCTTGAGCCTGCGCTACGGGCGCGAGATCTGCGGTGGCCAGGCGATGTTCGCCGAGACGGTGCAGGAGGGCGGTGGCGAACCGGGGGAGTGGACCCTGGTGCGCAAGGATGGCAGCCACCTGTTGGGCAACATGCTGGTCACCGCGGTGCTCGACGAGCAAGGCCTGTGGGTCGGCTACCTGGCGATCTGCATCGACGTCACCGAGCGCCGGCGTGTCCTCGAAGCGTTGGCCGTGCGTGATCGCCTGCTGGAAAAGCTCAGCGCCGAAGTCCCCGGTGGCATCTACCAGTACCGCCTGGACGCTGATGGGCGTTCCTGTTTCCCCTATGCCAGCAAAGGCTTGTACGACATCTATGAGGTCGACCTGCAGCTGCTGCGCCAGGATGCCACGGTGGTGTTCGAGCGCATCCACCCTGACGACCTGGACCGGGTGCGCAGGTCAGTGCGCTATTCGGCCGAGCATCTCACGCCGTGGCGCGAGGAATACCGGGTGGTCCTGCCCCGGGCAGGCCTGCGTTGGGTCCGTGGCGAGGCGACGCCGGAGGAGGGCGAGGATGGCTGTACCTTGTGGCATGGCTACCTGACCGACATTTCCGATCTCAAGCGGGTCGAGGAAGAGCTCAGGACTCTCTCGGTCACCGATGCGCTGACCGGTATCCACAACCGCCGCTACTTTCAGGAGCGGCTCAAGAGCGAGCTGGAACGGGCCCAGCGGGATGGCCTGGACCTGGCGGTGATCATGCTCGATATCGATCATTTCAAGCGGATCAACGACCAGTACGGGCATGCGGTGGGCGACCATGTGTTGCGCAGCCTGTGCCAGCGTATCGGGCACAGGCTGCGGCGTACCGATGTGTTCTGTCGGCTGGGGGGAGAGGAGTTCATGGTGCTGTGCCCGGGGAGCAATGCCGAGCAGGCGCGCTCGCTGGCGCTGGAGTTGTGGCAGGGGGTTCGCAGTGTGGCGGTGGAGGGCGTGGGCAGGGTGACGGCGAGCTTCGGGGTGGCGGGCTGGCGGCCGGGAGAGGGCGCCGATGCGCTGTTGCTGCGGGCCGATGCCGGGGTGTATGCGGCGAAACAGGCGGGGCGGGATCGGGTCGAGGCGGAGTTGTCCTGAGGTTTGGCAGGGCGGGATTTCGGCATTATGTGTAGGCAAGTACGCCATTTTGGGGGCCGCTTTGCGGCCCCAAGCCCATCAGGGCCCTGTAGCCGCCGTACGCTCGATCAGCTTCGGTTGCCGATAAAGGTCCAACAAGACCTGGTCAAGCACCTGCGAAGCCCCCCAGGGCCGGGGATCGTTGAGGATTGCCGCCACTGCCCAGGTATGGCCGTTGCTGTCCCGAGTGTACCCGGCAATCGCCCGCACGGTATTGAGCGTCCCGGTCTTGATGTGGCCCTCGCCGGTCAGGGCGGTGCGCTTGAGCCGCTTGCGCATGGTGCCGTCCATGCCTACCAAGGGCATGGAACTGATGAACTCGGCCGAATAAGGGCTCTTCCACGCCGCCTTGAGCAGCGCCGCCATCTCCCGCGTGCTGACCCGCTCGGCGCGAGACAGCCCGGATCCGTTCTCCATCACCAGGTGTGGCGCGGTGATGCCCTTGCGCGCCAGCCACTGGCGCACCACGCGCTGGGCGGCACGGGCGTCGTCGCCGTCGACGTCGGTACGGAACTGCGCGCCCAGGCTGAGGAACAACTGCTGGGCCATGGTGTTGTTGCTGTACTTGTTGATGTCGCGGATCACTTCCACCAGGTCTGGCGAGAACGCGCGGGTCAGCAGGCGTGCGCTCTTGGGCACGTTCTCGACGCGGTCGCGGCCCTGGATGGTACCGCCCAGCTCGCTCCAGATCGCCCGCACGGCGCCGGCGGCATAGGTCGGATGGTCGAGCAGCGCCAGGTAGGTCTGGGAGTTGCAGCCATCGCCCAACTGGCCGCTGACCACGACGCTGACACCATTGGCCTGCACCGTCGGGTTGTAGCGCACCTCACCGGTGCACTGCCGGGACGTTAGGGCCTTGACCTGGTTGTCGATGCGGATGTTGGCGATTGGTGGTTCGACCGATACCGTCACCTTGCCGCCGTCGTTACGGGCGACGAAGCGCAGGGCCTTGAGGTTGACCAGCAGCGAGTCGGGCCTGACCAGGAACGGCTTGTTCATGTCGCCGCCGTCATCGTCGAACTGGGGCAGGTTGGGCTGGACGAAGTGGCTGCGATCGAGCACCAGGTCACCGCTGACGGTGCGTACCCCGTTGGCCCGCAGGTCGCGCATCAGCAGCCAGAGCTTCTCCATGTTCAGCTTCGGATCGCCGCCGCCCTTGAGGTACAGATTGCCGTTGAGCACGCCGTTGCTCAGGGTGCCATCGGTATAGAACTCGGTCTTCCACTGGAAGGTCGGGCCGAGCAGTTCCAGGGCGGCGTAGGTGGTGACCAGCTTCATGGTCGACGCCGGGTTCACCGACACGTCGGCGTTGTAGATCGTCGGTGTGCCTGGCCCATCGAGGGGCAGCATCACCAGGGACAGGGCAGAATTCTGCAGCTTGTTGTTCTTCAGCGCCTGCTGCACCTTGGGCGACAGGGTGGTGTTGACGGGGGCGGCCTGGCTGGGCATGGCCAGTGGCAGGAGCAGGCCGGCGAGGAGCAGTGGGCGGAGCGTTTTGATCATAGGTACTGGAACCCTGCGTACGAGGGAAAGGACAACGGGGCTGTACGAGATGATGGCCCCCAGACGAAATATAGTGCGCATTATGCCCCAAGCGTACCGCCCATGGGCCATGTCCGACGGAAAAGCGCCGCATCGCCACGGAAACTGGTAAAGTGCCGCGCGTTATTACTCAAGAGGATTGTTTCATGGCTACCAACCGTTCCCGTCGTCTGCGCAAGAAGCTGTGCGTGGATGAGTTCCAGGAGCTGGGTTTCGAACTGAACCTGGAATTCAAGGAAGACCTGTCCGAAGAAGCCATCGATGCCTTCCTCGACGCCTTCCTCGCAGAGGCCATGGATGCCAACGGCCTGGACTACGTCGGCGGCGATGACTTCGGCCTGGTCTGCCTGGCCAAGCGTGGTTCGGTCAGCGAAGAGCAGCGCGCTACCGTCGAGGCCTGGCTCAAGGGCCGTGGCGAACTGACCAAGATCGAAGTCAGCCCGCTGCTGGACGCCTGGTATCCGGACAAGCCGATCAACGCCAAGGCCGATTGATCCTGCCGAAGCGGCCGCCGTCGGCGTGCCGCTTCACCGAGCGCCGACCGGGCCGTGCAGGTACCGGGCCAGCGCTTCCTCGACGCGGCGCATGTGCCGCGCCAGTGCCTGCCGTCGCAGCTTGAGCTGCATCAGCGGTAAATCTTCCTGTTCAAGGGCCTCGCAGGCCGCCATCAACTCCCTGGCTTCCAGCATCCGTGCCGCGCTGAGGATCTTGTGCGCCTGGCCGGCGATCGCCTGGGCATCTTCGTGTGGATCGATGGCCATCAAGATGGCCAGGTCCTGCTGCAGGCTTTGCAGCAGGGTGGCCAGCAGGCGCTGGCGATCTTCCTGGTTGTCGCCGACGATGGTCGCCAGCCCGTCGAGCGTGAAACGCTTGTGCTTGCGTGGGGATGGCGCGCAGGGCGTTACGCTGGCCAGGCGCTGCTTCAGGGTGCGCAGGCCGATGGGCTTGAGCAGGCAGTCGTCCATGCCGGCGTCCAGGCATTTCTGGCGGATCTCGGGCTGGGCGTTGGCGGTATAGCCGAGGATGACGCAGCGCGGCCGGCCTTGCGCGCCTTCCTCGGCGCGTACCGCCTCGGCGACCTGGTAGCCGCTCATGTGCGGCATGTTGCAATCGAGGATCAGCACATCGAAACCGCCCTCGCGCCATTTCTCCAGGCCTTCGCGGCCATCGCCGGCGCTGGCATGGCGCAGCCCGAGGAACCCCAGTTGCTGCGCCATCAGCAACTGGTTGGCCGGGTGGTCGTCGATCACCAGCACGTTCAGCCGGGTATCCGGTGTGTCCACGTCCGCGACGTCAGGGGGGGCGGACGAGGGCGCCGCGACGCGCTGCAGGGGCATCTGCAGGCGGACGCGGGTGCCGACCCCTTGCAGGCTCTCGAGCGTCAGGTCGCCGCCCATCATCTGGCACAGGTTGCGGCTGATGGCCAGGCCCAGGCCGGTGCCGGCACGTGCGCCCTCGCTGTGGGGGTTGGCCTGGACGAATGGGTTGAACAGCTGACGCAGTTCGTCTTCACGGATGCCGATGCCACTGTCGCGCACCTCCAGGTCAAGGGTCGGGCCGGCTGCCGGGTTTTCGTCGTGCAGGGCCATGCTGATGCGCACCTGGCCGTGTTCGGTGAACTTGATGGCGTTGCTGACCAGGTTGGACAGCACCTGCTTGAAGCGCAGCGGATCGAGCAACGCATGGCAGCGTGCGTTCGCTGCGATGACCACTTCCAGGGACAGCCCTTTCTGCCGCGCCAGGCCATCGAAGACCCGGCCCACCGACTCGACCAGTGCACCCAGGTCGACCGGTTCCACGGACAGGGACAGGTGGCCGGACTCGATCCTGACGATGTCGAGGATGTCGCCGATCAGGCCCAGCAGGTCCTTGGCCGAATGGTAGGCGACCTCCAGTGCCGGTCGGTCCAACTGCCCCTGGTCCGCCCGCCTGACGGCCAGCTCGAGCATGCCGATGATGGCGTTCATCGGTGTACGGATCTCATGGCTGATGGTGGCCAGGAAGGTACTCTTGGCGCGATTGGCATCGTCGGCTTGCTGCTTGGCCTGGCGCAGGGCCTGGACCAACTTGCGCCGGTCGCTGATATCGATCCAGCCGCCGATGATCCCCTGCACCTCGCCCAGCGAGTCGCGGTAGGGCAGGATCCAGTGGTAGATGGTCAGCTCCCGTCCTTTCATTTGCAGAGGACGATCCAGGATCAGTGGCGTGCCGGCCTCCATGACCTGCTGGTAGTCGGCCTCGATCTGCCGGGTATGTTCAGGGTCGCTGCACAGGCTGTCTGCCAGGCGCTTGCCGATGACCTCCGCGGGCTGCGCCTGGACGGCCTCCAGGTAGCTGTCGTTGCAGCTTTGCAGGCGCCCCTCGCGATCGCGTACGTACATCGGGTGGGGAGTGCCGTTGAGCAGTGCGCGCATGAACTCCAACTGGTCGCTCAGCGCCCGTTCGGCGCGCTGGCGATGCCGGATCTGCCGGCGCAGGCGGGCGTTCCAGACCAGCGCCAGCAACAGCAGCAGGCCGAAGCCCAGCAACACCCGCACGGCCAGGCGGCGAAACTCCCGCCAATGGGCATCGTCCTGCACGCCATAGCCACGCCAGCGGCTGTTGATCACACCCAGTTCTTCCGGCGAGATGCTCAGCAGGGCCTTGTCGAGGATCGAGGCGAGCGCCTGGGCCTGGCCGGTGCTGGCCATCGTGAAGGTGGCTGGCTCGTTGCCGATCGTGCGGCGGATGACCAGGTCGGGATTGCCGGCCAGCGCATGATTGGCGTCGATCAAGGTGGCGATCGCCGCATCCACCGCGCCGCTGCCGAGCAGCGCCATGGAAAAGAACGGGCTTTCGGTCTCGATCCGCCTGACCTGAGGGTGCTGCGTCGCGAGCAGTTCGGCCATGAGGCTATCGCGGGTGATGGCGACCCGCTTGCCCTGCAATTGCTCGAGGGAGGAGGCTTGTCCAGGGCCGGCACGGGTCACCAGCACGTAGTTGCTTTCCAGGTAGGGACGGCTGATCCGCAAGGCGCCGTCGTGTTTCTCGTCGCTGGAAATGGCCGCGATCACGTCCGCCCGGCCGTCCTTGAGGCGGGCGATCATGTCACGGATGCCGCTGGCCCGCTGGACCTCGAAGCGCAGCCCGGTGCGCAGGCGGATCAACTCCAGCAGGTCGGCGGCGATCCCACGGAAATGGCCGCTGCCGTCGAAGTAGGACACCGGGGCCGCGGTTTCGTTGACGGCGACGCGCATCACCGGGTGCTGCTGCAGCCAGTGCTCCTCGTCCGGCGTCAATTGCAGCTTGCGGTCGGTCAGGAGCATGTCGCTGCCGGCGCTCCAGCGCTTGAAGATACTGGCGGTCACGGCGTTGGGCTGGCTGTCGAGCACGGCATCGACCAGTGCCTTGAGCTGGGTATCCTCGCGGCGCATGGCGAAGCTGAAGCCGATGGCTTCGTGATTGCCGAAGCTGGCCATGCGCAGCAGGGGCAGGTGGCCCCGGTTGAGCTGGTAGTGGGTGGAGATGGTGTCGCCGATGAACACGTCGGCCTGGCCGAAGGCCACGGCGTTGAGTGCCTGGGTGGACGAGGGGAAGGCCAGGAGCTCGGCCTGCGGATAGTTGTCATGCACTTCTCGCGCGGGCAGGTAGTGGTAGAGCATGCTCAGGCGCATGCCTGCGAGCCCGTCGTCCAAGGGGCGCATTTCGTCCTCGCGGGTCACCAGCACCGGCTGGTCGATGGCGTAGGGCCGGGACAGCGCCAGGCCCGCCGAGGCTTCGTAGCCATTGGCGCTGCCGAGCAGGTCGATGCGGCCCTGCTTGAGCGCGTCGACCGCCGCCTGGCGGCTGGAAAATCGCAGCACCCGTACCGGCAAGCCGAGCACCTGGCCGATCAGGCCGGCATATTCGGCGGTGAGCCCCTGGTAGTCGCGGCCGCCGGTGGTGATGTCGAAGGGCGGGTAATCCGGAAAGGATGCACCCATCACCAGTTCCTGTTTGCCTTCCAGCCACTGGCGTTGCGCCTCGGTCAGTTCGGGGCGGGTGGGCTTGACCGTCGATCGCGTGAGCAGGGTGAAGGCCTCGGCATCGGCCTGTGCCGCGTAGGCCTTGCCACAGGCCAGGGCCAGGACGATGCACAGGCAGGTCAGGTAGCGCTTCATTACCTACCCACCTCAGACCAATGCATTGCGTTTGGCCACATCGATCAGGTCGACCAAGGTATCGACCTGGAGTTTTTGCATCAGGCGCTTCTTGTAGGTACTGACCGTCTTGTTGCTGAGAAACATGCCTTTTGCAATTTCCTTGTTGCTTCTACCTTGTGCGAAAAGTTGCAGGACCATCAACTCTCGGTCATTGACCTGTCGGAAAAGTTGTTCCTCGTTGTTCACTTTTCCCGGATTGCTGTTGACTGCCTGGCTGGGGAAGTAGTTGTAGCCGGCAAGTACGGCCTTGATCGCGCTGAGCAGTTCGCCCAGGTCTTCCTGCTTGCAGACATAGCCGGCGGCACCCGAGTGCATGCAGCGCACCGCGAAAAGCGCTGGCGACTGGGCCGTCAGCACCAGCACCTTCAGAGGCAGCGCCATGGCCTGGAAGCGCGACAGCACCTCCAGGCCGTCCAGTTTGGGGATGGCGATATCGAGGATGACCAGGTCGGGGCGCGTTTCGCGGATCATCTGCATGGCATCGACGCCATTGTCCGACTCACCGACGATCCTGTAGTTCTGGTTTTCCAGCAACATGCGAACGGCCAGCCGGATAACGGGATGGTCGTCGACAATAAATACGGAGTGCATATTCAACTTCCTAATGCGGCAGCTGTCGGAAACAGTGCGCACCTTAGCTCAGTTGGAAGTCGTCGGGACATGGAGGAAACGGCTGTGGGCCGTATATGGGAATTTACCTACAGTAAAAAGTTACCAGCGCTACGAATTGATCACGAATAAGTCATGTCAATTCGTTGTTTGGTAACTTTTTATTGAAAAGTTGGGGCGGCTGTTTAGTTTGTCCTGCGATGACCTAGGAAATTTCCTTCAGAGCATGCCGATGCATGCCATGGTCGGTTTGTGGTCTTTCAGGTTGGGCTGGAGCGACCGGTCATTTCGCAGGCCATTTCACTGGCGTAGCTGTCGGTCATGCCGGCGATGAAATCGATCATGCGCAGGTAGGCGTTGTGCAGTGAGCCTTGTGGGTCTGGGGCATGGTTGCCGAGCAGGTCCAGGACACGTCGGCTCTTGAAGGAGGGCGTGCGGCCTCCGTGCTGTTCCAGGGCGGCTGCGCAGAATGCGTTGAGGAGAATCTCCAGGGTGGTATAGGCGCCGATCTCGTGCAGCGTCTTGCGCTTGTCCTGGAAGATCTTCTTGCGCGCCATGTCCTTGGCCTGCAGCACGCAGCGTTTGGCCGGGCCGTGCATATGCTCGACCAAGTCGCCTGCCAGGCAACCGGCGAGCAGGGCCGGCTGCTGTTCGACGAAGGCCTGGGCGGCGGCATTGGTCAAATGCTCGATGGCCTTGCCGCGCAGGATCGCCAGCTTGCGTCGCCGCGAGTCGCCGGGCCCCAACTGACGGTAGGTGTCGGGGAGGTCGTCGCCGACCAGGTCGAGCAGCAAGGCCTCGACCTCGGCGTATTGCAGCAGCTCCATCTCCAGGCCGTCTTCCAGGTCGATCAGCGCGTAGCAGATATCGTCTGCCGCCTCCATCAGGTACACCAGTGGATGGCGTGCCCAGCGCTGCTCTTCCAGCTGTGGCAGGCCGAGCTTGCGGGCGATCTGTTGCAGCAGTGGCAGTTCGCTCTGGTAGCAGCCGAACTTGTGCTTCTTGTAGCCCAGGGCATCGGCGTGACGGGCGCTCCAGGGGTACTTCAGGTAGGTGCCCAGGGTGGCGTAGGTCAGCCGGGTGCCACCGTCGAACTGGTGGTACTCCAGTTGGGTCAGGACACGAAAACCTTGGGCGTTGCCTTCGAAGTTGAGGAAGTCGGCCCGTTCGTCGTCGCTCATGTCGTCCAGCCAGCCACGTCCAGCGGCCTGTTGGAACCAGTGGCGGATGGCATCTTCGCCGGAGTGGCCGAACGGCGGGTTGCCAATGTCGTGGGCCAGGCAGGCCGACTGCACGATCATGCCCAGGTCGCTGGGCTCGCACCAGTCAGGCAGGCTGTCGCGCAGGGGCTCGCCGACGCGCATGCCCAGGGAGCGGCCGACGCAACTGACTTCCAGCGAGTGGGTCAGGCGGGTGTGGATATGATCGTTGCTGGAGACCGGGTGGACCTGGGTCTTGCGCCCCAGGCGGCGGAACGCGCCAGAGAAGATGATGCGGTCGTGGTCCTTGTGGAAGGGGCTGCGCCCCAGTTCCTCGGGGCTGTACAGGGCTTTGCCCAGGCGTTCGCGGGTCAGCAGGGTATGCCAGTCCAAGGCTCGATCTCCCGTCAGGTGGACGCCATAGCTTCCCGTGTCAGGCGCGCCCGCGCAAGCGGCAGGCGCGACCGCTCAGCCGCGCCGGTTGTGCAGGAACAGGCGGACCAAGGGCACCAGGCTGCTGCCCAGGCGCACCAGGCGGCTGAGATTGCCGCTGCGCACGCCCTTGCCGGTGAGAAAGCCCAGCGCGACCACCGCGCCCAGGCCCCACAGCGGCGCATGCCGGATGCCCAGGCCATCTTGCAGCGAGCTGCCCATGCCACGCAGGCGCCTGACCGGCTCGACCAACTGCGCCGATTCGTGGCGGATCTCCTGGCGGTGCATTTCCAGGCGCAGGCGCAACAGTGCCTTGCGCAGTTCACGGGGATTACGGGTATTGGGGAGTTCAGGCAGGTTCATGGCAACAGGCGCTCCCTGTCCTTGGCAAGTTCCTCGAGGGTGGCGCTGAACGGCGACGATTCGTCGAACACCGCGGCCTTCAGACGCAACCCGCAGTACAGGGCGGCGACGCCATAGAACACGCACAGGCCAATGATGCCGGCCAGGCGATAACTGTCCCACAGCAGCACCAGGACCAGCCCGGACAGTGCGGTCAGCAGCAGCAAAGCGAACACCAGCGCCAGGCCGGCGAACAGCAGCAGGCTGAGGGTACGGGCTTTCTGCTCCTGCAGTTCGATGCCGAACAGCTCGACATGGCTGTGCAGCAGGCCGAGCAAGGCCGCGCCAAGGCGCTTGCCGGAAGCGCTGGTGCCCAGAGCGTCGTTTTCCATGGGAACTCCTCAGCGCCGATTGGCCAGCAGGCCGATCAGCAGGCCGACGCCGGCGGCGATGCCGATGGCCTGCCACGGATTGTCCTGCACGTACTGCTCGGCACTGCCGAGGGCCGCCTGGCCGCGCTGGCGTACCGAGTCCTGGGTCAGTTGCAGGGTCTCGCGGGCCTGGACCAGGCGGTCGTGGATCTGCTCGCGCAGTTCGTCGGCCTGGTCGCCGGCCAGGTTGGCGGTGTCGGCGAGCAGTTTCTCAGTGTCGCGCACCAGGGCCTGGAAGTCAGCCATCAATATCTCTTGAGCAGTCTTTGCCGATTTGCTGGCCATGGGTCTCTCCCTGTGGATGTGTGTGGCTATTTCGAGTGATGGGGAAGAAGGAAGGTTCAGTGCCATCGCTGGTACGACCCTTGCTATCTCCCGGGGCGTGGCCGTGGGGTGTTGCGCCGAATGCGTGCGCTGGCCCGACGGATACCGATAAACCTTAACCCAATCCACGACAAACCCAAGAAAAACCACGCAGGCCTTGCCCGGCTCACCGAAACGGGGCGGGGCCATGGCACCGAATCGGTGCAAGGCGGTGGATTCTTGAACCGTCCTGGTGCCTTTTTCAGCAGGTCTGCCTCTTTCATGGAAAACATGCACAGCGCGATGGACTCCCTGGTCCATGGCTCCAATACCTTGTTCATTCTCATGGGCGCCATCCTGGTCCTGGCCATGCACGCGGGTTTCGCCTTCCTCGAAGTCGGTACCGTACGGCACAAGAACCAGGTCAATGCCTTGTCGAAGATCCTCAGCGACTTCGCGGTCTCGGCCCTGGTGTACTTCCTGCTCGGCTACTGGGTGGCCTATGGGGTGAACTTCTTCCAGCCGGCCGGCGAACTGGCCGCCGACCATGGCTATGCCCTGGTCAAGTGCTTCTTCCTGCTGACCTTCGCCGCGGCGATTCCGGCGATCATTTCCGGTGGCATCGCCGAGCGTGCCCGGTTCGTGCCGCAACTGTGCGCCACGGCCTTGATCGTGGCGCTGGTCTACCCGTTCTTCGAAGGCGTGGTGTGGAACGGCAACTTCGGCGTGCAGGGCTGGCTGCAGGCGCGCTTCGGGGCGCCGTTCCACGACTTCGCCGGCTCGGTGGTGGTGCATGCCATGGGCGGCTGGCTGGCGCTGGCGGCGGTGCTGTTGCTGGGCGCGCGCCGTGGCCGCTACCGTGAGGGCCGGCTGGTGGCGTTCGCACCGTCGAGCATTCCGTTCCTGGCCTTGGGGTCGTGGATCCTGATCATCGGCTGGTTCGGCTTCAACGTCATGAGCGCCCAGACCTTGCAGGGCGTCAGTGGCCTGGTGGCGATCAATTCGCTGATGGCCATGGTCGGCGGGACCCTGGCTGCCTTGGCAGCCGGGCGCAACGACCCTGGCTTCCTGCACAACGGCCCGTTGGCCGGGCTGGTGGCCATCTGTGCCGGATCTGACCTGATGCATCCGCTCGGCGCCCTGGCCACCGGCCTGGTGGCGGGGGTGCTGTTCGTCTGGAGTTTCACCGCGGCGCAGAACCGCTGGAAGATCGACGATGTGCTGGGCGTCTGGCCTTTGCATGGCCTGTGCGGCGTCTGGGGCGGCATCGCCTGTGGCCTCTTCGGCCAGGCTGCGCTCGGCGGGCTGGGCGGTGTCAGCCTGGCCAGTCAGTTGGCCGGCAGCCTGGCGGGAGTGCTGGTGGCATTGCTGGGCGGCTTTGCCGTGTATGGCCTTATCAAGGCCGTGCCGGGGCTACGCCTGAGCCACGAGCAGGAGTTCCAGGGCGCCGACCTGTCGCTGCACCGCATCGGCGCCACCAGCCAGGATTGACGCAGGCCAGGTGCACGTGGCCCGGCATGGACCTAGAATGATCATCCCATTCCTTGCTGATGCGGGACCTGTCCATGCTGCCTGAATGCCAACTGTTCGGCACCCTGGGGTGCCATTTGTGCGAAGTGGCCGAAGCCTTGCTGATGCCTTTCGTCGAGCACGGCCTGCTGGTGGAGTTGGTCGATATCGCCGACAGCGAGGCGTTGTTCGAGCGCTATGGCCTGCGCATTCCCGTGCTGCGCCGTTGCGACACCGGTGCCGAGCTGGGCTGGCCGTTCGATGCGGAGCAGGTGGTGGCGTTCCTGAAGGGATGATTGCCGAGAGGGGAAGCGGTGCCCTCCTGCATGATCCGGCGCGCAGGGCGAAGATGCGAGGCCGACCGAGACAGGTCGGCCCCTTCAATCGTCCTGGAGTAGCTCTGCGATGCTCATCACCCCCCATTTCACCCTCGAGGAAATGACCGTTTCGCAAATCGCCGCGCGCGAAGGGCTGGACAATGCGCCCCCCGCGCAGGCCCTGGCCAACCTGGGCCTGCTGTGCCGGACACTCGAACAGGTGCGCGCGCTGTGCGGCGCCCCCATCATCGTCAGCAGTGGCTACCGCAGCCCGGCCGTCAACCGGCGCGTGGGCGGGGCATCCAGTAGCGCCCACCTCAGTGGCCTGGCCGCTGACTTCACCGTGTTCGACCTCGCGCCCCGCGAGTTGGCCCTGCGTATCCGTGACAGCGACGTGATGTTCGACCAGCTGATCCTCGAGTTCGACGGCTGGGTGCACCTGGCCGTATCGCGTGGCGCGCCGCGTCGCCAGGTGTTGACCATTCGCCGGGGCACGGGCTACCTCGCCGGGATCCGCTGAAGCCCAGGCCAATTGACGGCATACCGGTCACGTCCGTATGCTGTATATAAATACAGTATCAGGGTGAATCAATGCTCAACGTCGAGCAACTGAAGTACAGCGTCAACCGCATGTCCCCCGAGCGGGTCTGCGACGCCGTACTGGAGCTGCGCCTCGAAGGTCTGGTGACGGATGACCGGACGCCGTTCGGCAAGGTCCATTTCAACACCTGCTTCGCCGAGATCGAGGCGCTGTTCCAGCGTGCCGGTTACCATCGTCAGCTGGATGTGGTGGGGTACCAGGGTTTGGTCTATGCCCTCTACGATCCGGGGCGCTGGGATGCGGTGCAGGTCTTGCGCTGGCTGAAGGCACACAGCGAGACGGCGGCCCGGGCTGGTTGACCTGGCGGGCATGGAGGATAATGCCCGCCCTTGAGTTTGCGAGCCCTGCCATGACCGCGCCTTTCGACCCCGCCCACCAGCAAGCCAGTACGGTCTGCCTGCCACCAGGTCGCTGGGCGACGGTACTCGACTGCCTGTGCGATCGTTTCAAGGGCATCAGCCGCGAGCAGTGGCTCGACCGTTTTGCTCGTGGGCGCGTGCTGGATGCCGCAGGGCAGGCGATTCCGGTGGACATGCCCTATCGCCAGGGCATGCGCCTGCACTACTTTCGCGAGGTGCCCAACGAGAAGCCGATCCCGGTGCAGGAAACGATCCTGCATGTGGACGAGCATCTGGTGGTGGCCGACAAACCGCATTTCCTGCCGGTCACCCCGACCGGTGAGTATGTCGAGCAGACCTTGCTGCGTCGCCTGATCCGTCGCTTGGGCAACCCGCACCTGGTGCCGCTGCACCGTATCGACCGGCATACCGCCGGGCTCGTGCTGTTTTCCGCCAACCCACACAGCCGCAGTGCCTACCAGCGGCTGTTTCCCGAACGGCGCATCGACAAGCGCTACCAGGCGATCGCCGCGGCGCTGCCCGAGCGTGAGTTTCCCCTGGTGCACCGTAGCCGCCTGGTGCATGGCGAGCCCTTTTTTCGAATGCAGGAAGTGGCGGGGCAGCCCAACAGCGAAACCCTGGCCGAGGTCCTGGAGAAGAATGGCGAGCTGTGGCGCTACGGCCTCTCGCCGGTGACTGGCAAGACGCACCAGTTGCGGGTACATATGGCGGCGCTGGGCGCGGCGATCTGCAACGACCCGTTCTACCCGGCGCTGTGCGAGGTGCAGGATGACTACCAGCGGCCACTGAAGCTGCTGGCGCAAGGGTTGCGGTTCGAGGATCCACTGACAGGGGAGGTGCGCTGCTTCGAGAGTCGCCTGTCGCTGGAGTGGTGAGGAGGGGAGCCAAGGGCTGCAAAGCACCCTTTGACTGAGTGACATTGGGGCTGCTTTGCAGCCCCAGGTGACAACGACCGGCGATAAAGGCCAGCGCCTCAGCGGTTGAAGCGCTCCACCAGGGAATACTGGCTGCCCGCCGTGCTGGTCAGCTCTTCGCTGAGCAGTGCCGAGCGCTGGGCCTGTTCGGCGGTCTGGTCGGCCAGGTCGGCGATGGTGCTGATGTTGCGGCTGATCTCGTCGGCCACCGCGGTCTGCTCCTCGGTCGCCGCGGCGATCTGGGTGGCCATGTCGGTGATGTTGGCCACCGCTTCGCTGATGCCCGCCAGCGCCTGGTCGGCTTCCATGACCCGCTCCACGCCTTCCTGGGCCTGGCGGTGGCCGTTTTCCATGGTCTGTACGGCGTTGTTGGCGGTCTGCTGCAGCTTGGCGATCAGGTTGTGGATCTGCCCGGTGGACTCGGCGGTGCGCTGGGCCAGTTGGCGTACCTCGTCGGCGACCACGGCGAAGCCTCGGCCCATCTCACCGGCGCGCGCCGCCTCGATGGCGGCGTTGAGGGCCAGCAGGTTGGTCTGGTCGGCGATCCCCTTGATCACATCCACCACGCCACCGATCTCGTCGCTGTCTTTGGCCAGCTGAGTGACGGTCTGGCCGGTTTCGCCGACGGCTGCCGACAGGCGCTCGATGGCCTCGCGGGTCTCCCCAGCGATGTGCCGGCCCTGGCTGGTCAGGCGGTTGGCTTCCTGGGTGGCATCGGCGGTGCGCTGGACGTGATTGGCCACTTCCTGGGTGGTGGCTGCCATCTGGTTGACCGCGGCAGCGACCTGCTCGGTTTCCACTCGCTGGCGTTCCAGGCCCGTGGAACTCTGGTGGGCCAGGGCATCGGACTGGCGCGCCTGGTCGCTGAGGTGCTCGGCGCTGTCCTGCAGGCGAGTCAGGCAGGTCTTCAGGCGCGCGTCTTGGCTGAGCATGGCCATTTCCAGACGGGCCTGCACGCCACGGCTGTCGGTGTACATCTGCGCGATCAGCGGGTCGGAGGTGGTCTGTTCGGCCAGGCGCAGCAGGCGCTTGAGGCCGCGTTGCTGCCAGGTCAGGCCGAGCAGGCCGAGCGGTACCGACAGGCCCGCGGCCAACGCGAAGCCCCAGGAGTGGCCGAGCCAGTTGCCGATCAGGAAACCGACCTGGCTGACCAGGATGAACGGCAGCCAGTCCTGCAGCACCGGCAGCCACTTGTCACGCCGTGGTACTGCCGGCTTGCCTTGGTTGATGCGCTGGTACAGTGCCTCGGCGCGGCGGATCTGCTCGGCGGTGGGCTTGATTCGCACCGACTCGTAGCCGATCACCTGGTTGTTGTCGAAGATCGGCGTGACATAGGCGTTGACCCAGTAGTGATCGCCCGACTTGCAGCGGTTCTTGACGATGCCCATCCACGGCAAGCCCTGCTTGAGGGTCTGCCACATGTGGGCGAAAACCGCCGGGGGCACGTCGGGATGGCGGACCAGGTTATGGGGCGCGCCCGTCAGTTCCTCGCGGGAGAAACCGCTGATGTCGATGAAGGCATCATTGCAATAGGTGATCACACCCTTGGCATTGGTGGTGGAGATCAACCGTTGTTGGGCAGGGAAGGTCCGTTCTCTCTGGGTAATCGGCTGGTTGTTACGCATGGGCAGTCAATCCGCAAGGCTTTCGACAGGTATCGGCAAGCCGGTGATTTTATTGAATGGATACTTAAATTCGCTTGACCTGGCTCAATGAGCACAGGGCGCGCCTGGGTTAAAGGATCTGGCGATTTCACGTAAGTTGCCGTCAGGTTTGCGTTTTTTTAACGATTTATGACGGTTTGGTCCGATCATGACTGATTGTTCGGAGAAGGGCCAGCGGCGAATGGGGGAGGGGAAGGTTGCCGTTGGCCTTGCAGGAGCGGTCAGGCGCCCCGGCAAGGCCGCTCCTGCAAGTGCCTCCGTGCTTCAGGCCGCAATCAGCTGGCGCAGCACATAGTGCAGGATCCCTCCGGCCTTGAAGTACTCCACTTCATTGAGGGTATCGATCCGGCATAGCACCTCGATCTGTTGCTGCTGGCCATCCTCGCGGGTGATGCGCAGCGGCAGGCTCATGCCTGGGCGTAGCTGCGCGCCGGACAGCCCCAGCACATCGATGCGCTCCTTGCCGGTCAGGCCCAGGGTCTTGCGGCTTTCCCCGGCCTTGAACTGCAGCGCCAGCACGCCCATGCCCACCAGGTTGGAGCGGTGGATACGCTCGAAGCTCTCGGCCAGCACTGCCTTGACCCCCAGCAGGTTGGTACCTTTGGCCGCCCAGTCACGGCTGGAGCCGGTGCCGTACTCCTGGCCGGCGATCACCACCAGCGGTGTGCCTTCGTCCTGGTAGCGCATGGCCGCGTCGTAGATCGACAGCTTCTCGCCACTGGGCACGTGCAGGGTGTTGCCGCCTTCCTCGCCACCGAGCATCTCGTTGCGGATGCGGATGTTGGCGAAGGTGCCGCGCATCATCACTTGGTGGTTGCCGCGGCGCGAGCCGTAGGAGTTGAAGTCGCGTGGCTCCACGCCCTGGCTGCGCAGGTAGCGGCCGGCAGGGCTGTCGGCCTTGATGTTGCCAGCCGGGGAGATGTGGTCGGTGGTCACCGAATCGCCGAGCAGGGCGAGGATGCGGGCCCCCTGGATATCGTCGATCTGCGGCAAGGGGCCGGCGATGTCGTCGAAGAACGGCGGGTGCTGGATGTAGGTGGAATCGTCCTGCCACACATAGGTGGCCGCCTGCGGCACTTCGATGGCCTGCCATTGGGCATCGCCAGCGAAGACCTCGGCGTATTCCTTGTGGAACATGGCGGTATCGACCTTGGCCACGGCATCGGCGATTTCCTGCTGGCTGGGCCAGATGTCGCGCAGGTAGACCGGCTGGCCATCGGTACCGGTCCCCAAGGGATCGCAGGTCAGGTCCAGGCGCACGCTGCCGGCCAGGGCATAGGCCACCACCAAGGGCGGCGAGGCCAGCCAGTTGGTCTTGACCAACGGGTGCACGCGGCCTTCGAAGTTGCGGTTGCCCGACAGCACCGAGGCGACGGTCAGGTCGGCGCTGCCGATGGCTTTCTCGATGGCTTCGTCCAGCGGGCCGGAGTTGCCGATGCAGGTGGTGCAGCCATAGCCGACCAGGTCGAAACCGAGCTGGTCGAGGTAGGGCGTGAGGCCGGCGGCCTTGAAGTAGTCGGTGACCACCTTGGAGCCTGGCGCCAGCGAGCTCTTCACCCAAGGCTTGCGTTTGAGGCCCTTTTCCAGGGCTTTCTTCGCCACCAGGCCGGCCGCCATCATCACGCTGGGGTTGGAGGTATTGGTACAGGAGGTGATGGCGGCGATCACCACGGCGCCGTCGCGCAGGGTGTGGGTCTGGCCGTCATGGGTGTAGTCGACCTCGCCGGCCTGGTCGGCATTGCCTACCGCCACGCCGCCGCCACCTTCGCTTTCCAGCCGGCTGACTTCCTTGGCCAAGGGCCTGGGTTGCAGTTCGATGAAGCCGTCGAAGGCCTGGCGCACCTGGGACAGGGCGACCCGGTCCTGCGGGCGCTTGGGCCCGGCCAGGCTGGCCTCGACGTCGTGCATGTCCAGCGCCAGGGTGTCGCTGAACAGCGGCTCCTGGCCTGGCAGGCGCCAGAGGCCCTGCGCCTTGCAGTAGGCCTCGACCAGTTGCACCGTCTCCTCGGCCCGGCCCGACAAGCGCAGGTAGTCGAGGGTCACCTGGTCGACCGGGAAGAAACCGCAGGTGGCACCGTATTCCGGTGCCATGTTGGCAATGGTGGCGCGGTCGGCCAGGGGCAGGTCGGCCAGGCCATCGCCGTAGAACTCGACGAACTTGCCCACCACGCCTTTCTTGCGCAGCATCTGCGTGACCGTCAGCACCAGGTCGGTGGCGGTGATGCCTTCGCGCAGCTTGCCGGTCAGCTTGAAGCCGATCACCTCGGGGATCAGCATCGATACCGGCTGGCCGAGCATGGCCGCCTCCGCCTCGATGCCGCCCACGCCCCAGCCGAGCACGCCGAGGCCATTGATCATGGTGGTGTGCGAGTCGGTGCCGACCAAGGTGTCGGGGAAGGCATAGGTGCGGCCGTCTTCCTCACCGGTCCACACCGTGCGGCCCAGGTATTCCAGGTTGACCTGGTGGCAGATGCCGGTGCCTGGCGGCACCACGCGGAAGTTGTCGAAGGCGCTCTGGCCCCAGCGCAGGAAGGCGTAGCGCTCGCCATTGCGCTGCATCTCGATGTCGACGTTCTGGGCGAAGGCCTGGGGGCTCGCGTAGCGATCGACCATCACCGAGTGGTCGATCACCAGGTCCACCGGCGACAATGGGTTGATCCGCTGCGGGTCGCCGCCGGCCTTGGCCATGGCGGCGCGCATGGCGGCCAGGTCGACCACTGCGGGCACCCCGGTGAAGTCCTGCATCAGCACCCGCGCCGGGCGGTACTGGATCTCGCGATCAGAGCGACGCTCGCCGAGCCACTGGGCCAGGGCGCGCAGGTCGTCGCCGGTGACGGTCTTGCCGTCCTCCCAGCGCAGCAGGTTCTCCAGCAGCACCTTGAGCGACATGGGCAGGCGCTCGAGGTCGCCGAGTTGGCGGGTGGCTTCGGCGAGGCTGAAATAATGGTAGGTACGGCCGGCCGCCGTAAGGGTCTTGAGGGTCTTCAGGCTATCGAGCGAGGGCATTGCCAACTCCTTCTGCGCCGGTGCCCGGTACCTTCGGTGGTGCGTGCGGTTGATTCGCGTACTCAAGTCCTGGCGCTGAAATCGAATGCGCGAACCCGCCACACAGACCACGGGATACCGGTGTCACCGCTCTGTGGTGGTCCGCACGGCACGGACCTGGCTGAATGGTCAGGGTAGACCGAATTGCCGGACCTGACCTTGTTCTGGACCGGTGGGGCATGTCGCCGGTTCCGATCTTCCTTTATCATCGCCGCCCTGCCGGCGCCTGCCTTGCGCCGGATCAAGGCTGGCGGTGCACGCCAGCGACGTGGAGTGAGAGATGAATATCCTGTTCATGCATTGCCGGCCCGGCTTCGAGGGCGAGGTCTGCGCCGAGATCAGCGAACACGCCGCCCGCCTGGGTGTCGCGGGCTATGCCCGGGGCAAGCCGCAGAGCGCCTGTGCCGAGTTCGTCTGCACCGAGCCGGACGGCGCCGCGCGCCTGATGCGTGAACTGCGCTTCGAGCAGCTGATCTTTCCGCGCCAGTGGGCCCGGGGCGAGTTCGTCGAGTTGCCCGAGAGCGAGCGCATCGGCGTGCTGCTCGAGCACCTGGCCGAGCATCCGGTGTACGGCAGCCTGTGGCTGGAGGTGCTTGACAGCAACGAGGGCAAGGCGCTCTCGACCTTTTGCCGCAAGTTCGAGGTGCCGCTGCGCAAGGCCCTGGAAAAGGCTGGCCGCCTGGTCGAGGGCGCCGGGCGACCGCGCCTGCTGCTGACCTTCATCAGTGGCCGGCGGGTGTTCGTCGGCCTGGTCGAGGCGAACAATTCGGCGCTCTGGCCCATGGGCATCCCGCGCCTGAAGTTCCCCCGCGAGGCGCCCAGCCGCTCGACCCTCAAGCTGGAGGAGGCCTGGCACCAGTTCATCCCGCGCGAGCAATGGGAGCAGCGCCTGAACGACGACATGACCGGTGTCGACCTGGGGGCCTCGCCCGGTGGCTGGACCTACCAGTTGGTTCGGCGCGGCATGCTGGTAACGGCCATCGACAACGGCCCGATGGCCGAGAGCCTGATGGACACTGGCCTGGTCCAGCACCTGATGGCCGACGGTTTCACCTGGCAGCCGAAGCAGACGGTGGACTGGATGGTCTGCGACATCGTCGAGAAGCCTGCGCGCACCGCAGCGCTGATCGAGACCTGGCTGGGCGAGGGGTTGTGCCGCGAGGCGGTGGTCAACCTCAAGTTGCCGATGAAGCAGCGCTATGCCGAGGTACGCCGCCTGCTCGAACGTATCGAGGCCGGCTTCAAGGCACGCAAGGTCAAGGTGTCGATCGCCTGCAAGCAGCTGTACCACGACCGCGAGGAGGTCACCTGCCACCTGCGCCGGCTGGACCTCAAGCCACGCTGAGGCGGCTGGCTGGCGGCCGCTGCCCGGGCGAATGTGCCCGGGCGCTTGGAGCGCGCGGCCCGATGCGCGACAATGCCCCCATCATTTGTGGAGCACCCCATGACCGAATTCACCCCTGACGCCATCCTCGACGCCACCGGCCTGAACTGCCCGGAGCCGGTGATGATGCTGCACCAGCACGTCCGTGACCTGGCGGCCGGCGGCCTGCTCAAGGTCATCGCCACCGACCCCTCGACCCGCCGCGACATCCCCAAGTTCTGCAACTTCCTCGGCCATGAGCTGCTCGAGCAAGAGGAACAGGCCGGCACCTACCTGTACTGGATCCGCAAGAAGGCCGATTGAGCCCGCTGGATCGTGCCTGGCATAGCGCCTACACTGCGTGCCCCTGACAGGAGAGCGCCATGCTGATAGTTGCCGACGAGAATATCCCGCTGCTCGATGCCTTCTTTGCCGGTTTCGGCGAGATTCGCCGTTACCCCGGACGCAGCATCGACGCGGCCTGCGTCAAGGACGCCGATGTATTGCTGGTGCGCTCGGTAACCCAAGTCGACCGGCAACTGCTCGCGGGCAGCCAGGTGCGTTTCGTCGGCACTTGCACCATCGGCACCGACCACCTGGACCTGGACTACTTCGCCGAAGCCGGTATCCACTGGAGCAGCGCCCCGGGCTGCAACGCCCGGGGGGTGGTGGACTACGTGCTGGGCAGCCTGCTGACCCTGGCGGAGCTGGATGGCGTGGACCTGGCCAAGCGGGTCTACGGCGTGGTTGGTGCGGGGCAGGTCGGGGAGCGCCTGGTGCGGGTGCTGCACGGCCTGGGCTGGAAGGTGCTGGTCTGCGACCCGTTGCGCCAGGCCCGTGAGGGTGGCGATTTCGTCAGCCTCGAGACGATCCTCGAACAGTGCGATGCGATCAGCCTGCATACGCCGTTGCAGCGCGAGGGCGCACACCCCACCTGGCACCTGCTGGGCGCGGGGCAATTGGCGCGCCTGCGTGCGGGGGCCTGGTTGATCAATGCCAGCCGCGGTCCGGTGGTGGACAACCAGGCCCTGCGCGAGTTGCTGCTGGAGCGCGAAGACGTGCATGCGGTGCTGGATGTCTGGGAGGGCGAACCCCAGGTGGACCTGGTCCTGGCCGACCTGTGTACCCTGGCTACCCCGCATATCGCCGGTTACAGCCTGGATGGCAAGCAGCGTGGCACGGCGCAGATCTACCAGGCGTTCTGCCGCTGGCGGGGTGAGCCGGAGCAGGTGCAGTTGGCCGACCTGCTGCCGGCGCCGGCTCTGGCGCGGCTCGACCTGGATGCCGCCGCGGATCCGGCCTGGGCCTTGGCGACCCTGTGCCGGGCGGTGTACGACCCTCGGCGCGACGACGCCGATTTTCGCCGCAGCCTCAGTGATGTTCCGGCCGAGCAGCGCGCGGCCTTCGACCTGCTGCGCAAGCATTACCCGCATCGGCGCGAGATCGAGGGGCTGAAGGTGCACCTGAACGGCGATGCGCCACAGTTGGCGCAGGTGGTCAGTGCCTTGGGGGGCGTGCTGGTCTAGGGGGATGGGCTGCGACGCAGCCCCACGATGGTGCCCCTGAAAAGCAAAAACCCGGCGCAAGCGCCGGGTTGTAAGGGATTCGTTGCCTTCAGGCCTTGCGCACGGGTTCTTCCCGGCTCTTTTCCAGGTCCTTGCAGGCCTTCTGGATCATCTGCTCGGTGATCGGGATTTCACGGCCCTGGGCGTCGATGATCGAGCCGCAGACCTGGGATTGCGGTTGGTTCGTGGTCTTGGGCGTATCGCTGCTATGCTGCAAGCTCATTTCCTGTCTCCTCATCAGGTTCAAGCTCAGGGTAAACCACTTGCCGTGACTAGCCTGTGACAGCTCCCTGGGCGTCACGACAGGGACAGTCCAACAGAAAGCGCGGCAAAGCTCCAGAGGCACGTTAGAACGAAAGGGTATAGCAACCTTGGCCATCGCCTCGCCGCTGCGCTGTGGTCCTCATTGCGATACCGGGAGGCTGGCCACGGTTCCCCGTGAGCGGATGAGTGGTAGTCTGCTGCCCCCTAGCTGTGAATGGACACCTTCATGCCCGAGCCGGTTTCCTCCCGCCAGCGCCGCGCCCTGCGCCTGGGCTGGCGGTTCATCCGTCCGTACCGCAGGCAGGTAGCGCTGGCCTTGCTGGCACTGGTCGTGACCGCCGCCATCACCCTGTCGATGGGACAGGGCATCCGCCTGCTGGTGGACCAGGGGTTCATGACCCGCTCCCCACACCAGCTCAACCAGGCCATCGGCTTGTTCCTGCTGCTGGTGCTGGCCCTGGCGGTAGGGACCTTCAGCCGCTTCTACCTGGTGTCGTGGATCGGCGAACGCTGCGTGGCGGATATCCGCAAGGCGGTATTCGATCACCTGGTCGGCCTGCACCCGGGGTTCTTCGAGGACAACCGCAGCTCGGAGATCCAGTCGCGGCTGACCGCCGACACCACCTTGCTGCAATCGGTGATCGGCTCGTCACTGTCGATGTTCCTGCGCAACGCTTTGATGGTGGTCGGCGGGGTGGTGCTGTTGTTCGTCACCAACCCCAAGCTCACCAGCATCGTGGTGCTGGCGCTGCCCTTGGTGTTGGCGCCGATCCTGCTGTTCGGTCGGCGAGTGCGCAGCCTGTCGCGGCAGAGCCAGGACCGGGTTGCCGACGTGGGCAGCCACGTGGCCGAGGCCCTGGGGCAGATCAAGACGGTGCAGGCCTACAACCATCAGGCGCGGGACCGCGAGCTGTTCGCCGGCACCGTGGAAGCGGCGTTCGCCGTGGCGCGACGGCGCATTGCCCAGCGCGCATGGCTGATCACCCTGGTGATCGTGCTGGTGCTCGGTGCGGTGGGGGTGATGCTCTGGGTCGGCGGCATGGATGTCATCGCCGGGCGCATCTCCGGTGGCGAACTGGCGGCCTTCGTGTTCTACAGCCTGATCGTCGGCAGTGCCTTCGGCACCCTCAGCGAGGTGATCGGCGAGTTGCAACGAGCGGCCGGCGCCGCCGAGCGCATCGCCGAGCTGCTGGCGGCGCGCAGCGCCATCCTGGCCCCCGTCGAGCCTGCCGTGCTGCCGAGCGGGCGGGCCAAGGGGCGTATCGAGCTGCAGGGTATCCATTTTGCCTATCCGTCGCGGCCGACGGTCGCGGCCATCGATGGCCTGAGCCTGACCATCGAGCCTGGGCAGACCGTGGCGCTGGTGGGGCCTTCCGGTGCGGGCAAGTCGACCCTGTTCGACCTGTTGCTGCGCTTCTACGACCCCCAGCAGGGGCGCATCCTGCTCGACGGCCAGGCGATCGCCGAGCTGGCCCCGGACGAGCTGCGTCGGCAGTTCGCCCTGGTGGCGCAGAACCCGGCGTTGCTGCGTGGCACGGTGGAGGCCAACATCCGTTATGGACGGCCCGAGGCCAGCCTGGCGCAGGTCGAGGCAGCGGCGCGCAGCGCCCATGCCCATGAGTTCATCCAGCAATTGCCCCAGGGGTACCAGACCCTGCTGGGGGAGGGTGGCATCGGCTTGTCCGGCGGCCAGCGCCAGCGCCTGGCGATCGCCCGCGCGCTGCTGGTGGATGCGCCGATCCTGCTACTCGACGAAGCCACCAGCGCCCTCGATGCCCAGAGCGAGCACCTGGTCCAGCAGGCATTGCCCGGCCTTATGGCGGGCCGGACCACGCTGGTGATCGCCCACCGCCTGGCCACGGTGCAGCATGCCGACCGCATCGCGGTGATCGACAAGGGCCGCTTGGCGGCGATCGGCAACCATCGTCAATTGATCGAGGAAAGCCCGCTCTATGCAAGGTTGGCTGCCCTGCAGTTCAGTTCGGCGTGAAGAGTGGGGCAAGCTTCACGCCGCAAGCTGTAAGTAAGAGCGGACGGCGCTCAGGCATGACACCCTGCGCCGATCAGCTTGAAGCTTGGAGCTTGAATGGGGGAAATCCGCCATTTGCTGGACAAACGCCCGCTGCAGGTGGCGGATTGTCGCCAGCAAAACCGCCAATCTTCGGGTGCGACCATGCGCCTCAGCTATTAGCCATTGGTCTTGGTGGAGCTGGCACGGCTTGTGCTTTGGCGCGGGCTGGGCTTAGTGCCCGAGGCGATCGTGCCCCGATCCATCGAAACCCCATTCGCCGACCCTGCGATCTTGCTGGCCAACTGCCGCAAGACGCCACTCGCCTCGAGTGCCGGTCGTGCGGGCGAGAACAACAACCGGGCGTGCACACCGGGGGCAACGAGATGCCAACCACTTCACTTCAATTGGATTGAGCTATGAAAAAAATCCTGCTGACGCTCCTGTGCCTGAGCGTCATCGGCTGTTCCAAGCCCGGCGAGCCGGAAAAGTCCGTCGATGTCCTGCTGATCGGCGGCGGTATCATGAGCGCGAGCCTGGGGACCTACCTCACCGAGCTGGAGCCGAACTGGACGGTCGACGTCTACGAACGCATGGACCAGGTCGCCGAGGAAAGCTCCAATGCCTGGAACAACGCCGGCACCGGTCACTCCGCCTTCTGCGAGCTGAACTACACCAGCGAAGGCAAGGACGGCAAGATCGACATCAGCAAGGCGGTCAACGTCAACGAGCAGTTCGAGGTCTCCAAGCAGTTCTGGGCCTACCAGGTCGAGCAGGGTGTGCTGAGCAACCCGAAGTCGTTCATCAACAATGTGCCGCACATGAGCTTCGTCTGGGGTGACGAGAACGTCGCGTTCCTGCACAAGCGTGTCGAGGCCCTGCGGCACAGTTCGCTGTTCCGTGGCATGGAGATCTCCGAGGACCACGAGCAGATTCGCAAGTGGGTGCCGATCGTGATGGAGGGCCGTTCGCCCGAGCAAAAGGTCGCCGCGACCCGCATGGCCATTGGTACCGACGTCAACTTCGGCGAGATCACCCGCCAGTTGTTCGCTTCCATGGCCCGCAACCCGAACGTCAAGCTGCACCTGCGTCACGAAGTGCGTGACATCGTGCGCAATGATGACGGCAGCTGGAACGTGGTGGTAGCGGACCTTGCCAAGGGTGGCAAGGAAGCCCGCGTCAAGGCCAAGTTCGTGTTCATCGGCGCCGGTGGCGGCGCGCTGAAGCTGCTGCAGAAGTCCGGTATCCCTGAAGCCGAGGGCTACGCCGGTTTCCCAGTCGGTGGCCAGTTCCTGATGACCGACAACCCCGACATTGTCGCCCGCCACAAGGCCAAGCTGTACGGCAAGGCTTCGGTCGGCGCACCGCCCATGTCGGTCCCGCACCTGGATACCCGTGTCATCGACGGCAAGGAAGTGCTGCTGTTCGGCCCATTCGCGACCTTCTCGACCAAGTACCTGAAGAACGGCTCGCTGCTGGACATGTTCGCCTCGCTGACCACCCATAACATCAGCCCGATGATCAATGCCGGCATCGACAACTTCGACCTGAGCACCTACCTGATGGGCCAACTGATGCTCAGCTTCGACGACCGCATGGATGCCCTGCGCGAGTATTTCCCCAACGCCCAGAACCAGGACTGGAAACTGCTGCAGGCCGGCCAGCGCGTGCAGGTGATCAAGAAGGACCCTGAGCACGGCGGCATCCTGCAGTTCGGCACCGAGGTGGTGGCCTCCCAGGACGGCACCATCGCCGCGCTGCTGGGCGCTTCGCCAGGCGCTTCGACGGCTGCGCCGATCATGCTGACGGTGCTGGAGAAGACCTTCAAGGACCGCATCAAGACCCCGGAATGGCAGGCCAGGCTGAAGGAGATCGTGCCGACGTATGGCCAGAAGCTGAACAACGACCTCGAGCTGACCAACAAGACGCGTGAGTGGAGCCATTCGCGCCTGCAACTGCTGCACGTTCCGGTGCTGCCGGAGGAAGTGGCTGCGGTGCAGTAAATTGAAGCATGTACCGCGGGGCAATGCTGTTGCTCACGCCATGGGGCTGCTTTGCAGCCCATCGTCGGCAAGCCGGCGATGGGGCGCGAAGCGGCCCCCAATGGCCGCAGTAAAAGAGCCTTTTTCCAGGCACAACAAAAAGCCCGCTCAAGGCGGGCTTCTTGCAGTTTCGAGGAATTTGGTCGGAGAGACAGGATTCGAACCTGCGGCCTTCTCGTCCCGAACGAGACGCGCTACCTGGCTGCGCTACACTCCGATGACCGAAATCCTACTGCATACCCTTTTCGAACGCAACCCCTTGTTGCAAAAAGGAGCTTTGCCAAAAAGGGGAGGCGAAATCACAGCTCTTTGACGGTCCGGATCTGGTCTTTGTTGACGCGGGTACGCTTGCCGTCGAGCTGTTCGAATTCGTAGAAGCCGGAGTCTTCGTCATAGGAAGGGGTGTCCACTGCCTGGATCTCGCGGCCGTCGTTCAGGGTAATGACGGTTGGCGATGCGCAGCCGGCGAGGGCGCCCAGGCCCAGGGCGAGCAGGAAAGCGGGAAGGGTCCGTTGGATCATCGTGTTTCTCCAGTGCAATGGTGCTTGATGCCAGTTAAGACGCAAGGTGTCTGCGCAAGTTCCTTGCAAAGTGCAGCATAGCGGCAAAGGTGGGGCATTGATGGAGAACAATAGCCTGTCGTCCTGGGGCGCGCTTGCCCCCCGAATCTCAAGAACGGCGCGGCCCCTGGGAGCTGGCTTGTCGGCGATGGGCTGACAAATCCCAGTTGCCCCCTGCATAGCCACGCAGCGCAGCCTGCGACGGCCCACCCTGTGATATAACAACCGCCATCACCCACCGCTGCGACGGATCTCCATGAAAGCCAAGGCAGATACCCCCTTCGTGCCGCTGAACATCGCCGTGCTGACGGTCAGCGACACCCGTACTTTCGAAACCGATACTTCCGGCCAGTTGTTCGTCGACCGGCTCACCGCCGCCGGCCACCGATTGGCCGCGCGGGTACTGCTCAAGGATGATCTGTACAAGATCCGCGCCCAGGTCGCCACCTGGATCGCCGATGACCAGGTGCAGGTAGTGCTGATCACCGGCGGTACCGGCTTCACCGGCCGCGACAGCACGCCGGAAGCCGTGGCCTGCCTGCTGGACAAGCAGGTCGAGGGCTTCGGCGAGCTGTTCCGGCAGATCTCCGTGGCCGACATCGGCACCTCCACCGTGCAGTCCCGTGCCCTGGCAGGCCTGGCCAACGGTACCCTGGTGTGCTGCCTGCCGGGCTCGACCAATGCCGTGCGTACCGGCTGGGATGGCATCCTCGCCGAACAGCTCGATGCCCGTCACCGGCCCTGCAACTTCGTCCTCCACCTGAAGCAGGCAGCGGCCTGTGACAGCCGTGGTTGAGGGTATGCAGGCCCGGCCGCTGATGCCGGTGGAAGAAGCCCTGGAGCGGCTGCTGGCGCTGGCCGAGGCCGCGCCGATCCGTGACACCGAGGACGTGGCCCTGGCTGACGCCGAGGGCCGGGTGCTGGCCCGTGACCTGGTGGCCAGCCTCGACCTGCCGCCATGGCCGAACAGTGCCATGGATGGCTATGCCCTGCGCCTGGCCGACTGGCAGGGCGAGCCGCTGGCGGTGAGCCAGCGTATCTTCGCCGGCCACGCACCCGCGCCGCTGCAGCCGGGCACCTGCGCCCGGATCTTCACCGGCGCGCCACTGCCCGAAGGCGCCGACTGCGTCGAGATGCAGGAAAACGTCGAGGTCCTCGAGGATGGCCGGGTACGCTTGCTCGAGCCGTTGCAGGTCGGCCAGAACGTTCGCCCGCAGGGCCAGGAAACCCGGGTGGGCGAGCAAGTGATGGCCACGGGTACGCGCCTGGGGCCGATCGAGCTGGGCCTGGCCGCGACCCTGGGTCATGCCAGGCTCGAGGTGGTACGCAGGGTGCGGGTGGCCGTGCTGTCCACCGGGGACGAGCTGGTCGAGCCCGGCCTGCCGTTGGGGCCGGGGCAGATCTACAACAGCAATCGCCGCCTGCTGGCCAGCTGGTTGCAGCGCCTGGGCTGCGAGGTGGTGGATGTGGGCATCCTCGCCGACGACCTGCAACGAACCGGCGAATGCCTGGCCGGGCTGGGCGATGTCGACCTGATCCTGTCCACGGGCGGCGTTTCGGTGGGCGAGGCCGACTACCTGGGAATGGCCTTGCGCGAAGCTGGTGAACTGGCCCTCTGGAAGCTGGCGATCAAGCCGGGCAAGCCGCTGACGTTCGGGCATTTTCGTGGCGTGCCGGTCATCGGCCTGCCGGGCAACCCGGCGTCGACCCTGGTGACCTTCGGCTTGTTGACCCGGCCCTACCTGTTGCGCCGCCAGGGCGTGACCCAGGTCGCGCCACTGCGTTTCGACATGCCGGCAGGATTCGACTGGCCCCGCTCAGGCACGCGCCGCGAATACCTGCGGGCGCGGATCGAGCAAGGCCAGGTGCGCATCTACAAGAACCAGAGCTCTGGCGTGCTGCGCAGCGCGGCCTGGGCCGAGGGGCTGGTGGAAGTGCGCGAAGGCACCACGCCGCGCGAGGGCGACAGCGTGTCGTTCATTCCCTTCAGCGAGCTACTTGGCTGAGCGGCCGAGCAACACGTCGCCCAGGGACGCGGCCTGCGCCGGTGCCAACTGGCGCAGGCGCATGTGCACGTTCTCCAGTTGCTGGGCCGCGACGCTCCAGTCGTGGCGTTGGCGGGCGAACTGGCGGCCGGCCTCGCCCAACTGGCACATGCGCCAGGGCTGGTTGAGCAGTTGGGTGATCAGCAGGGCGAGCTGACCACCCTCGTCACCGCCCAGGTAGTGCTCGCCGTTGTTGACCGCAAGGCCGGACGCGCCCTTGTGGGTGGTGATCACCGGCAGCCCGGCGGCCATCGCCTCGAGGATCTTCACCTTCGAGCCACCGGCGTAGCGCAGCGGCGCGAAGAACAGCGCCGAACGTCGTTGCAGCTCGCGCAGGTCGGGGCGATAGCCGATCCATTCGATGCGCGGATCGTTCCAGTGCAGTTTCCAGCTGGGCGGCAGGGCATGCCCGGCAATGGCCAGGCGTACCGCCGGGTTGCTCATCCATACCTGGGGCAGGATCTCCTCCAGCGCCCATTCGATGGCTTCCAGGTTGGCGCCATACTCGAAGTTGCCGACGAACAGCAGGCGCTGGCTGTGAAAGGCCGGGCACACCGCCTGGTAGTAGTCGCAATCGACGCCATTGACCACCACGTTCACCCGGCGCCCGCTGATCTGGCTGATCAATTCGGCATCATGGGCGCTGACTGCCACTACCTCGCTGGGCTGGCGCAGTACCCGCTGTTCCCAGCGCCGATAGCGCCAGCGGTCGAAGGCATTGAGCGGCCGTAGCCACAGCGGCAATCGGTCGTGGCAGGCGACGCCCATCACCGATTCGAGGGTGTGCTCACTGAGCATGTAGGGCAGGCCACGGGCCTGCAGGGCTTTCTCGAAGGGCTGGAAGCTGTAGCTGTGTTCGATCTGGATCACGTCCCAGGGCTCGTCCAGCAGTTGCTCGAAGCGGTGTCGCAGGCACGGCGCCAGGCCATGGATGATGGCCCGCATGGGGTAGTCGATGATCGGCGAGGCTAGCAGGTTGAGCGGGCTGTGCAGTGGCCGCCTGGGGAGCACGACCAGGCGCTCGACCAGGGGTTCCAGGGCCTCGCGGGCGGCATCGCCGAGCGGTACCTTCGACTGCACCAGCAAGGTGATCCGGTGCCCGTGCCGCGCCAGTTCGCGCAGCAGGTGGTATTGCCGGGTCTTGCTGCCGCTGGTGGTGGGCCAGGGCAGGTAGGGCAGTGTCCAGAGTATGCGCATGGCCCCGTTCCTCGCTATGGGCCGCCTGGCGGCCCTGAAAGACAGAACGCGCCCTGGGGGCAGTCAACCGAGGGCGGCTGCCGGGGCGCGTCCATAGATATCAGTAAAGCGCACGATGTCGTCTTCGCCCAGGTACTCGCCGCTTTGCACCTCGATCATCACCAGGTCGATGACGCCGGGGTTGGTCAGGCGGTGGGTGCGGCCTGGCTTGATGAAGGTGGACTCGTTGGTGTCGAGCAGGAACTCTTCATCGCCGTTGGTCACGCAGGCCATGCCGCTGACCACGATCCAGTGCTCGCTGCGATGATGGTGCATCTGCAGGGACAGCGATTCGCCCGGGCGCACCATGATGCGCTTGATCTTGAAGCGTGGCCCTTCCTCGAGCACGGTGTAGGTGCCCCAGGGGCGGGTGACGGTGCGGTGCAGGCGATAGGCATCGTGGCCTTGGCGCTTGAGCTGCTGGGCGATCACCCTGACCTCCTGGCTGCGCGCGGCATCGGCGATCAGCAGGGCGTCGGGGGTGTCGATGACGATCAGGTTGTCCAGGCCGACGGCCCCGACCAGCCGGCGCGGCGCATCGATGTAGCAGTTGTGCACGTCGTGCAGCACGGCTTCGCCGTTGCAATGGTTGCCATGGCGGTCGGTGGGCCTGAGTTCGCGTACCGCCTCCCAGCAGCCGATGTCGCTCCAGCCCAGCTCGCACGGCACCACGGCGACCTGGCGGGAATGCTCCATCAGGGCGAAGTCGATGGAGATGTCCGGGGCCTTGGCGAAGGTGGCCGGCTCCAGTTCCACCTGCAGGGTGCGGTCACCCTGCTTGGTCTCGCTCTGCTCCAGGCACTCGGTCACGCTGGCCAGTACCTGCGGCGCATGGGCCTGCAGCTCGTCCAGCAGGGTGTCCACGCGCAGGCAGAACATGCCGGCATTCCACAGGTGGCGGCCGCCGTCGAGGTAGGCCTGGGCAGTGGTGGCGTCGGGTTTCTCCACGAAGCGTGCGACCTGGTAGCCGAGCTCGCCCAGTGCCTGGCCTTGCTCGATGTAGCCAAAACCGGTCTCGGCTCGGGTCGGCAGCAGGCCGAAGGTGGACAGCCAACCGGCATGGGCCAGTTGGGCGGCCTGGGCGACGGCCTGCTCGAAGGCATCCAGGTCCTGGATCAAATGGTCGGCTGGCATGACCAGCAGCAGGCAGTCGTCGCCATACAGACGGGCACAGTGCAGCGCGGCGGCGGCGATGGCAGGAGCTGTGTTGCGCCCGCAGGGTTCGAGGATGAAGTCCAGGGCTGCGTTGAACGGGTTGACCTGCTGGTACTCGTCCTGGGTGCGGAAGAAGACATCGCGGTTGGTCACCGTCACCACCCGCTCCACGCCTGGCAGGGCGCTGGCGCGGGCGAAGGTCTTCTGCAGCAGGCTCTGGCCATCGGGCAGGCGCATGAAGGGCTTGGGCATGGCCTCGCGGGACACTGGCCAGAGACGGGTGCCGGCGCCGCCAGCGATGATGCAGGGAATCAGAACGCTCATTTCACAGCCTCGAATCAGGGCGCTGCGGGCAGCGCGACCAAAGGAAATCTCGACCTGTCAGGCGTCTGGCGGGGAGAAAAGTCAATAAAATGACTTTTTCTGTCGGCATCATCCGTGAAGGCCAAATATTTGTCGAATGATGCACCCGCTGCTTTCAGCTTTCAATGTTATTTATGTGAAACCGGCTATCTTCTGACGCAATCGCCCTTGGCATGCAGCAATCTGCCTCGGGCGATGGTCGAGATCGGAGTGGACTTTCTTCAGGGAGTAGCGCGATGCACGAGCGCAAGGCGATGTTGATCCTGCATGGCAAGCAAGCCATGAACGAGGAGGTGCGCAGCGCCGTGGGCAGCTTGCGGGAACGGGGCTGGACACTGGACGTGCGCTTGACCTGGGAGGCGGGCGATGCCCAGCGCCTGGTCGATGAGGCCTTGGCGGCCGGTTATCCCCATATCGTGGCCGGTGGCGGCGATGGCACCTTGCGTGATGTGGCCGAGGCCATGGGCCTGGCCGGCGGTCAGGCCAGCCTGGCGCTGTTGCCGCTGGGCACGGCCAATGATTTCGCCAAGGCCGCGGCGGTACCGCTGGAGCCGGATGCCGCCCTGGCCCTGCTGGAGCAACCCGCCCGGGCCATCGACCTGGGCAAGGTCGGCGAGCAACTGTTCCTCAACATGGCCACGGGCGGTTTCGGCAGCCAGGTCACGGCCAATACCTCGGAGGACTTGAAGAAGGTGCTGGGTGCGGCCGCCTATCTGTTCACCGGCCTGTCGCGTTTCAGCGAGCTGCAGGCGGCCTCGGTGGAGCTGCAGGGACCGGACTTCCACTGGCAGGGCGACCTGCTGGCGCTGGGCATCGGCAATGGCCGCCAGGCCGGGGGCGGGCACGTGCTGTGCCCGCAGGCGGTGGTCGACGACGGCCTGCTGGATATCGGTATCCTGCCCGCACCGCAGGAGATGGTGGGGGCCTTGCGTGAGTTGCTCGCCGGGGAGGAATTGTTCGTCCGGGCCCGCTTGCCCTGGGTGGAAATCAAGAGCTCCCAGGGCCTGGACATCAACCTCGACGGTGAACCGCTGCAGGCCGACAGCCTGCGATTCGAGGCCTGCCCGGGGGCATTGCGTCTGCACCTGCCGGCCGATTCGCCGCTGCTCAGTCGTCCAGGCTGATGATCTTCTCGCGCACGGCGAACAGCACCAGGCCCGCCACGTCGTAGATCTGCAGGCGCTTCATGATCTGCGAGCGGTGGGTTTCCACGGTCTTGATCGACAGGCCCAGGCCGTTGGCGATCTCCCGGGTCGATTTGCCGCGCACGATCAGCCGCAGGATCTCCAACTGGCGGGCGGTCAGGTTGTGCCGGTCGCTGGCAGGCTGCCTGCCCGTCTGGGCGCGTAGCAGGGCCTGGTTGATCACCGTGTGGGCGATGGCCGGGCTGAGGTAGCGCTCTCCGTTGCACAGGGCGAGCAAGGCCTGCTCCAGTTCGGTGGCCGTGGTGTCCTTGAGCAGGTAACCGTGGGCGCCGCTTTCCAGGGCGCGCATGATCAACTCCGGGTCGGTATGCATGGAGAGGATCAGCACCTTGCAGGTGCAACCGCTCGCCCGCAGTTGGGTGAGGGCGTCCAGGCCACCGGTCGAGCGCATGGAAATGTCCAGCAGGACGATATCCGGCGCCAGGCGTTGGACCATCTCCAGCAACTGGCTGCCATCGTCGGCTTCGCCGACCACCGCGTAGCCGGGAATGTCGGCGACCAGGGCGCGGACCCCGGCGCGGATCAGCGAGTGGTCGTCCACCAGCAACAATCTACAGGTCATGGGCAGCGGAGGTCCTGGCACGTTCTCGGGTGCGTGGCGGCCATGGGAACAGGGCGTCGATACGGGTGCCCTGGCCAGGTCGACTGGTCACCTGCAGGCTGCCCTGCAGGGCCGTCGCTCGCTCAAGCATACCTGCCATGCCCCGTTGGCCGGCCTTGGCCGGATCGTCGGCGGGGACGAAGCCGCAGCCGTCGTCCTGGATCGACAGGGCGAGGCCTTCGGGTGTGCGTTGCAGGCGGATCGTCAGGTTGCGTGCATGGGCATGGCGCAGCATGTTGGTGACCGCTTCCTGGGTGATGCGAAAGGCGGCCATGGACACGGCTTCGCAGATACCGCCCAGGCGTTGCCGGCATTCCAGGCTCCAGTGCACGTCGGTGTTTTCCAGGGTGCGCAGCAGATGGGCGCGCAGGCTGGCTTCCAGGCCGAGGCTGGCCAGTTGCCGTGGATTGAGGATCGCCGAGACATCGCGCACGTTGGCCAAGGTGTTCTCCAGGGTCGTGCGCAAGGTGGTGCACTGTGTCTGCAACTCGTCGGGCACGCGGCGTTGCAACCAATCGACCTGGAGCTTGGCGGCGGTGAGCAACTGGCCTATGTCGTCATGCAGTTCCCGGCTCAGCCGCTGGCGCTCGCTTTCCTGGACCTTGAGCATGCGGTCGGCCAGTTCCGCCGGGCGCAGGTTGATCGACCGGGCCCCATGGCGCAGTTGCCAACCGACCCCGAACATGGCGGCCAGTTGCAACAGCAACAGGCCGAGCGGCAGCGGTTGCGCACGCAGGCACAGCACCAGGTTGGCAGCCAGCGATGCCACGCACAGGGCGGCGGTCGTCCAGTGCAACAGGGCAGTGCAGGAGCGGCAACGCTGGGGGATCTTCAAGCGTGGGAGCATAGATTGGGAAGCCACTGAATCATCGCTGTTGGAGGCCTTGCATGTGCCAGAGGCTTTGGCGTCCTGCTTTCAGTCAGTCATCGAGTGTGCGTCGAATCGAGCCATACCTGTGACGTGCGCACTTGTTGTGCGCATGGTATCACTTCAGGTTGATTTGGTCGCGACTGGCTAATTGACTGAAACCTCAGGGTTTTCGGGCCGATACGAGCGGTCGTGCGGCCAGTTGGATGGCAATGTGCTGTTACTGGGTGGGTCGGCTTTACTTCCAGGTACAACTCACCGAGCCACCCCGCTCGTTTCGTCTGCACCAAGCCAACGTTCCAAGCTGAAGTTGTGCATGTACCTAGTTGGCTTTCGTGAGGCTCGACGCATTCCCCTGGTTGGGGAGGGTGTGCGGTGGATGCGGGTGGATGCAGGCGTTGCCGCTCTCCTGGCAGGGCCCGCACAATTGCGGGAGTGGCTGGCCCAGGGCGCTGGCCAGTTCGCCAAGCAGCTCGGTCTGTTCCGCAGGGTCCAGGTTCAGGCGGCCGGTGCGTACATCGACCAGTTCCAGTTGCCAGGCCAGCAGGGTCAGGCAGCCCTGCAGGGCGGCCAGGGCGTTGCCTGGCAGGTGCTGCTGGCAGCAGGCGGGGGCGAGCAACTGCTGCAGGCCGGCGGTGTAATGAGACACCTCGAGCAGGCCCAGGGTGTCGGCGCGCCGGGCGAGGGTGGCTAGGGCATCGTTCAGGCAGTGGCAGGCATCAGGGTCGTTGTCGATCAATTCCAGGTGCTGCAGGCACTCCTGGGACTTGGTCAACAAGACTTGGGCGTCCAGCAGGAAATCCTGCAGGGCACTGCTGTTCAGGGGTGCGCTATCCATCATGAAACTCCAGCGTGCGGGGCTGGAGCAGGGGGTGGCGACACCAAAACGATCGCTAGCAAAAGCCTGACTCCGTTCATGCAATGAGAATGGCGTCACATTAATGGCTAACTGATGGCGGGAACATCAGGTTGCACCCGATTGCGCCTAGGGGATTCCCTGATGGGTGGCGACAGGGGCTGTAGGTGCGTGGCAGCAGTAAAGCATGATGTTAAAGTGATATCAATTGCTCGGGCGGCATTTTCCGATAGGGGTCAAGCCGTATCGAAACCCGCCGATACAAGGCAGATGAATTCACTTTCCTGACTCAAGCCTGGAGGTTTTCCAATGGCTGGCATTCTCGACACGGTAGATCAACGAACGCAACTGGTGGGTGAGAACCGCCTGGAAATCCTCATGTTCCGGCTGGCGGGTCGCCAGTTGTTCGCAATCAACGTGTTCAAGGTCCAGGAAGTGCTGCAGTTGCCCAAGTTGACCTTGATGCCACAGCGCCATGCCTTCGTCTGCGGCGTGGTCAACCTGCGCGGGCAGACCTTGCCGGTGATCGACCTGTCCCAGGCGATCGGCATGCGCCCGCTGCAGCCAGGCCCCGACAGCACGATCATCGTCACCGAGTACAACCGCTCGGTGCAGGCCTTCCTGGTGGGCGGTGTCGAGCGCATCGTCAACATGAACTGGGAAGCTATCATGCCACCCCCGTCCAGCGCGGGGCGCCAGCATTACCTCACCGCGATCACCAAGGTCGATGAGCGGCTGGTCGAGGTGATCGACGTGGAGAAGGTGCTGGCCGAGATCGTGCCCTACAGCACCAAGGTTTCCCGCGACAAGCTCGAGGACCCGGTCCTGGCCCGTGCCCGGGGGCGCGAGGTGCTATTGGTGGACGATTCCAGCGTGGCCCTGGCGCAACTGCGTGACACCTTGTCCCAGCTCGGCATGAAGCTGCACGTGGCCAGCGATGGCCTGAAGGCCCTGCGCATGCTCAAGGGATGGGCCGATGCGGGGGAGGATGTCTGCGAAAAGCTGCTGATGGTCTTCACCGATGCGGAAATGCCGGAAATGGACGGTTACCGGCTGACCACCGAGATACGCGGGGATGCCCGCCTGCGTGGCCTGTACGTGGTCTTGCACACGTCGCTGTCGGGAAGCTTCAACGAGTCGATGGTGAAGAAGGTCGGCTGCGACGACTTCCTCTCCAAATTCCAGCCCGACCGGCTGGTGGAGGTGGTGCAGCAGCGCTTGATGCTGGACCATGTCATGGCCTAGCTGAGCTGCGCTCTACGGCTTGCGCAGGACCTTGTGGGAACGGCCTTGTGTCGCGAAGAGGGCGCGTAGCGGCCCCTGCATCGGGTATAAGCTTGATGTTTTCGACTGGGCAAGGCGGGCAGGATGTTCTTGAGTGCGTTGTATCGGTACCCGGTGAAGTCAGGGCAGGCCCAGGGCCTGCAAGATTCACCGGTTGACCTGTTGGGGTTGCAGGGCGACCGGCGCTGGATGGTAGTGGAGGCGGAGAATGGCCGCTTCCTCACCCAGCGTGCCTGGCCGCGGTTGGGCCAGCTCAAGGCGAGCCATGGCGAAGGCAGGCTACTGCTCGAGACAGCAGGGCAGGCGCCGCTGGAAGTGGCCGTGCCACCTGCCGACGAGGCCCTGCGGGGCGTGACCATCTGGCGCGATACCTTGCGTGTTCCGGATGCTGGCGATGCCGCCGCGGCCTGGCTGAGCGAGCTGCTCGGCAAGCCCGTGCGCCTGGTGCATTGCCCCGAGCAGCGGGCCCGTTATTTGCCCAATGGCTATGGCCTCAACAGTGACCGGGCGGCGTTTCCGGATGGCTTTCCCTTGTTGTTGATCGGCCAGGGTTCGCTGGATGAGCTGAATCGACGCATCGGACGGCCCATGGAGATGCTGCGGTTTCGGCCGAACCTGGTGGTCGAGGGGGCAGCACCGTTCGCCGAGGATGGCTGGAAGCGCATCCGCATCGGCGATATGACGTTTCGGCTGCTCAAGCCCAGCGTGCGCTGCATCCTGACCACGCTCGACCCGCATACCGGCGAGCGCAGTGCTGATCGCGAGCCGCTGGCCACGTTGAAGACCTTCCGCGAGCGGGAAGGGGATGTGCTGTTCGGGCAGAACCTGGCGGCAGATGGCAGTGGCCGGATCGAGGTGGGGATGAAGGTCGAGGTGATCGAGTAGGGCCGCGAAGCGGCCCTGTACATCACATGTCGTCGAAATACCGCTCGTGCCAATCCACCAACGGTTGCGGCGAATTGAGCTTCTGCCCGTAGATGACCGAGTAGGACAGCACGTTCTGCACGTACTGGCGCGTCTCGTCGAACGGAATGGACTCGACCCACACATCGAAGCTCAGGTGCCTGGCCCCCTTGAGCCATTGCCGCACCCGGCCCGGCCCGGCGTTGTAGGCCGCCGAGGCCAGTACCCGGTTGCCGTTGAACTGCCCGTGCACCTGGCTCAGGTAGGCCGCACCGAGCTGGATGTTCTTGTCCGGATTGAACACCTGGCGCGGTGAGGCCAGCGGGATGTTGAACCGGCGTGCGGTCTCCTTGGCGGTGGCCGGCATCAGTTGCATCAGGCCGCTGGCTCCCACCGGGGAGCGGGCGTCCTCCATGAAGGCGCTTTCCTGGCGGGTGATGGCGAACACCCAGCTCGAATGCAGGCCGCGTACCTTGGCTTCGCGCACCAGGGTGTCGCGGTGGGCCATCGGGAAGCGGATGTCCAGGTCATCCCAGTACTGGGCCTGGCTGATGGTACGGATGGCCGGGAAATACCAGCGCAGCTCGTAGCCCAGCCGTGCCTGGGCGACCATCTCCTCGCGGGTGAAGTGGCGGCTGACGTGGTACCACTCGCGGCGCCCCTCGACGATCTGGCCACGGGCATGGAACTCCAGGGCGCGACGAATGCCTGGGGTATTGCGGACCTTGTTGATCACCTGCTGGCTCAGCACCAGGGGCCGGTTGTTCAACTGGTAGGGGGTCTGCGCCCGGTCGGCGGCGAGGAAGCCATAGAAATCGCGCTCGCGGGCCACGGTCTTGTACAGCAGCGGGATCTGCGGGTCGTTCGGCTGCGCCAGTTCCAGGCTGCGGGCCTGCCAGTAGCGCCAGCGGTTGCTGCTCGCCAGGTCCTGGGGCAGGCGCTTGGTCAACTCGTAGGCCTCTTCCCAGCGGCCCAGGCGCAGCAGTAGGCGCAAGCGCCATTCGCTGACCGTGTTGTCGCGCAGTTCGGGGTCGTAGCGGGTCATCAGGTCGAGCGCACGTGGGTCGTAGCGGCGAGCCAGGGTCAGGCCGATCTCGCGGGCGATGGCTACCTTCTCGTCACGGGAGAAGTGCATGCGCTGGGCATAGCCGTCGAGCAGCGCCATGGCTCGCTCCGGGTCCTGCCGCGCCAGACGACGCAGGCCGAGGCTGACCACGTCGGACATGGCCTCGTTGACTGGCGTGAAACGCGACGGTTGGTTGAGCAACTCGGGCTTTTGCGCCACCTCGACCAGCAGCTTGCCCTGGGGCGCGAGGGTGGTGAGGTTCCTGACCAGGCTGTTGGCCAGGCCGTAGTTGCGTGCCTGGGCCGCCAGCTTGGCGCGGTGCCAGCGCTTGGCCTCGGTCAACTGGCCCTGGGCGGCCCACAGGCTGAACAGAGGATCGCAGGCGGCCGGCTGCGACTTGCCGACGTTCCACAGCTTTTCGGCGGTGGCGAAGCCTTCGGCGCGCAGGCCATGGGTCAGTTGGTACTGGCCGTTGAGGCAGTCCAGCTCGGTGAAGTTGAGCTTGGGGTCGTAGTATTTGACGAAGGTGTTCCAGTCGCCGCGCTCGGCCAGCCAGCGCAGCCAGCGCAGTTTCATCCAGTTGGCCTGGGGCAGGTCGCCATGCTTGGCGAGGAAGCCCTCGATCTCCTGGTTGCTGGCGCTCTTGAGGCGGGCGGTCAGCTCGTCGTAGGCCAGGTAGGGCGTCAGCGGGTAGTCGCGCAGGGCCTGGGCATAGCGCAGGTAGGGGCCCTTGTCGCCCTTGGCCAGGGCGCGCTTGGCCTCGTCGTAGTACCGCCGTTGCTGGGTGATGTCGATGGCGTGTGCCGCGCTCGCGGTGGTGGCGGTGAGCAGCAGGCAGGAAACGAATTGGAACAGGCGGCTGCGCATGATACGTCCGGGCAGTTGAACCATGGGAAAGTGACGGCGAAGCCAGCACTGTTGGGGTTGATTGCCTTAGCTTAGCCGTTTGCCAGCCACGGGTGAAAGCACTGCGCTTGTATCCAATCATTATCTTCGACCGGATGTCGCAAAGCCCCCGGAAGATGGCCTGCCTGATGCCGGGAGAGGGTAAGTCGGGTAGAATGCGCGCCCGGTTTTTGGAGACGATCATGACCCTGCTCAAATTCAGCGATGTGTCCCTCGCGTTCGGCGCCATGCCGCTGCTGGACAAGGTGTCCTGGCAAATCGCCCGTGGCGAGCGGGTGTGCATTATCGGTCGCAACGGTACCGGCAAGTCGAGCATGCTGCGCCTGGTCAAGGGCGAGCAAAAGGCCGATGACGGCGAGATCTGGCGCGCGCCGGGGCTGAAGATCGGCGAGCTGCCGCAAGAGCTGCCGGTGGCCGACGAACGCAGCGTGTTCGACGTGGTCGCCGAGGGCCTGGACGGTGTCGGCGCACTGCTGGCCGAGTATCACCACCTGAGCCAGAACATCCAGGGCGACGCCGACCTGGACAAGCTGATGCGCGTCCAGCACGAGCTGGAGGCCCGCGATGGCTGGCGCCTGCAGCAGGTGGTGGAGAGCACCCTGAGCCGCCTTCAGCTGCCGGCCGACAAGACCCTGGCCGAGCTGTCCGGTGGCTGGCGCCGCCGCGTGCTGCTGGCCCAGGCGTTGGTGTCCGAGCCCGACCTGCTGTTGCTCGACGAACCGACCAACCACCTGGACATCGGTGCCATCGCCTGGCTCGAGGAGGCCTTGAGCGGCTTCAACGGCGCCGTGCTGTTCATCACCCACGACCGTTCCTTCCTGCAGAACCTGGCCACCCGCATCCTCGAACTGGACCGCGGCGGGCTGATCGACTGGAACGGTGACTACGCCAGCTTCCTGGTGCACAAGGAGGCCATGCTGGCCGCCGAGGAAACCGCCAATGCGCTGTTCGACAAGCGCCTGGCCCAGGAGGAGGTGTGGATCCGCCAGGGGATCAAGGCGCGCCGCACCCGCAACGAAGGCCGCGTGCGTGCTCTCAAGGCCCTGCGCGTCGAGCGCAGCCAACGCCGCGAGCGCCAGGGCAAGGCGAACATCCAGCTCGAAGTGGCGGACAAGTCCGGCAAGCAGGTGATGGTGCTGGAGAAGGTCAGCTTCGCCCACCCCGAAGGCCCCCTGCTGGTCAAGGACTTCTCCATGGTCCTGCAGCGCGAGGACCGCATCGGCCTGCTCGGCGCCAACGGTACCGGCAAGACCACCCTGCTCAAGCTGATGCTCGGTGACCTGGAGCCGACCTCGGGGACGATCGAGCGCGGCACCAAGCTGGAGGTCGCCTATTTCGACCAGATGCGCCATCAGCTGGACCTGGAGAAGACGGTGATCGACAACCTGGCCGAAGGGCGCGATTTCATCGAGATCGACGGCCAGAGCCGACATGTGCTGAGCTACCTGGGCGACTTCCTGTTCAGCCCCCAGCGTGCCCGCACACCGGTCAAGGCGCTGTCGGGCGGCGAGCGGGCGCGGCTGCTGCTGGCCAAGCTGTTCAGCAAGCCGGCCAACCTGCTGGTACTGGACGAGCCGACCAACGATCTGGACGTGGAGACCCTCGAGCTGCTCGAGGAAGTGCTGTCCGGCTTCAAGGGCACCGTGCTGATGGTCAGCCACGACCGTGCCTTCCTCGACAACGTGGTCACCAGCACCCTGGTGTTCGAAGGCCAGGGCAAGGTGCGCGAGTATGTCGGTGGCTACGAAGACTGGATCCGCCAGGGTGGCTCGCCGAAGCTGTTGGGCGTGACCGAGAGTAAGGGCGGCAAGGCCGAACTGGGCAGTGCGGTGGTGGAAAAGCCGGTTGCCGAGGCCGCGCCCACGCCGGCCGTTGCCGCTGCGGCGGAGCCGGCGAAGAAGAAGCTCAGCTACAAACTGCAGCGCGAACTGGAGGCCCTGCCAGGGCAGATCGACGAGCTGGAGCAGCGCATGGCCACGGTGCAGGAAGAGGTCAACGCGCCAGGCTTCTACCAGCGGCCGATCGGCGAAACCTCGGCGGTGCTGGCGAAGCTGGAGCAGATGCAGGCCGAGCTGGACGCGCTGGTCGAGCGCTGGGCCGAACTGGAAGGCTGATGCGCACTGGCCCTTCGCGGGGGTACCCGCGAAGGGCCAGTCTGGCTGAGCGGTGTGCTATCAGCCTTCTTTTTTCTGGAGTCGCACCGCCAGTACGTCGCACGGCGCGCCATGCAGCACGTCGTTGGCTGTGGAGCCGAGCAGCAGGGCCAGGCCGTGGCGGCCATGGCTGCCGACCACGATCAGGTCGCAGTTCTGTTCCTTGGCCAGCTGATGGATCTCCTGGCGTGGCTGGCCGTAGGTCAGGTGCGAGTCGCCACGGTTGATGGTCGGGTATTTGTTGAACAGGCGGTCCATGCGCTCCTTGGCCTGGTCGAACTGTTGCTGCTGCAGTTGCGACAGGTCCATCGGCACGTCGCCACCGAAGGCCATGGCCATGGGTTCGACGATATGCACCAGGGATACCTTGGCACCGGTGGGTTCGGCGAGCTTCATGGCGCGTTTGATCACCGGGTCGCATTCTTCGGTCAGGTCGACGGCGACCAGAAGATGTTCGTAGGACATGAGCGGTACTCCTGACAATCGCGATAGTAGAAGTATGGTCGCTTTCGGGCCGGTCGCCGTGAAACATGGCTAACCGGCTCATTTGCAACGCTTTATGGGATCTACAGATATGACGGTATGGCTGGTGGTGTCAATCCTTGCGCTGATTCTCAGCCCTCTGGCCTGGTTGCGTCCATCGCGCAAGCAGAGCGAGCAGATGAACCTGCGCCTGGAAGGGCGGCGCATGGGGCTGGCCATGCAATTGGCGCCCCAGCAGTGGCCGCACTGGCTGGAGAAAGAGCCGCCCAGCCCGTGCCCACAGTACCACCGGGCGCGGCGCAAGGGGCACGACGACCGCTGGAGCTATTGGCAGGTCACCCCGGGCGTATGGTGGAACCAGTGGCGCGAACCCTGCGAGGAGCCGCGCCTGGCCGAGGCCTTTGCCCGTTTGCCGGCGAGCGTCTACAAGGTCGAGGCCGACAACCGCATGCTGGCCCTGTACTGGAGCGAGCGTGGCGACAAATCTGTATTGCAGGATATTGCCCAGGTCCTCGAGGACCTGGCCTGAAGCCAAAAAAAAGACCGCGGGGCAATCCCGCGGTCCCAGGCAGACCCACCAGGGCGACCCTGGCGTGCCCTCAAGGCCAGGCAGGCCGGTTGAACATCGCCTCGCCAGTGTAGTCACTCATTTCCCGCCTGCTGACATTTTCTGCTGCGCAGGGGCTATCGCTGACATGAATGTCCGGCGATCACTGTCATCATGTTTCCTGCCCATGGGGTGCAAAATGACCGGAAAGTCGCGTTTTCAGGCTGCTTGCGAGCATTTGACAACGTCGATCTTTTCGGAGAATGTGTGCGTACCCAAATCAAACGGGCGTATGAATTGAGCGTTTGTATGTCAGACCGCTCGTACAGAATCCCGACTAGCGCGCTGACGGGTGTGCCTGGGAAAGGGGGCGGGATAGCCGGCCCTTGCACCAGCGATCGGCGTGTACAGTTCAGCTTCCATATCGTGGAGATCAGTTGATGATTTACGAAGGTAAAGCCATCACGGTTAAGGCTCTTGAAAGCGGCATCGTCGAACTGAAGTTCGACCTCAAGGGTGAGTCCGTCAACAAGTTCAACCGCCTGACCCTGGACGAACTGCGCCAGGCCGTGGACGCCATCAAGGCCGACGCCGCCATCGAGGGCGTGATCGTCAGCAGCGGCAAGGACGTGTTCATCGTCGGCGCCGACATCACCGAATTCGTCGACAACTTCAAGCTGCCCGAGGCCGAGCTGGTCGCCGGCAACCTGGAAGCCAACCGTATCTTCAGCGACTTCGAGGACCTCGAAGTGCCGACCGTCGTCGCGATCAATGGTATCGCCCTGGGCGGCGGCCTGGAGATGTGCCTGGCCGCCGACTATCGGGTCATGTCCAGCACCGCCAAGATCGGCCTGCCGGAAGTCAAGCTGGGGATCTACCCGGGCTTCGGCGGTACCGTGCGCCTGCCGCGCCTGATCGGTTCGGACAACGCCATCGAATGGATCGCCGCCGGCAAGGAAAACCGTGCCGAAGACGCCCTGAAGGTCGGCGCCGTGGATGCCGTGGTCGCCCCCGAGCTGCTGCCGGCGGCGGCCCTCGATCTGGTCAAGCGTGCCATCAGCGGCGAGCTGGACTACAAGGCCAAGCGCCAGCCGAAGCTGGAAAAGCTCAAGCTCAACGCCATCGAGCAGATGATGGCCTTCGAGACTGCCAAGGGCTTCGTCGCCGGCCAGGCCGGCCCGAACTATCCCGCACCGGTCGAGGCCATCAAGACCATCCAGAAAGCCGCCAACTTCGGCCGTGACAAGGCCCTGGAAGTCGAAGCCGCCGGTTTCGCCAAGCTGGCCAAGACCTCGGTCGCCGAAAGCCTGATCGGCCTGTTCCTCAACGATCAGGAGCTCAAGCGCAAGGCCAAGGCCCATGACCAGATCGCCCACGACGTCAAGCAGGCCGCCGTGCTCGGCGCCGGCATCATGGGGGGCGGCATCGCCTACCAGTCGGCGGTCAAGGGCACGCCGATCCTGATGAAGGACATCCGCGAGGAAGCCATCCAACTGGGCCTGAACGAAGCGTCCAAGCTGCTCGGCAAGCGCGTCGAGAAGGGCCGCCTGACCCCGGCGAAGATGGCCGAGGCGCTCAACGCCATCCGCCCGACCCTGTCCTACGGCGACTTCGCCAATGTCGACATCGTCGTCGAGGCCGTGGTCGAGAACCCGAAGGTCAAGCAGGCCGTGCTGGCTGAGGTGGAAGCCCAGGTCAAGGAGGACGCGATCCTCGCCTCCAATACCTCGACCATCTCCATCAGCCTGCTGGCCAAGGCCCTCAAGCGCCCGGAGAACTTCGTCGGCATGCACTTCTTCAACCCGGTGCACATGATGCCGCTGGTGGAAGTCATCCGTGGCGAGAAGTCCAGTGAAGTGGCCGTTGCCACCACCGTGGCCTATGCCAAGAAGATGGGCAAGAACCCGATCGTGGTCAACGACTGCCCGGGCTTCTTGGTCAACCGCGTGCTGTTCCCGTACTTTGGCGGCTTCGCCAAGCTGGTCAGCGCCGGCGTCGATTTCGTGCGCATCGACAAGGTCATGGAGAAGTTCGGCTGGCCGATGGGCCCGGCCTACCTGATGGACGTGGTCGGTATCGACACCGGCCACCACGGCCGCGACGTGATGGCCGAGGGCTTCCCGGACCGCATGAAGGACGATCGCCGCTCCGCCGTCGACGCCCTCTACGAGGCCAACCGCCTGGGCCAGAAGAACGGCAAGGGCTTCTACGCCTACGAGACCGACAAGCGCGGCAAACCGAAGAAAGTCGCCGACCCGTCGGTGCTCGACGTGCTCAAGCCGATCGTCTTCGAACAGCGTGAAGTGAGCGACGAGGACATCATCAACTGGATGATGATCCCGCTGTGCCTGGAGACCGTTCGCTGCCTGGAAGACGGCATCGTCGAGACTGCCGCCGAGGCTGACATGGGCCTGGTCTATGGCATCGGCTTCCCTCCCTTCCGTGGGGGCGCGCTGCGCTACATCGATTCGATCGGGGTCGCCGAGTTCGTCGCCCTGGCCGACCAGTACGCCGATCTGGGGCCGCTGTACCACCCGACTGCGAAGCTGCGCGAGATGGCCAAGAACGGCCAGCGCTTCTTCAACTGAGCGCCCAACGAGTTAGAGCGAGAATATTGATATGAGCCTGAATCCAAGAGACGTGGTGATTGTCGACTTCGGCCGCACGCCGATGGGCCGTTCCAAGGGTGGCATGCACCGCAACACCCGTGCCGAAGACATGTCCGCGCACCTGATCAGCAAACTGCTGGAACGCAACGACAAGGTCGACCCGAAGGAAGTCGAGGACGTGATCTGGGGCTGCGTCAACCAGACCCTGGAGCAGGGCTGGAACATCGCCCGCATGGCCTCGCTGATGACCCCGATCCCGCATACCTCCGCTGCGCAGACCGTCAGCCGCCTGTGCGGTTCGTCGATGAGTGCGCTGCACACCGCCGCCCAGGCGATCATGACCGGCAATGGCGATGTGTTCGTGGTCGGCGGTGTCGAGCACATGGGCCACGTCAGCATGATGCATGGCGTCGACCCCAACCCGCACCTGTCGCTGCACGCCGCCAAGGCCTCGGGCATGATGGGCCTGACTGCGGAAATGCTCGGCAAGATGCATGGCATCAGCCGTGAGCAGCAGGATCTGTTCGGCCTGCGTTCGCACCAGCTCGCCCACAAGGCGACGGTCGAAGGCAAGTTCAAGGACGAGATCATCCCGATGCAGGGCTATGACGAGAACGGCTTCCTCAAGGTCTTCGACTACGACGAGACCATACGCCCGGAAACCACCCTCGAAGGCCTGGCTTCGCTCAAGCCTGCGTTCAACCCGAAAGGTGGTACCGTTACCGCCGGTACCTCGTCGCAGATCACCGACGGCGCATCGTGCATGATCGTCATGTCTGGCCAGCGTGCCATGGACCTGGGGATCCAGCCGCTGGCGGTGATCCGTTCCATGGCCGTGGCCGGTGTCGACCCGGCGATCATGGGCTACGGCCCGGTGCCGTCGACGCAGAAAGCGCTCAAGCGTGCCGGCCTGACCATGGCCGATATCGACTTCATCGAGCTCAACGAAGCCTTCGCTGCACAGGCCCTGCCAGTGCTCAAGGATCTGAAAGTGCTCGACAAGATGGATGAGAAGGTTAACCTGCACGGCGGCGCCATCGCGCTGGGGCATCCGTTCGGTTGCTCTGGGGCACGGATTTCCGGCACCCTGCTCAACGTCATGAAGCAAAATGGCGGGACCTTGGGTGTCGCCACCATGTGCGTCGGCCTGGGCCAAGGCATCACGACTGTCTTCGAACGCGTCTGAGTGCGTCGCTGACAGCAGCCGGGGCCTAGTGCCCCGGTTTTTGTTTTTTACAGGATTTGTTCAAGAGGGTGGGCGACATGCAGATACAGCCAGGCGTGTACCGGCATTACAAGGGGCCTGAGTACCGTGTCTTCGGCGTCGCACGGCACTCCGAAAGCGAGGAGTGGGTGGTCTTCTACCAGGCGCTGTATGGTGAATACGGGCTCTGGGTACGACCGCTGTCGATGTTCCTGGAGTCCGTCGAGGTTGACGGCGAGCAGGTGCCACGCTTTGCTTTGGTCAAGGCCGAGGATGGGCTGTTCGGGCGTCCTGCGGCAGCCGACGAGTAGCTGCCCGCGCTTGACCTCACCCTGTTGCCACTATATATAGCGGTGCCGCGTCCGGCACCTGACGCGTTTTTCATCTTCAGATTCAGGAATACTCCGATCCATGGGCAAATCGCTGGTCATTGTGGAATCCCCGGCCAAGGCCAAGACCATCAACAAGTACCTGGGCAGCCAGTACGTGGTGAAGTCGAGTATCGGCCATATCCGAGACCTTCCCACCAGCGGTTCGGCTAGCGCCAGCAAGGAACCGGCGGCCAAGCGTGGCAAGGCCGCGGGCGAGGCTCCGGCCCTGTCGCCGAAGGAAAAGGCCCGTCGCCAGCTGGTGGCGCGCATGGGCGTCGACCCGGAGGCGGGCTGGAAGGCCAAGTACGAGATCCTGCCGGGCAAGGAAAAGGTCATCGACGAATTGCGTCGCCTGGCCAAGGATGCCGACACCATCTATCTCGCAACCGACTTGGACCGCGAAGGGGAGGCCATCGCCTGGCACCTGCGTGAAGCCATCGGTGGCGATGACAGCCGCTACAAGCGCGTGGTGTTCAACGAAATCACCAAGAAGGCCATCCAGGAGGCCTTCTCCCAGCCGGGCGAACTGGACATCGACCGGGTCAATGCCCAGCAGGCGCGCCGCTTCCTCGACCGCGTGGTCGGCTACATGGTTTCGCCGCTGCTGTGGGCCAAGATCGCCCGTGGCTTGTCTGCCGGCCGCGTACAGTCGGTGGCGGTGAAGCTGGTGGTCGAGCGCGAACGTGAGATCCGCGCGTTCGTCCCGGAAGAATACTGGGAAGTCCATGCCGACCTGGGCACCGCCAAGAACGCCAAGGTGCGTTTCGAAGTGGCCCGGGAGAACGGCGAGGCCTTCAAGCCGCTGAACGAAGCCCAGGCCATGGCGGCCCTGGAGAAGCTCAAGGCTTCCAGCTACAGCGTGGCCAAGCGCGAGGACCGGCCGACCAGCAGCAAGCCGTCGGCGCCATTCATCACCTCGACCCTGCAGCAGGCTGCGAGCAACCGCCTGGGCTTTGGCGTGAAGAAGACCATGATGATGGCCCAGCGCTTGTACGAGGCAGGCTACATCACCTATATGCGTACCGACTCGACCAACCTGTCGACCGATGCCCTGGACATGGCGCGTGGCTACATCGAGCGTGAGTTCGGCAAGCAGTACCTGCCGGAAAAGCCGGTGGTGTATGGCAGCAAGGAGGGCGCCCAGGAAGCGCACGAGGCGATCCGCCCCTCCGACGTCAACACTCACCCGAGCAAGCTCAGCGGCATGGAGCGTGACGCTGAGCGCCTGTACGAGCTGATCTGGCGCCAGTTCCTGGCCTGCCAGATGCCGCCGGCGCAGTACCTTTCCACCAGCGTCACGGTGAATGCCGGTGACTTCGAGCTGCGTGCCAAGGGCCGTATCCTCAAGTTCGACGGTTACACCCGTGTGCTGCCGCAACAGAGCAAGCCGGGTGAGGATGACGTCCTGCCGGAAATGGCCCAGGGCGAATCGCTCAAGCTGATCCAGCTCGATCCCAGCCAGCATTTCACCAAACCCCCGGCGCGCTACACCGAAGCCAGCCTGGTCAAGGAAATGGAAAAGCGCGGCATCGGGCGCCCGTCGACCTATGCGGCGATCATTTCCACCATCCAGGACCGCGGCTACGTGACCCTGCACAACCGCCGCTTCTACTCCGAGAAGATGGGCGACATCGTCACCGAGCGCCTGTCGGAGAGCTTCTCCAACCTGATGGACTACGGCTTCACCGCCGGCATGGAGGAGAACCTCGACGACGTGGCCCAGGGCGAGCGTGACTGGAAGAACGTGCTCGACGAGTTCTACGGTGATTTCAGCAAGAAGCTGCTGACCGCCGAGTCCGCCGAGAATGGCATGCGGGCCAACCAGCCGACCCTGACCAACATCGCCTGCAAGGAATGCGGCCGGCCGATGATGATCCGTACCGCTTCCACGGGTGTGTTCCTGGGCTGCTCGGGCTACAGCCTGCCGCCGAAGGAGCGTTGCAAGGCCACGGTCAACCTGGTGCCGGGCGACGAGATCGCGGCGGACGACGAGGGCGAATCCGAGTCCCGCGTATTGCGTGGCAAGCACCGTTGCCCGATCTGCGCGACGGCGATGGACGCTTACCTGCTGGACGAAAAGCACAAGCTGCACATCTGCGGCAACAACCCGGACTGCCCGGGCTACGAGATCGAAGAGGGCAGCTACCGCATCAAGGGCTATGAAGGGCCGAGCCTGGAATGCGACAAGTGCGGTAGCGAGATGCAGCTCAAGACCGGCCGCTTCGGCAAGTTCTTCGGCTGCACCAACCCGGCGTGCAAGAACACCCGCAAGCTGCTCAAGAGCGGCGAGGCGGCGCCACCGAAGATGGACAAGGTGGACATGCCTGAACTCAGGTGCGAGAAGGTCGACGACACCTACGTGCTGCGCGATGGCGCCTCGGGGCTGTTCCTGGCTGCCAGCCAGTTCCCGAAGAACCGCGAGACCCGTGCGCCGCTGGTGCTGGAGATCATCCCGCACAAGCACGAGATCGATCCGAAGTACCATTTCCTCTGCGATGCACCGCAGAAGGACCCGGACGGCCGCCCGGCGGTGATCCGCTACAGCCGTAAGACCAAGGAGCAGTACGTGCAGTCCGAGGTGGACGGCAAGCCGACTGGCTGGAAGGCGTTCTACGACGGCAGTGCGTGGAAGGTCGAAGACAAGCGCTGATCGGTCGGCATTTGGGGGCGCTTCGCGCCCCTAAAGGCAGCCGCATGTCATGACTGACCGGCTTCGAAGCGGATGTGCTTGCGGCCGGGCCTGCCGATCCCCGACACTGCAGTATCGCCTTGCAGCCTTTAAGGGAGGGCACTGAAGATGGCCCAGGAACTCTACACCCGCACCAACCAGAAACTGTTCTTCGCCGGGCTCGCCCTGGAGTCCATGGCCAAGGCTGCCGACAGCCAGGCGATGAACGCCCAGGGGCTGATCCAGGCCGAGCGCGAGTCGGCGCTGTTCCATCTGTACGGGGCCTTGCTGGGGCTGTGCCACGAGATCGCGGGCTTCTATCGCTTGCCCCAGGCAACGGCGCCGCGTGTGGAACTGCTGCTCAGCGACGACGCGCTGGAACGTATCGCCATCCCCGAGGTGGCCGAGTTGCTGGAGCTGGCCCGTCAGCCGGAAACCTGGCTCGCGCAATTGCTGCGGGCTTATGCCGATTTGTTCCGACCGCCGGTCGCGAGAAAAGCCCCGAAAACAGACGTTACCCAGCCATTGATTCAGGCTGTCAACCTGGATGAGCCCGAGCAACCCGCACTGTCGCGGGACGAACTGGAAAGCTGGCGGCAGAACCTCAAGCACCTGGTGCGTCGTTTCCGTGACGCGTTGAGTGAGTGCTGACAACGCCCGTGGCTGGTACAATACTGGCCTTTCGTGAAAAGCAGGCCCTATATGTCAACGTCCTTCCTAGAAATTGTCGAGTTGCCTGATGGCCGGATCGAGCTGCGCCGCGCCGAGGATGAAGGCTCCCTGGTAACCCTGGATTTCTCTGAGGACGCCAAGGTATTCCTGCAAGGACAGCATGTGGAAGTGGCCAAGGCCATGCTCAGCGTGGGCGTGCAGATGGCAGGTCGCCTGATCGAAGGCGACCTCGAACGTGACGAGGGGCCGCGCGTGCTGCATTGAGCGTCGCGCTTCCCAGATTCAGAGCAGCTACAGGCAAAGCCTGAACATCAGCCGAGGCGGATGTTCAGGCTTTGCGCGTTTCCGGTATTGGCTGCGCGGATCAGTTGCTGGCGTGTGCTGGCATTGACACTGCCGAGCCAGCTGACCACGGTGTGGCTGCGGCCCAGGCGCAGGGCCTCGCAGGCCAGTTGCAGGGTATTCTGGTTGCCGCGCGGTTGCAGTAGCAGGATGCGCTCGCGGTTGAGGCCGGCATCGCGCAGCCAGGCCTGGGTCAGGCTGGCGGGCGGGGCGATGAGCGTCAGCCAGCGGGTGTCGTCCTCCTCGCTCAGCTCGCGCAGGATGGGAGCCAGTAGGCTCTGGCAGTGACCCGCCGCGCCGCGCAGGGACAGCTCGCTGAACCGCTCGGGCTGGTTGCCCTTGAGGGGTTGCGACGGGGTGTGGGCCTTCAGCCCGGGCAGTACCGGTTGGGCGAGGAAGGCCTCGAACAGGGGCAGCTGGGCTTGCTGGGGTGCATGGATGAACTGCTGCATGACGCCTCCTGGATCAGCGGCGAATGACGCCGACGCTCAAGCCCTCGATCACCAGTTCCTGTTCTTTCAGGTCGACTTCGATAGGGGCGAATTCGGGATTCTCGGCGAGCAGCCAGACCTTGCTGCCTTCGCGCTTGAAGCGCTTGACGGTCACTTCGTCGCCGAGGCGGGCGACGACGACCTGGCCGTTGCGGGCCTCGCGGCAGGTGTGCACCGCCAGCAGGTCGCCGTCGAAGATGCCGATGTCCTTCATGCTCATGCCGTGCACGCGCAACAGGTAGTCGGCACGGGGATGGAAGAACGCCGGGTTGATGTTGCAGGATTCCTCGATGTGCTGCTCGGCGAGGATCGGCGCACCGGCGGCGACCCGGCCGATGATCGGCAGGCCGCTTTCCTCGGCCTTGGCTTCCAGGCCCGGGATACGGATGCCGCGGGAAGCGCCCGGGGTCATCTCGATCGCACCCTTGCGGGCGAGGGCCTTGAGGTGCTCCTCGGCGGCGTTGGGGGACTTGAAGCCCAGCTCCTGAGCGATCTCCGCGCGGGTCGGCGGGAAGCCGTTGTCTTCCAGGCAGCGTTTGATGAAGGCCAGGATCTCGGCTTGGCGTGGCGTCAGTTTCAGCATGGCGGGCGCTCTGTCTTTTTATACAGTGACTGGGATTATATACAGTAGAGGGCGAGCTGCAAGCCATCAGATGCAAGAAAAGCGCGATAAGGCGCCCTGGGCCCTTCGCCGAGTCCCCGCAGGTGCGCATCTACAGGGCTGGCACCTCTTGCCGCTTGCAGCTTGACGCTTGTAGCTTTTAAATGGCGACCGCCTAGTCACGGAGCCTTGACAGGAACAGGCCTGAAACGTATGTTTCAAACAACTGTTTGTCAGGCGGAGTAGTCATGGCCCAATCGGAAACCGTTGAACGCATTCTCGATGCTGCCGAGCAGCTGTTCGCGGAAAGGGGGTTCGCGGAGACCTCGTTGCGGCTGATCACCAGCAAGGCCGGGGTCAACCTGGCTGCGGTGAACTACCATTTCGGCTCCAAGAAAGCCCTGATCCAGGCAGTTTTCTCGCGTTTCCTCGGCCCTTTCTGCGCCAGCCTCGAGCGTGAGCTGGAGCGGCGCCAGGCACGCCCCGAGCACAAGCCGAGCCTCGAGGAGCTGCTCGAGATGCTGGTGGAGCAGGCCCTGGCCGTGCAACCGCGCAGCAATAACGACCTGTCGATCTTCATGCGCTTGCTGGGCCTGGCCTTCAGCCAGAGCCAGGGGCACCTGCGTCGCTACCTGGAGGACATGTACGGCAAGGTGTTCCGCCGCTACATGCTGTTGGTCAACGAGGCCGCGCCGCGCATTCCGCCACTGGAACTGTTCTGGCGCGTGCACTTCATGCTCGGTGCCGCGGCGTTCAGTATGTCGGGCATCAAGGCCCTGCGCGCCATCGCCGAGAACGATTTCGGCATCAACACCTCGATCGAGCAGGTCATGCGCCTGATGGTGCCGTTCCTGGCCGCTGGCATGCGCGCCGACAGCGGCGTCACCGACGAAGCCATGGTCGTGGCGCAGTTGCGCCCGCGCAGCAAGTCCGGCACCGCCAGCGCCCCTGCCAAGGCCTGAGCACTGGGCGGGGCAGGGCGCTTCGGCTAAGCTAGGCGGCCTGCGTGGTAACCGTACAGGCCGCTAGCGCCCATGCCCGATCTCGATTTCCTGCACATTTCCCTGGCCGATCAATGCCTCTACGGTTTCGCCCGTGGGCAACTGTGCGTGCGCCTGCCGGTCTCGACCGCCCGCAACGGCGCCGGTGAGTTGAACGGTTCGGGGTGCACGCCCAGGGGGCTTCACCAGGTGCGGGCGCGGATCGGCGCAGGCCTGCCGCTCGGCGCGGTTCTGCGTGCCCGTCGCTGGACCGGCGAAGTCTGGTCGCCGGCGCTGCATGCGCAGTTCCCCGGGCGCGACTGGATCCTGAGCCGTATCCTCTGGCTCAGCGGCTGCGAGCCGGGCGTCAATCGCCTTGGCCGGGTCGACACCTTCCGTCGCTACATTTACCTGCATGGCACGCCCGACAGCGAACCTCTGGGCGTGCCGTTGTCCCATGGCTGCGTGCGCCTGCGCAACAGCGACCTGCTGGACTTGTTCGAACGCGTGCCGCTGCACTGCCCGGTACGGATCGACGAGGCCGCCTGCCCCCAGTGGGCTTCCCTGGATCTCCAATGAAGGATTCCCTATGACCGCCAGCCTGCAAGGCTCCCTGATGGTGGATATCGCCGGTGAATGGCTGACCGCCGAAGATCGCCATCTCCTGCGCCAGCCCGAGGTGGCCGGCCTGATCATCTTTGCCCGCAACATCGCCAGCCCGCGCCAGGTGCGCGAGCTGTGCGCCTCCATCCGCGCCATCCGTCCCGATCTGATCTTGGCCGTCGACCAGGAAGGCGGCCGGGTCCAACGCTTGCGCCGGGGCTTCGTGCGCCTGCCCGCGATGCGCGCGATCGCTGACAACGCCAATGCCGAATACCTGGCCGAGCAATGTGGTTGGCTGATGGCGACCGAAGTGCTGGCGGTCGGCCTGGACCTGAGCTTCGCCCCGGTGCTCGACCTTGACCACCAGCGCAGCGCGGTGGTCGGCAGCCGCGCCTTCGAAGGCGACCCGCAGCGTGCCACGCAACTGGCCGGTGCCTTCATCCGTGGCATGAACGCTGCCGGCATGGCGGCCTGCGGCAAGCACTTCCCCGGCCACGGCTGGGCCGAGGCCGACTCCCACGTGGCCATCCCCACCGATGAGCGCAGCCTGGAGCAGTTGCGCCAGGCGGACTTGGTGCCCTTCACCCGCCTGAGTGGCCAGCTGACGGCGGTGATGCCGGCCCATGTCATCTATCCGCAGGTGGACAATCAGCCGGCCGGTTTCTCGCGCCGTTGGCTGCAGGACATCCTGCGCGGCGAACTGGGCTTCCAGGGCGTGATCTTCAGCGATGACCTGTCCATGGCAGGGGCTCATGTGGTGGGAGATGCAGCCAGCCGGATCGAGGCGGCCCTGAGCGCCGGCTGCGACATGGGCTTGGTGTGCAATGACCGGGCGGCGGCGGAGTTGGCGCTCTGTGCGGCCCAGCGCCTGAAGGTCAGGCCGTCGCCGCGGATCGCCGGGATGCGTGGGCGTGGGTTCGCCCGGACGGACTACCGTCAGCAGCCGCGCTGGCTGGAGGCGTTGGGGGCGCTGAAAGAGGCGCAACTGGTCGATTGATACGTCAGTAGCCAGTTAAGGCTTTGGGACGCGAAGCGGCCCCAGCATTTACCAAACCCGTACGCGGGGGCGTCAGCGCCCGCGTTTGCCCGGCAACGGTGCGAACAGCGCTTCGATCTCCTCGTCGCCCAGCCGCCACTGACCGGCCGCCTCGCCATCGAGCAGGCTGGCCGCCAGCGCAGCCTTCTCCTGCTGCAACTGCTGGATCTTCTCTTCCACCGTCCCGCGGGTGATCAGCTTGAACACGAACACCGGCTTGTCTTGGCCGATGCGGTAGGCACGATCGGTGGCCTGGTTCTCGCTGGCCGGGTTCCACCACGGGTCGTAGTGGATCACCGTGTCCGCTGCGGTCAGGTTCAAGCCGGTGCCGCCGGCCTTGAGGCTGATCAGGAACACCTCGCTGTCGCCGTTCTGGAACTGTCGCACCGGGGCGCGACGGTCGCGGGTGTCGCCGGTCAGCAGGCTGTAGCGGATGCCGCGCTTCTCCAGCTCGGCCTCGATCAGCGCCAGCATCGACGTGAACTGGGAAAACAGCAGCACCCGCCGCCCTTCGCTGAGCAGTTCCTCGAGCATCTCCAGCAGGTTGCCCAGCTTGCCCTTGTCGGCATGCGAGCCCTTGATCTCGGCGCCTTTGACCAGGCGCAGGTCGCAGCACACCTGGCGCAGCTTGAGCAGGGCGTCGAGGATGACGATCTGGCTGCGCGCCGCACCGTTGCGGGCGATCTCGTCGCGGACTTTCCTGTCCATGGCCACCCGCACGGTTTCGTAGGTATCGCGCTGGGCGTCGCTGAGCTCGACCCAGTGGATCATCTCGGTCTTGGCCGGCAACTCCTGGGCCACCTGTTCCTTGGTGCGGCGCAGGAGGAACGGGCGAATGCGACTGGCCAGGTGGGCCATGCGCTCGCTGTCGCCATGACGCTCGATGGGCACGCGATAGTCGCGGTTGAAGCGCTTGAGGTCGCCCAGCCAGCCAGGCATCAGGAAGTGGAAGAGCGACCACAGCTCGCCGAGGTTGTTCTCCATCGGCGTACCGGTCAGGCACAGGCGCTGGTTGGCCTGCAATTCGCAAACGGCGAGGGCGGCCTTGCTGGTGCTGCTCTTGATGTTCTGCGCCTCGTCGAGGACCAGCAGGTGCCAGGGCCGCTCATGCAGGTGCTGGAGGTCGCGGGGGACCAGGGCGTAGGTGGTCAGGACCAGGTCGTATTCGTGCAGCGAGGCGAAATGCTTGCTGCGACCGGGGCCTTGCAGGGCGAGCACGCGCAGCTCCGGGGCGAAGCGCTGGGCCTCGTCGAGCCAGTTGGGGACCAGGCTGGTGGGCATCACCGCCAGGGCTGGGTGCTCGAGGCGCCCGGCTTGCTTTTCCAGCAACAGGTGGGCGAGGGTCTGCAGGGTCTTGCCCAGGCCCATGTCGTCGCCGAGGATGCCGCCGGTGCCCATCTCGCGCAGGGCCTGCATCCAGTTCAGGCCTTGCTGCTGGTAGGGACGCAAGGTGGCGTTCAGGCCTGCCGGGGGCTCGATCTGCACGTCGCGGGCGTCGCGCAGGCGCCGGCCCAGGTCGCGCACGTGGCTGCCGCCTTCCCAGTGCAGGGGCAGGTGTTCGAGGTCGTTCAGGCGCGCCGCGTCGGCGCGGTCCAGGCGTAGGGAGGGACCGATGCTGTCGTCATGCAGGTACAGCTCGCCCAGCGTGCCCATCACGGCCTTGATGCGGCCATAGGGCAGGGCGACGCGCAGCGCCGGCGCGTCGAGCCGGCCACGGTTCATGTCGATCAGCAGGTGCTCGTCGTCACTGCGTCGGGCCAGCTCGCTGGGGCGTAGCAATTCGGGGCTGCTGCGCAGCAGCTGGAGGACGATCGGCAGCAGGCTGTGGCGCTGGCCATCGACGACGATCCCCAGTTCCAGGTCGAACCATTCATGGCCTGGCGCCTCCACCACGGTGGCGTACCAGTCGTCCACCTCCTGCAGGTTGAAGGCGAAGTCGCGGTGGATGTCGATCACCCAGCCGGCCTTGCGCAGGCGTGGCAGGTGCTCGCGGGCGAAGTGCAGCCAGGCCTCGTCGTCGGGCAACTGGAACATCTCGCCGGCGCTGTCGGGCAGGGCCTTGCTCTGCCGCGTGGCGGGTTTGAAGCCCAGGTCGTGCAAGGCCTTGCGCAGCGCCTGTTCGGCGCGGGGCTGGCGCTGGATGCGCTGGCTGGTCGTTTCCACCAGTCGGGTCAATGGCTTGTCGCCGTTGCCGCTGGCGCGCAGGCCGTCGTAGTCGAACGACAGCGCGGCACGGTGTTGCATCTGGCGCTGCATGCGCCCGGTCTTGGGCATGTAGGCGCTGAATTCGAGGCTGCCGAGGGTCAGGTGGGGCCGTGGTTCGATGCCGTCGATGTCCTCGGTGCTGACGGTGGTCGGCGTGGGCACCTGGCGGTTCAGGGCATTGAGCCGGTGGCTCAGAGGCACGACCAAGTGTTCCGGGACCGTGGGTGCCCGCGACAGCTGGCTGGCGATGAATGGATCCAGGTCGTGGGTCAGCTTGCCGACCTGGCCGGTGGTAGTGTCCACGTAATGCAGTGGCTCCAGTGGCAGCACCTGGGCCAGGGCCTGCTCATCGGCATACCAGGCGCCCCGGTAGCTGCCGTTGTCCAGGCGGACCCAGCGGAACGCCGCGTGGCGTTCGGGGCCGGGCTGCAGGGGCAGGTCGTCACGCCCTCGGAACAACAGGTGACCGGTGGCCAGGGCATAGCCCAGCAGCTCGGCGCCAAGGGCGCCGCCGATGAAGAGGGTGTTCGGTAGGCCACCTTTCGCCCGCTCTGCTTCAATGAGCCGAAGCAGGCGGCCATCGGCTTCGGTCACGTAGCGGGGCGGGTAGTAGATCAGTTCTGGCAACGAGGTGATGCGGGTGAGTTCCAGGGCGCCGCCGTTCTGCCGCGTGCCCTTGAGCACCGTCAGGTAGCACTGCTCCTGGTCCATGCCGACGCGGTAGTAGAGCGCCCGGCCCTTGTGGTCCGCCTTGGGGGCGGGCTGCTCGACCGGGTTCGCCATGGCCTCGACCCAGGAGTGCAGCTCGGGCGAAAGACTGGCGTGGGTATCGGTCTGGGCGCTGACCGGGGCGGGTGCGTGGCGCAACAGGAACAGGGCTGCGGCGCAGTGCTTGCAGTTGTGGCCTACCGGGCAACTGCAGGTTCCCTCGAACTCGATCCCGTCTTTGGTCATTTGCACGCTGAGCCATTGCTGGTACACGCGCCCTGCGGAGCCCGTGCATTCGGCCTGGACCCTCGTCTCGTCGACCGCGACCAGCCGGACCCGGCCGTCCTCGGCATAGGCTTCGCCGCGTTGCAGCGTGCGCGGGTCGAACCAGTCGCGCCAGTCATCGAGCTCGCGGACGAAGAACTGCACAGCGCTCTCGTTCACCTTACTGCTCCATCATCTCCGGGCTCAGTACCGGCAGCTTGCGCTCACCGACCGGCGCGATCTTCAGCAGCAGCGCCAGGTGACCGCCGTCGAGGAAGGTCAGTTGGTTGGCCTTCATGGTGCTGTTGCTCTGCCTGAACTGCTCGCTCTGCAGCACGCTGCCATTGCCATCGAGCTGGTTGACCCAGAAGTTGGCCTCCACGGTGATGAAGCGCCCCTGGGCGATGCTCAGGTTGCCCTCGATGGGGAAGTGGCCGAACTGCTCCTGACCTGCGCCCAGGGCGATGCGGCTCGGCTCGCTGCCGACCTGCTGCTGCCAGGCCTTGTGCAGCAGCACGGTATAGCTGGGCGTGGCCTGCAGGCGGGTGACTTCGTCGTTCAGCGCGGTCGGGCGTTCGGCGTCCTTGTTCAGGCGTGGGGCGCCGGCGCTCCAGTCTTCGGGGGCGAACGGGCTGTTCACCGCGGGCACGGCGTTCTGCCGGACCAGGATCATTTCCACCTGATAGGGGCCTTCGGCGAAGGCAGCCGGCGCGATCAGCGTCAGCAGCAATGTCAGGCAACGGATGGCACGCATGGATGTTCCTTAAGGCTGTGGGCTCAGGCGCTCGAACAGCGCCTCCAGGGTGTTGAAACGTTCGTCCGGGCGCTCCATCGGCACGAAGAAGCGGAACTGGGTGGCGCCCTCGAACTTGTAGCGTTTGGGCTGGCCCTGGATCAGCTTGATCAGGGTCAGCGGGTCGACTGGCGTCTCGGCCTCGAACTCGAGCTTGCCGCCGTTGGGGCCGGCGTCGACCTTCTTGATGCCGAGCTTTTCCGCTTGCAGCTTGAGCTGGGTCAGGCGCATGAGGTTCTTGGTCGGCTCGGGCAGCAGGCCGAAGCGGTCGATCATCTCGACCTGCAGGTCCTTGAGGCCGTCCTCGTCGGCTGCCGAGGCGATGCGCTTGTAGAGGATCAGGCGAGCATGGACATCTGGCAGGTAGTCCTCCGGGATCAGCGCCGGCAGGCGCAGGTTGATCTCCGGGCCGCCGCCCAGGGGTTGCTCGAGGTTCGGCTGAGTGCCCTTGCGGATCGCCTTGACCGCACGCTCGAGCATTTCCATGTAGAGGGTGAAGCCCACTGCCTGGATCTGCCCGCTCTGGCCTTCGCCGAGCAGTTCACCAGCGCCACGGATCTCCAGGTCGTTGGTGGCCAGGACGAAGCCCGCGCCCAGGTCCTGGGTGTTGGCGATGGCCTCCAGGCGTTTCTCGGCGTCGGCGCTGATCTGCTGGCGTGGCGGCGTGAGCAGGTAGGCGTAGGCCTGGTGGTGACTGCGCCCGACCCGGCCGCGCAACTGGTGCAACTGGGCCAGGCCGAACTTGTCGGCGCGCTCGATGACGATGGTATTGGCGCTGGGCACGTCGATGCCGGTCTCGATGATGGTCGAGGCCACCAGCACGTTGAAGCGCTTGTGGTAGAAGTCGCTCATCACCTGTTCCAGCTCGCGCTCGCGCATCTGCCCGTGGCCGATGCCGATGCGCGCCTCCGGGACCAGCTCGGCCAGTTCGGCGGCACACTTCTCGATGCTCTTGACGTCGTTGTGCAGGTAGTACACCTGGCCGCCGCGCAGCAGTTCGCGCAGCAGCGCTTCCTTGACCGTGCTCTTGTTCTGCTCCATGACGAAGGTGCGCACCGACAGGCGTCGCGCCGGCGGGGTGGCGATGATCGACAGGTCGCGCATGCCCGACACCGCCATGTTCAAGGTCCGTGGGATCGGCGTGGCGGTCAGGGTGAGGATGTCCACCTCGCTGCGCAGGGCCTTGAGCTGCTCCTTCTGGCGCACGCCGAAGCGGTGTTCCTCGTCGATGACGACCAGGCCCAGGTCCTTGAAGCGCACGTCGTCCTGCAACAGCTTGTGGGTACCGATGAGGATGTCGATCTTGCCTTCGGCGAGGTCTGCCGCGGCGCTGGCGACTTCCTTGGCCGACTTGAAGCGGCTCATCACCTCGACCGTCACCGGCCAGTCGGCGAAGCGGTCGCGGAAGCTGTTGTAGTGCTGCTGGGCGAGCAGGGTGGTGGGCACCAGCACCGCCACCTGGCGGCCGCTGTGCACGGCGATGAAGGCCGCGCGCATGGCCACCTCGGTCTTGCCGAAGCCGACGTCGCCACAGACCAGGCGGTCCATGGGCTTGCCGGCGAGCATGTCGGCGCGCACCGCCTCGATGGCGCTTTGCTGGTCGGGGGTTTCCTCGAAGGGGAAGCCGGCGCTGAAGGTGGCGTAGTCGGCGGCCGGGTCGGCGAACGCATGGCCCTTGCGCGCGGCGCGGCGGGCATAGATGTCGAGCAGCTCGGCGGCGACGTCGCGGACCTGCTCGGCGGCTTTGCGCTTGGCCTTTTGCCAGGCTTCCGAGCCGAGCCGGTGCAGCGGCGCCAGGGCATCGTCGCTGCCGGTGTAGCGGGCGATCAGGTGCAGGTTGGCCACCGGCACGTAGAGCTTGGCGCCCTCGGCGTATTCCAGGGTGAGGAATTCGGCGACTTGATTGTCCACCTCCAGCGTGGCCAGGCCCAGGTAGCGTCCCACGCCGTGGTCGATGTGCACCACCGGGGCGCCTTCGCGCAATTCGGTGAGGTTCTTGATCACCGCGTCGTTGGCCGCGTCGCCACGCTTCTCGCGGCGCCGGCGCTGCATCACGCGCTGGCCGAACAGCGGGCTCTCGGCGACCAGGGCCAGGCCTGGGTCGTCCAGCAGCAGGCCGTCGTCGAGGGGGGCGATGGTGATCGCCAGGCGCTCGCTGCCAGTGACGAAATCGGCCCAGCCCTCGACCGTCTGCGGGCGCAGCTTGAGGCGCTCGAGCAGCTCCAGCAGGACCTCGCGGCGGCCCGCCGATTCGGCGGTGAACAGCACGCGGCCGGGGAACTGGTCGAGGAAGTTCGCCAGCTCCGCCAGCGGCTGGTTGGCCTTGGCCTCGATCGCCAGGTTCGGCAGGGGGCGTGCCGGGAAACGCTCGCGGCCGACGCCCGGCTCGACCTCGTCGCTGCTGACCACCACCCGTGGCCATTGCTTGAGGCGGGCGAAGCAGTCCTCTACCGGCAGGAACAGCTCAGCGGGCGGCAACAGCGGGCGGGTCAGGTCGCCACGGCGCTCGTCGTAGCGCCCGCGCACGTCGTTCCAGAAGTGCTCGGCGGCCTGTTCCACGCCTGGCAGGGAGAACACCTGGGTGTCTGCCGGCAGGTAGTCGAACAGGGTCGAGGTCTCTTCGAAGAACAGCGGCAGGTAGTATTCGATGCCGGCCGGGATGATGCCGCTGGCCAGGTCCTGGAAGATCGCGCTACGACGGAAGTCGACGTCGAAACGTTCGCGAAAGCGTGCCTTGAAGCGCGTGACTTCCTCCTTCTGCATGGGGAATTCGCGGGCTGGCAGCAGGCGCACCGAGTCGACCTTGTCGATCGAGCGCTGGGTCTCCGGGTCGAAGGTGCGCAGGGTCTCGATCTCGTCGTCGAACAGGTCGATCCGGTAGGGCAGCTTGCTGCCCATGGGGAACAGGTCGATCAGCGCGCCGCGCACGGCGAACTCGCCATGCTCGTAGACCGTGTCGACGCAGCGGTAGCCGCTGGCCTCCAGGCGTGTACGCATCTGTTCCACGTCGATGGTCTGGCCCACGTCCAGCACCAGGCTGCTGCCCAGCAGGAAGCGCGTCGGCGCCAGGCGGTGCAGGGCGGTGGTGACCGGCACCACGAGGATGCCGTGGTCCAGTTCCGGCAGCCGGTAGAGGCTGGCGATGCGCTGGGAGATGATGTCCTGGTGCGGCGAGAACAGGTCGTAGGGCAGGGTTTCCCAGTCGGGGAAGGGCAGCACCGGCAGGTCTGGGGCGAAGAAGCGCAGCTCCTGCTCGAGACGGTCGGCGGCCTGGCTGTCGGCGGTCAGCAGCAGGGTGAAGCGGCCAGCGCTGCTGGCGGCTTCGGCGATGGCCAGGCTCAGGGCGGCACCGGGCAGGTTGCCCCAGGTTTGCTTGCCGGCCGTGGCCGATAATTGCGGTAGGCGCAGAACTGACACGGAAGATCCGACTCCAAGCGTTGCGGCAAAGACGACAATTGTACCGGTGCTGGTGCGCGCTGTCAGGCTCGGCAAGGGCGTGGCGGCGGGGTCCGCTGGCAGCGACAGGCGCTCATTGCCCGATACGCCATGGGGCGTCATAATGTAGCCCCTTTTTTCTCCCCCTACATGTGGAAGGTTCCCGTGACTCAGAAGCCCGACCAGTGTCTTGGTGAGTGGATCGATCGTGAAGCCCTGGCTGAAGCGATGATCCCGCTTATCGGTCAGCTCTACCGCAACAACAACGTGGTGAGCTCGATCTATGGCCGCAGCCTGATCAACCGTTCGGTTATCTCGATCCTCAAAGCCCACCGCTTTGCCCGTCACCGTCAGAGCGACGAGACCGAGCTGTCCGTCCACGAGACATTCCCCCTGCTCAAGGCCATGAGCGAGCTGAAACTGGGCGCCGCTTCGGTCGACCTGGGCAAGCTGGCCAACAAGTTCAAGCTCGAAGGCAACGGCCGCAGCGTCGAGCAGTTCGTGCGCGAAGAGCTGGCTGACGTCGTCGGCCAGCAGAACGCTGCCGCACGCAAGGGCACCGACGTCGTCCTGTACGGCTTCGGCCGCATCGGCCGCCTGCTGGCGCGCATCCTGATCGAGAAGACCGGCGGTGGCGACGGCCTGCGCCTGCGGGCCATCGTCGTGCGCAAGGGTGCCGAGAACGATCTGGTCAAGCGTGCCAGCCTGCTGCGTCGTGACTCGGTGCACGGCCCGTTCGATGGCACCATCGTCATCGACGAGGAGCACAACACCATCACCGCCAACGGCAACCTGATCCAGGTGATCTACTCCAACGACCCGGCGTCGATCGACTACACCCAGTACGGCATCGACAATGCCCTGCTGGTCGACAACACCGGCAAGTGGCGTGACGCCGAGGGCCTGGGCCAGCACCTGCAGTGCCCGGGCATCGAGCGTGTGATCCTCACCGCGCCGGGCAAGGGCGCGCTGAAGAACATCGTGCACGGCATCAACCACGGCGACATCACTGCCGACGACAAGATCATCTCCGCGGCCTCCTGCACCACCAACGCCATCGTGCCGGTGCTCAAGGCCGTGAATGACCAGTACGGCATCGTCAACGGCCACGTCGAGACCGTTCACTCGTTCACCAACGACCAGAACCTGATCGACAACTTCCACAAGGGCAGCCGTCGTGGCCGCGCCGCGCCGCTGAACATGGTCATCACCGAGACCGGTGCCGCCACCGCCGCCGCCAAGGCGCTGCCGGTGCTCAAGGGCAAGCTGACCGGCAACGCCATCCGCGTGCCGACGCCGAACGTCTCGATGGCCATCCTCAACCTGAACCTGGAAAAGGCCACCAGCCGCGACGAGATCAACGAGTTCCTGCGCCAGACCGCCATGCACTCGGAACTGCACAAGCAGATCGATTACGTCAGCTCCCAGGAAGTGGTGTCCACCGACTTCGTCGGCTCCCGCCACGCCGGTGTGGTCGACGCCGAGGCGACCATCTGCAACGACAACCGCGTTGTCCTGTACGTCTGGTACGACAACGAATTCGGTTACAGCTGCCAGGTGGTGCGCGTGATGGAAGAGATGGCCGGTGTGAACCCGCCAGCGTTTCCACGCTGATCCGCTTGTAATGAGTTGAAAAAACGGGAACCTTCGGGTTCCCGTTTTTTTTGGCATTTTTTGTGTTCACCCAGGTCTGGCGCGGTAGCTGCTGGGCGGCCTTGTGTCGCGAAAGGGCTGCGCTGGTCTGAGGGCAGTGGAGCTGGCTTGCCGGCGATAGGGCCGGTACAGACAACACAAGACAGACGCTCCAACAGGCGCCGCGCCAGCATGGCTGGCCAACCGAGAGATCCAATGTGCGCACGACCCTGCTGTTCATCCTGATGCTGCTCGCTGCCTGCAACCCTGCGCCCACCCTCGAACGCCTGGGCGGCCCGACCATGGGCAGCAGCTACAGCATCCAGTACGTGCGCGAACCCGGCGGCCCGTCGCCAGCGCAGGTACAGGACGCGGTCGAGGCGATCCTGCGCGACATCGACGGGCACTTCTCGACCTACCGGGGTGACTCCACCGTCAGCCGCTTCAACCAGCTGCCGGCCAACCAGTGCCAGGCTGTGGGCGCCGATATGCTGGCGCTGGTCGCCTTCGGCCAGCAACTGGCCGAACAGAGCCAGGGTGCCTTCGATCTCACCGTCGAGCCCTTGCTCAACCTCTGGGGCTTCGGCCCCCAGGCCCGCCGCGAGCAGGTGCCCGACCCGCAGGCGCGGGCCCTGGTACGCCAGCGCGTGGGCTATCGCCACCTGCGCATCGAGGGCGATGCGTTGTGCAAGGACGCGCCCGTGGAACTGGACTTCAACAGCATCGCCGCCGGCCATGCCGTCGACCTGATCGCCGGGCGGCTGCGCGCCATGGGTATCATCGATTTCCTCGCCGAAGCCACGGGGGAACTCAAGGCCGAGGGCCGCAAGCCCGACGGCAGCCCCTGGCGCATCGCCCTGGAATTGCCCCGCGAGGACCGTCAGATCGCGCGCCAGGTAATTGCCGTGGATGGCTTGGCAGTGTCGACCTCGGGTGACTATCGCCACTATTTCGAGGAGAATGGCCGGCGCTATTCGCACGCCTTCGATGCCCGCCTCGGGCGCCCGGTCGAACATGACCTGGCCGCGGTCACCGTGCTCGATGCCTCGGCGCTGCGGGCCGACGGCTATTCGACCCTGCTGTTGATCCTGGGGCCGCAACAGGGCTGGGACTTCGCCATCGCCCATGGCATCGCGGCCATGCTGGTGACCCGGACGCAGGATGGGTTCGTCTCCCGGGCTACGCCTGGCTTCGAACGAAAGCTCAAAGGCGAGTGAAAGGCGAGTGAAAGGCAAGGCACGGATGATCGCCGCCAGGGAATCGGTGAACGACATGTAGTGCAGGCAAGATTGGCCTACGACGCGACCAAGGGTTAATGTGCGCGGCGTTCAGGCTTGATTAGACTGCACCCGAATTTTCTCATGGCGCCCCGGCGACATGATCGCGCCCCGCGGCCAACCGGCCGGCGGGCCAGTTCTGAAGGAGTACGCATGGCTGTCTACAACTACGACGTAGTGGTGCTGGGTTCCGGCCCGGCCGGAGAAGGTGCGGCAATGAATGCCGCCAAAGCAGGACGCAAGGTGGCGATGGTCGACAGCCGTCGCCAGGTCGGCGGCAACTGCACCCACTTGGGCACCATCCCGTCCAAGGCCCTGCGTCACTCGGTGCGGCAGATCATGCAGTTCAACACCAACCCGATGTTCCGCGCCATCGGCGAGCCGCGCTGGTTCTCCTTCCCCGATGTGCTCAAGAGCGCCGAGAAGGTGATCTCCAAGCAGGTCGCCTCGCGCACCGGCTACTACGCGCGCAACCGTGTCGACCTGTTCTTCGGCACCGGCAGCTTCGCCGACGAGCAGACCGTCGATGTGGTCTGCCCCAATGGCGTGGTCGAGAAGCTGGTGGCCAAGCACATCATCATCGCCACCGGTTCGCGTCCGTACCGCCCGGCCGACATCGACTTCCACCACCCGCGCGTCTACGACAGCGACACCATCCTGAGCCTGAGCCACACCCCGCGCAAGCTGATCGTCTACGGTGCCGGGGTGATCGGTTGCGAATACGCCTCGATCTTCAGTGGCCTGGGTGTGCTGGTGGAGCTGGTGGACAACCGTGGCCAGCTGCTGAGCTTCCTGGACTCGGAAATTTCCCAGGCGCTGAGCTACCACTTCAGCAACAACAACATCACCGTGCGCCACAACGAGGAGTACGAGCGGGTCGAAGGCCTGGACAACGGTGTCATCCTGCACCTGAAGTCGGGCAAGAAGATCAAGGCCGACGCCCTGCTGTGGTGCAATGGCCGAACCGGCAACACCGACAAGCTGGGCCTTGAGAACATCGGCATCAAGATCAACAGCCGTGGCCAGATCGAGGTCGACCAGAGCTACCGCACCAGCGTGCCGAACATCTACGGCGCCGGTGACGTGATCGGCTGGCCGAGCCTGGCCAGCGCTGCCCACGACCAGGGCCGCTCGGCCGCAGGCAGCATCGTCGACAACGGCAGCTGGCGCTTCGTCGATGACGTGCCGACCGGTATCTACACCATTCCGGAGATCAGCTCGATCGGCAAGAACGAGCAGGAGCTGACCCAGGCCAAGGTGCCCTACGAAGTGGGCAAGGCTTTCTTCAAGAGCATGGCCCGCGCGCAGATCGCCGGCGAGCCGCAGGGCATGCTGAAGATCCTGTTCCACCGCGAGACCCTGGAAATCCTCGGCGTGCACTGCTTCGGCTACCAGGCCTCGGAGATCGTCCACATCGGCCAGGCGATCATGAACCAGCCGGGTGAGCTGAACAATCTCAAGTACTTCGTCAACACCACCTTCAACTACCCGACCATGGCCGAAGCCTATCGGGTAGCTGCCTACGACGGCCTGAACCGGCTTTTTTGAGCGGCTCCGGCCGGTGGCCTGAGCCGGCCGGGGAGACCGGGTTCAGTCCTTCCCAAGGGTGGTCTTGGCCAAACCGGGAAAGTCTGTGATCAGGCTGTCTACGCCAAAGTCGGCGAGCCGGCGCATCAGCGCCGGTTCGTTGACCGTCCACACCGACACATGCAACCCCTGGCGCTGGGCCTTGAGCAGGCGCTCGGGGGTGCACAGCGTCCAATTCAGTGCCAGCAGGGTACAGCCGTAGTTCTGCGCCACCTTCAGCGGATCGAGCCAGGCATATTCGGCGACCAGCCCGCGCGAGACGTCTGGCACCAGCTCCAGGGCGGCGCCCAGCACCTCCCGTGAACTGGAGGTGATGGTGACCTTGTCGAGCAGGCCGAAGCGCTGGGCCAGCTCGCGGATCGCCAGCACGGTGCTGGCGGCACGGGTGCGCGAGGCGCTCTTGACCTCCAGCTGCCAGTGCTCGAAGGCACACTTCTCGAACAGTTCCTCCAGGCGCGGGATAGGGCAGGGCTGCACCCAGCCTGGGCCACCCTTGCGCGCATCGTAGGTGGCCAGCTCGGCGGCGGTGTGCTCGACCACCTTGCCTCGGCGGCCGGTGGTGCGCTTGAGGGTCGGGTCATGGATCACCATCAGCTCGTTGTCGGCCGACAGGTGCAGGTCCAGTTCGCAGCGATCGACGCCGTGCGACAGGCACTGGCGAAAGCTGGTCAGGGTGTTTTCGGGCGCTTCGCCCTTGGCGCCGCGATGGCCATAGATCAGGGTCACGTTCGTTCCTTCAGGTCTGAAATGGGGAAAGGCTCAAGAGGCGGATTCGTCCTGCTCCCGCAGCTGGCGGCGTTGTTGTTGCTGGCGCTGCAGGATGTAGCGGGCCAGGAGCTGGCGCTGGGCGTCGGTCATGTCGACGAATTCGGTGCCGACCTCGTAGTCGCCCTGCGGGCGTGGGTCGCAGTGGGTGACCCGGCCGCGCAGCAGCAGGCCATGGGCCCGGGGCATCAGCACCATTTTCACCGCCACCCGGGTGCCGGGGGCGATCTGCGCGGCCTGGGCGAACTCGATACCCCCCTCGGAGAGGATCACCCGCTGCGCTTGGCCGATTTCGCCGAGCAGGGTCTGGGCGAGCACCGCGCCGAGCAGGTCGAGGCGTTTGTTCTGCACCCGCAGGAAGGCGGCCAGGGTGCGATCCTTCTCGCTCAACTGGCGCATCAGGTGTTGCGATTCGAAGTCGGCCAGGTGCAGTTCGCTGAGCAGGTTGAACAGCGGTGAAGCATCTTGCAACAGGTCTGTCTCCAGGGCCTCGGCCGCGCTCAAGGGGCTGATTTGAAGTGCGATCCTGTCTTCGATGCGGTAGTATTCGCGGCGATCTTCTTCGTCTAGTGTCGTCATGGCGAACCCATGGTTACGGCGGTGGTCCGAGTGTAAAGCCGCCATTGGCGCCCCGCCACAAGGACGTTCCCTTTCATCCGAACAAGCCCCGACATGTTCAGACCTCTTTTCGTATTCATCGGTACGCGCTACACCCGTGCCAAGCGCCGCAATCACTTCGTCTCGTTCATTTCGCTCACCTCGATGATCGGCCTCGCCCTCGGTGTGGTGGTGATGATCGTGGTGCTGTCGGTGATGAACGGTTTCGACCACGAGATGCGTACCCGCGTGCTGGGCATGATCCCGCATGCCACGCTGGAAAGCGGCCAGCCGGTCGACGATTGGCCGGCCCTCGCCCAACAAGTAAAGCAGAATCCGCGTGTGCTAGCGGTCGCTCCGTTCACCCAGATGCAGGGGCTGCTGACCCACGACGGCAAGGTGCAGAAGGTGTTGCTCAACGGCATCGATCCCGCCCGCGAGCGGCAGGTGTCGATCATCGACGACTTCATCCGCGAAGGCAGCCTCGACCGGCTGGCGCCAGGCGAGTGGGGCATCCTGATCGGCGACAAGGCCGCCGCCAAGCTGGGCGTGGGCATCGGCGACAAGCTGACCTTCGTCGCCCCGGAGGTCAGCGTGACGCCGGCCGGCATGTTCCCGCGCATGAAGCGCTTCACCGTGGTCGGCACCTTCCATGTCGGGGCCGGTGAGATCGACGGCTATCTGGGCCTGACCAACATCGCCGACCTGTCCCGCCTGCACCGCTGGAAAGCCGACCAGGTCCAGGGCCTGCGCCTGAAGTTCGATGACCTGTTCCAGGCGCCGCGCGTGGCCTGGGACATCGCCCAGCACCTGGGCGAGGAATTCTACCCCCGCGACTGGACCCGCACCCACGGCAACCTGTACCAGGCGATCCGCATGGAGAAGGCCATGATCGGCCTGCTGCTGCTGCTGATCGTGGCGGTGGCGGCGTTCAACATCATTTCCACGCTGGTGATGGTGGTCAACGACAAGCGCGGCGATATCGCCATCCTGCGCACCCTCGGCGCCACGCCTGGGCAGATCATGGCCATCTTCATGGTCCAGGGTACGGTGATCGGCGTGGTCGGCACCTTGATCGGCGCGTTGGTCGGCATCTTCGCCGCGCTCAATGTCAGTGCGGTGATCGCTGGCATCGAGAAGCTGATCGGGCACAAGTTCCTCAATGCCGACGTGTACTTCATCGATTACCTGCCGTCGCAGATCATGGCCGAGGACGTGTGGATGGTCTGCGGTGCGGCGCTGGTCCTGAGTTTCTTCGCCACCCTGTATCCGGCCTGGCGTGCGGCGCGCACCCAGCCTGCAGAGGCGCTACGTTATGAGTGAGTCGCGCATGAGTGATAAAGCCGTACTGAGTTGCCGCAACCTGGGCAAGGCCTACGAGGAAGGCCCGGAGTCGGTGCAGGTGCTGTCCGGGTTGAACCTGGAGCTGCACGCCGGTGAGCGGGTGGCCATCGTCGGTAGCTCCGGCTCCGGCAAGAGCACCTTGCTCAACCTGCTGGGTGGCCTGGATACGCCGAGCCAGGGCAGCGTCTGGCTGGCTGGCGAGGAGCTGTCGGCACTCGGCGAGCGGGCCCGTGGCCTGTTGCGCAACCGCGCCCTGGGCTTCGTCTACCAGTTTCACCACCTGCTGCCGGAGTTCACCGCCCTGGAGAACGTGTGCATGCCGCTGCTGATCGGCCGCACATCGATCCCCGAGGCCCGCGAGCGCGCCGAGGCGCTGCTCAAGCGTGTGGGCCTGGGCCATCGCCTGAGCCACAAGCCGGCCGAGCTGTCCGGCGGTGAGCGCCAGCGCGTGGCGATCGCCCGTGCCCTGGTCAACCGCCCGGGCCTGGTGATGCTCGACGAGCCCACCGGCAACCTCGACCATCACACTGCCCAGGGCATCCAGGAGTTGATGCAGGAGCTTTCCAGCCATTCGCAGACGGCCTTTTTGGTGGTGACACACGACCTCAACCTGGCGCGCCAGATGGACCGGGTGCTGCGCCTGGACGATGGCCACCTGGTGCCGATCTGAGTCGCTTGCACGGGGCGGCACGGGCCGCCTCGTAACCAACCTTCATTGGGTGTTCTCGTACATGTTCAGACCCTTGCCCTTGTTCATCGGTGCTCGCTATACCCGTGCCAAGCGCCGTAACCACTTCATCTCGTTCATCTCCATGACCTCGATGATCGGCCTGTCCCTGGGCGTGCTGGCGATGATCGTGGTGCTCTCGGTGATGAACGGCTTCCAGCGCGAGATGAGTTCGCGCATCCTCGGCCTGGTGCCTCACGCCAGCATCCTCGGCGTGCAACCGCTGGACGACTGGCGCAAGGTGGCGGACGCAGCCCTGAAGAACCCCGCGGTGATGGCCGCTGCACCGCTGACGGAAATGGAAGGCATGCTCTCCTACAAGGGCGCGATGCAGCCGATCCAGGTCAGTGGCATCGACCCGGCCGAGGAGGGCAAGGTCTCCATCGTTGGCCAGCACATCGTCCAGGGCCGCCTGCAGGACCTGCTGCCGGGCGAGTATGGCGTGGTGATCGGCGAGCTGACCGCCCGGCGCTTTCGTCTCAACACTGGCGACAAGCTGACCCTGATCGTCCCGGAGATCAGCAAGGCACCGGGCGGCATCACCCCCCGTATGCAGCGCCTGACCGTGGTCGGCATCTTCAAGGTCGGTGCCGAGCTGGACGGTTCCCAGGCCTACATCAACGTGGCCGACGCCGGCGAGATGCAGCGCTGGGCACCGGGCAGCGTGCAGGGCGTGCGCCTGAAGCTGCACGACCTGTACGCTGCGCCGCAGGTGTCCAAGGCGATCGCCGCCGGGCTGGGCGAGGCCTACCGTGCCGATGACTGGTCGCACACCCAGGGCAGCCTGTTCAGCGCCATGAAGATGGAAAAGACCATGATCGGTTTGTTGCTGTTGATGATCATCGCCGTGGCGGCGTTCAACATCATCGCTACCCTGGTCATGGTGGTGAACGACAAGGGTTCGGACATCGCCATCCTGCGCACCATCGGCGCCACGCCTGCGCAGATCATGGGCACGTTCATGGTCCAGGGGTCGCTGATCGGTATCGTCGGCACCCTGGTCGGTGGTGTGCTCGGGGTGGTCGCCGCGCTCAACGTCAGCCAGATCGTCGGTTGGCTGGAGCGGGTCAGTGGGCAGCACATCTTCACGTCCGATGTGTATTTCATCAGCAGCCTGCCGTCGCAGTTGCAGTGGGGGGATGTGGCGATCATCTGCGCGGCGGGGTTGGTGATGAGCTTCCTGGCCACGATCTATCCGGCGTATCGCGCTTCCCAGGTGGAACCGGCGATGGCGTTGCGGTACGAGTGATCTACGGGCAGGGCCGCTGTGCGGCCCATCGCGGGCAAGCCCAGGCAGGGGCAGCGGCGCTCACGAATCATGTGCCATTGCAAGGGAATCCGTTGCGGGCGGATAGACAGCTCCTCTCACCGTGCTTCGGGTAACTCGATCAGGAACCGTGTCCAGCCTCCCGCGCATTCGGCCCGGATGTTCCCGCCATGGGCCTGCACGATCGAGCGGGTGATCGCCAGCCCCAGCCCCGCATGCTCGCTGCTGCCTTCCTGGCGTGCGGGGTCGGCCCGGTAGAAGCGGTCGAACAGCCGCGGCAGTATTTGCGCCGCGATGGCCGGGCCGGTATTGGCCACGCTGATGTGCAGCCCCGGCGCCAGTGTCACTCGGATCTCTCCGCCTCTGGGCGTGAAGCGCAGGGCATTGTCCAGCAGATTGGACAGGGCCCTGCGCAGCATGTGCCGATCACCCTCCAACTGCGCCTCACCCACACGCTGCAGGCGTACCTCGGCGTCCTCGGCCAGTGGCGCGTAGTACTCCAGCAAGGCATCCACCTCCGCGGCAAGGTCCAGCGGCTGGCGGTTGGGGGGCAGCAGGCCATGGTCGGCCTTGGCCAGGTAGAGCATGTCGTTGACCAGTTGCGCCATCCATTGCAGCTCCTCCAGGTTACCGTGCAGGGCTTCGCGATAGTCCTCCAGGCTGCGTGGCCGGGTGAGGGTGACCTGGGTGTGGGTCAGCAGGTTGGACAGTGGCGTACGCAGCTCGTGGGCGATGTCGGCGGAAAATGCCGAAAGGCGTTGGAAGGCATCCTCCAGGCGCTGCAGCATGGCGTTGACCGTGCTGGCGAGCTCGGCCAGTTCCTCGGGCATCTGCGCCACCGGCAGCCGGGTTGTCAGCGAGCGGGCGTTGACGCTGGCGGCGACATCGCCCATCTGCCGCAATGGTCGCAGCCCGCGCCGGGCGGCCCAGGCGCCGAGCAGCGCGGTGGCCAGGGCCGAAAGGCCGACGGTGAGCCAGATCAGGCGCTGCATGCCTTGCAGGAAATGCTGGTGATGGGTGATGTCGAGGAACAGGGTCAGTTGCGCCGAGCCCGGGGTGGCGGTGTCCAGGCGGGCGCCCAGGCTGCGGTAGTCGACGCCGTTGGCGTGCAGGGTGGCCAGGCCGGGCTGGCGTGGTGCGTCCGGTAGGTCAGGCCGGCTGTCGAACCATAGCGTGCCGTCGCCGCCGCGGATGCGCAGGGCCAGGTCGGCCTGGTGGCTGAGCTCGATGCGCAAGGCCAGCAGGTGTGGCGCCAGTTCGGCGGGGGAGCTCACGCCGTCGAGCAGGGCGTGCAGAACCGACAGCCGGCTGCCTAGCAGTTGTTCGTCCAGTTCGATGAAGTGCTGTTCGCTGGCCCGGCTGAACAGCACGCCGGCGGTCAGCGAGACGGCGGCGGTACAGGCGGCGAAGAGCAGGGCAAGGCGCCCACCGAGGGACAGGCGCGGCATCAGTCCTGGCGCTCCTCGAGCACGTAGCCCATGCCGCGTACGGTATGGATCAGCTTGTTGTCGTGGGCGTCGTCGATCTTCAGGCGCAGGCGGCGGATCGCCACCTCGATGACGTTGGTGTCACTGTCGAAGTTCATGTCCCAGACCTGCGAGGCGATCAGCGACTTGGGCAGCACCTCGCCCTGGCGACGCAGCAGCAGTTCGAGCAGGGCGAACTCCTTGGCGGTCAGGTCGATGCGCTGGCCGCCGCGCTCGGCCCGGCGGCGGATCAGGTCCAGGCGCAGATCGGCCAGGGTCAGGCTGGTATCCAGGCTGGGGCTGGCGCCTCGGCGCAGCAGGCTGCGTACCCGGGCCAGCAGTTCGGAAAAGGCGAAGGGCTTGACCAGATAGTCGTCGGCGCCCAGCTCCAGGCCGTGTACCCGGTCTTGCACGGCGTCGCGGGCGGTGAGGAACAGCACCGGCGTGTCCAGGCCAGCCTGGCGCACGGCCTGGAGGATCTGCCAGCCGTTGCGGCCGGGGAGCATCACATCGAGGATCAGCAGGTCGTGGTCGCCGCCCAGGGCCAGGTGCAGGCCGGTGTCGCCGTCGCCGGCAAGCTCGGTGGCGAAGCCCGCTTCGCTCAGGCCTTGGCACAGGTACTGGCCGGTCTTGGCCTGGTCCTCGACGATCAGCAGTTTCATGGGGGCCTTGCTCCAAAAGATTGGCGGGCTTCGGTGGGCGCCGGGTGCCAATGATACGTGACGATAGGCGTGCCCGGCGAAGCTGACAAAGTTGTAATCTCCCTGTCAGGCAACTGCCAGTTGCCTCAGCCTAGAGTGGTTCCATCGCTGCTGTAGCCTTGGAGTAGACATGAAACACCCCCTTATCGCCGCCGCCCTCGCGCTGTTCAGCCTGCCCGTGCTCGCCGACAGTGGCCATGGCTTCGCCTTCGGCGAGCCAGCGCCGGCGGCCAAGGCCACCCGTACCGTCGAGGTGCTGCTCAAGGACATCGCCTTCGAGCCCCGCGGCCTGCAGGTCAAGGCCGGCGAGACCGTGCGCTTCGTGCTCATCAACGAAGGCCAGTTGCCCCACGAGTTCAACCTTGGCGACAAGGCCATGCACGCCGAGCACCAGAAGCAAATGCTGGCCATGCAAGGCAAGCTCTTCACCGCCGGCGCGGATCACGGGGGCATGGACCACGGTCATGGCGCGCACGGCCACGACGCCGGCAACACGGTGCTGGTCCCGCCCGGCCAGCGTGCCGAGCTGACGTGGACCTTCCGCGCCTCGGCGCCCATCGAGTTCGCTTGCAATGTGCCGGGGCACTACCAGGCGGGCATGGTCGGGCCGTTGACCATCGAGTGACATCGACCACAAGGCAGGGGGCAAAAACGGTAGAATAGGTGCATTCCGAATTGCCAGGTCAGACCCATGCATCCCGCCGCCGAACACTCCCCGCTGGGCAAATCCAGCGAATACATCGCCACCTACACACCTTCGCTGCTGTTCCCGATCCCGCGTACCGCCAAGTGGGCCGAACTCGGCGTCAGCGCCCAGACCCTGCCATGGCAGGGGGTGGACTACTGGAACTGCTTCGAGATGTCCTGGCTGCTGCCTTCGGGCAAGCCGGTGGTGGCCATCGGCGAATTCGCCATCCCGGCCGATTCGCCGAACATCATCGAGTCCAAGTCGTTCAAGCTGTACCTCAACTCGCTGAACCAGACGGCCTTCGCCAGCACCAGCGAGTTGCAGGCTTGCCTGGAGAAGGACCTCTCAGCCGCCGCCGGCAAGCCGGTGACGGTGCGGGTGCGCAGCCTGGGCGAAGTCGAGGCCCAGGGCGTGGTGGCCTTGCCAGGTCAGTGCATCGATGTGCTGGATGTGACCATCAACAACTACGAGCATCCACAGCCTGAACTGCTGCACTGCGACCCGCAGCGCGTGGTCGAGGAAACCCTGCACAGCCACCTGCTCAAGTCCAACTGCCCGGTCACTGGCCAGCCGGACTGGGGCAGTGTGGTGGTCGAGTACAAGGGCCTGGCCCTGGACCATGCCAGCCTGCTGAGCTACCTGGTGAGCTTCCGCCAGCATGCCGACTTCCATGAGCAGTGCGTCGAACGCATCTACCTGGACCTGCTGCGCCTGCTCGAGCCCGAGCACCTGACCGTGTATGCCCGTTACGTGCGCCGTGGCGGGCTGGATATCAACCCCTACCGCAGCACCCGGGCGATCGCGCCTGGCAACCAGCGGCTGGTTCGTCAGTAAGGATGTTTGTGAGTCTTGGGGCTGCTTTGCAGCCCATTTGCGGACCAGGCCCTTTCCCGCCGGGGCCGTGCAAGCCGCGTCGTCGGTGATCGCCTCGGACTCTGTGGGTGCCGGCTTGCCGGCGATGGGCCGCAAGGCGGCCCTCTGGCTCAGATACCCATGCTGTGCAGGTGATTGGCAATATTGCGCAGGATGGCGGTGAGATCCGGGTGTTCGGCCTCGAAGCGTTCGACGGCCGCGTTGACGCCATCGACCAGGTTGTTGTCCTGGGTGGCCTCTTCCAGTTTGAGCTGGGCTTCGATCTGCTGCATCAGTTCATGCAGATGTTCGCGCTCTTCCAAGGAGAGCGGCGGGTTGCGTTCCAGTTGCTCGCGCAGGCTTTCGAGTTGCTCTTGCAGTTCGCGGGCAGGCATCGGGTGTTCTCCCTCTATGGCTTGGCAAGGCATGGACCTCGGCGGTGAGGCAAAGGTTCTCGCTTGTCTTCAATCGTAATCCACCTGCCGGCGCTTTGCATGATCCGCGTCAACGGCGCTGTGTCAGGGTTTTTCACCCTTGCGCCGGCGCTGGGCGATGTCGGCAAGGCAGGTGTCGAGGGCTTCGAGGTGGTCGATCACCGAGTGCACACCGAGGCTGAACAGCTCGAGCGTAGCCTTGCCGCGTGCCCGTTCGCGCGCCTCCCGGCTCATCGCCTGCCATTGGCCGGAGGTGTGGTTGCAGGCAGGGCTGCAGGCGGCCAGGCCCACGGTCCACAGCCCGGCGTTGAGACCGGACTGCAGCAGGCGCGGATCGCCGCTGACCAGCACGCAGCCGTCCAGGCGTTGGCTCTGCAAGGACATGAGTGCGTGCCAGCAGGCATTCGGCGCCGGCCAGGGGGGGGCGTTGCCGGCCTGGCCCGGCAGCCAGTCGGGCAGCACGCTGGCCAGAGACTCGCCCTGGCTGGCGCTGAGCTCGTCGAGCCATATGCAAGGGACCTGCTGGCGCCGCAGGCCGGTGAGGGCATCCAGGGCGCCAGGGGTGGGCAGTGGGCTGCCGTTGGCGGCCTGGACCAGGCAGCCGCGCAAACCGAAGAGCACGGCGGTGAAGGCGGGCGCGTCTTGCATGGTCAACTTCCCTGAAATAGCCCGCAGGCTATTCGGCAATTGTTACCGGTAGATGACTACGTAACAGACGCTCACAAAATAGTGAGCAAAAATGTGTAAGGCTGTTTATCAGCCAGCGAGCCTTTATACTGGCGGCTTGTCCGGCAGCGCGCCCAGGCGCCTGCCACCGTGAATCCCGATGGAGAAACATCTATGCATAGGATCGGTGCCGGCGTGATCGAGCGAATCACCCAGGCCTGTGTCTGCGCCAGCCTGCTGCTGGCGCCCGTGGCCGCCAGCCAGGCGGCTACCGAGGAGGACCCCTGGGAGGCGGTGAACCGCCCGATCTTCAGGTTCAACGATACCCTCGATACCTATGCCCTCAAGCCGTTGGCCAAGGGATACCAGGCAGTCACCCCGCAATTTCTCGAAGACGGCATCCATAATATCTTCCGCAACCTGGGCGACGTCACCAACCTGGTCAACGACCTGCTGCAGCTCAAGCCGCACGCGGCGGGCGTGGATACCGCGCGGCTGATCGTCAACACCACGTTCGGCCTGGGCGGTTTCTTCGATGTCGGCACCAAGATGGGCCTGCAGCGCAACGACGAGGACTTCGGCCAGACCCTGGGCTACTGGGGCGTGGGCAGCGGTCCGTACGTGGTGATCCCGTTCCTTGGCCCAAGCACCGTGCGCGACGGCCTGGCCAAGTACCCGGACACCTACACCAAGCCCTACCGCTACATCGACCATGTGCCGACCCGCAATTCGATCTTCGCCCTGGATGTGGTCGACACCCGCGCCGACCTGCTGTCGGCGGAAAAGCTGATCAGCGGCGACAAGTACATCTTCATCCGCAACGCCTACCTGCAGAACCGCGAGTTCAAGGTCAAGGATGGGGAAGTCGAGGACGATTTCTGATCCTGGCGGGGATGAAAAAGGCGACCTTCGGGGCGATGCTGGTCAGTTAAGGTTTACAGCGCCATTGGGGGGGCGAAGCGGCCCCAGGCTTAACTGACAGGCATTGACCCTGGAAATCAGTGCATCGCCAGGATGCGCAAGCCGAATTTCTGCTGACCATCGGGCTGCTCGGCGATCCACACCACCTCGGTGCTGGCGTGCAGGCCCTTGAGGGCAGGGTGGTCGGAATCGATACGTACCTCGATCCGGTCGCCCACCTGGAAATGCTCCCGTGCCTGCACCTGCATGCCGCCACTGGAGAGGTCGAGGCAGACTGCCGCGATCACCTGGTCGGCATGCAGCAGGGTGACTTCGGTATCGATGCGCATACGAATGAAGTCGCGTTTCTCGCCGTGGTTCGAGGGTATCTGGGACATGCTGCATCCTTCCCATCAGGTTGCGCGGGTCGGCTTTCTTATAACTCCCGGTGATTTGCCCTGTAAAGTGCGCAGCACTCGACCCTTGCATGCTTGAAACGCCTGGCGGATGGGAGTACCGTCTGCGCCTTACAGGGCACCTCTGCCAGTTGCCGGGCCAGTCTTCTTGGCCTACAACTCAAGTAGAGAGTCGCCACAGAGTATTCCAGTAGCTGCCCGTCCGCCTTGCCGACGTCGCTGCTCCAACCTAATCCGGCGCCGTTCGCCCACATGCAGAAACCCAGTGCAACGCTGCTGATCATCGATGACGACGACGTGGTCCGTGCCAGCCTCGCCGCCTATCTGGAAGACAGTGGCTTCAGCGTCCTCCAGGCCGCCAACGGCCAGCAGGGCCTCCAGGTCTTCGAAGAACACCAGCCCGACCTCGTGATCTGCGATCTGCGCATGCCGCAGATGGGCGGCCTCGAGCTGATCCGCCGGGTCAGCGAGCGGGCGCCGCAGTTGCCGGTCATCGTGGTGTCCGGGGCAGGGGTCATGAGCGATGCGGTCGAGGCTCTGCGCCTGGGCGCCGCCGACTACCTGATCAAGCCCCTGGAAGACTTGGCCGTGCTCGAGCACTCGGTGCGCCGTGCCCTCGACCGCTCGCGGCTGGTGCTGGAGAACCAGCGCTACCGCGACAAGCTCGAGGCTGCCAACCGTGAGCTGGAAGCCAGCCTGCACCTGCTGCAGGAGGACCAGAACGCCGGCCGCCAGGTACAGATGAACATGCTGCCGGAAAGCCCATGGTTGGCCGGCGACCTGTCGTTCGAGCACCAGATCATCCCGTCGTTGTACCTGTCGGGCGATTTCGCCGATTACTTCCGGGTGGACGAGCGCCGTATCGCCTTCTACCTGGCGGACGTGTCCGGGCATGGCGCTTCGTCGGCGTTCGTCACCGTGCTGCTCAAGTTCATGACCACCCGGCTGCTGTTCGAATTCAAGCGCAGCGGCAGGATGCGCGACTTCAAGCCTTCGCAAGTGCTGAGCCACATCAACCGTGGGCTGATCAACTGCAAGCTGGGCAAGCACGTGACCATGGTCGGTGGGGTGATCGACGAGGAAGCCGGGCTGATGACCTACAGCGTCGGCGGCCATTTGCCGCTGCCGGTGCTCTATACCCCGGGCCAGGCCCGTTACCTGGAGGGGCGCGGCCTGCCGGTAGGGCTGTTCGACGAGGCCAGCTACCAGGACCATGTGCTGGAGCTGCCACGGCACTTCAGCCTGACCCTGATGTCCGATGGCATACTGGACCTTTTGCCTGGGGACACACTCAAAGATAAGGAAGCGACCTTGCCGGAAATCGTCAAGGAAGCCGGTGGCAGCCTGGACGGGCTGCGCCAACGATTCGGATTGGCTACGCTTGGGGAGATGCCGGATGATATCGCCCTATTGGTGTTGAGCAGGAACCTTGAATGAGTACCGGTAGAATCCAGTTCGCCGAGCAGAGCGGGACCTTCGTTCTGAAATTCGTCGGTGAAGTGCGCCTGACCCTGTGTTCGGCGCTGGATGCGACGATCGAGAAAATCTTCACCGCGCTGAACTTCTCGGCCATCGTCATCGACCTGACCGAGACCGAAAGCATCGACAGCACCACCCTGGGCCTGCTGGCCAAGCTGTCGATCCTGTCCCGGCAGAAGGTGGGCCTGCTGCCTACCGTGGTGACCACCAACCCGGACATTTCCCGTCTGCTGCAGTCCATGGGCTTCGACCAGGTGTTCAACATCGTCGATCGCCCGGTCCCCTGCCCGGAATGCCTTACCGACCTGCCATCCCAGGACCAGAACGAAGAGGTGGTGCGCTCCAAGGTGCTGGAGGCGCACAAGATCCTCATGGGTCTGAACGACTCCAACCGTGAGGCGTTCCACGACCTGGTGAGCGCCCTGGAGCGCTCCTGAGCGAGCCCGGGCTACCGATGCGTGGCGTCAGTCCCGCACGAACTCGGTAGCCGCGGCGCCGTCGGCATTGAGCTGGAACACCCGCGCCGGCCGGCCTTGCTCATCGAAGAATACCTGCCCCAAACCTGCACTGTTCCACAGCCGCTCTCCCGCCTGGCTGTGGCTGGGTGTGCGTGGCACTACCTCCATCTGCCGGCGCTTGGTGAACCAGTTGAGTGGCGAATGCGGTGCATACAGCCAACGGTTGAGGCGATCGAGCACGTCCAGCAGGCGCTTGGGGAACTGGTTCTTGATCCCGCTGCTGGTGACCTGCCACAGGTGCGGGCTGCGCTGGCGGTGGCGGATCAGCACTTCATAGACGAAGGAGTAGTGCACGTCACCGGAAAGGATCACGTAGTGCCCGGGCGTGCGCGAATGGCGGAAGATGTTGAGGATCACCTGGGCCGCGCCGCGATGGGCCATCCAGTTTTCCGCGTCGACCAGCAGCGGATAGCCGAGCCCGCTGAAGACCCGTTGCACCGTCTCGATCAGTTTGACGCCGAAGATCGGTGCCGGTGACACGACGATCGCCGAAGGATGGTCGAGCAGGGCCTGTTGCAGCTCGCACAGCGCCTCCCAGTCGAGCAGGCCGGACGGCTTCTTCAGGCTGCTTTCGCTGCGCCAGCGGCGGGTGCGGGTGTCCAGCACCAGCAATGGCGGATCGCTGGGCAGGTCGAACTGCCAGCCCTGGAAGCGCAGCAGTTGGTCGATCAATTGGTCCTGGGCAGCGTTGTCCAGGTGCGCTTGGGCCGTTCGCTCGCCCAGGGCCCTGCAGGCTTCGGCCAGCCCCGCGCAGCCGTCCGGATCGTTACCCCAGCCCTGGCAGAGCAGGTAGCCGAGCAGGGCGTTGCCGATGATCCGCCGCGAGAAGGGGTGGCCGTAGGCGGTCTGTTCCCACTGCGCCGAAAGGTTCCAGTCGTCGGTGATGTCGTGGTCGTCGAAGATCATCAGCGAGGGCAGGTGGGCCATCACCCGGGCCACTTGACCGAGGTCGGCGGCGAACGCTTGGATCAGCGGCAGTTCTGCGCGATACCGGGCCTGGCGCGGTTCGCTCAGGCCTGCGGGCATGTCCATGCGCACCAGGCGCCAGGGCACTGGCGACCAGACCAGCAGGTACATGGCCATGACTTCCGCGAAGGTCACCAGGTGATTGTCGGCGTTGCTGCTGGAGAAGATCGGTTTGCGCTTGCCGCCGAAGAAGCGTTCGCGCAGGCTCTCGTTGCTTTCCTGGGCCGGCAGCAGGTCGGCGCGGTGGTAATAGCTGGCCGGGTGGCGGTACAGCGCGGTGCTGTCGTCGACCAGGGCGCCTTCGAGGTATTCGCCGAACAGCCCCAGGTGCTCGATGAGCTCATGGATGGCGCGCAGCATGGGGCCTGCTACGTCGTCGGCGTAGACCTGGTCGCCCGTCATCAGCAGCAGGGCGGGGCGCTCTTGCGGACGCTGGCAGGCTTGCAGCAGGCGGTCGGCGCAGAGCAGGCCATCGGCGGCGGGGTGATGGGGCTTGCGGCATGAGCCGTGAAGCAGTTGGTCGAGGCGCTCGCGCAGCACGAAGCTTGGCCGGCGGGTGCCGGGGTAGAGCAGGTGCGGGGCCCAGTCGGCGATGCCTTGGCTGTTGTCCAGCAGCAGATCGTAGCCGATGGCCTGGTTGCGAGGCAGCGGCTGGTCGAAGCGGATGTCCAGCAGGTGCACGAAGGCGTGCCGGCCCACTGGGATCACCTCGCAGGCAAGATTGGCCTCGATGCCTGGGCAATCGAGCACGAACTCGGGGCGAAGCGGTTGCGTGCCGACCAGCCAGATGGCCAGGCGCTGGGGTTCCAGGCGGCGCAGCACGGGGCCGGCGAGAATGAGGGGTAGGGTGGTCATCGACAGTTCAGGTTGCAAGCCGACCCATTCGCAGGCAAGTCCACAGAGGCTGCGTCGACCACACATAATGGGTTTGCAAGGCCATGTGGGGGCGGGCTTGCCCGCGAAAGCGTCAGTACGTTCAACGGGCAGTGCCTGCGCAAACGCAGCACCCAGACGAAAAGCGGGCGGAAATGCTCGGCATTTGCCGCCCGCGGGGCAAACCAGATTTGTATCAGGCTTTTTCAGCCATCAACGCTTCCAGCTTCTCCTGGTCCCGGGCGAACTGGCGGATACCCTCGGCCAGCTTCTCCGTGGCCATGGCGTCTTCGTTCATCGCCCAGCGGAACTGGCTTTCGTTCAACTGCTGCTTGGCCTCACCGGCATTGCCGGGTTGGAGCACGCGCGGCAGTTGGCCCTGGTCGTCGCTCAATTGCTGCAGCAGCTCGGGGCTGATGGTCAGGCGGTCGCAACCGGCCAGTTGCTCGATCTGGCCGATATTGCGGAAGCTCGCGCCCATGACCACGGTGTCGTAGCCGTTGGCCTTGTAGTAGTTGTAGATGCGCGTCACCGATTGCACGCCCGGGTCTTCGGCGCCGACGTATTCCTTGCCGGTGCTCTTCTTGTACCAGTCGTAGATACGGCCCACGAACGGCGAGATCAGGAACACCCCGGCATCGGCGCAGGCCTGGGCTTGGGCGAAGGAGAACAGCAGGGTCAGGTTGGTCTGGATCTGCTCGCGTTCGAGCTGCTCGGCGGCGCGGATGCCTTCCCAAGTGGATGCCAGCTTGATCAGCACGCGATCACGCGGGATGCCGGCCTGTTCGTACAGCGCGATCAGTTGGCGGGCCTTGGCCAGCAATGCCGGTTCGTCGAACGACAGGCGTGCGTCCACTTCGGTGGAAATGCGCCCTGGAATGACCTTGAGGATGCCTGAGCCGACGGCCACGGCGAACTTGTCGCAGGCCAGGTCCACATTGCCCTTGGCGTCGGCCCTGACTTGCCTGAGCAGGTCGGCGTAGCCGGGAATGGCGGCGGCCTTGAGCAGCAGCGAGGGGTTGGTGGTGGCATCGACCGGCTTGAGGCGGGTGATGGCGTCCAGGTCCCCGGTGTCGGCGACCACGGTGGTGAACTGCTTGAGTTGTTCCAGCTTGGAGGTCATGGGCGTGCTCTGTCCTGTGCAATGACTCGACATTACCCGAGCCCCGGCGACCGCTCAAGGGCCGGGGGGGCAGGATGGGCGAGGGAATGAAGGTTCGAGTCGAAAGCGCACCCGGGGTTCCGTCAGCGGCCCTGCAGCAGCTCGGCGGCCTGGTCGAGCACGGCCAGCGGCTCGGCGGCCTTGTGGATGTCTGCCGACAGCAACTGGCGGAAGCGCCGGGCACCGGGGAAGCCCTGGCCCAGGCCGAGGATGTGGCGGGTGATGTGATGGATGGCGCCGCCGCTTTCCATGTGCGCGACGATATACGGACGCAGCCGTGCCAGCACCTCGCTGCGGCTGATGACCGGCGCCGTGCTGCCGAACAACTGCTGGTCTACTTCGGCCAGCAGGTAGGGGTTGTGGTACGCCTCGCGGCCTAGCATCACGCCGTCGAAGGTCTGCAAGTGCACGTGGCACTCTTCCAGTGTCTTGATACCGCCATTGAGCACCAGCTCCAGGTCCGGGAAGTCGGCCTTCAACTGCGCGGCCACGTCATAGCGCAGCGGCGGGACCTCACGGTTCTCCTTGGGCGACAGGCCTTCGAGGATGGCGATGCGCGCATGCACGGTGAAGCTGCGACAGCCCGCCTCGCGCACCTGGCCGACGAAGTCGCACAGCTCGGCATAGCTGTCACGGCCATTGATGCCGATGCGGTGCTTGACCGTGACTGGGATGTGCACCGCATCGCGCATGGCCTTGACGCAATCGGCCACCAGCGCCGGGTGGCCCATCAGGCAGGCGCCGATCATGTTGTTCTGCACCCGGTCGCTGGGGCAGCCGACGTTGAGGTTGACCTCATCGTAGCCGGCGTCCTCGGCCAGCCGGGCGCAGGCTACCAACTCCGCCGGCACACTGCCGCCCAGTTGCAGGGCCAGCGGGTGCTCGGTGTCGTCGTGGCGCAAGAAGCGATGGGCGTCGTTGTGCAGCAGGGCGCCGGTGGTGACCATCTCCGTGTAGAGCAGGGTGTGCCTGGACAGCAGGCGCAGGAAGAACCGGCAATGGCGGTCTGTCCAGTCCATCATCGGTGCCACGGAAAAGCGGCGGGACGGCTTAGGGCGCGTGGTGGTGGTTGGGATCACGGTTTCTGCTGGCATGGTTCACGGCGGGTAACGAAAGCGGTCGGGAATGTCTGCGGCGCACGCATGTCGGGGTGGACACATCGGGAAAGATTGCGAAAGCGGCGGTTACATTGCTGGGCGCCGCTGCGCAGACAACAGGGCCATAGTCTACCAAGAGTGTTCGCGGTTTACCTCCCGAAGGGTTGGGCAACCGTCGGTCGCTCAGGTTCACCACATGGGTGGACGTCCTCATGAATTTGTACGATGATTTTCGTATCGACAGAGAAGACTATGGAGAATGGCTTCAGGAAGGCCAGGCGCGACCTGATCGCGGCCCTTGAGAGGGGTGACTACCTGCATGTGTCGCGTGGCGACATCGAGGTGAAGAACCTGCTGGCGACAGGGGCGGTTTCGGCGCAGGAGGTGATCGGCATCGTTCGCGCGTGCAGCGGCATGCACCACGCCTGCAGCCCCCATCACGCCGTCGCGCAAATCGATGTCCATGTGCTCAGGCGGCACGGCTGGTACATCAAGTTCTATTTCATCGAGCCAGGAGCCTGGTTCATCAGCGTACATCGGTGAGACCCCAGATCATGAAGATCCTTTTCGAAGGCGATAGCGGCAAGGCGCTCTGCGAGCATTGCCAGGCCGTGGTGCAGACCCGCTACGTGCGTCGCGACGTGCCATTCAGCGATGGCCAGGGCCAGGCGCGGGACATCCTGGTCGGCGTGTGCACGCACTGCGATACGGTAGTCGCCATTCCGCCGCAGTCCACGCCGGCCATCCGCGATGCGCGCAAGCAACAACTCAAGTCCATCGAGGCGCGGTTGCCGGCGGTCTACCTCGATGCCCTCGACGCGGCCATGCACGCGGTCAGCTGCGAAGCCGGGGCCAACCTGCGCAAGCTGTTCCTCGGCCATTACTTCCAGTTGCTGGTGCAGGCCAGCCAGGGCGAACAACTGCTGCCGGCCCACGAGGCGTTCGCCCGCTCGCTGGACGAGCAACGGCGTCAGCGCGGCCTGCCGCCTTCGGGGGCGACCCGGCGTCTGTCGATGAAGGTCAACCCCCACGTGGCCGAGGATTTCCTGGCGTTGCAGCAGCAAACCCGGATGACCCAGACCGAGCTGCTCAAGTCGGTGATCGCGCGGATCCAGGCGGATGTCCTCGAGGCGCGCGATCCGGGGGTGATCCTCGCCCTGCAACGCTTGGCGCGGCTGGCCGTGTAGGCGATCGAGGCGTGCGCGGGCCTGGGGGGACTGACAGCCCTGGGCTTGCAGGCGGCCCCGGGTCAGCTAGCTTTTCGTGCAATCATCCCCCATGCAAGGAGAACGCAATGGCGGCTCGAACCCCCAGGAAGAAAACCGACAACCACCCGGCACAGGCGTCCGTCGACCCGTTCCGCCTCAAGCCGAGCGGCGGGCCAGAGGAAGGCCTGGATCCGAAAGTGCACGTGTATGGACATAAGCAGAACATCATCTGTGCCACCGAATCCCGCGGCCATGTGCGCAACGTTGCCGAACTGCAGCTGGACGCCACCCAGGGCTTCATTCCGCTCTGGCGCGAAGACACCATCCTCAGGTGGCGCTTCCAGGAGCAATCGCTGGCGCGCTTCGCTGCGCCCGACGCCGCCAAGGCCAGGATCGAGCAGCTTTTCTGCCAGGCCCTACGGGCTTGGGGCGACGCCGTGCCGATCGCCTTCGCCAGGGATGACGACGCCTGGGATTTCCAGATCGTCGTCCAGCAGGTCGAACGCTGCGACGGGGCAGGAGCCTGCGTGTTGGCGAGTGCCTTCTTTCCCGACCCCGGGCGGCACGACCTGGTGATCTACCCGACGCTGTTCAAGCAGGACGAGGCCGAGCAGGTCGAGACCATCGCCCACGAGCTGGGCCATGTGTTCGGCCTCCGGCACTGGTTCGCGCCCCAGCAGGAGGCGGATTTCCCCAGCATTCCATTCGGCTCGCAGAAACCGGTCTCGATCATGAACTACGGCCCTGACAGCCAACTGACCGAGGACGACAGGAACGACCTGAAAGCCCTGTACTCGGCCGCCCATAGCGGGGCGCTCACCCACATCAACGGCACCCCCATCCGCCTGGTGGCGCCGTTCCATACCCTGCGGGAACAGTTCCAGGCCCTGCCGTTGAAGTGAGTACGGCGGCCGCCACGGCATCCTGGGCGGACCCCTGGTCGGTTTCAGGATGCGCCTGGTCGTTTGGGTGCAACCTGCCGGCGCCAGGAGTGCCATGCTTGCAGGATGCCCAGGGGAACCAGTGCGCGCAGACGCACGGCCATGGGCAAGGAGGGCGCCCGTATACCACGTGACCGTGACGTGACCGGTGCGCCACAGCAGAACACGCCGGACGCCTGCCCGCCGCGGCAGCCTTGTCCGTGATGCCGAGGTCCGCTGTATGCCTGATGAGACGCTTCACCTGCCATTGATCCAGGACGCGCTGGAACGCCACAAGGCCATGCCCGGCGCCCTGTTGCCAATCCTCCACGCCATCCAGGACGGCGCAGGCTTCGTGCCGGATGCCGCCGTCCCCGAGATCGCCCATGCTCTCAACCTCAGCCAGGCCGAGGTGCGCGGGGTGATCAGTTTCTACCACGATTTCCGTACCACACCGCCGGCGCGCCACACCCTGCGCCTGTGCCGGGCCGAATCCTGCCAGAGCCGGGGCGCCGAGGCCCTGGCTGCACAGTTGCGCGAGCAGTTGGCGCTGGATGACCACGGCACCAGCGCCGATGGCGCCATCAGCCTGCGACCGGTGTACTGCCTGGGCGCCTGCGCCTGCTCGCCGGCCCTGGAACTGGACGGCCGGCTGCATGCCCGCCTCACCCCCGAGCGCCTGCGTGCCCTGGTCAACGGCTGCCTGGAGGACGAAGCATGCTGAAGCTCTTCATCCCCTGTGACTCGGTGGCCCGCGCCGTGGGCGCCGACCAGGTCGCCGAGGCGCTGGCCGACGAGGCCGGGCGCCGGCAAGTGGCGTTGGATATCCAGCGCACCAGTTCCCGAGGGCTGTACTGGCTGGAACCTTTGCTGGAGCTCGAGGGCGCCACTGGGCGCATGGGCTTCGGGCCGGTCACGCCTGAAGACGTGCCCAGCCTGCTGGATGCCCTGATGGGCGAAGCAGGTGGCCATTCCCTGGCCCTGGGGCCGGTGGAGGACATCCCCTACCTCAAGTCCCAGCAGCGTCTGCTGTTCGCCCGTGCCGGTATCACCCGGCCGTTGTCGCTGGAGGACTACCGTGCCCATGACGGGTTCGAAGGGCTGGCCCGTGCCGTGGCGCTCGAGGGGGCGGACGTGGTTGCCGCCGTGCTCGACTCCGGCCTGCGTGGCCGTGGCGGCGCGGCATTCCCCGCCGGCATCAAGTGGCGTACCGTGCGCGAGGCTGGGGCAGGGCAGAAGTACGTGGTGTGCAACGCCGACGAGGGTGACTCGGGCACTTTCGCCGACCGCATGCTGATGGAGGGCGACCCCTTCCTGCTGATTGAGGGCATGGCCATCGCCGGCCTCGCCGTGGGGGCCGAGAAGGGCTACATCTACGTGCGCTCGGAGTACCCGGACGCGATTCGTGTGCTGGACGCGGCCTGCGCCATCGCCCGTGAGGCAGGCTACCTGGGCGAGGACGTCGCCGGCAGTGGCCGGGCCTTCGACCTGGAGGTGCGGGTCGGTGCCGGCGCCTACATCTGTGGCGAGGAAACCGCGCTGCTCGAATCCCTCGAAGGCAAGCGCGGCATCGTCCGCGCCAAGCCACCGCTCCCGGCCCTGGAGGGGCTGTTCGGCCGACCGACCCTGGTGCACAACGTGCTCACCCTGGCCTCGGTGCCGGTGATCCTGGCCAGGGGCGCGGCGTTCTATCGCGACTTCGGCATGGGCCGCTCGCTGGGCACCATGCCGTTCCAGCTGGCCGGCAACATTCGCCGGGGTGGCCTGGTGGAGCGTGCCTTCGGCCTGAGCCTGCGCGAGCTGGTCGAGGACTATGGCGGCGGCACCGCCAGCGGTCGGCCGTTGAAGGCGGCGCAGGTTGGCGGCCCCTTGGGCGCCTGGGTGCCCCCCAGCCATTTCGACACCCCGCTGGACTACGAGGCCTTCGCTGCCATGGGCGCGATGCTGGGCCACGGTGGCGTGGTGGTGGCCGACGATACCCTGAACATGGCCAGCATGGCGCGCTTCGCCCTGCAGTTCTGTGCCGAAGAATCCTGCGGCAAGTGCACGCCGTGCCGGATCGGCTCGACCCGTGGCATGGAGGTGGTGGACCGGCTGATCGCCAGCAGCGACCTCGGCGAACGCCACGACCAGGCCCTGCTGCTGCGCGACCTGTGCGACACCATGCAGTACGGCTCGCTCTGCGCCATGGGCGGCATGACCGCCTATCCCGTGGCCAGTGCCCTCAAGTATTTCCCCGCCGACTTCGGTCTGACCACCACGGAGGCCGCACAGTGATCAATTTCTTCGACCCCGCCAACGACATCGACCTGGGCACGCCGGCCCGCGACAGCGACGTGCAGGTCAGCCTGGTCATCGATGGCCGCTCCATCAGCGTGCCTGCCGGCACCTCGGTGATGCGTGCCGCGGCACTGCTCGGCACCAGCATTCCCAAGTTGTGCGCCACCGACAGTCTGGAGGCCTTTGGCTCCTGCCGCCTGTGCATGGTGGAGATCGAGGGCATGCGCGGCTATCCAGCCTCGTGTACCACACCGGTCAGCGAAGGCATGGTGGTGCGTACCCAGACGTCGCGCCTGGCCGACCTGCGGCGCAACGTCATGGAGCTGTACATCTCCGACCACCCGCTGGACTGCCTGACCTGCTCGGCCAACGGCAACTGCGAGCTGCAGACCGTGGCCGGCCAGGTCGGCCTGCGCGAGGTGCGCTACGGCTACGACGGTGCCAACCACCTGGCCGAGCAGAAGGACGTCTCCAACCCGTACTTCGACTACGAGCCGAGCAAGTGCATCGTCTGCAGCCGCTGCGTGCGTGCCTGCGAAGACATCCAGGGCACCTTCGCCCTGACCATCACCGGGCGCGGTTTCGAGTCGCGGGTGGCCGCCGCCGGCGGGGACAACTTCCTCACCTCCGAATGCGTCTCCTGCGGCGCCTGCGTGCAAGCCTGCCCGACCGCCACCCTGAGCGAGAAAAGCCTGGTCCAGCTCGGCCAGCCCGAGCGTGCCGTCATCACCACCTGCGCCTATTGCGGCGTGGGCTGTTCGTTCCGCGCCGAGATGAAGGGCGACCAGCTGGTACGCATGGTCCCGGACAAGAGCGGTGGCGCCAACCACGGCCACGCCTGTGTCAAGGGCCGTTTCGCCTGGGGCTATGCCACCCATCCGGACCGCATCACCAAGCCGATGATCCGCAAGCACATCGACGATCCGTGGCAGGAAGTCAGCTGGGACGAGGCGCTCACCTACGCCGCCAGCGAGTTTCGCCGCATCCAGCTCAAGCATGGGCGCGACTCCATCGGCGGCATCACCTCCAGCCGTTGCACCAACGAGGAGGCCTACCTGGTGCAGAAGCTGGTGCGCGCCGCTTTCGGCAACAACAACGTCGACACCTGTGCGCGGGTCTGCCATTCGCCGACCGGCTACGGCCTCAAGCAGACCCTGGGCGAGTCGGCCGGCACCCAGAGCTTCGACTCGGTGATGCAGGCCGACGTCATCCTGGTGATCGGCGCCAACCCCACCGACGCCCACCCGGTGTTCGGCTCGCAACTCAAGCGCCGCCTGCGCGAGGGCGCGCGGCTGATCGTCATCGACCCACGGCGCATCGACCTGGTGGACTCGCCCCATGCCCGCGCCGAACTGCACCTGCAACTGCGCCCTGGCACCAACGTGGCCATGCTCAATGCCCTGGCCCATGTGATCGTCACCGAGGGACTGCTCGACCAGGCCTTCGTCGACGCCCGCTGCGAGGCGGAGGATTTTGCCCACTGGCGCGATTTCGTCAGCCTCGCGGAAAACGCCCCCGAGGTGCTGGGGCCGGTGTGCGGCGTGCCCGCCGAGCAGATCCGCGCCGCTGCCCGGCTGTATGCCACCGGCGGCAACGCGGCGATCTACTACGGCCTGGGCGTCACCGAGCACAGCCAGGGCAGCACTGCGGTGATGGGCATCGCCAACCTGGCCATGGCCACCGGCAACATCGGTCGCGAAGGGGTAGGGGTGAACCCCCTACGTGGGCAGAACAATGTCCAGGGCTCTTGCGACATGGGCTCGTTCCCCCATGAGCTGCCAGGCTACCGGCACATCTCCAACGAGGGGGTGCGCAGCGAGTTCGAGCAGGCCTGGGGCGTCACCTTGCAGCCTGACCCGGGCCTGCGCATCCCCAACATGTTCGAGGCGGCCCTGGATGGCAGCTTCAAGGCCCTCTACTGCCAGGGCGAGGATATCGCCCAGAGCGACCCCAACACCCAGCACGTCACCGCGGCCCTGATGGCCATGGAGTGCGTGGTGGTGCAGGACATCTTCCTCAACGAGACGGCCAAGTTCGCCCATGTGTTCCTGCCGGGCAGTTCGTTCCTGGAGAAGGACGGCACCTTCACCAACGCCGAGCGGCGCATCTCGCGGGTGCGCAAGGTCATGGAGCCGCTGGCCGGCAAGGCCGACTGGGAAGCCACCGTGGCCCTGTCCAATGCCCTGGGCTACCGCATGGACTACCGCCATCCCTCCGAGATCATGGACGAGATCGCCCGCCTGACCCCGACCTTCCAGCGGGTCAGCTACGAGCAGCTCGACCGCCACGGCAGCCTGCAATGGCCGTGCAACGATGCCGCGCCGCAGGGTACCCCGACCATGCACATCGACCAGTTCGTGCGCGGCAAGGGGCGCTTCATGCTGACCGGCTACGTGCCGACCGACGAGAAGGCCAACAGCCGCTATCCGTTGCTGCTGACCACCGGGCGTATCCTCAGCCAGTACAACGTCGGCGCCCAGACCCGACGTACCGGCAATGTCGCCTGGCACGCCCAGGACCGTCTGGAAATCCACCCGACCGACGCCGAGAGCCGCGGCATCAAGGACGGAGACTGGGTCGGCGTGGGCAGCCGCGCCGGGCAGACGGTGTTGCGCGCCAAGGTCAGCGGTCGGGTAGCGCCGGGGGTGGTGTACACCACCTTCCACTTCCCTGAGTCGGGCGCCAACGTGATCACCACCGACAACTCCGACTGGGCCACCAACTGCCCCGAGTACAAGGTCACGGCCGTAGAGGTGGTGCGGGTGTTCCAGCCATCGGAGTGGCAGAAGCGCTACCAGGCGTTCAGCGATGAACAACGGCGCTTGCTCAAGGAGCGTCGCCAGGCCGAGAAGTCCGAGAAAGCCGAGGTGCGCCGATGAGCAGCGAGAACCTGGTCAAGATGGCCAACCAGATCGCCCACTACTTCGCCAGCGAGCCCGACCGGGCGCTGGCGGTGCAGGGGGTGAGGCAGCACCTGCAGAACTTCTGGACGCCGGCCATGCGTCGGCAACTGGAGGCGTGGTTGCAGGCCAACCCGGGGGAGGGGTTGGACCCGCTGGTTCGGGAGGCGATCGAGGTAGCGAAGGCGCCGGCGTAGCGGTTCTGGACTCGCACTTCGAAGGTGTTTGCCCAAGAGTCCCGGCGACACCCGGGGTGTCGCCAAGGACAGGGATGTCACCTTCCCTGCAATACCTCTCGAAACACATCTGGCCGTGCGGCCGCCATGTGGAGCAGGGTGCGAACGGCGCCGGATGGCGTGCGTCGCCCCTGTTCCCATTCTTGAAGCCCGCATCGTCGATGTGGGGGCTGGGGGCCAAACCCAGCGCACGGCAGTGCCAAATCCGATGCATGCTCACAAACGACTGGCATGAAAGTTCCCCCCGCAATCTGTAAATTTCGTAAATAAGATACAAACCCATTTGAGAATCATTATATTCGCCATCCCTGAGGGCCCCACGCAACGTTCGTGAGGCCAGTGGCTCTGTGTGCGCTGTCTTCCAGGCGGTCGCGCCTTTTCGCTCATGAACTGCAGGAGATGTGTCGATGCAATCCAGAACCTCCCCCAACAGCCTGGCCCTGGCCTTCGTCGCATTGGCGTCGCCGGCCATGCTGGCCACGGCGGCACAGGCCGAGGAGAACCCGTCCGGCGAGGTGCTGGAGGTGCCGGTCGACAGCAACGCGCTGGTGATCCAGAACACCCTGGTCACGGCCGAGCGTGAGGCACGCCAGGCACTGGGCTCGTCGATCATCACCGAAGAGGACATCAAGCGCCGCCCCCCGGCCAACGACCTGTCCGACATCATCCGTCGCGAACCAGGGGTCAACCTGACCGGCAACAGCGCCAGCGGCGCGCGTGGCAACAACCGCCAGATCGACCTGCGCGGCATGGGCCCGGAGAACACCCTGATCCTCATCGACGGCAAGCCGTCCAACGCCCGCAATGCCGTGCGCTACGGCTGGAACGGCGACCGCGACACCCGCGGCGAGACCAACTGGGTGCCGGCCGAGGCGGTCGAGCGCATCGAGATCCTCCGTGGCCCAGCCGCGGCGCGTTATGGTTCCGGTGCCATGGGCGGGGTGGTGAACATCATCACCAAGCGCCCGACCGACGAGCTCAAGGGCAACCTCAACCTGTACACCCAGTTGCCCGAAGACAGTGCCGAAGGCGCCAGCCAGCGCGCCAACTTCAACGTCAGCGGCGGGCTGACCGACGACCTGGGCTTTCGCCTCTACGGTGGCCTGGCCAAGACCGACGCCGACGACCTGGACATCAACGCCAAGCACGCCAACAGTGCCCTGGTGGCCGGGCGCGAGGGCGTGCGCAACAAGGACATCAATGGCCTGCTGAGCTGGAGGCTCAACGACGAGCATCGCCTCGAGCTCAGCGCCGGCTATAGCCGCCAGGGCAATATCTACGCCGGCGACACCATGAACAGCAACGGCGGTGGCAACATCGACCTGATCTCCAGCCTGTATGGCCACGAGACCAACGTCATGCAGCGCAACACCTACGACCTGACCCACCTGGGCGACTTCACCTGGGGTACCAGCAAGACCGTGCTGGCCTACGAGTACGTGCGCAACTGGCGCCTCAACGAAGGCCTGGCAGGGGGCCCGGAAGGGTCGATCAACGACTCTGGCGCGGCGATGTCGCGGCTGCGCAACACCCGCCTGACCAGCGAAGCGAGCCTGCCGTTCGCGATGGGCAGCACCGAGCACGTGCTGACCCTGGGTGGCGAGTACCTCTATGAAACCCTCAACGACCAGGGGTCGTTCCGCCCGCAGAGCTTCGACCCGAGCGGCTCCGGCAGCGACGTGATCGCCGGTTTCGATCGCAGCGACTCGAAGATGTCGGCCAAGAGCTATGCGCTGTTCGTCGAGGACAACATCGTCATCGGCGACACCACCGTCACCCCTGGCTTGCGCCTGGATCATCACGAGGAATTCGGCGACAACCTCAGCCCGAGCCTGAACCTGTCGCACAAGCTCACCGACGATCTGACCGTCAAGGGCGGCATCGCCCGGGCCTACAAGACGCCGAACCTGTACCAGTACAACCCCAACTACCTGCTCTACAGCCGTGGCAACGGCTGCAGCGTGCAACAGACCAACTCCGGGGGCTGTTACTTGCAGGGTAATGCCGACCTCGATCCGGAAATCAGCGTCAACAAGGAAATCGGCCTGCTGTATGACCGTGGCACCTGGCGTACCAGCGCGACCTACTTCCGCAATGACTACAAGAACAAGATCATCGGCGGTACCGACGTGGTCTACACCATCAACAGCGGCCGCCGCGTGACCCAGTGGGAGAACGCCGGCAAGGCACGGGTGGAAGGCATCGAGGGCAACTTCTTCATCGAGCTGAGCCCGACCCTGGACTGGAACACCAACCTGACCTGGATGCTCGACAACGACAACCGCGAGACTGGCGAGCCGCTGTCGGTGATCCCCGAGTACACGGTCAACACCACCCTCGACTGGCGTGCCACCGACAAGCTGTCGTTCCAGCTGGCGGGCACCTACTTCGGCAAGCAGAAGTCGCCGACCTACAACTACCGCACCCAGCAGGACTATGACCAAGAGGCCCAGCAGGACGTGGAGGCCTATGGCCTGGTGGATGTCAGCGCCGGGTACAGGTTCAACGCCAACTATGACGTGCGGGTAGGGGTGAACAACGTCTTCGACAAGCAGATCTACCGTGGCGGCAATGCCAGCAGCTCGGGCGCCAATACCTACAACCAGCCGGGGCGTGCGGTGTTCGCTTCGTTGAACATCTCGTTCTGATCGTTGGAACCGCTTCGCGCCCCGACAAGCCCGCGCCCACATGGACCGCGCCGATCTTGAGATCGGCGCCGAATCTGTGGGCGCGGGCTTGTCGGTGTGCCGAGCCGACGCGAAGCGGCCCCGAATGCCCCTCAAGGAGCAACCGATGAGCACTCTCCCCACCTGGCTGGCCATCTTCTCCCGCAGCGCCGCCGCACTGCTTGGCGGCTACGCCTTCAGCTACGCCGCCACCGCCTGCCTGGCCCGCGTGCTGCCACTGGCACCTGGCGACGCGGTGATCGTCGCCACGCTGCCGGCGTTCGTTTTCTACACCGCCGCGATCCTCTGGGCGTTCGCCAGCCGTGACGCCCTGCATGCCTGGATGCCCTTGGCCATTTCCGTACCGCTGGCGCTGCTGGGCTTCTGGCCGCAGGCGATGGGGTGGTTGCCATGAAGAACACCTTCACCCAATCGATGGCCTGGCTGCATACCTGGGCCGGGCTGATCTTCGGCTGGCTGCTGTTCGCCATCTTCGTCACCGGCACCCTGGCGGTGTTCGACAAGGAGCTCAACCACTGGATGCAGCCGGAGATCCCGGCCACCGACGTCTCCCAGGCCGATGCCGCGCGGCGTGCCATCGCCTACCTGCAAGCCCACGAAGCGGATGCCAACAACTGGGGCATCAGCCTGCCCAGCGAACGCGCCCCAGGGCTGCGCGTGTCCACCGGCGAACGCCGCCATGGCGGTGGCGTGCAACTCGATCCGCAGACCGGCGAGCCGTTGGCGGTGCGCGACAGCGTTGGCGGTAATTTCTTCTTCCGCTTCCATTTCACCCTCGACCTGCCGCGCAACTGGGGCATCTTCGTGGTCGGAGCGCTGGCCCTGGTGATGCTGGCGGCGCTGGTGACCGGTATCGTGATCCACAAGAAGATCTTCAAGGAGTTCTTCACCTTCCGCCCGGACAAGGGGCAGCGCTCCTGGCTGGATTTCCACAATGCCAGTGCCGTGCTGTTGCTGCCGTTCCACCTGATGATCACCTACACGGGGTTGGTGATCTTCATGCTGATCTACATTCCCGCAGGCGTGGATGCCCTGTTCGACGGTGATACCCGGGCGTACTTCCAGGCCCAGGGCAATACCCGCCTGGAACAGCCACGGCGCCTGGCCAAGGTGCCGGGCGAACTGGTCGACATCGCGCCGCTGCTGGCCCAGGCCGAGGCACGGCTGGGGCCGATCGGTGGCCTGAATATCCGCAACCCCAATACGGCTGGGGCACGCATCGAGATCCGGCCGCAGCTGGGCAACCGTATCGCCTTGACCAAGGGCCAGGCGATGGTCTTCGACGGCGTCAGCGGCAAGCTGCTCAGCGATGTGCCCGAGCTGCGCCCGGCGCCATTGACCCAACGGGTGATGGTCGGCCTGCACTTCGCCCAGTTCGGTGGCTACCCCATGCGTTGGCTGTACTTCGTCTGTGGCCTGGTCAGTTGCGCGATGATCGCCAGTGGTTTGGTGCTGTTCTGCGTCAAACGCGGGCGCAAGTACGCCACGGTCACGGCCGAGGCATCGGCGCGACGCTGGTATCGCCTGGCCGAGGTGTGCAACGTCGGTTTCATCGCCGGCTTGCTGCTGGCCTGTGTCGCGCTGCTGTGGGCCAGCCGCCTGCTGCCTGCGGAGCTGGCCGGGCGTGAAGCGTGGGAGGTGCGGGTGTTCTTCGGGGCCTGGTTGCTGGCCTTGTTGCATGCTGGGTCGCGGCCGGCCAAGCGCGCCTGGGTCGAGCAATTGGGGCTCGTGGCGCTGCTGAGTGGTGGCCTGGGGGCGCTGGGCATGGTTACCGGCACGGCAGACAGCCTGCGCCTGGGTGTGGAGGTTACCGGGTTGGTGCTGGGCGTGGGTCTGGCCCTGGCGGCCTGGCGGGTGGCCCGTTCGGTGCCGGTGACGGCCCGGACGCCCGCTCGGCGGATGGAGGTGGCAGGATGATGACGATGGTCATGGGGGGATTGCTGTTCGCCTATGCCGGCATGCTGGGGCTGTGCCAGGGGTTGGAGCGGCACTACAAGCAGGTTTGGCACAGGCCATGCCCGCGTGGGCTGCGCCTGGCCCTGCGCGGGTTGGGCTGGTCGTCGCTGCTGGGCAGCCTGTTGCTGTGCGCCGGGGCCTGGGGCTGGGCCATGGGACCGGTGGCCTGGTTCGGGGCGATGTCGCTGGCGGGGATGGTGCTGGTGATGGTGCTGCCGTACTGGCCGCGGGTGGCGGTGGGGCTGGTGATGCTGGTGCCGGTGTGGGGGCTGGTATTCTCCTGTGTTTCGTTGCGGTAAAAAAATCGCTGGCATGCTAAACCGGATGCCTGAACATCGCCCACGAAGAGCCCCCGTGAAAGCTGTCCACCTTGCCTTGATCTGCCACGCTCCGACCCATGCCCTCAAGACCGGGTATTTACACGGTATCGACGATGCCCTGTCGCCAGGCTCGGAGCGGCCTTCGCCGGCTGCGCCAGGTACCCAGCTGCTGAGCGCACCGGAGCGTCGGGCACTGGAGACGGCGGCCTGCCTGGGAACGTGCGTGGGTATCGAGCCAGCCCTGGCCGATTGCGACCTGGGGCGCTGGCAAGGCCAGGCGCTCAAGCACCTGCAGGCCGAGCAGCCGCAGGCCCTGGCCCAATGGCTGGACGACCCGCACAGTGCGCCCCACGGCGGCGAATCGATCGCCGCCTTGTGCCAACGGGTCGGCGCCTGGCTGGAGGGGTTCGACCCACCGGGCGACTGGCTGGCAGTGACCCACCCCTTCGTCATCCGTGCGGCGATGGTCCATGTGCTCGGCTGCCCGCTGGAGGCTTTCCAGCGCATCGATGTATTGCCGCTGTCGCGCCTGCCACTCAGCCGCGTGGGGCGTTGGCGGTTGCGCCTGGCCTGACGCGCGTCACAACGTGCAGAAAAAACCCGCCGCCACGTTTGAACTTGTGCGGCCCTTTGCAATCATCTTTGCGTCTCCGGCTGGAGGCTCTTTCACAGGCAATACAGGAAAGCAGCATGATGCTCACGACAAGACGGAACTGGCTGGCCCTGGCACTGGGCCTTTTCATCACCACGCCGTTGCTGGCCGCCGAGCCCGAGCGCCCACCGGTGGCCGACAAGGTGGTCGCCTACAGCGGCGAGCAGGGGATCAAGGTCTGGACCCTGCGCATCGGTGAGCGCTCGGCGAACCAGGCGCTGGTACAGGTCGATGGCATCGACCATGACTGGCAGATGCGCATCCAGAAGATGAACGTCGAGAAGTCCGAGCGGGATACGCGTTACTCCACCGAGGTCGACGGCAAGAAGTACGTTGCCCTGATCGTTCGTGGCGACTGGGCCAACCTCTACCTGCCGGGCGAGGCGCAAGAGACATCCCTGCGCTACGACCCTTCTCTCTCCGAGCAGGGCAATGCCCAGTACTTCCTGACCGACTACCTGCAACAGGCGGCCAGGTAAGGGCAGCGGGCGCGTTAGAACGCCAGCTTGTAGCCGATCATCAACAGCATCCCGGCCAGGCAAGGCCGCAGCAGGTGGTCGGAGATACGCCCGGTGAGGTGGCTGCCCAGGTAGATGCCGGGCAGCGAACCGAGCAGCAGGTAGCCGAGCAACGCCCAGTCCATGTTGCCCATCCCGGCGTGGCCGAGGCCGGCCACCAGGGTCAGGGGCACGGCGTGGGCGATCTCGGTGCCCACCAGGCGGCGGGTGACCAGGAACGGGTAGAGCAGGAACAGCGCCACCGTGCCCAGAGCGCCGGCACCGATGGAGGTCAGGGTGACCATGACGCCCAGCACCACCCCGGTGAGCACGGTGAGGATGTTCAGGGTGCGGTCGCTGAGGTGGTAGTGGTCGCCGGCGTGGCGATTGGCGAAGGCCTGCAGGCGCGACTTGAACAGGATCGCCAGCGCGGTGAGGATCAGCACCACGGCCAGGCCCTGCTTGATCACCGCATTGAGCGCCGAGGTATCGGTGTGCAGGGTGCTGAGGAACCACAGCGTCAGCGCTGCCGCCGGCACGCTGCCCAGGCTCAGCAGGCCGGTGATCTTCCAGTCGATGTTCTTGTTGCGCCCATGCACCCAGACGCCACTGGCCTTGGTGATGGCGGCGTAGAGCAGGTCGGTACCCACGGCGGTGGCCGGGTTGACCCCGAACCAGAGCAGGATCGGCGTCATCAGCGAACCGCCACCGACGCCGGTCATGCCGACGATGAAACCCACGACCAGTCCCGCAATGGTGAAACCGAAAGAACCTACATCCATACGCTACTCGACTGTCCCGCTGTGCCCGTGATCGGATGGCTGCCAGCATAAAGGTTTTTTTATAGCGAAATAGACTTGTTCGTTATTAGGTTATAACCAGATATCGACTGCGGGCCTCCAAGATCAGCGGTCGGTCATCACCACCATGACATGGGCATCGCCGCCATCCTCGCTCTCAGACAGGTAGATATGCCCCACCTGGCTGTCGAAGTAAGCCGTCTCCTGGGGCCCGATGCTCACCGCCTCGCCCGTTTCGAACAGGATGCGTACCCGCCCGCTCAGGACGAGGGCGAACTCCTGGCCGGGATGGCGGATGAAGTCATCGAACTGGCCGCGCTCCCGGGCGATGATGCGGGCGTAGGCGGGGGTCATGCGCCGTTCGGGGAAGGCCCCTGCAATCGGGTGGTAGTCGTAGGTGCCGGTGGAGTAACCGGCTGCCGCGGGCAGCGAATCGACCACCACGGTCGCCGGGGCTGGCGCGCTGGCCGGGCCGCTGGCGCGGAACAACTGGGCGATGTCCAGGTTCAGGGCACGCGCCGCTGCGGCCAGCTTCTCGTAGCTGACCGAGACCTGCGCCAGCTCCATCTTCGACAGGGTCGAGACCGGCACGCCACTGAGCGCGGACAACTGCTTGAGGGTCATCTGCCGCGCCTTGCGCACCTGGCGCAGGCGCGCGCCAACCTCGGCGCGGTCGAGCAGGGGGAGGGCACCGGGGCGGTTTGGCGGGCGGGTACGGTCGTCGGGCATCGGGGCTCTCATGTACGGCTTTGGTCGGGCATCTTACCTTGGACCCTTGCGCGATCCGAAATTCTCATATATTAGAATTCTCATAAATGATAATTAGCGCGACAGGAGCGTGCATGGCACAGATCTACGACACCCTGATCATCGGCGCCGGCATCGCCGGTGCTTCCCTGGGCTACCGCCTAGCCGGCCAGCGCCGGGTGCTGCTGCTCGAGCGCGAGATGCAGCCGGGCTACCACTCCACCGGGCGCTCGGCCGCCATGTTCATGGAGGCCTACGGTACGCCGCAGATCCAGGCCCTCACCCGCGCCAGCCGTGCCTTCTACGAGCAGCCGCCGGAGGGCTTTTGCGAGCATCCCCTGCTCGAGCCCCGTGGCTGCCTGTACGTCGCTACCACCGAGCAACGCGAGCTTCTCGAAACCACCTACGCGCAGAACCTGGCCAACGGCACCGAGGTCAGCCTGCTCGACCGCGAGGCCGCCCTGGCCCTGGTACCCAGCCTGCGTGGCGAGGTCCTCGGCGGTGCGCTGCTCGAGCCGGGGGCCATGGACCTGGACGTGCATGGCCTGCACCAGGGCTTCCTGCGTGGCTACCGCGCGGCCGGTGGCGAGCTGCGCTGCAACGCCGAGCTGGTCCAGGCCCGCTACCTCGATGAGCTGTGGCAAGTGGAACTGGCCGATGGCAGCCAGTTGCAGGCTCGCCAACTGGTCAACGCCGCCGGAGCCTGGGCCGACCAGGTGGCCGGGCAGTGCGGGGTGGTCAAGGTTGGCCTGCAGCCCTGTCGGCGGAGCGCCTTCACCTTCCCGGGCCCATCGGCGCACGACTTCAGTCGCTGGCCGGCGGTGATCGGCGTGGACGAAAGCTTCTACTTCAAGCCGGACGCCGGCCAGTTGCTCGGCTCGCCGGCCAACGCTGACCCGGTCGAGCCCCAGGACGCCGCGCCAGAAGAGCTGGACGTGGCCCTGGGCATCTACAACATCGAGGCCATGACCACCCTGCAGATCCGCCGTCCCAGCCACAGTTGGGCCGGGCTGCGCTCGTTCGTCGCCGACGGCGACCTGGTGATCGGCTTCGACCCGCGTATGCCGGCGTTCTTCTGGCTGGCGGCGCAGGGCGGCTACGGCATCCAGTCCGCCGCCGGTGCCTCCCGCCTGGCCGCCGACCTGCTGCTCGGCCAGCCCCTCTGTCCGAGCTTGCTGGCCCAGGGCGTGTCGCCAGAGCAGCTGTCGCCGGCCCGTTTCCCACAACCCTGAAAGGAGCTTTCCATGAGCGATGATATCCAGCGTTTTCCCAGCAGCCTGCCGTTTCCGTTCTCCCGTGCGGTGAAGGCCGGTGGCTTTCTGTTCCTGTCCGGCCAGGTGCCGATGAGCGCGACGGGCGAAGTGGTGCGTGGCGACATCCAGGCCCAGACCCGTGCGGCCTGCGAGCGTATCGGCGAGAGCCTGGCGGCGTGCGGGGCGCGTTTCGACCAGGTGGTCAAGGTCACCGTGTGGTTGTCGGACATGGCTCATTTCGCGGGTTTCAACGAGGTCTACACGACGTTCTTCGGCGAGGCCCTGCCGGTGCGCTCCACCGTGGCGTCGGCGCTGGCGCTCGGCGTCGACGTGGAGATCGAAGTGCAGGCGTTCGTCGGGCAGGCGTGAATCGAATGCCGGGCCGTCGTGGCCTTCCCTGAAACACAACAACAATAGAGCCAGAGGTTCACATGCAAGAGCAGCTGAAGATCGCCGGTGCCTTCATCGGCGTGATCGTGGGGGCGGGCTTCGCGTCCGGGCGGGAACTGTTGCTGTTCTTCGTCGACTTTGGTGTCTGGGGGTTGGTCGGTGCGCTGGTCAGCGCCGCGTTGTTCACCTTCCTGGGCATGGCCCTGGCGGGGTTGGGCAATCGCCAGCAAGCCACCTCGCACAAGGACGTCATCCAGGCCATCTGCGGCCGTCACCTGGGCTGGTTCGTCGACTGGCTCATCACCTTCTTCATGTTCGCCGTCACCGTGGTCATGCTGGCGGGTGGTGGCGCCTTGCTGGAGCAGCAGTTCGGCGTGCCGGCTCTGGCTGGCAGCGTGCTGGTGACCCTGCTGGTGGTGGGCATCGTGTGCCTGGATGTACAGAAGGTGATCGTCGCCATCGGCGCCATCACGCCGTTGCTGATCCTGATCGCCTCGGCGATCGCCCTGTACGCGATGTTTTCCCGTGGGCAGAGCTTCGCCGAGCTCGACCGGCTGGCCAGCCAGCAGCAGGCGGGCGCCCGTCACTGGCTGCTGGGGGCGTTCCTCTATGTGTCCTACAACATCGTCGCGGGTGCGCCGATCCTGGCCATCCTCGGTGGTTCGGCCAAGGGCGAGAGGACGGCGATATGGGGCGGCTTGCTCGGTGGCGCGGCGTTGGGCGGGCTGATGCTGGTGATGAGCGCGGGGTTGCTGTCGCGCCTGGACAGCGTCGCCGAGCTGCCCATGCCGATGCTGTCGATCGCCAGCGAGGTTTCGCCGCTGCTGGGGCTGGTGATGTGCCTGATCATCTTCGGGATGATCGTCAACACGGCGGTGGGGACGTTGTTTTCCTTCCTGTCACGGTTGCTGCCGGCGGGGACGACGCAGTTTCGCTGGGGCTCGGTGGTGACCGGGGTGGTGGCGTTCGCTTGCAGCCTGGTGGGGTTCATCAGCCTGGTCGGGGAGGTGTATCCGTTCTTCGGCTACCTGGGCTTCGTGCTGATGGCAGCGGTGTTGCTGGGGTGGTTGCGGCGGGGCAAGGGCAGGAAGGTGGCGGTGGCCTGAAGGTGGGGCAAGGGATCCTCTGGGCGATCATAAAATGATGTGAGTCTCCAATCGGGGGCGCTTTGCGCCCCACTGCGGCCTTCCCCTCAGATCCTGAAGCTCCCCACCAACTGCTTCAACCGCCCGGCCTGCTGGCTCAGGGCATCGCAGTGACGCAGGGTCTCGTTGAGGTTCTCCACCCCTTGCTGGTTGAGGGTGTTGATCTGGGTGATGTCCAGGTTCAGGCTCTCGACCACCGCGCTCTGCTCCTCGGTGGCGGTGGCCACCGACTGGTTCATGCCGTCGA
>NZ_JBDLLR010000001.1:3513394-4288414 GCF_046365545.1 Pseudomonas sp. HLMP | reverse complement strand
TGGTGCATCACTGGAAAAAGGCCGGTGGGCCGGGGCAGATACCGGGGTATGCGACGCATTTGGAAGAAGTGGCGAAGACGGCGCGGTATTTGAAATATGGTGGGTATGTGGCTATTGGATTGGGGGCAACTTCGTCCTACTTGAAAGTGCAGGAGGTTTGTAGGGCAGGGGAGACGGAGGAATGCAGGAGAATTCGGTTCACCGAGACTGGGAGCTTTTCTGGAGGGTTGGTGGGTGGTATGGCAGGTGCCGCGTTTGGGAAGGCTGTGATCAGCGCTGTATGTACGTTTGGGCCCTGGGGAAGAGCCATCTGCGGGATTGCATTAGTTGGTGGCGGCTCCCTCTCTGGAGGCTTAATGATGGAAAGAGTGGGCGGGGCTACAGGGGAAGTCGTTTATGAAAATCTTTATGACTGATCTGGTGGGTTGAATGCTATATGTCAAGCTGGCTGTATTGCTTGGACCGATGGTGTTGTGTGTGGGAGGCCTTTCAGTTCTCGCTCATATCGCCGGAACGCGTCATTTTGACGTGATGTGCGCCTCGCTGAGAAATAGTAAAGGTTTTCTAGAGGACGTTAGGGCTTCGAGCGCGTTGAGTCTGGAACTTCGAAGTTTGGCGGTTGCGGGCTCAAGCATGATGCTCATATGGCCAGAATGGGGAATGCGCAGAGGATTGCTTGATCCGGAGGACAATAAGCAATTCCCTTCCTATCTGAGACGTAGGGTTAAAGTCGCATTTTGGCTTTTGGCTTTAGGTCTGACATGGTCAGCGATCGTGTACGGAATTTTGGGGTGGGGTGTCTTATGACTTCGCTCGCTAATGGTAGTCTGGTTCCTTGCCTTGCAGGATGAGTTTGGACTCCGTTATGTGGAAATGCATATGGTTTTTCTCTCAGCAAAGGTGGCGAATGCTGGGTGTGAATGGGTGAGCTGATTTGTGGATTATTGGATTGATCCAGGCAGTTGGGCGTTAGGCTCTGTATGAAAACCTTTGAAACGCCGGGGTGGGTGAACTGACTTATGAGGCGCTCCTTGATTGATCCTTCCAATTGGCCAGTAGTTTTCAAGCTTGCCTTTTTGCTGGCTCCGCTTCTGCTCTTGCTTTCAGGGCTGGGAGTCTTCGGGTACATTGCGAGTACACGTTATTTCGATGTGATGTGCGCGTCCTTCCAGCGAAGTAAAGGACTTCATGAAGAAATAAGAACGTGGAGTACCTTAACACTGAAGTCGAGAGTTTTTATTGTGAGTGCTATGTTAGTTGGTGCACTATGGCCGAAATTGGAACTTCGGCAGGGGTGGCTAGATCGGGAGGGTAATCGGAACTTTCCACCCTTTTTAAACGGCGTCTGAAATGGGCGTTCTATTCGGTTCACCGAGACTGGGAGCTTTTCTGGAGGGTTGGCGGGCGGCGCCGCAGGTGGATTTTTCGGTGGTAAAGCAGTGAGCGCGATATGCGTGGTTTTCGGTATTTATGGACGTGCGGTTTGTGGTTTGGCCACTGGGGGCGGTGCTTCGTTTGTGGGGGAACGCTAGGTAACGAGATTGGAGAGACTGCAGGGGAGGTCATTTACGAATGGATGCCACATTGATCCCCAATCCGCGCAATTGGCCGGTGAGCTATCAGATGATCGTACTTTTAGTACCAGCTATCAGCTTTTTGATTGGAATGGCCATGATCGCCAGATTCGCTTGGGGGAGTGATTTCGAGAGAGCCATGGCAGCCTTACGCAGCAGCAGTTGGCTGGAGCTCCAGAAGGGTATTTGGGGTACTACTGCCTTTGGTTCTCGATGGATTTTGTTGGGCATGATCAGCGGGGTTTTGGCATGGCCTGGAAGGCATATCAGGCGAGGGGAGCTTGATGCGCATGAATTACGTTGTTTTCCCGCAGACCTCAAGCGGCGTCTGCTTGCTGGGGAGGTGATCATGCTGAGTGGGCTTGTCCTACTCTGCACCGCGGTAGGATTGTATAGATTTCATGGACACTAGCTGGCGAACCTGCGGTAGCAACCCCCCTCGCGACCACAGCCGACAAGGGGCTTTCGCCGTGTCAGGGATCAGCCTGGACAGCGTGTTATATGTTTGCCGACTGATACGCCGATTGATCCCTGGGGCCTAGCTCAAGGCCGCGCCTTTGGTCTCGTCCGAGACATGCGGTGTCCCGGACAAGCCCCCACAGGTCCCTGCTAAATCAATGAGTTAGCGTTTGTTCTATGAGCTTGCCGGTGATGGTCCGCATATGCAGCCCCGCCATCCTCAATGCTGCTTGGCCTGCCTGATCCGCCGCAGGATCACCAGCAGCACCAGCGCCACCACCGGCGCCATCCCCAGCAGCGCTTCGCGCGCCGTCAGCCCCGCTCCCAGTACATTCAGCCCGCCATACAGCAGCTTGAACAGGCTCAGCAGGTAGTAGGTGATGGCGATGATCGACAGCCCCTCGACCGCCCGCTGGATCTTCACCTGGGCATCGGCCCGGGCATTGAGGCTGCGCAGGATCTCGGCATTCTGCTCTTCCATCTCCACCTGCACCCGCGCCTGCAGCAGGTCGCCCAGGTTGGCCACGTTCTTGGCCAGCTGCTCGAGGCGCTGTTCGGTGGCGGCGCAGTAGCGCACGGTCGGCTTGAAACGCCGCTCGATGAACACCCCCAGGCGCTGGCAGTCGCCCACGTGGGTTTCGCGCAATTCACCCAGGCGCTCGAACACCAGTTGCGCATAGGCCTGGGTGGCGCCGAAGCGGTGGCGGGTCTTCACGGTGCGGCTGACCACCTGCCGCGAGAGGTGGGCGATGGCTTCGAGCAGGGCCTTGGAGTCATGGCCGGCGACGCTGGCGCTGCGTTCGGAGAGGCTGACCAGGGTCCTGTCGAAGGCGTCCAGCTCCTGGCCGAGGGCCTTGGCGTCGGTCAGGGTCAGCGAGGCCATCATGCGGTAGGTCTCGATTTCCAGCAGGCGACGGATCATCCGGCCCTGGCGGTAGGCATTGAGCCGCCGGTTGACGAACAACAGGCGGTTGGTGCCATCGTCGGTCAGGCGAAAGTCGCTCCACACCACCGCGTCGCCACCGCCGACGCAGGAGCCGCAGGGGTCCTTGAAGCCGTAGCGGGTCAGGTCCAGGTCCTGCTCGCCGCGTACCAGCACCTGTACCGCGTTGATCACCTGTGCCGCCTGCGGCGCGATGGCCTCGGCGAGCACCTGGGGCAAGGACAGCCAGCTCGCATCATGGGTGGCGCAGGGTACGACCAGGGTCAGGGTGAAGAACTCGGCATGGCGCTCCCACTTGAACGGATGACCGTCCAGCCGGGTGATGCCTTGGACCGCCTCGCGGTCGAAGGCGCCCGGGCAGCAGCGCTGCAACAGGGCCTGGCAGGCGGCATCGTCGCCCAGCAGGGCCAGGTGATGGACATGGGCCGGCTCGTCGAAATACAGCGACGGGCGGGCGTGCAGTTCGTTGTGCAGGGTGGTGCGTTGCGGGTGCATGGGAGGTCTGGCCTGGTGTTGTGGTTGTTGGGGCTACCAGGGGTGGGACTTTCCGACGGTGGGTAAAAGTCACCTGGAACACCAGGCTTTTGTGGTGACGGTACTGTCGCTTTCGCGGGGGAATACCCGCTGAGCGTAACGTAAAAGCCCCTCGCGACAACTGTCGACAAGGGGGGCGTCGTGTCAGCGATCAGCCAAGACAGCGCGTCACATGCTTCACCGACTGATACGCCGACAACCCCCAGGGCCCGAGTTCACGGCCGATGCCGCTGCCCTTGGTGCCGCCCCACGAAGTCTCGACGAACACCGCCTGCACCGAGTTGATCCACACATGGCCGACTTCCAGCGCATCGGCCACGCGCTCGGCGCGTTCGAGGTCGGCGCTACAGACGGTGGCGACCAGGCCGAAGCGGCTGTCGTTGGCCTGGGCGATGGCCTGCGCCTCGGTGGCAAAGCGCCGGGCACACAGCACCGGGCCGAAGATTTCCTCGACCCACAGGCGGCTGTTCTCGGGCACGTCCACGTACAGCGTCGGGCTGACGAACCAGCCTTCGCGGTCCAGCACCTGGCCGCCGGCGAGGCAGCGCAGGCCTTCCTCGCGGGCGGTGGCGAAGTAGCCGGCGACCTTCAGCCATTGCGCCTGGCTGGTCAACGGCCCCATCGCCACGTCCTCGGCCTGTGGGTTGCCGACCCGCATCCGTTCCAGGGCCGCTTGCAGGCGTGGCAGCAGGGTGTCGGCGATGCCGTCCTGCACCAGCAGCCGCGAGGTGGCCGAGCACATCTGCCCAGCGTTCCAGGTGATGCCGGCGACGATCCATTCCACGGCCTGGTCCGGGTCGCAGTCGTCGAACACCACGATCGCGGACTTGCCGCCCAACTCCAAGGTCACCGGGCGGCATTGGGCTGCGGCGGCGCGCATGACCTGGCTGCCGACGCCGTTGCTGCCGGTGAACGACAGCTTGTCCAGGCCGTTGTGGTTGCTCAATGCCGCGCCGGTCTCGGCCTTGCCGCTGACGATGTTGAGCACGCCGGCGGGCAGGCCCAGCGTATCGGCGATCTGGCCATAGGCCTGCTCGATCAGCGGGGTGATCTCCGACGGCTTGAGCACCACGGTGCAGCCGGCGGCCAGGGCTGGGGCGAGTTTCCAGGCGCTGGTCACCAAGGGGAAGTTCCACGGTACGATCAAACCGACCACGCCGACCGGCTCTAGGCGCGTGCGGGCGGTGAAGCCCGGGGCGGCGAGGGGGACGTCGCGGTTCTTTTGCGGCAGTCGTTCGGCAAGGTCGGCGTAGTAGCCGAAGGTGGCCACGGCGTCGTCCAGGTCGATCTCGGCTTCGTGGCGTGGCTTGCCGTTGTTGCGAATCTGCAGGGCGATCAGCGCTTCGCGGCGCTGGCCCAACTGCTCGGCGAAGCCACGCAGGTAGCGGGCACGCTCGCTGGCGGCGACGTTCTTCCAGGACGCCAGGGCACGGCGCGCCGCCACCACGGCCTGGTCGACCTGGGCGGTGCTCGCCGACATCAGCTCGGCGAACGGTTGGCCAAGCGATGGGTCATGCACGGTGAGGCAATCGTTGCCCTGGCCTTCGACCCAGCGGCCGTCGATGTAGTGAGGTGTGGTCATGGTCGGATTCCAGTCAGGCCATTTCGGCGGTGGTCACAGGCGTCGACGGTGCATGTTTGCAACGCACCCAGCGTGGTCCATTCGGGCCATAGAGGCCGGCGGGTTCAGGGAACAGGTTGAGCAGGGCCAGGTACAGCACGCCAGCCAGGCCCAGTGTGACCGGCAGGCTCAGGTCGATGCCGCCGGCAAGCGCGCCGAGCGGGCCGACGAACTGCCCTGGCAGGTTGACGAAGCACAGGCCCACCGCCGCGCTGGGAACCCAGGCGCCCATGCCGCGCCAGTTCCAACCGTGGTGGAACCAGTAATGGCCGCCGCGTTGGCCGCGGGTGAACACCTGCAGGTCGTCGGCATGGTAGAAGCCACGGCGGGTGACCAGGCCGATGATCATGATCACCATCCAGGGGCTGGTGCAGGTGATGATCAGCACGGCGAAGGTGGACACGCTCTGCACCAGGTTGAAGGTGAAGCGGCCGATGAAAATGAAGGCGATCGCCGCCACGCCGATCAGCAGGGTGGCTCCGGCGCGGCTGAGCAGGCGGGGGAACACGCTGGACATGTCCAGCCCGGTGCCGTACAGCGCCGTGGTACCGGTGGACATGCCGCCGATCACCGCGATCAGGCAAACCGGCAGGAAGAACCAGTTCGGTGAGATCGCCAGCAGGCCGCCGACATAATTGTTGGCGGCGATGTAGTCGGGGGCCTGGCTGGCCACCAAGGTGGCCGTGCACAGGCCGAACAGAAAGGGGATCAGCGTCGCGGCCTGGGCAGCGATCACCGCCAGCATGATGCGTGCCTTGGGCGTTTCGCGGGGGATGTAGCGCGACCAGTCGCCAAGGAAGGCGCCGAACGACACCGGATTGCTCATGGCCAGGATCGCCGCGCCGACGAACGCTGCCCAGAAGCCGGCCTGGCCGAGGCTGACGCTGCCGGCGAAGCCCATGTCGAAAGGCCCGGCGAAGGCGACGATGCCGAGCAGGAACAGCAGGCTCGAGGCCCACACGGCGATCTTGTTCACCCAGAGCATGAAGCGGAAACCGAAGATGCACACCACCAGCACCAGTACCGCGAACAGACCGTAGGCCAGGCCCAGGGTCAGGTCGGTTTCCGGCAGCCCGGCCAAGCGCTTGGCGCCGCCCACCAGGGCATCGCCGGAGCTCCACACGGAGAGGGAGAAGAACGCCACGGCAGTGAGCAGCGACAGGAACGACCCGACGATACGCCCGTGCACGCCGAAGTGCGCACCGGACGATACTGCGTTGTTGGTGCCGTTGAGTGCGCCGAACAGGCCCATGGGGGCGAGGATCAGTGCGCCGATGCCGACGCCGAGCAGGATCGCCCAGGCCCCGGCCTGGAACGACAGGCCGAACAATACCGGGAAGCTGCCGAGCACGGCAGTGGCGAAGGTGTTGGCCCCGCCGAAGATCAGGCGGAACAGGTCCAGTGGGGAGGCGTCGCGTTGATCGTCGGGGATCTGTTCGACGCCGTTGGTCTCGATACCGGTCGAGTGGCTCATGGCAAGGCTCCAGCGCGGTTGTTGTAGGTCGGCGCCGGGGCGCGGACCCTCTTGTGGTTGCGTTGGCAGTGCGGCAAGGCCGCGGAAAACGTCAGCTAGGAGGCGACCGACAAATGCTCGTGGCAGGCCAGCCAGCGTTCGCCGTGGCGGCGCAAGACGATGGTCTCGCGCTCGGCCAGTTGGTGCTCCTGGCCAGCGATGCGGATGCGCGTGGCCACGTCGTGCATGAACACCGCCACCTCGCCTTGCAGGCTGACATGGGCATTGTCGGAGCAGCATTCGAGCACGGTGAAGCCCTCGGCCTGCCACTGCGCCCATAAGGTTTCATAGGCACGGCGCGATAGCAGCGGTTGCGGCAGGCTGTGGAAGAGGAAGGTGGCGTCTTCGCTGAAGCAGGCGAAGTAGCGGGCGGTATCGTTGCTGGCGAAGGCGGCGACGAGGTCGGCGCCAGCCTGGCGTACCTGGAGGGTCTGGTCCACGGGCGTGGCCTCACGATTATTGTGATTGTTGGTGAGGCGATTCTGGTGAGGGTTGCCGTTGGGAAAAATCGCTGGAGGCAAATAATCAGTTCAGGAATTCGTGAACCAATGCGCTCGCCTATACCCCGGCTATGCCAGTGGATAAGGTGACGGCGATCGTTGGGTAGCAGTCGTTGGCATACCCTATGTCCGTCCCGTTATTGTCAGGCATCCCACGCTTATGGAACTGCATGCATGAGTAACTACCTGCCGCCGTTGACCTTGACACCACGCATGCTGGGGCTGGTTGCACAGATCAGCGAACATGTGGGGCTGTTGGCGGCGTCTCGTGATGACGCGCTTACGGCACAACTGCGACGAGGCAACCGTATACGCACCATCCAGGCATCGCTGGCCATAGAGAACAACACGCTGAGTGTGGAGCAGGTGACGGCGTTACTGGATGGCAAGCAGGTACTGGGGCTGCCACGTGAGATCCAGGAGGTGCGTAATGCGTTCGCCGCCTATGATGCGATGTCCACGTGGCGGCCAGATCGCCAGGCCGATCTGCTGGCTGCTCATGGCTTGCTGATGAGTAGCCTGATCGAGGATGCCGGGCATTTCCGTCAGGGCGGAGTAGGCATCTATCGCGGAGCGCGCCTGCTGCATATGGCGCCACCGGCCAGTCGTGTGGCGATGCTGATACAAGACCTTCTTCATTGGCTCGGGCAAAGCGACTGGCACCCCTTGATTGCCAGCTGTGTGTTTCATTACGAATTCGAGTTCATTCATCCGTTCGCCGACGGAAATGGACGCGTGGGACGATTATGGCAGACCTTGATCCTTAGTCGTTGGCGTCCGGTGCTGGCATACCTACCGGTGGAAACAGTGATATGTGCGCAACAGGATGCTTACTACGGCGCGCTCGCGGCAGCTGATCAGGCGGCCGAGGCGACCCCGTTCGTGGAGTTCATGTTGCAAGCGTTACGCCAAGCGCTGGTCGAGGCCCATGAAAGCGATCAAGTAAGCGATCAAGTAGCGAGTCTGATCCAGCAGTTACAACCCGGTGTGGCGTTGAAGGCCAACGAGCTCATGCAACGCTTGGGGCTTTCGCATCGTCCGACGTTCAACAAGAACTACCTCAAGCCTGCCCTTGCGGCAGGCTTGATCGAAATGACCGATCCCGCATCGCCCCGTAGCCCCAGGCAGCAGTATCGACGAGTCATCACGTGATTCGGCGCCTATAAAAGGCAAACTCGTGGGGCAAGCCTCAGTGCCAGCCTCTTAAGCTGTGTAGCAATGCAGCCCCACGTCCCGGTCAGTTCGCTTCCCGTACCGCACTGAGAAACGCCCGGGTCCTCTCCTGCTGGGGATTCTCGTACACCTGCGCTGGCGTGCCCTGCTCGTGGATCTGGCCTTTGTAGAAGAAGCACACCCGGTCGGCGAACTCGCGGGCGAAGCCCATCTGGTGGGTGACCATGAGCATGGTCAGGTTGTGCTCGCTGCCGAGCCGGCGGATCACGTTGAGCACCTCGCCGCACAGCTCGGGGTCCAGGGCCGAGGTCACTTCGTCGAACAGCATCACCTTCGGCCGCATGGCCAGGGCCCGGGCGATCGCCACGCGTTGCTGCTGGCCGCCGGAAAGCTGCGACGGGTAGTGATCGAACTTGTTGCCCAGGCCGACCATCTCCAGCAACTCGGCAGCCCGCTCGCGGGCCTCGGCGGGCTTGATGCCGAGTACCTGCACCGGCGCCTCGATAACGTTCTGCAGCGCGCTCATGTGCGGGAACAGGTTGAAGCTCTGGAACACCATGCCGATCTTCGAGCGCACCTTGCGCACATGGCGTTCACTGGCCGTGACCAGGCCGCCGTTGCGCCCGGGCATGTGCGTCAGCGATTCGCCGTCGACTTCGATCGTGCCCTGGTCGATGCCTTCCAGGGTCATCAGCACGCGCAGGAGGGTCGACTTGCCCGAGCCGCTGGGGCCGATGATCGCCACCTTCTCTCCAGGGGCGATATCCAGGTTGAGACCATCGAGCACGGTGAAGCTGCCGTAGCGCTTGGTCACGTCGCGGAAGCTGACGATTGGCTGGGCAATGGCCGGTGCTGGCATGGCGTGGTCCCGCTGCAGGGGGCTGGTGGTGACAGTGGCGAGGTTCGAGACAGGCGCGATCATTAGCGTAACTCCAGGCGCACTTCAAGGCGCCGAACCAGATAGGCCAGAGCGACGCTCAAGGCCAGGAAGAACAGACCGACCAGGGTGATCGGCTCCAGGTAACGGAAGCTCTCGGAACCGACGTTCTTGGCCTGCTGCATGATTTCCACCACGGTGATGGCCGACAACACCGGGGTGTCCTTGAGCATGGCGATCAGGTAGTTGCCCAGCGGCGGCAGGATCGGTCGGATCGCCTGGGGCAGGATGATCGTGCGGTAGGCGGTCCAGGGCGCGAAATTCAGCGCCACCACCGCTTCCCACTGGCTGCGCGGCACGGCATCGAGCCCGCCACGGTAGACCTCGGCGATGTAGCAGGCATAGTGCAGGCCGATGCCGAGGATGCCCGCCTGCATGGCAGTCATGTTCACGCCGTAGTTGGGCAGCACGTAGTACAGGAAGTACACCTGGATCAGCAGCGGCGTGCTGCGGATGAACTCGATCACCAAAGTCACCGGCCAGGCGATCCACACCTGCCGGCTGCGCCGGCCGATGGCCAGGAACAGGCCGAGGACGATGGCGATCAGAAAGCCCACCAGGGTGATGCCCAGGGTCTTGAGCGAAGCCTGCAGCAGGTCGGGCAGGATCTGCGCGACGTAGTTCCAGTCCCAGACGTTCATGACAGGCTCCCCCGCAGGCGACCACGGCCCAGGCGTCGTTCGACGGCGCGCATGGTGAAGTTGATGACCTGCGCCAGGACGAAGTACAGCAGCAGGGTGAGGCTGAAGATCTCCAGGGTCTGGAAGGTCGCCTGGTCCAGCTGGCGGGCGCGGAAGCTCAGGTCCGACAGGGTGATCAGCGACACCAGCGAGGTGTTCTTGAGCAGCTCGATCAACAAGTTGGTGCCCGGCGCGATCGCCGCCAGCAGGGCCTGGGGCAGGATGATCCGGCGAAAGCGCGTGGCCGACGACATGTTGAGGGCTGTGCAGGCTTCGTACTGGCCCTTGGCGACCGAGCTGATAGCGCCGCGCATCACTTCGGCGCCATAGGCACCGATGTGCAGCCCGAGGCCGACGATCGCCACGGTGTAGGAGCTCATTTCGAGATTGAAAGGCGGCAGTGGCAGCACGAAGAACAGCCAGAACAGCTGCACCAGCAGCGAGGTGCCGCGGAACAGCTCGATGTAGGCCACGCAGAACCAGCTCAGGGGCCGCCAGGACGAGCGCCGGCCGAGGGCGGCGAGGATCGCGGCGACGATGGCCAGCAGCGAGCCGAAGAAGGTGACCTGGATGGTGATCCAGGCGCCTTGCAGTAACAACGGTATCAATTCACCCATGGGTTCGACCTGAATAATCGGACTACGCAGGGAACGGCATGGCAAGTGCCATGCCACCTCGATTCATTGCTGGGCACAGAGCTCGGCAGCGGTCTTCTCGGTCACGTTGGAGCGGTCGAAGCCGAAGGGCTCCACGGTCTTGAGGTGCTCCTCGCTGCCTAGCCAGCGCTTGAGCTCGGCGTTGACCGCATCGCGCAGGTCCTTGTCTTCGGGACGGAAGGCCAGGGCGCCGTAACCGGTGTGGGCCGGGTCGTCGGTGAAGTCGCTGATCGCCTCGACCTTTTCGCCGCCTTTGCGGGCCAGGCCCTTCATGGTCAGTTGCGTGCCCACCGCGGCATCGGCGCGGCCGGCACGTACCGCCTGCAATTGCGCGGTGGTATCCGGCACCTGGAGGATCTGCGCGTCCTTGACCCCCGAGTCGCGGGCGTAGGCGAGGTTGACCGTGCCGGCCATGATCGCCAGCTTGACATCGGGGTTGCCGGCGACGTCGGCATAGCTGTGCAGGTTCTTCGGATTGCCCTTGGCCACCAGCAGGGTGTCGGGCAGGGCGTACTGCGGGTCGGTGAAGATCACCTGCTTGCAGCGCGCTGGGGTGATGTACATGCCGGCGGCGATGACATCGAAGCGGCCTGCGCGCAGGCCAGGGATCAGCGAACCCCATTCGGTGAGCACGCCATCGACCTGCTTGATGCCCATCTTCTCGAAGATGACCTTGGCGATCTCGGGCGATTCGCCCGTGACCCGGCCATCGGTCTCGGTGAAGGCGAAGGGCGTCTCGTTGGCGTAGCCGATGCGGATGCGGCTGTTTTCCTTGATGGTGTCCAGGGTGGCGGCCTGGGCGCTGGCGGCAAGGCCAAGGGCGGCACAGGCGACCAGCAGGCGCTTGAACGGGGATGGCACGATGGGGGAAGGCTGGCTCATCAATGAATCTCCTGTTTTGTTATCAAACCGTCGCCGACGGCTCTGTGTTAGGAGGCAGTGGAGCAAAACAGCGGATGCACGGTGGCTTTTCGTTCGATCAACCGACGACGCGAGCGTTCCGGCACCGGTCGACAGGGATCTTGTTCGATGCTGCCGGGGCAGCCTGGCGTCGACCATGGCCGGAGCATACAAAAGCTCCGGCGCCGATGGCATTGCACTAGGACAATTGCCCGAAGATCCCACACGAGCGATGCTGTGTCCTGACCCCGGCCAGCGAAGCGATGCCCCATGGAAAACTGGAAGACAGCCCTCGACGCGGCTCGCATTGGCGAGTCCAAGTACAAGATCCTGGTCCAGGCGATCACCGGCGAGATCGAGCGTGGCGTGCTGCTGCACGATCAGCGCCTGCCGCCGCAGCGGCAGGTCGCCGATGCCTTGGGCATCAGCGTGCAGACCGTGACCAATGCCTACAAGGAACTGGAGCGCCAGGGCCTGGTGCGCTGCGAGATTGGCCGTGGCAGCTTCGTCAGTCGGCGCATGAGCGACCGGGTGGCGGACGACATCATCGACCTGCCCGAGCGCACCCTGGTGGATTTCTCCATCACCCGCATCCTGCACACCCAGGCGCACGAGCGGATCTGGCGCGAGACCTGTGCCGAGCTCAGCCAGGAGGACGAGCAGCCGTGGATCCACGCCTACCGCCCCATCGCCGGTTTCGAAAGCCATCGCGAGGCGGCGGTGCGCTGGTTGGCCGGGCTGGGCATGACGGTCGAGCGCGACGACGTGCTGGTCACCAATGGCGCTGCACATGCGATCTTCCTGGCCTTGGCCTCGCTGGCCGGCCCCGACGACGTGGTGCTGTGCGAAGGCCTGACCGACCATGGCGTCATCGGCAATTCGCAGGTGCTGGGGTTCACCCTCAAGGGCCTGGAGATGGATCGCGATGGCATCGACCCAGAGCATTTCGAGGATATCTGCAGCAACGAGCGGGTCACCGCGCTGGTGTGCACGCCGAACCTCAACAACCCGACCACCAGCCTGATGCCCGATGCCCGCCGCCGGGAGATCGCCGAAATCGCTCGGCGCTTCGGCGTGCACATCATCGAGGACGATGTGTACGGCCCGCTCTTGGGCGGGCGTCATGCCCGGCCGATCAGCCACTACGCCCCGGAGCTGTCGTTCTACTGCACCAGCATGACCAAGTCGGTGCTCACCGGGCTGCGGGTCGGCTACCTGGCGATGCCCAAGCGCCTGGCGCTGCGTACCGAGAGTATCCTGCGGGTCAACAGCTGGATGGCCACGCCGCTGGTGGCGGAGATCGCCACCCGCTGGATCAACGATGGCCGTGCCGTGCAGTTGGTGGAGTTGCAGCGCAAGCTGCTTGCCGGGCGGCAGGCGATGGTCCGTGAGTACCTGGGCGACTACCTGCAGGGCAACCCGGTCCAGGCATTGGCGGCCTGGTTGGACATCCCGCCGCACTGGGAGGTCGACAGCCTGGTGCGGGCCTTGCGCCGCCGGCAGATCGCGGTGACGCCGCCGGAGCCATTCCTGGTACGTGGCACGCCACGGCCGCGGGCGGTACGCCTGTGCGTGGGGGCCGAGTGTTCGGATGCCAAGATGCGCCAGGCGTTGGCCGACATGCGCGAACTGTTCGGGCAGTATCCGCAGATTCATGAGTTGTGAGCAGCAGGGGGCCGTCTAACTGGATGACACGCTTGTGCAATGCGCATTTCATGTGATCGGCTCAACCCCTGGAGCGGGCTTGCCCGCGAATGGGGCAGCACAGGCGATGCAAAATAAAAAATGTCCGGCAAATTGACCTAGTACATTCATCACGACAATTTGCCGCTCTTAGACTCCGCCCAACACCAGGCCACTTGTTGGGACGCGGTCATGTCAGAGCTCTCGCTTCACGATATCCACCTTGCCCGCCAGCGTATCCAGGGGCTCGTGCGCCGCACGCCGTTGGAACACTCCCCGAGCCTGAGCCGCATCGCCGGCGCACCGGTCTACCTGAAGCTCGAATCCCAGCAACTCACCGGCAGTTTCAAGCTGCGCGGCGCCAGCAATGCAGTCGCGGCCCTTGCCCCGGACCTGCGGGCGCGTGGCGTGGTCACCGCCTCCACCGGCAACCATGGCCGGGCACTGGCCTACGCCGCGTCGCAGTTGGGTGTGCGCGCCACCGTCTATCTCTCGCACCTGGTACCAGCCAACAAGGTCCAGGCGATCCGCGACTTGGGCGCCGAGGTGTGCATCGTCGGCCACTCCCAGGACGATGCCCAGCACGCGGCCCTGCAGCATGCCCATGAGCAGGGCGCGGCGCTGGTGCCGCCTTTCGACGATCCGGCGGTGATCGCCGGCCAGGGCACCTTGGGCCTGGAGATCGTCGAGCAACTGCCCGACGTTGGCCAGGTACTCGTGCCGCTGTCCGGCGGCGGCTTGTTCGCCGGCGTGGCGCTGGCCCTGAAAAGCATCAACCCGGCCATCACCACCCATGGCATCAGCATGACCCGTGGCGCGGCAATGCACGCCAGCCTGCAGGCTGGCCGCCCGGTCGAGGTCGAGGAGTTGCCGACCCTGGCCGACTCCCTCGGCGGCGGTATCGGCCTGGACAACCGCCACACCTTCACCCTGACCCGGCGCCTGCTCGACCAGGTGCACCTGCTGGCGGAAACCTCGATCGCCAATGCCATGCGCCATGCCTACCACCAGGAGCGCCAGGTGGTCGAGGGCGCCGGTGCGGTGGGCATCGCCGCGTTGCTCGACGGCCTGGTGCCGGCCCGTGGACCGATCGTAGTGGTGGTCAGCGGCCGCAACGTCGATACCGCACAGCACTTGCGGGTGATGAACGGCGGCGACGCCTGAGGTCTTTTCTTTTCGTTCACTGGAGGTTTTCCGATGTCCGCCATCACCTTGCTCAGCGAAGCCGACCTGCGTGACTGCATCTGCCTCGACCGCGCCGCGGTCGATACCATCGAGCAGGCCTTCGCCCTGCTGGCCACGGCGCAGGTGGCGATGCCGCCGATCCTGCGCCTGGACGTGGCCGAGCACAACGGCGAGGTGGACGTGAAGACCGCCTACCTGCCGGGCATCGCGCGCTTCGCGATCAAGGTCAGCCCCGGCTTCTTCGACAACCCCAAGCTCGGCCTGCCCAGCCTCAACGGCATGATGATGCTGTTGTCGGCACGCACCGGCTTGCTGGATGCCCTGTTGCTCGACAACGGCTACCTCACCGCCGTGCGCACCGCCGCGGCCGGCGCGGTGGCGGCACGTTGGCTGGCCCGTGACGACAGCCGTTGCGTGGCGCTGATCGGCAGTGGCGAGCAAGCTCGCCTGCAGTTGCAGGCGCTGCGCCTGGTGCGGCCGATCGAGCGGGTGCATCTGTGGGCGCGCGACTCGGCCAAGGCCGCGGCATTGGGCGATGAACTCGGCCGCGATGGCGGCTTGCAGGTGCTGGTGTGCGACAGCATCGACCAGGCCATGCAGGGTGCGGACATCGCCATCACCTGCACACCCAGCCGCGAACCGCTGCTCCAGCCTCATCACCTGCACCCCGGCCTGCACATCACCGCCATGGGCTCGGATGCCGAGCACAAGAACGAGATCGCCCCGCAGGTGGTGGCCGAGGTCGACCGCTACGTCGCCGACCGCCTCGGCCAGACCCGTGTGCTGGGCGAGCTGCACCATGCCTTGCGCGCCGGCCTGGTCCACGACGACGGCGCCTTCTGCGAACTCGGCCAGGTCATCGCCGGGCAGCAGCCGGGCCGTACCAGTGCCGGTCAGATCACCCTGTGCGACCTGACCGGCACCGGCGCCCAGGACACCGCCATCGCCAACCTGGCCTTCGAGCGTGCGCTGGCCGCTGGCAAGGGCCTGGCCTTCGCCAGCTGAAGAATCTTCCAACCCCACTCAACAGAGGGCATTGCAATGTCTCAGTCAGTGGTCAACCTGCCGTTCAGCCGGCAGGAGTACGCCCAGCGCCTGGCCCGGACCCGCGCCGCCATGCAGGCGCAGGGCCTGGAGCTGTTGCTGGTCACCGATCCGTCGAACATGGCCTGGCTGACCGGCTACGACGGCTGGTCGTTCTACGTGCACCAGTGCGTGTTGCTGGCGCTCGATGGCGAGCCGATCTGGTTCGGCCGTGGCCAGGATGCCAATGGCGCCAAGCGCACGGTGTTCATGGCCCACGACAACATCGTCGGCTACCCGGACATCTACGTGCAGTCACGTGAGCGCCATCCGATGGACTACCTGTGCCAGGAGGTGATCCTGGCCAAGGGCTGGGGCGCCTTGAACATCGGCGTGGAGATGGACAACTACTACTTCAGCGCCGCGGCCTACCAGGCCCTGTGCCGGCACCTGCCGCAGGCGGCCTTCAGCGATGCCGCCGGGTTGGTCAACTGGCAGCGGGCGGTGAAGTCGCCCCAGGAAATCGAATATATGCGCATCGCCGCGCGCATCGTCGAGAAGATGCATGGGCGCATCCTCGAGCGCATCGAGCCGGGCATGCGCAAGAACGAGCTGGTGGCCGAGATCTACAGCAGCGGTATCCTCGGCGTCGACGGCCACGGCGGTGACTACCCGGCGATCGTGCCGTTGCTGCCGACCGGCGCCGACGCCAGCGCCCCGCACCTGACCTGGGACGATTCGCCGTTCGTCACCGGCGCGGGGACCTTCTTCGAGATCGCCGGCTGCTACAAGCGCTACCACTGCCCGCTGTCGCGCACGGTCTACCTGGGCAAGCCGCCGCCGCACTTCCTCGAAGGCGAGAAGGCCGTGGTCGAGGGCATCGCCGCGGGGCTCGAGGCTGCAAGGCCTGGCAACACCACGGGAGACATCGCCCGGGCGTTCTTCGGTGTGCTGGAGAAGTTCGGCATCCACAAGGACAGCCGCTGCGGCTACCCGATCGGTATCAGTTATCCGCCGGACTGGGGCGAGCGCACCATGAGCCTGCGCCCGAGCGACAGCAGCGTGTTGCAACCGGGCATGACCTTCCACTTCATGCCGGGTCTGTGGATGGACGACTGGGGGCTGGAAATCACCGAAAGCATCCTGATCACCGAGACCGGGGTCGAGACCCTGTGCAACGTGCCGCGCCAGCTGTTCGTGAAGGATTGAGCCATGAATGCATTTGCAGACAGCGCCCCACAAGCGACGAACCCGATCAGCAGCACCGTGGACTTCGAGCGCGACGGTGTGCAGCACGGCTTTCTCAAGCTGCCGTATTCGCGCGACGACTCGGCCTGGGGCGCAGTGATGATTCCGATCACCGTGGTGAAGCACGGCAGCGGGCCGACTGCCCTGTTGACCGGCGGCAACCATGGCGATGAGTACGAGGGGCCGGTGGCCCTGAGCAAGCTGGCGCAGCGGCTGCAGGCCGAGCAGGTCAGCGGGCGGGTGATCATCGTGCCCTTCATGAACACCCCGGCGTTCCAGGCCGGCCGGCGTACCTCGCCGATCGACAAGGGCAATCTCAACCGTAGCTTCCCGGGCAAGCCTGACGGCACCGTGACGGAAAAGATCGCCGACTATTTCCGCCGCACCCTGCTGCCGCTGGCCGATATCGTCCTGGATATCCATTCCGGCGGCAGGACCCTGGACTTCCTGCCGTTCGCGGCCTGCCACGTGCTGCCCGACAAGGACCAACAGGCGCGTTGCGAAGCGGGCATGCGGGCGTTCTCGGCGCCGTACAGCATGCGCATGCTCGAGCAGGACGCCCAGGCCATGTACGACACTGCGGCCGAGGCCCAGGGCAAGGTGTTCGTCACCACCGAGCTGGGCGGCGGCGGCACCTCCACGGCCAAGAGCGTGGCCTTGGCCGAGCGCGGCGTGCACAACCTGCTGGTGCATGCCGGCATCCTCGAAGGCGAGGTCCAGGCCAGCGCGTCGATCATGCTCGACATGCCCGACGGCGACTGCTTCATCGCCAGCGAACACGACGGCCTGCTGGAGATGTGCCGCGACCTTGGCGACACGGTCAGCCAGGGCGAGGTCATCGCCCGCGTCCATGACATCAAGCGCACCGGCAGCGCCCCGATCGAATACCGCGCTCGACGCGGCGGCCTGCTGGCCGCCCGGCATTTCCCCGGCCTGGTGCAATGCGGCGACACCCTGGCGGTGATCGCCGACGTGCTGTAGCGCACCAGGCTTCGGCCGCGCCATTACAAGAGGTATGGAGAACAGCTCATGTCACACCAATACCCGTTCAGAAACCTGTGCCACGTCGACGGCCAATGGCTGCACAGCAACAGTGGCAACAGCATCGCCGTGCTCGACCCGGCCAACCGCCAGGTCATCGACCATGTACCGTTGCTCGAGCATGAACAGATCGTCGCCGCGGTGGATGCCGCGCAGCGTGCCTTCGTGCCTTGGCGCCAGCAAAGCCTGGAGGCGCGGGCAGCTTTGCTGCGGCGCTGGGGCGAACTGCTCCTGGAGCACCAGGAAGCGCTGGCGCGCATCCTCAGTCGGGAGCAGGGCAAGCCACTGGCCGAAGCGCGCGGCGAAATCGCCTATGCGGCCAGCTTCATCCCCTGGTTCGCCGAGCAGGCGCGGCGCCTGTATGGCCAGACCATTCCCAGTCACATCCCTGGGGCCCAACTGGGGACCGTGAAGGAGCCGGTGGGTGTCTGCGCGTTGCTCACGCCGTGGAACTTCCCCAGCGCCATGATCACCCGCAAGGCCGCTGCCGCACTGGCCGCCGGCTGCACCGTGGTGGTCAAGCCAGCCCACGAGACACCGTTCTCGGCACTGGCCCTGGCGCAGTTGGCCGAAGAGGCGGGCTTGCCTGCCGGTGTGTTCAACGTGGTCATCGGCGAACCGCAGATGGCCATGGAGACCCTGGTGCGCGACCCGCGCGTGCGTTCGGTCAGCTTCACCGGCTCCACCCGGGTCGGCAAGCTGGTGCTGCAGGCCGCTGCCCACGACGTCAAGAAGGTCGCCCTGGAGCTGGGAGGCAACGCGCCGTTCATCGTCTGCGCCGATGCCGACCTGGAGCTGGCGGTGAAGGTCGCGGTCGCGGCCAAGTTCCAGACCTCGGGGCAGGACTGCTGCGCGGCCAACCGGATCATGGTCCAGCGCCCGTTGTACGAGGCCTTCCTGGCGCGCTTCGCCGAAGCGGTACGGGCCTTGAAGGTCGGGCCGGCGATGCTCGATGGCGAGGAAACCCACGTCGACATCGGGCCGCTGATGCACCAGGCCGCCTTCGATGCCACGGCCGAGCGGGTCGAGGACGCCATCGCCCACGGCGCCCGACGCCTGGTCGGCGGCGAAGCCCATGCCCTGGGGGGCTGGTTCTACCAACCTACCGTGTTGGCGGATGTCACGCCGCAGATGCGCATTTACCAGGAAGAGAATTTCGCGCCCATCGCCGGGGTGATGCCGTTCGACACCCTGGAGCAGGCCATCGAAATGGCCAATGACACCGAGTACGGCCTGGCCGCCTACATCTGTTCCAACCGTCTGGATGTGGTCCACCCGCTGATCCGCCGGCTGGACCATGCCATGGTCGCGGTCAACGGCGTGAAGTTCACCGGCCATCCGATCCCGTTCGGCGGCATGAAGGCCTCGGGCCTGGGGCGTGAAGGCGGCAGCGAGGGCTTCGAGCCCTTCGTCGAGACCAAATACTTTTGCTTGCACCATCAAGGTCAGTTCTAAGGAGCGTTTGCCATGAGCCAAGAATTCAGCCAACTGTTCGAGCAGGACCGTGCCCACTTCATGCACCCCTCGACCCACGCCCACGACCATGCCAGTGGCGCGCTCAAGGGGCGGATCATCACCGGCGCCGAGGGCATCCGCCTGCGCGACCACGAAGGCCGCGAGCTGATCGATGCCTTCGCTGGCCTGTACTGCGTGAACATCGGCTACGGTCGCAGCGAAGTCGCCGACGCTATCCACAAGCAGGCCAAGGAGCTGGCCTACTACCACACCTACGTGGGGCACTCGACCGAGGCGATCATCGAGCTGTCCAGCCGCATCATCGACTGGGCGCCGGCGGGGATGAAGAAGGTCTACTACGGCCTGTCTGGCTCCGACGCCAACGAGACCCAGGTCAAGCTGGTGCGCTACTACAACAACATCCTCGGACGGCCGCAAAAGAAGAAGATCATCTCCCGCGACCGTGGCTACCATGGCTCGGGCATCATGACCGGCAGCCTCACCGGCTTGCCCAGCTTTCACCAGCACTTCGACCTGCCGGTGGAAGGGGTCAAGCACACGGTGTGCCCGCACTGGTACCGCAAGGCGCCGGCCGGCATGGACGAGCAGGCTTTCGTGCGCTATTGCGCCGATGAGCTGGAGAAGCTGATCCTCGCCGAAGGCCCGGACACCGTCGCCGCCTTCATCGGCGAGCCGCTGATGGGCACCGGCGGCATCATCGTCCCGCCCAAGGGCTACTGGGCGGCGATCCAGGCAGTGCTGGACAAGTACGATGTGCTGCTGATCGCCGACGAGGTGGTGTGCGCCTTCGGCCGCCTGGGCTCGAAGATGGGCAGCCAGCGCTACGGCATCCGCCCCGACCTGATCACCACCGCCAAGGGCCTGACCAGTGCCTACGCGCCGCTGTCGGCGGTGATCGTCGGCGAGAAGGTGTGGAACGTGATCGAGGAGGGTTCGCGCAAGGACGGGGCCATGGGCCATGGCTGGACCTATTCCGGCCACCCGATCTGCGCGGCCGCTGCCCTGGCCAACCTGGACATCCTCGAGCGTGAGGACCTGACCGGCAATGCCGAGGTGGTGGGGGCGTACCTGAACCAGCGCATGCGCGAGACCTTCGAAGGGCACCCGCTGGTCGGCGAAGTGCGTGGGGACGGCATGCTGTGTGCCGTGGAGTTCATGGCCGACCGGGAGGCGCGCACGGCGTTCGACCCGGCGCTGAAGGTCGGGCCGCAGGTGTCGGCGGCGTGCCTGGAGCGCGGCATGATCGCCCGGGCCATGCCCCACGGCGATATCCTCGGCTTCGCGCCGCCGCTGGTGTTGGGCAAGGACGATGCCGAGCGGATCGTCGCGATCACCAAGGCGGCGGTCGATGAGGTGGCCGGGAAGGTGCTTGGCTGACGGTACCTGAGGCCGCTGTTCTGGGGCCGCTTTGCGGCCCATCGCGGGCAAGCCCGCGATGGGCTGCAAAGCAGCCCCACGATTACCAGGCACTGCTTAACTGTCCTGTATTTGGACGACTCCGCTCCTATCCTGCTCAATCCTCTATCAAGCGTTCACAAAATGGAACGCTGAAGCCCGAATATTGGATCTACCGAGTCCCTGCCCAGGGCACTACCGTTACTTCCGTCGTGTTCAGGAGGTCGGTGGTGAAGAAGATCCATCAGCCAATCACCTCGCCAACCGACCGCACCGAGCTGCGAGCTGCTCCGGCCGACTGACGGTCATCCCGTCTGGCTGGCGTTGCCTACTCTGATAATCCCCACGCTGGATTCGTGGGTCCGCGGTCCTACCGCATTGGCCAGGATGGCCGGTTCTCGAAACGAGGAGAGAACGATGAGCACTTTCAACCAAGCCGCCAACTTCAATGGCCAAGTTCCCCGGATCGATCCCAGCCAGGCGGCGATGTTGCTGATCGATCAGCAGAGCGGCCTGTTCCAGACGGTCGTCGATCACCACCGCCTCCGTTCCGCAGCGTCCCAACGGCCCGCTGATCCCCGAGTTCCACGAAGCCGCGCCACACGCCCAGTACGTCGCGTGTTCTCGCATTAGCAACTGTTGATCGAAAGCTACATGAAAGCGCAGGCGGTGGTGACCAACAATGAGCTGTTGGACTCCGCACTTACCTGCCCCCCCCCCCGAAAACCAAGCAAGGAGAACCCCCATGGGCTTCCAATACAAACGTCTGGACAAGAATGATGCTGCCGTTCTGCTGGTCGATCACCAGACCGGTCTGCTCTCTCTGGTACGGGACATCGAACCCGATCGGTTCAAGAACAATGTGCTGGCCCTGTCGGACCTGGCCAAGTACTTCAAGCTGCCGACCATCCTCACCACCAGCTTCGAGAGCGGCCCCAACGGCCCGCTGGTGCCCGAGCTCAAGGAGCAGTTCCCCGATGCGCCCTACATCGCCCGTCCTGGCAACATCAATGCCTGGGACAACGAGGACTTCGTCAAGGCGGTGAAGGCGACCGGCAAGAAGCAACTGATCATCGCTGGCGTGGTGACCGAGGTGTGCGTGGCCTTCCCGGCGTTGTCGGCCCTGGAGGAGGGCTTCGAGGTATTCGTCGTCACCGACGCCTCCGGCACCTTCAATGAGCTGACCCGTGACTCGGCCTGGCGCCGCATGGAAGCTGCCGGGGCACAGCTGATGACCTGGTTCGGCGTGGCCTGCGAGTTGCACCGCGACTGGCGCAACGACATCGAAGGGTTGGGCACGCTGTTCTCCAACCACATCCCGGACTACCGCAACCTGATGACCAGCTTCAATACCTTGAACGGGGCGAAGTGATCGCGGGCGAAGCGGTTTGCCAGAAAAGAAAAACCCCTTGGGACCGTTGTCCTCAAGGGGTTTTCAGTTCGTTAAGACTGCCGCTTAGACGTTGAAACGGAAGTGCATCACGTCGCCATCCTTGACGATGTAGTCCTTGCCTTCCAAGCGCCACTTGCCGGCTTCCTTGGCACCGCCTTCGCCCTTGTACTGGATGAAGTCGTCGTAGGCCACCACTTCGGCGCGGATGAAGCCTTTCTCGAAGTCGGTGTGGATCACGGCGGCGGCTTGCGGTGCGGTGGCGCCGACGCGGACGGTCCAGGCGCGGACTTCCTTCACCCCGGCGGTGAAGTAGGTCTGCAGGTTGAGCAGGGCGTAGCCGGCGCGGATCACGCGGTTCAGGCCGGGCTCTTCCAGGCCCAGGGCTTCGAGGAACATGTCCTTCTCCTCGCCGTCGTCCAGCTCGGCGATCTCGGCTTCGATCTTGTTGCACACCGGCACCACGACCGCGCCTTCTTCCTCGGCGATGGCCTTGACCACGTCCAGGTGCGGGTTGTTCTCGAAGCCATCCTCGGCGACGTTGGCGATGTACATCACCGGCTTGCTGGTCAGCAGGTGGAAGCCGCGGATCACGGCCTTTTCCTCGTCGCTCATCTGCTTCATCAGGCTGCGCGCCGGCTTGCCTTCGGTGAAGTGGGGGATGAGCTTCTCGAGGATGGCCTTTTGCGCCAGGGCTTCCTTGTCGCCGCCCTTGGCGTTGCGGGCGACCTTCTGCAGTTGCTTCTCGCAGCTGTCGAGGTCGGCGAAGATCAGCTCCAGGTCGATGATCTCGATGTCACGCTTGGGGTCGACACTGTTGGAGACGTGGATCACGTTCTCGTCTTCGAAGCAGCGCACCACGTGGGCGATGGCGTCGGTCTCGCGGATGTTGGCGAGGAACTTGTTGCCCAGGCCTTCGCCCTTCGAGGCGCCAGCGACCAGGCCGGCGATGTCGACGAATTCCATGGTGGTGGGCAACACGCGCTCAGGCTTGACGATCTCGGCCAGGGCGTTCAGGCGCGGGTCGGGCATCGGCACGATGCCGCTGTTCGGCTCGATGGTGCAGAAGGGGAAGTTCTCCGCCGCGATACCAGACTTGGTCAGGGCGTTGAACAGGGTGGACTTGCCGACGTTGGGCAGGCCGACGATGCCGCAATTGAAACCCATGGGAATTCCCCTCTCTAGGAAATCAGGCCTTCTGGCTGTGCAGCTCGCGCATCGCCTTGGCGAAGTCGCCAGCGAGGACGTCCGGCAGCACGCCGAGGGCAAAATCGATGCTGGCGTCGAGCTTCTCCTGCTCGGCGCGCGGTGCGCGGCCCAGGACGAAGTTGGAGACCAGTTTGGCGTCGCCCGGGTGGCCGATACCCAGCCGCAGGCGATGGAAGTCGTTCTGGTTGCCGAGCTGCGCGATGATGTCGCGCAGGCCGTTGTGCCCACCATGGCCACCGCCTTTCTTGAGCTTGGCGACACCCGGGGGCAGGTCGAGTTCGTCGTGGGCCACCAGGATGGCCGCCGGTGGGATCCGGAAGAAATTGGCCAATGCCGCCACGGACTGGCCGCTGCGGTTCATGTAGGTGGTGGGGATCAACAGACGAACGTCGTGGCCCTGATGGCTGAATCTAGCCGTCAGGCCGAAATACTTGCGGTCAGCGGTCAGGGAGACGCGCTGGGCGCTGGCGAGGCGTTCAACGAAAAGAGCCCCTGCGTTATGCCGGGTCTGTTCGTATTCGGGGCCGGGGTTACCCAGGCCGACGATCAACTGGATGGCGGTCACGTCAGGAGCTCTTCCTTGGAGTTGGTGGGTTACGGCGCGGGCGCCGTAACCCGGTCAACACCGGCGCGCGAGTGATTACTCGGCAGCGCCTTCTGCAGCTTCAGGGGCAACGCGCGGTGCGTGGACGTTGGCGATGGCCTTGTCGTCACCGTGGGCCAGGGCCACGAACTCGACGCCTTTCGGAGCCTTGAGGTCCGACAGGTGGATGATGGTACCGACTTCAGCGTTGGCCAGGTCGACTTCGATGAACTCAGGCAGGTCCTTGGCTTCGCAGGAAACTTCGATCTCGTTCTCTACGTGGGAGATCTCGCCGCCTTTCTTGGTCGGGGCTTCTTCGTTGATGAAGTGAACCGGAACCTTGGCGGTCAGCTTCTGGCCAGCGACGACGCGAACGAAGTCGGCGTGCATGATGAAGCCTTTGGCCGGGTGGCGCTGCAGGGCCTTGACGATGACGTTCTGCTTGGCGCCGTCGACGTTCAGTTCGATGACGTGGCTGAAGGCCGCTTCGTTGTCGAACAGCTTGGTGATTTCCTTGGTCAGGATGGTCAGGGACTCGGCGTCCTTGTTACCACCGTAGACAACGGCAGGGATGCTGGCGGCATGACGCAGGCGGCGGCTCGCACCTTTCCCCAGGTCAGTACGCGCTTGGGCGTTCAGGATGAAATCGGTCATTTTCTTTCTCCAAATAAGCCTCCCGGATGACGCTTGCGACCAGCGTCAGGCGGGGTGGGCAAAAAAGCCCCGCCCCAACAACCTGTGTTGGGGCGGGGCGCTTTTCGTCAGCGTGCGTTCCGCTTAGCGGAACATCGCGCTGATCGATTCTTCGTTGCTGATGCGGCGTACCGCCTCAGCGACGACCGGTGCGATATCCAGTTGGCGGATACGGTCACAGGCCTGAGCAGCCGCGGACAGCGGGATGGTGTTGGTCACCACCAGCTCGTCCAGCACGGACTTCTCGATGTTCTCGATCGCACGACCGGACAGTACCGGGTGCGTGCAGTAGGCGTAGACCTTGGCAGCGCCGTGGTCTTTCAGGGCCTTGGCCGCGTTGCACAGGGTGCCGGCGGTGTCGACCATGTCGTCTACCAGGATGCAGGTGCGTCCTTCGACGTCGCCGATGATGTGCATCACTTCGGAGTGATTGGCCTTTTCACGGCGCTTGTCGATGATACCCAGGTCGACGCCCAGGGACTTGGCGACGGCACGTGCGCGCACGACACCACCGATGTCCGGGGAGACGATCATCAGGTTCTCGAAACGCTGGTCTTCGATGTCGTCGACCAGTACGGGCGAGCCGTAGATGTTGTCGACGGGGATATCGAAGAAGCCCTGGATCTGGTCAGCGTGCAGGTCGACGGTGAGCACACGGTCGATACCCACGACAGTGAGCATGTCAGCGACGACTTTGGCGCTGATGGCTACACGTGCCGAACGCGGACGGCGGTCCTGGCGGGCGTATCCGAAGTAGGGAATCACGGCGGTGATTCGGGAAGCTGAGGAGCGGCGGAAGGCGTCGGCCATCACTACCAGTTCCATCAGGTTGTCGTTGGTAGGGGCACAGGTCGGCTGGATGATGAAGACGTCCTTACCGCGGACATTTTCATTGATCTCAGCACTGATTTCGCCGTCGGAGAACTTGCCGACAGAAACATCACCCAGTGGAATATGCAGCTGACGTACGACACGCCGAGCCAGATCGGGGTTGGCATTCCCCGTGAAGACCATCATCTTGGACACGCGCAGTACCTGAAGGCTGAGGGTATACCTGGATGAGTATAAGGAAAATGGCAGGGGCGGCTGGATTCGAACCAACGCATGGCAGGATCAAAACCTGCTGCCTTACCGCTTGGCGACGCCCCTGTATCTGTTGCTGCGAGTGCCTGGCACTCGACTTCTAGATCAGACTCTGCAGCTTGCGATGCAACATCGAAACGTTGCTTCCCTTAGCCACAAACCCTGTTTGGGTCTCTGAAAGAAGGGCCAGAACTTTATCAGCTTCGGCTTTGCTTGGGAAGGCCCCAAACACGCAACTTCCAGTCCCGGTTAGCCGAGCTTTAGTGAATTTACCCAGCGAATTCAACGCATTGCGAACTTCTGGATAACTCTGCTCTACCACCGGTTGGCAGTCATTTCGACTGTTTCCCTCGGGAACGGGGCGCATCTTAAGGGGGAGGGAATCACGTGTCAACTGCGGATGTGAAAAAATTTCCGCTGTGCTGACAGACACTTGCGGCACCAGCACGACGTACCAGGGCTCCTCGGGGTCGACGGGTGTCAGCTGTTCGCCCACGCCTTGGGCGAAGGCGGCATGGCCGCGGACGAACACCGGCACATCGGCGCCGAGGGCCAGGCCCAGGGCGGCCAGGCGGTCTTCGTCCCAGCCCAGTTGCCACAGGTGGTTCAGCGCCAGGAGGGTGGTCGCGGCGTTCGAACTGCCGCCGCCGATGCCGCCGCCCATGGGCAGGACCTTGTCGAGCCAGATGTCGGCGCCGAGGAGGCAGCCGGATTGCTGTTGCAACTGGCGCGCGGCACGCACGACCAGGTTGCTGTCGTGGGGCACACCCTCGACGGCGGTGCGCAGGTGGATCCGGCCGTCCTCGCGGGGGGCGAAGCTCAGCTGGTCGGCATGGTCGAGGAACTGGAACACCGTTTCCAGCTCATGGTAGCCGTCGGCACGGCGGCCGATGATGTGTAGCCACAGGTTGAGCTTGGCGGGGGCGGGCAGGGTGAGCCTGTGCATGGTTCAGTGCCCCAGCTGGCGGGGCTGCCAGTCCTTGACCACCAGGGTGACGTCGAGGTGCTCGCCGTGCAGTTTCAGGCGTTCGGGCAGCCAGTAGCCGTTCTGCTGGGTGTAGCCCAGGTACTGCACCTGCCAGCCATCCTGGTTGAGGCTGGCCAGGCGGCTGTCGCCGTCGAGGGTCAACTGGCTCTTGCTGTCGGGGGCCGGCAGGCCGCGTACCCACCAGACCAGGTGCGAGACCGGTAGCTGCCAGCCCAGTTGCTCTTCCAGCAGGGCCTCGGGGCTGGGGGCCTCGTAGCGGCCTTGGTTGGCCACTTCCAGGACCACGCCGCCGGGGCGTCCGGTGAGGCGGGCGGCGCCACGTCCCAGCGGACCGGCCAGACGGATGTCGTAGTAGTCCTGGCGTTGCAGCCAGAACAGCGTGCCGCTGCCGGAGTCCCGAGGCGCGCGGATGCCGACCTTGCCGTTGATCTGCCAGCTGTCGAGGGCGGTCAGTTGTTGTTTGTGGGCTCGCCACAACTGCGGGTCGCCTTGGCCTTGCAGGGCTTCGCGGGAACCGAAGCCGGCGCAGCCGGCGAGCAGGGCGACCAGGATGAAGGTGGTGCAATGACGCAGGAACATGTCTACAGGGTCTCGGATCCGGTCAGGCGCAGGAGGGTCTTGCGCAGGATGGGGCTGTCGGGCTGGGCTTCGATGGCCTTGGCCCAGACCTGGCGGGCTTCGCGGCGTTTGCCATTGACCCAGAGGACTTCGCCCAGGTGGGCGGCCACTTCATGGTCGGGGAAACGCTCCAAGGCCTGGCGCAGCAGGCGCTCAGCCTCGTCCAGGTTGCCCAGGCGGTAGTTGACCCAGCCCAGGCTGTCGAGCACGGCGGGGTCGTCGGGGGTGAGCTGGTGGGCCTTCTCGATCAGCGACTTGGCCTCGGCATAGCGGGTGGTGCGGTCGGCCAGGGTGTAGCCGAGCGCATTGAGGGCCATGGCGTTTTCCGGCTCGCGTTCGATGATGGTGCGCAGGTCCTTTTCCAGCAGTGCCAGGTCGCCGCGTTTTTCGGCCAGCATGGCGCGGGTATAGAGCAGGTTGATGTCGTCCGGATAGCGCTTGATAGCCTGCTCCAGGACGTGCTCGGCCTGGGCGTCCTTGCCGTTGTTGCCGTAGCTTTCCGCTTCGATCAGGTAGAGCTGGATGGCGTAGTCCGGCTGCGCTTCGCGGGCTTCGGCCAGCAGGCGCGAGGCTTCGCTGGCGCGGCCGTTGGCGATGAGGATGTCGGCCTGGCGCAGTTGTGCCGGCAGGTAGTCTGGGCCCGGGCCGACCAGGGCGTACTCGCGCAGGGCCGATTCGGGGGCGTTGCGTTCCTCGTGGATACGGCCCAGGTTCAGGTGCGCGGCGTCGACGTTGCTGTCGCGCTCGACCAACTCCTGCAGGTAGCCCTCGGCTTCGTCCCAGTCCTTGTTTTCCAGGCACACCAGGGCCAGGGAGTAGCGCAGTTCATCGTCCTCGGGATACTGCTGGACGAGGCTGGCGAACTCGCCCTTGGCATCGGCGATGCGGTCTTGCTCGACCAGGGTGCGGGCGTAGGTCAGGCGCAGGCGTTTGTCGTCGGGGTTGTCGCGGATCGCCCGGCGTAGCAGCGGCAGGGCCTCGGGGCCGCGGTCCAGGGCCTGCAGCAGGCGTGCGCGCAGCAGTACCGGGGCGATTTCGCCGTGTTGCGGTGGGTGGGCTTCGAGCAGGTCGAGGGCTTGCTCGGTCTTGCCGTCCTGGTTCAACAGCAGGGCCTTGCCGAACACCAGCTGGTTGTTGTCGGGGTACTTGGTCAGCAGGCGGTCGAAGCTTTGCAGCAGGCCGTCGCGGGTGTTCTGGTCGGTTTCGGCGGCCGACAGGGCGAGGAAGTCGAAATGGGTGTCGCCTTGGCCCTGGAGCACCTTTTCCATGTAGGTCATGGCGTCGTCGTAGCGTTCGGCGCGGGCCAGCTGGATGGCGGCGGCGCGTTGGGCGTCGAGGTTCTCGGGGGCGTTGCGGGCCCAGATCAGTGCGGTGTCGAGCGCGGGTTCGTCGGCGCCGAGGTATTCGGCGATGCGGAAGGCGCGTTCGGAGACGGCGGGGTCCTGGGTCTTCTCGGCCTGGTCGACGTAGTTGGCCAGGGCGATGTCGAAGCGGTTGCGCTGGCCGGCCAACTCTGCCACCAGCAGGCTGTAGAGCGTGTCCTGCTTGAACGATCCGTACACGGTGGGCTTTTCTGGCTCGTCCTTGCTGGCTTCGGCGACGGACGGCAGGCCCTCGGTCTTCTGCGGGGCCAGGCTCTGGCAGCCCTGGAGCAGGGCGAGGGCAAGCAGCAATGCGTAGGATCTGTTCATAAAGAGGCTTTGGATACAGGCGGTCGGAGCATGATGACACAAGCGCGAGGGCAAACCCACCAGCGATGGTCGTGGTTTATTGCACGGGGCGGTTTGTTCGGACAATCACATGCCCAGCTTGTTCGAGGCTTTCGAAATAAAGGACGCTCCTGCTCCTGCTCCTGCTCCTGCTCCTGCTTTGGCTCTTGCCCTTGCTCTTGCTTTTGGTGCGCGATGGTTCAGGCGCCGCGAATCGCGACTTCAGGAGGCCGAGTGGAGGTGCCTGGAGGGGCCTGGCGCGCAGCGACCTTCGGCGTAGCCGAAGTCGCGAGATGTAGACTTGCGTAGCAAGTCGGAGGCCGCGAAGCCCCGGAAGGCACCGGAACGAGGGAACCCCGGAGCGCAGCGTAGGGGGCATGCGGTCTGGCGCTGGCCTGGCAAGGGCAATAGCCTGCGCGCATCGCGACAATAGCGAACGGTGGTTGTTCTGAATCCTGCGAAGTAGGACAATTATCGGCTTCTCGTCACAACCAGCGACCTTGCATGGCCTTTCTTGCACTTGGTATCAACCATAAGACTGCCTCGGTAGACGTACGCGAGCGCGTGGCGTTTACGCCAGAGCAGCTGGTCGATGCCCTGCAGCAGCTCTGCCGACTGACCGCCAGCCGCGAGGCGGCGATCCTGTCGACCTGCAACCGTAGCGAACTCTATATAGAGCAGGACCACCTGGCCGCCGACGCCGTGCTGCAATGGCTGGCCGAATATCACCAACTGAGCCTCGACGAGCTGCGCGCCAGCGCCTACATCCACGAAGACCACGACGCCGTGAAGCACATGATGCGCGTGGCCTCGGGCCTGGACTCGCTGGTGCTCGGCGAGCCGCAGATCCTCGGCCAGATGAAATCGGCCTACGCCGTGGCCCGCGAAGCCGGGACCATCGGCCCCTTGCTGGGCCGCCTGTTCCAGGCCACCTTCAGCGCCGCCAAGCAAGTGCGCACCGACACCGCCATCGGCGAGAACCCCGTGTCGGTGGCGTTCGCCGCAGTCAGCCTGGCCAAGCAGATCTTCAGCGACCTGGGCCGCAGCCAAGCCCTGCTGATCGGCGCTGGCGAGACCATCACCCTGGTCGCCCGCCACCTGCACGAGCAAGGCGTGCGCCGCATCGTCGTCGCCAATCGCACCCTGGAGCGGGCCAGCACCCTGGCCGAACAGTTCGGTGCCCATGCCGTGCTGCTGTCCGACATCCCCCAGGAACTGGCCAACAGCGATATCGTCATCAGCTCCACCGCCAGCCAACTGCCGATCCTCGGCAAGGGCGCGGTAGAAAGCGCCCTGAAGCAGCGCCGGCACAAGCCGATCTTCATGGTCGACATCGCCGTGCCACGGGATATCGAGCCACAGGTCGGTGAGCTGGACGACGTCTACCTGTACACCGTCGACGACCTGCACGAAGTGGTCGCGGAAAACCTCAAGAGCCGCCAGGGCGCCGCCCAGGCCGCCGAAGAGCTGGTCTCGGTGGGCGCCCAGGACTTCATGGCGCGCCTGCGCGAACTGGCCGCGGTCGACGTGCTCAAGGCCTACCGCCAACAGAGCGAGCGCCTGCGCGACGAAGAACTGCAGAAGGCCCAGCGCCTGCTGGCCAACGGCGGCAACCCGGAAGATGTGCTGGCGCAACTGGCCCGGGGCCTGACCAACAAACTGTTGCACGCACCCAGCGTGCAACTGAAAAAGCTCTCGGCCGAGGGGCGCGTCGATGCGCTGGCCATGGCCCAGGAACTCTTTGCCCTCAACGAGGGCTCCACGGACAAGACCCCGCAATGAAAGCGTCGCTGCTGAAAAAACTGGAGACCCTCCAGGATCGCTTCGAGGAACTCACCGCCCTGCTGGGCGATGCCGAAGTCATTTCCGACCAGACCCGCTTTCGCGCCTATTCCCGCGAATATGCCGAAGTCGAACCGGTGATCGCTGCCTACAAGGAGTGGAGCAAGGTCCAGGACGACCTCGAAGGTGCCCAGGCGCTGCTCAAGGACAGCGACCCCGACCTGCGCGAGATGGCCGTGGAGGAAGTGCGCGAGGCCAAGGAGCAACTGGTCGGCCTGGAGTCCCAACTGCAGCGCATGCTGCTGCCCAAGGACCCCAACGACGGGCGCAACGTGTTCCTCGAGATCCGTGCCGGCACCGGCGGCGACGAGGCGGCGATTTTTTCGGGCGACCTGTTCCGCATGTATTCGCGCTACGCCGAGAAGCGCGGCTGGCGCCTGGAGATCCTCTCTGAGAACGAAGGCGAGCATGGCGGCTACAAGGAGATCATCGCCCGGGTCGAGGGCGACAGCGTCTATGGCAAGCTCAAGTTCGAGTCTGGCGCGCACCGTGTGCAACGGGTACCGGAAACCGAATCCCAGGGTCGCATCCATACCTCGGCCTGCACCGTGGCGGTGCTGCCCGAGCCGGACGAGCAAGTGGCGGTGGAGATCAACCCGGCCGACCTGCGCATCGACACCTACCGCGCCTCGGGCGCCGGTGGTCAGCACGTCAACAAGACCGACTCGGCGATCCGCATCACCCATCTGCCCACCGGCATCGTGGTCGAATGCCAGGAAGAACGCTCCCAGCACAAGAACCGTGCCCGCGCCATGGCCTGGCTGTCGGCCAAGCTCAACGACATGCAGACCAGCGCCCAGCAGAACGCCATCGCCAGCGAGCGCAAGCTGCTGGTCGGCTCGGGCGACCGCTCCGAGCGCATCCGCACCTACAACTATCCACAGGGCCGGGTCACCGATCACCGTATCAACCTGACCCTGTACTCCCTCGACGAGGTCCTGGCCGGTGGCGTCGATGCCGTGATCGAACCCTTGCTGGCCGAATACCAGGCCGATCAACTGGCCGCCCTGGGAGACTGAATGACCATCATCGCCAGCCTGCTGCGCAACGCGCAGTTGCCGGATTCCCCGACCCCGCGCCTGGACGCCGAGCTGTTGCTGGCGGCTGCCCTGGGCAAGTCGCGCAGCTACCTGCACACCTGGCCCGAGCGGATCGTCAGCAGCGAGGCGGCCGAGACTTTCGCCGGCTACCTGGAGCGCCGCCGAGCCGGTGAGCCGGTGGCCTACATCCTGGGGCAACAGGGCTTCTGGAAGCTCGACCTGGAAGTGGCGCCGCACACCCTGATCCCACGCCCGGAGACCGAGCTGCTGGTGGAGGTGGCCCTGCAATTGCTGCCCGTCACGCCGGCACGGGTGCTCGACCTGGGCACCGGCACCGGCGCCATCGCCCTGGCCCTGGCCAGCGAGCGCCCGGCCTGGCAGGTGACGGCGGTGGATCGGGTCGAGCAGGCCGTGGCCCTGGCCGAGCGCAACCGCCTGCGTCTTGGCCTGGGCAATGTCCAGGTACGCGCCAGCCACTGGTTCGACAGCCTGGCGGGTGAGCGCTTCGAGCTGATCCTGAGTAACCCGCCCTACATCGCCGCCGAGGATCCGCACCTGGCGGCCGGTGACGTGCGCTTCGAGCCGAGCAGTGCGCTGGTGGCGGGGCAGGATGGCCTGGACGACCTGCGGGCGATCATCGCCCAGGCGCCGCAGCACCTGCAGCCTGGCGGCTGGCTGCTGCTCGAACACGGTTACGACCAGGCTGCGGCGGTGCGCGAGCTGTTGGCTGGCCATGGTTTCACCCGCGTGGCCAGTCGCCTGGACCTGGCCGGTCATGAACGTATCTCCCTGGGGTGCCTGCCATGCTGAGTGATCAGGAACTGTTGCGCTACAGCCGGCAAATCCTGCTGGCCCAGGTGGATATCGACGGCCAATTGCGCCTCAAGCAGGGCAAGGCGCTGGTGGTCGGCCTCGGTGGGCTGGGCTCGCCGGTGGCACTGTACCTGGCGGCGGCGGGTGTCGGTGAACTGCACCTGGCCGATTTCGACACGGTCGACCTGACCAACCTGCAACGCCAGATCATTCATGACAGCGCCAGCGTCGGCATGAGCAAAGTGGATTCGGCGCTCCAGCGCCTGCAGGCGATCAACCCCGAGGTGAGGCTGGTCGCCCATCGCCAGGCCCTGGACGAGGATTCGCTGGCGGCTGCCGTGGCGGCGGTCGACCTGGTGTTGGATTGCTCCGACAATTTCGCCACCCGCGAGGCGGTCAATGCCGCCTGCGTCGGCGTAGGCAAGCCGCTGGTCAGCGGGGCGGCGATCCGCCTCGAGGGGCAGTTGTCGGTGTTCGACCCGCGCCGTGACGACAGCCCCTGCTACCACTGCCTGTATGGCCATGGCAGCGAAGCCGAGCTGACCTGCAGCGAAGCCGGCGTGCTCGGGCCGCTGGTGGGGCTGGTGGGCAGCCTGCAGGCGCTGGAGGCGCTCAAGCTCCTGGCCGGCTTCGGCGAGCCGCTGGTAGGACGCCTGCTGCTGATCGATGCCCTCGGCACGCGCATGCGCGAACTGCGGGTCAAGCGCGATCCGGCCTGTACCGTCTGTGGCGGCCGGCATGGCTGAACGCTCGGCGCCGGTCGGGGTGATGGACTCGGGGGTCGGCGGCCTGTCGGTGCTGGCCGAGATCCAGCGCCTGCTACCCAACGAGTCGCTGTTGTATGTCGCCGATAGCGGCCATGTGCCCTACGGCGAGAAGTCGCCCGACTACATCCGTGAGCGTTTGCGGCGCATCGCCGGGTTCTTCCACGAGCGAGGTGCCAAGGCCATGGTCCTGGCCTGCAACACCGCCACCGTGGCGGCTGTCGCCGATCTGCGCGAGTTGTACCCGGGGTGGCCATTGGTGGGCATGGAGCCTGCGGTCAAGCCGGCGGCGGCGGCGACCCGCTCCGGCGTGGTCGGCGTGCTGGCCACCACCGGCACCTTGCAAAGCGCCAAGTTCGCTGCCTTGCTCGACCGCTTCGCCAGCGACGTGCGGGTGGTCACCCAGCCCTGCCCGGGCCTGGTCGAATGCATCGAGGCGGGCGATCTCGGCAGCCCACGGTTGCGCGAGCTGCTGCGAGGCTATGTGCAGCCCTTGCTGGCCGCGGGCTGCGACACCCTGATCCTTGGCTGCACCCACTATCCTTTCCTGCGCCCGTTGCTGGCTGGCATGGTGCCGGCGGACGTGGCCATCATCGATACCGGCGCCGCCGTGGCGCGGCAGTTGCAGCGCCTGCTTGGGGCGCACGACCTGCTGGCCGAAGGGCCAGCGCGGGATACGGCGTTCTGGACCAGTGCCGATCCTGAATCTCTGAAAAAGATCCTACCTGTGCTGTGGCATAAGTCCGACAGTGTGCAAAGCTTTCCGCTATAGCTAAACGCAAGAAGCCGCGTTTCAAGCTGAACTATCGTACTACTGCCGATTTCTACCGATTTGCCTGCGATGACGGGCGAACACCAACGACAGCATCAGGAAGAAGGATGTCTCTCATGAAGAAACGGCTTGGCTTGGCGGCGCTTGCCGCTTTGACTTTGGGGCAGGGGTTGTTGGCGCAGGCCGCCGACATTTCGTTTTCGGTGGGGCAGAGCGGTGACTCCACCATGGTCTACCGGTTGGGGATGCAGTCGAACTGGGATGCCAGCTGGTGGCAGACCAGTGTAGGGCGGCTGACAGGCTATTGGGATGGGGCCTACACGTATTGGGATGGGGACGACACCGCCAGCAATCACAGCCTTTCATTCGCCCCGGTGTTCGTCTACGAGTTCGCCGGCGAGTCGGTCAAACCCTACATCGAGGCCGGTATCGGCGTCGCCGTGTTCTCCAGCACCGAGCTGGAGAGTAACCAGCTGGGCTCGGCCTTCCAGTTCGAGGACCGCATCGGCGTCGGCCTGCGTTTCGCCGGTGGGCATGAGGTCGGTATCCGTGCCATCCACTACTCCAACGCTGGTATCAAGCAACCCAACGACGGTGTCGAGAGCTACGCCTTGCACTACCGCATGCCGCTTTGACCCTGGCGGCCACCCTGGTCGAGGGTGGCCGACCGCTTCTCAATGGGGCAGGGGCCACAGGCTGTTCAGGCTCAGTGCCTCCAGCACCAGTTCCGGTTCCCGTTGTGGCAGACGCTGCAGCAGTGCCTGGGCAGCGCGGTATGGCGTCCATTGCTCGGGGATGGCCCGGGCCGGAGTTACCGGTGTCGTCAGCGACTGTGGCGCCACCATGGCCAGGTCGATGCCGAGAGCGTGTAGGGTCTGGCGTTGTTCGCGGAACCACTGTGGCAGGTTGTTGACCCCGCTTGGCGGCTGGGCGGGGTCGTGCAGTTGCAATGTGGTGCAGGGGCTGAAGATCGCCATGACCTGGGGCGCATCGCCCTTGACCAGCAAGGGCAGGGCGCCGGCCAGGCAGTGCTCGCTGGCAAGCAGGTTGCTCGTGACGATCGCTTCGAACAGTTCGTCGGACGCCTGCGCCTGCGGCAGGTAGTCGCAGCTACCGGCGTTGACGATCAAGCCGTCCAGCGTGCCCCACTCCGCCTGCAGGCGCGCCGCGGCGAGGTGGGCCTGGGCGGCGTCATGCAGGGGGGCGGGCAGGCGTAGCAGTTGTCCTGGATGATGCGCCTCGAGGTCATCCAGCTCTCGGCACGGCTTGCCACTCGTGGCGACGTGGCAGCCCTGTTCGAGCAACCCTTGCACCAAGGCCAGGCCGAGCCCGTTGGTTGCCCCTGTTACCCAGAAACGACGCAAGTTTCTCAAGATTCAACCCTCTGATCCTGCCAGCCGGACAGGCCCTTGAAGGCTGCCAATGCCCGCTGGCGACTGCTGCTGAGATCTACGATCGGACTGTGGTAGAAACGTGTAGCAATAAAGTCGGCAGATTTCATCGGTTCATGAATGAATTTTTCATCCAAACCCTGAAGCTCCGGCAGCCATTGGCGAAGGAAGTTCCCGCCTGGGTCGAAACGTTGTGATTGAGTGATCGGATTGAACAGGCGGAAGTATGGCACCGCATCGGTTCCGCTGGAGGCGCTCCACTGCCAACCGCCATTGTTGGCGGCCAGGTCGCCATCGATCAGGTGACGCATGAAATGGCGCTCGCCGTGGCGCCAGTCGATCAGCAGGTTCTTGCTCAGGAACATGGCGACGATCATGCGCAGGCGGTTGTGCATCCAGCCGGTGTGCAGCAACTGGCGCATGGCCGCATCGATGATCGGAAAGCCCGTACGGCCTTCGGCCCAGGCCTCGAAGTCATCGGGGGCGTCGCGCCAGGGGAGGGCGTCGGTGTGGGCGCGGAAGGCCCGGTGCCGACAGACCTGTGGATAACCTACCAGGATGTGCTTGTAGAACTCTCGCCATAGCAGCTCGTCGAGCCAGGCTTGCACGCCGCTGCTGCCACTGTCGAACGCCCCGCCGTTGGCGTTCAGGGCTGCATGCAGGCATTGCCGTGGCGAAATCACCCCGGCGGTCAGGTAGGGCGAGAGTTGGCTGGTACCGGCCTTGGCCGGCAGGTCGCGCAGGTGTGGGTAGTCCTCGACGGTTTCATCGAGGAATCGGGACAGCCGGCGCCGTGCTTCGGACTCCCCGGCACCCCAGTGCGCGATCAATGCCGTTGGCGGGGTGTCGAAACCCTCGATACGCGTGGGCACGGGGTCGCTGGCGATGCCCAGCGGCGCCTGCGGCCGGGCTGGGGCGGCCAGGCTCGGCAGGTTGCGGTGCAGGTGCTCCAGGCAGGCCTTCCTGAACTGGCCGAATACCTGGAAACATTGGCCGTTGCGGGTCGTGATGCTGCCGGGGCGAAACAATGTCTGGGCCAGGTAAGCATGGCTGGCGATTCCGGCACTGGCCAGCAGGGCCCGGGTCGCCGCGTCGCGTCGCTGTTCATTGACCCCGTATTCCTCGTTCCAGTGCACGGCCCCGACAGAGTACTGGCGGCAGACGCCGAGCAGGGCTCCGGGGGCTTCGCTCCATAGGCTGGCCTGGCGAATCAGCAGCGGGATACCGAGCGCTTCCAGCGAGTGGCGCAGCTCGCGCAGGTTACGCAGCCAGAAGTCGACCTTGCACGTGGCATCGTCATGGGCCTGCCATTGACCGGGGCTGACCAGCCACACGGCGAGGGTAGGCCCGTGCGCGCAGGCGGCGCTCAGGGCGGTGTTGTCGGCGATACGCAGGTCACTGCGCAGCCAGATCAGCTGCAGGTTGGGTTTCATCCTTGGCTCGTGGGTCACTGTGAGTGCTGCAAAGACGCAGGCCTTGCATGGGGCTCGTTGCGTGCGCCCAGGCGTATCCCGATACTGTCAGAAGACTTGTACTGAAATATTTTGTGTATAACGTTATAGGCCAATTAATGTAGCCAAAAACTTACGCAAGATGATTTTCTTGTATAGGTTTGCGCGCCATCAATCAAGGTGTTCCAGCAACCGCCGTGCAGCTTCCTGGCCACTGAGCCAAGCGCCCTCGACGCGGCCAGACAGGCACCAGTCGCCGCAGGCATACAGCCCCTGGTCGGCGTCAGCCAGGGCGCCCCACTCGTGGTTGCTCGCCGGGCGCGCATACAGCCAGCGGTGCGCCAGGGCGAAGTTCGGCGCAGGGACCACGCAGCCGACCAATTCGGCGAACTCTCCCCACAGCTGTTCGATGACATCTTCCTTGGGCAGGTCGAGGTGATGCTTGCTCCAGCCCGAGGTGGCGTGCAGTACCCAGGTGTCGAGCTGTTCGTCGCGCCCGGGCTTGCTGCGGTTGCGGGCCAGCCAGTCGAGCGGGTTGTCCTGCACGAAGCAGCCTTGCATGGGGGTGTCGAGGGCGGTCTGGAAGGCCAGGGCCACGGCCCAGGTCGGTTCCATCTGCACCCCGGCGGCGACGGCGGCGAGCTTGGGCGTGCTGGCCAGCAAAGGGGTGGCCTGCGGCGCGGGCACGGCGATCACCACGCGGCTGAACGGGCCATGGCTGCAGCCCTCGGTGTCCTGCAGGTGCCAGTACTGCTTGCCGCGAAAGACTTCGGCGATGCGGCAGCCGAAATTCACCGTGACGTCCTTGAGCAGCCCACGGGTGATGGCGCTCATGCGGGGCACGCCAACCCAGCGCGTCTGTTCGTCGGGCGAAGGCGTCAGCTCGCCGTCGCGGTAGTTGTACAGCTGGGGTTTCCACTGTTCGGCCCAGCCGGCGGCGACCCATTGCTGGACCTGCTCGACGAAGCGCCGGTCGCGCGCGGTGAAATACTGGGCACCCAAGTCCAGCGCACCGGCCTCGCTACGCTTGCTGGCCATGCGTCCGCCGCTGCCATGGCCCTTGTCGAACAGGTGGACGGTCTGCCCGGCCTTTTGCAGGGCCTGTGCGGCGGAAAGACCGGCGATCCCGGCTCCGATGATGGCGATAGGTACTGTCATGATGGCCTCTTCGAACCTTGCTGGAAGCAGACTACGCTGTCAGGCAAACCTGTACAATGCACCACTTTTGTATAAGGTTATTCCGCTCGATAGGACAGGTTGGCCTATGTTTATCCGAGAGCGTTCGGTCAAAAAAGTGCCTTGTTCTTAAAAATAGACCACGGCCGCAGACTGCGAGGATACAGCCATGCATATATTGCTGACCGGCGGTACTGGCTTGATCGGCCAGCATCTCTGCCAGTTCTGGCGCGGCCAGGGCCATCGCCTGACCGTGTGGAGCCGACGTCCGGAGCAGGTGCCCAAGCTGTGTGGTACAGGTGTGCGCGGCATCGCCCAACTGGAGGAACTGGCGCCGGACGACGCCGTGGACGCGGTGATCAATCTCGCCGGCGCGCCTATCGCCGATCGGCCCTGGACCGCGGCGCGGCGAACGTTGCTCTGGGCCAGCCGTATCACCCTCACCGAGCGCCTGGTGGCCTGGTTGGAAAGCCGCGAACAGCGCCCCGAGGTGCTGATCTCTGGCTCAGCCGTGGGCTGGTACGGCGACGGTGGCGAGCGTGAGCTGACCGAGGCGTCGCCGCCGGTGAAGGAGGATTTCGCCAGCCAGTTGTGCATTGCCTGGGAAGAAACCGCGCAACGTGCGCAAGCGCTCGGTATCCGCGTGGTACTGGTACGTACCGGGCTGGTACTGGCCAGCGATGGCGGCTTTTTGTCGCGCCTGCGCCTGCCGTTCAAGCTGGGGCTGGGCGGGCCCTTGGGTGACGGTCGGCAGTGGATGCCGTGGGTTCATATAGAAGACCAGGTCGCCCTGATTGATTTTCTCTTGCAGCACAAGGACGCCAGCGGTCCTTATAATGCCTGCGCACCGGAACCTGTGCGCAACCGCGAATTCGCCAAGCGCCTGGGGCGGGCCTTGCACCGGCCGGCCTTCCTGCCGGTGCCGGCGCCGTTGCTCAAGGCCGGCCTGGGCGAGCTGTCGACCCTGTTGCTCGGCGGCCAGCGCGCCCGCCCGGTGCGCTTGCTGGCGGCGGGCTTCACGTTCCGCTTCAACGATCTGCAATCGGCCCTGGGCAACCTGTCCAGTCGCCTCTGACATAGGACGCTGCATGACCGATCACGCCCTGCTGCTGGTCAACCTGGGTTCACCGGCCTCCACTTCTGTGGCCGACGTACGCCGTTACCTCAACCAGTTCCTCATGGACCCCTACGTGATCGACCTGCCCTGGCCTGTGCGGCGTCTGCTGGTGTCGCTGATCCTGGTCAAGCGCCCGGAGCAGTCGGCCCATGCCTATGCCTCGATCTGGTGGGACGAGGGTTCGCCCCTGGTGGTGTTGACCCGGCGCCTGCAGGCGGCCATGGCCGAGCATTGGCCCCATGGCCCGGTGGAGATCGCCATGCGTTATGGCGAGCCGGCCCTGCCCGAGGTGCTCGAGCGCTTGGCGGCCCAGGGTGTGCGCAAGGTGACCCTGGCGCCGCTCTATCCACAATTCGCCGACAGCACCGTGACCACGGTGGTGGAGCTTGCGAAAAAGACCATTGCCGAGCGTCAGCTGTCGCTGCAGATGCGCGTGCTGCAGCCGTTCTATGACCAGCCCTGCTATATCGACGCCCTGGCGACCAGCGCCAGGCCTTACCTGGAGCAGGGTTACGATCACCTGCTGCTGAGTTTCCACGGCTTGCCCGAGCGCCACCTGAAGAAGCTCGACCCGAGCGGCAAGCATGACTTCCAGGCGCCCGATTGCTGCAAGGACGCCAGCGCCGAGATGCGTGCGGTGTGCTATCGCGGGCAGTGCCTGGCCACTGCCAAGGCGTTCGCGGCGAAGATGGGGATCCCCGATGGCAAGTGGTCGGTGTCGTTCCAGTCGCGCCTGGGCCGCGCCAAGTGGATCGAGCCCTATACCGAGACGCGTCTGGACGAGTTGGGCAAGGCTGGGGTGAAGAAGTTGCTGGTGATGTGCCCGGCTTTCGTTGCCGATTGCATCGAGACGCTGGAGGAGATTGGCCTGCGTGGCCGCGAGCAGTTCGTCGAGGCGGGGGGAGAGGAGTTGGTACTGGTGCCTTGCCTGAACGATCACCCGGAATGGGCGAGGGTGTTGGCGGGGATGTGCGAGGCTGCCTGAGTTCCAGGCTGCCGATCCTAGACTTTTACCACCGCCATTGGGGCCGCGATGCGGCCCCAGCATTGCCTGCCCTGGCGATCAGGGCAACTGATCGTCCAGCTTCTTGTGCTTCCAGCTGTCGTTGCCCGGCAGGATCAGGTTCAGGGCAATCGCCACCACGGCGCACAAGGCGATGCCTTTCAGGCCCCAGTCGTCCGGGCCGTCGCCGCTGCCGATCAGCACGCCGCCGATACCGAACACCAGGGTGACCGAGACGATCACCAGGTTGCGCGCTTCGGCCAGGTCGATCTTGTGGCGGATCATGGTGTTCATGCCCACCGCGGCGATCGAGCCGAACAGCAGGCAGAGGATACCGCCCATCACCGGTACCGGAATGCTCTGCAGCAAGGCGCCGAACTTGCCGATGAACGCCAGGGCGATGGCGAAGATCGCCGCCCAGGTCATGATCTTCGGGTTGTAGTTCTTGGTCAGCATCACCGCGCCGGTCACTTCGGCATAGGTGGTGTTGGGCGGCCCGCCGAACAGGCCGGCTGCGGTGGTGGCCAGGCCATCGCCGAACAGGGTGCGGTGCAGGCCGGGCTTTTTCAGGTAGTCGCGGCCGGTCACGCTGCCTACCGCGATCACCCCGCCGATGTGCTCGATCGCCGGGGCCAGGGCCACCGGGACGATGAACAGGATCGCCTGCCAGTTAAATTCCGGGGCGGTGAACTTCGGCAGCTCCAGCCAGGGCGCGGCGGCGATCCTGGCGGTATCGACCACGCCGAAGGCGAACGACAGGGCAAAACCCACCAGCACACCAGCGATGATCGGCACCAGGCGGAAGATGCCCCTGCCGAACACGGCGACGATCAGCGTGGTCAGCAGCGCCGGCATGGAAATCAGCATGGCGGTCTGGTATGGCACCAGTACGCTGCCGTCACCGGCCTTGCCCATGGCCATGTTGGCAGCGATCGGCGCCATGGCCAGGCCAATGGAGATGATCACCGGGCCGATCACCACCGGCGGCAGCATGCGGTCGATGAAGCCGGTGCCTTTGATCTTCACCATCAGGCCCATGAAGGTGTAGACGAAACCGGCCGCCATCACACCGCCCATGGTGGCGGCCAGGCCGAACTGCCCCTTGGCGAGGATGATCGGGGTGATGAAGGCAAAGCTCGAGGCCAGGAACACCGGGACCTGGCGGCCAGTGACCAGTTGGAACAGCAGGGTGCCGAGGCCGGCGGTGAACAGCGCCACGTTGGGGTCCAGGCCGGTGATCAGCGGCATCAGCACCAGCGCGCCGAATGCCACGAAGAGCATCTGCGCGCCCGAGACGACCTGGCGCCAGAGCGGGTCGTTGAAGCCGTCCTGCATGGTCAGGCGTCCTTCTGCTTGGTGCCGAAGATCTTGTCGCCGGCATCGCCCAGGCCGGGGATGATGTAGCCATCGTCGTTCAGGCGCTGGTCGATCGATGCGGTGTAGATCCGCACGTCCGGGTGGGCCTTTTCGACGGCCTCGATGCCTTCCGGCGCAGCCACCAGGACCATGGCGCGAATGTCGCGGCAACCGGCCTTCTTCAACAGGTCGATGGTGGCGACCATGGAGCCGCCGGTGGCCAGCATCGGGTCGATGATCAGCGCCAGGCGCTGGTCGATTTCCGGGGCGAGCTTTTCCAGGTAGGTGTGGGCTTCGAGGGTTTCTTCGTTGCGTGCGACACCCACGGCGCTGACCTTGGCGCCGGGGATCAGGCTGAGCACGCCGTCGAGCATGCCGATGCCGGCGCGCAGGATGGGCACGACGGTGATCTTCTTGCCGGCGATCTTCTCGACCTGCACCTTGCCGCACCAGCCGTCGATTGCGTAGGTTTCCAGCGGCAGGTCCTGGGTGGCTTCGTAGGTCAGGAGGGCGCCGACTTCCTGGGCGAGTTCGCGGAAATTCTTGGTGCTGATGTCGGCACGGCGCATCAGGCCGAGCTTGTGGCGGATCAGCGGATGGCGGATCTCACGAGTAGGCATGGGGGAGGGCTCCGGGAGGCGGGCAAAAAAACCGCGCTAGATTAATCTATTCAGCCTTGGCTGTCGTGCAGTCATTCAGCACGTTAGTCCATAAATGCTTGATCTGTGCCGAGCGGATGCGTACCTTTGCCCGCTTTTCCGATTCCGAGCCCCTGGAGAGCGCCATGTCCGCCGATCTCGAGCATATCCGCCAAGTCATGCACGAGGCTGACTGCCTGTACAACGAAGCCGAGGTCGAGGCGGCCATCGCCAAGGTCGGCAAGCAGATCTGCCAGGATCTGCACGACAAGAACCCGGTGGTCTTCTGCGTGATGAACGGCGGGCTGATCTTCGCCGGCAAGCTGCTGACCCACCTGCAGTTCCCGCTGGAGGCCTCCTACCTGCACGCCTCGCGCTACCGCAACCAGACCAGCGGCGGCGAGCTGTTCTGGAAAGCCAAGCCGGAGATCTCGTTCATCGATCGCGACGTGCTGATCGTCGACGACATCCTCGACGAAGGCCATACCCTCAACGCCATCATCGATTTCTGCAAGCACGCCGGCGCGCGCTCGGTGCACACCGCCGTGCTGATCGACAAGGAGCACGACCGCAAGGCCAGCCCGGACCTCAAGGCCAACTATGTGGGCCTGCCCTGCATCGATCGCTACATCTTCGGCTACGGCATGGACTACAAAGGTTACTGGCGCAACGCCAACGGCATCTTCGCGGTCAAGGGCCTGTAGGCTGCACGGGCCTGCCTCTGAGGGGGGCGAGCGGGGGGCGGGCCGCGATAGCCAACAGGGCATGCTAGAGTGCCTCCTCATGCCAAGGAGCCTCACATGCGTGCGATTTTCCCCCTCTTGCTGGCGGTGAGCCTGCCGCTGTCCGCTGCACCGTTGCACAGCCAGTTCCTCCCGCCTGACGACCTGTCCCTGCGCCAGGAAGGGCCGACAGCCCAACAGCTGCTGCAGGTCACCGACTATTCGGTGGTGGCCGGCATCCAGCGCCAGTCCGACCAGCAACCGATTCCGATCACCTCCTCGCTGCTGCTACGCCTCAAAGGCAAGCCGCTGAGCAAGGGCGCGACCATCGCCCAGGTGCTGGTCAACTTCGACGGCGAAGGCGGCAAGAGCCTGAAGAAGCCGGTCTACGATCCGAAGAAGCGGACCCTGACCCTGAACTACCCCCTTGCCGATTACCGGGTGATCATGGACCTTTTGCGCAACGAGACGTTGTACGTGCAGTTCCTCAGCTACCCCAACGGCCATGTCTGGGCCGACCTGCATACCGGTACCGTACGTACGCGTTGAGGCACGTGGGCCGTGGGGGGTACACTGCCGGCCTTCGAAATGTCCGTGATGGTCCAGTTGGGAGTCGGCGATGCGTAAAGACAAGAAACAGGTGATTGGTGACGAGATCAGCGACGAGTACGTCAAGACGTTCCTGCGGTTCGAGCCGGCCGACGGGGTGACCTCGCCGTCGCTGCACAAGCTGGTCAAGGCCTACCGTGGCCTGCGTGTCGATGACTTCGAGCGGTTCGTGGGTTTCTTCGTCGAGGCCGGCCTGGACTTGGACGGCAAGGACGAGCACGGCAAGACCTTCGTCGAGCTGATCGCCGACCAGCGTAACGCTGCCGAGTACATCGCGATCATCGACAACGCCCGCGGTTGATGTAGCCAGCATTCAGCAGGGCGGCTTTGCAGCCCCGGATGTGACTGAACGCCGGACCGCCAGGCATGAAAAAACGCCCCGAGGGGCGTTTTTTCATGGGCCGGTATCAGGCGTAGTGCTGGGCCGGGCTGCTCTCGACCAGTTCCAGTACTTCGTCGTTGTAGGCGCTGATCTTGCGGTACAGGGCTGCGTCGGTGGCGAGCACCTTCTCGCGGGCTGGGAAGATTTCCTTGAGCTTGGCGGCCCAGGCGCCCTTGGCCTGCTCGGGGAAGCAGCGCTCGATCAGCTCGAGCATGATCGATACGGTCACCGAGGCGCCCGGCGAGGCACCGAGCAGGGCGGCCAGGCTGCCGTCCTGGGCCGAGACCAGCTCGGTGCCGAACTGCAGGATGCCGCCTTTCTTCGGATCCTTCTTGATGATCTGCACGCGCTGGCCGGCCACTTCCAAGCGCCAGTCCTCGGCCTTGGCCTCGGGGTAGAAGCGGCGCAAGGCTTCCAGGCGCTGCTCCATCGACTGCATCACTTCGCTGACCAGGTACTTGGTCAGGTCCATGTTGTCGCGGGCCACGGCCAGCATCGGGCCGATGTTGCCCATGCGCACCGACAGCGGCAGGTCGAGCAGCGAGCCGTGCTTGAGGAACTTGGTGGTGAAGCCGGCATACGGGCCGAACAGCAGCGACTTCTTGCCGTCCACCACGCGGGTGTCCAGGTGTGGTACCGACATGGGGGGCGCACCGACCGCAGCCTGGCTGTAGACCTTGGCCTGGTGCAGCTTGACGATCTCGGGGTTGTCGCAGCGCAGCCACTGGCCGCTGACCGGGAAGCCGCCAAAGCCCTTGCTCTCCGGGATGCCGGACATCTGCAGCAGCGGCAGGGCCGCGCCACCGGCGCCGAGGAACACGAAGCGGGCGTCGACCTCACGGCTGCCGCCGCTGTTGACGTCCTTGATGCTGACGGTCCAGCCGCTGCCGTTACGGCGCAGGCCGACGACCTTCTTGCTGTACTTGACCTGGGTCTCGGGGCTGTCGCCCAGCAGTTTGAGCAGCTTGTTGGTCAGGGCGCCGAAGTTGACGTCGGTGCCCTTGAGCACGCGGGTGGCGGCGATGTGCTGGTCGGCCGGGCGGCCCGGCATCATCAGCGGCATCCACTCGTTCATCACGGCCTTGTCTTCGGTGTATTCCATCTCGGCGAAGGCGTGGTGCTGCTTGAGCAGTTCGAAGCGCTTCTTGAGGAAGGCGACACCCTTGTCACCCTCGACATAGCTCAGGTGCGGCACCGGGTTGATGAAGCCGCGCGGCGAGCCGAAGCTGCCTTTCTTGCTCAGGTAGGCCCAGAACTGGCGGGACACCTCGAACTGGGTATTGATGTGCACGGCCTTCTTGATGTCGATGCTGCCATCGGCGGCCTGGGGCGTATAGTTCAGCTCGCACAGGCCGGCGTGGCCGGTCCCGGCGTTGTTCCAGGGGTTGGAACTTTCCGCGGCACCGGAGTCCATCGCCTCGACGACCTCCAGCTTGAGCGTCGGGTCGAGTTCCTTGAGCAGTACGGCCAGGGTGGCACTCATGATGCCCGCGCCTACCAGTACCACATCAACCGATTCGTTCTGCGCCATTAACGCGTCTCCACAATCTACAGCACCTAATTGACAGCATAGGATTCCTGGGGTCGCCAGGATCGCCATGTCCGACTCTTCGCAGTTCTTGCAACTTCCGCGGACACCGCCAACCGGTCTTGGGGTTCGCCTATTGAACGCCCGGAACTGCCGGTGCGGCAATTCGACTTATGGTCAAGGTATCCGTCGTGCGTGATGGACCGGTTTCAGATACCCATCCAGGATGAGCACTGTTGCCGTCTGTTCGGAGCTGTTCGGGACGTATCTTGCGCTTTTGCACATGCCAGACTGTTCATTTGCTCGCCACACTCTTGTGAAGTTGTGAAAAACCCGTTTTTTCACGCTCTTTTGGAGACGTGAACCTCAAAAGGGACTGCGCGATGGCAACCCACAGGTTCATGCAAAGCGGAAGGCCGGGAAACAGCAGGCACGACAGCCGATGCAAGACCTGAGTGGAAGGCTCTCTGTGGGCGAAGCGGTAAAGGTGCCGGGGTCAAGCGGCGGGTGCGGGGCCCGATCAGGAGACGTCCTTATAATCGGGGGGAGATTATAACGAGGTCGCGGGCAGAAAGGTCGTTCTTCGTGGCTTTTTATTGCGGCATTTGTCAGGCCGGCAGGGTGCGTCGCTGCCAGCGATGGCTTGCGTGGGCGCAAACCCGGGCGTTGGCCGGCAGCGACTGGCCCAGCCAGACCAGCCGGGCTTCGCTGACCTGCACCCAGCCGCTGCCGAGCGGTGGCTGGCTGCACTGCTTGAAGGCCAGGCACTTGCCCTCGGCGTCGAGGCGCGCATAGGTGTTGTGGCGTGGGCGATGGAAAAGCAGGGTCCAGAGCGAGGCCATGGCGGGCGTCCTGTCAGGTCGGGTCTGGGGCAAGGATAGGGCTGGGGTATGAAACCCTTGTGACAGCGGCGGGGTGCGCCTTTTGGCGTGCCTGCTTTTTCTTGCCGCTTATCGCTTGCCGCCCGCCGCTGGGTATACTGTGGGCCTTTGCCGCATTTTCTGGAGAAACGCGCATGTTGCAACGTCTGTTGTTCGGTTTGATCGCGGTGGCCAGCCTCAGCCTGGTCGGTTGTGCCCACAGCCCGCAACAACTCAGCCCGCAACCCAAGCTCACCGCCCAGCTCAACCCGGTCGGCCATGGCCAGCCGGTGGTGGTCAAGGTGGTCGACGGGCGTGCCTCCCAGGCCCTGGGGACCCGCGGTGGCATGTATCCGGAGACCAGCACCATCAGCGTCAATGGCAACGACATCGTACCCAAGCTGCAGGCCCAGGCCGAGGCGGCGGTGCGCCTGCTCGGCTTCACCCCGACGCCGAACGCCTACAACGCCCCGCAGTTGACCGTGACCCTGGCCGAGCTGAAGTACCAGTCGCCCAAGGACAACCTGTACGTGACCGAGGCCACCATCGGCGCCACCTTCCGCGCCGATGTGTCCAACGCCAACCGTCGCTACAGCGGCCGCTACGGCGCGACCCTGGACCAGCGCTTCGGCATGGCGCCGAATCAGGAGACCAACACCAAGCTGGTGAGCGACGTGCTCAGCGATGCCCTGACTCGCCTGTTCAAGGACCCGACCATCGGCCAGGTGCTCGGCGAATAAACCTTTCGTCCCTCGTTATGAAAAAGCCCGCTGTCCGGATGGCTGGACAGCGGGCTTTTTCATGTAGGGTGCGTCAGGCGGCTTCGGTGTAGAAATCCAGCAGGCTGATGCCGGTCTGCACGTCGATTTCCGGGAGGTCCTGGTGGGCGTGGCCGCCGAGGGCGCAGTAGACCAGCCACTGGCGATCCTGGACATTGATGGCGAAGCCGTCGATCAGTGCCTGCTGTTCTTCGCTCTGGGCGACGAGGTAGAGGCGGTCCTGGTTTTCGGCGTGCAGCATGACAAGCTCCGGTGAGGGGAAAAGGCCGACAGGGTGGCTTGCCTGGATGACGAGCGTGTTACAGACAAAATTTAGTGACAGTTGGTCGCAAAAAACGGGCGCGCTAGTCGGGCTTGGGTAGAATGCCGGCTTTCGCTGTCGTTATTCCGAGGTTGCGTGATGTCCTTGCAAATGCTCTGGGGGTTCCTGGCCGCCCATCCGACCAAGCTGATCAACCTGCTGGCGCTGTTGATGACCTGCCCTGGCGGATTGCTGCTGCACAGTGCCCGTCGCCGCGAGATCGTGAGCCGTGAGAGCCTGGCCGCCGACGAAGGCGTGGTCGATGCCTTCGACCAGCGCGTGCCACGCTACTACTACATCCTCGGCTTTTCCTGCCTGGCCATGGCGTTGCTGTTGTCCTGGTTCAGCACCTGGGTCTGAGGGCGCGAGTAGGCGCTCCCTGGGCAAACGTAACGCCTTTGATTTAGCGGGAAACCTGCGGGGGCGGGGGCCGGTTAAGAATCTCACCCGCCATTTGGGGCCGTTTCAAGCCCCATCGCCGGCAAGCCGGCTCCCACAGGGGCCCTGCAAGCCGCATCATGTGGGGTCCACTTGCATGCTGTGGGAGCACCGTGTCAAGCCACAGGGCTCTGCAACCTGACCTGGTACTGGTTGCGCACCGGCGTCGCATACTGCTGGATCAGGTAGGGCCGGTGCTCCACCGGGCAGGCATCCAGGCGGCGCTGCCATTCTTCCTTGGCCCGGGCCAGCTCCTCGGCGGGGAACAGCTTCTGCGCTGTCGGCACCTGCAGTGCAGGGTCCGCTGCATCCCACATCCCATAGGCCAGGTAGTGCACCGGGAACAACCGGTAGCCGCCGAGGATCTGCCGGTCGATTTCCTGGGCCAGTTGCTTGGTGTCCTCGTAATACTCGGTCACCGGCGGCGCGAAGTTGATGTGCACCCGCCCCTTGTAGCCGGTGATGCCCAGGGCGATGCTGTTGTCGTCCTCGCCAGGCGCCTTGGTGTAGCCGCCGGTGGTGGCGCGGATGTACAGCTCGCGGGCCTTGGCCAGGTCGCACGGGTCGTATTCGTAGCTGATCGACACCGGGATCAGGTTCAGGCCCTGGATCACCGCGCCGAACGGCTCGTCCTTGCGGCTCATGTGGAACATCTTGAGGATCGCCGAATCGGTACGGTCGTCGCCGTCCTTGGCCCGGCCTTCGGCCTGGGCGATCCAGATCGACACGCAGTCGTTGCGGATCGAGTGATTGATGTAGGCCGACAGCAATTGGTAGGCCGCCAGCTTTTCCCGGCGACCGCTCAGCGAGCGGTGGACGATGAAGCTCTTGTTCAGCCGCATCATGTCGCTGACGAAGGGCTTTTGCAGCAGGTTGTCGCCGATGGCGATGCGTGGCGTCGGCAGGCCGGCGTGATACACCGCGTAGTTGACGAAGGCCGGGTCCATCACGATGTCGCGATGGTTGGCCAGGAACAGGTAGGCCTCGCCCGACTTGAGTTGCTCGACGCCCGAGTAGGTGACGCCGTCGGTGGCGCGTTCGATGGTCTGGTCGACGTAGTACTCGACTTTGTCCTGCAGGGTCGAAACGCATTCGACGCCCGCGAATTCCTTGCGCAGGCGGCGGGCGATCAGCGGTTTGAGCAGCCAGCCGAAGGCGCCCGCCATGCGCGGGAAGCGGAAGTGGGTGAGGATATCGAGGAATGCCGGGTCGCTGAGCAGGCGTGCCAGAACGGCAGGGACCTCAGCGTCGTCGTACGGTCGGATGGCATCGAATTCGCCCATCATGCTCTCTTGTTGGAAACGGCTAGGGTAGTAAGGTAGGGACGGGTCCGAAAAAACGGCTCGGACACACACAGGCCCTGTAAACAGACCGGCAATTATACGCACAAGTCACCGCGGAGGCCGCGATGCTGGAAACCGACTTCTATCGTTGCCCGTATTGCGGCGAATCGGTGGAGACCACCGTCGACCTTTCCGGCGGGGACCAGGTCTATACCGAGGACTGCCAGGTCTGTTGCCAGCCCATCGTGTTCATTCTGCAGGTGCATGGTGACGAATGGATGCTCGAGGTCAGACGCGAGGACGATGCCTGATGCGACGGATCTACGAACCGGAAAGCCTGATGGAGGCCGAACTGCTGCTGGGCATGCTCGTCAGCGAGGGGGTCGATGCGCACCTGGTGGGCCGCGACCTGGTCGGTGCTGCCGGCGAGTTGCCGATGCACGGGTTGCTGGGCCTGGCGGTGGCGGACGAGCAGGCCGGCTACGCACGGCAGCTGATCGATGCGTACAATGCCGCCCAGCCACTTGCCGGCGACGAACCGGAGAGTTTCCCCGGAATCCTGATTTGCTAGGTTTTTATCGCCATGTGTGGACGCTACGCCTTGTTTCGCTGGTCTGCGGCCTTTGCCGCCTTGCCGGGGTATCCCACCGACCAGCGGGCGCAATGGAACATCGCCCCGGGCGGCTCGGTGCTGATCCAGCGCCTGGTCGACGGCCAGTTGCAACTGGCGCGGGCGCGCTGGGGGCTGACCCCGGCCTGGCTCACCGACCTTTCCCGCACGCCTGCCCAGGCCCGCGCCGAGACCCTCGTCGAGCAGCCGATGTTCCGTGAGGCGTTTCGCCGGCGCCGCTGCCTGATGCCGGCCAATGGTTTCTACGAATGGCGTGGCAACGTGCGCAAACGGCCGTACTGGTTGACGCCGGGGGAGGGTTCGTCACTGTTCTTCGCTGCGCTGTGGGAGGCCTACCCGGTGCAGGAGCAGGTGTGGCTGAGCTGCGCGGTGGTGACCCAGGCGGCGATGAACCAGCGTCGGCCGTTGATCCTGGATGAAGCGGGGCAGGCGGCCTGGCTCGACCCCGACACGCCATTGCCGCGCCTGCACGAGCTGCTGGCCAGCCCGCCGGCCGCCCTGCGCGAGCGGGCGCTGGCGCCTTTCGTCAATGATCCGAAGCTCGATGCGCCGGAGTGCCTGACCCCGGCCTGATGCCGTCGTGAGAACGCATGGGGCTGGCGAGAAATCTTCCCTGCGGCTCTGGCGGGGGCTGGCGTCTCGGCCTAGGATACGCCGCATGTACAGAGGGAGTGTTTCCATGCGTAGATCGTTTGTTGTCAGCATGCTGGGCGCCAGCATCCTGCTGGCGGGCTGCCAGGCGGTGAACACCACCAGCGGTGGTGCGGTGGGTGTCGAGCGCAAGCAGTACATGTTCAGCATGCTCTCGACCGATGAGGTCAACCAGATGTATGCCCAGTCGTACCAGCAGACCCTCAGCGAGGCGTCGAGCAAGGGCGTGCTGGACAAGACCAGTGCCAAGGCCAAGCGCGTCCAGGTCATCGCCGACCGTCTGATCGCCCAGGCACCGAAATTCCGCCCGGATGCCGCGCAGTGGAAGTGGGAGGTCAACCTGATCCAGAGCGACGAGCTCAATGCCAACTGTGGCCCCGGTGGCAAAATCATCTTCTATACCGGCCTGATCGATAAGCTCCAGCTCACCGATGCCGAGATCGCTGCGGTCATGGGCCACGAGATCGCCCACGCCCTGCGCGAGCATGGCCGTGAGGCGATGTCCAAGGCCTATGGCGTGGAAATGGCCCGCCAGGGTGCCGGTGCATTGTTCGGCCTGGGCCAGGACAGCATGGCCCTGGCCGACACCGTGGTGAACTACGCCATGACCTTGCCCAACAGCCGCGCGAATGAGAACGAAGCCGACCTGATCGGCCTGGAGCTGGCGGCCCGCGCCGGCTATGACCCGAATGCCGCGATCACCCTGTGGGACAAGATGAGCAAGGCTTCGGAGGGCGCGCCGCCCGAGTTCATGAGCACCCACCCGGCGTCCAGCAGCCGCATTGCCGCACTGCAGGCGGCCATTCCCAAGGTGATGCCGCTGTACCAGGCCGCCCGGAAATAAGCTGCAAGCGGTCAGCCAATCCAGCCACTGGCCCGCATCGCCGAATATACCGCCACTGCGGCGAGGACGAAGAACGCCGTGGCGGCCAGGCGGCGGATCAGGGTCAGTGGCAGTTTCTCGGCGGCGAAGTTGCCCGCCAGCACCACCGGCACGTTGGCGATCAGCATGCCCACGGTGGTGCCGATGATGACCATGATCAGATGAGGGTACTGGGCCGCCAGCATGACCGTGGCGACCTGGGTCTTGTCGCCGATCTCGGCCAGGAAGAAGGCGATCAGCGTGGTGACGAACGGCCCGAAGCGACGCGCGGCGCTATTCTCGTCATCGTCCATCTTGTCTGGAACCAGGGTCCACAGCGCGGTGGCGGCAAAACTGGCGGCGAGTATCCAGTGCAGCACGGTCTCGCTGAAGAAGCCGCTGACCCAGGCGCCCACGGCACCTGCGGCGGCATGGTTGGCCAGGGTGGCGGCGACGATGCCGGCAATGATCGGCCAAGGCTTGCGAAAGCGGGCGGCGAGAATGAGCGCGAGCAACTGCGTCTTGTCACCGATCTCGGCGAGGGCGACGATCGCGGTGGGGACGAGCAGGGATTCCAACATCAGGGTTCCTACGGGGGCGGGCCGACACGGCTATGACACGTACAGCCTCCCCGCCCCGGGTAAGGTGTGCGTGTCATAGGTCTTGTCAAACCCCTTGAGCCGTCTGTGCGGCGATCGGGTCGCACGCGCCATGGCCTGTGGGCCAAGTGTGTTGACGCGTGCCGGGCGAGCGGGGGCTCGCGGGAGACTACTCCCCTAGGACGGTGCGGATTCTGCCTAGGAGAATCCTTTTCGGCAAGCCTTGTTTTTATCCACGTGTTGCCTGGTAGATGCGAAAACCGTCTGCCTCGGCGCGTACCCGGCAATTGCCCAGGGCCCCTTCGATGAGCGGCTGGTAGCGCAGGAAGCTGTTGGCTACCAGGCGCATTTCGCCGCCTTTTTCCAGGTGTTCGCTGGATTTTCTCAGGAGATCTTCCGATGCCTGGTAATCGGTATGGACACCGGTATGGAAGGGCGGATTGCTCAGGATCAGGGCCAGCCCCTTGGGCGCGGCATCGATGCCGTCACCACTGATCACTTCGCCCTCCAGACCGTTGGCCGCCAAGGTCAGGCGGCTGCTGGCCACGGCGAAGGCATCCACGTCGAGCAGGGTCACGTGGCTCTGCGGGTAGCGGCGTTTGACCGTGGCGCCCAGCACGCCGGCGCCGCAGCCGAAGTCCAGTACATGGCCGACCGGCAGCGCGTCCAGGTGCTGGAGCAGCAGGGCAGTGCCACGATCCAGCCGGCCATGGCTGAACACGCCGGGCAGGCTGACTACCTGCAACGGGCCGTCCTCCAGGGCCAGTTCGAAACGTTCGGCCAGGCTCTCCAGCGGCAGGGCCTGTGGCACCTCTTCCACGGTCACCTGCCAGAGCTGGCAGTGCCGGGCGCTGTCGAGCTTGCGGGGCTTGCCGAAGGCTCGCAATTGCTTGGCCGCGCCTTCGATGCCGCCGCGTTTCTCGCCCACCACGTACAGCTCGCGCCCCGCCAAGCGAGCCGCCAGGGCGTTGAGCAGGTAGGCCGTCAGTTCGCGGGACTTGGGCAGGAACAGCACGGCGGCCTCGAAGGGCACGTCCGGCACCGTCACCCCATAATGGCTGCGGCCGGCGAAACGGCCATCGAGCAAGGCCTGGTCTCCGGCATGCCAGGCCCAGCCGTTGGCCTGCGGCAACTGGCCGAGCAGGTCGTCGGCGGGCAGCCCGGCGAGCAGCAGCGGGCCCTGGAACAGTTCGGCCTGGCGAAGCAACACTTCACTGCGCGGGTCCATGGACGACGTCTCCTGAAAAAATGGCGCAGTGTACCAGAGCCTCCTGGGCGTCAGCCGACCACTCGCCGTGGTTGGCCGGCGAAGAAGGCCTGGGCGTTCTCGCTCAGCTGGCCGACGATGCGCTGGCGTGACTCCACCGCGCCCCAGGCGCTGTGCGGGGTCACGATCAGGCGTGGTACGTCCGGTTCGAGCAACGGGTTGCCATTGGTTGGCGGCTCGACGCTCAGCACATCGGTGGCAGCGCCGCCCAGGTGACCGCTGCGCAGGGCATCGGCCAGCGCCTGCTCGTCGATCAGGCCGCCACGGGCGGTGTTGACCACCAGGGCGCCGGGCTTGAGCAGGGCCAGTTCGCGGACGCCGATCATGTGCCGGGTGTGTTCGTTGAGTGGACAGTGCAGGGTCAGGGCGTCGACCTGGGGAAGCAGCTCGTCCAGGGGCAGGCGCTCTGCACGGGCCGGGCGCCCGGGGATCTGCCCGCTGAGCACGCGCATGCCGAAGGCCTCGGCCAGCCGCGCCACGGCACCGCCCAGTTCGCCGTGCCCGAGCAGGCCAAGGGTCTTGCCTTGCAGCTCGACGATGGGGAAGTCCAGCAGGCAGAACTGGCTGGCCGTCGCCCAGCGTCCCTCGGCCACGGCCTGGTTGTAGTCGCACAGGCGGGTCGCCAGGGCCAGCAGCAGGGCCAGGGTGTGCTGTGCCACCGATGGCGTGCCGTAGCCCTGGCAGTTGCACACCGTGATGCCTTGGGCGCGTGCGGCCTGCAGGTCGACATTGTTGGTGCCGGTGGCCGCGATCAGGATCAGTTTCAGCTGCGGGTTGGCCGCCAGGGCAGCGGCGTCGAGCATCACCTTGTTGCTGATCACCGCCGTGGCGCCTTGCAGGCGTTCGGCGACCTGCTCCGATGTGGTCGCGGCGTGCAATTGCAGGCTGTCGAACTGTTGTGCCAGGGGCGAGAGGTCGAGGTCGCCGAGGTCCAGGGATTGATGGTCGAGAAAGACGGCGTGGCGCGGGCTGGGCATCCGGGGGCTCCGAGGGCTGGGGTCATGGGGCGATGCTGATGCCCCAACCTGAAGCCGGGCTCTCGAAGTGTCAAGTCGGCCACTCATACCTTGGGCGGCGCAAATCATTCCTTCGGCTGATTTGACCGGCGCGTCACCGATCTAGAGTAACCCCCTGACTTGTCCGGCCCGCATTGCAGAAAAGGGATCCCCATGTTGCAGACGCGTATCATCGAGCCCGCCGAGGGCGCCTACACCTTCCCGTTGCTGATCAAGCGCCTGCTGATGTCTGGCAGCCGCTACGAGAAGACTCGCGAGATCGTCTACCGCGACCAGTTGCGCCTGACCTACCCACAACTGGTCGAGCGGGTCGCCCGCCTGGCCAACGTGCTGACCGAGGCCGGGGTCAAGGCCGGTGACACGGTGGCTGTGATGGACTGGGACAGCCACCGCTACCTGGAGTGCATGTTCGCCATCCCGATGATCGGTGCGGTGGTGCACACCATCAATGTGCGCCTGTCGCCGGAGCAGATCCTCTACACCATGAACCACGCTGAAGACCGTCTCGTGCTGGTCAACAGCGATTTCGTCGGCCTCTACCAGGCCATCGCCGGGCAGTTGACCACGGTGGAAAAGACCCTGCTGCTGACCGATGGCCAGGACAAGACCGCCGACCTGCCTGACCTGGTCGGCGAATACGAGCAACTGCTCGCCGCCGCCAGCCCACACCATGACTTCCCCGACTTCGACGAGAACTCGGTGGCCACCACCTTCTACACCACGGGCACCACCGGCAACCCCAAGGGCGTGTTCTTCACCCATCGCCAACTGGTGCTGCACACCCTGGCCGAGGCCTCGGTGACCGGCAGCATCGACAGCGTGCGCCTGCTTGGCAGCAACGATGTGTACATGCCCATCACGCCGATGTTCCATGTGCATGCCTGGGGCATTCCCTATGCCGCGACCATGCTCGGCATGAAGCAGGTCTACCCGGGGCGCTACGAGCCGGACATGCTGGTCAAGCTGTGGCGCGAGGAGAAGGTGACCTTCTCCCACTGCGTACCGACCATCCTGCAGATGCTGCTCAACTGCCCATCGGCCCAGGGCCAGGACTTCGCCGGCTGGAAGATCATCATCGGCGGCAGTGCGCTCAACCGTGCGTTGTACGAAGCGGCCCTGGCCCGTGGCATCCAACTGACTGCGGCGTACGGCATGTCCGAGACCTGCCCGCTGATTTCCTGCGCGCACCTGAACGACGAACTGCAGGCCGGTAGCGAGGACGAGCGCATCTCCTACCGGATCAAGGCCGGTGTGCCGGTGCCGCTGGTGGAAGCGGCGATCGTCGACGAACAGGGCAACTTCCTCCCCGCCGATGGCGAGACCCAGGGCGAACTGGTACTGCGCGCGCCCTGGCTGTCGATGGGCTACTTCAAGGAGCCGCAGAAAAGCGAGGAGCTGTGGCAGGGTGGCTGGCTGCATACCGGTGACGTCGCCACCCTCGACGGCATGGGCTACATCGATATCCGCGATCGCATCAAGGATGTGATCAAGACCGGTGGCGAGTGGATCTCGTCCCTCGACCTGGAAGACCTGATCAGCCGTCATCCGGCCGTGCGTGAAGTGGCGGTGGTCGGGGTCGCCGACCCGCAATGGGGCGAGCGGCCATTCGCCTTGCTGGTGGTGCGCGAGGGGCAGAGCATCGACGCGCGCAGCCTCAAGGATCATCTCAAGCCTTTCGTCGAGCAAGGTCACATCAACAAGTGGGCGATTCCCAGCCAGATCGCCGTTGTTACTGAAATTCCCAAGACCAGTGTCGGCAAGCTCGACAAGAAGCGTATCCGCGTGGATATCAGCCAGTGGCAGGCCAGTAACAGCGCCTTCCTGTCGACCCTGTAACACCTGCGCGGGGCGCGACCGTCCAGGCGCGTCCCGCATTCCAGAGCGGCTGCGGCCTTGTCAAACGGCAAATATGCGCCATGCTTCTTTCCTGTCGGCAGGCAGGCGCCTGCGGGGTGGGCGCTGGCAGGGTGCGCAAATCACACTTTAGAGGGATCAAGCGCCTGTGCCTGCTGGCTATAGTCGGGGTCAGGGGATTTTCAGGAATGGGGAGGGCGAGGCGCACAAGCCGCTTCGCCGCGGGCGCAAGCCTGCTGCACCGGTCTCGGGGCCGTTTCTGAAAAGGACTCACTGCCATAACAAAAAAAGTACATGGAGTAGCGTCGATGACATCTGCAAACCAGTTCTGGCGCCGGGCGAAGCTGCCCTTGGCCGTCAGCCTCGCTTCCACGCTCGCAAGTCCCGCATTCGGTGTCAGCTTCAACATCGGGGAAATCGAAGGCCAGTTCGATTCGTCGCTCTCCGTCGGGGCCAGTTGGTCGACAGCCAAGCCGAACAAGAACCTCATCGGGGTCAACAACGGTGGCCGGGGCCTTTCGCAGACTTCCGACGACGGCCACCTGAACTTCAAGCGCGGTGAAACCTTCTCGAAGATCTTCAAGGGTATCCACGACCTCGAACTCAAGTACGGCGACACCGGGGTGTTCGTCCGCGGCAAGTACTGGTACGACTTCGAGCTCAAGGACGAAAATCGCCCGTTCAAGGACATCAGCGACTCCAACCGCAAGGAAGGCGCCAAGTCTTCCGGTGCCGAGCTGCTCGATGCCTTCATCTACCACAACTACAGCCTCGGCGACCTGCCGGGCACGGTGCGCCTGGGCAAGCAGGTGGTCAGCTGGGGGGAGAGTACCTTCATCGGCAGCGGCATCAACGCCGTCAACCCGATCGACGTCTCGGCGTTCCGCCGGCCCGGTGCCGAGATCAAGGAAGGCCTGATCCCGGTCAACATGTTCTACCTGTCCCAGAGCGTCTCCGACAACCTGTCGTTCGAGGGCTTCTACCAACTGGAATGGGACCAGACCGTCGTCGATAACTGCGGCACCTTCTTCTCCCAGCCGGATGTGATCGCCGATGGTTGCGACAACAACCTGGCGGTACTGGCCACCCAGTCCACGCTGGCCGGCAGGCTCGGCCCGCTGGCCGCTCCGGTGGGGGCCACGCTGGCGGGGCAGGGCGTGAACTGGGGCTCGCCCGACGAAGGGGTGATCGTGCGCCGTGGGCCCGACCGCGATGCACGGGACAGCGGCCAGTTCGGCGTGGCCCTGCGCTACATGTACGAGCCGTTGAACACCGAGTTCGGCGGTTACTTCATGAACTACCACAGCCGTGCGCCGATCTTCAGTGGCCGCGGCGCCGATGCCCAGTACTACGACCCGAACAGGCTGGGCGCCGCCTTGATCGGTGCGGGCGTGCCTGCTGGTGCGCTGGGTGCGCTACTGCCTTCGCTGATGCCGCTGGTGGTCGCGGGCAATTCCAGCTACTACGTGGAATACCCGGAAGATATCCGCCTCTACGGTCTGAGCTTCTCCACCACGCTGCCCAGCGGCACGGCGTGGAGCGGTGAAATCAGCTATCGCCCGAACGCACCGGTGCAGTTGAACACGACCGATATCCTCTATTCGGGCCTGACGCCGCTCGACCCTGACGCTTCGGTGTTGCAGGGTAGGCCGGGCACGGACCAGCCGGGCTATCGCCGTAAGGAAATCACCCAGCTGCAAACCACCTTCACGCACTTCTTCGACCAGGTGATGGGCGCCGAGCGCCTGACCATGGTGGGTGAAATCGGCTGGACCCACGTCGGTGGCCTGGAAAGCACGTCCAAGGCTCGCTACGGGCGTGATCCGGTCTACGGCCCAGGGCCGCTGCCCAATGGCCGTTGCCAGTCGTTGAACGCCAGCACCGTGGGCACCGGGCCGCAGAACAACGTGTCGCGCTACTGCGAGAACGACGGCTACACCACCAGCGATTCCTGGGGTTACCGCGTTCGGGCCATCTGGGACTACAACAATGTCTTCGCCGGCGTGAACCTGCGCCCGAGCGTGGCCTGGTCCCATGACGTCGATGGCTACTCGCCGGGCCCGGGCGGCAACTTCGAGGAAGGGCGCAAGGCGATCAGCCTGGGCCTGGATGCCGAGTACCAGCAGACCTACACGGCCAGCCTGTCATACACCAACTTCTTCGATGGCAAGTACACCACCGTGGATGATCGCGATTTCATCGCCCTCAGCTTCGGCGTGAACTTCTAAGAACACTGATCCAGGACGACACAGAATGAACAAGACCAGAAGTCTGCTGCAAGCCGGTGTGCTGGGCCTGTCCCTGCTGGCGACCAGCGTCATGGCTGCGGTTTCCGCCGACGAGGCGGCCAAGTTGGGCAGCACCCTGACCCCGATGGGGGCGGAGAAGGCGGGCAATGCCGATGGTTCCATCGGCCCGTGGGAGCCGTTGTCCAAGACCGCGGGCAGCGCCGATGCCAAGGGGTTCCTGTCTGACCCATACGCCAGCGACAAGCCGCTGTTCACCATCACCGCGCAGAACGTCGACCAGTACAAGGACAAGCTGTCCCCAGGCCAGGTGGCGATGTTCAAGCGCTATCCGCAGACCTACAAGATCCCAGTGTACAAGACCCATCGCGGCTCGACGGTGCCCGATGAAGTCTTCGCCGCCATCAAGGAGAACGCCACCAAGACCACCCTGGTCGAGGGCGGCAACGGCCTGAACAACTTCCGTACCGCCATCCCGTTCCCGATTCCCAAGAGCGGCATCGAGGTGATCTGGAACCACATCACCCGCTACCGGGGCGGCAGCGTGACCCGCCTGGTGACCCAGGCCACGCCGCAGCAGAATGGCTCCTATAGCCTGGTGTACTTCCAGGACCAGTTCGTCTTCCGCGACCGGATGAAGGACTACGACCCGAACAACCCAGGCAACGTGCTGTTCTACTTCAAGCAGAAGGTGACGGCGCCGGCGCGCCTGGCCGGGACCGTGCTGCTCGTCCACGAGACCCTGGACCAGGTCAAGGAGCCTCGCAAGGCGTGGATCTACAACGCCGGCCAGCGCCGCGTGCGCCAGGCGCCGCAGGTGTCCTACGACGGGCCAGGTACCGCCGCCGACGGCCTGCGGACGTCCGACAACCTGGACATGTACAACGGCGCACCGGACCGCTACGACTGGAAGCTGGAAGGCAAGAAGGAGATGTACATCGCCTCCAACAGCTACAAGCTCGACGATCCGAAGCTCAAGTATGCCGACATCCTCAAACCGGGCCACATCAACCAGGACCTGTCTCGCTACGAGCTGCGCCGTGTGTGGCATGTGGTCGCCACCCTCAAGCCGGGGCAGCGGCACATCTATGCCAAGCGTGACTTCTACATCGACGAGGACACCTGGCAGGCCGCGGTGATCGACCAGTACGACGGGCGCGGGCAGCTGTGGCGCGTGTCCGAGGCCCATGCGCAGGACTACTACAACGTGCAGGTGCCGTGGTACACCCTGGAAGCCATCTACGACCTGCAATCGGGGCGCTACCTGGCGCTGGGCATGAAGAACGAAGAGAAGCGTGCCTACGACTTCGGCTTCAGCGCCAGCAAGAGCGACTTCCAGCCAGCTGCGCTGCGCCAGGAGGGGGTGCGTTGAGGCGGGTGTGATGAACCTTGTGTGATCTCCCGAAAACGCCCCGGCTTGCCGGTAATGCTGTCCACTTAAGCCATTGGGGCCGCCTTGCGGCCCTTCGCGGGCAAGCCCGCTCCCACAAGTACGCTGCAAACCTCAAGGAATGCACGCTCCTGTGGGAGCGGGCTCGCCCGCGAAGGGCTGCAAGGCAGCCCCTATCGATGTCACATCAGACTTAAGTGAACAGCATTACGGCTTGCCGGGGCGTTTTCGTCATGTGCCTTGGTCGGCTATGGGAAGCAGCTCCTATCCTAAAGAACTGTAAGCACTGTTTCTTTTTGTCGTAGTCTTTTTCAGCGCAAACCCACCCCATCATCTTCAAATGCGCTGCGTTACCCGCTAGTCTCGCAACCATCCATACCGCCGAAATTCTTCCAATCAGAACGAGCCGGCCATGACAGATCTGTCCCGTACGCATGGATTCGCCAGTCAGGCCATGGGCCTGCTGGACGGGCGTTTCTTCCGGCCGCCCCTGCCTGATGGCCATGTGCCCAGGGCGCGGTTGTGCCAACGGCTCCAGTCCGGCCTGAGTGGCCGTCTGCTGCTGGTCAACGCCCCGGCGGGTTTCGGTAAGAGTTCGCTGGCCATCGAGTTCTGCCAGGCGTTGCCTGGCCACTGGCGCAGCCTCTGGCTCGGCCTGAGCCAACGCGATGCCGACCCCGGCCGTTTCCTCGAGCGCCTGCTCGAAGGCCTGCAGCAGTTCTGTCCGGCCCTGGGTGGCCAGGCCATGGGCTTGCTGAAGATGCGCCAACGCCACCAGCCGTTCGCCTTCGAGGAGTGGCTCGATGGCCTGCTCGACGAGCTCGCCCTCTACCTGCAAGCCGATACCCCCCTCTTGCTGGTGCTGGATGACTATCACCTGGCCCAGGGGCCGGTCCTCGACCGCTGCCTGCAGTTCTTCCTCAATCACCTGCCAGGCGGGCTGGTCCTGCTGGTCACCAGCCGCCAGCGGCCGGACTGGCACCTGGCGCGGTTGCGCCTGTCGCGTCAACTGGTGGAGCTGAACGAACAGGACCTGCGCCTGACCCCCGAGGAGGCCCTGGCCGTGATCGGCCGCCAGCCCACCGGCCTGCGTGGGCAAGCGCTGGACAACCTGATCCAGCGCAGCGACGGCTGGGTCGCCGGGCTGCGTTTCTGGCAACTGGCGGCCAGCGAGTCCGGCGACGACAATGCCTTGCCCCAGGCCCTGCACGGCGGTGAAGGGCTGATCCGTGACTACCTGCTCGAGGAAGTCATCGAGATCCTGCCCACGGATGTGCAGGCCTTTCTCTACGACACGGCCTGCCAGGAGCGCTTCTGCGCCGAGCTGTGCGACGCCCTGCGCGAGCGCCAGGACAGCGCCAGCATCCTGCGTTACCTGCAGGCCCACCAAGTGTTCCTGGTGCCGCTGGACGAGCATGGCCACTGGTTCCGCTACCATCACCTGTTCTCCGACCTGCTGCGCAGCCGGCAGGCCAGCGAACCCCTGGCGGCCTTGCACCTGCGCGCCTGCCGCTGGTTCCAGGTGCAGGGGCTGCTCGACGAGGCGGTGGAGCAGGCATTGCGCGCCGGCCACCTGGATGTGGCGGCCGATCTGGTGCAGAGCCTGTCGGAGGAGCAACTGCTGGCCGAGCAGAATGTCGGCATGCTGCTGCGCTGGAAGATGGACCTGCCCGACAGCCTGCTGATCAGCACCCCTCGATTGATCGTCCTGTACAGCTGGGCACTGGGGTTGGCCTGCCAACTGGACGCGGCCGAGGAGCTGGCGGCCTACCTCAGCCGCTTCCTGCCAGCCCCGTCGGCCACTGCACAGAAATCCATGCTCGCCCAGTGGCTGGCTCTGAGCGGGGTCATCGCCCGTGGCCGTGGCGATCGCCAGCGGACCCTGGCCTATTGCGGCGAGGCGCTGCAGAGCCTGCCATACAAGCGCTATGGGCAACGCCTGGTGTGCCTGTCGACGCTGTCCAACCTGGCGATCGCCGATGCCGACTTCTGGCGGGCGCGGGGCTGGAACCGCGAGGCCCTGGAGCTCGCCCAGCGGGTCGGCAACCCGCTGTTCGAAGCCCTGGCCCACTATGACCGGGCGCGGGTCCTGCATGCCCGGGGCGAGGTATTGCGTGCCCTGGACGAGGTACGCCAAGGGCTGCAACGCTTGCAGGGGCTGTCGGCGCAGCGCCTGTATGCGGTACGCGCCAGGCTCACCCTGTACGAGGGCTACCTGCTGGTGGCGCGGCTGCAACCGGCCCAGGGCCGCGCACGGCTACGCGCCGGGCTCAGCGAGGCACGTGCCTGTCGCGACATCAGCGTGTTGATCGGCCATTGCGTGATCGCCTCGCTCGATGGGCGTGAAGGCCGTTTCGCCGAAGCCTTCGCCGAGCTGGCCGAGGCCGAGCGGTTGATGCATATCTGGGACGTGCCGCCGATCTTCTACCTGGCCATGATCACCCTGGTGAAATGCGAGCTGTGGCTGGCCCAGGGGCGTACGGATCTTGCCGAGTCCTGGCTGTTGCGCCTGGGCCAGACCTACGGCGGCGAGCAGCCTGCGGCCGCACCGGAGTTCCACCCCCTGCTGCCGTTGCACATCGAGTTGCAGCAGGCCCTGCTGGAGCGTGTCCTGGGGCGTCCGGACGCGGCCGCCGAACGCCTGCAGGCGCTGGTCGAGCGTGGCCTGGCCAGTGGCGGGATGATGCTGGCGGTCAGTGCCTTGTGCCAGTGGACCGCCCTGTCGCTGGGCGAGGGGCGCGAGCAAGAAGCCGCCAGCGTGCTGCCCAGGGCACTGGAGGCGGCCCAGGGCGGCGCGTTGCAGCCGTTCCAGCGCTTGATCGAAGACCATCCCCACTGGTTGCGCGAACAACTGGCCGCGCGCCCGGCCTGCCTGGTCCAGGCTGAGCTGCTGGCGCGCCTGCCGCGGCCCCAGGCCAGCGACGCGGCCGAGGCCCTGAGCGGCCGGGAGCTGGCCGTGCTGGAACTGATTGCCCAAGGATGCTCGAACCAGCAGATCAGCGAGCGCCTGTTCATTTCCTTGCACACCGTCAAGACCCACGCCAGCCACATCAACAGCAAGCTCGGTGTAGAGCGGCGAACCCAAGCGGTGGCCAAGGCCAAGTCCCTGGGCCTGTTGGCCTAGCTCCCGGAGCGTGGGGGCGGTAAAATAGTGGCATTAAGCCATTGCTGCTGGCGCCGTCTATTCCGGGCTCATCTTTCCCCACCCGCTGCCGATACGCTGTTCGGCGGTACGCATCGCCACGCGCCATTTTCCACCCACTCCACTACAGGTCGTGTTGATGCTGCAGTACGGGCAAAAAAGCTTTCTGATCGTCGACGACTTCACCGACTTCCGTACGTCGACCCGTTCGATGCTCCGTGAGCTGGGCGTGCGTGATGTGGACACCGCCGACAGTGGAGAGCAGGCCCTGCGCATGTGTGCGCAGAAGCGCTACGACTTCATCCTCCAGGACTTTCACCTGGGCGATGGCAAGAAGAATGGCCAGCAGGTGCTCGAGGACCTGATCCTCGACAAGCTGGTCAGCCATGAGTGCGTGTTCATCATGGTCACTGCCGAGAGCAGCCAGTCCATCGTCCTCAGCGCCATCGAACACGAACCCGATGCCTACCTGACCAAGCCGTTCAACCGCGTCGGCCTGGCCCAGCGCCTGGAGAAGCTGGTGCAACGCAAGACCTTGCTCAAGCCCATCCTGCAGGCCCTGGACCGTGAGCGTCCGGCCGAGGTGCTGGCGGCCTGTGCCGAGCTGTGCCGGAAGGACCCGCGCTTCGCCCCGTTGTGCCTGCGCTACCGGGCTGACGCCTTGCGCAACCTCAATCGTTTCGACGAGCTGGAGAAGTTCCTCAAGGCCATTCTCGCCAGCCGGCCCCAGCCCTGGGCGTATTCGGCGCTGGGCAGCCTGCTGCACAAGCGTGGCCAGCATGCTCAGGCCCAGGGTGTGTACGAACAGGCGCTCAAGGCATTCCCGATCATGCCGGGGCTGTACGATGGCATGGCCGAAGTGCTGGTGGCCCAGGGCGAGACCCGGCGAGCCCAGCACATGCTCGAAGAGGCGGTACGCCTTTCGCCCCTGGCGGTGCGCCGCCAGGCGGCGCTGGGCAAGCTGGCGCTGGACAACCAGGACTTCGAGAGCGCCTCGAAGGCCTATCGCCACGCGGTGAACCAGGGCCAGAGCTCACGCTACAAGAACCCGGAAAGCAACCTGGGCCTGGTCCAGGCATTGATGAGCAAGAACATCGGCAATGGCCTGGATGCGCGAACCCGCGTCGAGATCAACACGGTGCTCAGCGAGGTGGCCAAGGAGCATGTCGAAGACCAGGGGTTGCAGGTCCGTGCGCGCTTGATGAAGGCCGCCAGCCTGCAGCAGGCTGGCGACCCGGAGACGGCCGCCAAGCTTACCGACCAGGCCATGCAGCGGCTGGAGAAGATGGACCAGTTCTTCTCCGTCGAGGCGGCGCTCACCGTGGCCAAGCAGTTGCAGGCGCTCGGCCAGCCGTCGGCGGGCACCACGATCCTCAAGGGCTGCGTGGAAACCTATGGCGACGATCCCAAGGTCATGCAGAGTGTCGCCAAGCTTACCAGCGACCCGGTGGTGCTCGGTGCCGTCACCGAGGCGGTCGACCTCAACCGCCAGGGCGTGCGCAGCTACCAGGCCGGTCAGCTCACCGAGGCCCTGGAGATGTTCCGCCGGGCATTGTCGTTGCAACCGAAGAACATCAGCATCGCTCTCAACACCACCCAGGCGCTGTTGCGCATTGCTGGCCAGAGCCCATCGCCTGCGATCATGCAGGAGTGCCGCGACTGCCTGCAGAGTGTCGCTGGGATTCCCGCTAGCGACAGCCGCTACGAGCGCTACCGCAAACTGCATATCCGGGTCTTCGGCGCATGAACCACAACGACCAGGGGCTGGATTTCTCCACGGTGATCGCCTCCACCGTGCACGACATGAAAAACTCGCTCTCGGCCCTGATCCAGGCCCACGACCAGTGGCTGGCGCGCCTGCCCGAGGCCCTGCGGGGGGGCAGCGAACAGGGGGTGATGGAGCACGAGTTCCGCCATTTGAACGGCATGCTGGTGCAACTGCTGGGCCTGTACAAGCTGGGGATCAACCAGTTGCCGATCTGCCCGGACTACCACGAGTTGGACGACTTCATCGAAGCCCAGCTCGCTGTCCACCAGGAGGTGCTCGAGCACCGCGATATCCTTGCCACCTGGCGTGTCGACAGCGATAACCCGCTGGGCTTCTTCGACCGTGAGCTGGTCGCCTCGGCGGTGTCCAACGTACTCACCAATGCCATCCGCTACGCCAGCCATGCCCTGTTGATCAGCATCGAGGAGGAGGGGGAGCAACTGGTGATCAGCATCAACGATGATGGCGCAGGCTACCCCGCGCGCATGCTCGAGCCTGAGCAGGAGCATGCCCTGGGTATCGACTCGCGCACAGGCAGCACCGGCCTGGGGCTGTACTTCGCCGCACGCATCGCCGCGCTGCATGAGCGCGACGGCATGCGGGGGCGGATCGAGATCGCCAACGGCGGGCCGCTTGGCGGTGGGTTGTTCAGGCTGTACCTGCCATAGCGTCCCGACGCGATAGCCTTCAGCCCATGCCCAGCGCGTTGGGCAGCACCAGCGAGATCCACGGCACATAGGTGACCAGGATCAGGAACAGCAGGAGCAGGAGCAGCCAGGGCGCCGCTGCGCGTACCGTCGCCGTCAGGGGCATGCCCGTCACCGCGGAGGTGACGAACAGGTTCAGCCCAACCGGTGGGGTAACCAGGCCGATCTCCAGGTTGACCACCATGATGATGCCCAGGTGGATCGGGTCGATGCCCAGTTGCATGGCGATCGGGAACAGGATCGGCGCCAGGATCAGGATGATCGCCGAGGGTTCCATGAAGGCCCCCGCCACCAATAGCACCAGGTTCACCACCAGCAGGAAGGTCACCGGCGTCAGGCCTGCATCGAGAACCCAGGCGGTGATCTGCTGGGGGAGCTGCTCGGTGGTCAGGACATGGGCGAAGAGCATGGCGTTGGCGATGATGAACATCAGCATGATGCTCAGCTTGGCGGACTCGAGCAGCACCTTCGGGGCTTCTCGCACGCTCATGTCACGGTAGACGAACAGAGCGATGAACGCCGAGTAGACCGCGGCCACCGCTGCCGCCTCGGTAGGGGTGAACATGCCGGTATAGATGCCGCCGAGGATGATCACCATCAGCAGCAACCCCCAGATCGCCTTGCGCGCCGTACTCAGCCATTCCCGCAGGGTAGCGCGCGGCAGGGCGGGGAGGTTTTTCTTCACGGCGATGATGTAGATGGCGATCATCAGGATCAGGCCGAGCATCAGGCCAGGCACCACCCCTGCCATGAACAGCTTTCCGACCGACGTCTCCGTGGCGGCGGCGTACACCACCATCACGATCGAGGGCGGGATCAGGATGCCGAGCGTACCGGCGTTACAGATGATGCCTGCGCCGAAGGCTTGTGGATAACCGGAGCGGACCATGCCCGCGATGGCGATCGAACCGACCGCCGCCACGGTGGCGGGGCTCGAGCCGGAGAGCGCGGCGAACAGCACGCAGGCCAGCACCGCGGCGATCGCCAGGCCGCCCCGTACATGGCCCACGCACGCGTTGGCGAAATCGATCAGGCGCCTGGCCACGCCACCGGTGGTCATGAAGGCACCCGCCAACAGGAAGAACGGGATTGCCAGCAGGGTATAGTGCTCCGAAGTCTCGAACAGCTTGATCGCCAGCGAGCGCACCGAGTCCTGGCTGTACAGCATGATAGTCAGCGAGCCCGCCAGGCCAAGCGAGATGGCGATGGGTACGCCAATGAACATGAGGGCAAACAGCGCGACGAACAGAAAGAGGATGGTCATGGCTTGTCGTCCTCGTGCTCGGTCAGCTTCACTGCCTCCGCTGCCTCGTCCGCCAGGCCCAGGCCGGTCTGGCGACCCTTGAAGATTCGCACCAGGATCTCAGCGAAACGGATGAACATCAGGGCGAACCCCACTGGCACGATCAGGCCGATGTGCCATTGCATGACACCGAAATGCCCCAGGTCCTCGGCGCCGATGCTGGCCTTGAGCAGGGTCTGGATCCACTCCAGGCTGGCGATGCTCAGCAAGGCGGCATAGGCCAGGCAGCACGTGCAGGCCAGCAGGCCGAGGTAGCGCTGGAGGGGTTTGCTGGCCAGCTTCACCAGTGCATCGACACCGATGTGGCCGGCGGTGCGCACGCCATAGGACAGCCCGAAGAAGATCAGCCAGGCGAACAGTGCCTTGGTCAGCGCATTGCTCCATGTCATGGCCTGGGCGGCATCCATGACATGGTCGCCTGCGGCATTGAACAGGTCGGCGCCGGCGCTCCAGTGCTCGGCAAGGCTGTAGAACACGGTGTAGAGGTTGTTGAGGATGACATAGACGAATGTCACCAAGGTCATGGCGGCCAGGAGAAAGACAATGAAGCCTTCCTCGAAATGCTCCCAGATACGTCTCAAGGCATTCATGGGGGGACTCTCCGGTGCGTGACGATGGCTGGCGGCCGGGTTCGGCACTGCCAGCCAACGGGTTCATTGCGCCTGATTGGCCGCTTGGGCCGCTTCGATCAGGTCGGCACCGATATCACCTTCGAATTTCTTCCAGACCGGCCTCATCGCCTGGCGCCACTCCTCGCGTTGCTCCGGCGTCAGGGTGATGATCTCGGTCGTCTTGGCGTCCAGGATGCGCTGCTTGTCGCCCTGGTTGAGCGCTTCGGCCTCTTTGTTCACCTGCGCGGTGACTTCGCTGATGATCTTCTCGAGCTCTGGTTTCACATCCGGCGGTAATCCATTCCAGAACTGCGTATTGGTGATCAGCATGTAGTCCAGTACGCCGTGGTTGGACTCGGTGATGTACTTCTGCACTTCGTGCATTTTCTGGCTGTAGATATTCGAGTACGGATTCTCCGCGCCATTGACCACGCCTGTCTGCAAGCCTTGGTAGACCTCGGCGAAGCTCATCTTGCGCGGGTTGGCGCGCACGGCCTTGAACTGTTCCTCGAGCACTGCGGAAGCCTGGACGCGGAATTTCAGGCCACGGGCATCCTTGGGTTCGTGCAGCGGCTTGTTGGCCGACAGTTGCTTCATGCCGTTATGCCAGTAGGCCAGGCCGGTGATGCCCTTCGACTCCATCGACTTGAGCAGGCCCTGGCCGGCAGGGCTCATCTGGAAGCGGTCGACGGCATTGATGTCGTCGAACAGGAAGGGCAGGTCGAAGAGCTGGACCTGCTTGGTGTACTGCTCGAACTTGGCCAGGGAGGGCGCGATGATCTGCACGTCGCCCAGCAGCAGTGCCTCCATCTCCTTGCCGTCGCCAAACAGCGAGGAGTTCGGGTAGACGTCGACCTTGACCTTGCCTGGCAGGCGTTCTTCTACCAACTTCTTGAACGCCAAGGCGCCTTGGCCCTTGGGGGTGGACTCGGCGACGACATGGGAAAACTTGATGGTGATCGGGTCGGCTGCCTGCGCCAGCGTGGCGCAGCAGAGCGTCAGGGCGCAGCACACAGCCTTGAGTGTGGGAGTGAACATCCAGGTACGTCCTCTTATTGTTGTAGTGGCGAGTTGACCATAAGAGTCTAGGCGTCATTTCCAGGGGTGTTTTGCCTGCGATCAACGATAGCGCCATTGCAGGCTGGCCAACCGAGGCGATCAAGGGTATTAACAGGGGTTGGTTCAACCCCACTGCGTGACTGACGAAGCTGACCATGCCTGCCAATGACACCCCACTGATCCGCGAAACCTTCCCCGTCGGTCCCCTGCAATGCAATTGCACCCTGATCGGCGACCCGCTCAGCAAGAAAGCCATCGTCGTCGACCCGGGCGGTGACCCGGAACAGATCCTCGCGCGCCTGCAGGCCCATGGCCTGACCCTGGTGAGCATCATCCACACCCATGCCCACTTCGATCACTTCCTCGCCTCGGGCAGGCTCAAGGAGCTGACCGGCGCGACCTTGCACCTGCACAAGGACGACCAGCCGCTGTGGGACAACCTGCAGATGCAGTGCCAGATGTTCGGCGTGCCCTATACCCCGGTGCCGCCGCCGGACCGCTGGCTGGACGATGACGAGGAGTTGGCCTGCGGCTGCGGCGTGGCCCTGCATACGCCTGGGCACACGCCGGGTTCGATGAGTTTCTGGTTCGCCGACGCCAAGTTGCTGATCGCCGGCGACACCCTGTTCCGCCGGGGCGTTGGCCGTACCGATTTGTGGGGTGGTGACCAGCGGGCTATCGTTCGCTCCATCAAGGAGCGGCTGTACCGCCTGGATGAAGAGGCGATCGTGGTGACCGGCCATGGCCCGGATACCCGCCTCGGCGAGGAAATGCGCGAAAATCCATTCGTACGGGCCTGAGGATCAGGGAATTTTTCCGTTAGACCATGATCCAAGGCTGGCACAGGTCCGCCCGCGATCCGCTGCACTTTCGAATTTCTGTAGGAGCTTGTCCATGTTCACCATGCGTCGTCTGATTATCGTCGCTACCGCTGCTGCCCTGATGACGGGTTGCGCCAACCAGAACCCCTACGACAACCAGGGGCAGGCGCAGGGTTCCACTGGGATGAGCAAGACCGCCAAGTACGGCGGCCTGGGCGCGCTGGCCGGCGCCATCGCCGGTGCCGCCATCGACCACAACAACCGTGGCAAGGGTGCCCTGATCGGTGCTGCCGCCGTGGGCGCCGCCGCTGCCGGCTACGGCTACTACGCCGACCGCCAGGAAGCGGCCCTGCGCGAGAGCATGGCCAACACCGGCGTCGAGGTGCAGCGCCAGGGTGACCAGATCAAGCTGATCATGCCGGGCAACATCACCTTCGCCACCGACTCGGCGAACATCGCCCCGAGCTTCTATGCACCGTTGAACAACCTGGCCAGCTCGTTCAAGCAGTTCAACCAGAACACCATCGAAGTGGTCGGTTTCACCGACAGCACCGGTAGCCGCCAGCACAACATGGACCTGTCCCAGCGCCGCGCGCAGGCGGTGAGCACCTACCTGACGTCCCAGGGCGTCGACCCGTCGCGCGTCTCGGTGCGCGGCATGGGCCCTGACCAGCCGATCGCCAGCAACGCCGATGCCAATGGCCGGGCGCAGAACCGCCGGGTCGAGGTCAACCTCAAGCCGATCCCGGGCCAGCAGTACGACCAGCAAGGGCAGGTTCAGCAGTATCCGTAAGGCGTCGATAGCAAAAGGGGGCCCTGCACTAATGCTGTTCACTTAAGCCATTGGGGCCGCCTTGCGGCCCTTCGCGGGCAAGCCCGCTCCCACAAGTACGCTGCAAACCTCAAGGAATGTACGCTCCTGTGGGAGCGGGCTTGCCCGCGAAGGGCTGCAAGGCAGCCCCAATCGATGTCACATCAGACTCAAGTGAACAGCATTAGCGCGTAGCGGCCCCTTTTTTCACCGCACCGTGCTGGCCTGTATCGCGGTCAGGGCGATGGTATGCACGATATCGTCCACCTGCGCCCCGCGCGGCAGGTCGTTCACCGGCTTGCGCAGCCCCTGGAGCATCGGCCCGAGGCTGACGCAGTCGGCGCTGCGCTGGACCGCCTTGTGGGTGGTGTTGCCGGTGTTCAGGTCGGGGAACACGAACACCGTCGCACGCCCGGCCACCTGGCTTGCCGGGGCCAACTGGCGGGCGATCTGCGGGTTGGCCGCGGCGTCGTACTGCAGCGGGCCGTCGATCAGCAGGTCGTGCTCGGCCTGCTGGGCCAGGCGGGTCGCCTCGCGGACCTTCTCCACTTCCTCGTCGCTGGCCGCCGAATCGCTGGAATAGCTGAGCATCGCCACCCGCGGGGCGATGCCGAAGGCGGCGGCCGACTCGGCGCTCTGCCGGGCGATCTCGGCCAGCTCCGCGGCGCTGGGGTGCGGGTTCATCACGCAGTCTCCATACACCAGCACCTGCTCGGGGAACAGCATGAAGAACACTGACGACACCAGGCTGCAGCCCGGTGCGGTCTTGATCAGTTGCAGGGCCGGGCGAATGGTATTGGCGGTGGAATGCACCAGGCCCGAGACGAGGCCATCGACTTCATCCAGGGCCAGCATCATGGTGCCGATCACCACCGGGTCCTCGAGCTGCTGCTCGGCCATGGGGGCGTTGAGGTTCTTGCTCTTGCGCAGGTCGACCATGGGCTCGACGTAGCGTCCACGGATCAGCTCGGGGTCGAGCACCTCCAGGTCGGCCGGCAGGGTGATGCCCTGGGCACGGGCCACCGCCTCGACGTCCTCGGGCTTGGCCAGCAGCACGCAGCGGGCGATGCCGCGGGCCTGGCAGATCGCCGCGGCCTGCACCAGCAGCGGCTCGGCGCCTTCGGGCAGGACGATGCGCTTGTTGGCCTGTTGCGCGCGCTGGATCAATTGATAACGGAACACCGCCGGTGACAGGCGCAGTTCGCGTGGCGTGCCGCAGCGCTGGTGCAGCCAGGCGGCATCGAGATGGCTGGCGACGAAGTCGGTGATGAACTCGGCGCGCTCGCGGTCGTCCACCGGGATCTCGCGGTTGAGTGAATTGAGCTGGTTGGCGGTGTCATAGGAGCCGGTGCTCACCGAGAGGATCGGCAGGCCGGCCTGCAGGGCGCCTCGGCACAGCTCGAGGATGCGCGGGTCAGGCTTGCTGTCGCTGGTCAACAGCAGGCCGGCCAGGGGCACGCCGTTGATCGCCGCCAGGCTCACGGCAAGGATGATGTCGTCGCGATCGCCCGGGGTCACCACCAGGGTGCCGGCCTTGAGCAGCGGCACGGTGTTGGCCACGGTCCGGGCGCAGATGATGATGGTGTTCATGCGCCGCTGCTCGTAGTCACCGGCATTGAGCACCTGGGCACCGAGCAGTTCGGCCACGTCACGGGTACGCGGGGCGTTCAGGTCGGCCTGGTAGGGGATGCAGCCGAGCAGGCGGAAGTCGTCGCCGCGCAGCAGCGGCGAGTGCTCGCGCAGGCGGGTGGCGAAGTCGGCCATGCTCTCGTCGGTGCGGACCTTGTTGAGGATCACCCCCAGCACCTTCGGGTCGCGCGGGCCACCGAACAGCTGGGCCTGCAGCTCGACACGCCCGGACAGCTCGCTGAGCACCTCGTTTTCCGGGGCCGAGACCAGGATCACCTCGGCGTCCAGGCTCTTGGCCAAGTGCAGGTTGACCCGTGCCGCGTAGCTGGCGTGGCGAGTCGGGACCATGCCCTCGACCACCACCACGTCGTTGCCGACGCAGGCTTGCTGGTACAGCCGGATGATTTCCTCGAGCAACTCGTCCAGCTGGCCGTCGCCGAGCATGCGCTCGACGTAGGCCAGGCTCAGCGGCGTGGGCGGCTTGAGGCCGTGGGTGCGGGCCACCAGCTCGGTGGAGCGCTCCGGGCCGGTGTCGCCGGGGTGGGGTTGAGCGATCGGCTTGAAGAAGCCGACCTTCAGGCCCCCGCGTTCAAGGGTGCGTACCAGGCCCAGGCTGATGGAAGTCAGGCCGACGCCAAAATCGGTCGGCGCGATGAAAAATGTCTGCATGCGTGCTTCTCGGAATAAGCGGTGCAAGGAATCAACGGCCAAGGGTATCGCTATCGGCCCCCTGAGCGCACCAGCCGCAGGCGAACGCCTGGCCGATGCGCCGCTCGCGTTCGCGTCGATCGAGCACCCACGGGCGTGCCTGCCACGGTGGCTGGTGGCGCAGGTGCTGGGTATGGCCGCAGGACAGATCGACCACCCAGTGGCCGTCCTCGTCCTGGTGGAACCCGATGATCCGACTGATGGGGCGCTGCTCGTCCGTCGCGCGTTCGCATTCAGGCGGTGCCTTGGTTACACTTGTTCGCTCTACATTCTTTTGCAAAAGGTCTTGCCCCATGCTGATCGCCGCCAACAAGGCTGTCTCCATCGACTATACCCTGACCAACGACGCCGGGGAGGTCATCGACAGCTCCGCCGGCGGTGCGCCGCTGGTGTACCTGCACGGTGCCGCCAACATCATCCCGGGCCTGGAGAAAGCCCTGGAAGGCAAGCAGGCTGGCGATGAGCTGAACGTCACCGTCGAGCCCGAGCAAGCCTACGGCGAGTACCTGGCCGAACTGGTCAGCACCCTGAACCGCAGCCTGTTCGAAGGCGTCGACCAACTGGAAGTGGGCATGCAGTTCCACGCCTCGGCGCCGGACGGCCAGATGCAGATCGTCACCATCCGCGACATCGACGGCGACGACATCACCGTTGACGGCAACCACCCGCTGGCCGGCCAGCGCCTGAACTTCAAGGTCAAGGTGGTCGATGTGCGTGATGCCAGCGACGAAGAGATCGCCCACCGCCACATCCACGGCGAAGGTGGCCATCACCACTGATCTTTCTGCGCTAAGCTCAGGAAGTCGCCAGGCGCTCGGGCAAGCCGGACTCCCCTCGACGAGGGTGAACGGTTTGGCCGCGCGCCTTTTTAGTGGGCGGGATTCGCCCCTGCGGCAACCAGGAACCTGAGAGGGGAGTTCATCATGAGTGCATTTCACGACCTGACACTGCAGGCGCTCAACGGCGGGGAACTGCCCCTGGCTCCGTTCAAGGACCAGGTGGTGCTGGTGGTCAATGTCGCCTCCAGGTGTGGCCTGACCCCACAGTACAAGGCCCTGGAGAACCTGTACCAGAAATTCAAGGACAGGGGGTTCAACGTTCTTGGCCTGCCGTGCAACCAGTTTGCCGGCCAGGAGCCGGGCAGCGAGAAGGAGATCCAGGAATTCTGCAGCCTGAACTACGGTGTGAGCTTCCCCCTGGGCGCCAAGCTGGAGGTCAACGGCCCGCAGCGTCACTCGCTGTACCGCCTGCTGGCGGGCGAGGGGGCGGAGTTTCCTGGCGACATCACCTGGAACTTCGAGAAGTTTCTGGTCGGCAAGGATGGCCGCGTCCTGGCCCGCTTCGCACCGCGCACCGCACCAGACGATCCGAGCGTGGTGCAGGCGATCGAGAAGGCGCTGGGTTGATTCCCACAGGGACCGGGGCGATCACACATGATGTGGCTTGCAGGCGCCTTGGGCTTGCACCGGGCCATTGAGGTTGGGGCTGCTTGCAGCCCCAGGTTCCCAGCCCATACCTGCCAATCACCCGAATCAATGATGCTGGGCCTGCCACTCCCCTCGCCCTAAGCTCAGGCGCATTTCTTCATCCCTGGGAGCGCCGCATGTCCACCCACCCCCTGTTCCAGCCCTTCACCCTCGGCACCCTCGAATTGTCGACCCGTGTGGTCATGGCCCCGATGACCCGCACCTTCTGCCCCGGCGGCGTGCCCCACGAGGGCGTGGTGGAGTACTACCGACGCCGCGCCGCGGCCGGTGTCGGGCTGATCATCAGCGAAGGCACCACGGTCGCGCACAAGGCCGCCAACGGCTATGCCAACGTCCCGCGCTTTCATGGCGAAGACGCCCTGGCCGGCTGGAAGAAGGTCGTCGACGCGGTGCATGCCGAGGGTGGGCGCATCGTCCCGCAGCTCTGGCACGTCGGCAGCGTACGCCGCCTGGGCACCGAGCCGGACAGCAACGTGCCGGGCTACGGGCCGAGCGGCAAGGTCAAGGATGGCAAGGTCCTGGTCCAGCAGATGAGCCATGAGGATATCCGCGAGGTGATCGCCGCCTTCGCCCAGGCCGCCCGCGATGCCCAGGCCATCGGCATGGACGGCGTGGAGATCCACGGCGCCCATGGCTACCTGATCGACCAGTTCTTCTGGGCGGCGAGCAACCAGCGCAGTGACGAATACGGTGGCGACCTGGCGGGTCGTTCGCGTTTCGCCATCGAGCTGATCCAGGCCGTGCGTGCGGCAGTGGGCTCGGATTTCCCGATCATCTTCCGCTTCTCCCAGTGGAAACAGCAGGACTACAGTGCCCGCCTGGTCGAGACGCCCGAGGCGCTGGTGGCGTTCCTCGCGCCCCTGGCCGAGGCCGGGGTGGATATCTTCCACTGCTCCACCCGACGCTTCTGGGAGCCCGAATTCCCAGGGGCGGCGCTGAACCTGGCCGGCTGGACCCGCCAACTCACCGGCAAGCCCACGATCACGGTCGGCAGCGTCGGCCTGGAGGGCGAGTTCCTGCAGTTCATGGTGGACACCGACAAGGTGGCCAAGCCCGCCAGCCTGGAGGGGTTGCTGCGTCGGTTGCAGGACCAGGAGTTCGACCTGGTGGCTGTGGGCCGCGCGTTGCTGGTCGACCCGCAGTGGGCGCAGAAGGTCCGCGACGGCCGTGAGCAGGAGGTGCTGCCGTTCAGCCGCGAGGCGCTGTCGAGCCTGGCTTGATCGCCAGAGGCGTGGCCGTGGCCTGGCGCTCCGGGGTGCTCGCCTGCCGGCAGGCGCTGTACAGGTGCCCCTCGAACTGTTCGACGATCGCCGACCAGCCCTGACGGCTGGCATGCTGGCGGGCATTGAGGCGGACCCGGCGCAAGGTTTCGCTTTCTTCCAGCAGCCAGCACGCGGCATCGATGAACGCCGCTTGGTCGCCAGGCATGGCCAGGGCCCCGCTGTGGCCGTGGCGGATATGCTGGGCGGCCGCGGCCTCGTCGTAGGCGACGACGGCCAAGCCCGAGGCCAGCGCTTCGAGGACCACGTTGCCGAAGGTCTCGGTCAGGCTGGGGAACAGAAACAGGTCGCCGCTGGCGTAGTGTTCGGCCAACACTTCGCCGCGTTGCGCACCGCAGAAGACGGCATCGGGCAACTGCTGTTCGAGCAGCTCGCGCTGCGGCCCGTCACCCACGATGACCAGGCGCATGCGCCGTTGTGGATAAGCCTTGCACAAGGCCTCCAGGCAAGGGCGCAACAGGTTGAGATTCTTTTCCGCGGCCAGGCGGCCGACATGCAGCACGGCAATGTCGTCCGGGCCCAGGCCCCAGCTATCACGCAGTGCCTGGCTGCGTTTGGCCGGATTGAACAGGCAGGCATCGACGCCACGGGCCATCAGGGCCAGGCGCTCGAAACCGCGCCGCTCCAGCTCCAGCCGCTGGCTGGCGCTGGGCACCAGGGTGGTCGCGGTACGCCGGTGGAACCAGCGCAGGTAATGGGTGAGCAGGCGGGTCAACAGACCCAGGCCGTATTGCCCGGAATACTGCGGGAAGTTGGTATGGAAGCCACTGACCACCGCGATGCCCAGGCGCCGTGCGGCGCGCAGGGCGCTGAGGCCCAGCGGCCCCTCCGTGGCGATGTACAGGACGTCTGGCCGCTGCCGGCGCCAGCGTCGCAGCAGGGTATGCATGGAGATCTCGCCCCATTGCAGGCCCGGGTAACCGGGCAGTGCCCAGCCTCGGCAGAGCAGCAGGTCGTCGTCGCCGTGGGCGGCAGCGTCGCTCGCCTGGCGTGGGCGCACCAGTGCCACCTGATGCCCGCGCTGGCGCAAGCCCTCGCTCAATCGGCCAAGGGTGTTGGCCACGCCGTTGATCTCGGGTGGGAAGGTCTCGCTGACGAGGGTGATGCGCAGGGCCGGTGTATTCATGGCGAAAAGTGTCCGCCTACAGGGTTGCGGCCCTGTGACGGTCTTGTGATGGACAGGTTACAGGGGCCTGCAAAGCCACATCATCTGTGATCGACTCGGCGCCCTGTGGGAACTGGCTTGGCGGCGATGGGCTGCACAGCAGCCCAGGATTTCAACGACGCTCACGCACCCAGAACAGCGTGGCCCCGGCCACCGCCGCCGGCATCATCAGCACGTTCACCAGCGGGATCATCAGCGCCAGGTAGGTGATCCCGCCAAACCCCAGCGACTGCCAGCGTTTTTCGCGCAGCCAGGCGAGCATGTCCTGCCAGCTCATCTTGTTGTTGTCCGCCGGGTAGTCGATGTACTGGATAGCCATCATCCAGATACCGAAAATCAGCCACAGGGGCGCCGCGATCACGTTGACCACCGGAATCAGCGACAGGATGAACAGGCCGATGGCCCGTGGCAGGAAATAGCCGAGCTTGCGCATCTCGCGGCCGAAGGTGCGCGGCACCATGGCCGCCAGTTCGCCCCAGCTGAAGGCCGGGAAGTTGTCTTCGCCGCGCACCACCACCTCGACCTTCTCGGCGAGGAAGCCGTTGAAGGGGGCGGCGATCACGTTCGCCACCAGGGTGAAGGTGAAGAACACCATCAGGATCACCAGGACGACGAACAGCGGCCAGAGGATGTAGCTGAGAAAGCCCAGCCAGTCCGGCAGGCTCGGCATCAGTGCGTCGACCCACAGGCTGAACTGGTGCGCGGCGAAGTAGATCAGGCCGCCGAACAGCAGCAGGTTGACCGCCAGGGGCAGCAGGACGAACAGCCGCAGGTTCGGGCTCATGACCAGTTTCAGCCCTTCGCGCAGGTACTGGGGGCCAGAGAGGACGGGGGCTTGCATCGAGACGCTCCGGATAAAGGGAAAACGCGCTGACCTTACCGAGTTTGCCGCGCCGACGAAAGGTGTCAGGGCATGGGGAAACGGGCTGTAACAAAGCACAGCGGTCGGTTTCCATCGGTTTTGTCTGTAGATAGAGGTTGTCTATAAGGTGGATTGTCGAAGGATATTTCCTTAATCTCTGCCACCTCGCTAAAGTGCGCTCAACTTTAGGTTTCCGGGCCTGCGCGTAGTAGCCTTCCCCAAGTGCTGCGCGGGCCCCTTTTAATTCCAGCTGGTGCCACCGGCACATCGATGCCGGCCTCGTGCGTCCCGCTCCACAGGAGTTCGACATGTCTGAAGTACGTCATTCGCGCGTCATCATCCTCGGTTCCGGCCCTGCCGGTTACAGCGCTGCGGTCTATGCGGCCCGTGCCAACCTCAAGCCGTTGCTGATCACCGGCATGCAGGCCGGCGGCCAGTTGACCACCACCACCGAAGTCGACAACTGGCCGGGCGACCCCCATGGCCTGACCGGCCCGGCCCTGATGCAGCGCATGCAGGAACACGCCGAGCGTTTCGAGACCGAGATCGTCTTCGACCACATCAATGCCGTTGACCTGGCCAGCAAGCCGTTCACCCTGCAGGGCGACAGCGGCACCTACACCTGCGATGCACTGATCGTCGCCACCGGTGCCAGCGCTCGCTACCTGGGCCTGCCTTCGGAAGAAGCGTTCATGGGCAAGGGCGTTTCGGCCTGCGCTACCTGCGACGGTTTCTTCTATCGCAACAAGCCGGTGGCCGTGGTCGGTGGTGGCAACACTGCCGTGGAAGAGGCCCTGTACCTGGCCAACATCGCCAGCAAGGTGACCCTGGTGCACCGTCGCGATACCTTCCGCGCCGAGAAGATCCTGGTCGACAAGCTGCACGCCCGCGTGGCCGAAGGCAAGATCGAGCTCAAGCTCAACGCCACCCTGGACGAAGTGCTGGGTGATGACATGGGCGTGACCGGTGCGCGCCTGAAGAACAACGACGGCAGCAGCGACGAGATCAAGGTCGACGGCGTGTTCATCGCCATTGGCCATACCCCGAACACCTCGCTGTTCGAAGGTCAGCTGACCCTCAAGGACGGCTACCTGGTGGTCAACGGCGGCCGTGAGGGCAATGCCACCGCCACCAACGTCGAGGGTGTGTTCGCCGCGGGCGACGTGGCCGACCACGTCTATCGCCAGGCGATCACCTCCGCTGGCGCCGGCTGCATGGCCGCGTTGGACGTCGAGCGTTACCTGGACGGTCTGGCGAACGCTTCGTTCTGAGTGCCAGCCCCTTCAAGGGGGCTGGAGCCAGGCACCTGATAGGGCTGTTTTGCAGCCCTATCACGACACAAGGCCGCTCCTGCGGATACCGCGCCGCTCTGCAATCGAGCGCCGTATCCGTGGGAGCGGCCTTGTGTCGTGATGAAGGCGCGCAGGTCAGCTCACAGGCTCAGGCGCATGGACAGGTCCACCGCCTTCACATCCTTGGTCATCGCGCCAATGGAGATGTAGTCCACCCCCGTCTCGGCAATCACCCGCAGGGTGCTTTCGTTCACACCGCCACTGGCCTCCAGCTTGGCCTTGCCAGCGGTGATGCGCACGGCTTCGCGCATTTCGTCGAGGGTCAGCTCGTCGAGCATGACGATATCGGCCCCGCCCGCCAGTGCCTGGCGCAGCTCGTCCAGGCTCTCGACTTCGATCTCCACCGGCTTGCCCGGGGCGATGCGGTGCGCCGCAGTGATCGCCTCGGCGATGCCGCCGCTGGCGGCAATATGGTTTTCCTTGATCAGGAAGGCGTCGTACAGCCCGATGCGGTGATTGTGGCAGCCGCCGCAAGTGACCGCGTACTTCTGCGCCAGGCGCAGGCCGGGCAGGGTCTTGCGGGTGTCGAGCAGGCGCACCTGGGTGCCTTCCACCAGGTCGGCGAGCAGGCGAGCGCGGGTCGCCACGCCCGAGAGCATCTGCAGGAAGTTCAGCGCCGTGCGCTCGCCGCTGAGCAGCGAGCGAGCCGGGCCTTCGAGGTGGAACAGCGCCTGGTTGGCGCTGGCCCGCTCGCCATCGGCCACCTGCCAGTGCACTGCCACCCGAGGGTCGAGCTGGCGGAACACCGCATCGACCCAGGCGGTACCGGCGATCATGCAGTCCTCGCGGGTGATGATGGTCGCCTTGGCCAGGCGCTCGGCCGGGATCAGCTGGGCGGTGATGTCGCCGCTGCCGATGTCTTCCAGCAGTGCGCGGCGCACGTTGGCTTCGATTTCGGCGGTCAGGTCGGCGAGGCGTAGGTTCGGCATGGTCGGCTCCACAAGCTAGGTGCCGGCGATTATAGGGCAGGGGGGGCTGCTGTACAGCAGCCTGGGCCGTGACCTTTGGTCAGGATGAATGAGCGTTTGCCGGAATTCATGGTCAGTGTGGGGCGTGCGAACTGCGCGCTGGAAGCTGTCGGATTTTTTTCTGATAATGGCGCCTTGTATTTGGCGTCATGGCTTTGACGGTTACCTGTCCCATTGAACAGAATCATCCAGCAAGGAGTCCGGGATGCATGAAGACGGCAAGGTGGTGCCCTTGGCGGCCGCCATCGACCGGGCGGCGCATACGCCCTTGCCTTGCCTTCCGGTGCTGCTCCTGCAGGTGCGCGACCAGGCGGCGTTGCAACTGCGCCGGGGGCTGCAGGTGCTGTTCGACAACGCCGACGACACCCTCTTCGAAATGGCCGACAAGGCCGGCGAGCGCTTCGAGCAGAACCTGTACTTCGAAGCCATGCGCGACGTAAGGCTCAAGCGCAAGAGCATCGAGCGGGGTTTTCTCGACAGTTTCTACGACACCTTCTCGCGCCTTGGCCAGGCGGATGCCCGGCAGTGCCTGACGGCGGCCGACGCGTCGCAGGGCAGGGTACAATTGGAGCGCGCCGCGGTCGTCGAAGCGATGGTCGCCCGGGTGCTGTCCCGTGAGGGGGGTGCGCTCGAGCAGTTGGGGCTGCGTTTCCAGGCACTGCTCGGCCAGGCGTTGGAGGCGCGCTGCAACCCCCTGGGGCCGGACAGCCTGTGCGGCTATTTCCTGGCGGCCGGGCGAAACCTGGGAGTAGGCCCGCGGGTCAAGCTGATCTTGCTCAGGCTGTTCGAGCGCTATGTCCTGCGCGATGTCGACCTGCTCTACGAACAGGCCAACCAACTGCTTGCCGCCGCCGACGTGCTGCCTGCACTCAAGCCGCCACCGCGCCGCCGTGCCGATGACCACCGCCCGGCGCCCCGCCGTGGGCTGGCTAGCCTACCCAGCGCTGAAGAGGTGGAATTGGACAACGCGGGCCAGGCCTTTTTCGATTCGCTGCAGGACCTGCTGGCGCCCACCCGCGGGCGTGTCGCCCCGCGCCTGCAGCGCGTTGCCACGGCGCAACCGATCAGCACCGCCGACCTGCTACGCCTGCTCTCGCACCTGCAGCACTACGTGCCGGCGACTACCGAGGACGATGACTTCGACCTCGGCCAGCAGTTGGAGCAGTTGCTCCTGCGTGTCAGCGTGCGCAGCGGTACCCGTCGCTGCATCGCCACTGCGGACGAAGATACGATCAACCTGGTGGGCCTGCTGTTCGACTTCATCCAGGCCGACGCCAACCTGCCGCCGAGCGTGCGCGCCCTGCTCGCGCGGCTGCATATCCCCCTGCTCAAGGTGGCCCTGCTCGACAAAGGGCTGTTCAGCCGTGCCAGCCATCCGGCCCGGCGGCTGCTCAACGAGATCGCGATGCTCGCGATCGGCGGGGAGGACAATGGCGAAGGCCTGCGCGACAGCCTGCACCTGCGCGTGGAGCGTATCGTCCAGCGCCTGCTCAACGACTTTGTCGACGATCTGGCGTTGTTCGCCGAGCTGCTCGAGGACTTCCTCGCCTTCAGCCATGAGGAACGGCGCCGCAACGAGTTGCTCGAACAACGTACCCGCGATGCCGAGGAGGGCCGTGCCCGCACGCTGCTGGCGCGCCAGCAGGTGCAGCAGGCGCTCAACCAGCGCCTGCACGGCAAGTACTTGCCGCAGGTGGTGGTGCAGATGCTGGTGCAGGGCTGGAGCCAGGTCCTGTTGCTGGCCTGGCTCAAGCAGGGCGAGGCGTCCGCGGCCTGGCGCGCAGGGCTGGCGACCATGGATGCGTTGCTGGCGAGCATTGCCCCGCACCGGGAGGCCCAGGCGCGTGAGCGGCTGTTGCAGCAGGTGCCCGGCCTGCTCAAGGCGTTGCGTGATGGGTTGGCCGGTGTGGTGCTGGACTCGGCGGCGACCCGCGAATTCTTCCTGCAACTGGAGCAGTTGCACCTACGGGCCCTGGCCGGGCCAGACGTGTCGCCAGCGGGGGAGGGGCTGTCTGTGCCGCAGGTGCTGGTGGCCGAGGAAATCGTCCTGGCCATCGCCGAAGAGTCGGCTTGCGGCCCCTTGTTGCAGCCGGACGAGCAAGGGCCCGAGTGGCGGCAGGTGCAGCGCCTGCGCATCGGTACCTGGGTCGAGGTGCTCGACGAGCAGCCGCCGCTACGTTGCAAACTGGTGGCGCGGATCGACAGCAGCGAGCGTTTCGTCTTCGCCAACCGTACCGGCATGAAGGTGCGCGAGTGGAATCGTGCTGGCCTGGCCTTGGCCCTACGCAGGGGGGAGGTACGGGTGCTGGACGATGGGCTGTTGTTCGAGCGTGCCCTGGAGGCGGTGCTCGACAGGCTGCGTTGCCAGCAGGCGTTGTGAGAGGGGCCGCTGCGCGCCCATCGCCGGCAAGCCCACACAGGGGCCCTGCAAACCGCATCGGGGCCCCTGTGGGAGCGGGCTTGCCCGCGAATGGGCTGCAAAGCGGCCCCCGAACGATCATTTACATGCAACCACGCCAGCCTCCGGGCATACTGGCAGCCCATCCCTGGCGACTTTCAGGATCTGCTCCATGCAATTGGACCGTGCGACAGGCTGGTTTTCCGGCGTCACCCACTGCCCTTCGCCAAACTTCAACGCCCGCCCCGAAGGCGAAGCCATTTCCCTGCTGGTCATCCACAACATCAGCCTGCCGCCGGCCTGCTTCGGCACCGGCAAGGTCCAGCAGTTCTTCCAGAACCGCCTCGATCCGGCCGAGCATCCCTATTTCGAAGGCATCCGCCACCTGACGGTGTCGGCGCACCTGTTCGTCGAACGTGACGGCGCGGTGACCCAGTTCGTGTCGCTGCTGGACCGGGCCTGGCATGCGGGCGTTTCATGCTTCGACGGGCGAGAAGGGTGCAACGACTTTTCCATCGGCATCGAGCTGGAAGGCACCGACGAGCTGCCCTATACCGATGCCCAGTACGCCGCCCTGGAGCAGTTGACCCGGGAGATCCGCCGTGCCTGGCCGGTCATCGGCCTGGGCCGCATCTGTGGCCATAGCGATATCGCCCCGCAGCGCAAGACCGATCCGGGCCCGGCTTTCGACTGGCGCCGCTACCGTGCAGCGCTGCAAGACAACGAGGACAAGGCATGAGTTTTCTGGTGTTGGTGCTGATTCTCTGGGTCGAGAAGTTCTCCGCCCTGCGTCAGCGTTTGCAGCGCGATGGTTTCTTTCTCGGCGAACTGGTGCGCCTGGAGCGCAGCGGCAAGGTGCATCCCTGGTGGACCCTGGCCATCCTGGTCCTGGCACCGGTGGCGCTCCTGGTGTTGCTGCTGCATGTCCTGGAACCGGTGGCCTATGGCCTGCTGGCGTTGCCGGTGCACCTGCTGGTGCTGATCTACAGCCTCGGCCGTGGTGACGCCAAGGCGGCCCTCGGGCCGTTCCGCGATGCCTGGCGACGCGGCGACGAACAGGCCGCGCTGCATGTGGCCGAGCGTGACCTGGGCCTGGGCGCCGACGATCCCCAGTGCTTGATGACGCGGGTCCAGGGCTACCTGCTGTGGCAGGCGTACCAGAGCTTCTTCGCCGTGATCTTCTGGTATTTCCTGCTGGGGCCCGGTGCGGCCCTGGCCTATCGCCTGCTGGCCCTCACGGCCGGCAACAGCCGCCAGCCGGCGCTCAAGGAGCGGGCCGAGCAACTGCGCCATGCCATGGACTGGCTGCCGGTGCGGGTATTGGCGCTGAGTTTCGCCCTGGTCGGCAACTTCGTCGCGGTGATGCGCCTGATGCTGCACGAACTGCTCAATTGGCACATCAGCGCCGGCCACCTGGTGGCCCGGGTAGGGCGGGTGGCGGACGACATCCCCGACGAGGAAGACAGCCAGCGTGGCCTGGGGCGGCTCGACAGCCTCTGGGAACTGCTGCTGCGTTGCGCGGTGCTGTGGTACGCCTGCTTTGCGTTGTGGACGGTGCTGGTCTGAGCGGCGTGCCAGGCCGCTTAACCTTAAGTTACAAACCTTGGGTTCGATCTGCGTTATACAAGGTGGCAGGCCCTTGATGGCTTAGTGCTACCCCGTATAACAACAAGAATCCAAGGAGGTGACCCGTGAAGCATCTGCTCCATCCGGCCATCGCACTGATGAACCGGCTGAGCTTCGGCCTGAAGTTCAGCCTGATCAGCGCCCTGTTCTTCCTGCCCATGCTGGTCACCAGCTTCTACCTGGTCCGCGACGCCTACGACCAGTTCCATGTCACCCGCACAGAACTTCAGGGGCTCGCGCCCCTAGCCAGCGTCCTGACCCTGCGTGGTGACCTGGAGGCCCTGGGCAACCTCTTGCAGATCAATGCGGTGCTCGGCCAGTCGGGCCAGGCCGGCGATGTGGAGGGGCGCATAGCCGCACTCCAGGACAAAGTCGCCGCCGAGCTACAGGACTTGTCGGTGAGCGACCCGCAGCTCGAGGCCAGGCGCGGGGAGCTGGAGGCGCTCTTCGCCCGTGCGCGCAACGAGTCCTCCCTGCAGAACAAGGCGGCCTGGTTCGACAAGCTATTGGTCCAGGCCCAGGTCCTGGCCAAGCAGGTGGCCAGCCAGTCTGGCCTGAGCCAGGACAGCCAGGCCTCGGTGCGCCAGTTGAGCGAGCTGCTCGGTAGCGCCACCGCCCAGGTCACCCAGACCCTGGGCGAGGGCCGGGCGATAGGGGCCATGGCCTTGGGCCGTGGCTTCATCGACTCCTCCGGCAGTGCCCGCTTCGAAGACCTGCTGCAACGCCTGGAGCGCCTTGCGGCCGATTACGCCGTGCGCCTGGAGGATGCCCTGGCCAGCGACGAGCGGGTCAGGGCCGAGCTGGCCGGGCAGGCACAAGCCAGCCAGGCCTCGGTGAAGCAGGCCGCCACGATGTTCGAGGATCAGGTGGTGGTCGCCGAGACCCTGGATGCGCCCTGGCTGGGCTTCTACCAGCAGGCCAGCGAGCTGATGGGCCAGACCTACCGCCTCAATGACGCCATCCTTGTCCACTTGCAGGTGCAACTGCAGGACCGCCTGGGCGAGCATCGCCTGCGCATGGGCGCCCTGGTCGCCGCGTTGGCCACGGTGCTGGTCCTGATCACCTACCTCTATGGCGGCTTCTACGTGTCCATCCGCCAAACCCTCGGCCGCCTGGGCACGGCCATGGACAAGCTCGCCGCCGGCGACATGACCGTGAGCCTCCAGGCCAACAGCCGCGACGAGTTGGGTGAGCTGGGCCAGGGGTTCAACGAGACCGTGCGGCGTATCCGCGAGCTGATCGGCCAGGTCGGTCGGACCGTGTCGCTGGTCGAGGAGCAGGCTGGCCAGGTGCTGGTGGTCTCCGAGCGCAGCAACCAGGCGGTCAGCGGCCAGCGCGAGCAGATCGAACAGGTCGCCACGGCGATGAACCAGATGAGCGCCACGGCCCTGGAAGTCGCCCGCAGCGCGGCACTGGCCGCCGAAGGCGCGCAACAGGTCAATCGCGAGAGCGCCACAGGCCGTGGGCTGGTGGCCAGCCAGCAGGACAGCATCGCCCGCCTGGCCGGGGAGATCGACCAGACGGTGGTCGCGGTCAATCAACTGGCCAGCGACAGCCAGGCCATCGGGCGGGTGCTGGAGGTGATCCGCAGCATCGCCGAGCAGACCAACCTGCTGGCGCTCAACGCTGCCATCGAGGCGGCCCGGGCGGGCGAGCAGGGCAGGGGCTTTGCGGTGGTCGCCGACGAGGTACGCACCCTGGCCCGGCGCACCCAGGACTCCACCGAGGAGATCGCCCAGATGATCCAGCGCCTGCAGGCAGGTGTCGGCGCGGCGGTCGAGGCGATGGGCAGCAGCCACCAGATGGCGGCGGGCACGGTCGATGAAGCGCGTCAGGTGCAGCAGGCGTTGGGCAACATCCTCGGTGCGGTGGGCGGTATCGTCGAGCAGAACCAGCAGATCGCCGCGGCTGTCGAGCAGCAGACCGCGGTGGCCCACGATATCGACCAGAACATCGTGGCGATCAACCGCGCCGCCCAGGACACCACCGCCGGTGCTTGCCAGACCGAAGAAGCCAGCCGTGCATTGTCGGAGCAGGTGTTGGAGCTCAAGCGCCTGATCGGGGCGTTTCGCGTCTAGTTGTCTTGTCTGTACCGGCCCAATCGCCGGCTTGTCGGCGATTGGGCTGCAAAGCAGCCCAGGATTACAGAGTCCCGCTTAACTGAAAGACCAACCAAACAGCTCACAGGCATTGCGGCTGCTGGCTTCAGCCAGCCGTTCGGCTTCGATGCCGATCACGTCGGCCAGCGCCCCGGCAATCTCCGGCAGGTGCTCCGGGCTGTTGCGCATGCCGGGAAACATCGTCGGCGCCATGTCTGGTGCATCGGTCTCCAGCACGATGCTCTCGAGCGGCAACCGGGGCAGCGTCCTGCGCAGGCGCAGGGCCTGGGGCCAGGTGGCGGCCCCGCCAAGCCCGAGCCTGAAGCCCAGCTTGATGTACTCGCGGGCCTCCTCGTAGCTGCCGGCGAAGGCATGGATGATGCCGGCGCGTGCAGGCTTGTAGCGCTTGAGGGTGGCGATCACCTGGGCGTGGCTGCGGCGTACGTGCAGCAGGGCCGGCAGCTCGAAGTCGCAGGCCAGTTGTAGTTGGGCCTCGAACAGCGCCTGCTGGCGCGCCGTGTCCAGCTCTGGCAGGTAGTAGTCCAGGCCGAACTCGCCCACCGCGCACAGGCGCGGGTCGCCGCGCAGGCGTTCGAGCCAGTCGCGCAACTGCGCCAGGTGTTCGGGGCGATGCTGCTCCAGGTACACCGGGTGCAAGCCGAGTGCCGCATGCAGGTTGCCGTGCGCGCAGGCCAGGTCCCACACCCGCTGCCAGTTGGCCTGGTACACCCCCAGCACCACCAGGCGCTCTACCCCGCGTGCCGCCGCGTTGGCCAGCAGGCGCTCGCGGTCGGCGTCGAAGTCGGGGAAGTCCAGGTGGGTGTGGGTGTCGATCAGGCGCATGCTCAGCCTGCCGTGATGCGTTGCTTGAAGGTGCGGGCCACGGCATGCACGCCCGGCTCGTAGCGTTTGTGCTCGATCGCCGCCAGGGCCAGCTCCAGGGCGGTGGCGGCGATCAGGCCGTGTTGCTGGGCCATGGCGTTGACCGGCAGTGGCAGGAAATCGAGCAACTGGTTGTCGCCGAAGGTACCCAACTGTAATTGGCGCGAATCGACCGGGCGTGTCTGCAGCGTGTCGAACACCCCTTGCAGCAGCACATAGGAGGTGGTCACCAGAGCATCCGGCAGACCGCCCAGCTCTTCGATCAGTTGCTGCATCAGGCGCTGCCCGCACTCACGGCTGAAAGCCTCGCCCTGGTAGCGCCGCACGTCGCCGTCGAACGCCTGCAAGGCCTCGTCGAAGCCGCCGGCACGGGCCTGGCTGACCGACAGTTCCGGGCGCGCGCCGATCAGCGCGATGCTGCGTGGGCGGGTGGCCAGCAGGCTCTGGGCCAACTGACGGCTGGCATCGCGGTCGTCGCTGATCACCGAGCAAAAGTGCGCCGGGTCCAGGCGACGGTCGATGGCGATCACCGGCAGGCCCTTGTCCTGCAGTTCGCGGTAGCTGTCGTCCTCTGGCGGCAAGCAGCTGGCGACGAACAGCGCATCGCAGCGGCGGGCGCGGAACAACTGCTGCAACTGGTGCTCGCTGTCAGGCTGGTCGTCGCTGCTGGCGATCAGCAACTGGTAGCCACGGGCGCGGGCACCCTGTTCCAGTTGCTTGGCGATACGGGCGTAGCTGGGATTCTCCAGATCCGGGAGAATGAAGCCCAGGGTACGGGTGTGCCGGCTGCGCAGGCCGGCGGCCTGGGGGTTGGGCGTGAAGCCATGGGCCTCGACCACCGCGCGCACGCGCTCGACGGTGCTGTTGCTGATGCGCTGCTGTTCGGCCTTGCCATTGATGACGTAGCTGGCGGTGGTCACGGACACACCGGCCAGACGGGCGATATCGCTGAGTTTCACCGAATTTTCCTTGTTATTACCAGGGCTGGCTGCGAAGCCTGGCTGGGTAGTTTCCCCGAAGGCCAGGCCCGGGCGCAGACGACCATTGTCGCAATTGTCCGACAGAATGGGGCTTTTTCGTCAGGAGATTATCGAGTAACGTGGCCACCTGGTCAGATTAAACGTTTCAGCAGGCGTATTCACTGCCGTCGTCAGCGCCTGCCTTCGTGGGGTTGCCCGCGATGATCGTTTGCGTGGATTGCACAACAATACCTCAGTCCCCGAATGGGGCTGCAAAAGGAGAAGGTCATGCTGGAGCTCGCCAAGGAGCAGATAGCCATGGGCCAGGTAGCTGCCGACAAGGCCGAGGCATTGCGCCTGCTGGCCGAGCGGCTGGTTGCCGATGGCCTGGTCGCCGAAGGTTACCTGGAAGGGCTATGCGCCCGCGAGGCCCAAGGCTCCACGTTTCTTGGCCAGGGCATCGCCATCCCCCATGGAACGCCACAGACCCGTGACCAGGTGTTCGCCACCGGCGTGCGCCTGTTGCAGTTTCCCGAGGGGGTCGATTGGGGCGACGGCCAGATCGTCTACCTGGCCATCGGCATCGCTGCCCGCTCCGACGAGCACCTGCGCCTGCTGCAACTGCTGACCCGTGCCCTGGGTGAAACCGACCTGGCCGAGGCCTTGCGCCGGGCGAGCTCCGCCGAGGCGCTACTCAAGCTGTTGCAGGGCGCGCCCCAGGAGCTGGCGTTGGATGCGCAACTGGTGGGCCTGAACCTGCCCGCCGAGGACTTCGACGAGCTGGCCTGGCGCGGCTCGCGCCTGCTGCAACGCGCCGGCTGCGTCGATGCGGGCTTTGCCAGCCAGTTGCAACAGGCCGAACCCTTGCCGCTGGGCGAGGGTTTGTGGTGGTTGCACAGCGAGCGGCAGGTGCGTCGGCCGGGCCTGTCGTTCGTCACCCCGCAGCAACCGTTGCGCTACCGCGACCAGCCGCTCAACGGCCTGTTCTGCCTGGCCAGCCTCGGTGCCGCCCACCAGGCCCTGCTCGAACGCTTGTGCGAAGTCCTGATCGAAGGCCGTGGGCAGATGCTCTACCAGGCCACCAGCAGCCGTGCCGTGCTCGAAGTGCTAGGGGGCGAGGTGCCGGCCGACTGGCCGAGCGTGCGGATCGTGCTGGCCAACCCCCACGGCCTGCATGCCCGACCGGCCAAGGTGCTGGCGCAGCTGGCCAAGGGCTTCGACGGCGAGATCCGTGTGCGCCTGCTGGATAGTGCGCAGCCGGCGGTGTCGGTCAAGAGCCTGAGCAAGCTGCTTGGCCTCGGCGCTCGGCGTGGCCAGGTGCTGGAGCTGATCGCCGAGCCGAGCGTCGCCGAGGATGCCTTGCCGGTGTTGCAGGCGGCCATCGAAGAGGGGCTGGGCGAGGCGGTGGACCCCCTGCCGGAGGTCGCCCAGCCGGTCGCCGCCCCGGTCGAGGTGTTGCAGGTGCCGCCGGCTGGCAGCCAGGTCCTGGGTGTCGGCGCTGCGCCGGGCATCGCCAGTGGCCCGGCCCATGTACATGTCGAGCGAGAGATCGACTACCCCCTGCGTGGCGAATCCACGCCCCAGGAACGCCTGAAGCTGCGTCGTGCCCTGGAGGCGGTGAACGCGCAATTGCAGGCCCTGGTGCAACGCAGCGACAAAGCGATCGGCGAAATCTTCGTTACCCACCAGGAAATGCTCGCCGACCCGGCCCTGGGCGACGAGGTCGAGCTGCGCCTGGCCCAGGGCGAGAGCGCCGCGGCGGCCTGGATGGCGGTGATCGAGGCGGCGGCGCGTCAGCAGGAGGCATTGCACGATGCCTTGCTCGCCGAGCGCGCTGCCGACCTGCGCGACATTGGCCGCCGGGTCCTGGCGCAACTGTGTGGTGTGCAGGACGTGCCCGAGCCCGAACAACCCTATGTGCTGGTGATGGCCGAGGTTGGCCCGTCCGATGTGGCCCGCCTCGACCCGGCGCGGGTGGCCGGTATCGTGACCGCCCATGGCGGTGCCACCGCCCACAGCGCCATCGTCGCCCGTGCCCTGGGTATTCCGGCGGTGGTCGGTGCGGGGGAGGCGATCCTGCTGCTCGAGCCTGGCACGCCGTTGCTGCTCGATGGGCAGCGCGGCCGGCTCGTCGTCGCCCCGGCGGCGGATGAGTTGCAACGAGCCCTGGCCGAGCGCGATCTGCGCGAGCAGCGCCTGCAGGCCGCCTGGGCCAATCGCCACGAACCGGCGGTGACCCGCGACGGCCATGCTGTCGAGGTGTTCGCCAACATCGGTGAAAGCCGTGGCATCGACCGGGTGGTGGAGCAGGGCGCCGAAGGCATTGGCCTGCTGCGTACCGAACTGATTTTCATGGCCCATCCCCAGGCGCCGGACGTGGCCACCCAGGAGGCCGAATACCGCCGCGTGCTCGACGGCTTGGACGGGCGCCCGTTGGTGGTGCGCACCCTCGACGTGGGCGGCGACAAGCCCTTGCCCTACTGGCCGATCGCCCCGGAGGAAAACCCCTTCCTCGGCGTGCGTGGTGTGCGCCTGACCTTGCAGCGCCCACAGGTGATGGAGGATCAGTTGCGGGCCTTGCTGCGGGCAGCGGGTGAGCGGCCCTTGCGCATCATGTTCCCGATGGTCGGGCAGGTTCACGAATGGCGTGAGGCCAAGGCCATGGTCGAGCGCTTGCGCCAGGAACTGCCGGTCGCCGACCTGCAACTGGGCATCATGGTCGAGGTGCCCTCGGCTGCCTTGCTGGCGCCGCAGTTGGCACGCGAGGTGGATTTCTTCAGCATCGGCACCAACGACCTGACCCAGTACACCCTGGCCATCGACCGCGGCCATCCGAGCCTTTCGGCCCAGGCCGATGGCCTGCACCCGGCGGTGCTGCGGCTGATCGACATGACCGTGCGCGCCGCCCATGCCGAGGGCAAGTGGGTCGGTGTCTGCGGCGAACTGGCCGCCGACCCGCAGGCGGTCGCCGTGCTGCTCGGGCTGGACGTGGACGAGCTCAGCGTCGCCGCTCGCAGCGTCGCCGAAGTCAAGGCATTGGTGCGCCAGGCCGATCACCAGACGGCCCGCGCCCTGGCGCACGAGGCTTTGCAACAAGACAGCGCCGCGGCGGTCCGGGCGCTGGTGGAGCGTTATTGAAATGGCCAAGATCCTCACCCTGACCCTCAACCCGGCGCTGGACATCACCGTCAGCCTGGATGCCCTGCGCCCAGGGCACGTCAACCGTAGCCAGGCCCAGCACAGCCATGCTGCCGGCAAGGGCCTGAACGTCGCCCAGGTACTGGCCGACCTGGGGCACAGTGTCACCGTCGGCGGCTTCCTCGGGCGTGACAACCTGCAGCCGTTCGATGCACTGATCGCCCGGCGCGGTTTTACCGACTGCTTCGTCCGCGTAGTGGGCGAGACCCGCAGCAACATCAAGCTGGTGGAGGCCGATGGCCGGGTCACCGATATCAATGGCCAGGGGCCGGACGTCGGCGAGGTCGCCCGGACTGCGTTGTTGCGCCGCCTGGAGAAGATCGCGCCGGGGCATGACGCGGTGGTGGTGGCCGGCAGCCTGCCTCGCGGCATCGATCCGCAGTGGTTCGGCCAGTTGCTGCTGCAATTGCAGGCCCAGGGCCTGAAGGTCGCCCTGGACAGCAGCGGCGAGGCCTTGCGTGTTGGCCTGCGGACGGCGCCGTGGCTGGTCAAGCCGAACACCGAGGAGCTGGGCGAGGTGCTTGGCGTTGCCGTGCACAGCCCGGCCGAGCAGCGTGCCGCCGCCGAGCGCCTGCTGGCGACCGGCGTGCAGCATGTGGTGGTGTCCCAGGGCGAGCAGGGCGTGAGCTGGTTCGCCAAGGGCCTGGCCTTGCATGGGCGACCGCCGCAGGTGCAGGTGGCGAGTACCGTGGGTGCCGGTGACTCGCTGGTGGCTGGCATGGTCCATGGCCTGCTGCTGGGCGAGGCGCCTGCGCAGACCCTGCGCCGCGCCACTGCCATCGCTGCCCAGGCGGTGACCCAGGTCGGCTTCGGCCTCTGTGATCGCGAGCAACTGGCCCACCTGGAGGCCGCCGTGCAACTGACAGAACGACAAGAGGGTTGCCGATGAACATCGCCATCGTCACCGCCTGCCCCAACGGCCAGGTGTCCAGCGTGCTGAGCGCACGCCTGCTGGCGGCCGCCGCGCAGCGACGGGGCTGGAGCACCAGCGTCGAGGTGCAGGCCGACGAACAGCCCGAACGCCGCCTGACGAGCGCGCAGATCGCCGAGGCCGACTGGGTGCTGGTGGTCAGCACCGGCCCGGTGGACCTGGCTCGTTTCGTCGGCAAGCGCCTGTACCAGAGCACCCCGGCCCAGGCCCTGGCCGACCGGGAAGGTTTTCTCGACGAGGCCGCCGCCAAGGCCCAGGTGCAGGAAGCCGTGGGCGCCGTCGAAGCGCCGCAGCCCAACGCGCAGCCGAGGATCGTCGCGGTCACCGCCTGCCCGACGGGCGTGGCCCACACTTTCATGGCCGCCGAGGCCCTGCAGCAGGCGGCCCAAGAGCTGGGCTACCTGCTCACCGTGGAAACCCAGGGTTCGGTCGGGGCGCGCAATCCGCTGCCGGCCGAGGCCATCGCGGCCGCCGACGTGGTGCTGCTGGCCGCCGACATCGAGGTGCCCACCGCGCGTTTCGCCGGCAAGCGCATCTACCGCTGCGGCACCGGCGTCGCGCTCAAGCAGGCGCGCGGCATCCTCGACAAGGCGTTGGCCGAAGGCAAGGTGGAGAACGCCGGTGACGCCACCGGCGAGGCGCCCAAGGCGTCTGAAAAGAGCGGTGTCTACAAGCACCTGCTCACCGGCGTGTCGTTCATGTTGCCGATGGTGGTGGCGGGTGGCCTGCTGATCGCCCTGTCGTTCGTCTTCGGCATCGAGGCCTACAAGGAGCCCGGTACCTTGCCAGCGGCGCTGATGCAGATCGGCGGCGAGGCCGCGTTCAAGCTGATGGTGCCGTTGCTGGCCGGCTATATCGCCTGGTCCATCGCCGACAGGCCGGGGCTGGCGCCTGGCATGATCGGTGGCCTGTTGGCCAGCACCCTGGGCGCAGGGTTCATAGGTGGCATCATCGCCGGCTTTCTCGCCGGCTACAGCGCCAAGGCCATCAGCCGCTGGGCGCGCCTGCCGAGCAGCCTCGATGCGCTCAAGCCGATCCTGATCATTCCGCTGCTGGCCAGCCTGTTCACCGGCCTGGTGATGATCTATGTGGTCGGCCAGCCGGTGGCGGCGATGCTCGAGGGGTTGACGCAGTTTCTCGACAGCATGGGCACCACCAACGCCATTCTCCTGGGGTTGCTGCTCGGTGGGATGATGTGCGTCGACCTGGGCGGGCCGATCAACAAGGCGGCCTATGCCTTCTCGGTGGGGCTGCTGGCTTCGTCCAGCTATGCGCCGATGGCGGCCACCATGGCCGCTGGCATGGTGCCGCCGATCGGCCTGGGCATCGCCAGCTTCCTGGCCCGGCGCAAGTTCGCCCAGGGTGAGCGCGAGGCGGGCAAGGCGGCGTTGGTGCTGGGCTTGTGCTTCATTTCCGAAGGGGCGATCCCCTTCGCCGCCAAGGACCCGTTGCGGGTGATCCCGGCGAGCATCGCCGGTGGCGCGCTGACCGGGGCGCTGTCGATGTACTTCGGCTGCAAGCTGATGGCGCCCCATGGCGGGCTGTTCGTGCTGCTGATCCCCAATGCGATCAACCATGCGCTGCTGTACCTGCTGGCGATCCTGGCGGGCAGCTTGTTGACGGCGGTGGTGTATGCGCTGATCAAGAAGGGCGAGCGGGTGGAGTTGGCGGTGGCGTCCTAGCGGGGGGATGAGCCGCAAGCTGCAAGTTGCAAGAGGCGCTGGGGCTGGCTTCTTATGGTTTGCGGCTTGTGGCTTGCAACTGGGATCGCAATGGCGTCAGCAACTCGCCCAATCCGTTGTGATCGATTTCGTACATCAAGGCCAGCAAGCTGCCCAACTCACCGGATGGGAAGCCCTTGCGGGCGAACCAGGCCAGGTAGTCGCCTGGCAGGTCGGCGATCAGGCGGCCCTGGTACTTGCCGAAGGGCATGGTGCGGGTGAGCAGTCGTTGCAGGGATTCGGGATTCATGGGCGGGCCTGGCGGGTGAAAGGCTCCGACCATACTGCAATCTGCACGAAGCCCCAAGCGGCGATCATGCAGAACGCCTCGTTCGGTCTTTCCTTGCCTTTGGCTATCTGATTGATTTTGGATGGTTTTTTCATGGGGTTTGGCTTGGCACGAAGGCTGCTCCAACCTTGGTGACTATCACCTGCCAAGGAGTTTGTGCCATGAGCAATCCGAACAAAGACGTGATCGACGTGCTCAACGACCTGATCGAATACAGCAAGGACGGCGAGAAGGGGTTCAAGGAGTCGGCCGATGATGTCAAGAATGCCGAGCTGAAGGCCTTTTTCGTCCAGCGGGCCGGGGAGTGCGCCAATGCCGCCGCCGAGCTGCAGGGCGAGGTGCGTCGCCTGGGTGGCGATCCGGAAACCTCCACCAGCCTCAGCGGCGACCTGCACCGGGGCTGGGTCAACTTCAAGTCGATGCTGACCGGCAAGAGCGAGGAGGCGGTGCTCAACGAGGTCGAGCGTGGCGAGGACTTCGCCCTGAAGGCCTACAAGGACGCCCGTGAGAAGCTGGTCAAGCTCGGCCGTACCGCCAGCGACGAGACCTATGCCCTGGTGGAGAGGCAGTTGCAGGGCGTGCAACGCAACCATGACCAGGTCAAGGCTCTGCGTGATGCTGCGCGTGCACGCTCCTAAGGCCAGTCCAGCGGTGAATCGATGGGGCTGCTACGCAGCATTTGCCAGCCCAACGGTGTACGAAAGGCCTAGGTCTGCTCCAGTGGGCCCTCCACCCGGTTGCGGCCATTGGCCTTGGCCCGGTAGAGGGCTTCGTCCGCCGTGCCCAGCAGGCCTGCCAGGTCTTGCTGGGTACCGGGGGTATAGAGGCCGATGCCGATGCTGACGGTCACTGGCCGGGCATCACTGTCGAAGGACGGCATTTGCTGGACGCTGGCGCGGATGCGTTCGGCCAGCAGGCGGGCGCCGGACAGTTCGGTTTCCGGTAGCACCACTTGGAATTCCTCGCCGCCGTAGCGTGCCGCCAGGTCCGCGGGACGGCGGATGCAGCGCTCTATGGTTCGGGCCACCTCGCGCAAGGCATGGTCGCCGCCGGCGTGGCCATGGCGCTGGTTGTACGCCTTGAAATGATCCACATCCACCATGAGGATCGCCAGCGGCTGGCGATTGCGCTGGGCGCGTGCCCATTCCTGGCGCAGCACCTGGTCCAGTTGCCGGCGGTTGGCCAGGCCCGTGAGGCTGTCGGTGGCGGCCAGGGCCGCGAGGCCTTGCTCGGCGTCGTGGCGGCGGCGCAATTCGCGGGCCAGCAGCAGGGTCAGCCAGAGGATGCCGATGCACAGGATGCCGGTCGCCACGCTGACCAGGGCTGCCGTGCGCCGCCACGACTGGAAGACCTCGTCGGTGGAATGCGCCACCAGGACGATGAGCGGCAGGTCGCCCACCCGGGCGAAGGTGTACATGCGCTGGGCGCCGGAAGCCCCGGAAGGGGCCGTGAAGCTGCCGCTGTGTTCGCTGAGGATGCGCTGGAAGTTCGCACGTGCGCTGAAATCGCTGCCGATCAGCGGGGCCTGCGGGCGGCTGGGTTGGCGCGCCAATAGCTGGCCATCGGTATTGAACAGGTTGATGCTGCTGTCGGTGCCGATGTCCAGGCGCTCGAACAGCTGGCTGAAATAGGACAACCGCAGCACCCCCATGGCCAACCCGGCGAATTCGCCATCGGTCCTGGAGATACGCCGGCTGAAGCTGATGCACCAGTCGAGGTTGCCCCAGCGGGCCTGGAAGGGCGGGTTGATGAACAGGCCCAGGCCTGGGTTGTCGCGATGGGCCTGGAAGGCTACGGAGTCGGCGAGGCTGGCCTGGCGTGGCACCACGTTGAGCGAATCACCGCGCACCTCGCCCTTGGCGTCGAGCCAGAGGATGTTCCCGCGCACCGGCGCGGCGAAGGTCTGGTTGAACAGGATCTGTTGGCGTAGCTGCGAGCGTACCTGCAGCAGGTCGGGGTGCTGTACCGCCCAGATCAGCCTGCGCAGGGACTGGTCGTAGAGTTCGACGTTGCGCAGGATATCGCTCTCGATGAGTTGGACGATGTTGCTCGAGGAGCGCTTGGCCGATTGCTCGACGCTGTCCCGCTCGCGGGCCAGCAGATAGCTGACGATGGCGACGATGGCGAGCACGGCCAGGCAGCTGCCCAGGTTGAGGATCAGCTCGGGCTGCGATCTGGACAGGGAGGAACGCGGTGATCGAGTAGGCAACGTCATGCTCGCTACTGCATAAGCCCCTCTGTCCGTGAGGGTAGGGCTATTACGCGGCGGCCTCATTCTAGGCAAGCGGCAATGGCCGGACAAGAGCTAGCGCGGCTGTCCGACGGAATGAGCGGGTTGACGTGGTGTGGGGCTGCGAAACAGCCCCAAAAGCCGCTGAGCGTCAGCCGGTCAGAACACGTTCAGTGGGTAGTCGACGATCACCCGGTACTCGTCCATGTCACGGTCCACCGAGGAATAGCCCTGGCTGCCACGGTGGCTGGCATAGCGCAGCAGCACCGAAAGGTCCTTGAGGCTGCCTTCCTGGAACACGTACTGCACGTCCAGGTCACGTTCCCAATGCATGGCGTTCTTGCCGTCGGGATTGTAGTAGTCGTAATGGCGGTTGCCCGGGGCGGGCTTGGTCAGGTCCAACTCACCGCGCGAATACGACAGCGACGAACTCAGGCCCGGGATACCCAGGCCGGCGAAGTCATAGTCGTACTGCAGCTTCCACGAACGCTCGTTGGGGCCGTTGAAGTCCGAGTACATGCGCGAGTTGTCCAGGTACACGCTATCGCCCAGGTTGATGTAGTCGAACGGCGTGTCGCCATTGACCCGCTGGTAGGCGGCGGTGACGCTGTGGTACCCGGCATTGACGGTGAAGTGCACGCTGTAGGTGTTGTTGTCGATGTCGCCGAGCAGCGCCTGGCCGGTGTCCTGGGTGTGGTAGAAGTGCAGGCCCGGATTGAAGCTGACGAGGTCGTTGACCACGTAGGTGTAGTCGAAGTCGAAGTAGTACTGGTTCCAGATGTCCTTCAGCTCGGCGGCATACAGGTTGCTGGTGATGCTCTCGCTGCCGCTCCAGGACGCACCGGCCCAGGTCAGGTGCTGGCTCTTGGTGCCATCGTCGAGCGTGCCGTAGTAGGTGTCGATACGGCGGTGGCCGCTCTGGTTGTACGGCTTGGTGAAGCTGACCTGGCCACCTTCGAGCAGCAGGCCGTCGATGCTGGTGTTGGTCAGGCTCACGCCACGGAAGGTCTGCGGCAGCATGCGCGTCTCGCCACCGGCGATCACCGGGTTGGTGAGGAACAGGTCACCGGCCTTGAGTTCGGTGTCGAAGGCCTTGAACTTGACGGCGGCGCCGGCGGTGGAGAACGAGTGCGGCGCGGCGCCCAGCTCACCGTCGTCCTCGATGTGCTCCGGCAGGAGGCTGGTGCCGGCATGCCCGCCGCCACCATCGAGCTTCAGGCCGAGCATGGCGTGGGCATCGAGGCCAAAGCCGATCACGCCCGGGGTATAGCCGGACTCGAAGCGGGCGACGAAGCCCTGCCCCCATTCACGGTTGTCGTTGTGGCCGCGGTCCAGCTGGTTGCGGTGGAAGTAGGCGTTGCGAAAATGCAGGTTCAGGGACGCGCCTTCGATGAAGCCCTCAGCCTTGTCTTCATCGGCCTGTGCGGCAAACGGCATCGTTGCGGCCAATGCAACGAACAACGGGGTGAAACGAAACGCGGAAGACACCGGTACAAGCTCCTTTGGTCTGGCGGTGGGGCAGTTTTTATTGTCGGGTTTACAACTTTCTTATGAAGTACGTAACAGCCTGGCTGAGAGTTTCGAACACATAAAAAAAGCCGCTGATCGGCAGCGGCTTTGAAAGGCTAACATATCGACACGGGCAATGCCCATGGAGTAGCCAAGGGAAAAAGGAGAGCGTTCGAAGTGCCGATCAGCTATCGGCATTATCGTCGGTAACGGCCTTGGATGCGGTCTGTTGTGCGTCTTTCACGCTGTCGGACTTCTGCGCGGCATAGGCTTCGCGGGCTTGTTGGTGAACAGCGGAAAGTGCGGCGTTACGGGCAACGAAGGCCGGCGATTCTTCGGCCATGGCCAGGGGCGACAACAACAGGGAAGACAGGACGAAAACGCTGGCAACACCCATACTGTTGGACATTTGGAACAACCTTCTTGCGGGGCAAGTGCTAATTGAGACAGGCGTAAGTTAGCCCCGTCGACGCCCTGGAAACAGAGCGAAGTTGGATAAGCACCGTTGCGTAAAAGGTAATGATCGAGTGGCCAACGTTCAGGCTTTTGTCGCAAACCCGCGCAGTTGAGCGCTCGGCAGGCGGATACCGAAGGTGTTGGCCCCCCCTTTGCTGTGCACGAAGACCTCGCCACCATGCATCAGGGCGATGGCCTTGACGATCGCCAGGCCCAGGCCATGGTTGCCGCCGCCACTGTTGCTGCGGGCGGCATCGACCCGGTAGAAGCGCTCGAACAGCAGCGGCAGGTGTTCCTCGGCGATGGCTGGGCCCGGGTTGCTCACGGCGATGCTGACCTGCTCGTTGCCGGCCTCGATGCGTACATCGATCACCTGGTGGGGCGCAGTGTGCTGCACGGCGTTGTTCAGCAGGTTGATCAGCGCCCGGCGCAGGTGGGCCTTCTCGATCGGTGCCTGGGCATCGCCGCTGACTGTGACGCTGACGTGGGCGTCTTCGAGGATGTAGTCCAGATAATCGAGGGTCGTGGCCACTTCCTCGGCCAGCGAGGCCTGGGTCAGGGCGGTGACCTTGCTGCCCTGGTCGGCGCTGGCCAGGAACAGCATGTCGTTGATGATGCTGCGCAGGCGTTCGAGCTCCTCGAGGTTCGATTGCAGCACCTCGAAATAATGCTCGGCGCTGCGCCCGCGGGTCAGGGCTACCTGGGTCTGGCCGATCAGGTTGGTCAGCGGCGAGCGCAGCTCATGGGCGACGTCGGCGTTGAACGCCTCCAGCCGCGAGTACGCCAGGCTGACCCGGTCCAGCGCGGCGTTGAAGGCGTCGGCGAACTGCGCCAGCTCCGGGGCCAGGTCCTGGGTCCGCAGGCGTCCGTCCAGGTGCGGCGGGGCCAGCGCCTGGGCCTCGGTCGACAGGGCCTGCAGTGGCTTGAGGCCGATGCGCGCGACCCAGTAGCTGAGCAGCGAGGCCAGCAGCACGCCGAGCGCGGCGAGGCCGACGATGGCCACCAGCAGGCTGTGCTGGGCCTGCCAGAAGGTCTCGGTGTCGATACCGATGAGAAAGCGCAGCGGCGGGCGTTCGCCAAGGGCTGGCAGTTCGCTGACCAGCACCTTGTATGGATACGGATGCTCGGCCAGGCGCAAATCGCGCATGCCCTGCGGGCCTGCGGCGAAGCGACGGATCGCCTCGTCCGGTTGGCCGTACTCGTAGGCCGGGTCGCCGCTGACCACCCAGAAGCGGATACGCCGGTCTTCCTCGCCGAGCAGGTTGAGCTTGTTATGGATCTTGGCCCAGTGTTCCGGTGTGCCGTAGCGGTTGAGGGTGGACTCCAGCACGCTGAAGCGCGCGTCCAGTTCGGCTGCCGGCAGCAGGTCGAGGCTGCGGTCGACTTGGCGGTACAGGGCGCTGCCGATCAGCACGAACACCCCCAGGGCGACCAGGGTGAACAGCGCCGACAGGCGCAGGGCGATGGAGTTACCCCGCACGGTTTTCCAGGACATAGCCCATGCCTCGGATGGTGTGCAGCAGCTTGTTGTCGAAGGGCCCGTCGAGCTTGGCGCGCAGGCGCTTGATGGCCACCTCGACGACATTGGCGTCACTGTCGAAGTTGATGTCCCAGACCAGCTCGGCGATGGCGGTCTTGGACAGGATCTGGCCCTGCCGGCGAGCCAGCACGCTGAGCAGGGAGAACTCCTTGGCGGTCAGCTCCAGGCGCTGGCCGGCGCGGCTGGCCTTGCGGCTGAGCAGGTCGATCCACAGGTCGCCGACCTGGATCTGCAGCGGCTCGTGGCTGGTGCTGCGACGGGTCAGGGCCTGCAGCCGGGCGACCAGTTCGAGGAAGGAGAACGGCTTGCCCAAATAGTCGTCGGCGCCTTCGCGCAGGCCATGGATACGGTCCTCGACCCGCTCGCGGGCGGTGAGCATGATCACCGGCGTCTGCTTGCGCGCACGCAGGGCACGCAGCACCCCGTAGCCATCCAGCCCGGGGAGCATGACATCGAGCACGATCACCGCGTAGTCGCCTTCCAGGGCCAGGTGCAGGCCGTCGATGCCGTCACGGGCCAGGTCGACGGTGAAGCCCTGTTCGCTCAGGCCGCGATGCAGGTAGTCGGCGGTTTTCTCTTCGTCTTCGATGATCAGCACACGCATGGTCTTGTCTCAACTGGCACTGGGCGCAACGGCCTTGGCGGCCTGGCGGCGGTGGAACAGACGCTCCAGGGCCAAGTATATGACCGGGGTGGTGAACAGCGTCAGGGCCTGGCTGACCAGCAGCCCGCCCACCACGGCGATCCCCAGGGGCTGGCGCAGCTCGGCGCCGGCGCCGAAGCCGAACATCAGCGGCAGCGCGCCGAGCAGGGCTGCCAGGGTGGTCATGATGATCGGCCGGAAGCGCGTCAGGCACGCCTGGTGGATCGCCTGCTCCGGTGTCAGCCCCTGGCGGCGCTGGGCATCCAGGGCGAAGTCGATGAGCAGGATGCCGTTCTTCTTGACGATGCCGATCAGCAGCACCACGCCGATCAGCCCCATGATGCTGAAGTCCTGGCCCATGGCCCAAAGCAGGATCAGTGCGCCGAGGCCCGCCGAGGGCAGGGTGGAAATGATGGTCAGCGGATGGACGAAGCTCTCGTAGAGCACGCCGAGGATGATGTACACCGCCACCAGCGCGGCCAGAATCAACCATGGCTGGCTCGACAGTGAGCTCTGGAACGCCTGTGCCGCGCCCTGGAAGTTGCCGACGATCGAGTCGGGCATGCCCAGTTCGCGCTGGGTGCGCTCGAGGATCTTCACCGCGTCGCCCAGGGCCACGCCCGGTGCCAGGTTGAACGACAGGTTGGCCGCCGGGAACAGGCCGTCGTGGCTGATCGACAACGGCCCGGTGCTCGGCGCGGCGACATGCGCCACCGCCGACAGCGGCACCATCTCGCCGGTCAATGGCGAGCGCAGGTAGAAGTAATTCAGGCTCTCGGCCTTGCCACGCTGGCGGGCGTCGAGTTCGAGGATCACCTTGTACTGGTTGGTCTCGGTCTGGAATTCGCTGATCTGCCGCTGGCCGAAGGCATCGTACAGCGCCTGGTCGACGTCGGCGGTGGTCAGGCCGAAGCGTGCCGCGGCCTGGCGGTCGATGTCGATACGGGTGACGCTGGCGCCCAACTGCAGGTCGTTGGACAGATCGCGCAGCGCCGGGATCTCGCGCAGGCGGTCGGTCAGGCGCTGGGTCCAGAGGTTCAGGGCGACGCCGTCGTTGCTCTTGAGCACGTACTGGTACTGGGTACGCGAAGGCCCGGAGCTGAGGTTGATGTCCTGGCCAGCGCGCATGTACAGGACGATCCCCGGCACCTGGGCAAGCTTGGGGCGTAGCCGGTCGATCAGCTCGCTGGCCGAGACGTCGCGTTCGCCGCGTGGCTTGAGGGCGATCCAGAAGCGGCCGTTGGCGATGGTCTGGTTGCTGCCGGTCACGCCGACGGCGTGGGAGAAGGCGCGTACTGCAGGGTCTGCCTCGATGATCTTCGCCAGGGCTTGGTGCTTCTCGATCATCGAGGGGTACGACACGTCCGCCGCCGCCTCGGTGGTGCCGAGGATGAAACCGGTGTCTTGCAGCGGGAAGAAGCCCTTGGGGATGGCCACGTAGCCGGCCACTGCCAGCGCCAGGGTCAGGCCGAACACACCGAGGGTCAGGCGCTGGTGGGCCAGGGCATGGTCCAGGCCTTTCTCGTACCAGCGCACCAGGCGCTGGCCGAGGCCGCCATGCTGGTGTGCCGGCGGGCGGCGCATGAACAGGGCGCAGAGGGTCGGTGCCAGGGTCAGCGACACCACCACCGAGATCAGGATGGTGGCGGTGGCGGTCAGGGCGAATTCCTTGAACAGCCGGCCGACCACTCCGCCCATGAACAGCAGCGGGATGAATGCGGCGATCAGCGAGAAGCTGATCGACACCACGGTGAAGCCGATCTCGCCGGCGCCCTTGAGCGCCGCGGTACGGCTGTCGTCGCCGGCCTCCAGGTGGCGGTGGATGTTCTCCACCACGACGATGGCATCGTCCACCACGAAGCCCACGGCGATGACGATGGCCACCAGGGTGAGGTTGTTCAGGCTGAAGCCGAACACGTACATCAGGGCGCAACTGGCGATCAGCGACACGCCGAGCACGCTGGAGACCACCAGGGTGGCCGACCATTGGCGCAGGAACAGCGCCATCACCCCGATCACCAGGGCCACGGCGATCATCAGGGTCAGCTCTACCTCGTGCAGCGAGGCGCGGATGGTCTGGGTGCGGTCGTTGAGCACCGACACCTCGACCGAGGCCGGGAGCATTTCCTGCAGCTTGGGCAGGGCGGCCATCACCCGGTCGACGGTATCGACGATGTTCGCCCCCGGCTGGCGGAAGATCACCAGGTTCAGCCCCGGGCGCTCGCCGGACCAGGCCCTGACGTAGGCGTTCTCGGCGCCCTGGATCACCTTGGCCACGTCGCGCAGGTGCACCGGTGCGCCGTCGCGGTAGGAGACGATCAACTGGGCGTAGTCCTCGGCGTGGAACAACTGGTCGTTGGCGGCGAGGGTCGAGACGCTGTGTTCGCCGTACAAGGCGCCCTTGGCCAGGTTCAGGCTGGTCTGCTGGATCGCCTGGCGCAGGTCGGCCAGGGTCAGGCCGATGGCGGCGAGTTTTTCTGGCTGGGCCTGGACGCGAATGGCCGGGCGCAGCTGGCCGGTGATGTTGATCAGGCCGACGCCGTCGATCTGGCTCAGTTGGCGGGCGAGCAGGGTCTCGGCGTAGTCGCTCAGTTCGTTGCCAGGCATCTGCGCGGAACTGACGGTGAGCACCAGCACCGGGCTGTCGGCCGGGTTGACCTTGCGCCAGGTGGGCGGGTTGGGCAGGTCCCGGGGCAGCCGTGCGGTGGCGGTGTTGATCGCCGCCTGGACTTCCTGGGCGGCGGTGTCGATGCTCTTGTCCAGGCTGAACTGCAGGATCAGCGTGGTCGAGCCCAGGGCGCTGCTGCTGGTCATCTGGGTCATGCCGGGAATGGCGCTGAACTGCACCTCCAGCGGCGTGGCCACCGAGGAGGCCATGGTCTCGGGGCTGGCGCCGGGCAACTGGGCGGTGACCTGGATGGTCGGGAAGTCGGCCTCCGGCAGGGGCGCCACGGGCAGGCGCGGGAAGGCGATGACACCGAGCAGGACCAAGGCGAAGGTCAGCAACAGGGTCGCCACCGGGTGGTCGATGCACCAGGCCGACAGGCCATTGCGGGTGTTCATGGCTGGCTCCGGCGGTCGGCCATTTCCGCTGGGGCGGGCGCTTCGGGAGTGACCTCGACCTGGGCGCCGGGCTTGAGCCGCGACTGCCCGTCGAGCACCAGGCGGTCACCCGGCTCGACACCGGCGACGATGTTCAGGGTGCTGTCCTGGTACAGCACCTTGACCGGCACGCTGGTCACCTTGTCACCGTCCAGGCGGTAGACGAAATGGCCGTCGATGCCGCGCTGCACCACGGGCGGTGGAACCACCAGGGCACTTTGCTCCACCGCGGTGCGCAGCTTGACGGTCACCAGTTGGCCGGGCCACAGATGACCGTCCTTGTTGTCGAACTCGGCCTTGACCCGCACGGTGCCGGTGTTGGCCGATACCTGGTTGTCGATCAGGGCCAGGTGACCTTCGCCGAGCAGGCGGCTCTCGCCGTCGGCATCCAGGTAGGCTTGCACCAGCGCCGGGGTCGGTGCGTTCAGCAGGCTCTGCAAGGTCGGCAGCATCTGCTGGGGCAGGGCGAACTCCACGGCGATCGGGTCGATCTGGGTGACGCTGAACAGGCTGCGGGTATCGCTGGTGCGCACCAGGTTGCCCGGGTCGACATTGCGGATGCCGACCCGGCCGGTCACCGGCGAACGGACCTGCGTGTACGACAGCTGCACCTCGGCGTTGGCGATGGCGGCTTGGTTGCCCTTGACCGTGGCCTGCAACTGGTTGACCAGCGCCTGCTGCTGGTCGAGGGTCTGCTTGGACACGCCGTCGTCGCTGCTGAGCAGGCGGTAGCGCTTGAGGTCCACACCGGCGACCTGCAGTTGTGCCTGGCTCTGGCCCAGTTGGGCGCGGGCCTGGTCGAGGCTGGCGCGGATCGCCCGGTCGTCGAGGGTGGCGAGCAGGTCGCCCTGCTTGACCCATTGCCCTTCCTTGACCAGCACCCGGGTCAGTACGCCTTCGACCTGCGGGCGTACCTCGACGCTGTGCAGCGACAGCACCGAGCCGATGGCGCTGGTGTAGCGCGGTACGTCCTGCCGGGCGACGCTGACCACCCGCACCGGAATGGCGTTCTGCGCGCGCACGCTGGGCGCCTCCTGGCGTTGGCTCAGCCACCCGCCCAGGGCCGCCAGGATGAGAAGCGCCAGGGCGGCGAGGACGAGGGATCGGGATGGAGGTCGCATCGGGTCGGGCACCGTAGCCGAAGGGTGGGGAAGCGGTTCTGTCCTGATCAAGCTTATAGCGCCTGGATCGGGTCGGCAGCGTGACGCCAGGCTGACAGGGTTGTCAGTTTCGGCTCATTGATGGCCAATTGCCAAGATGCTGCCGTGGATCAATGTTTCATCGGGATTTGTGCCTAAAGTCGTATGCCCTGCCGATTTTCCCAACAAGAACGAGTGCCTCCGATGAAGTGCAATATGCCTGTTACCGGTCGCCAAGTGGATTACCCCGGCGATGCCAACATCCTGTCCACCACCGACCTGGACAGCCTGATCACCTATGCCAACGACGATTTCGTGCGTATCAGCGGTTTCACCCGCGACGAATTGCTGGGCAATGCGCACCATATCGTGCGGCACCCAGACATGCCGAGCCAGGCGTTCGAACAGATGTGGCAGGCACTCAAAGGAGGGCGCTCGTGGATGGGGCTGGTGAAGAATCGCTGCAAGAACGGCGATCATTACTGGGTCAGCGCCTTCGTCTCGCCGATCAGCAGTGGCGGCAAGACCATCGAGTACCAGTCGGTGCGCACCCGGCCCAGCGTCGAGCAGGTGGCCGCGGCCGAGCGCTGCTACGCGCGCTTGCGCGAGGGGCGCAGGCACTGGTGCGAGCGCTTGCCGGTGTTGGGCCTGGGCATGCGCCTGTCGTTCGGGGTGGCGGCGATCGTGGCGCTGGTGCTCGGGGCGGGGCAGTGGTGGCAGGGGGCACCCTGGTTGCCGACGCTGTTGGAGGTCGTGCTGGCTGCGGGCCTTAGCAGCGCGTTGATCCTGATGTTGCTGCGCCCGTTCGAACGCCTGCGCAGGCAGGCCCTGGCGATCGCCGACAATCCGCTGAGCCAGCAGTTGTATACCGGGCGGCGCGACGGCGTTGGCCAGATCGAGTTCGCCATGCGCATGCTCAAGGCCCAGCTGGGCGCGGTGGTGGGGCGCATCGGCGATACCTCGGCGCGCCTGGCCGGGCATTCCGGTGCCTTGGTGGATGCTTTGCAGGCCAGCCATGCCAACAGCCTGGAACAACAGGACGAAGCCGACCAGGTGGCCACCGCGATCCACCAGATGAGCGCCAGCGTGGCCCAGGTGGCCAGCAGCGCGCAGCTGGCCTCCATGGCCGCCGACCAGGCCGAGGGCGAGACCCAGTCCGGTCACCAGTTGGTCGACCGCAATCGCTGCGCCATACAGGACCTGGCCGGCTCGCTGGTGGAGGCCAGCGAGGTGGTGCGGCAACTGGAAAACCACAGCAGCGAAATTTCGGGGGTACTCGATGTGATCCGTGGCATTGCCGAGCAGACCAATCTGCTGGCGCTCAATGCTGCGATCGAGGCGGCCCGGGCTGGCGACCAGGGGCGAGGCTTCGCCGTGGTCGCCGACGAGGTGCGCGGCCTGGCCCAGCGCACGGCGCAGTCGACCCACCAGATCCAGCGCATGATCGCCACCTTGCAGGAGGGCGCCCGCGCCGCGGTGCAGGTGATGCAGCAGAGCAGCGCCCATGCCGGGCACAGTGTCGAGCAGGCGCAACTGGCCAGTGGTGCGCTGGACAGCATCAGTGCACGGGTCAACCAGATCAACGAGATGAGCCTGCAGATCGCGGCGGCGGTGGAGCAGCAGAGCCGGGTCAGCGAGAGCATCAACCGCAACATCGTCATCATCCGCCAGGCCAGCGAGGCGACCGTCGACGTTGGCCAGCGCAGCCACAGCAGCGCCAGCGACGTGGCTGACCTGGCCCAGGACCTGCGGCGTCTGGCGGATGAGTTCTGGCGGCGTTGTCAGTGAGTGTTTCGTTGTGGGCCATGCTCTGCATCTGGGTCTGCAAAGCAGCCCCAGGATGACAAGCGCCGCTTGGGGTCGTGTCGGTCCCGCATGATAAGGATTGCAGGGGCCATGTTGGAGCGTGCTTGCCCGCGAAAAGACCAGCACCGACTACTGAGTAGGCGAGCCCGCCTCAAAACCCGATGAAGGCGTAGTACAGCGGCGCTTCGCCAATGGTGCGCAGACCACGGCCGTGCAGTTGTTCGACCAGGGCCGGGTCCTGCACATGCAAGGCCCAGGTGGCGCCCTGGTCGCTTGGCTCCTGTTCCAGCGCCGAGGCAAACGCCCCCATGTCCGGCAGCCAGGCCGTGAACCCATTGCCCTTGAGTGCGCTGGTGGTCATGCCCAGGGCCTGGCAGATGACAACCTTGGCGGCGATGTCGTCACGGTCGGCCTGGCGCGAGGCTTCGATCAACGCCATCAGTTGTGGGTCGACCGGCAGGTTGCCATGGATCAGCGCGGGGCCTTGTTCCCACGCCTCGGGCGGGCAGTCCTTGTTTTCCGGGCGTAAGGGCAGGTGCGGGTTGATCTCCGCCGGGTAGATGCGGCACACCAATGGGCGCGTCTCGTAGATGGTGCACAGGTCGTTGGCGTCCAGGTTGCGGCAGCGCCCTGGGTTGAAGGCTGCGAAGGTCACCGAGACGCGCATCTCGGTAGTGCCGCAGGCGACCGGGTAGGAGCGGCGCAGCACGTGTTCGCGCTGCTCGCTGGGCATGCCGGGGCCGTCGGTAACGAAAGCCTCGATCAGCACCACCACCTGGCCACCGGCTGCCGCCCATTGGCGGGACTCGGCCAGGGTCAGCGGTACATGGTGGCCGGTGCAGCACTTGCCACAGCCGGTACAGGCGAAACGGATGTGCTGGTCCACTAGTAGGCGCCCGGATTCCACTCGCTGACGACGGCCTGCTTGCGCTGGCGGTCGTACAGGCACAGCTCGGTGCCCGTGCGTTGTTGCATGTGCTTCTGTGGGTAGACGCCTTCGATCAGCAGGGCGCTGTAGCCGACCTGGTCGTCGAACTCGACGGGCTTGCCACGGGCGTGGGCATCCTTGAACTGGCTGGCGGCCAGGCAGCTCTTGAGCATCTGCTGGCGCTGCTCGTTCCAGGCCTGGCTGCTGGAGGCCAGGGCGGCGGTGCTGAACAGGGTGCAGGCAAGCAGGAGGTAACTGGGAAATTTCATACACGGTACCGGCAAAGAACAACCGAGAAGCGCGAATTATGCCCGAGTCCTCCCCTGCATCAAGCCAGGGAGTTTGTCGCTGGATATATCAGTGTTCGGCGAACACCACCGCCCTTGCCGCCAGCACCAGGCAATCGGTCAGCTCCGGCGAGGAGAACTTGGTGAGGATGGCGTTGGCCCCGGCCAACCTGGCCTTTTCGGCGCTCATGGTGCTGTCCAGCGAGGTGTGCAGCAGGACGTACAGGTGCTGGAAATCCGGTGTCTCGCGCAGGGTGCGGGTGAAGGCGTAGCCGTCCATCTCGGACATCTCGATGTCGGAGACGACGATATTGATCTCCCGCTCGGTGCCTTGCAGTTCCAGCAGAACGTTGATGGCGTCCTTGGCGCTGCGTGCGGTATGGCACTCGATGCCCAGGTTGCGCAGGGTATGCACCGACTGCTGTAGGGCCACTTGGCTGTCGTCGACCACCAGGATGTTGGCTGCCGCCAGCAGGCTGGCGTCCTCCTCGCTCAGTTCGCCGGGGTGTGGCTCGGCTTCGGGTGGCGCGATGGCGTGGATGACCTTTTCGATGTCCAGCACCTGCACCAGGGTGTTGTCGACCCGGGTCACGCCGGTGATGAACGAGCGGTTGCCCGAGCCATAGGGCGGCGGCTTGATGTCGGTGCTCAGGCAATGGACGATGCGGCTCACGGCCTGGACATGCAGGCCCTGGCGCGAGCGGCTGATCTCGGTGACGATCAGGCAGCCGCCGTCGGGGTCGGCCAGGGGGCGTTCGCCGATGGCGCGAGACAGGTCGATCACCGACAGCGAGTTGCCACGCAGGGTGGCCACGCCCTTCACGTGGGGGTGCGACTCGGGCAGCTTGGTCAGCGGCGGGCAGGGGATGATCTCGCTGACCTTGAGCAGGTTGATTGCCATCAGCTTGCCGCTGCGCAGGGTGAACAGCAGCAGGGACAACGAGTCCGCGCGGGCATTTTGCGTGGCCATGGGCAACCTTCGGGTTTGTCAGGAATAGAGGTGGATGCCGGGTTATCGGCATGCCGGCACCAGGCTTTAGCTCGCCGGGGCCGCTGTGCGGCCCCGAATGGCTTCAGCGCAACCCCAGGCGCTTGGCCAATCGGCTGAGGTTGGCGCGGTCCAGCCCCAGCTCGCGGGCGGCGGAGGCCCAATTGTCCTGGTGGCGCTCCAGGCACGCTTCGATCAACCGGCGCTGGTAGTCATCCACCGCCTCGCGCAGGCCGCCCTCGGGCAGGCTGCCTATCGGCATGGGCGCGGGGGCAGGTTCGCTGCTGGCAGGCAGGACACTGCGCAGGTCCAGGTCGCCGGCCTCCAGCGTGAGGATACGCGGGCGCTCTGAGTGCTGACCGAGGGCCTTGAGCGCCGAGCGGCCGATCAGGTGCTCCAGTTCGCGCACGTTGCCTGGCCAGTCGTAGGCCAGCAGCGCGGCCTGGGCCTCGCTGCTCAGGCGCAGGCTGTTCAGGCCCAGGCGCGAACGGTTCTGTTCGAGGAAATAGCCGGCGATCAGCAGCACATCGCGGCCGCGCTCGCGCAGCGGCGGGACATGCAAGGGATACACGCTCAGGCGATGGTAGAAGTCAGCGCGGTAGCGGCCGTTGCGCACTTCCTCGGCCAGGTCGCGGTTGGTCGCGGCGATCAGGCGTACGTCCACTCGGTGTTCGCGGTCCGAACCCAGGCGCTGCAACTGGCCGCTCTGCAGCACGCGCAACAGCTTGGCCTGCACGGTCAGGGGCAGTTCGCCCACCTCGTCGAGGAACAGGGTACCGCCGTTGGCCAGCTCGAACTTGCCACGGCGCTCGCCATGGGCGCCGGTGAAGGCGCCGCGAACATGGCCGAACAACTCGCTCTCGACCAAGGTATCGGGCAGGGCGGCACAGTTGAGGCTGATCAGCGGCTTGTCGGCACGGGCGCTGGCCTGGTGCAGGGCCTGGGCCACCAGCTCCTTGCCGACCCCGGTCTCTCCGGTGATCAGCACGGTCAGGTCGCTGCCACCGACCAGGCGGATTTCCTCCAGCAGGCGCTTGTGCGCCTTGCTTTGGCCAATCAACTCCTTGGCCTGGCTGCTGGCCTGGCGGTAGACCTCGGCACGCTGGTGCTCGTCCTCGGCGCGCAGGGCCAGGTCCTCGATGCGCTCGGCCACCGTGACGGTGGCCGCGGCCAGGCTGGCGAAGGCCTGCAGGGCATCCAGCTCGAGGCTCTGGAATTGCCCGGGGGTGAGGGCATCGAGGGTGACCAGGCCCCAGGGACGTTCATCGACCATCAGCGGGCAGCCCATGCAGTCATGCACTTCGAGGTCGGCGTGAGGGGCATTGACCAGGCCGTCATAGGGATCGGGCAGGTCGCTGTCGCTGGCGAAACGGGTCGGCTCGGTGCGGCTGAGCAGGATCTGGAAGCGCGGGTGCTCGCTGACCCGGAAGCGTCGGCCGAGGGTGTCGGCCGACAACCCATCGACCGCCAGCGGCACCAGCCATTCGCCATCCAGGCGCAGCAGCGCGGCGGCGTCGCACGGCAGTAGCCCGCGCATGGCCTGCAGCAAGCGGCGGTAGCGCTCCTGGTCGGGCAGGTCGCGGGACAGGTCGCTGACCAGGGGCAGCAGGGTGGTGAGCAGAGGCTTTGCGGTCATAAGGACTCCTGTTGGTCTATATGACTATACAGGGAATGCGGTCGTTTTGACTCTCTACCTGTCAAAGCCCCGAATTCATTGGCCCGCAGAGTTGGCACGATTGCTGATATAGCCAGGGCAGTCAAATTGAAGCCACAGGCTCAGGAGTCGTTGCAAATGCTCACTGCCGAACAACGTGCAATCATCAAGGCCACCGTCCCGCTGCTCGAAAGCGGTGGCGAGGCGCTGACCACCCACTTCTACAAGATGATGCTCAGCGAGTACCCCGAGGTGCGTCCGCTGTTCAACCAGGCCCACCAGGCCAGCGGCGACCAGCCGCGTGCCCTGGCCAACGGCGTGCTCATGTATGCCCGCCACATCGACCAGTTGGAGCAGCTCGGCGGCTTGGTGGGGCAGATCATCAACAAGCACGTCGCCCTGCAGATTCTCCCCGAGCACTACCCGATCGTCGGCAGCTGCCTGCTGCGCGCCATCGAGGAAGTGCTGGGCAAGGACATCGCCACCCCGCAGGTCATCGACGCCTGGGCCGCGGCCTATGGCCAGCTGGCCGATATCCTCATCGGCGCCGAGGAGAATCTCTATAAACAGAAGGAAGAGGCCGAGGGTGGCTGGCGCGGTACCCGCGAATTCCGCCTGGTGCGCCGCGAGCAGGAGAGCAGCGAGATCGTTTCGTTCTACTTCGCCCCGGTGGATGGCAAGCCGGTACTCAAGGCCGAACCGGGCCAGTACATCGGCCTGCAGTTGTTCATCGATGGCGTCGAGCAGCGCCGCAACTATTCCCTCTCGGCCCTGTGCGATGGCGAGCAATACCGCATCAGCGTCAAGCGCGAGGCTGGCGGCAAGGTGTCCAACTACCTGCATGACCAACTCATGGTCGGCCAGACCCTGCAGCTGTTCCCGCCATCGGGTGACTTCACCCTGGCCGCCAGCGACAAGCCGCTGGTGCTGATCAGCGGTGGCGTGGGCATCACCCCGACCCTGGCGATGCTCCAGGCGGCGCTGCAGACCCAGCGTCCGGTGCATTTCATCCATTGCGCGCGCAACGGCGCGGTGCATGCCTTCCGTGACTGGATCGATGGCCTGGCCGCGCGCCACCCGCAGCTCAAGCGCTTCTACTGCTACGCCGAGGACGATGGCAAGGGCGACGTCGACGCGGTGGGCCTGCTGAGCCAGGACCTGCTGGGCGAGTGGCTGCCGCGCGAGCGCGACGTGGATGCCTACTTCCTCGGCCCGAAAGGCTTCATGGCGGCGGTCAAGCGCCAGCTCAAGGGCCTGGGCGTACCGGAACAGCAGAGCCGCTACGAGTTCTTCGGGCCGGCGGCGGCGCTGGAGTGATGAGGCGGTAGCGGGGCAACGCCAGTCGGTCTAGTGGCAGTGGGGCTTCTTTGCGGCCCAACTAACGTCTTGACCGACTGGCTCGTCGTGTCATCCCAATCGCTGGCAAGCCAGCTCTCGTGCACTGTGCTCCCGGACGTGGGTAATCGAGACGAAGCGTACGTGACATTGCCGTACGAGGGCTGGCTTGCCAGCGATTGGGCCTACCCTTTCTATCTATATAAGGAGAGATGAATCGGGTTGCGCCAATTTTCATCTTTAATCCTCCTTTAATCACTGTATCCTTCACTCCCGGGTGTCGAGGGGCTTGCGCCTGTCCGGCATCCGGGTTGCCGCATTTTGGCGGTCGACGTTGAACCGACGTCGTTGCGCCTGGTCTGAAGTCGTCTCCGGATAGCCCCGCGCAGTGCTATCACGCCGTTTCCTCGACGCACGTGTAGACTGCAGCCCTGGCAGGCGTGCAGGCGCTGCCACTATCCATCGAAGGAACCGGTCATGAACGAACAAACATTGCGCCTGAATCGCGAACGGCGCTTCCTGGTGCTGCTGGGGGTGATCTGCCTCTCCCTGATCGGTGGCGCGCTCTACATGCAAGTGGTCCTCGGCGAGGCGCCTTGCCCGTTGTGTATCCTGCAACGCTATGCGCTGCTGCTGATCGCCGTGTTCGCCTTCATCGCCGCCGCCATGCCTGGACGGCGCAGCCTGACCTTCTTCGAAGGCCTGGTGGTGCTCAGTGCGATCGGCGGAATCGTTGCGGCCGGCAACCATGTGTATATACTCGCCAACCCGGCAGTCAGTTGCGGCATCGATACCCTGCAGCCGATCGTCGACGACCTGCCCCTGGCGCGAGTCTGGCCGCTGGCGTTCCAGGTCGATGGTTTCTGCACCACGCCCTACCCGCCGATCCTGGGGCTGTCCCTGGCCCAATGGGCTCTGCTGGCCTTCATCCTCACTGCCATCCTGGTGCCGCTGGGCATCTACCGGAACCGGCGCCGGGCTTAGACAAAAGTCCCGCTTCGAGGCGGGTCTTTTGCAGGGCGAGACAACAACCGAAACTCGCCTCCCGGTTGATCCAGATCAATAAAGAAGCCTTGCGCGATGCGGGTTTCAGGGCTATCAACCCGGGTGCGACAAACTGTCGCGAAGTTGATTTTTTGATCCGTATTGTTACGTATCCTGTAAAAGACTGTTGCTCAATAAGTCATAGTCAAGGGGGGGCGACCTATCTACAATCGCCCCCAATTTCCGTTCGGCACTGCTTGCGAGTCGCAGGATTGAAGGAAGCCGAGGCTCCTTTTGCTGACTTCGACAAGTTTCGCCCAACGGCGATACCGGGCGGACCTCCCTCCGCGTTTTCCCGCACCAAATGGACTTGGTCTGAAGTACAGGCCGTTAGCCTACGAAACCATAAGCACCGTAAACACGCTCGACGCCAGGTCCTGCAGTCGGACCACAGGCATGAGCGAATTCGAGCCCGAAATGCTGACGCTTGGCAGGACGAAGTGTTGGCGACCAAAACACAAATTGCATTGAAGCAAGCTGATCTAGAGGTCGTGAGATGAGTAAAAAGCGTTACCCCAGACTGTTTGGCATTTTGCCCTTTTTAGGCATGCTTTTACTCAGTGGGTGCAACTGGACCCTTCTCGATCCGAAGGGCCAGGTGGGCATTGAGCAGAAGAACCTGATCCTGATCGCCTTCGGCCTGATGATGCTGGTCGTCGTGCCCGTCATCGTCATGACCCTGGTCTTCGCCTGGAAGTACCGTGCTTCCAACAAGTCCGCCACCTACACTCCCGACTGGTCGCACTCGACCAAGATCGAAGCCGCAGTGTGGATCATCCCGATCCTGATCATCATCGCCCTGGGTATCGTCACCTACAAGACCACCCACTCCCTCGACCCCTATCGCCCGCTGGACTCCGACGTGAAGCCGGTGCAGATCGACGTGGTCGCACTGGACTGGAAATGGCTGTTCATCTATCCGGAGCAGGGCATCGCCACGGTCAACAAGATCGTCTTCCCGGCCAACACCCCGGTCAACTTCCGCGTCACGTCCGACGCCGTGATGAACTCCTTCTTCATCCCAGGCCTGGGCGGCCAGATCTACGCCATGGCCGGCATGACCACCAAGCTGCACCTGATCGCCAACGAGAACGGCGAGTTCGACGGTATTTCCGCAAACTACAGCGGCGCCGGCTTCACCGGCATGAAGTTCAAGGCCATTGCGACTTCCGAGGCTGATTTCCAGGCCTGGATCGACGAAGTCAAGCAATCGCCGAAGAAGCTGGATAAGGCTGAATACGAAGCCTTGGCCAAACCTAGCGAAAACAACCCAGTCACGCTGTACAGCGAGGCATCGGCTGACCAGTTCCAGATCATCGTCGACAAGTACGAGGGTATGAACCGCGGTCGCCCGAGCCACGAAGAAGCAGGCAGCAAGGATCTGGCCACTACCAATGGTGTGGAGTCGAGTATGCAACCAGCTGCCGGGGCAGAGGAGTAAGAGATGTTCGGTAAACTAAGTCTGGAGGCGATACCCTATCACGAGCCGATAGTCATGGTGACGCTTGCCATGATCGCGCTCGGTGGTATCGCTTTGATCGGTGCTATCACCTATTACCGCAAGTGGACCTACTTGTGGACCGAGTGGCTGACCACGGTCGACCACAAGAAGATCGGGGTGATGTACATCATCGTCGCGATGGTCATGCTGCTGCGTGGCTTTGCCGACGCCATCATGATGCGTACCCAGCTGGCCGCGGCCACTGGCGGCGCCGAAGGCTACCTGCCGCCTGAACACTATGACCAGATCTTCACCGCCCACGGTGTGATCATGATCATCTTCATGGCGATGCCGTTCTTCACTGGCCTGATGAACCTGGCCGTGCCCCTGCAGATCGGTGCGCGTGACGTCGCCTTCCCGTTCCTGAACTCCCTGAGCTTCTACCTGCTGCTGGCAGGCGTGCTGCTGGTCAACATCTCGCTGGGCGTTGGTGAATTCGCCAAGACCGGCTGGGTGGCCTATCCGCCGCTTGCGGGTATCCAGTACAGCCCTGGCGTGGGCGTGGACTACTACATCTGGGCGCTACAGCTCTCCGGATTGGGTACGACGCTTACCGGCGTGAACTTCCTCGTCACCGTGATGAAGATGCGCGCGCCTGGCATGAAACTGATGGACATGCCGATCTTCACCTGGACCTGCACCTGGGCCAACGTCCTGATCGTCGCTTCCTTCCCGATCCTGACCGCTGCCCTGGCCCTGCTGACCGTTGACCGTTATCTGGACTTCCACATCTTCACCAACGAGCTTGGTGGGAACCCGATGATGTACGTCAACCTGTTCTGGGCGTGGGGTCACCCTGAGGTCTACATCCTGATCCTGCCGGCCTTCGGTGTGTTCTCGGAAGTCACCTCGACCTTCGCTGGCAAGCGTCTGTTCGGCCACCACTCGATGATCTACGCATCGGGCGCGATCGCCGTCCTGGGCTTCGCCGTATGGCTGCACCACTTCTTCACCATGGGTGCCGGCGCCAGCGTCAACACCTTCTTCGGCCTGGCGACGATGCTGATCTCCATTCCGACCGGTGTGAAGCTGTTCAACTGGCTGTTCACCATCTACCAGGGCCGTCTGCGCTTCACCGCGCCGATCATGTGGACCCTGGGCTTCATGGTCACCTTCTCCATCGGTGGCATGACCGGCGTCCTGCTGGCTGTTCCAGGTGCTGACTTCGTCCTGCACAACAGCCTGTTCGTGATCGCCCACTTCCACAACGTGATCATCGGTGGTGCGGTATTCGGCTACATCGCCGGTTTCGCCTACTGGTTCCCGAAAGCCTTCGGTTTCACCCTGAACGAGAAGTGGGGCAAGGCTGCCTTCTGGTTCTGGATCTCCGGCTTCTACGTAGCGTTCATGCCGCTGTACGCCCTGGGCTTCATGGGCATGACCCGTCGTCTGAACCACTCGGACAACCCGGCTTGGGAACCGTACCTGTACGTTGCCGTCGTCGGCGCCGTGCTGATCCTGTTCGGTATCGCCTGCCAGCTGATCCAGCTGTACGTGTCGGTCCGCGACCGCAACCAGAACCTGGACGTGACCGGCGACCCATGGGGTGGCCGTACCCTGGAATGGTCGACTTCGTCGCCACCTCCGTTCTACAACTTCGCCCACATGCCTGAGAAGGTTGGCCTGGACGCCTGGCACGAAGCCAAGGAAGCCGGTGTCGCCTACAAGGTGCCGGGCAAGTACGAGCCGATCCACATGCCGAGCAACACCTCCACCGGTCTGTTCATGGGTCTGTTCCTGACCGTGTTCGGCTTCGCCTTCATCTGGCACATCTGGTGGCTGGTTGGCGCGAGCCTGGTTGCGACCATCGCTGTCTTCGTTCGCCACGCTGCGCGTGACGACCAGGGCTACATGGTTCCGGCCGAAGAAGTGGCGCGTATCGAAGGCGAGCGCATGAAGGCGCTGGCCCAGGCCGGTGCACTGCCTGCCGGCGGCGCACGTGTCGAATCGTTTGAGCGGGTGTAATCAATGTCCAGTCAAGTAATCCACGGCGCTGCTCATGGTCACGACCATGGGCACGACGATCACCACCACGACTCGGGCCAGATGACCGTCCTCGGTTTCTGGCTGTACCTGATGACCGACTGCATCCTGTTTGCGTCGCTCTTCGCCACCTACGCGGTGCTGTCCGGCAGTTTTGCCGGCGGCCCGTCGGGTCATGACATCTTCCAGCTCGATTTCGTAGCTGTTGAAACCGCACTGCTGCTGCTGTCGTCGATCACCTTCGGCTTCGCCATGCTGCAGATGTTCAAGGGCAACAAGGGCGGCGTGCTGGGCTGGTTGGCCATCACCTTCCTGTTCGGTGCCGGCTTCATCGCGATGGAAGTCTATGAGTTCCATCACCTGATCTCCGAAGGCTACGGTCCGAACCGCAGTGGCTTCCTGTCGGGCTTCTTCGCCCTGGTCGGTACCCACGGTCTGCACGTGACCTCGGGCCTGATCTGGATGGCTGTGCTGATGTATCAGATCCAGACCAAGGGCATCACCCCGACCGCCAAGACCCGCATGAGCTGCCTGAGCCTGTTCTGGCACTTCCTGGACGTGGTCTGGATCTGCGTCTTCACCGTCGTCTACCTGCTGGGGGTTCTGTAATGGCCAATGCACACGACACTCATCACGAAGGTAACCACGGCAGCGTGAAGTCCTACATGATCGGCTTCGTGCTGTCGATCATCCTGACTGCGATCCCGTTCGGCCTGGTGATGTACCCGAGCCTGCCGAAGAACCTGACCGTCCTGATCGTGGTGGCCCTGGCCGTCATTCAGGTGGTGGTGCACCTGGTGTACTTCCTGCACATGGACCGCTCGAAAGAGCAACGTTCCAATGTGTCGACGTTCCTGTTCACCACCTTGGTAATCGCTCTGCTGGTCGGCCTGTCGCTGTGGATCATGTTCAGCATCCACATCGAAATGATGGCCAAGTGAGGTAAGACTGCATGTCCGTTAAGCACTTTATCCAAATCACCAAACCGGGGATCATTTTCGGTAACGTGCTTTCCGTGGCAGGCGGTTTCTTCCTTGCCGCGAAGGGCCATGTGGACTTCGCCCTGTTCCTGGCGGTGGTCGTCGGTACTTCCCTGGTCGTCGCGTCCGGTTGCGTGTTCAACAACTGCATCGACCGCGACATCGACCAGAAGATGGAACGTACCAAGAACCGTGTCATGGTCCAGGGCGGCATGCCGCTGACCATTGCGCTGGCCTACGCCACCCTGCTCGGGGTGGCGGGCTTCAGCCTGCTGTATGTCCAGGCCAACCCCCTGGCGGCGTTCTGCGCGCTGGTCGGCTTCATCGTCTACGTGGGCTTCTACAGCCTGTGGCTCAAGCGTAAATCGGTGCACGGCACCCTGGTTGGCAGCCTGTCCGGTGCCATGCCTCCGGTGATCGGCTACTGCGCCGTGAGCAACAGCTTCGACCTGGCCGCAGTGACCCTGCTGGTGATGTTCAGCCTGTGGCAGATGCCGCACAGCTTCGCGATCGCCATCTTCCGCTTCAAGGACTACAGCGCTGCCAACATTCCGGTCCTGCCGGTGGCGCGCGGTATCCTCGCGGCGAAGAAGCAGATCGTGCTGTACGTGCTGGCTTTCGTGCTCGCTACCCTGATGCTGACCCTTGGCGGTTATGCTGGCCTCGGCTACCTGGCCGTGGCGGCCGCCATGGGCCTGTACTGGCTGTACATGGCCTGGGGTGGCTACAAGGCCGAGGACGACAGCAAATGGGCGCGCAAGGTGTTTGGCTTCTCCATCCTCACCGTCACTGCCCTGAGCGTGATGATGTCGGTGGACAGCCAGACGGCAGCCGATGTGCTGATGACCTACGCGCGCTGACAGTCGCCTGCTACGTGAAAACCCCGGCCTTGTGCCGGGGTTTTTCATTTTGTGCTGCTTGTGCCGGCTCCTTTCGCGGGCAAGTTCGAACACCGCAGATCTAATGGATTCAATAAATTCGTCTGAAAAACTCTGGGCAGACAAGAAAAATCCCTTTACAAAAATTCTCTTTCGGGATTATCTTCCGAATCGGCCACCGCAGTGGCCAACGTCGCTCGGACGGTTCCGGGCGCTTACGTCTTCGAGGAAAGCATGGCCGACCAAGGTTCGCCGCGCCGTTTCGCGCGCATCGATCGTCTCCCCCCCTACGTCTTCAATATCACCGCCGAGCTCAAGATGGCTGCCCGCCGCCGTGGCGAGGACATCATCGACCTGAGCATGGGCAACCCCGACGGTGCCACGCCGCCTCATATCGTCGAGAAGCTGGTGCAGGTCGCCCAGCGTGACGACACCCACGGCTATTCCACGTCCCGCGGCATCCCGCGCCTGCGCCGGGCCATCTCGCGCTGGTACCAGGAGCGCTACCAGGTGCAGATCGACCCGGAAAGCGAAGCCATCGTCACCATCGGCTCGAAGGAGGGCCTGGCCCACCTGATGCTGGGCACCCTCGATCACGGCGACACGGTGCTGGTGCCCAACCCCAGCTACCCGATCCACATCTACGGCGCGGTGATCGCCGGTGCCCAGGTGCGTTCGGTGCCGTTGGTGCCGGGCGTGGACTTCTTCAATGAGCTGGAGCGGGCGATCCGCGAGTCGATCCCCAAGCCGAAGATGATGATCCTGGGCTTCCCGTCCAACCCCACCGCGCAGTGCGTCGAGCTCGACTTCTTCGAGCGTGTGGTGGCCCTGGCCAAGCAGTACGACGTGCTGGTGGTCCATGACCTGGCCTATGCCGACATCGTCTACGACGGCTGGAAGGCCCCCTCGATCATGCAGGTGCCGGGCGCCAAGGACATCGCGGTGGAATTCTTCACCCTGTCCAAGAGCTACAACATGGCCGGCTGGCGCATCGGTTTCATGGTCGGCAACCCGGAGCTGGTCAGCGCCCTGGCGCGGATCAAGAGCTACCACGACTATGGCACCTTCACCCCCTTGCAGGTAGCAGCCATCGCTGCGCTGGAAGGCGACCAGCAGTGCGTGCGCGATATCGCCGAGCAGTACCGCCAGCGCCGCAACCTGCTGGTCAAGGGCCTGCACGAGCTGGGCTGGATGGTCGAGAACCCCAAGGCGTCGATGTACGTCTGGGCGAAGATCCCGCAAGCCTACGCGCACATGGGCTCGCTGGAGTTCTCCAAGAAGCTGCTGGCCGAGGCCAAGGTCTGCGTCTCGCCGGGTATCGGTTTCGGTGACTATGGCGACGATCATGTGCGCTTTGCCCTGATCGAGAACCAGGACCGCATTCGCCAGGCGATCCGTGGGATTCGCCAGATGTTCCGGGCCGACGGCTTGGCTCGCAAGTAAGCGACAAGCTCGTAGCTTCAAGCCGCAAGCAGGCCCGTGTGAAGGCGGCCTCTTGCGGCTTTTCAGTTCATGCGGGGTAGGAGGCCGACGCGATTCGTCTTGCAGCTTGCCGCTTGAAGCTGATAAATGGCGAGATTTTTTGCAATCCCCCTCTTCTCAACCCCCCATCCTTGGATTAAAAATGGCGCGCGGGCAGCGCCCCGATAACAACAACCTTCCCTCCGTGTCATCATGTCCGAATACAACCCTTGCCTTGACTGCGGCGCTTGCTGCGGGTACTTCCGTGTGTCCTTCTTCTGGGGCGAATGCCAGTCCGCGGGCGGACTGGTGCCCGATGATCTGGTGGTGCAGATCAACCCGACCCGGGTCGCCATGATCGGCACCGATGCCAAGCCCTGCCGTTGCATCGGCCTGGATGGGGAGATCGGCAAGCAGGTCGCCTGTACGCTCTACGCCAACCGTTCGACCCCTTGCCGCGAGTTCGAGGCGTCCTGGACCCATGGCGTGTACAACCCCAGTTGCGATGCCGCCAGGGCTCACTACGGGCTGGCGCCACTGACCCCGCCGGAAGCCAACGAGCCGCATTGGCCGGACGATGACGGGGCGGCGGTGGCCTGAACGGTCTGCTGTGGCATTGGGGCTGCACAGCAGTCCCCAATGGCAGCTGAAGCACTTAACTGGCCGACGCCACTGCTGCCTTGTCTCTCCGCTGACGCTAGACTGTCATCTTCTTCGCAATGGACAGGAGTCCCGGCGTGACCCCACCCCGCAGTTTCCCCAGCGACCTGTGCCTCGATAGCCCACGGCTGCAGCTGCGCCCCATGCGTCATGGCGACGCTCCTCGATGGTTGGCGATCATGGCCGATCCGGAGGTCATGCGTTACTGGCACCACGCGCCCTGGCACGACCTGGCCGAGGCCGAGAGCGCCCTGGCTGCCGATCGCGAGGCCTATGCCAGCGGCCAGATGCTCAAGCTGGGCATGTACCGCCGCGACAACGGCGAGCTGATCGGCATGGTCCAGTTGTTCAACATCGACGAAGCGTCTCGCCGCGGCGAGATCGGCTACTGCCTGGCCAGCGCCGTGCAAGGCCGTGGCTACATGGACGAGGCGCTGACCTGCTTCATCGACTACCTGGCCCATACCCTGCACATGCGCCGCCTGGAAGCGGAGATCGACCCGCGCAATACCGGCTCGGCACGTACCCTGGAGCGCCAGGGCTTCGTCCTCGAGGGCACCCTGCGGGCGCGCTGGTGCGTGGCAGGCGAGTTCACCGACTCGGGCATCTACGGCTTGCTGCTGGAGCCGCCTGTCGCATGAGGCCTGGGTGCTGTATGGTCAGGGGCCTGCCCAGCACCGATGGAGCACGCGGTTGCCTGCCTACTACCTGACCTTCAGCCTCCTGCTGTACCTGCTCGCCTTGTGTTTCGATGGCGTCCTGACGGGGGCCGGGCGGCACATGCCAGCGTTGCAGATGCTGCTGTATGGCCCATGGGGCGTGCCCTTCGGCTTGTACCAGTGGTTCGCCAACCCTTTGCTGGCGGTGGCGATCCTGGCGCACCGGCGCTTTCGTCGGCTGGCGCTGCTACTCGGGCTGGGGGCCCTGTACCTGGCCGCGAGCAGCTTCGGCATCGAGCGCCTGCCAGACAACCAGAGCTATGCCTTCCAGGACGTCACTGGCTTCGGTGCCGGTTTCTACCTGTGGTTGCTGGCCATCCTGCTGTTTTGCGTGGGCCAGGCCTGGTGGTGCTGGAAGGCGCGCAGTGCCAATGACATGCCTGACTGGCACTGGCTCGATGTGGCGCTGATCGCCGCGCTTGGCGTGACGCTGTATGCCGGGACCCAGATGCCTTCGCTGCAGTTCGATGTGGACAAGGTGCTGATGCCGCCGGAGCAGCCGCAGTCGTTTTGAGGGGGCGTGTGGTGTCAGCAAGGGGGCGTTCGAGGCGCTCCGGCAAGCCCGTTGGCTTGGCGAAGGCTGGGGCCGCTTCGCAGCCCTTTCGCGACACAAGGCCGCTCCAGGAGCCTGCAGATCGCATCATTGGTGATCGAAGCGGCCTTGTCGGGGCGCCGAGGCGCCGCGAATGGGCTGCAAAGCAGCCCTAGGGGGCTACGCGAGGTTCGCGCCGAGCCCTGGCCTTGAGGTATTCCCGCACTTCCACGCCATCCCCGGCGAACTCGATACGGCTGGCCTTGGCTTCGCGCTGGTAGGCATACATCGGGTCGTAGTACTCGTTGAGCAACCCTTCGATCCAACCCCGGTGCAGGCTCACATCGCCGCTGCGCAGTTGCTCGTCCAGCGCTTGCCCCAACAGGGCCGACAGGCGCTGGAAGCGCTCGCCGCCCAGGCGCTTGTGGATATTGGCCATGCTCTGCAGCATCCGCTCGGCGAACAGCCGGCGACCGTTCTCTTCGCCATGCAGGGCGACGAACTCGGCGCAGAGGTTGATCACGTAATCGCGCAGGATGCGCTCCACGCGATTAGCGAAGCTGTCTTCCAGCCACACCAGCGGGTACTGTTGCATGCCCTGGTACAGCTCCAGCGGCACCGAGCAGCTACCGACGATACGCCCTTCGTCTTCGAGCACGAACTGTTGCATGCCCTTGGCGCGCTTCTTCAGCACGTCGATGGCCAGGCGGTTTTCGAAATCGATCTGCGCCGGTTGTGCGGTGGCGCGCTTGCCGAAACTGGAACCACGGTGGTTGGCGTGGCCTTCCAGGTCGAGCACGTTGTCCAGCTGGTGCAGCACGTCGGTCTTGCCGGTGCCGGTGAAGCCGCCCACCAGCACGAAATCGCACTGCTCGACCGCCTGCTGGGTGGTCTCCAGCAGGAAGGTCCGCATGGCCTTGTAGCCGCCCTTGACCTTGGGGTACTGGATACCGGCTTCATCCTTCAGCCAGCCCTGGACGATCTGCGAGCGCAGGCCGCCGCGCAAGCAGTACAGGTAGCCGTGCGGATGGGCCTGGGCGAACGCGGCCCAGGCTTCCAGGCGCTGCTGCTTGGTGGCGCCGTTGACCAACTGGTGGCCCAGGGCGATGGCGGCGGCCTGGCCGTGCTGCTTGTAGCAGGTGCCGACCTTCTGCCGTTCCTGGTCGTTCATCAGCGGCAGGTTGACGGCGCCGGGGAAGGCGCCTTTGGCGAATTCGACCGGTGCACGCATGTCCATCATCGGCACATCGTCGAGGAACAACTGGCGGTAATCGGTGCAGTCGTGGCGCATCAGAACACCTCGACCGCGTGGCTCTGTCGCTTGACCAGCTCGCCGATCGGCGACAGCGACAGGCCCAGTTCGGCGGCCACGGCGAGGAACTCGGCTTCGCCTTCGGGGCTCACGGCCACCAGCAGGCCACCGCTGGTCTGCGGGTCGCACAGCAGGTGTTTCTGGTCGTCGTTCAGGGCGCCGATCCGGTGGCCGTAGCTGTCGAAGTTGCGCAGGGTGCCGCCGGGGATGCAGCCCTCGGCCAGGTAGTGCGCGACGCTGGGCAGGCGCGGCACGGCATCGAACTGCAGCCGCGCGGTCAGGCCGCTGCCATCGGCCACTTCGACCAGATGCCCGAGCAAGCCAAAACCGGTCACGTCGGTCATGGCCTTGACCCCATCGAGCTTGCCGAAGCGGCTGCCAGGGGTATTGAGGGTGCACATCCAGTCGCGGGCCAGCCCTTGGTCCTGCTCACGCAGCTTGGACTTCTTCTCGGCCGTGGTGAGGATGCCGATGCCCAGCGGCTTGGTCAGGTACAGGCGGCAGCCCTGGGTGGCGGTATCGTTGCGCTTGAGGTCGCGTTTGCCGACCACGCCGGTGACGGCCAGGCCGAAGATCGGTTCGGGCGCATCGATGGAGTGGCCGCCAGCCAAGGGGATACCCGCTGCGGCGCACACGGCGCGGCCGCCGCGGATCACTTCGCGGGCCACTTCCGGCGGCAGCAGGTTGACCGGCCAGCCGAGGATGGCGATGGCCATCAGCGGGTCGCCGCCCATGGCGTAGATGTCGCTGATGGCGTTGGTGGCGGCGATACGGCCGAAATCGTACGGGTCGTCGACGATGGGCATGAAGAAGTCGGTGGTCGAGACCACGCCGCGCTCGTCGTCCAGCGCATACACTGCGGCGTCGTCGCGCGAAGCGTTGCCCACCCAGAGCTTCGGGTCCAGGGCTTGGGCACCGCTCTCGGCGAGGATCACATCCAGCACCTTCGGAGAGATCTTGCAGCCACAGCCGGCGCCGTGGCTGTACTGGGTCAGGCGAATCGGCTCGCTCATACGCACCTCTGATTTTCGTGATGCGCGATTGTAGCAAAGCTGGCCTTTGCGCCAGCGCCTCTTATAATCCCCTCCATCCAGCGGCAAGCTTCAAGCAGCCAGCGAAAGCAGCCAGTGCACCGATTTGCTCTTTCTTGCAGCTCGTAGTTTCTTTGGCAGCTCGCCGCTGATCTTCCCCGCTATTGAACCGGAGAACCCCCATGCTCAAACGTCCCCTGGCGCTTGCCGCCGGCCTCGCGCTGTCCTGCTGTGCCGTCATCGCCCAGGCTGCTGAAACCTTGCGGGTGAGCGCCATCCCCGACGAGGCGCCGACCGAACTGCTGCGCAAGTTCAAGCCGTTGGGCGAGTACCTGGAGAAGCAACTGGGCATGGACGTGAAGTTCGTGCCGGTGGCGGACTACCCTGCGGTGGTCGAGTCGCTGGCGAGCGACAAGCTGGACCTGGCCTGGCTGGGCGGCTTCACCTTCGTCCAGGTGCACCTGAAGGACCCGGCCGCGACGCCGTTGGTGCAGCGTGAGCAGGATGCCCAGTTCACCAGCAAGTTCATCACCGCCAACCCGGACGTGCACAGCCTGGCCGACCTCAAGGGCAAGACCTTCGCCTTCGGTTCGATCTCGTCGACCTCCGGCAGCCTGATGCCACGTTACTTCATGCTCAAGAACGACAACATCAAGCCCGAGGGCTATTTCAGCCGCATCGCCTACTCCGGCGCCCATGACGCCACTGCTGCCTGGGTCCAGGCCGGCAAGGTCGACGCCGGCGTGCTCAACGCCAGCGTGTGGGACAAGCTGGTCGCCTCGGGCAAGGTCGATACCAGCAAGGTGAAGGTGTTCGCCACCACGCCGACCTACTACGACTACAACTGGACCGTGCGCGGCAAGATGGACCCGGCCCTGAAAGAGAAGATCAAGCAGGCTTTTCTCGCCCTCGACCCGGCCAACCCGGAGCACAAGGCGATCCTCGACCTGCAGGCCGCCAGCCGCTTCATCGAGACCAAGCCTGAGAACTACGTGGGCACCGAGCAAGCCGCACGCGAGGCCGGCCTGCTCAAGTGACTATCCATCTGCACGGCGCAGGCCTGCGCCATGGCCAGGTCCGCGCCCTCGAAGCGGTGGACCTGCGCATCGACAAGGGCGAGCGGGTGGCGATCATCGGCCCGTCCGGGGCCGGCAAGTCCAGCCTGCTGCACCTGATCGCCACCGCCGTACGGCCCAGCGCGGGGCATCTGGAACTGCTCGACGAGCAGCCCTGGGCACTGTCGTCCGGGGCCCGCCAGCGCTTGCGCGCGCGGGTTGGCCTGGTGCACCAGGCACCGCCGCTACCGCCGCGCCAGCGGGTGGTCACCGCCGTGCTGGCCGGGCGCCTGGGGCAGTGGGGAACGTTGCGCGGCTTGCTCAACCTGATCTATCCCAGCGATGTGCCGGGTGCTCGCCAGGCGCTTGCCGAGCTGGGCCTGGCCGACAAGCTGTTCGTCCAGTGCGGGCAGTTGTCCGGTGGCCAGTTGCAACGGGTGGGCATCGCCCGGGCGCTGTATCAGCGCCCCGACGTGCTGTTGGCCGACGAACCGGTCTCGGCCATGGACCCGGTGCTGGCCGAGCACAGCCTGGCGCTGCTCAACCGCCATGCCCGTGAGCACGGCGTGACCCTGGTGGCCAGCCTGCATGCGGTGGAACTGGCGCTGGCGCATTTCCCCCGGGTGGTCGGCATCCGCGATGGCCAGGTGGTTTTCGACTGCCCGGCCGAGGCCGTTACCGAGAGCCTGCTGGATGCGCTCTACGCCAACGAGCAACTCAGCTCACCGCCTGTGCCGGGGCCGACCTTGACGGTGCAGATCCCGCGATGCTGAAGGCCGATGCCCGCGACCCGGCGGCCTTGCCCCGTCTGTTGCTGACCTTGCTGGCCCTGGCCGTGTTGTGGCCAGGGGTGCAATTGAGCGAATTGAACCCCGGCGTGCTGCTGCAGGAGGAGAACCGGCAGCAGATGGGCAGCTTCGTCGCGGCCTTCTGGCCGCCTGCCCATGACCGCGACTTTCTCGCATTGCTGTTCGAGGCCACCTTGCAGACCCTGGCCGTGGCGACCGCCGGCATGGCCCTGGCGCTGCTGCTGGCGGTGCCGACGAGTCTGCTGGCCAGCCGTGCGCTGTCGCTGGGCGCGGCATCCCGGGGCGGGCGTGCCGGGCCCTGGTCGCGCATCCTGCGCCTGCCGGTGCGGGGCCTTCTGGTGTTCCTGCGCAGCGTGCCGGAGATCGTCTGGGCGCTGTTGTTCGTGCGTGCCGTGGGGCTGGGGCCGACCGCTGGCGTGCTGGCCATCGCCATCACCTACAGCGGCATGCTCGGCAAGGTCTATGCGGAGATCTTCGAGTCGGTCGACCAGCGCCCGGTCCATGCCCTGTTGCAGGCTGGCAGCGGCCGGCTGGCGGCCTTCTTCTACGGTATCCTGCCCAATGCGGCCGCGGAGGTGGTGTCGTACACCGTCTACCGTTGGGAGTGCGCGGTGCGGGCCTCGGTGGTGATGGGGTTCGTCGGTGCGGGCGGACTGGGGCAGCAGATCGACCTGTCCATGCGTATGTTCGCCGGGGCCGAAGTGGCGAGCATGCTGCTGGCGTTCCTGGTGCTGGTGATGCTCGCCGACCTGCTCAGCCGCATCCTGCGTGGGAGGTTGGCGTGAGCCGTTTGCTCAACCTGTCGGTGATCGTCTGCATCCTGGCAGCGGTGGTGGCCTCGTTCGGCTACCTGGAGCTGGACCTCGCCTCGGTGATCGGCCACGGTGGGTTGGCGCAGATGGGCGAATATGCCACGCGCTTCCTCAGCCCGGACCTGTCCACCGACCATTTGCGGGCAGTGGGTTGGGGGGCCTTGGAGACTCTGGCCATGTCCGGCCTGGGCACCTTGCTGGCGATGGCCCTGGGGTTGCTGCTGGCGCTGCCTGCCGCAGGGCGATTCGGTTGGCCCTTGCAATCGCTGGCGCGCCTGCTGCTCAACGCCCTGCGTGCCATTCCCGAGCTGGTCTGGGCGGCCCTGACCGTCCTGGCCGCGGGCCTTGGGCCGAATGCCGGCACCCTGGCGCTGGCATTGCACACCACCGGTGTGCTTGGCCGACTGTTCGCCGAAGCGCTGGAAAATGCACCCGCTGAGCCTGCTGCAGCCATCCGCCTGCAGGGCGGTAGCCAGGCCGTGGCGTTCTGTTTCGGTACCTTGCCCAACCTCTGGCCGCAGTTGCTCGCCTACAGCCTGTACCGCTGGGAGAACAACATCCGCATGGCCAGCGTGCTCGGCTTCGTGGGCGCGGGTGGGTTGGGGCAGATGCTCTATACCACCTTGAGCCTGTTCCAGGAGGCGCAGGCCAGTACGGTGATCATCGCCATGCTGGTGCTGGTGTTGCTGGTGGATGCGTTCAGCGACCTGCTGCGTCAGCGCTATGTGCGTGCTTGAGGTGGGGGGAGGGTGTAGCAAGAGGTTTATCGGGGTCGCAGAGCACTTGCCTCATCTGCACCAACGCCACCCTGCCACCCTCCGGCGCCTGCCGTTCCTCGATGCCAAACGGCACGAAGCCCAGCTGTGGATAAAGCAGCAACCCGGCGGTGTTGTGGTTGAAGCACGACACCCACACCTCCCGCGCCGCGAACTGTTCCCGTGCCTTGTCGATCATGCATTGCACCAGGTAGCGCGCTACGCCACAGCCACGCGCCTTCGGCGCCACCACCACATTACCCAGGGCGCACACGCCACCGTGCTCGGCCTTGTAGAAGTTGGCGAAGCCCAGCACCTCGTCATCGGCCTCGACCACCGTCGAGCCGCTGCGCTGGGCGATGGCTTCGCTCAGTTGGGCCGGGGTCAGGGGGTAGCTGGCCTTGGGGAACATGTAGAACAGCTCGTCCGGGCCCTGGGGAAAGCGGCAGATGGCAGCGATGTCGGCGGGCTGGGCAGGGCGGTGGTTCAGGCGCATGGCAGGCTGGAAGTAGTGGATTCCGAGATGACATTATCCATGCCCATGCAATTCGTCCAGGTTATTTGAAGTCGGCTTCTGGCTGATGGCACAATGCCGCGGTCGCCGTACCCCAGGGCCTTTCCCCGCCCTGTCGCCTGTCCGGTGCCCTCCAGGACAGCAGTCGAATCGGTGATCCTCTATGAGCGAGCGAACGGGTAAGGGCCTCTCTTTTGCCAAGCGCATGTACGTGCCGCGTGCCATCGGCACGGGGCTGGGCTTCTTCTGTGTGATGATCGGTATCTGGCCGCTGCAGCCGGCCTGGTGGACATGGGCGTTGCTGGTGGCCCATGGCTTCGTCTGGCCGCACCTGGCTTTCCAGATCGCCCGGCTGTCGTCGCAACCTTTTCGCTGCGAGCAGCGCAACCTGGTGTTCGACGGCTTCGCCGGCGGCTGCTGGGCTGGGGTCATGGGCCTGAATCCGCTGCCGAGCGTGATCATCCTGTCGATGATCGCCATGGACAAGATCGCCGCTGGCGGCTGGCACATGCTGTTCAAGACCCTCCTGGCCCAGTTGCTGGGCATCGGCCTGGGCCTGTGGCTGTACGCGCCGCCGCTGTTCCCCGAGACCAGCCAGGTGCAGATGCTCGCCTGCCTGCCGATCCTGCTGGTCTACCCCATGGCCATCGGCATGATCTGCTACCGGGTCACCGTACTGCTTGGCGAGCACAAGCGTGCCCTGGCACGCCTGAGCCAGACCGACAGCCTGACCGGGCTGATCAACCACGGTGCCTGGAAAGACCTGTTGCTGCGTGAATTCGAGCACTGCCGCGCCAACCACCTGCCCAACACCCTGGCTCTGATCGATATCGACCACTTCAAGCAGATCAACGATGGCCATGGGCATCTGGTCGGGGACAATATCCTGCGCATCGTGAGTGCCTTCTTTTCCAGTTACCTGCGCAAGAGCGACCCCGTGGCCCGTTATGGCGGGGACGAGTTCTGCGTCATGCTCCCCGGCACCACACCGGCACAGGCCAGGGAAATCCTCGAGCGTCTGCGCCAGGCCGTCGAGGAATACCGCGACCCTGCCTTGGCGCATTTGCGCTTGAGCCTGAGTATCGGCATCGCGCCGTTCGGGCTGCACCTGACCAATGCCGAGGCCTGGCTGCATGAGGCGGACACGGCGCTCTACCAGGCCAAGAGCGAAGGTCGCAATCGCACCGTGGTAGCGGGGACCAGTTGGGTTAACTGGTCCGGGAACAGCAGCACGGGCTTCCAACCGCAGCATTGAGACGACGCAGTTCCATGCCTTGGGGCCTCTGGCTCCCAAGGCCGGTGAGGACACGTTCACCGAGCTCATCGAAACCAAGGGCCCCTGTACCTCAGTAGGCGTAGCGCAACGTCGTCATGAAGTTGCGCGGCGCGCCATACAGCCCGGCGGCGGTGGTGGTGTAGTACTCCTTGTCGAACAGGTTGTTGACGTTGAGCGTGGCCGACAGCGACGGGGTGATCTGATAGCGCGCCATCAGGTTGGCCAGGGCATAGCTGCTCTGGGTGGTGGCGTAGCTCAGGTCGTAGCCGGTCTCGCTCTGCCAGTTCACCCCGCCGCCGACGGTCAGCTTGTCCAGCGCACCGGGCAGGCGGTAGGTGGTGAACAGCTTGACGCTGTTGCGCGGGATCTCGGTGACGATGCGATGGTCGTCATCGTTGAAGCTGACGCTGTAGGAGTAGCCGCCGGTGATCTGCCAGCCGTCGGCGAGTTCACCATTGACCTCCAGCTCCACGCCTTCGCTGGTGGTGCCGCTCTCGGCCTTGTAGGCCTGGTAGCCATTGGGTTGCAGGCGGTCACCGTCGGCCACCGCGAGGTTGTCTTGCTCGACCCGGAACAGCGCCAGGCTGGCATTGAGCCGGCCTTCGTAGAAGCCTGCCTTCAAGCCCAGTTCGTAGCCCGTGCCCTCCAGGGGATCGAGGGGGGTGCCATTGACGTCGCGGATGTTCGACGACTGTGGGTTGAAGATCTGCGTGTAGCTGGCATAGGCGGTCCAGGTGTCGTCCAGGTCATAGACGAAGCCCGCATAGGGGATGACGATGCCGGTCTCGGTGCGCTCGCTCTTGCTGCTCGAACCGGCATAGAGACGGCTCTTGTTCTCGCGGTTCCAGTCCACCACCCGTGCGCCGACGATGAGGCTGGCGGCATCGCTCAGGTGCCAGCGCGACGTCAGGTAGGCGCCGTACTGGGTTTCGGTCAGGTCGTCTTCGCCGATTTTGTTGAATACCGGTTTGGGCGCATGGCCGTCCCAGGTATAGATGTTGTCGATGGTGCCCTGGTAGCCGGACCCTGGGCGCTGCCAGCCGCCATAGTTGGCGGTGCCGCGCTCCTCGATGCGTGACAGGGTGACGCCGGTGATCAGTTCGTGTTCACGGCCGAACAAAGGGAAGGTGCCGGTCATGTAGGCGTCGAGGTTGTCCTGCTCGGGCGTGGCCTTCCAGCGGGTCGGCATGATGTAGGCCCCGGCACCGGTGGCCTTGTCGATTTCGCCGCTCATGTAGGTGACCACGCTGTCGTAGTCATTGCGGGCGTGGCTGTATTCCAGCTTGCCGCTCCAGCCGTTGGCGAAGTGCTGCTCGACCGAGGCGAAAAGTGTGCTCTGCTTGCGGTCGTAGTAGGTCCAGTCGGGCGAGGGGTTGAACGAGCGGCGGATGTCGGTCAGGTCGCCGTCGGTGGTGAACAGCGGAAAGCCCGTGCGCATCGGTGCGTTGGCGTGGGTGACCTGGTGGCTGAAGCCCAGTGTCAGCAGGGTCGAGTCGCTCAGGTCGAGTTCGGTGATGCCATAGAGGGTCGACAGCTCCTGGTTGAAGCGGTCGATCCAGGCATGCTGGTCCTTCTGGTCGGCGACGAAGCGGCCACGCACGTTGCCGCTGTCGTTCAGCGCGCCGCCCACATCCACGCTCAGGCCGTAGCGGTCCCAGCTACCGGCTTCGGCCGACAGCAGGACCTGTGGATCCACGGTGGGGCGCTTGCGGATCAGGTTGATGGTCGCCGACGGGTTGCCCAGCCCGCTGATCAGGCCGGTGGCACCGCGCACCACTTCGACTCGGTCGTACATGGCGGTGTTCTGGGTGTAGTTGTCCATGCGCGACGAGGTGGGTACGCCGTCGATCTCGAAGTTGTTGATCGGGAAGCCGCGCGACAGGTAGGTGGTGCTGTCGCCGCCAATGCTTTCGCGTACCACGGTGATGCCGGTGGTGGCGTCGAGGGCGTCGGTGAGGTTGTCGAGCTTCTGGTCTTCCAGGCGCTGGCGGGTCAGCACGGTGACCGATTGTGGGGTTTCCTTGAGCGACAGGTTCAGGCGGGTCGAGCTGCTCGACGACTCGGTGGTGTAGGAGCCCGAGCCCTCGGTGGTCGAGCCCGGCGCCTTGCCGGAGATGCTCAGGGCGGTCAGCTCCAGGGCGGTTTCTCCCGGTGCCGAAACCGGCATCAGCACGTAGCCGCCATTGCTCTGGCGCCGCGCCTGCAGGCCACTGCCGGCCAGCAGATGGGCCAGGCCATCCTCCACCGAGTAGTGGCCACGCAGGCCGGGCGAGGTCAGGCCTTGGGTCTGCTCGCTGGCGAACGACAGGTTCACCCCCGCATGGCTGGCGAACTGGCTCAGGGCGGAACCCAGTGGGCCCGGCTCGATCTCGAAATGACGGGCCTGGTTCTGCTCGGCAGCGTAGGCCGTGGGGATCAAGGGCGTGGCGATCAGGCCAAACAAGGCCAGGTGGATGGCATGGGCCAGGGCAAGACGGGGCATCGTGTTTTCCTAGGGTTGGCGTGGCAAAGGTGCGGCAGTTGTCGCCGCTTCAGTGCTTGGCCGAATGAGAATGAAAATCGGCAACCCTTTGCAGGAAATTTTTCATGCGGCCTCGATGCGCACCCAGTAGCGGGTCAGGTAACGCACCCGGATCGGCAGTGATGTGGCCAGGTTTTCCAGGATGCGATCGCTATCGTCCAGGCGGAAGGCGCCGGAGACGCGCAGGTCGGCGACGGCGTCGCTGCAGGCCAGCAAGCCCGGGCGGTAGCGGCCGAGCTCGACGACCAGGTCGCGCAGGCGCCAGTCCACCACCATCAGCATGCCGCGCACCCAGGCATCGCTATCGTCGGGCAGGGGGCTCGGCACATCCAGGCGATGATCGTCGAACCAGGCCTGTTGGCCGGCTTCCAGTCGCAGCAGGCGGCTGGGGGACTGTGCCGGACGCAGTTCGACCGCATGCGCCGTGACCTGGACCAGGCAGCGCTGGCCTTCGCTGCGTACGCTGAAGCGCGTGCCCAGGGCGCGGATGCTGCCCTGTGGGGTATGCACGATGAAGGGCCGCTGCGCCGTATCGGCTGCCGTCTGGATGAGGACTTCGCCGTGGTGCAGGCGTACCTCGCGCAGGGTCGCGCCATAGAGAACGTCCAGGGCACTGTTGGTGTTGATCTCCAACCGCCCGCCATCGGCCAGGTGCACATGGCGCCGCTCGCCTTTGCGGGTACGATACTGCGCCAGCCGCGACGACAACGGTTCGATCACCTGCAGGCCCCAGCCCGTGGCGCCAGCGGCCAGCAACAGCCCCAGCACCTTGGCCACCGCCCGGCGCCTTGTGCGGACACCGGCCAGGGCCGGCAGGGCGATCTCGCCGGGGAGTGTGTCGAGCTGGCGTTGCAATTTTTCTAATCGTGCCCAGGCCCTGGCGTGGCGCTCGTCCTGCTCCAGCCACGCTTGCCAGCCAGCATGATCGGCCTGGCCTGGCGGCGCGGCATTGAGCTGCACGTACCAGGTGGCCGCGGCCTCCAGCACCTTGCGCTCCAGCATCGCTCAGTCTTCCACCAGCAGCAGGCACTGGGTCATGGCGCGGATCATGTGCTTCTTCACCGTGGTCACCGACACGTTCAGGCGCTGCGCCGTGGCCACGTAGCTCAGGCCTTCCAGTTGCACCGCCAGGAATACCGTACGGGTGCGATCGCCCAGGCCGTCGAGCATGGCATCCACGGCGGTGAGGGTTTCGAGGATCAGCAGGCGCGTTTCCGGGGAGATGTCCAGCGGCTCCGGGCGCAGGGCCAGGGCGTCGAGGTAGGCCTGTTCCACGGCACGGCGGCGGAAGCGATCGATCATCAAGGCGCGGGCGATGGAGCTGAGGTAGGTGCGCGGTTCGCGGATGGCCTCGACGTTGCGGGCGGCCAGCACGCGCATGAAAGTGTCCTGCGCCAGGTCGGCGGCATCGCTGGAGTTGCCCAGGCGTGCGCGGAGCCAGGTGTTCAGCCAGCCGTTGTGGGTCTGGTAGAGCTGGTGCAGGGTGGCGGAGGGCATGATCGGCTCTTCATGAGAATGATTCTCTGTAATGTTGGCTTATGTGTTTGTTCAGAACAAGGGGCTTTTTCGTTGTTCCGCTTGTGCCTCGTCAACGGGGCACTGCAATCGCTGCATTGGGCGTATGCGGAGGCTGCATGGATGTGCGAAACGAGATCGTTGATCGCGTTGGAAGGCGGTGTAGGGGCGTTGTGCGCCCCAATCGCGACACAAGGCCGCTCCCACAGGCAGAGCGCTGAAGTGGGAAATAATGCCTTGTCTATCGGAATCACCTGCGGCGTGCTGGAACGGTCGGATTGGCATCCAGAATTCCAGGCATAAAAAAACCGACCATAAGGTCGGTTCTTTCGGATCTTGGTGCCCCGAGGGAGACTCGAACTCCCACTCCTTTCGAAAACGGATTTTGAATCCGCCGCGTCTACCAATTCCGCCATCAGGGCTTGTGGCGCCGCAGTATAGAGAGGCGTCGAGGGTCGGTCAATCGGGTTTCATGGTCAATTTTCGCGCGTTGGGCTAAACTTTCCGGCCCTGTCGAACCGAACACCATCATGCGCGTCGCCGATTTTTCCTTCGAACTCCCCGATTCCCTGATCGCCCGCCACCCCCTGGCCGAGCGCCATGGCAGCCGTCTGCTGGTCCTCGACGGGCCGAGCGGGGCGCTTTCGCACCGGCGCTTCACCGACCTGCTCGAATACCTGCGCCCGGGCGACCTGATGGTGTTCAACAATACCCGGGTGATCCCGGCGCGGCTGTTCGGCCAGAAGGCCTCCGGTGGCAAGCTGGAGGTGCTGGTCGAGCGCGTGCTGGACAACCACCGCGTGCTCGCCCACGTACGCGCCAGCAAGGCGCCCAAGCCGGGTACGCAAATCCTCATCGACGGCGGCGGCGAGGCCGAGATGGTCGCGCGCCACGAGACGCTGTTCGAGCTGCGGTTCAGCGAGGACGTGCTGCCGCTGCTGGAGCGGGTAGGGCACATGCCGCTGCCGCCTTATATCGACCGGCCCGACGAAGGCGCCGACCGCGAGCGCTACCAGACCGTCTACGCCGAACGTGCCGGCGCGGTGGCAGCGCCCACGGCGGGGCTGCACTTCGACGAGTCGCTGCTGGAGAAGATCGCCGACAAGGGCGTGGCATGCGCCTTCGTCACCCTGCACGTGGGGGCCGGGACCTTCCAGCCGGTGCGCGTCGACAAGATCGAGGACCACCACATGCACAAGGAGTGGCTGGAAGTCAGCCAGGCGGTGGTGGACGCCGTCGAGGCCTGCCGTGCCCGTGGCGGTCGGGTGATCGCGGTGGGGACCACCAGCGTGCGCTCGCTGGAGAGCGCGGCGCGTGATGGCCAGCTGAAAGCCTTCAGTGGCGACACCGACATCTTCATCTACCCGGGCCGGCCGTTCCATGTGGTCGATGCCCTGGTCACCAATTTCCACCTGCCGGAGTCCACGCTGCTGATGCTGGTCTCGGCCTTCGCCGGCTACCCCGAGACCATGGCTGCCTACGCGGCGGCGGTCGAGCAGGAGTACCGCTTCTTCAGTTACGGTGATGCCATGTTCATCACCCGCAATCCGGCGCCACGCGGCCCCGAGGATCAAGCATGAGTCGCACCTGTCGAATGTCCTTCGAACTGCTGGCCACCGACGGCAAGGCCCGTCGCGGCCGCCTGACCTTCCCCCGTGGCACGGTGGAAACCCCGGCGTTCATGCCGGTGGGCACCTATGGCACGGTCAAGGGCATGCTGCCACGCGATATCGAAGCCATCGGCGCCGAGATCATCCTTGGCAATACCTTCCACCTGTGGCTGCGCCCGGGTACCGAGGTGATCAAGAAGCACGGCAGCCTGCACGACTTCATGCAATGGAAAGGCCCGATCCTCACCGACTCCGGCGGCTTCCAGGTGTTCAGCCTGGGCGCCATGCGCAAGATCAAGGAAGAGGGCGTGACCTTCGCCTCGCCGGTGGACGGTTCCAAGGTGTTCATGGGGCCGGAGGAATCCATGCAGGTCCAACGCGACTTGGGCTCGGACATCGTGATGATCTTCGACGAGTGCACGCCGTACCCGGCCGAGCACGACGTGGCGCAAGCCTCCATGGAGCTGTCGCTGCGCTGGGCCCAGCGCTCGAAGAACGCCCATGCCGACAATACCGCGGCGCTGTTCGGCATCGTCCAGGGCGGCATGTACCAGGACCTGCGCATGCGTTCGCTGGAGGCCCTGGAAAACATCGGTTTCGACGGCCTGGCGATCGGCGGCCTGTCGGTGGGGGAGCCCAAGCACGAAATGATCAAGGTGCTGGACTACCTGCCGGCGCAGATGCCCGCTGACAAACCTCGTTACCTTATGGGGGTAGGCAAACCCGAGGATCTTGTGGAGGGTGTGCGCCGCGGCGTCGACATGTTCGATTGCGTGATGCCCACGCGCAACGCGCGCAACGGCCATCTGTTCGTCGATACCGGGGTGATCAAGATCCGCAACGCGTTCCATCGCCATGATGATTCGCCACTGGATCCAACCTGCGACTGCTACACCTGCAAGAACTTCTCTCGCGCTTATCTGCATCACTTGGACAAGTGCGGCGAAATGCTGAGCAGCATGCTGAATACGATCCACAACTTGCGCCATTACCAGCGTTTGATGGCCGGTTTACGCGAGGCTATTCAACAAGGTAAATTGGCCGCCTTTGTCGACGCCTTCTATGCCAAGCGCGGGCTGCCTGTGCCGCCCTTGGACTGACTGTCCGCACTTAACAAAACCTTAGTCACTGGAGTGCCCAATGAGCTTTCTGATTCCCGCCGCCTACGCGGACGCTGCTGCCCCTGCCGCCGGCCCCGCCGGTACCGGCTTCGAATGGATCTTCCTGGTCGGTTTCCTGGTCATCTTCTACCTGATGATCTGGCGTCCGCAGGCCAAGCGTGCCAAAGAGCAGAAGAACCTGCTGAGCAACTTGCAAAAAGGTGACGAAGTCGTCACCAACGGCGGTATCGCTGGCAAGATCGTCAAGGTTTCCGATGATTTCGTGGTCCTGGAAGTTTCCGACAACGTCGAGCTGAAGTTCCAGAAGGGCGCCGTGGCGGCGACCCTGCCAAAAGGTACGCTCAAGGCTATCTGAGTCATCGTTTTTCTTTTCCAGTCGGGGCGCGCAACGCGCCCCGCGTCTTGAACGGGCGGCGTGATGCTGAACAAATACCCTCTGTGGAAATACCTGCTGATCCTGGTGGTACTGGCGATCGGCTTTATTTATTCCGCTCCCAACCTCTACCCGGATGACCCGGCGGTGCAGATCAGCGGTGCCAGTTCGGCCCTGCAGGTCTCCCAGGCCGACCTGGACCGCGCCACCATGGCCCTGACCGATGCCGGCATCACCGTCAAGGGCAGCAGCCTGGGCGAGAAGGGCAGCGCGCTGGTGCGCCTGGTCAACCAGGAAGATCAGCTGCCGGCCAAGGATGTGGTGCGCAAGGCCATGGGCGATGATTACGTCGTGGCCCTGAACCTGGCCCAGACCACCCCGCAATGGCTGCGCAACCTGGGCGCCAGCCCGATGAAGCTGGGCCTGGACCTGTCCGGTGGTGTCCACTTCCTGCTGGAAGTGGACATGGACAAGGCCATGAACGCCCGCCTGAAGGTCTATGAAGGCGAAGTGAAGACCCTGCTGCGCAAAGAGCGCATCCGCTATCGCAGCCTGCCCCAGCAGGACGGCGGCATCATGCTGGGCTTCGCCGACGATGCCACCCGCGAGCAGGCCCGTAGCCTGATCCGCAAGAATTTCAATGATTTCGACCTGACCACCACCGAGCGCAACGAGCTCGCCGTGCTGCGTCTGGCGCTGACCCAGGCGAAAGTCGCCGAGATCCGCGAATACTCGATCAAGCAGAACCTGACCACCGTGCGCAACCGGGTCAACGAGCTGGGCGTGGCCGAGCCGCTGGTCCAGCGCCAGGGTGCCAACCGTATCGTGGTCGAGCTGCCAGGCGTGCAGGACACCGCCGAGGCCAAGCGTATCCTCGGCAAGACCGCCAACCTGGAGTTCCGCTTCGGTGCCGAGCCGGGCGCTTCCAAGGCCACCACCGAGGTGTTCGAGTTCCGTGAAGGCGGGCGCTCCGCCGCGGTCGAGCGTGGCTTGATCATCACCGGTGACCAGGTCACCGATGCCCAGGCCAGCTTCGACGAGCAGGGCCGCCCGCAGGTCAACATCCGCCTCGACGGCCACGGCGGCGAGCTGATGAGCCGCGCCACCCGCACCAATGTCGGTCGTAGCATGGCGGTGATCTTCATCGAGCAGAAACCGGTGACGCGCTATGTCAAGCAGACGGTAGATGGCGTCGAGAAGGAAGTGCCGGTACAGAGCTTCCAGGAAGAGAAGAAGATCATCAGCCTGGCCACTATCCAGTCGCCGCTGGGCAGCCAGTTCCGCATCACCGGCCTGAACGGCCAGGGCGAGTCGTCCGAGCTGGCCCTGCTGCTGCGCGCCGGTGGCCTGGCCGCGCCGATGTACTTCGCCGAGGAGCGCACCATCGGCCCGAGCCTGGGCGCCGACAACATCGTCAAGGGCATCGATGCCTCCCTGTGGGGCATGCTGTTCGTCTCGCTGTTCATCATGGCCATCTACCGTGGCTTCGGCGTGATCGCTACCATCGCCCTGGCGGGCAACATGGTCCTGCTGCTGGCGCTGATGTCGCTGTTGGGTGCGACGCTGACCCTGCCGGGTATCGCCGGTATCGTGCTGACCATGGGTATGGCGGTGGACGCCAACGTGCTGATCTTCTCGCGGATCCGCGAGGAAATCAGGGCTGGCATGTCGGTGCAGCGCGCCATCCACGAAGGCTTCAACCGTGCCTACACCGCGATCATCGACGCCAACCTGACCAGCCTGCTGGTCGGTGGCATCCTGTTCGCCATGGGTACCGGCCCGGTCAAGGGCTTCGCGGTCACCATGTCCCTCGGGATTTTCACCTCGATGTTCACCGCCGTCATGGTGACCCGCGCCATGGTCAACCTGACCTGCGGCGGGCGTGACATCAAGAAGCTGTGGGTTTGAGGGAGCTGCGATGAAAACCATCAATTTCATGGGCGTGCGCAATGTCGCGTTCGCCATTACCCTGCTCCTCACCGTGCTGGCCTTGTTCAGTTGGTGGCAGAAGGGCCTGAACTTCGGTCTGGACTTCACCGGCGGTACGCTCATCGAGCTGACCTACGAGCGTCCGGCGGACCTTACGACGGTACGTGCCGAGCTGGCCCAGGCGGGCTTCGGGGAGGCCGTGGTGCAGAGCTTCGGTGCCACCACCGACCTGCTGGTACGTATGCCGGGCGATGATCCGCAGTTGGGCAACCGTGTCGCGGCGGCCTTGCAGAAGGTTGGCGGCGACAACCAGGCGACGGTCAAGCGCGTCGAGTTCGTCGGCCCGCAAGTGGGCGAGGAACTGCGTGACCAGGGCGGCCTGGGCATGCTCCTGGCCCTGGGCGGCATCCTGGTCTACCTGGCCTTCCGCTTCCAGTGGAAGTTCGCCGTCGGTGCCATCGTCTCGCTGGTCCACGACGTGGTGGTGACGCTGGGTATCCTGTCGTTCTTCCAGATCACCTTCGACCTGACGGTGCTGGCTGCGGTGCTGGCGATCATCGGTTACTCGCTCAACGACACCATCGTCGTATTCGACCGCGTGCGCGAGAACTTCCGGGTCATGCGCAAGGCCTCGCTGATCGAGAACATCAACGTCTCGACCACCCAGACCCTGCTGCGGACCATCGCCACCTCGGTGTCGACCTTGCTGGCCCTGGCCGCGCTGCTGTTCTTCGGCGGCGACAACCTGTTCGGCTTCTCCCTGGCGCTGTTCATCGGTGTCCTGGCGGGTACCTACTCGTCGATCTACATCGCCAACGTGGTGTTGATCTGGCTGAACCTGAGCAGCGAAGACCTGATCCCGACGGTCAAGGCCGAGGGGGTGGACGACCGTCCGTAAGGCGTTGTCCTACACCGTTTGGCGTAAAGAAGGGCGCGAGTGTTGAACTCGCGCCTTTTTTTTCGCTCCAAGGCTGGGAGAAGGCGGGCAAGATCCCGCGGGTACGATCAGGAGGTTCGCGTGAACAAATCAATGCTGGTGGGTGCGGTACTGGGTGCTGTCGGTGTGACCGCCGGAGGTGCTGTGGCGACCTACAGCTTGGTGAACAAGGGGCCTGAGTACGCCCAGGTCATGGACGTGCAGCCGATCAAGCAACAGGTGAAGACGCCGCGTGAGGTGTGCAAGGACGTTACCGTGACGCGCCAGGCGCCGGTCAAGGACCAGCACCAGATCGCCGGCACCGTGGTCGGTGCCCTGGCGGGTGGCCTGCTGGGTAACCAGATCGGTGGTGGCACGGGCAAGAAGATCGCCACCGTGGCCGGTGCGGTCGGTGGTGGCTATGCGGGCAACAAGGTGCAGGAGCACATGCAGAACAGTGACACCTATACCACCACCCAGACCCGCTGCAACACGGTTAACGACATCAGTGAGAAGGTGGTTGGCTATAACGTGAAGTACTCCATTGGCGACAAGGTCGGCCAGGTGAAGATGAACCACGAGCCGGGCTCGACCATCCCGCTGGACAAGAACGGTAACCTGGTCCTGAGTGACAACCAGGTCGGCCAATAACTCCCCTTGTGGGAGATGCCCTTTAGCAAGGGCTACACCCTTGTTCGCGGGCACGCTCGCTCCCACGCTGTTGTGAATTGCAGCCACAAAAAAAGCACCCCGCGCGGTCCGCGGGGTGCTTTTTTTGTGGCTGCAATCCGCGCTTAGCGCTTCATGTGCTCGGGCAGGTGCGGTTGGATGGCGGTCAGCACCGCCTTGAAGCACTTGATGTTGCCCGCGACGATATGGCCCTTGTCGAGGAAGTCGTGGCCACCGTTGAAGTCGCTCACCAGGCCACCCGCTTCCTGGATCAGCAGTACGCCCGCAGCCATGTCCCACTCGGACAGGCCCGACTCCCAGAAGGCGTCGAAACGGCCGGCGGCGACGTAGGCCAGGTCCAGGCTGGCAGCGCCGGCGCGGCGGATGCCGGCGGTCTGGCCGGTGAGGGCGCGGAACATGCCCAGGTAGTTGTCCAGGTCGGCGATCTGGTTGTCACGGAACGGGAAACCGGTACCCAGCAGGGCGCCTTCCAGGCTGCTGCGCGAGCTGACGCGCAGGCGGCGGCCGTTGAGCTGGGCGCCGCGACCGCGGCTGGCGGTGAATTCTTCCTGGCGTACCGGGTCGACGATCACGGCGTGCTCGAGGCGGCCGCGGTACTTGCAGGCGATGCTGACCGCGAAGTGAGGAACGCCACGCAGGAAGTTGGTGGTGCCGTCCAGCGGATCGATGATCCACAGGTAGTCCTTGCCGTCTTCGCCGGAGCCGGCGTGCAGGCCGGTTTCCTCTCCCTGGATGGAGTGGTTCGGGTAGGCCTTGCGCAGGGCGTTGACGATGCTCTGCTCGGCGGCGCGATCGACCTCGGAGACGTAGTCCTTGGCCTCTTTCTCGTCGACCTTGATGCTATCCAGGCGTTCGATGGAGCGGAAAATCAGTTCACTGGCGCTGCGAGCGGCGCGCAGCGCGATATTCAGCATAGGCTGCATGGGCGTTTCACCTGGGATGTTAAAGAAGAAAGCCGCACATTCTATCAGAAAACTGTTCCGGCAGAAGGGTGACATTTGCTTTCATGGCGTTACGCCTGTCGGTTCTGTAAGATCGATTCCCCTTTTCCTTGTATCTGTGAGCTCGATACCTTGCTGCAAAATATTCGTGTTGTTCTGGTCAATACCAGCCACCCCGGCAATATCGGCGGCGCTGCTCGTGCCATGAAAAACATGGGCTTGTCGCGCCTGGTACTGGTCCAGCCACAGGATTTCCCCGCCGTGGACGCCACTGCGCGTGCCTCCGGTGCCGACGATGTGCTGGATAACGCCCAAGTGGTGGGCAGCCTCGAGCAGGCGCTGGTCGGCTGCAGCCTGGTGCTTGGCACCAGCGCCCGCGACCGCAGTATCCCGTGGCCGCTGCTCGACCCCCGCGAGTGCGGGATCAAGGTCGTGGAGCAGGCCGGCGCCGGCGAGGAAATCGCCCTGGTGTTCGGTCGCGAGCACGCCGGCCTGACCAACGAAGAACTGCAGCGATGTCACTTTCACGTGCACATTCCCTCGAACCCCGACTTCAGCTCGTTGAACCTTGCCGCTGCCGTCCAGGTGCTCGCCTACGAGGTGCGCATGGCCTGGCTGGTGGCCCAAGGGGCGCCGTCGAAGGTCGAGAAATTCGAAGCCAACTCGCTGCGCAGCGGCGAGCTGGCGACCATGGACGAGATGGAGCTGTTCTACGAACACCTGGAGAAAACCCTGGTGGACATCGGCTTCCTTGACCCCGAGAAGCCCAAGCACCTGATGCCGCGCCTGCGCCGGCTCTATGGGCGCAGCGCGGTCAATCGTTCGGAAATGAGCATTTTGCGCGGCATCCTCACCGAGACCCAGAAGGTCGCCAGGGGCGAGCCGCATAAGCGCAAGGACTAAAAAGATGTTCGAACGTCTGCGTGAAGATATCCAGAGCGTATTCCATCGTGACCCGGCGGCGCGCAACGCCTTCGAGGTACTGACCTGCTACCCGGGTATGCACGCCATCTGGCTGCATCGTCTGGGCCATGCCCTGTGGGTGCGTGACTTCAAGTGGCTGGCGCGCTTGGTGTCGAACTTCGGCCGCTGGCTGACCGGTATCGAGATCCATCCGGGCGCCACCATCGGCCGGCGCTTCTTCATCGACCACGGCATGGGCATCGTCATCGGCGAGACCGCCGAGATCGGCGACGACGTCACCCTGTACCAGGGCGTGACCCTGGGCGGCACCAGCTGGAACAAGGGCAAGCGCCACCCGACCCTGGAGAACGGCGTGGTGGTCGGTGCCGGGGCCAAGGTGCTCGGCCCGTTCACCGTCGGCGCGGGGGCCAAGATCGGTTCCAACGCGGTGGTGACCAAGGCGGTGCCGGCCGGTGCCACCGCGGTCGGCATCCCCGGGCGGATCATCGTCAAGGCCGAGGACGACGAGGTCGAGGCCAAGCGCAAGGCCATGGCCGACAAGATCGGCTTCGATGCCTATGGTGTCAGTGGCGACATGCCCGACCCGGTGGCTCGCGCCATCGGCCAGATGCTCGATCACCTGCACGCGGTCGACGAGCGCCTGGAGGGCGTGTGCGGGGCATTGACCAAGCTGGGCAGCGACTATTGCGGCAAGGAGCTGCCGGCGTTGCCCGAGGAAGACTTCACCGAGGTCAAGCCGGCCGCGCAGAGCGACACTCAGCCGCATTGATTACGGCGCAGCGACGATGGGGCGTGTGCTCACGCCCCTTGTCTGCTACAATCGCGCCCGCCTCCCCGATGTAAGCCCGACTAAAGCAGTAGGTCTAATAGTTGACTTAAATGCTCGGGAATCGCATACTCGCTCACATCCTGTAACTCCCGTGGTATCCACTAGCCATGCGACTGACTACCAAAGGCCGATATGCCGTGACCGCCATGCTTGACCTGGCGTTGCATGCGCAGCATGGGCCGGTGTCTTTGGCCGACATTTCCGAGCGCCAGGGCATTTCCCTCTCTTATCTGGAACAGCTGTTCGCCAAGCTGCGCCGCAGCAGCCTGGTTTCCAGCGTGCGCGGTCCGGGCGGCGGCTACCAGCTGTCGCGGGACATGGAAACCATCCAGGTGGCCCAGGTCATCGATGCGGTCAACGAATCGGTCGATGCCACCCGTTGCCAGGGGCTGGGGGATTGCCACGCCGGTGACACCTGCCTGACCCACCACTTGTGGTGCGACCTCAGCCAGCAGATCCATGAATTCCTCAGCGGCATCAGCCTGGCTGACCTCGTCATGCGCCGTGAGGTGCAGGAAGTCGCCCAGCGCCAGGACCTGCGCCGTGTCGCGGGCCGCAACGCCCAGTTGGACAAGATTGAGACGTCCGCCGTCGACTGAACGTAGCGACGAGCGACGCCACCGCCTGATAGGAGATACTCAATGAAGTTGCCGATCTACCTCGATTACTCCGCGACCACCCCGGTCGATCCCCGCGTCGCCCAGAAGATGGCCGACTGCCTGCTGGTCGACGGGAACTTCGGTAACCCGGCCTCGCGCTCCCACGTCTTCGGCTGGAAGGCCGAGGAAGCGGTCGAGAACGCTCGCCGCCAGGTCGCCGACCTGGTTAATGCCGACCCGCGGGAAATCGTCTGGACCAGCGGCGCGACCGAGTCCGACAACCTGGCCATCAAGGGTGTCGCGCACTTCTATCACACCAAGGGCAAGCACATCGTCACCTCCAAGATCGAGCACAAGGCGGTCCTGGACACCGCTCGCCAGCTCGAGCGCGAGGGCTTCGAGGTCACCTACCTCGAGCCTGGCGAAGACGGCATCATCACCCCGGCCATGGTCGAGGCGGCGCTGCGCGACGACACCATCCTGGTCTCGGTCATGCACGTCAACAACGAGATCGGCACCATCAACGACATCGCCGCCATCGGTGAGCTGACCCGCTCCCGCGGCGTGCTGTTCCACGTCGATGCCGCCCAGTCGACCGGCAAGGTCGAGATCGACCTGCAAAAGCTCAAGGTCGACCTGATGTCCTTCTCGGCGCACAAGACCTACGGCCCGAAAGGTATCGGCGCGCTGTACGTCAGCCGCAAGCCGCGCGTGCGCCTGGAAGCCACCATGCACGGTGGCGGCCATGAGCGCGGCATGCGCTCCGGCACCCTGGCCACCCACCAGATCGTCGGCATGGGCGAGGCCTTCGCCATCGCCAAGCAGGAAATGGCCAGCGAGAACGCCCGTATCAAGGCGCTGAGCGACCGCTTCTTCGAACAGGTCCAGAGCCTGGAAGAGCTGTACGTCAATGGCAGCCGCACCGCCCGCGTGCCGCACAACCTGAACCTGAGCTTCAACTACGTGGAAGGCGAATCGCTGCTGATGGCCCTCAAGGACATCGCGGTATCGTCCGGCTCGGCCTGCACCTCCGCTTCGCTCGAGCCTTCCTACGTGCTGCGCGCCCTGGGCCGCAACGACGAGCTGGCGCACAGCTCGATCCGCTTCACCTTCGGCCGTTTCACCACCGAAGAAGAAGTCGACTACGCCGCGCAGAAGGTCTGCGAGGCCGTGAACAAACTGCGTGAGCTGTCGCCGCTGTGGGACATGTACAAAGACGGCGTTGACATCTCCAAGATCGAGTGGGCCGCCCACTAAGCAGTCGCCGGCAAGAGCGGCTCCCTGATGAGGAAGGAATTGCACCATGGCATACAGTGAAAAGGTCATCGACCACTACGAAAACCCGCGCAACGTCGGCAAGCTGAACGCCGAGGACCCGGATGTCGGTACCGGCATGGTCGGCGCGCCGGCCTGTGGCGACGTCATGCGCCTGCAGATCAAGGTCAACGAACAGGGCATCATCGAAGACGCCAAGTTCAAGACCTACGGCTGCGGCTCGGCCATCGCCTCCAGCTCCCTGGCCACCGAGTGGATGAAGGGCAAGACCCTGGACGAAGCCGAGACCATCAAGAATACCCAGCTGGCCGAGGAACTGGCGCTGCCGCCGGTGAAGATCCACTGCTCCGTGCTCGCCGAGGACGCCATCAAGGCGGCCGTGCGCGATTACAAGCAGAAGAAAGGCTTGCTCTAAGTCGCCTGTGGCAAGGTAACTGACGTTGAGGAAAGAGTTCCGATGGCTATCAGCATGACAGAAGCCGCCGCCAACCACGTGCGGCGTTCCCTCGAAGGGCGCGGCAAGGGTGAGGGCATCCGCCTGGGCGTGCGCACCACCGGCTGCTCGGGCCTGGCCTACGTGCTGGAGTTCGTCGACGAGCTGGCTGCCGAGGACCAGGTGTACGAGAGCCATGGCGTCAAGGTGATCATCGATCCCAAGAGCCTGGTCTACCTGGACGGCACCGAGCTGGACTTCGTCAAGGAAGGGTTGAACGAAGGCTTCAAGTTCAACAATCCCAACGTGCGCGGTGAGTGTGGCTGCGGCGAAAGCTTCAATGTCTGAGGGTTGACGTGGGTACTCCTTGCCATTTCGCCCTGTTCGACCTCAAGCCCAGCTTTCGCCTGGACCTCGACAAGCTGGCCGTTCGCTATCGCGAGCTGGCCCGCGAGGTCCATCCGGACCGCTTCGCCGACGCCTCCGAGCGTGAGCAGCGCGTAGCCCTGGAAAAGTCAGCCGCCCTCAACGAGGCCTACCAGACCTTGCGCAGCGCGCCGCGGCGTGCCCGTTACCTGTTGGCCATCAGTGGCCACGAAGTGCCCCAGGAAGTCACCGTGCACGACCCGGACTTCCTGCTGCAGCAGATGCAGTGGCGCGAAGAGCTCGAAGAGCTGCAGGACGAGGCCGACCTGGACGGCGTCGCGGTGTTCAAGAAGCGCCTGAAGGTCGCCCAGGACACGCTGAACGAGGAATTCGCCGCCTGCTGGGACGATGCTGCCGAGCGCGACAGGGCCGAGCGCCTGATGCGCCGCATGCAGTTCCTCGACAAGCTCGCCCAAGAAGTGCGCCAACTGGAAGAGCGCCTCGACGATTAATCCCGGCGTCGCCCGTGATGACGCCTAAGGTACTCAGATAAGCATGGCCCTACTGCAGATCGCCGAACCCGGTCAGAGCCCCCAGCCGCACCAGCGCCGCCTGGCGGTGGGGATCGACCTGGGCACCACCAACTCCCTGGTCGCCGCGGTGCGCAGCGGCCGTAGCGAACCCCTGCCCGATGCACAGGGCAAGGTCATCCTGCCGTCCGCGGTGCGCTACCTCGATGGCCGCAGCGAAGTCGGCCAGGCCGCCCGCGATGCCGCCTCCAGCGACCCATTGAACACCATCCTGTCGGTCAAGCGCCTGATGGGGCGTGGCCTGGCCGACGTCAAGCAACTGGGCGAGCAACTGCCTTACCGCTTCGTCGGTGGCGAGTCGCACATGCCGTTCATCGACACCGTCCAGGGCCCGAAGAGCCCGGTGGAAGTGTCCGCCGACATCCTCAAGGTGCTGCGTCAGCGGGCCGAGCAGACCCTCGGCGGCGAACTGGTGGGGGCGGTGATCACCGTTCCGGCCTACTTCGACGACGCCCAGCGCCAGGCTACCAAGGATGCCGCGAAGCTTGCCGGCCTCAACGTCCTGCGCTTGCTCAACGAGCCGACCGCGGCGGCGGTGGCCTATGGCCTGGACCAGGATGCCGAGGGCGTCGTGGCGATCTTCGACCTGGGCGGCGGTACCTTCGATATCTCCATCCTGCGCCTGACCGCAGGTGTCTTCGAAGTCCTGGCCACGGGCGGCGACACCGCCTTGGGCGGTGACGACTTCGACCACGCCATCGCCGGCTGGATCATCGAGCAGGCTGGGCTGTCCGCCGACCTCGACCCGGCGGCCCAGCGCCAGCTGCTGCAGGCCGCTTGCGCGGCCAAGGAAGCCTTGACCGATGCCGATGTGGTCCGTGTCAGCCACGGCGCCTGGCAGGGCGAACTGACCCGCGCCGCGTTCGAGGCCATGATCGAGCCGCTGATCGCCCGCAGCCTCAAGGCCTGCCGCCGCGCCGTGCGCGACAGTGGCGTCGAGCTGGAGGATGTCGGGGCGGTGGTCATGGTGGGTGGTTCCACCCGCGTGCCGCGTGTGCGTGAGGCGGTTGGCGCGCTGTTCGGGCGTACCCCGCTGACTTCCATCGACCCGGACCAGGTGGTGGCCATCGGTGCCGCGATCCAGGCCGATACCCTGGCCGGCAACCGCCGCGAGGGCGGCGAGCTGCTGTTGCTGGACGTCATCCCGTTGTCCCTGGGCCTCGAGACCATGGGCGGGCTGATGGAGAAGGTGATCCCGCGCAACACCACCATCCCGGTGGCGCGGGCCCAGGAGTTCACTACCTACAAGGATGGCCAGTCGGCCATGATGATCCACGTCCTGCAGGGTGAGCGTGAGCTGGTCAGCGACTGCCGCTCCCTGGCGCGCTTCGAGCTGCGCGGCATCCCGGCCATGGTCGCGGGCGCGGCGAAGATCCGCGTGACCTTCCAGGTCGATGCCGATGGCCTGCTCAGCGTTTCGGCCCGGGAGACCGGGTCGGGCGTGGAGTCGAGCATCCAGGTCAAGCCGTCCTACGGCCTGACCGATGGCGAGATCGCACGCATGCTCAAGGACTCCTTCGAGCACGCGGGCTCCGACAAGCAGGCGCGCCAGCTGCGCGAGCACCAGGTCGACGGCGAGCGACTGCTCGAGGCGGTGCAGGGCGCCCTGGACGCCGACGGCGACCGCCTGCTCAGTGCCGAGGAGCGCGTAGCCATCGAGCACCAGATGCAAGAATTGCGTGATTTGCTCAGCGGCACCGATGGCGCGGCCATCGAGCAGCAGACCAAGCGTTTGTCGCAGGTGACCGATGCATTTGCCGCCCGTCGCCTTGATTCGACGGTCAAAGCCGCACTGGCCGGGCGCAACCTGAATGAGATCGAGGAGTAACCGATGCCCCAGGTGATTTTCCTGCCGCACGAGAAGTTCTGCCCGGATGGGCTGGTGGTGGAGGTGGAGCCAGGGACCAACATCCTGGAACTGGCCCACGAGCATCACATCGAGATGGAAAGCGCCTGTGGTGGCGTCTGTGCCTGTACCACCTGCCATTGCATCGTCCGCGAGGGTTTCGACTCGCTGGAGGAAGCCGACGAGCTGGAAGAGGACATGCTGGACAAGGCCTGGGGCCTGGAGGCCCAGTCGCGCCTGGCCTGCCAGGTCATCGTCGGCGAAGAGGACCTGACGATCGAGATTCCCAAGTACTCGCTCAACCACGCCGCCGAAGCGCCGCACTGAGGTCTACGCATGAGCCTGAAATGGATTGATGTACTTGAGATCGCCATCCAGCTTGCGCAAAGCAAGCCAGACGTCGATCCTCGTTATGTGAATTTCGTCGATCTGCATCGCTGGGTGCTGGAGCTGCCAGACTTCAGCGACGATCCGCAACGTGGCGGCGAGAAAGTGCTCGAAGCCATCCAGGCGGCCTGGATCGAAGAAGCCGACTGAGCGTGTCCGCAGGTTAGGCAATCCCTTGGAACCCGCGTATAATTCGCGGGTTTAATTTTTCGCAACACTCATATTTCTGGAGTTATCCATGGCTGTCCAACGTACCTTCTCCATCATCAAGCCCGACGCCGTCGCCAAGAACGTCATCGGCGAGATCACCACTCGCTTCGAGAAAGCCGGCCTGCGCGTCGTCGCTTCGAAGATGAAGCAACTGTCCAAGGCCGAAGCCGAAGGCTTCTACGCCGAGCACAAAGAGCGCGGCTTCTTCGCTGACCTGGTTGCCTTCATGACTTCCGGCCCGGTCATCGTCCAGGTCCTGGAAGGCGAGAACGCCGTCCTGGCCAACCGCGAGCTGATGGGCGCCACCAACCCGAAAGAAGCCGCTCCAGGCACCATCCGCGCCGACTTCGCCGTTTCCATCGACGAGAACGCCGTCCACGGTTCCGACTCGGAAGCTTCGGCTGCCCGCGAAATCGCGTACTTCTTCTCCGCTACCGAGCTGTGCGACCGCATTCGCTAAGCGAAGCAGGTCTTGGGTGATTCCATGAGTGACATGACTGGCAAGATCAACCTGTTGGGCCTGACCCTCCAGGAAATGGAAAAATTCTTCGAGTCGATCGGGGAGAAGCGTTTTCGTGCCGGTCAGGTCATGAAATGGATTCACCACTTCGGCGTCGACGATTTCGCCGCCATGACCAATGTCGGCAAGGCCTTGCGCGAAAAGCTCGAGGCCGTTGCCGAGATTCGCGCGCCGGAAGTGGTCAGTGAAGACATTTCCGCCGACGGTACGCGCAAGTGGGTGGTCCGCGTTGCCTCCGGCAGCTGCGTCGAGACCGTCTACATCCCCACCGACGACCGCGGCACGCTCTGCGTCTCGTCCCAGGCCGGCTGTGCCCTGGACTGCAGTTTCTGCTCCACCGGCAAGCAAGGCTTCAACAGCAACCTCACCGCCGCCGAAGTCATCGGCCAGGTGTGGCTTGCGAACAAATCCTTCGGTACCGTCCCGGCCAAGATCGACCGCGCCATCACCAACGTGGTCATGATGGGCATGGGCGAACCGCTGCTGAATTTCGACAATGTCATCGCCGCCATGAAGATCATGATGGATGATCTGGGCTATGGCATTTCCAAGCGCCGCGTCACGCTGTCCACCTCGGGCGTGGTGCCGATGATCGACGAACTGGCCAAGCACATCGACGTTTCCCTGGCGCTGTCGCTGCACGCGCCGAACGACGAGTTGCGCAACCAGTTGGTGCCGATCAACAAGAAATACCCGTTGAAGGTGCTGCTGGACTCCTGCATGCGCTACATGTCCACGCTGGGCGGCAAGCGGGTGCTCACCGTCGAGTACACCCTGCTCAAGGACGTCAACGACCAGCCGCAGCACGCCGCCGAGCTGATCGAGCTGCTGCGCGACGTGCCGTGCAAGATCAACCTGATCCCGTTCAACCCGTTCCCCCATTCGGGCTACGAACGGCCGAGCAACAATGCCATCCGTCGCTTCCAAGACCTGCTGCACCACGGTGGCTTCAACGTCACCACCCGCACCACCCGGGGCGACGACATCGATGCCGCCTGCGGCCAGCTGGTCGGCCAGGTCATGGATCGTACCCGCCGCAGCGAGCGCTACATCGCCGTGCGCCAGCTGAACGCCGACGCAGAGCCGCAAGGCAACGCCGTGCGCCACTGACGAGGCCGCCCATGACCCTGCGCGCCGCGCTGTCGATCCTGTCGCTTTCGCTGCTGGCCGGCTGCGTGTCCGGCGGCGGTGACCCCTTGGCCAGCCGCCAGGGGCGGGTGGAAGCAGGGCAGGCCTACGTGCAATTGGGCCTGGGTTATTTGCAACAAGGTTTGACCGAACAGGCCAAGGTGCCACTGGGCCGAGCCCTGGCGCTCAACGGCAACGACGCCGACGCCCATGCCGCCTTGGGCCTGGTGTTCCAGGCCGAGGGTGAGCCGACACTGGCCGAAGCGCATTGGCGCAAGGCCCTGGCGATACGCCCGGGCGACACGCGGATTCGCAACAACTACGGCAGTTTCCTTTATGCTCAGGGGCAATTTCGCCAGGCCGAGCAGATGTTTCGCCAAGCCGCCACCGATACCCTGTATCCTGAGCGGTCACGGGTGTACGAGAACCTTGGCCTGACGGCCCTGGCGCTCGATCGCCGCGACCAGGCGCACGAATACCTGGGCAAGGCCCTGCAGCTCAATCCGCACCAGCCTCGGGCATTGCTGGAAATGGCTGAGTTGTCCTACGAAAACAGGCATTATGTGCCGTCCCGGGACTACTACGATCGTTTCAGCCAGCTGAGCGGCCAGAACGCCCGCAGCCTGCTGCTGGGCAGCCGTATCGCCCGGGCTTTCGCTGAGCACATCAGCGTGGCCGAGCTGGGCCAGCAACTACAACGACTTTATCCCGGTACGCCGGAATATCAGCAATACCTGTCGGAGCAACGATGAAAGCCGCGCACCCCGAAGTAGCAGCAGCGACTCGCCAGAATCCCGGTGAGGTCTTGCGCCAGGCCCGCGAGCGCCGGGAATGGTCGCAAGCCGAGGTGGCCCGCAAGCTCAACCTCACGGTAAGTTCGCTGAACAACCTGGAAACCGGCGCCTTCGACAAGCTGCCGGGGCATACCTTCGCCCGTGGTTACATCCGCGCCTATGCCAAGCTGCTGGACATGGACCAGGCGCCGTTGGTCGAGGCATTCGACCAGTTCACCGGCACCCATGCCAAGGGCAGCGAAGTGCACGCGCTAGGGCGCATCGAGGAGCCGGTGCGCCTGTCGCACAATATCCTGCGCGGCATCAGCCTGCTGTTGCTGGTGGCCGTGGTCGGCGGCGGCTTCTTCTGGTGGCAGGACCAGAACAGCCAGCGCGGCAAGGACCTGGCCAGGATCGCCCTGGAGCACGTCGAAGTCGAGAGCGCCGATGGCACCACCCAGATCCACCCGCTGGACGAGCCGGAAGACCAGGCCGTGAGCGCTGGCCAGCAGCCCGAGGCCGCACCGCTGCCGCTCGACCAGGCCATCACCGGGCAGGAGGCCGCCCCCGCGACCGAGACGGCGACCAGCGGCGAAACCCCGGCAGCCGACGACGCGAGCGCGCCTGCGACCGCCCCGATGCCGGCACCGGCTGCCAGCGAGACGCCTGTCGCCCCGGCGGCGCCCAGCCTGCCTGCGGCCCCTGCCGCTCCGGTAGCTTCCGTCGCCAGCGCCCCGGCCGCGGTTCCTGCCGGCAACGGCACGCTGCAAATCCAATTCACCGCCGATTGCTGGACCCAGGTCACCGACGGCAACGGCAAGGTGCTGTTCAGCGCCATCAAGCGCAAGGGCGACAGCCTGGACCTGACCGGCAAACCGCCGTTCGCGGTGCGCCTGGGCTTCGCCCGCGGCGCCCAGGTCAGCTACAACGGCCAGGCCGTCGACGTTGCCTCGTTCACCACTGGCGAGACCGCTCGCCTGAAGTTGGGACAGTAAGTCATGCACGGCGAATCTCCGATCAAACGTCGCGAATCCCGGAAGATCTGGGTCGGCAATGTACCGGTGGGGGGCGATGCCCCCATCGCGGTGCAGAGCATGACCAACACCGACACCAACGACGTCGCCGCCACCGTTGCGCAGATCCAGCGCCTGGTCGATGCCGGCGTCGACATCGTCCGTGTCTCGGTACCGGACATGGACGCCGCCGAGGCCTTCGGCAAGATCAAGCAGCAGGTCAGCGTACCGCTGGTCGCCGACATCCACTTCGACTACCGCATCGCCCTGCGCGTGGCCGAACTGGGCGTCGACTGCCTGCGCATCAACCCGGGCAACATCGGTCGCGAAGACCGTGTGCGTGCGGTGGTCGATGCCGCCCGTGACCGCGGCATCCCGATCCGCATCGGCGTCAATGCCGGCTCCCTGGAAAAGGACCTGCAGAAGAAATACGGCGAGCCGACCCCGGCCGCACTGGTCGAGTCGGCATTGCGTCATGTCGAGCACCTGGACCGCCTGGATTTCCAGGACTTCAAGGTCAGCGTCAAGGCCTCCGACGTGTTCATGGCCGTCGAGGCCTACCGCCAGCTCGCCCGGCAGATCGTCCAACCCCTGCACCTGGGCATCACCGAAGCCGGCGGCCTGCGTTCGGGGACGGTGAAATCCGCCGTCGGCCTCGGTATGCTGCTGGCCGAAGGCATCGGCGATACCATCCGCATTTCCCTGGCCGCCGATCCGGTCGAGGAAGTGAAGGTCGGCTACGACATCCTCAAGTCGCTGCACCTGCGTTCCCGTGGCATCAACTTCATCGCCTGCCCGAGCTGCTCGCGACAGAACTTCGATGTGGTCAAGACCATGAACGAACTGGAAGGGCGCCTGGAGGACCTGCTGGTACCGATGGACGTGGCCGTGATCGGCTGCGTGGTCAACGGCCCGGGCGAAGCCAAGGAGTCCCACGTGGGGCTCACCGGCGGCACGCCGAACCTGGTCTACATCGATGGCAAGCCGTCGCAGAAGCTGACCAACGAGAACCTGGTCGACGAGCTGGAAAAGCTCATTCGCCAGAAAGCGGCCGAGAAGGTCGAGGCCGACGCGGCGCTGATCGCCCGTGGCTGACACACAGATTCGTAAGGATTTTCCGTGAGCAAATCGCTGCAAGCCATCCGTGGCATGAACGACATCCTGCCCGACCAGTCGCCCCTGTGGCGCTACTTCGAGGGCACCGTGGCCGGCCTGCTGGACACCTATGGCTACAGCCAGATCCGCACGCCGATCGTCGAGTTCACCGAGCTGTTCAAGCGCTCGATCGGTGAAGTCACCGATATCGTCGAAAAAGAGATGTACACCTTCGAGGATCGCAATGGCGATTCGCTCACCCTGCGTCCCGAAGGCACCGCCGCCTGCGTGCGTGCCGTGCTCGAGCACGGCATCACCGGCAACGGCCAGGTGCAGAAGCTCTGGTACGTGGGCCAGATGTTCCGCCACGAACGCCCGCAAAAAGGCCGCTACCGTCAGTTCCACCAGATCGGCGTGGAAGTGTTCAACCTGGACGGCCCGGATGTCGACGCCGAGCTGATCATGCTGACCTGGCGCCTGTGGGGGCTGCTGGGCATCCAGGACGCGGTCAAGCTCGAGCTCAACAGCCTGGGGACCAGCGAAGCCCGCGCGCGCTACCGCGACGCCCTGGTCGAGTTCCTTTCCGCGCGCATCGAACAACTGGACGAAGACAGCCAGCGTCGCCTGAAAAGCAACCCGCTGCGCATCCTCGACAGCAAGGACCAGGGCACCCAAGCGGTGCTGGCCGACGCGCCGAAGCTGGAAGACTACCTGGACGAGGACTCCCGCGTGCACTTCGAGGGCCTCAAGGCACGTCTGGACGCAGCTGGCATTCCGTTCGTCATCAACACCAAGCTGGTCCGTGGCCTGGACTACTACAGCAAGACCGTGTTCGAGTGGGTCACCGACAAGCTTGGCGCCCAGGGCACCGTCTGTGCCGGTGGCCGCTACGACGGCCTGGTCGAGCAGATGGGCGGTAGGCCGACCCCGGGCGTGGGCTTCGCCATGGGCATCGAGCGCCTGATCCTGTTGCTGGAGACCCTGGGCAAGGTGCCCGAGTCCATCAGCCGCCAGATCGACGTCTACCTGTGTGCCTTCGGCGAACAGGCGGAACTGGCCGGCCTGCGCCTCTGCGAAAGCCTGCGCGATCGCCTGCCGGGCCTGCGCCTGGCGGTCAACGCCGGTGGTGGCAGCTTCAAGAGCCAGTTCAAGAAAGCCGACAAGAGCGGGGCGCTGTTCGCCCTGATCCTGGGCGACGACGAACTGGCGCAACGGGTCATTGGCGTCAAGCCCCTGCGTGGCCAGGGCGAACAACAGAACATTGCCTGGGATGCTCTGGCCGAGCACCTGGAAGCCGCGCTCGCCCAGGCGTGATGCGGTTCAACAGCCGAATTGCTGAAAAGGAGTATTGGGGTGTCGAGTATCGATGATGATGGCCTGGCCGCGGCCAAGGACTGGTGGAATCGCAACGGCAAGCCGCTGCTGACCGGTGCCCTGCTGGCCGCCGCGGTGGTGATGGGTTGGCAGGCCTGGCAGAAGTACCAGAGCAACCAGTCGCAAGGCGCCTCGGTGCTGTACCAGGCCCTGCTGGAGACCGCCTTGACGCCGAGCGGTGAGCCGGATGCGACCAAGGTCGCCGAGCTGGCCGGCAAGCTCAAGAGCGAGTTCGGCGGCACCGCGTACGCCCAGTACGGCAGCCTGTTCGTGGCCAAGGTCGCGGTCGAGAGCGGCAAGCTCGACGATGCCGCTGCCGAGCTCAAGGGCGTGATGGACAAACCGGCCGATGCGACCCTGGGCGAGATCTCGCGCCAGCGCCTGGCCCGCGTGCTCGCCGCGCAGGACAAGGCCGAAGAGGCCCTCAAGCTGCTCGACGGCGATGCCGACAAGGCCTTCCTGGCCAGCCGCGAAGAACTCAAGGGCGACCTGCTGGTCCAGCTCGGCCGTGCCGACGATGCCCACAGCGCATACGAGAAAGCCAAGGCCGCGCTGTCCGACGACGCCGCGGTCGGTGGCCTGCAACTGAAGCTGGATGACCTGGCCAGAGGGGACGCCTGACGTGATCGGTTGGAAACAAGCAGCAGTGCTCGCCCTGGCCGTCCTGGCCGCGGGTTGCAGCAGCAACAGCAAGAAGGAACTGCCTCCGGCCGAGCTGACCAAGTTCACCGAGGAAGTGGTGCTCAAGAAGCAGTGGAGCCGTTCGATCGGCGACGGCCAGGGCGAGACCTACAACACCCTGGTGCCGGCCATCGAGAACGACCGTATCTACGCCTCCGACGTCAACGGCCTGGTCTTCGCCCTGGATCGCCTCAACGGCGACGTGGTGTGGAAGAAGGACCTGGAGCTGCCGGTGTCCGGCGCCGTCGGCGTGGGCTATGGCCTGGTCATGCTCGGCACCCTCAAGGGCGAGGTCATCGCCCTGGATGCCAGCACCGGCGAGGAGCGCTGGCGTTCGCGGGTGACCAGCGAAGTGCTGGCGCCGCCTGCCACCAACGGTGACGTGGTGGTGGTGCAGACCCAGGACGACCGCCTGATCGGCCTCGACGCCGCCACCGGTGACCGTCGCTGGATCTACGAAAGCAGCCCGGCCGTGCTGACCCTGCGCGGTACCGGTGCGCCGATCGTGACCAACCGCCTGGCCGTGGCTGGCCTGTCCACCGGCAAGGTGATCGCCGTGGATACCCAGAACGGCGTGCCGGTGTGGGAGAGCCGCGTGGCCATCCCGCAGGGCCGTTCCGAGCTGGATCGGGTGGTCGATATCGACGGTGGCCTGCTGCTCTCTGGCGGCATGCTGTATGTCAGCACCTACCAGGGCCGGGTCGCCGGCCTCGACCTGGAAAGCGGCCGCGTGCTGTGGCAGCGCGATGCCTCCAGCTACGTGGGTGTCGCCCAGGGCTTCGGCAACGTCTACGTCAGCGAGGCCTCGGGCACCGTCGAGAGCATCGACGAGCGCTCCTCCAGCGCCCTGTGGAGCAACGATTCCATGGCCCGCCGCCAGTTGTCGGCACCGGAAGTGTTCTCCAGCTACGTGGCGGTGGGTGACTTCGAGGGCTACCTGCACCTGCTCAGCCAGGTCGATGGCCGCTTCGTCGGTCGCGAGCGGATCGACAGCGATGGCCTGCGCGCCCGTCCCCTGGTGGTCGGCGACACCATCTATGTCTTCGGCAACAGCGGCAAGCTCGAGGCGCTGACCATCCGCTGAGGCTATGCTTGAGTCCGTCATGGGGCTCAGGCAATGGCGCATGACGCGCCGCACGAACTCCGGCCGCTGCCTTGCAGCGGCCTTTGCATTTTCAAGAATTCAAGAGTGGAGAGCCGCATGGTTCCCGTAATCGCCCTGGTGGGACGGCCGAACGTCGGCAAGTCCACCCTGTTCAACCGCCTGACCAAGACCCGCGATGCCATCGTCGGCGACCTGTCGGGCCTGACCCGTGACCGCCAGTACGGCGAGGCGACCTGGCAAGGCCGCTCCTACATCCTGATCGATACCGGTGGCATCACCGGCGACGAAGTGGGCATGGACGAGAAGATGGCCGAGCAGTCGCTGATGGCCATCGAGGAAGCCGACTACGTGCTGTTCCTGGTCGATGCCCGTGCCGGCATGACCGCTGCCGACCAGATGATCGCCGAACACCTGCGCAAGCGGAACAAGGAAGCCATCCTGGTCGCCAACAAGATCGACAACATCGACGCGGACGTCGCCCGCGCCGAGTTTTCGCCCTTGGGCATGGGCAACGCCATCCCGGTGGCCGGCTCCCAGGGCCGTGGCGTCAACGCGCTGATGGAAGCGGTGCTGGGGCATATCCCGCGCGACAAGGCCGAGGAAGCCCTCGACGAAGAAGTCGCCGAAGGCGAAGAAGCCGCGCGCATCCCTGGCCCGAGCGAAAAGGACGGTATCAAGATCGCCATCATCGGCCGCCCGAACGTCGGCAAGTCGACCCTGGTCAACCGCATGCTCGGCGAAGAGCGTGTGGTGGTCTACGACCAGCCTGGCACCACCCGCGACAGTATCTACATCCCGTTCGAGCGCGATGAAGAGAAGTACACCCTGATCGACACCGCCGGGGTGCGCAAGCGCGGCAAGATCCACGAGGAAGTCGAGAAGTTCTCCGTGGTCAAGACGCTGCAGGCGATCAAGGACGCCAACGTGGTGATCTTCGTCATGGATGCCCGCGAAGGGGTGGTCGACCACGACCTGAACCTGCTGGGCTTCGCCCTGGAGGCGGGGCGTGCCATCGTCATCGCGCTGAACAAGTGGGACGGCATGGAGCCAGGCGAGCGCGACTACGTGAAGACCGAGCTGGAGCGCCGGCTGTTCTTCGTCGACTTCGCCGATATCCACTTCATTTCCGCGCTGCACGGCACCGGTGTGGGCCACCTGTACAAGTCGGTGCAGGCCGCGTTCAAGTCGGCGGTGACCCGCTGGCCGACCAGCCGCCTGACCCAGATCCTCGAGGACGCCATCAGCGAGCACCAGCCGCCGATGGTCAACGGTCGGCGCATCAAGCTGCGCTATGCCCACCTCGGGGGGGCCAACCCACCGCTGATCGTGATCCATGGCAACCAGACCGACAAGATCCCGCGTTCCTACTCGCGTTACCTGGAGAACACCTACCGCCGGGTGCTCAAGCTGGTCGGTACGCCGATCCGCATCGAATACAAGGGCAGCGAAAACCCGTACGAGGGCAAGAAGAACACCCTCACCGATCGCCAGGTCAACAAGAAGCGCCGCCTGATGTCGCACCACAAGAAGGCCGAGAAGAAGCGCAAGGACAAGCGCAAGTAAGCTTCGGGCTGCAAGCTGCAGCTTGTAGCTTGCAGCTTTTTCCTGACCGCTCGATCCGCTATGCTCGGGCTCTACCCCGTGCCGTATGCAACGTGCAGGAAAGAGGGCCCCATGATCCGCAGCAAATTGCCGAACGTCGGCACGACCATCTTCACCACCATGTCGCAGTTGGCCGTGCAGACCGGTGCGCTCAACCTGTCCCAGGGATTTCCCGACTTCAATGGCCCACAGGCATTGCTCGATGCGGTTGGCCGGCACGTGGCCGCCGGCCATAACCAGTACGCGCCCATGACCGGCCTGCCGGCCTTGCGCCAGCAGGTGGCGGCGAAGGTCGCACGGCACTATGGCGTGAACGTCGATGCCGACCATGAAGTGACCATCACCCCCGGTGCCACTGAGGCGATCTTCTGCGCCATCCAGGCGGTGATCCAGGCCGGCGACGAGGTGATCGTCTTCGATCCGGCCTATGACAGCTACGAACCTTCCGTGGAGCTGGCCGGCGGTCGCTGCGTGCATGTGCAGCTTCGCGATGGCGATTTTCGTATCGACTGGCAGGCGTTCAGCGATGCCCTGACCCCGCGTACGCGCATGGTCATCCTCAACTCGCCACACAACCCCAGCGGTGCGTTGATCGGTCGCGACGACCTGGACCAGTTGGCAAGGCTGATCGAAGGACGCGACATCTACCTGGTCAGCGACGAAGTGTACGAGCACCTGATCTACGATGGCGTGCGCCACGCCAGTGTGCTGGCCCACGAGCAGCTGTATGCGCGGGCTTTCGTGGTCAGCTCGTTCGGCAAGACCTACCACGTCACCGGCTGGAAGACCGGCTACGTGGTCGCGCCGCCGGCCTTGAGCGCCGAACTGCGCAAGGTCCACCAGTACGTCAACTTCTGTGGCGTGACCCCGTTGCAATGCGCCCTGGCCGACTACATGGCCGAGCATCCGGAGCACCTGGACGAATTGCCGGGCTTCTACCAGGCCAAGCGCGACCTGTTCTGCGACCTGCTGCAGGCTTCGCGTTTCACCTTCACCCGCACGCCGGGCACCTATTTCCAACTGGTGGACTACTCGCAGATCCGCCCGGACCTCAACGATGTCGACATGTCCCTGTGGCTGACCCGCGAGCACGGTGTGGCGACGATCCCGGTCTCGGTGTTCTACCAGCAACCTGTCCCCGAGCAACGCCTGGTGCGCCTGTGCTTTGCCAAACGTGAGGAGACGCTGCGTCAGGCGGCGGAAAGACTATGCGCGATCTGAGCCAACTGCCCAACCTGAAAGTCGCCCTGGTGCAGACCACCCTGGCCTGGCAGGACCGCCAGGCCAACTACGAGCATTTCGAGGAACTGCTGGAGCAGGCCGGCGACGTAGACCTGGTGATCCTGCCGGAGATGTTCACCACCGGTTTCTCCATGGACTCCGAGCGCCTGGCCGAGCCTGAGAACGGCCCGACCTACAAGTGGCTCAAGGCCCAGGCGAAGAAGCACGATGCGGTGATCACCGGCAGCGTGATCGTCCAGGCCGCCGATGGCAGTCATCGCAACCGCCTGCTCTGGGCGCGGCCGGATGGCGAGATCCTGCATTACGACAAGCGCCACCTGTTCCGCATGGCCGGCGAACACAAGCACTATACGCCGGGCGAGCGCCAGGTGCAGTTCGAGATCAAGGGCTGGCGCGTTCGCCCGCTGATCTGCTACGACCTGCGTTTCCCGGTCTGGAGCCGTGACGCCCAGGACACCGACCTGCTGCTGTATACCGCCAACTGGCCGGCCGCGCGCCGCCAGCACTGGAACCGCCTGTTGCCGGCGCGGGGCATCGAGAACCTGTGCTACGTGGCGGCGGTGAACCGGGTGGGCACCGATGGCAAGGGCTTTGCCTATTCGGGCGACAGCCAGGTGCTGGATTTCCAGGGCGAGAGCCTGCTCAGCGCCGGGGAGGCTGACGGGGTGTTCACTGCGGTGTTGAGCGCGGCGGACCTGGCGGCGTACCGCTCGCGCTTCCCGGCCAACCTGGATGCCGACAGCTTCGAGTTGCATTGAGCGTCGGGCCAGCGTGGTCATTCAACGCCTATCTTGGGGCTGCGAAGCGGCCCCAGGACGACCAAAGCACCACCGATTGACCGATCAATACACATCCCGCCGGTAGCGCCCATCCTCGATCAGGCGCTGCAGCACCTCGGCACCAAGAATACCCTCGAGCGCCGCATCCACCCCTGCGGCCATGCCCTGCAGGCTGCCGCAGACATACACGCAAGCACCGTCATTGACCCAGCGGCGCAGTTCATCGGCGTGTTGCACCAGCACATCCTGCACGTACACCTTCTGCGCCTGGTCCCGCGAGAATGCCAGGTCCAGGCGTGCGAGGTCACCGCTGGCCAGCCAGCCCTGCAACTGGTCGCCACAGAGAAAATCATGGGCGCGGTTGCGTTCGCCGAACAGCAGCCAGTTGTCCCGCTCGCCCGCCGCGATGCGCGCCTTGAGCAGGCTGCGCAAGCCGGCCAGGCCGGTGCCGTTGCCGATGAGCACCAGTGGCGCCGGCGCCTGGGGCAGATGGAAACCGCTGTTGCGGCGCAGGCGCAGGCTGACGCTGCCGTGCAGCGGCAGGTATTCGGTCAACCAGCCCGAGCCCAGGCCGAGATGACCGTCGGCATGGCGCTCCTGGCGCACGATCAGTTCCAGGACGCCATCGCTGGCGATGGAGGCGATGGAATATTCGCGGCTGCCGATGGGCACCAGCGCATCGACCAGTGCCTGGGCATGCAGCCCCACCAGGTGCCCGTGGCTGGCTGGCAACTGGCGGCTGGCCAAGGCTTGGCCGAGCCGTTCGCCGAGGCCGTCGACCTGCACCGGTGTGTCGGCATCCAGGCCCAGCCCAGCGAGCCAGGCGGCGACGCGGGCCTGCCCGTTGCGGGGCAGGATTTCCACCAGGTCGCCAGCCATCCAGCTCGCCGGTTCATCGGGCTGCAGGCCGAGCAGGTAGACTGGCGCGCCCTGGCTGCCCGGGTTGAGCAACTCGCGTCGGGCCAGGGTCCAGGTGCCGAAGCTCGGCGCCTGCCAGGCTGTCACCGGCTGGGTACCGGTCAACTGCGCCAGCGCCTGGTGCCACTGTTGCAAGGCCGCCTGGTCGGCGTTATCCACCTCCACCGGGCTGAAGGCGCTGGTGGCGCCGCGTTCGCCCAGCCAGGCCTGGAGCCGGCGGGCGAAGCCGCAGAAGTGCGGGTACTGGCGATCGCCCAGGGCCAGCAGGGCATAGCTGAGATTGTCCAGGGCCCACGGCTGGCCCAGCACCTTGCGTTCGAAGGCGCGGGCGCTGTCGGGCGCCTCGCCGTCACCGAAGGTACTGACCACGAACAGCGCACGCCGGGCCTGGCGCAGGTCGGTTTCGCCCAACTCGGCCAGCGGGCGCACGTGCACCGGCAGGCCGGCGGCCTGCAACTGGCCGGCGCTCTGCCAGGCCAGTTGCTCGGCGAAGCCGCTCTGGCTGGCGAAGCCGATCAGCCAACTGTCGCCGCCTGCCGAGGCGGGTGAGACGTTGCCACGGGCAGCGCGGACCTGGCGTTTCTTGCGCCGCCGGTCGAGGTACAGCAGCCAGCCGGTGACGAAGAACAGCGGCATGGTCAGGCTGGCGATGGTCACGATGATGCGCCCCGGCAGGCCGAAGTAGCTGCCCACGTGCAGGGCGTAGACGCTTTGCAGTAGCTGGGCCTTGAAGGACTTGTCGGTATAGCGTTCGTGGCGCTTCACCTGGCCGCTGGCCGGGTCCAGGGTCATGCTGTTGAAGGCGCGCTCGTGGGCGGCGTCGTCGAGCAGGTAGAACAGCGTGGCGGGCTGCCCGCCTGCCGGGGGCAGGCGCAGGTTGTAGATGAGCAGGCCCGGGCCGGCCGCGGCCTTGAGGTTGTTCCAGATGGCGTCGTAGTCGACCACCAGTGGCGCTGCGTTCTTGTCCGCGTTCTGCGGGCCATGGCGGCCACGCCCTTCGCCGCGCTTGTGCTGCTGGCCGGCGGCAGGTGCGTCGGCCAGTAGCTTGTTCAACCCCTCGCGATACCACTCGTAGGACCAGAACAGGCCGGTGAGGGCGAACAGCAGGTAGAACAGCAGGCACCAAGTACCGGCCACGGCGTGCAGGTCCCAGTTGAAGGCGCGGCCTTGCTTGGCCCAGTCGAAGGTCAACCAGGCTCGCCAGCTCAACGCCTGGCGTGGCCAGCGCAAGTACAGGCCGGACAGGCAGAAGAACACCAGCATCAGCGTGCAGGCGCCGGTGATCTGCCGGCCGGTATCGCCCATGGCCAGGAAACGGTGCAGTTGCAGCATCAGGCCGAAGAAGTCCTGGCCGGCGACATCGCCCTTGAGTTCGCCGGTGTACGGGTCGGCGTAGCGCAGCTGGCCACGACGCTCGCCAGGTGGTGGGGTGAAGAAGATCCGCGCAGCGTTGCCTTCGCGGGTATCGACCCACAGCATCGAAACCTTGTCGCCCTGGGCGGCTTCGACCCGGCGTACCAGCTCGGCGGGCGGCAATACCCCCTCCTGGCGGACTTCGACCTTGAGGACGTCCGGGTTGAACAGGCGCAGCAGTTCTTCCTGGAACGACCAGATGGCACCGGTGATACCCATCAAGGCCAGCACCAGCCCAGCGGTGATGCCAAAGAACCAGTGCAATTGAAACAGCGACTTCTTCACCACATCGTTCACCTTGTCTTGCCGCCTGGCGGGGCACGGCGTGCATTATGCCTTGGTACGCGAAAGCCCCGCGCATCGGAATGGGCGGGGCTTTCGAGCAGCGTCGTCAGAAGTGGACGCTGGTGGTCAGCAGGGCAGTGCGCCCGGCCGCCTGGTTGGCGAAGTGAGTGGAATACGCCTTGTCGTAGTAGACCTCGTTGGTGAGGTTCTGCACGTTCAGTTGCAGGTCGATGTTCTTGGTCAGTTTGTATGCCGCCATGGCGTCGTAGCGCACATAGCTGTCGACCATGGTGGTGTTGGCCACGCTGCCATACACGTCATCCACGTAGAAGGCGCCACCACCGACGGTCAGCTTCGGCGTGATCGCATAGGTGGTCCACAGGCTTGCACTGTTGTTCGGCGTGTTCGGCAGCTGGTTGCCGTCGTTGGCCTTGCCCAGCGGGCCACCATCGATCTGGCGAGCCTGCAGGTAGGTGTAGCCGGCGAACACCTGCCACTTGTCGGTGAGCTTGCCGCTGGCCGACAGCTCGATACCTTGCACGCGGGTTTCGCCGACGTTCTCGTAGCTGGCGGTGTCGACCTGGACGCGAGCGTTCTCCTTCTCGGTGCGGAAGATCGCAGCCGCCAGCGACAGGCGCTCGTCCAGCAGATCCCACTTGGTACCGATCTCGTAGTTGGTGGTTTCTTCCGGTTCCAGGTCGCTGCTCAGGATGTTGCCGCCACGGTCGGTGGTGCCTGGCAGCGGGTTGCCTTCTGTACCCTCGCCGAGCATGGCGCCTGGTGGCGTCGCGGACGTGGCATAGGAGATATAGACGCTGCCGTTCTCGGCCGGTTTCCACACCAGGCCCAACTGCCCGGTGAAGAACTCGCTCTTGTCGCGGCCTTTGGTCGGGACGCCGTCCTTGTTCACGACCGTTGCACCGGAGGCGTCGTAGGTACGGAACTTGGTGTCGAAATGGTCGTAACGCAGGCCCATGTTCAGCAGCCACTGGGGCGTCAGTTCCAGGGTGTCGAAGGCATAGATCGCACGCGTCTTGCTGTTGGTCTTGGTGCCCGCGTAGTTGCGCGAGACGGTGCCGTCCCAGGCGTCGTCCGGGTTCGGATCGCTCAGCGAGGTACAGCTACCGCCGTTGCCAGGGCCGGTGCAGGTGAGCTTGCCGTTCGGCGTTACCGTATAGCCCTGGCGATCGGACTCTTCCTTGGTGAACTCGACACCGGTGGAGAAGCTGTTCTTGAAACCGCCCACGAAGAACTCGCCGAACAGGTCGGTCTGGTTGGTGGTGGTGGCGGTGTTGCCCACGCGGGTGTTGGCGCGGCGCCATACACCGTTGTTGTTCACGTTGCCGGCGCTGTCGTCAGGCTGGGTCAGGACATAGTCCTGCATGCTGTTGCCGTGGCGCAGGGTGTTCTTGATGGTCAGCGAGTCGCTCAGGTCGTGCTCGATGGCGATGGTCGCGATGTCGGTGCGGGTCTTGCGGAAGTCGCGGTCGGTCAGGCCGTAGAAGTTGTCGCTGTCACCGCCATCGACCGGCTTGTCTGGATGGGCCGAGGTACGGGCACCGCTGCCGGCACGTGGAATGCTGTAGGGGATGCCCGAATCGGGCAGGTCATCGCTTTCCATGTGGTAGTAGTCGAGGTTCACCCGCGTCGGGGTGCCGAGGCCGAAGGCCAGGGAGGGGGCGATACCCCAGCGGTCGTAGTTGACCTTGTCGCGGCCGGCGACCTTGCTGTCGTGGGTCATCAGGTTGAGGCGCCCGGCCACGGTGTCGCTGAACTGGTAGTTGCCGTCGAGGGTGTAGCGCTGGGTCTGGTCGCTGCCCCAGGTGTAGGCGGCATCGAACGTGTTACCCAGGTGCGCGCGTTTGCTCACCAGGTTGATGGTGCCGCCAGCCGCGCCACGGCCGCCGATGGCCGAGTTCGGGCCCTTGGCCACTTCGACCGATTCGACGGCGAAGATTTCGCGGGTCTGGGCACCGGTGTCGCGCACGCCATCGAGGTAGGTGTCGCCCTGGGCATCGAAGCCGCGGATGAAAGGCCGGTCGCCTTGAGGGTTGCCACCTTCGCCAGCACCGAAGGTGATACCCGGTACGGTGCGCAGGGCGTCCTGCAGGGTGAGGGCGTTGGTGTCCTTGATCACCTGCTGCGGGATCACGGTGATCGAGCGCGGAGTATCCACCAGCGGCGCGGTGTATTTCTGCGACGAAGCCTTGTCGACCTTGTACTCGGTAGAAGCCTGTTCGGCCTTGCCGGTAACGCTGGTGGTGTCGAGGGTGATGGCACTGTTGGCAGCCGGATCGGCGGCATAGGCAGAGGTGGCGCCGATCGCCATGCCGATGGCGGAGACGAGCAGGCGTGGTGAACTCACAGCAGATGGTACGTGACGCATGTGTGGACCTTCCCCAAGGTGTGAAGGCCGCGGATCATAATGTAAGCAATTGTGACTAACAATTGAGAAGAGTTACCATTCGCTAGAAATTTACAATCTTTACAAATTCCCTTTACGGTTTTCCCCTGCTGAAACGTCTTGGGTGGCGAATGGGGCTTGTGAAGCGTAAAAGGGAATCAATATCATTGGCGCCCTATCTCCCTACCAGGTGCCGCCAGCATGCTGCTCCACATTCCCGGCCTGTTCGAGGTCGACGAACTCTCCCGCATCCGCGAAGCCCTGGAGCAGGCCGACTGGGCCGATGGCAAGGTCACCGCGGGTTATCAGTCAGCCAAGGCCAAGCACAACCTGCAGTTGCCCGAAGGGCACCCCCTGGGCAAGGAGATCGGCAGCGCCTTGATCGAGCGGCTGTGGCGCAACCCGCGTTTCATGTCGGCGGCGCTGCCGCACAAGGTCTTTGCGCCGCTGGTCAACTGCTACCGCGAAGGCGGCAATTTCGATTTCCATATCGACAATGCCTTGCGCCAGCCCAAGGGCAGCCCGGAGCGGGTGCGCACCGACCTGTCTTCGACGCTGTTCCTCAGCGACCCGCAGAGCTACGACGGCGGCGAGCTGGTGATCCAGGACACCTACGGTGTGCAGCAGGTCAAGCTGGCGGCGGGCGACATGGTGCTGTACCCCGGCACCAGCCTGCACAAGGTCAACCCGGTCACCCGCGGTGTGCGCTACGCGGCGTTCTTCTGGACCCAGAGCCTGGTGCGCGAGGACAGCCAGCGCGCGTTGTTGTTCGAGATGGACAATGCCATCCAGCAATTGACCGCCGATGTGCCGGATCACCCGGCGCTGCTGCAACTGACCGGCACCTACCACAACCTGCTGCGCCGCTGGGCCGAGGTCTGAGCCATGTCGTACCAGCTACGTCGTGAGCACGTGGTGGATGTCGCCGGGCTGCAGGCCATGCTCGAGGACAGCCCCGGCAAGGCCGCCCAGGCGATTCTCGCCGCGGCCGGGCAGGGCATCGTCGAGGCGCAGTTGCTGCTCGGGCAGATCCTGCTCGACGGGCGGGGCATCGAGCGCGATCCGCAGGTGGCCCGGCAATGGTTCGCCATTGCCGCCGAAAACGGCAGTCCCATGGCGCACAACATGCTCGGGCGTTGCCTGGAGCATGGCTGGGGCGGCGAGGTGGACCTGCCAGGGGCGGCGCGGCATTTCCAGCAGGCTGCGCGCGCAGGATTGGACTGGGGCCTGTACAACCTGGGCAACCTGCTGGCCACCGGGCGTGGCGTGCAAGCGAACCAGGCGCAGGCGCTCGCCTGCTACGAAAAGGCCGCGTACCTGGGGCATGCCAAGTCGATGAACCTGTACGGTCGTTACCTGGAGCAAGGCATCGCCACCCCGGCAAGCCCGGCACGTGCGCTGCGCTGGTACCGGCGCTCGGCCGAGGCGGGGGATTTTCGTGGCATGTTCAGCCTGGCGATGGTGTTGGTCGAGCGGGGGCAGATGGCCGAGGCCAGGCCTTGGCTGGAACGGGCACGGGAGGCGGGTAACCTGAACTTCCTGCGCAGCGCGCTGGCGACCTTGCTGGGTGGTGGGCCATTGTTGGCGGAGTATGCGGCGGCGTATGCCGGGGAGATCGAGCAGCGCGGCCTCTGAGGCATTGGAGGTCGCATCGGGGCTGCTTTGCAGCCCATCGCCGGCAAGCCCACGGAGTCCTCTGCATGGCTCATGATGAGTGAGCAGCGCTGCCCCTGGGAGCCGGCTTGCCGGCGATGGGCCGCGAAGCGGCCCCATGTTTCTTACAGGTAGTACGCCTTCAGCGGCGGGAAGCCGTTGAACTCCACCGCGCTGTAGCTGGTGGTATAGGCGCCGGTCGACAGCCAGTACAGGCGGTCGCCGATGGCCAGGTTCAGCGGCAGGCCGTACTTGTAGTGCTCGTACATGATGTCAGCGCTGTCGCAAGTAGGGCCGGCGATCACCACTTCTTCCATCTCCCCCTTCTTCTCTGTCCAGATCGGGAACTTGATGGCTTCGTCCATGGTTTCGATCAGGCCGGAGAACTTGCCCACGTCGGTGTACACCCAACGCTCGACCGCCGTACGCGACTTGCGCGCCACCAGCACCACTTCGCTGACCAGGATGCCAGCGTTGGCGATCAGCGAGCGGCCTGGCTCGAGGATGATCTCCGGCAGTTCGTCGCCGAAGTCTTCCTTGAGGAAGCGGATGATTTCCTCGGCATAGGTTTCCAGGCTGTTGGTGCGGGTAATGTAGTTGGCCGGGAAACCACCGCCCATGTTGATCATCTTCAGCTCGATGCCGTCTTCTTCCTTCAGGCGCTCGAAGATCACCTTGACCTTGGCGATGGCGGCATCCCACACGCTGATGTCGCGCTGCTGGGAGCCGACGTGGAAAGACACGCCATAAGGCACCAGGCCCAGGTCGCGGGCGAGGATCAGCAGGTCCATGGCCATGTCGGTCTGGCAGCCGAACTTGCGCGACAGCGGCCAGTCGGCGGTGGTGGAGCCTTCGGTGAGGATGCGCACGTAGACCTTCGAGCCCGGCGCGGCCTTGGCGATGTTGCGCAGGTCGGCTTCGGAGTCGGTGGCGTACAGGCGCACGCCCTTCTCGTAGAAGTAGCGGATGTCCCTGGACTTCTTGATGGTGTTGCCGTAGCTGATGCGGTCGGCGCTGACACCCTGGTTCATCACCTTGTCCAGCTCGTAGATCGAGGCGATGTCGAAGTTCGAGCCTTTGTCCTTGAGCAGGTCGATGATCTCGACCGCCGGGTTGGCCTTGACCGCGTAGTAGACCTTGGCGAACTCGAACCCGGCGCGCAGGTCGTCATAGGCCTGGCTGATCATCTGGGTGTCGATGAGTACGAACGGGGTTTCCTGCTTGTCGGCGAACGCCTTCATCTTCTGGAAGGTGTCGCGCGCGAAATAGTCTTCGACCTGGATCGACATGCTCAAGGGCTCCATGGGCAAACTGAAAAGGTAAGTGGCTGCAAACTGAACGTCCTCCGTATCCCCACTTTGGTTCGCCTACTTCCCAAGGCATGTCGCCGAAAGCAAAAAGGTCAACCGTGCCCGTGATACGGAGCGGCGGGTGACCTTGCTGTCTCGTCGTCAGTACTTGAGCCGGATGGATCGTTTCCAGCATGGACGTTCGGCGCGCACTTTAGGCGGTGAAGAAAGCAAGATCAACAGCCAATCCCGACGCGATCGTCGTGGATCGACGAGCAGTGCCTTGAATAACCGACTCATGTGACCCTCGGATGTTCCCCCCAGGATCACAAGCGTAAAAAATTGTGGAATGGAACCCGTTGGCCACTTCGCAGGTAGACCCGTGCCCACAAGGTCAGCGCTGTTTTCGGGGGGGTGCGGGTTGGCCTGCAATAGCGACCAGGTGTTCATATTTATGGCCACATGTTCCTGGCACGCCTGTGCATGAATCCCGTCATAAATTTTTTGTTACTGACGCCCTGGCGAGGCTTGGTCGGGCCATGGCATCGTCGATTTGCCGTCGTTGATGAGAAGCATTACTATTCGCGACCTCATCTGCCTCCCTGACGACCCCGACCGTGTCCGGACACAAAGGCTTTCTCGACCATTACCACGAGCTGATCGGCACCTGGACGCGCAAGCTGCGCAGCCGCCAGCAAGCCGAGGACCTCACCCACGACGCCTTCGTGCGGGTTCTGGAAAACCCGCGCGAACAGGTCGAGCAGCCCCGCGCCTACTTGCACCAGACCGCCCGCAACATCGCCGTGGATGGCTTTCGCCGCGAAGACCGGCGCCAGTCCCTGGAGCAGGAGGCGTTCGCGCCGGTCGGCGCGGGCAGCGGCGATCCGGAGGCCTATGTGCATGCCCTGGAGCTGGCCGACAGTGTCGAGCGGGCGTTGGCGCAACTGCCGGTCAATTGCCGGCGGGTCTTCATCTGGCAGAAGCTCGAAGGGCTGAGCCAGGCGGAGATCGCCGAGCGCATGGGTTTGACCAAGAACATGGTCGAAAAGTATATGATCCGCACGCTCCGACATCTGCGTGAGCACCTGGATGTGTCGAGATGAGTCAGGAGAGCCTTTTCATGAAACAGCACGGTGCCGATGCCGTCCGCGACCAGGCGGCCGAATGGTTCGCCCGCGTCCAGGATGCTCCCCAGGATGCCGAACTGCAGGCGCAATTGCGCCAGTGGCTCGCTGCGCATCCCCGGCACCGCGAGGAATATGAACAACTGGGCCGGCTGTGGCAGGCCGCCGACCTCATTCCTCGCCAGCACCTGGAGGCCCTGTGCCAACCCGAGCCCGTGCAGCGGTTGCCGCGTCGTCGCCTGTTGCGTCAGGCCCTGGCCGCTGGGGTCGCGCTGGCCGCGCTGGGGCTGGGGTGGAGCGGCTGGCAGTACCAGCGCCTGAACCATCACGCAGATCTGCAGACTGCCCTGGGTGAGCGTCGCCAGGTCGAGTTGCCCGATGGCTCGCACCTGGAACTCAATGGCGGTACCCACTTGCAGGTCGCGTTCAGCTCCGGCCGACGTCAAGTTTTGCTGACCGCTGGCGAGGCGATGTTCAGCGTGGCCCATGACGTCGACCGACCGTTCGTGGTCGACACCGCGCAAGGCAGCGTCACCGTGACCGGCACGCGCTTCGACGTGCGCCTGGACCCCGAGCGGACCCGCGTGGCAGTGGAGCAGGGCTCGGTGCGGGTCCGTGGGGCGGGCGACTCGCTGGCGCAGCTCAAGGCCGGCCAGGGTTCGCACATCGACCGACAGGGCAAGGTGGCCGCGCCCTATGCGGTCGACGCCGCTGCGCTGACCGCCTGGCGCCAGGGCAAGCTGGTATTCGACAACGCCACCCTCGAGGAGGTGGTCGCCGAGGTTTCCCGCTATCGTGCCCAGCCCTTGCGTGTCGCACCAGGCAAGGCGGCTGGCCTGCGCCTGTCCAGCACCTTCAGCGTCGACGATACCGACGCCTTGCTGCGAGCCCTGCCGAGCATCCTGCCCGTGGCGATCAAGACCTACGGCGATGGCTCCAGCGAAATTATCGCGAAGTAGATTCAGGTTTTTTTTCGCTCGTTCGTCTTCCCCGCCAACTGCAACTGCCAAGCATTCCCACTTGCATGCGGTTGGCGTTCATCCCGACTTTCAGGACCCTTCGACGACGTGAACAACAACAAACCTCTTCTTCGCCTGCGCACCCTGGCACTGGCCGTGGCGGTCAGTGCCGCCGCAACCCATGCCTATGCCGAGCAGGCGCCGGTCGCCTTGCAGATCCAGGCCCAGTCATTGGCCTCGGCCTTGGCCCAGCTCGGCCAGCAGACCAACCTGCAGCTGTTCTTCAGCCCGGAGCTCGTGGCTGGCAAGCAGGCCCCTGCGGTATCCGGCAACCTGGCGCCCGAGCAGGCCTTGCAGCAACTGCTGCAAGGCAGCGGGCTGACTTATGAGATGTCCCAGGACACCGTGGTGATCAAGCCCTCCCAGGGCGCGGGCGGCGCGACCCCCGGCAGCCTCGAGCTGGCGCCCACCGATGTGAAGGTGGTCGGCGACTGGCTGGGCGACGCCGAGCAGCGCGTCGTGCACAACCATCCCGGCGCGCGTACCGTGGTGCGCCGCGAGGCCATGGTGGAGAAGGGTGCGATGAACGTGAGCGACGTCCTGCGTGGCATTCCGGGCGTGCAGGTGCAGGACTCCAACGGCACCGGCGGCAGCGACCTGTCGCTCAACGTCGGCGTGCGCGGCCTGACCTCCCGCCTGTCGCCACGCTCGACCGTGCTGATCGACGGCATCCCGGCAGCCTTCGCCCCCTATGGCCAGCCGCAGCTGTCGATGGCGCCGATCTCCTCGGGCAACCTCGACAGCATCGACGTGGTGCGTGGCGCGGGTTCGGTGCGCTATGGCCCGCAGAACGTCGGTGGGGTGATCAACTTCGTCACCCGGGCGATCCCCGAGAAGGCCACTGGCGAGCTGGCCACTACCCTCGAAACCTCCCGCCACGGCGGTTGGAAGCACACCGAATCGGCATTCGTCGGCGGCACCGCCGACAATGGCCTGGGTGTCGCGCTGCTGTACACCGGGGTCAACGGCCATGGCTATCGCAGCAGCAACAACGACAACGATATCGACGACGTCATCCTCAAGACCCACTGGGCGCCCACCGAGCGCGACGAGTTCTGGCTCAACTTCCACTACTACGACGGCCGCGCCGACATGCCTGGCGGCCTGACCCAGGCCCAGTTCGACCATGACCCGTACCAGTCGGTACGCGACTACGACTACTTCAGCGGCCGGCGCAAGGACGTGTCGTTCAAGTGGCAGCGGCAGATCGACGACGCGACCCAGTTCGAGGTGCTGACCTACTACACCGACAGCTTCCGTGGCAGCGCCATCGCCGCTCGCGACATGAAGACCCTGTCGTCGTACCCGCGCAACTACCACACCTTCGCCATCGAGCCACGCCTGTCGCGGATCTTCTTCGTCGGCCCGACCACCCAGGAAGTCAGCGTCGGCTATCGCTACCTGAAGGAGGCCATGCGCGAGCAATCCACCCGCCTGGCGCTGATCGACAACGTACCGACGCCAACCCCGACCTCCGACGGCCATGTCTTCCAGGACCGCAGTGGCGGCACCGAGGCCAGCGCCTACTACATCGATGACAAGATCGACGTGGGCAACTGGACCATCACTCCAGGGATTCGCTTCGAGCACATCAATACCGACTGGCGCGACCGTCCGGTGCTGGATGCCAACTACAGACCGGTGCCGGAAAAGAACCGCAGCATCACCAGCAACGAGCCGCTGCCAGCCTTGAGCGTGATGTACCACCTGTCGGATGCCTGGAAGCTGTTCGCCAACTACGAGACGTCGTTCGGCAGCCTGCAGTACTTCCAGCTCGGCCAGGGCGGTGTCGGCGACAGTACCGCCAACGGCCTGGAGCCGGAGAAGGCCAAGACTTACGAGATCGGCACACGCTATGACGATGGCCATTTCGCCGGTGAACTGACGGCCTTTTACATCGACTTCGACGATGAGCTGCAATACATCAGCAACGATGTGGGCTGGACCAACCTGGGCGCTACCAAGCACCAGGGCATCGAAGCGTCGATGCGCTATGACCTGTCGGGCCTCGACCCGCGGCTGCAGGGCTTGTCGGCCAATGCCGGGTTCACCTACACCCGCGCTACCTACGAGGGCGAGATCCCTGGCTTCAAGGGCCGCGACCTGCCGTTCTACTCCCGCCAGGTGGTCACCGCCGGCCTGCGCTACCAGGTCGACCGCTGGACCTGGAACCTGGATGCCTACGCTCAATCCAAGCAGCGCGCCCCCGGTACCGGGATGAACGCCGACGGTAGCTTCAACGGCAACTACATCACCGAGCCCAGTGCCGACGGCCAGTATGGCGATATTCCAGGCTACGTGACCTGGCATGCCCGTGGTGGCTACGACTTCGGGCCGCAGCTGTCGAACCTGAAGTTGGCGGCGGGGGTGAAGAACATCTTCGACAAGCAGTACTACACCCGCTCGAGCGACAACAACGCGGGGTTGTATGTGGGTGAACCGCGGACCTTCTATGTGCAGGCCAGCGTCGGGTTCTAATGCCGAGGAGGGCCGCGTTGCGGCCCATCGCGGGCAAGCCCGCTCCCACAGGGGGGCCGCTGGGTGGAGTACCTGGGAGCCGGCTTGCCGGCGATTGGGGCGCGCAGCGACCCCAAGTTGACCGGCCGATATCCGGCACGCCTCGGTCAGGCGCCGACTGCCTCCGCCGGCGAGACGATGCTGGTCTTGCCCCCGCGCGAACGCCCCGAGCTCAGGTACGCCGCGATGGACTCCTGGGTCACCTCGCCAAGGAACACCTGCTCGGCATCCAGCACCGGCAACCAGGCGCGGTTGTACTCGTACATCCGCGATAGCAGGATGCGCAGGTGCTCGTCATGGGATGCAGTGGCGTTGAACGGGCGCAGGAAGTCGCCGCAGGTTCCCTGTTGACGGTGCATGTCGCGACGGCGCACGTAGCCGAGCGCCTTGTTCGCCGCGTCGGTGACCACCACGTAGCGACGGTCGTGCTCGTCGAGCAGTTCCAGGGCATCGTTCACCGGCGTTTGCGGGCTGACCGAGGGTGCGTTGTCCGCCGCGTCCTCGGCACGCACCAGCAACAGGCGCTTGAGGGTGCTGTCCTGGCCGACGAAGTCGCTGACGAAATCGTCTACCGGGTGGGCCAGCAGGGTATCCGGGTGGTCGAGCTGGAGCAGCTTGCCGGCACGGAAGATGGCGATCTTGTCGCCCAGCTTGATGGCCTCGTCGATGTCGTGGCTGACCATGATCACGGTCTTGTTCAGCGCCCGCTGCATCTCGAAGAATTCGTTCTGGATCATCTCCCGGTTGATCGGGTCGACCGCGCCGAACGGCTCGTCCATCAACAGCACCGGTGCTTCGGCGGCCAGGGCGCGGATCACGCCGATGCGCTGCTGCTGGCCACCGGACAGCTCGCGTGGGTAGCGCTGTAGGTAATGCTTGGGTTCGAGCTTGATCATGTTCATCAGCTCGCGGGCGCGCTCGTGGCACTTGTGCTTGTCCCAGCCGAGCAGGCGCGGGACCACGGTGATGTTCTCCTCGATGGTCATGTTGGGGAACAGGCCGATCTGCTGGATCACGTAGCCGATATGGCGGCGCAGGGTCACCTCGTCCAGGGCGCTGGTGTCTTCGCCATTGATGAACACCTGGCCGGAGGTCGGGGTGATCAGGCGGTTGATCATCTTCAGGGTGGTGCTCTTGCCGCAGCCCGAAGGGCCGAGGAAGACGCAGATCTCGCCTTCGTTGACGGTGAGGCTTACCGAGTCGACGGCTTTGACGTCCTTGCCGTTGACGTTGAAGGTCTTGCTGAGGTTCTTCAGTTCGATCATGGGCGCAGTCCTTCCGGAGTCAGGGCACGTTGCAGGGTTTGCAGAATCAGGTCGGCGATGATCGCCAGGAGGCTGACCAGCACGGCGCCGACCAGCAGCATGGACATGTCGCTGCGGCTGATGGAGGTGAGGATGAGTACACCCAGGCCGCCGGCACCGATGGTCGCGGCGATGGTCATGACGCCGATGTTCATGACCACGGCGGTGCGCACGCCGGCGAGGATCACCGGCACGGCGATGGGCAGCTCGACCATGCGCAGGCGCTGGCCGAAGGTCATGCCGATACCGCGCGCGGCCTCACGGATGCCGGGTTCGACATTGGTCAGGGCGAGGTAGGTGTTGCGCAGGATCGGCAGCAGGGAATACAGGAACACCGCAGTGATCGCCGGCAGCGGCCCCAGGCCCTGGCCGAACTTGGAATAGAACGGCAGCAGCAGGCCGAACAGGGCGATCGACGGTATGGTCAGCAGGACCGTGGCCGCAGCCTGCACGGGGCCGGCGACGGCGGGGAAACGGGTCATCAGGATGCCCAGCGGCACACCGAAGAGAATCGCCAGGCCCACGGCGATACCGACCAGGGCGATGTGCTGCCAGGTCAGTTGCACGACCTGGGCCCAGTCCAGGTGGACGAAAGTGTCGAGCAGGTTCATGGCTGTACCTCGCTGAAGGGATGCTGGCGCAGGAACTCGGCGGCCACGGTGGTCGGGCTCTGGTGCTCGACATCGACCTTGGCGTTGAGCTGGCGCATGGTCTGGTCGTCGAGCGTTTCGGCCAGGGGCTTGAGCAGCGCGGCCAGCTGTGGATTGGCGTCGAGGACCTGTTTGCGCACCACGGGGGCGGCGGTGTAGTCGGGGAAGTAGTGCTTGTCGTCTTCCAGCAGCTTGAGGTCGAAGGCGCTCAGGCGACCGTCGGTGGTGTACACCAGGCCGGCGAATACCTGGTCGTTGCGCAGGGCGGTATAGACCAGGCCCGCGTCCATCTGGCGGATGTTGGCGCGGCCGACCTGCAGGTCGTACATCGCCTTCAGGCCTTCCAGGCCGTCGGGGCGGTTGGCGAACTCGGTGTCCAGGGCCACCAGGTGCTTGCGTGCCTTTTCATCGCGCAGCACCTGGTTGAGCTGGCTGATGGTCGCGACCTGCGGGTAGGCCTCGGCGACCTTGCGCGGCAGGGCCAGGGCGTAGGTGTTGCTGAACCTCGAGGGCGTCAGCCAGACCAGGCCCTTCTGCGCATCCAGCGCCTTGACCCTGGCATAGGTGGCCTCGGCGCTGGGCATGCGCTCGTCGATGTGGTTGTAGGACACCAGCGAGACACCGGTGTACTCCCACATTAGGTCGAGCTGGCCGGTCTCCTGAGCCTGGCGGGCGAGGTTGCTGCCAAGGCCTGCGGTGACGCGCACGTCGAAGCCATTGGCACGCAGGTACTGTGCGGTGATCTCGGCGAGTACGGTCTGTTCGGTGAAGACCCGGGCGCCGATCCGCACCAGTGGTTTCTGCGCTGCTTGGGCAAATCCTGCGAACAGCAGGGCCGCGCCCAGCAGCAAGGCGATTCTTTTCTTCATGCAGTCCCTCTTCTTGTCAGGCCAGGCCACGTTCCAGCCAGCGCTTGCTGGAGAAGCTCACCAAGGCGTCGAGCAGCAGCGCCAGCAGCGCCGTGCAGGCCGCGCCCAGCAGCAGTTGTGGCTGGTTGTTCAGGGCGATGCCGGGGAAGATCAGGCTGCCCAGGCTGTTGGCACCGATCAAAAACGCCAGTGGCGCTGTACCCACGTTCAACGCCAGGGCCACGCGCACCCCGCCGACGATGATCGGCACGGCGTTGGGCAGTTCCACCTGCCAGAGCTGCTGGCGCGGGGTCATGCCGATGCCGGTGGCGGCTTCCTTGAGCGAGGCGGGCACGTTCTTCAGGCCTTCGTAGGTATTGCGCACGATGGGCAGCAGGGAGGCGAGGAACAGGGCGAAGATCGCCGGGCCTGCGCCGATGCCCAGGACACTCAGGGCGATGGCCAGAACGGCCAGGGGAGGGATGGTATTGCCAACGTTGAACAACTGCATGAAGCGCTCGGCCTTGTCGACCCGGTGCGGTCGACTCAAGGCAATGCCGGCGGGGATGCCCACGGCCAACGCCGCCGCCATCGAAGCCAGCACCAGGACCAGGTGCGCTTGCAGGTAGAAACCAAGATCGTCGCGGTAGCGCGCGATCGTGTCGATGCCGATCCAGTGGACCAGCAGGGCCAGGATGACGAGCACGGCGGCCCATCCCAACAGCCCTTTTCCGTAGCGTGCAGCCACAGGCGGACTCCTTTGTGTAGTCGGCGAGCACACCCCCGTGGCGGCCGGCCATTCCTGGCGGCGGGCAGTGTGGTCGCGAGTAGCAGCGTGGTGCCCAGCAGAGCTGTGCGGTCACGCCATGAGCCGAACCCCGTCGGGCCCGAAATGCAGGTGTTTCCAGCCCTGAACCGAGGCGGGTTGCAGGGGAGTGGACGTCTCCGTGGGGGTAAAGGTTCCCATCTGAAGCGGCATTTGGCCAGCGTTAATCACTGGCGAGTAGGAAATTTCACGCGAAAAAACAGCGTGGATATTACTTGTGGACGTTGAATCACCTGCTTTTCGAGCACATCCCTATCTCTCCATGGTCATTCGAAAATTTTCCGAGTAATCCCTTGAAGGAATATTCTCTTGGAGGTATTTTTTTGTGGTCTATAGGGATGTGTCTGGAGTTCATGACCGAGTTCGAAAGGTTGGCAGAGGCGGTTCAGGATGAACTGCTGGCTCAGCTTCACCTGCTCGAACGCTGGGGCCCTGCGTTGGGACGCCCTCGCGTAGATACGCTCAAAGGCTCAAGGCATTCGAATATGAAAGAGTTGCGCTTCAATGCTGATGGTGGTGTATGGCGAGTGGCGTTCGCCTTCGATCGTTCTCGTTGTGCGCTTCTGTTGGTGGCTGGCGATAAGGCGGGCATCAATGAACGCAGGTTCTACAGGCACCTGATCGACCGTGCCGATGAGTGGTTCGATCGGCACCTGTCCAGAGGTTGAAAGCATGTACAAGACACTTGATGACGTAATGAACGGCCTTTCACCTGAGCGCAGGGCGAGGGTGGAGGAGCGCGGTCGCGAATTGGTCCGTGAAGAAATGACGCTTCGAGCGCTGCGTAAACAGCTCCAGATCACCCAGGAGGATCTGGCTGAACGTCTCGACATCCGTCAAGGCAATGTTTCGAAAGTCGAGAATCGCAGCGACATGCTGATATCTACTCTGCGTGGCTATGTGGAGGCCATGGGCGGCAGGCTGGAGCTGGTGGCCCACATGCCCGGTCGAGCACCCGTCACGATCGAAGGGTTCGCAGAGGATCCGATTTCTCGCAGCTAGGGTGTCGAGGCCAAGGGGCGTCCGGTCTGGCGGCAGCTATTTTGGCCTGACGCCCGACTTCAGGTATGATACTGCCCCTTTTTGATCCCCAGTCAGGCGATTTCCCATGACCAACCAGGCCGCCGAAGTCGCGAAACGCCGCACTTTCGCAATCATTTCCCACCCTGACGCCGGTAAGACCACCATCACCGAGAAGCTCCTGCTGATGGGCAAGGCCATTGCCGTCGCCGGTACCGTGAAGTCGCGCAAGTCCGACCGCCACGCCACTTCCGACTGGATGGAAATGGAAAAGCAGCGCGGTATCTCCATCACCACCTCGGTGATGCAGTTCCCCTACCGCGAACACATGATCAACCTGCTCGACACCCCCGGCCACGAGGACTTCTCGGAAGACACCTACCGCACCCTGACGGCGGTGGACTCGGCGCTGATGGTGCTCGACGGCGGTAAGGGCGTCGAGCCGCGGACCATCGCCCTGATGGATGTCTGCCGCCTGCGCGACACGCCGATCGTCAGCTTCATCAACAAGCTCGACCGCGACATCCGCGACCCGATCGAGCTGCTCGACGAGATCGAGGCGGTGCTGAAGATCAAGGCTGCGCCGATCACCTGGCCGATCGGCTGCTACAAGGACTTCAAGGGCGTCTACCACCTGACCGGCGACTACATCGTGGTCTATACCCCCGGCCATGGTCATGAGCGCACCGAAGCGAAGATCATCGAGAAGCTGGACTCCGACGAAGCCCGCGCGCACCTGGGCGACCAGTACGATGCGTTCGTCGAGCAGCTCGAGCTGGTGCAAGGTGCCTGCCATGCGTTCGACCAGGACGAGTTCATCAATGGCCAGCTGACCCCGGTGTTCTTCGGCACTGCGCTTGGCAATTTCGGTGTCGACCACGTGCTCGATGCCGTGGTCGACTGGGCGCCACGCCCGCTGGGCCGCGTTGCCCACGAGCGTACCGTCGAGCCGACCGAGGAGAAGTTCAGCGGCTTCGTGTTCAAGATCCAGGCGAACATGGACCCCAAGCACCGCGACCGCATCGCCTTCATGCGCATCTGCTCGGGCAAGTACGAGAAGGGCATGAAGATGCGCCACGTGCGCCTGGGCAAGGACCTGCGCATCGGCGATGCGCTGACCTTCTTCTCATCCGAGCGCGAGCAACTGGAAGAGGCCTATGCCGGTGACATCATCGGCCTGCACAACCACGGCACCATCCAGATCGGCGACACCTTCAGCGAAGGCGAGGTGCTGGGCTTCACGGGTATCCCGCACTTCGCACCGGAGCTGTTCCGCCGCGTGCGCCTGAAGGACCCGCTCAAGTCCAAGCAACTGCGCCAGGGCCTGCAACAGTTGGCCGAGGAAGGCGCGACCCAGGTGTTCTTCCCCGAGCGCAGCAACGACATCATCCTCGGTGCGGTCGGTGTGCTGCAGTTCGACGTGGTCGCCAGCCGCCTGAAGGAAGAGTACAAGGTCGAGTGCGCCTATGAGCCGATCACTGTCTGGTCGGCGCGCTGGATCAGCTGCGACGACAAGAAGAAGCTCGAGGACTTCAAGAACAAGGCCATGGAGAACCTGGCCATCGACGGTGGCGGTCACCTGACCTACCTGGCACCGACCCGGGTCAACCTGTCGCTGATGGAAGAGCGCTGGCCGGATGTGAAGTTCCGCGCGACGCGCGAGCACCACTGATTCAGCCTCAAGCTGCAAGCTGTTCACTTAAGTCTGATGTGACATCGATTGGGGCTGCCTTGCAGCCCTTCGCGGGCGAGCCCGCTCCCACAGGATCGTGCATTCCTTGAGGTTTGCAGCGTACTTGTGGGAGCGGGCTTGCCCGCGAAGGGCCGCAAGGCGGCCCCAATGGCTTAAGTGAACGGTATTAGACCGCAGGCACGCCTGTTTTCCCTTGCAGCTCGAAGCTTGTCATTGGCCGGAGCTCGTCAGTGCCCCGCCTTGATGCTGGTCCAGAGGCGCGTCCTGATGCGGTCGATTTTCGCCGGCATGGCCTGCAGTGCATACAGCTTGCCCATCACTTCCTCGCTCGGGTAAATCATGCTGTTGCTCTTCATTGCTGAATCCACCAGCCCATCGGCCTTGAGGTTGCCGTTGGCGTACTGCACATGGTTACTGATATTGGCCATCACCTCGGGTTGCAGTAGGTAGTTCATGTAGGCATATCCTGCCTTCTCGTCTGGCGCATCGGCCGGCATGGCGACCATGTCGAACCACATCGGCGCGCCTTCCTTCGGGATCGAATAGCCCACCTTCACGCCGTTCTTCGCTTCTTGCGCACGGTTCTTCGCCTGTAGCACATCGCCCGAAAAACCCACCACCACGCACACATCGCCATTGGCCAGATCGCCTGTGTACTTGGAGGAGTGGAAGTAGCTGATGTACGGTCGCGCCTTCATCAGCAGCTCCTTGGCCTTGTCGTAGTCCTTCGGGTCCTGGCTGTGGTGCGGCAAGCCCAGGTAGTGCAGGGCGATTGGCAGCAGCTCTGGGCCATTGTCCAGCACTGCCACGCCACAGCTTTTGAGTTTGGAAATGTACTCAGGCTTGAAGATCAAGTCCCAGGAGTCCACCGGGGCGTCGTCTCCGAGCACGGCCTTGACCTTGTCGATGTTGTAACCGATGCCGGTACTGCCCCACAGGTAGGGGAAACCGTACTGGTTGCCGGGGTCGTTGACCTCCAGCGCCTTGAGCAGCACCGGGTTTAGGTTGTGCCAGTTGGGCAACTGCGATTTGTCCAGCTTCTTCAGGGCCTTGCCCTGGATCTGCCGGGCCATGAAATGGTTGGAGGGGAATACCACGTCGTAGCCGGAGTTGCCGGTCATCAGCTTGCCATCGAGGGTTTCGTTACTGTCGAAGACGTCGTAGGTCGGCACGATGCCAGTGGTTTGCTGGAAATGTTTCAGTGTGTCCGGGGCGATGTAGCTGGACCAGTTGTAGATCTTCACCGACTCAGTGGCATTGGCCACGCAGGCGACCAACATCAGGGGAGCGAAAATAATCGTGCGCATGTCCGGTTTACCTTGCTTTGTCTGTTGTTATCGAAGGGCGGCAGGCGATTGGCGGTTCAGAAAATCAGGACGTAGGTCTTGCGCACCGTTTCCTGGATGTCCCAGGTGCCGGTGCTGTTGGCCGGTAGCATCAGGGCATCTCCGGCTTCTATGTGCAGGGGCTCGCCACCATCGGGGGTGAAGGTGCAGCGGCCTTTGATGAAGTGGCAGAACTCCTGTTGCACGATCTGCCGGCGCCAGCGCCCTGGGGTGCACGCCCAGATGCCCGTCTCGACGCCATCGCTACGCTCGACGCAGGTGACAGACGTCACGGCCACGGGCTCGCCGATGGGTGCCGCGACGGGGTTGGAGCTGCCTAGCTCCGTGCTGTCGGTGTGTTTGAAGTGGGTAATGCTCATGACCGGTGGATCCTGTGTGAGGGGAAGGGGAGTCAGTGCATGAAGCTTTCCATGAAGTCCGCAAGCGAGCTGGCCAGGCGCCGCCTCCAGGGCGCATTGGCGGGGTTGGCGAGGGTCCGGTCCTCGTGGACGAAACTCTGGATGATCGCGTTGTAGCCCAGCCAGCGGCATGGCTCGGGCGGCCAGGTGGCCAGGCTCGACAATGGGCGGTTGTCGAGCACCCATGGTTGTGCGGTCAGTTCGTTGTGCTGGTCGAGGATCAGCGCGGCCAGCGTGCGGCCGCCGAGATTGGTGGCGCCAACCCCCTCGCCGCCATAGCCGCCTGAAAGGGCAACGCCGCGTTGGCGATCACAGAGCATGTGCGGACGGAAGCGTCGGGCCATGCCCAGGTTGCCGCCCCAGGAGTGGGTGATGCGTACATGTTTGAGCTGCGGGAACAACTCGCTGAACAGGTAGCGGCGTAGTTCTATTTCTGCCGGGTTCAGGTTGAAGTTGTCGCGCAGCCGGCCGCCGAAACGGTAGCCACCGCGCGCGCCGAATACCAGGCGGTTGTCGGCGGTGCGCTGGCCGTAGGTGACCTGGCGGCTGTTCTCGCTGAAGGCTTGCCCTTGGGACAGGCCGATCTGTGCCCAGGTCGACTCGGGCAGTGGTTCGGTGGCCACAAGCAGGCTTTGCACCGGCAGTTGATGTTTACCCAGCGGTGGCAGGCTGGCCGCGTAACCCTCCACGGCGGGCACCATCCACTGGCAACGAATGCGTGACAGGGGAGTACGCACTTGACCGGGCTGCCAGTCGATGGCTGGAGTGTTTTCGTAGATCGGCACACCGAGGCTTTCCACGGCTCGGGCCAGGCCGCGCGCCAGCTTGGCCGGCTGGATGGTCGCGGTGTGCGGGCTGAAGATCGCGCCGTAGGCATTGCTCACCCGCAGTTGTGCATCCAGTTGATCGGGACGCAGCCAGCGATAATCGTGTTCGTTCATGCCTAGGCGATAGAGGCCGTCGAGGTAGGCGCGCAGGCTGCGTTCCTGTTCCGGATAGCGAGCGGCGCAATAGAGCACGCCACCCTTGCGGTAGTCGCAGTCGATGGCCTCGCGTTGCAGCACGGCGTGGACTTCGTCGGGAATGCCGTGCAGCAGGTCGATGCTGGCGCGGCGCTGTTGCGGCGACAGGGTGGCGAGCAGGCGATCTTCGCCAAGCAGGTTGCCCATCAGCCAGCCGCCATTGCGTCCCGAGGCGCCGAAGCCGGCGATCTTGGCTTCGATCACGGCGATGTTCAACTGCGGTGCCTGACGCTTGAGGTAGTAGGCGGTCCACAGGCCGGTGTAGCCGGCGCCGATGATGCACACATCCAGGTCGAGGTCCTGTTGCAATGCCGGGCGGGCGCTGAGTGGCTCGTCGAGCTGGTCCATCCAGAGGCTGATCGTGCGCCAGGGTTGCATCAGGTTCGGCTCCACATCGATGAAGGTCTGTGGGCGATCCTAGTGTCATGCGGTGGGGGCTGTCTTACGTGCGTGCACGCAGGGAAATCTGCTTCAGGTAGGCCTTGGGCGAGAGCCCGGTATGTTCGCGAAAGCACTTGTAGAAGGCCGATAAGGAATTGAAGCCCGCATTGAAAGCCAGGTCTTCGATCGAGGCCTTGAGGCTGTCATCGTCGAGGCTGGCCATCAGGTGTTGCAGACGTGCCTGGTTGACGTAGCGGTAGAAGCTCTGCCCCAGCACCTGGTTGAGCAGGTAGGAGATCTGGTTACGGCTGTAGCCACTGGCGTCGGCGACCTGTTGCAGGTCCAGCTCCGGGTCGAGGTAGGGGCGTTGACGCTGGAAATAGTATTCCAGGTCCTGGGCCATGCTGCTCAACTGGCGTGGTGACAGGCCCAGGCGGCTAGTGGCGGGCCGTGGGCCCGAACGGGGGGTGCTGTCGTTCGAACGGCGCACCAGGGTGGCGTATTCATTGACCCGCCAGATCAGCCCGTCCTTGACGGTGATCGCCTCGCTCGACTGGAAGGCCACCAAGCCCTCACCGCCTTGGACCGTCACTTGATACTGGATGAACGCGGTACAGCCGTCGACGCGGATGCGGTCGCTATGGACGATGTCCTCGTCGGCTTCATGAGGCAGGCAGCCGCGCACGTAGTCGCGCAGCTCATCGAAGCCGAGCACGCGGTTCTGGAAAAAGTCGTGGTACTGGATGTCGGCATGGTACAGCGCCATTACCCCGTCCAGGTCGCGGTGCTTCCAGCACAGGTGGTAGCGCAGTACCGTTTCGGCGGTGAGCGCGGTCTGCTCGGGGCCGTCGGGGAGGGTGCTCGTCGTCATGGACGGGGATAGTGCCTTGACCTGGCCATGGGTGACAAGATCAGGGGGGTGACCATTCGCAGGCTGCCCCAATGCCCGTCAAGGCTTTGCAACTGCCATTTGGGCCACTCCCACAGCACTGGATACCGGCGTGGGAGCGGCCTGGCTTGGACGGCTATGCCGCTCTAGAGAAACTGCTCGGCATAGTGGCAGGCCACCTGCCGCGTGCCCACCTGCCTCAGCGCCGGTATCTCCTTGGCGCAGCGCTCCGTGGCATGCGGGCAGCGCTTGTGGAAGGCACAGCCGTCCGGTGGGTTCAGCGGGTTGGGCAGTTCACCGGCGATGCGGATCTTCGGTTTCAGCGGGTCCGGGTGGATCGCCGGCGTCGCCGACAGCAGCGCCTGGGTATAGGGGTGCAGGGGCTTGTCGTAGATGTCCTGCTTCGGCCCCATCTCCGCTGGCCGGCCCAGGTACATCACCAGCACCTGGTCGGCCACGTGGCGCACCACCGCGAGGTTGTGGGAGATGAACACGTAGGCGGTGTTGAACTCCTTCTGCAGGTCCATGAACAGGTTCAGGACCTGCGCCTGGATCGATACGTCCAGCGCCGAGGTCGGCTCGTCGGCCACCAGCACCTTCGGTTGCAGCATCATCGCCCGGGCCAGGGCGATGCGCTGGCGCTGGCCGCCCGAGAACATGTGCGGGTAGCGCTGGTAATGCTCGGGGCGCAGGCCGACCTGCTGCATCATCGCTTGCACTTTCTCGCGGCGCTCGGCCTTGCTCAGCGAGGTGTTGATCAGCAGCGGTTCGGCCAGCTGATCGCCGATCTTCTGCCGGGGGTTGAGCGAGGCGTAGGGGCTCTGGAAGACCATCTGTACATCGCGGCGCAGTTGCTTGCGCTCGGCCTTGCTGGCCCCCTTGACTTCGGTGCCGGCGATTTGCAGCGAGCCGGCGGTCGGCTCCTCGATCAGGGTCAGGGCGCGGGCCAGCGTGGACTTGCCGCAGCCGGACTCACCGACCACGGCCAGGGTCCTGCCGGCCTCCAGCTCGAACGACACGCCATTGAGCGCGCGCACCAGGGCATGGCCCTTGAACAGGCCACGGGAGACTTCGTAGTGACGGGTCAGTTCACGGGCGGATAGGACGACGGTCATCACGCCACCTCCTGGTTCAGCGGGTAGAAGCAACGCACCAGGCTGTGGGCCTGGGGATCGAGGGGCGGACGCTGCCGGCGGCAGTTGTCCTGGACATATGGGCAACGTGGTGACAGCAGGCAACCCTGGGGCCGGTCATAGCGGCCGGGGACGATGCCGGGCAGGGTGGCCAGGCGTTCGGCACCGATGCTGTGCTCGGGGATGGCCGCCAGCAAGGCCTCGCTATAGGGATGGGCAGGGAGGTCGAACAGCTCTGGCACCTGGCCCACTTCCACGGCTTGCCCGGCGTACATCACGCAGACCCGCTTGGCGGTCTCGGCGACCACGGCCAGGTCGTGGGTGATCAGGATGAGCGCCATGTTGCGCTCCTTCTGCAGGTTCACCAGCAGCTCCATGATCTGCGCCTGGATGGTCACGTCCAGGGCGGTGGTCGGCTCGTCGGCGATCAGCAGCTTGGGTTCGCCGGCAATGGCCATGGCGATCGCCACGCGTTGGCTCATGCCGCCGGATAGCTGGTGTGGGTAGGCATCCAGGCGGCTTTCGGCGGCCGGGATCTCGACCTTCTTGAGCAGCTCCAGGGCCCTCTGGCGCGCGGCCTTGCCCTTCAGGCCCAGGTGTTGGCGTAGCACCTCCTCGATCTGGTAGCCCACGGTGTAGCTGGGGTTGAGCGCGGTCATCGGGTCCTGGAAGACCATGGCGATGTCCTTGCCCACCACCTTGCGCCGCTGGCGGCCGCTGAGGCGCAGCATGTCGGTGCCATCGAAGTTCAGGGCATCGGCGGTGATGCGCCCGGGGGCGTCGATCAGGCCCATCAGGGCCATCATGGTCACCGACTTGCCGGAGCCGGACTCGCCGACGATGGCGAGGATCTCGCCGGCCTCCACCGCAAGGTCGAGGCCGTCCACCACGGGCACGGCATTGGCGTCGCCGAAGCGCACGTTCAGGTTGTCGATCTGCAACAGTGACATGGCGTTCTCCTCAGACGGCGTTCTTGAGTTTCGGGTCCAGCGCATCACGCAGCCCGTCGCCCATCAGGTTGATCGCCAGCACGCTGAGCAGGATGGTCAGGCCGGGCAGGCTCACCACCCACCAGGCGCGTTCGATGTAGTCACGGGCCGAGGCCAGCATGGTTCCCCACTCCGGGGTCGGTGGCTGGACGCCGAGGCCGAGAAAGCCCAAGGCAGCAGCGTCGAGGATCGCCGAGGAGAAGCTCAGGGTGGCCTGGACGATCAGCGGTGCCATGCAGTTGGGCAGCACGGTGACGAACATCAGCCGCGGTAGGCCGGCACCGGCCAGGCGCGCGGCGGTGACGTAGTCGCGGTTCAGCTCGCCCATCACGGCGGCACGGGTCAGGCGCACGTAGGACGGCAGCGAGACGATGGCGATGGCGATCACCGTGTTGATCAGGCCGGGGCCGAGGATGGCGACGATGGCCACGGCCAGCAGCAGCGAGGGCAGGGCCAGCATCACGTCCATCAGGCGCATGATCGAGGGGCCGAGGATGTGCGGGAAGAAACCGGCCAGCAGGCCCAGCAGGATCCCCGGCACCAGCGACATCACCACCGACGACAGGCCGATCAGCAGCGACAGCCGGGCGCCCTGGATCAGTCGCGAGAGCAGGTCGCGGCCGAGCTCGTCGGTGCCGAGGATGAACTGCCAGGTGCCGCCTTCCAGCCATACCGGCGGGGTCAGCAGGAAGTCGCGGTATTGCTCGCTCGGATCGTGCGGGGCGACCCAGGGCGCGAACAGCGCGCAGAACACGATCAGGCACATGAAGGCCAGGCCGGCCACCGCACCTTTGTTGCGTGAGAAGGCCTGCCAGAACTCCTTGTACGGCGAGGGGTAGAGCAGGCTCTGGTCCACCGGGCTGGCCGGCGTGACGGATTTCGCAATCGGGCTAGTCATGACGAGGGCCTCAGCGCTGATGACGGATGCGTGGGTTGGCCAGGCCGTAGAGGATGTCCACGACGAAGTTGACCAGGATCACCAGGCAGGCGATCAACAGGATGCCGTTCTGGACCACGGGGTAGTCACGGGCACCGATGGCTTCGATCAGCCACTTGCCGATGCCCGGCCAGGAGAAGATGGTTTCGGTGAGCACGGCGCCGGCCAGCAAGGTGCCGACCTGCAGGCCGAACACGGTCAATACCGGGATCAGCGCGTTGCGCAGGCCGTGCACGAACACCACGCGGGCGGGCGACAGGCCTTTGGCCCGGGCGGTACGGATGTAGTCTTCGCGCAGCACCTCGAGCATGGAGGAGCGGGTCATGCGGGCGATCACCGCCAGCGGGATGGTGCCCAGCACGATGGCCGGCAGGATCAGGTGCATCACCGCGTCCTTGAAGGCGCCTTCTTCGTCGCTGAGCAAGGTATCGATGAGCATGAAGCCAGTCTTCGGCTCGATGTCGTAGAGCAGGTCGATGCGTCCGGACACCGGGGTCCAGCCCAGGCTCACGGAGAAGAACATGATCAGGATCAGGCCCCACCAGAAGATCGGCATGGAGTAGCCAGCCAGGGAGATGCCCATGACCCCGTGGTCGAACAGCGAGCCTCGCTTGAGCGCGGCGATCACCCCGGCCAGCAGGCCGACGATGCCGGCGAACAGCAAGGCGGCGAAGGCCAGCTCCAGGGTGGCCGGGAACAACGTGAGGAATTCGTTCCACACGCTTTCGCGGGTGCGCAGCGACTCGCCCAGGTCGCCCTGGGCCAGTTTGCCGATGTAGTCCAGGTACTGGACCGGCAGGGGCTTGTTCAGGCCCAGGCGCTCCATGGCCTGGGCGTGCATCTCGGGGTCGACCCTGCGCTCGCCCATCATCACTTCCACCGGGTCGCCGGGGATCAGGCGTATGAGCGCGAAGGTCAGCAAGGTGATGCCGAAGAAGGTCGGAATCAACAGGCCTAGGCGCCGGGCAATAAAACTCAACATCGTCGGGTGTACCTCTCCAGGCGGTAGTACGGTCAGCCCGTCAGGGCAATGCCGCCGGTTCCCCGTGGGCTGCCGGCGGTCGTTGTTGTTCTACTTCACCTTGGTGGTGGCGAAGTTGTTGTTGGTCAGAGGGTTGACCACATAACCCTCCACGTTCTCGCGCATGGCCGTGAACATCTTCGGATGGGCCATGCTGATCCAGGGTTGGTCGTCATCGTACACCGCCAACGCCTCGGCATAGAGCCTTGCGCGCTCGTCGTTGTCGATGACCTCGCGGGCGCGGGTGATCAGTTCCTGGAACTTGGGGTTGCACCAGCGGGCATAGTTCTCGCCGTTGCGGGCCGCCTCGCAACTGAGCAGCGGGCCGAGGAAGTTGTCCGGGTCGCCGTTGTCGCTGGCCCAGCCGGTGGAGACCATGTCGGCCTCGCCCTTCTTGGCGCGGCGTAGCATCTCGGCCCATTCCATCATGCGGATATCCAGCTTGATGCCGATCTCGGCCAGGTCCGACTGGAGCATTTCGGCCGACAGGCGTGGATTGGGGTTGGTCGGACCGCCGCCGTTGCGGGTGAACAGGGTCAGTACCGTGCCCTCTGGCACGCCAGCCTCCTTGAGCAAGGCGCGGGCCTTGTCCAGGTCGCGGGGTGGGTTCCGGTTCTCGTCGTTGAAGCCGATCATGCTCGGTGGGTAGGGGTTGACGGCGACCAGCGCGTTGCCCTGGCCGAACAGTTGGTCGACGTGGGGCGTGCGGTCGAAGGCCATGTTGATCGCCTTGCGTACGCGCACGTCGTTCAGGTACTTGCGCTCGGTGTTCATCGCGATGTAGCCGGTGACCAGGGCCTCGGTCTCGGCGACCTTCAGTTTGGGATCGGTCTTGATCGAGGGCACGTCGTCAGGCTTGGGGTAGAGCGCGACCTGGCATTCGTTGGCCCGCAGCTTCTGCAGGCGCACGTTGTTGTCCGGGGTGATGGCGAAGATCAGGGCGTCGGCCGGTGGCTTGCCGCGGAAGTAGTCGGGGTTGGGCTTGTAGCGGACCTGGGCGTCCTTGTTGTAGCGCTGGAAGACGAACGGGCCGGTGCCGATCGGCTTGCTGTTGAGGTCGCGGGTCTTGCCCGTGTTGAGCAACTGGTCGCCGTACTCGGCGGAGTAGATCGAGGTGAAGGCCATGGCCAGGTCACGCAGGAAGGGCGCCTCCGGACGGGTCAGGGTGATCACCACGGTGTGGTCATCGGTCTTGTCCACCGACTTGAGCAGTTCCTTGAAGGCCATGCTCTCGAAATAGGGGTAGCCGACGCTGGTCTTGTCGTGCCACGGGTGGTTCGGGTCGAGCTGGCGGCGCAGGCTCCACAGCACGTCGTCGGCGTTGAATTCACGGGTCGGCTTGAAGTAGTCGGTGGTGTGGAACTTCACCCCTTCGCGCAGGTGGAAGGTGTAGGTGAGTCCGTCGGGGCTGATCTCCCAGCTTTTCGCCAGCGCCGGCTGGATATCGGTAGTGCCGGGCTTGAAGTCGACCAGGCGATTGAAGATGGCCTCGGCCGAGGCGTCGGCGGTGACGGCGGTGGTGTACTGCACGATGTCGAAGCCTTCCGGGCTGGCTTCGGTGCACACCACCAGCGGCTTGGCCGCGAGGTGGGGCGCGGCGCCGAGGATTACTGCCACCAGGGCGGCACGTAGCGGTAGCGATGTCATGGAACCTCCCTGCAGTTTGTTCCAGCGTAGCTGCCACGGCCCGCACAAGGCAGGCCGTGGCGATACGGGTCAGAGAATGTTGAACGGAATGGTCGTGACGATGCGCAGTTCGTCCAGGCTGCCGTCGGCCTGGGCCTTGCTGGCGCGGTGTGCGGTATAAGTGGCGCGGATGCTGGTGTCTTTCAGCGGCCCGCTCTGCACCGCGTAGCTGGTGCCGATGCCCCACTCGTAGTGAGTCTCCCCGTCCATGCCGTTGACATCATAGGCCGTGCCTCGGTAGTGGGTGCCGTCGATACCCCAGCCGCGAGCGTTGTACACATTGAACTTGAGCCCCGGTACGCCATAGGGCGCCATGTTCAGCACGTAGCTGATCTGCAGGGATTTCTCGTTGGGGCCGTTGAAGTCCGACAGCAGCGAGTTGGCCAGGTAGATGCCGTTGGTCTCGTGCAGGTAGTCGAAGTACTCGTTGCCGTTGACCTGCTGCCAGGAGAAGGTCAGCGAGTGGGCCTGGTGGGTCAGGCCGAGCGACAGGCTGTAGGTGTCGTTGTCGATCTCGCCCATCTTCTTGCTGCCGGCATCCACGGTCTTGTAGTAGTTCAGGCCAGTGGTCAGGCTCAGCACCGCACTGTCGCCCAGCACATGGTTGGCACCGAAGTAGTACTGGTTCCAGAAGTCGTCGACCTTGGTGGCGTAGAGGCTGGTGGTCAGGCTCTTGAACGGCTGGTAGTTGACCCCTGCGGTGCTGGCCCGGTCGGTCTCCACGCCGGTGGCGCTGTATTCGCTGCGGAACTTGCTCAGGCTCTGCTCGGTACGTGGCGAGACACGGTCGAAGGTGCCCAGGTCGAACGACAGGTTGTCGAATTCGGCGCTGTGCAGGAACGCGCCCTGGAAGCTCGACGGCAGGGCACGGTTGCCGATATAGGCGATCATCGGTGTATCGACCGACTGGCGCCCGACGGTGAGGGTGGTGTTGGAGATGCGCGCCTTGATGTTGCCCAGGCCCAGCTTGCTCCACTGGCTGACCACGTCGCCGTCGCTGTCGGTGAGGGTCCGGTTGTTGGGCCCGGCCACTGCCGCGCGGCCTTGCTCCAGGGCGATGGCGTTGTAGCCGGCGGCTTCCACGGCAAAGCCGATCGTGCCCTGGGTGAAGCCGGAGCTGTAGTTGAGGATGGTGCCCTGCACCCAGTTGTCGCGGCTGTGGGTGGCGTGGCGGCTGCCGTCGCTCTTGTAGTACTTGAACAGCGGCGCGCGGGTGGCGCGCTCGCGGGCATACCAGTTGCGTGTGCTGCCGGTCAGGCTCTGGCCGGCGAGGAAACCGCTGGCCTCGTCCTGCTCGCTGCCTGACTTGAGGCTGATCGGGATGAAGTCCTGGCTGGCGGGTTCGGCCTGGGCGGTGGCGCAGAACGCGCCGATGGACAGGGCCAGTGCGGTGAGTGTGGTTCGTCTCAAGATGAAAGCTCCCTTTCTTTTTTTTTTAGTTATCACCCGGGCCTCGTGAGCCGGATGTCGTTGCGGTGACGCGGTGTTGCACAGGTTTGCCGCGGGATCGCCGGGCAAATTCGGGAAGACTCAGGAGGTATGTGGCGCGGCTGCTTTCAGTGCCGCCCAGCCCTGGCCTCTTCGCGGGCAAGCCCGCTCCCACAAGCACTGCGTGGGAGTGCGGGGCAGGGATGTTCAATCAACGCTCACGCCCGAGAAGTCGTTGCGTCCGAAAGGGCTGACCTTGAAGTCGACGACCTTGGCGCTGATCGGCTGGTTGACCGTGGAGTGGGCCACCGGCGTGATCGGCACCTGTTGCTTGAGGCGCTGCTGGGCTTGTTGGTAGAGGGCGGTGCGCTGCTCGCGGTCGGTCACCTGCTTGGCCTGCTTGACCAGGGTGTCGTACTCCTGGTCGCACCATTGGGAGTAGTTGTTGCTGCCGATGGCGTCGCAGCTGTACAGGGTACCCAGCCAGTTGTCCGGGTCGCCGTTGTCGCCGGTCCAGCCGATCAGGGCGATGTCGTGTTCGCCGTTCTTCATGCGCTTGAGGTATTCGCCCCACTCGTAGCTGACGATGCGCACCTTCAGGCCGACCTTGCCCCAGTCGGCCTGGAGCATTTCGGCCATCAGCTTGGCATTGGGGTTGTAGGGGCGCTGCACCGGCATGGCCCACAGGGTGACCTCGGTGCCTTCCTCGACCCCGGCGGCCTTGAGCAGGGCACGGGCCTTGTCCGGGTCGAAGCCGGCGTCCTCGATGCTGTCGTCGTAGGACCACTGGGTCGGCGGCATGGCATTGACCGCCAGTTGCCCAGCTTCTTGGTAGACCGCCTGGACGATCGCCTGCTTGTTCACCGCCATGTCCATGGCCTGGCGTACTTCCAGGCGATCGAAAGGCGGGTGCTGGGTGTTGTAGGCGATGTAGCCGAGGTTGAAGCCTGGCTTCTGCAGGATCTGCAGCGAGCTGTCGGCCTTCAGGGTCGGCAGGTCGGCCGGGCGCGGATGGAGGGTGACCTGGCACTCGTTGCGGCGCAGCTTCTGGATGCGTACCGACGGGTCGATGTTGATGGAGAACACCAGGTTGTCGATCTTCACCTCTTGCGCTGCCCAGTAGTCCTTGTTGCCCTTGTAGCGGATCTGCGAATCCTTCTGGTAGCGCTGGAACACGAAGGGGCCGGTGCCGATGGGTTTCTGGTTGATGTCGCTGGGCCGACCCTGGGCCAGCAGGTAGTCGGCGTATTCAGCGGAGAGGATCGAGGCGAAGCTCATGGCCAGGTTCTGGATGAATGCGGCATCGACGGTATTGAGGGTAAAGGTCACGCTCAGCGGGCCGCTCTTCTCGATGTGGGCGATGTTCTTGTCCAGGCCCATGCTGACGAAGTAGGGGAACTCGGTGGGGTAGGCCTTGCGGAACGGGTGCTGCCTGTCGAGCATGCGCTGGAAGGTGAACAGCACATCGTCGGCGTTGAAGTCGCGGCTTGGCGTGAAGTCCTTGTTGCCGTGGAACTTCACCCCTTCGCGCAACTGGAAGGTGTAGCGCAGGCCATCCTCGGACACCTGCCAGGCGGTGGCCAGGGCCGGCTGCACGGCGGTGCCGCCACGCTCGAACTCGACCAGGCGGTTGTAGATGGGCTCGGCGGCGTCGTTGTCGGTGGCACTGGTGTACTGGGCCGTGTCGAAACCGGCCGGGCTGCCTTCGGAGCAGAACACCAGGTTCTTGGCGAGCAGGGTCGGGGCCTGGGGTAGCAGGCCGAGGCCGAGCAGGGTGGCGAGCAGTGTGGCGTGGCGCATGGCGAATCCTTGTCCATTGGTTTTCGCCGGCCCAGGTAGCAGGCGCGGCAACAGGAGCCCGACCCGCTGCGGATGGCAGCGGGAGGACGTTTGGTCTGTAGTGCGTGGGTGGCGCGAGGGGCCGCCGGCCGGTCAGGCCAGCGGCGCAGGGGCTTGCCCTATTTCTCCACGCTCACGCCGTAGAAGGAGTTCAGGCCGAAGGGGCTGATCTTGAAGTCCTTCACCTTGGCGCTCATCGGCTGGTACACGGTGGAGTGGGCGATGGGGGTCAAGGGCACCTGTTCCTTGAGGATGTGCTGGGCCTTCTGGTACAGCTCGGTGCGCTTGGCCTGGTCGGAGGTCGCCTTGGCTTGCTTGATCAGGTCGTCGTAGGGCTTGTAGCACCACTTGGAGAAGTTGTTGCCTTCCAGGGCATCGCAGCCGAACAGCACGCCCAGCCAGTTGTCTGGGTCGCCGTTGTCGCCGCTCCAGCCGATCAGCATGGCGCCGTTCTCGCCGCCCTTGGAGCGCTTGATGTACTCGCCCCACTCGTAGCTGACGATCTTGGCCTTGATGCCGACCTTGGCCCAGTCGGACTGCAGCATCTCGGCCATCAGCTTGGCATTGGGGTTGTAGGGGCGCTGCACCGGCATGGCCCACAGGGTGATCTCGGTACCGTCCTTGACCCCGGCCTCCTTGAGCAGGGCCTTGGCCTTCTCCGGGTCGTAGGGGGCGTCCTTGATGCTGGTGTCGTAGGACCACTGGGTCGGTGGCATGGCGTTGACGGCCAGCTGGCCGGCGCCCTGGTACACCGAGTCGATGATCTGCTGCTTGTTCACCGCCATGTCCAGGGCCTGGCGCACCTTGAGCTGGGCCATGGGGTTGGGCTCGTTGCTGCCCTTGATCTTGTCCATCACGTTGTAGGCGATGTAGCCGAGGTTGAAGCCGGCCTGTTCAGGCATCTGCAGCTTCGGGTCTTTTTTCAGCGGCTCGATGTCGGCCGGGCGAGGGAACAGCGTGACCTGGCATTCGTTCTTTTTCAGCTTCTGCATGCGCACCGAGGCATCGGTGCTGATGGCGAAGATCAGGTTGTCGATCTTGACGTCCTCGGGTTGCCAGTAGTCCTTGTTGCCCTTGTAGCGGATCTGCGCGTCCTTCTGGTACTTGCTGAACACGAACGGGCCAGTGCCGATCGGCTTCTGGTTGATGTCGGCGGCCTTGCCCTGCTTGAGCAACTGGTCGGCGTATTCGGCGGACTGGATCGAGGCGAAGCTCATGGCCAGGTTCTGGATGAAGGCGGCATCGACGTCGTTGAGGACGAAGCGCACGGTGTGCTCGTCGAGCTTCTCGATACGGGCGATGTTCTTGTCCATGCCCATGTCGGTGAAGTAGGGGAACTCGGTGGGGTAGGCCTTGCGAAAGGGATGGTCCTTGTCGAGCATGCGGTTGAAGGTGAACAGCACGTCATCGGCGTTGAAGGGACGGGTCGGCTTGAAGTAGTCGGTGGTGTGAAACTTGACGCCTTCACGTAGGTGGAAGGTGTAGGCCTTGCCATCCTCGGAAACCTCCCAGCGGGTGGCCAGGCCGGGAATGACCGCGGTGCCCCCGCGTTCGAACTGGGTCAGGCGGTTGAAGATGGTTTCGGCCGAGGCATCGAAGTCGGTTCCGGTGGTGTATTGGCCTGGGTCGAAACCGGCCGGGCTGCCTTCGGAACAGAACACCAGGTTGGTCGCGGCGAGGGCGGTGGGTGTGCCGGCTAGCAAGCCTGCGCCGACCAGGAACGGAATGACTGCGTGTTTGAGCATGGTGGCCTCATTGTTGTCATTTTTCGATTGAGGCGGCCTCGTGAGCCGACCTGGGGATACTTATGCAGGGGGTATTCCCAATGCAACAGGGAGGAGGATAGTTGGCGTCAAAAGTGTGGTACGGACGTACATGGATGTCGCATTCGTGTAACTTTTTACGAAGTTGAACGTTTGCGTGGCGTGGAAGGGTGAGATTTTCAAGATATTTCGCACTAAATGGGGCAAGCGGATGCACCGGTTTAGAGCGTAGGAAACGGCTGAACTGGGTATAGGTTTTCGGCTACAAGGGGGAGGGAGAGAGGGGCGGTTGGGGCTGGCCGGCCAGGCTTAGGGCCGCTTCGCGCCCCATCGCGGGCAAGCCCGCTCCCACATGATCCTGCAAACCGCATCATTGGCGGTCGATTCGGACCCTGTGGGAGCGGGCTTGCCCGCGATGGGGCGCGAAGCGGCCCCAAGACAGCTTGCCTGACCGCATTGGGCTTCGCTCCCGAAGCGGCCCTCGGCTATCAGGGCATCTGCACTTCGATCAAGCCATCCGCGTTCATGCTGACTTCGCTGGTGCCGGCCTCGATGTCCGGTGCTGGTGCCGACTCGTCGGCGATCATGGCCTTGGCGGCCATCGGTGCGCTGCGCAGGTACGGGCGCGGGTAGCCGCTGCTGTTGAGGTTCAGGCTGACGACCTTGTAGCCCGTGCCGCCGAGCGCCTCGGTAGCCAATTGAGCGCGGGCCTTGAAGGCGTTGACGGCATCCTTGAGCAGCGCGTCTTCGCTGGCCTTGCGGGTGGCCGGGGCGATGGAGAAGTCCATGCCGCCCATCTTCAGGTCCTGCAGCAGTTCACCGGTGAGCTTGGACAGGGCCGGGAAGTCGGCGCTCTCCAGGCGCAGTTCGGCGCGCTCGCGCCAGCCGGTGATCTTCTGGCCCTTGCTGTCGTAGACCGGGTAGCTGTTGCGGCTGCCCTGGCTGATCTTCACCTCCTTGACCTGGCGAGCCTGTTGCACGGCCTTGTTCATGGTCTCGGTGATCTGCTTGGCGAGCTTGCCGGGGTCGCTGTTCTGGGCTTCGCTGTACAGGGTCACGACCATCAGGTCGCGCGCCACTTCCTTGCTGACTTCGGCACGCAGCGACACTTGGTTGTAGCGCGGTGCCTCGGCCGCCAGCGTGGGCAGGCTGGCGAGCAGGCCACAGGACAGGATCAGGGCTGTGCCGCGACGAGGGATTTGCATGTAGGGCTCCTTGGCAATGAAATGCATGGTCCATCAGACCGGAAACAGTGTAGTGGGTTCATGGGGCGACTCCGAGCTTCAATCTCCGAGCGCCGCGCTTCAAGCTGCAAGCTGGATCCGAGTGTGGCGCTTTGCCGCATCGCTGCAGCGGGGCGCCTGGCTTCGGTATACTCCAGCCGTTTTCCCTGGAGCACTCATCAGGAGAGCTCATGCTCGCCGTCGCACATCCGCTGTCCGCCACCCGCCAGAACCTCTGGCGCCTGACCTTCATTCGCATCCTGGTCCTGGCCGCCCAGGCCGGCTCCGTAGGCGTGGCCTACTGGACCGAACTGCTGCCGCTGCCCTGGTTCTCCCTGGCGGTGACCCTGGCCCTGTCGTCCCTGCTGTGCGCCTTCACCGCCCTGCGCCTGCGCCTGTCGCTGCCGGTCACCGAGTTCGAATACGCCTTCCAGCTGGCCTGCGACCTGCTGATCCACAGCGCCTTGCTGTATTACTCGGGTGGCTCGACCAACCCCTTCGTCTCCTATTACCTGGTGCCCCTGGCGATCGCCGCGGTGACCCTGCCGTGGATCTACTCGCTGGTGCTTTCCGGCATCGCCCTGGCGGCCTACAGCCTGCTGCTGGTGCAGTTCTACCCGCTCGAGACCCTGCCGCTGGCGCGGGACAAGATGCAGGTCTACGGCATGTGGTTGAGCATCGCCCTGGCGGCGGGGGTGATCACCTTCTTCGCCGCGCGCATGGCCGAGGAGCTGCGCCGGCAGGAGCAGTTGCGCGCCGAGCGCCGCGAAGAGAGTTTGCGTGACGAGCAACTGCTGGCCGTGGCCACCCAGGCTGCCGGGGCGGCCCACGAACTGGGCACGCCGCTGGCGACCATGAGCGTGCTGCTCAACGAGATGCGCCAGGACCATACCGACCCGCAGTTGCAGGAAGACCTCATGGTGCTCCAGGACCAGGTCAAATTGTGCAAGGAGACCTTGCAGCAACTGGTGCGTGCCGCCGAGGCCAACCGGCGCATGAGCGTGGTGGAGCAGGAGGTGACCGTCTGGCTCGACGAGGCGCTCAACCGTTGGCACCTGATGCGTCCGGAGGCCAGCTACCGTTTCCAGCGCCTGCGCGACGGCGAGGTGCCGCGCCTGACCCCGCCCCCAGACCTGACCCAGGCCCTGCTGAACCTGTTGAACAACGCTGCCGACGCCTGCCCGGACGACCTGGAGGTACGCCTGGACTGGGACGACCAGGACATCCTCATCAGCATCCGCGACCATGGGCCGGGCGTGCCCGTGGCCATCGCCGAGGCGATCGGCAAACCCTTCTTTACCACCAAGGGCAAAGGCTTCGGCCTGGGCCTGTTCCTGAGCAAGGCCAGCGTGACGCGTGCTGGCGGCTCGGTGAAACTCTATAGTCATGAACAGGGCGGCACCCTTACCGAGCTGCGCCTGCCCCATGGCAAGCGAGGAGATGAACGATGAGCGAAGAAAACCAGGTCGAGGGCGAAGAGCTGCCACACCTGCTGCTGGTGGACGACGACGCCACCTTCACCCGGGTCATGGCCCGTGCCATGAGCCGTCGCGGTTTCCGCGTGAGCACTGCGTCCTGCGCCGAAGAGGGGCTGGTGCTGGCCAAGCAGGATGTGCCGGACTACGCGACCCTGGACCTCAAGATGGAAGGCGATTCGGGGTTGGTGCTGTTGCCCAAGCTGCTGGAGCTGGATCCGGAGATGCGGGTGCTGATCCTCACCGGCTACTCGAGCATCGCCACGGCGGTCGAGGCCATCAAGCGCGGAGCCTGCAACTACCTGTGCAAACCGGCTGACGCGGACGATGTGGTGGCGGCGTTGCTGTCCGAGCATGCGGACCTGGATTCGCTGGTGCCGGAGAACCCGATGTCGGTGGATCGGCTGCAGTGGGAACATATCCAGCGGGTGTTGGCCGAGCACGATGGCAATATCTCCGCGACCGCGCGGGCGCTGGGGATGCATCGGCGTACGCTGCAGCGCAAGTTGCAGAAGCGGCCGGTACGGCGCTGAAGCCGAGGGTTCGATTCGCGGAGCGTCGGCTGGCTGTCGGGGCTGCAAGGCAGCCCCGATGTGCGCCCCGCCTGGCTCACCCTGTACCCAGCAGCAAAACCCGAAGAAGTCACAGCAAGATCCCCGCAAAACCTGACGGGTCGCGTATCATTAGCCCCCTAACGGCAACCCCTCAGGACCTGCAATGCTCGCCCTCTTCATCCAGACGCTGAACATCACGGCCCCGGTGTTCGCCATGCTGTTCATGGGCGTGCTTCTCAAGCGTATCCGGCTGATCGACGACAATTTCAACAAGGTCGCCTCGACCTTGGTCTTCAACGTCTGCATGCCGGCCCTGCTGTTCCTCGGCATCTACCACGCCGACCTGGCCGCCGCAGTCAAGCCTGGGGTCCTCCTGTATTTCGTCGCCGCGACCCTGCTCAGCTTCGCCATTGCCTGGGGCCTGGCGATCTGGCGCTGCCCGCCGGCCGATCGCGGCATCTATACCCAGGGTGCGTTCCGCGGCAACAACGGGGTGATCGGCCTGGCCCTGGCGGCGAGCCTGTATGGCGACTACGGCATCTCCCTGGGCGCGGTGCTCGCCGGCCTGGTGATCCTCATGTACAACTCGCTGTCGGTGGTGGTCCTGGCGGTCTACAGCCCGGACCTGAAGTCCGACCCCTGGAGCCTGTGCAAGAACATCTTCAGCAACCCGTTGATCCTCAGCGTACTGGTGGCCACGCCCATGGCCTACGGCCAGGTGCCACTGCCCAATTGGTTGCTGACATCCGCCGACTACCTGGCCCAGATGACCCTGCCCCTGGCGCTGATCTGCATCGGTGGCACCCTGTCGCTGGCGGCCTTGCGCGACAGTGGCAAGCTGGCCATCGACGTCAGCCTGGTGAAGATGGTCTGGCTGCCGCTGTTGGGTACCCTGGGCGCCTGGCTCTGCGGTTTCCGTGGCGCCGAACTGGGCATCCTGTTCCTCTACATCGGCAGCCCGACGGCAGCGGCGAGCTACGTCATGGCGCGGGCGGCCAACGGCAATCACCAGTTGGCGGCCTCGATCATCGTGATCACCACGCTTTTGGCGGCAATCACTACCAATATCGGCATTTTTATCTTGCAGTGGGGCGGATGGATCTAGATCCTCGACTGCCGACAACACCAACAACACTGCCTCCTGACCTGAGGACACTTCATGCAAGACCAGCGTACGCCCGAGCAGTTGCAGCGCGGGCTGAAGAATCGCCATATCCAGCTCATCGCACTGGGTGGCGCCATCGGCACCGGGCTGTTCCTGGGTATCGCCCAGACCATCCAGCTGGCCGGCCCGTCCGTCCTGCTGGGCTACGCCGTGGCCGGCCTGATGGCCTTCCTGATCATGCGCCAGTTGGGCGAGATGGTGGTCGAGGAGCCGGTCGCCGGTAGTTTCAGCCACTTCGCCCACCAATACTGGAGCGAGTTCGCAGGCTTCGTCTCGGGCTGGAACTACTGGGTGGTGTACGTGCTGGTGGGCATGGCCGAGCTGACCGCGGTCGGCATCTACGTGCAGTACTGGTGGCCGGGCTTCCCCACCTGGGCCACGGCGGCGATCTTCTTCGTGGTGATCAACGCGATCAACCTGACCCAGGTGAAGGTGTATGGCGAGCTGGAGTTCTGGTTCGCCCTGGTCAAGGTAGTGGCCATCGTCAGCATGATCGTCTTCGGTGCCTGGCTGCTGGGCAGTGGCCAGGGCGGGCCGGACGCCAGCGTGGCCAACCTGTGGCAGTACGGTGGCTTCTTCCCGAATGGCGTCACCGGCTTGATCATGGCCCTGGCGGTGATCATGTTCTCCTTCGGTGGGCTGGAGCTGGTGGGGATCACCGCTGCCGAAGCGGACAACCCGCGTGTGAGCATCCCGAAGGCCACCAACCAGGTGGTCTACCGCATCCTGATCTTCTACATCGGCGCCCTGGCGGTGCTGCTGTCGCTGTATCCGTGGCAGAAGGTGGTGCAGGGCGGCAGCCCGTTCGTGATGATCTTCCATGAACTGGACAGCGACCTGGTGGCCACCGTGCTCAATGTCGTGGTGCTTACTGCGGCCTTGTCGGTCTACAACAGCTGCGTGTACTGCAACAGCCGCATGCTGTTCGGCCTGGCGACCCAGGGCGATGCGCCGCGCCAGTTGCTCAAGGTCAACCGCCGTGGCGTGCCGCTGGCGGCGCTGGGCGTCTCTGCCGTGGCCACCGGCCTGTGCGTGGTGATCAACTACCTGATGCCGGGCGAAGCCTTCGGCCTGCTGATGGCCCTGGCGGTGTCGGCGTTGGTGATCAACTGGGCGAGCATCAGCATCACCCACCTGAAGTTCCGCAGGGCCAAGCTGGCGGGGGGCATCGTGCCGTTCTACCGCAGCTGGGGGCATCCGCTCACCAACTACTTGTGCCTGGCGTTCATCGCGCTGATCCTGGTGGTGATGTACCTGACGCCGCCGATCCGCATCTCGGTGATGTTGATTCCGCTGTGGATCGCGGTGCTGTGGGTGGCGTTTCGTCTGAAGAAGCAGCGCCAGCTCGTCAGGGGCTGATCTGTTCTTTCACGGTGGAGCATTCGCGGGCTTGCCCGCGAATGGCGCGCCGCGAAAATCAGGCTGGGTAGCTGTCGATCACTTCCTGTGCCGCGCGGAACGCGTCGATCGCCGCCGGCACCCCCGCATAGACCGCGCAGTGCAGCAGCGCCTCGCGGATTTCCTCCACCGTGCAGCCGTTGTTCAGTGCGCCACGCACATGACCCTTGAGCTCTTGCGGGCACTTCAAGGCCGTCAGCGTGGCCAGGGTGATCAGGCTGCGGGTCTTCAGCGCCAGTCCTTCGCGGGCCCAGACGCTACCCCAGGCGTGCTCGTTGACGAAGTCCTGCAGGGGTTGGGTGAAGTCGGTGGCATTGCCCAGGGCACGGTCGACGAAGGCGTCGCCCATTACCTGGCGGCGGATCTGCTCGCCGGATTTGCGTGTGTCAGCCATGTTGTTTTCCTTAGTGTTGGCGGCGCCAGGCGCGCAGGGTCGTGTACAGCAAGAGCACCCCGAGCACCGGCATCACGTAGAACAGCATCAGTTTTTCCAGGCGACCGGCCAGCGGCATGCCAGTGGTGAAGGCCACCACGTGCAGACCATAGGCCAGGTACAGGCAGAGGAATACCAGGCCTTCGGCGCGGGTGACTCGATAGCCGGAGTAGAACACCGGCAGGCTCAGCGCGGCCACCCCGAGCATCACCGGCAGGTCGAAGTCCAGGGCGTTGGGCGAGATCGACAGCGGTTCGGGGGTAACCAGCGCGGTCAGCCCCAGCACTGCCAGCAGGTTGAACAGGTTGCTGCCGATCACCGTACCCACCGCGATCTCCCGCTCCCCGCGCAGGGCGGCCACCAGGGCGGCAGCCAGCTCTGGCAGGGAGGTGCACACGGCGACCACGGTCAGGCCAATGATCCGCTCGGACAATCCCAGGTCCGTGGCCACCTCCACCGAGGCCTCCAGCAGCAGGTGGCCGGCCAGGCTCAGGAGAACCAGGCCGAGCAGGACCTGCAGCGTCGCAGCGCTCCAGAAGCGCCCTGCGCTGGTGTGTACCGCCTCGGGCGCCGGGTAGGTACGGGCGTAGTGGCGCGACTGATGCCAGAGCATCCCCAGGTAGCCCAGCAGGCCAAGCAGCAGCAACAGGCCTTCCAACCGGCCGAACTGGCCGTTGGCCGCCAGCAGGTAGACCAGGCCGCTGGCGACGATCATCAATGGAATGTCCAGGCGCACCAGTTGCCTGGACACACGCAACGGGATGATCAGCGCAGCCAGGCCCAGGATCACCAGGACATTGAAGATGTTGCTGCCGATCACGCTGCCCACGGCGACATCCGGTGCGCCCTGGTAGGCCGCCTGCAGGCTCACGGTGAGCTGCGGCGCGGTGCTGCCGAACGCCACCAGGCTCAGGCCGATGATCAGCGGTCGTACATGCAGGCGCAGGGCCAGGCGCACGGCGGCGCGCACCAGCAGCTCGGCGCCGATCACCAGCAACACGAGGCCCAGGCCCAGTTGCAGGAGGCTGAAGGTGGGGAGGGTGGCCAGGTCGAAAATGGTCGAGACTCCTGTCGGCTCAGTTGCTCAGACCTTGTACCCGGACGCGCGCCGTTCCGCTACGGAGCATGCCGATTTTTTCTGCCGCGGCGCGCGACAGGTCGATCAGCCGGCCGCGAGTGTGCGGACCGCGGTCGTTGATGCGCACCACCACGCTGCGCTGGTTGGCAAGGTTGGTGACCCGCACCCGGCTGCCGAAGGGCAGGCTGCGGTGGGCGGCGGTCAGGCCGTGCTGGTTGAAGGGTTCGCCGCTGGCGGTGCGCTTGCCGTGGTGGCGTGAGCCGTACCAGGAGGCCGTGCCGGACTGGTCGTAGCCGCGGGGGTCGATGTCGTGGCTGGCGCAGCCGGCCAGCAGGAAGAGGAGCGCCAGGGCGCTGAGGGCGTGTCTTGTCAAGTCGAAGGCTCCGAGACTGCATCCTTTGCGGCCCATCGCGGAGCGAGCCCGCTCCCACTGGTTCCCGAAAGGCCCAGGGGGCGGGGAACCTGTGGGAGCGGGCTCGTCCCGTGAACGAGGGCGGGGCCCTCGTCGGGCTACAGGGGTAAAACGATTACCCTTCGAGCTTGGCCTTGAGCAATTGGTTCACTTGCCCCGGGTTGGCCTTGCCCTTGGAGGCCTTCATCGCCTGGCCGACGAAGAAGCCGAACATCTTGCCGCGCTTGGCCTCGTCGGCGGCGCGGTACTGTTCGACCTGCTCGGCGTTGGCGGCGAGCACTTCGTCGAGCATCTTGTCGATCGCGCCGGTATCGGTGACCTGCTTGAGGCCGCGGCTCTCGATGATGCTGTCGGCGTCGCCTTCACCGGCGGCCATGGCCTCGAACACGGTCTTGGCGATCTTGCCGCTGATGGTGTTGTCGCGGATGCGCAGCAGCATGCCGCCGAGCTGCTCGGCGCTGACCGGCGCCTGGTCGATCTCCACGCCCAGCTTGTTGAGCAGGCTGCCCAGCTCGACCATCACCCAGTTGGCGGCCAGCTTGGCGTCGCCGCCGATGCTGGCGACCTTCTCGAAGTAGTCGGCCTGCTCGCGGCTGGCCGCCAGCACGTTGGCATCGTAGGCCGACAGGCCGTACTGGCTCTGGAAGCGCTCGACCTTCTGTTGCGGCAGCTCCGGCAGGCCAGCGCGGACGGTTTCCAGGAAGCTGTCCTCGATGACCACCGGCAGCAGGTCCGGGTCGGGGAAGTAACGGTAGTCGTTGGCTTCCTCCTTGCTGCGCATGGAGCGGGTCTGGTCCTTGTTCGGGTCGTACAGGCGGGTTTCCTGCACCACCGTGCCGCCGTCCTCGATCAGGTCGATCTGGCGCTGGATCTCGTAGTTGATCGCTTTCTCGATGAAGCGGAACGAGTTGACGTTCTTGATCTCGCAGCGGGTACCGAACTCGGCCTGGCCCTTGGGGCGTACCGAGACGTTGCAGTCGCAGCGCAGCGAGCCCTCGGCCATGTTGCCGTCGCAGATCCCGAGGTAGCGCACCAGGGCGTGGATCGCCTTGACGTAGGCCACGGCCTCCTTGGCGCTGCGCATGTCCGGCTCGGACACGATCTCCAGCAGCGGGGTGCCGGCGCGGTTCAGGTCGATGCCGGTGGAGCCGCTGAAGTCTTCATGCAGGCTCTTGCCGGCGTCTTCCTCCAGGTGCGCGCGGGTGATGCCGACGCGCTTGATGGTGCCGTCCTCCAGGGCGATGTCCAGGTAGCCCTTGCCGACGATCGGCAGGTCCATCTGGCTGATCTGATAGCCCTTGGGCAAGTCGGGGTAGAAGTAGTTCTTGCGCGCGAACACGTTGCGCTTGCCGATCTGGGCATTGATCGCCAGGCCGAACATGCAGGCCATGCGCACGGCTTCCTGGTTGAGCACCGGCAGCACGCCGGGCATCCCCAGGTCGACCAGGCTGGCCTGGGTGTTCGGCTCGGAGCCGAAGGTGGTGGCGCTGCCGGAGAAGATCTTCGACTGGGTGGCGAGCTGGGTATGAATCTCCAGCCCGATCACAACTTCCCATTGCATGTGTGAATTCCTCAGAAGCCGTTGGGGGCGCGGGTGTGCCAGTCGGTGACTTGCTGGTAGCGGTGCGCGACGTTGAGCAGGCGGCCTTCCTGGAAGTACGGGGCCAGCAACTGCACGCCCACCGGCAGGCCATCGACGAAGCCGGCGGGCATCGACAGGCCCGGCAGGCCCGCCAGGTTGGCGGTGATGGTGTAGACGTCCTCGAGGTAGGCGGCGACCGGATCGCTGCTCTTGGCGCCGAGCTTCCAGGCTGGGTTCGGCGTGGTCGGGCCAAGGATCAGGTCGACCTCTTCGAAGGCGGCCATGAAGTCGTTCTTGATCAGGCGGCGGATCTGCTGCGCCTTGAGGTAGTAGGCGTCATAGTAGCCAGCCGACAGGGCATAGGTGCCGACCATGATGCGCCGCTGCACCTCGGCGCCGAAGCCTTCGCCACGCGAGCGCTTGTACAGGTCGGTGAGGTCCTTGGGCGCCTCGCAGCGATAGCCGAAGCGTACGCCGTCGAAGCGTGACAGGTTGGAGGAAGCCTCTGCCGGGGCGATCACGTAGTAGGCCGGGATGGCGTGCTGCATGTTCGGCAGGCTGATTTCCTTCACCACCGCGCCGAGCTTTTCCAGCTCCTTGACGCTGGCCTGGACCAGGTCGGCGATGCGCGAGTCGAGGCCGGCGCCGAAGTATTCCTTCGGCAGGCCGATGCGCAGGCCTTCCAGCGAGCCGTTCAGCGCGGCGCTGTAGTCCGGTACCGGCTCGTCGATGCTGGTGGAGTCCTTGGCATCGAAGCCGGCCATGCCTTGCAGCAGCAGGGCGCAGTCCTCGGCGGTGCGCGCCATCGGGCCGCCCTGGTCGAGGCTCGAGGCGTAGGCGATCATGCCCCAGCGCGAGACGCGGCCGTAGGTCGGTTTGAGGCCGGTGAGGTTGGTCAGGGCCGCCGGCTGGCGGATCGAGCCGCCGGTATCGGTGCCGGTGGCGGCCGGCAACAGGCGCGCGGCCACGGCGGCAGCCGAGCCGCCCGACGAGCCGCCAGGAACGTGCTCGAGGTTCCACGGGTTCTTCACCGCGCCGTAATGGCTGGACTCGTTGGCCGAGCCCATCGCGAACTCGTCCATGTTGGTCTTGCCCAGGGTGACCATGCCGGCTTCGGCCAGCTTGGCGACCACGGTGGCGTCATAGGGCGCCTTGAAGTTGTCGAGCATCTTCGAGGCGCAGCTGGTGCGGATGCCTTGGGTGCAGAACAGGTCCTTGTGGGCGATCGGCGCACCGAGCAGGGCGCCGCCCTCGCCGGCGGCGCGGCGGGCGTCGGCGGCACGGGCCTGTTGCAGGGCCAGCTCCTCGGTGACGCTGATGAAGCTGTTGATCTGCGGGTCGAGTTGCTGGATGCGCGCCAGCAGGGCGGCGGTCAGCTCTTCGGAGGAAAACGACTTGTCGGCGAGTCCGCGGGCGATCTCGGCCAGGGTCAATTGATGCATGGCAGGCTCTATCCCTTACTCGATGACTTTCGGAACCAGGTACAGACCGTTCTCGGTCGCCGGGGCGATGGCCTGGTAGGCATCGCGCTGGTTGCTTTCGGTGACCTGGTCGGGGCGCAGGCGCTGGCTGGCCTCCAGGGGGTGGGCCAGGGGTTCGATACCGCTGGTGTCGACAGCTTGCATCTGGTCGACCAGCCCGAGAATACTGTTCAAGGCATCGGTAATGCGTGGCAGTTCGCCTTCATTCAGGCCCAGGCGGGCCAGATGGGCGATCTTTTCCACGTCGCAGCGTTGAAGCGCCATGGGGATCTCCAGGAGAAACGGAACGGATGGGGTCCGCGATGAGGAACATGCCGGCATTCTGGCGGTCATACGGCCGCGATCATCTGCTGGCGTGCTCGGAAAAACTGCCAATTTAACATATTGGCTCCTTGCCCAAAATCCCTGCCATTGTTAGAGTTTGCCGCACTTTTTTACCCACGCTTTGCCTAGGGTCACTTTCCCATGTTCAAGAAACTGCGTGGCATGTTTTCCAGCGATCTGTCCATCGACCTGGGGACTGCCAACACCCTTATTTACGTGCGTGAGCGCGGTATCGTCCTGAATGAGCCCTCGGTCGTTGCCATCCGTACCCACGGCAACCAGAAAAGCGTCGTCGCAGTCGGTACCGAGGCCAAGCGCATGCTGGGTCGCACGCCCGGCAACATTGCCGCCATTCGTCCGATGAAGGATGGCGTGATCGCCGATTTCAGCGTTTGTGAAAAAATGTTGCAGTACTTCATCAACAAGGTCCACGAGAACAGCTTCCTGCAGCCCAGCCCACGCGTGCTGATCTGCGTACCGTGCAAGTCGACCCAGGTCGAGCGCCGCGCCATTCGCGAGTCGGCCCTGGGTGCCGGTGCCCGTGAAGTGTTCCTGATCGAAGAGCCGATGGCCGCCGCCATCGGTGCCGGCCTGCCCGTTGAAGAGGCCCGCGGCTCGATGGTCGTCGACATCGGTGGCGGTACCACCGAGATCGCCCTGATTTCCCTGAACGGCGTCGTCTACGCCGAGTCCGTGCGGGTCGGCGGCGATCGTTTCGACGAAGCCATCGTCACCTACGTGCGCCGCAACTACGGCAGCCTGATCGGCGAGTCCACCGCCGAGCGCATCAAGCAGGAAATCGGCACCGCCTACCCGGGCGGCGAAGTCCGCGAAGTCGACGTGCGTGGCCGCAACCTGGCCGAAGGCGTGCCGCGTGCCTTCACCCTCAACTCCAACGAAGTGCTCGAGGCCTTGCAGGAGTCGCTGGCGACCATCGTCCAGGCGGTCAAGAGCGCCCTGGAGCAGTCGCCGCCCGAGCTGGCCTCGGACATCGCCGAGCGCGGCCTGGTGCTGACCGGTGGTGGCGCCCTGTTGCGCGACCTGGACAAGCTGCTGGCCCAGGAAACCGGCCTGCCGGTGATCGTCGCCGAAGACCCGCTGACCTGCGTCGCCCGTGGCGGTGGCCGTGCGCTGGAAATGATGGACAAGCACGCCATGGACCTGCTCTCCAGCGAGTGAGCCCAGGCGCTGTCCGTCACCTGGCAGTGTCAACGCCCGGTTTACAGGTAGCACCCGCAGTGCTACCTGTATGTGCTGGGCTGGCGTCCGTCCGGGCGTCGTTTCCGTCAACCCGCAAGCAGGCCGGTGCATTGCCCCATGTCCAATGACCTCCTGAAACGTCGTCCACGAGGAACGGCCCATTAAACCGCTTTTCTCCAAGGGCCCTTCGCTGGGCGTTCGTCTGCTCGTGCTGGTGGTGCTGTCGGTCGCGCTGATGGTGGTCGACTCGCGCTTTGCCGTGCTCAAACCGGTGCGCAGCCAGATGGGGCTGGTGCTGATGGAGTCCTATTGGGTCACCGACCTGCCGCAACGCCTGTTTCAGGGCGTGGCCAGCCAGTTCGGCAGCCGCACCGAACTGATCGCCGAGAACGAGAAACTCAAGACCGAGGCCCTGCTGCTGCAGGGGCGCCTGCAGAAGCTGGCGGCCCTGACCGAGCAGAACGTGCGCCTGCGCGAGCTGCTCAACTCCTCGGCGCTGGTCAACGAGAAGGTGGAGGTGGCCGAGCTGATCGGTGTCGACCCCAACCCCTTCACCCATCGCATCCTGATCAACAAGGGCGAGCGCGACGGCGTGTTCCTCGGCCAGCCGGTACTCGACGCCCGTGGCCTGATGGGCCAGGTGGTCGAGCTGATGCCCTACACTTCGCGGGTGCTGCTGCTGACCGATACCACCCATAGCATCCCGGTGCAGGTCAACCGCAACGGTTTGCGCGCCATCGCCAGCGGCACCGGCAACCCGGAGCGCCTGGAGCTGCGTCATGTGGCCGACACCGCCGATATCAAGGAAGGCGACCTGCTGGTCAGCTCCGGCATGGGCCAGCGCTTCCCGGCCGGCTACCCGGTGGCCACGGTCAACGAGGTGATCCACGACTCCGGCCAGCCGTTCGCCATCGTCCGCGCCATTCCCACCGCAGCGCTCAACCGTAGCCGCTACATGCTGCTGGTATTCAGCGACCGGCGTTCGCCGGAACAGCGTGCCACGGAGGCGGCGATCGCCCAGGAAGAGGCTGACCGCAAGGATGCGGCAGGCAACGGCCAGGCCACGGGCGACGGTGGGCAGGGCACGCCTGCCCCGTCCGCCACCACGCCGGGCGCCGTACCCGCCGCGCCGGCAACCCCCGCCCCCGCCGCCCCAGGCGCGGCCCCTGTCAGCCCGGCAGCGGCCCCCGCGGCGCCGAATACCCCCGGGAGAGAATGATGGCAGGTTCGCGCAGCAAGAACGGCTGGGCCATCTGGCTGACCTTCGTGATCGGCCTGTTGCTCAGCGTGTCGCCCATGCCCCAGTTCATGGAAGTGTTCCGGCCCATGTGGCTGGCCTTGCTGGTGTCCTTCTGGGCCCTGGCGGTGCCGCACAAGGTCGGCATGACCACGGCCTTCGTCCTGGGCCTGGCCGAGGACGTCCTGTATGGCACCTTGCTGGGTCAGAACGCCCTGATCCTGACCCTGATCACCTTCCTGGTGCTGTCGCTGCAACAGCGCCTGCGTATGTTCCCCATGTGGCAGCAGAGCCTGGTGATCCTGGTGATCTTCGGTATCGCCCAACTGATCCAGCTGTGGCTCAGCGCCCTGACCGGCAATCGCTTGCCGACCCTGGCGCTGGTCTGGTCGGCGGTGATCAGCGCGTTGCTCTGGCCATGGATCAGCTTCGGCCTGCGCGATCTGCGCCGCCGCCTGCACATCAACTGACGGCCATCATCGCCGCTGACAGGGAGATGTCGACATGATTCCGCTGTATCTGGCCTCTGGCTCGCCGCGCCGTCGTGAACTGCTGACCCAGATCGGCGTGCCGTTCACCACCGTCAGTGCACCCATCGACGAGACCCCTCGGCCTGGCGAAGGCGCGGCCGAGTACGTCGAGCGCCTGGCCCGGGCCAAGGCCGCAGCCGGGCTGGCCCAGGTAAGCGGGCCAGGGGTGGTGCTGGGCGCCGACACCGCCGTGGTGCTCGATGGTCGCATCCTTGGCAAGCCGCAAGATCGCGAACACGCCTTGGCCATGCTGGCCGAGCTTTCCAATCGTGAACACCAGGTACTCACCGCCGTCGCCCTGAGCGATGGCCAGCGCTGCCTGAGCGCCTGTGTGGCGAGCAACGTGCGCATGCGTGCCATCGGTGCGCAGGAGGCCGAGCGCTACTGGGCCACTGGCGAGCCGCTGGACAAGGCCGGTGGCTACGCCATCCAGGGGCTGGGGGCGGTCTTCGTCACGAGCCTCGTCGGCAGCTATTCGGCGGTGGTCGGCCTGCCCTTGAGCGAGACGGCCGACCTGCTGGCGCAATTCGCCATCGCCTGCTGGCAGCAACATGAGGATTCAGCACCGCGCTAGCCAGCTATCCGCCAGCGATCCATCATTACCTGAGACCTTTGACGAGAGCCTGCCATGAGTGAAGAGATCCTGATCAACATCACCCCGATGGAGTCACGCGTGGCAGTGGTGGAAAACGGCGTGCTGCAGGAGGTGCATGTCGAACGCACCCAGCGCCGCGGCATCGTCGGCAACATCTACAAGGGCAAGGTGGTGCGGGTGCTGCCGGGCATGCAGGCGGCCTTCGTCGACATCGGCCTGGAGCGCGCCGCCTTCATCCACGCATCGGAGATCTCCCAGCGCGAAGGTTCGGCGGTGGAGACCATCACCGCGCTGGTCCACGAGGGCCAGGCCCTGGTGGTGCAGGTGACCAAGGACCCGATCGGCACCAAGGGCGCACGCCTGACCACCCAGCTATCGATCCCGTCGCGCTACCTGGTGTACATGCCGCGCAGCAGTCATGTCGGTATCTCCCTGAAGATCGAGGACGAAGCCGAGCGCGATCGCCTCAAACAGGTGGTCAGCGACTGCATGGAGCAGGAGGATATCCGCGATGCCGGCGGCTTCATCCTGCGCACTGCCGCCGAGGGCGCCCGCGCCGAAGAGATTCTCCAGGATATCCGCTACCTGCGCCGCCTGTGGGAGCAGATCGGCAGCCAGATCAAGACCTGCGGTGCGCCGTTGGTGATCTACGAGGACCTGGGCCTGGCCTTGCGTACCCTGCGCGACCTGGTCAACCCGAAGATCGAGAAGATCCGCATCGACTCCCGGGAAACCTTCCAGAAAACCACGCAATTCGTCGGCGAGCTGATGCCTGAGATCGCCGACCGCCTGGAACACTACCCGGGCGAGCGGCCCATCTTCGACCTCTATGGCGTCGAGGACGAAATCCAGCGTGCCCTGGAACGCAAGGTGCCGCTCAAGTCCGGCGGCTACCTGGTGGTCGACCCGGCCGAGGCGATGACCACCATCGACGTCAACACCGGCGCCTTCGTCGGCCACCGCAACCTCGAGGAAACCATCTTCAAGACCAACCTCGAGGCGGCCACCGCCATCGCCCGGCAACTGCGCCTGCGCAATATCGGCGGGATCATCATCATCGACTTCATCGACATGGAGGACGAAGAGCACCAGCGCCAGGTCCTGCGGACCCTGGAGAAGCAGCTCGAGCGCGACCATGCCAAGACCAACATCATCGGCATCACCGAGTTGGGCCTGGTACAGATGACCCGCAAGCGCACCCGCGAGAGCCTCGAGCAGGTGCTCTGCGAGCCCTGCATCGCCTGCCAGGGGCGTGGCAAGCTGAAGACACCCGAGACCGTGTGCTACGAGATCTTCCGCGAGATCCTCCGTGAGGCCCGGGCCTACCAGGCCGAGGGTTACCGGGTGCTGGCCAACCAGAAGGTGGTCGATCGCCTGCTCGACGAGGAATCTGGCAACGTCGCGGAGCTCGAGGCTTTCATTGGCCGAACCATCCGTTTCCAGGTGGAGTCCATGTATTCCCAGGAACAGTACGATGTGGTGTTGCTCTGACGCGTTATGAACACCCACGGCGCTCGGACGCACTGGCAAAGCCACGGCACCGAGCCATAGTTAAGGCACGACTTGGAGGGCCATGGCCATGGGACGTCTGACCCGCGTTCTGATCGCCTTGACCCGTTGGGGGCTGGGGCTCTGCGCCCTGTTCGCGGTGCTGGTGGCGCTGTATGTCAGCCTCGGCCGGCAATTGACCCCCCTGGTGGCCGAGTACCGTGCCGACGCCGAGATCAAGGCCGAGCAGGCCCTGGGCCTGCCGGTACATATCGGTGCCCTGGAAGGTCGTTGGAGCGGCCTGGCGCCAGTGTTGCAGGTACGTGACCTGCAACTGGGCGAGGACGCCGCGGCCTTGCGCCTGGACGACGTCAAGGTGGTGCCGGACCTGTGGGCCAGCCTCAAGGCGCGCGAGCTGCGCCTGGCGAACGTCCAGCTCGGCGGCCTGCAACTGATCCTGCGCGAGGACGAACAGGGCGCCTGGGTGCTCGAAGGCCTGCCACGCAAGGATGACACCCCGGCGGATCCGGCGCAGGTCCTGCGCAGCCTGGGGCAACTGGGCCGCATCGATGTGTTCGACAGCCAGGTCACCCTCCACCCTTGGCAACGCGACCCCTTGACCCTCACCTACGTCAGTGCGGGCTTGCGCGCCGGCGCCTCGCGCCAGGTGCTGGACCTGCGGGCCACCCTGCCCGATGGCCAGCCCCTGGCCGCCAGCCTGCGTGGTCGTGCCGTACCCGGCAACTGGCGCGACAGTCGGCTCGAGGCCTACCTGAGCCTGCCGCAAAGCGACTGGGCCCGCTGGTTGCCGCCGCGCCTGCTGGGGCCGTGGCAGGCCACGACGCTGCGCGCCGGTGGCGAGTTCTGGATCGATTGGAACAAAGGACAACTGCAGCGCGCGGTGGCCCGCCTCAATGCACCGCAGTTGCAGGGCGCCCACGTCGGGCGTAAGGCCGTCACCCTCGACAACCTTGCCCTGAACGCCTGGCTTCGGCGGGGCAAGGACGGCTTCGACGTCACCGTGGACTCGCTCGCGGCCAGCATCGGCGAGACCCGCTGGGAAACCCACCTGCAACTGCAACAGCGGTCAGGCACTGATCCGAGCCAGGAAAACTGGCAGGTCCAGGCCGATCGCCTCGACCTGACGCCGCTGACACCGCTGGTCGACGCCCTGGCACCGTTGCCGGACAACGTCATGACCGTGGTCGATGCCCTCAAGGTGACCGGTGCCCTGCGCAACGTGCGCCTGGACATCCGCCCCAAGGCCGAGGGCGACCAGCGTCTGAGCTTCGCCGCCAACCTGGAGAAGGTCGGTTTCGACGCCTATCACGGGGCGCCGGCGGCCGGCAACGTGAACGGCAGCATCAGCGGCGACCTCGGACACGGCGAGCTGCGCTTGGATAGCGACGCCTTCATGCTGCACCTGTACCCGATCTTCGCCAAACCCTGGCACTACCAGAAGGCCAACGCCCGGCTCACCTGGCAACTGGACAAGGACGGCTTCACCCTGGTTGCGCCGTATATCAAGGTGCTGGGGGAGGAGGGCAAGATTGCCGCCGACTTCCTCATCCGCCTACTGTTCGAGGAAGGGCGCGAGGATTACATGGACCTGCGCGTGGGCCTGACCGAAGGCGACGGGCGCTACACCGCCAAGTACCTGCCCGAGGTGCTCAGCCCGGCGGTCGACGAGTGGCTGCGCAGCGCTATCGTCAAGGGCACCGTCGACGAAGGCTACTTCCAGTACCAGGGTTCGCTGAACCATGGTGCGCCGCCGCAGGCGCGCAGCATCAGCCTGTTCTTCAAGGTGCGCGATGCGTCACTGGACTTCCAGCCTGGCTGGCCGCAGGTGCAGCAGGTCGATGGCGATGTCTACATCGAGGACAGCGGCGTGCGCATCAAGGCCAAGCGTGGCTTGCTGCTCGACACCCAGGTCAGCGACGTCAGCGTCGACATCCCCCATGTCGAAGGCGACCAGCACAGCCACCTGTACCTGGAGGGCGACTTCGATGGCCATCTGGGCGATGGCCTGAAGATCCTCCAGCAAGCGCCGATCGGTACCGGCGAGATCTTCGCCGGTTGGGAAGGCGAGGGGCCGCTCAAGGGCAAGGTCAAGCTCGACATTCCCCTGGCCCATGGCCTGCATCCCAAGGTGCGGGTGGACTTCGCCACCGCCAATGCCCGCCTCAAGGTGGCGCCGCCGACCCTGGAACTGAGCCGTCTGAAGGGCGACTTCAGCTTCGACCTGGACAAGGGCCTGAGTGGCAAGGGCATCAGCCTGCAGGCATTCGGCAAGCCGGTCACCGCGCAGATCGTCGCCGAAGGCCGGCCCGGTCAGATGCAGACCCGTATCGATGCCAGCGGCCAGGTGGCGCTCAAGACGTTGACCGACTGGCTGCAGTTCGGGCAGCCGCTGCCGGCCTCGGGCGACCTGCCATACCGCTTGCGACTGAGCCTTGGCGCCCGCGACAACCGGTTGACGGTCAACTCCACGCTCAAGGGGCTGGCCATCGACCTGCCGGCACCGTTCGGCAAGGCTGCGGCGGACACCCGTGACAGCCGCTTCAGCATGACCCTGCAGGGCGAGGAACGACGCTTCGACGCCGGTTATGCCGACCTGGCCCGCCTGGCCTATGCCGCGCCGGCCGACAAGCTGGCCCAGGGCCGTGGCGAACTGTTGCTCGGCAGCGGCAATGCGCTGCTGCCCCCCGGCCAGGGCCTGCGCGTGCGTGGCCGGCTCGAAAGCCTGGACGTGGCGCCCTGGCAGCAGCAACTGGAGCGCTTCGCCGGCCAGGCGCCGGGTGACAATGCCCGGCAGAACCTGCTGGGCGTCGACCTGAGCATCGGTCAACTGAAGGCCTTCGGCCTGGACCTGAACCAGGCTGTGGTTCGCCTGGCCCGGGGCAGCGCGGCCTGGGACCTGCGCCTGGACAGCCGGGAGGTCATCGGCAATGCCCGCATCCCGGATGCCAAGGCCGCGCCCATGAGCGTGCGCCTGCAGACCCTGCGCCTGCCCGCGGCCGACCCGGCCCAGGTCCAGGCCGAGGATGCGCCTGACCCCTTGGCTTCCTTCGATCCGCGCAAGGCGCCGTCCCTCGACCTGACCATCGACAAATTGTTCCGCGGCGACGACCTGTACGGCCGCGCAGCGGTGAAGCTGCGGCCGACCGCGCGTGGCGTTTCGCTGAACGATATCGACCTCGACCTCAAGGGCCTGCGCATCGGCGGTAGCGGTGGCTGGGAGGGCGAGCCGGGGCGTAGCGCCAGCTGGTACAAGGGGCGCCTGGAGGGCAAGAACCTTGCCGAGGTGCTCAAGGGCTGGGGCTTTGCCCCGACCGTCACCAGCCGTGACTTCCGCCTCGACGTGGATGGCCGCTGGCCGGGCTCGCCAGCCTGGGTCGGTCTCCAGCGCTTCTCCGGCAGCCTCGACGCGGCCCTGCGTAGTGGCCAGTTCATAGAGGTGGAGGGCAGTGCCCAGGCCCTGCGGGTGTTCGGCCTGCTCAATTTCAACTCCATCGGCCGCCGCCTGCGCCTGGACTTCTCCGACCTGTTCGACAAGGGCCTGGCCTACGATCGGCTCAAGGGCCTGCTGGTGGCCAGCAATGGGGTCTACGTGACCCGTGAGCCGATCACCATCACCGGGCCATCGAGCAATTTCGAACTCGACGGCACCCTGGACATGGTCCGCGACCGGGTCGATGCCAACCTGCAGGTGACCCTGCCGGTGACCAATAACCTGCCCCTGGCCGCACTGATCGTCGGGGCGCCGGCAGTCGGTGGCGCGCTGTTTCTGGTCGACCGCCTGATCGGCGATCGCGTGGCCCGCTTCGCCAGCGTGCACTACCGCATCGAGGGCCCATGGAAAGAGCCTAGAATCACATTTGTGAAACCTTTCGAGAAACGTCAATGAAGTCAGCGGTCATCCAGATGGTCAGCCAGGACGATGTGCTGGCCAACCTGCAACGTGCCACGGCCCTGCTGGAGCAGGCTGCCTTCGGCGGCGCTAGGTTGGCAGTGCTGCCGGAGAACTTCGTCGCCATGGGCCGGCGCGATGCGGCCGCGATAGGCCGGGCCGAGGCCATGGGCGAGGGGCCGATCCTGCCATGGTTGAAACGCACGGCTCGCGACCTCAGGTTATGGATTGTCGCCGGTACCCTGCCGTTACCGCCGGTCGGCCAGCCCGATGCCAAGGCCCACGCCTGCTCGCTGCTGGTCGACGAGCATGGCGAGCTGGCGGCGCGCTACGACAAGCTGCACCTGTTCGACGTGGATGTCGCGGACAGCCGTGGCCGTTACCGGGAGTCCGACGACTATGCCCATGGCGGCCAGGTGGTCGTCGCCGACACCCCGGTGGGGCGTCTGGGCCTCTCGGTGTGCTACGACCTGCGTTTCCCCGAGCTGTACAGCGCCCTGCGCGCTGCCGGGGCAGAGCTGATCAGTGCGCCCTCGGCCTTCACCGCGGTGACCGGCGCGGCCCACTGGGAGGTGCTGATCCGCGCCCGGGCCATCGAAACTCAGTGCTACCTGCTGGCCGCGGCCCAGGGCGGCACCCATCCAGGGCCGCGGGAAACCCACGGCCATGCGGCGATCATCGACCCTTGGGGGCGGATCGTCGCCGAACAGGCGCGCGGCGAAGGCGTTTTGCTGGCCGAGCGCGATATCGATGAACAGGCGTCCATACGGGCGCGAATGCCGGTCGCCTTGCACCGGCGCTTTTTCTCGCAGGACGCCTTGCGGCCTGCGCACACCTCGGAGTGACTATGAGCCAGATGTTATCCACCGTCAGCGAGCAGCTCCTGGCCCCGGGCGGACTGACCCTGGACAGCCTGCAGGCTGTGCTGGGCGAGTTGGCCGGCCCCGGTATCGACGCCGCCGACCTGTATTTCCAGGGCCAGATCTCGGAAACCTGGGCCCTGGAGGACGGCATCGTCAAGGAAGGCAGTTTCAACCTCGACCAGGGCGTGGGCGTGCGGGCCCAATCTGGCGAGAAGACCGGCTTCGCCTACAGCAACGCGATCAACCTCGAGGCCCTGACCTCGGCGGCTCGTGCTGCCCGCTCGATTTCCCGTGCCGGCCAGGAGGGCCGTGTGCAGGCGTTTCGCAGCCAGGAGGTGACGCCCCTGTATGCCGCGGACAACCCCTTGGACGTGCTGAGCAGGTCGGAAAAGGTCGAGCTGCTCAAGCGTGTCGATGCTGCCACCCGGGCCCTGGACCCAAGGATCCAGCAGGTCACCGTGAGCATGGCCGGGGTCTGGGAACGCATCCTGGTGGCTGCCGCTGATGGCAGCCTGGCCGCCGACGTACGTCCGCTGGTGCGCTTCAACGTCAGCGTGATCGTCGAGCAGAACGGTCGGCGCGAGCGAGGTGGCCAGGGCGGCGGTGGGCGTACCGACTACCGCTATTTCACCGAGGAGCGGGTCATGGGCTATGCCCGAGAGGCGCTGCGCCAGGCGCTGGTCAACCTCGAGGCCAAGCCGGCACCGGCGGGTACCTTGCCGGTGGTGCTCGGTCCGGGCTGGTCCGGCGTACTGTTGCACGAGGCGGTGGGGCATGGCCTGGAAGGCGACTTCAACCGCAAGGGCAGCTCGGCCTACAGCGGGCGCATCGGTGAAAAGGTAGCGTCGACGCTGTGCACCATCGTCGACGATGGCACCTTGGAAGGCCGCCGTGGTTCGCTGAGCGTCGATGACGAAGGGACGCCGACGGAATGCACCACGCTGATCGAGAACGGCATCCTCAAGGGCTACATGCAGGACAAGCTCAATGCCCGGCTGATGGGCATGGCCGTCACCGGCAACGGGCGCCGCGAGTCCTACGCGCACCTGCCGATGCCGCGCATGACCAACACCTACATGCGGGCCGGCGACAGCGATCCGCAGGAGATCATCGCCTCGGTGAAGAAAGGCCTGTATTGCGCCAACCTCGGCGGTGGGCAGGTGGATATCACCAGCGGCAAGTTCGTGTTCTCCACCAGCGAGGCCTACCTGATCGAGGACGGCAAGATCACCGCGCCAGTCAAGGGCGCGACCCTGATCGGTAACGGCCCGGAGGCCATGAGCCGAGTGTCGATGGTCGGCAACGACCTGGCCTTGGACAGTGGTGTGGGAACCTGTGGCAAGGATGGGCAATCGGTGCCGGTCGGCGTTGGCCAACCGACCCTGAAACTCGATGCCATCACGGTGGGTGGTACGGGAGCGTGAAAAAGTCGGGGCCGCCATGCAGTCCTTTCGCGACACGCAGCCGTTCCCGCGAGGGGCTGCGTGACAGCCCCGAGACGGGCCTCAGCGCAGGCCGCGCTGGGTTTCGTCGAGGTCGCGGATGTACTTGAAGACCTTGCGCGCGGCGGCAGGCGGCTTGTTCCGCGCCTTCTCGTGCTGGGCATGGCGGATCAGCGAGCGCAGGTGCTGGCGATCGGCCTCGGGGTACTCGTTGATGAAGCGCTCGAGGTCTTCATCGGTGCCATCGACCAGTCGGTCGCGCCAGCGCTCGAGGTTGTGGAAACGTTCGTTGTACTGGCGGCTCGAGCTGTCGATCTGCTCGAGCACGGCATGAATGGCGTCGAGGTCCTGGTCGCGCATCAGCTTGCCGACGAACGACATGTGGCGTTTGCGGGCGCCATGCGCGGTGTGCTTGACGGACTCGGCCAGCGCCTTGCGCAGCCCATCGGTCAAGGGCAGGCGCGCCAGGGTGTCGGCCTTGAGCGTGGTGAGACGCTCGCCGAGCTCGACCAGCGCGTGCAGTTCGCGCTTGATCTGGGTTTTGCTTTTTTCGCCGTCGAAGGCGTCGTCGTAAGAATCAACCATGGTGGCAGTCCGCTGGAAAACGCCGCCATGATAACCAGTCGGGGGCCGCTTGTCCGGTCCGGTCGTAGAATGACCCAAGCCGTACGCAGAATTTTGAGTGGAGAGAACCATGAGTGCAGTCCAGAGCGTAGGCCCCAAGGACCTGCCGGCGTTGCAGGAACAGGTCGAAGCGATCATCGCCGAAGCGCGCCGCCAGGGTGCCAGCGCCTGCGAGGTGGCGGTGTCGCTGGAGCAGGGCCTGTCCACCACGGTACGTCAGCGTGAAGTCGAAACGGTCGAGTTCAATCGCGACCAGGGCTTTGGCATCACCCTGTATGTCGGCCAGCGCAAAGGTTCGGCCAGTACCTCGGCGAGCGGCCCGGAGGCGATCCGCGAGACCGTGGCCGCCGCCCTGGCCATCGCCCAGCATACGTCCGAGGATAATTGCGCGGGGCTGGCCGACGCGGCGCTGATGGCCCGGGATATCCCCGACCTCGACCTTTACCACGACTGGGACATCAGCCCCGAGCAGGCCATCGAGAAGGCGCTGGCCTGCGAGGCGGCGGCTTTCGAGGCCGACCCACGCATCCGCAACGCCGACGGTACCACCCTCAATACCCACCAGGGTTGTCGGGTGTATGGCAACAGCCATGGCTTCATCGGCGGCTATGCCTCCACCCGCCATAGCCTCAGTTGCGTGATGATCGCCGAGGGCGAGGGGCAAATGCAGCGTGACTATTGGTACGACGTCAATCGCCAGGGCCACTTGCTGGCCGACCCGCGCAGCATCGGCCAGCGTGCCGCCCAGCGTGCCGCCAGCCGCCTTGGCGCGCGTCCGGTGCCGACCTGCGAGGTGCCGGTGCTGTTTTCCGCCGAGCTGGCGGGCGGCCTGTTCGGCAGCTTCCTGTCGGCCATTTCCGGCGGCAACCTGTACCGCAAGTCGTCGTTCCTCGACGGTGCCATCGGCCAGCGCCTGTTCCCGACCTGGCTGACCATCGACGAGCGTCCGCACCTGCCGCGGGCCCTGGGCAGCGCCGCGTTCGATGGTGACGGCCTGGCGACCTATGCCAAGCCGTTCGTCGACAAAGGTGAGTTGGTGTCCTATCTCCTTGGGACCTATTCGGGCCGCAAGCTGGGCCTGCCGAGCACGGCCAATGCCGGCGGTGTGCACAACCTGTTCGTCAGCCATGGTGTGGAGGACCAGGCGGCGTTGATCCGGCGCATGGGCCGAGGCCTGCTGGTGACCGAACTGATGGGCCATGGGCTGAACATGGTGACGGGTGACTACTCGCGCGGCGCGGCGGGCTTCTGGGTGGAAGATGGCGAGATCCGCTTCCCGGTCCAGGAAGTGACGATCGCCGGTAACATGAAGGACATGTTCCAGCAAATCGTCGCCATTGGCAGTGATATCGAAACCCGCAGCAACATCCACAGCGGCTCGGTGCTGATCGAGCGGATGACCGTGGCGGGTAGTTGAACCTCAATCTGTGTGATGTCAATTGGGGCTGCCTAGCAGCCCCTTCATTGGGCACATTCGAATAAGCATCATCACGTCGTCGCGCCGATTTTTCACGGCGCGCGAGGCGTTGGTTTTCGCCTTGCTCTTGAAGTGATTCTATTTATCACTTAATAATGAATATCATTATCCAGTAACCCGGCGATGATGTTCATGAAACCCGTCCTCCACGAACTGCCCTACCTGGAAAACTGGCGCTGGCTCAGCCGGCGCATCCGCTGTGCCCTCGAACCCGACGAGCCCCGGCTGATCGATCACTACCTGGCCGAAGGCCGCTACCTGGTGTGCTGTACCGAAACCTCGCCCTGGACGGTGGCCCTGACCTCGTTCCGCCTGCTCCTGGATACCGCCTGCGACCGCATGCTGCCCTGGCACTGGCGTTGCCTGTGCCTGGACCAGGCCTGGCGTCCGTTGCTCGACCTGCGCAACCTCGACCGTCGCGAACAGAACCAACGCTGGCAGCCCTACGCCTTGCAACTGGCCAATTGCGTGCTGCTGCCTTCGATTTCTCCCGATGAACTGATGCAAGGACTTGATGATGAGTGATACCCGTATCGAGCGTGACAGCATGGGCGAACTGCAGGTGCCGGCCCAGGCGCTGTACGGTGCCCAGACCCAGCGCGCGGTCGACAACTTCCCGATCAGCGGCCAGCGCATGCCGGCCCAGTTCATCCGCGCGCTGCTGCTGGCCAAGGCCGCGGCGGCCAAGGCCAACGTCGAGCTGGAGCAATTGAGCGCCGAGCAGGGCGCAGCCATCGTCGAGGCGGTGGAGCAACTGCTGGCCGAGGATTTCATCCGGCACTTCCCGGTGGATGTGTACCAGACCGGCTCGGGCACCAGCTCGAACATGAACGCCAACGAGGTGATCGCCACCCTGGCCAGCCGCGTGCTGGGCGACAAGGTCAATGCCAACGACCACGTCAATTGCGGTCAGAGCAGCAACGACATCATCCCCACCACCATCCACGTGAGCGCCGCGCTGGCCCTGCACGAGCAACTGCTACCGGCGTTGCGTCACCTGGTCCAGGTGATCGAAGCCAAGGCTGACCAGGTGCATGCCTACGTCAAGACCGGCCGCACCCACCTGATGGACGCCATGCCGGTGCGCATGAGCCAGGTCCTCGGTGGCTGGGCTGCCCAAGTCAAGGCTGCCCAGGCGCATATCGAGGCGACTTTGCCGAGCCTGCAATCGCTGGCCCAGGGCGGTACCGCAGTGGGCACCGGGATCAATGCCCATCCGCAGTTCGCCGCGGGCTTCGCCCGCCAGCTCAGCGCGCTGACCCAGGTCGAGTTCACCCCCGGTGACAACCTGTTCGCCCTGATCGGCTCCCAGGATACCGCCGTGGCCCTGTCCGGCCAGCTCAAGACCACCGCCGTGGCCTTGATGAAGATCGCCAACGACCTGCGTTGGATGAACTCCGGCCCCCTGGCCGGCCTCGGCGAAATCGAGCTGCAGGCCCTGCAGCCGGGCTCCTCGATCATGCCGGGCAAGGTCAACCCGGTGATCCCGGAGGCCACTGCCATGGTCGCCGCCCAGGTGATCGGCAACGACGCGACCATCGCCGTGGCCGGGCAGTCGGGCAACTTCGAGCTCAACGTGATGTTGCCGGTCATCGCTCGCAACCTGCTCGAGAGCATCGAGCTGATGGCCAACGCCAGCCGCCTGCTCTCCGACAAGGCCATCGCCAGCTTCAAGATCAACGAGACCAAGCTCAAGGAGGCGCTGTCGCGCAACCCGATCCTGGTCACCGCGCTGAACCCGATCATCGGCTACCTGAAGGCCGCCGAGATCGCCAAGACTGCCTACAAGCAGGGGCGCCCGATCATCGACGTGGCGCTGGAGCACACTGACCTGTCGCGCGACCAGTTGGAGGCGCTGCTGGACCCTGAAAAACTCACCGCCGGCGGTATTTGATCCAGCACCGCCCAGGAGACACGTCATGCAGCACTGGAAACACACCACGGAAACCGCCAACCGCCTGTTCGAACAGGGCGAGCTGGTCGATGCCCGGGAACACTACCTGCAGGCCTTGGCGCTGGCCCAGGTGCTGTTCGAGCGCTGGCATGACGTGGACGAAGCGGTGGCTGCGTTCGTCATCGCCCACCACAACCTGGCCGACCTGCACTTGCGCCTGAACCAGCCTCATGAGAGCGCCGACTACCTGTGCGCCGCCCACCAGCGCTTGCTTCAGGCCAGCCAGGACCCGCGCCTGCCCCAGGCCCTGCGCGAGGCGGCGTTGCGCCACAGCGGCCGGACCTACACCGAGTTGCTGGGGTTCATCGCCGAATACGGCCAGTACCCGCGTACCGAGCGCCTGCTCGATCGCCATGCGCCAGGGGCGAGCGAGCTGGCCGCCCAGCGCGAACCGATTCATCGTTCACACGCCTACGGAATCCATTGACATGCCCCATACCTTGCCTGCGTTGCCTTATGCCTACGATGCGCTGGAGCCGCATATCGATACCCAGACCATGGAGATCCACCACACCAAGCACCACCAGACCTACATCAACAACCTCAACGCCGCCATCGAAGGCACCGAATGGGCCGAATGGCCGGTCGAGAAGCTGGTGGGCGCGGTCAAGCAACTGCCCGAGCAACTGCAAGGCGCGGTGGTCAACCAGGGCGGCGGCCATGCCAACCACACCTTGTTCTGGACTGTGATGTCGCCCAAGGGCGGTGGCCAGCCCCAGGGCCAGGTGGCCAAGGCCATCGACGAGCAACTGGGTGGCTTCGAGGCCTTCAAGGAGGCTTTCACCAAGGCTGCGCTGACCCGCTTCGGCAGCGGCTGGGCCTGGCTCAGCGTGACCCCGGCCAAGACCCTGGTGGTGGAGAGCAGCGGTAACCAGGACAGCCCCTTGATGCACGGCAACACGCCGATCCTCGGCCTGGACGTCTGGGAGCATGCCTATTACCTGAAGTACCAGAACCGTCGTCCGGAATACATCGGTGCGTTCTACAACGTCATCGATTGGACTGAAGTCGAACGCCGCTACCTTGAAGCCCTGAAGTGAGTCGAACCGGTATGCGCTCGGAGGTGATGTCTGTCAGCAGTGTGCGCCTGTTTCGGCTGGCGCTGGGCACCTTGCTGTTGTTGGTCGGCACTGCGTTGCTGGTGGCGCGCGGCATCGCCTGGCTGGACCTCGAGCCGCGCATGCTGCGCGCCCTCGAGGGCGGAGCGCTGTGTGCCTTGGGCACGGCGCTGGGCGCGGTGCCGGTACTGGTCATCCGCAACATGCCGGTGGCCCTGGCCGACACCCTGCTGGGCTTCGGCGCTGGGGTGATGCTGGCGGCCACGGCGTTTTCCCTGATCATCCCCGGGCTGGATGCGGCCCAGGCCATTGGCTTCAGCCCTTGGGGCGCCGGTGGGCTGATCAGCTTCGGCCTGTTGTTCGGTGCCCTGTGCCTGTTCCTGGTCGACCTCAAGGTGTCGGGCGCCTCGCCGGAGGCTTTGGTCGGTGGCGAGAACAAGCCGGTGATCGCCGCACGGATCTGGCTGTTCGTCATTGCCATCATCGCGCACAACATCCCGGAAGGTATGGCCATCGGTGTGTCGGCCGGCGGCGGCATGGCCGATGCCGACAGCCTGGCCATGGGTATCGCCCTGCAGGACGTACCCGAAGGCTTGGTGATCGCCCTGGTGCTGGCGGGGGCGGGGATGCCACGTTTCAAGGCGTTCCTGATCGGGGCCGCTTCCGGGTTGGTCGAGCCGCTGGCGGCGGTGGTGTGCGCCTGGCTGGTGAACATCGCCGAGCTACTGCTGCCACTGGGCCTGGCCTGCGCGGCGGGGGCCATGCTGTTGGTGGTGACCCAGGAGATCATCCCTGAGTCTCGCAGCAACGGCCATCATCGCTTGGCCAGCCTGGGGCTGTGCGTCGGCTTCTGCCTGATGATGGTGATGGATACGGCGATGTCGTGAGCATGGCGAAGGTGGGGAGTACCTTTTTTTGCTTATGCCGTTGGCTCAGGCATAGATCACTTCCACGCGTCCTTCACGACGTGTGCGCGGGGCGGCCTTGATGACAATTTGTATATCCCGCCCCAGGCGCGCCAGGCACTCGATCATCTTCGTTTCGCTGATGCCGCGGAATAGACGGCGCGATAGGTGTTGTTGCCATGATCTTCCACGACTTCGAGCCTGAGAAGCCTTTCAAGGCCTTCGTTTGCGGATGCCTGCCTCCCTCCTGCGCCAAGTGCGGGGCAAAACCGAAGACATCTTGGACATCGGCGGGGCGTTTCTGAATATCTTTCCTACTGCTGCCGACCCAATACAAAGGCTTGATTTGCTTGTGTGGTTCCATGGGATCGCCTTCAATCCATACCGATATAGGTAAGGCAATCGAACAGAACCTGCTCCTGACAATTGGCAGGAGATGTTGCGCAAAGGTTCGAGGGAATCCCGGGGGCTATTCGCCTTCGTCGAAGCGATTGTTGATCAGTGCCACCAATGCATCCATGGCCGCGTCATCCTGCTCGCCCTCGGTGTGCAGGTGGACCTGGGTACCCTTGCCAGCGGCGAGCATCATCACCGCCATGATGCTCTTGCCATCCACCAGCTTGTCCGGTGCGCGGCCCACCCTGATCTGGCAGGGGAAGCGCCCGGCCACGCCGACGAACTTGGCGGCCGCCCGGGCATGCAGACCCAGCTTGTTGATGATGGTGATTTCGCGGGCGGGCATCGTGGTGCGGGTCCTGTGGGCTAGAGGTCGCGGTGGCGGACCTGGACGTTTTTCAGGGATTGCTGCAACTGCTGGCCCAGCCGTTCGGTCAGGTACACCGAGCGGTGGTGACCACCGGTGCAGCCGATGGCGATGGTGACATAGGCGCGGTTGCTGGCGGCGAAGCGTGGCAGCCACTTGAGCAGGTAGCTGGAGATGTCCTGGAACATCTCCTCGACATCCGGCTGGGCGTCGAGGTAGTCGATCACTGGCTGCTCCAGGCCGGAGTGCTCACGCAGTTCCGGCTTCCAGTAGGGATTGGGCAGGCAGCGCACATCGAACACCAGGTCGGCATCCACAGGCATGCCGCGCTTGAAGCCGAAGGACTCGACCAGGAAGGCGGTACCGGGCTCAGGCTGGTTGAGCAGGCGCAGCTTGATCGAGTCGCGCAACTGGTAGAGGTTGAGGCTGGTGGTGTCGATCTTCAGGTCCGCCAGGTCGGCGATCGGGCCGAGCAGTTCGCTCTCGACGCGGATCGCCTCGGCCAGGGAACGATCGGCGTTGGTCAGCGGGTGGCGCCGGCGGGTCTCGGAGAAGCGCTTGAGCAGGGTCTCCTCGTCCGCATCCAGGTACAGCACGTCGCACTGGATATGCCGGGCACGCGCCTCCTCGAGCAATTCGGGGAATCGCGACAGATGGCTGGGCAGGTTGCGTGCATCGATGGAGACGGCGACCTTCGGTTGCAGCATCTCGGTATTGACCAGCGCATTTTCCGCCAATTGCGGCAACAACCCGGCAGGCAGGTTGTCGATGCAGTAGTAGCCGTTGTCTTCCAGCACGTCGAGGGCGGTACTCTTGCCGGAGCCGGACCGGCCGCTGACGATGATCAGGCGCATGTTCAGTGCTCGTTCTGTGCGTCCAGGACTACCTGGTACAGGGCCTCGCTGCTGTCGGCGGCACGCAGGCGATCGCGGACCTCCTTGCGATCGAGCATGCTGGCGATCTGGCGCAGCAGTTCAAGGTGGGCATCGGTGGCGGCTTCCGGTACCAGCAGGACGAACAGCAGGTCCACGGGAGCGCCGTCGATGGCGTCGTAGTCGATGGGGGCATCCAGGTGCAGCAGGGCGCTGACCGGTGCGGTGCAGCCTTCGAGCCGGCAGTGGGGAATGGCGATGCCATTGCCGAAACCGGTGGAGCCCAGCTTCTCGCGGGCGACCAGTTTCTCGAATACGTCTTCCATTTCCAGTTCGGCCACGTCCCTGGCGATCAGGGTGGCGATTTCCTGGAGCACACGCTTCTTGCTGCCGCCCGGCACGTTCACGAGGGAACGGCCGGGGGTCAGGATGGTTTCAAGTCGGATCATGGATGAGGGGGATCAGCGGGCGGCTGCACCTTGCAGCAGGCTTTGCTGTTTTTCCTTGTGTTTTTTCAGTTGGCGGTCGAGCTTGTCAGCCAGGGCGTCGATCGCTGCATACATGTCTTTGTCTTCGGCGTTTGCAACCACTTCGCCGCCGGGAATCTGCAGGGTCGCCTCGACCTTCTGCTGCAACTTCTCGACTGTCAGGATGACCTGCACGTTGGTGATCTTGTCGAAGTGGCCCTCCACGCGAGCGAGCTTCTCGAGTACGTACTCACGCAGCGGCTGGGTGACTTCTACATGGTGTCCACTGATGTTGACTTGCATACAGCTTCTCCTTTGTTGCCCGTGCATAAAGGGCAGGTATTGCACCTGCCACTGAAACGCTATGGCACAGCCAGGGGCTACATCAGTCGCTTGCGTTCGCTCGACGGTGCGATGCCGAGGGACTCACGATACTTGGCGACGGTGCGACGGGCTACCTGGATGCCTTGTGCCTCCAGTAAACCAGCGATCTTGCTGTCACTCAATGGCTTTTTCTGATTTTCCGCCGCAACCAGTTTCTTGATGATCGCACGGATCGCCGTGGACGAGCATTCGCCGCCTTCGGCGGTGCTCACATGGCTCGAGAAAAAGTATTTCAGTTCGTAGATGCCACGGGGCGTGTGCATGTATTTCTGCGTCGTGACCCGGGAAATGGTCGATTCGTGCATGCCCACCGCCTCGGCGATGTCGTGCAGGACCAGCGGCTTCATCGCCTCGTCGCCATGGTCGAGGAAGCCACGCTGGTGCTCGACGATCTGGGTGGCGACCTTCATCAGCGTCTCGTTGCGGCTCTGCAGGCTCTTGATGAACCAGCGCGCCTCCTGCAACTGGTTGCGCATGAAGGTGTTGTCGGCGCTGGTGTCGGCGCGGCGGACGAACCCGGCATACTGTGGATTGACCCGCAGGCGCGGGATCGCTTCCTGGTTCAGTTCCACCAGCCAGCGGTCGTTGTCCTTGCGCACGATGACATCGGGGACCACGTACTCCGGCTCGCTCGACTCGATCTGCGAGCCCGGGCGCGGATTGAGGCTCTGCACCAGCTCGATGACCTGGCGCAGTTCGTCTTCCTTGAGCTTCATGCGGCGCATCAGCTGGCTGTAGTCGCGGCTGCCGAGCAGGTCGATGAAGTCGGTGACCAGGCGCTGGGCTTCGGCCATCCACGGCGTGCTGGCTGGCAGTTGGCGCAGTTGCAGCAGCAGGCATTCGCCCAGGTTGCGTGCGCCGATGCCGGCGGGCTCGAATTGCTGGATACGGTGCAGCACCGCCTCGACTTCATCCAGCTCGATATCCAGCTCTGGCTCGAAGCCGGCGCAGATTTCCTCGAGGCTGTCTTCCAGGTAGCCCTGGCCGTTGATGCTGTCGATGAGGGTGACGGCGATCAGGCGGTCGGTGTCGGACATCGGCGCCAGGTTCAGTTGCCACAGCAGGTGGCTTTGCAGGCTCTCGCCGATCGACGTGCGGGTGGTGAAGTCCCACTCGTCGTCATCGCTGCTGGGCAGGCTGCTGGCGCTGGTCTGGTAGATGTCCTCCCAGGCCGTGTCCACCGGCAGCTCGTTGGGGATGCGCTCGTTCCATTCGCCATCCTCCAGGTTGTCGGCACTGGCCGTGCTTTCCTGGAAACTGCTGTCCTGGGGTTCGCTGGCCGGTTTGCTCTCGGCGTTGTCGGCCATCGGGTCGCTGTTGTCGAAGTCGTCGCCGTCTTCCTGACGTTCGAGCATCGGGTTGGACTCCAGCGCTTCCTGGATTTCCTGCTGAAGGTCCAGGGTGGAGAGCTGAAGCAGACGGATAGCCTGTTGCAACTGCGGGGTCATCGTCAGTTGCTGGCCCATTTTTAGGACGAGCGATGGTTTCATGGCAGGGGCTAAATACCTTGTTCGCCGGCGCACATGCGCCATCCACTACAGAGAGGGCGCCGGGGCGCCAACTTCAAGCAAGTTTTATGCCTTAAATTGTAGCGTTTGCCTAGAGCACTGTATCACTTAAGCCCTTCTCGGGCGCCTGTGCCAGTGCTCCGGGCAGACTCCTAGCGTTAGAGCCGGAACTCGTGGCCCAGGTAAACCTCCTTGACCAGGTCGTTGGCCAGGATGGTCTCGGCGTCGCCTTCGGCGATCAGCTGGCCATCATTGACGATGTAGGCGGTTTCGCAGATATCAAGGGTTTCGCGCACGTTGTGGTCGGTGATCAGCACGCCGATGCCCTTGGCCTTGAGGTGGTGGATGATCTGCTTGATATCGCCTACGGAAATCGGGTCGACACCGGCGAAGGGTTCGTCCAGCAGGATGAACTTCGGCGCGGTGGCCAACGCACGGGCGATCTCGACACGGCGGCGTTCGCCACCGGAGAGGCTCATGCCGAGGTTGTCGCGGATGTGGCTGATGTGGAACTCCTGCAGCAGGCTTTCCAGTTCCTTGCGTCGGCCGTCACGGTCCAGATCCTTGCGGGTCTCGAGGATGGCCATGATGTTGTCGGCCACCGACAGTTTGCGAAAGATCGAGGCTTCCTGCGGCAGGTAGCCGATACCGGCACGGGCGCGGCCGTGCATGGGCTGGTGACTGACGTCGAGGCTGTCGATCAGCACGCGGCCCTGGTCGGCCTGGACCAGCCCGACGATCATGTAGAAGCAGGTGGTCTTGCCGGCGCCATTGGGACCGAGCAGGCCGACGATCTGGCCGCTGTCGATCGACAGGCTGACGTCGCGGACGACCTGGCGGCCCTTGTAGCTCTTGGCCAGGTGCTGGGCTTTGAGGGTTGCCATCTGATTTACTCGGCCTTCTTCTTCGGCTGGATCACCATGTCGATGCGCTGACGCGGCGAGGTCACGTTGCCACCGCGACCGGCGGTAGCCACCTGGGTCTTGGTGTTGTAGACGATCTTCTCGCCCTCGGTGGTGTTGCCTTCGTTCTCGACCTTGGCGCGGTCGGTGAGGATCACCATGTCCTTCAGCGCCTGGTACTGGATGGTCACGGCCCAGCCCTTCATCTTGTCGGGCTTGGCGGCGCTCTGCTGCTGCTCGAAGTAGGCCAGGTTGCCCACCGAGGTGACCACGTCGATATCGCCGGAGGCGGCGCGGGTGATGGTCACGGTATTGCCTTTGATCATCATCGAGCCCTGGGTGATGATCACGTCGCCGGTGTAGGTGGCAACGCCCTGCTTGTCATCCAGGTGGGCGTTGTCGGCCTGGATGCGGATGGGCTGGTCACGGTCGTTCGGCAGGGCCAAGGCGCTCGCGCTTCCCAGTGCCGCGCCCAGGCTGAGCAGAAGGGGGAGGGTTTTAACGAGCCTCATACTGTCCTCTTACGTTGGACAGCAGGTCCATCCTGCCGTCTTTCAGATACGCTTTCATTCCTTTGCCCGTGGTCGTGCCACCGGCGCCGTCGATTCTAACGGCTTGCTCGGTCTGCGCATATTGCTTCTGCGGGAACACGGTCATGCGGGTAGTGGTGATGATGGTATCGCGTTGTTTCGCGTCGGTACGGGCAACGCGGACCTTGTCGATCAGCTCGACCTCGCTACCGTCCGGGTTGACCTCGGCGCGTTCACTCTGTACGTGCCAGGGATACGGGGTGCCCCGATACAGGTGCAGGTCGGGCTTGGTCACCAGGGTCACTTCGCTGGCCTTCAGGTGCTCGACCTTGTCGGCGGTCATTTCGTACTGCAGCTTGCCGTCGGGCAGGAACTGCACGCTGTGGGCGTTGATCGCGTAGTAGTCGATGGCGCTCTGGTCGACCTGGGCCACTGGCCTGTCGAGGAAGCTCTCGGGGCTGATGTTCCAGTAGCCGACCGCCACCAGCAGGGCGGCGATCGCACCGAACAGCGCGATGTTTCGGGCTTTCTTGCTGAGCATGTACGGCCTTACAGGTAGTTGGCGTTGGCAGCGTCCAGGGTTCCCTGGGCCTGCATGATCAGTTCGCAGAACTCGCGGGCGGCGCCTTCGCCGCCACGTGCCTGGGTCACGCCATGGGCGTGCTGGCGCACGAACGGCGCGGCATTGGCTACTGCCATGCCCAGGCCGACCCGGCGGATCACCGGCAGGTCGGGCAGGTCGTCGCCCAAGTAGGCAACCTGTTCATAGCTTAGGCCCAGTTCCGCCAGCAGGCCGTCGAGTACCACCAGTTTGTCCTCGCGGCCTTGGAACAGGTGCGGGATACCCAGGTTCCTGGCCCGGCGTTCGACCACCGGGGTCTTGCGCCCGCTGATGATCGCCGTGGTCACGCCCGAGGCCATCAGCATCTTGATGCCATGGCCGTCGAGGGTATTGAAGGTCTTGAATTCGCTGCCGTCCTCGAGGAAGTACAGGCGGCCATCGGTAAGCACGCCATCGACGTCGAACACCGCCAGCTTGATCGCCTTGCCGCGTTGCATCAGGTCCTGGTTCATCGCGTCGCTCCCCATCACATCACCCCCGCGCGCAGCAAGTCATGCATGTTCAGGGCGCCGACCGGGCGGTCGTCCTGGTCGACCACCACGAGTGCGTTGATCTTGTGGTCTTCCATGATCTTCAGGGCTTCGGCGGCCAGCATCTCGGCGCGGGCAGTCTTGCCGTGGACGGTCATCACCTGGTCGATCGGGGTCTTGTGCACGTCGATGTTGCGATCCAGGCTGCGGCGCAGGTCGCCGTCGGTGAAGATACCGGCCAGCTTGCCGTCGTTTTCCAAGACGACGGTCATGCCTAAACCTTTACGAGACATTTCAAGGAGTGCGTCCTTGAGCAGGGTGCCGCGCTTCACTTGGGGCAGTTCGTCGTCCGCATGCATGACGTTTTCCACTTTCAGCAACAGGCGGCGGCCAAGTGCGCCGCCCGGGTGCGAGAAAGCGAAGTCCTCGGCGGTGAAGCCGCGCGCCTCGAGCAGGGCGATGGCCAGGGCGTCGCCCAGGGCCAGGGCTGCGGTGGTGGACGAGGTGGGCGCCAGGTTCAATGGGCAGGCCTCCTGGGCGACGCGGGCATCGAGGTTGACCTCGGCGGCCTGGGCCAGGGGCGAATCCGGGTTGCCGGTGAGGCTGATCATCTGGATGCCCAGGCGCTTGATCAGCGGCAGCAGGGTGACGATCTCGGCGGTGCTGCCTGAGTTGGACAGGGCCAGGATGACGTCGTCGCGGGTGATCATGCCCATGTCGCCGTGGCTGGCTTCGGCCGGGTGCACGAAGAAGGCCGGGGTGCCGGTGCTGGCGAGGGTTGCGGCGATCTTGTTGCCGATGTGGCCCGATTTGCCCATGCCGAGCACGATGACCCGGCCCTTGCTGGCCAAGATCAACTCGCAAGCCTTGACGAAATTATCGTCGATGCGGGCCAGCAGGGCCTCCACGGCCTCGACTTCCAGGCGCAGGGTGCGCTGGGCGGATTGGATCAGCTCGCTGGATTGGCTCATGTCGAAAAACGATGCCTGATGAAAAGGCGCCGATTATAGCTGCAATGTGTGAAAGGCTCATCCTTCGATTGCCGGACGGAGGTCGCGCGAGCCTGTCGCTGGCCTGAACGACTCGGGCGATGGCCTTGGGGCGGGCCTGCCGCGATGCTATAGTTCGCCGCTATTCGGCCCGCCAAGGGGCGCGTGTGCCTTCACGATGAAGGTGGGCGTCCATGGAGACGAGGCTGCATCGCAAGGAGTCTAGATGAGTGTGGATAGCGCCTACGCGGTCGAGTTGAAGGGCGTCACCTTCAAGCGCGGTTCGCGCAGCATTTTCAGCAATGTCGACATCCGCATCCCCCGCGGCAAGGTCACCGGCATCATGGGGCCTTCCGGGTGCGGCAAGACGACCCTGCTGCGCCTGATGGGCGCGCAGTTGCGCCCGTCCAGCGGCGAGGTGTGGGTCGCTGGGCAGAACTTGCCGACCCTGTCGCGGGGCGACCTGTTCGACGCGCGCAAGCAGATGGGCGTGCTGTTCCAGAGCGGCGCGCTGTTTACCGATCTTGACGTGTTCGAGAACGTCGCCTTCCCGTTGCGGGTGCACACCCAGTTGTCGGACGAGATGATCCGCGACATCGTCCTGATGAAGCTGCAGGCCGTGGGCCTGCGCGGGGCCATCGACCTGATGCCGGACGAGCTGTCCGGCGGCATGAAGCGCCGGGTCGCGCTGGCCCGGGCGATCGCCCTCGACCCGCAGATCCTCATGTACGACGAGCCGTTCGTCGGCCAGGACCCGATCGCCATGGGCGTGCTGGTGCGCCTGATCCGCCTGCTCAACGATGCCCTGGGCATCACCAGCATCGTGGTTTCCCACGACCTGGCCGAGACTGCCAGCATCGCCGACTACATCTATGTGGTCGGTGACGGCCAGGTGCTGGGGCAGGGTACGCCTGACGAACTGATGGGCTCGGACAACCCGCGTATCCGCCAGTTCATGAAGGGCGATCCGGACGGTCCGGTGCCATTCCACTTTCCCGCGCCTGATTACCGCGCCGATCTGCTGGGGGCGCATTGATGCGCAGACGATCCTTACTCGAACGTATCCGTCTTCTCGGTCGCTCGGCCATCGACGTGCTGGCCGTGCTGGGGCGTTCCTGCCTGTTCCTGTTCCATGCGCTGGTTGGGCGCGGCGGCATCGGCGGCAGCTTCCAGCTGCTGGTCAAGCAGCTGTATTCGGTTGGCGTGCTGTCGCTGGCGATCATCGTGGTCTCTGGCCTGTTCATCGGCATGGTGCTGGCCCTGCAGGGCTACAGCATCCTGACCAAGTACGGTTCCGAGCAGGCGGTGGGGCAGATGGTCGCCCTGACCCTGCTGCGCGAACTCGGCCCGGTGGTCACCGCCTTGCTGTTCGCCGGGCGCGCGGGCTCGGCACTGACCGCCGAGATCGGCAACATGAAATCCACCGAGCAACTGTCGAGCCTGGAGATGATCGGGGTCGACCCGCTCAAGTACATCGTTGCCCCGCGCCTGTGGGCAGGCTTCATCTCGCTGCCGATGCTGGCGCTGATCTTCAGCGTGGTCGGCATCTGGGGCGGGTCCTGGGTGGCAGTGGACTGGCTGGGCGTGTACGAAGGCTCGTTCTGGGCCAACATGCAGAACAGCGTTTCCTTTACCGACGACGTGCTCAATGGGCTGATCAAGAGCCTGGTGTTCGCCTTCGTCGTCACCTGGATCGCCGTGTTCCAGGGGTATGACTGCGAGCCCACCTCAGAAGGGATCAGCCGTGCCACCACCAAGACCGTGGTCTACGCCTCGTTGGCGGTCCTGGGTCTGGACTTTATTCTGACCGCCTTGATGTTTGGAGATTTCTGATGCAAAACCGCACCCTGGAAATCGGTGTCGGCCTGTTCCTTCTGGCCGGGATCCTGGCGTTGCTGCTGCTGGCCCTGCGTGTCAGCGGGCTGTCCGCCAGCCCGAGCAGCGACACGTACAAAGTTTATGCGTACTTCGACAATATCGCCGGTTTGACTGTCAGAGCAAAGGTGACCATGGCCGGCGTGACCATCGGCAAGGTCACGGCCATCGATCTGGACCGTGATTCCTACACCGGTCGGGTGACCCTGCAGCTGGACAAGCACGTCGACAACCTGCCGACCGACTCCACTGCCTCGATCCTGACCGCCGGGTTGCTCGGCGAGAAATACATCGGCATCAGCGTGGGCGGCGAGGACGAGGTGCTCAAGGACGGTAGCACCATCCACGACACCCAGTCGGCCCTGGTGCTGGAAGATCTGATTGGCAAGTTCCTGCTCAACTCCGTTGGCAAGGAACCGAAAGAAGCCCAACCAGCTAATTGAGGAGTTTTCATGATTTCGATCCTGCGACGTGGCCTGCTGGTCCTGCTGGCGGCCTTCCCCCTGATGGCCCTGGCGGCGCCGGGGCAATCCGCCCGTGATGTGATCCAGGGCACCACCAACGAACTGCTGGCCGACCTCAAGGCCAACAAGGAACAGTACAAGACCAGTCCGCAAGCGTTCTACGATGCGCTCAACCGCGTGCTCGGCCCGGTGGTCGACGCCGATGGCATTTCCAAGAGCATCATGACCGTCAAGTACTCGCGCAAGGCGACGCCTGCGCAGATGCAGCGCTTCCAGGAGAACTTCAAGCGCAGCCTGATGCAGTTCTATGGCAATGCCCTGCTGGAGTACAACAACCAGGGCATCACCGTCGACCCGGCCAAGGGCGAGGAAGGCGATCGCACCAGCGTCGGCATGAAGGTCACCGGCAACAACGGCGCGGTCTACCCGGTCCAGTACACCATGGTCAAGCTGGGCGGCGAGTGGAAGGTGCGCAACGTCATCGTCAACGGCATCAACATCGGCAAACTGTTCCGCGACCAGTTCGCCGACGCCATGCAGCGCAACGGCAACGACCTGGACAAGACCATCGACGGCTGGGCCGGCGAGGTGGCCAAGGCCAAGGAAACCGCCGACAAGTCGCCAGACAAGGAAGTGCAATGAGCGAAGCCGGCGTGAGCATGGCCGAGCCGGGCGTCCTGCGCCTGGCCGGCGTGCTGGACTACCGCAGCGGCCCGACCCTGCGCAAGAAAGGCAAGGCGTTGATCGCCGCCTGTCGCGAGCCGCGCCTGGTGCTGGATTGCTCGGCGGTGGTGAAGTCCTCCAGTGTCGGCCTTTCCCTGCTGCTGGCGTTCATGCGTGACGCCCAGGCGGCGGGCAAGGGTTGGGAAGTGCGCGAGATGCCCGACGCCATGCGGGAAATCGCCGAGGTGTATGACCTCGATGAAGTGCTGGCGGGCTGATGGCTCGCCTTCAATGGATGGCCCCTCGGTCAGCACGCCCGTCCATGGGCTTCGCAGGCGAGGGGCTTTTTTGTATGATGGCCGACCCGCGCGCACAGGGCGCCGATTGAGGTTGAGCATGCAGGCCGTAGAAGTTAAGAACTTCCTTGAAGAGAAATTGCCGGGAACCCGGGTCGAAGTTGAGGGCGAAGGCTGCAACTTCCAGTTGAACGTGATCAGCGACGAGTTGGCCGGCCAGAGCCCGGTCAAGCGCCAGCAGGCGATCTATGCTCACCTGAACCCGTGGATCGCCGATGGCAGCATCCATGCGGTAACCATGAAATTTTTCAGCAGCGCAGCCTGGGCTGAGCGCACCTGAGCCAACTTGGCGGCGAGACTCCAATGGACAAACTGATTATCACTGGCGGCGCCCGCCTCGACGGCGAGATCCGCATTTCCGGGGCGAAGAACGCCGCCCTGCCGATCCTCTCGGCCACCTTGCTGGCCGACGGTCCGGTCACCGTGGGCAACCTGCCGCACCTGCACGACATCACCACCATGATCGAGCTGTTCGGCCGCATGGGCATCGAGCCTGTGATCGACGAGAAGCTGGCGGTGGAGATCGACCCGCGCACCATCAAGACCCTGGTCGCCCCCTACGAGCTGGTCAAGACCATGCGTGCCTCGATCCTCGTGCTCGGCCCGATGGTCGCCCGCTTCGGCAAGGCCGAAGTGGCCCTGCCGGGCGGCTGCGCCATCGGTTCGCGTCCGGTCGACCTGCACATTCGCGGCCTGGAGGCCATGGGCGCGAAGATCGAGGTCGAGGGCGGCTACATCAAGGCCCAGGCACCTGAGGGCGGCCTGCGTGGCGCGCACTTCTTCTTCGATACCGTCAGCGTGACCGGTACCGAGAACATCATGATGGCCGCGGCGCTCGCCAAGGGCCGCAGCGTGCTGCAGAACGCCGCCCGTGAGCCGGAGGTGGTCGACCTGGCCAACTTCCTGATCGCCATGGGCGCCAAGATCCAAGGCGCAGGCACCGACACCATCACCATCGATGGCGTCGAGCGCCTGCACTCGGCCAACTACCGCGTGATGCCCGACCGGATCGAGACCGGCACCTACCTGGTCGCCGCCGCCGTGACCGGTGGCCGCGTCAAGCTCAAGGACACCGATCCGACCATCCTCGAGGCGGTGCTGGAGAAGCTCAAGGAAGCCGGCGCCGAGATCACCACTGGCGAAGACTGGATCGAGCTGGACATGCACGGCAAGCGGCCCAAGGCCGTCAACCTGCGCACCGCCCCGTATCCGGCGTTCCCGACCGACATGCAGGCGCAGTTCATCTCGCTCAACGCCATCGCCGAAGGCACGGGCGCGGTGATCGAGACCATCTTCGAGAACCGCTTCATGCACGTCTACGAGATGCACCGCATGGGCGCGCAGATCCAGGTCGAAGGCAACACCGCCATCGTCACCGGGGTCAAGGCGCTCAAGGGCGCACCGGTCATGGCCACTGACCTGCGGGCCTCGGCCAGCCTGGTGCTGTCGGCCCTGGTGGCTGAAGGCGACACCCTGATCGATCGCATCTACCACATCGACCGTGGTTACGAGTGCATCGAGGAAAAACTGCAGATGCTGGGCGCGAAGATCCGTCGCGTACCGGGCTAGTCTGTGATTGGCGCAGGGACGCGCCAGCCGAATCGTATGCGGTCGGGCGCGTGCCCGGCCGGCAGTAGACGCTTAAGGACCGACGCTCCAATGTTGACCATCGCGCTATCCAAGGGCCGCATCCTCGACGACACCCTGCCGCTGCTGGCAGAGGCCGGCATCGTGCCGACCGAGAATCCGGACAAGAGCCGCAAGCTGATCATCCCCACGACCCAGGAAGACGTGCGCCTGTTGATCGTGCGTGCCACCGACGTGCCGACCTATGTCGAGCATGGCGCCGCCGACCTGGGTGTGGCCGGCAAGGACGTGCTCATGGAGTACGGTGGCCAGGGCCTGTACGAGCCCCTGGACCTGCAGATCGCCCGTTGCAAGCTGATGACCGCCGGTGCGGTGGGAGCACCGGAGCCCAAGGGCCGCCTGCGCGTGGCCACCAAGTTCGTCAATGTCGCCAAGCGCTATTACGCCGAGCAGGGCCGCCAGGTCGACATCATCAAGCTCTACGGCTCCATGGAGCTGGCGCCGTTGATCGGCCTGGCCGACAAGATCATCGACGTGGTCGACACCGGCAACACCTTGCGCGCCAATGGCCTGGAGCCCCAGGAACTGATCGCCACCATCAGCTCGCGCCTGGTGGTCAACAAGGCCTCCATGAAGATGCAGCACGCGCGCATCCAGAGCCTGATCGATACCCTGCGCCAGGCTGTCGAATCGCGACACCGCGGCTGACCTCTGCGCGCGACCTTCGCTGTCGCGCCCATCTATCCGCGTCATAGCCAATTTTCTCGGGTGCCCGCGCGGATGGACTGGTAGCCTAGGGCGCCTGAGCATTCGCTAATCATCGAGGCCCTCGCCATGACCGTGTCCACTGCAATTGCCCGTCTCAACGCTGCTGATCCGGATTTCGCCCGACATCTGGATCATCTGCTGAGCTGGGAAAGTGTGTCCGATGACGCGGTCAACCAGCGCGTGCTCGACATCATCAAGGCCGTGCGCGAGCGTGGCGACGAAGCCCTGGTGGCGTTCACCCAGCGTTTCGACGGCGTCGACGCCAAAAGCATCGATGACCTGATCCTGGGCCGCGAGCGCCTGGAACTGGCCCTGACCCGCATCACCCCGGCCCAGCGCGAAGCCCTGGAGAAGGCCGCCAGCCGTGTGCGCATGTACCACGAGCGGCAGAAGCAGGACTCCTGGCAGTACACCGAAGCCGACGGCACCGTACTCGGCCAGAAGGTCACCCCGCTGGACCGCGCCGGCCTGTACGTGCCCGGCGGCAAGGCGTCGTACCCCTCGTCGGTGCTGATGAACGCCATCCCGGCCAAGGTCGCCGGGGTTTCCGAGGTGGTGATGGTGGTGCCGACCCCGCGCGGCGAGGTCAATGAACTGGTGCTGGCCGCCGCCTGTATCGCCGGTGTCGACCGGGTGTTCACCGTCGGTGGTGCCCAGGCCGTCGCGGCCCTGGCCTACGGCACCGAAAGCGTGCCCCAGGTGGACAAGATCGTCGGCCCGGGCAACATCTACGTGGCCACCGCCAAGCGCCACGTGTTCGGTCAGGTCGGCATCGACATGATCGCCGGTCCGTCGGAAATCCTCGTGGTGTGCGACGGCCAGACCGATCCGGACTGGATCGCCATGGACCTGTTCTCCCAGGCCGAGCACGACGAAGATGCCCAGGCCATCCTGGTCAGCCCGGATGCCGCCTTCCTCGATCGCGTCGCCGCCAGCATCGACAAGCTGCTGCCGACCATGGAGCGTGCCGAGATCATCGAGAAGTCGATCAATGGCCGTGGTGCGCTGATCCAGGTGCGCGACATGCAGCAGGCCATGGACGTGGCCAACCGCATCGCGCCCGAGCACCTGGAGCTGTCGGTGGCCGATCCGCAGGCCTGGCTGCCGCACATCCGCCACGCCGGCGCGATCTTCATGGGCCGCCACACCAGCGAAGCGCTGGGTGACTACTGCGCAGGCCCCAACCACGTCTTGCCGACTTCCGGCACCGCGCGCTTTTCTTCGCCGCTGGGGGTGTACGACTTCCAGAAGCGTTCGTCGATCATCTTCTGCTCCGAGCAGGGCGCGTCCGAGCTGGGCCACACCGCTTCGGTCCTGGCCCGTGGCGAATCGCTGACCGCCCACGCCCGCAGCGCCGAATACCGCATCCTCACCGAGAACGAGGGGAACTAACATGAGCCGATTCTGGAGCCCCTTCGTCAAGGACCTGGTGCCCTACGTGCCGGGCGAGCAGCCGAAGCTGACCCGCCTGGTCAAGCTCAATACCAACGAGAACCCCTATGGCCCGTCGCCCAAGGCGCTGGAGGCCATGCGCGACGAGTTGAACGATAACCTGCGCCTGTACCCGGACCCGAACGGCGACCGCCTCAAGCAGGCGGTCGCCGACTACTATGGCGTCACGCCACAGCAGGTGTTCGTCGGCAATGGTTCGGACGAAGTGCTGGCGCACATCTTCCACGGCCTGTTCCAACACGATGCGCCGCTGCTGTTCCCGGACATCAGCTACAGCTTCTACCCGGTCTACTGTGGCCTGTACGGCATTCCGTTCGAACAGGTGGCGCTGGATGAGCAGTTTCAGATCCGGATCGAGGACTACCGCAAGCCCAACGCCGGGATCATCTTCCCCAACCCCAACGCGCCCACCGGCTGCCTGCTGCCGCTGGAGGCGATCGAGCGCTTGCTCGAGGCCAACCGCGACTCGGTGGTGGTGGTGGACGAGGCCTACATCGACTTTGGCGGCCAGACCGCCATCAGCCTGGTGGACCGCTACGACAACCTGCTGGTGACCCAGACCCTGTCCAAGTCGCGCTCCCTGGCGGGGCTGCGGGTTGGCCTGGCGGTCGGTCACCCAGCGTTGATCGAGGCGCTGGAGCGGATCAAGAACAGCTTCAACTCCTACCCGCTGGACCGCATGGCGATCGTCGGCGCGGCGGCGGCGTTCGAGGACCGGGCGTACTTCGAACAGACCTGCCGCCAGGTGATCGACAGCCGCGAGGCGCTGGTCGAGCAACTGGTTGCGCGAGGTTTCCAAGTGCTGCCGTCGGCGGCCAACTTCATCTTCGCCCGCCATCCACAGCAGGATGCCGCTGGGCTGGCGGCACGCTTGCGTGAGCAGGGGGTGATCGTGCGGCACTTCAAGCAGGCGCGTATCGCCCAGTTCCTGCGGATCACCATCGGTACGCCGGAGCAGAACCAGGCGCTGCTCGATGCGCTGAACTGACTCGGCCGTAGCGGCCTCTTCGCGGTCAAGCCCGCTCTCACGGGGAGCGGTGCTGATCGCAAGGCCATTTGGGGCTGCTTTGCAGCCGATATCGTTTCGGCGCTGTGAAAAACCAACCTTGCCCCTGCGGTATTCCAGGGTTATCGTTCACTTTTTCGCAAAAATCATCCGATGACTGGATGTCCCCATGACTCCGTTAATCAAACGCTCCCTGGTCGAGCAAGCCGTAGACCAACTGCGCAACCGCATCACCAGCGGCACCTGGGCCATCGGCCAGCGCCTGCCGACCGAGCCCGAACTGGCCCTGGAGCTGGGCATCAGCCGCAACACCGTGCGTGAGGCCATGCGGGTGCTGGCCTTCAGTGGCCTGGTGGAAATCCGCCAGGGCGACGGCAGCTACCTGCGTACCGCCCAGGACCCGCTCCAGGCGGTCCAGGCCATGTCCCGCTGCACCCCCGAGCAGGCCCGCGAAACCCGCCACATCCTCGAAGCCGAGGCGATCGGGCTGGCCGCCCTGCGTCGCACCGAGGACGACCTGGCCCGCCTGCGCGAGGCGCTTGCCGATAGCGCGGCGCATTTCCATGGTGATGTCGAGGCCTACGTCACCTGTGACCTGGTCTTCCACCAGCGCCTGGTGGACGCCGCCCACAACCCCGCCCTGAGCGAGTTGTACCGCTATTTCTCCGGCGTGGTGGCGGCGGCGCTGCAGCTCAACATGAGCACTGCCCCCCGTTGCCAGAAGGTTTTCGACCTGCATGGGCAGATTCTCGACGCCATCGAGCAGCGCGACGCGGAGCGGGCCAAGCGCCTGAGCCGCACCCTCATCGAATCCTGAAAGCGAGACTCCCATGGCTGAACAATTGACCCGCCACACCGCCCCCCGCGAGGCGGAGCTCGATGAACTGCTCATCGATGCCGAAGCCGACGACGAGCAGGTCCAGCAGCAACCGGTGCTCCTGCAGCGGCCCTGGTTGTTGCTGCTGGGCCTGGTACTGGTGGCGCTGAACCTGCGTCCGGCGCTGTCGAGCATGGCGCCGGTGCTGGGCCAGGTCAGCGAGGGGCTGGGACTGAATGCTTCCCAGGCCGGCTTGCTGATCACCTTGCCGGTGCTCTGCCTGGGGCTGTTCGCGCCATTGGCGCCGGTCCTGGCGCGGCGTTTCGGCAGCGAGCGGGTGATCCTCGGCATTCTCCTGACCCTGGCCCTGGGCATCCTGGTGCGCAGTGCCCTGGGGACGGCTGGGGTGTTCATCGGCAGCCTGATGGCGGGGGCCAGCATCGGCATCATCGGCGTCTTGCTGCCAGGCATCGTCAAGCGCGACTTCCCACAGCATGCGGGGACCCTCACTGGCGTCTACACCATGGCCCTGTGCCTCGGTGCCGCGATGGCCGCCGGCGCGACCGTACCGCTGGCCCAGCGCTTCGACGACAGCTGGGCGATGGGCCTGGGTTTCTGGCTGGTGCCGGCATTGCTGGCGATGCTCGTGTGGTTGCCCCAGGCGCGCCAGGGGCATGGCCTGCACAAGGTGGCCTACCGGGTGCGCGGTCTGTGGCGCGACCCGCTGGCCTGGCAGGTGACGTTGTACATGGGCCTGCAATCTTCGCTGGCCTACATCGTCTTCGGCTGGCTGCCATCGATCCTCATTGGCCGCGGCCTGAGCCCGACCGAGGCAGGCCTGGTGCTGTCCGGCTCGGTGATCGTGCAACTGGTCAGTTCGCTCAGTGCGCCCTGGCTGGCGACCCGTGGCAAGGACCAGCGCCTGGCCATCGTGATCGTCATGCTGGTCACCCTGGCCGGGTTGTTCGGCTGCCTGTATGCGCCGCTTTCCGGCCTGTGGGGCTGGGCGGTCCTGCTGGGCCTGGGGCAGGGCGGTACCTTCGCCCTGGCCCTGACCCTGATCGTGTTGCGTTCCAAGGATGCTCATGTGGCCGCCAACCTCTCGAGCATGGCCCAGGGCGTGGGCTACACCCTGGCCTCCATGGGGCCTTTCGCCGTGGGGCTGGTGCATGACCTGACCGGTGGCTGGGCTGCGGTGGGCTGGATCTTCGCGGTGCTGGGCGTGGGCGCCATCGTGTTCGGCCTTGGTGCCGGGCGGGCGCTGCATGTGCAGGTGGAGAGCGAACGGGTTTGAGGCCTGCACAAATGGCGCGAATGGCCATGGCGACATCGCCCGCGGCGGATTATCGTTCAGGTTTCGCCCTGCAGGACGGAGCAGCCCCATGAGCGACGCCAACCACGCCCTGATCTGCCGCTTCTACCAGGCTTTCCAGCGCCTGGACGCCGAGGCCATGGTGGCCTGCTACAGCGATGACATCGTCTTCACCGACCCGGTCTTCGGCACCTTGCGCGGCAGTGACGTCGGCGATATGTGGCGGTTGCTCACAACCCGCGCCAGGGATTTCTCCCTGACCTTCGACCACGTCCATGCCAACCAGGACAGCGGCTGCGCGCACTGGGTGGCGACCTACCTGTTCAGCCAGACCGGGCGCACCGTGGTCAACGACATCCAGGCGCGTTTCGTGATCCGCAATGGGCTGATTCGTCAGCACGATGACAGCTTCGACCTGTGGGCTTGGTCGCGTCAGGCCCTGGGCCTGCCCGGGCTGCTGCTGGGGTGGTCGCCTATGTTGCAGAACAAGATACGCCAGCAGGCATTCAAGGGGCTGCGGGCGTTCCAGCAAGGGCGTTGAGCGGTTAAGCTGGCGGCCTTTCCCAGCTGTCCTGAATCGAGCCGTGAGCGAGACATCCCTTCCCAAACCCTGGTACGTCTACCTGGTCCGCGCCGCCAACGGATCCTTGTACTGCGGTATCAGCGACGATCCGCAGCGACGTTTCCTCCAGCATCAGAAAGGGCAGGGGGCACGTTACTTCAAGACCAGCCCGGCCCAGGCGCTGGTCTATGTCGAGCAGTGGCCGGACAAGGCCGAGGCGCTGCGCCAGGAGCGTTTGGTCAAGAAGCTGCGCAAGTCGGCCAAGGAAGCGTTGGTGGCGGCCTATGGTGGCGTGACCCACGGCTCCTAGGGCGCTTGTGCGACCCATTCGCTCAAGAACGGCGCAGTCCCGGCGATGGGCTGCGAGGCAGCCCAGCGGTTTCACTCCTTGCGGCGCTTGAGCTGGTCGACCAGTTGGGTCGGCAGACCCTTGATGATCAGGGTGCCGGCTTCTTCGTCATACTCCACCTTGTCACCGAGCAGGTGCGCCTCGAAGCTGATCGACAGGCCTTCGGCGCGCCCGGTGAAGCGGCGGAACTGGTTGAGGGTGCGCTTGTCGGCCGGGATCTCCGGCGACAGGCCGTAGTCCTTGTTGCGGATATGGTCGTAGAAGGCCTTGGGGCGGTCCTCGTCGATCAGGCTGGACAGCTCCTCCAGGGTCACCGGCTCGCCCAGCTTGGTCTGGGTGGTGGCATATTCGACCAGGGTCTGGGTCTTCTCGCGGGCGGCCTCCTCGGGCAGGTCCTCGCTCTCGACGAAGTCGCTGAAGGCCTTGAGCAGGGTACGGGTCTCGCCGGGGCCATCGACCCCTTCCTGGCAGCCGATGAAGTCGCGGAAATAGTCCGAGACCTTCTTGCCGTTCTTGCCCTTGATGAACGAGATGTACTGCTTCGAGTTCTGGTTGTTCTTCCACTCCGACAGGTTGATCCGCGCCGCCAGGTGCAGTTGGCCCAGGTCGAGGTGGCGCGACGGGGTGACATCCAGCTCGGCGTTCACCGCCACGCCCTCGCTGTGGTGCAGCAGGGCGATCGCCAGGTAGTCGGTCATGCCTTGCTGGTACTGGGCGAACAGCACATGGCCACCGACGGACAGGTTGGATTCTTCCATCAGCTTTTGCAGGTGCTCGACGGCGACACGGCTGAAGGCGGTGAAGTCCTTCTCCTCGTCCAGGTACTGCTTGAGCCAGCCGCTGAACGGGTAGGCCCCGGATTCGCCGTGGAAGAAGCCCCAGGCTTTGCCCTGCTTGGCGTTGTAGCTGTCGTTGAGGTCAGCCAGCAGGTTCTCGATGGCGTCCGATGCAGTCAGTTCGCTGTCCCGCGCATGGAGCACGGCGGGGCTGCCATCGGGCTTCTTGTCGATCAGGTGAACGATGCAATGACGGATTGGCATGGGATTCTCGAATGGTGTGGGGCGGTGCGAGGCCGCGCTGCAAAGTCGGCCAGTTTACCCCAGGGGCGGGGGCGATGCAGTGGCCGGATGTTGGCGTAAATGCCTGTTGTTGTTTTTTTGTTCAATTTTTTGCGTTTTACGACAAAACCCCCGAAAAACCTGCATAAAATCGAAGCCGGTAGCGGATATTTATCCATTCCTGTGGTAGTTTTGCGCGGTCTTGCGCCCCTTGGGTGGCGCATTGCTGGCAGATCGCTCGCGTCGTGTCGAACCAAACGCCGATTTTCGTATCTACATACGCGATTGGCGCGGCCCGCCGGACCTTTTCAGGGCTGGCCCGATAACCGATGTAGCACGCTGCATAACCACTGAATTTGATAGGGAAGGAACACCACCATGGCATTGACCAAAGACCAACTGATTGCCGACATCGCCGAATCGATCAGCGCCCCGAAGGCCACCGCCAAGAACGCGCTGGAGCAACTGGGCCAGATCGTTGCCGACCAACTGGAAAACGGCGCTGAGATCACTCTCCCAGGTATCGGCAAGCTGAAAGTCGCCGAGCGTCCTGCCCGTACTGGCCGCAACCCTTCGACTGGTGCCGCCATCGAAATCGCTGCCAAGAAAGTCGTCAAGTTCGTACCAGCCAAGGTCCTGACCGACGCCGTCAACAAGTAATTGTCGATGCCGTACTGAAACCGCGCCCGGCTTGCCCGGGCGCGGTTTTTCATACCTGCGGTTTGCTTTCACGGCGAGCGTGCCAGGCCTGGCGCGCGCTGTCGTCCAGGAAGCTCCAGGCGACCATGCGGCTCTGTTTCTGGCCCTGGCCCATCGCGACGATACGCTGTGCCTTAACCCCCGCCTTCTTCAGTGCTGCCTCGATGCCAGGCAGGTTGCTGGCCTTGGACACCAGGCTGGTGAACCACAGCACCTGCTCCCCGTACTGCGCGCTTTCGCCCACCAATTGGGTGACGAAGCGGATCTCGCCGCCCTCGCACCACAGCTCGTTGTTCTGCCCGCCGAAATTCAGCACGGGCAGCTTGCGCCTGGGGTCGAGCTTGCCAAGGTTCTTCCATTTGCGCTGGCTGCCGCGGGTGGCCTCCTCGCGGGAGGCGTGGAAGGGCGGGTTGCACAGGGTCAGGTCGAAACGCTCGTCGCCCTGCAGCAGGCCGGTGAGGATGTGGTTGCGGTTGGCTTGCTGGCGCAGGGTGATGGCCTTGCCCAGGCCGTTGGCCAGGACGATCGTCCTGGCCGAGGCCAGGGCCACCGGGTCGATGTCCGAGCCTAGGAAGCGCCAGCGGTAGTCGCTGTGGCCGAGCAGGGGGTAGATGCAGTTGGCGCCGACACCGATGTCCAGGGCGCGTACCTGGGCACCACGGGGGATCTCACCGCCGCTGTCCTCGGCCAGCAGGTCGGCCAGCACGTGGATGTAGTCGGCTCGGCCCGGGATTGGCGGGCACAGGTAGTCGGCCGGGATGTCCCAGTGCTGGATACCGTACTGGGCCTTGAGCAGGGCGCGGTTGAACACACGCACCGCCTGCGGGTTGGCGAAGTCGATGCTCGGCTTGCCGTAGGGGTTGGTGATGGTGAAGTTGGCCAGTTGCGGGTGCGCCTTGATCAGGCTGGGGAAGTCGTAGCGGCCCTGATGGCGGTTGCGCGGGTGCAGGGTGGGTTTTACGGTCATGGTCGGGTCCGGTGTCGCAGGCCAGGGGCTGCTGTGCAGCCCTTTCGCGACACAAGGCCGCGCCTACAGGAGAGTGGCGCCTTGAAGTCGGGCGCCGTCCTGTGGGCGCGGCCTTGTGTCGCGAAAGGGCCGCGCAGCGGCCCTGACGGTCTCTAGTGATTAGAGCGCCGCAATCCGCGCATGCTGCTCGGTGAAGTTGGCCAGGGCCTGCTCGGCCTCGGCCAGCTTGGCGCGCTCTTTCTCGATCACCGCAGGCGGTGCCTTGTCGACGAAAGCGGCGTTGGACAGCTTGCCGCCCACGCGCTGGACCTCGCCTTGCAGGCGCTGGATTTCCTTGTTCAGGCGCGCCAGCTCGGCATCCTTGTCGATCAGGCCGGCCATCGGTACCAGTACCTGCAGGTCACCCACCAGCGCGGTGGCCGACAGCGGCGCTTCGTCCTGTTCGCCGAGCACGGTGAAGGACTCGACCTTGGCCAGCTTCTTGAGCAGCGCCTCGTTCTCCTGCAGGCGGCGCTGGTCGTCGGCGTTGGCGTTCTTGAGGAACAGCGGCAGCGGCTTGCCCGGGCCGATGTTCATCTCGGCGCGGATGTTGCGCAGGCCCACCATCAGCTCCTTGAGCCACTCGATGTCACCTTCGGCGGCGCTGTCGATACGGCTCTCGTTGGCCACCGGCCACGGCTGCAGCATGAGGGTCTTGCCCTGGATGCCGGCCAGCGGCGCGATGCGCTGCCAGATTTCCTCGGTGATGAACGGCATGAACGGATGCGCCAGGCGCAGGGCCACTTCCAGCACGCGCACCAGGGTGCGACGGGTGCCGCGGGCACGCTCGATGGGGGCGTTCTCGTCCCACAGTACCGGCTTGGACAGCTCCAGGTACCAGTCGCAGTACTGGTTCCAGATGAACTCGTACAGGGCCTGGCTGGCCAGGTCGAAGCGGAACTGCTCGAGCTGGCGGGTTACTTCGGCCTCGGTGCGCTGCAGCTGCGAGATGATCCAGCGGTCTGCCAGCGACAGCTCGTAGGCTTCGCCGTTCTGGCCGCAGTCCTCGCCCTTGTCCAGCACGTAGCGGGCGGCGTTCCAGATCTTGTTGCAGAAGTTGCGGTAGCCCTCGACGCGGCCCATGTCGAACTTGATGTCGCGGCCGGTGGAGGCCAGCGAGCAGAAGGTGAAGCGCAGGGCGTCGGTGCCGTAGCTGGCGATGCCTTCGGGGAACTCGGCCTTGGTCTGCTTGGCGATCTTCTCGGCGAGCTTGGGCTGCATCATGCCGCTGGTGCGTTTTTCCAGCAGGGCGTCGAGGGTGATGCCGTCGACGATGTCCAGCGGGTCGAGGACATTGCCCTTGGACTTGGACATCTTCTGGCCCTGGCCGTCGCGCACCAGGCCGTGGACGTAGACGGTCTTGAACGGTACCTGCGGCGTGCCGTCCTCGTTCTTCACCAGGTGCATGGTCAGCATGATCATGCGCGCGACCCAGAAGAAGATGATGTCGAAGCCGGTGACCAGCACATCTGTGGGGTGGAAGGTCTTGAGGAACTCGGTCTGCTCCGGCCAGCCCAGGGTGGAGAAGGTCCACAGGCCCGAGCTGAACCAGGTGTCGAGGACGTCGTCGTCCTGGCGCAGCACCACGTCGGCGCCCAGGCCATGCTTGGCGCGCACTTCAGCTTCGTCGCGGCCGACGTAGACCTTGCCGGACTCGTCGTACCAGGCCGGGATGCGGTGGCCCCACCACAGCTGACGGCTGATGCACCAGTCCTGGATATCGCGCATCCAGGAGAAGTACATGTTCTCGTACTGCTTGGGCACGAACTGGATACGGCCGTCCTCCACCGCCGCGATGGCAGGCTCGGCCAGCGGCTTGGTGGAAACGTACCACTGGTCGGTCAGCCAGGGCTCGATGACGGTGCCGGAGCGGTCGCCCTTCGGCACCTTCAGGGCATGGTCGTCGATGCTGACCAGCAGGCCTTGGGCATCCAGGTCGGCTACGATCTGCTTGCGCGCGACGAAACGGTCGAGGCCGGCGTACTGCGCGGGCAGGGAGGTGTCGACGCTGTCGTTGAGGCTGCCATCGAGGTTGAAGGCCTGGGCACTGGCCAGGACCAGGGCATTCTTGTCGAATATGTTCAGCAGCGGCAGGTCGTGGCGTTTGCCGACTTCGTAGTCGTTGAAGTCGTGGGCCGGGGTGATCTTCACGCAACCGGTGCCGAATTCGGGGTCGCAGTAGTCGTCGGCGATGATCGGGATGCGTCGGCCGACCAGCGGCAGCACGACGAACTTGCCGATCAGTGCCTGGTAGCGCTCGTCGTTCGGGTTGACGGCGACGGCGGCGTCACCGAGCAGGGTCTCCGGACGGGTGGTGGCGACGACCAGGTGGTCCTTGCCTTCGGCGGTCGTGGCGCCATCGGCCAGCGGGTAGCGCAGGTTCCACAGGTGGCCCTTCTCGTCGTGGTTTTCCACTTCGAGGTCGGAGATGGCGGTGTGCAGCTTGGTGTCCCAGTTGACCAGGCGCTTGCCGCGGTAGATCAGGCCGTCTTCGTACAGGCGGACGAAGGCTTCCTTGACTGCCTCGGACAGGCCGTCGTCCATGGTGAAGCGCTCGCGGCTCCAATCCACCGACGAGCCCAGGCGGCGGATCTGCCGGCTGATGTTGCCGCCGGACTGTTCCTTCCATTCCCAGACCTTCTCCAGGAACTTCTCGCGGCCCAGGTCATGACGGTTCTGGCCCTTGGCCTCGAGCTGGCGCTCCACCAGCATCTGGGTGGCGATGCCGGCGTGGTCGGTGCCTGGCTGCCACAGGGTGTTGCGGCCCTGCATGCGGCGGAAGCGGATCAGGGCGTCCATGATCGCGTTGTTGAAGCCGTGGCCCATGTGCAGGCTGCCGGTTACGTTCGGCGGTGGGATCATGATGGTGTAGGACTCGCCTGCACCTTGTGGGGCGAAATAGTTCTCCGACTCCCAGGTGGTGTACCAGGAAGTTTCGATGGCGTGCGGCTGGTAGGTCTTATCCATGCGCGGCGGGACCCTATGGCATTAATTCGGGAAAGCCGGGAAGTATAACGGAGCTGCAAGCTTCAAGCGACAAGCTGCGAGGCGGGGAGCTGTAGTGGGCGCGTAGCGGCCCCGGGAGGGCTTACTCGGAGCGCTTGATCAGCCGCTCCATGCGCGCATCGAGGCGACGCTTGATTTCGTTCTCGATGTGTGGAGTGAAGTCGTTGATCACGTCCTGCATGATCAACTGCGCGGCGGCTCGCAGTTCGGCTTCCAGGTGCAGCAGGGTGTCCTGGCGGCGGGTCTGCGGATCGTCCTCGGCGGTTGCGGCCGGCTCCGGTTCGGCGGCAGGTGGTGCATTGCCGGCCGGTTCGTCGAGCAGCAGGGGGATCTGTTCGACCGTCTCGGTCAGCAGCGGCGGTTGCAGGTCGGCATCGCCCAGCAACTGGCGGATCGACTCCAGGTCGTCGAGCAGGTGGGCGGAATCGGGCAGGGGGGAAGGCTTGTCCATCATCGTCAAAGTCGCTGTAAGCGGTGGTCTTGCAGAGCATAGCCCTGTTCGCGGTAGAAACGGAATCGCTCGCGAGCGGCCTGGCGAACGGTCGGCTCCTCGACGACGATCTCGGCGACCCGCTCGAACTGGCCGACGAAGGCCGGCACGTCGCCGCCCAGGTTGATCAGCAGGCCACGGTGCGCGCCGGCATCCGTACCGAGGCCCAGTGCGACCACGGCATCGGCATGGGCCTCGGCCAGGTCGTGGGGCACGAAGGCCTCGCCCTTGAAGCGCCACAGGCGTTCGTCCAGCTCGCTGCGCTGTGCGTCGTCCTGGCAATGCAGGTAGACCCGGTGGCCAAGGCGCCAGGCCTTTTCACACAGCTTGCAGGCGAAGTCCAGGCGTGCCGACAACGAGTCGGTGGGCAGGATGTAGAAATCGACTTTGCTCATGGTTCGCTCTGCCGGGCGGCGCCGCGCGGGCGCCGCCCGGCCTGGGGCATCAGGCGTTGGCGCGGTCCAGCAGGTACTGGGTCAGCAGCGGTACCGGGCGGCCCGAGGCGCCCTTGTCCTTGCCACCGCTGATCCAGGCGGTGCCGGCGATGTCCAGGTGGGCCCAGTGGTAGGCCTTGGCGAAGCGCGACAGGAAGCAGCCGGCAGTGATGGTGCCGGCCTTCGGGCCGCCGATGTTGGCGATGTCGGCGAACGGGCTGTCCAACTGCTCCTGGTATTCGTCGAACAGTGGCAGTTGCCAGGCGCGGTCATCGGCCCGCTTGCCGGCGTCGAGCAACTGGCCGACCAGTGCGTCGTCGTTGCCCATCAGGCCGGAGGTGTGGCTGCCCAGGGCGACGATGCAGGCGCCGGTCAGGGTGGCGATGTCGATCACCGCCTGCGGCTTGAAGCGCTCGGCGTAGGTCAGGGTGTCGCACAGCACCAGGCGGCCTTCGGCGTCGGTGTTGAGGATCTCCACGGTCTGGCCGCTCATGGTGGTGACGATGTCGCCGGGACGGGTGGCGCCGCCGCTGGGCATGTTCTCGGCACAGGCCAGCAGGCACACCAGGTTGATCGGCAACTGCAGTTCCAGCACCGCGCGCAGGGTGCCGAACACGCTGGCGGCGCCACACATGTCGAACTTCATCTCGTCCATGCCGGCACCCGGCTTAAGGCTGATGCCGCCGGTGTCGAAGGTGATGCCCTTGCCCACCAGCACGAACGGCTTCTCGCTCTTCTTGCCGCCCTGGTAGTTGAGCACGATCAGCCGTGGCGGCTGGTCGCTGCCCTGGCCCACGGCATAGAAGGCGCCCATGCCCAGGTCCTTGATCTTCTTCTCGTCGAGCACTTCGACCTTGAGATTCTTGTGGCCCTTGCCCAGGTCCCTGGCCTGTTCGGCGAGGAAGCTCGGGTGGCACAGGTTCGGCGGCAGGTTGCCCAGGTCACGGGTGAAGGCCATGCCGGTGGCGATGGCGGTGGCGTGCTTCACGGCGCGCTCGACCTCGGCCTGGCCGGCCTTGGCGGCCAACAGGGTGATCTTCTTCAGGGTGCGTGGCTCGGCCTTCTGGCTCTTGAAGCGGTCGAACACGTACTCGCCGTCGAGCAGGGTCTCGGCCAGCAGGCGGTACTTGCCGTAGTGGGCATCGCGGCCGTCGACGGCGACATCCTCCAGGGCCAGCACGGCGTCGCCGCCGCCCAGGTTCTTCAGCACCCCGGCAACGCTGCTGGCCAGCTTGCGCCAGCTGCGGTCATTCAGGGCCTCCTTGCCGCTGCCGACCAGCAGCACGCGCTCGGCCTTCAGGCCTGGCAGGCTGTGCAGCAGCAGGGTCTGGCCGGGCTTGCCGGCCAGGTCGCCGCGCTTGAGCACGGCGGCGATGGCGCCGCCGCTGGCCTGGTCGACGGCCTTGGCCACGTCGCCGAGCTTGCGGCCCTCACCGACGGGCAGCACCAGGGTGGCGGTTTTCAAGGATGCTGCGGCTACGCTTTTTACAACCAGTTCCATGTCAGGGTCCCCGAATGATCTGTCAGTTGGCGCTGTCTTTGGCGAGCGCTCGAAGCAGGCCTGGCCGCATGTTCGCGTGCCAGTGGAAAAGCTGCCAGTTTGAGCCTGCGGCAACCCTTGTGACAACCCCGACCTGCGCCGTCATGCGCGGCCAAGTGACAGGCGCGGTCAATCACAGGATAATGCGCGCACTTCACATGCTGCTTCGCCGTCGGCGAACTGGCACGGGCCTTGGCTGTCCTAGGCCATTGTTTGGCTCTCCGCCCCTGACAACCCAGGAGTGTCTGGTTTGATCGTCTTTCGTTATCTGTCCCGCGAGGTCCTGCTGACCTTGAGCGCCGTCAGCGCCGTGCTGCTGGTGATCATCATGAGCGGGCGCTTCATCAAGTACCTGGCCCAGGCGGCCCAGGGCGTGCTCGATCCGGGCGTGCTGTTCCTGATCATGGGCTTCCGTCTGCCGGGCTTCCTGCAACTGATCCTGCCGCTGGGGCTGTTCCTCGGTATCCTCCTGGCCTACGGCCGGCTGTACCTGGAAAGCGAGATGACCGTGCTTTCGGCCACCGGCATGAGCCAGCAGCGCCTGCTCGCCCTGACCATGGCGCCGGCCGCGCTGGTCGCCTTGCTGGTGGCCTGGCTGAGCCTGGGCCTGGCGCCCCAGGGCGTGGCCCAGGTGCAGCAGATCATCAACCAGCAGGATGCCCTGACCGAGTTCGACACCCTGGTGCCCGGGCGCTTCCAGACCTTGCGCGACGGCTCACGGGTGACCTACACCGAGGAGCTGACGGACGACCGCGTCAACCTGGCCGGGGTGTTCATCTCCGAGAAACGCTTCAACCAGGACAAGACCAAGGACCGCGCGCCCTCCGTGCTGGTTGCCGAGAAGGGCCACCAGGAAGTGCAGGCCGACGGCAATCGCTACCTGATCCTGGAGAACGGCTACCGCTACGACGGCAACCCCGGCCAGGCCGACTACCGGGCGATCAAGTACGACACCTACGGCGTGCTGCTACCCAAGCCCGAGGTCAGCGAGGAAGTGACCGAGCGCGAAGCCATCCCGACCTGGCAACTGTTCGGGCACCAGGGCCTGCGCGAGCAGGCCGAGCTGCAGTGGCGGCTCTCCCTGCCGTTGCTGGTCTTCATCGTGACCCTGCTGGCGGTGCCGCTGGCCAAGGTCAATCCGCGCCAGGGCCGCTTCCTCAAGCTGCTGCCGGCGATCCTCCTGTACATGGCGTACCTGACGATGCTGATTTCCGTACGCGGCGCCCTGGAGAAGGGCAAGCTGCCGATCGCCCTGGGCATGTGGTGGGTACACGGCCTGTTCCTGCTGATCGGCCTGGGCCTGATGTACTGGGAGCCGCTGCGCCTCAAGCGCGCCGCCCGTCGTGCGGAGGTGGCCCATGGTTAAGCTGGATCGCTACATCGGCCAGAGCGTGCTGCTGGCCATCCTGGCGGTGCTGGGCATCATCCTCGGCCTGGCCTCGCTGTTCGCCTTCATCGACGAGATGGGCGACCTGAGCGATACCTATACGGTGCTGGATGCCGGCAACTTCGTGTTGCTCACCGCACCGCGCCGGCTCTACGAGATGCTGCCAATGGCGGCGCTGATCGGTTGCCTGATCGGCCTGGGCAGCCTGGCCAGCAGCAGCGAGCTGACCATCATGCGCGCCGCCGGGGTGTCCATCGGGCGTATCGTCTGGGCGGTGATGAAGCCGATGCTGGTGCTGATGCTGGTCGGCCTGCTGATCGGCGAGTACGTGGCCCCGGTCACCGAGAACAAGGCCCAGGCCGACCGCTCACTGGCCCAGGGCGGCGGTGAGGCGCAGAGTTCCAAGCGCGGCATGTGGCACCGCCAGGGCGACGAGTTCGTGCACATCAACGCGGTGCAGCCCAATGGCCTGCTGCTGGGCGTGACCCGCTACCGCTTCGACGACGAGCGACGGATCGTCACCTCGAGCTTCGCCCGTCGGGCTCAGTACCAGGAAGACCACTGGATCCTCAGCGATGTCAGCACCACCTTCTTCCACGGCGACCGCACCGAGGTGGTGAAGGCGCCGCAGGAGCGCTGGGACGTCTCGGTGACGCCGCAGTTGCTCAATACCGTGATCCTGGCACCGGAGTCCCTGTCGATCACTGGCCTGTGGGACTACATCCACTACCTGTCCGAGCAGGGCCTGAACAACGCCCGCTACTGGCTGGCCTTCTGGACCAAGGTGCTGCAGCCGGTGGTCACGGCGGCGCTGGTGCTGATGGCGATTTCCTTCATCTTCGGACCACTGCGCTCGGTCACCCTCGGCCAGCGGGTGTTCACCGGTGTGCTGGTGGGCTTCGTGTTCCGCATCGGCCAGGACTTGCTTGGGCCTTCGAGCCAGGTGTTCGGCTTCCCGCCGCTGCTGGCGGTGGTGATCCCGGCCGGGATCTGCGCGCTGGCCGGTGTGTGGTTGTTGCGCCGGGCGGGGTGATGGCCTGGGCTGCACAGAAAAGTCGACCCTAGCGTCGATGCCGGTCAGTCAAGCCTGGGGCTGCTTCGCAGCCCCAGATGCCATTCAAGCGGCTGGCACCGGGGACGTATCGGCAAGCTCATTTCTTCTGCTTGGGAATCCGCACCAGTTGCGTCTCGGAGTAGATGTCATGCCAGCTGCGCTTGCGCTTGTCGATCAACGACCAGAAGAACCCCAGTCCCAGGCACAGCCATGAGGCGATGGCCACGAGAAAGCGCAGCAGCGCCTGCCACAGGCTGATGGCGCTGCCGTCGGCGTTCTGCACCCGTACTCCCCACACCTGCATGCCCAGGGTCTGCCCGCCGTGGGTCCAGAACTTGGCGAAGAAACCGAACAGGGCGAACAGCAGGAGGGTCGACAGCAGCGGGTCACCGTCCAGGGCGCCAGCCTCGGTCAGCTCACGCATGCGTGCCTCGCCGATGATCGCCATCTGTACCATCTTGTAGAGGCCGGCAGTGACGATCAGCAGGGCGGTGCACAGCAAGAAGTCATAGAACATCGCGGCCAGGCGACGGCCCAGGCCGACCGGCGGGAAATCACCCTGGGGTTTGAGCAGAGGCTTGGACATGCAGGACGGCTCCGAGTGGCGAAGCCCACATTCTACGGACAAAAAAAAGCCCCTGCACTTGGCAGGGGCTTTTTCTGAAGAAGTCTGGGATCAGCCTTCAGCGCGGACCTTGTCGGCCTGCATGCCTTTCTGGCCCTGCACAGCTTCGAAGGAGACCTTCTGGCCTTCTTTCAGGCTCTTGAAGCCGTTACCTTCGATGGCGCGAAAGTGCACGAACAGATCCGGACCGCTTTCGGGGGTGATGAAGCCGTAACCTTTCTCGTCATTGAACCACTTGACGGTACCGTTCTGACGCTCAGCCATTGTCTTGTTTCCTATGAAGCTTAGTTTTTGATGACAGTTTTTTTCATATCCAAACGATATGAAAAAGTACCGGGCTGGGTTGCAGGAAAGTAAGAGACGTCGAACGGGTTGTAGCAGATTGCAGCTACTGGCCCAGGTCACGAACTGTTGCGACCCATGCAAACACAGTGCAGTGACTCTACGCTAACTCCGTCGACAAAAACAAGCCCTCCGGACCGCTGGAATTCAGGCTTTTTCCGATAACCGACAAAATTGTCGGAAACGGCATGGTGCCTGGCCTGGCGCCATGTTCAAAAGTTATTAGGCAGGTTCGAAAACGAATATGCCGAACCTGCCGTGGGAACAATCAACCGCGATAGTAACGTTGCGCGACAAAAGGCATTTTGCTGACTTTCAAGGCCACCTGCTTGCCCCGTACAACAGCAAACAAGGCGGTATCGAGCGCGGCATGTTCGCTATCGACATAACCCATGGCGACCGGTGCACCGAGCGTCGGGCCGAAACCGCCGCTGCACACCTTGCCGACCGGCTTGCCGTTCTGGTCGACGATCTCGGCACCTTCGCGTACCGGCGTGCGCTCCTGGGGCAGCAGGCCGACACGCTTGCGGGCGACACCTTGCTGCTGCTGGGCGAACACGGCTTGCGCGCCCGGGAAGCCGCCAGCGCGAGCGCCGTCGGCACGGCGTGCCTTGGAGATGGCCCATAGCAGGCTGGCCTCCACTGGCGTGGTGCGGGTGTCCATGTCGTGGCCGTACAGGCACAGGCCAGCTTCCAGGCGCAGCGAGTCACGTGCGCCCAGGCCGATCGGCTGTACTTCGGGTTCGGCCAGCAGGCGACGGGCGAGGGCTTCGGCGGCGCCGGCCGGCACCGAGATCTCGTAACCGTCTTCACCGGTGTAGCCCGAGCGGCTGACGTAGCAGTCTTCGCCCAGCAGGGTGACCGGGCGGAACTGCATGAAGGTCATGCCGGCCACCTCCGGTGCCAGGCGCTCGAGCACCTGGGCAGCCGCCGGGCCTTGCAGGGCGAGCAGCGCACGTTCTTCGAACAGCGGCTGGATGTCGCAACGCGAGCCGATGTGCTGGCGCAGGTGGGCCAGGTCCTGGTCCTTGCAGGCGGCGTTGACCACCAGGAACAACTCGTCGTCGCCCAGGTTGGCGACCATCAGGTCGTCGAGGATCCCACCCTGTTCGTTGGTGAACATGGCATAGCGCTGCATGCCCAGCGGCAGGTCGACGATGTCCACCGGCACCAGGGTTTCCAGGGCCTGGGCGGCCTCGGCGCCACGCAGGCGGATCTGCCCCATGTGCGAGACGTCGAACAGGCCGGCCTGCTCGCGGGTGTGCAGGTGCTCCTTGAGCACGCCCAGCGGGTACTGCACCGGCATGTCGTAGCCGGCGAACGGCACCATGCGCGCGCCCAGTTCCAGGTGCAGGGCGTGCAGCGGGGTCTTGTGCAGTGTTTCGGACATCGGGGGCTCCTCAGGTAGTGTTCGGGTCAGCATTCGATGATGTTGACGGCCAGACCGCCACGGGCGGTCTCCTTGTACTTGCTTTTCATGTCGGCGCCGGTCTGGCGCATGGTGCGGATGACCTTGTCGAGCGACACGTAGTGCTGCCCGTCGCCGCGCAAGGCCATGCGCACCGCATTGATGGCCTTGACCGAGCCCATGGCGTTGCGCTCGATGCAAGGCACCTGGACCAGCCCGCCGATGGGGTCGCAGGTCAGGCCCAGGTTGTGTTCCATACCGATCTCGGCGGCGTTCTCGACTTGCTGCGGGGTACCGCCCATGACTTCGCACAGGGCTCCGGCGGCCATGGAGCAGGCCACGCCGACCTCGCCCTGGCAGCCGACCTCGGCACCGGAGATCGAGGCGTTTTCCTTGTAGAGGATGCCGATGGCCGCGGCGGTGAGCAGAAAGCGCACCACCCCGTCCTCGCTGGCACCGGGGACGAAGCGCATGTAGTAGTGCAGGACCGCCGGGACGATGCCGGCCGCGCCGTTGGTCGGGGCGGTGACCACCCGTCCGCCGTAGGCGTTCTCCTCGTTCACCGCCAGGGCATAGAGGTTGACCCAGTCGAGCACCGACAGGGCATCGCGCAGGCTGGCTTCCGGATGGCGGCTCAACTGGCGGTACAGGGCCGGTGCACGGCGCCTGACCTTCAGCCCGCCAGGCAGGATGCCCTCATGACGGCAGCCGGCCTCGACGCAGTCCTGCATGACCTGCCAGATACGCAGCAGGCCGGCACGGGTCTCGGCCTCTGGCCGCCAGGCGGCTTCGTTGGCCAGCATCACCTGGCTGAACGACAGCTGCTGCGCGGTGCAGTGGGCGAGCAACTCCTTGGCGGTCTTGAACGGATAGGCCAGCACGGTGGTGTCTTCGACGATGCGATCCTGCCCTGCGGCCTCTTCGTCGACCACGAAACCGCCGCCTACCGAGTAGTATTCGCGGCTGCGGATCTGCAACCCGGCGGCGTCGAAGGCGCGGAAGATCATGCCGTTGGGGTGGTAGTCCAGCGGCTTGCGGATCATCGCCAGGTGCTGCTTTTCGACGAAGGCGATCTCGTGCTCGCCGAGCAGGCGCAGGCGGCCGCTGTCACGGATCGCGTGCAGGCGGGCAGGGATGGACTCGGTGTCGATGCTGTCCGGGTGTTCGCCCTCCAGGCCCAGCAGCACGGCCTTGTCGCTGCCGTGGCCCTTGCCGGTGGCGCCGAGGGAGCCGTACAGCTCGGCCTTGACGCTGGCGGTGCGGGCCAGCAGGCCTTCGCGGCGCAGCCCTTCGGCGAAACGCGCAGCAGCGCGCATCGGGCCGACGGTATGGGAGCTGGAGGGGCCGATGCCGATCTTGAACAGGTCGAAGACGCTCAATGACATGGTGACCTCCTACCAGGGTCGTCGGGATGACGGTGAACCTGTGGCGGCGGGCTTGCCCGCGAATGCGATGGTGGCTTCACCGACGCTTTCGCGGGCAAGCCCGCTGCCACAGGGTGGGTGGCGAGCCTGGGGCTATCAGGCGTCCTGGTAGCTCTCGATCGACGGGCACGCGCAGACTAGGTTGCGGTCGCCGTACACGTTGTCGACCCGGCCGACGGGTGGCCAGTACTTGCCTTCCACCAGGCTCGGCAGTGGGTACACCGCCTGCTCGCGGCTGTAGCCGTGCGCCCATTCGCCGACCAGCTCCGCCGCCGTGTGCGGGGCGTTCTTCAGCGGGTTGTCGTCCTTGTCCAGGCTGCCGTTCTCCACGGCGCGGATTTCCTCGCGGATCTGGATCATCGCGTCGCAGAAACGGTCCAGTTCTTCCTTGGACTCGCTTTCGGTCGGTTCGATCATCAGCGTACCGGCTACCGGGAAGGACATGGTCGGGGCGTGGAAGCCGAAGTCGATCAGGCGCTTGGCCACGTCGTCGACGCTGATGCCGCTGGTGTCCTTGAGCGGGCGCAGGTCGAGGATGCACTCGTGGGCGACCAGGCCGTTGCCACCGGTGTACAAAACAGGATAGTGCTCTTCCAGGCGACGGGCGATGTAGTTGGCGTTGAGGATGGCCATCTGCGAAGCGCGCTTGAGGCCGGCGCCGCCCATCATGCGGATGTACATCCAGGTGATCGGCAGGATGCTGGCGCTGCCGAACGGTGCGGCACAGACCGCGCCCTCGGGGTTGGCCAGGGCCGCGTGGCCCGGCAGGAAGGGGGCCAGGTGCGACTTGACGCCGATCGGGCCGACGCCCGGGCCGCCACCGCCGTGGGGGATGCAGAAGGTCTTGTGCAGGTTCAGGTGCGACACGTCGCCGCCGAACTTGCCCGGTGCGCACAGGCCGACCATGGCGTTCATGTTGGCACCGTCGATGTACACCTGGCCGCCGTTGTCGTGGATGATCGCGCAGATCTCGCCGATCGCTTCCTCGAACACGCCGTGGGTCGACGGGTAGGTGATCATCAGCGCGGCGAGTTGCTCGCGGTGCTCGATGGCCTTGGCGCGCAGGTCGTCGACATCGACGTTGCCACGGGCGTCGCAGGCGGTGACCACCACGCGCATGCCGGCCATGTGCGCGGTCGCCGGGTTGGTGCCGTGGGCCGAGGAGGGGATCAGGCAGATGTTGCGATGGCCCTCGCCGCGGCTGCGGTGGTAGGCGCGGATCGCCAGCAGGCCGGCGTATTCGCCCTGGGAGCCGGCATTGGGCTGCAGCGACACGGCGTCATAGCCGGTGGCGGCGCAGAGCATGTCCTCCAGTTCGCGGGTCATCTGCAGGTAGCCCTGGCTCTGCTCGGCCGGGGCGAAGGGGTGCAGGTTGCCGAACTCGGCCCAGGTCACCGGGATCATCTCGCTGGCGGCGTTGAGCTTCATGGTGCACGAGCCCAGCGGGATCATGCTGCGGTCCAGGGCCAGGTCCTTGTCGGCCAGGCGGCGCAGGTAGCGCATCAGCTCGGTTTCGCTGTGGTAGCGGTTGAACACCGGGTGCGCGAGGATCGCCGACTGGCGCAGCAGGGCGGCCGGCAGGCGCGAGGCCGCGGTGGCGGCCAGGGCGGCGAAGTCCGGCAGGGCCTGGTCGCCGGCGAACAGTTGCCAGAGGGCCTCGACGTCGGCCTGGGTGCAGGTCTCGTCCAGGGACAGGCCCAGGTGCGTGGCGTCGACCTGGCGCAGGTTGACGCGCTGGGCGCGGGCTTTGTCGTGCAGGCTGGCGGTGGCATCGCCGGTGGCCAGGGTCAGGGTGTCGAAGCAGGCGCCGGTCACCACGTTGACGCCCAGTTGGCCGAGGCCGGCGGCGAGGATCGCGGTCAGGGCATGGGTGCGTTCGGCGATGCGCTTGAGGCCGGCCGGGCCGTGGTACACGGCGAACATGCTGGCGATGTTGGCCAGCAGCACCTGGGCGGTGCAAATGTTGCTGGTGGCTTTCTCGCGGCGGATGTGCTGTTCGCGGGTCTGCATGGCCAGGCGCAGGGCGGTCTTGCCGAAACGGTCGATCGACACGCCGACCAGGCGGCCCGGCATGTCGCGCTTGAAGGCGTCACGGGTGGCGAAGTAGGCCGCGTGCGGGCCGCCGAAGCCCAGCGGTACGCCGAAACGTTGGGCGCTGCCGATGGCCACGTCCGCATCGAACTCGCCGGGCGGGGTGAGCAGGGTCAGCGCCAGCAGGTCGGCGGCCACCGCTACCAGGGCGTTGGCGGCGTGGAAGCGTTGCACCAGCTCACGGTAGTCGAACACGTCGCCGTTGCTGGCCGGGTATTGCAGCAGGGCGCCGAAGAACGCGCTGACGTCGGTCAGTTCGCGCTCGTCGCCGACCACCACCTCGATGCCCAGGGGCTCGGCACGGGTGCGCAGCACGTCGAGGGTCTGCCGGTGGCAGTGGACGGAGGCGAAGAAGGCATGGCTGGCCTTGTTCTTCGACAGGCGCTTGCAGAAGGTCATGGCCTCGGCGGCGGCCGTGGCTTCGTCGAGCAAGGATGCGTTGGCGATCGGCAGGCCGGTCAGGTCGCTGACCAGGGTCTGGAAGTTCAGCAGCGCTTCCAGGCGGCCTTGGGAGATTTCCGGCTGGTAGGGGGTGTAGGCGGTGTACCAGGCCGGGTTTTCCAGCAGGTTGCGCAGGATCGGCGCCGGGGTATGGCAGTTGTAGTAGCCCTGGCCGATATAGCTCTTGAACAGCTGGTTCTGGCTGGCGATGGCCTTGAGGTCGGCGAGGGCATCGGCCTCGCTCTGGCCGTCGCTGGCGCCCAGCACGCTAGTGCCCTTGATGCTCTCGGGGATGACAGCGGCGGTCATGGCCTCCAGGGAATCGAAGCCCAGGGTGGCGAGCATGGCCTGCTCGTCGGCGCTGCGTGGGCCGATGTGACGGGCGATGAATTCGTTGGCGGTGCCGAGGTCGATGGTCATGGCGGCTTCTCCTCAGGCGTCGTCGTTGGCGTTGAGCAGGCGGTCGTAGGCGGCCTGGTCGAGCAGGCTGGCCACGGCGCTGGCGTCGGCGGGGACGAAGCGGAAGAACCAGCCTTCGCCCAGCGGGTCTTCGTTGACCAGCTCGGGGCTGGCGTCGAGCTGGTCGTTGACCGCGATCACTTCACCGGTCAGGGGCATGTAGACGCCGCTGGCGGCCTTCACCGATTCGACGGTGGAGGCTTCGGCACCTTTTTCGTAGTGCTGCAGTTCTGGCAGTTGCACGTAGACCACATCGCCCAGGGCGTTCTGGGCGTAGGCGGTGATGCCCACGGTGACGCTGCCGTCGGCCTCGACGCGCAGCCATTCGTGATCTTCGGTGAAACGCAACTCGCTCATGGAAATTCCTCGCAGGGGGCGTTGGGTGCGGTAGGTCCGCACTCTTGGTTGGAATTCCCTTAGCAATAATGCGGCCAGATGAGTCAATCGCTTATAAATCAATGGGTTGAGGGGATATTGGGAAAGTCCATGTTCCGCAGTCTGTAATGAAATCGCTACAGATGTTGGGCGATTGAAAAGCTGTGCTGGATCAAACCCTTGCGTAGCTGCATCTGCAAAGGCGTGTATCGATTTCATTACGACGTAATGAAATCGATACGAAGATGGTCCGTACCGTCATCAGCCCTTCGCCGGAATCCCGTACTTACGCAGGCGCTGGGCGATGGCGGTGTGCGAGGTCTGCAACCGGTTGGCCAACTGGCGAGTCGAAGGATGGCTCACGTACAGGCGCTGCAGCAGGTCGCGCTCGAAGGCCTGGACGGCTTGCTCCAGGCTGGCCACGTCACCATCCTGGCCACGCGCCACCGAGGTACCGGCGATGTCCAGGTCGCCGATGTCCACCAGGCTGCCATCGCAGATGGCGGCGGCGCGGAAGATCACGTTCTGCAATTGACGTACGTTACCGGGCCAGGGGTTGGCCAGCAGCGCCGGGTGGGTGGCCGGTGCCAGGTGGCAGGGTGGGCGCTGGATCTGGGTGCAGGCCTGCTGCATGAAGACATGCGCCAGCAGGAGGATGTCCTGGCCACGTTCGCGCAGGGGCGGGACTTGCAGGTTAAGGACGTTGAGGCGATAGAACAGGTCTTCGCGGAACGTGCCTTCGGCGACCATGCGTTCCAGGTCGCGGTGGGTGGCGCTGATGATGCGCACGTCGACCTTGACCTCGCGGTCGCCACCGACCCGACGGAAGCTGCCGTCGTTGAGAAAACGCAGCAGCTTGGCCTGCAGGTAGGGCGACATCTCGCCGATCTCGTCGAGGAACACCGTGCCCTGGTTGGCCAGTTCCATCAAGCCTGGCTTACCACCCCGTTGCGCGCCGGTGAAGGCGCCCGGGGCGTAGCCGAACAGTTCGCTCTCGGCCAGGTTCTCCGGCAGTGCGGCGCAGTTCAGCGCGAGGAACGGCGCGGCATGGCGGCTGCTGGTGGCATGGCAGGCGCGGGCCACCAGCTCCTTGCCGGTACCGGTCTCGCCATGTACCAGCAGCGGTGCATCCAGGGCTGCCACGCGCAGGGCACGGGCCTTGAGGGTGCGGATCGCCGGGGAGTCGCCGAGCAGGGCATCGAAGCCTTCGGCGTGATCGTGGTGCAGGGCCGACAGGCGTTCGCCCATGCGGTGCGGCGGATAGAGGGTGAGCAGGCCGCCGGCGTTGGTGATCGGCGTGGCGTCGAGCAGCAGGCTCTGGCCGTTGAGCTGCATCTCGCGCATGGGCAGGTGGAAGTTGTTGTCCAGCAGGGCCTGGAGCAGCCCCGGGTCGCCAAACAGCTCGCCCACCGAGCGGCCGGCCGACTCGCGCCCGCACAGGGCGATCAGCGCCGGGTTGGCCAGCAACACCTTGCCGGCGCTGTCTACCGCCAGCACCGGGTCGCTCATGGCGGCGAGCAGGGCATCGAGCTGCAGGTGGCGACGCTGGCCGGGAAGGATGTCGACCACTTCCACCGACTGCACGCCCTGGACCTCGAACAGCGCATCGTGCAGTTCCTCGAGCACGGCGGGGCTCAAGGTCGGGGCGTCGATGTAGACGTTCGGCGGGACCATCTCCACGGCGTCGAGGTTGAGGTTGCGGGCACCGAGCAGGGCCAGGACTTCCTGGGTGATGCCGACGCGGTCGATGAAGCTGACGTGGATGCGCATTGGGGGAGCGGTAGCCGGGGATGGAGGCGGATAGCTTCAAGCTTCATGCTTCAAGCTGCAAGAGAAAAGCGAATCGCGCAGGTTCGGCAGTCTCTTGCAGCTTGCAGCTCCTATCCCAGGTGCTCGGGCTTGATGGGGTCTCCGGATTTCACGTCCAGTTGCGCCCGTACGTCCTCGAACATCAGGTCGTAGTACTTGTGTGACGAGCCGAGGCTACTGGCGTTTTTCGGGATGCCGTACTTTTCCGCCACCCGGGTGACATGGCGGGCGAAGTCGAAGGCCTGGTCCTTGGCCAGGAAGAACGTCTCGTCCATGTCCTTGCCCTGGATATTGCCGTGCATGCGGAACTGCATGCCCTTGCCTTCCTTGGGATCCTGCGCGACCTCGTAATCGATGCACAGGTTGTAGCTATGGTCATCCTTGGTCAGCGCATGGCGCTCGATATGCAGGTGACCGGGTTGGAACTGGGCCATGGCGCAATCCTCCGGAAAGTTGAAAACGGCGGGCGCCCCACGCCCGCCTACTGCACTCAACGGTAGCTGATGCCCGGCTTGGCGGTGGAGACGCGGGTGCCGGCGGTGCCCTTGACGATGTCCTGGATGTCCGACAGCGAACCGATCACCGCCACCTTGCCAGTGTGGCGCGCGAAGTCGCAGGCGGCCTGGACCTTCGGTCCCATGGAGCCGGCGGCGAAGCCGAGCTTTTCCAGCTCGTCGGGGTGGGCTTCGGCGATGGCTTTCTGGGTGGGCTTGTTGTAGTCAATGTACGCCGCGTTCACGTCGGTGGCGATCACCAGAAGGTCGGCCTTGAGCTGCTCGGCCAGCAGTGCCGAGCACAGGTCCTTATCGATCACCGCCTCGATGCCCTGGAGGAGGCGTTCGCCCTTGGCCGGGTCGTACATGGTGGGGATGCCGCCGCCGCCGGCGCAGATCACCACGGTGCCTTTCTCCAGCAGCCAGGTGATCGGCTTGATCTCGAAGATGCGCTTGGGCCTGGGGCTGGCCACGACGCGGCGGTACTTGTCGCCGTCGGGCTTGACCACCCAGCCTTTCTCCTCGGCCAGGCGCTGGGCTTCTTCCTTGCCATAGACCGGGCCGATGAACTTGGTCGGGTCCTGGAAGGCCGGGTCGTTGGCATCCACTTCCACCTGGGTGAGCAGGGTGGCGAACGGCACTTCGAACGGCAGCAGGTTGCCCAGCTCCTGCTCGATCATGTAGCCGATCATGCCTTCGGTTTCGGCTCCGAGCACATCCAGCGGGTAAGCCTCGTCGGGTTTGTAGGCCTGGCCCTGGAGCGACAGCAGGCCGACCTGGGGACCGTTGCCGTGGGCGATGACCAGTTCGTTGCCGGCATGGATCTTGGCGATCTGCTCGGTGGCGATGCGGATATTGGCGCGCTGGTTGTCGGCGGTCATCGGCTCGCCGCGGCGCAACAGGGCGTTGCCGCCCAAAGCAACAACGATACGCATGGGGAATGTCCTTTAAACGGAAATGTGCTGATCGACGCTGAGCCTGTGGGAGGGAGCAGGCCCGCCTCCCACAGGGATCGCGCGTGGCGTTACAGGTCGGCCAGCGTCGACACCAGGATCGCCTTGATCGTGTGCATGCGGTTCTCCGCCTGCTCGAAGGCAATGCAGGCGGGCGACTCGAACACGTCGTCGGTCACTTCGATGCCGTTGGCCAGGTTCGGGTACTGCTCGGCGATCTGCTTGCCGACCTTGGTCTCGGAGTTGTGGAAGGCCGGCAGGCAATGCATGAACTTGGTCCGCGGGTTGCCGGTGGACTTCATCAGTTCCTTGTTCACCTGGTAGGGCAGCAGCAGCTTGATGCGCTCGCCCCAGGCCTCGACCGGCTCGCCCATGGACACCCAGACGTCGGTGTGGACGAAGTCCACGCCCTGGACCGCGGCTTTCGGGTCTTCGGTGAGGGTGATGCGCGCACCGCTCTCTTCGGCGTATTGCTTGCAACGCTCGACCAGGTCGTCATGCGGCCACAGCGCCTTGGGCGCGGCGATGCGCACGTCCATGCCGAGCTTGGCGCCGATCAGCAGCAGCGAGTTGCCCATGTTGTTGCGGGCATCGCCCAGGTAGGCGTAGCTGATGTCGTGCAGTGGCTTGTCGCTGTGCTCGCGCATGGTCAGCACGTCGGCGATCATCTGGGTCGGGTGGTATTCATCGGTCAGGCCGTTGAACACCGGCACGCCGGCATACTTGGCCAGCTCCTCGACGATCTCCTGCTTGAAGCCCCGGTACTCGATGGCGTCGTACATGCGCCCGAGCACGCGGGCGGTGTCCTTCATGCTTTCCTTGTGGCCGATCTGCGAAGAGTTGGGGTCGATGTAGGTGACGTTGGCGCCTTGGTCATAGGCGGCGACCTCGAAGGCGCAACGGGTGCGGGTGGAGGTCTTCTCGAAGATCAGGGCGATGTTGTTGCCCTTGAGGTGCTGCTGCTCGGTGCCGGTGTACTTGGCACGCTTGAGGTCGCGGGAGAGGTCCAGCAGGTACTTCAACTCGCGGGTGGAGTGGTGCTCCAGGCTGAGCAGGTTGCGGTTGTGGATGTTGAACGCCATGACGGTTCTCCTTGGATTCGGGTTGTGTCCGGCTGCCGCCGCGTGGGGGGCAGCCGGCAAGCGATGGTCGTTAGTAGTCGATCGGGTCGCGCACGATCGGGCAGGTCATGCAGTGGCCGCCGCCCCGGCCGCGGCCCAGCTCGCCGGCGCTGATGGTGATGACCTCGATACCGGCCTTGCGCAGCAGGGTGTTGGTGTAGGTGTTGCGGTCGTAGCCGATGACCACGCCGGGCTCCACCGCCACCACGTTGTTGCCGTCATCCCACTGCTCGCGTTCGGCGGCGAAGCTGTTGCCGCCGGTCTCGACCACCCGTAGCTTGGCCAGGCCCAGTTGTTCGGCGACCACCTCGATGAATGTCTTGTTCTCGCGGCGCACGTCCATGCCGTAGGGCCTGCTTTCGTCCGGCTGGATGATGAACGGCACGATCTCCCGGACCACTTCCGGGAAGACCGTGACCAGGTCGCGGTCGCAGAAGCTGAACACGGTGTCCAGGTGCATGGCGGCGCGGGACTTCGGCAGGCCGGCGACGATCACTTTCTGCGCCGCGCCCTTGGCGAACAGGTTCTGTGCCAGTTGGCCGATGGCCTGGCGCGAGGTGCGCTCGCCCATGCCGATCAGCACGATGCCCTTGCCGATCGGCATGACGTCGCCGCCTTCGAGGGTGGCCTGGCCGTGGTCCTTGTCCGGGTCGCCATACCAGACCTGGAAGTCGGCCTTGGTGAACTCGGGGTGGAACTTGTAGATGGCGGTGGTCAGCAGGGTTTCCTGGCGACGCGCTGGCCAGTACATCGGGTTGAGCGTCACGCCGCCGTAGATCCAGCAGGTGGTGTCGCGGGTGAACTGGGTGTTGGGCAGCGGCGGCAGGATGAAGCTGGAGTGGCCCAGGTAGTCGTTGTACATCTTGATCACGCTGGCGCCTTCGCTCTCCGGCAGGTCCTGGCCGGCCACGCCGCCGATCAGGAACTCGGCCAGGTGGCGCGGCTCCAGGCCTTCCAGCCAGCTGCGCACTTCGTTGGTCAGGCCGACGCCGACGGTGTCAGCGGTGATCTTGCGGTCGAGGATCCACTTGAGCGCTTCCTTGTTCTGCACGATCTCGGTGAGCAGGTTGTGCATCTCCAGCACCTCGACGCCGCGCTCGCGCATCTTGGTGACGAAGTCGAAGTGGTCGCGCTTGGCCTGGTCGACCCAGATCACATCATCGAACAGCAGTTCGTCGCAGTTGCTCGGGGTCAGGCGCTTGTGCGCCAGGCCCGGGGCGCAGACCATCACCTTGCGCAGCTTGCCGGCTTCGGAGTGGACGCCGTATTGCACTTTTTCCGTGGACATGATTCATACCTCCAAGAATGCGAAGACGTGGTTCAAAGGGTCAGGAAGCCGTCGTAGAGGCCATAGGCCGCCACCAGGGCGCCGACCACGACGGCCGCGAAGATCAGTTTTTCCACCGGGGTGAAGATGGGTTGGCCCACCTCGCGCTTGGCCTTGGCGAACAGGATCGCGCCAGGGGCGTAGAGCAGGGCCGAGAGCAGCAGGTACTTCACGCCGCCGGCGTACAGCAGCCAGATGGCGTACAACAGGGCGATGCCGCCGATGATCAGGTCCTTGCGCCGTTCGGCCAGGGCCTGCTCGTAGGTTTCGCTGCGTACCGCCAGCAGGAAGGCGTAGGCCGCCGACCAGAGGTAGGGCACCAGGATCATCGAGGTGGCGAGGTAGATCAGCGACAGGTAGGTGCTGCTGGAGAACAGGGTGATGACCAGGAAGATCTGCACCATGGCGTTGGTCAGCCACAGGGCATTGGCCGGCACATGGTTGGCGTTCTCGCGGCGCAGGAACTCCGGCATGGTGTGGTCCTTGGCCGCGGCGAACATGATCTCGGCGCACAGCAGTACCCACGACAGCAGGGCACCGAGCAGCGAGATGATCAGGCCGACGCTGATCAGCACCGCGCCCCAGTGGCCGACCACGTGCTCGAGCACGGCGGCCATCGACGGGTTCTGCAGCTTGGCCAGTTCCGGTTGGGTCATCACGCCCAGCGACAGCACGTTGACCAGCACCAGGAACAACAGCACGGTGATGAAGCCGATGACCGTGGCCTTGCCCACGTCGGAGCGTTTTTCCGCCCGCGAGGAGAAGATGCTCGCACCCTCGATGCCGATGAACACCCACACGGTGACCAGCATCATGTTGCGTACCTGGTTCATCACGCTGCCCAGGTCAGGTGAGCTCTCACCCCAGATGTCGGCGGTGAACACGTCGAGCTTGAAGGCGAACAGGCAGATCAAGGCGAACAGCGCCAGCGGCACGACCTTGGCCACGGTGGTGATCAGGTTGATGAACGCCGCTTCCTTGATGCCGCGCAGCACCAGGAAATGCACGGCCCAGAGCAGGATCGACGCACCGATGACGGCGGCCAGGGTGTTGCCTTCGCCGAAGATCGGGAAGAAGTAGCCCAGGGTGCTGAACAGCAGCACGAAGTAGCCGACGTTGCCCAGCCAGGCGCTGATCCAGTAGCCCCAGGCCGAGGAGAAACCCATGTAGTCGCCGAAGCCGGCCTTGGCGTAGGCGTACACACCACCGTCCAGGTCAGGCTTGCGGTTGGCCAGGGTCTGGAACACGAAGGCCAGGGTCAGCATGCCGACGGCGGTGATGGCCCAGCCGATCAGCACGGCACCGACACCGGCGCTGGCCGCCATGTTTTGCGGCAACGAGAAGATCCCGCCGCCAATCATCGAACCGACGACAAGTGCAACAAGTGCACCCAGTTTTAGTTTTCCGGGAGAATCAGACATTTAACAACTCCGTGCCAGGAGAAAGTTGACGACAGAATAAATCCGACGCCTTCGTCATTCGCTGATGCAGATCAGTTCATGACGTTGTGAAGTAGGAAAATTCCTTCACGCGCCTCCTGGAGAGTGCCGACAGCGTGGCTGCAGGCCTTGTGCGCTGGCACCTCCATGTCCATCTGGAGCAATCGCTCCACCGGCCTGCGAATGTTGAAGCTAGCCGCTTTTGGGTAATAAGCAAATTTTCCGGGTAAACACATTGTGTACCGGTGCAGTGTGATTCACGTCACGGAAATAACGGGCGTGAAGTTGCAGGTGGCATAGAAATACTGGTTATGAATCTTCTGCCTCTGATCGCCTGGTCTAATATAAATTGGCTGCAGCTTTTATATGAACGCAAGGGTTGTTTCATGCGTATGACAGAACGCAGGGGGGAGGCCCCATGAGCGAACCGGGACAAAAGCTGCGCCTGGGGGCGTTGATCGCGCTGGTGGTCGGTTCGATGGTGGGCGGCGGGATCTTCTCGTTGCCGCAGAACATGGCGGCGCGGGCCGACGTGGGCGCTGTGCTGATCGGCTGGGGCATCACTGCCGTCGGCATGCTGGCGCTGGCCTTCGTGTTCCAGACCCTGGCCAACCGCAAGCCTGAGCTGGACTCCGGGGTGTACGCCTACGCCAAGGCCGGCTTCGGCGACTACATGGGTTTCTCCTCGGCCTGGGGCTACTGGATCAGCGCCTGGCTGGGCAACGTCGGCTACTTCGTGCTGCTGTTCAGCACCCTGGGCTTCTACTTCCCGGTGTTCGGCGAGGGCAACACGCCGGTGGCCATCGGCTGCGCCTCGTTGTTGCTGTGGGCCGTGCACTTCCTGGTGCTGCGCGGCATCAAGGAAGCGGCGTTCATCAACCAGGTGACTACCGTGGCCAAGCTCGTGCCGCTGCTGATGTTCATCGTCATCGCCGCCTTCGCCTTTCGTGCCGACATCTTCACCCGCGACATCTGGGGCCTGGGCAATCCCAAGTTCGGCAGCGTGCTGGAGCAGGTGCGCAACATGATGCTGGTGACGGTGTTCGTGTTCATCGGCATCGAAGGCGCCAGTGTCTATTCCGGCCGGGCCTTGCACCGCTGCGACGTGGGCAAGGCCACGGTGATCGGTTTTCTCGGCGTGCTGGCGCTGCTGGTGCTGGTCAACGTGCTATCGCTGGGGGTGATGACCCAGCCGGAGCTGGCGCAGTTGCAGAACCCGTCGCTGGCCGCCGTGCTCGAGCACATCGTCGGGCCCTGGGGAGGCTTGCTGATCAGTATCGGCCTGGCGGTGTCGCTGCTCGGCGCCCTGCTGTCCTGGGCGTTGCTGTGCGCCGAGATCCTCTACGCCACGGCCAGGGACAAGACCATGCCGCGCTTCCTGGCCCGCGAGAACGCCAACCATGTGCCGGCCAACGCCCTGTGGCTGACCAACTGCATGATCCAGGGGTTCCTGCTGATCACGCTGTTCTCCGCAGGCACCTACACCAGCCTGATCTACCTGGCCTCGTCGATGATCCTGGTGCCGTACTTCTGGTCGGCGGCCTACGCCGTGTTGCTCACGTTGCGAGGCGAGGGCTACGCGGGGCAGGAGCGAATGCGCCGCAAGGACCTGGTGGTGGCGCTGGTGGCGCTGGTCTATGCCATCTGGCTGTTGTATGCCGGAGGGCTCAAGTACCTGCTGCTGTCGGCGCTGCTCTATGCGCCGGGGGTGGTGCTGTTCGCCCGGGCCAAGCGCGAGCAGGGGCAAGCCCTGTTCACCCAGTGGGAGAGGCTGATCTTCGCGGCGGTGCTGGTGGGGGCGGGGTTGGCGGCCTATGCGCTGTATTCGGGATTGCTGGGCTTGTGAGCGTCAGGCCGGGCCGGTGCCGGGGCAGGGCGGGGTAGGCCGCTCCGGGCGCGACCAGATCCACAGGTTGCCCAGGGCCATGCCGGCCAGGGCCAGGAACACCGGCCAGCGATGCTCGAGGAAAACCAGCATCAGCGTGGCGCACAGCAGCATGCTGACGGTGGCGCTGACCTTGGCGCGGCGCTGGATGACCTTGCCGTTGCGCCAGTTGTACAGGATCGGCCCGAACAGCCGGTGGTTCTCCAGCCAGGCGCTCAGGCGCGGTGAGCTGCGGGTGGCGGCCCAGGCGGCAAGGAGAATGAACTCGGTGGTCGGCAGGCCGGGCACGACGATGGCGACCAGGCCTATCCCCAGGCTGACATAGGCCAGGATCGCGTACAGCAGGCGGGACAGCTTCGAGCGGGCAGGCTGGGTCATGGTCTCACTGCAAGGGGCGGTCCGGCCACCAGGGGTGGCCGGGTAAGGCGTGTCAGGCCAGTGCGGCATCCGCGGCGTAGGCATGCTTGAGCAGTTCGGTGAAGCGCTCGAAGGCAGCGACCGCGCCACGTTCGGCGGCGGCCTCCTCCTCGGCCGACAGCTCCAGGCTGTCGAGGATGCGGGTGAACTGCTTCCAGCCCTCGGCACGGCCACCGGCCGGTTCGCCCAGGTGGCGGGCACCGAAGCTGTCCGACAGACCCAGGGCCACGGCACGCTTGATCAGGAACGCGGCGCCTAGTTTGGAGCCTTCGGAGACGAAGATCCAGCCCATCGCCTCGCCCAGGCTCGGGTTGTGCAGGGCGCCCAAGACCGGTGCGGGGACTTCGGTGTCCAGGTCGGCCAGGTCCAGGCGGGCCTGTTCGGCGCGGCAGCGCTCGGCCAGGTCGGGGACGATGGCGATCAGTTGTGGGTCGTTGTACAGGGCCTGCAGTTCGGACTGGAACAGGTACTGGGCGACCACGAAGCGTGCGAAGTTTTCGCGATTGTCGAACGGCGCATGGGACTTGACCAGGGCATCGAGCTCGCTGTGCGGCGCATGGGTGATCTGGTTCAGGCGCTGCGAGCGCAGGCTTGGGCGTTCAGAGGCAAGGGTGCTGGTCATGGAGGCGGGTCCTTGGGAATAGGCTGTCTAGTACAAGACGAACCAGGTGAGACGGAACAGTAAAAAAATCTCATCTAGAGGTGAAATTATCGTCAGGGGGCCGCTTCGCGGCCTGCTCCAACAGGGGCCGAGTCGATCACAAATAATGGGCGCTGAAGGGCCATGTGGGAGCGGCCTTGCCGGGGCGCCCCCCCCCTGACTACAGGTCAGATATCCCACACCAGGTTGATGGCGAAGTTGCGGCCCGGCATGGTCAGGCGGTCGAGGTTGGCCGGTTGGGTCACCGCTGCCTCGCCCAGGGCGTCGTAGCCGCGCACCGAGTCCCACTGCCAGTACTTCTTGTCGGTGAGGTTGTACAGGCCTGCATTGACGGTGATGTCGTCGGTCACCTTGTAGAAACCGGTCAGGTCCAGCACGCCGTAGCCCGGGGTGCGGAACTGCGAGCTGGTGCCGTCGGGGGCGAAGAAGGTGGTGTCGTCGACGCGGGTCTTGCGCTTGACCAGGGTCCAGCTGAGCAGGCCGCCGTAGTTCTGCTGCTCGTAGCCCAGGCCGATCACTGCCGTGAGCGGGTTGATGCTGTTGAGCGGCTGGCCGTTGTCGTCGTTGCGGCCATGGGCGTAGGCCAGCGAGCCCTGGGTGTACAGGCCCTGGGTTACGCCGAAGTGGTCCAGGTTCAGGCGGCCCTTGAACTCGGCCCCCTTGATGGTGGCGTGCTTGATGTTGTTGGCCTGGAAGGTCGAGCCCAGATTGGCCGACTGCACGGCGTCTTCGTTGATGAAGTCGCGGTACTTGTTGTAGAACACCGCCACGTCGAAGTTGCCTGCCTCGAAGTTGCCGCGCAGGCCGGTCTCGTAGCTCTTGCTCTTTTCCGGCTCGAGGTCGGGGTTCGGCTCCACGCGATAGCCCAGGCTTGGGTTGTCGAAGCGCCCGTACATGGCCTTGGCGGTCGGCGTACGGAAACCCTCGGCGTACTGGCCGTACCAGGTGTAGTTGTCGTTGAAGGCATAGGTCACGCCGAACTTGGGCGAGACGCGGTGCCATTTCTTGTCCGAGTCGTCGATCCGCTCGGGGGCCTCGCCGCTGCCTTGCACGCCGCGCAGGAACTCGGTGGTCATGTGCGGCTCCATGCGGGTGTAGTCGTAGCGCGCGCCTGGCAGGAAGGTCCAGTTGTTCCAGCGGATCTCATCCTGGGCGAACAGGCTGTAGGTGTCGACGGTCGGGTCCGGGAAATCGCTGACCAGTGCCTGGCCGTCCCGGCTGCTGTCCTGGCCGATGAACGCGCAGCTGCCGCCCACGTTCAGGCAGGTGCCGGTGCCGCTGCGCGAACCGGTGACCTTCTCGTGCTTGAGCGTGGTGCCGTAGGTCAGCAGGTGATCGGTCGGGCCGATGCTGAAGGATTTGTCCAACTGGGCATCGAAGACCCACTGGCGATCCTTGTAGGTGGTCTGGCGATCCCTGAATACCTCGCGCCCCGAGGCCGCGTAGATTTCATCGGTACGCTGGTCGGTCTTGGCGATCTGGTAGTTCAGGCTCCACTTCGCATGGTCGGCGACCAGGCTGTCGAGGCCGAATTCATGATTGATCCCGAAGCGCTCGCGGGTCACGGTGTCGTTGCCCTGGCGCGTGCGATAGGAATTCATGGCGCCAAAACCGGGAATGAAGGGGCCGCCCACCGCGCTGAGGATGTTCTGGTCGCGATCGTCCTTGTAGCGCTCGTAGGTAAAGCCCAGGCGCGCATCGTCGGCGTAGTTCCAGCCCAGCTTGGCCAGCACGTTGGTGGTGCGCACGTCCTCGGGGTTGGCCTGCGTGCGATCCAGGCCGGTGCCGCCATGGCTGCCGTAGGATTCGGTCTCGTGGCCATTGCGCTGGCTCAGGTGCAGCAGGCCGTCGAAGTCGCCCTGGCGGCCGGCCACGGTGGCGGAGGTCAGCCAGCTTTCGTCCGCCGAGCTGTAGCCGGTCTTCAGGCGCGCACCGACGTCCTTGCCGGGTTTGAGGATGTCGTCCGGGTCGAGGGTGAAGTAGCTCACCGCGCCGCCGATGGCATTGCTGCCGTACAGCACCGAGGCCGGGCCGCGAAGAATCTCGACGCGCTTGACGATCTCCGGGTCGACATAGTTGCGTTGGGTCTGGGCGTAGGGGCCGTAGAAGAAGCTGTCTGGAATGGACACGCCGTCGACCTGGGTCAGGATGCGTTCGCCGTCGATGCCGCGGATGTTGTAGCCATTGAGGCCGCTGCGCTGGCCCGTGCCGGCGACCGACACGCCAGGCTCGTAGCGGACCAGTTGCTGGATGTTGTTGACGTTCTGCCGGTCCAGTTGTTCGCGGGTCTGCACGCTGACGGTGCTGGGCACCTGGCTGACGTCCTGGGCACTGCGGGTGGCGCTGACGGTGAGCTGCTGCAGGGCGATGGCGTTGCCTGCCACCTGGCGTTCGAGCACCACGTTGCCGTTGCCGATCTTGCGATAGCCCAGGCCGGTGCCCTGGAGCAGGCGCTTGAGCGCGGCCTCCGGCGCCAGCGAGCCTTGCACCCCCGGCGAGGACACTCCCTCGGCCAACTCGGCATTGAAGCCGACCTGCCAACCAGTGACCTGGCTGAAGGCGTTGATCGCCGAGACCAACGGCTGCTGGGCGATGGCGAAGCGGTAGTCGCCCATGCGCGGGCCGCTGGCCTGGGTGGGCTCTGCGGCCAGCGCCGGCAGGCTGCAGGCGCCGCTGGCGAGCAAGGCCAGGGTCAGCAGCGACAGCTGCCCCATGCGGCGGGAGGAGGTGGACGGACGAGTTGGACCTGTGGACATCGAAGGCGCTCCCTGACGCGCGAACTGTTATAGGTGATGGCTGTTCTTGTTTCAAAACAAGAATCAGTTGCATTGGCTATAACGAGACGGGCAGGGCGGCGCGATCGCGTAAAAAAAGTTCGTCGGTCAGTTGATGATCACCAGCGCGGGGTACTCGTGCAGTTGCGCCGAGGTGATCTGGGCCAGGGCGCGCAAGGTTTCCAGGGGTTGGTCGAGGCGGTAGTTGCCGGTCACCGCGACCTGCTCCAGCTGCGTGTTGCGGCTGATGATCCAGCCGGGGTAGTAGCGGCGCAGCTCGTCGAGGACCTGGCTCAGCGGGCAGTTCTCGAACACCAGGCGGCCGTCGATCCAGGCCAGTTCCTTGCTCATGTCCGGGCGCTGGCGCTGGCTGAAGCCCTGGGGGCCGACGCTGATGCTGTCGCCGGCGCTCAGGCGGATGCGCTGGTCGCTGGCGGCCTGTAGGTCGACGTCGCCGCGTTGCACCCGCACCTGGGCCTGGCCATCGAGGTAGCGCACGGCGAAGTCGGTGTCGTGCACCTGCGCACGCAGTGGTCCGGCCTGGACTTCCAGGGGCGCCTGGATGCCGCCGGGCACCTGGAAATACGCCTCGCCCTGGAGCAGGCGGGCGACCTGGCGGCCCTCGCGCAGGTCGCTGGCGAAGGCCGAGTTGGTGTTGAGCAGCACCTGCGCGCCATCGTCCAGTTGCAGGCGCTGGCGCTCGCCGACCACAGTCAGGTGATCGGCTTGCAGGCGTACCGGCAGGTTGCCGAAGGTGAACAGCCCGACCAGCAACACGGCGGCGGTGGCCAGAGGTTTCCAGTGGGCACGCAGGCGCCCGCCAAGGGAGCGGCGGCGGTTGTGGTGCAGGTGGCTGGCGGCCTGGCGCAGGGGCGCGCCGTTCCACAGGGCTTCGGCCTCGACATAGGCCTCGGCGTTTTCCGGGGCGGCGCTCAACCAGGCTTCGAAGGCACGGGTATCGTCCTCGCTGGCGCATTGCAGGCGCACGAGCCAGTCCAGTGCCTCGTCCATGGCACGGGCACGGGCGTCAGGCCCGGCGGGTGACGGGCGAGGGACGGGGCTGTCGGTCACGGAGGTTCCTTGCGGTAGGTTTTTTTTTGAATGATCAGGGCTGCGGCGAGGCATGGCAAGGGCTTTGCCTCGGTCGGCCGGCGAGCGGTCGGCTCACTTGAGCCGGTCGGCCACGCCCATGCAGATGGCCATGATCAGTTTCAGTTCCTTCTGCACCGTGCTGGCCGAGACCTTCAACTGTTCGGCGATTTCCAGGTAGCTGGCGCCATGCAGGCGGCTGAGGATGAAGATCCGCTGCTGGCGCGCAGTGAGCTGGCCAAGGCTGACACTCAGGTGCCTGAGCAATTGTTCGGCATGGGCGGCGTCCTCGCTGCTGCCGGCCTGGGCGGCGACATTGTGCAGCACCTGCTCGGGGACATCGTCGACCAGGGTCCGTGCCTGCACCCGGCGTGCCCGCAAGTGGTCGAGGGCAAGGTTGCGCGCAGTCTGGAAGACGAACGGCTCGAGGTGCTCGATGGGGCGTTCGCCCAAGGCACGGGTGACCCGTAGGTAGGTTTCCTGCAGCAAGTCCTCGGCCGTGCTGGGGTTGCCGACCATGCGCTGCAACGTACGCAGCAGGGTGAGGCGCTGGGTTAGGAAGACTGTGTTGAACCGGGACTGACTCACGGGGAAACCTGGGCCGATAGGAGGTGAATGATAATGCTTATCATCATTGGCCAAGGTCAAGCCTGGAAGTGTCACGATTAGGTAAAGATCGGCAGCCGTCGCTTTCCCAATGCCGGTGAGTCAAGGCTTCAACGGCCATTTGGGGCCGCTTCGCGCCCCATCGCCGGCAAGCCGGCTCCCACAGGGGTACGAGTCGTACCCTGGATGATGCGGTTTGCAGGGGCTCTGTGGGAGCCGGCTTGCCGGCGATGGGCTGCAAAGCAGCCCTGCCCATACCCCGCCAGCGATCAGCGGGCGTTGCACAGCGCCAGGCAGTTGTCCAGCATGCGGTTGGAGAAGCCCCATTCGTTGTCGTACCAGGCCAATACCTTGAGCATCCGACCGTTGGCCCGGGTATGGTTGGCATCGAAGATCGACGACAGCGGGTTGTGGTTGAAATCGCACGACACCAGCGGCAGGGCGTTGTAGCCCAGCACCCGGGAATGCCGGCTGGCCTCGAGGAACAAGCTGTTGACTTCCTCGGCGCTGGCCTCGCGCTTGAGGTTGACGGTCAGGTCCACCAGCGACACGTTGATCACCGGTACCCTGACCGCCATGCCGGTGAGCTTGCCGGCCAGTTCCGGCAGCACCAGGCCCACGGCCTCGGCGGCGCCGGTCTTGCTCGGGATCATCGACTGGGTCGCCGAACGTGCACGGTACGGATCGCCGTGATAGACATCGGTGAGCACCTGGTCGTTGGTGTAGGCATGGATGGTGGTCATCAGGCCCTGCTCGATGCCGAACTCGCGGTGCAGCACCTGGGCGATCGGCGCCAGGCAGTTGGTGGTGCAGGAAGCATTGGAAATGACCTGGTGCGAGGCGCGCAGGATATCGTGGTTGACCCCATACACCACCGTGGCATCGGCGCCCTTGGCCGGTGCCGAGACGATCACCTTGCCGGCTCCGGCGGCCAGGTGAGCGGCGGCCTTGGCGCGCTCGGTGAACAGCCCGGTGCATTCGAACACCACGTCCACCGCCTCGGCTTTCCACGGCAGCTCCGCCGGGTTGCGGATGGCACTGACGGCGATACGGTCGCCATTGACCGTCAGGCTCTCGTGATCGGCCTGGACATCGGCCTCGAAGATCCCATGCACGCTGTCGTACTTGAGCAGGTGGGCGTTCATGGCGCTGTCACCCAGGTCGTTGATGGCGACGACCTGCAGGTCCTGGCGGTAGCCTTGGGTATAGAGTGCGCGCAGGACGTTGCGTCCGATGCGGCCGAATCCATTGATGGCGATGCGAAGGGTCATGGCACTACCTCTGGCGGTCCGGGTGAAGCCTGTGGCAAAAAGAGCAGCTTCACTGAAACGGTTTTGTTGTTGGAATTACAAGATTATTCACTGACAGATAGAAAACAAGCCTTTTTGATGGCAGTATTTTGTTTAAACCTACAACGAGTGGTTGGGCCAGCCTTCCCTCGATTGCCTCAGGCACCTTTTCCTTGAGCCTAGGTCGCAATCGTTTGAAGGGGAAATGCCCTGTGAGACCACCCCCACTGTTAGCCTGGAGTCCAGTACATGCATCCGCGCATCCTTGAGGTCACCGAACGGTTGGTCGAACGCAGCCGTCCCACCCGTGAACGCTACCTGGAGCTGATTCGCGGCGCTGCCAGCGACGGACCGATGCGCGCCGGCCTGCAGTGCGCCAACTTCGCCCACGGCGTGGCCGGCTGCGGCACCCAGGACAAGCAGGCCCTGCGGATGATGAACGCCGCCAACGTGGCCATCGTCTCGGCCTACAACGACATGCTCTCGGCCCACCAGCCGTACCTGCACTTCCCCGAACTGATCAAGCAGGCCCTGCGCGAGATCGGTTCGGTCGGCCAGTTCGCCGGTGGCGTGCCGGCCATGTGCGATGGCGTGACCCAGGGCGAGCCGGGCATGGAGCTGGCCATCGCCAGCCGCGAAGTGATCGCCATGTCCACCGCCGTCGCCCTGTCGCACAACATGTTCGACGCCGCGCTGATGCTGGGCATCTGCGACAAGATCGTCCCCGGCCTGATGATGGGGGCGCTGCGCTTCGGTCACCTGCCGACCATCTTCGTCCCTGGCGGGCCGATGCCTTCGGGGATCTCCAACAAGCAGAAGGCCGACGTGCGCCAGCGCTACGCCGAGGGCAAGGCCAGCCGCGAGGAACTGCTCGAGTCGGAGATGAAGTCCTACCACAGCCCCGGCACCTGCACCTTCTACGGCACCGCCAACACCAACCAGCTGGTCATGGAAGTGATGGGCCTGCACCTGCCGGGCGCCTCGTTCGTCAACCCTTACACGCCGCTGCGCGATGCCCTGACCGCCGAGGCGGCGCAGCAGGTCACGCGCATGACCAAGGCCAGCGGCAGCTTCATGCCCCTGGGCGAGATCGTCGACGAGAAGGCGTTGGTCAACGCCATCGTCGCCCTGCATGCCACCGGTGGTTCGACCAACCACACCCTGCACATCCCGGCGATCGCCCAGGCCGCCGGCATCCAGCTGACCTGGCAGGACATGGCGGACCTCTCCGAGGTGGTGCCGACCCTGTCCCACGTCTATCCCAACGGCAAGGCCGACATCAACCACTTCCAGGCCGCCGGCGGCATGGCCTTCCTGATCCGCGAACTGCTCGACGCCGGGCTCCTGCACGAGGACGTCAACACCGTGGCCGGCCATGGCCTGCGCCGCTATACCCAGGAGCCGTTTCTCGAGGACGGCAAGCTGGTCTGGCGCGAAGGGCCGGCGCAAAGCCTCGACGAGAACATCCTGCGGCCGGTGGCCCGGCCGTTCTCGGCCGAAGGTGGCCTGAGGGTGATGGCGGGCAACCTGGGCCGTGGGGTCATGAAGGTTTCCGCCGTGGCGCCCGAGCATCAGGTGGTGCAGGCGCCGGCGCGGGTGTTCCACGACCAGCAGTCCCTGGCCGATGCCTTCAAGGCCGGGGAGCTGGAGCGCGACTTCGTCGCCGTGGTGCGTTTCCAGGGGCCACGCTGCAACGGCATGCCCGAGCTGCACAAGCTGACGCCGTTCCTCGGCGTGCTGCAGGACCGTGGCTACAAGGTGGCGCTGGTCACCGACGGGCGTATGTCTGGCGCCTCGGGCAAGATCCCGGCGGCCATCCATGTCTGCCCGGAAGCCTATGACGGCGGCCCGCTGGCACGGGTGCGCGATGGTGATATCGTGCGGGTCGACGGTGTCGAAGGCACGCTGCAGGTCATGGTACCGGCCGAGGAAATGGCCACCCGCGAGTTGCCCGAGCCACCCCGGGGCAACGACCTGGGCTGTGGCCGCGAGCTGTTCGGCTTCATGCGCATGGCGTTCAGCCCGGCCGAGCAGGGCGCCAGCGCCTTCACCTCGGCCCTGGAGAACCTCAAATGAAGGCCTTGCTGGTCGGTGACATCGGCGGCACCAATGCCCGTTTCGCCCTGTGGCGCGATAACCGGCTGCATGCCGTGCAGGTGCTGGCGACTGCCGACTACACCCGCCCCGAACAGGCCATCGAGGCCTACCTTGCCGAGCAGGGCATCGGCCGTGGCGCTCTGGCGGCGGTGTGCCTGGCGGTGGCCGGGCCGGTGGATGGCGACGAGTTCCGCTTCACCAACAACCACTGGCGCTTGAGCCGCCGTGCCTTCTGCCAGGCGCTGCAGGTCGAGCGCTTGCTGTTGCTCAACGATTTTTCCGCCATGGCCCTGGGCATGACCCGCCTGCAGGACGGCGAATACCGCCAGGTCTGCCCGGGCGAGGCGGACCCTGCGCGTCCGGCGCTGGTCATCGGCCCTGGTACCGGCCTGGGCGTGGGCACCCTGTTGCGCCTGGATGAACAGCGCTGGCTGGCGCTGCCGGGGGAGGGCGGGCACGTCGACCTGCCGGTGGGCAATACCCGCGAGGCGGCGATCCACCAGCAGATCCACCGGCAGATCGGCCATGTCAGCGCCGAGACCGTGCTCAGTGGTGGCGGCCTGGTGCGCCTGTACCAGGCCATCTGCGCCCTGGACGGCGATACGCCACGGCACAAGACCCCGGCGCAGATCACCGATGCCGCCCTGGGCGGCGAGCCACGGGCGATGGCGGTGATCGAGCAGTTCTGCCGCTTTCTTGGCCGGGTGGCGGGCAACAATGTGCTCACCCTCGGGGCGCGGGGCGGGGTCTATATCGTCGGCGGCGTGATCCCGCGCTTTGCCGAGCTGTTCTTGCACAGCGGGTTCGCTGCAAGCTTTGCCGACAAGGGCTGCATGAGCGGGTATTTCGAAGGGCTGCCGGTATGGCTGGTGACGGCGGAGTTCTCCGGGTTGCTCGGTGCCGGGGTGGCGTTGCAGCAGGCATTGCAGGACTGATTCAAGCGGGCTGCACAGCAGCCCCGACAACAGCGGGCATGAAGACCCGCGCCAACCAGAGGATGGGACGTTGTGAGCACTGCCGGAAAATCGATCCTGATGGTCGACGACGACCAGGAGATCCGTGAACTGCTGCAAACCTACCTGAGCCGGGCCGGCTTCCAGGTCCACGCCGCGGCCGATGGCCAGGGCTTTCGCCAGGCACTGGACAGCCAGCCTTGCGACCTGGTGATCCTCGACGTGATGCTGCCCGACGAGGACGGCTTCAGCCTGTGCCGCTGGGTGCGCCAGCACCCGCGCCAGGCACGGGTGCCGATCATCATGCTGACCGCCAGTTCCGACGAGACCGACCGGGTCATCGGCCTGGAGCTGGGGGCCGACGACTACCTCGGCAAACCCTTCAGCCCCCGCGAGCTGCAGGCGCGGATCAAGGCCCTGTTGCGCCGTACCGAATTCGCCCAGGCCGCGCCGGCCGGTGCCGTGCTGGCCTTCGACGACTGGCGCCTGGACACCATCAGCCATCGCCTGTTCCACCGTGATGGCGAGGAGGTGATCCTCTCCGGCGCCGACTTCGCCCTGCTCAAGCTGTTCCTCGACCATCCGCAGCAGATCCTCGACCGCGACACCATCGGCAACGCCACCCGCGGCCGCGAGCCGATGCCCCTGGATCGCATCGTCGACATGGCGGTCAGCCGCCTGCGCCAGCGGCTGCGCGACACCGACAAGCCACCACGCCTGATCCGCACCGTGCGCGGCAGCGGCTACCTGCTGGCGGCCCATGTCTGCGCGGCCTGCTGAACGGCGCTGGCGCCTGCTGCCGCGCTCGCTGCTCGGGCGCATGCTGCTGCTGACCCTGCTGGTGGTCCTGCTGGCGCAAGGGCTGTCGAGCCTGATCTGGGTGTCGCAGCTGCGTGCCAGCCAGTTGCAGGGCCTGCAGGCCAGCGCCCGCAGCCTGGCCCACTCCATGAGCGCGAGTGTCAGTTACTTCCGCTCGTTGCCGGTGGCCTACCGGCCGATGATCCTCGACCAGTTGCGCAGCATGGGCGGGACGCGCTTCTTCGTCTCGCTCAACGAAAAGCCCCTGGACATGCCGCTGCTGCCGGTCACGCCGCGCAAGCAGGCGGTGATCGAGGTCTTCCAGGAGGTATTGCACGAGCGCCTCGGCCAGCAGGTGGAGATCAGCGTGGCGTTCGTCAGCCCCCAGGAACTGCGCATCTTCAACAGCGGCCTGAGGCTCGACGAGTTGCCGCGCTCCTGGGCGCACTACTCGCTGACCCTGGAGCCGCTCAACCCGCCGGTGCTGGTGACGCAGATCCGCCTGGACGAGGGCGAGTGGCTGTACATCGCCTCGTTGCTGCCGGAGCCCTACACGGGCCTGGAGGCCGAGCGGCTGCCACGCCAGCAGATCGGCTTCATCGCCCTGACCACGGCCTTGCTGCTGCTGTTCATCGGCCTGCTGGTGCATTGGCAGAGCCGCCCGCTCAAGCGCCTGGCGCGGGCGGCGCGGGAGATGTCGCTGGGGGCGGACGTGGCGCCGGTGACCGAAGGCGGTGGCAGCGAGGTGGCCGACGTGGGGCGCGCTTTCAACAGCATGCGTGAGCGCATCAGTCGCTACCTGACCGAGCGCAGCCAGTTGTTCAGCGCCATCTCCCACGACCTGCGCACGCCGATCACGCGCCTGCGCCTGCGGGTCGAGCTGCTCGACGACGAGCGGATGCAGGCCAAGTTCAGCCGCGACCTCGACGAGCTGGAGCTGCTGGTCAAGGGCGCGCTGCAGTGCGTGAAGGACACCGACATCCACGAGAACATCGAGCCGATCGACCTCAACCAGGTCCTGGAGATCCTCGCCGAGCCCTACCTGGGCGATGGCCGCATCACCGTCGAGGGCCGCGCCCTGGCGCCTTATCCGGGCAAGCCGCTGGCCTTGCGCCGTTGCATCGGCAACCTGATCGACAACGCCATCAAGTACGGCGAGCGGGCGCACCTGCGCATCCTCGACAGCGCCACCGGGTTCGTCCTGCAAGTGGACGACCAGGGGCCCGGGGTGCCTGAGCAGCGCCTGGAGCAGGTGTTCGAGCCGCATTTTCGCCTGGCCGGGCAGCAGCAGGGCTACGGTCTGGGGTTGGGGATCGCGCGCAACATCGCCCACAGCCACGGTGGCGAGGTGAGCCTGCTGAACCTGCGCCAGGGTGGCCTGCGGGTCACCTTGAGCTTGCCGCGCACGGCCGACTGAGCGGCGAATGTCACGGTTCGGTGACATTCGCGCATCCCTTCGTTACCTGGCGGCGCCGGTGTGCTGGTTAGACTTCGGGGCAAGCGCAAGCCTCAGCTTGCACCTGCATAACAACAAGAAAGGTTTTCACGATGAATGCGATCACCCGTCTCGCCGCTGTCGTTTCCCTCGCTTCGCTCATGCCCCTTTCTGCCATCGCTGCCAACAACGGCACCGTCGAAGTCCTGCACTGGTGGACCTCGGGCGGTGAAGCCGCGGCGGTCAAGACCCTCAAGGAGCAGATCGAGCAGGACGGCTTCACTTGGAAGGACAATGCCGTGGCCGGTGGCGGTGGTGCCGCGGCCATGACCGTGCTCAAGAGCCGCGCCGTGGCGGGCAACCCGCCGGCCGCCGCGCAGATCAAGGGGCCGGACATCCAGGAATGGGGCGCCCTGGGCCTGCTCACCGAGCTGGACGAGGTGGCCGAGGCCAACCAGTGGGATCAACTGCTGCCGGCCAAGCTGACCCACATCTGGAAATACGACGACCACTACGTCGCGGTGCCGGTGAACATCCACCGGGTGAACTGGCTGTGGGTCAACCCGCAGGTGTTCGACAAGGCCGGCGCCAAGGTGCCGACCACCCTGGACGAGCTGTTCGCCGCCGCCGACAAGCTCAAGGCCGCCGGCTTCCAGCCCCTGGCCCATGGCGGTCAGCCATGGCAGGACAGCACCGTGTTCGAGAGCCTGGTGCTGAGCATCCTCGGCCCCGAGGGTTACCACAAGGCGTTCGTCGAGCTGGACCCGCAGACCCTCACCGGCGACAAGATGGTCGAGACCTTCAAGGTCCTGCAGCGCCTGGGTAGCTACATGGACCCCAACCGCGCCGGCCGCGACTGGAACATCGCCGCCGCCGAGGTCATCAACGGCAAGGCCGGCATGCAGATCATGGGCGACTGGGCCAAGAGCGAATGGACCGCAGCCCACAAGGTCGCCGGCAAGGACTACCAGTGCGTGCCGTTCCCAGGCACCCAGGGCAGTTTCACCTACAACATCGACTCCCTGGCGATGTTCAAGCTCAAGGACGACAACGACATCAAGGCCCAGGGCGACCTGGCCAAGGTCGCCCTGGAACCGGCCTTCCAGACCGCCTTCAACCAGGCCAAGGGCTCGCTGCCGGTGCGCCAGGGCATGGACATGAGCCCGTTCGACGCCTGCACCCAGCAGTCGCAGAAGGACTTCCAGGAGGCCGGAAAAGGCGAAGGCCTGCAGCCGAGCATGGCGCACAACATGGCCTCGTCGCTGGCGGTGCAGGGGGCCATCTTCGACGTGGTCACCAACTTCCTCAACGACCCCAAGGCCGATCCGGCCAAGGCGGCCCGGCAACTGGGTGCAGCGATCAAGGCGGCCCAGTAAGGCGGGGTGTCAGTTCGGGCCTATCCGCGCCGAACCGCCGCGAATAGGCCAGAACTGACACCGCACTCCATAAATCCATGCACCCCAGCAGGATTTCCTCATGAACACAGTAACCGCAACCCTGCGGGCCTCCCCCCTGGACGCCCTGCAGCGCTGGCTCCCGAAACTGGTGCTGGCCCCCAGCATGCTGATCGTCCTGGTGGGCTTCTATGGCTACATCCTCTGGACCTTCGTGCTGTCCTTCACCCACTCCAGCTTCATGCCCAGCTACAAATGGGCCGGGCTGACCCAGTACCTGAAGCTGCTGGACAACGACCGTTGGTGGGTCGCCAGCAAGAACCTGCTGGTCTTCGGTGGCCTGTTCATCGCCATCAGCCTGGCTGTCGGCGTGCTGCTGGCGGTATTGCTGGACCAGCGCATCCGCCGCGAAGGCGTCATCCGCACCGTCTACCTCTACCCCATGGCCCTGTCGATGATCGTCACCGGCACCGCCTGGAAGTGGCTGCTCAACCCCGGCCTGGGCCTGGACAAGCTCCTGCGCGACTGGGGCTGGGAGGGGTTTCGCTTCGACTGGCTGGTAGACCCGGACCGGGTCGTCTACTGCCTGGTGATCGCTGCCGTGTGGCAGGCCTCGGGCTTCGTCATGGCGCTGTTCCTGGCCGGATTGCGTGGGGTCGACTCGTCGATCGTGCGTGCCGCCCAGGTCGATGGCGCGAGCCTGCCGAGGATCTACCTGCGCATCGTCCTGCCGAGCCTGCGCCCGGTGTTCTTCAGCGCCCTGATGATCCTCGCCCACATCGCCATCAAGAGCTTCGACCTGGTCGCCGCCATGACCGCTGGCGGGCCGGGTTACGCCTCCGACCTGCCGGCGATGTTCATGTACAACTTCACCTTCAGCCGCGGGCAGATGGGCATGGGCTCGGCCAGTGCGATCCTCATGCTCGGCGCCATCCTGGCGATCCTGGTGCCCTACCTGTATTCGGAACTGAGGAACAAGCGCCATGACTAGCCCGCGTTGGTTCTCCCCCAGCCGCCTGGCCATCCATGCCACCCTGCTGGCCGCCTGCGCCCTGTACTTGGTGCCGCTGGTGGTGATGCTGCTGACCAGCTTCAAGTCGCCCGACGACATCCGCACCGGCAACCTGCTGAGCTGGCCGGAAGTGGTCACCGGTATCGGCTGGATCAAGGCCTGGGACACGGTAGGCGGCTACTTCTGGAACTCGGTGAAGATCACCGTGCCGGCGGTGCTCATCTCGACCCTGGTGGGCGCGCTCAACGGCTACGTGCTGTCGATGTGGCGTTTCCGTGGCTCGCAGCTGTTCTTCGGGCTGCTGCTGTTCGGCTGCTTCCTGCCATTCCAGACCGTGCTGCTGCCGGCTTCGTTCACCCTCGGCAAGCTGGGCCTGGCCAGCACCACCACCGGCCTGGTGCTGGTGCACATCGTCTACGGGCTGGCCTTCACCACGCTGTTCTTTCGCAACTACTACTGCAGCGTGCCCGAGGCCCTGGTGCGGGCGGCGCGTCTGGACGGGGCGGGGTTCTTCACCATTTTCGGGCGGATCCTGCTGCCCATGTCGGTGCCGATCATCATGGTCTGCCTGATCTGGCAGTTCACCCAGATCTGGAACGACTTCCTCTTCGGCGTGGTGTTCGCCAGCGGCGACGCCCAGCCCATCACCGTGGCCCTGAACAACCTGGTCAACACCAGCACCGGGGTCAAGGAATACAACGTCGACATGGCGGCGGCGATGATCGCGGGGCTTCCGACCCTGCTGGTCTACGTCCTCGCTGGCAAATACTTCCTGCGCGGCCTCACCGCCGGCGCGGTCAAGGGGTGACACATGGCACGGCTCGAACTTCGCAACGTCAACAAACGCTACGGCAGCGGCCTGCCGGATACCCTCAAGGCGATCGACCTGGCCATCGAGTCCGGCGAGTTCCTGATCCTGGTCGGCCCCTCCGGCTGCGGTAAGTCGACCCTGATGAACTGCATCGCCGGCCTTGAAGACATCAGCGGCGGCGAGATCCTCGTCGACGGTGCCGACATCAGCGGCATGAGCCCCAAGGACCGGGACATCGCCATGGTGTTCCAGTCCTACGCGCTGTACCCGACCATGAGCGTGCGCGACAACATCGCCTTCGGCCTGAAGATCCGCAAGATGTCCCAGGCGGCCATCGACGAGGAGGTGGCGCGGGTCGCCAGGCTCCTGCAGATCGAACACCTGCTCGGGCGCAAGCCCGGCCAGCTCTCCGGCGGCCAGCAGCAGCGGGTGGCCATGGGCCGGGCCCTGGCGCGACGGCCGAAGATCTACCTGTTCGACGAGCCGCTGTCGAACCTCGACGCCAAGCTGCGGGTGGAGATGCGCACCGAGATCAAGCTGATGCACCAGCGCCTGAAGACCACCACGGTATACGTCACCCACGACCAGATCGAAGCCATGACCCTGGGCGACAAGGTGGCGGTGATGAAGGACGGGGTCATCCAGCAGTTCGGCACGCCGCGGCAGATCTACAACGATCCGGCCAACCTGTTCGTGGCCAGCTTCATCGGCTCGCCGCCGATGAACTTCATTCCCGTGCGCCTGACGAAACAGGAGGGGCGCCTGCTGGCCCTGCTCGACAGCGGCCAGGCCCGCTGCGAGCTGTCGCTCGGCGTGCTGGACGATGCGCTGGACGGGCGCGAGATCATCCTCGGCGTGCGCCCGGAACAGATCACCCTGGGGGCGGAGGAGGGCAACGGCCTGCCGGGTATCCGGGCCGAAGTGCAGGTCATCGAACCCACCGGGCCGGACCTGCTGGTGTTCGTCACCCTCAACCAGACCAAGGTCTGCTGCCGCCTGGCGCCGGATGTGGCGTGCCGTGTCGGCGACAGCCTGAACCTGCAGTTCGATCCGGGGCGGGTGCTGCTGTTCGACGCGGTCAGCGGCGAACGCCTGGACCTGGCCACGCCGGCCCCAGTGGTCAAGGACAACGTGGCTCGTTTCAAAGGGCGCTGAGTCGTCTAAACCATCAATAACAAGAAATGAGGAACAAGGGATGGATCATTGCAAACGCATCGGGACGCTGGGGGCGCTGGCCATGCTGGCCATCGTCGGCAGCAGTGGCGCACAGGCCGCCGAGGCCTTCTCGACGGAGTCGAAATGGATGACCGGTGACTGGGGCGGAGCCCGCACCGAACTGCTGGAGAAAGGCTACGATTTCACCCTCGACTACGTCGGCGAGGTAGCCGGCAACCTGCACGGTGGCTACAACGACGACAAGACCGCGCGCTACAGCGACCAATTCGCCCTCGGCGCGCACCTGGACCTGGAGAAGATCCTTGGCTGGCATGACGCCGAGTTCAAGCTGGCGATCACCGAGCGCAGTGGCCGCAACCTGTCCAACGACCGCATCAGCGACCCGCGTGCCGGCCAGTTCAGCTCGGTCCAGGAGGTCTGGGGGCGTGGCCAGACCTGGCGCCTGACCCAGATGTGGATCAAGCAGAAGTACTTCGACGGCGCCCTGGACGTGAAATTCGGCCGCTTCGGCGAGGGCGAGGACTTCAACAGCTTCCCCTGCGACTTCCAGAACCTGGCGTTCTGCGGCTCCCAGGTGGGCAACTGGGTCGGCGACATCTGGTACAACTGGCCGGTCAGCCAGTGGGCCCTGCGGGTCAAGTACAACATCAACCCGGAATTCTTCGTCCAGGTCGGCGCCTTCGAGCAGAACCCCTCGAACCTGGAGACCGGCAACGGCTTCAAGCTCAGCGGCAGCGGCACCAAGGGGGCGATCCTGCCGGTGGAGATGGTCTGGTCGCCGAAGGTCAATGGCCTGCCGGGCGAGTACCGGCTGGGCTACTACTACAGCACCGCCAAGGCCGACGATGTCTACGAAGACGTCAATGGCCAGCCCCAAGGCATCACCGGCAACGACTTCAAGTCCCACTCCAGCAAGCATGGCTGGTGGGTGGTGGCGCAGCAGCAGGTCACCGCCCATGGCGGCGACGTCAATCGTGGCCTGAGCCTGTTCGCCAATTTCACCGTGCACGACAAGGCCACCAACGTCATCGACAACTACCAGCAGCTCGGCCTGGTCTACAAGGGGCCCTTCGATGCCCGGCCCAAGGATGACATCGGCTTCGGCATCGCCCGTATCCACGTCAACGACGACGTGAAGAAGCGCGCCGGGCAGCTCAATGCCGCCAGCGGCATCGACGACTACGACAACCCAGGCTTCGTGCCGCTGCAGCGCACCGAGTACAACGCCGAGCTGTACTACGGCTTCCACGTCACCAACTGGCTGACCGTGCGCCCCAACCTGCAATACATCAAGAGCCCGGGCGGGGTGGACGAGGTGGACAACGCGCTGGTCGCGGGCCTGAAGATTCAGTCGTCATTCTGAGAAAAATTGTTGTAAATTTACGCCATCCATTCTTGGCAACCCTGTTCCCACTGGCCCGCAGTGGCAACAGGGCCCAGGTCGAGACAGCGCTATCTCAACAACAAGAGCCTTGCAACCATGCCCGAACATCCGCTCCATCGCTTCTTCACCTCGCAGCGGCCCAGGCCGACCTTCGAGTGGGAGCGTTACCAGCAGCGCGATGTGCTGATCATCGATCATCCCCGTTGCCAGGCGGTGTTCAGCCGCCAGGGCGCGCAGCTGCTGCATTTCCAGCCGGCCGGCGAACGGCCTTGGCTGTGGTGCGCCGAACAGTGGCCGCAGGTCGGTGCGATCCGTGGTGGCGTGCCGGTGTGCTGGCCCTGGTATGGCCGCCACCCCAGCGAGGACCTGTGGCCGGCCCACGGCTGGGCGCGGTTGCTCGACTGGAAGCTGATGGACAGCCGCGAGGACGAGGAAGGCGTGACCCTCAGGTGGCGCCTGCAGCTGTGCGACTGGCAGGTCGACCTGCATGCGCGGCTGGACAGCCGCATGGAGCTGCGCCTGAGCACCGAGCACCAGGACAGCGAGCCCTGCCAGTTGAGCCATGCGCTGCTGGCTTACTGGCGTATCAGCGACGTCTCGGAGATAGCGCTGTCTGGGCTGGAGGATATCGAGGGCTACGACCGCCTGAACCGCCAGGCCTGCCGCGAGGACGGCGCCCTGAAGCTCAAGGGTGGTTGCCAGAAGGTCTATCCGGGCACACCCCGGGTGCAATTGCAGGACCCGGCCTGGGAGCGGGCGTTGTGCATCGATACTGGCGACAGCGACGACACCGTGGTCTGGCACCCGGGCAAGCGTCCGCTGATGGGCGTGAGCGGGCGCGAGTGCCAGCGTTTCGTCTGCGTCGAGGCGGCCAGCGGCAGTGACGAGGGCCTGAGCCTGGCGCCGGGGCAGCGTGCCCACCTGCGCCTGCAGGCGCATCGGCTCAGTTGAGCTCGTCGTCCTCGATGGGATAGCGGCTGGCGTTGAGGCTTTCCTTGATCTTGCGCAGGTGGGGCTGGAAGTCCACGCCACGGCGCAGGGTCATGCCGGTGGCCAGCACGTCGAGCACGGTGAGCTGGATGATCCGCGAGGTCATCGGCATGTAGATGTCGGTGTCCTCCGGCAGCGGGATGTGCAGGCTCAGGCTGCAGGCCTTGGCCAGCGGCGAGCCGGCGGCGGTCAGGCCGAGCACCGAGGCGCCGTTTTCCCGGGCCAGGCGCGCCACCTCCACCAGTTCGCGGGTGCGCCCGGTGTAGGAGATGATGACGAACAGGTCACCGGTGTGCGCCACCGAGGCCAGCATGCGTTGCATCAGCACGTCGGCGTGGGCCGACACGGCCAGGTTGAAGCGGAAGAACTTGTGCTGGGCGTCGAGGGCCACCGGGGCCGAGGCGCCGAGGCCGAAGAAGTGGATCTGCCGGGCCTGGATCATCATGTCCACGGCGCGGCTGACCTGCTGCGGGTCGAGCTGCTGGCAGGCACTGTCGAGCGAGGCGATGGCGCTGCCGAAGATCTTCTGGGTGTAGGCGGCCGGATCGTCGTCGGCCTCCACGGCGCGGCTGACGTAGGCGGCGCCGCTGGCCAGGCTCTGCGCCAGTTGCAGCTTCAGCTCAGGGTAGCCGCTGACGCCGAACGAGCGGCAGAAACGGTTGACGGTCGGCTCGCTGACCTTGGCCGCCTGGGCCAGGGCGGCGATGCTGAAGCGGGTGGCTTGTTGCGGGTTGAGCAGGATGACCTCGGCGACTTTGCGTTCGGCCTTGTTCAGCTCGTCGAGGCGTCCCTGGATCTGTTCCAGGAGGTTTCGCACGCGGTCCATGGTATGTCCTTGGGTCGGGAAGACGGCCGGCTGGTGGAACAGCAGGCTTTTTGCACGGTGTCTATCGTACTGGCGGTAAGGTTGCCGCACCACTTGTCTGTAACATTTGTCGGTAATGTTGTAGTTTTTACTACATTACCCCTTGAAAATCGTGTTTGAACACGATATTCCTAGGTCAACTTTAGGAAAGAACCAACATCATGGCTGCGATCAGTGTAGAACCTTGCACCTTTGCCCTGTTTGGCGCCCTCGGCGACCTGGCACTGCGCAAGCTGTTCCCCGCGCTCTACCAGCTCGACCGTGCCGGCCTGCTGCACGCCGATTCCCGCCTGCTGGCGCTGGCCCGCGAGGCAGGCGACGGCGAGCAGCACCTGGCGACCATCGAGGCGCACCTGCGCCGCTTCGTGCCCGAGGCGGACATCGAGGCGGCGACCCTGGGGCGATTCCTCGGCCGCCTGAGCTACCTGCGCCTGGACTTCCTCCAGCCCGAGGGCTACCAGGCCCTGGCCGAGCAGGTTGCCGGCGAGCTGCCGTTGATCGCCTACTTCGCCACGCCGGCGGCAGTCTATGGGGCGATCTGCGAGAACCTCGACAAGGCCGGCCTGGCCGATCGTGCCCGGGTGGTGCTGGAGAAGCCCATCGGCCACGACCTGGAGTCGTCGCGCCGGGTCAACGACGCCGTGGCGCGCTTCTTCCCGGAGAGCCGCGTCTATCGCATCGACCACTACCTGGGCAAGGAGACGGTGCAGAACCTGATCGCCCTGCGTTTCGCCAACAGCCTGTTCGAAACCCAGTGGAACCAGAACTCCATCTCCCACGTGGAGATCACCGTGGCCGAGAAGGTCGGTATCGAGGGGCGCTGGGGCTACTTCGACAAGGCTGGCCAGCTGCGCGACATGATCCAGAACCACCTGTTGCAGCTGCTCTGCCTGATCGCCATGGACCCGCCCAGCGACCTGTCGGCCGACAGCATCCGCGACGAGAAGGTCAAGGTGCTCAAGGCCCTGGCGCCGATCACCGGCGAGGCCCTGAGCACCTGCGTGGTGCGGGGCCAGTACATCGCCGGCTACAGCGATGGCAAGCCGGTGCCAGGCTACCTGGAAGAGGACAACGCCAACGCCGCCAGCGATACCGAGACCTTCGTCGCCCTGCGTGCCGATATCCGCAACTGGCGCTGGTCGGGCGTGCCGTTCTACCTGCGCACCGGCAAGCGCATGCCGCAGAAACTGTCGCAGATCGTCATCCATTTCAAGGAAACGCCGCACTACATCTTCGCCCCGGAACAGCGTTTGCAGATCGGTAACAAACTGATCATCCGCCTGCAACCGGACGAAGGCATTTCCTTGCGGGTGATGACCAAGGAACAGGGCCTGGACAAAGGCATGCAACTGCGCAGCGGGCCGCTGCAGCTGAATTTCTCCGATACCTGGCGCAGCGCGCGGATTCCCGATGCCTACGAGCGCTTGCTGCTGGAAGTGATGCGCGGCAACCAGAACCTGTTCGTGCGCAAGGACGAGATCGAATATGCCTGGAAATGGTGCGACCAGCTGATCGCCGGCTGGAAGAACGCCGGCGACGCCCCCAAGCCCTATGCGGCTGGATCCTGGGGGCCGATGAGCTCGATCGCTCTGATTACACGCGATGGGAGGGCGTGGTATGGCGATATCTGAACTGCAATTGCCTGCGCAGGTGAAGGCGCACTCACTGGCGGACTCCGCCACGCTGGCCGAGACCCTGGCCGGTGATGTGGCCGAGCGCCTGCGCCAGGCCATCGCTGCCAAGGGCCAGGCCTGCCTGGTGCTGTCTGGCGGGCGCAGCCCGGTGCCGTTTCTCGAGCGCCTGGCCGGCGAGCCGCTGGATTGGGCCAAGGTCACCGTGAGCCTGGCCGACGAGCGCTGGGTGCCGGTGGCGCATGCCGACAGCAACGCCGGGCTGCTGGCGCGTCACTTGTTCACGGGCGAGGCGGCCAAGGCACGCTTCGTCGGTTTGTACCACTGCGCTGACAACCTCGAGGCCGCCGCTGCCCTGGCCGACCAGGCCCTGGCCGAGCTGCCGCCGATCGATGTGCTGGTGCTGGGCATGGGCGACGACGGCCACACGGCGTCGCTGTTCCCGGCCAGCCCCAACCTGGCCGAAGGCCTGGACCCTGCTGGCACGCGCCGCTGCCTGCCGATGCTGGCGCCGAGCGTGCCGCGCCAGCGCCTGAGCATGAGCCGTGCACTGCTGGCCAGCGCCGGCTTCATCGCCCTGTCCGTGCAAGGCCTGGGCAAACTCGCTACCCTGCGCGCCGCCCTGGCGGGCGCCGACCCAACCGAAATGCCGATTCGCGCCTTTCTTCACGACCCCCTGGACATCTACTGGTGCCCATGAGCCAAGGATCCACTCTCATGACCACGCTTGAACGCCCACAGCCTCTGCTCTCGATGGCCGAGAAAGCCGCCCGGATCGACGCGATCTGTGGCCAGGCGCGCATCCTGCCGGTGATCACCATCGCCCGTGAGGAAGACATCCTGCCCCTGGCCGACGCCCTGGCCGCCGGTGGCATCCGCACCCTGGAGGTGACGTTGCGTTCCGAGCACGGCCTTAAGGCCATCCGCGTGCTGCGCGAGCAGCGGCCGGAGCTGTGCATCGGTGCCGGTACCGTGCTGGACCGCGACATGTTCGCCGCCGTCGAGGCCGCTGGCGCGCAGTTCGTGGTGACTCCCGGGGTCACCCAGGACATCCTCGAAGCAGGCGTGGACAGCGACATCCCGCTGCTGCCGGGCATCAGCACGCCGTCGGAAATCATGATGGGCTACGCCCTCGGCTACCGGCGCTTCAAGTTGTTCCCCGCCGAGATCAGTGGTGGGGTGGCGGCGATCAAAGCCTACGCCGGCCCGTTCGGCGACATTCGTTTCTGCCCGACTGGCGGCGTCAACCCGGCCAATGTGCGCAACTACATGGCCCTGCCCAACGTCATGTGCGTGGGGGGGACCTGGATGCTCGACAGCAGCTGGATCAAGAACGGCGACTGGGCGCGGATCGAGGCCTGCAGTGCCGAGGCCATGGCCCTGCTGGACTGAAATCGTATTTGTTGTGTGCTGCACGGCTTATGGGGCGCTTGGTCGGCGCCCCTTTTTTTGCCTGGCAGAAGGCATCGTGGGGTAGGCCCGGTGCCAGCGCCATTGGGGCCGCTCGGCGTCCCTTGCGCACCGCTACAACGCATGCCGCGCCTTGCCCCGATACACCCGCAGCACATCCGCCATCACCGCCAGGGCGATCTCCGCTGGCGACTTGCTGCCCAGGTCCAGCCCGATGGGCATGTGCAGGCGTTCGATCTGTGCGTCGGTCAGCCCGCCAATGCGCCGCAGGCGTTCGGCGCGGCGGGCCGAGGTGGTGGTCGAGCCCATGGCGCCGATGTAGAAGGCCGGGGTGTTGACCGCCTCCATCAACGCCAGGTCGTCGATCTTCGGGTCGTGGGTCAGCGCCACCACGGCCGTCGCGGCATGGCAGCCGTGCGCTGCGATGTACATCGAAGGCAGGATGCGGTGCATCTGCACGCCGTCGAGCTGCACGTGCGCCATTTCTTCCCGGGGATCGCATGCGATCACCTCGCAGCCGAGCGTACGGGCGATGTCGGCGCAGGCTTCGGCCACCGGCGACAGGCCGGCCAGCACCAGGCGCAGGGCCGGGCCGATGTCGATATGCACCGCATCATCGAGCAGGCGTACGCGGGCATTGCCCTGGCCGCCGTGGGTGTCGATGCGCAAGGCACCATCTGCCAGGCTCACCTGGCGTGATAGCCGACGCTGGCCGAGCAGCGCGCTACGCAGGGCCTCGAGGTGCTCCAGCCAGTCGCTATCCGGCGCCCGGTGCTCCACCAGCACCACCAAGACGCCGCCGCAGGGCAGGCGCAGGCGCCGGCTCTGTTCCTGGCTATCGCCGTAGCGCACCACCTGCGCCTGTCGGGCGAATGCGCCCCGTGCGAGGCTCTCCAGGAACTCTTCTTCCACACAGCCGCCGGACAACGACCCGACGTACCCGTCCACGCCCCGGCTGACCAGCATCGCGCCTGGTGAGCGGGGTGCCGAGCCATAGGTGGAGAGCACCGTGCACAGCCACACCGGCTGGCCCGATCGGGCCCATTGCAGCGCCTGGTCTATGACCTGCAAGTCGAGATGCCGCATGTTCCGCTACCTCGTTCCAAAGGGTGTGCATCGCGCCAGAAAAGTCGCGCAGGGGCGCGAACCCTGTGGCAGTGTTGGTACTATCCGGGCCATCTGGCACTGCCCCACAGGGACCAACATGCAGAATCGCAAAACCGGCGTTCGTGCCCAGCAGGCCGACCGTACCAAGGACAGCATCCTCAAGGCGGCGGTGCGGGTGTTCAGCAAGCACGGCTTCAGCGGCGGGCGCATCGAGCAAATCTCCAAGCTGGCCAAGTCCAACGACCGGATGATCTATTACTACTTCGGTAACAAGGAGAAGCTGTTCATCAGCGTGCTGGAACATATCTACGCCAGCTTCAACAAGGCCGAGGGCAAGCTGCGGCTCGACCTCGCCGACCCCGAGGCCGCGCTGCGCCAGTTGGTGGCGTTCATCTGGGACTACTACCTGCGTCACCCGGAGTTCGTCACCATCCTTGCCACCGAGAACCTGCACCAGGGCCAGCACGCCCGCAAATCCCTGAACCTGCAGGCGCTGTCGGGCGAGGCGGTCGGCGTGTTGCGGCCGATCATCGAAGCCGGGCAGGCCAAGGGCCTGTTTCGCGACGACATCGACATCAAGCACGCCTACCTGATGATCGCCTCGCTCTGCTACTTCTATAACTCCAATTGCTACACCTTGAGCTCGTTCCTCGCCGAGGACCTCACCGACAAGCGCGCCAAGGACGACTGGCTGCACTTCATCAGCGACCTGGCCCTGCGCGGCCTGCGCCGCTGAGGCTCAGTGGCTGCCGGGGTTGGCGCGTACCTGTGCGCTCCTGGCCTGCAACCCTTCCCAGGCCGGTTTGTCGGCGGCGAAGCGTTGGCGCAGGTAGGCTGCTAGGTCTGCCACTTGCCGATCCGACAGGCTGTCCCTGAAGCCCGGCATGTAGCCCAGGTCGCGGGTCGCCGGGGTCGGGATGCCGTGCAGCACCACGCGCAGCAGGTTGTCCGGCAGGTCGCTGTGGACGTTGCTGTTGACCGCCATCGACGGGCTGACGCCGAACAGCTTCGGTCCCAGGCCATCGCTGTGGCAGGCCTGGCAGGCGCCCTTGAACACCCGTTCGCCATTGCTCAGCGACACCTGTGTGTCCGCCTGGGGCGGTGCCTTGGCCGCTACCGCTCGTGGCTCGCCGTCGAGGGAGGCCAGGTAATGGGCGATGGCGCGTACGTCGCTTTCCGGCAGGGTGGCCAGTTCGCTGACCACAGGGCCCATGGGGCCGGCGGCGACGCCGTGCTTGTCAGAGAAACCGGTACGCAGGTAGTCGAACAGCTCGCGTTCGCTCCAGGGTGTCGACGACGTGCCCAAGGCATTGAGGGCCGGTGCTTCCCAGCCGTCGACCTTGCCGCCGGCCAGATAGCTGCTGCCGGCCTTTTCGGCGCCCATCAGGTTGCGCGGCGAGTGGCAGGCGGTGCAGTGGCCCAGGCCGTCGACCAGGTAGGCACCACGGTTCCACTGTGCACTGCGCTGCGGGTCGGGCTGGTACTCGCCGCGCTTGAGAAACAGCGCGTTCCAGCCGGCCATCAGCGGGCGTTGGTTGAATGGGAAGCGCATCTGGTTGGCGGGCGCTTCCTGGCGTACCGGGGCCTGGGACATCAGGTAGGCATACAGTGCTTGCATGTCGCCGTCGGTGATGTTGCGAAACGAGGTATAGGGGAAGGCCGGATACAGGTGCCGGCCATCGCGGCTGATGCCTTCGCGCATGGCTCGCTCGAAGGCCGCGAACGACCAGCGGCCGATACCGGTTTCCGGGTCAGGGGTGATGTTGGTGCTGTACAACGTGCCGAAGGGTGTTTCCATCGCCAGCCCGCCGGCATTGACCTTGCCGCCGCTCACCGTGTGGCAGACCGCGCAATCGCCCGCGGCAGCCACCTGGCGCCCCCGTTCGAGCATCGACGCCGACCAGCTGCCAGCCGCAGGCGGCGTCACCGGGGCGATCTCGGCGCGCCAGGGCAGGGCGGTGGCGGCCATGCCCAGGGCGACGCCGAACAGGCCGGCGAGCGAGCCGAACCACCACTTCGAGCGCTTGGTCTTCACCTCGCCGGGCGCTGGCGTGTCGTTGCCGGGACCATCGCCGCCCAGCGCCGCACGTACCCGTTCGGCGGTGATCGGCAGCTCACGGAAGCGGATGCCGGTGGCATCGAAGATGGCATTGGCGATAGCCGCAGCGCTTGGCACCGAGGCCGATTCGCCGCTGCCCATGGGGGGCTCGTGCTGGCGCGGCAGCATCATCACGTCGATGTCCGGAACCTCGGGGAAGGTGAGGATCGGGTAGCCACCCCATTCCTTGCTCGCCACTTTCGAGTCTTCGAAACTCAACTGCTCCTTGAGCACCCGGCTGGTGGACTGGATCACATTGCCGTGGATCTGGTGCCGCACCCCTTCCGGGTTGACCATCATGCCGGCGTCATGGCCGATCACCACGCGGGTCACCGCCACTTCGCCGGTGCGCCGGTCCACCGCGACATCGGCGACCCAGGCCGCCCAGGCCGCACCGAAACCGGGGAACTTGCTGTGGATGTAGCGCGCATAGGCAAAGCCCCGACCGCGCAGCACGTCACCCTCGGCCGGGGTCTGCATGGGGGCGTCGTGGGGTTGCCAGCCGGCGCGCTCGGCAGTGGCCTTGACCAGGTCGATGGCCCGTGGGTCGGACAGGTGCTTGAGGCGGTACTCGACCGGGTCGACGCCCGCGGCGAAGGCCAGCTCGTCGATGTACGACTCGTGGGCGAAGCTGTTGGGCAAGGCCGATACGCCGCGCATCCACGAGGCACGCACCAGCGGGGTCATGTCGTTGATGGTGACGCGCATGTGTTCGTAGTCGTAGGGCGGGATCGAGGTGCGGTCGCCCATCTCGAACAGCGCCGGCACCGGCTCCACGGCTCCTGTCAGCAGCAGGGCGAGGGTGGGGGCGCCATTGGACGGGTAGCTGGTCTGGAAGTCGTAGGCGGCCACGCTGCCGTCGGCGTTGAGCCCGCCATCGATCTCCATCAGTTGCGCCGTGCCCTTGGGTTCCCACACATGCTCCTGCTCGCGGGTCAGTTGCACCCGCACCGGCCGGCCCACTGCGCGTGACAACAGCAGCGCATCGGCGCAGACATCGTCGGCGCAGTTGCGCCCGTAGCATCCGGCCGCTTCCATGCGGATGATCTCGATGCGTTCTTCCGGGCATTCCACCAGCCATGCCAGGTCGGCGCGCAGCAGGTGCGGGTTCTGGGTACCGGACCAGACGCGGATCTGCCCTTCGGTGTAGTCGGCCAGCGCGCAGGACGGGCCGATCGAGCCGTGCAACTGGTACGGCCACAGGTAGCTCCGGCTCAGGCGCTGGCTGGCGTTGGCGATGCCGGCGTCGACATCGCCCTTGTCCAGCACGGTGCGCTGGACCCTAGGGTTGTCGCGGATCGCCTGGGCCACGTCGGACAGGTCGGGAAGCTTGCCGGTCCAGGGTTTCCAGCTGACCTTCAGTTCGTGCGCGGCACGCATTGCCTGTTCTTCGCGCTGGGCGACCACGCCGACGAAATCGCGGATCACCACCACCGCGACCACGCCGGGGATATGGGCGATCGACGATTCGTCCACTGCCAGCAGGCTGTTGCCGACGAATTCGCCGCTGTCGTAGCCGGCGTAGGGCGGGCGTACCACGCGGCCATGAAGCATGTCGGGCAGGCGCATGTCGTGGACGTAGGTCAGCTCGCCGGTGGCCTTGCCGGGGATGTCCACGCGCGCGGCACTACGGCCGACCAGGCGGTAGTCCTCGATGCGCTTGAGCGGCGCGTCGCCGGAGATGAGCAGTCGATGGCGCTCGCCGCGCACCAGTTCGGCGAACGCCAGTGCACGGCCGTCGCCAGCGATCACCACGCCGTCCTCGATGCGCAATTGCTCAACATCGGCAGCCAGCTGCTGCGCTGCTCGTCGCAGGAGGAAGCGCCGTGCCTCCGCCGCCGCGTTGCGCAGCGGCACGGCGGAAATCTGGAGGGTGGCGCTGGCGATGGTGGCGCCCTGGTTCGGTGCCCGCTCGGTATCGCCGAGCACCATGTGCACCTGGTCCATGCGCAGGTCCAGTTCCTCGGCGACGATCTGCGCCAGCGAGGTGCGGATGCCGGTGCCCAGGTCCACGTGGCCGTTGAAGGCGTAGACCGTTCCATCGTCACTGACGGCTAGGAACAGCGCCAACTCCTTGTCCTTGACCTCCGGCGTCACGCCCTTGGCCACCGGGCCCGAGGGTGGGACGATCTCGTCGACGATGAGCAGTACGCCGGTCTTGGCCAGCAACTGGTCGCGGGTGGGAACCTGCTGTGAGTGATTCATGCTTGTCTCCGGGCTCAGGCCTGGCGGCCGGCTGCGCGACGCACGGCGCGCAGGATTTCGACGTGGGTGCCGCAGCGGCAGAGGTTGCCGGACAGCTCGTTGCGGATCTGTTCGTCGTTGGGGTTGGGGATGCGGTCGAGCAGGGCCTTGGCGGTCATGATCATGCCGTTCATGCAGTAGCCGCATTGCGCTGCCTGCTCGTCGATGAACGCCTGCTGCACCGGGTGCGGCGCGGCCTTGCTGCCGAGCCCTTCGAGGGTGGTGATATCGCGGCCTTCGGCACCGGACAGCGGGATCACGCAGGCGCGTGCCGCGACACCGTCGATGATCACCGTGCAGGCGCCGCATTCGCCCAGGCCGCAGCCGTATTTCGGGCCGTTCAGGCACAGGTCGTTGCGCAGGACCAGGAGCAGTGGCGTGTCGGGCGTCGCGCTGACCTCGACTGCCTGGCCGTTGACTCGCAGGGAGATGTCTTTTTGCATGGTTCGCTCATCTCTGGAGGTTGCTTGCCGTTCATGGGCGAGTACCGGGGCGCTACCAAAGGACTCAACGGGTGCGTTTTTTCGGTAAGTACTCACTACATGAAATGAGTAGGCAAGAAGCAGGCCAGGGATGATTGCGGCTATGTCAGTCAGTCAAGTCGTGCGTTGCCATCATGGGGCGCGAAGCGGCCCCGAATGGCATGAACGCTTGTGAAGAAAACTGCCCCAGGACGGATCAGCCAGCCGACTCGTCGCTGTCGATCATCTTGCGCAGCAGGAACAGGATCGCCACCTGCTCCGCCGCGTTCAGGCTGCCCATGCTCAGTTCGCTGATCCGGCGGGCGCAGGGAATCATGGCGTCGAGCAGGGTGTTGCCCGCCTCGGTGAGTTCGACGATGACCTTGCGCCGGTCGCCTGGGTCTGGCGACAGCTGGATCAGGCCACGGCTCTTGAGGCGCTCGACGATGCCACGAATGGTCGCCTGGTCCACCGCGGTGGCCTTGATCAGCTCGGCCTGGGAGCTGGGGCCGTTGTCGCGCAGGGCGCACAGGGTGACGAACTGGATCGAGGTGAGCTGCGGGTCGCAGGCCTGCTGCTGGAAGATCGCCGTGTGCCGCTGATAGGCCTTGCGCAGCAGGTGGCCGATCTGTTCGGTGACATCGTAGGGCGTGGCGTCGATCTGTGGGGCGGCGGGAGCTGGGCTGGGTTTTCTGGGCATGTGATGGCTTGGCTTGTGTGGAGGGGGGCTGGCCGGCCCCCGGTAGCGGAGCGTCCGGCCAGTATAACCAAGCCGCGGGTCAGGGCTAGCGGGCTTTGGAGGCCTCGGGGGCGACCACGTCGCCGGCCAGCACCACGGCCTGGTCGTCGAGGTAGATGTCGCAGTTGCGCAGCGGGATATCCATGTGGCACGGCGTCTTGCGCTTGCCGCCGACCTCGGTGTTGGGGCCGGTGGAGAACAGGAAGTTGCCATAGAAGGCGCGGGCGTCCATGCACATGCCGTCGTTGCGGTCGTGCAGGCCCATGGCGGTCCACTGGGCGCGGGGTTGCAGGCCCCAGCCGATATGGGAGATGCCGTACACCTCGGGGTCGTCGAAGTATTTCATGTAGTCGCGCAGGTACTCGGCCTCGAAGCCACCGTGGATGCCGGTGATGAAACCCTTCTCGATCTCCAGGGTGATGCGTTCGCGGCAGTAGGTCTTGAACGGCAGCAGGATGTCGCCCACGTCCAGCACCAGGGTGCCCTCCGCGCTGTCCTCGTTCGGCCAAGTGAACAGGAAGCCGCTGGGCCAGTGGTCCCAGCGCCCGGGTTCGTCGGCGTAGCCGTATTCGGTGACGGCCGGGTACTGGCCCAGCGGGGCATGGAAATCGCTGCCGGCCTTGGAGCGCACGTGCAGGGTGCGCGCCTGCTTGAGCATGGCCTCGGCGGCCTGCACGCGACGCTTGTCCTCTTCGTTCGGCAGCATCCGCGCCAGCACTTCCGGCGGCTCCACGGCCAGCAGGATGCGCGTGCCGGTCTTGAGGATCTGCTCCTGCTCGGGGGAGTGCAGCAGCATCATGGTGTCGACGATCAGGTCGGCGGCTTCCAGGGCGCGCTGGGCGGCGAGGTTGCCGGTGAGCGCCGTGTCGCCGCAGTAGGCGGTCATGTCGTTGCCCATGGCCCTGGGGTGGTTGAACGACGGCAGCTCCACCGCATAGACCTTGGCCTTCAGGCGCTGCGCCGCTTCCATCGCCGCGTTCACCGTGCGTGGGTCGGAATAGTGGCTCTTGAGCACGGCCACGCTCTGGGTTTCGTCCACGCGGGACAGCTTGAGCACGTGCTCGAACATCTGGGTCAGTTCTGCGTTGCTAACCGGCATCGGGTTTCTCCTGGTCAGGCGTGAAGGGGGAGGCCGTTGCACCATGGTGGTGCCGCGTGCTTCGTTGTAGTGCTTATAAATAGTGTGTACGCCCTATTTGCAATAGAAAAGCGCATCCCAGAACAAAGCGCAAGCACTGTATTGGTTCGTTACGAAAGCACACATTTATCAATATATACGGTAACAGTAGGCCGTTCGTCGACTTCAATCGGTTGTTTGAAAATATCCTGATGCAGCATCTTCACTTTGAAAAAATAGAGCGTATACACTGTAAATCGCCAGGCGGGACCTCCCGCTTGCGATCCATCAGAACAAGAGGAGACATGCCCATGCGGGGTAGACAGAAAATCGCGATCGTCGGTGCAGGGCTGGGTGGTGCGGCCGCCGCGACGTTGTTGCAGCAGGCAGGCTTCGACGTCGAGGTCTATGAGCAGGCACCGGAGTTCACCCGGCTGGGCGCCGGTATCCACATCGGCCCGAACGTGATGAAGATCTTCCGCCGCATGGGGCTGGAGCAGAAGCTGGAGCTGATGAGCTCCCACCCGGACTTCTGGTTCAGCCGCGACGGCCTGAGCGGCGACTACCTGTCGCGCATTCCCCTTGGCGAGTTCGCCCGTCGCGAGTACGGCGCCTCGTACATCACCATTCACCGTGGCGACCTGCATGCCTTGCAAATCGCCGCCATCAAGCCGGGCACCGTGCACTTCGGCAAGCGCCTGGAAAGCATCGTCGATGATGGCGACCAGGTGCGCCTGGCCTTCGCCGACGGCACCAGCACCGTGGCTGACATCGTCATCGGTGCCGACGGCATCCACTCGAAGATCCGCGAAGCGCTGCTGGGCGCCGAAGCACCGATCTACAGCGGTTGGGTCGCCCACCGGGCGCTGATCCGCGGCGAGCGACTGGCGCGCTATTCGGACGTGTTCGAAGACTGCGTGAAGTGGTGGACCGAGGACCGTCACATGATGGTCTACTACACCACCGGCAAGCGGGACGAGTACTACTTCGTCACCGGCGTGCCGCACGAGGCCTGGGACTTCCAGGGCCCGTTCGTCGACAGCAGCCAGGAAGAGATGCTGGCGGCCTTCGAGGGTTACCACCCGACGGTGCAGAACCTGATCCGCTCCACCGAGTCGATCACCAAGTGGCCGCTGCGCAACCGCAACCCGCTGCCGCTGTGGAGCCGTGGCCGCCTGGTGCTGCTGGGCGACGCCTGTCACCCGATGAAGCCGCACATGGCCCAGGGCGCCTGCATGGCCATCGAGGATGCCGCCATGCTGACCCGCTGCCTGGAGGAAACCGGGCTGTCCGACCACCACACCGCCTTCGCCCTGTACGAGGCCAACCGCAAGGAGCGCGCCTCACGCGTGCAGGCCGTGTCCAACGCCAACACCTTCCTGCGTACCCAGGAAGATCCGGCGTGGGTCTATGGCTATGACCTCTATGGCCAGCAGCTCAAGAGCGGGGAAGCGGCATGAGCACCTTCGTCGAGGGTGGCAACGTCAGTGCCAACGGCATCCGCCAGCACTACCTGCGCTACGGTGGCAAGGGCCCGGCGCTGATCCTGGTGCCGGGGATCACCAGCCCGGCGATCACCTGGGGCTTCGTGGCCGAGCGCCTGGGCCAGCACTTCGACACCTACGTGCTCGACGTGCGCGGCCGTGGCCTGTCCTCCAGCGGTCCGGGCCTGGACTATGGCACCGATGCCTGCGCCGCGGACATCCCGGCGTTCGCCGAGGCCCTGGGCCTTGAGCACTATGACCTGCTCGGCCACTCGATGGGGGCGCGTTTCGCCATCCGTGCCGCCGCCGCGGGCGCACCGGGCCTGCAGCGCCTGGTGCTGGTGGACCCGCCGGTCTCCGGGCCGGGGCGCTGCGCGTATCCGAGCAAGCTGCCGTGGTACGTGGACTCGATCCGCCAGGCCAGCATCGGCATGACCGGCGACGACATGCGTGCGTTCTGCCCAACCTGGAGCGACGAGCAACTGCAACTGCGCGCCGAGTGGCTGCACACCTGCCATGAGCCGGCGATCGTGCGCGCCTTCGAGGACTTCCACGAGGTGGATATCCACCAGTACCTGCCCGCCGTGAGCCAGCCGGCACTGTTGATGGTGGCCGGGCGCGGCGGCGTGATCCAGCCCCAGGACATCGCCGAGATCCGCGAGCTCAAGCCGGATATCCAGGTGGTTCACGTCGACAACGCCGGGCACATGATTCCCTGGGATGACCTTGAAGGTTTCTTCGCCGCGTTCGGCGATTTCCTCGGCCAACCTCTCGTCTGAAGGAGCACGCAACATGACCAAGCTGTATCGCATCGGCCAGATCGTGCCGAGCTCGAACACCACCATGGAAACCGAGATCCCGGCGATGCTCATGGCGCGCCAGGCCATCCGCCCCGAGCGTTTCACCTTCCACTCCAGCCGCATGCGCATGAAACAGGTGAAGAAGGAAGAGCTGGCGGCGATGGACGCCGAGTCCGACCGTTGCGCGGTCGAGCTGTCCGACGCCAAGGTCGACGTGCTGGGCTACGCCTGCCTGGTGGCGATCATGGCCATGGGGCTGGGCTACCATCGCCAGTCGGAAAAGCGCCTGCAAAAGGCCACCGCCGACAATGAGGCGCAGGCCCCGGTGATCACCAGCGCCGGTGCCCTGGTCGAAGCCTTGCACGTGATGAAGGCCAAGCGCATCGCCATCGTCGCGCCCTACATGAAGCCGCTCACCGAACTGGTGGTGAACTACATCCGTGAAGAAGGCTTCGAGGTGCAGGACTGGCGCGCGCTGGAAATCCCCGACAACCTCGCCGTGGCCCGCCACGACCCGGCCAACCTGCCCGGTATCGTCGCCGACATGGACCTGGAAGGCGTCGATGTGGTGGTGCTGTCGGCCTGCGTGCAGATGCAGTCGCTGTCGGCGGTGGCCAAGGTCGAGGCGCAGACCGGCAAGCCGGTGGTCACTGCGGCCATCGCCACCACCTACGCCATGCTCAAGGCCCTGGACCTGGAGCCAGTGGTGCCGGGTGCCGGTGCCTTGCTGTCGGGCGCCTACTGAGTCGGGAGGCGGAAATGAGCGACGTGCAGAGTGCAAGCGACAACTACCAGGGCGTGTGGGGCCAGCGCATCGGCTTCGGCCGCAAGCCTGCCTTGCTGCTGATCGACTTCATGCAGGGCTACACCACACCAGGTGCGCCGCTCTACGCCCCGGGCGTGGTGTCGGCGGTGGAGCAGGCCGCTGGCCTGCTGGAACTGGCCCGTGGCTGCGGTACCCTGGTGGTGCATACCAACATCCGCTACCAGCCTGGGCATTTCGCCGATGGGGGTATCTGGGTGCGCAAGGCGCCGGTGATGAAGGACATGGTCGAGGGCAACCCGCTGGCGGCGTTCTGCGCCCCGGTGGCGCCACGGCCAGGGGAGCCGGTGATCAGCAAGCAGTACGCCAGTGCCTTCTTCGGTACCAGCCTGGCCTCGCTGCTGCATGCACAAGGGGTCGACACCGTGGTGCTGGCCGGCTGCTCCACCAGCGGCTGCATCCGTGCCAGCGCGGTGGACGCCGTGCAGCATGGGTTCCGTACCATCGTGGTTCGTGAATGCGTGGGCGATCGCCATCCCGCTCCCCACGAGGCCAACCTGTTCGACATCGACAGCAAGTACGGCGATGTCGTCAGTCGGCAGGAAGCCATGGAACAACTGGCGCGCCTGGCCGGCTGACTCGACCGGCGCACCCATAACAATCGAGGAACGGCGCGGGAAGCCCGTTCCCTGGCCGCCTGCTGTCTGGGCGACCTCCCCGCAGGAGCGCTCGGGGATCTTGTGACGCTGCCCTGGAAAGTCGCTTGTAGTTCGCGGCGCTCCCGGAGCGTCGAAAACTGCTGGCCTATACAACAACCACAAGTCGCCGCCAGGAGACAGAAAATGCCCATTGCGAATGCAACCACGGTCCATAGCGAAGCCGACCATGGCACACAAGCGCTTTATCGAAAGATCACATGGAGGCTCATCCCCTTCCTGTGCTTCTGCTATCTCGCCGCTTATCTCGACCGCATCAACGTCGGCTTCGCCAAGCTGCAGATGCTCGAAGACCTGCAGTTCAGCACCGCGGCCTATGGCCTGGGCGCCGGGCTGTTCTTCGTTGGCTACATCATCTTCGAAGTGCCCAGCAACCTGATCCTCGAGCGTGTCGGTGCGAAGATCTGGATCGCCCGTATCATGATCACCTGGGGCCTGCTCTCGGCCTGCACCATGTTCGTCACCAGCACCACCCAGTTCTATATCCTGCGTTTCCTGCTGGGGGCCGCCGAGGCGGGCTTCCTGCCGGGCGTGCTGTACTACCTGACCATGTGGTACCCGACCTACCGGCGTGGGCGCATCATCGCCCTGTTCATGATCGGGCTGCCGCTGTCGAGCGTGATCGGCGGGCCGATCTCCGGCTGGATCATGGGCCATTTCGACCAGGTGCACGGTTTGCACGGCTGGCAATGGCTGTTCTTGCTGGAGGCGATCCCGAGTGTGCTGCTCGGCATCCTGACCTTCTGGGCGCTGCCCAACAACTTCCAGCAGGCCAAGTGGCTGTCGGAGGACGACAAGGCGCAACTGGCCAGCGATCTCGCCGCCGATGACGCGGAAGGGAAGGGCAGCAAGCACAGTTTCCGCGATGGCTTTTTCAACCTGAAGGTGTGGATGCTCGGTGGCATCGACTTTTCCATCCTGCTCAGCGCCTATGCCATGGGCTTCTGGATGCCGACCTTCATCCGCGACGCGGGCGTCAGCGACACCTTCCACATCGGCCTGCTGACCGCCATCCCCAGCCTTGCCGCCTTGCTCGGCATGCTGATGATCGGTGCGAGCTCCGACCGTCATCGCGAACGCCGCTGGCACATCATCGTGCCCTTCGTCATCGGTGCGTTCGCCATGGCCGGCAGTACCCTGTTCAGCTACAACCTGGTGGTGACCGTGGTGCTGTTCTCCATCGCCTCGGCTGCGATCATCGGCGCGGTACCGGTGTTCTTCAGCCTGCCGGCGACGTTCCTCAAGGGTACCGCCGCGGCCACCGGCTTCGCCCTGGCCTGCTCGCTGGCCAACATCGCGGGCCTGGTGAGCAACTCGCTGATGGGCCTGGTGACCGACCTTACCGGCACCTCCCATGCCGCGCTGTGGGTGTTCGCAGGCTGCCTGATCCTCAGCTGCTTCCTGGTGATCGCCTTGCCGGCCAAGCTGGTCAACCGCTAGGCGGCCGACCGGCTTTCGTAACGGCAGTGCAGGCGGGCCCTGGGTCCGCTTGCCGATCCCCCTTGTCGCACTCCGCCCGTGGTTGGCCCCAGGCCACCGCGACGGATCGCCATTGCCCGAAATCCAGGAGTCGTTCCATGCATGCCCGAATGTCACAGCGTCTCAACCCGGCCGTTCGCCTGACTGGCGGTTGCCTGGCCGCCGCCCTGTGCGGTGAGTCGGTCGCCGAGCAAGCCGGTTTCATCGAAGGTGCCCAGGCCACCCTGCAAGCCCGCAACTATTACTTCAGCCGCGATTATTCCGATATCCAGGGGGCGAACAGGCAATCGAAGACCGAGGAATGGGCACAGGGCTTCATCCTCAATGCCAGCTCCGGCTATACCCAGGGTACGGTCGGCGTCGGTGTCGATGTCATCGGCCTGCTCGGCATCAAGCTCGACAGCAGCCCTGACCGGGCCAGGTCGGGATTGTTGCCCACGCACGCCGACGGTGAGTCGGCGGACGAGTACGGCCGCCTGGGTGCGGCGATCAAGTTCAAGGCCTCCAAGACCGAACTGAAGATCGGCGAGCTAATGCCGAACCTGCCGGTGCTGGTGTTCAGCGACTTGCGCCTGTTGCCACCGACCTACCAGGGCGCGATGCTCGAATCCCGCGAGTTCCCGGGGCTGACCCTGAGCGCGGGCCAGTTCCGCTCCACCCGCCTGCGCGACTCGTCCAACGACCAGAAGATGTATGCCCTGGTCAACGACCCGATCAACCCGCAGCGCCTGGCCCGTTTCACCAGCGACCGCTTCAACTACGTCGGCGCCGACTATGCCTTCAACGACAACCGCACCAGTGTCGGGGTGTGGCAGGCGCAACTCGAGGACATCTACCAGCAGCGTTTCTACAGCTTCAAGCATGCCGAGCCGGTGGGGGATTGGGTGCTGGGGGTCAACGCAGGTTACTTCGATGCCCGCGAGGACGGCCGGCAGATCGCCGGCGAGTACGACAACCATGCGTTGTTCGGTTTGTTCTCCGCCAAGCACGGCGGGCATACCTTCTACCTGGGCTACCAGCAGATCGGTGGCGACGACGGCTTCATCCAGGTCGGCGCCAACACCAACCCGCTGGGCAACACGCTGCCCACCTACGAGTTCGCCGCCCCGGGCGAGCGCTCGTGGCAGGTCCGGCATGACTACAACTTCGTGGTGCTGGGGACTCCTGGGCTGACGTCGACCTTGCGCTATGTGAAGGGCAAGGACGTGGAGACGGGGTTGGGCTTCGAGGGGCGTGACTGGGAGCGCGACCTGGACCTGGCCTATGTGGTGCAGAGTGGGCCGTTGGAGGGCGTTGGCGTACGTATCCGCAACGTGGTGGCGCGATCGAACTACCGCACGGATATCGATGAGAACCGGTTGATCCTGAGCTATACGATCAAGTTGTTCTGAGGGAGATGACCCAGCCCTCCGGGCAGCGCTGCCGCACGCAGAACATTCGGTTGACGGAATGTCCACAGGGTTTGCCCAAATCAACGAATTACGTTTCGCTCTAACTGTCGAGCACAAGAAAGCCCCTGTCTTTCGACAGGGGCTTTGCATGTTGCGGTGTGACTTATGCCGCCTTCGCTGCTTGCTGGCTCAGCGAGCGGTTCAGCGCGCTGAACAGGGCCTTGAAGCTGGCGGTGGTGATGTTTTCGTCGATGCCCACGCCATGCACCGGACGGCCACCGGCCACGCGCAGCTCGATGTAGGCCGCGGCCTTGGCATTGGTACCGGCACCGATGGCGTGCTCGTTGTAGTCCATGATCTCCACACCGATCGGCAAGCCGGCGACCAGGGCTTCCAGGGCGCCGTTGCCCTTGCCGCGCCAGTGCAGGGTGGTCTCGCCTTCACCGGCGACTTCCACTTCCACCGCGCTGTGGCCGTTTTCTTCCTGCAGGCGATGGCTGACCAGCGCGTACGGGGTGTTGGCCTGGAGGTATTCCTTGTGCAGCAGGCTGTAGATCTGCTGGGCGGTCATTTCCAGGCCCAGGCGGTCGGTTTCGCCTTGTACCACCTGGCTGAACTCGATCTGCATGCGGCGCGGCAGGCTGATGCCGTACTCCTGCTCGAGCAGGTAGGTGATGCCCCCCTTGCCGGACTGGCTGTTGACGCGGATCACCGCCTCGTAGCTGCGGCCGATGTCGGCCGGGTCAATCGGCAGGTAAGGCACTTCCCACAGTTCGCCGTCCTTCTGCTGGGCGAAGCCTTTGCGGATGGCGTCCTGGTGCGAGCCGGAGAAGGCGGTGTGGACCAGGTCGCCGACGTACGGGTGACGCGGGTGCACCGGCAGCTGGTTGCACTCCTCGACCACCTTGCGCACGCCGTCGATGTCGGAGAAGTCCAGTTGCGGGTCGATGCCCTGGGTGTAGAGGTTCAGGGCCAGGGTGACCAGGTCGACGTTGCCGGTGCGCTCGCCGTTGCCGAACAGGCAGCCTTCGGCGCGGTCGGCGCCGGCCATCAGGCCCAGCTCGGTGGCGGCGATGCCGGTGCCACGGTCATTGTGGGTGTGCAGGCTGATGATCACGCTGTCGCGACGGCTGATGTTGCGGCAGAACCACTCGATCTGGTCGGCGTAGACGTTCGGCGTCGCCACTTCGACGGTGGCCGGCAGGTTGAGGATGATCTTGTGCTCGGGGGTCGGGTTCCACACCTCGATCACCGCGTCGCAGACTTCCTTGGCGAACTCCAGTTCGGTGGCGCTGAAGGTCTCCGGCGAGTACTGGAACGTCCACTGGGTTTCCGGCTGCTGGGCGGCGTACTTGACGAACAGTTTGGCCGCGTTCACCGCGATGTCCTTCACGCCTTGCTTGTCCTGGTTGAAGACGATGCGGCGGAACGACGGCGAGGTGGCGTTGTACAGGTGGACGATGGCCTTCTTGGCCCCGCGCAGGGACTCGAAGGTCCGGGCGATCAGGTCTTCACGGGCCTGGGTCAACACCTGGATGGTGGTGTCGTCCGGGATGTGGCCGTCCTCGATCAGCGTGCGCACGAAGTCGAAGTCGGTTTGCGAGGCGGACGGGAAGGACGCTTCGATTTCCTTGACGCCTACCTGCACCAGGGTCTTCCAGAAACGCAGCTTCTTCTCCGAGTCCATTGGCTCGATCAGCGACTGGTTGCCATCACGCAGGTCGGAGCTGCACCAGATCGGCGCCTGGGTGATGGTCTTCGACGGCCAGGTACGGTCGGGCAGGTCGATGGTCGGGAACGCGCGGTATTTCTTCGAAGGGTCTTTGAGCATGGTCATGGAAGCAATCCTTTAGTGTGCGGCCGTGATCGGGCCTGCCGGACGTAACGAGATGAAAAGGCGAGGCGACGCGATTCACCCTGGTAGTCGTGCACTGACCAGGCAGAGGCTGCGGTGTTGGCGGAGCAGAATGAGGGTCGTGGACGTTTTCATGTCTTCAACCCTAACCAGTGGGGTGAAGGATGGCAAGCCTTCGAGAAAAATTGATAGAAATGCTCAAAAAAAGTAGGTTTTCGAGATTTTATCGCTTGCTGGGTGCAAAAAGACCGCGTTGGTTGCGCGGTCTTTTCAAGGGGCGCAAGCGGCCCAATGTCGCCAATCTCAGGGCTGGAACGCCCCGATGAAGATCGCCGGGTCCACCCGTGCATCGTTCAGGCTGATATTCCAGTGCATGTGCGGCCCGGTCGCCCGGCCGGTGGCGCCCACACGGCCGACCACTTCGCCGCGGCGCAGCACCTGGCCGGGTTTCACGTCGATCCTGGACATATGGCAGAACATGCTGATGAAGCCCTGGCCATGGTCGACGAACACCGTGCGGCCATTGAAGAAATAGTCGCCCACCAGGATCACCTTGCCGTTGGCCGGGGTCTTGATCGGCGTGCCGGCGGGCACGGCGAAGTCCAGCCCGGCGTGCGGGTTGCGTTCCTCGCCATTGAAGAAACGGCGTACGCCGAAGCGGCTCGACAGCGGGCCGTTGACCGGCTTGTCGAGGATCAGGTTGCTCGGCAGGTTGGGGCTGAAGCTGCGGTAGGCCTTGAGCTGTTCGGCCAGTTCGCGGTCGATGCGCTTGAGGTCCTCGGGGTTGGGGTTGACCTGGCGCTTGTTCTTCAAGGTGATGCGCTGCTCGGGGTACTTCTTGCCGACGACGGTGAAGGGCAGGGTGCGACCGCCCTGGGTGAGCACGGCGGTGCCGGGCTGCTGGGTCAGGGGGATGCCGACGATGGCCAGCCAGGTGCCCTGCTCCTTGACCACCAGCACCGGCTTGCCGTCGAAGCGTGCGCTCGGGGCGCTGGCTGCCGGGCCAAGGTCGACCACCGCGACGCCGCCAGGTACCGGCTTGTTCAACTGGCGGGTGATGTAGCTGGCCTGGGCACTGGTGCCGAGCAGCAGGAGGGTCAGGGCGAGCAGGGGCGCGAGCAGGCGGGGCATGTGTCAGTCCAGTAGCGAAAGGGTGACCGGGGTCTGGTGATTGTCCTCGACCCGCACCTTGAGTTCGCCTTCGTTCAGGCGTGCGGTCAGGCGTTGGCCGTTGTGAGTCTGGGCGGCGCTGCGAATGGCCTGGCCGCGCTCGTCGAGCAGGATGCTGTAGCCGCGCGCCAGGGTCGCCAGTGGGCTGACCACCTGCAGGGTCTGCAACTGGGCCTGGAAGCGCTGGCGACGGTCCTTGAGCACTTCGCGCATGGCTCGCGGCAAGCGCTCGGCAAGGCTGTCCAGGCGCTGGCCGAGCAGCTTCAGCGTGCGCCCCGGGTGCTGGGCGGACAGGCGTGTGTCGAGCCGTGCCAGGCGTTCGTGGCGCTGGTTCATGCCGAGCATGAAGGCGCGGCGCAGGCGCATGTCCAAGTCGTCCAGGCGCTGGGCCTGCTGGCGCAGGCGTTCGCCCGGGTGACGCAGGCGCCGGGCCAGGCTTTCCAGGCGCAGGTGGTCGTGGGCCAGGCGGTTGCGCATGCGCAGCAGCAGGCGCCGTTGCAGGCTCTCGAGACGTTGCTGCAGGCCGCTGCTGTCGGGGGCGAGCAACTCGGCGGCGGCGGATGGGGTCGGGGCCCGGACGTCGGCGACGAAGTCGCTGATCGACACGTCGGTCTCATGCCCCACGGCGCTGACGATGGGCGTCACGCAGGCCGCCACGGCGCGGGCCACGGCTTCCTCGTTGAAGCACCAGAGGTCTTCCAGCGAGCCGCCGCCACGGGCCAGGATCAGTGCGTCGAAACCACGGCTGTCGGCGAGCTGCAAGGCACGGACGATCTGGCCGATGGCCTCGCGGCCCTGCACCGCGGTGGGGATCAGGTTCAATTCGACCTGGGGCGCGCGGCGGCGAAAGACGCTGATGATGTCGCGTATCACTGCGCCAGTAGGCGAGGTGACGATGCCGATGCGCTGCGGGTGGGCCGGCAAGGGGCGCTTGCGTTCGGCGCTGAACAGGCCTTCGGCGCCGAGCTTCTCCTTCAGTGCCTCGAAGGCCAGGCGCAAGGCGCCATCGCCGGCCGGCTCCACGCTGTCGAGGATCAACTGGTAGTCGCCACGCCCCTCGAACAGCGAGACCTTGCCGCGCACCCGCACCGCCAGGCCGTCGCGCAGGGCCTGGCGCACGCGGGCGGCATTCTGCCGGAACAGCGCGCAGCGCACCTGGGCGCCGCTGTCCTTGAGGGTGAAGTAGACATGGCCGGAGGCCGGGCGGGCGAGGTTGGAAATCTCGCCTTCCACCCAGACGCTGCGGAACACGTCCTCGAGCAGCACGCGGGCGCGGCCGTTGAGCTGGCTGACGGTGAGGACCTCGCGGTCCAGGCCGAGTCGTTCGAAAGGGTCTCTGATCATGGCGGGCATCATAAAGGACGCGGCGGGGTTGTGCATCGGTTGCCGGCAGGTCCCCGTGCCGGTCATTTGGGGCCGCTTCGCGCCCTATCGCCGGCAAGCCCACAGTGTCTTGGGCTGTCGCTGTTCCAGATCGCCGGGCTGTGGGTTGGACGGCGGCTGAGCATGAGGCTGTCGCGCGAGGCCTTCGTCCGATTGTCACCTGGCTGGTGCTGGCCAGCGGCGTGGCGTTGATCGGTCGCTATCTGGGCAGGTGAGCAGGCGGTAGAATTGCGCCATTACCGCAGTCCGCAGGCCCGTTTCGTTCATGAACACCCAGAGCATCATCGTCCCCAAACTGTCCACCGTGCCGGTGCATGAAGCCCGCGCCCGGGCGATCCTGCGCTGGCTGGTGCGCGAGAAGATCGTCGAGGAACACCTGAGCACCTGCGGGCGTACCGGCAACCGCATGGGCCATGCCCTGGCCGAGGGCGCGCGCAAGGTGGCGCTGCACCCGCAGAAGCTGCCCTTCGGCGAGCCGATCAACGGCCTGGAGGTGGTGCTCAAGCGCTGCATCTATACCCCTACCGAGGGTTTTCTCGAGGAGGCCGGCTGCCCCGAATGTCGGCGTGAGGTGGGCGAACCGCTGTTCGAGAGCCTGGAGGAGTGGATGCCCGGGGTGAGCGACAACTTCACTTGCCCGCTATGCGGCTTCGAGGACGACATCAACGGCTTCCTCTACCTGCAGCCGTGCGCCTTCTCCAACCTGGGGTTCATCTTCAACAACTGGGGCGAGGCCGGCTTCACCCAGGCCTTCCTCGATACCTTCGCCGACTGGCTGGACCAGCCGGTGGCGGTGGTGCAGGTGAAGCTGGGCGACAAGCGCTGAGCCATGCGCGGCGAGCGGCTTGGTCCCGACGCTCGCAGCTGACAAGAGGCCCTTATTTTGCATTGAGCGCGGCAGCGTGGATGAGTATAATGGCGCGCTTCCATTTTTCCCGCCCGGGAGCCCCCGCGATGCTGCGTATCAGCCAAGAAGCCCTGACCTTCGACGATATCCTCCTTGTACCTGGCTATTCCGAGGTACTGCCCAATGAAGTCAGTCTCAAGACCCGTTTGACCCGTGGCATCGAGCTGAACATTCCCCTGGTCTCCGCCGCCATGGATACCGTGACCGAAGCGCGCCTGGCCATCGCCATGGCCCAGGAAGGCGGCATCGGCATCATCCACAAGAACATGACCATCGAGCAGCAGGCCGCCGAGGTCCGCAAGGTCAAGAAGTTCGAGGCCGGCGTGGTCAAGGACCCGATCACCATCGACGCCGACGCCACCGTGCGCGACCTGTTCGAGCTGACCCGCCTGAACAACATCTCCGGCGTGCCGGTGCTGGAGAACGGCGACCTGGTCGGTATCGTCACCTCCCGTGACGTGCGCTTCGAAAGCCGTCTGGAAGCCAAGGTGCGCGAGGTGATGACCCCGAAAGAGCGCCTGGTCACCGTGCGCGAGGGCGCCGACAAGAACGAAGTCCGCGAGCTGCTGCACAAGCACCGCCTGGAAAAAGTCCTGATCGTCGACGACAAGTTCAACCTCAAGGGCATGATGACCGTCAAGGACATCGAGAAGGCCAAGGCCTATCCGCTGGCCAGCAAGGACGACCAGGGCCGCCTGCGCGTCGGCGCAGCCGTCGGTACCGGCAAGGACACCGGCGAGCGCGTTGCCGCCCTGGTCGCCGCGGGCGTCGACGTGGTGGTGGTCGACACCGCCCACGGTCACTCCAAGGGCGTGATCGACCGCGTGCGCTGGGTCAAGGAAACCTACCCGCAGGTGCAGGTGATCGGCGGCAACATCGCCACCGGCGCCGCTGCCAAGGCCCTGGCCGAAGCCGGTGCCGACGCGGTCAAGGTCGGTATCGGCCCGGGCTCGATCTGCACCACCCGTATCGTCGCCGGTGTCGGCGTGCCGCAGATCAGCGCCATCGCCAACGTCGCCGCCGCCCTGGAAGGGACTGGCGTCCCGCTGATCGCCGATGGCGGCATCCGCTTCTCCGGCGACCTGTCCAAGGCCATCGTCGCCGGCGCCTCCTGCGTCATGATGGGTTCGATGTTCGCCGGTACCGAAGAGGCCCCGGGTGAGGTCGAGCTGTTCCAGGGCCGTTCCTACAAGGCCTACCGCGGCATGGGCTCGCTGGGCGCCATGGCGCAGGCCCAGGGCTCCTCGGACCGCTACTTCCAGGACTCCTCGGCCGGTGCCGAGAAGCTGGTGCCGGAAGGTATCGAAGGCCGTGTGCCCTACAAAGGCGCCCTGGCGGCGATCATCCACCAGCTGATGGGCGGCCTGCGTTCCTCCATGGGCTACACCGGCAGCGCGACCATCGACGAGATGCGCACCAAGCCGGAATTCGTGCGCATCACCGGTGCCGGCATGGCCGAGTCCCACGTGCATGACGTGCAGATCACCAAGGAAGCGCCGAACTACCGCGTCGGCTGACAGCCCAGTCGCCGTTACGCGCTCCAAGCTACAAGCGGTAGTTGCGCTGCAGCCGCTACCGCGTTTTCCCCCGATCAACTTGCAGCTTGCGGCTAGACGCTCGCAGCTGTATCAGAGATTGAGTCATGGCCCTCGACATTCACGCTCACCGTATCCTGATCCTCGATTTCGGTTCCCAGTACACCCAGCTGATCGCCCGCCGCGTGCGCGAGATCGGGGTCTACTGCGAACTGCATCCGTTCGACATGGACGATGAAGCGATCCGCGCATTCAACCCACGCGGCATCATCCTCGCCGGCGGCCCCGAGTCGGTCCACGAAGCCGACAGCCCACGCGCACCGCAGGCGGTGTTCGACCTGGGCGTCCCGCTGTTGGGCATCTGCTACGGCATGCAGACCATGGCCGAACAGATGGGTGGCAAGGTCGAAGGTTCCGACCTGCGCGAGTTCGGTTATGCCCGCGTCGACGTGGTCGGCAAGAGCCGCCTGCTCGATGGCATCGAAGACCATGTTGACGATGACGGCGTGTTCGGCCTGGACGTGTGGATGAGCCACGGTGACAAGGTCACCCAGATGCCGGAAGACTTCCACATCCTGGCCAGCACCCCGAGCTGCCCGATCGCCGGCATGTTCGACGATGCCCGTGGCTACTACGGCGTGCAGTTCCACCCGGAAGTGACCCACACCAAGCAAGGCGGGCGCATCCTGTCGCGTTTCGTCCAGGACATCTGCGGCTGCGAAGCCCTGTGGACCCCGTCGAACATCGTCGAGGACGCCATCGCCCAGGTCCGCGAGCAGGTCGGTTCGGCCAACGTGCTGCTGGGCCTGTCCGGCGGCGTCGACTCCTCCGTGGTCGCCGCGCTGCTGCACCGCGCCATCGGTGACCAGCTGACCTGCGTGTTCGTCGACAACGGCCTGCTGCGCCTGCACGAAGGTGACCAGGTGATGGCCATGTTCAAGGAGAACATGGGCGTCAAGGTGATCCGTGCCGACGCCGAGGCCCAGTTCCTGGCCAACCTGGCGGGCGAGAGCGACCCGGAGAAGAAGCGCAAGATCATCGGCCGCACCTTCATCGACGTGTTCGATGCCGAGGCCAGCAAGCTGGAGAACATCCAGTTCCTCGCCCAGGGCACCATCTACCCCGACGTGATCGAGTCGGCCGGCGCCAAGAGCGGCAAGGCCCACGTGATCAAGTCGCACCACAACGTCGGTGGCCTGCCGGAGGAGATGAACCTCAAGCTGGTCGAGCCGCTGCGCGAGCTGTTCAAGGACGAAGTGCGCAAGATCGGCCTGGAGCTGGGCCTGCCGTACGACATGGTCTACCGCCACCCGTTCCCGGGCCCGGGCCTGGGCGTGCGCATCCTCGGTGAAGTGAAGAAGGAATACGCCGACCTGCTGCGTCGCGCCGACCACATCTTCATCGAAGAACTGCGCAAGGCTGACTGGTACCACAAGACCAGTCAGGCGTTCGTGGTGTTCCAGCCGGTGAAGTCGGTCGGTGTGGTCGGTGATGGCCGCCGCTACGCCTGGGTTGTCGCCCTGCGCGCCGTCGAGACCGTGGACTTCATGACCGCTCGCTGGGCGCACCTGCCCTATGAGCTGCTGGAGACCGTCAGCGGCCGTATCATCAACGAAATCGAAGGTATTTCCCGCGTCACCTACGATGTGTCGAGCAAGCCGCCTGCCACGATCGAGTGGGAGTGATCCCGCGTCCGGCATAGACCGGATCAAACGGTAAAAAAACACCCCGGAAGCCCGCGTAACTGCGGGCTTTCGGCGTTTTTGAGGTGGGGTATCACACCCGTGGCTTCAACTCCGCACCCGCTCCGCCGCGCCACCAAGCAGACCCTCAACCCCGACACCCCAGTGCCCACCAACATCCATCACGACAGCGGCTCATCAAACATGGCCCAAGCCCATAGAGCCGCCAAGGATGGACAGCGCAGCCGTCCACAGCACGCTCAGCGTGAATCCGGTGCTTGCCACTGCATCAAGCTGCCCTCCAAGCTCGCCAGTCAGGCGAATGCACCTGTCGCTACCACGCACTGCAACCACAGGGTGGGCAGCATCCTTAGCGCTGCCTCGGAATGCACATGCTTCTGCCACAGCGTCGCCACCGCCGGCATGCCCGGCAGCGGCAGGCCATAGGCCCATGGCGGCGCGTTCCTCACGCCAACGCGTCGTGTGCACCAGCACGACGCCCAGCAGGCTGATGAACAAGTGGAAAATAAATCAGTCCCCTTTTTGCCTCGATCGGTCAGGAGCGGTCGCCGACAGGCCAAAAAAATGCCGGACAACCTCCTCTGTACCTTAAGTCGACGGCTCGGTGCGTCTTGCCTCCTCGTGTGCTACCTTGCGAGTAGAAATTGATCAAGCCGTTTGGGGTACCCAAGCCATGAACCACAAGCTGAACACCTATGGCGTATCCATAGTAGAAAGGCCTAAAATTAAAGCCACCAAGAAGCTGGATTTGGGCGGCGACTTGGGGAAGCAGATCGTTTATTCAGAAACCAAGCTCGCTCTCAGAACTCACAGGAAAACCTTTCAGAAGCTGGCTGACATGTAATGGAATTGATCTTCTTTCCATTTGAACGTGTCATTGAGATAAATACTCAAATCTTGACTACCGAGCCCGGCATGAAGGGGGCGGTGAGCATTCCGATCTTGCAGGGCGCGCTGGCCCGAATCGACAATGCGGTCGCCTATGATGGCCTCGACGATGTGTTTGAAATTGCCGCTAAATACACAGCCAGTATCGCGCGAGGCCACGCACTCCCTGATGCTAACAAGCGCACCGGGCTTGCAGTCGGCTTGGAGTACCTTTCGCTCAATGATTATGAAATAACCTTAGACAATGATCTGCTAGCGGATGCCGTTAGGGATTTGGTTACTGGCGATATCAACGGGCATGATTTCGCCGATATTCTCTACTCCTCTTTCATAGCTTCTCAAAATCAGGCGTAGTGCTAGGAAGTCCTTTCAGATTCACTGTCTTGATTCGTTGTAGTCACGATGGGCAATAGCCGCTTATATGGTTTTTTTATTCTATTGATAATGAAGTGGAATCGGCGTTGACCGGTCCCCACTGGTGAGAAACATCCAAGAAGCCCGCATGATTGCGGGCTTTTGGGTTTCAGGGCGTACGATTCGCTGGAGTGCCATGGCGGCACTCTGACGCGAGTTGTCGCCATGGCGCTCAGGGGCAGGGCCGTCGTACCTACATCCAGGGGCGAAGGAGAGGAACTTGCAGGAGCAGGTCGTTCTTGACGAATAACGGCTCCCCCTCCACCTCCTCCCAGAAGCCGGGATCGTTGCCAATGCCGCCTGCCTGGTCGATCTCGACGTCTTCGACCCGCAAGCCGATAACCCCCTCCAGCTCGCTCAGGCCGGGAGTGCCCATGAAGGTATTGGCATGGGAGTTGCCCGCGAGGGCGATCCATTTTCCGGCCCCGCGTCGCGTCTGGTCGGCCTCGATGACCACATGGCCGAAGTAGTTCATCATTTCCTGGCGAATGGTCGAAGAGGGCTGCACGTCCCAGGCTTGGACGTACGAGGCAAGGCAGTCGATGGCTTGTACGCGTACGTTCTGCCGGTGGGCCTCGTACAGCACGTTCTTCATGGTGTGGGGCGTCGATTCGGCGAGGGTGGCTTGGGCGTCGAAATCCTCCACATAGGCCTTGAGTTCGGCCGACAACATCCCGGTTCGGTTGAACAGGTCGAGATCGACCTGGTGGAAATCGGTCGTGAAGTGCTCCATGTAGAGTACATCCACCCCCTGTTTCTTGAGTTGCCGCATGTTCTTGATCAAGAGCTGCTTGGCGCCGCGTTGGGTATGTGACTCGCCGATCACCAGACCGTCGCTTTCCTGGTAAAGCGTGCGGATGATCTCCTTGTTTGTGGCTGTACTGGGTAGCTCGGGAATCGTTGGGCGGGCAGGGGCGTGAAACGAAGAAAAGAAGCCCTGTGCGTCAGCGGCCAAGCGGTCGCGCAGTTGCCTATAGACCGAATAGGGATGGCCGCTGTCGGGGTCTTCCAGGGCGAGCCTCAGGCCGCCTCTGGTCGCAGGCGCCAAGGCCGGACGCTCGATTTCCGCTACGTCGTAGGGGGTGGGGGCCAGGGGTGGCAGGGCAGGCCTTGGCCGTAACCGGCCCCATGCCTTGAGCAGGAACCTCGGTATTCCGCCGCCCTTGAGCCCTATGCTGTCGATAGGTTGCCAGCGGCCTTCGGTATCCGGGGCAATGGGGATGCTGCCTGAGAACGCGTAGGGGTTTTCTGGATCGATGATGACCCAGGTATCCAGTTCTCCGACGAAACGTACCTGGTAGACGAGGTCGCCAACCATCGCGTACTGCTTGCCGTCCTGTACCAGGATGCCCTTGAACGGTGCGTTTGCCGGGGCATTGCGCAGGATATCGTTGCTTTCTAGCGTCTGCATCCGCCGTGCGAGATCGCTCGGCCTGAAATCTTCCGGAACCCAGGCCTGGATCTCGTCCGGGGTGGCGGGATCGAGTTCTTCGCCCGGGGGCTGGTTTTCCTCGGGGAGCGTGACCTGTTCGCCGGCTTCCTCGATGGGGGCCAGCTCGCCCGTGACGTTCACACCGGCGGCAACCAGGAAAGTGGCGTTGAACAAGGTATTGATGCCGGCGAGTATGGCCCCCGTGACGCCCGCCTGACGCTCGGCGGTGGTGTGGCCGTTGATCGCCTGGTCGATATCCAGGCCTGTCTCGGCCAGGCCTGCGCCGACGGCGGCCAGCGCCACTGGCCAGTCCAGGGCGGCCATGGGGCCGAAGACCTTGGAGAAGGCCCCTAGGTAACCGATCCACAGCTGTTTGCGCAGGTCTGCGTTGGAGCGCAAGGCGAAGTGAGCATCTTCGAGCATGCGCTGGCGAGCGGCATCGCGCAGGTGGCTGAAAGCATCCACGTGCAGCGTCGTGTCCCGCGTGTTCAGGCCATCGGGATGTGCGGCGTCCCACTGGCACCTCATGACATCCAGCAGGTGACCGAGCCCCACGTTGGGGGCATTCTCCTTTTGGCTCGCCAGCGGGAAGTGGCCCATGAAGCGGACCTTGCCTTGCGTTTCCCGGGTATTGGCCAGGACCCACGCATGAAGCTCCCGGTCACTGGCGAACAGTTGCAGCGCCTCGTCTTCACCTGGCAGGTAGAGCAACTGGCAGCCATCACTCATCACCACCCTGAGGATATCGCTGGCGACGTGTCCGCCTATGTCGAAGGTGCACAGGCGTACCTCTGTCGAGGGCACGACCTGCTGGCGCAACTCCTGTAGGGAGGCAGGCCAGGTCCGCACGCCCGTCAAGGCCTCGGCGATCTGGCGTGCTCTCTTGGCCAGGCTACTGTGGGCGTCATGTGCGCAGGCTTCCAGGACCTTGCCCAGGAACATGGATTTGGCCAGGGTTCGGTAGTCATCGGCATGCTGTGCCCAGAAGGCATCGAGGCGTTGATGGAAGGCACTGCTGAAATCGATCTTCCAGAACGCCTCGAGTACGGCCTTGGGGGCCAGGGGGACTTCGTTGCGTTCATCGTAGGCTTGGGCCCCTGGGCCTGAGGTGTAGAAACCTGTGTAGTTGCCGAGCAGGTCGGCATTGTCCTGCTCGGCCGCGTCGAAGCGATGCATCACCAGCTGTGGCAGGGTCAGCGATTGGTAGGGCTTTTCATGATGCTGCCAGCCATTGAATGTGCGGGGGCTGCTGGAGGCGGTATGGAAGCGATGGAAGTACACCCGGTCGGGATCCAGTGCCGTGAAACCATGTTGGGTCAGGAGCGCTTTGGCGATATCCCGGGCCATCTGGCGCAGGTCGGGGCAAGAGGTGCTTACCTGGGTCGCCATCAGGTTCAGGGTTTGGTGATCCTGCTTCTGCCGTTCGGTAAAGATCATGAGCGTACTCGCGGTGGTTCAAGGGGCGCACAAGATGGTTGGAACGGTCGTGGTGGGGGTGGTACTTAATGCTGGATGCGACATCGCGTCCGGCCCGAGGTACAAGTCTTCACTTAATCTTTCTCAACTGCAGGTGTATCGTATTCGCCCTTCCTTGCCAGCTCTGCTGGCAGATTGATCGCGAAAAACGAGGTACCTGCACCGATGTCCTTCACCCGTCGACAAATGCTCAAGGGCCTGACCGGCCTGGTGGTGGTTGGCCTGGGCGCCGGGGGCGCCGCCCGCTACTGGCTGGGCAAGGTGGAGGACGAGAACGCCGGGCACGACTACGAATTGATCGCCGCACCCCTGGACGTCGAGTTGGTGCCCGGCTTCAAGACCGAGGCCTGGGCCTTCGGCCCATCGGCCCCGGGCACCGAGCTGCGGGTACGCCAGGGCACTTGGCTGCGGGTACGCTTCATCAATCACCTGCCGGTCGAGACGACCATTCACTGGCATGGCATCCGCCTGCCGCTGGAAATGGACGGCGTGCCCTACGTGTCGCAATTGCCGGTCAAGCCGGGCGAGTTCTTCGACTACAAGTTCCGCGTCCCGGACGCTGGCAGCTATTGGTACCACCCCCACGTCAGCAGCTCCGAGGAACTGGGCCGCGGCCTGGTCGGCCCGCTGATCGTCGAGGAGCGCGAGCCCACGGGGTTTCGTCATGAACGCACCCTGAGCCTGAAGACCTGGCACGTGGACGAGCAGGGCGCCTGGATGCCGTTCAGCGTTGCCCGCGAGGCGGCGCGCAACGGCACCGCCGGGCGCCTGATCACCATCAACGGCCAGGCCGGGGCGGTCACCGAGCTGCCGGCCGGCCAGGTGGTGCGGGTGCGCCTGCTCAACCTGGACAACACCTGGACCTACCGCATCAACCTCAAGGGCAACTGCGAGGCGATGATCTATGCCCTGGATGGCAACCCCGTCACGCCACGGCCCCTGGGCAAGGACTACTGGCTCGGCCCGGGCATGCGCATCTGCCTGGCCATCCGCATTCCCCAGGCCGGCGAGGAGATCTCCCTGCGCGATGGTTTCGTGCGCCTGGGCACCCTGCGCTCGGTGGTCAGCGACGAAGCTCCCGGCGACTGGCCCAAGCCCCTGCCGCCCAATCCGGTCGCTGAGCCGGACCTGGCGAACGCCGAGAAGCTCAACTTCAACTTCGAGTGGGCCGGCAAGGTGTCGGTCGGCACCGAGGACGGCAAGCCTCCAAGCTTGTGGCAGATCAACGGCCAGGCTTGGGACATCACCGACAAGACCTGTGCCGATCGACCGATCGCTACCCTGCAGAAGGGCAAGAGCTATATCTTCGAACTGAAGAACATGACCCAGTACCAGCACCCTATCCATCTGCACGGCATGAGTTTCAAGGTGATCGCCTCCAATCGCCACAAGATCGTCGAGCCCTGGTTCACCGACACCTACCTGCTGGGCAAGAACGAGCGTGCCCAGGTGGCACTGGTGGCGGATAACCCAGGGACCTGGATGTTCCACTGCCACGTCATCGACCACATGGAAACCGGCCTGATGGCCGCGATCGCGGTGGTCTGATGCGCCCGCAGATCATCGATCGCAGCCGCGACCAGGAATTCATGCGTCTGGCCCTGGCCTTGGCCGCCGAAGGGGCGGCCATGGGCGAAGTGCCGGTGGGCGCGGTGCTGGTGCAGCACGGGCAAGTCATCGGGCAGGGCTTCAATCGGCCGATCGCCGACAGCGACCCCAGCGCCCATGCCGAGATGGTCGCCATTCGCGCGGCGGCCAGGGCGGCGAGCAACTACCGCCTGCCCGGCAGCACCCTGTACGTGACCCTGGAGCCGTGTAGCATGTGCGCCGGCCTGATCGTGCACTCACGGGTGGCGCGGGTGGTGTATGGGGCACTGGAGCCGAAGGCGGGGGTCGTGCAGAGCCAGGGGCAGTTCTTCACCCAGGGGTTTCTCAACCATCGGGTGATCTATGAAGGCGGGGTGCTGGCCGAGGAGTGCGGGCAGATACTGAGCGAGTTCTTCAAGGCACGCAGGACGAAGGCCTGAGCCGGTCTGGGCCTCCACCACCGGTCGCCCGGCACTACATCGGCGGCGACTGTTCCGCCGGCTTGTCCTTGTTGACCCCCGGCACATGCAGGCTGCCCTCGGCCACCTGGCCTTCGAGCTGCGGCTGGGTCACCCAGGTGAGGATGTCGTAGTAACGGCGGATGTTGGCCACGAAGTGCACCGGCTCCCCACCGCGGGCATAGCCGTAGCGGGTCTTGCTGTACCACTGCTTCTGCGACAGGCGTGGCAGCATCTTCTTCACGTCCAGCCACTTGTTCGGGTTCAGCCCCTCGCGCCTAGCCAGCGTGCGCGCGTCTTCCAGGTGGCCGCTGCCGACGTTGTAGGCGGCCAGGGCGAACCAGGTGCGGTCCGGCTCCTTGATGCTGTCGTCGAGCTGGGCCTTGACGACCATGAAGTACTTGGCGCCGCCCTGGATGCTCTGCTTCGGGTCCAGGCGGTTGGACACGCCCATGGCCTGGGCGGTGCGCTGGGTGAGCATCATCAGGCCGCGCACACCGGTCTTGGAGGTGACCTCCGGCTGCCACAGGGACTCCTGGTAGCCGATCGCCGCCAGCAGGCGCCAGTCGACCTGCTCGACCTTGGCACTGGCCTTGAAGTACTTCTCGTACTTGGGCAGGCGCTGCTGCAGGTGCTGGGCGAACGTGTAGGCGCCGACGTAGCCGAGTACATCGACATGACCGTAGTAGCGCTCCTTCAGGCGTTGCAGCGTGCCGTTCTTCTTGGCCTTGTCGAGAAAGGCGTTGATCTCGTTGAGCAGGCTGTTGTCTTCGCCGGCGGCCACTGCCCAGCGCTGATCGCGGGTGTCGCCCAGGTCGAAGGCCACGCGCACGTTGGGAAAGTACACCTGGTTCATGGCCAGTTCGTTGGAGTCCACCAGGGTCAGGTCGATCTGGCCCTCGTCGACCATGCGCAGCAGGTCGACCACTTCCACTGCGTCGGACTCTTCGTATTCCAACGTGGGATTCTGCTTTTTCAGTTCGGCCAGTTGCTCGGCATGGCTGCTGCCCTTGAGCACCAGGATCTTCTTGCCGATCAGGCCTTTCACGCTGGTGGGCCGGGAGCGGCCGTTGCGGTAGATGACCTGTGGGGTCACCTCGAGGTAAGGGTGGGAGAATTTCGCCTGGGCGCTGCGCCGCTCGCTGCTGACCAAGCCGGCGGCGGCCAGCACCGGACCGGAGGGCTTGCCCAGTTGGTCGAACAGCTCGTCGAGGTTGTCGGCGGTCTCGATCTCCAGTTCCACGCCGAGATCGTCGGCGAACCGCTTGACCAGCTCGTACTCGAAGCCGGTCTCGCCATTGCGGTCCTGGAAGTAGGTAGCCGGGCTGTTGCGGGTGATCACGCGCAGCACACCGTCCTCCTTGACGCGCTCGAGGGTGCTGGGTTTTTCAACACAGGCACCGAGCATCAGGAAGAGTCCGGTTGCGAAGAGCCATCTGGCGCAGCGCTGGCGCAAAGCAGTGTGGGCGAACATAGCTTGCAGTATACGCAAAGGACCGGTCGCGCCATATCTCGACAACGGGCCATAGGTTTGCTAGCGGCAAGCTTCAAGCTACTTATCTCCCAGCGGCGAGCTGTAGGGGAAAGCAGGCCGTGCACTGCCTAATGCTGTTCACTTTAATCAATTGGGGCCGCCTTGCGGCCCTTCGCGGGCAAGCCCGCTCCCACAAGTACGCTGCAAATGCACGATCCTGTGGGAGCGGGCTTGCCCGCGAAGGGCTGCAAGGCAGCCCCAATCGATGTCACATCAGGCTTAAGTGAACAGCATTAGCCGTGCACTGCCCCGCTTTTTCTTGCGGCTTGTAGCTTGCCGTTTGAAGCTGCTTTTCGTGCCGCTTTCCTGACCCCGAAGTCCGGTTCCGCCGCCCGGCAGCATTGCCCTCTGGCGGGTGCCGAAAGCCGCGGATTTAGGCTAGAATGCACGGCCTCTAAGCACACCCCTTCCTGAGGCTGTCCCGACGATGTTGATCCTGCGCGGCGCTCCTGCCCTTTCTGCCTTTCGCCACGGTAAGCTACTCGAGCAACTGAGCCAGAAAGTCCCCGCTGTTACCGGCCTGTATGCCGAATTCGCCCACTTCGCCGACGTCAGCGGCGAGCTGACCGCCGACCAGCAGCAGGTGCTGGGCCGTCTGCTCAAGTACGGTCCGAGCGTACCGGTGCAGGAGCCCAGTGGCCGCCTGTTCCTGGTGGTGCCGCGCCTGGGCACCATCTCGCCCTGGGCCAGCAAGGCCAGCGACATCGCCCACAACTGCGGCCTGCAGGCCATCCAGCGCCTGGAGCGCGGCATCGCCTACTATGTCGCCGGCGAGCTGTCCGAGGCCGATGCCGGGCTCATCGCCGCCGAGCTGCACGACCGCATGACCCAGCGCGTGCTGGGCAAGCTCGAAGAAGCCGCCGACCTGTTCAGCCACGCCCAGCCTCGGCCGATGACCTCCGTGGACATCCTCGGTGGCGGCCGTGCCGCGCTGGCCCAGGCCAACATCGACCTGGGCCTGGCCCTGGCCGAAGACGAGATCGACTACCTGGTCAACGCCTTCCAGGGCCTGGCACGCAACCCGAACGACATCGAGCTGATGATGTTCGCCCAGGCCAACTCCGAACACTGCCGCCACAAGATCTTCAACGCCAGTTGGGACATCGACGGCGAGGCTCAGGAAAAGAGCCTGTTCGGCATGATCAAGAACACCTACCAGATGCACAGCGAAGGCGTGCTGTCGGCGTACAAGGACAACGCCTCGGTGATCGTCGGCCACGTCGCCGGGCGCTTCTTTCCGAACCCTGAGACCCGCCAGTACGGCGCGGTGCAGGAGCCGGTGCACATCCTGATGAAGGTCGAGACCCACAACCACCCGACCGCCATCGCCCCGTTCTCCGGCGCCTCCACCGGCTCCGGCGGCGAGATCCGCGACGAAGGCGCCACCGGCCGTGGCGCCAAGCCCAAGGCCGGGCTGACCGGCTTCACCGTGTCCAACCTGCGCATCCCCGGCTTCGAGCAGCCCTGGGAGCAGGATTACGGCAAGCCGGGCCGCATCGTCGACGCCCTCGACATCATGGTCGAAGGCCCCCTGGGCGGTGCCGCGTTCAACAACGAATTCGGCCGTCCGGCACTGACCGGCTACTTCCGTACCTTCGAGCAGGCCATCGACACCCCGCGTGGTGAAGAGGTCCGTGGCTACCACAAGCCGATCATGCTCGCCGGTGGCATGGGCAACATCCGCGAGGAGCACGTGCAGAAGGGCGAGATCACCGTCGGTGCCAAGCTGATCGTGCTCGGCGGCCCGGCCATGCTGATCGGCCTGGGCGGCGGCGCGGCGTCCTCGGTCGATACCGGTGCCAGCTCCGCCGACCTGGACTTCGCCTCGGTGCAGCGCGAGAACCCGGAAATGGAACGCCGCTGCCAGGAGGTCATCGACCGTTGCTGGCAACTGGGCGAGCAGAACCCGATCGCCTTCATCCATGACGTCGGCGCGGGCGGTATTTCCAACGCCTTCCCCGAGCTGGTCAACGACGGTGGCCGCGGTGGCCGCTTCGAGCTGCGTAACGTGCCCAACGACGAGCCGGGCATGGCGCCGCACGAGATCTGGAGCAACGAGTCCCAGGAGCGCTACGTGCTGGCGGTCAGCGCCGCTGACTTCGAGCGCTTCAAGGCCATCTGCGAGCGCGAGCGCTGCCCGTTCGCCGTGGTCGGCGAGGCCACCGAGGAGTTGCACCTGACCGTCACCGACAGCCACTTCGGCAACACCCCGGTGGACATGCCGCTGGACGTGCTGCTGGGCAAGCCGCCGCGCATGCACCGTTCGGTCACCCGCGAGGCGGAGCTGGGCGATGACTTCGACCCGAGCGCGCTGGACCTGGACAACGCCGTCGAGCGCGTCCTGCATCATCCGGCGGTGGCCAGCAAGAGCTTCCTGATCACCATCGGCGACCGTACCATCACCGGCCTGGTGGCCCGCGACCAGATGGTCGGCCCCTGGCAGGTACCGGTGGCCGACTGCGCCGTCACCGCCACCAGCTTCGACGTCTATACCGGCGAAGCCATGGCCATGGGCGAGCGCACCCCGCTGGCCCTGCTCGATGCCCCGGCGTCGGGTCGCATGGCCATCGGCGAGGTGCTGACCAACCTGGCCGGTGCCCGCATCGAACAACTCTCCGACATCAAGCTGTCGGCCAACTGGATGTCCGCCGCCGGCCACCCCGGCGAGGATGCCCGCCTGTACGACACCGTCAAGGCCGTGGGCATGGAGCTGTGCCCGGCCCTGGGCCTGACCATCCCGGTCGGCAAGGACTCCATGTCGATGAAGACCCGCTGGAGCGAGGACGGTGTCGAGAAGAGCGTCACCGCGCCGATGTCGCTGATCGTCAGCGGCTTCGCCCCGGTGGTCGACATCCGCGACACCCTGACCCCGCAACTGCGCATGGACAAGGGCGAGACCGACCTGATCCTGATCGACCTGGGCCGTGGCAAGAACCGCATGGGCGGCTCGATCCTCGCCCAGGTGCACGGCAAGCTCGGCCAGCAGGCCCCGGACGTCGACGACGCCGAAGACCTCAAGGCCTTCTTCGCGGTGATCCAGGGCCTGAATGCCGACGGCCACCTGCTGGCCTACCACGACCGCTCCGACGGCGGCCTGCTGGTCAGCGTGCTGGAAATGGCCTTCGCCGGCCACTGCGGCCTCGACCTGCACCTGGACCCGCTGACCGACGAGCGTGGCGAAGTCCCGGCGATCCTCTTCAACGAGGAACTCGGGGCGGTCATCCAGGTGCGCCAGGATGCCACCCCCGAGGTGCTGGCCCAGTTCAGCGCCGCCGGCCTGGAAGACTGCGTCGCGGTCATCGGCAAGCCGGTCAACAACGGCGAGGTGTCCATCAGCCTGGGCGGCGAGGTGCTGTTCGACGACCAGCGCCGTCTGCTGCAGCGCCAGTGGGCCGAGACCAGTTACCAGATCCAGCGCCTGCGCGACAACGCCGAGTGCGCCGACCAGGAATTCGACGTGCTGCTGGAAGAAGAGAATCCCGGCCTGTCGGTCAAGCTGGGCTTCGACGTCAACGACGATATCGCCGCGCCGTACATCAAGAAGGGCGTGCGCCCGCAAGTGGCGATCCTGCGCGAGCAGGGCGTCAACGGCCAGGTCGAGATGGCCGCAGCCTTCGACCGTGCCGGCTTCGCCGCCATCGACGTGCACATGAGCGACATCCTCGCCGGCCGGGTCGACTTCGCCGACTTCAAGGGCCTGGTGGCCTGCGGTGGTTTCTCCTACGGCGACGTGCTGGGGGCCGGCGAAGGCTGGGCCAAGTCGGCACTGTTCAACCGCCGCGCCCGCGATGCCTTCCAGGCGTTCTTCGAGCGCAACGACAGCTTCGCCCTGGGCGTGTGCAACGGTTGCCAGATGATGTCCAACTTGCACGAGCTGATCCCGGGCACCGAGTACTGGCCGCACTTCGTGCGCAACCGCTCGGAGCAGTTCGAGGCGCGCGTGGCCATGGTCGAGGTGCAGAAGTCCAATTCGATCTTCCTGCAGGGCATGGCCGGTTCGCGCATGCCGATCGCCATCGCCCACGGCGAGGGCCATGCCGAGTTCGCCAGCGAGGAAGCGCTGCTGGAAGCCGACCTGTCCGGTTGCGTGGCCCTGCGCTACGTCGACAACCACGGCAAGGTCACCGAAGCCTACCCGGCCAACCCCAACGGCTCGCCGCGTGGTATCACCGGCCTTACCAGCCGTGACGGTCGCGTGACCATCATGATGCCGCACCCTGAGCGGGTGTTCCGCGCCGTGCAGAACTCCTGGCGTCCGGACGAGTGGCAGGAAGATGGCGCCTGGATGCGCATGTTCCGCAATGCGCGGGTCTGGGTGAACTGACGGTGTACAAGCTCGCCTTCTTCGTGCCACCGAGCCATGTGGACGTGGTCAAGGCCGCTGTGTTCGCAGCCGGTGGCGGGCGCATCGGCGACTACGACCACTGTGCCTGGCAGACCCTGGGCCAGGGCCAGTTCCGGCCTCTGGACGGCAGCCAGCCGTACCTGGGGCGGGCAGGGCAGGTCGAGCAGGTGGACGAGTGGAAGGTGGAGCTGGTGGTGGCTGACGACCTGGTTGTCCAGGTCGTCGCTGCGCTCAAGGCGAGCCACCCGTACGAGACGCCGGCCTATGAGGTCTGGCGGCTCGCCGAGTTCTAGACCGCGCTGGAGCCATTCGCGGGGCAAGCCCGCGAATGTTTGTTAGCTAGGTGGCATGGGGCGCGAAGCGGCCCCAGAAACCTGAAAGGACAGCCCATCAGGCCGTCCCGATCTCCCCTCCATCGTTACGCTGGATCACCACGGTCGAAGCCCGTGGGCGCACTGTCGTGCCCGCCGGGGTGGCATCGGTGGCAATGTCGCTGTACGGCCAGTTGCCCGGGTGCTGGATGTTGATGAACAACGTCTTGTTGTCCGGTGTGAAGGCGATGCCGGTCACCTCGCAGCCGTTCGGGCCGACGAAGAAGCGGCGCAGGTCCACCTGGTTGCGGGCGTTGACCGGGATCTGCCTGCCATCGGCATCCATCAGGTCGGACGGAATCACTGCCAGCAACTGGTCGTTGGTGTAGTCGGCCACGCTCGGCTCGCTGTTGTCGGTCTCGAACCACAACACGCCGCGGCTATCGAAACACATGCCGTCGGGGCTGGCGAACTGGTTCAGTTCGGTCAGGCCCGAGCGGTTGATCTCGGCGGCACCGGAGGCGTTGGCGCCGAACACGAAGATATCCCAGGTGAAACCCCGCTGATCGTCGCTGTCGCGCCAGCGGATGATATGGCCGTGACGGCTCGGGCCGCGTGGGTTGGCGGCGTTTACCGTTGCCGGGGTGCGCGCACTGTTGTTGGTCAGGGTCAGGTAGACGTCACCGTTGAGCGGGTTGACCGCCGTCCATTCCGGCCGGTCCATGGGCGTTGCGCCCACGGCATCGGCCGCACCCCGGGTGTTGAGGAGGATACCCGGCAGGTCGCCGAACCGGGCGCCAAGGGTGCTGCCGTCGGTGGTGGCGGTCTCGACGTCGAGGGGCAGCCAACTGCCACGGCCGTCGGCATCGAAGCGGGCCACGTAGAGCGTGCCTTGGTCCAGGTACTTGTCGCCGGTGGCCAGGCGGTCGGCCGGGTTGGCGTCGGCCGGGTCCCACAGGGCGTCGGAGACGAACTTGTACAGGTACTCGTTGTTGGAGTCGTCGCCGCTGTACCAGACCAGCGGCTTGCCGGCCACCGCCAGGCCCGGGCAGCAGCCCTCGTGGCGAAAGCGCCCCAGGGCGGTACGTTTCACCGCCAGGGTGCTGCTGTCGTACGGGTCGATCTCGACGATGTAGCCGTAGGTGCTGGCTTCGTTGCGATAGTCGTCGGTGGCGCTGGCGCCGGTCGGGGTGACGTCGAAGCGGGCGAATTCGCCGTCGACCTCGCTGCTGTCGCCAGCAGCGCTTTCCCATTGGTACAGGCCGCTGGAGGTCACCACGCCGATCCGCGACTGGTCGGCGGGGAGGGCGCCCTTGTTGACGAAGATGCCCGGCCAGTTCTCTTCGCAGGTCAGGTAGGTACCCCACGGGGTATGGCCGTTGCCGCAATTGTTGTTGGTCCCGCGGCATTGGCTGCCGTCGGGCGAGAAGCGGGTCTTGACGTGGTCGGTGCCGCGCAGTGGGCCTGAGATGTTCATCCGCGAGGCGGTGGTGAAGCGGCGGTTGAGCGGGTCGTTCTCGACCACCTGCCAGCGGCCGTCGACCTTGCTCAGGCGCACCACGCCGACGCCGTGGGCATTGATTTCCTTGCGCACTTCTTCGGCTGGGCGCTTGCCGTTGGCGTCGGTGGTCGGGCCGTTCGGGTGCAGGGCCGCGGGATCGATGTACTCGAAGTTGATCGCCAGCAGGCCGTCGTCGGTGCTGCCAGCGATGGGGAAGAAGTGCATGCCGTCGTGGTGCATGCCCGTGGCGTTGGCCTGGTCGAGGGCGGTGTTGCTGCCGTCGGCCTTCCATGGGCTGGCTTTGCTGTTCAGCGGCGTGCCCCAGGGGGCCAGCACATAGGCGCTGTAGCCGGCAGCGACGACGCAGGCATCGGTGCGCGAGCCTGCGATGGATTCGAAGCCCAGTTTCAATTTCGAGGGCTGCGCACTGGCCGGGCGCGGCGCATCTTGGCGGGCGGCGGCAATGCCGTCGAGGCAGCCGGCCAGGCCGGTTCCCGCGATCATGGCGATCGCCGCGCCAAGGCTGCCGCGCATCACGCTGCGACGGCTCAGGTAGGCGTCCATGACGCTGGCCATCGGTGGGTTGTCGCTCAGGTTCCGGTCAAGGTTGTCGCCGGTTTCTCGACTCATCGGGTGTCCTTTTGTTGTGAGTAAGAAAGACGCGACTTTAGTGCGTCAATATGATGATTTTTTGGCAGAAATGTTAACGGAGGCTTCGGCGCGGGACGGTCCTCGATGTCGGTCCATCGAGTGGCGTGGGGCTGCCTTGCAGCCCCACGCCCCCAAATCATGGAGATCGACTCAACGCTCGACCTTGCCCTGAACGCTTGAGGACCACTGCTCACGGCGGTCATGCCCGCTGGTACGCAACAGCCCCAGGTCCAGGGCATTCTCGCCGTCGGCCGCCCCCTTGTCCTTGACCACTTCGGCCACGCCGGTGCCCAGGTCGACCGGTGAGTTGGACGCATCGACCGACACATCCCGTCGATAATCGCGACCGGTCAGGGTCTCTCGGCTGACGGAGGCCGCTGCCAGGTCGACAGTGCCACCGGCCGATTGCAACCGGGCGCCGACCAGGTGTGCGTCGCCGCCCACCTTGAGGTCGATGCCCTCGCTGCCCCTGAGGGACGCCTGGTGGGCCACGGTGTCACGCTGCTCATGCGACAGGTCGAGCTTGAAGGTCGGCGACAGGCCAGGCTCGGCCTTGCTCAGCGTCGGGCCGACTTTCTCGCTGACCTTGCCCCCCGCCGGCCCTGCCACGGCGCTGGCCGCATTGACGTAGCCCTGGGGGTTTTTCTCCTTGCTCAGGCGCGCATCGACCTTGAGGCTCAGGTTATCGACGCGGTCCTTGCGGCTGGCCACCCGCAAATCGCCGCCGATATTGCCCTGGATCTGCCCGGCCTCCAGGCTGGCGCCTTCGATGCGCGTGTCGCCCCGGCTGTGCAGGCTGATCCGCTCTGCCCGCCACGTGTTGCCGTTCCAGGTCTGGTTGTCGCGTTTGTCCAGGTCAACCTGTACGCGGCCATGCAGCCCGCGCACGTCCTTGTCCGGCGTCTCGCCCTTGGAGGTGTTGAACCCGGCCCCGGCGGTGATCGCCAGGTTGTTGCGGTACTCCTGGTTGCCGGAGGCCTCGATCCGTATGCCGCCGTTGGCCGCATTCAGGGCGATCTGCGCGGCGGAGGCCTGCAGGCCTTGCAGGTGCAGGGCAATGTCCTCCCGCGCGCGGCTGTTCATTTGCAGGGCGCCTGCGCTATTGAAATGGGCATCGACGGCCTGGCGGCCACGTTCGTCCAGCTTGCCATGCTCGAAGTGGCCGCCAATACCGCCACCCTTGCTGCTGCCGGTCTTGGCGGACAGTTCCAGGCCGCCGCCCAGCTTGCTGCCACTGGCCTGGTGGGCGTCGCTGGCGGCCTTGACCTGCAGCACGCCCCCACTGTCGAGACGGATGTCGTCGACCTTGCGTTCGCGGCTGCCGATGCGCGTGCCTTCGAGCAGCATGTCGCCGCCACTGCTCAGGACGACATCGCCCTTGGCGTCGATCTGCGCGACCCTGGTCTTGCTGTCCTGGCTCTGGCGCTGCGCGTGGTCGAGGTAGCCACGGGCGTCCAGGCCGGTGCTGGTGGGCCGGTTGCCGCCCTTGGCCCAGGCATTGCCATCGAGTTGCCGCGATTGTTCGCTGCTGCGATCGTTGGCCTGGGTCAGGCTCAGCCGTCCGGCGCTATTGATCGATACATCGCCGTTGCCGCCATCGATGGTGGTGCCTTCGTAGCGGCCATCGCTGCCGAGCTGTATCTGGACGCCGGTATGCCCCTGGAGGCTGACGGGACGCGCGGTGCTGGCGCTGGCCTGCTTGTCCAGCGAGCCGCCCTTGCCGGCTGCGCGCACGTTGATGTCCTGGCCGGTGCTGGTGTCGACGCGCAGTTCGCCACCGTAGGCCAGGCGCTGCACGCTGCTTTGCTCGACATTCTCGGCCGCCCTGGCGTGATGGCGGTCGGCGTCGATCTTGAGCTGGCCGCCCTTGGCGCGCCAGGCCGTGCCCTGGTCATCGAGGGTGTTGGCCTTGACGGCGACCGTGGCGCCCGACAGTTCGCTGACCTGGGCGTGCCCCCGGCGCTGGTTCTCCAGGCGCTTGAGGTGGTCGACGGTCATCTGCGCGCCCACGCTGGGCGGTGCCATGGCGTCTTCGGGGGACGCCTGCTGGAAGCGGGCGGCTTCCTGGCCTTGTACCAGGCGTTCGATCGGGCGGGTCAGGTCGCGGTATTCCACGTCGGCGCCGAGGCTGCCACGCCATTGCTCGGTATTGTGTTCGCGCTCCTGGATGTCCTGCACGGCGCGGTTGTCGATGTGCTCGGCTTCCACCAGCAGTTGCTTGCCTGCATCGACTTTCGCGGCTTCGGTGACAAGGTTCGTGGCGTTGATCTTCACATCGCCGCTGGCCTGCAGCTCGCTGCGTTGCACCTGGCTGTCACGTTCTCGCTGGGTGTCTTGCACATGCTCGCCGGTGAAGGCGCTACCGAGCCTGTCGATGCCACCGGTGACAGTCAGGCCTGCGCCGCTGGTGCGGGTGTCGGTCTGGGTGTTGCGCTCGTTGCGAGTGGCCCCGAGGGTGACCTGCTTGCCCTGCAGGCTCAGGTCGCCTGCGCTGGCCGTGACCTTGGAGCCGTTGACCTGCAGGTGCTCGCCGCTGTTCAACGCCACGCTGGCGCCCTTGAGTTCACTGGCGACCTGGGTGGTTTCGCTTTCGCGGGTGGTGGTCGTGGCGACCTGGTAGCCGGCAGTGGCTTCGAACTGCCGCGAATCGGGCTTGCCGTCCTGGGCTTCCTGGGTCTGCCGGGCGTTGGCGGTGAAGCCTCGTTGCTGGCTGACGGTGTCGGCATCCAGGCGCGATTGTGCGCTGTCGATCGACAGGTCGCCCTTGGCCTCGAGCTGCAGATGCCCGCCAGCTTCGAGCTTGGCGCCGCGAAGCTTCATTTGCGCGGCGCTGGCCAGGCGCAGGTTGCTCTTGGCGGTCACGTCGCTGACCAGCACCTGTTCCTCGCGCACGCTGCGATCGCGCTTGCTGCCGATCAGCCCGAACAGCTTGCTGTCGCTCTGCTGCTCCTTGGAGGTGGAACTGCCCTGGTCGGCCTCGATCGCCAGCAGGCCCTTCTCGCTGTAGAGCACGGCATCGCCCTCGCTGGTCACGCTGCTGCCCTTGATGACGACCTGCTCGGCGCTGACATGCAGGTCGCCCACCGCTGCAACGACGCTGCCGGCGACGGCCTGGCCCTGGCGGTCGTTGCCGTTGCGGTCGCCGAAGAAGGTGCCGGACACCAGGTCGCCACGGTAATCGCGTTGCTTGCCGTTTTCCTGCAGGGCGGCAGTCGTCACCTCCACCTGCCGCGCCGAGAGTTCCATCTCGCCCCGGCTTTCCAGGCGGCTGCCCCGTACCCTGAGCGTATCGCCGGCCTTCACCGTCACGCGCTCGCCACCCAGGGCGCTGGCCTTGGCGGTCTCCTTGTAGTCGTCGGTATCGCGGTCGCCGCGCCACAGGTGCTTGCGATGGCGTACCTGTTCCTGCTCCCGCCGGCTGTCGATACCGGCCTCGATGTCGAGCTTGCCGCCACTGGCCACGTCAAGGTCGCCACCGGCTTGCACGGTGGCCGCCACCAGGCGCATGTCGCTGCCGGATTGCAGTGTGAGGTCGTCGCCGGCCTGCAGGTGTGTGCCGTGCCGCGTGCGTGTGGTGACGGTGCGTTCGCGGTCGTAGGTCTCGGTGGTGATGAACCAGGCTTTCTTGTTCCATTTTTCATTGTCGCGTTCGATGTTCTCCCGGGTACTGGCATCGAGCGTCAGCTTCTTGCCGGCCTTCACCTCGATCCGTTGCGCCTTGCCGTCGACGGCCAGCAGGCGCAGGTCATCCGCTGCGCTGAGGGACAATGCGCCGTGCTCGCTGTGCAAGCGTGCGCCCTGGGTGGCGCTGGCGTCGATCTGCAGATCACCGGCCGAACGGATGCTGATACCGTCGCGTGCCGCCACCTCTATCGGCCCCATGCGCACGCCGGCGCCTTCGGCGGTGCTCAGCACCCGGATACGCCCGGCACGCATCGCGCCGAACAGCTTGGCATCGATGCTCGACGGGGTGCCGGGCAGGTGCCGCAAAACGTGCCCGCTGGCGGCGTCGATGCGGTTGCGGCCAACGGTCAGGTCGAGGTCCGTCTTGGCGCTGAGCAGGCCCTGGCTGTCGATGCGCGGCGCGATCAGCCCCAGGGCGCCTTCGGCGTTGCTCTGGCCGCCACCGAGCACCTGCAGCGAGCCGCTTGCCTGCAGGGTGTCGAGGTACTTGAGCTGCTGCTCCTGGACGACTGGCGTGCCGACCAGGAAGCCGGCGCGGGTGGTGTTGATGAAGCTACCGCCGTTGAGGGTGATGCCGTTGGGGTTGGCCAGGATGTAGTCGGCCGGGCGGCCGAAGATTTCCTGTGGGCCTTCGATCAGCGAGGCATTGCGGCTGATCACCTCGTTGAGGATGGTCGAGGCGGCCTGGCCCTGGAACTGCGGGTTGGCGGCCAGGGCCCCGGCCAGTTGCGACTGGCCCGCTTGCAGGGCGTTGTTCAAGACCACGCCGGGCTTGCCGACGTTGTAGTCGAGGAACTGGTTGTGCGACAGGCCGTGGGGGTTGGGGGCGACGATGTCGATCACCGGTACGCCGTGGCCATTGTTGATGATGGGCGTGCCGCCTGGGCCGGGGGCGGGTTGCAGGCCTCCCTGGGCCAGGGCCGTGGAGGAGGTGAGCAGCGCAAGGGAGATGGCCCAGCGCAAGGTATTGGGCCGTGGTGCCGGTTGCTTGGGATCTTTCTTCACGTCTTCGTTCTCTTTGTTGTGGGTGAATCAGATGTTCAGGGTCCAGTCCAGTACCCAGAATCCTGGCTCCAGGCGTCGGCGGGGGAGGTCGCTGGCGTAGAGCGCATGCTGGTAGTCCAGGCGCAGCCGCGAGCCCGGCATGCTGAGCTCCACGCCCCCGGCGGCACCTGCCAGGCGTTGGGAGGGCTGGCCATGGAAGAGGCGGGCCCAGCCCAGGTCCAGGCCGACGACCGGGCGGACCTCCAGGCCGTAGGGCAGCGACAGGGGCAGGGGCTGGCTGAGGGTGTTGCGCCAGACGCCAGTGCTGGCACCGGCGACGGTGTATTGGCGAAAGCCGCGCACGGCAGAGTCGTCGCTGAGCAACTGCTGTTCGACAGCGAACAGGACATCGCGGCTGTATTGCAGGTTGAGTTCGCTTTGCCAGCGCCAGGGCCGTTGTGCCGGACCTTGGCGCAGGTGCAGCAGGCTGGCGCGGTACTTGCGAAATTGCGGCGCTGGGGCGAGCGTCCCTTGGGCTTTGCGGTCGGCGCCGAACCCGTCCAGCCCCTGGGCGATGCCCAGGTAGGCGTTCCACAGGCCGCCATCGAGCCAGAGTAGGTTGATGCCTGTCTCTAGGGTGGTGAGGGTAGGGCTCTGCACGCCCGCGACCACGCCTGTTATGCGGTTGACCAGGCGCTTGTGGTCCAGGCGGGCGCTGGCGCTTAGCATGCCCTGCGGGTTGCGCCAGAGCACGCGCTCGGCGCTCATGCCCAGGAAGCGGCTGTTGCCGCTGCTGACCTGGCGCCCGTGGGGGATGGGCGAGCGATAGGCGATCTCGCTGGCGTTCAGGGCGAAGGTCCAGGGGCCGTAGGGAAGGCTGTAGTAGAGACTGGCGCCTCGGCTTTCGCCGGGGGCACCGAAGAGCGTCGAGACCAGCGACAGGCGCAGGTCGTCGTTGAGGTTCAGCGGGCTGTCCAGGCCGAGGCTCAGGTTCAGGCGATGACGGCCGGTCAGCTCGCTGCCGCGGTTGTCGAGGCGCCCGTCCAGGTGCCAGCGCGAGCTGACCTGGCGCGCTCCGAGCAGCACCTGGGTGCCCCCTTGCAGCTCGCCTGGCGACAGGTCGGCGACGACGTCATAGGCGCGCAGCCGATTGAGCTGGTCGAGCCCTTGTTCCAGGTCCGGCAGGTACAAGGGATGGCCGAGCAGGTCGGGGAAGGCGCCCTGCAGGGACAGCGGCAGGTCGGCGCCAGCCAGTTCGATCGACTCGACGAAGCCTTCGACGATGACGATCTCCAGCGGCTCCCCCGGTTCGGGTTGCCGGGCCAGGTAGGGACGGCTGGTCGGATAGCCGGCCTGCACGTAACGCTCGGTGATGGCCTTCAGCAGCCGGTTGATGTCAGCCACGCCCATGCAGGGACGCAGCAGTGGCCGCAGGGTTCGCTCCAGCGCTGGGGTGGAGAGCGACTGGTTGCCAGCCAGGCGTACGCCTGGGGCAGGCCAGCAGTGGGTGTCCGGCTCATGGGGGGAGGAGGAAGGCGTCGGCGTGGCACTGGGGCGCTCGCGTTGCTGCCAGCGCTGCAGCCGCTGCTGGTGCTCCAGTTGCTGGAGCGTGCGCTGTTGTTCGCGCAGTTGCTGGCTGGCCGGGTCGTCGGCCAGGGCCTGGGGCATGGCCAGGAGACCGGACAACAGGCCAGCCAGCAGCCACCTGGCGGTGTGGAAGCGGAGCGAGGCGGTCGGCATGGAAGAAATCTGCAAAGTGCGTACGGTTCAGTACTCGTTTGCGAGGATTCTAAGAATGCGACTGGTCGTCTGGATGCGAGCCCGTGCCCACCTGCGTGTCAGGCAGATGCGGAATTAGTGTCGGGAAATTCTGAGGAAATATCCTGGATCGTACGCTTTCAGGGACGGATCTCGATCAGGGTGCCGTCCTTGACCATGCTCCAGACTTCGCGCATGTCGTCATTGCGCATGGCGATGCAGCCTTCGGTCCAGTCCAGGGTATGGAAGTACCACTCCGGGTATTCCTCGTCGATCGGCGTGCCGTGGATCATGATCATGCTGCCCGGGTTGACGCCTTCGCGGCGGGCACGGGCGGCATCCCTGATGTTCGGGTAGGAGATGTGCATGGCCAGGTTGAAGCGGTCGCTGACCTTGCGCCAGTCGAGCCAGTAGAGGCCTTCGGGAGTCTTCTTGTCGCCCTCGCGCTCCTTGGCCCCCTTGGGTTGCTTGCCCAGGGAGATGCGGTAGGTCTTGAGCGGCTCGCCGCGGCTGATCAATTGCAGGCGGCGTTCGGACTTGAGCACCAGCACCTTGTCGATCAATGGCTGGGTGGGAACCTGGGCCGGGGAGTGGGACGGTGGCTGCGTAGCGGGCAGGGGCTTGCGGATGATGGTTTCGGTGAAGGCCGCCTGGGACACCGATACAACGCAGAGGCAGAAGAGGGCGAACAACCAGCGCATGAAACCTTATCCCTGAAAGCTAGGTGGTGGACGACGAGACGTTCATCGGTGGCAGGTATTCATGGCCTATGGGGTAGTGCTGCCCGATGCGGTCACGATAATAGCATTCTAGTGTGCGAGCGACGGTGCGGAAAGCCAGCGCGTCCCAGGGAATCTCGTGTTCCTCGAACAGGCGCACTTCCTGGCTCTCGATGCCCACGGCGAAGTCCAGGTCGGCCAGCTCGGCGCGGAAGAACACATGCACCTGGTTGATGTGCGGCAGGTCGAACAGCTGGTACAGGCTCATCTGCCCGACTCGGGCGCAGGCCTCCTCCACGGTTTCGCGACGAGCGGCCTGGTCGAGGGTCTCGCCATTCTCCATGAAGCCGGCAGGCAGGGTCCAGAAACCACGGCGCGGCTCGATCGCGCGACGGCACAGCAGCACCTGGCTGCCCCAGGTGGGCAGCACGCCGGCGACGATGTTGGGGTTCTGGTAATGGATGGTCCGGCAGTGTTCGCAGACGTACCGCGGGCGGCTGTCGCCCTCGGGGATCCGCTGGATGACCGGGTGGCCGCACGCGCTGCAGAATTTCATGCTTTTATTCCTTTGAGGTCGGGATATCTTGGCGCGCCTGGCGGCTCGCCCGCAAGCCGCCATCTGGCGGGGCTTGGGTGCTTCGCGGCTTTGGTGCATCATGCAAGACAGGCCTTGGAATCGAGAGTGTGTAATGCTGGACGAGCTTCTTCGCCGAATGAGCAACCATACCCCCGCGTCATTGGAGACGGACCACCGTTTCCCCGAGGCGGCGGTACTCCTGCCCATCACCCGCAGCGAAGAGCCCGAACTGGTGCTGACCCTGCGCGCCAAGGGGCTGTCCACCCATGGCGGCGAAGTGGCCTTCCCTGGCGGGCGGCGCGACCCGGAAGACCCGGACCTGGTGTTCACCGCGCTGCGCGAAGCCGAGGAGGAAATCGGCCTGCCGCCTGGCCTGGTGGAAGTGATCGGCCCGCTCAGCCCGCTGGTGTCGTTGCATGGCCTGAAGGTGACGCCATTCGTCGGCCTGATCCCGGACTACGTCGAGTACCGCGCCAACGACGCGGAGATCGCCGCGGTGTTCAGTGTGCCGCTGGAGTTCTTCCGCCAGGACCCGCGCGACCATACCCATCGCATCGACTACCAGGGGCGCAGCTGGTACGTGCCCAGCTACCGCTATGGCGACTACAAGATCTGGGGATTGTCGGCGATCATGATCGTCGAGCTGGTCAACCTGCTGTACGACGCCGGTATCAGCCTGCACCAGCCCCCCGAACGCTTCATCCAGAACTGAGTGGGGCCCACCCCGCCACCCCGGCAAACCTTGAGGAGCCAACCATGAAATATCGCCTGGGCGACCTGCGGGTCGAGACCCACCCCACCAGTTGGGCCGCCCCCACTGCCACGCTGATCGGCAAGGTACGCCTGCAGGCCCACGCCAGTGTCTGGTTCGGCGCGGTGCTGCGCGGCGACAACGAGCTGATCGACATCGGCGAGGGCAGCAATGTCCAGGACGGCACGGTGATGCACACTGACATGGGCTCGCCGCTGACCATCGGCAAGGGCGTGACCATTGGCCACAATGCCATGCTCCATGGTTGCAGCGTCGACGACTACAGCCTCATCGGCATCAACGCGGTGATCCTCAACGGTGCACGCATCGGCAAGCACTGCATCATCGGCGCCAATGCGCTGATTCCCGAGGGCAAGGAAATCCCCGATGGCTCGCTGGTGATGGGCTCGCCAGGCAAGGTGGTACGCGAGCTGACCGACGCGCAGAAACGCATGCTCGAGGCCAGCGCGGCCCACTACGTGCACAATGCCGAGCGCTACGCCCGTGACCTGGCGCCCCAGGAGGACTGACATGAGCGATGCCGAACGCCCCGTCGCCTCGCCTTGCGTGAGCGTCTGCGCCCTGGACGAGCAGGACATCTGCGTCGGCTGCCAGCGGACGGTGGCGGAGATCACCCGTTGGGGGCGCATGGACAACCAGGAGCGGCGCCAGGTGCTGAAGCTGTGTCATGAGCGGGCGGTGGCCGCGGGGTTGATCATCGGGATGTGAACGGTGGGGCATCTGCGTACACGTTGGGCTTGGTAAGTGCTGGGGCGCGAGGCGGCCCCAACAGCTGCGGTTGACTCAAAAATCAAGTAATCTGTGCCGCTTGCCCAACGTGTGATCCCATGTTCTATCTCATCGCCTACATCAGCAGCGTAGTGCTGATCAACTACGCCTTTTCCAGTGCCCCGCACCTGGACGTGATCTGGTCCGCCTGGGGCGGGCTGGTGTTCATCCTGCGCGACATGGTGCAGACCCGCCATGGCCATGGTGCGCTGCTGGCCATGCTGGTGGCGCTGGTGCTGTCCTATGTCACCTCCGAGCCGGCCATCGCCCTGGCCAGCGCCACGGCGTTCTTCGTCTCCGAACTGATCGACTGGCTGGTGTTCAGCATCACCCGCCGGCCGCTGCGCGACCGCCTGTGGCTGAGCTCGGCGCTGAGCATCCCGGTGGATACCTTCATCTTCTTCGGCATGATCGGCGCCCTGACCCCAACGGTGGTCGGCACCGCCCTGGGGTCGAAGTTCGCCGGAGTCACCGTGGTGTGGCTGGGCATGGCCTGGCGGGCACGGCGTGCGGCTGTCGTTGGCTGATTGCAAGGAGCAGCCCCGCGTTCACCGGCCAGTGTAGAATAGCGGTCCTTTTTCAGCGGGCGGCAGCCAGCATGGCGCGGCCCCGACGCCTTCGAGGACCTGAAATGACCCGTATCGGAACCCCATTGTCGCCCACCGCGACCCGTGTACTGCTGTGTGGCTGCGGCGAGCTGGGCAAGGAAGTGGTGATCGAGCTGCAGCGCTTGGGTGTCGAGGTGATCGCCGTGGACCGCTACGCCAACGCCCCGGCCATGCAGGTCGCGCACCGCAGCCATGTCATCGACATGCTCGATGGCGCCGCCCTGCGCGCGGTGATCGAAGCCGAGAAGCCGCACTACATCGTCCCAGAGATCGAGGCTATCGCCACCGCCACGTTGGTCGAGCTGGAGAACGAGGGCTTCAACGTGGTGCCCACCGCCCGCGCCACCCAACTGACCATGAACCGCGAAGGCATCCGCCGCCTGGCCGCCGAGGAACTGGACTTGCCGACCTCGCCGTATCACTTCGCCGATACCTTCGAGGAGTACGCCAGGGCGGTCACCGACCTGGGCTACCCCTGCGTGGTCAAGCCGGTGATGAGTTCGTCGGGCAAGGGCCAGAGCCTGCTGCGCGGCGAAGCCGACCTGCAAAAGGCCTGGGACTATGCCCAGGAAGGTGGCCGCGCCGGCCGGGGCCGGGTGATCATCGAAGGGTTCATCGATTTCGACTATGAGATCACCCTGCTGACCGTGCGCCACGTGGGCGGCACCACGTTCCTCGAGCCGGTCGGCCATCGCCAGGAGAAGGGCGACTACCAGGAATCCTGGCAGCCCCAGGCGATGAACCCGAAGGCCTTGGCGGAATCGCAACGGGTGGCCAAGGCGGTCACCGATGCCCTGGGTGGGCGTGGCCTGTTCGGTGTGGAGCTGTTCGTCAAGGGCGACCAGGTGTGGTTCAGCGAAGTTTCGCCGCGCCCGCACGACACGGGCCTGGTGACCCTGATCTCCCAGGATCTTTCGCAGTTCGCCCTGCATGCCCGTGCCATCCTCGGCCTGCCGATCCCGGTGGTGCGCCAGTTCGGGCCGTCGGCCTCGGCGGTGATCCTGCCGCAGGGTCAGTCCCAGCAGACCACCTTCGCCAACCTCGGCGCCGCCTTGAGCGAACCGGACACTGCCATCCGCCTGTTCGGCAAGCCGCAGATCGACGGCCAGCGCCGCATGGGCGTCTGCCTGGCGCGAGACGAGTCGATCGAAGCCGCTCGTGCCAAGGCGACCCGCGCCTCCCAGGCAGTCAAGGTCGAGTTCTAAGCTTAAAGCGGCAAGCGGCAAGAAAAAGCAGGTCGTGCACGATCCCGCTTTTACTTGCCGCTTGAAGCTTGCAGCTGGAAATTCAAAGCTCGCTGTTGCGTGTCTCTTTCAGGCAAAGCACGGCAATCAGGCTGATCACCGCCGCCACCGACACATAGCCCCCCACCCAGCTCAATCCCCCCATGCTCACCAGTTGCTGGGCGAAGAACGGTGCCGCCGAGGCACCGACGATGCCGCCCAGGTTGTAGGCTGCCGAGGCGCCGGTGTAGCGTACGTGGGTCGGGAACAGCTCTGGCAGCAATGCCCCCATCGGCGCGAAGGTCACACCCATCAGGAACAGCTCGATGGCCAGGAACAGCGCCACGCCAGTGGTCGAGCCCGAGGTCAGCAGTGGCTCCATGGTAAAGCCCGAGGCCACGGCCAGTAGGCCGCCGACGATCAGCACCGGCTTGCGCCCGTAGCGGTCGCTCAGCCAGGCCGACAGCGGGGTGGCCAGGGCCATGAAGACCACCGCGAAGCACAGCATGCCCAGGAAGCTCTCGCGGCTGTAGCCCAGGGTCGATACGCCATAGCTGAGGGAGAATACCGTGGAGATGTAGAACAGCGCGTAGCACACCACCATCGCCGCGGCACCCAGCAGGGTCGGCAGCCAGTATTTGGCGAACAGGTCGACCACCGGCATCTTCACCCGTTCATGGCGCGCCACGGCCTTGGCGAACACCGGGCTTTCCTCGAGCTTCAGGCGCACGTACAAGCCAACGATCACCAGCGCCGCACTGAGCAGGAAGGGGATGCGCCAGCCCCACTCGCGGAACTGCTCGTCGCTGAGCACCAGGGCCAGGGTCAGGAACAGGCCGTTGGCGGCCAGGAAGCCAATCGACGGGCCCAGTTGCGGGAACATGCCGAACCAGGCGCGCTTGCCCTGCGGGGCGTTCTCGGTGGCTAGCAGCGCCGCGCCGCCCCATTCGCCGCCCAGCCCCAGGCCCTGGCCGAAGCGCAGCAGGCAGAGGATGATCGGGGCCCAGATGCCGATGCTGTCGTAGCCCGGCAGCACCCCGATCAGGGTGGTGGAGACACCCATCAGCAACAGCGAGGCGACCAGGGTCGACTTGCGTCCGATGCGGTCGCCGAAGTGGCCGAACAGGGCCGAGCCCAGCGGCCGGGCGAGGAAGGCGATACCGAAGGTGAGGAAGGCCGCGAGCATCTGCGCGGTACCAGACCCGGACGGGAAGAACACCGGGCCGATCACCAGGGCGGCGGCGGTGGCGTAGACGTAGAAATCGTAGAACTCGATGGCGGTGCCGATGAAACTCGCCGTGGCGACCCGCGCAGGCGAGTTGACGGGCGTCGCCGGGGTCGAATCGGCATAGGTGCTGCTGGTTGTCATTGCATAGGTCCCTGACAGTCGGATGCATCCTGGGCATGGCCGCGCGCTGCCCAGGCAGGCATGGGCACACGGACGCCGGAGCGTTTGTTGTGGTTCGCCCGCTGACGAGGGCCCCAGGGGATAGGATCGGGAGCGGGCGCTGTTCGGGGTGGTGAAGCAGGACCGCGGGGCGTGTCAGTGGAGCGGACTGGCCGTGTGACGCCGGGTGCGGGTAGCGGGCGGGACGGCAGGGCTGGGTAAGCGTGACCCGAGTATAGCTATCGGGTCACGGTCCATACCAGTACCTTGCTGGCGCAATTGTCCTCTGTTTCGAGGATTTCCAGGCGATAGCGGCCGATCTTCAGGCACACGGCGCTTTCCGGAATGCTTTCCAGGGCCTCGGTGACCAGGCCGTTGAGTGTCTTCGGCCCGCCGTCGCAGGGCAGGTGCCAGCCCAGGCTGCGATTGAGCTCGCGCAGCGAAGCGGTGCCCTCGATCACGTAGCGGCCGTCGGGCTGGGGGTGGATGTGGGGGTTGTCGAGCGACTGCTCGTCCTCGAACTCGCCGACGATCTCCTCGAGGATGTCCTCCAGGGTGACGATGCCCAGCACTTCGCCGTATTCGTCGACCACCACGCCCAGGCGGCGCTGTTGCTTGTGGAAGTTCAGCAGTTGCAGTTGCAGCGGCGTGCTCTCGGGCACGAAGTAGGGCTCGTAGCAGGCGGCCCGCAGCGCTTGCAGGGTCAACTCGGCCCTGGGCAGCAGATGGCTGATCAGCTTGGTGTTGAGGATGGCTTCGACCTGGTTGATGTCGCTGTGGTAGACCGGCAGGCGGGTATGGCGGCTGACGATCAGTTGCTCGACGATGCGCTCCATCGGCTCGTCCAGGTTGATGCCGTCCACTTCGTTGCGCGGTACCAGGATGTCGTTGACGGTGATCTTGTCCAGCGCCTGCAGCCCTTCCGGCAGGCCAGGGCGGGGTGGTTCGAGTGGTTCGTCCTCGTCGAAGCGATCGTCTTCCTGTGGGTGCAGGGCCACGGCAGTGGGTTGTGCGCGGAACGGCCGCAGGATCAGCCGGGCGCAGCCGTCCAGCAGGCAAGCCAGCGGCTGCAGGGTAGCCAGGGGCCATTTCAGCAGGCTGGCGCCGAGGCTGACGAACGCCTGCGGATTGCGCCGGGCCATGCGCCGCGGCAGGTACTCGGCCAGCACCAGCAGGGTCAGGGCGGCGGCGAGGCCGGCGAGCCAGAAACCGTGTTCGCCGTCGTAGCGCTGGCCCAGCAGGCAGGCCAGGCCCAGCACCAGCAGCTTGCCCAGGCTGGCGCAGAGCACCAGGGCCTGGGCGGGCAGGGTGGGTTCGCTGGTTTCAGCGGGCCGCTGCTGGCCGTTCAGTTGCTGGCGTGCCGCGTCGACGGCACTGAACAGTGCCGACCAGAGCAGTGCCAGGGTCAGGGTGCCGAGCAAGGGCGCGTACGGCAGGGTGTCCATGGGCGGCCGTCAGACGTGCAGGATGAATTCGCGGACCAGCTTGCTGCCGAAATAGGCCAGCATCAGCAGGCAGAAACCGGCAAGCGTCCAGCGGATCGCCTTGTGCCCGCGCCAGCCGAGGCGGGTGCGGCCCCACAGCAGCACGCTGAACACCACCCAGGCGACGCAGGCGAGGGAGGTCTTGTGCACCAGGTGCTGGGCGAACAGGTTGTCGAGGAACAGCCAACCGGAGATCAACGACAGCGAGAGCAGGCACCAGCCGGCCCAGAGGAAGCCGAACAGCAGGCTTTCCATGGTTTGCAAGGGCGGGAAGTTGCGGATCAGCCCGGATGGGTGCTTGTGCTTGAGCTGGTGGTCCTGGAGCAGCAGCAGCAGGGCCTGGAACACCGCGATGGTGAACAGGCCATAGGCGAGGATCGACAACAGGATATGCGCCAGGATGCCGGGTTTCTCGTTGATCAGCGGCACGGTGCCCGCGGGGGCGAACTGGGCCAGCAGGGCGGTGATGGCCCCCAGCGGGAACAGCAGCACCAGCAGGTTCTCGACCGGGATGCGCAGGCAGGCCACGAGGGTCAGTGCGATCACGGCCGCGGCGATCAGGCTGGCGGCGCTGAAGAAGTCGAGGCTCAGGCCCAGCGGGGTGATCAGCTGGAAGAACAGGGCGCCGCTCTGGGCGACCACGGCGAGTGCGCCGAGCAGGCCGAGCAACCGTTTGTCGGCGCGACTGCCCTGGGCCAGGCGGCTGCCCTGGTAGAGGGCGGCGACGATGTACAGCCCGGCGGCGAGCAGGTTGGGGATGAGGCTGGGTGACGAGAGCATAAGTCCAGGTAGGCAAGCCCTAAAGGAACGAAGTGTGGCATAGAACGCGGCAGCCTAGGAAGACCGGGGGCGGCTTCGAGCCACAGCCACAAGCCACAAGTTGCAAGCTTGACAGATGAAGGCCCTCCCATCCGCGCAGAGGGCAGAGGGCAGAAGGAGTGGGGGAGGGGGCATTGCACCAATGCCGGCCAGTCCAGTGGTCTTGGGGCTGCTTTGCAGCCCATCGCCGGCAAGCCGGCTCCCACAAGGTGGCGGTGTTCATCAATCTTGTGGCATGCAGAGAACTCTGTGGGCTTGCCGGCGATGGGGTGCGAAGCGGCCCATTGAATAATGTTCTGTTCCTAAAAAAGCAGAACGCTGCACGATCTGCTTTTTCTTGCAGCTTGCCCCCGCCGCGATGGGAGGCACGGCACGAGGTGTGCGCCACCGCCGCTCTCCGTTATAATGCCCGGCTTGCTGTGCCCCACGCGTGCGCATATCCGCCAGGGCGCCTGAACAACCTCGGCTTCACTGGGCCTGAAAGGATCACCATGTTCGAAAACCTGACCGACCGCCTGTCACAGACGCTGCGCCATGTCACCGGCAAGGCCAAGCTGACCGAAGACAACATCAAGGACACGTTGCGCGAAGTGCGCATGGCCCTGCTCGAGGCCGACGTCGCCCTGCCGGTGGTCAAGGATTTCGTCAACAGCGTCAAGGAACGTGCGGTCGGCACCGAGGTGTCGCGCAGCCTGACCCCGGGCCAGGCATTCGTGAAGATCGTCCAGGCCGAGCTGGAAGGCCTGATGGGCGCGGCCAACGAAGACCTGGCGCTCAATGCCGCACCGCCCGCCGTGGTACTGATGGCCGGCCTGCAGGGCGCGGGCAAGACCACCACCGCCGGCAAGCTGGCGCGCTTCCTGAAGGAGCGCAAGAAAAAGAGCGTGATGGTGGTTTCGGCCGACGTCTACCGCCCAGCGGCGATCAAGCAGCTCGAAACCCTCGCCAACGACATCGGCGTGACCTTCTTCCCGTCCGACATCAGCCAGAAGCCGGTGGCCATCGCCGAGGCGGCGATCCGCGAGGCCAAGCTCAAGTTCATCGACGTGGTCATCGTCGATACCGCCGGTCGCCTGCACATCGACGCCGAGATGATGGACGAGATCAAGGCCCTGCACGCCGCGGTCAAGCCGATCGAGACCCTGTTCGTGGTCGACGCCATGACCGGCCAGGATGCCGCCAACACCGCCAAGGCCTTCGGCGACGCCCTGCCGCTGACCGGCGTGGTGCTGACCAAGGTCGACGGCGATGCCCGTGGCGGTGCCGCGCTGTCGGTGCGCGCCATCACCGGCAAGCCGATCAAGTTCATCGGCATGGGCGAGAAGAGCGAGGCCCTGGAGCCGTTCCACCCCGACCGTATCGCCTCGCGCATCCTCGGCATGGGCGACGTGCTCAGCCTGATCGAGCAGGCCGAGCAGACCATCGACAAGGCCAAGGCCGACAAGCTGGCCAAGAAGCTCAAGAAAGGCAAGGGCTTCGACCTCGAGGACTTCCGCGACCAGTTGCAACAGATGAAGAACATGGGTGGCCTGGGTGGCCTGATGGACAAGCTGCCGAGCATCGGCGGGGTCAACCTGTCGCAGATGGGCAACGCCCAGGGCGCGGCCGAGAAGCAGTTCAAGCAGATGGAGGCGATCATCAACTCCATGACCCCGGCCGAGCGCCGCGACCCAGAGATGATCAGCGGCTCGCGCAAGCGCCGCATCGCCCTCGGCTCCGGCACCCAGGTGCAGGACGTCGGCCGGCTGATCAAGCAGCACAAGCAGATGCAGAAGATGATGAAGAAATTCTCCGCCAAGGGCGGCATGGCCAAGATGATGCGTGGCCTGGGCGGGATGCTGCCGGGTGGCGGCATGCCGAAGCTGTAACCGATTTCGAGGTGGCCGCCTTGTCGTGAGGCGGTCGTCCGGAGCCCCGCCTCGGCGGGAATAGCGCCGCAAACAGCGGCTTAACCGGCAGATCTGGACGGTGAGGCGTAGCCTTGCCGAAAAAGGCATTTGCAAATGTCCGTGTATTCCCCGAGAATATGCGGCCTTTTGGGCACCCTGTGCCCATTGGGCATTCAGATTTGCAGCACCGACTATAGGAACGATGTTCACATGGTAACCATCCGTCTTGCCCGTGGCGGCTCCAAGAAGCGCCCTTTCTATCACCTGACCGTGACCAACAGCCGTAACGCCCGTGACGGCCGTTTCGTCGAGCGTATCGGTTTCTTCAACCCGATCGCCTCCGGCGCCGAAGTTCGCCTGTCGGTCAACCAGGAACGTGCCCAGTACTGGCTGAGCCAGGGCGCGCAGCCGTCTGAGCGTGTTGCTCAGCTGCTGAAGGACGCTGCCAAGGCTGCCGCCTGAGCAGTATGAACGCGACGCCAGACAAGGCTGACGACCTCATCGTTGTCGGCAAGATCTTTTCGGTTCACGGCGTTCGCGGCGAGGTGAAGGTGTTTTCCTTTACCGATCCGATTGACAACCTGTTGGATTATCCCCGCTGGACGCTTCGGCACGAAGGCGTGGTAAAGCAGGTCGAGCTGGTCAAGGGCCGCCTTTCCCAGAAGGGGTTGGTGGTGAAGCTCAAGGGCCTCGACGATCGTGACGAAGCACGGCTTCTGAGCGGTTACGAGATCTGCGTACCGCAGAGCCTTTTGCCCAACCTGACCGACGGCGAGTACTACTGGTACCAGCTGGTGGGTCTGAAGGTCGTCAACCAGGACGAACAGCTGTTCGGCAAGGTTGATCACTTGTTGGAGACCGGCGCGAACGATGTATTGGTGGTCCGGCCCTGCGCAGGCAGCCTGGACGATCGCGAGCGCTTGCTGCCCTATACGGCGCAGTGCGTGCTGGCCATCGACCTGGAAGCAGGCGTGATGCGGGTCGAATGGGACGCGGATTTCTGACCGATGGGTAACCTTCGCGTAGAAGTCGTCACGCTGTTCCCCGAGATGTTCTCGGCCATCACGGAGTACGGCATTACCAGCCGCGCGGTGAAACAGGGGTTGCTGCAAGTGACCTGCTGGAATCCGCGGGACTACACCACGGATCGCCACCACACGGTGGATGATCGGCCTTTTGGCGGTGGTCCGGGCATGGTGATGAAGATCAAGCCTCTGGAAGACGCCCTGGCCAGTGCCAGGCAGGCGACCGGGGCTGCGGCGAAGGTGATCTACCTCTCGCCACAAGGCCGCAAGCTGACCCAGCAGGCGGTCAAAGGGCTGGCGCAACAGGAATCGTTGATCCTGATCGCCGGTCGTTATGAAGGCATCGACGAGCGTTTTATCGAGGCTCATGTCGATGAAGAGTGGTCGATTGGCGACTATGTGCTTTCCGGTGGCGAGCTGCCGGCCATGGTGCTGATCGATGCGGTTACGCGGCTGCTGCCCGGAGCTTTAGGGCATGTGGACTCGGCGGAGGAAGACTCCTTCACCGACGGTCTGCTCGATTGCCCGCACTACACCCGACCGGAGGTGTATGCGGATCTGCGCGTTCCCGACGTGTTGCTCAGTGGCAACCATGCACACATCCGGCGTTGGCGGTTGAAGCAGTCCCTTGGTCGGACCTTCGAACGGCGCGCCGATCTTCTGGAAAGTCGCTCGCTTTCTGGAGAAGAGAAGAAGCTGCTCGAGGAATACCTCCGCGAGCGGGACGATAGTTAACGTATCGATGGTGGATCGAGTTATCCGCCTTAGGAGCACAGCATGACCAACAAGATCATCCAGCAGCTCGAAGCCGAGCAGATGAACAAGGAAATCCCGGCCTTCGCCCCGGGCGACACCGTTGTCGTCCAGGTGAAAGTGAAGGAAGGTGAGCGTTCCCGTCTGCAGGCGTTCGAAGGTGTCGTCATCGCCAAGCGCAACCGCGGTCTGAACAGCGCCTTCACCGTGCGCAAGATCTCCAGCGGCGTTGGCGTCGAGCGTACCTTCCAGACCTACAGCCCGCAAATCGACAGCCTGTCCGTGAAACGTCGTGGTGACGTGCGTAAGGCCAAGCTGTACTACCTGCGCGACCTGTCCGGCAAAGCCGCTCGCATCAAGGAAAAACTGTCCTGAGTGCAGTTTGACCGGTGGCCGAGGCCGCCTTGCGAGAGAAAAAGCAGCCTTCGGGCTGCTTTTTTGCGTTTTGTCGAATGATGTACCGGGGCCGCCCCGGCCCCTTGCGATGTGAGTAAGCGATGACCATCACCCGAGACCAGGAAATCCAACGCCGCACCGAACTGTCGGTGACCCGCGTGACCAAGGCTGTCTTCCCCAGCACCACCAATCACCACAACACCCTGTTCGGCGGCACCGCCCTGGCCTGGATGGACGAAGTGTCGTTCATCGCCGCGACCCGTTTCTGTCGCCTGCCGCTGGTGACCGTGTCCACCGACCGCATCGACTTCAAGCACCCGATCCCGGCGGGCTCGATCGTCGAGCTGGTGGGGACCGTGATCAAGGTCGGTACCACCAGCCTGCAGGTGCAGGTGGATGTGTTCGTCGAGAACATGTACCTCGATGGCCGCGAGCGGGCCATTCATGGTGTGTTCAGCTTCGTCGCCATCGACGAGGACAAGCGCCCGGTGCCGGTGTTGCCGCAGGCCTGAGGACGCTCCGGCGCCTGCGCCGGCCTGTTCGCGGGCAAGCCCGCTCTTGCAGGGGGCGAGTCGATCGCAAGTGATGCGGTTTGCAGGGCCATGTGGGCGCGGGCTTGCCCGCGAAAGTGCCAGACCTGACAACCTGTCACCTGCTGTGAAACACTAGGCCCCTCTCAACGCCCAGCAGCCCCGCATGTCCGCTCTCGACCACCCCCTGATCGACCAGTTCCTCGATGCCCTCTGGCTGGAAAAAGGCCTGTCCGACAATACCCGCGCCTCTTACCGCAGCGACCTGGCCCTGTTCAACGGCTGGTTGCAGGAGCACGGCGTGGCCCTGCCGGCGGCGGGCCGCGAGCTGATTCTCGATCACCTCGCCTGGCGCTTCGAGCAAGGCTACAAGCCACGCTCCACGGCGCGTTTTCTCTCTGGCCTGCGCGGCTTCTTCCGCTACCTGCTGCGGGAAAGGCTGATCGACGTCGACCCGACCCTGCAGGTCGAGATGCCGCAGTTGGGCCGCCCGTTGCCCAAGTCCCTGTCCGAAGCCGACGTCGAGGCCCTGCTGCAGGCGCCGGACCTAGGCGAGGCCATCGGCCAGCGCGACCGGGCCATGCTCGAAGTGCTCTATGCCTGCGGCCTGCGGGTGACCGAACTGGTCAGCCTGACCCTGGACCAGGTCAACCTGCGCCAGGGCGTGCTGCGGGTCATGGGCAAGGGCAGCAAGGAGCGCCTGGTGCCGATGGGGGAGGAGGCGGTGCTCTGGCTGGAGCGTTACCAGCGCGATGGGCGTGCCGAGCTGCTCAATGGCCGCCCCAGCGACGTGCTGTTCCCCAGCCAGCGCGGCGAGCAGATGACCCGCCAGACCTTCTGGCACCGTATCAAGCACCATGCCCGGGTCGCTGGCATCGACAAGCCACTGTCGCCGCATACCCTGCGCCATGCCTTCGCCACCCACCTGCTCAATCACGGTGCCGACCTGCGGGTGGTGCAGATGCTGCTGGGCCATAGCGACCTGTCGACCACACAGATCTATACCCACGTGGCCAAGGCGCGCCTGCAGCAACTGCATGCCCAGCACCATCCGCGTGGATGAATGGTTTTCATGTTCCGCCGACCGGTGCCTGCGAACCCCTCCAGTAGCGGCCTGTTGTGGTAGGCTTGGACGGTTTGCACCAAGGGCTGCCCGCTCGCCGCGATTTCCCCCGCGCCCGACGCCCCGCCGGCCCCGTCCGCCTTCAGGAGTTCCCATGCGCGTGACCCAGATTTTCGCCGCCGCCGCCCTGGCGCTGGCCAGTACCTTTGCCGTTGCCGCGACCAGCGACGCCAGTGCCGGCGCCGAGCAGGCGATCCGCAAGACCCTGCAGACCCTCGAGCTGGAAGTGCCGGTCGAGAGCGTCGCCAGCAGCCCGGTCAGCGGTCTCTACGAAGTCAAGCTACAGGGCGGCCGCGTGCTGTACGCCAGTGCCGATGGGCAGTTCGTCATGCAGGGCTACCTGTTCCAGATCCAGGACGGCAAGCCGGTCAACCTCACCGAGAAGACCGAGCGCCAAGGCATCGCCAAGCTCATCAACGGCATTCCAGCCGCCGAGATGGTGGTTTATCCTGCCAAGGGCCAGACCAAGTCGCACATCACCGTCTTCACCGATACCACCTGCCCGTATTGCCACAAGCTGCACGCCGAGGTGCCTGAGCTCAACCGCCGCGGTATCGAGGTGCGCTACGTCGCCTTCCCGCGTCAGGGGCTCGGCTCGCCGGGCGACGAGCAACTGCAGGCGGTCTGGTGCTCCAGCGACCGTCGCGCGGCGCTGGACAAGATGATCGAGGGCAAGGAAATCAAGGCCGCCAAGTGCGCCAACCCGGTCGGCAGGCAGTTCCAGCTGGGCCAGTCGATCGGTGTCAACGGCACGCCGGCGATCGTCCTGCAGAGCGGCCAGGTGATTCCGGGCTACCAGCCGGCGCCGCAGGTGGCCAAGCTGGCCCTGGCCAGCGAAGGCAGCGCAGCCAAGTAATTCAATCAGTACGCCGTCACCATGGGGAGACGGCATGTTTCACGGTCGGCGCAGAGGCCGGCCGTTCAATGGGGAGTTCACAGTGAAACCGGTCAAAGTAGGCATCTGTGGGTTGGGGACCGTCGGTGGCGGAACCTTCAATGTACTTCAGCGCAACGCCGAGGAGATCGCCCGCCGTGCCGGGCGCGGTATTGAAGTGGCACAGATCGCCATGCGCTCGCAGAACCCGAACTGCCAGATTACCGGTACCCCCATTACCGCTGATGTGTTCGAGGTCGCGAGCAACCCGGAGATCGACATCGTCATCGAGCTGATCGGCGGCTACACCGTCGCCCGTGACCTGGTGCTCAAGGCCATCGAAAACGGCAAGCACGTGGTCACCGCCAACAAGGCCCTGATCGCCGTGCACGGCAACGAGATCTTCGCCAAGGCCCGCGAGAAGGGCGTCATCGTCGCCTTCGAAGCCGCGGTTGCCGGTGGCATCCCGGTGATCAAGGCGATCCGCGAGGGCCTGTCGGCCAACCGCATCAACTGGCTGGCCGGCATCATCAACGGTACCGGCAACTTCATCCTCACCGAGATGCGCGACAAAGGCCGTGCCTTCCCTGACGTGCTCGCCGAGGCCCAGGCCCTGGGGTACGCCGAGGCTGACCCGACCTTCGACGTCGAGGGCATCGACGCGGCGCACAAGCTGACCATCCTGGCCTCCATCGCCTTCGGCATCCCGCTGCAGTTCGACAAGGCCTACACCGAGGGCATCACCCAGCTGACCACGGCCGACGTCAACTACGCCGAGGCCCTGGGCTACCGCATCAAGCACCTGGGCGTGGCCCGTCGCACCGACGACGGCTTCGAGTTGCGCGTGCACCCGACGCTGATCCCCAGCGACCGTCTGATCGCCAACGTCAACGGTGTGATGAACGCGGTGATGGTCAACGGCGACGCCGCCGGCTCGACCCTGTACTACGGTGCCGGCGCCGGCATGGAGCCGACCGCTTCCTCGGTGGTCGCCGACCTGGTCGACGTGGTCCGCGCCATGACCTCCGACCCGGAGAACCGCGTGCCGCACCTGGCCTTCCAGCCCGATTCACTGTCGGCCCACCCGATCCTGCCGATCGAAGCCTGCGAAAGCGCCTACTACCTGCGCATCCAGGCCAAGGATCATCCGGGCGTGCTGGCCCAGGTGGCGAGCATCCTCTCGGAGCGCGGCATCAACATCGAGTCGATCATGCAGAAGGAAGCCGAGGAGCAGGACGGCCTGGTACCGATGATCCTGCTGACCCATCGCGTGGTCGAGCAGCGTATCGACGACGCCATCGTCGCCCTGGAAGCCCTGCAGGACGTGGTCGGCAAGGTCGTGCGTATTCGCGTCGAACAGCTCAATTAAGCGGCAAGCTTCAAGCAGCGAGCTGCAAGATAAAGGCAGTTCGGCGTTGAGGCTTGGAACAGATGACACATGCGGCAAGGGTGGGGCGCGAGTTACAGGAACGATGCCGATCGGCTTTTTCTTGTAGCGTGCCGCTCGAAGCTTGCCGCTCGAACCAAAGGTTTGCACCCATGCGCTATATCAGTACCCGCGGCCAGGCACCGGCCCTGAACTTCGAAGATGTCCTGCTGGCTGGCCTGGCCAGCGACGGCGGCCTGTACGTGCCGGAAAACCTGCCGCGTTTCACCCAGGAAGAGATCGCCTCCTGGGCCGGCCTGCCGTACCACGAGCTGGCCTTCCGGGTGATGCGCCCGTTCGTCGAAGGCAGCATCGCCGACGCCGACTTCAAGAAGATCCTCGAGGAAACCTACGGCGAGTTCGCCCATGCCGCCGTGGCGCCGCTGCGCCAGCTGGACAGCAACGAGTGGGTCATGGAGCTGTTCCACGGCCCGACCCTGGCGTTCAAGGACTTCGCCCTGCAACTGCTCGGCCGCCTGCTCGACCATGTGCTGGCCAAGCGTGGCGAGCGCGTGGTGATCATCGGTGCCACCAGCGGCGACACCGGTTCGGCCGCCATCGAAGGCTGCCGCCGCTGCGACAACGTCGACATCTTCATCCTGCACCCGCACCAGCGCGTCTCGGAAGTGCAGCGCCGGCAGATGACCACGATCTTCGGCGACAACATCCACAACATCGCCATCGAAGGCAACTTCGACGACTGCCAGGAAATGGTCAAGGCCAGCTTCGCCGACCAGTCGTTCCTCAAGGGCACCCGCCTGGTGGCGGTGAACTCGATCAACTGGGCGCGGATCATGGCCCAGATCGTCTACTACTTCCACGCCGCGCTGCAACTGGGTGGCCCGGCGCGCTCGGTGGCCTTCTCGGTACCGACCGGCAACTTCGGCGACATCTTCGCCGGCTACCTGGCCCGCAACATGGGCCTGCCGATCAGCCAACTGGTAGTGGCGACCAACCGCAACGACATCCTGCACCGCTTCATGAGCGGCAACCAGTACGTCAAGGACACCCTGCACCCGACCCTGTCGCCCTCGATGGACATCATGGTCTCGTCCAACTTCGAGCGCCTGTTGTTCGACCTGCATGGCCGCAGTGGCGCCGCCATCGCCGAGCTGATGGAACGCTTCAAGCAGGGCGGTGGTTTCAGCGTCGAGCAGGACCGCTGGACCGAAGCGCGCAAGCTGTTCGATTCCCTGGCGGTGACCGACGAGCAGACCTGCCAGACCATTGCCGAAGTGTTCGCCAGTACCGGTGAAGTGCTCGACCCGCATACCGCGATCGGCGTCAAGGCCGCCCGCGAGTGCCGCCGCAGCCTGGATACGCCGATGGTGGTGCTGGGCACCGCGCACCCGGTCAAGTTCCCCGAAGCGGTGGAGAAGGCCGGCGTCGGCAAGGCCCTGGAGCTGCCGGCCCACCTGAGCGACCTGTTCGAGCGCGAGGAGCGTTGCACGGTCCTGGCCAACGACTTGAAAGCGGTGCAGGCGTTCGTCAGCCAGCACGGGAATCGTGGCAAGCCGCTGTAAGACGAGTGATTGATTGGGGCCGCTTCGCGGCCCCAATGTCTATCCACCCATTATCCGCAGACCGTTCCCACTGCGGTTTCAGACTTTTCCTATATGAGTCGTCAGGTGACTTCCCTAGAGTAACCGCCCCTATCCACCAGGGCGCGCGAAGCCCCAGGAGCGGCCCATGCACCGGCTCAACGTGCTCATCCACCAGGCACGTCCTTCCCATCGGATCCTCTTGCACCAGGCCTGCAATGCCCTGGGCATCTTCAATGTGCGCCTCACCCAGGGCCTGCCCGATACCCAGGCAAGCTTGGCCCAGGGAGACGCCACCGACCTGCTGATCCTCGACCATGCCATGCCCGAGGCCAGCGGCCTGGCCCTGCTCCGGCATGTGCTGCAGACACGGCGCCCACGCGCGCTGCTGTTCGTCGGCCAGCCGTCACCGGGCAAGGCGGACCTGGCCCAGCAAGCCCGACAACAGGGCCTGTGGGTCATCGCTGAACTGCGCTGGCCGTTGTCGATGGCCGCCCTGCACGATGCCGTGCGGCGCTTGCGACCCATTCCTGGAGCATGCGGCGCAAGGGATACTCAAACGGTCATCTGCCTTGAGCATGCTCATTGATACGGGGGCGGCTAGACGAACTTCCTCCGCTCCCCAAGGTCAGTTCCGATAGGTTCCAAGAACAGCGAGTACGCCGGATGGAAAGAATCTGCAAACTGCTCAATGATGCCCTGACCCCGTACCAAGCCCAACTCGGCGAAACAGACGCCAGCGGCAAGCGCCAGCTGACAGTGATCGACAACCAGGGGGCGGTGATCCTCAGGCGTGCGGTAAGCCCGCGCCAATTGCAGGAGCAACAACTGCTGGTCGACCTGGTGGATGGCCTGCACCGTGACCTGCAGATCGTCGAAGGCCGCCTGCAGCCCTGTGTGATCGCGGCCTTGCAGCACCAGCAGTCATTGCCGGGAACCTTCGCCTGAGCGCTTTATCTGACACAGTGAGGGCAGGCTGACGGCACTCTGCTCCGGTGCTGCGGGCTGTCCCGGGAGTCCTTCAGGGCTTTCGCTCGACCCCGGACGCTCTCCCCGGCATCCGGGGCTTCTTTTTGTCCGTCCGGCCACGAAGGCTGTCAGCGGGGCGGGTGCTGCTTGCCTTCGAAGAAGCGCTGGCTCTGTTCCAGATAGTCCTCGCGCAGGCCCGGGTCCAGCCACTGGGCATACTGCTCGGGCAATGGGGCGTGGCGCAAGGTGGCCAACAACGGGTCGATATGGCCAATGGCCTCGCGTCCGAGCGGCGTGTCGGAGCAGCCCACGTGGAAGAACTGGTAACGGTCCACCCCCTGGATCGGATGGAACACGTATTCGTCCAGAGATCCGCCTTGCTGCTGGATCATGTAGCGCGCCTCCGGCCAGTAGCCGAGCACCAGTTGCAGGCGCCCCAGGCGCTGCATCTGCAGCAGGTTGGCGGTGGCGTCGTTGCCGTAGTGGCGGCTGAAGGCGCTGTCGGGCAATTGCCGCAGGATATCGTCGACCTGTGCGCTGTAGCTGCGCTCGGCGACGATGCCGAGCTTGAGCCGGGTCTGCGCCAGCAGGCGCTGGAGGTCGATCTTGCCGCGCTCCAGGAAGGGCGCCAGCAGGGCCTGGTCCTGGCGGCGCACTACCAGCCCGCTGCTCAGCACGCCGAGAAAGGGCGTGGAAAATTGCACGAACCTGGCCCGCTCCGGCGTCCATAGCAGGGTCGGGTCGCAGGTGAGGTTGGGTCTCTGGAGCATCTGGAGGCCACGGGCACGGTTGACCCGGACGATGCTGTGGTCGTACTCGGGCATCTGCGCGATCAGTTCCGGTAGCATGCGGTCGATCACGCCCTGGCCTTTCTCCGAGCCTTCGAAGATGGTGAACGGTGGCAGGTCGCGCACCAGCCACAGCAGGCGCTCCTTGGCCTCGGTCATGGCCGGCAGCAACCCGCACAGCAGGATCAGGAGGCCAAGCAGGCGTCCGCCGGGCATGTGCATGGCGTGTTGCGCGCGATCAGATCGCGCCGGCTTCGCGCAGCCGGGCGATGGCCGTGGCATCGTAGCCCAGGGTGCCGAGCACGGATTCGTTGTGTTCGCCCAGGCCCGGCCCCACCCATTCGCTGGAGCCTGGGGTGTCGGAGAGCTTGGGCACGATGCCTGGCATCCTGAACGGCTTGCCGTCCGGCAGGCGGGCCTGGAGGAACATCTCGCGGGCCAGGAACTGCGGGTCGCTGAACATGTCCTCGGCCGAATAGATACGGCTGGCGGGCACCTGGGCATCGTTGAGCACTTGCATTACCTGGGCCAGTGGCAGGCCGTTGGCCCAGCGGTCGATCACCCCATAGAGCTCGTCGCGGCGCAGGTCGCGGCCATCGTTGGTGGCCAGGCCAGGGTCGTTGGCCAGGTCGTCGCGGCCGATGGCCTGCATGAAGCGCTTGAAGATGGCATCGCCGTTGGCGCCGATCTGCACGTGCCGGCCATCGGCGGTGGTGTGGATGGAGGAGGGGGTGATCCCCGGCATGATGTTGCCGGTGCGCTCGCGAATGAAGCCGAACACGTCGAACTCCGGGACCATGCTTTCCATCATGGCGAAGATGGCTTCGTAGAGCGCGACGTCCACCACCTGCCCCTGGCCGCCGTTGACTTCGCGATGGCGCAAGGCCATCAATGCGCCGATCACGCCCCACAGGGCGGCGATCGAGTCGCCGATGGAAATCCCGGTACGCACCGGCGGGCGGTCCTCGAAGCCGGTGATGTAGCGCAGGCCGCCCATGGATTCGCCGACCGCGCCGAAACCGGGCTGGTCCTTCATCGGGCCGGTCTGGCCGAAGCCTGACAGGCGCACCATGACCAGGCGCGGGTTGAGGGCGTGCAGCACGTCCCAGCCAAGGCCAAGCTTTTCCAGCACGCCGGGGCGGAAGTTCTCGATCAGGATGTCGGCCTCGGCCAGCAGGCGCTTGAGGATCTCGCGGCCTTCGGGGTGCTTGAGGTTGAGGGTCAGCGATTGCTTGTTGCGCGCCTGGACGAACCACCACAGCGAGGTGCCCTCGTACAGCTTGCGCCACTTGCGCAGCGGGTCGCCGCCATCGGGCGACTCGACCTTGATCACCTCGGCGCCGAATTCGGCGCAGATGCGGGAAGCGAAGGGGCCGGCGATGAGGGTGCCGAGCTCGATGACTTTCAGGCCGGCGAGGGGTTTGCTGGGCGTGGGCATGGGGCGTCCGTGGCGATGGGTTTGGCCCTTGGTTGTATCACAGGTGGTGCATGGCAGGTACTGCCAGGGTGGGGCTGCCTTGCTGGCGATGGGGCGCGAAGCGGCCCTGAATGGACGCCGAATGTCTTGCCAGGCCCAGCATTGGGACAAGCCCGCGAAGAAGGCCGTCAGCGCCCCGCGACTGTCCACGATCGGTTAGACTGTGCAACTTTTCTTTGCAAGAAGCCCGTCGCCATGGCCCAGCCGTCCACCACCTACAAATTCGAACTGAACCTGACCGATCTCGACCGCGGCGTGTACGAAAACGTCAGGCAGACCATCGCCCGTCACCCCTCGGAGACCGAGGAACGCCTGGCCGTACGGCTGCTGGCCTACGCGCTCTGGTACAACGAGAACCTGGCGTTTGGCCGTGGCCTGTCGGATGTGGATGAAGCAGCTCTGTGGGAAAAGAGCCTGGATGACCGTGTCCTGCACTGGATCGAGGTCGGCCAGCCGGATGCCGAGCGCCTGACCTGGTGCTCGCGTCGCACCGAGCGCACCAGCCTGCTGGCCTACGGCAGCCTGCGGGTGTGGCAGAACAAGGTGGTGGATGCGGTCAAGGGCCTGAAGAACCTCAGCATCGCCGCCGTGCCCCAGGAGGTGCTGGAGACCCTGGCCACGGACATGCCCCGCTCGATCAAGTGGGACGTGATGATCAGCGAAGGCACGGTATACGTCACCGACGACCGCGGCCAGCACGAAGTGCAGCTGGAGTGGCTGCTCGGTGAGCGTGGCTGACCTGTTCCCTACCTGACTGCCGAAGATCCCATGCGTATCGAACCTCGCCCCCTGCCGCCGAGCCTGCCGTTCCTGGGCAACCTGCCTCCCTTGTTGACCCGCCTGTATGCCGCCCGTGGCGTGCAGTCCGAAGCCGAGCTGGACAAGCGCCTGGCACGCCTGCTGCCCTTCCAGCAGCTCAAGGGCATCGACGCTGCGGTGCAGTTGCTGGTCGAAGCCCTCGACCAGCGCCAGCGTATCCTCATCGTCGGTGACTTCGATGCCGATGGCGCCACCGCCAGTACGGTCGGCGTACTCGGCCTGCGCCTGCTGGGCGCGGCCCAGGTCGACTACCTGGTGCCCAACCGCTTCGAGTACGGCTATGGCCTGACCCCGGAGATCGTCCAGGTGGCCTTGCAGCGCGAGCCGCAGTTGCTGATCACCGTCGACAACGGCATCTCCAGTGTGGAGGGGGTGGCCGCAGCCAAGGCCGCCGGGCTCAAGGTGCTGGTCACCGACCACCACCTGCCCGGCGAGCAGTTGCCGCAGGCCGACGCCATCGTCAACCCGAACCAGCCGGGGTGCGATTTCCCGAGCAAGGCCCTGGCCGGGGTCGGGGTGATCTTCTACGTGCTCATGGCGCTGCGCGCGCGCCTGCGCGATCTGGGGCGCTACGACAACCAGCCGCAGCCGAACATCGGCGAGCTGCTCGACCTGGTGGCGCTGGGCAGCGTGGCCGACGTGGTGCCGCTGGATGCCAACAACCGCATCCTGGTCCACCAGGGCCTGGAGCGTATCCGCGCCGGCCGTGCCCGGCCCGGGATCAAGGCGATCCTCGAGGTGGCGCGGCGTGACCATCGGCGCATCACCTCCACCGACCTGGGCTTCATCCTCGGCCCGCGACTGAACGCCGCCGGGCGCCTGGACGACATGAGCCTGGGTATCGAATGCCTGCTCAGCGATGACCCGGCCCAGGCCCTGGACATGGCACGCGAGCTGGATGCCTTGAACCAGGACCGCAAGTCCATCGAACAGGGCATGCAGCGCGAGGCGTTGGCCCAGCTCAAGGACCTGCCGGTAGAGTCCATGCCCTATGGCCTGTGCCTGTTCGATGCGGACTGGCACCAGGGGGTGATCGGCATCCTCGCCTCGCGCCTGAAGGAGCGCTACCACCGCCCGACCATCGCTTTCGCCGATGCCGGGGAGGGCATGCTCAAGGGCTCGGCGCGCTCGGTGCCGGGTTTTCACATCCGCGATGCGCTGGATGCGGTGGCGGCGCGCCATCCGCAGTTGATCAGCAAGTTTGGCGGGCATGCCATGGCCGCCGGCCTGTCGCTGCCAGCGGACAACTTCCCGGCTTTCGCCCAGGCCTTCGACGAAGAGGTGCGCCGCCAACTGCGCGAGGAGGACCTGACCGGGCGCTTGCTGTCCGACGGTACCCTGGCAGTGGAGGAGTTCCACCTGGACCTGGCGCGTGCCCTGCGCCATGCCGGGCCCTGGGGGCAGCACTTTCCCGAGCCGCTGTTCCACGGCGTGTTCCAGTTGGTCGAGCAACGGGTGGTGGGCGAGCGGCACTTGAAGGTGGTGCTCAAGAGCGAGTGTGGCTCGGTGCGGCTGGACGGCATTGCCTTCGGCATCGACCGCGAGGTGTGGCCGAACCCGACCGTGCGCTGGGTCGAGTTGGCCTACAAGCTGGATGTGAACGAGTTCCGTGGCAATGAAAGCGTACAGTTGATGATTGCCCACATGGAGCCGCGCTGACGGCAATTTTTGCGGGAACGGCGGTTTTGCGAAAGTGCTCTATGCACAACCGGTACGATTCGATGTCGAGCCACGAGCCAAAGCGATGGCGTGCGATGCGGCCGGGCGGGCGGCGCTCGATCCCAACATCCCACGGAACCACTCCCCCACCCAATCTGGTCTAGTCTGAAGATTGACCGGACCCGGGCCAGGGACGTGCAATTGAGTGTCCGGGCCGGATCACCATTGGAGTCCTTGGGAGGTGCCCTCATGAGCCTGCTGCTCGAGCCTTACACCCTGCGTCAGCTGACCCTGCCCAACCGCATCGCCGTTTCCCCCATGTGCCAGTATTCCGCCGTCGACGGCCTGGCCAACGACTGGCACCTGGTGCACCTAGGCAGCCGTGCCGTTGGTGGCGCAGGCCTGGTGTTCACCGAGGCCACTGCCGTGACCGCGCAGGGGCGCATCAGTGCCGAGGACCTGGGCCTGTGGAACGATGCACAGATCCCGCCGTTGCAGCGCATCACCCGCTTCATCACCGCTCAGGGCGCCGTGCCGGGCATCCAGCTGGCCCATGCCGGGCGCAAGGCCAGCACCTACCGGCCTTGGCTGGGCAAGCATGGCAGCGTCAGCGTGGAGGAGGGCGGCTGGCAGCCGGTCGGCCCGTCGAGGATCGCCTTCGATCCGGAACACACCGTACCCCATGAACTGACCGAGGATGAGATCGGCGGTATCGTCCAGGCATTCGCCGATGCTGCCCGCCGCGCCTTGAGCGCAGGCTTCAAGGTGGCCGAAGTGCATGCCGCCCATGGTTACCTGCTGCACCAGTTCCTCTCGCCGCTGAGCAACCAGCGCCGAGACCGCTATGGCAGTTGCTTCGAGAACCGCATCCGCCTGACCCTGGAGGTGACCGAGGCGGTGCGCAAGGTCTGGCCACAGGAGTTGCCGTTGTTCGTGCGGGTATCGGCCACCGATTGGGTCGAGGATGGCTGGAATCCGGACGAAACCGTCGAACTGGCCCGGCGCCTGCGGGCGATCGGGGTGGACCTGATCGACGTTTCCTCCGGCGGCACCTCGGTCAATGCCGAGATCCCTACCGGCCCTGGCTACCAGACCCGTTTTGCCGAGCGGGTACGCAAGGAGTCGGAGATCGCTACCGGCACTGTCGGCATGATCACCGAACCGGCCCAGGCCGAGCATATTCTGCGCACCGGGCAGGCCGACATCATCTTCCTGGCCCGCGAGCTGCTGCGTGACCCGTACTGGCCGTTGCACGCCGACGATGACCTGGGCGGCAACAAGGCGACGTGGCCGGCGCAATACCAGCGGGCCACCAGCCGGGCGAACCCGATCCACGAGTCAGACCTGCGGGAATAGTATCGGCGCCTTTGTGGGCAAGCCCCAATGCCGGGTGACACTGGGGCTGCTTGGCAGCCCCAGGCTCAATGCCTGATCATCACATGCCGCACGCAGGTGTAGTCCTCCAGCCCATACATGGACATGTCCTTGCCATACCCCGAGTGTTTCTGCCCGCCATGGGGCATTTCGCTGACCAGCATGAAGTGGGTATTGACCCAGGTGCAGCCGTACTGCAGGCGTGCCGCCAGGCGGTGGGCGCGGCCGGTGTCGCGGGTCCATACCGATGAGGCCAGGCCATAGTCCGAGTCGTTGGCCCACTCCAGGGCCTGGGCTTCATCGTTGAAGCGCGTCACCGAGACCACCGGGCCGAACACTTCGTGGCGGACGATCTCGTCATCCTGCAGCGCATCGGCCAGTACCGTCGGCTCGAAGTAGAACCCCTCGCCCGGCAGGGCTTTGCCGCCGGTCACCAGGCGGATGTGGGGTTGGGCGATGGCCCGCTGCACCAGGCCGGCGACCTTGTCGCGGTGCTGGGCGCTGATCAACGGCCCCAGCTCGGTCTCGGGATCGTCCTGCAGGCCAGGCCTGAGGCTGGCCACCGCCTCGCCCAGGCGTTCGACGAAACGCTCGTAGATACCGTCCTGCACATACAGGCGGCAGGCGGCGGTGCAGTCCTGGCCGGCATTGTAGAAACCGAAGGTGCGGATACCCTCGATGGCGGCGTCCAGGTCGGCGTCGTCGAACACCAGCACCGGCGCCTTGCCGCCGAGCTCCATGTGCAGGCGCTTCACGCTGCTGGCCGTGGCGCCGATGATGTGCGCGCCGGTGGGGATCGAGCCGGTCAGCGAGACCATGCGTACCTTGGGATGGGTGACCAGCGGTGTGCCCACGGTCGGGCCGCGACCGAACAGGATGTTGAGCACACCTGGCGGCAGGATGTCCTTGGCCAATTCTGCCAGGCGCAGGGCGGTCAGGGGCGTCAGCTCCGAAGGCTTGAGCACCACGGTGTTGCCTGCCGCCAGGGCAGGGGCGACCTTCCAGGCGAGCATCATCAACGGGTAGTTCCACGGCGCGATGGAGGCGACCACCCCCAGCGGGTCGCGACGGATCATCGAGGTGTGCCCCGGCAGGTACTCGCCAGCCGCCGAGCCGCCCAGGCAACGGGCTGCGCCGGCGAAGTAGCGGAAGACGTCGACGATGGCCGGTAACTCGTCGCCGAGCACCGCGGCGAAAGGCTTGCCGCAGTTCTGCGACTCCAGCCGGGCCAGTTCCTCGGCATGCCGTTCGAGGGTATCGGCCAGCGCCAGCAAGGCCAGGGAGCGGTCCTTGGGGCTGGTCTGCGACCAGTTGTCGAACGCCTGGTCGGCGGCACGCACGGCGGCGTCGACCTGGGCTTCGGTCGCTTCGCCGATCTGCGCCAGGGCGCTGCCCAGGGCCGGGTTCAGCACGGTCCAGGTGGGGCCTTCGCCGGCCACCAGGCGACCGTTGATCAGCATTTGGGTATGCATGCGTCCATCCTCCGTAGGGGGTTTGCGCGCGACGACCACCCACGTGGGCGCGGCACGACCGTGATCCACCAGACTAGAAGCTGGTGCCGCCGGCGACAAATGACACATCGAGCAACATTCGGATGCAAATGCGTTAAGCGAGGATTCAGCCTCCGGGCCTACTCTGGGGTTTTCCTTTCCCCAGGAGGTAACGCCAGATGAACACCCGTGGCCTGCTCGACCAACTGCTCAAGTCCGGACAGACGCTGTTGCAGAACCAGCAAGGCAAGGGCGGGGCGGGCAAGGTGCCTGGCCTTGGCGACCTGCTCGGCGGCCAGGCGGGCAAGGGCGGTGGCCTTGGCAGCCTGCTCTCGGGCGCCGGCGGCGGTGCCCTGGCAGCCGGTGCCATGGGCTTGCTGCTGGGCAACAAGAAGGCGCGCAAGTACGGCGGCAAGGTGCTGACCTACGGAGGCCTGGCCGCCCTCGGCGTGCTGGCCTACAAGGCCTACGGCAACTGGCAGGCGCGCCAGGGCGAAGGCCAGCCCCAGGAACCCCGGACCCTCGATCGCCTGCCGCCGGCCCAGGCCGAGCAGCATAGCCAGGCGGTCCTGCGTGCCCTGGTGGCGGCCGCCAAGTCCGATGGCCACATCGACGAGCGCGAACGTGCCTTGATCGAGGGCGAATTCGTCAGGCTCGACGACGATCGCGAGCTGCAGCACTGGCTGCACGCCGAGCTGAACAAGCCGCTGGACCCGGCCGAGGTGGCCAGTGCCGCGCAGACGCCGGAGATGGCTGCCGAGATGTACCTGGCCAGCGTGATGATGGTCGACCAGGAGAACTTCATGGAGCGTGCCTACCTGGACGAACTGGCACGCCAGCTGCGCCTGGAGCCGACCCTGCGCCAGGAGCTGGAGGAGCAGGTCAGGCTTGCCGCCGGGCAGTGATGCTGTGATAGAGGGCTTGCCTAATGCCAGTCGGTTAAGCGGCATTGGGGCCGCTTCGCGCCCCATCGCCGGCAAGCCGGCCACAGGGGCACTGGTGCTCACACATGGGGTGCCATGTAGAGAACCGTGTGGTGGGCTTGCCGGCGATGGGCTGCAAGGCAGCCCCAAGCCCAGCCCGATCAGGCCTTGAGCGCCTTCTTCGGGTAGATGTCATACCGGCTCGATTTCCCCTCCAGGCTATGGCTAGGCTTGGGCCCCTCGATAATGGGGGCCTTGCGCGGCCGCTTGACCACCACCCGGTGCGAAGCCAACGCCAGCGCTGCCTCGAGCAACGCCGGCGCATCCAGGTCATCGCCGACCAGCGGCCGAAACACGCGCATTTCCTTCTTCACCAGGGCGCTCTTGTCCCGATGCGGGAACATCGGGTCGAGGTAGATGACCTGGGGTGGCTCGCCCTCCCAGCCACGCATGCGCTCGATGGCGTTGCCCGTGAGCAGGCGCATGCGCCCGACGATCGCCGCCACGTCCTCGTCGTCCCGGGCCCGTGCCAGGCCATCCTCGAGCAACGCGGCGATCAGCGGCTGGCGTTCGATCAGGGTCATCTGGCAACCGAGGCTGGCCAGGACGAACGCATCCTTGCCCAGCCCCGCCGTGGCATCCAGCACCTGCGGCCGTATGCCCTGGGCGATGCCCACGGCCTTGGCGATCATTTGCCCGTTGCCACCGCCATAGAGGCGCCGGTGGGCTGCCTGGCCCTCGACGAAGTCCACCCGCACCGGCCCCGGCGCCTGCGGCCCCAGTTGCTGGATCTGCAGGCCATTGGCACCGACCTGCACGGCGAAACCCGCCGTATCGTCCGCAAGCGGCAGGCCCAGGCGCTCGGCCCATGCCACGGCCTGCGCCTGGAATTCAGCCGACAACGCCTCGACCCTGATACCTGTGCCTTGCTCTTGCTCTACCATCCGTACCCGCATCCGAAAAAATTAATGAAACCCCGGCCACGGCCGATATACGCAGTACTCGCTATTCTGCCAGAGCACAACGCGCGCGACTGCCATGTCAGAAACCCTTCCCATCGGCTTGACCTATCTGTCGCCCGTCGGCAACTACGGTCGGCAGAACACCCAGGCACTCGGGGGCGTCAGCCACCTGTGGCAGGATTTTTTCGCCCGCGCCCTGGCCGAGCAGCAAGGGCAGGAGGCAGACCCCGCCCGCCAGGCCCTGGAGCAGTACGACGAGCGAAGCGGTGAGCCGATCGGTGGCGTGCAGGCCCTGGCGCAGATCCGCCTCCAGCGCGCATGCGACGTGCAGGACAGGGAGGTCAAGCCGCCCGAGCCGCTGTTCCTGCCCAAGGCCGAATTCGAACCGCAACTGCTGGAAAAGGCCCCCGAGCCCTTCAGCACCGCCGAGCTGATCGAGCAGCAGCGTCAGCTCGACCTGAACAACAGCTGGCTGCGCCCGGTAGTCATGAGCCAGGGCCATCCCCTCCCAGAGCCTGGGCCGGCGCCGTCGCCACGCCCGCTGTTCCTGCCCATCGCCGAATTCGAGATGGAACTGCTGGACAAGGCCCCGGAACCCTACGACGAAACCACCCTGGCCCAGCAGCAGAACGACCTGGCGTTCGACACCCACTGGGCGCGCCCGGTGGTGCTGAACAACGTCCGCCTGCACGCCTGAGTTCAGCGGCAGACCTGCCAGAACCCCATGTCCAGGTGAAAATGGTTATGGTGCGCGGCGTTGTAGTCGGGCCCCAGCACCGTGTTGAAGCTGTCGCAGGCAGCGTCCCGCACCTGGCGTAGAAACGCTGCCTTCTGCCCGTCCCCCTGCCAGTCGCGCGCCAGCACGATGCGCTGGCCATCGCCCAGGCGAAAGCCGCTGATGTCCAGAGCATCGGCCGTGGCATGCTGGCTCAGGCGCCCCTGCTGGCGGTGATAGACGTTGCGACAGGCGAAGCTGCCCAGGTGATCCACCTGCACCACGGGTTGGCCGAACACCCGTTGCGCCGCAGGTTGCAAGCCATGGGTCTCGAACAGCGCATAAGCCACCGCCAACGGGCAGGAGGCCAGGAAACTACTGCTCAGCCGCGCCTGGCCGCCTTCGATGCGCAAGACATTTTGCAACGGACAGGAGGCCGTCGCCGGGCTGTCCGCCTGTGGGCGATAGCGCAGGGCAGAGGTCGCCAGCACCTGGCGGCACAAGCCGGGATCGTCGCGCAGGCGCGATAGCTTGTAGGGCGTCAGCAGGTTCGGCGGCTGGCGCACGTCCAGCGCTGCCCAAGGGTTCCATGCCGCAGGCGGCCGCCAGCCGAGGTACCAGGCCAGGCCCGCTGCCAACAGCAGGCCGCCCAGCAGTACCGGCGCTGCGCGCATGCGGCCTCAGCGGCGGAACAGGTCGTTGAGCTGGGCGAACGGCAGCGCCTGCTCGCCATAGCCGAAGGTGCCCTGGTCGCGAATCTCCATTGCCGCCTGCCGCAATGCCCCCAATGCCGCCCGAGCCAGCGACGAACCGACGCTGACACGCCGCACGCCCAGGTCCTGCAACTGGTTCACGCCCAGTGGCACCCCGGGCATGCCCATCAGTACGTTCACCGGCTTTGGCGCCACCGCCTGGACCACCGCCCGGATCTCGTCGACGCTGCGCAGCCCCGGTGCATACAGCACGTCAGCGCCTGCCTCGGCATAGGCCTGCAGGCGCCGGATGGTGTCGTCCAGGTCCAGGCACCCATGCAGCAGGTTCTCGGCACGGGCACAGAGGGTGAAGGGGAAGGGGAGCTCGCGCGCGGCCTGCACTGCGGCGCGTACCCGCTCGACCGCCAGGGCGAAGTCGTAGATCGGCGTATCGCTGCGCCCCGTGGCATCTTCGATCGAGCCGCCCACCAGGCCGGCCTCGGCAGCACGGGCGATGGCCAGGGCGCAGTCCTGCGGCAGGTCGCCGAAGCCATTTTCCAGGTCGGCGGCCACTGGCAGCGCAGTGGCGTCGACGATCGCCCTGGCGTTCTCCAGGGTTTCGTCCAGGGTCAGGGCGCCTTCCGCATCCGGTCGCCCCAGGCTGAACGCCAGGCCCGCGCTGGTGGTGGCGAGTGCTTCGAAGCCCAGGCTGGCCAGCAGCCGCGCAGAGCCTGCGTCCCATGGGTTGGGAATGACGAAGGTGCCTTCACGTTCGTGCAGTGCCTTGAAGGCTTCGGCTCGCAGGGTTTGCACATCCATGGTCATAACCTCCGGCAGATGAAGGAGTCGTCAGAGTAGCCCCAGTTGTTCGACCTCTGGAGCGCGCGGCAATTCCGGCAGCGGGGCAAGGCCAGGCAGGCGCGCCATCAGGCGCTGGTGAAAACGCTGGGCGAGGGCGGCGGCCAGGCGGTTGTCGGCGGTGTGCAGGAACACGTAGGGGCTGCGCCCTTCCTCGATCCAGGCAGCGACTTTTTCCACCCAGGGGGTAAGGAAGCTTTCGTTGGCCTCCAGCTCCGGATGGCCGATGAAGCGCACTTGGGGAGACTGGCTGAACGCCGCAGGGCGCGGCGGTACCCGTGGTTTCTTGGCTTGCGCATGCAACACGCCCGGCTCGCGCGAGGCGCAGCTGAACAGCGCACGCGGATCCAGGCAGATGCGCTCCACACTCCGTTCGTGCAGCAGGCGATTGAGCTGGCGCTCCTCCTCGCCACGGGCGAAGAAGGCGCCATGGCGCACTTCGACGGCCATCGGCTTGCCGATCCGGTCGAGAAAGTGGGTCAGTTCGGCGAGGCGCGATGGGCCGAACAGCGCCGGTAACTGCAGCCAGTAGGGTGAAACGCGCTCGCCCAGCGGTGCCAGCAGGCGGGTGAAGTCGATCGCCGACTCCAGCTGTTCGCCCAGGTCCCCCGCATGGCTGACATCACCCGGAAACTTGGCGGTGAAGCGAAAGTGTGCCGGCATGACCTGGGCCCAGCGTTGCACCGTGGCAGGGGCAGGGCGGGCATAGAAGGTGGTGTTGCCTTCGACGGCATTGAAGACCTGGCTGTACAGGCCGAGGTATTCGGTGGGACGGGCATCGGCGGGGTAGAGGTAGTCGCGCCAGGCGTTTTCGCTCCAGGAGGGACAACCGAGGAAATAAGGCAGAGGCGATGGATTCATGCCTCAAATGTACAGGTCCAGCCCCTCTACTTCCATCTCCCAGTCGGTGAAGCCGGCCGTGGCCAGGTAACTGGCCACGGCGGTGGCGGAGCGCCGGTCACGGGCACGCGGGAAGATCATGTCCTGCTGGCGCGCCGGCAGGCCGCCCGGGCGGCGATTGACGCGGTTCGGCTGGGAGGCTTCGGCTTCGTCGAGCAGCTCGGCGTCCTCGATCGACTCGTCGCGCACAGGGGCCTGGCGCGGCGGGCGCCGGATCGGGTAGGACTGCGAGGAGAAGCCGTCGATACGCATGAATGGGCACTCAGGGTCAGTGATGGCAATTTAGCAGCATCAGAGATCCGTCGCTAATGCCCGATTGATAACTGGACCACAGTTCGCGCAAAAGGTTTTATCGTCATCGGCGATAGCCGACGAACAGCGCTCAACGCGCCTTGGGCGTGGCTACATTATCGCGCAGGTAGACCGGCTGCGCCTGCTCGGCGCTGATCGCCTCGCCACGGGCCCAGGCAAAACCGGCCAGGCCGAGGATGTCCAGGGCATTGGGCAGCAGGCTGGCGTCGCTGGCATTCACCGCGGCGCCCAGCCGTTCGGCGTAGCCCCAGCCGCTCCCGGCGCCGAACCACTGGCCGCTGGCGCCTTGCGGCAACGCCGCCCGCTCCGGCGCCAGTACCGCCTCCTGGCCGACCAGGCGCATCTCGCCGTCGCAGGCCTGGTAGCAGCCCCAATACACCTCGTCCATGCGCGCATCGATGGCTGCGGCCACCTGCTGTGCGCCCCGCTCGCGCAGGGCGCCCTGGGCCAGCGCGGCCAGGTTGGACACCGGCAACACTGGACGCTCGAGGGCGAACGCCAGGCCCTGGACCACGCCGATGGCGATGCGCACGCCGGTGAACGCGCCTGGGCCACGGCCGAAGGCGATGGCGTCCAGGGCGTTGAGGGCCACGCCGGAATCGGCCAGCAACTGCTTGATCATCGGCAGCAGCTTCTGCGCATGCAGCCGTGGGATCACCTCGTAGTGGCTGGTCACCTTGCCGTCATGCAGCAGGGCGACGGAACAGGCTTCGGTGGCGGTATCCAGGGCCAGCAAGGTGGTCATCGAACGGTATTCCAGGCGAGAGGTGAAAGAGCGGCAGTATAAACGACAACGGCCCGCAAGCGGGCCGTCGTGAAGTTGCGAGGCGAATCAGCTCAGGGCTGCCAGCACCTTGTCGGTGATGGCTTCGACCGAGCCGACGCCTTCGATGTGGCTGTACTTCGGCTTGCCGCCGTTGGCGGCCGACAGCTTCTGGTAGAAGTCCACCAGCGGCTTGGTCTGGCTGTGGTAGACCGACAGGCGATGACGTACGGTCTCTTCCTTGTCGTCGTCGCGCTGGATCAGGTCTTCGCCAGTGACGTCGTCCTTGCCTTCCACTTTGGGCGGGTTGTACTGGATGTGGTAGGTACGGCCCGAGGCCAGGTGCACGCGACGGCCGGCCATGCGCCCGACGATCTCTTCGTCGTCGACGGCGATTTCGACCACGGCGTCGATCTCGACACCGGCGGCGACCATGGCTTCAGCCTGCGGAATGGTGCGTGGGAAACCGTCGAACAAGAAGCCCTTGGCGCAGTCGGGCTGGGCGATGCGTTCCTTGACCAGGCTGATGATCAGCTCGTCGGAGACCAGTTGGCCGGCATCCATGACTTTCTTGAGCTCCAGGCCCAGCGGGGTGCCGGCCTTGACGGCGGCACGCAGCATGTCACCGGTGGAGATCTGTGGAATACCGAACTTCTCGGTGATGAACTTTGCCTGAGTACCTTTACCGGCCCCGGGAGCTCCCAGCAGAATTACGCGCATCTTGTGCTCCTCATATTTTTCTATGTGAATCAACGGATTCGGCGCTCAGGGCCAACTCCGAAAAATCGGGTGAGACCGAAAATCGGTCAAAAGGCTGCTCAAGATACACAGCGCCCGGCAAGCAGACAAGCGCCGCCAGGTGGCAGGAAATCGCCACTTGCCCCCTGGGGGCGAGCGGGTTGCGCCCGGCGCAACCGGCTTCGCCTCCCTCGCTCGAAGGGCCTATGCCCCCCGGGCGCGACCCTGCTTGCGACACTTCAACCGGTGTTGCGCAGGCCAGCGGCGATCCCCGCCACGGTGACCAGCAAGGCTTGCTCCAACGGGCTGTCCAGAGCGGCTTCGCGGCTGCGCGAACGCGCCAGCAACTCGGCCTGGAGCAGGTGCAGCGGGTCCAGGTAGGTGTTGCGCAGGCTGATGAACTTCAGGGTCTCGGGGCTGTGCGCCAGTAGCACCGGCTGCCCGGTCAGCCCCAGCACGACCTGGCACGACTGCGACAATAGGTCGCGTAGATGCACCCCCAACGGACGCAGCTGCGGTTGCACCAGACGTTCGTCGTAGGCCTTGGCGATCTCGGCGTCGGCCTTGGCCAGGACCATCTCCAGCATGTCGATGCGCGTACGGAAGAACGGCCACTGTTCGCGCATCTGCTCCAGCAGCGTGCCCTGGCCACGTGCCAGCGCGTTGTTCAAGGCGGTCTCCCAGCCCAGCCAGGCCGGTAGCATCAGGCGCGTCTGGGTCCAGCCGAAGATCCAGGGGATGGCGCGCAGGCTCTCGATACCACCGGCGCGGCGCTTGGCCGGGCGGCTGCCCAGGGGCAGGCGGCCCAATTCCTGTTCTGGCGTGGACTGACGGAAATACTCGACGAAGTCCGGGTTCTCGCGCACCACGCCACGGTAGGCCTTGACGCCATCGGCGGCGAGTTGGTCCATCAGTTCGCGCCAGGCGGGTTGCGGTGGAGGAGGCGGCAACAGGGTGGCCTCGAGCACCGCGGCCAGGTACAGGTTGAGGTTCTGCTCGGCGATGCCCGGCAGGCCGAACTTGAAGCGGATCATCTCGCCCTGCTCGGTGGTGCGGAAACGCCCGGCCACCGAGCCCGGCGGCTGCGACAGGATCGCGGCGTGGGCCGGGCCGCCGCCACGGCCGACGGTGCCGCCACGGCCATGGAACAGCAGCAGTTCGACCTGGTGCTCGCGGCAGATGCGCACCAGCTCCTCCTGCGCCCGGTATTGGGCCCAGGCCGCTGCCGTGGTGCCGGCATCCTTGGCCGAGTCGGAGTAGCCGATCATCACCTCCTGCGGGCCACGCAGGCTGGCCCGGTAGCCCGGCAGGCCGAGCAGGCGCGCCATCACCGGGCCGGCGTTGTCCAGGTCGGCGAGGGTCTCGAACAGCGGTACCACGCGCATCGGCCGGGTCAGGCCGGCTTCCTTGAGCAGTAGCTGCACCGCCAGCACGTCCGAGGCCGAACCCGCCATGGAAATCACGTAGGAGCCCAGCGACGCCGCCGGTGCGGCGGCGATCTCGCGACAGGTGGCGAGCACCTCGGCGGTTTCGGCCTGGGGCTGGAAGTGCGCCGGCAGCAGGGGACGGCGGTTCTTCAGTTCGGCCTGGAGGAACTCGATGCGCTGCTCCTCGTCCCACTCGGCGTAGCGCCCCAGCCCCAGGTAGTCGGTGATCTCGGACAGCGCGTCACGGTGGCGGGCAGCGTCCTGGCGCACGTCCAGGCGCACCAGGAACAGGCCGAAGGTCACCGCCCGGCGCAGGCTGTCGAGCAACGGGCCATCGGCGATCACGCCCATGCCGCAGGCGTGCAGCGACTGGTAGCACAGCTCGAGCGGGGCGATCAGCTCGCGGTTGTCCACCAGCACCTCGGTGGTGACCGGCTGGCTGGCGCCCAGCGAAGCCTGGGCCCAGGCGCGGGTAGCCCGCAGGCGTTCGCGCAGTCGCTTGAGCAGGGTGCGGTAGGGCTCGGCGCTGTCGCCCACTTGCGCACGCAGGGCCTCGCTGGCCTGCTGCATGGACAATTCCGCGGCCAGGTAGTCGATGTCGCGCAGGAACAGGTCGGCCGCCATCCAGCGGGCCAGCAGCAGGACCTCGCGGGTCACCGCAGCAGTCACGTTGGGGTTACCGTCGCGGTCGCCGCCCATCCACGAGGCGAAGCGGACTGGCGCGGCCTCCAGCGGCAGGTGCAGGCCGGTGGCCTCGAACAGGGCCTTGTCGACCTTGCGCAGGTGGTTGGGAATGGCCTGCCAGAGCGAATGCTCGATCACCGCGAAGCCCCACTTGGCCTCGTCCACCGGGGTCGGCCGGCTGCGCCGGATCTCTTCGGTGTGCCAGGCCTCGGCGATCAGCCGGCGCAGGCGCTCACGCACCTGGCCGCGCTCGGCGGGCGTCAGGTCGCGATGATCCTGGGCCGCCAGTTGGCCGGCGATGGCGTCGTATTTCTGGATGAGGGTCCGGCGTGCCACCTCGGTGGGGTGGGCGGTGAGCACCAGCTGGATGTCCAGCTTGCCCAGTTGCCTGGCCAGGGCCTCGTCGCCGTGCCCGGCCTGCTTCAGGCGCGCCAGCAGCTCAGGTAGCACGCGTGCCTCGAAGGGCTCGGGGCGCCCAGCGTCGCGGCGCCGGATCAACTGGTACTGCTCGGCGATATTGGCCAGATTGAGGAACTGGTTGAAGGCCCGCGCCACCGGCAGCAGGTCGTCGTCGGCAAGGTCGGCGAGGGTCGAACTCAACTGTTCGGCCCCGCCTTGGCGGTCGGCCTTGGCACTGTGGCGGATGTCCTCGATCTTCTGCAGGAAGGCATCGCCATGCTGCTGGCGAATGGTTTCGCCGAGCAGCTCTCCCAACAGGTGGACATCCTCTCGCAAGCGTGCATCGATATCGGTCATCGGCCCTCTCTCCGGCGCGGTCGGCCCGCGCATCGCCCAGGAACTCTTGCCCAAGAGTGCCTACAGCGGGGCCGGCCTGGCAAGCCGGGCGATGGGGACAAGCGGCAAGCTGCAAGTAAAAGCGGCCCGTGCATGATTCGCTTGCCGCTCGAAGCTTGCGCTCAGCGACTAAAGTGAATGCAGGGCATCCCAGGCGATGCCTCATTTCAGGTTGCGTGCAGAGGTCATCATGAAAATCCGCGAACTCGTCCAGCGCTGGGAACAAGATGCCACGGGCCGGCTGAGCCCCACCGGGCACGTCCTGCATCTGGACCTGGAATCCGAGGCGCGCCTGGCCGCGCTGACCGAGATGTACCCCAAGCGCAGCACCGAGGAGCTGCTCGGCGAACTGGTCGCCGCGGCGCTCGAGGAATTGGAGGCCAGCTTCCCCTACGTCAAGGGCCAACAGGTGATCGCCACGGATGAAGAAGGCGACCCGTTGTACGAAGACATCGGCCCCACGCCACGCTTCCTGGCCCTGTCCCGGCGTCACCTGCAAGCCGCGCTGGGCAAGGCGGGCGAAGACAACCAGGGCTGAGTTCCAGCGGCGCGCCAGGCGCCCTGGATACCGCCGCGCGGCCTGGAAGTTCCCGGAAAAAACACTGACTTGTCAGTCAGAAAAAGTCACCCGTTTTGGGTGATTTTTTCTGAACTATTCGAAAAACGCCTCAGTCACAGCCAATAGCCATCACGCTAAAACCCTGCACACCTGGCGTTGTGCACAGTTCGGCTGAGTGCTCGCGGATGACAGGGAAAGAGCGATGGAGTGCTACGGACATCGTCGTTATCAGGAGTGATCCAATGGAGCTGACCACCATGAAGACCCGCACGTTGAAACCTTCACCCACTCACCTGCGCGGGCTCAGGCTGGCTGCGCTGGCGCTGGGTAGCAGCCTGCTGCTGGCCGGCTGCGCGGGCAACCCGCCCACCGAGCAGTATGCCGTCACCCAGTCCGCGGTGAATTCCGCCGTCAGTGCCGGTGGCACCGAGTTCGCAGCGGTGGAAATGAAGGCGGCCCAGGACAAGTTCAAGCAGGCCGAGATCGCCATGCACGACAAGAAGTACGACGAAGCCAGGCGCCTGGCCGAACAGGCCGAGTGGGACGCCCGCGTCGCCGAACGCAAGGCGCAGGCCGCCAAGGCCGAGAAGGCCCTGCAGGATGCCCGCCAGGGTGTCCAGGACTTGCGTGAGGAAGGCCTGCGCAGCGCTGAATGAGCGTTGTCCCGCCACCTTGAGCCTTCGCTAACGATCAAAGGATGAACACTATGCGCAACTACGTCATGATTCCCGCCCTGCTGGCCCTGAGCGTAGGCCTGGCTGCCTGCTCCCATGACCCGAACCCGAACCTTGAGTCGGCCCGCACCAACTTCTCCGCGCTGCAGAGCGATCCGCAGGCCAGCAAGCTGGCGGCCCTCGAGACCAAGGACGCCCAGGACTGGCTGAACAAGGCCGACAAGGCCTACCTGGACCGCGAGGACGAGAAGAAGGTCGACCAACTGGCCTACCTGACCAACCAGCGCGTCGAAGTGGCCAAGCAGACCATCGCCCTGCGTTCGGCCGAGAACGAACTGAAGAATGCCTCTGCCCATCGCGCCCAGGCCCGCCTGGACGCCCGCGACGCGCAGATCCGCAAGCTGCAGGAGAGCCTCAACGCCAAGCAGACCGATCGCGGGACCTTGGTGACCTTCGGCGACGTGCTGTTCGACTTCAACAAGTCCGAACTCAAGAGCAGCGCCTTCCCCAACATCACCAAGCTCGCCCAGTTCCTCCAGGAAAACCCTGAGCGCAAGGTGATCGTCGAGGGTTACACCGACAGCGTCGGCTCGGCCAGCTACAACCAGGGCCTGTCCGAGCGCCGTGCCAACAGTGTGCGCATGGCGCTGGTACGCGCCGGGGTCGATCCGGCACGCATCGTCGCCCAGGGTTATGGCAAGGAATACCCGGTGGCCGATAACACCACCAACTCCGGCCGTGCCCAGAACCGTCGGGTGGAGGTGACCATCTCCAACGACAACCAACCGGTGCAGCCGCGTTCGGTGAGCCACGTGCGCTGAAGCTTGTAGCGCCTCGAAAGCGTGGGGCCGCGTTGCGGCCCTTTCGCGACACAAGGCCGCACCCACTGCATGACACATGCTTCGTGGGCATTGCCGGGGGCCTGTGGGGGCGAAGCGGCCTGGGATACCTCGATCACTGCACCTGCTGCGGCGTCTCCTGCCCCATGCAGCGGATCGCCCGCTTGCGGTTGTCCACCAGCACGCCGGTCAGGCCCTTCTGTTGGGTGTCGAACAGCACCAGCACGCCGTCGATGCACTGGGCGACCTGGGGAGCGGGGGCGAGGGAGACCTTGTAGTCCTCGCCGGGGATGGTCTTGAGCATGGTGTAGTCCTGCAGCAACAGGGCATCCTCGGGCTTGGCGAAATGCACGTAGCCGTAGTACCAGAGGGTCCCGACCGTCACGATGATGCTGCCGACGGCGGTCAGGATCAGCGGGATGGCGTTGCGTTCTTCACTCATTGCGCGTTCTTCTCGTCAGGGTAGTTGGGGACTTCGGCCAAGCGCCGAAGGCCGTTGAAATGGCTCGGATCGTCAAGAAAACGCAGCATCACCTGGCGCCACGTCGGGTCGGCGAAGGTCTGTACGTGGCCACCTCGGGTCAGTTGCAACACCCGTGGCGGGGGGGCGTGCTGGTACAGGCGGATGGCGTTGTCCATGGGCACCAGGTTGTCGTCGATGCTGTGGAAGAACAGCTTGGGCGGGCTGTCCAGGCGCTCGATCGAGCGGATCGCACTGTCACCGTCCGGAACCAGCCAGGACAACGGCACCTGCAACGGCCAGGTCAGCCAGGACGTCCCCAGGGCGAAGCGCCCCACCTCGCGGTAGCTGGCCGGCACACCGTCGAACACCAGCGCACTGAAACGCTGGCGTTGTTCGGGGTGGGCAGCCAGGTAATGGATGGCCATGGCCCCGCCCAGGCTCTGGCCCAGCAGCACCAGCGGCTTGCCCTCGACCTCGGGCGCCTTGTCGAGCCAGTCCAGGGCTGCGGCGATGTCCTGGTAGACATCCGGCAGGCGCGCCTTGCCCTGGGACAGGCCATAGCCGCGGTAATCGATCATCAGCACCTGGTAGCCCTGTTCCGGCAACCAGTAGCTGCCACCCAGGTGCCAGGCCAGGTTGCCGCCATTGCCGTGCAGGTGCAGCACCGTGCCCTTCACCTCGACCCCCGCCTTGGCCGGTAGCCACCAGCCGTGCAGGCGCACGCCGTCGGCGGTGACCAGCGACACCTCGCGAAAGGCCAGGCGCGCCTTCTCGGGGGTGAACGGCTGGCCCGGTTCCGGGTAGAACAGCAGGCTGCTGCAGCCGCCCACGCCGAGCAACAGCAGCCCCAGGCACAGGCCGCGGCAGGCGTCAGAGAATGTTCGCGTAGTCGGCTTCAATACGGTCCAGGCTCAGGTGGTTGAGGAAGTTGGAGAAGCACATCCAGGCCGACAGCGCATTGAGGTCGCGGAACTGCTCCGGCAGGTACTTGGGCGGCTCCACCAGGCCTTCCTCGACCAGCTGGCGCAGGGTACGCATGTCTTCCAGGGTGGTCTTGCCGCAGAACAACAGGGGGATCTGCTCCAGCTTGCCCTTCTTCACGGCCAACTGAATGTAGTTGTAAACCATGATGAAGCCCTTGAGGTAGGACAAGTCCTTGGTGAACGGCAGGCCATCGGGCACCGAGCCACGGAACACCCGGCTCGCGTTGCTGTAGCTCTGCGCCATCTCGAAGCCCTGGCCACGGAAGAACTCGTAGACCTGCAGGAAGTCCGCGCCTTCCTCGACCATGTGGATGGCCCGGGTGCGGTTGGTCAGCTTGCGCAGGCGGCTGGGGTAGGAGGCGAAGGCGATCACCTCCATGAGGATGGCCAGGCCCTCCTGGGTCACGGTCGAGGAGGGCGGCCCCTTGGCCAGGAAGGTGCAGATCGGCTGGTTGAGGCCGTTGAGGGTGGTGCCCACGTGCACCAACCCCTCGTGCACCTCCAGGGCGCGCACGTCGCGATTGTTGAACAGGGCGTCGGCGCGCACCTTGATGTAGTCGGCACCGGCCGCGGCATCGGCGACGATGCCGTCGGACTCGAACACGCGGATGGTCTCTTCGGCCTCGCCGAACACCTTGTTCAGCCGTCGCTGGAGGATCTCCACGGCTTCCTTGGCGGTCAGGTTCTTCGGCTCGTCCTTGAGGTCGCCGCGGCCGTCGATGTTGTTGAGGTAGTCCGAGAGCATCAGGCCCAGGTCGGCGAGCGTCGGGTCGCCGGCATGGAAGGCATCGGAGGCCGCGCCATACAGCTCCTGGGAGATCAGGCCGAAGTCTTCGGTGCCGCGCGCCTCGAGCATGCGCACCACCATGCGGTACTCCTTGCACATCCGCCGCATGATCTGGCCGACCGGATTGAACTGGCCGAGCTGGCGGGTGATGTCACGCTCGATGCTCTGGAATTCCGACTTCACCGCGGCGGAGTCGAACGACAGGGGCCGCCCCTGGTAGTAGGCACGGTCCACCGCCGGCGGCTCCTTGCCCTTGGCCTTGAGGAAGCCCTGGCGGATGTTGTCGTCCCATTTCACCGCATCGAGTACGCGGATGGGGGTCTGCGCCGCGACGATGCGATCGGACAGCGTGCGTATGGTCTGCTGGTACTCGTCCACCCCGGGACTCCTTGCTCGGATCGCTTATCTGCCCACGCGCTGGAAACGCGCCACTTCGACGAACAGGTCGGAATTGGCCGGATCGTCCAGGTAGGCCAGGACCCGCTCCGCCGGGCTGTCGATCAGCACGCCCGGGCCGTTGTCCTCCAGCCCCTCGGTGCTGCGCCCGCTCAGTTCCTTCTGCCCCACCGCCTCCTGGACCTGGTCGACATCGAGGTTGTAGACCACCAGTTCCTTGCCGTCGATCACTTCGAAACCGCCGATCAGGAAGTTGCCACCCAGGCGCTTGGGCACGCCTGCCGACAGGTACCAGCGGTTGCCATGGCGGGAGACGGTGAAGACGTATTCCTCGGGGGCCTTGCCCTTGGCCGTGGCCACTGCCCGGTAGGCATCGGCGCCGCTGCGGCTGATGGCCAGTGTCAGGGGCTCGCCCCAGGCGTCCTTGCTGCTCCATTTGCCGAGCAGTTCCCTGGGCGCGGCCTGGTTGCTGGGCAAGGGTTCGTGGAAGGTCACCAGACAGCCGCCCAGCAGCAGGAATGACAAGGTCAACAACACCACACGCCAGGCTTTCATCGGGTTCTCCTTGAAAAGGTCGGGGCCAGCCCGGGCCGCTCGCAGCTCAGGCCGATGCCAGCACCAGATGCAGGTACCGGGTAAGGATAGCGAGCATCTGCCCATCGGCTTGAGAATTCGCGTCCTTGAGCAGGCACTGATATTCCATCTGCTCGATTATCGCCGTCAACATCTGGGCATCCTGCTCGGGATGGCGCGACCCGACGACCTGGAGCATCTGCCGCGCACCCTGCAGGAGGATCTGCTCGTGGGCACACACCAGCTCGGCCAGGCGCGGGCACAGCAGCGCCTCCTGGCGGAAGGCCTGTTCGGCCATGAGGAAGTCGCGGCGGCTGTGGAACTGGCGGCTGACGTAGTCGGCGGTCATGCGTGCCACCTCGTCGGCCAAGCGTGCACGCGACTGCGGGCTGCCGTCGCCCTGGGCGAGCAACTGGCGCAATACCACCTCGGTATTGGCCCACAGCTTGGCCATGTACGCGGCGCTGCGCTCGACGTACTGGGCGAAGGTATCGGTGAGCAGGTCCTCGATGTCCTTGAAGTAGTAGGTGGTGGCCGATAGTGGCACTCCCGCCTCGGCGGCCACCGCCCGGTGGCGCACGCCACGCACGCCATCGCGCACGACGATGCGCATGGCGGCGTCGAGAATCTGCTGGCGGCGCTGTTCGCTGCCCTGGCGGGCGGTCTTGCGCCCTTGGTACTGCACGCTTTCGGCGACGGCGGTGGCCACGCCTGCCGCGCCTTGTTGGGCCATTGCGGGTGTCACGTCGGGTACCTCTGAAAGTGGAAGCGGTGGGATGCAAGCTGCAAGCGTCAAGCTACAAGAAAAAGCCTGTGCGCAGCCAGGCAGCGAAGCGGCCCCAAATGACAGCTGGAAATCTTAACTGACCGGCGCGGTGCATGCCGAATGGCGCTTTCCTGTGGCGTGCAACTTGTCGCTTGCCGCCCAAAGAAAAGCCGCCTCGAAAGGCGGCTTGTTCAGGATGCTCAGGCCTGTGGACGCATGTGCGGGAACAGGATCACATCGCGGATCGACGGCGAGTTGGTCAGCAGCATCACCAGGCGGTCGATGCCGATGCCTTCGCCGGCGGTCGGCGGCATGCCGTACTCCAGGGCGCGGACGAAGTCGGCGTCGTAGTGCATGGCTTCGTCGTCGCCGGCGTCCTTCTCGGCCACCTGGGCCATGAAGCGCTCGGCCTGGTCCTCGGCGTCATTGAGCTCGGAGTAGGCATTGGCGATCTCGCGGCCACCGATGAACAGCTCGAAGCGGTCGGTGACGCTCGGATTCTGGTCGTTGCGACGGGCCAGCGGCGAGACTTCGAACGGATACTCGGTGATGAAGGTCGGCTGCTCCAGCTTGCTCTCCACCAACTCCTCGAAAATCATCACCTGCAGCTTGCCCAGGCCCTCGTGGCCCAGCACCTTGGCGCCGGCTCGCTTGGCGATTTCACGGGCCTTGTCGACGTCCTGCAGGTCGGCCTCGGTGATGTCCGGGTTGTACTTGAGGATGGCCTCGAGCACGGTCAGGCGGGCGAATGGCTCGCCGAAATGGAACACCTTGTCGCCGTACGGCACGTCGGTGCTGCCCAGGACCAACTGCGCCAGCTCGCGGAACAGCTCCTCGGTGAGGTCCATGTTGTCCTTGTAGTCGGCATAGGCCTGGTAGAACTCGAGCATGGTGAACTCGGGGTTGTGCCGGGTCGAGACGCCTTCGTTGCGGAAGTTGCGGTTGATCTCGAACACCTTCTCGAAGCCGCCGACCACCAGGCGCTTGAGGTACAGCTCCGGCGCGATGCGCAGGAACATGGCCATGTCCAGGGCGTTGTGATGGGTCTCGAACGGCTTGGCCGCGGCGCCGCCGGGGATGGTCTGCAGCATCGGCGTCTCGACTTCGAGGAAGTCACGCTTGGCCAGGAAGTTGCGGATGTGCGAGATCACCTGGGAACGCACGCGGAAGGTCTTGCGGGTGTCCTCGTTGACCATCAGGTCGACGTAGCGCTGGCGGTAGCGCTGCTCGGTGTCGGTCAGGCCGTGGTGCTTGTCTGGCAGTGGGCGCAGCGACTTGGTCAGCAGGCGCACGTCGGTCATCTCGACGTACAGGTCACCCTTGCCGGAACGGGCCAGGGTGCCTTCGGCGCTGATGATGTCGCCCAGGTCCCAGGTCTTGACCGCGGCCAGGGTTTCTTCCGGCAGGGTCTTGCGGTTGACGTAGACCTGGATGCGCCCGGTCATGTCCTGGATGACCATGAACGAGCCACGGTTGAGCATGATGCGGCCGGCGACCTTGACCGGGATCGCTGCAGCTTCCAGCTCTTCCTTGGTCTTGTCGACGTACTGCTTCTGCAGGTCGTCGCAATAGCTGTCGCGGCGGAAGTCGTTGGGGAAGGCCTGGCCCTTGGCGCGCTCGGCGGCAAGTTTTTCCTTGCGCAGGGCGATCAGGGCGTTTTCTTCCTGTTGCAGGTCTTGCGGTGCGGTGTTGAGGTCGCTCATGTCGTCAATCTTTCCATCACGGGTTCGTTGCCCCTGCCAGGCAGGGATCGCGGCGCTTCGGTGGCCTGGGCAGGCCCGCTCGGGGAACGGGCCGTAGCTTGCATCGCGGTATCGGTGTGCGGTTCAAAGCCCCTGCTTGAGGCTCGCTTCCAGGTATTGGTCGAGGTCGCCATCCAGGACCTTCTGGCAGTCGCTGCGCTCGACGCCGGTACGCAGGTCCTTGATACGCGAGTCATCGAGTACGTAGGAGCGGATCTGGTGGCCCCAGCCGATATCCGACTTGCTGTCTTCCAGCGCCTGCGAGGCGGCGTTGCGCTTTTGCATCTCCATCTCGTACAACTTGGCCCGCAGCATCTTCATGGCGGTGTCCTTGTTGGCGTGCTGGGAGCGTTCGTTCTGGCAACTGACCACGGTGTTGGTCGGCACGTGGGTGATACGCACTGCCGAATCGGTGGTGTTTACGTGCTGGCCACCGGCACCGGAGGAGCGGTAGGTATCGATGCGCAGGTCAGCCGGGTTGATCTCGATCTCGACCTTGTCGTCGATCTCGGGCGACACGAACACCGCCGAGAACGAGGTATGGCGACGGGCACCGGAGTCGAACGGGCTCTTGCGCACCAGGCGGTGCACGCCGATCTCGGTACGCAGCCAGCCGAACGCGTATTCGCCCTTGATGTGCACGGTGGCGCCCTTGATACCGGCGACTTCACCCTCGGACAGTTCCATGATGGTGGCGTCGAAACCGCGCTTGTCGGCCCAGCGCAGGTACATGCGCAGCAGGATGTTGGCCCAGTCCTGCGCCTCGGTACCACCGGAGCCGGCCTGGATGTCCAGGTAGGCGTTGTTCATGTCCATCTCGCCGCTGAACATGCGACGGAACTCAAGCTGTGCCAGGCGTTCTTCCAGGCCCTCCAGCTCGGTCACGACGTCGCCTACGGCGCCTTCGTCATTTTCCTCGACGGCCATGTCGAGCAGGTCCTTGCAGTCGGCCAGGCCGCCGGACAGTTTGTCCAGGGTCTCGACGACCTGCGCCAGCATGGCGCGCTCGCGGCCCAGCCCCTGGGCATATTCGGGCTTGCTCCAGACGGCAGGGTCTTCCAGTTCGCGGTTGACTTCGATCAGGCGGTCAGCTTTTTGATCGTAGTCAAAGATACCCCCGAATGGACTGGGAACGCTCGGTAAGGTCCTTGATGGTGTTCAGGATCGGTTGGATTTCCATGGGTGCGCGGCTCTCGTGCGAATTCGGTGAAAAGCCCGCGAGTATAACCGAGTATGAGGGGTGCCTCCCACCCCCACTTGTCCCGTGCCGCCGCTGCTGCGGGCTACTGGATTCGATAGGCCCGCATGAACAACCCGACCACTTCCCGCACATGCGCCTCGGCCTCATCTCCTTGCAGGGGCGGCGCGCAGCCCAGCAGCAGGCGATAGTCCGGCGCCCCCTTGACCAGGCAGAAGAAATGCTCGGCCGCGCGCCACGGGTTGTCGATGCGCAACAGCCCCCGCTCGCCGACGCAGCGCAGCAATGCCTCCATTTCACCCAGCACCCGCTTGGGCCCGGCTTCCCAGAAGTACTGGCCGAACCCTGGGTCCTGGCTGCCCAGGGCAATGATCAGCCGGCTCAGCTTGACCGACTCGTCGCTGCTGATCAGCGCGTGGAACCCCCGGGCGATGTTCAGCAACACCTGCTCCAGCGGCACGCCTTCGGGCAGTTCGAAGATCAGGTCGGGCAACTGGGTCTGGCAGGTCGCCATGACCGCCGAACCGAACAGGGTCTGCTTGTCGGTGAAGTGGCTGTAGACGGTGAGCTTCGAAACACCTGCCGCCGCAGCGACCGCATCCATGCTGGTGTTGGCATAGCCAAGGCTGAGGAACAGCGTCTTGGCCGCTTCGAGGATGGCCTCGCGCTTGGCCAGGTCCTTGGGCCGGCCGGGGCCGATGGGTGCGTCGTTGGGCATTGGAATCCGTATCTGGTTGGAGGAGCGACCATCTTACCGGGTCGTGGGTCATACCGCTGCTCTGGATGTCGCGACGTCGTTGCGTTTTCGCCGCTGTGCCTGCTTCCACACCCCGCTTCCCTGACTTAATATACTCGCCAGTATAAATATTCGATGCGTTCCTTGCGAAAGGTCATTCACCATGTTGCGTCATGCCTTGCCCATCGCTCTGTCCGCCGCCGTGGCCCTGCTGCTGGCCGCCTGTGGCCAGGAAACCGCGGCACCGGCCGCCCCACGTCCGGCGCTGGTGGTCCAGCCCCAGCCAACCGGTGCCTCTGCCGACAGCTACCCGGGCGAGGTACGGGCGCGGTTCGAGCCGGAGCTGGCCTTCCGCATCGGCGGCAAGGTCAGCAAGCGCCTGGTGGAGGAGGGGCAGCGGGTCAAGGCCGACCAGCCGCTGGCCGAGCTCGACCCACAGGACGTGCGCCTGCAACTGGAGGCCAACCGCGCCCAACTGGCTGCCGCCGAGGCCAACCTGGCGCTGGTGCGTACCGAGCGTGACCGCTACCGGAAGCTGCTCGAGCGGCAGATGGTCAGCCGTTCCCAGTTCGACAATGCCGAGAACCTCTACCGCGCGGGGCTGGCGCGCCTGAAGCAGGCCCGTGCGGAGTTCGAAGTCGCCGGCAACCAGACCGAATACGCCGTGCTGCGCGCCCCCCAGGCAGGCGTCATCGCCAAGCGCCAGGTCGAGGTCGGCCAGGTGGTGGCGGCCGGGCAGACCGTGTTCACCCTGGCCGCCGACGGTGAGCGTGAGGTGGCCATCGGCCTGCCGGAGCAGCAGTTCGCCCGTTTTGCCGTGGGGCAGACGGTCAGCGTGGAGCTGTGGTCGCACCCCAACCAGCGCTACGAAGGGCGCATCCGCGAGCTGTCGCCGGCGGCCGACCCACGCTCGCGGACCTTCGCCGCGCGCATCGCCTTCACCTCGGCCAAGGCGCCGGCCGAACTGGGCCAGAGCGCCCGGGTATTCATCGCCCATGCCGAACGCTCGCCGTTGTCGGTACCGCTCTCGGCCGTCACCGCCGAGCAGGGCCAGGCCTATGTCTGGCGGGTGAACAAAGACAGTCGGTTGGAGCGCGCGGTGGTTCGCCTCGGCCCCTACGGTGCCGATAGCGTGCCGGTGCTGGAGGGTCTGGCGGCGGACGACTGGGTGGTCGCCGCCGGTGGTCATGTGCTGCGCGAAGGCCAGCAGGTGCGGCCTGTGGACCGTAGCAACCGTGAAGTGAACCTGGCGGCCAAGGAGTAAGTCCCGATGGGTTTCAACCTTTCCGCCTGGGCGCTGCGCAACCGCCAGATCGTGCTGTTCCTGATGATCCTGCTGGCGGCGGTCGGTGCCATGTCCTACACCAAGCTGGGGCAAAGCGAGGATCCCCCCTTCACCTTCAAGGCCATGGTCATCCGCACCCTGTGGCCAGGGGCCACCGCCGAGGAGGTCTCGCGCCAGGTCACCGAGCGCATCGAGAAGAAGCTCATGGAAACCGGCGAATACGAGCGGATCGTCTCGTTCTCCCGGCCTGGCGAGTCCCAGGTGACCTTCATGGCCCGCGACTCCCTGCACTCCGATGCCATCCCCGAGCTCTGGTACCAGATCCGCAAGAAGGTCGCGGACATCCGCCACACCTTGCCGCCGGAGATCCAGGGGCCGTTCTTCAACGATGAGTTCGGCACCACCTTCGGCAATATCTACGCGCTGACCGGCAACGGTTTCGACTATGCCGTGCTCAAGGACTACGCCGATCGCATCCAGATCCAGCTGCAGCGGGTCAAGGACGTGGGCAAGGTCGAGCTGGTCGGCTTGCAGGACGAGAAGATCTGGATCGAACTGTCGAACATCAAGCTAGCTACCCTCGGCGTGCCCCTGCAGGTGGTGCAGCAGGCGCTGCAGGAGCAGAACGCGGTCAGCACCGCAGGGTTCTTCGAGACCGCCAGCGAGCGCCTGCAACTGCGGGTCAGCGGGCGTTTCGACAGTGTCGAGCAGATCCGCCAGTTCCCTATCCGTGTCGGCGACCGCACCTTGCGCATCGGCGATGTCGCCGAGGTGCACCGGGGGTTCAACGACCCTCCCGCGCCGCGCATGCGCTTCATGGGCGAGGATGCCATCGGCCTGGCGGTGTCGATGAAGGACGGCGGCGACATCCTGGTGCTGGGCAAGGCCCTGGAGGCGGAGTTCGCCCGCCTGGCGCGCAACCTGCCGGCGGGCATGGAACTGCGCAAGGTGTCGGACCAGCCCGCGGCGGTCAAGGCCGGGGTCGGCGAGTTCGTCCAGGTGCTGGTCGAGGCCCTGGCCATCGTCCTGCTGGTGAGTTTCTTCTCCCTGGGGCTGCGCACGGGCCTGGTGGTGGCGCTGGCGATCCCGCTGGTGCTGGCCATGACCTTCGCGGCCATGCACTACTTCGGCATCGGCCTGCACAAGATCTCCCTCGGCGCCCTGGTACTGGCGCTGGGCCTGTTGGTGGACGATGCGATCATCGCCGTGGAGATGATGGCGATCAAGATGGAGCAGGGCTTCGACCGGCTCAAGGCGGCCAGCTACGCCTGGACGAGCACGGCCTTCCCGATGCTCACCGGCACCCTGATCACCGCGGCGGGTTTCCTGCCGATCGCCACGGCGGCGTCGAGCACCGGCGAGTACACCCGGTCGATCTTCCAGGTGGTGACCATCGCCTTGCTCACCTCCTGGGTCGCCGCGGTGGTGTTCGTGCCCTACCTGGGCGAGCGGCTGTTGCCCGACCTGGCCAAGCGCCACGCAGCGCGCCAGGGCAGTGGCGCGCATGCGCCGGACCCGTACGCCACGCCGTTCTACCAGCGTGTGCGACGTGTGGTGGAATGGTGCGTGCGCCGGCGCAAGACGGTGATCGTGCTGACCATCGCCGCCTTCGTCGGCAGCATCCTGCTGTTCCGTTTCGTGCCGCAGCAGTTCTTCCCGGCCTCGGGGCGCCCCGAGCTGATGATCGACCTCAAGCTGGCCGAGGGCGCCTCCCTGAGCAACACCGCCGAGCAGGTCAAGCGCCTGGAAGCTCTGCTGCGCCAGCAGCAGGGCATCGACAACTACGTGGCCTATGTCGGCACCGGCTCGCCGCGCTTCTACCTGCCGCTGGACCAGCAGTTGCCAGCCGCCAGCTTCGCCCAGTTCGTGGTGCTGGCCAGGAGCCTGGAGGATCGCGAGACGCTGCGCAGTTGGTTGATCGCCACGCTCGACGAGCAGTTCCCCGACCTGCGCTCACGGGTCACGCGCCTGGAGAACGGCCCGCCGGTGGGTTATCCGGTGCAGTTCCGGGTCACCGGCGAGCATATCGAGAAGGTCCGTGCCCTGGCCCGCGAGGTGGCGGCCAAGGTTCGCGAGAACCCGCACCTGGTGAACGTCCACCTGGACTGGGAGGAGCCGAGCAAGGCGGTGTTCCTCGAGATCGACCAGGACCGGGCGCGGGCCTTGGGCGTGAGCACCGCGCACCTGTCGAGTTTCCTGCAGAGCTCGCTGACCGGCACCACGGTCAGCCAGTACCGCGAAGACAACGAACTGATCGAGATTCTCCTGCGCGGCACCCCGCAGGAGCGCAGCGAGCTGGGCAACCTGGGCAGCCTGGCCGTGCCCACCGACAATGGCCAGAGCGTGGCGCTGTCGCAGGTGGCGACCCTGGCGTACGGTTTCGAGGAAGGCATCATCTGGCACCGCAATCGCCTGCCGACGGTCACCGTGCGCGCCGATATCTACGGCAAGGAACAGCCGGCGACGCTGGTGCAGCAGATCCTGCCGACCCTGCAGCAGGTGCGCGACGCATTGCCGGATGGCTACCTGCTGGAGGTCGGTGGCACGGTGGAGGATGCCGAGCGCGGGCAGAAATCGGTGAACGCTGGCATGCCGCTGTTCATCGTGGTGGTGTTGAGCCTGCTGATGATCCAGCTGCGCAGTTTCTCGCGCACGGTGATGGTGTTTCTCACCGCGCCGCTGGGGCTGATCGGCGTGACCCTGTTCCTGTTGGTGTTCCGCCAGCCGTTCGGCTTCGTCGCCATGCTCGGCACCATCGCCCTGGCGGGGATGATCATGCGCAACTCGGTCATCCTGGTGGACCAGATCGAACAGGACATCGCCAGCGGCCTGGAGCGTTGGCAGGCGATCATCGAGGCCACGGTACGGCGTTTCCGGCCCATCGTGCTGACTGCCCTGGCGGCGGTGCTGGCGATGATCCCGCTGTCGCGCAGCGTGTTCTACGGGCCGATGGCGGTGGCGATCATGGGGGGGCTGATCGTGGCCACGGTGCTGACCCTGCTGTTCCTGCCGGCGCTATATGCGGCGTGGTTCAGGGTGCGGAAGGGGTAGCTGCAAGTAAAAGCGGATCGCGGCGCGGTCTCGCTCTTGCTTGCAGCTTGCAGCTTGCAGCTTGCAGCTTGCGGCTGCGTCAGAGTGCTCCGAAGACCTTCTTGGCCAGGCTGGTCGCCGCCTCGGCTGGGTTCTGGCGAATGCTCTGCTCCTGCTTGGCGATCATCTCGAACAGGCCGTCCAAGGCCTTCTCGGTCACGTAGTTCTCGATGTTGGCGCTCTTGGCGTCGACCACGCCGAGGGCCACCGCTTGCCCGGCGAAGTTGTTGTATTGCTGGGCCAGGCCGACCTTGTCGGTGGCCTGCTTGACGATCGGCAGGAACTTGGCGCGAATCTCTTCGCGGCTGCTCTTGTTCAGGTACTGGGTGGCGGCGTCTTCACCGCCGCTGAGGATGCCCTTGGCATCGGTCACGGTCATCTTCTTCACCGCGTCGACGAGGATCGTCTGGGCCTGTGGCACGGCGGCCTCGGCGGCCTTGTTCATGCTGTCTTCCAGGGCCTGGACCTGCTCGCCCTTGCCGAACATCTTCATGGCCTTGGCAGCCTTGCCGAGGTTGCCCGGCAGCTCGATGCGCACGTCCGGGTTGTCGTTGAAGCCACCCGGCGTGCTCAGTTGCTTGACGGCGATCTGGGTGCCTTGGGTGAGGGCGTCCTTCAGGCCACCGGTGGCGTCCTTCTGGGTCAGGTCGCCGAGCGACAGGGCCAGGGCGCTGGCCGACAGCAGCAGGCCGGCGCACAGGGTGGTGAGGCGCAGGGAGGAGCGAATCATGGGGATTTCCTTATGGTTGAACATGAACAGGGGTCAGCGCACCGGATCGACCTTGATCCGCACCGGCTGCGGGTCGCTGCCGTCGAGCTTGACGCCATGGTGCTCGGTATTGATGAACAGCAGCTTGCCGTCCAGCTCGATGCGTGCGCTGACCGCGTAGCGGTGGCCGGGCTTGACCTGGGCCGGGTCGTAGGTGAGGTGGAACGGCAGCGGGACATTGCCCTTGACCGGGCCGGCCTGGCTGGCCAGGGTCACCGCCGGGGCGTCCATCAGCGACACGACCTGCAGGCTCACGCTCAAGGTCGCGCTCGGCGGCAGGGCCATGCGTTGCAGGTAGAAGACTTCGCCCTCCAGGCTGGCCTGGTTCGACGGGGTATGGCTGGAACAGGCTGCAAGCAGGGATGCGCAACACAGCATGAAGAGTTTTTTCATGGAATCTCCGGTGTCCTTGGGGCCGGCTTTTGGCCAACCCAAGGACTTTAACGGATTTTCGCCCGGGGCGAAGCCTCAGCTGGCCACGGCTTCCAGGGTTTCCTCGCGGTGCAGCGCCACCTGGCGGATCGACAGGCGCAGTTCCGCCGACAGCACGCGCTTGGCCACGCCTTCGGCGAGTTCGCCGAGCTTGTCGTGGTAACCCAGCTTGCCGTTGCCGTCCGGGCGCAGCACGCCCTGTTGGACGAGGGTCTGGATGAAGTGGCGGAACAGGGTCTTGTCGAAGAACTCGGGGGCATTCAGGCCATGCAGGATCGACAGGCGTTGGGCCATCATCACGCTCAGGTCTTCCAGCTCCTCGGCGGTCAGGCTGTGCTGGCCGCTGTTGAGCAACAGCGACGTGGCCATGTAGAAGCGCTGCAAGGTCTGGGTGATGGCACGGGCCAGCAGGGTCAGCAGGACGAACTGCCGGGAGCTGGGCGCCGGGCGCAGGTAGACGCCGTTCTCGAAGCGCAGCAGGCCTTGGCCGACCAGCGCCTCGAGCCATTGATCGATGACCTCGTCGAGCTGTTCCGGTGCCCAGCGCAGGAACAGTTCCGCCTGCAGGTAGGGATACAACGCCCGGACGTACTGGCCGACCAGTTCGCGGCTCATCCGCGAGCTGCTCTGGAAAAAGCTCGCCAGCAGGGCCGGCAGGGCGAAGATGTGCAGGACGTTGTTGCGGTAGTAGGTCATCAGCACCGCGTTGGCTTCGTCCAGGTAGAGGATGCGGCCCAGGGCATCGGTCTGTTCGGCCAGCAGGTCCATGCGCCGCACGTGCTCGATCAGCGCCTTGCCGTCGCCTTCGGGCAGGGTGGTGTGGGGCGAGTAGGGCACCTGGCGCAGCAAGGCCAGGTACAGGTCCAGGACCCGGGTCAAAGCCCGCTCGTCCAGGGCCAGGCGGCTGGTGGAGAGCAGCGCCAGAGCCACCAGGTTGACCGGGTTGATCGCCGCCGCCTCGTTCAGGTGCCGGGCCACGGTCTCGCCCAGGCGCGTGGTGGTCTCGTTGAGCCAGGCCGGACGGAACTGCGGGGCCAGCACCTGCTCACGCCAGCCGGGTTGCTGCTGGTCGAGAAAGCCCGCCAGGCGGATCGGCTCGCCGAAGTTGACGTAGACCTGGCCGAAGCGCTGCTTCAGCGCACCGATGACCTTGAAGATGTCGAAGATCGACTCTTTCTTCTTGCTCGCACCGCGCAGTTCTCCCAGGTAGGTGCGGCCCTCCAGCACTCGCTCGTAGCCGATGTACACCGGTACGAAGACGATCGGTGTACGTGACGAGCGCAGGAAGCTGCGCAGGGTGATCGCCAGCATGCCGGTGCGTGGCTGCAGCATGCGCCCGGTGCGCGAGCGCCCGCCCTCGACGAAGTACTCCACCGGGAAGCCCTTGGTGAACAGGGTATGCAGGTATTCGTTGAATACCGCCGTGTACAGTGGGTTGCCCTTGAAGGTGCGGCGCATGAAGAAGGCCCCGCCACGGCGCAGCAGGCCGCCGATCACCGGCATGTTGAGGTTGATGCCGGCGGCGATGTGCGGTGGCGTCAGGCCGTTGCGAAACAGCAGGTAGGACAGCAGCAGGTAGTCGATGTGGCTGCGGTGGCAGGGCACGTAGATCACCTCGTGGCCCGGCGCGATGCCCTGTACCTGCTCGATGTGGTTGACCTTGATGCCGTCGTAGATCTTGTTCCAGAACCAGCTGAGCACCACTTCGAGGAAGCGGATCGCGGTGTAGGTGTAGTCGGAGGCGATCTCGTTGCCATAGCGCAGCGCCTGGGCTTCGGCCTTGGCGTAGGGGATCTGCGCCCGTTCGGCCTCGTCGGCGATGGCCTGGCGTACCAGTGGGTCGTGCACCAGGCCCTTGACCAGATTGCGCCGGTGGGAGATGTCCGGGCCGATCACCGCGGTCTTGAGGTTGCGAAAGTGTACCCGCAGCAGGCGCTGGGCCATGCGCACGGTGCGCTCATGGCCCTTGTTGTGCTGCACTAGTTCGCGCAGGTGGATCGGTGCGGAGAACTGCACTCGGGTCTTGCGCCCCAGGATCAGCACGGTCAGCAGGCGGCGCAGGCGCCCGGTCACCGCCCAGCTGTCGGCGAACAGCAGCTTCCACGGGCTCGACTCGCTGGCCGGCGACTGGCCCCAGAACACGCTGACCGGGATGACCTGCGCGTCTTCCTCGGCGTGCTGGCTCACCGCGGCGACCAGGCGTTCGAGAGTCGGTGGCGCACCGCGTTTGTCGTGGCGGCCCAGCCAGTCAGGGTCGGGCGTCAGGTAGAAGAAGCCTGCCGGCTCCTGCAGCGAGCCCACGGCGACGGGCAGGACCGGGCGTGGCAGCCCCGCCTTGGTGCATTCGCGGTCCAGCACGGCCAGGTCAGTGAGCGACGGCGAGGGCAGGGCGTAGAACACCGGGCGACCACGGTCGAGCTGCAGGGTCAGGGAGGACTGGTTGATGGTCTCGGAGCGCACCCACAGGTACAACAGGCGACGCAAGGCGCCGAAGATCAGGCGGCGCAGGGGGGAACGGGTCATGGGGTGTGTGCCCTGGATGAGATTTTTCGGGTGATATTCCAGCCAGTTAGTCTGCCGTATCCGCGCAAGTTCGGCAAAATCCGCCAATTAGCGCCCCAGTCATGAAATTTTTTTGTTCCCTGTCATATACTCGGTCCGCAGCTTGCAGGATATTTCGGCAAGCTGCGTCGGCATGGGGTGATGACCCTGTGCCTGCACGGCGATCTTCAAAATAAAAATCCGGAGTAGTTCAGATGTCGTCTCGTGAGACTGGGAATGTGAAGTGGTTCAACGATGCCAAAGGCTATGGCTTCATTCAGCGCGAAGGTGGTGCGGATGTGTTCGTCCACTATCGGGCGATCCGCGGTGAGGGGCATCGGACCCTGGTCGAAGGACAGCGGGTGGAATACGCCCTGGTGCAGGGCCAGAAAGGCCTGCAAGCCGAGGACGTAGTCGGCCTCTGAGGCGCGCTCCGGGCTGCAAGCCACAAGCTTCAAACTGCAAGTTGACCGTGTGACTTGCAGCTTGATGCGATCTGTCTTGCAGCTTGAGCTTGCAGCTTCAACCCGTGCGCCAGGTGATTTCCTGTTCACCGTCGGCGCTGATGCGGATCCAGCGATCGGCATCTTCTTCCCCATCTTCCTCGACCCAACTGCCCGGCGCGCAACGCACTTCGACGCCCAGTGCGGCATAGGCGGCGCGCGCGCAGGCGATGTCGTCGTCCCATGGGGTCTGGTCGCTTTCCAGGAACAGGCTGTTCCATTTCCCTACAGCCTTGGGTACCCAGGTGACTGGAATGTTACCGGCCGTGCACTTCCAGGTCTGGCCTTTCTGCTGCCACTCGCTGCAAGGGCCCAATGCCTGGCCGAGCCACGCGGCGATCTGCTTGTGGTCGACGTCGGTGTCCTTCAGGTAGATCTCGATATCGGGTTGGCGCATAAAGGGCTCCGGGTGTGCTCAGTCTTGGCGCACGAAATAGTCATAGCGCATGGATACGGTGACCTCGAACGGCTCGGGTTGGTCGATCACCCGCGCCCGTTTCTGGGCACTGGCTCGCCAGCCGTGCGGGGTCATGGCCAACAGGTCGGCACGGGCCTTGGGCGCCGCCAGGGCCAGCGTGAACTTCAGCACCTCGCCATGGGCGTGGGCCATGCCCTCGGGCACCAGGGCCAGGTGCTTGTCGTCGGCGTAGGGCCGCACTTCATCGTAGAGCACCTGGCGCAGTTCCATCAGGTGACCGCTGGTCGGGCCGACCCGCAGCAGGCCGCCGCCGGGGCTGAGCAGCCGCTTGGCTTCCTGCCAGTCCAACGGGCTGAACACGCTGGCGATGAAGTCGCAGCTGGCATCGACCAGGGGGACCCGGGCCATGCTCGCCACCAGCCAGGTCACCGCCGGGGCGCGGCGACAGGCGCGCTTGACCGCCTCCCGGGAGATGTCCAGGGCATAGCCGTCGCTGCCGGGCAGGGCCTGGGCGATCTGCGCTGTGTAGTAGCCTTCGCCGCAGCCGATGTCCAGCCAACTGCCGGGCTGGCGCTCGGCGGCCAGTTCGGCCAGGCGGCGTGCCACCGGTGCGTAGTGGCCGGCGTCGAGAAAGTCCCGGCGCGCCTCGACCATGGCCTGGTTGTCGCCTGGGTCGCGGCTGTTCTTGTGCTGTACCGGCAGCAGGTTCAGGTAGCCCTGGCGGGCCCGGTCGAAGCGGTGCCCGGCCGGACACAGCACACCGTTGTCGAGCCGGGTCAGGGCGGCCTGGCAGAGAGGGCAGGCGAGCATCAGGCGAGCAACCGTACCAGGGTCTGGTAGTAGATCTCGGTCAGCAGCTCGAGGTCGCTGGCCAGGATGCGCTCGTTGACCTGGTGGATGGTGGCGTTGACCGGGCCGAGCTCCACCACCTGGGTACCCAGGGTGGCGATGAAGCGGCCATCGGAGGTGCCGCCGCTGGTGGACGGCTGGGTCTGGCGACCGGTGACCGCCGTGATGCTCGACGACACCGCATCGAGCAGTTCACCCGGCTCGGTGAGGAACGGCAGGCCCGACAGCGCCCAGTCGATCGACCAGTCGAGCTGGTGCTTGTCGAGGATCGCCGCGACCCGTTGCTGCAGGCCTTCGACCGTCGACTCGGTGGAGAAACGGAAGTTGAACAGCGCGGTCAGTTCGCCCGGCACCACGTTGGTCGCACCGGTTCCCGAATTGAGGTTGGAGATCTGGAAGCTGGTCGGCGGGAAGAAGGCGTTGCCCTCGTCCCAGTGCTCGGCGGCCAATTCCGCCAGGGCCGGCGCGGCCAGGTGGATCGGGTTGCGCGCCAGGTGCGGGTAGGCCACGTGGCCCTGCTTGCCGCGTACGGTCAGCTTGGCGCCGAGCGAGCCGCGGCGGCCGTTCTTGACCACGTCGCCGAGCAGGCTGGTGCTCGACGGTTCGCCGACGATGCACCAGTCCAGGCGCTCGTTGCGCGCGGCCAGGCGCTCGACCACGGCCTTGGTGCCGTGGTGGGCCGGGCCTTCCTCGTCGCTGGTGATCAGGAAGGCGACCTTGCCACGGTGGTTGGGGTAGTCGCGCACGAAGCGCTCGCTGGCCACCACCATGGACGCCAGGCTGCCCTTCATGTCGGCGGCGCCACGGCCGCAGAGCATGCCTTCGGCGTCGATCAAGGCGTCGAACGGCTCATGCTGCCAGGCCTGCACGGGGCCGGTGGGAACCACGTCGGTGTGGCCGGCGAAGCACAGCACCGGACCGTCCTGGGTGCCATGGGTGGCCCAGAAGTTGTCGACCTCCTCGATACGCATCGGCTCGAGCTGGAAGCCGACGGCCTCCAGGCGCTGCATCATCTGGGCCTGGCAGTCGGCGTCGACGGGGGTGACCGAGGGGCGACGGATCAGGTCGCAGGCCAGTTGAAGGGTGGGCGAGAGCTCGGCTGGGGCCGTCATGAAGGACTCCGGGGGCAAGGCAGGGCGGGAAACAGGGGCGTTATCTTATATCAAACGGTGCCGGCGGGCACGGGACATTGGGCTGCAGCCCATCGCCGGCAAGCCGGCGATGGGGCGCGAAGCGGCCCCGGTATCAGGCCGCCTTGGCCTCGGCTGCCTTGGTCGCCGGCCTGGGCAGCGACGACAGCAAGGCCATCACCAGCGCCGCCAGGTACGGCAGCGACTGCACCAGCAGCATCGTCACCCAGAAGCGCATGTCCGTGCCGGGCAAGCCCTGGACCAGATAGATGCCCAGCGCCGCCCCCCACAGCAGGAGCATGATGAACAGTTCCTCGCGGGCCTCGGCGATCGCCACCAGCAGGCCGTGGCTGTCGGCATGCTTCGGCGTGCGGAAGAACGGCATGCTGCTGGTAAAAAAGCCATACAGCACCGCCTTGGCGATGGTGTGCGACAGCGCCAGCCCCGCCAGGGCGGCGGCGAAGGCGTCCTTGAGGTCGACGCCCACGGCGCGGCGGTAGAGGAAGATGATCTTGCCGACCTTGAAGAAGAACAGTGCCAGCGGCGGGATGGCGAAGATCATCAGCGGTGGGTCGACCCGGTGCGGGACGATGATCATCGCCGCCGACCAGAGCAGGGCACCGACGGTGAAGAAGATGTTCATGCCATCGGCGATCCATGGCAGCCAGCCGGCCAGGAAGTGATAGCGCTGGCCACGGGTCAGCTCGCTGCCCTCGCCGCGCAGCAGCGCCCCGGCGTGGTGCTTGATGATCTGGATGGCGCCGTAGGCCCAGCGCAAGCGCTGTTTCTTGAAGTCGATGAAGGTATCGGGCATCAGGCCCTTGCCGTAGCTGTGGTGGGCGTAGGCGGCCGAATAGCCCCGCTCGAAGACCCGCAGGCCCAGCTCGGCGTCCTCGCAGATGCACCACTGGGCCCAGCCCAGTTCTTCCAGGACCGAGCGGCGGGTCATGGTCATGGTGCCATGCTGGATGATCGCGTCACGGTCGTTGCGGGTGACCATGCCGATATGGAAGAACCCCTTGTACTCGCTGTAGCACAGCTTCTTGAAGGTGCTTTCGTGCTGGTCGCGGTAGTCCTGGGGCGATTGCACCACGGCGATCTTCGGGTCGGCAAAGTGCGGCACCATGTGCTTGAGCCAGTTGCGGTCGACGCAGTAGTCCGAGTCGATCACCGCGATCACTTCGGCGTCCTTGGCGGTATGCGGGATCAGGTAGTTCAGCGCGCCCCCCTTGAAACCGGCCAGGGGCGCCACGTGGAAGAACCTGAAGCGTTCGCCGAGCCGCTCGCAATACGCCTTGAGCGGCTCCCACACGGCCGGGTCCCGGGTGTTGTTGTCGATCACCAGCACTTCGTAGTCGGGGTAGTCGAGGGCGGCGAGGGCGTCGAGGGTCTGCTTCACCATCTCTGGTGGTTCGTTGTAGCAGGGCACGTGGATCGAGACCTTGGGCCGGTAGGCGGTATCGGCCTGCACCGGCAGGAACTCCCGGCGGCGTTTCCTGATCCACACCGCCTCGGCCAGTTCATGGGCTTCGGTGAGCAGGACGATGAACACGCCGATGGCGCCCAGGGCCAGCAGGCATCCGACGGTCAGGCTGAACCAGGTGCTGTACTGCTGGCTGTAGTCGTAGGCGATCCACACCAGGGCCGAGCCGCAGAGGAAGGTGATGAAGGTGAGGAAGGTGCGGCCACGCTGGCGCAGGGCCGAGCCGTCGATCAGCAGCACCGCCAGGGCGATCATCGCCAGCACCACCGAGGCCACGGCCAGGGCGCGCCACTGCGGGATCGCCACCACTGGGCCTTCGAAGTTGAATTTCTGCTGGCGTTCGGCGTTGAACACGCCCCAGTAAGCGCCCACCGAGCCTTCGTCGCTGGCTTTCCAGGGCTGGTCGTAGGCTTCGATGACGAAATAGTTGTAGCCCCGACGATTGAGCGTGCTGAGCAGGGTGCGCAGGTAGATCGCCTGGTCGGCCTGGGTGGCATCGGCGCCGCCGCGCATGCGGCCATTGCTCGGCCAGCCGACTTCCGACAGCAGCAGCGGCTTGCGTGGGAACTGTTGCTTGAGCTCGCGGGTGCGTTCGAGGACGAACTGCACGGCGTCCTGCATCGGCACGAACTCCCAGTAGGGCAGGATGTGCGCGGCGATCAGGTCGACGTGCCGGGCCAGTTGCGGGTTCGCCTTCCAGATGTGCCATTGCTCGCTGGTGGTCACCGGTACCTTGACGGCGGCGCGTACCCGGTCCAGGTACTGGATCAGCGCCTCGGGGGTGATCTCTTCGCGGAACAGCGCCTCGTTGCCCACCACGACCCGTACCACGCTGCGTGAGGTGTTGGCCAGCTCGATGGCCTTGGCGATCTCGCGCTCGTTGCGCTCCAGGTCCGGGCTGATCCACACGCCCAGGGTAATCCGCAGGCCAAGCTCCTCGGCCAGGCGCGGGATCTGTGCCTGGCTACCTTCGACGGTGTAGATGCGGATGCTGTCGGTCAACCCGCTCAACTGCTCCAGGTCCTGGCGGATCTGCGCCTCGCTCGGAAACTGCCCCTTCTGCGGGCTTTGCCCGAGGCGGAACGGTGAGTAGGAGAAGCCGGAGATCTGCTCGGGCCAGGCGGGGGCCGAGACAGGGCGGTTGACCAATGCCCAGAAGCCGGTGAACAGCGCGGCGATGGCCAGCACCACCACCAGGTTGAGACCGAATTTGCGTGATGACATACGTGTATTCGAGGTTCCGAGGAGAGGAGCGGGGCGTGGGTCCTTCGCTTGCCAGGTGCCGGTAGTGGGGTGGATGGTCGGCTGAAGATGAGGTCTGGGCCCGCTCGGTTGTCGTCCAGGTCCGATTATTGGGTGGGACATTAAAACAGGATTGGCGGATTCTTTACCAATTCGGGGCGCTCGGCTGCGTCAGGTGGTGGCCCTTGTGTCGCGAAAGGGGCGCGCAGCGGCTCCACTGGCATATAATGCGCGCCGTTTTTCGCGGGGTATGAAGATGAGCACAGAAGATCCACGCTTCGCTGGCGTCGCCCGGTTGTACGGCGACCAGGGGTTGCAGCGCCTGCAGCAGGCCCATGTGGCCGTCGTCGGCATCGGCGGCGTCGGCTCCTGGGCGGCAGAGGCCCTGGCGCGCAGCGGTGTGGGCGAGATCACCCTGTTCGACCTCGACGACGTCTGCGTCAGCAACACCAACCGTCAGGCTCATGCCCTGGATGGCCAGGTGGGCCGGCCCAAGGTCGAGGTCATGGCCGAGCGCCTGCGGGCGATCAATCCGGCCTGCCGCGTGCATGCGGTGGCCGACTTCGTCACCCGCGACACCATGGTCGAGTACATCACCGAGCAGATGGACTGCGTCATCGACTGCATCGACAGCGTGATGGCCAAGGCCGCGCTGATCGCCTGGTGCCGGCGCCGCAAGATCACCATCGTCACCACCGGTGGCGCTGGCGGGCAGATCGACCCGACCCAGGTACAGATCGGCGACCTGAACAAGACCTTCAATGACCCGCTGGCCTCGCGGGTGCGTTCCACCTTGCGCCGCGACTACAACTTCTCGCGCAATGTCAGCCGCAACTACGGTGTGCCTTGCGTGTTCTCCAGCGAGCAACTGCGCTACCCCAAGGGCGATGGCAGCGTGTGTTTGCAGAAGAGCTTCGTCGGCGAGGGCGTGCGCCTGGACTGTGCCGGGGGCTTCGGTGCGGTGATGATGGTCACCGCGACCTTCGGCATGGTCGCGGCGAGCAAGGCGGTGGAAAAACTGGTGGGCGGCGCCCGGCGGCCGTCGGAGCGGGTGAAGGCGGTACCAGCGGCCGAGTGAGGGGGCGACCGTCAGGTTCCTGTGAGGGTCAGCTCTCAAGCTTTTCAGCTGTCCTTGGGGCTGCTTGACTTGTCTGGCATTGCGGCCCGCCCGCGAATGGATTCACCACCGACTCAATGGCCGGATGCCAATTCCGCCATGCGCTGCAGCACCGCATGCAGGCCATTGCTGCGCGAGGGCGAGAGCTGTCGCTCCAGCCCCAATGAAGCGAACCAGCCGCCTAGGTCGACCTGCGCCAACTGCGCGCTGTCCAGCCCTTGCACCCGCACCAGCAGCAAGGCCAGCAGGCCTCGCAACAGGCGGGCATCGCTGCTGGCCTTGAAACGCCACTGGCCGTCCTGCTGCTCGGCCACCAGCCAGACCAGGCTCTCGCAGCCATGCACACGGTTGGCCTCGGTCTTTTCCGAATCCTCCAGCGGCGCCAGGCAATCGCCCCACTGCATCAACAGGCGCGCGCGCTGTTCCCAGCCACGGGCCTGCGCGAAGCTTTCCAGCGCTTGACTGGCAGCTTCCGGCAGGCTCATCGCAGCAGCTCCAGGCCCTGGTCGAGAGCCTCGAAGAAGCGCTGCAGGTCGTCGCTGTCGTTGTACAGGGCCAGCGACACGCGGATCGCCCCTTCCAGCCCCAGCCCCTTGAGCAGCGGCATGGCGCAATGGTGCCCGGCGCGCACGGCGATGCCCTGCTCGGTCAGCAGGTGGGCGATGTCGGCGTTGTGCACGCCCTCGACGACGAAGCTGGCCAGGGCCGCCTGGGGCGTGCCGAGCAGGCGGACACCCTCGCGGTCGGCGAGCCCGCGCAGCAACTGCTGGTGCAGGCTGGCTTCATGGTTGGCCACGGCCTGGGCGTCGAGGCTGGCGAGATAATCGAGGGTCGCCCCCAGGCCGATGACCCCGGCGATCGGCGGGGTGCCGGCCTCGAAGCCCAGCGGCGCGGGGCGGAAGCTCGCGCTGTGGTAGTCGGCCAGTTGCACCATTTCGCCCCCGAACTGCCAATGGCGTAGCTTCTCCAGCGCCTGTCGCTGGCCATACAGCACACCGACGCCCTCGGGGCCGTACAGCTTGTGGCTGGAGAACACATAGAAGTCGCAGCCCAGCTGTTGCACGTCATGGCGGCCATGGACCACGCCCTGGGCGCCATCGACCACGGTCAGGGCGCCCTGGGCCCGCGCGTGGGCCAGCAGCGCTGGCAGGGGCTGCCAGGTACCGAGCACGTTCGACAACTGGCTGACTGCCAGCACGCGGGTACGTGGGCCGATCAGTTGCAGGGCATGGTCCAGGTCGATACGCCCGTGCTCGTCCAGCGGCAGCACCACCAGGCGCAGGTTGCGCCGCCGGGCCAGCTGTTGCCAGGGCAGCAGGTTGGCATGGTGTTCCAGGGCGCTGACGGCGATCTCGTCGCCGGCCTCCAGGTGCGCTTCCAGGCCATAGGCCAGCAGGTTCAGTGCCGAGGTGGCGCCATGGGTGAAGATGACCTGCCGTGCATCGGCGGCATTGAGCCAGGCAGCGACCTTGTCGCGGCTGCTTTCGAAGGCCTGGGTGGCCAGTGCGCCAGGCAGGTGCTGGGCACGGTGCACGTTGGCTGCACCATGGCCGTAGTAGTGACTCAGGGCGTCGAGCAACGCCTGGGGTTTCTGGGTGGTGGCGGCGCTGTCCAGGTAGGTCTGGTGCTGCCGTTGCAGGGCGGCGATGGCGGGAAAGTCGGCACGCCAGGGGGAGGGCTGGAACATGGTGTTGAGACCTGGAAATAAAAACGGGCCTGGCACAGGGCCAGACCCGATCTTATCACTTCGAACCGCGGAAGGTTCTCAGTTATGGGCGTGCAGCGCCTCGTTCAGCTCGATGGCCGACTTGTGGGTCTTGCACTCCACGGCGCCGGAAACCGAGTTGCGGCGGAACAGCAGGTCGGCCTGGCCGGCCAGCTCGCGTGCCTTGACCACTTTGACCAACTGGTTCTGCTCGTCGAGCAGTTGCACCTTGGTGCCGGCGGTGATGTACAGGCCGGCTTCCACGGTGTTGCGGTCGCCCAGCGGGATGCCGATACCGGCGTTGGCGCCGATCAGGCAGCCTTCGCCGACGGTGATGACGATGTTGCCACCGCCGGACAGGGTGCCCATGGTCGAGCAGCCGCCACCCAGGTCGGAACCCTTGCCGACGAACACGCCGGCCGACACGCGGCCTTCGATCATGCCCGGGCCTTCGGTGCCGGCGTTAAAGTTGACGAAGCCCTCGTGCATGATGGTGGTGCCTTCGCCGATGTAGGCGCCCAGGCGTACACGGGCGGTGTCGGCGATGCGCACGCCGGCCGGGACCACGTAGTCGGTCATCTTGGGGAACTTGTCCACCGAGAACACTTCCAGCAGCTCGCCCTTCAGGCGCGCTTCCAGCTGCTGCTCGGCCAGTTCCGCCAGGTCGATGGCGCCCTGGTTGGTCCAGGCGACGTTCGGCAGCAGCGGGAAGATGCCGGCCAGGCTCACGCCGTGGGGCTTGACCAGGCGGTGGGACAGCAGGTGCAGCTTCAGGTAGGCCTCGGGAGTGGAGGCCAGGGCGCCGTCCTCGGCCAGCAGGGTGGCCACCAGCGGCTTGTGGCTTTCGGCCAGGCGGGTCAGCAGCGCGCCCTGGGCGGCATCGATGCCTTTGACCGCTTCGGCCAGCTGGGCGGCCTGGGCGGTGCTGAAGGTGATGGCCTGGTTGCCGCCTTCATAGCCAAGGATCGGTGCCACGGCGGCGACCAGCTCGGCGCTCGGGGCGAGCAGGGGCTGGGCGTAGAAGACTTCCAGCCAGGCGCCCTGGCGGTTCTGGGTGCCGACACCGAAGGCCAGGCTGAACAGGGTAGTGGACATGCAGTTACCTCATGCGAATAAGGGGTTGAAGCGAAGGCGGGCTCAGGCCAGCGCCGCGGCGTACAGGTCGGGCTTGAAGCCGACCAGGGTGCGCTCGCCGAGGTCGAGCACCGGGCGCTTGATCATCGACGGTTGGGCGAGCATCAGTTCGACGGCCTTGGCCTGGTCGAGATCGGCCTTGCTGGCGTCGTCGAGCTTGCGGAAGGTGGTGCCGGCGCGGTTGAGGACCACTTCCCAGCCGTGCTCGTCGCACCAGCGGTTGAGGCTGTCGCGGTCGATGCCCTGGGTCTTGTAGTCATGGAATTGGTAGCCGATGGCTTTTTCGTCAAGCCAGGTACGGGCCTTTTTCATGGTGTCGCAGGCCTTGATGCCGTAGAGAGTGTAAGCCATTGAATTCATCGGGGATCGTTGGCTTCCCCAATCCTCCCCCTGTTCTCCCGAAAATAAGTCGCCGGATTATGCGACATCGTTCCCCTCAGCGCCACGGCTGGCGCAGCCAGGTCAGGCGACCAGGGGGTGCACGGTTCGCAGGATTTGCACGCCATGCTCCTGCTCGACCTTGCGCAGGTCATAGGCCATTTGCAAGTCGAGCCAGAATTGCGCAGTGGTGTTCAGGCAAATGGATAGCCGTAGCGCCATGTCGGCCGAAACGCCGCCGCGCTGAAAACCATCTCCCGCTGGAACTCTTCGCGCAGGATTTCGCCAGGATGTATTGGACGCATGCCGTTCTTGAGCATGATGCACCTCAGTGGTAATCGACAATTTCAACGTCTTCCGGCCCTCACGGCCCATAGACAGCCCAGGTGCCATTGAGCCTTGATCGGGCGCCGCCAGCGTGCCAGTGGACGAGCTTTGGCCAGGCGGGTCAATCAGGTGCGGGTAGTATTGTGTTACATATTCTTCAGCCAGCTGCGACTTTCGTGCAGCGTTCCTTCTTCCCGGGACATCGCTAACATATTGTTTCAATGGCGATGATTCGCCCCGCTGTCGCTTTGTTCGGATCACACAGGAAGCTTTGCCGATGCAGTCAGCCTATACCGTCCTTATCTTGCTGACGCTGGTAAGCGTGTCGAAACTGGTCGGGCGGATGATCCCGTTGCCCCTGCCGCTGGTGCAGATCGCCGCCGGCGCCTTGCTGGCCTGGCCGACCCTGGGCCTGCATGTGACCCTGAACCCGGAGCTGTTCCTCTTCCTGTTCCTGCCGCCGCTGCTGTTCGCCGATGGCTGGCGCATGCCCAAGCGCGAGTTGTGGCGCCTGCGCGGGCCGGTGGTGGCGCTGGCGGTGGGGTTGGTGCTGTTCACCGTGGTCGGCGCAGGCTACTTCATCCATTGGTTGCTGCCGAGCATCCCCCTGGCGGTGGCCTTCGCCCTGGCGGCGGTACTGTCGCCCACCGATGCCGTGGCGGTCTCGGCCATTACCCAGGACCGTTTGCCCACGCCCTTGATGCACATGCTCCAGGGCGAAGCGCTGATGAACGATGCCTCGGGCCTGGTGACCTTCAAGTTCGCCCTGGCAGCGGCGATCACCGGGGTGTTCTCCCTCGCCGAAGCGAGCCTGACCTTCGTCCTGGTGGCGCTCGGCGGCCTGGCTGTCGGTGTCGCCCTGAGCTGGCTGGTCGGTCGCCTGCGGGCCTGGATGATCGCCCGTGGCTGGGACGACCCGGCGACCCATGTGGTGTTCATGCTGCTGCTGCCGTTCGCCGCCTACGTGGTGGCCGAGCGCCTGGGCGTATCCGGCATCCTGTCTGCGGTGGCTGCCGGCATGATGCAGAGCTGGCTCGACCTGTTGCCGCGGCAGACCAGTACGCGCTTGCTCAACCGCAGTGTCTGGTCGTTGCTGGAGTTCGCCTTCAACGGCCTGATCTTCCTGCTGCTGGGCCTGCAACTGCCAGACATCATCAAGGCGGTGGTCAGCCACGAGACTTCGTTGTGGCCGACGCTGGCCTGGCGCTGCCTGGACGTAGTGGCGATCTTCGTGGCGCTGGTGCTGCTGCGCTTCGTCTGGGTGCAAAGCATCTGGCGTGCGATCGGTGTCATCCGGCGTTGGCGTGGCAAGCCGGACCTGGTGCTGTTGCCGACCACACGCTCCTGCCTGCTGCTGACCCTCGGCGGGGTGCGGGGAGCGGTGACCCTGGCCGGTGTGATGTCGGTGCCGTTGCTGATCGGTGCCGGTAAGGCGTTCCCCGAGCGTGACCTGCTGATCTTCATCGCGGCCGGGGTGATCCTGATGTCGCTGGTCAGTGCCTGCCTCGCCTTGCCGCTGTTGTTGCGCGGCGTGACCAAGAGCCCGGACGAGCGCTTGCGCCAGGAAGTCCAGGACGCCTGGCGACGTACGGCGGAGGCGGCCATCCACGCCCTGGAGGCCGAGGAGGTCATCGATGCCAATGCCCCCCAGGATGCGGCCCAGGCGACCTTGGCCACCGAACTCAAGGCGCGCCTGATGGCCGAGTATCGCGATGAGCTGGCCAGCTACAACGACAGCGCCGAGGCGCGGGCCCTGGCCGAGCAGATGGATCAACTGGAGCGCCGCCTGCGCATACGCGCGTTGCGGGCCCAGCGCCTGGAGCTCTACAACCTGCACCGCCAGCATCTGGTCGGGGACGAGGTGGTGCGCCAGGTGCTCGGGGAGTTGGACATGAGCGAGGCGAACCTGGGGCAGGTCAGGTAGATCGCCGGGGGCTGCAAAGCGGCCCCCGAGGCATCAGCGCTCGCTCAGGAAGTCACGAATCCGCTCGGCCGCCTCGATGCACTCGGCCAGTGGCGCGACCAGTGCCATCCGCACGCGCCCGGCCCCCGGGTTGACCCCATCCACCTCGCGCGACAAGTAAGAGCCCGGCACCACCGTCACATGCTCAGCCTCGAACAGGTCGCGGGCGAAGTCGGCGTCGCTGCCCGGCACCTTGGCCCACAGGTAGAAGCTGCCATCCGGGCGCTGCACGTCCATGACCGGCTGGAGGATGTCCAGCACGGCGTCGAACTTGGCCCGGTACTGGTCGCGGTTCTCGCGCACGTGGGCTTCGTCCTGCCAGGCGGCGATGCTGGCCAGCTGGGTCTGCACCGGCATGGCGCAGCCATGGTAGGTGCGGTACAGCAGGAACGGCTTGATGATCTCGGCGTCACCGGCCACGAAGCCCGAGCGCAGCCCTGGCAGGTTGGAGCGCTTGGACAGGCTGTGGAACACCACGCAGCGCTTGAAGTCGCTGCGGCCAAGCGCCGCGCAAGCGCTCAGCAGGCCGGGCGGCGGTGCGTCCTCGTCGAAGTACAGCTCGCTGTAGCATTCGTCGGCGGCGATCACGAAGTCGTGCTCGTCAGCCAGGGCGATCAGTTTCTTGAGCGTGTCCATCGGCACCAGGGCGCCGGTGGGGTTGCCCGGGGAGCACAGGAAGAGGATCTGGCAGCGCTGCCAGACCTCGGCCGGCACGGCGTCGAAGTCCGGGTTGAAGCCGTTGTCCGCCAGGCATGGCAGGTAGTGCGGGGTGGCGCCGGCCAGTAGGGCCGCGCCTTCATAGATTTGATAGAACGGGTTGGGGCTGACCACCAGGCCGTCATCGGCACGGTTGACCACGGCCTGGGTGAAGGCGAACAGTGCCTCGCGGGTGCCGTTGACCGGCAGGATATGGCGCTCGGCGTCGAGCCAGCCGGCCGGCACGCCGAAGCGCCGCTCGCACCACTGGCCGATGGCCTGGCGCAGGGCGGGCAGGCCGATGGTGCTCGGGTAGACCGCCAGTTGCTTGAGGTTGTCGGCCATGGCCTGGGCCACGAAGGCGGGCGATTCGTGCTTCGGTTCACCGATCGAGAGGGCGATGGCGCGTTTGTCCGCAGCCGGCTTCACGCTGCCCAGCAGGGCGCGGAGTTTCTCGAACGGGTAGGGCTGAAGCTGGGTCAAGGCATGGTTCATCGGCGCAAGGTCTCGTCAATCGTTAGAAAGTCACGCGGGTGGTGCTGGGTTCGCTGGCCGGGCTGGGTTGCAGCTGCTGGATGATGGCCTCCTGCAGGCGGCTGCACAGTTGCGGGTCGGACAGCGGCTGGTTGTCGGCGTCGGTGATGAAGAACACGTCTTCCACACGCTCGCCGAGGGTGGCGATCTTGGCGTTTTGCAGCGACAGGTCGAACTCCAGGAAGATCTTGCCCAGCCGCGCCAGCAGGCCCGGGCGGTCGGGGGCGGTGATCTCGAGGATGGTCACCGGCCGCTGGGCATCGTTGAGGATGGTCACCTGGGGCGCGAAGGTGAAGTGCTTGAGCTGGCGCGGCACCCGGCGCTGGATGATGGTCGGGTAGTTCTCGGGGTTGCGCAGGGCCTCGGTCAGGCCTTCGCGGATCTCCTTGACCCGCTGCGGGTTGTCGCCGATGGCGCCGCCGTCGTTGTCCAGCACGATGTAGGTGTCGAGGGTGAACTGGCTGCTGGAGGTGATGATCCGCGCGTCGTGGATGTTCAGGTTGAGCTGGTCCATGGCGGCCACCGTCACGGCGAAGAAGTCGTGCTGGTCGGGGGCATAGATGAAGATCTGCGTGCCGCCCTCGAACTCGCGCTGGGTGGTTTCCTTGATCAGCACCAGCGGGCCGCCGTCGGCCGGTTGCTGGAGGATCGCATCGCTGTGCCAGGCCACGTCGGCGGCGGTGTGGCGCAGGAAGTAGTCATCGCCCAGTTGCGCCCACAATTGTTCCACGTCGTCCGGGTCGGTGCCCTCGCGGACCAGGATGTCCAGCGCCGCGTTCTGCGTCTGGCGGATCTGCTCCTCGCGGTCCAGCGGGTTTTCCAGGCCCCGGCGCAAGGCGCGCTTGGTCTCGGTGTAGAGCTGGCGCAGCAGGCTCGCGCGCCAGGAGTTCCACAGGCTGGGGTTGGTGGCGTTGATGTCGGCCACGGTCAGGACGTAGAGGTAGTCCAGGCGCGTCTCGTCACCCACCAGCAGGGCGAAGTCGTTGATCACCTGCGGGTCGGAGAGGTCCTTGCGCTGGGCGGTGGTGGACATCACCAGGTGCTGCTGCACCAGCCAGACGATCAGCCGGGTATCCCAGGCCGGCAACTGGTGGCGCTCGCAGAAGGCCTGGGCATCCACCGCGCCGAGCTCGGAGTGGTCGCCCTGGCGGCCCTTGCCGATATCGTGGTACAGGCCGGCCAGGTAGATCAGCTCGGGCTTGGGCAGGCGGCCCATGAGCTTGCTGGCCAGCGGAAACTTCTCCGAGACCGGCGTGTACTGCAGCTTGCGCAGGTGCTTGATCAGGTTGAGGGTGTGGGCGTCGACCGTGTAGATGTGGAACAGGTCGTGCTGCATCTGCCCGACGATCAGGCCGAACTCCGGCAAATAGCGGCCGAGGATACCGTAGCGGTTCATCCGGCGCAGGTTGCGGTGGATGCCGATCTCACATTTGAACAGCTCGATGAACAGGCTGGTATTGCGGATATCGTGGCGGAACCTGTCGTCGATCAGGTGCCGATGTTCGCGCAACAGGCGCACGGTGTCGGCGCGCACGCCCTTGATCTCCGGGTGCTGGGCCATCAGCACGAAGATCTCCAGCATGGCGAATGGGGTGCGCTTGAAGACGTTCGGGTGAGCCGCTTCTATATAGCCGTCGTGGAGTCGGAAGCGCGCATTCAGTGGCTGGGTGGTGCCGCTGTCGTCGTCGGCGAGGATGACTTCCTCGAAGTGCTGGATGATCAGGTCGCACAGCTGGCTGATGCTCATCACCACCCGGTAGTACTGCTGCATGAACTGCTCGATGGCGCGCTTGGGGTTTTCGTCGCTGTAGCCCAGCAGCGCGGCGATGCTGCGCTGGTGGTCGAACAGCAAGCGGTCCTCGGCACGCCCGGCGAGCATGTGCAGGGCATAGCGCACGCGCCAGAGGAAGGCCTGCGAAGAGGCCAGCAACTCGTTCTCGCTTTCCAGCAGGAAGCCCTCGCCGGCCAGGGCATGCAGGTTCAGGGTGCCGTACTGGCGACGGGCCACCCACAGCACCGTCTGGATGTCGCGCAGGCCGCCCGGGGAGCCCTTGACGTTGGGCTCGAGGTTGTACTCGGTATCGTTGTACTTGTGGTGGCGGGCCTTGAGTTCGGCGCGCTTGGCCAGGAAGAACTCCTTGCTCGGCCACATGTGCTCGGTGCTGGTCACTTCCAGCATGCGCTGGCGCAGCGATTCGGGGCCGGCGATGGTACGGCTTTCCATCAGGTTGGTGATCACCGTCAGGTCGGCGCGGGCCTGTTCGGCGCACTCCTGGACGGTGCGCACGCTCTGGCCCACTTCCAGGCCGATGTCCCAGAGCAGGGTGAGGAAGCGCTCGATGGCCTCGCGGTACTGCTCATGCTCGGCGGCGTCCAGCAGGATCAGCAGGTCGATGTCCGACCAGGGGTGCAGCTCGCCACGGCCGTAGCCGCCGACGGCGACCAGGGCGATACCGGCCTGGTCGCACCAGTCGAACTGGTTCCAGGCCTGTTGCAGGATGTTGTCGACGAACCAGGCGCGGTCCTCGATCAGCCGGCGGATCTCGCCGCCTTCGCGAAAACGCCTGTCGAGCACCGCGCCGGCCTGGCGGATGGCTTTCTTGAAGGCGGCGATAGGGCTCGCCTTGAGCGCCAGTTCCGCCTGGAACTGGCCACGGTCGAACAGCTCCGGATCCACCTGGGTCATCGGGTCGCGTTCCTGTCGTTGGTCTGCCCGGGGCTGGCTCAGGCCGAAATGCGTGGAAGGGTGTCGTCCTTGCGCAGGGTGAAGATCTCGTAGCCGCTGGCGGTCACCAGGATGGTGTGTTCCCACTGGGCCGAGAGCTTGCGGTCCTTGGTGATGGCGGTCCAGCCGTCGCCCAGGACCTTGGTGTCGGCCTTGCCCTGGTTGATCATCGGCTCGATGGTGAAGGTCATGCCTTCCTTGAGTTCCATGCCGGTGCCGGCCTTGCCGTAGTGCAGGACCTGCGGCTCCTCGTGGAACACCTTGCCGATGCCATGGCCGCAGAACTCGCGGACCACCGAGAAGCCGTTCTTCTCGGCGTGCTTCTGGATCACCTCGCCGATGTCGCCCAGGCGGCAGCCCGGCTTGACCAGTTCGATGGCCTTGTACATGCACTCCTGGGTGACCTTGCACAGGCGCTCGGCCCACTCCGGCACCTCGCCGACGTAGAACATGCGGCTGGTGTCGCCGTGGTAGCCGTCCTTGATCACAGTGACGTCGATGTTGATGATGTCGCCTTTCTTCAGCGGCTTCTCATTGGGGATGCCGTGGCAGACCACATGGTTGATCGAGGTGCAGATCGACTTGGGGAAGCCCTTGTAGTTCAGCGGCGCCGGAATGGCCTGCTGGACGTTGACGATGTAGTCGTGGCACAGGCGGTCCAGTTCCTCGGTGGTGACACCGGGCTTGACGTGTTCCTCGATCATCTCGAGGACTTCGGCGGCCAGGCGGCCGGCGATGCGCATCTTCTCGATGTCTTCTGCGGTCTTGATGGTGACGGTCATTACAGGCTCTCTACGGCGCCGGGAAGGGCGCGAACGAACGGGAAAGGCCGGATTCTACCAGAGCGAGGCGCCCATCTGTCGGGATAAACCGGCAAATCCGGTGTCTACCGAGAGCATTCTGGCGCGATTGCCGGCATGCTGCAAAAGCCGCTGACGGACGAAGCACCATCCGGGTTCCGTTCGCCCGCGGTCTGTGGTATAAAATGCGCCGCTTTCGGGGGAGGTCCCCCGCAAGCCCAAACCCACACACGTGTCGACACGATGACCTGGGTGCCCCGAACTCGCTGGGTTCGCGGGTTGGTCATTGGGATACGTGGAGGCCCAACCCGACTTATCAAGGAACTATCATGTCCCAAGTCAACATGCGCGATATGCTGAAGGCCGGTGTGCACTTCGGCCACCAGACCCGTTACTGGAACCCGAAAATGGGCAAGTTCATTTTCGGCGCTCGTAACAAGATCCACATCATCAACCTGGAAAAAACCCTGCCGATGTTCAACGACGCCCTGTCGTTCGTCGAGCGCCTGGCCCAGGGCAAGAACAAGATCCTGTTCGTCGGCACCAAGCGTTCCGCCGGCAAGATCGTCGCCGAGCAGGCTGCTCGTTGCGGTTCGCCATACGTTGACCACCGCTGGTTGGGCGGCATGCTGACCAACTACAAGACCATCCGCGCTTCGATCAAGCGTCTGCGCGACCTGGAAACCCAGGCCGAAGACGGCACCTTCGCCAAGCTGACCAAGAAAGAAGCCCTGATGCGTACCCGCGACCTGGAAAAACTGGATCGCAGCCTGGGCGGCATCAAGGACATGGGCGGCCTGCCGGACGCACTGTTCGTGATCGACGTCGAGCACGAGCGCATTGCCATCACCGAAGCCAACAAGCTGGGCATCCCGGTCATCGGCGTTGTCGATACCAACAGCAGCCCGGAAGGCGTTGACTACGTCATCCCAGGCAACGACGACGCCATCCGCGCCATCGAGCTGTACATGACTTCGATGGCCGACGCGGTCATCCGCGGCCGCAACAACGTTGCCGGCGGCACCGAAGTTTACGCTGAAGAAGCGGCTGCACCAGCTGCCGAGTGATTGACGCCTAGCGTCTGACTTGGCACGCGAAAAGGGGGCTTGGCCCCCTTTTTGCCACCTTGAAATCCTGCTGTCAGAAAGAGCGCCGCATCATCGTGCTTCGCTGGCATGAAGGCAGTGATTCGCAGAATTGAACGCCCGCCGCGCGCGGGTGGAATGGTTGAAAACCTATCCAACGAGGATTTTGAAATGGCAGAAATTACTGCAGCGCTGGTCAAGGAACTGCGTGAGCGTACCGGCCAGGGCATGATGGAGTGCAAGAAAGCACTGGTTGCTGCCGGCGGTGACATCGAGAAGGCCATCGACGACATGCGCGCCTCCGGCGCCATCAAGGCCGCCAAGAAGGCCGGCAACATCGCTGCCGAAGGTTCGATCGCCGTTCGCGCCGAAGGCGGCCGTGGCCTGATCATCGAAGTCAACTCGCAGACCGACTTCCTGGCCCTGCAGGACGACTTCAAAGGCTTCGTCAAGGACAGCCTGAACGAAGCGTTCGAGCAGAACCTGACCGACGCCGCTCCGCTGATCGCCTCGCGTGAATCGGCGCGTGAAGCCCTGGTCGCCAAGTGCGGCGAGAACGTCAACATCCGTCGCCTGACCGCTGTCCAGGGTGACGTGATCGGTTCCTACCTGCACGGCCACCGCATCGGTGTCCTGGTCGTCCTGAAAGGCGGCGACGAAGAACTGGCCAAGAAGATCGCCATGCACGTGGCGGCCTCGAAGCCGGAAGTCGTTCGTCCGGAAGACGTTTCCGAAGAGCTGGTTGCCAAGGAAAAGGAAATCTTCCTGCAGCTGAACGCCGACAAGATCGCCGGCAAGCCGGAAAACATCGTCGAGAACATGATCAAGGGCCGTATCACCAAGTTCCTGGCCGAAGCCAGCCTGGTCGAGCAAGCCTTCGTCATGGATCCGGAAGTCAAGGTCGGCGAGCTGGCCAAGAAAGCCGGTGCCGAGATCGTTTCCTTCGTTCGCTACGAAGTCGGTGAAGGCATCGAGAAGAAAGAAGACAACTTCGCCGAAGAAGTTGCTGCTCAAGTGGCTGCTGCCCAGAAGCAATAAGACGGATTTTCATCTGTCGCCCCGAAGAGGCTGCCCGCTCACGCGCGCAGCCTCTTTGTCAAACCGGACGGGGGTTTATCCCGCTCCTGTCCGCTGGCGCCGAAGCGGCGCCACGCTACAGTTAGCAGGCTGCACACAGCCCGCACGGAATTTTCTCAAAGAACGCCGCAGGAGAGACTCGAATGGCCCAGCAGGTGAGTGGTCGCCAACCTCGCTATAAACGCATTTTGCTCAAACTTAGCGGCGAGGCCCTGATGGGGTCGGAAGAGTTCGGGATCGACCCGAAAGTCCTGGATCGCATGGCCCTGGAAGTTGGCCAACTGGTCGGCATCGGTGTCCAGGTCGGCCTGGTGATCGGTGGTGGCAACCTGTTCCGCGGCGCCGCCCTCAGCGCGGCTGGCATGGACCGCGTCACCGGCGACCACATGGGGATGCTGGCCACGGTGATGAACGCGCTGGCCATGCGTGACGCCCTCGAGCGTTCGAACATCCCGGCCATCGTCATGTCGGCCATTTCCATGGTTGGCGTCACCGATCATTACGATCGTCGCAAAGCTATTCGTCACCTCAACTCCGGGGATGTGGTAATTTTCTCCGCCGGTACCGGCAACCCGTTCTTCACCACCGACTCCGCTGCCTGCCTGCGCGCTATCGAGATCGATGCCGATGTCGTGCTGAAGGCGACCAAGGTCGATGGTGTCTACACTGCCGATCCATTCAAGGACCCGCATGCCGAGAAGTTCGATCACCTGACCTACGACGAGGTCCTGGATCGCAAGCTCGGCGTCATGGACCTGACCGCAATCTGCCTGTGCCGCGACCACAAGATGCCATTGCGGGTATTCAACATGAACAAGCCTGGCGCCCTGCTGAACATCGTAGTGGGTGGCGCTGAAGGAACTTTGATCGAGGAAGGCGAAGCATGATCAACGACATCAAGAAAGACGCCCAGGAGCGCATGGGCAAGTCCATCGAGGCCCTTGGCCGCAACCTGGCGTCCATCCGCACCGGTCGCGCGCACCCGAGCATCCTGGACAGCGTCAAGGTCCCGGCCTGGGGTAGCGAGATGCCGCTGAACCAGGTGGCCGCGATCACCGTCGAGGACGCCCGCACCCTGAAGATCGTCGCCCACGACAAGAACCTCAGCGCTGCCATCGAGAAGGCCATCCTGACCTCCGACCTGGGCCTGAACCCGTCCAGTGCCGGCACCACCATCCGCGTGCCGATGCCCGCCCTGACCGAGGAAACCCGCAAGGGCTACACCAAGCAGGCCCGTGCCGTTGCCGAGGAAGCCAAGGTCGCCGTGCGCAACGTGCGTCGTGACGCCCTGGCTGACCTGAAGAAGCTGTCCAAGGACAAGGCGATCAGCGAGGACGAAGAGCGTCGTGCCGCCGACGAGCTGCAGAAACTGACCGACAAGTATGTCGGCGAGGTCGACAAGGCCCTCGAAGCCAAGGAAAAGGACCTGATGGCCGTCTGAGGCCGGGACTTTTTCATGGAAAAGACCAAGCCAGCGGCATCGCCTTCGGTGCCGCGTCACGTCGCGATCATCATGGACGGTAACAACCGCTGGGCGAAGAAGCGCCTGCTGCCCGGCGTCGCCGGGCACAAGGCTGGCGTGGACGCCGTGCGCGCGGTGATCGAAGTCTGTGCCGAGGCGGGGGTCGAGGTGCTGACCCTGTTCGCCTTCTCCAGCGAGAACTGGCAGCGCCCGGCCGAGGAGGTCGGTGCCCTGATGGAGCTGTTCTTCTCGGCCTTGCGCCGCGAGGCCAAGCGCCTCAACGAGAACCGCATCAGCCTGCGCATCATCGGTGACCGCACGCGCTTCCACCCTGAGCTGCAGGCCGCCATGCGCGAGGCCGAGGCCCTGACCGCCGGCAACGATCGCTTCATCCTGCAGATCGCCGCCAACTACGGTGGCCAGTGGGACATCGCCCAGGCCGCCCAACGCCTGGCGCGGGAAGTCCAGGCTGGCCACCTGCGTCCGGACGACATCACCCCGGGGCTGCTGCAAACCTGCCTGGCCACCGGCGACCTGCCGTTGCCCGACCTGTGCATCCGTACCGGGGGCGAGCATCGCATCAGCAACTTCCTGCTGTGGCAGTTGGCCTATGCCGAGCTGTACTTCTCCGACCTGTACTGGCCGGACTTCAAACACGAGGCCATGCGCAACGCCCTGGCCGATTTCGCTTCGCGCCAGCGCCGCTTCGGTAAGACCAGCGAGCAGGTCGAGGCTGGAGCTCGTGCTTAATGCTTAAACAACGCATCATTACTGCGCTGATCCTGCTGCCGATCGCGCTGGGTGGATTCTTCCTGCTCCACGGCGGGGATTTCGCCTTGTTCATCGGCTTCGTGGTGACCGTCGGCGCCTGGGAGTGGGCGCGCCTGGCGGGGCTCGTGGCCCAGCCGTTGCGCCTGGCCTATGCCGCGGTGGTCGCCGGGGCGCTGATGCTGCTTTACCTGATGCCGGACCTTGCGCCCTGGGTGCTTGGCGCCTCGGTGATCTGGTGGGGGCTGGCCACCTGGCTGGTGCTCACCTACCCACGCAGTAGCGAGCTGTGGGCCAGCGCTGCCTGTCGCCTGCTGATCGGCCTGCTGGTGCTACTGCCGGCCTGGCAGGGCCTGGTGCTGCTCAAGCACTGGCCGCTGGGCAACGGGCTGATCCTGGCGGTCATGGTGCTGGTCTGGGCCGCCGATATCGGCGCCTACTTCTCGGGACGCGCGTTCGGCAAGCGCAAGCTGGCGCCACAGGTCAGCCCTGGCAAGAGCTGGGAAGGGGTCTATGGCGGCCTGGCGGTCAGCCTGCTGATCGCCCTGGGCGTGGGCCTGGCCCGCGACTGGGGTATCGGTCAGTTGCTGCTGGGCCTGCTGGGCGCCGTGGTCGTGGTGATGTCCTCGGTGATCGGTGACCTGACCGAGAGCATGTTCAAACGCCGCGAAGGCATCAAGGACAGCAGCAACCTGCTGCCCGGCCATGGCGGCGTGCTCGACCGCATCGACAGCCTGACCGCGGCGATCCCGATGTTCGCCGTGCTGCTCTGGGCGGCCGAGTGGGGTGTGATGTGAGTCGCGCGCAACGCATTACCGTGCTGGGGGCGACCGGCTCCATTGGCCTGAGCACCCTGGATGTCATCGCCCGTCATCCTGAGCGCTACCAGGTGTTCGCCCTGAGTGGCTATTCCCGTCTCGACCAGTTGCTGGCGCTGTGCGAGCGGCACCGCCCGGCCTATGCCGTGGTGCCGAGCGCCGAGGCCGCCACGCGCCTGCGCGAGGGGTTGGCCGCGGCCGGCTACGCCACCGAGGTGCTGGAAGGGGAGGCGGGGTTGTGCCAGGTGGCCCGCGCGGCCGAAGTGGACGCGGTGATGGCGGCCATCGTCGGTGCCGCGGGCCTGCGCCCGACCCTGGCGGCCGTCGAGGCGGGCAAGAAGGTGCTGCTGGCCAACAAGGAAGCCCTGGTGATGTCCGGTGCGCTGTTCATGGGGGCGGTGCGGCGCAGTGGTGCCGTGCTGCTGCCGATCGACAGCGAGCACAACGCGATCTTCCAGTGCCTGCCAGGCGACTACGCCCGTGGCTTGGCCCCGGTGGGTGTGCGGCGCATCCTGCTGACCGCCTCGGGCGGGCCGTTCCGCGAGACGCCGGCAGCCGCCCTGGCGAACGTCACGCCGGAGCAGGCCTGCGCTCACCCCAATTGGTCCATGGGGCGGAAGATCTCGGTCGACTCGGCGAGCATGATGAACAAGGGCCTGGAGCTGATCGAGGCCTGCTGGCTGTTCGATGCCGCGCCGGACAAGGTGGAAGTGGTGGTGCACCCGCAGAGTGTGATCCACTCCCTGGTGGACTACGTGGATGGTTCGGTGCTCGCCCAGCTGGGCAACCCGGACATGCGCACGCCGATCGCCAATGCCCTGGCCTGGCCCGAGCGGATCGATTCCGGGGTCGCGCCGCTGGACCTGTTCGCCATCGCCCGCCTGGATTTCCAGGCGCCCGACGAACAGCGCTTCCCCTGCCTGCGCCTGGCGCGCCAGGCTGCCGAGGCCGGCAACAGCGCCCCGGCGGTACTCAATGCGGCCAACGAAGTGGCGGTGGAGGCATTTCTCCAGCGGCGTATCCGCTTCCCGGAGATCGCGGGTATGATCGAACAGGTGCTCGACCAGGAGTCCGTGGTGCCGTTGCCGTCGCTGGACGCGGTGTTCGCCGCCGACCAGCGCGCCCGGGAGCTTTCCCGGGAATGGCTGAGGCGCCACGGTCGCTGATGGTGAGATTTGTACGAAAAGTCGCCGCTCCGGCACTTTTCGTACAAGGTCCAGGGCTGGGCTGAACGTCATTTGGAGATAGATATGACAGCGCTCTACATGATTATCGGCACCCTGATTGCCTTGGGTGTATTGGTCACTTTCCATGAATTCGGCCACTTCTGGGTGGCCAGGCGTTGTGGCGTCAAGGTGCTGCGCTTCTCCGTGGGCTTCGGCACGCCACTGCTGCGCTGGCACGACCGTCATGGCACCGAGTTCGTGGTCGCGGCGATTCCCCTGGGTGGCTACGTCAAGATGCTCGACGAGCGCGAGGGCGACGTGCCGCCGGCATTGGCGGAGCAGTCCTTCAACCGCAAGCCGGTGCGCCAGCGCATCGCTATCGTCGCGGCCGGCCCCATCGCCAACTTCCTCCTGGCCATCCTGTTCTTCTGGCTCCTGGCCATGCTCGGCACCCAGCAGGTCCGTCCGGTGATCGGCGCGGTCGAGTCGGGCAGCCTGGCGGCATCCGCCGGCCTGGCCGCCGGTCAGGAAGTCGTCTCCGTCGACGGCAAGCCGACCAATGGCTGGTCGGCGGTCAACCTGCAGCTGGTTCGTCGCCTGGGCGAGAGCGGGACCCTGCGGGTCGGTGTGCGTGACGAGGGCGGCTCGGTCGAGCGCCAGCACGATATCCGCCTGGATCAATGGCTCAAGGGCGTCGACGAGCCCGACCCGATCCGCTCCCTCGGCTTGCGCCCCTGGCGCCCGGCGGTGACGCCGGTGCTGGCGCAGATCGATCCCAAGGGGCCGGCTGCCGCCGCCGGGCTCAAGAGTGGCGACAAATTGTTGGCCCTGGACGGGGTCGCGCTGAGCGACTGGCAGCAGGTGGTCGACGGCGTGCGTGCCCGTCCAGAGGCCAAGGTGCTGCTGCGCGTGGAGCGTGACGGGGCGCAGCTGGAGGTCCCGGTCACCCTGGCCCGGCAGGGCGAGGGTGGCTACCTGGGGGCAGGTGTCAAGGGCGTCGAATGGCCCGCCAGCATGCTTCGCGAAGTCAGCTATGGCCCCCTGGAAGCGGTGGGCGAGGGCCTGTCGCGAACCTGGAGCATGAGCGTCCTGACCCTCGAATCGCTGAAGAAAATGCTGTTCGGGGAGCTCTCGGTAAAAAACTTGAGCGGACCGATAACCATTGCTAAAGTGGCGGGCGCTTCAGCCCAGTCGGGCGTGGGGGATTTCCTGAATTTCCTGGCCTACCTGAGCATAAGCCTGGGGGTTCTTAACCTGCTGCCCATCCCAGTACTGGATGGGGGGCATTTGCTGTTCTACCTGATCGAGTGGGCGCGCGGTCGTCCGCTCTCGGATCGGGTGCAAGGTTGGGGGGTCCAGATCGGTATCAGTTTAGTCATTGGGGTGATGTTGCTCGCCCTGATCAACGATCTGGGTCGACTATAAAAAGCTTCGCTCAATTGCGAACCTGCCGCCCCACTCGCGGCGGGTTGTTTATTGCCAGTTGGAATAAAAGGACTTCATGAAACGTCTGCTGCTAACTGCGGTCCTCTCCGCACTGATGATCGCTGAAGTTCACGCCGAGTCCTTCACCATCTCCGATATTCGTGTCAATGGTCTGCAGCGGGTTTCCGCAGGCAGCGTGTTCGGGGCCCTGCCACTGAACGTGGGCGACCAGGTCGACGATCGGCGTCTGGTGGAATCCACCCGCTCGCTGTTCAAGACCGGCTTCTTCCAGGACATCCAGCTGAGCCGCGACGGCAATGTCCTGATCATCAACGTGGTCGAACGTCCGTCGGTCTCGAGCATCGAGATCGAGGGCAACAAGGCCATCAGCACCGAAGACCTGATGAAGGGCCTGAAGCAGTCGGGCCTGGCCGAGGGCGAGATCTTCCAGCGGGCCACCCTCGAGGGTGTGCGTAACGAGCTGCAGCGCCAGTACGTGGCCCAGGGCCGCTATTCGGCGGAGGTCGACGCCGAGGTGGTGCCGCAACCGCGCAACCGGGTCGGCCTGAAGATCAAGATCAACGAAGGCACCGTCGCCGCCATCCAGCACATCAACGTGGTGGGCAACACCGTCTTCAGCGACGAAGACCTGACCCAGCTCTTCGAGCTCAAGACCACCAACTGGCTGTCGTTCTTCAAGAACGATGACAAGTACGCCCGCGAGAAGCTCTCCGGTGACCTGGAGCGCCTGCGTTCCTACTACCTGGACCGCGGCTACATCAACATGGACATCGCCTCGACCCAGGTGTCCATCACCCCGGACAAGAAGCACGTCTACATCACCGTCAACATCAACGAAGGCGAGAAGTACACCGTTCGCGACGTGAAGCTCTCCGGCGACCTCAAGGTACCGGAAGACCAGGTCCGGTCGTTGCTGCTGGTGCAGCCGGGCCAGGTGTTCTCGCGCAAGGTGATGACCACCACCTCCGACCTGATCACCCGTCGCCTGGGCAACGAGGGCTATACCTTCGCCAACGTCAACGGCGTGCCGCAACCCAACGACGAAGACCATACCGTCGACATCATGTTCGTGGTCGACCCGGGCAAGCGCGCCTACGTCAACCGCATCAACTACCGCGGCAACACCAAGACCGAAGACGAAGTGCTGCGTCGCGAGATGCGCCAGATGGAGGGCGGCTGGGCCTCGACCTACCTGATCGACCAGTCCAAGACCCGTCTGGAGCGCCTGGGCTTCTTCAAGGAAGTCAACGTCGAGACCCCGCCGGTGCCGGGCACCGACGACCAGGTCGACGTCAACTACAGCGTCGAGGAGCAGGCCTCCGGCTCGATCACCGCCAGCGTCGGTTTCGCCCAGAGCGCGGGGCTGATCCTGGGTGGCTCGATCAGCCAGAGCAACTTCCTGGGGACCGGTAACAAGGTCTCCATCGGCCTGACCCGTAGCGAGTACCAGACCCGCTACAACTTCGGCTTCGTCGACCCCTACTGGACCGCCGATGGCGTCAGCCTGGGCTACAACGCCTTCTACCGCAGCACCGACTACGACGACCTCGACGTCGACGTGGCCAGCTATGCGGTGGACAGCCTGGGCGCCGGTGTCAGCATCGGCTACCCGATCAGCGAGACCTCGCGCCTGACCTACGGCCTTTCCGTGCAGCGGGACGAGATCAAGACCGGCCGCTACACCGTCGACGAGATCTTCGACTTCCTCGAGGAGGAGGGCGACAGCTTCCTGAACTTCAAGGCGTCGGTGGGCTGGTCCGAGTCCACCCTGAACAAGGGCGTGCTGGCGACCCGTGGTCATTCCCAGAGCCTGACCCTGGAAACCACCGTGCCGGGCAGCGACCTGTCGTTCTACAAGCTCGACTACCGTGGCCAGCTGTTCAAGCCGATCACCAACGACTACACCCTGCGCCTGCACACCGAACTGGGCTATGGTGATGGTTTCGGTGGTACCTCGGGCCTGCCGTTCTACGAGAACTACTATGCCGGTGGCTTCAACTCTGTCCGTGGCTTCAAGGACAGCAGCCTGGGCCCTCGCAGTACCCCGAGCCAGGGCAACAACCCCGGTACCATCCGCGACCCGGACCAGGACCCGCTGCCGTTCGGTGGCAACGTCCTCGTCCAGGGTGGTGTCGAGCTGCTGTTCCCGCTGCCGTTCGTCAAGGACCAGCGTTCGCTGCGTACCTCGGTGTTCTGGGACGTCGGTAACGTGTTCGACACCAACTGCGGCAGCAAGCCGGACTGCGAGAAGGTCGGCTTCTCGGGCATGGCCAGCTCGGTTGGCCTGGGCGTCACCTGGATCACTGCGCTGGGCCCGCTGAGCTTCAGCCTGGCGATGCCGGTCAAGAAGCCGGACGATGCCGATACCCAGGTGTTCCAATTCTCTCTGGGCCAGACCTTCTGAGGTCGGCCCTCGCTCAACGAAAACGGTTTATCCAGGAGTGCATCGTGCGTAAGTTGACTCAACTGGCCATCTTGGCCGCGGCGCTGGTCGCCACCCCGGCTTTCGCCGAAATGAAGATCGCCGTGCTGAACTACCAGATGGCACTGCTCGAATCGGACGCGGCGAAGAAGTACGCGGTCGATGCCGAGAAGAAGTTCGGCCCGCAGCTGACCAAGCTGAAGAATCTGGAAAGCAGCGCCAAGGGCATCCAGGACCGCCTGATCAAGGGTGGCGACAAGATGCCCCAGCAGGAGCGCGAGCGCCTGGAACTCGAATTCAAGCAGAAGGCCCGTGACTTCCAGTTCCAGTCCAAGGAGCTGAACGAAGCCAAGGCCGTCGCCGACCGCGACATGCTCAAGCAACTCAAGCCCAAGCTCGACGGCGCCGTCGAGGAGGTCATCAAGCGTGGTGGCTACGACCTGGTGCTCGAGCGTGGTGCGGTGATCGATGTCAAGCCGCAGTACGACATCACCCGCCAAGTCATCGAGCGTATGAACCAAGCTCGTTGATATGACCGTGACCATGACGCTTGGCCAACTGGCCGAGGCCCTCGGGGCCACCCTCAAGGGGCCCGAGGGGCTGCAGATCACCGGGCTGGCCACCTTGCAGGAGGCCGGGCCCGGGCAATTGAGTTTCCTGGCCAACCCGCAGTATCGCAAGTACCTGGACAACAGCCAGGCCGCCGCGGTGCTGCTCAAGGCCGCGGATGCCGAAGGCTTTGCCGGCAATGCCCTGATCGTCGCCGACCCGTACCTGGCCTACGCGCGCATTTCCCACCTGTTCGATCCCAAGCCCAAGGCTGTGGCGGGTATTCATCCCAGCGCCGTGGTGGCCGAGGATGCACAGGTGGACGCCAGTGCCAGCATCGGCCCGTTCGCGGTGATCGAGGCCGGCGCGCGGATCGCCGCCAACGTGACCATCGGTGCCCACTGCTTCGTCGGTGCGCGCTGCGTGATCGGCGAAGGTGGCTGGCTGGCGCCGCGGGTAACCCTGTACCACGACGTGACCATCGGCAAGCGCGTGGTGATCCAGTCGGGTGCGGTGATCGGTGGCGAGGGCTTCGGCTTCGCCAACGAGAAGGGCATCTGGCGCAAGATCGCCCAGATCGGCGGGGTGACCATCGGCGACGACGTGGAGATCGGCGTGAACACCGCCGTCGACCGTGGTGCGCTGTCGGACACGCGGATCAGCGATGGGGTCAAACTGGACAACCAGATCCAGATCGCCCACAACGTGCAGATCGGCGAGCACACCGCCATGGCGGCCTGCGTGGGGATCTCCGGCAGCACCCGCATCGGCAAGCATTGCACCATCGCTGGCGGTGTCGGCATGGTCGGTCATATCGATGTTTGCGATAACGTATTCGTTTCCGGGATGACCATGGTGACCCGTTCGATCACCGAACCGGGCGCCTATTCCTCCGGCACGGCCATGCAACCCTTGGCCGAATGGCGCAAGAGCGCCGCGCGTATTCGCCAGTTGGACGAGATGTCCAAGCGTCTCCAGCAGCTGGAAAAACGTGTCGATACCGTGACCTCAGGTGGTCAGCCGGCATCAGAAGGCTGATACCATTCCCTGAGCAAGAGTGAACCGTCGCTAGCTGGCTCCTCTTTGGATTGTAAAAGGAGCGTGTGGTCAGCACCTGCGCTCCCTATTCTTACTACAGGCTTCCCCCCGAAATGATGGACATCAACGAGATTCGCGAATACCTGCCTCACCGTTACCCGTTCCTGCTGGTGGACCGGGTGACGGACCTGGACTTCGAGGCCCAGAGCATTCGTGCCTACAAGAATGTCAGCATCAATGAGCCGTTCTTCAATGGCCATTTTCCCGCGCACCCAATCATGCCGGGCGTGCTGATCATCGAGGCGATGGCCCAGGCGGCCGGGATTCTCGGTTTCAAGATGCTCGATGCCAAGCCGGCGGACGGTACCCTTTATTACTTCGTCGGCTCGGACAACCTGCGCTTCCGCCAGCCTGTGCTGCCGGGCGACCAGTTGATCCTCGAGGCCAAGTTCCTCAGCCGCAAGCGTTCGATCTGGAAGTTCGAGTGCCAGGCCACCGTCGATGGCAAGCAGGTCTGCTCGGCGGAGATTATCTGCGCGGAACGTGAACTATGAGTTCGATTGATCCTCGGGCGATCATCGACCCTGCGGCCAGGCTGGCCGACGGCGTCGAGGTGGGCCCTTGGTCGATCATTGGCCCCGATGTGGAAATCGGGGAGGGCACCGTCATCGGTCCGCACGTGGTGCTCAAGGGGCCGACCCGGATCGGCAGGCACAACCGCATTTTCCAGTTTTCCTCCATCGGTGAAGACACCCCCGATCTCAAGTACAAGGGCGAGCCGACGCGCCTGGTGATCGGTGATCACAATGTGATCCGCGAAGGCGTGACCATTCACCGGGGCACCATCCAGGATCGCTCGGAAACCACCCTTGGCGATCACAACCTGATCATGGCCTATGCCCATATCGGGCATGACAGCGTCATCGGCAACCACTGCATCCTGGTCAATAACACGGCGTTGGCCGGGCACGTGCATGTGGGCGACTGGGCGATCCTGTCTGGCTATACCCTGGTGCACCAGTACTGCCATATCGGTGCCCACGCTTTCTCCGGCATGGGCACGGCGATCGGCAAGGACGTCCCGGCCTTCGTCACCGTGTTCGGCAGCCCGGCCGAGGCGCGCAGCATGAACTTCGAAGGCATGCGCCGTCGTGGCTTCAGCGACGAGGTGATCCACGCCCTGCGCCGCGCCTACAAGATCGTCTATCGCCAGGGCCTGACCGTGGAAGAGGCGCTCAAGGAACTGGAGGAGCTGGCCGGCCAGTTCCCGGAGGTCGAGCTGTTCCGCCAGTCGATCCTCGGCTCCGCCCGCGGCATCACGCGCTGACATGGCCCAACTCTGCGTAGCGCTGGTCGCGGGCGAGGCCAGCGGCGACATTCTCGGTTCCGGCCTGATGCGCGCGCTCAAGGCGCGCCATCCCGACGTACGCTTCATTGGCGTGGGTGGCCCGTTGATGGAGGCCGAGGGTCTGGTTTCCTACTTCCCCATGGAGCGCCTGGCGGTCATGGGGTTGGTCGAGGTGCTGGGGCGCCTGCGCGAGCTGCTCAAGCGGCGCAAGGCGCTGATCCAGACCCTGATTGCCGAGAAACCGGACGTGTTCATCGGCATCGATGCGCCGGACTTCACGCTCAACATCGAACTGAAGCTGCGCCAGGCCGGGATCAAGACCGTGCACTACGTCAGCCCATCGGTCTGGGCCTGGCGGCAGAAGCGTGTGCTGAAGATTCGCGAAGGCTGCGACCTGATGCTCACCCTGCTCCCGTTCGAGGCGAAGTTCTACGAAGAGCAGGGTGTGCCGGTGCGTTTCGTCGGCCATCCGCTGGCCGACACCATACCGCTGGAGGCCGACCGCCAGGCTGCCCGAGCCGCGCTCGGGTTCGGCGACGGCCCCTTGGTGGCGCTCATGCCCGGTAGCCGGGGCGGCGAGGTGGGGCGCCTGGGGGAACTGTTCCTCGACACCGCCCAGCGCCTGCGCGAACGGGTGCCGGACGTGCGTTTCGTTTCACCGTGCGCCAATCCGGCGCGACGTGCCCAGCTCGAACAGATGCTGCAAGGCCGCGACCTGCCGCTGACCCTGCTCGACGGCCAGTCGCACCAGGCCCTGGCGGCTTGCGATGCGGTGCTGATCGCCTCCGGTACCGCGACCCTCGAAGCCTTGCTGTACAAGCGGCCGATGGTGGTCGCCTATCGCCTGGCGCCGTTGACCTTCTGGATTCTCAAGCGCATGGTGCGCAGCCCCTACGTGTCGCTGCCCAACCTGCTGGCCCAGCGCTTGCTGGTGCCGGAGTTGCTGCAGGACGCCGCCACCAGCGAAGCCCTCGCCCAGGCCCTGGCGCCGCTGATCACCGACGGCAGCCAGCAGACCGAACACTTCGACCAGATCCACCGTACCTTGCGTCGCGACGCCTCCAACCAGGCGGCCGATGCGGTGTTGAGCTTGCTGGGAGCCCGATAGGATGCAAATGGGACTGGATTTCAACCTGGTCGAGGAGCTGGTCGCCGGTGTCGACGAAGTCGGCCGTGGCCCGCTGTGCGGAGCGGTGGTCACCGCTGCGGTGATCCTCGACCCGCACAGGCCGATCCTCGGCCTGAACGATTCGAAGAAACTCACCGAAGCCAAGCGTGAGGTGCTGTTCGACGAGATCTGCGAAAAGGCCCTGGCATTTTGTATCGCCCGTGCCGAGGTCGAGGAAATCGACCGCCTGAATATCCTCCACGCGACCATGCTGGCCATGCAGCGCGCGGTGGAGGGCCTGAGCATCACGCCGAAGCTGGCGTTGATCGATGGCAACCGCTGCCCAAAACTGGCCGTGCCGGCTGCGCCAGTGGTCCAGGGCGATGCCAAGGTCCCGGCCATCGCCGCTGCCTCGATCCTGGCCAAGGTCACCCGTGACCGGGAAATGAGCGCCTTCGAGCTGATCTACCCTGGCTATGGTATTGGCGGACACAAGGGCTATCCCACGCCGGTGCACCTGGAAGCCCTGGCGCGGCTCGGGCCGACGCCGATCCACCGGCGCTCCTTCGCACCGGTGCGCGCAGCCTGGGAAGCCCGCGACGGTATCACCGGGTCTCTGCTCGAGCCTTGATTGGCCCCAAGATTGCCATCCCCCGAAAAGCCCGTGCGCACTGCCTAATTACCTGCCCCCGACACTCACTCGACCGGCTGTTGGGTTACAATCCCGCCCTTGTCGTTCCGCACTGCCACAGGATCATCCATGCCGGTTTCCTTCGTTCATCTTCGTGTGCACTCCGAATTCTCGCTGGTCGACGGCCTGGTGCGGATCAAGCCGCTGGCCAAGGCCCTGGCCGGGATGAACATGCCGGCGGTGGCGATCACCGACCAGAGCAACATGTGCTCGCTGGTGAAGTTCTACAAGACCGCCATGGGGGCCGGCATCAAGCCGATCTGCGGTGCCGACCTGTGGCTGGCTGGCACCGACCCGGAGGCACCGCTCTCGCGCATCTGCTTCCTGGCCATGAACCCCAAGGGGTATCGCAACCTCACCGAGCTGATCTCCCGTGGCTGGGTCGAAGGCCAGCGCAACGGTCTGGTGGTCATCCAGCGCGAGTGGATCGCCCCGGCCAGCGAAGGGCTGATCGGCCTGTCCGCAGCCCGCGAAGGCGACATCGGCATGGCCCTGCTGGCGGGCAAGATCGACGAGGCCGAAGCCCTGCTGCGCGATTGGATGGGCATGTTCCCCGAGCGCTTCTACGTCGAGCTGCAGCGCACCAACCGCGCGGGCGACGAGGAATACGTGCATGCCGCCGTGGCCCTGGCCGATCGCCTCGGCGCGCCGCTGGTGGCGACCAACGACGTACGTTTCATCAAGCAGTCGGACTTCGACGCCCACGAGACCCGCGTCTGCATCGGCGAGGGCTGGACCCTGGACGATCCGCGTCGCCCGCGCCTGTACAGCGATCAGCAGTACCTCAAGAGCGCGGAGGAAATGGCCGAGCTGTTCAGCGACCTGCCGGACGCGATCGCCAACACCGTGGAGATCGCCAAGCGCTGCAACATCCAGGTACAGCTGGGCAAGTACTTCCTCCCCGACTTCCCCACGCCCAACGGCATGGGCATCGACGACTACTTGCGCCACGTCGCCCACGAAGGCCTGGAGGAGCGCCTGGCGGTGCTCTGGCCCAAGGAGACCACGCCCAACTACGAAGAGAAGCGCCAGGTCTACCTGGACCGCCTGAAGTTCGAACTGGACATCATCATCCAGATGGGCTTCCCCGGTTACTTCCTGATCGTTATGGACTTCATCAAGTGGGCCAAGAACAACGGCGTACCGGTCGGCCCCGGCCGGGGTTCGGGTGCCGGTTCGCTGGTGGCCTACGTGCTGAAGATCACCGACCTCGATCCGTTGGCCTACGACCTGCTGTTCGAGCGCTTCCTCAACCCTGAACGTATTTCCATGCCCGACTTCGACGTCGACTTCTGCATGGACGGCCGCGACCGGGTGATCGACTACGTGGCCGAGGCCTACGGGCGCAATGCGGTGAGCCAGATCATCACCTTCGGCACCATGGCCGCCAAGGCGGTTGTGCGCGACGTGGCGCGGGTCCAGGGCAAGTCCTACGGCCTGGCCGACCGCCTGTCGAAGATGATCCCCTTCGAGGTCGGCATGACCCTGGAGAAGGCCTACGAGCAGGAAGAGATGCTCCGCGACTTCCTCAAGAGCGACGAGGACGCCCGTGAGATCTGGGACATGGCCCTCAAGCTCGAGGGCGTCACCCGGGGTACCGGCAAGCACGCCGGTGGCGTGGTGATCGCGCCGACCAAACTGACCGACTTCTCGCCGATCGCCTGTGACGAAGAGGGCGGCGGCCTGGTGACCCAGTTCGACAAGGACGACGTGGAGGCCGCGGGCCTGGTGAAGTTCGACTTCCTCGGCCTGCGAACCCTGACCATCATCAAGTGGGCGATGGAGACCATCAACCGCGACCAGGCGCGCAAGAACCTGCCCGAGGTCAACATCGACTTCATCCCGCTGGATGACAAGAAGACCTACGACCTGCTGCAGAAGGCCGAGACCACGGCGGTGTTCCAGCTCGAATCCCGTGGCATGAAGGAGCTGATCAAGAAGCTCAAGCCCGACTGCCTGGAAGACCTCATCGCACTGGTGGCGCTGTTCCGCCCCGGCCCGCTGCAGTCGGGCATGGTGGACGACTTCATCAACCGCAAGCACGGCCGCGCCGAGCTCGCCTACCCGCACCCGGACTACCAGTACGACGGCCTCAAGCCGGTGTTGGCACCGACCTACGGCATCATCCTGTACCAGGAACAGGTGATGCAGATCGCCCAGGTGATGGCTGGCTATACCCTCGGTGGCGCCGACATGCTGCGCCGGGCGATGGGTAAGAAGAAACCCGAGGAGATGGCCAAGCAGCGCGGTGGCTTCATCGAGGGCTGCGCGCAGAACGGCATCGATGCCGAGCTGGCGGGCAACATCTTCGACTTGGTGGAAAAGTTCGCCGGCTATGGTTTCAACAAGTCGCACTCGGCCGCCTACGGACTGGTCTCCTACCAGACCGCCTGGCTCAAGACGCACTACCCGGCGCCGTTCATGGCGGCGGTCCTGTCGGCGGATATGCACAACACCGACAAGGTGGTGGTGCTGATCGAGGAAGTGCGCAGCATGAAGCTGCGCCTGGACGCGCCGGATGTGAACAGCTCCGACTTCAAGTTCACGGTCAACGACGATGGCCGCATCGTCTATGGCCTGGGTGCGATCAAGGGCGTCGGCGAGGGGCCGGTGGAGGCCATCGTCGAGGCGCGTGCCGAGGGCGGGCCGTTCAAGGACCTGTTCGACTTCTGCGAGCGGGTCGACCTCAAGCGCATCAACAAGCGTACCCTCGATGCCTTGATCCGCAGCGGTGCGCTGGATCGCCTGGGCCCGTACTTCCACGACGAGCTCAAGGCCTACCAGGCCAATATCGACCGCAACCGCGCGGTGCTGCTTTCGGCCCTGGAAGAGGCGATCAAGGCCGCCGAGCAGACCGCTCGCACCGCCGACAGTGGTCACGCCGACCTGTTCGGCGGGTTGTTCGTCGAGGAGGACGCCGATGTCTATGCCAACCACCGCAAGGTCCGCGAGCTGACCCTCAAGGAACGCCTGCGTGGCGAGAAGGATACCCTTGGCCTGTACCTGACCGGCCACCCGATCGACGAGTACGAGGGCGAGATCCGCCGTTTCGCCCGCCAGCGCATCGTCGACCTCAAGCCGTCGCGTGACACCCAGACGGTGGCGGGGATGATCATTGCCCTGCGGGTGATGAAGAACAAGAAGGGCGACAAGATGGGCTTCATCACCCTCGACGACCGTTCGGGGCGCATCGAGGCCTCGCTGTTCGCCGATGCCTTCATGGCCGCCCAGGCGCTGCTGCAGACCGACGCCATGGTGGTGGTGGAGGGCGAGGTCAGCCACGACGATTTCTCCGGTGGCCTGCGCCTGCGGGTCAAGCAAGTGATGACCATGGAGGACGCTCGCACCAAGCTGGCCGAGAGCCTGCGCCTGAAGGTGGCCCATGATGCCCTCAAGGGCGATCGCCTGGCCTGGCTCGGCGAGTTGATCACCCGCCATCGCGGGGGCTGCCCGATCACCCTGGAGTACACCGGCAGCGATGCGCGGGCCATGCTGCAATTCGGCGACGAGTGGTCGATCGACCCGGCCGATGGCCTGATCCAGGCCCTGCGTGACCAGTTCGGGCGTGAGAACGTCTTCCTGCAATACCGCTGAATCGACCAATTTTAATCTCGACCTGAATGCGCCTGATCCCTTAAGGTAGGGCGCCAAACGGATCAACCGGCCGGCCGCCTGGCCGTAGACCCAAGACGGATGCCTATGAACCCGAATTTCCTGGATTTCGAACAGCCGATTGCCGACCTGCAAGCCAAGATCGAAGAGCTGCGCCTGGTGGGCAACGACAACTCGCTGAACATCAGCGATGAAATTGCCCGTCTGCAAGACAAGAGCAGCACCCTCACCGAAAGCATCTTCGGCAACCTGACCAGCTGGCAGATCGCCCGCCTGGCCCGTCACCCACGCCGCCCCTATACCCTGGACTACATCCAGCACATCTTCACCGAGTTCGAAGAGCTGCACGGCGACCGTCATTTCGCCGACGACGCCGCGATCGTCGGGGGTACCGCGCGCCTGGATGGCAAGCCGGTGATGGTCATCGGCCACCAGAAGGGCCGTGAAGTGCGCGAGAAGGTGCGCCGCAACTTCGGTATGCCGCGTCCGGAAGGCTACCGCAAGGCCTGCCGCCTGATGGAAATGGCCGAGCGCTTCAAGATGCCGATCCTCACCTTCATCGACACGCCGGGCGCCTACCCGGGCATCGACGCCGAGGAGCGCAACCAGAGCGAGGCCATCGCCTGGAACCTGCGCGTGATGGCGCGCCTGAAGACCCCGATCATCGCCACCGTGATCGGTGAAGGTGGCTCGGGCGGCGCGCTGGCCATCGGTGTGTGCGACCAGCTGAACATGCTGCAGTACTCCACCTACTCGGTGATCTCGCCGGAAGGCTGCGCCTCGATCCTGTGGAAGACCGCCGACAAGGCTGCCGATGCTGCCGAGGCCATGGGCATCACCGCCGAGCGCCTGAAGAGCCTGAACATCGTCGACAAAGTCATCAACGAGCCGCTGGGCGGTGCCCACCGCGACCCGGCGAAGATGTCCGAGAGCATCCGCGCCGATTTGGTCGAGCAGTTGGACATGCTCGGCAAGTTCGACTACGACGCCCTGCTGGAGCGCCGGTACGAGCGCCTGATGAGCTACGGCGTCTAAGGCCAGCCGTCGAGCGGCACTGGGGCTGCTTTGCAGCCCCTCGCCGGCAAGCCGGCTCCCACAGAATCCTCTGCCCGGCACTCGATGTGTGAACCCCAAGCGCCCACAAGCGCTTCTGCCAGGCAGGTGATGTTTGAACACCGCTGGCCCCTGTGGGAGCCGGCTTGCCGGCGAGGGGCGAAGCGGCCCCCAATGGCAGCGTAATGGGGCTACCCCGCTCACGTGCGAGGCCTTCATGATCGACCTTACCGCTTCCCTCTCTCCCTGGCTCAATGCCCCTGCCTGGTGCGTCGCCTTCTCCGGCGGCCTCGACTCCACCGTCTTGCTGCACTTGCTGGCCGACTACCGCCGTACCCATGACGCGCCACCGCTGCGTGCCGTGCACGTCCACCATGGCCTGCAGCCCGCCGCCAACGATTGGCCGGGGCATTGCCAGGCAATCTGCGCCGCCCTGGGTATCGAACTGAAGGTGATCCGCGTCCAGGTCGCCCCTGGCGCCAGCCTCGAGCAGGCCGCCCGCGATGCCCGCTATGCCGCCTTCGCCGCAATACTGGGGCCGGGCGAGGTGCTGTTCACTGGCCAGCACCGCGAAGACCAGGCCGAGACGCTGCTGTTTCGCCTGCTACGCGGTGCCGGCCTGCGCGGGCTGGCGGCCATGCCTGTGCAGCGGCCGCTGGGGCAGGGCAGGTTGGCCAGGCCGCTGCTGGCGGTGACGCGGGCCGCGTTGCTTGAATATGCCGGAACACGGGGGCTGTCATGGATCGAGGACCCTTCGAACGCCGACACCGCCTTCGCCCGCAACTACCTGCGTGGCGAGGTCTTCCCGCTGCTGCGCCAGCGCTGGCCCCAGGCCGCCGCCAATCTGGCGCGCACGGCCGAGCACCTGGGCGAAGCGCTGGGTCTGCTGGACGACCTGGCCGCCGCCGACCTGGTGGCGGCCCACGGCCAGGCGCCATTCGCCTGGCTCGGCCTGGACTCCCTCGACCTGGCCACGCTGGCAGCATTGTCACCCGCACGCCAGCGTAATGCCCTGCAGTACTGGCTGAGCAGCCGCACACGCCTGCCCGACAGCCGGCACTGGGCCGGCTGGGAGTGCCTGCGTGACGCTGCGGCGGACGGCCAGCCGCTATGGTGCCTGGCCGACGGGGTGGTGCAGCGTAGCCACGGCCGCATCTGGTGGTTGAGCGGCGCCTGGCTGGCGCCGGTGCAGGGCCGGCATGGTTGGGACGATCCTGGTGGGGTGCTGCCGCTGCCCGGCAACGGCAGCGTGCACCTGGCAGGCGAGGCCCCGCCTGGCGAATTGTCCATCGCCTATCGTCAGGGCGGCGAGGTGCTCGACCTGCCTGGCCGTGGCCGACGAGACCTCAAGCGCCTGCTCAACGAGCTGCAGGTACCTCACTTCGTGCGCCCGCGCCTGCCGCTGCTGTACCAGGGCGAGCGCCTGCTGGCGCTGGCCAACCTGCCCTTGCCGGGGCAGGGCGCGGTGCGCCTGTGCTGGCAGCCGCCGACGAACGTGCAAGGTTTGAGCTGAAGGGTACATTCGGGTAGACTACCCTCCCTTCTTGATACAGCTTCTGTGGGTTCATCGAAAACACGGGAGTTGCCGATTACCAAGCAGTTTTTTGCTGGGCTGATTCTTAAAATGACGAGCGAGCTCCATGCCGGGGATGCCCCCGGTCTGTACAGACGCGGCAGTTTTTCGAGATGCACTGTGATTGACGCAGGTGATCGGGGGCTTCGGCCTTCCTTCGCTTTCTCCGGCGGCGCTGGCCGCTTTAACGCAGACTTCTAGGGTTTTTCATGACGCGCTACATATTCGTCACGGGCGGTGTTGTTTCTTCATTGGGGAAAGGCATTGCCTCGGCTTCCTTGGCGGCCATCCTGGAGGCGCGGGGGCTCAAGGTCACCATGCTCAAGCTGGACCCGTACATCAACGTCGACCCCGGCACCATGAGCCCGTTCCAGCACGGCGAGGTGTTCGTCACCCACGATGGCGCCGAGACCGACCTCGACCTGGGCCACTACGAGCGGTTCATCCGCACCACCATGACCCAGAACAACAACTTCACCACCGGCCGTATCTACGAGCACGTGCTGCGCAAGGAGCGCCGTGGTGACTACCTGGGCGCGACCATCCAGGTCATCCCGCACATCACCGACGAGATCAAGCGCCGCATCATCAAGGGCGCCGGCGATGCCGACGTGGCCCTGGTGGAAATCGGCGGCACCGTCGGCGACATCGAGTCGCAGCCGTTCCTCGAGGCGATCCGCCAGTTGCGCGTCGAAGTGGGCTCCAAGCGCGCCATGCTGATGCACCTGACCCTGGTGCCGTACATCGCCACCGCTGGCGAGACCAAGACCAAGCCGACCCAGCACTCGGTCAAGGAACTGCGCTCCATCGGCCTGCAGCCGGACGTGCTGATCTGCCGTTCCGACCACCCGGTCGACGCCTCGTCGCGCCGCAAGATCGCCCTGTTCACCAACGTCGAAGAGCGTGCGGTGATCTCCCTGCAGGACGTCGATACCATCTACAAGATCCCGGGCGTGCTGCATGCCCAGGGCCTGGACGACTTCGTGGTCGAGCGCTTCGGCCTGCAGTGCGGCAGCGCCGACCTGTCCGAGTGGGACAAGGTGGTGGACGCCAAGCTCAACCCCGAGCATGAAGTCACCATCGCCATGGTCGGCAAGTACATGGAACTGCTGGATGCCTACAAGTCGCTAATCGAGGCGATGAGCCACGCCGGTATCCAGAACCGCACCAAGGTCAACCTGCGCTACATCGACTCCGAAGACATCGAGAACCAGGGCACCAGCCTGCTCGAGGGCGCCGACGCCATTCTCGTGCCTGGCGGTTTCGGCCTGCGCGGCGTGGAAGGCAAGATCACCGCGGTGCAGTACGCCCGCGAGAACAAGGTGCCGTACCTGGGCATCTGCCTGGGCATGCAGGTCGCGGTCATCGAGTTCGCCCGCAACGTCATGGGCTGGAAAGACGCCAATTCCACCGAGTTCGACCGCAACAGCGGCCATCCGGTGGTCGGCCTGATCACCGAGTGGGCCGATGCCACCGGTGCCGTCGAGACCCGTACCGAAGCCTCCGACCTGGGCGGCACCATGCGCCTGGGTGCCCAGGAGTGCCAGATCGTCGGTGGCTCCAAGGTCCATGAATGCTATGGCAAGGACGTGATCGTCGAACGCCACCGCCACCGCTACGAGGTCAACAACACCCTGCTGCCGCAGATGATCGACGCTGGCCTGCTGGTGTCCGGCCGCTCCGGCGACGGTGCCCTGGTCGAAGTGGTCGAATCCAAGGACCACCCTTGGTTCGTCGCCTGCCAGTTCCACCCGGAGTTCACCTCGACCCCGCGTGACGGCCATCCGCTGTTCAGTGGCTTCGTCAAGGCGGCCCTGGCACAGAAGAACAAGGCCTGATCCATGACCCAGAAGATCATTCGCGTCGGTAACATCGAGATCGCCAACGACAAGCCGTTCGTCCTGTTCGGCGGCATGAACGTCCTGGAGTCCCGTGATCTGGCCCTGAAGGTCTGCGAGGAATACGTGCGGGTGACCGAGAAGCTCGGCATCCCGTACGTGTTCAAGGCCAGCTTCGACAAGGCCAACCGTTCGTCGGTCAAATCCTTCCGTGGCCCGGGCATGGAAGAAGGGCTGAAGATCTTCGAGGAGATCAAGCAGACCTTCAAGGTGCCGGTGATCACCGACGTGCACGAGCCCTACCAGGCCGAGCCCGTCGCCAAGGTCTGCGACATCATCCAGCTGCCGGCCTTCCTGTCGCGCCAGACCGACCTGGTCGTGGCCATGGCCAAGACCGGCGCGGTGATCAACATCAAGAAGGCACAGTTCCTCGCGCCCCAGGAAATGAAGCACATCCTGGACAAGTGCGTGGAGGCCGGCAACGACCAGTTGATCCTCTGCGAGCGTGGTTCGAGCTTCGGCTACAACAACCTTGTGGTGGACATGCTCGGCTTCGGCCTCATGAAGCAGTTCGAATACCCGGTGTTCTTCGACGTGACCCACGCCTTGCAGATGCCGGGCGGTCGCACCGACTCCGCCGGCGGGCGCCGCGCCCAGGTCACCGACCTGGCCAAGGCTGGCATGAGCCAGGGCCTGGCGGGCCTGTTCCTCGAAGCCCACCCGGACCCGGATAACGCCAAGTGCGATGGTCCCTGCGCCCTGCGCCTGGACAAGCTGGAGCCGTTCCTGGCCCAGCTCAAGCAACTGGACGACCTGGTGAAAAGTTTTCCGACGGTAGAAACCGCGTAAAGCCCATTTCTCCGGTAAAGTACCGCACGTTCCACCCCTGACCGATGAGTCAGGGGTCGCCTTCGCCAGGCCTGCCCGTTCACGAACTGCCTGGCGAACGGCCGGATTTCCTAAGCTGCGTTGTTTTCGTCAATTTTGGAGTGCTTACAACAATGGCAAAAATCGTCGACATCAAAGGTCGTGAAGTTCTCGATTCGCGTGGCAACCCCACCGTGGAAGCCGATGTTCTGCTCGACAACGGCATCATCGGCAGCGCTTGCGCGCCGTCCGGTGCTTCCACCGGCTCGCGCGAAGCGCTGGAGCTGCGTGATGGCGACAAGAGCCGTTACCTGGGCAAGGGCGTGCTGAAGGCCGTCGCCAACATCAACGGCCCGATCCGCGACCTGCTGCTGGGCAAGGACCCGGCCGACCAGAAAGCCCTGGACCGCGCCATGATCGAGCTGGACGGTACCGAGAACAAGGCCAAGCTGGGCGCTAACGCCATCCTGGCTGTCTCCCTGGCCGCCGCCAAGGCCGCTGCCCAGGACCAGGAGCTGCCGCTGTACGCACACATCGCCAACCTCAACGGTACCCCGGGTCAGTACTCCATGCCGGTGCCGATGATGAACATCATCAACGGTGGCGAGCACGCCGACAACAACGTCGACATCCAGGAGTTCATGGTCCAGCCGGTCGGCGCCAAGACCTTCTCCGACGCCCTGCGCATGGGCACCGAGATCTTCCACCACCTCAAGGCCGTGCTCAAGGCCCGTGGCCTGAACACCGCCGTGGGTGACGAAGGTGGTTTCGCACCGAACCTGACCTCCAACGAAGACGCCCTGGGCGCCATCGCCGAAGCCGTCGAGAAGGCCGGCTACAAGCTGGGCAGCGACGTGACCCTGGCCCTGGACTGCGCGGCTTCCGAGTTCTACGAGGACGGCAAGTACAACCTCTCCGGCGAAGGCAAGTCGTTCGACGCCGAAGGCTTTGCCGAGTACCTGAAGGGCCTGACCGAGCGCTTCCCGATCATCTCCATCGAAGATGGCCTGGACGAGTCCGACTGGGCTGGCTGGAAAATCCTCACCGACAAGATCGGCGCCAAGGTGCAACTGGTCGGTGACGACCTGTTCGTGACCAACACCAAGATTCTCAAGGAAGGCATCGAGAAGGGCATCGGCAACTCGATCCTGATCAAGTTCAACCAGATCGGCTCGCTGACCGAGACCCTGGAAGCCATCCAGATGGCCAAGGCCGCCGGCTACACCGCGGTGATCTCGCACCGTTCGGGCGAAACCGAGGACTCGACCATCGCCGACCTGGCTGTCGGTACCGCTGCCGGCCAGATCAAGACCGGCTCGCTGTGCCGTTCCGACCGCGTCTCCAAGTACAACCAACTGCTGCGCATCGAAGAGCAACTGGGTGCCAAGGCGGTGTACCGCGGTCGTGCCGAGTTTCGCGGCTGAGCAAGAGATGGTAAAAAGGCAGCAGCCGAGGCTGTCTGAACGTTCGTACTGAACAGTCAGACGCTTCTTACGGGTTTCTGTCGACGAAGCCTGGCCTCGGCCAGGCTTCGTGCTATTGGAAGTTCGCTGCGGCGGCCTTTTACCTCTGGATATCTTGATGCGCAGTCCCTATTGGTTGTTCCTCGTCCTGCTCCTGTTGCTCGGTGGCCTGCAGTATCGCCTGTGGGTGGGTAACGGTAGCCTGGCGCACGTGGCCGAGCTCAAGCAGCAGATTGCCGAGCAGCAAGCGGAGAACGAGCGGCTGCTGGAGCGCAATCGTGTGCTCGACGCCGAAGTCCTGGAGTTGAAAAAAGGTATGGAAACCGTGGAAGAACGGGCCCGCCACGAACTGGGGATGGTCAAGGAGGGCGAAACCCTCTACCAGCTGCCGCAGAAATGACCCAGACACTATCGGCCTTCTGGGCCGTGATTCCCGCCGCGGGCATTGGCGCCCGCATGGCTGCCGACCGCCCCAAGCAGTACCTGCAACTGGGGGGGCAGACCCTGCTCGAGCATAGCCTGGACTGTTTCCTCGACCATCCCACGCTCAAGGGCGTGGTGGTCAGTATCGCCGCCGACGATCCGTACTGGCCCGGCTTGCGCTGTGCCGGCGATCCGCGCATCCAGCGAGCGCCCGGTGGCCGCGAACGGGCCGACTCGGTGCTCAATGCGTTGTTGCTGTTGCATGCCCAGGGGGCGTCGGACAACGATTGGGTACTGGTGCACGACGCCGCGCGACCGAACCTGGCACGCAGCGATCTGGACCGGCTCCTGTCGGAATTGGCTGGCGACCCTGTGGGAGGTTTACTTGCGGTACCCGCGCGCGACACCCTCAAGCGTGCCGATGGCAATGGGCGGGTCAGCGCCACGGTGGACCGCAGCACCATCTGGCAGGCCTATACCCCGCAGATGTTCCGCCTCGGCGCCTTGCACCGGGCGCTGGCCGAGTGCCTGGTGGCGGATGTGGTCGTCACCGACGAATCATCCGCCATCGAGTGGGCCGGCCACGCACCGCGACTGGTCGAGGGGCGCAGCGACAACATCAAGGTGACCCGTCCGGAAGACCTGGAATGGTTGCGCCAGCGCTGGGCCAGCCGGCGCTGATCGAGCCTCTGGCGGGTCAGTTAAGATCTTTAGCTGCGTTTGGGGCCGCTTCGCAGCATTTGCCGAACTGCACCTCATGCCGCCCGGTACTCCGGCAACTGCGCCAAGCCTTCCTTGAGGTAGTCCACCAGCCTGCGCACCTTCGGCGACAGGTGCCGCTGTTGCGGATACAGTGCCCATACTGCGGTATTCGGCGGCTGGTGCGCCTCCAGCAACGACACCAGTGCCCCGCTGTTGAGGTGCTCGAGCACGTAGTAGTCCGGCAACTGGCACAACCCCATCCCCAGCAATGCCGCATCCAGCACCGCCTGCCCGCTGTTGCAGCGCCAGTTGCCCTGGACGCGTTGGCTCAGCTCGCGTCCGTCCTGCTGCAGGACCCAGATGTCCGAACTGCCGATCAGGCAGTTGTGCCGGGCCAGCTCCGACAGGCTGTGGGGCCGCCCGTAGCGTTCCAGGTAGGCCGGCGAGGCGCACAGGTACATGCGCCGCGGCGCCAGGCGGGTGGCTACCAGGCGTGAGTCCTGCAGGCGGCCGAGGCGGATCGCCAGGTCCATGCCTTCATGCAGCAGGTCAAGGGTGCGGTTGCTCAACTCCACTTCTACCCGCAATTGTGGATAGAGCGCCAGGAAGCGGGTCACCAGCGGCACGATGAAGCGCTCGCCGTAGGCCACCGCGCAGGTCATGCGCAGCAACCCCTTGGGTTCGCTGGCCAGGTCGCCCATGGCACGCAGGGCCTCCTCGCGGCCATCCTGCAGCCGTTGGCAATGCTGCAGGAAGGTCTGCCCGGCCTCGCTCAGGGTCACGCGCCGGGTACTGCGGTACAGCAGGCGGGTCTGCAGGCGCTCCTCCAGACGGGCGATCTGGCGGCTGACATGCGAGGAGGAAACCCCCAGGCGTTCGGCCGCGCTGGTGAACTGGCCCGACTCGGCCACCGCGACGAATTCGTCGATGCCTTCCCAGCGACTGCTCATGGATTATCCCTGTATGGCAATAATGTTTTGACTCAAGCCGGATTATTCACGAAAAGCCCCTGAATTACACTGCCAGCGTGAATCCTTCCCCTTGTCTGGAGACCCTTGATGATCAAGTCCCGCGCTGCCGTTGCCTTCGAGGCCAAGAAACCCCTGGAAATCGTCGAAGTGGACGTGGCCATGCCCAAGGCCGGCGAGGTGCTGCTGCGCGTGGTGGCCAGCGGTGTCTGCCACACCGACGCCTACACCCTGTCTGGCGCCGACCCGGAGGGCATCTTCCCGTCGATCCTCGGCCACGAGGGCGGGGCGGTCGTCGAGGCGGTGGGCGAGGGCGTGACCTCGGTGGCGGTCGGTGACCATGTGATCCCGCTCTATACCCCCGAATGCGGCCAGTGCAAGTTCTGCCGCTCCGGCAAGACCAACCTGTGCCAGGCGATCCGCGCCACCCAGGGCAAGGGCCTGATGCCGGATGGCACCACCCGGTTCTCTTACAAGGGCCAGCAGTTGTTCCACTACATGGGCACCTCGACCTTTTCCGAGTACACCGTGCTGCCGGAAATTTCCGTGGCCAAGATCGCCAAGGACGCACCCCTGGAGAAGGTTTGCCTGCTCGGCTGCGGCGTGACCACCGGTATCGGCGCCGTGCTCAACACCGCCAAGGTCAAGCCCGGCGATACCGTGGCCATCTTCGGCCTGGGCGGTATCGGCCTGTCGGCGATCATCGGCGCGGTCAAGGCCAAGGCCTCGCGCATCATCGCCGTCGACATCAATCCGGCCAAGTTCGAGATCGCCCGCCAGCTGGGTGCCACCGATTGCGTCAACCCCAAGGACTATGACCGCCCGATCCAGGAGGTCATCGTCGACCTCACCGACGGCGGCGTGGACTTCTCCTTCGAATGCGTGGGCAATGTCCAACTGATGCGTGCGGCCCTGGAATGCTGCCACAAGGGCTGGGGCGAGTCGGTGATCATCGGCGTGGCCGGTGCCGGCCAGGAGATCTCCACCCGTCCGTTCCAGCTGGTCACCGGCCGTGTCTGGCGCGGTTCGGCCTTTGGCGGCGTGCGTGGCCGCAGCGAACTGCCGAGCTACGTGGAAATGTCGCAGAAGGGCGAGATCCCGCTGGACACCTTCATCACCCACACCATGGGCCTGGAGGACATCAACAAAGCCTTCGACCTGATGCACGAAGGCAAGAGCATCCGTAGCGTGATCCACTTCTGAGGTCTGCCATGAGCCTGGAAAACATCTCCTGCCAGAAGAGCTTCGGCGGCTGGCACAAGCGCTACCGACACAGTTCCAAGGTGCTGGGCTGCGACATGGTGTTCGCCGTCTACCTGCCGCCGCAGGCCGAGCAGGGCGAGAAGCTGCCGGTACTGTACTGGCTCAGCGGCCTGACCTGCACCGACGAGAACTTCATGCAGAAGGCCGGCGCCCAGCACCTGGCCGCGGAGCTTGGGCTGATCATCGTCGCCCCCGACACCAGCCCGCGTGGCGAACAGGTGCCGGGCGATCCGGACGGCGCTTGGGATTTCGGCCTGGGCGCTGGCTTCTACCTCAATGCCACCCAGCAACCCTGGGCCCAGCACTACCGCATGCACGACTATGTGGTGGAGGAGCTGCCCGCCCTGGTCGAGGCGCATTTCCCGGCGTCCGACCAGCGCAGTATCAGCGGTCACTCCATGGGCGGCCATGGCGCCCTGGTATGCGCCTTGCGCAATCCGGGGCGCTATCGTTCGGTGTCGGCGTTCTCGCCGATCAGCAACCCGATGGACTGCCCTTGGGGCGAGAAGGCGTTTTCCCGCTACCTGGGCGAGGATCGTTCACGCTGGCGCGAGTGGGATGCCAGCGTGCTGTTGGCCGAGACACCGTCCGGCCAGTGCCCGCCGTTGCTGGTGGACCAGGGCGACCGGGACGACTTCCTGGAAAAGCAGCTCAAACCCGAGGCCCTGGAGCAAGCCGCACGCAAGGCCGGCCACGAGCTGACCCTGCGCCTGCAGCCAGGTTATGACCATAGCTACTACTTCATCGCCAGCTTCATCGACGAGCACCTGCGCCACCACGCCGTAGCGCTGGGCCGGGTCTAGCCGCGAGCTGCAAGAAAAGCAGTCCGCCGCCGATGTGCTTTTGCTTGCAGCTCAGAGCAGGGAAGAGCATCCGCGCAAGGTCGAGCAAAGCAGGTAGAATCACGCCCTGACTCAAATCGGGGCGTTTTTCTATGCGTATTGGCCACGGCTACGATGTGCACCGTTTCTGCGACGGCGATTTCATTACCCTGGGTGGGGTACGTATCCCCCACAAGTACGGCCTGCTGGCCCATTCCGACGGCGATGTGCTGTTGCACGCCCTGAGCGATGCGCTGCTCGGCGCCGCGGCGCTGGGCGACATCGGCAAGCATTTTCCCGACACCGACCCGCAGTTCAAGGGCGCCGACAGCCGCGTGTTGCTGCGCCATGTGGTCGGCATCGTCCAGGCCAAGGGCTGGAAGGTCGGCAACGTCGACGCCACCATCGTCGCCCAGGCGCCGAAGATGGCACCGCACATCGAGACCATGCGCCAGCTGATCGCCGAAGACTTGCAGGTGCAACTGGACCAGGTCAACGTCAAGGCCACCACCACCGAGAAGCTGGGCTTCACCGGCCGCGAGGAGGGCATCGCCGTGCACGCGGTGGCCCTGTTGCTGCCAGCATGACCGAACTGGAACTGCTGGGTCCGCGTGCATCGGGCGAGGCGTTGGGCAGCGCGGTGCTCAAGGCGGTGGCCGAAGACTTCCAGGTCGACGAAGTGCTGGACATTCCCTTGTCCGGCCAGGGCGAGCACCTCTGGCTGTGGGTCGAAAAGCGTGACCTGAACACCGAGGAGGCTGCCCGCCGCCTGGCCCGTGCTGCCGGCGTGCCCCTGCGCGCCATCAGCTACGCCGGGCTCAAGGACCGCCAGGCCCTGACCCGCCAGTGGTTCAGCCTGCACCTGCCGGGCAAGGCCGACCCTGATCTGTCGCGTGCCGAGGACGCCAGCCTGCGCGTGCTCAAGCGGGTGCGCCACCAGCGCAAGCTGCAGCGTGGCGCCCATTCAGCCAACGGCTTCACCCTGCGCCTGACCGCCCTGGTGGCGGATCGCCAGGCCCTGGATGCTCGCCTGGAGCAACTCAAGCGCCAGGGCGTGCCGAACTACTTCGGCAGCCAGCGCTTCGGCCATGCCGGTGGCAATGTCCATGACGCCCAGGACTGGGCGGCCCGCGCGGCCCTGCCGGAGCAGCGCAACCTGCGTTCGCGCCTGTTGTCGGCGGCGCGCAGCTACCTGTTCAACCAGGTCTTGGCCGCACGGGTCGCCGACGGCAGCTGGCAGCGGGCCCAGGTCGGTGATTTGCTGGCTTTCACCGACAGCCGTAGTTTCTTCGCGGCAGGCGAACAGGAGTGCGCCGATCCGCGCCTGGACATTCTCGATCTTCACCCCACCGGGCCGCTCTGGGGCGCGGGTTCTACACCTGCTGGCGGGGCTGGCGCGGCACTGGAAACCGCCATCGGCGAGCGGCACCCGGCGTTGTGCCAGTGGCTGGCCCTGGCGGACATGAAGCACGAGCGGCGTATCCTGCGGCTCCCTATTGGCGGGCTGACGTGGCATTATCCCGAGCCTGATATCCTGCAACTGGAATTCGTCCTTCCGGCCGGATGCTTCGCCACCGTTGTGGTGCGCGAGCTTGTCGATCTGGTGCCGGCGGGGCAGACGGACAGCCCATGCGTATTCTGATTTCGAATGACGACGGTGTTACCGCACCCGGCCTCGCCGCGCTGCACGCTGCGCTGGTGGATCATGCCGAGTGCGTGGTGATTGCCCCGGATCAAGACAAGAGCGGCGCCAGTAGTTCGCTGACGCTGGACAGGCCCCTGCACCCGCAGACCCTGGCCAACGGTTTCATCAGCCTCAACGGCACGCCCACCGACTGCGTGCACCTGGGGCTCAACGGCCTGCTGCCGGAAACGCCCGACATGGTCGTCTCCGGCATCAACCTGGGCGCCAACCTGGGCGACGACGTGCTCTATTCCGGCACGGTCGCCGCAGCGCTCGAAGGGCGTTTCCTCGGTGGCACGTCGCTGGCGTTCTCGCTGCTGTCGCGCCAGCCGGACAACCTGCCCACCGCCGCCTACATCGCCCGCCGCCTGGTAGAGGCCCAGGCGCGCCTGGAGCTGCCGCCGCGTACCGTGCTCAACGTCAACATCCCCAACCTGCCCTTGGAGCACATCCGGGGTATCCAGCTCACTCGCCTCGGCCACCGCGCGCGCGCGGCGGCGCCGACCAAGGTGGTCAACCCCCGGGGCAAGGAAGGCTACTGGATCGCCGTGGCCGGCGATGCCGAGGACGGTGGGCCGGGCACGGACTTCCATGCGGTGATGCAGGGCTATGTCTCGATCACGCCGTTGCAGCTGGACCGCACCTTCAACGACGCCTTCGAGCGTCTGGACGGCTGGCTGGAGGGACTGCTCTGATGCGCGAACAGGACGATCTGCTGCGCCGTGGCATCGGCATGACTTCCCAGCGCACGCGTGAGCGGCTGATCCAGCGGCTGTACGAGGAAGGGGTCTCGAACACCCATGTGCTCGAGGTCATCCGCCGCACGCCACGCCATCTGTTCGTCGACGAGGCCCTGGCGCACCGGGCCTACGAGGATACGGCGCTGCCGATCGGGCATAACCAGACCATCTCCCAGCCGTTCATGGTCGCGCACATGAGCGAGCTGCTGCTGGAGGCCGGGCCGCTGGACAAGGTGCTGGAGATCGGCACGGGCTCTGGCTACCAGACTGCGATCCTCGCCCAACTGGTGGAGCGGGTGTTCTCGGTGGAACGGATCAAGGTCCTGCAGGACAGGGCCAAGGAACGCCTGGTCGAGCTCAACTTGCGCAACGTGGTGTTCCGCTGGGGCGACGGTTGCGAAGGCTGGCAGGCGCTGGCGCCGTACAACGGCATCATCGTCACTGCCGTGGCCGCGGAAGTGCCCCAGGCCCTGCTGGACCAGTTGGCCCCGGGAGGGCGCATGGTGATTCCAGTGGGGGCGGCCGGCGAGGCGCAGCAACTGATGCTCATCGTGCGCGAGGAGCACGGTTTCTCCCGCCGGGTCCTGGGTTCCGTGCGTTTCGTGCCGCTGCTCAACGGTCCGCTGGCCTGAGGGGACGCGGAATATTTGCTGCGGCGACGAATTCTCGGGCCCTGGCCCTGTCTATCTGGCTGCCTCTGCGGCGAAGGCCCGGAGCATGAAGCCACCCAAGCCGGGTGGCCTCGTTTATAATTGCAACAATATTGCATTGCGTAGCGTCATATCGGTTATCGGCACCATAAGGGGAGCGCGGGTGGGTCACACAATCATTCGGCAGCGCAAGGATCGGTCGGGTTTCAAGCTTCTGGTGATTGCGCTGGCCATGGGGGCCTTGCTCGCGGGTTGCTCCAGCAGCGGCTCGAACGGCGCCCGTGTGGTCGATCGCAACGCGGTCCCCAAGCGCCCGACCGTGACGTCGGGTCAGTACATCGTCAGGCCCGGCGATACCCTGTATTCCATCGCGTTCCGTTACGGCTGGGACTACAAGGAACTGGCCGCGCGCAACAACATCGGTGCGCCCTATACCATCCGCCCGGGCCAGGCCATCCGTTTCAGCAGCGGCGTGGGCGGCAGCACCAGGGTGGTATCCAGCCCGTCCTCATCGAGCAAGACCACCGTCATCCGCCGCCCTGTCGCGACCACCACGCCACCGTCTGGGGGCACTGCCAGGCCTGCCACGCCACCCCCTGCCGCGAGCAAGCCGGTGGTGACGCCGGTGCCCGCCGCAGAGCGTACCGCCGGGGGCTGGACCTGGCCGGCCAACGGTGTGCTGATTGGTAAATTCGCTTCAAACGGTAGTTTGAATAAAGGCATTGATATCGCCGGTGATTTGGGACAGCCTGTTTTTGCTGCGTCTGGTGGTACAGTGGTCTACGCCGGGAGTGGCTTGAGGGGCTACGGCGAGTTGATCATCATCAAGCACAGCGATACCTACGTCAGCGCCTACGGCCACAACCGCAGGCTTTTGGTTCGGGAGGGGCAGCAGGTCAAGGCAGGGCAGACGATCGCTGAAATGGGGTCCACGGGCACTGATCGGGTGAAGCTGCATTTCGAGATTCGCCGTCAGGGCAAACCCGTCGATCCGCTCCAGTTCCTGCCACGCCGTTGATCGTTGTACCCAGCCTGTTCCTTTGACGTAGAGGGGACAGGCTCCAGCGTTACCAGGGAACAGGTGTCGCTCGAGCCTGAGTTCGAACTCAGCAAAGGACTATAACAATGGCTCTCAGCAAAGAAGTGCCGGAGTTTGACATCGACGATGACGTCCTCCTGATGGAGACGGGCATCGTTTTGGAAACGGATGTGGTGTCAGACGAACCTGCTGTACCTTCGGTTCGGACCAGGGCCAAACAAGGCTCATCGCTCAAGCAACACAAGTACATCGATTACAGCCGGGCGCTCGATGCCACCCAGCTGTATCTCAACGAGATCGGCTTTTCACCACTGCTTTCTCCGGAAGAGGAAGTGCATTTTGCGCGCCTGTCGCAAAAAGGTGACCCCGCCGGTCGCAAGCGCATGATCGAAAGCAACCTGCGCCTGGTGGTCAAGATCGCCCGCCGCTACGTCAATCGCGGATTGTCGCTGCTCGACCTGATCGAGGAGGGCAACCTCGGCTTGATCCGCGCCGTGGAGAAGTTCGACCCGGAACGCGGCTTCCGCTTCTCGACCTATGCGACCTGGTGGATCCGCCAGACCATCGAGCGGGCGATCATGAACCAGACCCGCACCATTCGCCTGCCGATCCACGTGGTCAAGGAGCTGAACGTCTACCTGCGTGCTGCGCGGGAACTGACCCAGAAGCTCGACCACGAGCCTTCGCCGGAGGAGATCGCCGGCCTGCTGGAGAAGCCGGTGGCCGAGGTCAAGCGCATGCTGGGGCTCAACGAACGGGTTTCGTCGGTGGACGTTTCCCTGGGGCCGGACTCCGACAAGACCCTGCTCGATACCCTGACCGACGATCGTCCCACCGATCCTTGCGAGTTGCTGCAGGACGACGACCTCTCCCAGAGCATCGACCAGTGGTTGGGCGAGCTGACCGACAAGCAGCGTGAAGTGGTGGTACGTCGCTTCGGCCTGCGGGGCCATGAGAGCAGCACCCTGGAGGATGTGGGCCTGGAAATCGGCCTTACCCGTGAGCGAGTACGGCAGATCCAGGTCGAGGGCCTCAAGCGCCTGCGCGAGATCCTCGAGAAGAATGGCCTGTCCAGCGAGTCGCTGTTCCAGTAACCGCGACCGTCATGAAAAACGCCCCGACACGACGGGGCGTTTTTGTTTCTATCAATCAGCGGCTCTATCAGCCAATGTTTCTTTCGCTACCCTCGTGGCGTTGCATGTAGGAGATTGCTCACAGCTTGTGTAAGCCTTTGCCGTAGGGATCAGTAAATCATTGTCGTTTTCAAACGTTGAGTGTTTTTAACTTGCTGATAAATATGAATATTTTGGATGTGAAGAAGTATGTCCACCGTATTGTTTTGAGAGCTTTCACCCTTGCCTGGCCAGCTGGAATGGCTAGTATTCGAACTGTGCCGACGGATTGGCACAGGCTTTCACGGATGACGGCCAAGGACATCGCAGGATGCGATTCATCAGGATGATGAACGGGACAATCAGGGACTATGGAAAAAATGTGGGCGGGTCAAACCGCCCCTTTTTTTGCCTGCGATAAAGCATCGCCAGGCAAACCTGGTGGCCAAAAGAGCTAAAAGAAAAGGCCCGTAAAGGGCCTTCTCGTGATTCAGACGCGTTAGCGTTCCAGGTGCTCGATCTTGTCGGGCTTGCCGTCCCACTCCTCGGCATCCGGCAGGGCATCCTTCCTCTCGGTGATGTTCGGCCAGATCTCCGCCAGTTCGGCGTTCAGCTCGATGAACTGTTCCATGCCCGCAGGTACTTCATCTTCCGAGAAGATGGCCTGGGCAGGGCACTCCGGTTCGCACAGCGCGCAGTCGATGCACTCGTCCGGATGAATGACCAGGAAGTTCGGGCCTTCGTAGAAGCAGTCCACCGGACAGACTTCCACGCAGTCGGTGTATTTGCACTTGATGCAGTTGTCGGTGACGACGAAGGACATTTCTAATTTTCTCCTCAGGCGACGGCAGCGTGCCCTTCCTTGCAGGGCAGCGCGGTTCCCGGTGGCAGCAGGCCAGGCTAATGAACCTGCACCCGAGCGGGAACCGCGGCGGATTCTACCAGCTTGCGCGGGTAGCCGTTATAACAGGTTTTTCAGTTGATATAGCGTTTCGATAGCTTGGCGCGGCGTCATGTCGTCCAGGTCCAGCTTGCCCAGCTTCTCGATGGCCGGGTGTGGCAGGCTGGCGAACAGGTCGCTCTGGTGCGGTACCTGCGGCTCGCCCTTGGCCTTGGTCGCGGGCGGCTCGTGAGGCAGGCTGGTGGTTTCCAGCCGCCCCAGGTGTTCGCGAGCACGCTGGATCACCGCCGTCGGCACGCCGGCCAGCTGCGCCACGGCCAGGCCGTAGCTCTGGCTGGCGGGGCCCGGCAGCACATGGTGCAGGAAGACGATGCGCTCGTTGTGCTCGGTGGCGTTCAGGTGCACGTTGGCCGCCAGCGGTTCGCTCTCCGGCAGCACGGTCAGCTCGAAGTAGTGCGTTGCGAACAGGGTATAGGCGCGCAGTTGGGCCAGCCGCTCGGCGGCGGCCCAGGCCAGTGACAGGCCGTCGAAGGTACTGGTGCCTCGGCCGACTTCGTCCATCAGCACCAGGCTGCGGTCAGTGGCGTTGTGCAGGATGTTCGCTGTCTCGCTCATCTCGACCATGAAGGTCGAGCGCCCGCCGGCCAGGTCATCGCTGGAACCGATGCGGGTGAAGATGCGGTCGACCAGCGACAGCTCGCAACGCGCCGCGGGGACGAAGCTGCCGATGTGCGCCATCAGCACGATCAGTGCGGTCTGGCGCATGTAGGTGGACTTACCGCCCATGTTCGGACCGGTGATGATCAGCATGCGTGTGCTGTTGTCCAGCGCCAGGTCGTTGGCCACGAACGGCGTGGTCAGCACCTGCTCGACCACCGGGTGACGGCCCTGTTCGATACGCAGGCAGGGCTCGTCGACGAAGGTCGGGCAGTTCAGGTCCAGGTTCAGGGCGCGCTCGGCCAGGTTGCTCAGCACGTCCAGCTCGGCCAGGGCGGCGGCGCTGTCCTGCAGCGGCGCCAGGTGGCCGATCAGGGTTTCGAGCAGGGCGTCATAGAGCATCTTCTCTCGCGCCAGGGCGCGGCTCTTGGCCGACAGCGCCTTGTCTTCGAAGGCCTTGAGCTCCGGCGTGATGAAGCGCTCGGCGCCCTTTAGGGTCTGGCGGCGGATATAGTCGGCCGGGGCCTGCTCGGCTTGTTTGGTCGGCAGCTCGATGTAGTAGCCATGCACCCGGTTGTAGCCGACCTTGAGGTTGGCCAGGCCCGTGCGCGCCTTTTCGCGGGCCTCCAGGTCGATGAGGAATTGGCCGGCGTTCTCGCTCATGGCCAGCAACTCGTCCAACTCGCTGTCGTAGCCGGTCTTGAGCACGCCGCCGTCGCGGATCACCGCCGGCGGGTTGTCGATGATCGCTCGCTCCAGCAGGCTGGCCAGCTCCGGGTAGGTACCGGTGATCGCGGCCAGGCGTGCCAGGTGCGGGGCCTCCAGCTCGGCCATGGCGTTCTGCAGCTCGGGCAAGGCACCGAGGGCATCACGCAGGCGCGCCAGGTCGCGTGGGCGGGCGTTGCGCAGGCCGATGCGGGCGAGGATCCGCTCGATGTCGCCGATTTCCTTGAGCTGCGGCTGCAGTTTCTCGAAGCGGTAGTCGTCCAGCAGGCAGCGGATCGAGTCCTGGCGTGCCTTGAGTACCTTGAGGTCGCGCAACGGGCGGTTCAGCCAGCGGGTCAGCAGGCGGCTGGCCATGGCGGTCTGGCAACGGTCGATGACCGATTGCAGGGTGTTGTCGCGACCACCGGCCAGGTTGACGTCCAGTTCCAGGTTGCGGCGGCTGGCGCCGTCGAGGATCACCGTGTCGTCCATGCGCTCGTGGCGCAGGCTGCGCAGGTGAGGCAGGGTGGTGCGCTGGGTTTCCTTGGCGTAGGTCAGCAGGCAGCCGGCCGCGCCGATGGCCAGGGTCAGCTTGTCGCAACCGAAGCCCTTGAGGTCCTGGGTCGCGAACTGCTGGCACAGGCTCTTGCGCGCCGAATCGCGGTCGAAGTCCCACGGGGCGCGACGACGGCAGCCCGGGCGCTTTTCCGCCGGCAGGCCTTGGGGCCAGTCGTCGGGGATCAGCAGTTCCACCGGGTTGATGCGTTCGAGCTCGGCCAGCAGGTTCTCCCAGCCCTTGATCTCCTGCACGGTGAAGTTACCGCTGGTGATGTCCAGCACTGCCAGGCCGAACAGCCGCTCGTCGCCCAGCAGGGCGGCGATCAGGTTGTCGCGGCGCTCGTCGAGCAGGGCCTCGTCGCTGACCGTGCCGGGGGTGATGATCCGCACCACCTGGCGCTCCACCGGCCCCTTGCTGGTGGCCGGGTCGCCGACCTGCTCGCAGATCACCACCGACTCGCCGAGCTTGACCAGCTTGGCCAGGTAGCCCTCCACCGAGTGGAACGGGATTCCGCACATGGGGATCGACTGGCCGGCGGACTGTCCGCGGGCAGTCAGGGTGATATCCAGCAATTTGGCGGCTTTCTTCGCGTCTTCGTAGAAGATCTCGTAGAAATCGCCCATGCGGTAGAACATCAGCTGGTCTGGGTGCTGGTTCTTCAGCTTCCAGTACTGCTGCATCATCGGGGTATGTTGGGAAAGGTCAGACATTCAAGGCCTTGAAGCTGTACGTCTATTAGACAAATGCGAAACGTCTAATACTACAGGCTTTTTTTCGGCATTGCTGGGGGCTGTGCTACGTCAATTTCACGGAGTCTTAGGTACCGCTTTGTCATCCGTGCGTCCGCGTGCCCCCCGAGCTTCTGAGCATCGTTGCCCTGCTTATCGGTGTCGGTCAGCGACTTGGCCCGCAGGTCGTGGATGGTTGCGTCGGTGACCTTTGCCTTTTTGCAAGCCTTCCTGAAGGCATCCTTCACGGTCTCGTAGGAGACCGGCTTGCCCCCGCCCCGGGTGCAGAATAACGTGAGCCCGCGCACCTTCCGGGGCAGGGCTTTGGTCCTCGCGATTAGCTGTTCCAAGTCCGGGGTCATGCCCACGATGAGCTTTGCACCGGTCTTCTGCTGGTTGAAAGCAATGCCCTTGTCGCTGATGTCCGACAGCTTGATGGCCAGCACATCGCCAATGCGTTGTCCCGTGAGGTAGCACATTTCCAGGATAGATCGAATGTACGGCGAGCATGCGTCGCAGATCGCGGCGAACTCCTCGTCCGTGATGTACCGGTCCCGCTTCTTTTCTGCGTGCCGCTTGATGCCGGTGCAGGGGTTCGAGTCGACGATCTGCTGCTCTAGGGCGTAGGCGAACACCATCCGCAGGAACGATATCACCCGGTTTGCCATGTTCGGCGTGTCGGACATATGCAGCTTGAGGGCCGCCACATGCCGAGGAAGTACCTGGCGCGGCTCGAATTCGGCCAGGTGGTGCTTCAGTTTTGCTGCGGCAGCCTCGTATTGCTTGATGGTGTTCTCAGCGAGGCGCTTGCGCATCGAGTCCAGGGCATCATCAATCAGCTTCGGCATTGCGCCTTGGCCCCTTCCGCCCATGATCTTGGCATATGCCAGCAGGGCGCCCTGATAATCCTTATCGAGGCGTTCCCACTTTCCTTTCCTCACCAGGTAGTACGCGCCGTGCTTCATGTACATGCACGGCGGCAGGTGCCTGTCCTTCTTTCGCGGCCTCATCGCTATCGCTCGTCCCTTCTGTCAAAACCGGAGTTCCGGCCCTTTCTTCTCTGCGTGTCCGCCTAGGCGGGCGAGCACGACTTGCCTCAGTACCTTCGGCTTGCCGTCGGCACCGATCACATAACCAAACTTCCATTTCTCCAGCCAACGGACCTGGTCCTTTGGGCGGAGGTAGCCGGTCATGTCGGCCACCTCATCAGGAGTCATGAACATGGTGTTCCCTCCAGGTCAGTTGTAACGGCGGATCGTTTCTGTGCTCGGTCCATGCGCTCATCTCGCGCCGTCAGGTCTGCGCTGGCGGATAGAGCGGCGTCGATCAGCTCGGCCAGCTTGCGGCGCAGCCTCGACACCTCTTCGGCAGCCTTGATGCTGACACCGGTGAAGTGCTCAGTGGTGCTCTTTAAGCGCTCAACCTCGCCAGGATCGGCGTGGGTGTAGACCTCGGCGCTTCCATTCTCGCTGCATAGGTCAGGGGCGTTATCTGCGACCAGCAGCGTCATGCCGGCGAACAGCTCGGCGGTGCCGCCCTCAAGGAGCCAGAGGGCCTCAAGGCCGCCATCACCATCGTCTACAAGCTCTGCCACGGCAGTCAGCATGATGGGCTCGTGGTGCTGCTCGGCTGGCTTGCCGGTGACCCGTGCCTGGATAGCTTCCCAAGCCGGCTCATACTCAGGCCAGTCACTTTCGATGACTAGGAACTGGCGCGCCGGACAATCCCACGTCGCCATGATGGAGTCGACGTGTTCGAGGCTGGACAGTACCAAGTCACGATCAATGGGAGACAGCTTGGTCAGGTCGCTACGTTTGATGACGATGTAGCGGTCTTCGCGCTGGAAAGGCACGAATTTATGGGCACTTTCAGTGCATAGATAGTCGACTGGCTCTGTGCTGGCGGATGGCGACAATGCCGGCGAGACGCAGTGCAGCGCCTGTTCCAGGAAGCTCACCGTGCTCTCCGGGCTGTAGTTGTCCTTTACCTTGATGTTCTCGATCAGCGATCGCAGGATCGAAGCGCCTTCTGCGGCAGACTCCAGCAGCGCATCCCGCTCGGCCAGCAGGGCGCGCAGGTCTTCGTTTATCTCCTGTACCGACTTCGCGGCGGCTCTCTGAACGGTAACAACGACCTCGAACTGCTCGCCCGAGGGGCGCGTCACCGTATACGTGGCGCCAGCGTAGTTCTTGATGCCTTGCTGGATAGCCTGTTTTGCACAGGCATCAGCCATCACCTGCCACGCCACCGGCTTGCCCTGATGCTGTTCGACTGGGTTGGCAGCTTCCCGTGCCTTCCAGCCCGCCTCGAAGGCGAGGGTGTAGCTGTTGCGCAGGCGTTGCATCTTGCCGCGCAGGAAGTCGGCGAGGGCAACTTCCATGCAGCTGACTATCTGGGGTGGAGAAGTGATGAGGTCGGGCTTACAGCCCTCGGCGTCTACCAGGCGGTGGCGCTCAATCTCGGCGATCAGCTCCAAGGCCATCGCGGGCGGCATAGACATGCCATAGTCATTCGCGGCTACGTGATCATATGGGTCGCGCTTGGCGGCTTCAGCAAGTGCCTTCAGTTTGGCTAGGTTGATAGTCATGCCTTGCGCTCCTGTTGAGTAACGAAGCCCGCCGCCTGGCGGATCTTGCTGCAGCGCTCATGGTTGCCACGGGTGCGTGGGATGTTGCAGACGTCGCAGTACACCCCCATGGCGGGGCGCATGAAGGTCTGCACGCCCTTGGCACCGCGTGGGTTCGGTTCGTAGGTAAGTGTGTTGGTCACAGCGAATACCTCTCATGGACTCGGCGAGCGTTCGGGCTCATGGCCAGGTGCCCAAGGTTCGTGGCGCTGTTTACGGTCGGTAACGTGCCTGTCGTAGGACGTCGGGCGTTGTTGCTGCGATGCAGCTCGACCAGGGCGGTAATCAGTGCCACGGCGAGAGCAAGGCTGAGCAGTTGCCAGGTGCGTGCTGGGTTAGGCATGGATGCCGGCCTCTCGAACGTGGTTGCGGGCGAGTTGGAACAGCTGCTCGGGGGACACTGGTTCCAAGTGCTGCTCGCCGTTCTGCACGGCTTCCAATCGAGTGCGGTACAGCCCGGCCTGGCCGAGCCAAGCGTGATCGCTGATTGCGCGTTGATTCCAAGCCTCTTCGAGGCCTTCCTTTTCGCCGAACTCGACTCGCGAACATGCCTCGCACTTCCTGCAGACGATCACGTCTCCACCATGATTGGGGTCTTGGTCGTCTTCGATGGTAAAGCGATGGGCTTCGCCGCCGCAGAAGGGGCAGGGCAGCAGGGGAGTGGTGTCGTTCATGCTGCCGCTCCTCTCTGATACGTCATCTGCGCGGTAGTGCCACCTGTAGTTACCCCGTGGTGCAGCTCGACGGTGCTCCCGGCGCGTCTACCGGCCATAATGTCTGCCGGATTTACTGGCCCGGAACTGCTGTTGCGCCCTTTGGAAAGCTCGTAACCTTCTGTTAGTTGTTTGATGAAGGCGGCAATCAGGTTCTTCTCTTTCTCCTCAGTGAGCGCTAAGGCGTTGCGCTCTGGCAGCGGAAGGTCGTCAGAGGCAGGAGCGATGGCGACGAGCTTTTGGTAGACCTGCCCAACCCACGCCTCGGCGAAGTGGTTGCCCCGAGTCTCATGGGTTGCGCCCTTGCTCTGCTGGGAGGTCTTCAGGTTCTTGATGTACTGGCGTCGAGCGGTCGCAGCCTTTGTTCGCAGGGTGTCATAGGCGTACTTCGCAATTTCTTGCGCGGGCGACATCCCGATGAACAGAACCCTGAGTTTCTGGCTGTGGCGTGGGGCGTCGTCGTACCAGAGGATGCATTCACAATTGAACGCCCTTGCTACTGTGGTGCCCAGGTGTCGTTCCCAGCGGGCGAGTCGCGCCTTAGCTTTCCCGCTAAAGGCTTTGCCCACGGAGCTGAGTTGCACGTCCATCTCTGTCAGGCGATGCATTTGCATGAGCTTCTTGGCCTGCCGCAGAGCGGCGGCGGCTTCATGCTCGTTCGGGCTTTTGCTGAGATCGAGGCACCGCTGGATCTTGCGGATGATCCGCTCGCGGTCAGGGTTGTCATTGTGATGGATCATGCTGCTTCCCCTGCAGTAGAGGCGCTGGCCGGGGTGCTGCGCAGTTGGGAGTGGACGCGCATGGCGAGCGCCTGAATGTCCTGCATTTGCCGGGTGGCGCGGTTGCGCCACGGTTCAGTGCCGCGGGCGGCTTTCCACGTCTTTTCGGCCAGTCGCAACGTTTCGGCGGCACTGCTCAGCAGGTCATAGTCGGCCCTGGTCACCGGCATGCCGGTGTAGGACATGATTCGCGCTTCTAGCTCGGCGATGGTGGCTTTGAGTGCCGCTAGCGCCTGTTGGTGTTTGCGTTGATCTTCCTCGCGTGCAGTAGCCAGGTGCGTGATGTCGTTGTTCAGGGCGGCGGAATAGCTGTTGAACATACGTTGATGTTCTGCAAAACCGGCGTTGTAGCCGTCGTCGTATGCTCGGCGGCGAGTGAGGGCGAACAGGTAGGGCAGGGTGGCGAGAGTGAACAGCCAGAGGACGCCCATGGCCAGGATGTAGTGTTGTGGTTGCATGTGCTGTTGCTCCAAAGGTGCCCGGTACCAGGACTGAAAAAGACGGTGAGAGGCTGGTACCGGGACTTGTTGCCCCTGCGGGCCGGGGCCGCCTTGTTGCTAAACCGGTTGCTGCGCCTGGGCGTCGAGGTAGTCGGCCAGGTCGTACAGGTAGATCACGTGCTTCGCTCGAGCAGAGTCGTGCACCTTCTTCAGTGGAAGATCGATGCGGCCTGCATTGATCAGCTCGCGAAAGCGGCGATCAGTCTTGATGTGCGAAAAGTACTGCTCCCGAACTGCCGTGATCGTTGGGCATGGCGTAGCGAACTGCTTGCGTAGCTGGGCCAGCGTGTCGGTCATGGGTGCCCTCCCGCTCCCTCCAGAACGGGCCGGAGCTGGTGGCGCACGACCTCGGCAAGGTGATCCTTACAGTGCCCCTTGGTGCGGGCGCAGATGTCGCCGAGCGCATCCAGCACGATCACGCGGAAGGGCTGCTCCGGGTCCGTGGTGGGGCTGATGTAGGCCACCTGGTCGGGCTCGAGCACTTCATTCACACGTTCGAGCGCTTCCCTCATGGCGATGGCCTGTGCGGACTGTTGTCCCGATTCAGTCCGGCCATTCGCCAGATCCTGCAGGAAGTCGCGAAGGGCCATGTACTTGGATGAGTCCCCGCGATGCAGTGTGATCGAGCCTGCAACGGGACCGAACTTCACTTTCACCTGGTGGGTGCGAGTGTCGTTCTCGATCTCGATGTGGGCGTCGACGGTGGTTTCTGGACGGCGCAGGGGGCAGATGGTCGAGCCGCCCTGTTCCAGGACCTGCTGTAGCAGCATCACGCGCTTGAGGGAGAGGGTGTATTCGCTCATGCAGCACCTCCAGCAGGGACAGCGCGAGCTGGGCCGTTGTGGGTGGTGATGACGTGCAGGCCGGTGCGACGCTGGAAGGCATCGATGATGGCTGGGCGGCTACAGGTGGTTGGATGCAAGAAGATCTTGCAGTCGGACTTGTACTGTGTGGGTTGCATAGCTCGTACTCAGTGAGAGGCGGTACGAGGCGGAGATTAGTTCTACTGATTTATAAGGTCAACACTGTTACGCATATTTTTGTCCAAAAAGAAGGCCGCATAAGCGGCCTTGGGTGTTCAGAGCAGGACCGAATACCAGAATACCTTTCCGATAATTCGAATGTGCTGGTCAACGTAATCCTTTGCGTATCGCTCATCTGGGTGCTCTGCGTCATTGTAGCTTCGAAGCCTGAGACCCCCGCCAGGTATGCGATAGAGCAGTTTTACTCGAAGCTGCCCGTCATGGTCGATGGCGTACATTTTTCCGTCTTGGACTGCGACTGCGGCTGTGTCGACCCCAACGGTGCTTCCATCAGGAAGGACCGGTTCCATGCTGTTGCCTGTTACAGGGACACACCCAGCAGCTTGAGGATCTATGTTCTTCCTGTTGAGGGTGCGCTTGCCGAACCGGAGCTTTCGGCCATGAATTTCGAGCGTCACTTGGGATCCTTTGCCAGCAGAAATTTCGACCTCCTTGAAGAAGGGCAGCTCTACTTCATCCTCCCCTAAGGGGGTTTCGTCATCCCAAACCTCTATGGGTTGTAGATCTGGCGCGTGGCGTCTGGGGGGTGTTTCTTCGTTCTTGGGATGCTGTGCGTCAGACGTCCAGGCAGGGGGGAGCGGCGCGGCAAGCCTGGGGCTGACGTCGGAAATATTAAAGCCGAGCACTTTGGAGAACTTCAGCAATGCTGGAAGGTTTAGGGGGATCCTTCCGTTGAGATACTGGCTGACGACGCTCTGGCCGGACCACTCGCACAGATCAGCGATGTGCTCCTGGGTTAAGGACGGGTTGTCTCGTTTCCTTTCCCTGTAGATCTGCTTCAGCTTCCTGGCTTCTTCGTCGCGAACGGCTTGATCTACGTCCTTGGGGGCGTCATCAGCAGTGTTGCCTTGGGGGTGAGGGTGAGTTCTGTTCATCAGAACAATCTATAAGCAAACCTGATTTTTTATAAATCGTGATGCGCATTTTTCTGCTTGTCACGGATCAAAAGTAACACTAATATTCCCGGGGCCCACAAGCACATAGGTGTGCATCATGAATGAATTAGGAAGGCCCTTGCGCGAATTCGCGCAGGGGAAAACCCAGCCGCAATTGGCTGATCTGCTGGGGGTTTCGCAAAGCGCTGTATCACAGATGCTCAATTCTGGTCGTGATATTCGTGTTCGCGAGGATGGCTGTGGAGGGTACGAATTTATTGAGATCCGCCCAGTTGGTAGGAAGCGAAAGCCAAAGGAGGAGTAAAGAACGCTGAGCCGGGCCTCTCACCTCCCAGCTCAGCTATGACAGTGCAGAACACCATCACTCCCGTCGTCCGGCGGCCTCTCACCAAAAGAATGGCCGGATGACTACAACCGCATGTCGTGCCCCACAGCACGCAAAGCACAACATATCGGTCGTGGTCGTAGGATAGGGCTTGCCCGCGCCTATGGCTACACCGTTAACCGAGGTTTAACGGTTATGAGTCGCATCGACACTCTGTCAGGCACCGGCCTGGTCCTCTCCCTGCGACAGTCGCTCTATCGCGCCGGTCGTGACTATCCGGGCGGCATCACCAAGCTCGCCTACGACATGGGCATCGACATCGATGCTCTGCAGAAGAAGCTCAAGCACGACGAAGAGCGCCGTTGGCTGTCGCCGGACGAGCTGGAGGAAGTGCTTCAGTGGACTAAGGACTCTCGGGTACTCGACGCCCTGGGGCGTGCCGCTGGGGTGGTTTGGTACCGTCCCCAGCCGGTGCCTGCTACCAACGAGGCCTTGAGGGCAGTCGGCAAGCTGCTGGATGAGGCCGGCGAGTTCGTCAGCAGCATGCACGACGGTGCTGCCGACAACGTGTGGGAGCTGCACGAAGTGCTGGATCTCGAGAAGCGCGGTATGGACGTCATTCGGCAGGTGCTGGCCATCATGGCCGGTGCCCGTCAGGCCATGGAGGACCGCGCCAATGGCTGACGCAGTCGATATGGCCAACGACCAGGCCGAGTACTTTCTGCAGGCTGCCCTCCGTCACCAGGCCGGCAAGCAGGCAGGGCCCAGCGCGCAGTTCTGCGAGGACTGCGACGAGCCGATCCCGCTCCTGCGGCAGCAAGCTGTCGCAGGTTGTGAAACCTGCGTCAGCTGCCAAGAGCTGCGGGAGCGGTGCCGATGAGTGAGCGTCAAGGACCGACTACCGCCGCATGGGCGCGGCGCTACATCGAAACCTTCGGCCTCGCCCTGGTTCCGATCGAGCCAGGCGAGAAGGGGCCGAAGGGGCACGCTTGGAACCAGCCGGGTGGCTACTTCACCGATGCTGATGTTGCCGAAGCGTTCTGGCAGTCCCATCCGACCCACAACCTTGGTGTGGTGCTGGGGCCCGGTCGGGTCTGCTCGCTCGACGTCGATGACGTGCAGTGGACCCGGCAAGTCCTGGCAGACCTGCTGGGTATGAATGTGGACGCGCTCGCGGATGCCTACCCGACGACGGTAGGCAACCCGGCGCGTTTTCGCATTATGTTCCGGGCGCCGGATGGCGTTGACTTGAGCCGACATTCACTGGTGTGGCCCAACCAGGCCGACCCGGACGGCTCCATCCTCAAGGCCCTCATGACCCAGGTGAAGGCCGCCAAGGCCGCTGGCGATGCCAGCCGGGAGGCTGCCCTGCGCATGGCTGCTGAGCCATTCAAGAAAATTACGGTGTTCGAACTGCGCGCTGGCCTGGTGCAGGACGTGCTGCCGCCCTCGATCCATCCCGGTACCGGAAAGCCATACACCTGGCGAACGCCTCCATCCGCGGACGGTCTGCCTGAGCTGCCGCCCGAACTGCTTGCCATCTGGCAAGAATGGGATCAGTTCAAGCCGAAAGCCGAGGCGATCTGCCCTTGGTTGCCGAAGGCTGCGCCTGCGCCGCGTCCCGCTGCTCCTCGGCCGCGAGCAGCGACGGTGCGTTCCGGCGCACCGCTGCCCGATGTGATTCCCGAGTTCAACCGGTGCCATGACATCGCGACGCTGATCGAGGCGCATGGCTACGAGCGAAAAGGGGATAAATGGCTGTGCCCGCAGAGCAGCAGCGGTATGCCTGGGGTGACTATCACCGACGGCAAGCTGTTCTCGCATCACAGCTCCGACCCGCTGGCTAACGGCCACAAGAATGATGCGTTCGACGTCTTCTGCATCCTGGTGCACAACGGTGACCAGCGTGCAGCCACCCGGGCTGCGGCGCAGATGCTCGGGTTGGATGCTGCCTCGCGCCCGCCATCGCCGCCCCCTATCGGTGAGCTTCCCCATACCCCATCGGTAGATGAGCAAGCCGGCGAACCGGCGGTAGAGCCTGCTGAGCAACAAGATGAGCTTCCCCGCACCCCATCTGCCAACAGCGCCCCCAGTTCGGCCTGCTCCTCGGCCGCCGGGGGGGAGGGGGATAGCGCGTTGGACATTGAAGGCGCCATGCGACGCTTCGCGCTGATTGAAGGCACCACGCACGTTTGGGACATGGACAGGGCGAAGCCGATGAAGAAGTCAGGCTTCGAGGCGCTGGTAGGTAAGCCCTTGGCCAAGGAGTGGATGGACCGGACAGATAAAAAGCTCATTGCTCCAGAGCAGGCTCAGGAGCTGGATGAGGCGCGTCGCCTGGCGAGTAAAAAGGGTGGGGCGCTGAAGCTCGATCCCATTGAGCGCTACGTGTACATCGACGGCACCAAGGATGTTTGGGACCGTGAGAAGAAACGACGAATCCCCGAAGGGGCTGTGAAGATGGCCCTGGGAGAGGAGTACAAATGGTGGCTGAACAGCCAGGATCGGCGTGTGGTGGATGTCGACCACATTGTGTTCGACCCGACCATGACCAAGGATCCCGCAATCTACATCAACACGTTCGAAGGGTTGCCCCTGGAGCCGGTGCGGGATGACAGCGCATGCGAGAACCTGCGTTGGTTGATCTCTTTCCTGTGCAACCACGATGAGGAAGCCTTGGACTGGCTGACCAAGTGGCTGGCGTACCCGCTTCAGCATATGGGTGCCAAGATGGATACCGCCGTCTTGATGCACTCGATCATGGAGGGCTCGGGTAAGAGCCTGCTGTTTGCCGATGTGTTCGGCCAGCTGTATGGGCAGTACGCCGCGACGGTCGGCCAGACGCAGCTGGAAGGCAGCTTCAATGCTTGGCAGAGCCGCAAGCTGTGGGCTGTGTTCGAGGAGGTTGTCAGCCGGGACCAGCGCTACAACCAGGTGGGCAAGATCAAGCACATGATCACCGGCAAGACGGTGCGCATGGAGTCCAAGTTCATCAACGGTTGGGAAGAAGCCAACCATATGAACGCGGTGTTCCTGAGCAACGAGATCATGCCGTGGCCGATCAGCGATGATGATCGCCGGATGCTGGTGATGTGGCCGATGGAGACGCTGCCGGTCGAGCGGCAGAAGGCGATCAGTCGTGAACTGGCGAACGGTGGCGTTGCGGCCTTGTATGGCTGGTTGCTGGACGTCGACCTGGGCGAGTTCAACCAACGCACGCGACCGCCAAAGACCGAGGCTCGCCAGCGGCTTGTCGCACTGAGCCGAACGGCATGGCAGACCTTCCTGTATCTCTGGCGAACTGGTGAACTCGGGCACGGCCTATGGGGCTGCTGCCTGAGCACGGACCTTTATGCCCTGTTCCTTGAGTGGTGTTCGCGCAACAAGGAGCACTCGATGAGCCAGACGAAGTTCTCGTTGATGATCAGCGCGACGGTGGAGAAGACGCGGGCGATCCCTTGGACGGATGGCAATACGCGGCGATTCGCGGCGTTCTTCTTCCCCAGCGATGGTGATCCTTCCCTGCCCCCATCCTTGAAAGCGGCCGAGCTGGGCGCGAACGTCGTCGAGTGGCGTGCACGGGCGAAGCTTGCCGGCTGGAATGTCGACTCTTGGGACCACATCAAGGTGCTCGCGGCATGAATACATCTACTTGCGTGTTGGGTGTGTTGGGTTTGTGTCGGGTCACTTGCTCGGGGTCAACACAGGTATGGGGCCCTAATTTCTTGGGCTGGCGCCTGTCCGTGTCGGGTGTGTTGGGTTTGTGTACGCGCACGCGCGTGCGCGTCGTTTTGTTAGCGTCTTCCAGCCTCAGAAAAGAAACCCATGCGAGGCTCATAAAACCTTACAAACCCAACACACCTAACACACAACCTCATAATCAACTGATTTTATTGGGATTTAACTGTGTTGGGTTTGTGTTGGGTTGGCTGAATGTGTGTTGGGTGTCAATTTCGAGGGCGTGGATATGAATCAAGACCAGGAAAGTCGCTGCCGCCGTTCGGCTCAGCTCGCACTACACCGCATTGAGATGGCCGACCTGCTGGATCCGTCGGAGCGTCTGCGGATGGTTGGCGAGCTGATGCAGCATTGGGGAGAACAGCGGTCACAACTCGGGCTGACATCCAGCATCGGCAGTCAGATGGGGACCATCATGGAATGGAAGGGCGCCGCACCGAGGGGTGGTGCTTCGGGGGCGCGGATCTTGGTGAGCGGGGCTGGCCTAGATCACGCTGCGGCCGAAGTTGATGCGGCTGTGGCCGCGCTGGCGCGCCGGGATGAACGGGGGGCGACCTTGGCCCAGCTGGCCACGCTGCGCTACATCCACCGCACAACCGTGCGGGAGCAAATGCGTGAGGTGGGGTTGGCGGAATCCGCTGACCGTACCTATCGCAACTGGGTCAAGGCGCTGCACTTACAGGTGCTGTCCGTCCTTGCTGCGCGTGCGGGGCGGGTGCGGCTGCATACCGTTCGTCGGGTCAATATGCGCCGAGCGTGCGCCGAGGATGCGCCGAAGTAGCGCCGAAGCGACGAACCGAAAATTGCCCCTTTTCGGTTTTTCCGGTGACAGGTAAAAAGTCGCCACGATATGAAAAGTGCGCTTAGGCGCTTCCCCCACAAGCACTGTGCTGTGCAATCGCTCCGACCTGTCGGCGCACCGAGAACCCTGCCATCTGGCGGGGTTTTCTGTTTCTGGTGCCGTGCTTTGCCAAGAGGCCTTCATGAATAGTGAGCAGCAAGCGTTAGTTGAGATGCCGATCTGGATGGTGATCGTACTTTCCCTGGTCGGCGGGGTGTCGGGTGAGATGTGGCGGGCGGACAAGGCGGGTGTTCGAGGCTGGGCGCTGGTTCGGCGCATCGCCCTGCGTTCGGGGGCCTGCGTGGTTTGCGGGATGGCAACCATCATGCTGCTGTACTCCGCCGGCGCTTCGATCTGGGCCTCGGCGGCATTCGGTTGCCTGACCGCGATGGCCGGCGCCGACGTGGCCATCGGGTTGTATGAGCGCTGGGCCGCGAAGCGCCTGGGTGTTTGCGACGTGCCGCCTGCTAGCCATGAAGGTTAACGGCAGGCGGGGCAACAGCGCTTCCCGTGGCTATGGTCACCGCTGGCGTCTGGCTCGCGAAGTCTTCCTGGCGAACAACCCGTTCTGTGTCATGTGCTCGACCAACCGCCGTCCCGTTGCATCGACGGTCGTGGACCACAAGATCGCGCCCCGCCTGCAAGAGGCGAAGGAAAGCGGCGATCCCGAGAAACTGCGTGTTGCCTGGAAGTTGTTCTGGGACCAGGACAACTGGCAGCCGCTGTGCAAGTTGTGCCACGACTCGGTGAAGCAGCGCCTGGAGCGCAGCGGGCGGATTGCGGGCTGCGATGCCTCCGGCCTGCCGCTCGATCCGAATCATCACTGGAACAGGCGCTGACCCAGGTGCCGCGCCCGCCCTGTCCTGCTGGGGTAGGGGGGGTTAAAAACTTTTTCCCGACTCACTCGTTGACCGCATGCCCCCCTCTCTGTGCAAAACCGGGAAAAATGGGGAGGGGGGGGTATGCGAATAGGAGGTTTCCATGGCTGGAAACGGTAACTCCGGGCGACCATCTCTGCCCGCATCGGTGCACCTGCTCAACGGCAATCGCAGCAAGCTCTCGCCCGCGCAGCTGATGAACGAAATCAAAGATCCTGCGGTACCGGTGGGTGTACCGCCCATGCCGGATTTCCTCACCGGCGACGCAGCCGCCGAGTGGACCCGGATCACCGAGGCGCTGTTGGCGCTGGGGTGGGTTTCGCGGCTCGACCAGATGGCGCTCGCCACATACTGCCAGGCCTACGGCGACTGGCTGCGCTTCCAGCGGTTGATCGCTGAGCGCAATGCTGGGTCGCAGGACGGCCTGGGCGGCGAGGTTCAGACCTTCAAGACCGGCGCCCAGCAGACCCACGTGCTGCGGCAGCTGGCCAACGACGCCGAGAAGCGTGCCAACGCTGCCGGTGCACAGTTCGGGTTGTCTCCCCTGGCGCGCCGGAACATGAGAGCCGCCGCCCCGGCTGGGCAAGGAGAATTGTTCCCCAATGCAGGACAAGACGCTGCCGCAAAGTATTTCAGCTGACTGCCGGGTAAAGGGCTTCGCTGACAGGGTGCTGGCCGGCTCAATCATCGCCGGGCCAGCTGTTCGCAACGCTGCGCGGCGCCATCTGCTGGATCTGGAAAAGGGGCATGAGCGTGGGCTGATCTGGAACGCCGACGCGGCCCAGCGTGCCATTGGTTTTTTCGAGGATGTGCTGCGTTTGAACGGCGGCGACTTCGAGGGGTTGCCGTTCCGCCTTGCGCCGTGGCAGGCGTTCATCGTCGGCAGCCTGTTTGGCTGGTACACCGATGATGGGTATCGCCGGTTTCGCCAGGCGTATATCGAAACCGCCAAGGGCTCGGGTAAGTCGCCCTTGGTCGCCGGGATCGGCCTGTATGGCCTTGTCGCCGATGACGAGCAGCGTGCGGAGGTGTACGCCGCCGCCACGAAGAAGGACCAAGCACAGATCTTGTTCCGTGACGCGGTCGCGATGGTGAACATGGCGCCACATCTCGCTGCGCGCCTGGTGCAGTCGGGACGCGATGAGAAGGTCTGGAACCTGTTCTATCCCAAGACCAACAGCTTCTTCCGTCCGATCAGCTCCGACGATGGCCAGTCCGGCCCTCGGCCCCATGTGGCGCTGATCGATGAGCTGCACGAGCACAAGACGGCAAGCGCGGTGAACATGATGCGGGCTGGTACCAAGTTCCGGCGCCGTGCATTGATCGTGATGATCACCAACAGCGGCTCCGACAAGGGCTCGGTGTGTGGTCAGTATCACGACCTGGGCGTGCGGATCTGCGAGGGCAAGGAGGAGAACGATGCGTTCTTCGCCTTCATCTGCTCGCTGGACAAGGGTGATGACCCGTTCAAGGATGAGTCGTGCTGGCCGAAGGTGAACCCCTCGCTGGACTTCATCCTGGAGGGCCAGACCGATGGCATCCCGGGCCGCAAATACCTGCGGGAGCAGGTGGCCGAGGCCAGAGGGCTGCCGGCGAAAGAGGCTGTGGTCAGGCGCCTGAACTTCTGCGAGTGGACCCAGGCGACATCGCCTTGGTTGTCCTGGGAGATCTGGCGCGGTGCTGCCGAACGGGTACCGATGCGCGTTCTGCGCAACCGACCATGCGTTGGTGGACTCGACCTTTCCAGTACCACGGACCTGACCGCGTTCGTGCTGATGTTCAGTCCGATACCATCCGACCCGCACTGGCGCTCGCTGTCGTACTTCTGGATCCCTGACGATGACCTGTCGGGCCGGGAAAAGCGCGACCGCGTGCCGTACCCGCAATGGGTCAAGGAGCGCCATCTGGAGACCACACCAGGACGGGCGATCAGCAAGCTGCATGTGCTCCGGCGCCTGCAGACCATCTGTGATTACTTCGACGTGCGACGGATAGCCTACGACCGCTGGCGGATCGAGGATCTGTTGCAGTTGATGAACGACAACGGCATCACGTTGCCCGAGCTCAAACCCTTCGGCCAGGGCTTCAAGGACATGGGGCCGGCTGTGGATGAGTTCGAGCGGCGCCTGCTGGGCCGCAAGGTCGAGCCGGCCGACGTCATTGAGCTGGACCCGGCCGACTATGAGGTCGTGGCTGAAGTCGACACGGCCACCGAGGTGGTCGAGACCCTGCTGCACGATGACAACCCCGTGATGACCTGGAACGCGGGCAACGCGGTGATCGTGTTCGACCCCGCCAACAACCGGAAGGTCGACAAATCCAAGGCCACGGGCCGTATCGACGGCATCGTCGCCGCCGTGATGGCGGTGGGCATCAGCAGTGACATTTCCGAGGCATCAGGCACGTCGGTTTACGACGAAGGGGTAGGTATATGAAGTTGGTAATTGCGTCCTGGGTGGCGGGCCTGCTGGGCTTCGCGCTGCTGGTCGCGGGTGTCTGGATGGTGCATCGACCTGCCGCATTCATCGTCGCGGGGGTGGGGCTGTTGGTCTGGGCCAAGCTGGCCGATCAGGCGGCGGCGAGTCTGGCAGCAACGAGTCTGGCGAAGCGCCAAGTGGCTAGGGAAGGGGGCTGACCATGTTCTTTTCCAGCTTACGCGCCTCGGGCGCGGGCACATTGACCAACCCGGACGGCGGTTTCTGGCGTGGTCATCTGGGGCGCGGTCGAAGTTCTGCGGGCGTAGCGGTAACGCCAGAAACCGCGCTTGCCTTGCCCATCCTGCAGAACTGCGTGACCTTGCTGGCAGAGACGGTAGCGCAACTGCCGCTGGAGCTGTATCAGCGCAAGGAGAAAGGGCAGCGGGAGTCGGCGATCAATCACCCGTTGTACGACGTGCTGCGCTATCAGCCCAATCCGTTCCAGACGCCCTGCGAATACATGGAACGGCACCAGGGCGCGGCGGGCCTGCGGGGTAATTCCTTCAGCCTCATCGAGCGTCGGGAAGACGGCAATGTTACGGCCCTCTGGTCTCTCAAAAACGACCAGGTGCAGGTACTCAAGGGGGCTGACCTGCTGCCGTACTACAGAATCGGCACCGCCGAGGCAGTGCCGATGCGGATGGTGCACCACGTTCGCTGGTTCGGTACCAATCCCTACGTTGGGCTGTCGCCCATTGAGTTGCACGCTGACGCGATTGGGCTGACTCAGGCGGTACGCCAGTACACGGGCAAAAGTTTTGCCAACGGCGTGGCCGTGTCCGGTGTGATCGAGCGCCCCCGTGAGGCTCCGGCGATCAAGGACCAGGGGGCCATCGACAAGATCGTCGACCAATGGGGGCAGAAGTTCGGCGGAATGGACAATGCCAAGAAAGTCGCCCTGCTGCAGGAGGGCATGACCTTCAAACCAGTGTCGATGACCAACGTCGATGCCGAGATCGTCGGCATCATGAAGCTGACCGGCCTGGACATTGCGCGGATCTACAAGATCCCGCTGCCCATGGTGAACGACCTGGAGAAGTCGAACTACAACACCCTTGAGCAGTTGATGATCCAGTTTGTGGTGTTCGCCTTGCTGCCCTGGGTGAAGCGCCATGAGCAGGCGATGATGCGCGACTTCCTGCTGGCGAAGGATCGGCGGGATTACTTCATCGAGTTCAACCTGTCCGGCCTGCTGCGTGGCGACCAGAAGAGTCGCTATGAGGCCTACGCCATCGGTCGCCAGTGGGGCTGGCTGAGCGTGAACGACATCCGGCGCCTGGAGAACATGCCGCCCGTGCAGGGGGGGGATATCTACCTACAGCCGCTCAACATGGTCGACGCGGGCAAACAGCCCGACCTGAACAACCCCACCGTGCGCGCCCAGTTGGAGCTGCAGCACGCCGAGATCGGGAGGATCCTTGCCCAATGAGTAAGCGTCATCTGCGGGCATCCAGCCTGCTGTTCAATCAACCCCTCCTGGTGACACCGGACATGCTCGACCTGGGCGTGCGCTGGGCCAACCAGACCATGAGCCTCAACATCATCAACCTTGGCGGCAGCTCGGCCCAGCTCTGGAAGGATGACGATCCCGTCGACCGCGTGGCGTTCGCGGACGAGCAGCGTCGCAACGCGATTGCCCAGACCGGGATCGAGGTTGTCCCGGTCAGCGGCTTGTTGGTCAGTCGCGGGAGTCACCTCAACGCCTGCGAGACCATGACCAGTTACGAAGGGCTGCGCTCCCAGCTGCAGCGCGCTGTGGCTGATCCGCTGGTCGAGCACATCGTGCTGGATATCGACAGCCCAGGCGGTTCTGCCGTGGGGGCTTTCGAGCTGGCCGAGGACATCCGGGCGATGACCGCGCAGAAGCCCATCACCGGCCTGGTCAACTTCATGGCGTACAGCGGTGGCTATCTGATCGGTTCGGCGTGTAGCGAACTGGTGGTGAGTCGCACTAGCGGTGTTGGCTCCATCGGCGTGATTGCCAGCCACATGGACCGCTCGAAGATGGAGGAGGGGATGGGCGTGAAGGTGACCACGGTGTATGCCGGGGCGCACAAGAACGACCTCTCGCCGCATGAGCCCATCACCGAGCAGTCGCTGGCCTTCCTCAATGAACTGGTGCAGGAGAGCTACCAGATGTTCGTCAATGCTGTTGCCGAGTATCGCGGACTGCCGGTCGCCAAAGTGATCGCCACCGAGGCCGCGTTGTATCGCGGTCAGACGGCAATCAATGCGGGGCTGGCTGACCGCCTGCAGAGCCCCCAGCACACCGTTGACGAGTTGTCGCGGGCTGTTGCGCAGAACCGCGCAACACGCCAGTCGAGCCGCATCAGCGTGCGGGCAGCAGCGTTAGCGATGCAGGCGTTCGCCTGACCCAGCCGCATCAACTGAATCTCGACCCGCCCAGTGCGGGTTTTTTTATGCCCAGGAGGCAGCATGTCCCTTGTACTTCAAATGCGTAACGAGCGCGCCGGCCTGGTCGCCCAGGTGCAGGCCCTGGCCAAGATCGAGGCTGAAGGCGGTAGCTTGAGTGTTGAGCAACTGCAGCAGTTCACCAGCCTGGAAACGCAGATCAACGACCTGACGGCCAAGATCAAGCGCGCAGAATCGGCCGAGCAGTTGGCTGCTGCCAGCGCGGTACCGGTCAACGAGTCGGCTCAGGGTGCGATCAGCCCGCCACAAGGCCGCATTTCCGGCCCGTTCAGCGAACAAGCCAAGCCTGGTACCGGCATGGCGCAGATGGCGCGGTTGCTGGCGTCTGCCCAGGGGAACCAGCAGACGGCCGCTCAGATGGCGAAGGACGGCGGTTTCCCCGCTGATGTCCACATGGCGTTGAGCGTCGTAACCCCGGGTGCTGGCGGTGTGCTGGTGCCGCAAAACTTCGCGACCGAAGTCATCGAGTCGCTTCGCCCAGTGTCCATCGTCCGCAAGATGGGCGTCACCAGCCTGCCGCTGAACAACGGCAACCTGACCCAGCCGCGTATCACTGGCAACACCGTGGTGACGTACATCGGTAGCGATACCGATATCTCGATCACAGGCATGACCTTCGCTGACACCAAGCTGTCGGCGAAAAAGGCTGCCGCCATCGTGCCGATTTCCAACGACCTGTTGGCCATGAGCGGGGTGAACCCACGCGTCGATAGCCTGGTGCTCAATGACCTGACTGTGAGCATGGGCCTGTCGGAAGATCTGCATTTCATCCGGGCTGATGGCTCTGGCTCAATGCCCAAAGGTATGCGGCACTGGGCGCTGCCTTTCAACGTCCTGACGGCGCCTGTGGTCGATGGCCTGACGCTGGAAAAGATCGACCTGTTCCTGGGCAGCATGATGCTGCGCCTGGAAACGGCGAACGTGATGATGAAGTCGTGCGGCTGGCTGATGGCGCCACGTGTGTTGCGTTGGTTGCAGGCGCTGCGTGACGGTAATGGCAATAAGGCGTACCCCGAAATCGATCAGGGCATGCTCAAGGGCTACCCGGTGGGCCTCAGTAACCAGATCCCGGTGAACCTCGGCGTCGATGGCGACGAAACCGAGATCTACTTCGTCAACTTCGCCGACTGCATGATCGGTGAAGACATGGACCTCACCCTGAGCTTCAGCAACGAGGCTTCCTACAAGGATGCTCAGGGCGAGGTGATCAGTGCCTTCCAGCGTGACCAGACCCTGCTGCGCGTGATCGCGAAGCATGACTTCGGCCCGCGTCACGTCGAAAGCATCGTGGTAGCGGTCGCCGTGAAGTGGGGCGCAGGCATGTAATCCCCGGCCCCGGATGGTCCGGGGCCGCTCAACTGGATGGACGTTATGGCAAAGGTAATTGTTGTGTTCACTGGCTCTTGGCGTGGCTATGGCAAGGGCGAAGTGGCGGGTTTCGAGGAAGGCGTGGCGCAGTCGTTGATCGATGGTGGTCGCGCTGAGCTGTACGAAGGCAAGAAAGCTGGCAAGTCCGGTGGTGGTAAGGGCAAGGCGGCCCCGGCGGCGAAAGGGCCCGCCCAGTCCGGCCCATCGACGGAGCCGCCACCGGATTCGGGTCCGAACAACACCGATCCAAATGACGACGAAGAAAAACCCTGATGGCTCGCCGCATAGCCTACACGGGGGCGCCCGTGCTGACGTTGGAGCAGGTGGCCTTTCAATGCCGGGCTGAACCAGAAGACCTGCAGCCTGAGCTGATCGACCAGATCATCATCCCTGGGGTGACCGCCCAGGGCGAATCGAGGACGGGGGCGGCGATTCGTGAAGCGATCTACGAGGAGGACTGGCCGGCGGCGTATCCGTCGGGCCATTCGCTGGACGTTGGCCAGGTGGTTGCCGTCGAGTCCGTGGTGGTGCTGGGAGACGCCGGGCAGGTGACGCCCTACGAAGGGCAAGTGGTGCTTCACCTGGGGGGCAAGGAGAGTTACCTGGAGTTCCCGGCAGGCCGTCCCGAGGGGCGTTTGCGGATCCGTTACCGCGCCGGTACGGACCTGGAGGCGCACCCGGGTGTACTCAGCTGGTTGCTGATGGCCGCTGAAACGGCTTTCACCCATCGGGGTGTCATGGTGGTGGGGCAGTCCTTGTCACCGCTTCCTGGCACCTACCTCGATCATCTGCTGGCGGACATCACCGTTCCGCCGAGGTTCTAGCCATGATCCTTAAAGAGCCTGCCTCGGGGGAGCTAAACCGCCGCGTTCGACTGCGGCTTCGGCGCGACCTTCCCCAGGGCGACGGTGTTGGTCTCGATTCCGAATACGAAGGTGAATTCGACTGCTGGGCCAAGATCCAGCCTGTCGGCAGTGCTGTTTACAGCGGCTCTGTGCAGTCCGGTGCAGTGGTCACGCACCGTGTAACGCTGCGTTTCCGTCCGGGCATCACCGAGTCCCACGAAGTGGTCGCGAAGTACCGGGGCAACGAGATTGTCTATCGCGTGCGCCGGTCCAGTGATCTGAGTAACCGCCGATTTCTGGTGCTGGAGGTCGAGGAGCTGGGCCTGGCCGCTGAGCAGGGTGGAGGGATCTATGGCTACTAGCTTGAGCGTGCAGCCGTACCTGCATATTGATGGCTTCGATGACCTGCCCAAGGACTTCTTCGACAAGCGCAAGGTGCGTGCGGGTATGCGCAAGTCGGGCCGCCTGGTGGCAGCCCGTGCGCAGTTAGCGATTGCGCTGTCCCGGGGAGCGAGCGACTACCCGGTAAACCGTACGGGAGAACTGGTGCATTCCATTCGGGTCAAGCTATCCCGGTCGGGATTCTTGGTGCGTATCGCGCCGCAGAAGACCAGTGGAATGAAGGAGTACTACCCCGCCTATCTGAACTACGGGGTGAAGCGAGGTGCCCGGGTCCGCGGCCTTGGTCCGGGGAAGCGTCGCCGGCGCGGCGCCCGGGCAAAGCTGATTGCCCTGCGTGCCTCTGGCGGGTGGCGGATCACGCCGCGAGCCAACTACATGGCCGATGCGCTCGAGGACAGCCGAGCGGATGTGCAGCGGATCCTGAAGGCGGCCTTCGCTCGGGCGCTGGGAGGTTGAGCTATGCGATTGTCCCCCTTGATTGAACACTTGAAACGCCACTGCCCTTCGCTGGGCGGTCGGGTTGCCGGCGGCATCGACATGGATGCCGTGATGGCATCGGCCAAGATGGTCACGCCGGCGTGCTATGTGATCTGCACTGGTGACGAAGCGGGTGAAAACCTCGCTCAGAACAAAGCGCGGCAGACGCTTGTCGACCAGTTCGACGTGGTGTTGGTCCTGCAGACCCGCGATGAACGTGGGCAGCAGGCGGTGGACGTGCTGCATGACCTGCGTGCTGAGCTGTTCCGGGCCCTGGTCGGCCTGGAGTCGGATGATCACGAACCGATCACCTATGTCGGCGGCAGCTTGATGGTGATCGACCGGGCGAAAGTGGTGTACCGCTATGGCTTCGAAGCGGAAAGCCAGATCGGCCGCAGCAGGGCGGGTGACCCCGCCGAAACCTGGCAAGAGTACAAGTTGGACGGCCTGCCGCCGCTACGGGGCATCGACTTCAACTTTGACAGCCTGGACCCGAAAGACCCCAACCACACAGCGCCTGGCCCGGATGGCCGGGTAGAAGTGCATTTTTCCACCGAACTTTCGCAAGAGTGACCCCCCCATGACTCGAATCACCGTTTACCCGGTCGAGGGCCGCACCGTGCCCGACCCGGAGCTAGGCGGCACGCTGGGCCCCGACGGGCGTGCCGTGCCCCGAGACGCGTACTGGTTGCGCCGCCTGCGTGACGGCGACGTGACCGACCGGAAACCCGCCGAGCCAAGCAAGGTCAAGGCGAAAACGAAAACCACTGACACTGGGAGCGCTGAGTAATGGCCGTCAGTTTCAATAGCATCCCCAGCGACATCAGGGTCCCGCTGTTCTATGCCGAGGTCGACAACAGCCAGGCCAACAGCGCCGCCGGCAGCTTGCAGCGCCTGATCGTTGGCCAGGTCAACGATGATGCCGAGGCCGATGAAATCGGCAAGCTGACCCTGGTGTCGAGCCTGAGCTTGGCTAAGAGCATCGGCGGCGTGGGCTCGATGCTCGCCGAGATGTACGACACTTGGCGGCGCAGCGATCCGATGGGCGAGGTCTGGTGTCTGCCGATCAAGGCTACCGGGACCCAGGCCAGCGGCAAGCTGACCATCGCCGGCGCGGCGACGGCAGGCGGGCAGCTCAACCTGTACGTGGCCGGCCAACGCGTGCGCGCCACGGTGGTCAGCGGCGCCACGGCAGCCGAAGCGGCGACCGCCCTGGCGGCGGCCGTCAATGCCGCCGGCTTGTCTGTGGCGGCGATCACAGAGGCTGGAGAGGTCACGCTGACCTGTCGCTGGTCGGGCCTGAGCGGCAACGACATCCAGCTGGAGCTGAACCGCCAGGGGCGCAATGGTGGCGAATTCACCCCGGCCGGGCTGACGGTGACTGTCACGCCGATGGCCGGTGGGGTGGGTACGCCAGACGTGGCGCAAGCCCTGGCGGCGCTGGGCGATGAGCCGTTCGAGTTCATCTGTGCGCCTTGGGCCGATGCCGCATCGCTGGATGCCTGGCAAGCCTTCATGGATGACAGCAGCGGTCGCTGGAGCTGGGCGCGGCAGTTGTACGGTCATGTGTACTCGGCCAAGCGCGGCACCCTGGGTGAGCTGGTGGCGTTGGGCGATTCGCGCAACGATCCGCACGTCACGGTGTATGGCTTCGAGAGGGCCTGCCCGGATCCGGTGTGGCGTCAAGCTGCTGCTTATGCGGCGCGCACCGCTGTATTCATTTCGGCGGACCCGGCGCTGCCTACGCAAACCGGCGAGCTGACTGGTATCACGCCGGCGCCGGCTGGCGAGCGCTTCATTCAGCCCGAGCGGCAGTCGTTGTTGAGCCATGGTATCGCCACGGCCTACTCCACCGGTGGCGTTCAGCGCATCGAGCGGGGCATCACGACCTATCGAGAAAACGCCTTGGGGCAGCCCGACAACTCCTTCCTGGACAGCGAAACGCTGCACCAGTCGGCGTATGTCATCAACAGCCTTAAGGCGCGGGTCACCAGCAAATACGGCCGTCATAAGCTGGCCAACGACGGTACCCGATTCGGCGCCGGCCAGGCCATCGTCACGCCGAAGGTCATCCGCGCCGAACTGATTGCCGGCTATCAGGCGCTGGAGCTGCTGGGCATTGTCGAGAACGCCGATGCCTTCGCCCAGTACCTGGTGGTGGAGCGCTCGAGCACTAATCCGAACCGACTGGACGTGTTGTACCCGCCGGACCTGGTGAACCAGCTGCGTGTGTTCGCGCTGCAGTACCAGTTCCGTCTGCAGTACCCGGTGTAACCAATCGATCCACCAGAGCCCGCCCAGTGCGGGCTTTTTTGTAGGAGACGCCCATGGGCAAGAAAGTTGCGGGTACTGTCTATATCAAGGCAGACGGTACCCAGTTCACCGTGACTGGCGGGGCCGAGGCGCCGCTCAGTGACAAAAAACGCGAATCGGTTGCGCCAGGCTATTTTAAGGAAGAAGACCTGGTGCCTTATGTCGCAGTGACCGTAGTCGATGATCCCGACTTGCCGATCGCACAAATCATGGCCGCGACTGATGCGACCGTGACTGTCGACTTTGCCAATGGTCGCACCTACGTGCTGTCCGGTGGTTACGTCGTGGATGAGCCCGCCGCCAAGGGCGACGACGGCACCATCGATCTCAAGTGGGAAGGCACCAAGGGGGGATGGCAATGAAAGAAGTCGTCAAGCTGTCGGTACCGATCCAGGCGCACGGCGAAGAGGTCGCTGAACTGGAGGTGCGACGCCCGACAGTTCAGGAGGTGCGCAACATCAAGGCGCTGCCTTACAAGATGGACAAGGACGAAGCGGTGACGCTCGACATGGATGTGGCGGCCAAGTACATCGCCGTGTGCGCAGCGATCCCGTCCTCCTCGGTTAATCAGTTGGACCTGTCGGACCTGAACAACCTGGCCTGGATTGTCGCCGGTTTTTTCTTGACGCCGGCGTCAGCGACGTTGACGGCTTGATTGCAGCCGCATACGACCTGGCGTGGTTCTGGAAGTCCGATCCCGAGCAGGTAATGGGTCGGACTTTGGACGTCATTCTGGAAGCCACCATGCACAGCCAGCGCATCGCGGAAACGCTGAGGGGGGAGGATGGCTGACAAGTTTCAGCTCAAGGCGCTGATCACCGGTGTCGATAAGCTGTCACCGACGCTACGTGGGGTACGCAAGAACATTGCGACCTTCCGCAAGAGCCTGGAAAGCACTGGCCTCGGCAAGATCGGCTGGAGCGACATTGTCACCGGCGGGGCTATGGCGGCTCCCTTCATTGCCGGTGCTCGGGCGGCCATCGACTTCGAGTCGCAGATGGCCGACGTGCGCAAGGTGGTGGACTTCGACACGCCACAGCAGTTCAAGGAGATGGGCGACGACATCGGGCGCCTGTCCGAACGGCTGCCGATGGCGGCGACGGATATCGCCAAGATCGTTGCGGCCGGTGGCCAGTCGGGTATTGCCAAGGATGAGCTGCTGGGCTTTGCCGAGGCTGCAGTGAAAATGGGTATTGCCTTTGACCAGACCGCCGACGAAAGCGGCGAAATGATGGCCAAGTGGCGTACGGCGTTCCGTATGAGCCAAGATGAAGTGGTCGGCCTGGCCGACCGCATCAACTACCTGGGCAACACGGGCCCGGCCAACACCAAGCAGATTTCCGGCATCGTGACCGAGGTCGGTGCCTTGGGCGAGGTCGCCGGTCTGTCTTCGGCGCAGATTGCGGCTATCGGCGCGACCATGGCCGGTGTGGGCGTCAAGCAGGATGTGGCGGCCACTGGCATCAAGAACTTCATGCTGGCCCTGACCAAGGGCACAGCGGCCACCAAGGCCCAGGCGCAGGCCTACAAGTCGCTGCGCCTGGATGCCAAGACGGTCGCCGAAAACATGCAGAAAGACGCCCAGGGCACGACCCTGGATCTGCTCAAGCGTATCGCCCAGGTCGATGCGGCGAAGCGGCCGGCGCTGTTGGCCGAGCTGTTCGGCACCGAGTCCATCGGGGCTATCACCCCGCTGCTGACCAACCTGGAACTGTTGCGCAGCAACCTGGACAAGGTCAGTGATAGCCGTAAGTTTGCCGGCTCCATGGAACAGGAATACGCCGCTCGGGCGGCCACCACGGCCAACAATCTGCAGCTATTGCGTAACGGGGTCGACAGCGTGGGTCGTGCCATCGGCAATGCCCTGCTGCCAGGTATCAACGCGGTGCTCGATCAGCTGCGTCCTTGGATCTCCCAGGTGGCGCAGATGATCAGCGACAACCCGCACCTGGTACGCGGCATCGTCATCGCCGGGGCGGCCTTTACCGCCCTGCGCGCAGCGGTGTTTGCCGCCACGGTGGCGACCCGAGTACTGGGTGTGGCCTTCGCGGCAACCCCGGTGGGCCTGATCGCCGTCGGCATCGCTGCTGCGGCCGGCCTTATCGTCGCCAACTGGGAGAAGGTCGGGCCGTTCTTCAGTGCTCTGTGGGAACTGATCAAGGCCTATAGCACGCCTTTCATGGAGTTCATGAAGAGCCTGTTCGCCTGGAACCCGTTGGTGCAGATCGTCAAGAACTGGGAGCCCATCGTCGGCTGGTTCAAGAACCTGTGGGAGCGGGTCAGCCCTTACCTGCAACCGATCCTCAAGCTGTTCGGCGGTGAGGAGGGCGAAGGCCTGACCGGGCGCGTGCAGCGCATGGCAGAGGAACAGCGGCAGCGTAACGCCGGCGCCGGTGGCGGTAGCGGTGAACTGGTGCTGGCCGGGGCCGGCACGGCGGCGCGGAACCGGCAAGAGCACAACGCGAGGCAGTTCGGCATCAACCCGGGCACGCTGTTGCAGGCGCCGGGGCAGTTGCCGGAGCCGGGGGCCTTGCTGCGCCAGTCGGCGTTGGCCAGCAAGGCCCAGCTAGAGGGCGAGATGCGTTTCACCTTCGACAACCCGCCGCCGGGCCTGCGGGTGGAGTCGACGAAGAGCAGCCAGCCCGGCGTCACGATGACGCCGAAGGTTGGTCGCAGGACAATGGGAGGTACCAATGAGTGAATGGCGCGATCTGCGCCGCGAAGCATCGTTTCGCGGCGTGCCGTTCTGGGTGGACAGCGACAGTGTGCCGGTTGGCCGGCGTACCCAGTTGCACGAATACCCCAAGCGGGACCAGCCTCTGGTCGAAGACATGGGCCGGCGCACGCGTGAGTACAAGTTTGTCGGCTTCATCATTGGCGCTGACTTCATCAGCCAGCGCGACCGCCTGCTGGCTGCGCTGGACCAGCCCGGCCCGGGCGAGCTGGTGCACCCCTGGTTCGGCCGTCTGACGGTGACCGCCGGTGATTGCGACATCGCGCATGCCCGAAACGAGCTTGGGATGGTGCGTTTCAACCTGACGTTCATCGACGGCATGCTGATGTTCCCAGTGCAGCGGGTGAACACCCGGCGGCAACTGGCGGCCCATGTACCGACGCTGCTGGAGTCGGCCAAGGCGCGCTTTGATGCAGCAATGGCGAAGGTGGACCTGGCCCGGCAGCGGGTCAATGCCGTGCGCCGGGCCCTTTCCAGCGCCTATGCCTTCGCTATCAACTTCCTCAAGCCGCTGACCTCGCTGGCCGGTGACCTCGGCGCCCTGGTGCAATCGGTCATCAACGCTCCAGGCGCCTTGGCAGCCAGCCTGCTGAGTGACATAGCCAGCGTGGAGCGCTGGTTCAGCGGCTACGGGTCCAGTGGTTCGCTGCAGTCGTCACGCTCCAGGGCACGGGCCATTTCCGCGCTGTCGGCCGAGCCGCCGGTTGCTGATGATCCAGAAGTCGCGGCGATCCAGGCGGCCGTCATCGGCTTGGTCCAGGACGCAGCCCTGGTGGACTTGCTGCTGGACATGGTGGAAGTCCCGGTGGCCAGCGTGCAAAGCGTTGATCAGCCGGCTGCGCTGAGCGTCCAGCTCGAGCAGGATGGTTCAACCGTCGAGGCGGGTAGCGTCATGGATACCGGAGTGCCAGTGGCTGATGACATTCTGGCGCTCCGTGACGCCATCAGCGAAGCGATGTGGGCCATTGCGGGGGATAGCCTGCCGGAGCACTTCGGCGTGCTCAGTGATGCCCGCTTGGCCCTGGATCGACACCTGACCGAGGTGGCGCGTAGCGGTGTCTGGCTGCGTCCCTATCAGCCACGGACCACGGTCTCGTCGCTGGTTCTGGCGCACCGGCTGTACGGCGACGCACTGCGCAGCGCCGAGATCGTCTCGCGCAATGCGATTCGCCACCCGGGCTTCGTGCCCGCCACTGAACTGCAAGTCGCCAAGAGTTAAGCCATGGAGCCAGATAATACCGTCACCCTGAGCGCTGGCGGGCACGACTACGCCGGTTGGAAAGACGTCAGTATCAGCGCGGGCCTCGAGCGGCAGGCGCGGGATTTCAGTGTGTCGATCACTTGGAAGTGGCCGGGCGGCGGTGATGTGCCAGTGCGGATCCGCCAGGGCGACTTGGTCGAGGTGTGGATAGGGCGTGACCTGCTGCTGACCGGTTACGTGTTCAGTACGCCGATCCGCTACGACGCCAGGTCGATCACCTTGAGCATTGCCGGTCGTTCGAAAACGGCTGACCTGGTGGACTGTGCGGCGATCAATTCGCCGGGGCAATGGCGCGGCCAGAGTGTGCAGAAGATCGTGGAGGCTCTGGCAGGTGAGTACGGAATCAAGGTCGTCAATGAGGCCGCTATCACCCTGGGGCTCGACGATCACACCATCGAGCCGGGCGAAACCGCTTTCGAGAGTATCGACCGGTTGCTGACCCTTTCGCGGCTGTTCAGTACCGATGACGGCAGCGGTCGCCTGGTCATCGCCAGTCCGGGCACGGCGGGGCGTGCGGTGGACAAGCTGGAGCTGGGCAAGAACATCCTCGACGGGGATACCGCCCTGGACTTCTCCAACGTGTTTTCCGAGTACATCAGCCGCGGTCAGCGCAGTGGTACCGACGACTCATTCGGTACGGCCGCGACTGAAGTGCAGGCCAGCGTGAAGGATGAGCGGGTGACGCGCCGGCGAGTCAAGGTGATTCACCAGTCGGGCCAGATGACCACCAAGATGGCGCGTGATCGCGTGGAGTGGGAGCGGGCCAACGCCATCAGTCGCGCCCTGGCAATCAACTACGTGGTGCAAGGCTGGCGGCAGAGCAGCGGCGAGCTGTGGCGGCACAACATGATTGTGCGCGTGGTGGATCCGCTGATCGGCCTGGATCGCGACATGCTGATCAGCGAGATCAGTTACGAGCTGGGCGAGGAGGGCACCTTGACCCGGATGACCGTAGCCCCGCCTGACGGCTTCCTGCCCGAGCCGAACGACGCTTACGAGCGGCGCAAGCTCAAGAAAGGCAAGAAAACAGACAACTTCGAATACCTCATTCCAGCGGACTACAAACCATGAGAAATCCAATAGCGGGCGTGCTGGCCCGTGGTGTGGTGGTGCTGGCCAACTCGGCGCGCAAGCTGCAGAGCCTGCAGTTGCGTATCACGGCTGGCGAGGTGAAAGACGACGTGGAGCACCTGGAGCCCTACGGCTTCACCTCCTGCCCCAAGGACGGCGCCGAGGCCCTGGCCGGGTTTATCGGCGATCGCAGTCACGGGGTGGTGATCATGGTGTCTGACCGCCGTTTTCGCCTGCAGAGCCTCAAGCCGGGCGAAGTGGCCTTGTACACCGACGAAGGCGATCGGCTGCACTTCAAACGCGGCCGGGTGGTCGAGGTCGACACGGCCACGTTCAAGGTCAACGCCGAAGCGGCTGTGGAGTTCAACACACCGGTGATCCGCACCAACGGTCGCATCGAGTCGGTCGGCGATCAGGTGGCCGCCGGCATCAGCCAGATCGAGCATGTGCATGATGGCGTGATGCGTGGCGAGGCCAGCAGCAACAAGCCGGTGGGGGGTGCTGGATGAGTCGTGAGGCCCTGTTGCGCCGGGCTGTGACCATCAGCCTGTTCAGTTGGCGGCGGGCCGGTGCTGACGATCCGGTCGATGATGCCGACCGCCAGGGTTGGTGGGGGGATTGTGCGCCGACCGTGGCAGGCGATCAGATCGGCTCCCGGCTGTGGTTACTGCGGCGGCGCTCGATTACCCCGAGCACGCTGCGCGATGCCCGGGAATATGCAGAGGAGGCACTGCGCTGGCTGACCGACGACGAGATTGTTACCTCCGTTACGGTAACGGTCGAGCGGCAAGGCAACGAGCGGGTCAACCTGCAGGTACTGCTGACTGAGGCCAACGGCGAAACCCTGCAGCTGGCGTTTGAAGATACGTGGAGCTTGATCAATGCCATATGAAATCCCGACGTTACCGGCGCTGATCACGCGCACCGAGGCCGACTTCGAACGCAACGCTCCGGATGCGTTGCGTCGCTCGGACGCCAAGGTTGCCGCTCGTGCGCTCAGCGGGGCGGTGTTCCAGCTGTTCGGTTATCAGAGCTGGGTGGCCAAGCAGGCACACCCGGCCACCTGCGATGAAGAGCAGCTGTTGCGCTGGGCGGATTGGCGCCTGGAAGACGGCCGCAAGCCTGCCGTGGCTGCCACTGGTGTGGCCACGGTCACCGGGTCCAGCGGCTTCCTGGTAGATGCCGGGACGGTATACCAAGCCGGTGATGGTCGCCGCTATGTGGTCAAGGTGGGCGCCACGCTGGTTGATGGCGCTGCCCAGCTGCAGCTGGTGGCGGAAATGGCGGGGCCGAGCGGCAACATTGAAGGCGGGCAGTTGACTGCGGTCAAGCCAGTCCTGGGGGTGAACCCCACCGCCACCATCGGCGCCGACGGCATTGTCGGCGGCACCGATCAAGAGGAGATCGAGGCGCTGCGTGCGAGGGTGCGGGCGGCCTTCAAGAACCCAAGCAAGGTGGGTAACGCGGCCGATTTCGTGGAGTGGGCGTTGGAGGTGCCGGGTGTGACCCGAGCCTGGGCGCTGCCGCGATGGATGGGCCCGGGCACGTTCGGTCTGACCTTCGTCTGTGACGGTGACGCCGACATCTTCCCGAGCGCCGCGAAGGTGACCGAGGTGCAAGCCTACCTGGAGCGCAAGCGGCCGGTGACCAGCGAGGTCTATGTGTTCGCTGCGCAGCGCCTTGCTGTGGACCTGCGCATCAAACTGACCCCGGACACTACGGCCGTGCGCCAGGCCGTGGGGAAAGCCCTGGCGGGCCTGATCAGCGACGAAGGCGGTTCTGATTCTGTCATTCCGTTGAGTCACATCCGTGCGGCGATCAGCAACGCGCCGGGTGAGACCGACCACCGGCTGGATGCGCCGACCGAGGATGTGGTGGTGGCGGCCAACCAGGTGGCTGTGCTGGGGGGAATCACATGGCTATGACTGAGGACGATTACCGCGAGGGTTTGCGCGATCTGCTGCCGCCAGGTCCAGCATTCGACCCTGAGCTGCAGGCGGACTGGGCGCAGCTGCTGGCCAGCCTGGCGCCCGAACTGGCCCGGGTCGACCAGGCCCTGGATGGTCTGCAACTGGAGATGAACCCGGCGACGGTCAGCGCGCTGCTGACTGACTGGGAGGACTATCTAGGCTTGCCAGATGCCTGCACCGTGCCGGGCTCGCAAACCCTGGCCCAGCGCCGGCAGGCCGTGTTGGACAAGCTGACTGCCTCGGGCGCGCCGCAGGTGGCCTATTACCGTCGGTTGGCCGCGCAGGCCGGCGTGACGGTAACGATCGAGGAGTTCCGTCCCGCAAGGGTAGGGCCGACCGTCACCGGCGATTTTCTCTATGGCTCCGGGTGGTCTTGGGCATGGCTGGCGTCGGCCCCCTTGGATGCCTACGGCACGCCCGAGGCGGCTGCCATGGAGTGCCGCCTGCGCCTGGAAGCACCGGAATACACCGACGTTGAGATCGGCTTCGGGCGCGCCGAGTTGGAGGGAATCGCCGCCAACATCGATCAATTTTTCCATGCGGTTCATTACGTGATGCCGGCCGCTGTGGCCGGCCTCGGGGATTAGTTATGCAGCGTATTTCAAGCTGGACGGACCTGGTCGCAGCGCTTGGCCGCTTTCGCTACGGCAGTGTTGTCGGTGGTGTGCCGCCGACACCGCTCAAGGCCGAGTGGCTGAACATGGTCCAGGAAGAGATTGCCCATGTTGTTCTGGCGGCGGGCATCGAGCTGGATGCCGAGCAGGAAGACCAGCTCAAACAGGCGATCGTCAAGATGATCGGGGCATACCTGCCCTTGTCGGGCGGTACCTTGACGGGCCTTCTCCGGGCCACCAAAGGCGTACGAACGGCCAAGGGGTTGCCGGCAGCCGGCAATGCCAGCGAGGTCGGCTATGGCTTTTCCGGTGACGGTGATACGGGCTTGTACGCTGTCGGTGGGACCGACGCAGACGGCTCGGCCCTGGTGCTGGTGGTCGATGGTGCGGAGGTGCTGCGCCTGAGAGGCGATGGCAGCCTGGTCATCGATGGCGCTCATGCGCCATACCACACTGGCAACAAGCCCTCGATGCTGGCAGTGGTGTACCCCGTGGGTTCGATCTACATGAACGCGAGCGTTGCCACCAACCCGGCCACGCTGCTGGGATTCGGCACCTGGGCGGCCTTGGGGACTGGTCGCATGCTGATTAGTGCCGGTAGCGGGACTGATGCCCGAGGCGAGGAAAGGGCGTTTGCCCTCGGCAGCACCGGCGGTGAGTACGGCCATGTATTGACCATTGCCGAAATGCCGGAGCACGACCATACCGTCCCGCAAGGCGTCACCGCCGGGCCGTCGGGTGAATACACCTCTGGTGATGACATGACTAGCCAGGTGGCGACCAACCCGCCATCAGGATCGACCGGCGGTAGTCAGGCGCACAACAACATGCCGCCCTATCTAGCTGTGCACATGTGGCGGCGTACCGCGTGACCTATTCCAACACCAACCCGCTTCGGCGGGTTTTTTGTGCCTGGGAGGCATGAATGACAGACGTTGTATCGATGGAGGCCTACGCTGGCCAGTTGTCGGAAGCGGCGGCGAAAGCCACAGCTGTTGCAGCTATCCAGCATCAGGTTGCCCACGGCGATGAGCAAACCGATGTGCTAACTGAGTCGGGCTTGGTGCCCTCACTGGCTAAGCAGGCGGTGCTGTCGCAGAAAAAGGTAGCCGCTGCACTCGAGGATGTTGCTGTCCAGATGGCTGGTGCCATGGTGTACGCAACGATCGCCCAGGGGCTCGCCGCGTCGGTCAATGGCGGCTACTTCAGTGTGCCATCCGAGCAAAGCACCCAGTACATCAACCTGTACCGTAACAGCAACGGAACAGCCTTGCTGATCAAGACCTATCCGTCTGTTCAGGCCCTGGATGCTATCGGCAAGATGCTGTCGCAAGTGGTCACCACTGCGGTCGAGCAAGAGTTGTTGTTCATCGCGGATGGTGATCAAGAAGCGCGGATGGTGGAGTTAACCGACAAACGGTTTAGCACTCCGGCGTTCGATATTCGGGGTGACAGCAATGCCACGGTGATCGGTGATGGTGAAGGGGCGGTAACCCTGTATTCGGATGATCGGCGAACCATTGTCGGCCCGCTTGAGATTCAAGCCACTGACCTTCCTGGCTTGTTTTCGGTGGATGGAGAAGGGGCGCTGCTGATGCCCAGTCTTCTGGAGCAAGCCGGGGAGGCCTCGGAGCAGCCCTTGTCACCATTTGCCAGCGGGTTGATGTTTGCGCCAACCATCGCAACCGCTGAGATCTACGATACGCCCGTTTACGTGCGAAACATGATTCCTGAGCGTACGCGTGCTGATGAGGTGCTGGCCAATGTGGCCAGTACGACCACCGATGCGATTGAGTCCGGCGAGTGTCTCAAGTTGAGCGCTGCCCGTTTCGGGGCTGCAGCCGTGCTCAAGCTGCGGGAGCGGAGCGTCGACAGCACGTCCAGGATCATGCCGTTGAAGCTGGTCAATGTCCCGGTCCAGAACCCGGTGGTGCCGGTCAAGATTTTGATCATTGGTGACAGTATCGCAAACCGTCAGGGCGGACAGTTCTTGAGGCAGTTCCTGGAGCTGCTCGGCTTCGCACCCACCTTTATTGGTACCCTGCCGGGCTCGGCGAAGTCCAATACTGCCAATGACACCAGCGGTGAACTGGGCGAGGCGCGGGAGGGCTGGGAAACGGGTGACTTCACCAATGCCATCACTGACCGAGTCATTGTGGTTCAGCCTGGAGAAGAGGCCGCCTACCAGAGCATGTCGAAGCCTGATAAGTGGCCACGCAATCCATTCCTGCGTGCGGCCGTGGAGTCAGACTCTGCAGATATCGTCCGTAATGGCTATGTGTTCGACCCTGCTTTCTACCAGGCGCGTTTTGCATTGCCGACGCCTGACATCGTCATCAATGCGTTGGGGACCAATGACGTGCGCGACCGTGCAGCCGGTTCGATTTATGACGTTGTACTCGCCAACGACACGTTAATGCACAACCAGATTCGTTCGGCCTGGCCAAACGCAAAGATCATTCGAACGTTCCCGGGTACTGCCTACGAGAGCTTCCGCAACGAGCAGTGGCTTCGGAAGTACTTGCCCATGTTGCGGGCCATCCAGCAGTCCGCAGCTGACCGTGGCGATAGCAAGTTGGTCATCGCGCCACTCTGGGCCATGACCGATCCTGAAGGCGGCTATGCCTATCCGGCCGGCCAGACGGGTCTTGATGGTTTCCGCGATATCAATTGGAGCGACGCCATTCATCCCATCGGTGCAGCGCGCATCAATCTCTACAAAGCCTTCGCTCCTTATGTGGCGGCGGCAGCACTCAACCTCATCTGAACAAGGAATACAGTTATGGGCCTGAAACTGATTGCAAATGACGCTATCGCTCCCTGGAACACTAAGGTTGTTCCGCCGGTGACACGTGGTCTCGAAGCCTGGTTCACCTTCGACACCGATGCTTCGCGCTTCACCTTCAACCGCGCCATCGGCAAAGCTGATGCCGAAATGGTCGGTGCTCCGGTGGCGTACCCGACCCATGGTCGCTTCAAGGGCTTGACTAACTATCTCAAAACCAAGGTGCCTGACTCCGATGAGTTGACCATTATTACTGTGGGGCGTGCTGTTGTGGAGCCAACCGATACGGCCGATGGTGTGATGTTGGTCAGCAACTACATCGGTAACGCGGCAACGCCGGGTTATACGGGTAACTCCTACGGTGCAAGCGTGTATGCCGTCAGCTCGCGAATGGTGGCTGCCGCCACCCGTGATAATGCCGCTGGCGGGCAAACTTCATCACCTGTGACGGACACTAGTGATTTCGCGACCAACTGGGCTATTCGTGCGCTTCGGGCGAAGTCTGGTGAGTTCAACCAGAATTTGAACTTCACCAAGAATTCTGTATTCAACGGCGCTAACAATCGGGGACGCGTCCTTGCTGACACGCTGTTTCGTATTGGTAGCGCCACCACCGGCTATGCGGGTGAGGTTGATATCTCGGCGGTGGCGATCTACTCAGTTGCGCTGACTGATGACGAGTTGGCTCAGGTAGCGGCGTTGATGCGTCGGCGCATGGCTCGACTCAACATTGCCGTGTGATCCTCGGTCACGTGCCACCCCGGGCCGCCTAGAGCGGCTTTTTTGTGCCCGCATTTCCTGTGATGCGGGCTCTTTAATCGGAGCAAGCATGTCTATCACGATTCAACAGCTGCAGCAGATCCTTCCCAACGCCGGCCGCCAAGCCGGCGTTTTTGTTCCTGGCCTCAACGCTGCGATGGGCAAGTACGGCATCGTCACTCGCTTGCGGATGGCAGCGTTCATTGCCCAGGTCGGCCATGAGTCGGGCCAGCTCCTGTACGTGCGTGAGCTGGGCAACGACAAGTACCTGTCGAAGTACGACACCGGCCGCCTGGCCCAGCGCCTGGGCAACACGCCCGAGGCCGACGGTGATGGTCAGAAGTATCGAGGTCGCGGCCTGATCCAGGTCACTGGGCGGGCCAACTACGAAGCCTGCAGCGAAGCGCTGTTCGGTGACAGTCGCCTGCTCAGCACGCCTGAGCTGCTCGAGCACCCGGTGTACGCCGCGATGTCGGCTGGCTGGTACTGGCACAAGAACGGCCTCAACAGCTTGGCCGACAAGGCCGACTTCCTGGCCATCACGAAGCGCATCAATGGCGGTACCAACGGCCTGGAGGATCGCAAGGCGCTCTACCAGCGAGCGCTACAGGTGCTGCAGTGAGGGCGCTGGATTGGCGTCTGGCCTGCCTGGCGCTGCTGCTGGGCTTGGCCCTGGGTGGGCGTGGCGCCTGGTTGTGGCAGGCCAACACCTACGGCAAGCAGCTCGCCGACCAGGCGGCGGACTACGGCCGCCAGCTGGCGGCAAAGGACCGCGATCACAGCCGTGAGCGTGAGGAGGCCGCTGCGGCGGCGCTCGATCAGCTGGCAGAACAGCAGGGCGCCCGTCGCGCCCTGGAAGCCCGCCTGCAGGAACAGAACCAGGCACACTGGAAGGAGATGAACGATGCTCAACAAACTCAGGCTCGCTTGCGTGACAGGCTTGCTACTGCTGACCTGCGGCTGTCAGTCCTTCTCGACGCCGGATCCCTTGTCGCCCAGGGTTGTGACGGTGGGCTGCGAGAAGCCACCGGCGCCGGAAGCCTGGTTCATGGAGCCGTACGTGCCGAACTTGACCGAGCGCATGCTCAACGAATTGTCGCCATCACCGACGAAGGCGACCGGGGGCTGATCGCATTGCAGGCCTGCCAGGCCTACGTGCGTGAAGTCACCAAGTAATAAAGAGGCGAGCCGGGTGGATGCGCCAACATCCAGCCCGGCCATCCTTCCTGTGAGCCATCTTGTTGCGGTAGCATTTTGCCACTTTCGACAAAGGAGCAATTGAAGTGGAAGGAGTAATTTCGCTGGTCGGCTTTGCGCTGTGGATTGGCGTCTGGGTACTGATCGTGCGACGTAGAAAGAAGATGGGTCTATTCGCTGCGAACCTGGTGGGCGCGATTGCTGGGTTTGTGGCATTTGCGGTGTTTGCTGGGGTGTTAATGCCGGAGCCTAGTGCTGAGCAACTCCAGGCTCGAGTCGAGGCGCAGCGTCTTCGCGATGAGCAAGATGCAGCCGAAAAGGCCAGGCGGGAGGTAGAAAGGGCTGAGGCTGAGAAGAACAAGGACCGATCAGACGTGGCGGCTATCATCTGCGGAAACTACGTTGAGCAATCGCTAAAGGCGCCCAAGAGTGCGGATTTTCCATGGGATAAAGCGGCGGGTGGTACTAGGTCGCTGGGTGATCAGAAGTATTTGGTCCGCTCCTATGTGGACGCACAAAATTCTTATGGCGCCCAGTTGCGCAATTGGTACGATTGCACGATTCAATACAAGTCTGGGAGTGATGCGGATCCGCGCAGTTGGCAGCTTTTGGCGCTGAAGTTCAACCCGCAATAGATCAGTCACTCAGTTGAATTCCAGAAGCGCCCAAGCCCTATATTTATAGGGCTTGGGCGCATTTTCTCGTTCTTGCTGCAGCACAATCGGGGTGTGCAGTTCATCTGCCCTAGGCTTAGCCTGTGCATGGTCTACAGAGGGGATATGCGGCAGGCGTCCACAAATGCCTTTCCTGCTATGGTTGGATTTATTCGATTATAACTTTCCCCGCCACCCCAGGTGAGTGCTGGAGTTATGCAGCCCAAGCGAGCGAGATTACTGAGAGATAGCAGTACCTCTCGTCCGGGAGGGGCAGACTCTGTTGTGGAGTCCTCTGCTATTCGCGCTTGATCAGGTAGGTCGCTTGTAATTACGCCCGTGTGTTGACTGTCCTCGAAGGATAGTGAGTAAATTGCGTCTAGCACGCGAGCATCAAGACTAGTCAGCTGCTCTAGTATCACTGTATAGGAGCGTCGTATCTCGCCATCGAAGTTTTCGTTTGCTGCATTCACGAGCAGCGCGGCCCACCGATCTTGGATATCGTCGTCTTCCTCCAGTGTGGCTCCCTGCAGCAACGGGAGCATGAGCTTCAGAGGAACAGGACGGCTGGGAGTTGTAAGCCCCGCTTGGGCCATTAGTTCCTCGGCCCTTTGCGCTAATCGAATGGAGCGCTCCCAGCGAAGGTATTTTAATTTGTCTTCAAAAATTCCAAGTCCTTGCTCAAGAGAGCCGGAAATGAACTTTGAGATAAAACCTCCTACTTCCCGAGCGGCCTCGATAGCCTGACTGGTTGTCTTTGCAACCTCTTGCAATGCTTTGGCTTGTTCGTCCATAGGTATCCCGTGCCTTCGGAGGGGTTGATATCAGCCGCGGGCGTAGAGGTTCAGGTCAGAATTCAAGCAATGCCCTGAAAGGGCTAGCGGCTGTTGCTTGATCAGAGTGGAGTGTAGGTCTCCCGAGCAGAATCCTGCAATGACGGTGTCTCGATTGGTACAAAAGTGGTACTAGTAATTAAAGCCGTCGGCTGCAGCCCTTGTAAATAATGGCCTGCGAGGAAGCTATGTCCAATCCATCACGGGGGAGAGGTTTCGTAGGACGTTAGGAGGCGGGTGGTGTTGGGGGTGGCTGCACCGGTAGCTGATTAGGCATGAGAGCAGCTTAGGCCGCTGAGAGCGCATGCCGCAGCCTATACTCCCCAGACCGTCTGGACGGAGCAGTCACCCGTGAAGCGCACCTTGGAAGGAATGATTCTCGCCGGCGAACCGCTAATGCAGCAGGCGATCGATGCGTTGCGTCGGTATCACGAAGCCGAGGACTCTGGTGCGGCGTCGGAGGAGGTCGAGCGCCTACGGCTGCTGGCAGAGTCGCTGTATCAGGCCGTGACGGACTATCAGTTGTACGCGCTGGGGCATCAGGATTTGGTTCGCCACTAGATTGCGGCTAGACATTGTTTTCGGGGGCGGGATTGAAGGTTGGCAGAGTGTCGGGGGAGGCGTCTAAAACAGCGCTGATGGCCCTTGCCATTACTGGGCGAAAACGGACGAAACTTGAGAAAAAGTATTAGACGTGGAAATAGTGTAGGCCGCATGTCTGGCGGCCTGCACTCGAATTTTAATGCTACTGCTGCATCATCGGGGTATGTGCGGAAAAATCTGAAATTGCTTTGTTCATCAAGGGCTTATGAAGCTTGTCTCAAATGTGTGGGGCAAATTTGGGGCTTTGCATCGAAGGCGATATTGCCCTTCACGATGATGGGTTCAGCCGGTTCATCAGGCAACGATGATGCTGATGGCGGGAGGGATTATCTCCGCTGCCTTGCAGGGTAGGGAGGTTACCACGGGAGCGCCAATTTCAGCACGGGAAACCCAGGCGTGCGTCCATCTGCCTGGCAAGAAAGCGAATGCCTCAGCCTGGGCTGGGGCATCGATCGCACAGGGATTTCTTTTATGCACCTAATCAGGATCAGGCGGCGGATGGCAACGAGAAAAGCATCCTCGTCGCCAGGTAGGGCCAGACCTGGCATCCACCACCTGCAGCCTGACCCCGTAGCAGACTTCAGCCTCGCTTCCATACCACCGGGAACCAGTCCTCGCGCATGCGCTCGCCATCGGTAAGGCCGATACCGGGGAAGGGCGGCGAGGTGCGGCCCGGGCGCTGTACATAGCGCACGTCATCCCCCAGGAAGCGGGTGGAGAACGCCCGTCGCCTGCCCGTCCCGGCGTTGCCCGCTGCGCCGTGCACGGTGCGGAAGTCGAAGACGATGGCGTCGCCAGGCTCCAGCTCCGGCGAGAGGATCTGGTATTCGCCGTTCTCCACGTCGGGCATGTCCATGAACAGGTTCTGGCCGTCGGCATCGGTGGCGCCGTAGAAGTCCTGGTTGCTGGCCCAGCGCTTGGGACGCACCGGCTTGGGCCAGCGATGCGAGCCGAGCACCACGCTCAGGGTGTTTTGCCGGGTGACCGGGTCCAGGGGGATCCAGTAACTGGCGGTCTGCAGGCCGTCGACGCAGTAGTAGGGCAGGTCCTGGTGCCAAGGGGTGGGCTTGGCGGTGCCGGGCTCCTTGACCAGGATGTGGTCGTGGAATACCTGCACCTGCTGCGCGCCCATCAGTTCGCCGGCCAGCGCTGCCGCGGGGGAGTTGATCACGAAGTCCGTGAAGGCGGGAATGCGCTGCCAGTTGCAGTAGTCCTCGAAGAACCGTCCGCCCTCGCCGGCGTCGACGTTCTCGATGGCGAAGGCGCTGGGTTCGGCCAGGTTCTGCTCGAAGCCTTCGCGCAGGCGTTCGACCCAGTCCTTGAAGACACCGCGCAGGATCACTGCGCCATCACGCTGGAAATCTTCGATATGGGGATTCACGGGGCAACCCTCTCGTTGTGGTCGTGGCACCAGCATCGGGTGCCGGAGAGGGCTGGGTAAATCACAGAATTCCTATTCGCCACTATAGCTATTCTGTATGCCCCGCCTTGTTGTCTTGCCTCCCGATTGGCCGGTTAATAGCCCTGCGCCCTGCGGTTTCCGGGCCTTGCGTGACGCCTTCCACGGCAGCCCGCGCTGCCGGCCAAGAACAAGAACAATGAGGAGCTCCTGGGATGAACGAGCACAACAACCTGCGACGGGGCCTGAGCACCCGGCATATCCGCTTCATGGCGTTGGGGTCGGCGATCGGCACCGGGCTGTTCTACGGCTCGGCGTCGGCGATCAAGCTGGCCGGGCCATCGGTACTGTTGGCCTACCTGATCGGTGGCGCGGCCATCTACATGATGATGCGTGCCCTCGGCGAAATGGCGGTACGCAACCCGGTGTCCGGTTCCTTCGGGCTGTACACCAGCCAGTACCTGGGCCGCTACCTGGGCTTTCTCACCGGCTGGAGCTATGCGTTCTCCATGCTGGTGGTGTGCCTGGCCGACGTCACGGCCTTCGGTGTCTACATGGGCCTGTGGTTCCCCGATACGCCGCGCTGGATCTGGGTGCTGGGCATCGTCTGTTTCATCGGCGCGCTGAACCTGTGCAGCGTCAAGGTGTTCGGCGAGATGGAGTTCTGGCTGTCGTTGCTCAAGGTCACGGCCATCGTCGCGATGATCCTGGCCGGCGGCGCGGTACTGCTGTTCGGCATCCAGCTGGGCAATGGCGCCGAGGCGGTGACAGGGTTTTCCAACCTGTGGAGCCATGGCGGGTTCTTCCCCAATGGCGTCGGCGGGATGATCGCCTCGTTCACCGTGGTGATGTTCGCCTTCGGTGGCGTCGAGATGATCGGCATCACCGCCGGCGAGGCCAAGGACCCCAAGCGTGTGCTGCCCAAGGCGATCAATTCGGTGCCGCTGCGTATCCTGCTGTTCTATGTGTTGACCCTGCTGGTGCTGATGGCCATCTATCCCTGGACCAACATCGGCAGCCAAGGCAGCCCCTTCGTGCAGATCTTCAGCGGCCTGGGCATCGAGTCGGCGGCGACCCTGCTCAACATCGTGGTGATCTCGGCGGCGGTGTCGGCGATCAACAGCGATATCTTCAGCGCCGGACGCATGATGTACGGCATGGCCCAGAACGGCCAGGCACCCGCTGGTTTCGCCCGTCTGTCGCGCTTCGGCGTGCCCTGGATGACCGTGCTGGTGATGGGCGTCGCCCTGCTGCTGGGGGTGGTGCTCAACTACCTGGTGCCTGAGAACCTGTTCCTGGTGCTCGCCGCCGTGGTGACCTTCTCCATCGTCTGGGTCTGGCTGATGATCCTGCTTTCCCAGGTGGCCATGCGCCGTGGCATGAGCCGCGAAGAGGTCGCCGCCCTGGACTTCCCGGTGCCGCTGTGGCCGGTCGGCCCGGCCTGCGCCATCGTGTTCATGCTGTTCATCTTCGTCGTGCTGGGCTGGTTCCCGGACACCCGCATGGCCATGTACGTCGGGCTTGGCTGGCTGGCCCTGTTGTCCCTGGGTTACTGGCTGTGGGGTGCGCGCCAGCCACGCCCGGCGCCAGCCAGCGCATGAAGGCGTAGCCTGCAGGCATCAGCCATACAGGCCTTAGATCGCGAACAGCTCGCTGGCCCAGCGCAGGAATGCCTGGGCCGCAGGCGAGGGGCGCATGGCGCCGGATTGCGCCAGCACCACCGACTGCGGGCTGACCGCCTCGCGCAAGGGCCGGCACGCCAGTGGCCGGCCATCGTAGCTCTGGTCTCCCGCCGGTCGGGTGCACGACAACGCCACGCCATAGCCATGGGCGACCAGCCCACGCTGCATCTCGAAGGTCTGGGTCAACTGCTGGGAGCGTGGTTGCAGGTCATGGGCCCAGAACAGCGAGAGGAAGTACTCGCGGGTTCTGGCGATGTCTTCGAGAATCAGGCATTCCTCGGCCAGGTCGGCCAACGACACCTGCTCCTGGCGGGCCAAGGGATGATCGGCCGGTAGCAGGGCGTAGGGCGCCACTTGCGCCAGCACTCGCCGCTCGACCTGTGGATCGAGGCCCACGTCGTAGGTCAGCGCCAATTCCGCCTTGCCATCGTTCAGGCGCCGGTTGACCCCGGCCAGGTCGGTCTCGAGCAGGGTGATGGCGACGTCCGGGTGGCGCTGGCGAAAGCCGCTGAGCAGGCGCGGCGCGTACCAGGGGCCGAGGTCCTGGAAGCAGATCAGGCTCAGGTTGCCTCGCAGCACTTGCGGCTCGTCTCCGGCGCTACCTATGCCTGCCGCCATGGCCAGGATCTCGCGGGCCTGCTCGAGCAACTGGCGCCCCGCCGGGCTCAGTTCCAGGCCACGGCTGGCCTGGCGCAGGAACAGCTTCTCGCCAAGGATCGCCTCGAGCTGGGAGATCGCCAGCGACACCGAGGGTTGCGAGATATGCTTGGCTCGCGCTGCGGCGCTGACGCTGCCTTGTTCGGCGGTAGCCACGAAGTATTCGAGTTGACGGAAGGTAAAGCCGATCATTGTTGTTCTTGTCCTCTCTTCCTGGGACGGCATCGGGTACCGAGCGTACAGGGAATTCTCCGGTTGTGGGGTGCGAGGCGGGAAATCGCCTGCATGGATTGCATTTGCCCGGCAGCGCATCCATCATGCATGGTATGCAAAAACGCAACGTAGCCACCGTACTCAGAGCACTGCTCGACCGCCACGGCCTGTCACCGACGGAGCTGCACCGGCGCACGGGCGTCCCTCAATCCACCTTGTCGCGCATCCTCAGCGAGAAGATCGTCGATCCGTCCGACAGGCATGTGTCGAAGATCGCCAGCTACTTCGGCGTGAGCACCGATCAGTTGCGTGGTCGTGCCGAACTGGGCGAGCCCCGTGCGCCAGCGCTGCCGATCCATGGCCATGCGCAATTGAGCGACATTCGCCTGTGGGACGACGAGACCCCTGTCGAGGATGACGAGGTGTCCGTTCCTTTTCTTCGTGAGGTCGAGTTGGCAGCAGGGTCAGGGAGATTCGTCATCGAGGAAAGCGAGAAGGCCCGCTTGCGCTTCGGCAAGCGCAGCCTGCGCCACAACGGCGTGCAGTTCGACCAGGCCAAGTGCGTGACGGTGCGGGGCAACAGCATGCTGCCGGTGTTGCGTGATGGCGCCACGGTGGGGGTCAACACCGGCAGGTGCGCGATCGGCGACATCATCGATGGCGACCTCTATGCCATCAACCACAACGGCCAGTTGCGCGTGAAGCAGGTCTATCGCCTGCCAACGGGCATCCGCCTGCGCAGCTTCAACCGCGACGAACACCCCGATGAGGACTACAGTTTCCAGCAGATGCAGGAGGAGCAGATCAGCCTGCTCGGCCATGTATTCTGGTGGGGCATGTACGCCCGCTGACTCCCTCCCACTTCCTGAAAACCCGCCTCGGCGGGTTTTTCGTCTCCAGGGGGGCCGATATCGCGCCTGTAAATATGATGAAATGCATTGACTGTATATGCGTTAATGCATAGATTTGTTTCGCATCAGCTGACATCGGTTGTTACATGGGGCTCGACCGCTGGGGGAATTGCCTCGGCTACAGGCCAGGCGTCGTTACGCCGAGTTCGAAACACAACCGGCCCGTGGGCAATGCCGATGGGCCTTGCAAAGGAGGCAGGACAGTGGCGAACGAGCAGCAGGTGTTGCTGGAGCTCCCGCTCTGGCTGGTAATCGTCCTGGCGGTGGTGGGTGGTCTTTGCGGCGAGATGTGGCGAGCCGACAAGGCCGGTGCGCGCGGCTGGTCGCTGGTGCGGCGGTTGGCGTTGCGCTCTGGAGCTTGCATGGTGTGCGGGGTTTCGGCGGTGATGTTGCTCTACGCCAGCGGCGTGTCGACCTGGACCGCCTGCGCCTTCGGCTGCATGACCGCCATGTCGGGAGCCGATGTAGTCATTGGGTTCTACGAGCGCTGGGTGGCCAGGCGGCTGGGGTTGCGTGAGGCGTCCCAGGCTGACGAACCATAGAGGGAAGGCCATGGAGCCGGCAGGTGACGCTTGCGCGAGATCGTCCGCTACCCACTGAGGGGCGAACCCTTGCCTGGGGAGGCCAGGGTGGTAGGGTAATGCGCAGTCTTCAAGGAGCCCGCCATGGACCCGATCACCGTTCTCTCCACCCGTCTGGGCGAACACCTGCGGCGCTTCAATGCCCAGGTGAGCACCGCCGAATCCTGCACCGGCGGCGGCATCGCCGAGGCGATCACCCGTATTCCCGGCAGTTCGGCCTGGTTCGAGGCCGGCTACGTGACCTATTCCAATGCCCAGAAGACCCGCCAGTTGGGCGTACCCGAGGCGCTGTTCGCCCAGGTCGGGGCGGTCAGCCAGGAAGTGGTCGAAGCCATGGTCCGCGGCGCCCAGGCCGCCAGTGGGGCGCGCTTCGCCGTGGCGGTCAGTGGTGTGGCCGGGCCCGACGGCGGCTCGCCGGCAAAGCCGGTGGGTACCGTGTGGCTGGCCTGGGCCGATGGTGAGCACGTGACCAGCGAGCGCCGGCACTTCGATGGCGACCGCGAAGCGGTACGCCGACAGACGGTGATCGCCGCGTTAGACGGCTTGTTACAGCTTGGCGCGGAGTAATTGTCGACTGGGGGTTTGCTCGAACGCACCGCTGTGGAATAATACTGGCTACTTATACAGTTATTCCGGCCGATCAGGGCCAGTCGATCACGTGAGGATTTCAATGGACGACAACAAGAAGCGCGCCTTGGCTGCGGCCCTGGGTCAGATCGAACGCCAATTCGGCAAGGGCGCGGTCATGCGCATGGGCGACCACGAGCGCCAGGCCATCCCGGCCATCTCCACCGGTTCCCTGGGCCTGGACATCGCCCTGGGCATTGGCGGTCTGCCGAAAGGCCGTATCGTCGAGATCTACGGTCCGGAATCCTCGGGTAAAACCACCCTGACCCTGTCGGTCATCGCCGAAGCCCAGAAGCACGGCGCCACTTGCGCCTTCGTCGACGCCGAACACGCCCTCGACCCCGAGTACGCCGGCAAGTTGGGCGTCAATGTCGACGACCTGCTGGTATCTCAGCCGGACACCGGCGAGCAGGCCCTGGAAATCACCGACATGCTGGTGCGTTCCAACGCCGTGGACGTGATCATCGTCGACTCCGTGGCGGCCCTGGTACCCAAGGCCGAGATCGAAGGCGAGATGGGCGACATGCACGTGGGCCTGCAGGCCCGCCTGATGTCCCAGGCGCTGCGCAAGATCACCGGTAACATCAAGAACGCCAACTGCCTGGTCATCTTCATCAACCAGATCCGCATGAAGATCGGCGTGATGTTCGGTAGCCCGGAAACCACCACCGGCGGTAACGCCCTGAAGTTCTATGCCTCGGTGCGCCTGGACATCCGCCGTACCGGTGCGGTCAAGGAAGGCGACGAAGTGGTGGGCAGCGAAACCCGCGTCAAGATCGTCAAGAACAAGGTCTCGCCTCCGTTCCGTCAGGCCGAGTTCCAGATCCTCTATGGCAAGGGCATCTACCGCAACGGCGAGATCATCGACTTGGGCGTGTCCCAGGGCCTGGTGGAAAAATCCGGTGCCTGGTACAGCTACCAGGGCAATAAGATCGGCCAGGGCAAGGCCAACGCTGCCAAGTACCTGCAAGAGAATCCGGCCATCGCCGCCGAGATCGAGAAGCAGATCCGCGAGAAGCTGCTCAACGCCGGTGCCGTCGCCGCTGCTGGCAAGGCCGCTGCTGCCGAAGCCGATGCCGACGACATGGCTGACGCCGACGCCGGTTATTGATTGGCCCTATGTCCGCCGTACTCGACACCCCCGTCGCCGTCCGGCGGACCGCCATGGACCTACTCGCTCGTCGCGAGCATGGTCGCGTCGAGCTGACACGCAAGTTGCGTCAGCGTGGCGCACCGGATGAGCTGATCGAGCAGGCGCTCGATCGGCTTGCCGAAGAAGGGCTGCTCAGTGAAGCCCGCTACCTCGAGAGCTTCATTTCCCATCGTTCCAATGCCGGCTATGGCCCCGCGCGTATTCGCGAGGAACTTGGCCAGCGTGGCCTGAACCGTGGCGATATCGACCAGGCCCTGCGTGAAAGTGGGGTGGACTGGGCAGCCCGGTTGCAGGATGTCTGGCAGCGCAAGTTCGCCGGGCAGCGTCCCCATGATCCCCGCAGCCGGGCCCAGCAGACCCGATTCCTCGCCTACCGTGGCTTTTCCATGGAGATGATCGGCCGCCTGCTCAGCGGCCGAGGTTTCGACGATTAGCCTGCTGGCTCAACTGACTTTCAAGGCCTCCCTGGCGCGCTGGGTCGTATGCATTGGCTGGGGTTTGGCCCAGTTTTCCGGAACATTGATGAAGTCCACCAGCTCACGCAGGCGCCCCTGGTCGCGGCCATTGAAGGCGAAGGTCAGCCGCGTCAGGTGGCTGAAATTACCCACCTCGTGTTCGATCCCACTGTCAGGCTGCTGGTGGTATTTGCCGCTCAGGCGCAGGTCGGCGAAGCCTTCCTGGATATCGTAGAGTGCAGCCTCGCTGAGCGGATGGTGCATGCGGATCACGAACTGGTTCTTCAGCCAGCGGCTGGAGTGGTAGTTGCTGTAGAATTGGTTGATTTCCTCCACCGCTTCGTCGGCGCTGTGCACCAGGCGCAGCAGCTTCAGGTCGCTGGGCAGGATGTAGCGGTTCTCTTCCAACTGGCGGCTGATGAAATCCAGTGCATCGCGCCAGAAGGTGCCGCCCGGCGAATCCAGCAGTACCACCGGTACCAGAGGACTCTTGCCGGTCTGGATCAGGGTCAGCACCTCCAGCGCCTCGTCCAGGGTGCCGAAGCCGCCTGGGCAGAGCACCAGGGCATCGGCTTCCTTGACGAAGAACAGCTTGCGGATGAAGAAGAAATGGAAGGGCAGCAGCTTGTCGGTACCGTCGACAGTGGCATTGGCATGCTGCTCGAACGGCAGGGTGATGTTGAAGCCCAGGCTGTGTTCTGTGCCCGCGCCTTCGTGGGCCGCCGCCATGATGCCGCCGCCGGCACCGGTGATGACCATCAGGTCGGAACGTGCCAGGGTTGCGCCCAGCTCCCGTGCCAAGGCGTACATCGGATGTTCCAGGGGCGTACGGGCCGAGCCGAACACGGTGACCTTGCGCCGGCCTTTGTAGCGCTCCAGGGTACGGAAGGAATGGTCCAGTTCGCGCAGGGCTTGCAGGGTGATCTTGGCGTTCCAGCGATTGCTGTCGTCGTGGGCCATGCGCAGGATGGTCAGCATCATGTCGCGGTAAAGCGGCAGGTTGGGGCTGTTCGGCGCGACCAGTTGCAATTGCTCCTCGATCTTGCTCAGGTCGATGCCGTTGTCCCTGAAATGGTTGAACAAGAGTTCGTTCGGTTGGTAAGGCATTCAACGTCTCCTTCTGCAGCAACACCTCTTGACCGGGCCGATGGCGTGCTCCGATCGCGACACTGCGTGTGTCGCCGGCTGCTGTGGCTCGAGTGTGCATCCCGAGCATTGCAGTAGGCCTTCAAGGCCATGGTGCAGTGGTAGGAAGTCCATCATGTTGTCGTTGTCCCAGGGCCAGCATACCGCGTCCTCGACGTCTCCTCGCACGCCGGAAAATGTACGGGTATTCGCTATCAATCTAGACCCTGGCACCTGATCGTGCCGGGGAAGGTGTGCACGACACCACGGCGCTTACCTTCGGCACCTGCGTCGCCCTGACCACTGGTCGGAAGGGATCCAACTACCGTGGGGCTTTGGTTAACTGGGAGTGCGAAAAGGTCTCGATGCAGGAGGTGGCAGTATGCGTCGGCTGGTCATCGAGGTGGACGGGCGGCTGTACCAGCTGCTGGAGAATGCGGCCCGGGCCAATCACCTGAGCCTGGAGGCCGAATGCCGGCGCAGGCTGGAAGGAGCAGAGCGACATTCACGCTACCTCCAGGCCCTGCTGGCCGAGCTGCGCGCCGATGAAGAACAGCGGCGCGCCAATGACAACGGTCGGATCGCCTGAGTTACTTCCTCTTGTTGCCGGCCACGCAGCTGGCGGCATCGAAGGCCTGGTCCATGACCGGCTGGTTGGTCTTGTAGACGGTGAAGCGGTAGACCATCACCGCCCCCTTGGACATCAACTGGCGGAACCCCGTGTTACGGCACACGCTGTCACCCAGCTGGCTGCGCACCTGCTCCGGATTGGCGCGCATCTGCGCAGCATGGCTTTCGCGCACGCTCAGGTGGTTGATCAACGCCTTGCCCTTCTCGACGGTGTAACCCTGGTCGAGGATGTCTTCGTTGATCGCGCGCGGTGTGCCGACACTGCTTTCCTTGGCAACCTTCTCCAGCATCTGGTTCAGCTCGTATTCCTGCTTGGAAGCCGCCTGGGCCGCCAAGGGCAGGGCGAGCAGCAGGCTCAGTGTCGGGATGATAAGGCGCGGCATGAATCTCTCCTGGTTCGATAACTGGCACTTTGACCTGCGCCGGCGGGCTGCGTTCCATGACGGCGCATCTGTGCCAGGTGGCGATTATAAGGGACCGGATTGCCGCTCTGCACGGCAAATGGCTCGGCCTCTGGTAGACTGGCGCTTTGTTTCCCGCCGAGTCGTCGCAGTGTCCATTCCTTCCCTGTCCAGAGGCTTGCAAGCATGAGCCATGCGGTAGCGCGCTTGCGCGCCGAACGCCTGGCCCGCAGCAACAAACCCTTCATCGCCCGCGGCTCGCGTGCGGTCCGCTGCCCGGATTGCCGGGTCATCGCCAGTCACTGCCTGTGTGCCTTGAAGCCCAGGGTGCAGGCCAACTCGGGCGTGTGCCTGCTGATGCACGACACCGAGCCGCTCAAGCCGACCAATACCGGCTGGCTGATCGCCGACCTGGTCGAGGACACCTCGGCGTTCGGCTGGCAGCGCACCGAGGTCGACCAACGCTTGCTGGCGCTGCTCGAGCAGCCCCAGTGGCAGCCCTATATTGTCTTCCCGGGCGAGTTCGTCGCCCCGCAGCGGGTAGTGGGCGATGTACAGTGCGAGCCGGGCAAGCGGCCGCTGTTCATCCTGCTCGACGCCACTTGGACCGAAGCGCGCAAGATGTTTCGCAAGAGTCCGTACCTGGACCGTTTCCCGGTATTGAGCCTGCAGGCCGAGCAGATGTCCCGCTACCGCCTGCGCCGCTCCAAGCGCGACGACCATTTCTGCACCGCCGAAGTGGCGGCGATGTGCCTGGAACTGGCGGGCGACCAGCACGCCGCCCAGGCGCTGGATGCCTATCTGGACGTGTTCAGCCTGCACTACCTCAGCGCCAAGCGGCACCTGCCGCTCGACCTGCAGGACGACATCCACCAGCGTTTGCATACCTTCCTATAGTCCAAGGGGCAGGCGGGGCGGATTGGTTCATACTGTCGGGGCTGACAGCCTGGGGGCGGGGGCGACCGGGCAATTGGCTTGACCGCCCGGACCGTGCTCGGCATCCTTGGCGCCGATTCGGGCATGACGAAGATGCCGTTACCCAGGACTTCGCCGCGCCGTCACGGCCGGCGGCCCTGCCGTTCGCGCCTTGAGTTGCCCGCCAGGCACTGCTTTTTATCCCTTCCTGCGCCTGGCACAGAACAGGATCCATAGATCGATGGCCACATACGAAATCCTGATTGCCGATGACCACCCACTGTTTCGCAGCGCCCTGCGCCAGGCCGTTACCCTCGGCTTGGGGGCGGATGTACGCCTGGTCGAGGTGGCGAGCATCGCCGAGCTGGAAGTCCGCCTGAACGAGAAGGCCGATTGGGACCTGGTCCTGCTGGACCTGAACATGCCTGGCGCCTATGGCTTCTCCGGCCTGGTCCTGCTGCGCGGGCAGTACCCGCAGATTCCGGTGGTGATGGTCTCGGCCCAGGAAGAGGCGGCCGTGGTGGTCAAGTCCCGCGAGTTCGGCGCCAGTGGCTTCATTCCCAAGTCGAGCAACCTAGAGGTGATCCAGGACGCGGTGAAGAAGGTCCTCGACGGCGACGTCTGGTGGCCGCCGCAGGCTTTCGACAAGGTCGACGTGTCGGCCGAGGCCAAGGCGGCCAGTGAAGGCCTGGCGAGCCTGACGCCGCAGCAGTTCAGGGTCCTGACCATGGTCTGCGAGGGGCTGCTGAACAAGCAGATCGCCTACGAACTGAATGTCTCGGAGGCAACCATCAAGGCCCACGTGACCGCTATCTTCCGCAAGCTGGGTGTACGCACCCGGACCCAGGCAGCGTTGCTGCTCCAGCAGCTCGAGTCGGTCTCAGGCGGCTAAGTCCCCGTGTATTCACGCTTTTTTGACCTGGGCTGGACTAGTCTGCTGGCCTTTTACCGGTGAAGTGACTCTCCATGTCGCCATTCAAGGGCCAGACCGGCCTCAAACGTATCCTCAACGCTGCCGGCTATTCGCTGGACGGCCTGCGTGCCGCCTTCAAGGGCGAGGCCGCCTTCCGGCAACTGGTGCTGCTCAACGTGCTGTTGATCCCGCTGGCCTTCTGGTTGCCGGTCAGCCGCGCGGAGCGGGCGATCCTCATTGCCGTCTGCTTGCTGGGGCTGATCGTCGAGCTGCTCAATTCGGCGGTCGAGGCCGCCATCGACCGCATTTCCCTGGATCGCCACCCGCTGTCCAAGAATGCCAAAGACATGGGCAGCGCCGCGCAACTGGTGGCCTTGGGCATGGTGGCGTTGGTCTGGGGCGTGATCCTGTTGTGATCAGGCGATGGGCGGCAGGACGATCTCGTCGCTGCGCCTGACCCCCGCCGTGAAACTGCGGCACAGGTCGAGGAATTCGCGCATGGCCGAGGTCTGGTACTTCTGCTTGTGCCAGATGAAGTAGAACTGTCGCGCCAGGTCCAGCTCGGGGGTTTCCACCGCCACCAGGCTGCCGCGGCGGAAGGCGTCGCGCAGCGCCAGGCGCGAGATGCAGCCGATGCCCAGGCCTGACTCCACGGCGCGCTTGATCGCCTCGGTGTGCTCCAGCTCCAGGCGGATGTCGAGGTTGGCGCGGTGGTGGCGCATGGCCTGGTCGAAGGTCAGGCGCGTGCCGGAGCCCTGTTCGCGGAGGATCCACGCCTCATGGGAGAGCGTCTCGACGTCTGCCCGGCCGACCTTGGCCAGGGGATGCTGGGGCGCGCAGAACACCACCAGCTCATCTTCTACCCAGGGCTGCACTTCAAGGTCCGGGTGGTTGCAATCGCCCTCGATCAGACCCAGGTCAATTTCGTAGTGCGCGACTTGTTGCACGATATGTGCGGTGTTCTGCACATGGAGCTTGACCTGGCTCTCCGGGTGGCCCTGCATGAAACTGCCGATCAGCAGGGTGGCCAGGTAGTTGCCGATGGTCAGGGTGGCGCCGACCGAGAGCGAGCCGAAGCCTGACTTGCCATTGAGCAGGTCTTCGATTTCCTTGGCCTGGTCGAGCAGGGCGACGGCCTGGGGCAGCAATTGATGGCCCAGGGCGTTGAGGCTCAGCCGCTTGCCGGCGCGATCGAACAGCTGGCAACTGGATTGGCGCTCCAGTTCGGTGATCGAGGTGCTAGCGGCCGATTGCGACAACGCCAGCACGCTGGCCGCTCGCGACACGCTCTGGTGCTGGGCCACGGCAACGAAGACCTGGAGCTGGCGTAGGGTGAATCGCATATCTATATAACCGATAAGACATATCTTGATAATTCATTTAACAGATATTGTCGCTGCCCCTAAACTATCGCGCAACTGCGCGCTTGGTCCGCGCTGCGTCTTTCTTCAGGAGCCCCTTAGATGAGCAACATGAACCACGAACGTGTCCTCAGTGTGCATCACTGGAACGACACCCTGTTCAGCTTCAAGTGCACCCGCGATCCGGGCCTGCGCTTTGAGAACGGTCAGTTCGTGATGATCGGCCTGCAACAGCCCAATGGCCGTCCGCTCATGCGCGCCTATTCCATCGCTTCGCCGAACTGGGAAGAGCACCTGGAGTTCTTCAGCATCAAGGTGCCGGATGGCCCGCTGACCTCCCAGCTGCAGCACCTGAAGGAAGGCGACGAGATCATCATCAGCAAGAAGCCCACCGGTACCCTGGTCCTCGACGACCTGAACCCGGGCAAGCACCTGTACCTGCTGAGCACCGGTACCGGCCTGGCACCGTTCATGAGCGTGATCCAGGACCCGGAAACCTACGAGCGTTTCGAAAAGGTGATCCTGGTCCACGGCGTGCGCTACGTCAACGAGGTGGCCTACCGTGAGTTCATCACCGAGCACTTGCCGCAGAACGAGTTCTTCGGCGACGCGGTGCGCGACAAGCTGATCTACTACCCGACCGTGACCCGTGAGCCGTTCGAGAACCAGGGCCGCCTGACCGACCTGATGCGCAGCGGCAAGCTGTTCAGCGACATCGGCCTGCCTCCGATCAATCCGCAGGACGACCGTGCGATGATCTGCGGCAGCCCGAGCATGCTCGATGAGACCAGCGAGGTCCTCGACAGCTTCGGCCTGAAGATCTCCCCGCGCATGCGCGAGCCGGGTGACTACCTGATCGAGCGTGCCTTCGTCGAGAAGTAAGGCGAATGCAAAAAAACGCAGGCCTTGGTTTTGGCCTGCGTTTTTTTATTCTGCCTTTGGGTCGCCGCTGGCGCCGAAAAACTCAGCGATCCTGCACCACTTCCAGCACACGGATCTGCCCAGGCCGCGGGTAGTGCCAGCGCACCTGTACATCCCAGAACTTCACCCCATACACCCGCTCCACCGGCGGCACCTGGTAGGCCGGCCGCGGATCCTGGCTCAGGCATTGCTCGATCAACTCCACCAGCGGCTCGCCAAGGCGCAAGGCATGCGCCTTGGCCTGGGGTAGGGCGCTGTCGCTCCAGATCACGCCGATCGCTTCTGGCGCGTCGTCGGCCATCTGGTTGCTGGCCTCGGCGATGCTGTCGGCATAGGGTACATAGGGCTTGATGTCCAGCACCGGCGTGCCATCGAGCAGGTCGATCCCCGAAAGCAGCAGGCGCCCGGGCTCGACGCCCTCCAGGCGCACTACCGACTGGCCGATGCCGTTGGGCCTGTGGGTGGCGCGGGTGGCGAACACCCCCATGCTCTTGTTGCCACCCAGGCGGGGCGGGCGCACTTTCAGGCGGGGCTTGTCTTCCAGTGCCTGGTGGAACAGGAACAGCAGCCAGATATGGCTCACCTGTTCCAGCCCCGCCACCGCATCGCCCTGGTCGAACGGCGGCAACAGTTCCAGTACGCCGCGTGCCGCTGGCGCCAGGCGAGGCTGGCGGGGGATGGCGAACTTCTCCTTGAAGCAGGAGCGCACGATACCGACCGGCGAAACCGTATGCTGCATGGTCGTTCAGCCACGCACGCGCAGGGTCAGGCCCTTGAGGAAATTGCGCAGCAACTGGTCGCCGCAAGGGCGGTAGTTGTCATGGCCGACCTTGCGGAACAGGGCGCTGAGCTCGGGCTTGGACACGGGGAAGTTGGCCGCCTTGAGCACTGCGTGCAGGTCTTCTTCCTTGAGCTCGAAGGCCACCCGCAGCTTCTTGAGGATGGTGTTGTTGCTCACCGGCACCTCGATCGGCTGAGGAGGGCGGCTGTCGTCACGACCGCGGCGGTGGATCACCAGGCCATCGAGAAAATGCGCCATGACCCGCTCGGGGCAACGCACGTAGCCGGGCTCCTCTTCTTTCTTCAGGTAGCTGGCGACCGTCTCGGCGGAGACTTCGAGGCCGGTCAGCCCGATGATCTCGGCCATCTGGGCATCGCTGACCTTGAGCATGTAGCGCAGGCTGCGCAGGACATCGTTGTGGTTCATGCTGGGTGATCCTGTTCAGGTGCCACGCCGGAGCTGGCGTGGCGGTATTGCCTGTGGTCCGTTAGAAACGTTCGTTGACGGCCAGGTAGCGCCACTGGCCCAGGGGCAGCTTGCCCATGGATACTCCGCCGAGGCGGATGCGGCGCATGCCCAGCACGGTCAGGCCGAGGCTGGTGCAGAGCGCGTCGACCTGCCCGGGCAAGGGGTTCTTCAGGACCAGGCGCAGGTGGTTTTCGTTCTGCCAGCTGGCCTTGGCCCGTGGTAGCTCACGGCCGCCCCGGGTGATGCCGCGGGCCAGGCGTTGCAAGGCCTCGGTGGAGGCCTCGCCGTCGACCTGGACGATGTATTCCTGTTCCAGCCGATGCAAGTCGGCGTCGATCTTGCGCGTTACCCGCCAGTCATGGGTGTACAGCTGCAGGCCGCTGGCGCCGGTCTGCAAGGGGGCGACGCAGGACAGCCGGGTGAAATGGCCATGCAGCGGCCGCACCGGCTGGCCATGGGACGCGCTGAGGGTGGCCATGCCCAGGCTGGCCCGACCTGCTTCGGCATCCAGCCCGGCGGGCTGGTTGAGCAGCAGGGTGACCGGGGCCAGGGGCTCGGCACGGGCGCCCGGTAGCAGTTCGACCCGCTGAGACAGGACCTTGAACTGGGGCTGCTCGATCACTACGCCGTCGACCGTGACCCAGCCGCCTTCGATGTACAACTCGGCCTCGCGGCGGGAGCAGCCGAGCTGCTCGATGAGGCGTTTGGACAGGCGCACGGGTTCGGACATGGAGACGATTCGCAAGAGGGCAGGGAAAGGCTGCCATTGTACCCGCCCGGGCGACCTTGGGGCTGGGAATCTGCGCCATTTCGGAGAAAGCGCACTGTCTCTTCGGAACAAGCCCTAGGAGTTTGTACGAATAAGCCTCATGTGAAGCAGGGGATAGGGTTGGCCCAAGCCGTCGGTGGCCGAGCGTCCGGTCACTTCGAAGCCTTCGTGCAGGTAGAAGCCCAGTGCCTGGGGGTTCTGCTCGTTGACGTCCAGGCGCTCGGCATTCAACTCGTCGATGGCATAGCGCAGCAGACGCTTGCCGACTCCCTGCCCGCGGTGCTCGGGAGCGACGAAGAGCATGTCCACCCGGCCGTTGGCCACACCGGCGAAACCAAGGATATGTCCGTTGCCGTCCTTGCAGCAGATCAGCATCACCGCATCGAGGTACTGGCGCAGCACGTGCTCGCGCAGCAACAGGATGTAGGACTCGGGAAGGAAGTCGTGGGTAGCGCGCACCGACGCCTCCCAGACCCGGACCAGCTCCGGGTAGTCGCTCAGGTGTGGGGTTCGCAGCGTCAGTGCCGGCGGCATGTCGTGATCCTCCATGGGGGACGTTCCGGTACCCGCGAACGGGCCGTCTCCCTCACAACATAGATGCAAAAAAATGCCCCGCCAGTGGACGGGGCGCGATGGGCTGCAAGGCAGCCCTGACATCTGGCTTCAGACCGGCTCTGCCCACATGTCGTACTCGTCGGCATCGACCACCCGGCAACGCACCTTGTCCCCCGGCTTGAAACCGTGGTTGCCATCGATGAACACGCTGCCGTCGATTTCCGGGGCATCGAAGAAGCTACGCCCGACCGAGCCCTGCTCTTCGACCTCGTCGATCAGCACCTCGATTTCCTTGCCGATGCGCAGTTGCAGGCGCGCGGCGCTGATGGCCTGCTGGTGCGCCATGAAGCGATCCCAGCGTTCCTGCTTGATGGCGTCCGGCACTTCCTCCAGGCCCAGGTCATTGGCCGGGGCCCCTTCGACCGGCGAGTACTGGAAGCAGCCGACGCGGTCGAGCTGGGCTTCGGTCAGCCAGTCGAGCAGGTACTGGAAGTCTTCCTCGGTCTCACCGGGGAAGCCGACGATGAAGGTCGAGCGGATCACCAGTTCCGGGCACTGCTCGCGCCATTTCTTGATGCGGGCCAGGGTGCGGTCCTCGAAGGCCGGGCGTTTCATGGCCTTGAGCACCTTGGGGCTGGCGTGCTGGAAGGGGATGTCCAGGTACGGCAGGATCTTGCCGGCGGCCATCAGCGGGATCACGTCATCGACGTTCGGGTACGGGTAGACGTAGTGCAGGCGCACCCAGGCGCCGAGGCTGCTCAAGGCCTCGCACAGCTCGAGCATGCGGGTCTTGACCGGGCGGCCGTTCCAGAAATCGGTCTTGTACTTGACGTCGACGCCATAGGCGCTGGTGTCCTGGGAGATCACCAGGATCTCCTTGACCCCGGCCTTGACCAGGCGTTCGGCCTCGCTCAGCACTTCGCCGACCGGGCGGCTGACCAGCTTGCCGCGCATGGACGGAATGATGCAGAAGCTGCAGCTGTGGTTGCAGCCTTCGGAGATCTTCAGGTAGGCGTAGTGACGCGGGGTCAGCTTGACGCCCTGGGGCGGTACCAGGTCGATCAGCGGGTTGTGGTCCTGGCGTGGAGGTACCACTTCATGGACGGCACTGACCACCTGTTCGTACTGCTGCGGGCCGCTCACCGACAGCACGCTGGGGTGCACTTCGCGGATGTTGCCTTCCTCGACGCCCATGCAGCCGGTGACGATGACCTTGCCGTTTTCCTTGATCGCCTCGCCGATCACTTCGAGAGACTCGGCCTTGGCGCTGTCGATGAAGCCGCAGGTGTTGACCACCACCACGTCGGCATCCTCGTAGGTGGGCACGACTTCATAGCCTTCCATGCGCAGCTGGGTCAGGATGCGTTCGGAATCGACCAGGGCCTTCGGACAGCCCAGGGAAACGAATCCTACCTTGGGAGTGGCGGGAGTGGTGGACATGGCTAACCTCGGTATTGAATGCAGGCCGCCCAGCCGGTGACGGGGGCGGTCCTGATGGACGCTTGTGGCGCCTCTGATCAAAAAGTGCGCAATTCTAGCGAGCGCAAGGTCGCTTGACCAGCACAAAAGCGACGAACGCTGCGTCGTGCTTCGCTACCCCTTCGGGGGCAAGCGCTGCCGGGGCCGAACCGATCACTTGGGGCCGCTTACCTGACGGGCATACACCCATGCCTTCACGGCTGCGCGGCCATGCTGGTCTTGCCCTGGCGCGCATCGATCGCGCCGATCAGGCGCTTGGCCAGCGCCGGGTAGTTCTCGTCGAAGTGATGGCCACCGGGCAGCTCCAGGCGCTCACCGACGGCGGTCTTGTCGGTGCAGCCGCTCTCGTGGGCTTCTTCCACGCCATAGACGCACACCACCTTCGCTGCCGGCAACCTGGCCATCTCCGGCCCGGTCGGCGCTTCCTGGCCCTCCTTGCCCAGCCAGCCCTCGACCTCGATCTCGAAACTGCCGCTGCGGGCGAACGCCAGCAGGATCACCGCGTCGATGCGCTGCTGGTCTTGCGCCGGGAGGCGGTTGTAGATCGCTGGCAGCACGTCGGCACCGAAGGAATAGCCGGTGAGCTCGAAGCGTTTGGTGCCCCATTTCTGTCGGTAGTGCTGCATCAGCGCGGACAGGTCGGCGGCACTCTGCTCCGGGGTCTTGTGCTGCCAGTAGTAGCGTAGGGTGTCGATGCCGACCACCGGGTAGCCGAGCTTGGCCATCTCGCCAGCCACATCGCGGTCCAGGTCACGCCAGCCGCCATCGCCGGAGAGGAACAGGGTGACGGTGTCGCTGGCCTGGCCGGCCGGGACCTCCACCACTGGCAGGTTCGGGACGTTGCCGTCACGACCGACCAGGGCCTGGGCCAGTTGGGCCCTGAGCACCTCGGGCAGGTGAATGTCGTAGTCGCTGATGCTGGTTTCGGCGTTGGCCTGGCTGCGGACGAAGGCGGCGCTGGCGTCGTCCGGGTTGTCGTTCCAGGCCACCTGCCAGTGGCCATGGGCGGCGGATTTCGGCAGCGCCTGGCAGCCGGGCTGGTCCATGCTGAAATCCACGGAGATGGCGCGTGCCGTGTCGTCGGCCTGGCCGGCCAGCCAGCGCCAGGCCTGGGCGGCGCCCGGCCCGATGCCGGCAACCAGCGTCGGCTTGCCCGACAGCTGCGCGATGGCCTGCTCGAGTGCCTGTCGTTGTCTGGTGCAGTCGGCCGGCGGCAGGGTCACCTGGACCAGCTGGGCTGCACCGGCCTGGCTCAGGTCCAGCAGTTGCTTGTCGCTCAGGGCCTGGCCCTGGGGCACGCCAATGGCGACCCGGGCCTTGGCCTGTACGCCTGGGGTGGCGCGCAGCAGGCTGCTGCCGTCGGCCAGGGCCAGGTGTTGCAGATGCGCCGCTGGCGTCGGTCGGGCCCAGAGCCAGAAGACCATGGTGCCTGCCAGCAGGGCCAGGAGCAGGGGAATCAATACGTACAGCCAGTAGCGTCGGGTCATCAGCGTTTCACCAGTCCAGTCAGGCCGCCTGCGATCAGGGCAGCGGTGTCGGCCAATGCCACCAGCGGGTCGAGCCCGGCCGGCACGGCCATGTAGCGGGGTTCCCAGTCGGGCTGGAACTTGTCCTTGAAGCGTCGCAGGCCCTGGAAGTTGTAGAGCTGCTCGCCGCGTTGGAACACCATCGAGCCCAGGCGCTGGGTCAGGGGCGCGCCACGCCGGGGCTGCAGCCCGGCAAGCGGGACCATCCCCAGGCTGAAGCGGGCATGGCCGTGGCGTTTGTAGTGCAGGATCAGGCCGATCATCATGAACTCCATGGTCAGCTTGGGCGCTTGCGGGTGGGCACGCATCAGGTCCAGGCTGGCCAGTGCGTTACCGTGGGTTTCCAGCAGGTTGGCGAAGGCCACCGGGCGGCCCTGGAAACGCACCAGGGCGATGCGGAAATGCTGCAGGTACGCGGGGCTGAAACGGCCCAGGGAGAAGCCTTTCTCGCGCACGTGCTTACCCTCCAGCCAGGCGTCCGAGATCTGCTGCAACTCGTCCAGCGGGGCCTGGCCGGGCGCGTGGATCTCCAGGGCCAGGCCGTCGCGAGTGCCACGGTTCCAGGTGTAGCGCAGGTCTTTCATCTCCTTGCCCTTGGCCTCCAGGTCGAAGCGCCGCAGGTCGACCTGGGCCTCCTCGCCGAGCTTGAGGGCGGTCAGGCCGATGTCCATGTAGAACGGCAGGTTCTGCGCGCGCACCTGGTAGAACACCGGGCGGGCATGGTGCAGGTCGCACAGGTCGCGGAACTGCCAGATCATCTCGGCGCGTTCTTGGGCGGGGCCGATCGGGTCGTACAGGGCGACCAGGCTGCGGCCGCGCCGGGCATACATGAGGAAGGCGCTGTCGCTGGGGTGGAACAGCAGCGCCTTGTCGCCGCTGAGTGCCAGGCCGCCGTCGGGCTGATCCGAGGCCAGCAGGATGCGCTTGGCGCGCTGCAGCTCTGCTGCGTCCGGCAGGTGGATCACCGGCCTTGCGGTACGCAGCAGCCAGGTCAGGGCGACGATCACCAATAGCACGGCACTGCCCATGGCCGCGCGCAGGCCGCGAGGGGCGTCGGCGTCCAGGGTGAATTGCCACCACAGTTCGTGACGGTAGGGCACATCCTGGTAGGCGAACAGCAGCAGCCAGACCGAGGCGCCGACCACGCAGGTGCTGGCCATCAGGTACACCGGCGAGTATGGCGGCTCCAGCAGGCGGCTGGGGCGGTAGAAGGCGCGACGGAACATCGCCAGCAGGGCCGCCGTGAACGTCAGGATGCCGGCCTCTTCCCAATCGAAACCCTTGAGCAGCGACAACAGCGCGCCCATCAGCAGCAAGACCGTGGTCAGCAGCCAGGCGGCGGACAGGCGTCGCCGCAGCCCCTGGGCCAGCAGCAGGCACAGCACGCCAATCAGGCTGGCGCCGAAGTGCGAGGCGTCGATCAGCCGATGGGGTACCAGGAAGCCCATGTGCTCCAGACGGGTGTCGATTTCCGGGGTGGCCCCCGAGAACAGCAGGACCACCCCGGAAAGGAACACCAGGATCGCCAGCACTGGCGCGGCCAGCCCCGAGGCCGCCCTGATCGCCTGGCGCGCGGCTCGCAGGCGCCGGGCCTCGTTGGCCAGCAGCAGCACGCAGGCCAGCAGCAATGGCAGGACCACGTAGATCAGGCGGTACAGCAGCAGGGCTGCAGCCAGCGGCGCGGCACCCAGCGGGTTGGCGAAGGCAGCCAGGAGAATGGCCTCGAACACCCCCACACCGCCTGGCACGTGGCTGAGCACCCCAGCCGCCAGCGCCAGCAGGTAGACCAGGACGAAGACCGCGAAGGGCGGCGTTTCGGGCAGCAGCAGGTAGAGCACGGTGGCGGCGGCGATGACGTCCAGGGCGGTGATCAGCAATTGCAGGGCCGCCAGCCGAGCGCCCGGCAGGCGCAGGGTGCGCCGGCCGAGTCGTACCCGCAGAGTGTCGGCCAGGGGCTGTTCGTCCAGGCGCCGACGGTACAGGCCGATCACCAGCGCGGCGCTGAGCGCCAGCACCGCCAGGGAGAGGCTGGCCAGCAGTACAGGCGGTATGTGCAGGGCATTGGCCGCAGCCGGCAGGTCGCCGAGGCTGGCCAGTGCCGCCAACGGTGGCAGGGCACAGCCGAGCGACAGGCTGGCGAACGCCGTCATGCGGGCGACTTCGACAGCCCCGAGACCATGGCGGGCATACAGGCGATAGCGCACCGAACCGCCGGAGAGCATCGACAGGCCAATGGCGTTGCCGATGGCGAAGGCGCTGAACCCGCCCAGTGCCAGGGTGCGACCGGGCAGTCGTACCCCGGCGTAGCGGCTGGCCGACCATTCGTAGCCGAGCAGGATCACGAACCCGACTATCGCGGCCAGCAGGGCGCCGAGCAAGGAGGGGGGCGGGACGCTGAGCACGGCATCGCGCAATGCGTAGAGGTCCAGTTCGCTCAGCAAGTGCCGGCAGGCGACCAGGGCCAGGGCGAACAGCAGCAGGGTCAGGGCCAGGCCGAGGGGCTGGCGATAGCGCATCAGTCGCTCCCGCCAGGGCAGTGGTTGCGCTCGGGGCGGCTCTTCGTCTAGCGGTGCCCGGGACTCGGAAGGGTGGGCGGTCATGGATAACCTCGGGCGTGCCGCGCGAGGTAGGGGAGAGGTGCGGCCAAGTGAAAGTCTCTTCGGAAAACGTATCCGAATGTTACTCCGGGTGAAGTCGCTTTCAGCCGCTCGGCACGGTTAAAGATAGTTCATCCAGTCAAGCGGGCCGGGTAGTGGAAGAGGGCGGGCAGGGGGGATAGCTGGAGGTGTAAAAGCAACAAACCCCGCACTGTTGTAAACAGGCGGGGTTTGTTCTGACGAATATGGTTGCGGGAGCCGGATTTGAACCGACGACCTTCGGGTTATGAGCCCGACGAGCTACCAGGCTGCTCCATCCCGCGTCAGTGGTTGCGCATTCTACGGTTTTCCGAACGGCTGTCAAGCGTTAATCGTTGATTTTTCGTTGGAATTTTCCGCAGGCAATGAAAAAGGCCACTGTATCGACAGTGGCCTTTTTCTGAATCTGGTTGCGGGAGCCGGATTTGAACCGACGACCTTCGGGTTATGAGCCCGACGAGCTACCAGGCTGCTCCATCCCGCGCCTGTTGAAATGAATTCTACGGATATCCTTCTCTGTGTCAAGCGATTTATGGAAAAAATCCTTTTTCGTTCAATCCCTTAGCGCTTCCATATGGGCTGCGGCTCAGTAATGGCGGGGCTTGTATGGCGTTTGTCGGTGGTTTTCCCGTTGACCCTGTCCGTGGGCTGTCCTGTCTCCATCCAGTGGAGTAATATCTGTATGAATTTACAGTGCTGACGGCCATCCATGTCCTTGCGCAAGATCATCCATATCGACTGCGATTGCTTCTATGCCGCCATCGAGATGCGTGACGACCCGCGTTTGGCTGGCCGCCCGATGGCGGTCGGCGGGGCGCCGGAGCAGCGTGGGGTGATTGCCACTTGCAACTATGAGGCGAGGGCCTATGGGGTGCGATCGGCCATGTCGTCCCGGCATGCGCTCAAGCTGTGCCCCGATTTGTTGATCGTCAAGCCGCGCTTCGAGGCCTACCGCGAAGCGTCCCGCGAAATCCAGGCGATCTTCCGTGACTACACCGAGTTGATAGAGCCATTGTCGCTGGACGAGGCCTACCTGGATGTCAGCGACAGCCAGTGGTTCGCCGGCAGTGCCACGCGGATCGCCCAAGACATACGCCGGCGCGTCGCGCAGCAGTTGCACATCACCGTCTCGGCCGGCGTGGCGCCGAACAAGTTCCTGGCCAAGATCGCCAGCGACTGGCGCAAACCCGATGGGTTGTTCGTCATCACGCCGGCGCAGGTGGAGGATTTTGTCGCCGCCTTGCCGGTCGCCAGGCTGCATGGCGTGGGCAAGGTCACGGCAGACAAGCTGGCGCGCCTTGGCATCGACACCTGCCTGACGCTGCGCGAATGGCCGCGCCTGACCCTGGTGCGTGAGTTCGGCAGTTTCGGCGAGCGTCTGTGGGGCCTGGCACGGGGCATCGACGAGCGGCTCGTGCAGAACGACAGCCGGCGTCAGTCGGTCAGTGTGGAAAATACCTACGATACGGATCTGCCGGACCTGTCGAGTTGCCTGGAGAAACTACCCCGGTTGCTGGACAGCCTGAACGAGCGGGTCGCGCGCATGGACAGCAGCTACAAGCCGGAAAAGCCCTTCGTCAAGGTCAAGTTCCACGACTTCAGCCAGACCACATTGGAGCAGGCAGGGGCAGGGCGTGACCTGGAGAGCTACCGACAGTTGCTCAGCCAGGCCTTTGCCCGGGGCGGCAAACCGGTGCGGTTGCTGGGGGTGGGGGTGCGGCTGCGCGACTTGCGGGGTACCCATGAGCAGTTGGAGCTTTTTCCGCCTCAGCTTCTGTAGTAGTGCGCTCATCTTCTGGCTTTGTGATCCTGGGGCTGCAAAGCAGCCCAACAAGGCCCAGCAGATTTAATGCACGCCTGGATCGGCCACCAGTCGCCCGGTGTCCTTGGTCAGCGTATGCAGAAATTCCTGCTGCAGCTCCGGATCGTTGCGGGTCAGCTCGATCAGGCTCTGTTCCAGCTCGCTGGCTTCCTCTTCCAGGCCCAGCTCCGACAGGCGCTTGACCCGGTGGACCCATTGGCCGACATCGTCGTCCTCCAGGTCATCGAAGATCAGGTCATGGGCTTCCAGCAGCTTGCTGCGCAGGTTACCGCTGACCAGCAGGCTGGCATCGCCGCGCACGCCGTTGTCCTCGTCGACGACCTGCAGGTGCAGGGTGCCGATATGGCTGAGGTTCTGTTCGGAGAACGGGCTGTCGAGCAGATTCAGGCGCAAGACGCCGTTGCGGTCAGTGGTCAGCTCATGGGTCAGCTTGCCGGCCTTGACCTCGACCAGTCGCTCGCTCCACGGCAGGCTGGTGTACTCCTCGCGCTTGCCTTTCTGTACTTCGCTGATGCCGGCCAGGTTCTGCTGGGCACGGCCGTTGGACTGTACGTTCATGAAAGGGTTGAGCCCGGCCACGCCGTAGTCGAGCCAGTCGTGGGTGACGCTGTGTGGCAGGTTGCCCAGGGTGAACACGTTGACCACGTTGGCACCGACCCCGGCGACCACGGCCACCGCGCCCAGGGGGATCTCGTAGATTTCCCGCCAGGGCTGGTAGGGCGTGTAGCGGTCGTAGCGACGGGTGACCTCGAACTCGGTGACCTCGAAGCGCTTCTGCTCGTGAACCCGCACGCGCCGCTGGGGAAGCGCCATCACCTTCGGCTCGCCGACGTCGATCTGCAGCGTGTGTTCGAGCAACTTGCGCTCGACGCGCTCCTCATGTTCGCTGCGCTGGGACATCTGGTTGGCGCAGCCGCTGACGAGCAGGGCGCCGCAGAGTGCGGCGCCCCCCAGGGTAAAGGTACTTCGCTTGGACATGTTCACTCGGGCATTGGCTATCAGCGACGGACGCGGGCTTGCAGGAAGGTCAGCACCTCGGCGAGCGGTACGGGCTGGGCATCCTGCTCGGTGCGATGCTTGTACTCCAGGTTGCCGTCGGCCAGGCCGCGGTCGCTGACCACGATGCGGTGCGGGATGCCGATCAGTTCCATGTCGGCGAACTTGATGCCGGGGCTGGTCTTCTTGTCGCGGTCGTCCAGCAGTACCTCGTAACCGGCAGCGGTCAGCTCGGCGTACAGCTTGTCGGTGGCCTCGCGCACGGCTTCGGTCTCGTAGCGCAGCGGTACCAGGGCGATGTGGAAGGGCGCCAGGGCGTCGTTCCAGATGATGCCCTTGTCGTCATGGCTTTGCTCGATGGCCGCGGCGACCACGCGGGATACGCCGATACCGTAGCAGCCCATGGACAGGGTGACCGGCTTGCCGCTCTCGCCCAGTACCTGGCACTTGAGCGCTTCGCTGTACTTGGTGCCGAGCTGGAAGATGTGGCCGACTTCGATGCCGCGCTTGATCACCAGGGTGCCCTGGCCGTCCGGGCTCGGGTCGCCTTCGACCACGTTGCGCAGGTCGGCGACCTGCGGGACCGGCAGGTCGCGTTCCCAGTTGACGCCGAAGTAGTGCTTGTCGTCGATGTTGGCGCCGATGCCGAAGTCGCTCATCAGGGCGACCGAGCGGTCGATGATGCACTCCAGCGGCAGGTTCAGCGGGCCCAGGGAGCCTGCGCCGGCACCGATGGCGGCACGCAGCTCGGCGTCGGTAGCCATCACCAGTGGGTCGGCGACCTGCTCGAGCTTGGCGGCCTTGATCTCGTTCAGTTCGTGATCGCCGCGCACGATCAGGGCGACCAGCTTGCCTTCCTCGGCACCGCGCACGATCAGGGTCTTGACGGTCTTCTCGATCGGCAGGCCGTAGTTCTCGACCAGTTGGGCGATGGTCTTGGCGTCCGGCGTGTCGACCAGGCGCAGCTCCTCGGTGGGGGCCGGGCGCACGGTTTCGCGCGGGATGGCCTCGGCCTTCTCGATGTTGGCCGCGTAGTCGGAGCTGTCGCTGAAGATCACATCGTCTTCGCCGGACTCGGCCAGGACATGGAACTCATGGGAGTAGCTGCCGCCGATGGAGCCGGTGTCGGCCTGCACCGGGCGGAAGTCCAGGCCCAGGCGGGTGAAGATGTTGGTGTACGCCTGGTGCATGCGGTCGTAGGTTTCCTGCAGGGAAGCCTGGTCGGCATGGAAGGAGTAGGCGTCCTTCATGATGAACTCGCGGCCGCGCATCAGGCCGAAGCGCGGACGGATCTCGTCACGGAACTTGGTCTGGATCTGGTACAGGTTGAGCGGCAGTTGCTTGTAGCTGGACAGCTCGTTGCGCGCCAGGTCGGTGATCACCTCTTCGTGGGTCGGGCCTACGCAGAAGTCGCGGTCATGGCGGTCCTTCAGGCGCAGCAGCTCCGGGCCGTACTGTTCCCAGCGGCCGGATTCCTGCCATAGCTCGGCGGGCTGGATGCTCGGCATCAGCACTTCCAGAGCGCCGGCGGCGTTCATCTCTTCGCGTACCACGGCCTCGACCTTGCGCATCACCCGCAGGCCCATCGGCAGCCAGGTGTACAGGCCCGAGGCCAGCTTGCGGATCATGCCGGCACGCAGCATGAGCTGATGGCTGATGACCACCGCGTCGGCGGGGGTTTCTTTCTGGGTGGCGAGCAAATATTGACTGGTGCGCATGGTGAGCCGTGTCGATTGCCTAAGACGTTGAAATGACCCCGCATTGTACGGGGATGGTTTATCTCCGTACAGAATGCAGCAGGCCTTGAAGGGTGTCAGCCAAGAAAAAGCCCGGCGCGATCGCCGGGCTTCTTCAAGTGCAGGGCACTGCAAGCCAGGCTTACAGGATGCTCAGCGGGTACTCGACGATCAGGCGCAGCTCGTCCAGGGATGGGGAGCCGTAGTAGACGCCATCGCTGGAGCGGTAGGTGGCCTGGCGGATACGGAAGCTCAGGTCTTTGGCCGGGCCTTCCTGCAGGACGTACTTGATGTCGATGTCGCGCTCCCACTCTTTGCCGTTGTTGGTGGTGGCGGTGTTGGCGCCGGTACCACGGGCATAGCGGGTCATGAAGCTCAGGCCTGGAATGCCGTATTCGGCGAAGTTCAGGTCGTAGCGGGCCTGCCAGGACTTCTCGTCTTCAGCGTTGAAGTCGGAGCGGGCGATGGAGTTGGCCAGGAACACGGTACCGCCACCGTCGACGCCGTAGCCGTAGTCACCGTCACCAGTCACGCGCTGGAAGGCCAGGGTGAAGGTATGAGCGCCGATGTTGTAGGCGCCGGACAGGCTGAACGCGCGGTTGTCGAGTTTGGTTTCGTCATCCTTGGCGGCACGCTGCAAGCCAGCGCCATCGCTCTTGGTGTCATAGATGTTGAAGTCGAACGTCAGGCCTTGGTTGTCGGCGATCGGCAATGCCCAGTTGATGTTGGCGTAGTACTTGCGCCAGTAGTCCTCGACCTTGGAGTAGTACAGGCTGGTGCTCAGGTTGTCGCTGAAGGCGTAGGTACCACCGAATACCTTGGCCTCCTTCAGGTGCAGGCTGTCATGATGGGTTTGCTCCTGGGCGTTCATGCCAGTGAAACGGCCAGCATGCAGCGTCAGGCCCGAGATCTCGTTTGAGGTGATCAATGCGCCTTCGGCAACCTCTGGCAGCAAGCGGCTGTCGTCGGTTGCAAAGACCGGAAGTTCGGTGAACTGGTTGCCGACTTTCAGGACGGTATCGGAGATACGGAACTTGACCGCAGCACCGCCTTCGGAGTAGTCATCCTGGGAGCGTCCATCGGAGCCCTCCGGGAACAGGCCGGTACCGGCGCGGCCCTTGCCGCTGTCGAGTTTCAGGCCGAGCATGCCGATGGCATCGACACCGACGCCGATGGTGCCTTGGGTGAAGCCGGACTCGAAGGTGCCGAGGAAGCCAAGGCCGGTTTCTTCCACGCGGCTCTGGGTGCCGCTGGGGTTGTTACGGAAGTCACGGCTGAAATACAGCATACGGGTCTTGACGTTCAGCTTGCTGTCTTCAATGAAACCCTTGGATTCATCCTGCGAAGAGGCCACGGCCAACTGCGAGGTCCCTGCCGCAACGGCCAGGGCGATCATGCTCCACTTCATCACGCGCATCGTGATTTGCTCCTTTGGTTTTTAGGAAGAGTACCGCTGCACCCTGGTTTTTTAGTTATAGGGGCAGCTCTTTCTTGTTATGTCGGCGAAAATGTATATCACGCTGACTGTTCTTGGCGATATGGGGAAAACAATCTTTCGCTAACTTTTTTCCCCTGTCGCAATTAGTGTTTTCCATGTCGCAAATCACGTCCCTTTTTTCTTGGGACGCACAACGCCAGCGCTGTTTCTCGCAGCCGTAACAAATGTGTAAACATCGGTCGGTTGGTGAAACTCCCTGGGGTGTCCATATCGCTGTTGTTATTTGTCGCGTCCATCTGCCGTGCAGGTGGCGTGCCGACTTGGTCGGAAAGGAATGCAACAAGCGTGCTCAAAATTGCCGCCGATTCATGAAATTTTCACATTTGCCTGGCGATTGGTCGGAAAACCGCCGCAAACACGGGGGAATGGCTGTCTGATGGTGTGCCAGGATCGAGCAAGGTGTGATGCGAAAGAGCTGCCATGAAAGTCAATGTGTTACCGGCGACTGTTCATCCTGAGTGGTCCAAGTGGGGAGAAATGTGGCTTGTTTCACGCCAAGGCCTCATTTTGGTGCGAAAAGTAGCGCTGTGTTACCGCGCCTGGGCATGTGAGGCGATTGCATGCTTGCCTGGGCGAAGCAGGGTATCCTTTAGCCATGTTGCCCGCATTCGCTGGGCTGTTGGTCTCGAGGAGGTTCGTCGTGTTCGTCATGGATTCACGTCTGCAGCAGGATTCCCTGGTATTGGGGGATTTTCCATTGTGCCGCCTGCTGCTCAGCAAGGATGCCAACTATCCCTGGTTCATCCTGGTGCCACGGCGTGCCGATGTCAGTGAGCTGTTCCAGCTGGACGAGGCCGACCAGCGCCAGCTCTGGAAGGAAACCACCTACCTGGCCGAGACGCTCAAGGACAGCTTCGCCGCCGACAAGATGAACGTGGCGACCCTGGGCAATGTGGTCAGCCAGTTGCACGTGCATGTGATCGTGCGCCGTCGCGACGATGCTGCCTGGCCGGCTCCGGTCTGGGGGCGGCAGCCGGCCGTGGCCTACACCGACGAACAGGTCGAGGCGGTACGCCAGCGTTTGCGGGCGGTCTTGAGCGATGACTTCAAGGAGGTATGAGGTTATGTCACTGGAGTCGCGAATCATCGAGCTGGAAAGCCGCCAGGCGTTCCAGGACGACACCATCCAGGCGCTCAACGATGTGCTGGTCGAGCAGGGCCGGGTGATCGAGCGCCTGCAATTGCAGATGACCGAACTGATCGAGCGTTACGAGGAGATGGTCGGACAGGTCGGTGAGGAAGGCGAGGAACCACCGCCGCCGCATTATTGAGGAGGCGTCGGCCCTGGTGCGGCGGGAGGCCGCTGCGCCAGGGCCGCGAGGGATCAGCGGCGGGAGACCGCGACCACGTCTTCGGCCTGCAGGCCCTTGTCCCGGTGCATCACCGAGAACTCCACGCGCTGGCCTTCGACGAGCACGCGATGCCCTTCGCCGCGGATGGCGCGAAAGTGCACGAAGATATCGTCGCCGCTGTCACGGGAGATGAAGCCGAAGCCCTTGGAGGTGTTGAACCACTTGACGGTGCCGGTATCGCGCCGGCCGCCCTCTTGCACGGTGCCCTGGCTTGCGCGGGCCTTCCGGGTGCTGCGGGCAAAGCCCGCGCCCAGGTGCAGGGCCACGGCCAGCGTGGCGCAGAGCAGGGCGGGGATGTCGCCCAGTTCCGGGCGCGCCAGGAGCGTGACGGTCTGCAGGATCACCGCCACTACCAGCAGGGCGCAGGCCGCGTATTGCAGTTGCTGGCGAGCGCCTTTGTAGTAGAGCGGCAGCACGGGCGCCAGGAGCAGGTTGAGCAGGCCGAGCAAGGCCAGGTAGACGGCTTCGGGTTGCTGCAGGAAGGGTGTCGCATCGGTTTTCAGGCTGGGTATGAGCGATAGCAGCAAAGCCGCAACGCCCGTCACCAGGTGGACGATCTTGAACATTTGGGTTGGCTCACGTTGATAAGGCCGATCACAGGAAGAGCTGGCCGCGCGGTGCGCATGAGGTATAGGGCGCGATCACGCGGCTGGCCAGCCTATGCACCCGGCAATGACAGTCCGCACGGGTGGCACCCTGCTATTTAACCGCAAAGACAGTGGCTTCTCAAACTACCGGGCGATGTGTTGCCTTGGGTCACATGCAGGATCGGACGAGTCTGATACAGTGTTTCGTGCCCGCTTGATGATCAAGCCTTATGGAAAGGGGAGCGTCATGGCAATCGATATCGGTATCAGTGAAGAAGATCGCAAGTCCATCGTCGAAGGGCTTTCCCGCCTGTTGTCGGATACCTACGTGCTGTATCTGAAAACCCATAACTTCCATTGGAACGTCACTGGCCCTTCGTTTCGTACCCTGCACCTGATGTTCGAGGAGCAGTACAACGAACTGGCCCTGGCCGTCGACTCGATCGCCGAGCGCATCCGGGCGTTGGGTTTCCCGGCGCCGGGCTCCTATGCGTTCTACGCACGCCACTCCTCGATCGAAGAGGAGGAGGGTGTGCCGCCGGCAGAAGAGATGATCCGCCAGCTGGTCCAGGGGCAGGAAGCAGTGGTGCGCACGGCACGCAGTATCTTCCCGGTGGTGGACAAGGTCAGCGACGAACCGACCGCCGACCTGCTGACCCAGCGTATGCAGGTGCATGAAAAAACGGCATGGATGCTGCGGGTGCTGCTCGACGGCAAGTGATCGTCCTCCCGGCCCCGAACGCTGTGCAAGCCCGGATCCAGTCGCTGGATCCGGGCTTTTTCATGGTGCGCGGGGAAGGTTTTGCCGCTGCTTTGCGAGGGCTTGCCGGCGCTTCATTAAGGCCATGTCCCATGGCGATGGAGTGATGCGGTGGAGAACCTGTTACAGAGCGGCAAGCGGAGCGTTCGCCCAGGAAAATGGCCAGACAAGCACTGTATGGACCCATTCAGGGCTGATTTCGACATGATGCAGGTGCGGCCGGTCTCTCGCTCCGTACGGCTCAACGGCCTGGCCACCTGCCTGCGCCTGGAGGCGGTCTACTGGCGGATCCTGGAGCGTATCGCCGAGGCCAATCGCTGCACGGTCAGCGCCGTGTTGTCGTACGTGGATCGCGAGGTCCACCTGCGCCACGGCGGGGCGAGGAACTTCAGCGGGCTGGTCCGCGTCATCTGCGTCGCCTGGTTGCTCGATCCGCCCAGTGTGCGCTGATCGCGGGCGGGCTGCACTGCTCTCGTTAACCATATATAATCCCGCTTTTTGCTGCCCCGGCAGCCAGCGTTGTTGTGGTTGACGAGAGACACCCATGCCCCTGTATGACTATCAATGTGCATCCTGCGATCACCGGCTCGAGGTGTTGCAGAAGATCAGCGCCGCGCCGCTGACCGATTGCCCGGCATGCCAGGCGCCGGCACTGAAGAAACTGTTGTCGGTGCCAGGCTTTCGACTGAGCGGCACCGGCTGGTACGAGACCGACTTCAAGACCGGGGCGAAAAAGAATCTGGCAGGCGGCGACAAGGCCGACTGAGTTGAATTGCTGTGACCAGGTCTTGCAGTATTAGCCCCTTGGGCGGCCAAGACCTCCACCGAATACACGAATCACGAGAAGCGAAACCACCATCATGATGCGCAGCCATTATTGCGGCCAACTGAACGAGCGCCTGGACGGCCAGGAAGTCACCCTTTGCGGCTGGGTCCATCGTCGCCGCGACCACGGCGGGGTGATCTTCCTCGATATCCGTGACCGCGAAGGCATGGCCCAGGTCGTCTTCGACCCGGATCGCGCCGAGACCTTCGCCGCTGCCGATCGCGTGCGCAGCGAATACGTGGTGCAGGTCACCGGCAAGGTGCGCCTGCGTCCGGCCGGTGCGGTCAACCCGAACATGGCCTCCGGTGCCATCGAGGTGCTGGGCTACGAGCTGAAGGTGCTCAACGAGGCCGAGACGCCTCCCTTCCCGCTCAACGAATATTCCGACGTGGGCGAGGAAACCCGCCTGCGCTACCGCTTCATCGACCTGCGTCGCCCGGAAATGGCCGACAAGCTGCGCCTGCGTTCGCGTATCACCAGCAGCATCCGCCGCTACCTGGACGACAACGGCTTCCTCGACGTCGAGACGCCGATCCTGACCCGCGCCACCCCGGAAGGCGCGCGTGACTACCTGGTGCCGAGCCGTACCCACGCCGGCAGCTTCTTCGCCCTGCCGCAGTCGCCGCAACTGTTCAAGCAGCTGCTGATGGTCGCCGGCTTCGACCGCTACTACCAGATCGCCAAGTGTTTCCGCGACGAAGACCTGCGTGCCGACCGCCAGCCGGAATTCACCCAGATCGACATCGAGACCAGCTTCCTCGACGAAGCCGAGATCATGGGCCTGACCGAGGGCATGATCCGCAAGCTGTTCAAGGAAGTGCTGGACCTGGAGTTCGGCGAGTTCCCGCACATGACCTTCGAGGAGGCCATGCGCCGCTACGGCTCCGACAAGCCTGACCTGCGCATCCCGCTGGAACTGGTCGACGTCGCCGACCAGCTCAAGGACGTCGAGTTCAAGGTCTTCGCCGGCCCGGCCAACGATCCGAAGTGCCGCGTCACCGCCCTGCGCCTGCCGGGCGGTGCCAGCATGCCGCGCAGCCGCATCGACGAATACACCAAGTTCGTCGGTATCTACGGTGCCAAGGGCCTGGCCTACATCAAGGTCAACGAGCGCGCCAAGGGCGTCGAGGGCCTGCAGTCGCCGATCGTCAAGAACATCCCCGAGGCCAACCTGAACGTGATCCTCGATCGCGTCGGTGCGGTCGATGGCGATATCGTGTTCTTCGGCGCCGACAAGGCCAAGATCGTCAGCGAGGCCCTGGGTGCGCTGCGTATCCGCCTGGGCCACGACTTCGAGCTGCTGACCTGCGAATGGGCACCGCTGTGGGTCGTCGACTTCCCGATGTTCGAAGAGAACGACGACGGCAGCTTCACTGCCCTGCACCACCCGTTCACCGCGCCCAAGTGCACCCCCGAGGAGCTGGAGGCCAACCCGGCCGCCGCCTTGTCGCGTGCCTACGACATGGTGCTCAACGGCACCGAGCTGGGTGGCGGTTCTATCCGTATCCACCGCAAGGAAATGCAGCAGGCGGTCTTCCGTCTGTTGGGCATCGACGCCGACGAGCAGCAGGAGAAGTTCGGCTTCCTGCTCGACGCCCTGAAATTCGGTGCGCCGCCCCATGGTGGCCTGGCCTTTGGCCTGGACCGCCTGGTCATGCTGATGACCGGCGCCCAGTCGATCCGTGAAGTGATCGCCTTCCCGAAAACCCAGAGCGCTGCCTGCGTCATGACCCAGGCTCCTGGCATGGTGGATGCCAAGGCCCTGCGCGAGCTGCACATCCGCCTGCGCGAGCAGACCAAGGTCGAGTAAGCGGACCCCGGGCACCCTCGACGGGTGCCCTTGCGCTTTTGCGCAGGATTTCTCGTGTTCCGCCCTCCGGGGCGGAACCTGTTTGTGTTTCAAGGATTCGGAGTCGATATGGCTGGTCATTCCAAATGGGCGAACATCAAGCACCGCAAGGGGCGCCAGGATGCCAAGAGAGGCAAGATCTTCACCAAATGGATCCGCGAACTGACCGTCGCCGCCAAGCAGGGCGGCCCTGACCCGGCGTCCAACCCGCGTCTGCGCCTGGCCCAGGACAAGGCCCTGAGCGCCAACATGAGCCGCGACGTCATCGATCGCGCCATCGCTCGCGGCGCCGGGACCGCCGAGAACGACAATGTCGAGGAACTGACCTACGAAGGTTACGGCCCCGGCGGCGTGGCGATCATGGTCGAGGCCATGACCGACAACCGCAACCGTACCGCGGCGGCAGTGCGCCACGCCTTCACCAAGTGTGGCGGCAACCTGGGCACCGACGGCTCCGTGGCCTACCTGTTCGAGCGCAAGGGGCAGATCAGCTTTGCCGCCGAACTGGGCCTTGAGGAGGACGCGTTGATGGAGGCGGCCCTGGAGGCTGGCGCCGAGGACGTGGTGGCCAATGACGACGGCTCGTTCGAGGTCTTCACCTCGTTCCAGGACTTCTACGCCGTGCGCAGCGCACTGGAAGAGGCCGGCTACAAGAGCTCCGACGCCGAGATCGTGATGCAGCCGAGCACCACCGCCGAGCTGGACCAGGACGGCGCCGAGAAGGTGCTCAGGCTGATCGATATGCTCGAAGACCTGGATGACGTGCAGAACGTCCACTCCAATGCCGAGATTTCCGACGAGATCATGGAAAAACTCGGCTAAGGTGGTCGGGAAGGCACGGGCCAGCCGCGTGGATGCCAGGCGTTCTTGCTGACCCTTCGCGGCGGCCTGGCGTCCCGGTCAGCCCCAAGACCCAGCACCGCCTGACCTGCCCGTACAGGCTCAGCACTGACAGCGACGGGCCCTGGCCATTCCCGAAGCCCTGGCTTCCCTATTTCCCCGGCATTGCAGGCCTTATGACTTTGATTCTTGGTATCGACCCCGGCTCGCGCATTACCGGCTACGGCGTGGTGCGCCAGGTCGGGCATGGCTGCGAGTACGTGGCGTCGGGCTGCATCCGCACCGGTGGCGGCGAGCTGCAGGAGCGGCTGCAGATCGTGTTTCGTGGCGTGCGTGAGATCATTCGCCTGCATGGTCCTGTGACCATGGGCATCGAGCGGGTGTTCATGGCGCGCAACGCCGATTCGGCGCTCAAGCTCGGTCAAGCCCGGGGCGCGGCCATCGTCGCGGCGGTGGAAGAGGGGCTGGAGATCGCCGAATACAGCGCCAGCCAGGTCAAGCAGGCAGTGGCCGGCACCGGCGGTGCCAACAAGGAGCAGGTGATGCTGATGGTCATGCACTTGCTCAAGCTGACCCAGAAGCCGCAGGTCGATGCCTCCGACGCCCTGGCCATCGCCCTGTGTCATGCCCACACCCGTTCCAGCCTGGTGCCCCACGGCCTGGCCACGGCGCGACGACGCGGCGGGCGCTTGCGTCTGTAGCGGCTTCATGCCCTGATACACATTTTGTCCGGGTGAAGCGTTCACCCGTTGCATTTGCTGATAGGGTTGTCCGGTCGCCGACCGGCGCCCGAGAGGAAGGATCGGAACGTGATTGGACGTTTGCGCGGCACCCTGGCGGAAAAGCAGCCGCCGCACCTGATAGTCGATGTCAATGGCCTGGGCTACGAGCTGGAAGTCCCCATGACGACCCTGTATCGCTTGCCCAAGGTGGGCGAGACGGTGACCCTGCATACCCATCTGGTGGTGCGCGAGGATGCCCATCTGCTGTATGGCTTCTTCGAAAAGCGCGAGCGCGAGCTGTTCCGTGAGCTGATCCGGCTCAACGGCGTGGGGCCCAAGCTGGCCCTGGCCCTGATGTCGGGCCTGGAGGCCGATGAGTTGGTGCGTTGCGTCCAGGCCCAGGACACCTCGGCGCTGGTGCGCGTGCCTGGTGTCGGCAAGAAGACCGCCGAGCGTCTGCTGGTCGAGCTCAAGGACCGCTTCAAGGCCTGGGAAACCTCGCCGGCCATGTTCACCCTGGTCGCCGACGGCCCGCTGCCGGTGTCCAGTCTCTCCAACGCCGAGGCCGATGCGGTCAGTGCGCTGATCTCCCTGGGCTACAAGCCCCAGGAAGCGAGCAAGGCCGTCTCGGCCATCGAAGGCAAGGCCAGCCTGAGCAGCGAAGAGCTGATCCGCCGTAGCCTCAAAGGGATGATCGCCAAGTGATCGAAGCCGACCGACTGATCGCCGCCAGCGGGCGTGACCGCGAGGAAGTCCAGGATCGGGCGATCCGTCCGTTGCGCCTGGAGGAGTACATCGGCCAACCGGTGGTGCGCGAGCAGATGGCGCTGTTCATCCAGGCCGCCCGCGCCCGTGGCGAGTCCCTCGACCACACCCTGATCTTCGGCCCGCCCGGGCTGGGCAAGACCACCCTGGCCAACATCATCGCCCAAGAGATGGGCGTGTCGATCAAGAGCACATCGGGGCCGATCCTCGAGCGCCCTGGCGACCTGGCAGCCCTGCTGACCAACCTCGAACCCCATGACGTGCTGTTCATCGACGAGATCCATCGCCTGTCGCCGGTGGTCGAGGAGGTGCTGTACCCAGCCATGGAGGACTTCCAGCTGGACATCATGATCGGCGAGGGGCCGGCGGCGCGTTCGATCAAGCTCGACCTGCCGCCTTTCACCCTGGTCGGCGCCACCACCCGGGCGGGCATGCTGACCAACCCGCTGCGCGACCGCTTCGGCATCGTCCAGCGCCTGGAGTTCTACAACAACGCCGACCTGGCCACCATCGTCAGCCGTTCCGGCAACATCCTCGGCCTGCCGATCGAAGAGCAGGGCGCCTTCGAGATCGCCCGCCGCGCCCGCGGTACCCCGCGGATCGCCAACCGCCTGCTGCGCCGTGTACGCGATTACGCCGAGGTGCGTGGCAAGGGGCAGATCACCAAGGCAGTGGCCGACATGGCGTTGAACCTGCTGGACGTGGACGAGCGCGGCTTCGACCATTCCGACCGGCGCCTGCTGCTGACCATGATCGAGAAGTTCGATGGCGGCCCGGTGGGGGTCGACAGCCTGGCCGCAGCCATCAGCGAGGAGCGCCATACCATCGAGGACGTGCTCGAGCCGTACTTGATCCAGCAGGGCTACATCATGCGCACACCCCGTGGCCGTGTGGTCACCCGGCACGCCTACCTGCACTTCGGCCTGAACATTCCCGGACGCCTGGCCGAGGGTGGAGATTTTTCCGACCCGGGCGATGAATGACAGATCGAATCGGGTTTTTCGTGGTCCTACCGCTGGCATGCCATTGGCCTGCTGGCAATACGACATTATCGATGAAAAAACAGTTGCCGGGGCGGATTGGCAAGCTGAGGAGTAAGCACTAGAGTATGCGCGCGCAAAATGGCCTGGAACCGTTCGCACACCGCTGTCGCGTCTATTACGAGGACACCGACGCAGGTGGCGTGGTGTATTACGTCAACTACCTGAAATTCATGGAGCGAGCGCGTACCGAACGGCTGCGCCACCTGGGCTTCTCCCAGGCCGAACTGGCCGGCCAGAACCTGTTGTTCGTGGTCCATTCCAGCGAAGCGCGCTACCACGCGCCGGCACGCCTGGACGATACGCTGCGGGTGACCGCGCAAGTGCTTGAATTGAATCGCGCCAGCCTGCGCTTCGTGCAGCAGGTCTGGCGGGAAAAGGATGAAGTGCTGCTCTGCGAAGGGCAGTTCCTGGTGGCCGCCGTGCGCGCCGACACTTTCAAACCCCGGGCCATACCCCCAGAACTGCGCGACGCCTTCCTGGCGGACGGCACGGGTACTCAATCGAACGCAGGAGAATAAGCGTGGAAGCTAACGTCGTCGACCATACCTCCATGTGGAGTCTGGTCAGCAATGCCAGCATCGTGGTGCAGCTGGTGATGCTGACCCTGGTGGCAGCCTCGGTCACCTCATGGATCATGATCTTCCAGCGCAGCAACATGCTGCGCGCCGGTCGTCGTGCGCTGGATACCTTCGAGGAGCGCTTCTGGTCGGGTATCGACCTGTCCAAGCTGTACCGCCAGGCCGGCAGCAACCCCGATCCGGATTCGGGCGTCGAGCAGGTCTTCCGGGCCGGCTTCAAGGAGTTTTCGCGCCTGCGCCAGCAACCTGGCGTCGATCCGGATGCGGTGATGGAAGGCGTGGGCCGTGCCATGCGCGTGGCCATTTCCCGTGAGGAAGAGAAGCTCGAGCAGAGCCTGCCGTTCCTCGCCACCGTCGGCTCCACCAGCCCGTACATCGGCCTGTTCGGTACCGTCTGGGGCATCATGAACTCCTTCCGCGGCCTGGCCAGTGCCCAACAGGCCACCCTCGCCACCGTCGCACCGGGCATCGCCGAGGCCCTGATCGCCACCGCGATCGGCCTGTTCGCCGCGATCCCGGCGGTCATCGCCTACAACCGCTTCTCCGCGCGCAGTGAAGTGCTGATCGGCCGTTACTACACGTTCGCCGACGAGTTCCAGGCGATCCTGCACCGCAAAGTGCACACCAGCGAAGAGTGATCAGGTAGAAGCCCATGGCCCGAGTTCGCCACAAACGCAAGCCGGTCGCCGAGATGAACGTGGTGCCCTACATCGATGTGATGCTGGTGCTGCTGGTCATCTTCATGGTGACCGCCCCCATGCTCAACCAGGGCGTGAAGGTGGACCTGCCCAAGGTTTCCAGCGAAGCCTTGCCGCAGGACAACAACGTTCAGATCCTGACCATTTCGATCAAGGCCGACAAGACCTACTACTGGAACCTCGGCAGCGAAGTCGATACCGACAAGCAGATGGACAAGGCCATGACCTTGCCGGAAATGACCGACGCCGTGACCAAGATCATTGCCGCCGGCCGTGACCAGGGCAAGCAGACCCAGGTCTTCATCCGTGGCGACAAGGCTGTCGACTACGGTGCTGTCATGGGCGCCATGGGCGGGTTGCAGAAGGCCGGTGTCGGAAACGTTGGCCTGATTACCGAGGCGCCCTGATGCAACAGCGAGAGCCATCCGCCTCGGAAAGCTACTTCTGGCCCAGTGTCTGGGCCATCGGCCTGCATGTGCTGGTGTTCGCCATGCTGTTCGTCAGCTTTGCCATGACGCCTGAGCTGCCGCCCTCCAAGCCCATCGTCCAGGCCACGCTCTACCAGCTCAAGTCCAAGAGCCAGGCGACCACCCAGACCAATCAGAAGATTGCCGGGGAGGCGAAGAAAACCGCCTCGCGCCAGACCGAAGTCGAACAGCTGGAGCAGAAGAAGGTCGAGCAGGAGGCCGTGAAGGCCGCGGAACAAAAGAAAGCTGAGGCTGCTCAAAAGGCCGAGCAGGCCCGTGAGGCCGCCGAGGCGAAGAAGGCCGAGGAAGCGGCGAAGGCCGCCGAAGCCAAGAAGGCCGAGGAGGCGAAGAAGGCCGCCGAGAAGCAGCAGGCCGACATCGCCAAGAAGAAAGCCGAGGAAGAAAAGAAGAAGGCTGCCGAGGAGGCCAAGAAAAAGGCCGCCGAAGAAGCCAAGAAGAAAGCGGCCGAGGACGCCAAGAAGAAAGCGGCGGCCGAGGAAGCGAAGAAAAAGGCAGCTGAAGAGGCCAAGAAGAAGGCCGCGGCAGAAGCCCAGAAGAAAAAGGCACAGGAAGCGGCTCGCAAGGCGGCCGAGGACAAGAAGGCACAGGCCCTGGCCGAGCTTCTGTCCGACACCACCGAGCGGCAGCAGGCGCTGGCCGACGAGCAGGGCGACCAGGTGGCCGGCGATTTCGACGACCTGATCCGCATGCGCGCGGCCGAAGGTTGGGCGCGTCCGCCATCCGCACGCAGGGGCATGACGGTAGTCCTGCAGATCAACATGCTGCCGGATGGCACCATCACCAACGTCAGCGTGTCCCGCTCAAGCGGCGACGGCCCGTTCGACAGTTCGGCGGTGGCGGCAGTGAGGAACATTGGTCGACTGACCGAGATGCAGGGCTTGAAGCCGAACGAGTTCAATCCGTATCGTTCATTCAAGATGACATTTACACCTGAGGATCTATCGTTGTGATTAAACTCCTTCGAGGACTGCTGGTCATGCTCTGCTGCGTGGCAGGCATGGCCGTGGCAGAGGAAAAGAACATCCTGGTCACCAGCGGCAGCGACCGGGCAACGCCTATCGCGGTGGTGCCGTTCGGCCTGCAGGGCGGTAGCGTGCTACCGGAAGACATGGCCGAGATCATCGGCAACGACCTGCGCAACTCTGGCTACTACGCGCCGATTCCACGGCAGAACATGATCAGCCAGCCGACCCAGGCCAGCGAAGTGATCTTCCGCGACTGGAAGGCCCTGGGCGCCCAGTACGTGATGGTCGGCAACATCGTGCCGGCCGGTGGCCGCCTGCAGGTGCAGTACGCCCTGTTCAACGTCGCCACCGAGCAGCAAGTGCTGACCGGCAGCGTCGCCGGCGGTGTCGACCAGTTGCGCGACATGGCCCACTACATCGCCGACCAGTCGTTCGAGAAGCTCACCGGCATCAAGGGGGCGTTCTCCACCCGCATGCTGTATGTGACCGCCGAGCGCTTCTCCACCAACAACACCCGCTACACCCTGCAGCGCTCGGACTACGACGGTGCCCGTGCAGTGACCCTGCTGCAGTCCCGCGAGCCGATCCTGTCGCCGCGTTTCGCCCCGGATGGCAAGCGCATCGCCTACGTGTCGTTCGAACAGCGCCGGCCGCGCATCTTCATCCAGCACATCGACACCGGCCGCCGCGAGCAGGTCACCAACTTCGAGGGCCTCAATGGTGCCCCGGCCTGGTCGCCTGACGGTTCGCGCCTGGCGTTCGTGCTGTCCAAGGACGGCAACCCGGACATCTACGTGATGAACGTGGCCTCGCGCCAGATCAGCCGCGTCACCGCCGGCCCGGGCATCAACACCGAGCCGTTCTGGGGCAAGGATGGCAACACCCTGTACTTCACCTCCGACCGTGGCGGCAAGCCGCAGATCTACAAGACGTCGGTCAGTGGCGGTGGTGCCGAGCGCGTGACCTTCGTGGGTAACTACAACGCCAACCCGAAACTTTCGGCGGACGAGAAGACCCTGGTGATGATCCATCGCCAGCAGGGTTTCACCAACTTCAAGGTGGCGGCCCAGGACCTGCAGCGCGGAAGTGTAAAGATTCTGTCCGAGACCAGTCTCGACGAGTCCCCCACTGTTGCGCCAAACGGCACCATGCTAATCTACGCCACCCGCCAGCAGGGCCGGGGAGTCTTGATGCTCGTCTCGCTCAATGGACGCGTGAGGCTCCCACTTCCCACCGCTCAAGGCGAAGTCAGAGAACCGTCCTGGTCCCCTTACCTGAACTGATTGCGGCGTAACATTTTTGCTTAACACACTGGGGTTTCATTAGGAGTTTCACGATGGAAATGCTGAAGTTTGGTAAATTCGCTGCGCTGGCCCTGGCCATGGCCGTGGCTGTAGGTTGCTCCTCCAAGGGCGGTGACGATTCTGGCGAAGGTGCTGTCGACCCGAACGCTGGCTACGGCGCCAACACCGGTGCTGTCGATGGCAGCCTGAGCGAAGAAGCCGCCCTGCGCGCAATCACCACCTTCTACTTCGAATACGACAGCTCGGACCTGAAGCCGGAAGCCATGCGCGCCCTGGACGTTCACGCCAAGGACCTGAAAGCCAACGGCAACCGCGTTGTCCTGGAAGGCAACACCGACGAGCGCGGCACCCGCGAGTACAACATGGCTCTGGGTGAGCGTCGTGCCAAGGCCGTTCAGCGCTACCTGGTCCTGCAGGGCGTTTCCCCTGCCCAGCTGGAACTGGTTTCCTACGGTGAAGAGCGTCCGGTTGCCACCGGCCACGACGAGCAGTCCTGGGCTCAGAACCGTCGCGTAGAGCTGCGCAAGTAATTTGCCATGCGTATGTGCCGTCGTGCTGTAACCGTCCTCGCACTCAGCCTGCCGCTTTCGGCATGGGCTGCGGTTCCCGTAGTAGATGACAACGCGGGCGGCTATCCGCCTGCGGGTTATGGCACGAGCGGCGCCTATGCCGGGGTGGGGGCTTCGACTCCCGCCTCTGCACAGGGCCAGCTGTTCATGCAGCTGCAGCAGATGCAGGACCAGATTTCCCGCCAGCAGGGCATCATCGAAGAGCTGCAGAACGATGTGGCCCGCATGAAGCAGGAGAACCTGGAGCGCTACCAGGATCTGGACCGTCGCATCAACAGTGGTGTCGCACCTGCCGCGACTCCCGAGAATTCCTCCACTGGCGGCGCACCGGGTGCCGCCGCCGGTGCTGCCGCTGGCGCCGCCGCCCAACAACCGGCCGCCAGCAGCGAACCAGGTGATCCGGCGAAAGAGAAGCTCTACTACGACGCGGCTTTCGACCTGATCAAGCAGAAGGACTTCGACAAGGCCAGCCAGGCCTTCAACGCCTTCCTGCGCAAGTACCCCAACAGCCAGTACGCCGGCAACGCCCAGTACTGGCTCGGCGAGGTGAACCTGGCCAAAGGCGACCTGCAAGGCGCCGGCCAGGCCTTCGCCAAGGTCAGCCAGCTGTACCCCAAGCACAGCAAGGTGCCTGACTCGCTGTACAAGCTGGCCGATGTCGAACGTCGCCTCGGCCACACCGACAAGGTCAAGGGCATCCTCCAGCAGGTCATCACCCAGTACCCCGGCACCTCCGCCGCGCAACTGGCCCAGCGCGACCTGCAGAAGCTCTGAGCATCGCCGTTCGAAAGAAACCCGCGCTCGTCGCGGGTTTTTTCGTTAGAATCTTGGCCCTTTTACGTAAACACGCTGCCGCGGATAACGCCATGTCGAGTCCGCGACAGTGCCTGACGGAGGCGGATGGCCTGTTCAGCTGTCACGCCCGTGGCGACCATGCAAGACACATTACGCATCACCGAAGTCTTTTACTCTTTGCAGGGTGAAACGCGAACGGCTGGGCTGCCCACCGTTTTCGTGCGCCTGACCGGCTGTCCCCTGCGCTGCCAGTACTGCGACAGTGCCTATGCCTTCAGTGGCGGCAGCATTCGCACCCTCGACTCCATTCTCGAGCAGGTGGCCGGTTTCCGGCCACGCTACGTCTGCGTCACCGGCGGCGAACCGCTGGCCCAGCCCAACGCGCTGCCCTTGCTCGAGCAGCTGTGCGATGCCGGCTACGAGGTATCGCTGGAAACCAGCGGTGCCCTGGACATCTCCCGGGTCGATAGCCGCGTGAGCCGTGTGGTCGATCTCAAGACGCCCGGCTCCGAGGAGGCGCACCGCAACCGCTACGAGAACATCGAGCACCTGACGCGCAACGACCAGGTCAAGTTCGTCATCTGTTCCCGCGAGGACTACGACTGGGCGGTATCGAAGCTGATCCAGTACAACCTCGACCAGCGGGCCGGCGAGGTGCTGTTCTCGCCCAGCCATCACCAGGTCGATGCCACGGCGCTTGCCGACTGGATCGTCGCCGACAACCTGCCCGTGCGCTTCCAGTTGCAGTTGCACAAGCTGCTGTGGAATGACGAGCCGGGCCGCTGACAGGAGAAAAAGACATGACAGAAAAACGCGCGGTAATCCTGCTTTCCGGTGGCCTGGACTCGGCCACTGTGGTGGCCATGGCCAAGGCCGAAGGCTACAGCTGCTACACCATGAGTTTCGACTACGGTCAGCGCCATCGCGCCGAACTCGACGCCGCGGCTCGGGTCGCCCGTGACCTGGGCGTGATCGAGCACAAGGTGATCGGTCTGAACCTCAACGGTATCGGTGGTTCGGCCCTGACCGACAGCAGCATCGACGTGCCCGAGGCGCCGGGCGACGGCATCCCGGTGACCTACGTGCCGGCCCGCAACACGGTGTTCCTGTCCCTGGCCCTGGGCTGGGCAGAGGTGCTGGAGGCCCGTGACATTTTCATCGGTGTCAACGCCGTGGACTACTCCGGTTACCCGGACTGCCGCCCGGAATTCGTCGAGGCTTTCGAGCGCATGGCCAACCTGGCGACCAAGGCCGGGGTCGAGGGGCAGGGCTTCCGTATCCAGGCACCGCTGCAGAACTTGAGCAAGGCGCAGATCATCCAGGCCGGTATCGCCCGTGGCGTGGACTACAGTCTTACGGTTTCCTGCTACCAGGCCGACGATCAGGGCCGCGCTTGCGGCAAATGCGACAGCTGCCGCCTGCGCGCCGAAGGCTTCAAGGCGGCCGGTGTCGAGGATCCGACGAACTATTTTTGAAAAAAGTTGCGATGGGGTGTTGATTTCCCGTTAGAAATCAGTATTATACGCGCCATCCAACGGGTCGTTAGCTCAGTTGGTAGAGCAGTTGGCTTTTAACCAATTGGTCGAAGGTTCGAGTCCTTCACGACCCACCATATATATGAAATAGCCCACCTATCATGGTGGGCTATTTCATTTCTGCTTCAGAAAAATCAATGGTTTGGGCTCATGCGGCGGGTGATGGCTGCTGTATTGTGTTCCCCGATTCCAGGTCCATTTGATCTTTCTCGGGGGGGGGGGCTGCAACGCAGCCCCAAAATGGCAACTGAAATATTTTCCCTGTCGAAGAACGGATGGGCCTGTACGGTGAGGCCCGTGCTCCCCGCAAGCCGCTCGCGATTGCCGGTGTTCTACTCGGCCCATTCCGGGTCGCCGGTGAACACCACCGTGAGCCAGCGATCCGGCCCTTCGCCGCCGATGGCCGCGCCGATCTCGTCGCGCAGGGCGTCCCACTCGGCGATCGTCCTGGCTGCCAGGGTGGCCGGTACGATGAAGTACAGTTCGATCTCCCGCGAGCGTCCGACCTTGGCGACATAGGCACGATAGGATTGCAGGCCGTGCCGGCTGACGAAGGTCTGGGCGACTTCGTCGACATGCTGCTTCAGGTCGCTCGGGGTCACCAGGAACATGTCCGCCAGCGCCTAGCGCACCACCGACATCGGCAGCGGGATGATGACCAGGCAGACCAGGGCCAGCACGGCTGGGTCGATGTACGGCGAGAGCCATTGCCACTTCGTGCCCTGCACCGCATAGCCGAAACAGAAGGCGACCAGTAGCGCGGCGGTGATGCTGGCCGACATCGCCCAGCCCTTGACGTCCATGCGCACGAAGTCAGAGCCGATCCCACGGTTGGCGCGGGCCCCGACGATGGCGATGGCCACGCAGGCGGCGACGGTGACCAGCGCATAGACCAGCGCCACGCCGAATTCCAGGTCACGGCCGCCTTCGAGCAGGCTGCTGACGGCGTTGATCAAGGCATAGATGGCCACGCCAGTGAGCAGGATGCCATTGAGTGCCAGGACCGCTCCAGGTGCCAGAACCCCATGGTGAAGCGTTCGCGCAGCTTGCGTGAGAGCTGCGTGGCCCTGGCGTGGGCGGTGATCAACCTGACCACCACCAGGGACAGGCCGCTCATGCTGGCGTCGACCAGCGAATACACGCCGTCGAAAATGATCGAGAACGAGCCCGAGGCCAGACCGAAAGCGATGCCGATGCTGGCGATGAACAGGGTCACGGCGATGGACATGCGTAGCAGGCCCTGTTCGCTATTCAGGTCGAAGAGTGGGGTTTTGCTCGGTGTTTCCATGATCGGGCTCATTCAGGTGGTGCCGGGGTGCTTGTACTGGTCCATTCGCGGGCAAGCCCGCTCCCACGCAGACCGCGCCGTTCCTGAGAGCGGTACCGAGCCTGTGGAAGCGGGCTTGTCCGCGAATGGGCCGCTACAGGCTAGACGCGAAACTGTTCCATCAATGCCTGTTGCTGGTTGGCCAGGCGGTTCAGTGCCTGGCTGATCCGTGCCGACTCGTCCGCCTGGCCAGACAGCGACTCGGTCACGTCGCGGATGCCAGCCACGTTGCGGTTGACCTCCTCGGCCACGGCGCTCTGTTCCTCGGCGGCCGAAGCGATCTGCAGGTTCATGTCGCTGATCACCGCCACCGCCTCGCCGATACGCTGCAGGGCGGGCAGGGCCTGTTCCATTCGCGTGGCGCTGTCCTGAGCCTGGCGCTGGCTCTCGTTCATGGCGCCGACCACGTCATGGGTACCTTGTTGCAGGCCTTCGATCACCTGGCGGATCTCCTCCACCGAGACCTGGGTACGTTGGGCCAGGCTGCGCACTTCGTCGGCGACCACGGCGAAGCCACGGCCGGCTTCGCCTGCACGGGCAGCCTCGATGGCGGCGTTGAGCGCCAGCAGGTTGGTCTGCTCGGCGATGGTCCGGATCACCTCGAGCACCGAGCCGATCTGCTCGCTACGCCCTGCCAGCGAACGGGCCTGGCCCATGGCCGTGTCCATGTCGTCCGCCAGCCGGTCGATGGCCTGGCGGGTGGCGGCGACCAGTTCCAGGCCCTCGCGCGTGGCCTGGTCGGCACCGCGCGCGGCTTGGGCCGCCTGGGCCGCGTTATGGGCGACGTCGTGGGCGGTGGCGCTCATCTCGTTGGCGGCGGTGGCTACTTGCTCGATCTCCCGCTGCTGCTGTTGCATGCCGCTGCTGGTCTGGCTGGCGATGGCGGCAGACTGGTCGGCGGTGCCGCGGGCTTCCTGCAGCGAGCCCTTGACCTGGGCGATCACCGGCTGGAGCTTGTCGAGGAAGCGGTTGAACCACGCGCTCAACTGGCCCAGTTCGTCGTCCCTGGCATAGTCCAGGCGCCGGGTCAGGTCGCCTTCGCCGCTGGCGATGTCGCGCAGGCGCTCGGCCACGGCGAGAATCGGCCGGGTCACGCCCCGGGCGGTCAGCCAGACCAGCAACAGCCCGAGCACGGCGGCGGCCAGGCCGATCAGCAGGCTGGTGAGGTTGGCCTGTTGGTTGTGCGCGTCCAGGCGCTGGTTGAGGGCGATGGCTGGCGCCTGCAGCACGGACTCCGGGAGTTCCAGCAGCACCTGCCAGGGCGCTGCGTCGGGGATCGGCGCGAATGGCCGGGAGATGTGCATCAGGCCGTCATCCAGGCGCTCCAGCGCCTGGCCGGTGCGCAGGGTGTCGGCCAGGGAGCGGTCGTCGAAGGCCTGCTCCAGCGGCTTGCTCAATTGCGTATTGTCGCGGCTGTGCCCGGCCAGCAGGCCTGTGGGGCTGACGATACTGACCTCTCCCCGGCCGTCGAACAGTTCCTGGCGACCGGCCAGGCTCAATTGCTGCAGGTTGTCCAGGCCGATGTCCAGGCCGACCACGCCGATCACCTTGCCACCCTCCAGCAAGGGCAGGGCGATGCTGGTCATCAGTACCTGGTGGCCGTTGACCTCGTCGAAATACGGGTCGAGCACGCAGGCCCTGGCCGTTTCCTGGGGGCAGGTCAGCCAGCGGTTGTAGGGCGAGCCGTTGGCGGCGGGGCTGGTATCGGCGAGCATCGATTCGGGCATGGCCTCGGCCTCCAGGGTGCCGGGGCGGGGTTGCGACCAGTACAGCGAGAAGCGGCCGCTGTCGTTGCTGCCCAGTGCGTCCTGGCCGATGAAGCGGGCGTCCTGCTGGTCCAGGGCGTCGGGTTGGAATACCAGGTACAGGCCGATCAGCTCCGGGTTCGCGGCCAGTGCGGCGCGCGCCTGGGTGACCAGTTCGCTGCGCAGGTCGGTATTGCCATGCGCCTTGAGTACCTGCACCAGGCGGGCGAAGCCGTTGCCGTACTGATAGGCATCCATGAAGTAGCGCTCGATGCGCAGGGCCTGGGTCTCGGCGTGGGCCTGCAGGCGCAGGCGGGCACCATGGTCGAGTAGCTCGGTGTTGGCTTGGAAGACCTGCACCGCACTACGCCGGGCCTGGGTCAGCGACGTGGCCACCAGCAGGGCGACGATGGCCACCAGGCACAGGCCGGCGAGGAGGGTGATCTTCCATTGGATGGAGAGGCGGCGCAGGGGCATGGGGCTTTCCTTCTCGATCGAAGACAACGCCCGCGCTCTGGCGCGGGCATTGTCGGCAGGGTCTCATTCGGCGATATAGCTCGGTGGCGCTACCCGGAAGGCCTTTGTCAGCCAGGTCAGGTATAGCACGCCAACCACGACGATATTCACTGCCGGCGTCTTGTGGCGCGGGTGCAGGCGGGCGAACAGCCGCCGGGGATCACCTTCTGCGGCGGGTGACGGGCGCGGCAAGGGCGAGCGGGTGGGCTCCATGTTGTTCACCTTTCTTGTAGGAGCGGGAGCTGGCGCGGCGGGTTTGCCTGTATCAGGGCTGGCAGGGGGTCAACGTAGGAGGTGGCGCGTGAGGGCAGGGGCGGATGGGGGTCATGGCAGCGCTGTTCTTCTTCGTTATGTTGGGCGCGGAGCTGGGTGGGAAAAATAAAAAACGAAAGGTGTCTATGTGTCAAGTGTAATACGACAAATTATTACTTTTACAGAAAATTATCGGTGTGTTTAACGATTTAATTAGGGGTTTTTGCATGTAAAAGGTGATTTATATAGATTTTTGCGTTCAAAAAAATTAACGATTGCGACGCAAGGTGCAATTTCCCAGGCAGGGCCGCCGCCCGTGCTGCGGACAATGGTAATCTTGGTGCACCGCGTCGCGCCCTGTGCCACGCATCCCGCCCTTATGGACAGCAATCGGTTCTATTCATGAAGAAATCAGTAGGCATTCTTTCCGGCCTGGCCGTTGTCATCGCCGTCGCAACCACTGCTGGCGCCTGGTACACCGGCACGCACCTGCCCGCGGAACTGGAGCGCTCCGTCGCCCGTGGCAACGAGCAGTTGCAAAAGACCATGGCCGGCACCGGTGGCAGCATGACCCTCGAACTGGCCTCGCTCGAGCAGCGCTTTTTCACCAGTACCGCGCACTACCGGCTCAAGGCCAAGGATGTCTGGCTGGGCGAGGGCGAGCCGCTGAACTTCGATCTCGGTATCGTTGACCAGATCGAGCACGGCCCGTTTCCCTGGTCGCGGATCAAGGCCCTGAAGCTGATGCCGGTCATGGCCACCAGCAACAGCGTGCTGGAGAAGGACGACTTCACCGCAGCCTGGTTCACTGCCGCTGGCGACAAGACACCATTGGCCGGCCAGGTCAGCCTGGGCTATGGCGGCGGCATCGAGAGCGACATCCGCCTGGCGCCACTCAAGCTCAGCGAGGAGAACGGCAGCACCCTCGACTTCTCTGGCATGCAACTGCTGCTGCGTGGCGATCGCGACGGCAAGGTGGTGAAGATCGACGGTCACGCTGACAGGCTGGAGATGAACCTGGCCGGTGACGAGCATCCGCCGATCAAGTTCCTGCTCAACGGCTTCAAGGTCGATGGTGACCTGGCCGGGATCGGCCACGACATGATCTACGTGGGCAACCTCGACCTGGCCCTGGCCGAGACCCAGGTCACCCTCGGGCCGCAGCAGGATGTACTGGTGCTCAAGGGGCTGGAGCAGAACAACCGCTACGACGCCGAAGGCCAGGACAAGCTGTCCGGCCGCCTGGAATACAAGGTCGCCGATATCACTTATGCCGGCCGTGCCGTGGGCAGCGGGGAGATGGTCTGGACCATGAAGTCCCTGGATATCCCGGCCATGCAAGCGCTGCTCGCCTGGTACCAGACCAAGATGCCGCAGGTGCAGCAGGCTGCCGCCCAGGGTGAGCCCCTGCCGTCGCTCGACATGACTGCCCAGGAGCAGGCCAAGGTCCAGGCCGATCTGCAGAAGATGCTCGCCGCCAAGCCACAGTTGGCCCTGGAGAACCTGTCGTTCAAGACAGCCAATGGCGAGAGCCGTTTCAACCTGGCGGTCGACTTGGCCAGCCCCACGTCCTTCGACTTGCCGCCTGAGCAGTTGGGCAAGCAATTGGTCACCCGCTTGCAGGGCAAGCTGACACTGTCCAAGCCGATGATCGGCGACCTGGCGACCCTGCAGGCGCTGCTCGAGGGCCAGACCGATGCCCAGTTCATCGCCCGGCAGTCCAGCCAGGCGGGCGAAATGGTCGGCATGATGGCGCTGCAGAGCGGCATGGCCACGGTCGAGGGCGACGATGTGGTATCGAGCCTGCACTATGCCGATGGCATGGTCGATTTCAACGGCCGGAAGATGACCGTCGAGGAGTTCGCCATGCTTCTCAATGCCCACCTGGCTGCGTTGGCGCCGCAGGGCTGATACCCCCGGTGGTGTTCTGCGCCCTTTTAGCGACACAAGGCCGCTCCCACACAGCGCTGATGACAAAACAGCGCCAGTTTGTGGGAGCAGGCCTGTCGAGGCGCCGAACCGCCACGAATAGACCAGGAAGATTGCCCTGACCCACTCGCCCGGTAAAAAGCGCTTTTGAATTGTCTCGATTGTCTGTAGCCTTCGGCGTCCGATAATAATCCGTGCCCGCAGATGGGCCGCGATGGCCCGCCTGGCCATCCGGCACCTGTTAGCCGATCTGCCAGGGCCGGGTGTTACACTCGATTGACGCGCACATGCGCCCGCAGGTCCAGCGATCATGACCCAGATTTCCGAACGCCTGTTGGTTCAAGCCCATCTTGATGCCAAGCAGCCCAATCCGCTGACGCCCGAGCAGGAGGCCGAATACCGTGCGGCCATCGCTGCCGAACTCAAGGCCCAGAATGCCGTTCTGGTCGCCCACTACTACTGCGACCCGGTGATCCAGGCACTGGCCGAGGAGACCGGTGGCTGCGTATCCGACTCGCTGGAGATGGCCCGTTTCGGCAAGAACCACTCGGCCAGCACCGTGGTGGTCGCGGGGGTGCGCTTCATGGGCGAGACGGCGAAGATCCTCACCCCGGAAAAGCGTGTGCTGATGCCGACCCTGGACGCCACCTGCTCCCTTGACCTGGGGTGCCCGGTGGAAGAGTTCTCGGCCTTCTGTGACCAGCATCCGGAGCGTACCGTGGTGGTGTATGCCAACACCTCGGCAGCGGTGAAGGCGCGGGCCGACTGGGTGGTGACTTCCAGTTGCGCGCTGGAGATCGTCGAGAGCCTCATGGACAACGGCGAAACCATCATCTGGGGCCCGGACCAGCACCTGGGCCGCTACATCCAGAAGCAGACCGGTGCCGACATGCTGCTCTGGGATGGCGCTTGCATCGTCCACGAAGAATTCAAGTCGCGCCAGCTGGCGGACATGAAGGCGCTGTACCCGGACGCGGCGATCCTGGTCCATCCCGAGTCGCCTGAGTCGGTGATCGAACTGGCCGACGCGGTGGGCTCCACCAGCCAGTTGATCAAGGCTGCCCAGACCCTGCCGAACAAGACCTTCATCGTCGCCACCGACCGTGGCATCTTCTACAAGATGCAGCAGTTGTGCCCGGACAAGGAATTCGTCGAGGCCCCCACCGCCGGCAATGGCGCCGCCTGCCGCAGTTGCGCCCATTGCCCGTGGATGGCCATGAACACCTTGGAGCGCACCTTGGATTGCCTGCGCAAGGGCAGCAACGAGATCTTCGTCGATCCGGCGCTCATCCCCAAGGCGATCAAGCCGCTCAACCGTATGCTCGACTTCACCCAGGCGGCACGGCTTAAGCTATCCGGCAACGCGTGAGGCAAGGGGCTGCAAGGCAGCCCCAAATGGCGGCTGAACACGCGCTACACCTTAGCGCATCATCTCCTTGACCATCCGCTGCTGCTCGAGGATCTCCCGCTGGCGCGCATCGATCTGCGAGGCCAGCGGGAAGTTGCCGCCTGCGCGGCGTTTGGCGTAATCCAGTTGCTGGATGGCCTGGTCGAAGTCGCCCACCAGGGTGAAGTACTCGGCCCGGGCCCGGTGCAGGCCGATGGTGTTGCCAGACAGACCGCGCACCTCGGCGATGTCGTACCACACGTCCGGGTCATAGGGGCGGCTCTTGACCAGGCTGTCCAGCACCTTCTCCGCCTCGGCCGGACGGTTCTGCTTGACCAGCAGGTCGGCGCGCACCTGCTGCAGCGGGTAGCTGCTCGGGTACAGCGCACGCAGCCGCTCGACACGTTGTTGGGCATCAGTCAGGCGGTTGTTGGTGATCTCCAGATCGATCTGCGCCAGGTTGTAGGTGAGGTCATTGGGCGCCTTGGCCAGCAGGGGCTTGAGGTTCTCCCGCGCTTCGTTGAGCCGGCCGCCTTTGATCTGGGCGATCGCCAGGCCATAGCGCGCCGCATCCATGTTCGGATTCTCATCGAGCTGGGCGCGGAAGCGCTTGGCCGCCAGGCCCGGCGTGCCTTCGTAGATCAGTGCCACGCGGGCGCGGATCAACTGGTAGCGCTGGCTGTCCTCGATGCCCCCCTTGGGCGCCTGCTCGGCACGGTTGCGGGTGTCGGCGATACGCGACTCGGTGACCGGGTGGGTAAGGAGGAATTCCGGTGGCTTGGCGTCGTAGCGATACTGGCGGGCCAGGCGCTCGAACATGGTCGGCATGTTGCGTGGGTCATACCCGGCACGCTCCAGGTTCTGGATGCCGATGCGGTCGGCTTCCTGCTCGTTCTGCCGGGAGAAGCGCCGCTGCTCCTGGATGGCCGCCGCCTGGGTTCCGGCGATCACGCCGATGCCGGCATCGCCCCCGCCCCCTGCCGCCAGCACGATACCGGCCAGCAGCGCTGCCATCATCGGCAACTGCATGCGCTGCTGGGCCTCGACGCCGCGGGCGAAGTGGCGCTGGGACAAGTGCGCCAGTTCGTGGGCCAGCACCGAGGCGTACTCGCCCTCGGTCTGGGCGTTGAGGAACAGGCCGCCGTTGACCCCGACGATGCCGCCGGGCGCGGCGAAGGCGTTGAGCTCGCGGCTGTCGATGAGGATGAATTCCAGGCGCCGGTCCTGCAGCTGGCTGGTTTCGGCTAGCTTGTAGACGCTGGTCTCGACGTAGTCCTTGAGCTGGGGGTCGTTCAACTGGTTGACCTGGCCGCGCAGCAGACTCAGCCAGGCCCGGCCCAGTTGATGCTCCTGCTGTGGCGAAACGATCGCGGAACTGGCGTCACCCAGTGACGGCAGGTCGTCGGCATGGCCGGGAAGGGCCATCAGGCAGGCCAGCGTCAACAGGGTAGGGCGCAGTAGATTCATGCACGAAGCTCGCGTCGGTCAAAGAGCTCTACTGTAGCCGGCTCGCACGTTGACGACCAGTGGCGCTATCCTAGCGGATTGCCCCGCCATGCCCTTGGAGAAACCCTCGATGAGCGACACCCCGACCTGCGACGCCGAACTCGACGCCAGCGGCCTGAATTGCCCCCTGCCGCTGCTCAAGGCGAAGATGGAGCTCAACCGCCTGGCCAGCGGCGCGGTGCTCAAGGTGGTCGCCACCGATGCCGGCTCCCAGCGCGACTTCCGCACCTTTGCCCAGCTTGCCGGTCATACGCTGCTGCGTGAAACGGCCGAGGCGGGCGTCTACACCTACTGGCTGCGCAAGGCCTGAGTCTTTTCCCAAGGATCGTCAATGTTCAAAGTGCTTCGTGACTGGATGCAGCGCTACTTCTCCGATGAGGAGGCAGTGGTGCTGGCGGTCCTGCTGTTCCTGGCCTTCACTGCTGTGCTGACCCTGGGTGGCATGCTCGCGCCGGTCCTGGCCGGGATGGTGTTGGCGTTCCTCATGCAGGGGCTGGTCAATGCTTTGGAGCGCCTGAAGGTGCCGACCCGGCTGGCGGTATGGCTGGTGTTCGCCCTGTTCATGGGCGCGTTGGCGGTATTCCTGCTGGTGCTGGTGCCGTTGCTCTGGCACCAGTTGATCACCTTGTTCAACGAGCTGCCGGGCATGCTCGGCAAGTGGCAGTCGCTGCTGCTGTTGCTACCGGAGCGCTACCCGCACCTGGTGTCCGACGAGCAGGTGCTGCGCGCCATCGAGTCGGTGCGCGGCGAGATCGGCAAGTTCGGCCAGTGGGCCCTGACGTTCTCCCTGTCGAGCCTGCCCTTGCTGGTCAATGCGATGATCTACCTGGTGCTGGTGCCGATCCTGGTGTTCTTCTTCCTCAAGGACCGCGAGCTGATCGCCCGCTGGGTCAGCGGTTACCTGCCCCGCGAGCGCACCTTGCTGAACCGGGTGGGGGACGAGATGAACCGGCAGATCGCCAACTACATCCGCGGCAAGGGCATCGAGATACTGATCTGTGGTATCGCCACCTATATCGCCTTCATCAGCCTGGGCCTCAACTATGCCGCCTTGCTGGCGCTGCTGGTGGGGCTGTCGGTGGTGGTGCCCTACGTGGGCGCGGTGGTGGTGACCGTGCCGGTGACCTTGATCGCGCTGTTCCAGTGGGGCTGGGGCGATGAGTTCATCTACCTGATGATGGTGTACGCGATCATCCAGGCGCTGGATGGCAACGTGCTGGTGCCGCTGCTGTTCTCCGAGGCGGTCAGCCTGCACCCGGTGGCGATCATTTGCGCGGTGCTGCTGTTCGGCGGATTGTGGGGCTTCTGGGGGATCTTCTTCGCCATCCCGCTGGCGACCCTGTTCAAGGCCGTGCTCGATGCCTGGCCGCGGCAGGAGCCCTCGGTCGCGCCGATGCTCTAGCTGCACGCTACAAGCCGCAAGCTGCAAGTAAAAGCAGATCGCGTTGACGCCGCTTTACTTGTAGCTTGCAGCTCGGCCCTAGCGCTGGTTCAGGGCCTGGGCTGCCGCCAGTACGGCTTCGACATGGCCGGGGACCTTCACGCCGCGCCATTCCTGGCGCAGCACACCGTCCTTGTCGATCAGGAAGGTGCTGCGGTCCACGCCCATGTATTCCTTGCCGTAGAGCTTCTTGAGCTTGATCACGTCGAACAGCTGGCACAGCGCCTCGTCCTTGTCGCTGATCAGCTCGAAGGTAAAGCCCTGCTTGGCCTTGAAGTTCTCGTGGGATTTGATGCCATCGCGGGACACACCGAACACCACGGTGTTGGCGGCCTTGAACGCCTCGTGATGGTCGCGGAAACCCTGGCCCTCGGTGGTGCAGCCGGGGGTACTGTCCTTGGGGTAGAAATACAGCACCACCTGCTGGCCCTTGAGGGCAGAAAGGCTGACGGCCTGGCCGCTGGTGGCCTGGGCCTGAAAATCGGCAACGGGTTGGTCGAGTGCTACGGCCATGGGAGCTTCCTTACATGGGGTTCTGTGGGCGCCAGGGTTCGATCAGCGCGTCCAGGTTCAGGGCGTCGGCGAAGTCGAGGAACTGGTCGCGCAGCCAGCTGATTTGCGTGCCGGCCGGCAGGATCACGGTGAACTGGGCATTGAGCATGCTGCTGCCGGTCTGCGGTGCCAGGTAGGTGTCGCAGGTCATGCTTTCCAGCTCGACGCGGTGGTCGAGGAAGAACTGGCACAGCTCGCTGACGATGTCCGGGCGATAGGCCGCGCTGACATAGGCCACGTAGGGCAGGGCTTGCGGGCGGACCTCCTGGTCGGCGCTGCGTACCACGTCGAGGGTCAGGCCGTGCTTTTTACCCAGGCTCGGCAGGGCTGTCTCCAGGCGCGCCAGGGCGTCCCAGCTGCCGCCGACCTGCAGCACCAGGGCGCTGGTCTCGCCGTGGCGGGTCAGGCGCGAGGTGACCACCGCGCAACGATTGTCGAAGGCGGCACGGCTCAGGACATTGGCCAGCTCCATGGGGTTGGGGCCCAGGGCGCTGATGACGAGGAATTGTTCGCGGACGGTGGGGGTGGACATGCAGCATTCCTAAAGCGATGAGCGGTCGGCGCAGGACGGGGACAAGCCTCCGGTTGCGCCAGGGCCAGGAGCCGGCTTGGCGGTCGTGGACGCTGGCGGGGAGCACCGTCGACGGCCCGGCGGGCCGCGTTGCACCGATCAAAGGATCAAGGGTAGCGAAAAGCGGCGCGAAGGGGAATGCTCCGCCCGCCTGCTTCGCTTGTGCAAGGCCGATGGCGCCAGTACCATTACGGCTCTCTTTTTCCGGCAGGAGCAGTTACATGATTGCGGGCAGTATGGTGGCATTGGTCACACCCATGGATGCACAAGGGCGTCTTGATTGGGACAGCCTCGGCAAACTTGTAGACTTCCACCTGGAAAAAGGCACCCATGCGATCGTCGCCGTCGGCACCACCGGCGAGTCGGCCACCCTCGACGTCGAGGAGCACATCGCGGTCATCGAATTCGTGGTCAAGCGCGTCAATGGCCGTATCCCGGTCATCGCCGGCACCGGCGCCAACTCCACCACCGAAGCCGTCCACCTGACCCAGAACGCCAAGAACGCTGGCGCCGACGCTTGCCTGCTCGTCGTGCCGTACTACAACAAGCCGACCCAGGAAGGCCTGTACCAGCACTTCAAGCACATCGCCGAAGCCGTCGACATCCCGCAGATCCTCTACAACGTGCCCGGCCGCACCTCCTGCGACATGCAGGCCGAGACCGTGATCCGCCTGTCGAAGGTGCCGAACATCATCGGCATCAAGGAAGCCACCGGCGACCTGGCCCGCGCCAAGGCGATCCTCGAGGGCGTGAGCGACGACTTCATCGTCATGTCCGGCGACGACCCGACCGCCGTCGAGCTGATCCTGCTGGGCGGCAAGGGCAACATCTCCGTCACCGCCAACGTCGCCCCGCGCGAAATGGCCGACCTGTGCGAGGCCGCCCTTGCGGGCAATGCCGAGAAGGCCCGCGCGATCAACGAAAAACTCATGCCACTGCACAAGCACCTGTTCTGCGAGGCCAACCCGATCCCGGTGAAGTGGGCGCTCGTCGAGATGGGCCTGATGCAACCGGGCATCCGCCTGCCGCTGACCTGGCTGAGCGAATCCTGCCACGACGTTGTCCGCCAGGCCCTGCGCCAGTCCGGCGTGCTGGTTTAATCGAGGAAGTACACCGCATGAAGCGACTGGTTGGCCTTTCCACCCTCGCCCTGATCATCTCCAGCACCAGCGGTTGCGGCTGGCTGTGGGGCGAGGATGGCTATTTCCGCGACCGCGGCAGCGATTACCTGCAGGCGCACCCGACCGCGCCGATGCAACTGCCGCCGGACGCCAGCAACGTCAAGCGTCTCGACCCGCTGCTGCCGATCCCGCGCAACGTCGCCGACGACCGCGTCACCGGCGAGTTCGAGGTACCCCGGCCGCAGCCGCTGTCGACCGCCGCCGAGGTCAGCGACTTCAGCCTGCAGCGCAGCGGCAACAGCCGCTGGGTACTGGCCCAGCGCTCGCCTGCCGAAGTCTGGCCGGTGGCCCACCAGTTCTTCGAGGACAACGGCTTCCGCATCGCCGAGGAGCGTCCGCAGACCGGTGAATTCAATACCACCTGGCAGCGTTTCGACGAGCTGTCCGCCTCCCTCGGCCAGCGCCTGGCCAGCACCGCCAGCAGCGGTGACAGTGAAGTGCGCGTCCGTGTGCGCATGGAGCCTGGCGTGCAGCGCAATACCTCCGAGGTCTACATCGTCAGTGTCGAGCGTCCGGCTGGCAGCACTGCCGAGCCCGACTTCCCGTCCAGCTCCACCAACACCGGTGCCGATGCGTTGCTGGTCGACGAAATGCTGGCCAGCATGAACCGCAGCGCCGAGAAGGGCGGTTCGGTCTCGCTGCTGGCCGCCCGCGACTTCGACGCGCCGAGCCGTGTCAGCCTGAGCGAGGACGGCAGCGGCAACCCGGTGCTGTACCTGGGCGCCGACCTGGACCGCGCCTGGTCCAGCGTGGGCCGTGCCCTGGAGCAGGGCGAATGGCGGGTCGAGGACATCAACCGCAGCTTGGGCCTCTACTACATCAACCTGTCCGAGAAGCCCGACGACAAGCAGAACGAGCCTGGCTTCTTCAGCCGCCTGTTCGGCAGCGCGCCGACCCAGGAAGAGCGTGAAGCCCGCGCCGAACGCTACCAGGTGCGCCTGAGCAAGGTCGCCGAGAGCGTCCAGGTCACTGTCGAGAAGGACATCAACACCGTGGCCCCGGCCGATGTGGCTCGCCGCGTGCTGAGCATGATCCAGGACCACCTGGGCTAAGTGCGCTTCGCGGTACTTGGAAGCGGCAGCCAGGGAAACGGCACGCTGATCGCCAGTGGTGATACCTTCATCCTGGTCGATTGCGGTTTTTCCTTGCGCGAGACCGAGCGGCGCCTGGCGCTGCTCGGCGTATCGGCGACGCAACTGAGCGCCGTGCTGGTGACCCACGAACATGCCGACCACGTGCATGGCGTCGGATTGCTGGCACGGCGCTACAATGTACCGGTCTACCTCAGCCAGGGTACCTTGCGCGGCATGCGCAAGCCGGTGGAGGTGGCCGGTTTTCTCGGTTGTGGCGACAACCTGTGCATCGGCGACCTGCAGGTCAGCGCGGCGCGGGTCGAGCACGATGCGTTCGAGCCGCTGCAATATGTGCTCAGCGACGGGCGTCGGCGCTTCGGCATGCTCACCGACCTGGGCTCCTACGACGGGCGCCTGCTGGACCGCTACCAAGGCCTGGATGCACTGCTGATCGAAGCCAACCACTGCCGTGACATGCTGGCCCGCGGACATTACCCGTACTTCCTGAAGCAACGGGTCGGCGGCAGCCAGGGACATTTGAACAACCACCAGGCCGCCAGCCTGGTGGCCGAGTTGGGCTGGCAACACCTGCAGCACCTGGTGCTGGCCCACCTCAGCAGCAAGAACAACCGGCCACAACTGGCCCGCCAGTGCTTCGTCGACACCCTGGGGTGCGACCCGGACTGGCTCCAGGTGGCGAACCAGGAACACGGGCTCGACTGGCGTGAAATCGCCTAGCCCACCCACTCAAGCAAGCGGAGCCCATCATGGAAAAACGCGAAGAACTCTACCGCGGCAAGGCCAAATCGGTTTACAAGACCGACGACGCCGACCGCTTGATCCTGCTGTTCCGTAACGACACCTCGGCGTTCGACGGCAAGCGCATCGAACAACTCGACCGCAAGGGCATGGTGAACAACAAGTTCAATGCCTTCATCATGCAGAAGCTCGAAGCAGCCGGCATCCCGACCCAGTTCGACAAGCTGCTGGGCGACAACGAGAGCCTGGTCAAGAAGCTGGACATGATCCCGGTCGAGTGCGTGGTGCGTAACTATGCCGCTGGCAGCCTGGTCAAGCGCCTGGGCGTCGAGGAAGGCATCAAGCTCGAGCCTTCGACCTTCGAACTGTTCCTCAAGAACGACGAGAAAGGCGACCCCTTCATCAACGAATCCCACGTGATCGCCTTCGGCTGGGGCACCGCCGAGCAACTGGCGACCATGAAGCAGCTGTCGCTGAAGGTCAACGAAGTGCTGAGCAAGCTGTTCGACGACGCCGGCCTGCTGCTGGTCGACTTCAAGCTGGAATTCGGCCTGTTCCACGGCCAGATCGTCCTGGGCGACGAGTTCAGCCCCGACGGCTGCCGCCTGTGGGACAAGGAAACCCGCAAGAAGATGGACAAGGACCGCTTCCGCCAGGGCCTCGGTGGTGTCATCGAAGCCTACGAAGAAGTGGCCCAGCGCCTGGGCGTGCCGCTCTAAGCGCTACGCGCACGCAAGCGCCTGATACCACGCGAATTTTTTCAAAGAAGGGTTTGCCTTTCGCGAAATCGCTGGTATGATGCGCGCCACTGGAGAGATGCCGGAGTGGTCGAACGGGACGGATTCGAAATCCGTTGTACCTTCGCGGGTACCTAGGGTTCAAATCCCTATCTCTCCGCCATACATAGAGAAGCCCCACAGATTAAGATCTGCGGGGCTTTTTCGTTTCTGGGTTGTAGGTAGTCGCCCTACCGCCTAAGTCACGTTGGTGGCTGCAATCGCTTTCTTTTCACTGCCCTGCAGAGTGTGCATTACTTCTTGTAGCGCCAATGGCCGCTGCATCGGTATGCATCCTCTGCCTTCAAAAGCGGCCTGTCACATACGCAGTGCATTGACGACCAAGGTAAACGCATGGGATGGCTGCCGACGACTCGGGTAATACAAGTGATAACCCGGGAACGGCGCGCACCAGTCTTCCAGTACGCGAACCAGACGGCCATCCTCCAGGTGCGGGGCGAATTCCTCCTCGGGAAGAAACGCGATGCCCAGGCCTGCCAATGCAGCATCCACCATGCTGGGCGAGGTGTTGAATACCAGTTGGCCATCCACCCGCACATTCAACGGCTGGCCACGCCGCTCGAACTCCCAGACGTACAGCCCACCTGCCGACTGCATGCGCTGGTTGATGCAGCTGTGCTTGAGCAGGTCGCGTGGGGTCTTGGGAACGGGGCGACTTTCAAAGTACGCCGGGGAGGCTGCAGCGGCCATGCGCAAGGGTGGGCCGATGGGAACCGCGATCATGTCCTTGTCGATGGTATCGCCCAGGCGCACGCCCGCGTCGAAACGGTCGGCAACGATATCGCGAAAGCCGTAGTTGATGTCGAACTCCATCTTGATGTCGGGGTACTCGCGCAAGAGGGGCGTGAGCTTGGGAAGCAGGTAGGTGCGCAGAATATGCTCGCCACAGGTGATCCGCACGGTACCTGCAGGCTTGTCTCGCATCTCGGTCAACTCGTCGAGCTCTGCTTCGATTTCGTCGAAGCGATGACCAATCGCCTTCAACAGGCGCTCGCCGGCTGCCGTAGGCGACACGCTGCGCGTGGTGCGGGTGAGCAGGCGGATGTCCAGCCTCGCTTCCAGCCCGCTGATTGCCTGGCTCAGGGCGGACTGGGTCACGCCCAGCAGCGAGGCGGCGCGGGTGAAACTGCCTTCCCGGGCAACGGTCACGAATGACAACAGATCGTTGAGGTTTCGTCTGACCATGGCTGCTGCGTCCCACACTTGACTGATTAGTAGGTCTTATATCCCCTTTAAGCATTCATTAGCTAGTAATGGGGCCCGGCATGTTCCACCATTTCCAACGCCTGCCATCACCGGGCTCCTTTTTCCTGACTATTCCAGCTGTAGCAGATGACTGAAAACATCGAGAGAACCCTATCCTCAAACGACCAGACGCAGGCACCCATTGCCCATTGGAGCGGTGTCTTCGCGATGTCGCTGTGCGTGTTCGCGCTGATCGCCTCCGAGTTCATGCCCGTCAGCCTGCTGACGCCAATCGCGGCCGATCTCCAGGTCACGGAGGGGATGGCCGGGCAAGGTATCGCCATCTCCGGCGTGTTCGCCGTGTTGACCAGCCTGTCGATCTCCGCGTTGGCCGGCGGCATGAACCGCAAGACGTTGTTGCTGCTGCTGACCGGGGTGATGGCCCTGTCGGGTGCCGTCGTCGCGCTGGCGCCGAACTACCTGGTCTATATGGTCGGCCGTGCGCTCATCGGTGTGGTCATCGGTGGCTTCTGGTCCCTGTCGGCGGCAACGGCCATGCGCCTGGTGTCGCCCCACCAGGTGCCGCGTGCCCTGGCGATCTTCAACGGCGGCAATGCGCTGGCCACGGTGATCGCGGCGCCGCTGGGTAGCTACTTGGGGTCGATCATGGGCTGGCGTGGTGCGTTCTTCTGCCTGGTGCCGGTGGCGGCGATTGCCCTGGTCTGGCAATGGGTGAGCCTACCGGCCATGCAGGTCCCGCAGCGCCCGTCGGCTGCGAGCAATGTCTTCACGGTGCTCAAGAACCGGGCCGTGGCATTGGGCATGGCTGCTTGCGGTGCCTTTTTCATGGGCCAGTTCGCCTTGTTCACCTATGTGCGGCCGTTCCTCGAGAAGGTGACGCAGGTCGGCGTGTCCACCTTGTCGCTCATCCTGTTGGTGATCGGCGTCGCCGGTTTCATCGGGACCCTGTTGATCGGCAGCGTCCTGCGGCGCGGCCTGTACGGGACGCTGATGGTCATTCCAGTGGTGATGGCGGCCATTGCATTGACGCTGATTCCACTCGGTGGCTGGGCTGCGGCGGTCGTGGCGCTGCTGGGCCTGTGGGGCCTGATAGCGACCTCGGCGCCGGTGGGCTGGTGGAGTTGGATCGCCAAGGCCATGCCCCACAATGCCGAGGCTGGCGGCGGGCTGATGGTCGCGGTCATCCAGCTGGCCATTGCCCTGGGGTCTACCATGGGCGGCGTATTGTTCGATGCCAGCGGCTACCAGAGCACCTTCGTCGTGAGTGCGGCCGTGCTGCTGCTTGCGGCTTTGCTGACCTTCCTGACCTCGCGCGCGCCAGCGCCCAAGGTCGCCTGAGCCCCGCTGGCGGGGGCAATGCCCGAGATTACCAAGGAATCACCCATGTGGATGACCGGCGGCGAACGCCGCTTTGCCATTACCTTGGCCGATACCGAGGCGGCCCATGCCTTCGCCGCGATGTTGCCGCTGGCCATCGACATGGCCGACCTCAATGGCAACGGGAAGCACGCGGACTTGCCGAAGCCGCTCCCACAGGGACAGCGCTCAACTCATGACTGGCGCCGAACCTTGTGGGGCTTGCCGGCGATGGGGCGCGAAGCGGCCCCAAAAATGCCGGCTGAAAGTTAACTGACCGGCATTCGCTAGGTCGTCAGCACCTGGCGCTCCCTGGCGCGCTTGGCCCTGGACACGCTGATTTCACCGGGCAGGGCGACGGCATTCTTGCTGGCAAGGACTTCGGCCATGACGCTGACCGCGATCTCGGCCGGTGTCTTGCTGCCGATGTAGATGCCGATAGGGCCATGCAGGCGCTTGAGCGACGCCTCGGTTTCGCCGAAATGCTCGATCAGGCGCTCGCGGCGCAGCTGGCTGTTGCGCCGCGAGCCAATCGCGCCAATGTAGAACGCCGGGCTGTGCAGGGCTTCGAGCAGGGCGAGGTCGTCGAGCTTGGGGTCGTGGCTGAGGGCGATGATGCAGGTGCGCTGGTCCGGGACGAAGGCCCTGACCACGTCATCTGGCATGCCGACGATCTGCTCGACGCCCGGCAGGTGCCAGCCGGCCTGGTGTTCGGGGCGGGGATCGCAGACCGACACGTTGAAACCGTTGAACAGGGCCATGGTCGCCAGGTACTCGGCCAGCGCACCGGCACCGATCAGCAGCATGCGATACCCTGGGCCGAGCGTATTGACCATGCGCTGTCCGTCGAAGCTGAACTGGTCTGGAACCGGGGTCGGGGTGAGGCTGACTTCGCCATTGGCCAGGTCCAGTTCGCGGCGTACCAGGTTGCCCGTGTCGAGGCTGGCGAGGAGTTCGTCCAGGCTGTCCACGGCCGGCTGGAACTCCAGGACCAGCTCCAGCGTACCGCCGCAGGGCAGGCCGAAGCGATGGGCCTCGTCGGCGCTGACACCATAGCGGACCACCTGCGGCAGGTCGCCGTGCATGCCGGGCCCGCCATAGGCCGTGGTGTGGCGGTGGATGAGATCGTCCTCGATGCAACCACCGGACACGCTGCCCACCACGCGCCCATCGCTGCGCAGCGCCATCATCGAGCCGACAGGCCGTGGCGACGAGCCCCAGGTGCGGGCAACGGTGGCCAGCAGGACGCGCTCGCCAGCGGCGAGCCAGTCGCGGGTGGTGCGCAGTACGAGCAGGTCGATGCTTTCCATGGGTGTCGCGAAGCCTCTATGGTGTCTGTGCTGGCTTGCGCGGCCTGCCAGCGGATCTTGCGCATCAGCGATCGTCCAGCGCGTCAGCCGAACGTATGGCGGCTCAGCGGTATGCTGCGAATACGCTGGCCGGTCAGTTGCGCCACCGCATTGGCCACGGCGGGCGCCACCGCTGGCAGCGGCGGTTCGCCGATGCCGCCCATCTTCGCGCCGCTCTCGACGATACGCACATGCACCCGGGCCATGCGCGACGGCGGCAGGATCGGGTACTGGTCGTAGTTGCGTGCCCGCGGCATGCCATCGCGCCACACCGCTTCCTCCAGCAGCGCTTGCGACAGGCCCAGGGCCACGGCCCCGTTGACCTGGGCCTCGATGATCGCTGGGTTGACGATGCTGCCCGGATCGATCGCCTGCCAGATGTCGTGGACCTTGACCTGGCCGTCGTCGATCGACACCTCGGCGATCACCGCCGCCTCCGAGCCGAACGGCGAGGCCATGGCCACGCCACGGGCGCGCTTGCTGCCGTCCTCGGCGGTGAACGGGCCGCGTTTCCAGCCCCCGGACAGCTCGCCGACCGCCTGCAGCAGGTCGCTCAGGCGCGGGTTGTCGCGCAGTAGGTGCAGGCGCAGCTCGAAGGGGTCGTGACCGCCTTTGTCGGCCAATTCGTCGAGAAAGGCCTCGTAGAAGAAGTCGTTCAAGGAGTTACCCACGGAGCGCCAGTAGCCGAGCATGGCAGGCCCTTTGACGTAGACCTGGGCGATGCGCTTGTTGGCGATGGCATAGGCCTTGCCCGCCAGCCCTTCGAGCGCACTGGGGTCGAGTTTCTCGCCCTGCTTGCCGGCGATGGCTTCGGTAGGGCCTTCGGTGGCGCTCACGGCTTCCAGGGCCACCGGCAGGCCTTTGTCATCCAGCCCGGCGCGGAACTTGACCACGGCCATGGGGCGCAGGACATCGCGCAAGAACTCCTCCTCGCGGCTCCAGATCACCTTGACCGGGCGGCCGACCGCCTTGGCCAGCGTGATCGCCTGCGGGTAGGGATTGGCCGAGTCGTAAAGAAAATGCCGGCCGAAGAAGCCCCCCAGCAAGGGCGAGTGCAGGGTGATCCGCGCAGGCTCGAGCCCGGTGCGCTTGGCGATGTCGTCGCGGAACATGTCTGGCGCCTGGTTGGGCAGCCAGACCTCCAGCGAGCCGTCAGGGTTGAAGCGTGCCGTCGCTGACGGTGGCTCCAGCTGGGCATGGTTGAGGTACTGGTTATGGTAGGTGGCCTCGACCGTGGTCTTGGCGCTGGCCAGGGCAGCAGCCACATCGCCTTCCTTCTCGTCGTCGCGCCCTGGGCCGGGCTGGGCGGCCAGGTGCTCGCGCCAGGCGTCGCTGGAAAAGTCCTTGGGCATCGGCCGCACCTTCGAGTCCGGGCCCGGCTCCTGCCAGTCGACCTGCAGCGCCTCTGCTGCGCGTTTGGCATGCCACCAGCGTTCGGCGACCACCGCCACCGCGCCTGGCAACTGGTGCACCGAATGCACGCCCTTCATGGCCTTGACCTGCGCTGCGTTGCGCAGGCCGCCGACGGTCATGCCCAGGCGCGGTGCGTGCTGCACGGCGGCATGCAGCATGCCGTCGACCTTGATGTCGATGCTGTACTGGGCCTTGCCGGTGGACTTGTCGTAGGCATCGACGCGCTTGACCGGCTTGCCGATCCAGCGGAACTGGCTGGGGTCGCGCAGCTTGACGGTGGCCGGGTCCGGCACGGGCAGGTCCATGGCGCGCTCGGCCAGTTCGCCATAGCTGATGGTACGGCCCGAGGCGGCATGGACCACCTTGCCGGGCTCGGTGGAGAGCTCACCCAGCGGCACGCCGAAGTGCTCGGCGCCGGTCTGCAGCAACATGTTCCGGGCCAGGGCGCCGAGGCGGCGCATGGTCGGGTAGCTCATGCGTACTGACATGCTGCCTCCGGTGATGCGCATGCCGTTCTCCATGACCACGTAGGCCTCGCCGGGCGGTGCACTCTCGACCAGGAAGGTGGCCGGGTCGGCATCCAGTTCTTCGCCGACGATCTGCGCCATCGAGGTGTAGGTCCCCTGGCCGCCCTCCATGAACGGGCTGAGCAGGCGCACGGTGTTGTCCGGGCGGATCTCCAGGAAGGCAGGCACCTGGGTGCCACGCTCGGTGGTCGCGGCGGCGGCCTGCACACGGGCCGACCCCAGTGGCAGGCCGAAACCCAGTACCAGCGCACCCACGGCGGTGCCGGCGAGAAAGCGTCGGCGGGACAGGTTGACGGTTTCGCCCACGGGCAGGTGCAGCAGGTCTTCAGGGGTGTCGATGCGCGTCTTCATCAGGCCTTACCCCCTTGGGCCAGGTCATGCATGGCGGCATGAATGGCGTTGTAGGTGCCGCAGCGGCAGAGGTTGACCATCGCGGCGTCGATCTGCTCGTCGCTGGGCCTTGGCGTGTGCTTGAGCAGCGCGGTCGCCGCCATCACCTGGCCAGACTGGCAATAGCCGCACTGGGCCACCTGGTGCTCGACCCACGCGGCCACGACCCGTTTGCCCACCTCGTCGGCTTCGATCGCTTCGATGGTGGTCACCTCACGCCCGACCACAGCGGCCGCCGGGGTGACACAGGCACGCACGACGTTGCCATCGACCAGCACCGAGCAGGCGCCGCACTGGGCGAGGCCACAGCCATACTTGGTGCCGGTCAGCCCCAGGTCGTCGCGAATCACCCACAACAAGGGCGTGTCGGCCTCGGCATCGACCTGATAGGTCCGTTGGTTGATTTTCAGCTCCATGGCTCACCCGTAATCAGTCGGTTGATGTGTCGATTTTTCTTCTAGGGAGGAGGGCCAAGCACGCCCAATCCCGAAACGCTAGCACAGCGTCGCTGGGCCAAGGCCTAGCCGCCATCGCTAGGACCTAGCGATGGGATTGATAAATCGCCTGCGCAGCTTCAATCCGCCAGCCGCAAGGCGTCGATCACCACCTGCATGGCCCGCGAGGTTTCCCGGTGCGCGGCGTAATAGAGGTGAAAGCCCGGAAAGCTGCGCCACCACTGCTCCAGCACCGGCAGGGCGCGCCCGGACTCCAGGTGCGGTCGGGCCAGGTCCTCGGGCACATAGGCCAGGCCATGGCCATCGAGCGCCGCATTGAGCACCTGGTAGATGCCATTGAACACCAGGCGGCCCGGCACGCGCACGTTCATCTCCTGCTCGCCGTGCTTGAGTTCCCAGGCATAGAGGTTACCGTGGGTGGGCAGGCGTAGGTTGATGCACGCGTGCGTCATCAGGTCAGCAGGGGTTCGGGGGCGCTCGCGGGTGGCGAAGTAAGCGGGCGTGCCGATGATGGCCATGCCGAAGGGCGGGCCGATGGGCACCGCGCAGATGTTCTTGGCCAAGCCGTCGCCGAGCCGTACGCCAAAGTCGAAGCGGCCCTGGACGATATCGGTGAAGGCATAGTCGGCGTGCAGTTCCAGGTGCAGCCGCGGATGCTGGGCCAGGACTGGTGCCAGCTTGGGCCATAGCAGTGTGTCGATGGCATGGTCGCTGGCCGTGATACGCAAGGTGCCGCTGACCGTGTCGCCGAACTCGGCCACGGCGTGCAACTGCGCTTCGATGGCTTCGAGCCTGGGCGCCACCGAGGCGAGCAGACGCTCGCCCGCCTCGGTCACCGACACGCTGCGGGTGGTGCGCGTCAGCAGGCGCACGCCCATCTGCGCCTCCAGGGTGCGGATGGTGTGGCTGAGCATCGACTGCGACATGCCCAGTTGCGCGGCGGCACGGGTGAAGCTGCGTTCACGCGCCACGGCGACCAGGGCCAGCAATTGGCTGTAGGGCTCCTTGGCCATTGGCCGGTCTCCTCGGGTTGGCTGTTCCAGTGTAATGGGCGCTGACGTGGCCTGCCTCAGGGGCGGGCTGGCGGCGTCGGTCGGTGCCCCTGGGGAGCGCAGGGGGAGGGCTGGGTGATGTTCATTGGCTTCGCGGCCTGGAAATACGACAGGCCGTAGAGTCTAGGTATCAGCGGGGTCAATAAAAACCCGCATAAAGCGCATGTAGCTATGTATCAGATTGATAAGTCAGTCGAGACGCAAGGCGCCAATCAGCAACGCCATGGCACCGGAAGGCTGTCGACGGCTGGGGTAGTACAGGTGCAGGCCCGGCCACACCGGGCACCAGTCGTCGAGCAGGCTGATCAGGTCGCCGGCCTGCAGGTGGGCGGCCAGCAGCTCCTCGGGCAGGTAGGCGACCCCCAACCCGGCCAGGGCGGCGTCGAGAATATCGAAGGTGGTGTTGAACACCAGCTGGCCTTCGACCTTGAGGTTCAGCGAGCGTCCTTCTTTGCTGAATTCCCAGGGCCACAGGTTGCCATGGGTGGGCAGGCGGATATTGATGCAGTTGTGCTGCAGCAGGTCCTCGGGCACTTGCGGTGCGCCATGGCGCGCCAGGTACGCCTTGCTGGCCACCACGGCGAATCGTGCATCGGGGGCGATGCGTACCGCGATCATGTCCTGTGCCAACGATTCACCCAGGCGCACGCCAGCATCGAAGCGCTCGGCGACGATATCGACGAACCCGTTGTCGGTGAACAGCTCGACCTTGATGCCGGGGTACTGGGGCAGGAACTGCTTGAGCTTGCTCATCAGTACCGTGCGCACCGCATGGTCCGAGGCGGTGATGCGGATCGTTCCGGTGGGGCTGTCGCGCAGGTCGTTCATGGCCTCGAGCTCGCCGTCGATCATTGCCATCTCCGGCGCCACCGTGCGCAGCAGTTGTTCGCCAGCCTCGGTGGGCGTGACGGTCCGTGAGTTGCGCACCAGCAGGCGGGCCCCCAGCCGCGTTTCGAGGGTGCGCACCGCGTGGCTGACGGCAGTCTGCGACATGCCCAGGCGGGCTGCGGCCTTGGTGAAGCTGCGCTCGCGGGCCACTTCGAAAAAGATCGGCAAGCCGGTGAAGGCGTCGCGCAGAGACTTGTGCTCCATGAGTGATGACCTCAGTGGCGTGGGGCAGGGGGCAACGTACGTGATTGGTGGGAAGTTTTGTAGCCCTGGCAGAGGCAGTGTCGGCTATCCCGCCAACCCACGGGATCAATAATTGAAGTCATGGCCCAACTGCCCCTGTACCCAATCGAGGAACTGTCGAACCGTCGACGACTCGGCATGCCCGCGCGGAAAGACAAGATGATGCGCGCTAACCGGGGTCGCCAGCTCTTCTGCGAATACGGGCAGCAACTCGCCACGAGCGATGTAATCCTGGGCAAGAAGCGAACTCTCCAACGCGAAACCGTAGCCATGGCTCGCCGCCTCCAGGCTCATGTAGGAACGGTCGAAGCTGAGTGCAAACGGCGCCTGGGGAAGCGTTACGCCTTGCTGGGCGAACCATTGAGGCCACTGGACCAATGCCGCCTCCGAGAGGATCAGGTTTTGCCCCAACAGGTCACTGGGCTGCGTGATTGGCGTGCGCGCGAGCAGTGTCGGCGCGGCCAGTACCGTCGCGCGCTCGTGTCGAATGGTGCGCACTTCCAGGCTGGGCCAATTGGGATAGCCATGGCGGATATCGAGGTCAAGCTGGTGGCGACCGAAGTGCAGCGACTCGTACGAGCAGGACAGGTTGATCTGGATGTCTGGATGGCAGGTGCGAAAATGTTCGAGGCGCGGTAGGAGCCAGAGCAGGCCGAAGCTAGGCGCGGAGTGAAGGCGCAGACAATCGAAGCCGACCGAGCTGCCGGCACGCTCGGTGGCGCTCGCCAAGCTCTGCAGAATGCCTGAAACGTCACGCAGGTATTGTTTCCCGGCAGGTGTCAAGGAGACGCCGCGGGCCTCTCGGATGAACAAGGGGCGCCCGATCAGCGCTTCCAGGTTCGCGATCTGGTGACTGACGGCTGATGGGGTGATGTTCAACTGCTCGGCCGCTCGGGCAACGTTTCCAAAGCGTGCCACTTGCTCGAAGGACTGAATTGCTTTCAGCGCAGGGATCTGGGGCGGCTTTCTGAGTGAATCCTGGTTCATGATCTTTCCTGAAAGCAACGGCTGTGACAGAGGTTTTTACTCTGCACGGATAACTGCCTACAAGACAGGGCTGAATTTTTTTCAGCATCGGATGAGGTGCACTGCGTTGCTGCTCCCTCGCGCCTGCATGAAGCTGTGGCCATCGGTTCTGTGTGAACCGCCGCTCACGACAATAATCATCCGGAGCACTGCCCATGCTACTCGAAGGAAAATTCGCAATCGTCACCGGTGCCGCCTCTGCCCGCGGGATCGGCCGCGCGACCGCCCAAGCGTTTGTGGACCAAGGTGCCAAGGTCGCAATACTGGACATCGATGCGCAAGCGGCATCCGACGCCGCCGCGACACTCGGGGAAGGCCACATTGGAATTGCCGTGAACGTCGCCGATGAAGCACAGGTACGCGACGCCGTGGCGCAAGTGCTGGCCCATTTCGGCCGGATCGATGTACTGGTCAACAATGCCGGCATCACTCAGCCGGTGAAGACACTGGAAATCACCGGTCCTGACTATGACCGTATCCTCGATGTGAACCTGCGAGGTACGTTGTTGATGTCACAGGCGGTCATCCCGTCGATGCGTGCCCAAGGTTCCGGCAGCATCATTTGCATGTCTTCCGTCTCTGCCCAGCGCGGGGGCGGCATCTTCGGTGGTCCTCACTACAGTGCAGCCAAAGCCGGCGTGCTTGGCCTGGGCAAAGCGATGGCCCGCGAGCTTGGCCCGGACAACGTACGGGTCAATTCGATCACCCCTGGCCTGATCCATACCGATATCACCGGCGGACTGATGCAAGACGAACGCCGTCACGCCATCATCGAGGGGATTGCGCTTGGCCGGCTCGGTGAGGCGCGCGATGTCGCCAATGCAGCATTGTTCTTGGCCAGCGATTTGTCGAGCTATCTGACGGGCATCACCTTGGACGTCAATGGTGGGATGCTGATCCACTAGCCGTCCCGCCGTGTTCTGTATCTGAGCCCGGCCTGTTCCGGGCCATCAATAACAACAAGAGATCAGATCGACATGACCATATTGACGCTCGACGCGGCCTCGGCCGCGCGCAGCAGTGCCTACCGCAAGACGGCCTGGCGATTGATGCCTTTTCTCATGCTCTGCTACCTGTGTGCCTACCTGGACCGGGTGAATGTCGGTTTCGCCAAGCTCCAGATGATGGATGACCTGGCGCTTTCCGAGGCGGTATACGGGTTGGGTGCCGGGATGTTCTTCATCGGCTATTTCCTGTGCGAGGTACCGAGCAACATCATTCTGCACAAGGTCGGCGCGCGACGTTGGATCGCCCGTATCATGATCACCTGGGGCATCATTTCGGCGATGTTCGCTTTCGTCGAAACGGCCTGGCAGTTCTACCTCCTGCGCTTTTTGCTCGGCGTCGCCGAGGCGGGGCTTGCCCCCGGCCTGCTGTTGTACCTGACCTACTGGTTCCCCTCTTACCGACGGGCGAAGATGACCGCCCTGTGGTTCATCGCCATCCCGCTTTCGGGCATGGTCGGCGGGCCTCTGTCGGGCTGGATCATGGAACGCTTCGCCGGCGTGCAGGGCTGGGCCGGCTGGCAGTGGATGTTCGTGCTGGAAGCCATCCCTACCGTCCTGGTGGGTATCCTGGTACTGAGCTACTTGAAGGATGGCGTCGAGCAGGCCCATTGGCTCAGTGACGACGAAAAGGCCCTGGTGCGCAAGGAGCTGGCTGAAGACGAGCGGTGCAAGGTAGAGCATGGATCGGTGGCCGACTTCATCCGCGACCGTCGGCTGTGGCTGCTGGCCGGTATCTACTTCTGCGTCGTGATGGGCCAGTATGCGATCACCTTCTGGCTGCCGACACTGGTGCGCAATGCGGGGGTGAGCGAACCCTTGCACATCGGTTTGCTGACCAGCATCCCCTACCTGTGCGCCATCGTTGCGATGCTGCTGGCCGGACGCAGCGGCGATCGCCACCGCGAACGGCGTTGGCATCTCGCGATCCCCATGTTGCTTGGCGCGCTGGGCCTGAGCCTTGCCGCAGCCCTGGGCAGCAACCTCACCCTGTCGATCCTTGGCCTCTGTCTCGCTGCGGCTGGGGTCCTGTCCGCGTCGTCGCTGTTCTGGATGCTGCCTACCACATTGCTGGGCGGTGTATCGGCTGCGGCGGGTATCGCTGCGATCAACAGCTTCGCCAACCTTGCCGGCTTTTGCTCCCCCTACCTGATCGGGTGGGTCACTACGGCCCTGGGTAGCAATGCCATCGGCATGTACCTGATCACCGGCGTGCTGATGTGTGGTGCCCTCCTGGTGTTCCGCGTACCGGCAAACCTGGTCAATCGTTGATTCAACAAGGAGTCACTCATGACTGCTGTGCCTACCCACAACGAGGCGCTGCCCCTGGCTGTGCGCGCTCATAATATCCGACGTCATGCCCTGCGTATGGGCCAGGTCCAGGGCCAAGGCTATATCGGCCAGGCACTGGGTGCTGCGGACCTGCTTGCCGTGTCCTATTTCCATGCCCTGCGCATGGACCCAGGCAATCCTGGATGGGAGGCGCGCGACCGTTTCTACCTGTCCATCGGCCATTACGCGATCGCCTTGTACGCTGCCCTGATCGAAGCCGGGGTCATTCCGGAGCAGGAGCTGGAAACCTACGGTAGCGATGACAGTCGCCTGCCCATGTCCGGCATGGCTGCCTACACCCCCGGCATGGAGATCACCGGCGGCTCGCTTGGCCATGGCCTGGGCATCGCCGTCGGCGCCTGTCTGGGGCTCAAGCGCAAGGGCTCGGCGAGCTGGGTCTACAACCTGCTGTCGGACGGTGAGCTGAACGAGGGCTCCACCTGGGAGGCGGTGATGTCAGCCAGCCATTGGCGGCTGGATAACCTGATCGCCATCGTCGACGTCAACAACCAGCAGGCCGACGGCCATTCCAGCGAAATCCTGGCGTTCGAGCCGATCGTCGACCGCTGGCAGGCTTTCGGCTGGTACGCACAACGGGTAGATGGCAACGACCTCGACGCCTTGGTCCGGGCCTTCGATCAGGCCCGTGCCCACCCGGATGCGCAACCGCGGGTGATCATCTGCGACACCCGCATGGGCAAGGGCGTGCCCTTCCTCGAAAACCGCGACAAAACCCACTTCATCCGCGTCGACGAACACGAATGGGACCTTGCCTTGAAAGCGCTGGACGCTGGGAGCCAAGCATGAACACTGCGAATGTATCGAAGAAACGCCTGACCACGTCGGCGATGATCGCCTCCATCGCTGCCGAGGGCCAGCCTACCCGGTCGGCGCCGTTCGGCCATGCCTTGGCGGCCCTGGCTGAACAGCGCCAGGACATTGTCGGCCTGAGCGCCGACCTGTCCAAGTACACCGACCTGCACATCTTCGCCAAGGCCCACCCCGACCGCTTCTACCAAATGGGTATGGCCGAGCAACTGCTGATGAGCGCTGCTGCCGGCATGGCTCGCGAAGGCCTGACACCTTTCGCCACCACCTATGCGGTATTTGCCTCACGGCGGGCCTACGACTTCATTTGCATGGCCATTGCCGAGGAGAACCTCAACGTCAAGATCGTTTGCGGCTTGCCTGGCCTGACCACGGGCTACGGCCCAAGCCACCAGGCAACCGATGATTTGGCGATCTTCCGTGCGATGCCCAACCTGATGATCGTCGACCCTTGCGACGCGCTTGAAATCGAGCAGGCGGTGCCTGCCATCGCCGCGCATAAGGGACCGGTGTACATGCGCCTGCTGCGCGGTAACGTACCCGTGGTGCTGGATCGCTACGACTACAGGTTCCAGTTGGGCAAGGCGCAGGTCTTGCGTGGTGGGCGAGATGTCCTGTTGATTGCCAGCGGGCTTATGACCATGCGCGCGCTGGAGGCGGCGGAGCAGTTGCACAAAGAGGGGGTGGACGTCTCGGTGCTGCACGTCCCGACCATCAAGCCGCTGGACGAGGAGACGCTGCTCGCCGAGGCACGCAAGCCGGGCCGCTTGGTCGTGACTGCAGAAAACCATTCGATCATCGGTGGCCTTGGCGAGGCGGTTGCAGGTGTACTGCTTCGCAACGGCGTCACGCCGACTTTCCGCCAGATCGCACTGCCGGATGCATTCCTGGATGCGGGGGCGTTGCCGACTTTGCATGATCGCTATGGTATTTCCACGGAGGCGGTAGCGCGACAGATCAGGGCTTGGCTGTAACGAATAATGCAGGGGCTGTTCCCTTTGGGCCTGTCTGCTGTCGATTGCAGCGGGTTGTGAACGTCTGTTAAGGACTCAGGTTTTATACACGAATACTATTTAAGGTAATACTAGACTCGGGATGGTCCGGTGCATGACCGAACCCGAGGTGTGGGATCGAGCTGAGCAATCAGTGAAGATCGATACATGGGCGATGCAAGAGAGCCAGGCGTTATCCTGGCTCTCTTGTTAATTGCTACCGTCATTTAAAGTCCTTCGTTACCGCTGATGGTTTGTTGGGGTCGTCCTTGACGTCCCGTTGTTCTTGTTGTCGCTGAGCGATCTGCTGTTGCTTCTGCTCCACACCGCCATCACCCCATAGGCGCGCTTGCTCCGCTAGAAAGTTCTGCTTGAATTGCCTGGCTCGCTCAAAGCCGTCTTCAGCATAAGCCGTGCCCATAAGACCAAGCAGCATGCTGCCAACCGCGAGGGTTTTTACAAGTTTCATGATTGTTCTCCATCGTTACCAGGCTCGCCGGGATGGCGGCCTTCGCTAACGGGTAGTTTGAAAAGGCGAAGCTGACGACAAGGTGAGCCGACAGTTGCAATTGCGTCATTTCGACCGATGCACAACGACTGACCCTTGGCGTGGTGTTCGCCGTCTGTGTTCCCCCCAGGCCCACCCTGGTCTTCGCAACCTCTCCCCGCTCGCTCTGTGTGGGCAAGGGGCGGCCTTGACCGCTCGCCAGCGGCGCGATGGCGAGTTTTCGGACAAGTGCTTTAATCTGATTGATGTTCATGAAGCCTGCTCCGGCTGTTTCGAAATTGGAGTTTTTCGACGGATTCAGCTTCTCACCGAAGGCGTGTTTTAAAAATACAACGGCGGTGGTGCAACAGTTGTAGTAGCCGCAGCGTGAGTGGCCAACATGACAAGACTGCGTGAACTCCAGATGGCTGCCGTTGAACTTTTCGGTTTACCACAGCGTTTTTCTTCCGCGCGGGACGAGCAAGGCTTCCTCGACACCCAGGCCATTGAAAACCTCAGAAGGCGACGCTTGTTCATGTTCGTCGCCATTGCTGTTTGGGCAGGTTTTGGTTATTGGGATTATTACCACTACATCAGCCACGAACACGTCCTGTCCCGGACGGACTTTCACGGGATCCTGGTATGGCGGGTGGTCGGCACGCTGGCGATAGCCGCAGTGACCGTGGTGTCGTTCACCGCACGTTTCGAGGATGAGCGCTGGGTGAACAGAAGTGTGGTGGTCACGGTATGTTTCACCCAGACCTGCCTGGTGGCCATGGTGCAAATCGTGCCGGCGCCGTTGAACTACAACTATTATTTTGTCGGCATCGTACTGGTTATCTTCTTTCAGCATGGCACCTTGGCACTGCTGGCTCGTTATTCTTTGTTCAGTACGGGTTATTGCGTGCTGTTGTTCCTGCTGCAGGAAATCGCCACCGGGGCTTTGCAGATCAACTTCTTTCCCGCCATGTTCTATTTGCTGGCATTTACCTTGGTGGGGTGGACGATCAGTGTGCGCGCCGAGAAGGTTGCCCGGGAGGGGTATCTCAAAACCCTGGCCCTGAACAGGAAGAATGAAAGCCTCGAGCAGGCCAATAGCCGGATCCGCCGCGAGAAGCAGAAAGCGGACGATGCGTTGAAGGCCTTGTTCGACCAGGAGGCGAGGAAAGCCGCGCAGATCCGCGAAAAGGCCGAAGCCAGCACGCGCTTCGTGCGCGCGGCCTACCATGACACCATGCAGCCCTTGGCCTCGATCGCCTCCTTGGCGTTCGCAGGGGAGCGCATTGTCGAGCAGGGCCAGCATGATCGCCTGCGTGAGGTCTTCCGGGATATAGAGGCCTCTGGCCGGGAAATCAGCGCCCTGTTCACAGGCCTGCGTGAAGTGTTCACCAGTGGTGAGTCGCAACCGGCCATCGAGCCTTTTTCCTTGAACGAACTGATGACGGAACTCGGGTGCCTGTACATGCCTTCGGCGCAGGCCAAGGGCCTGCGTCTTCGATTGCCCCAGCGCCGGCGGGATGCCGTTCTCAATTCTGATCGGGCGATCTTCAAGCGGATCTTGGGGAACCTGATCTCGAATGCCATCAAGTACACGGAGCGTGGCGGCGTCCTGGTGGGCAGTGTGGCGGGCAGAACGACCTTGCGCATCGATGTGGTCGATACTGGCATAGGCATCCCCGACGCCTTCAAACGCAAGATCTTCGAGGAGTTCTTCCAAGTCGATAATCCTAACCATGACAGCCAGCGTGGCCTGGGGCTTGGACTTTCGATCGTGAAAAACTTCATCGACCGGCTCCCGGGGCATCGGCTGACCTTCGCAAGCCGGCCCGGACACGGCAGCCGTTTCTCAATCGATTGCCCGCTGTACCAGGGCGATGAGCCGCCGTTGGGCGCCAGTGCGTCCGCTGTGCAGGTCAACGGGAAAGACCTGGATATCACCGGTGCCTATGTGCTGCTGGTCGACGATGACAAGCGCATCCTCGACAGCCTGTCGAAATCCCTGACCTTGCAGGGCGCCATCGTCGTCACGGCCGAGGATCGGGCCTCGCTGCAGGCGGCGCTGGAGCGGGCGCCTGACCGCTACCCGGACCTGCTCATCTGCGATTACACATTGCACGACGGCCTGGTTGGCGTGGCGCTGATCGAGCACGTCAGGGCGTTCTACGACTGGGCCCAGGTGCCGGCGATCCTTTACTCGGCGGAGCTGTTGCCACGGCCGCTGGATGACGATTTCCTCTCCCGGTCGGTCAGCAAGGGTGAAAGCGCGGCAACATTGATGGCCGCCGTTCAGCAGCTCTTGTTCCGCGGCCGGCAGGCCAACGCTGGCGAGGCGGGGGAAGACAGCACCCCCAGCACCTGACCGGTCTTGGCGAACAAGCCTTGCAAGCCGTAGAGGTCGATCACCCCGAACTTGCTGTAGAGCTTGCTCAGGTACTGGCGCACGTTGACCGGGTTGATCTCCAGGATCGCCGCGATCTTCCAGGGCGCATTGCCTTGCAACGCCAGGCGCAGAATGTCGAATTCGCGAGGCGTTACCCCCAGGTCCTTGGGGCCTAGCGGGGTGACGGGCCGCTCCTGGAGGGGAAGGGAAGGAGCCGGTGCCTGGCCACCTTTGCCGATCGCTTCGCTGGGCAGGTACACCCCGCCGCTCAGCGCACGGTTGATGGCTTCCAGCATCGCCTCATGAGCACTGGACTTGGGCACGTAGGACGACGCTCCCCGACGCATGACCTCATCGACGAAGCGCCGCTCGGATTCGGCCGACATGACGATCACCGGGGCCACCACACACCTTGCGGGGTCGGGGTCAGACGGCTCCTCCCGGCCGGATTTGAACAGGGACAACAGGCTCAGGCCATTGTCTGGCGTGAGGTCGTTGCTGGTGGGGGAGGTGGGGATGCAGAGGTCCAGGAAGATCACGTCGAAGGCTTGGCTGCGCACCAGCGCCAAGGCTTGCGACGTGCATGAAGCTTCCAGGACCTGGGCGTCATGGTGAACGGCCTGGATAAGGCTTTTGACCCCGGCCCTGAGGATGCCGTGGTCATCTATCAGCAGAATGCGCATCGGCCGTCTCCGGGCGGGGCGGGTTTGCATGCAGTATCGCTGAGACGGAGGGATCCGTATCTACTACGGCTGTAGTGGGTCAGGGCGTGCTGGGCGTGGGTGAACACGCTGGCACAAGCACGATGCTGCGCGCAGCACCTGCCTCACCGCTGGTGCCGCGTTCGAGCAGATAGCGTGCCGGCGGCTTGCCCATCGCCTTGCGGAACATGGTGACGAAGCCACTGGCGCTTTCATAGCCCAGCGCCAGCGCAACCGTCTGCACGCTCTCGCCCCTGGCCAGGCGTTGCAACGAAAGGATCACGTGCAACTGCCGCCGCCAGCGGCCGAAACTCATGCCGACTTGCTGCAGCAACAGCCGGCTCATGCTGCGTTCGCTCATGCCGATGCGCTTGGCCCATTCACCACTCGGTGTTTTGCTGGCCGGATCGGCCAGCAGCATTCGCGTCAACTGGCGCAGCCTGCGGTCGCTCGGCGTCGGTAGATGCAGGTCTTCGACGGGAGCTTCGCACAACTCGTCCAGCAAGGTCGCGATCAACCGCGCCTGCGGACCCTGCTCGGCGTACAGCGTTTCGAACCCCGTCGCCTTGAGCAGCAATTCGCGGAGCAAGGGCGACACGGCCAGGGTGCAACAGGCACTAGGTAAACCTTCGATGGCCTGCGGTTCGACGAACAGGCAATAGCACTCGGTTTCTCCCGACCCCCGGACCGAATGCAGCATGTCGCCCGGGATCCACAGTGCGCACTGCGGTGGCACGATCCACAGCCCGGTCTCTACCTCGCAATTGAGGATGCCTCGCACCGAGTAGATCAACTGCGCCTTGCGATGGCGGTGAGGTGCGTGCTCCCAGTCCCTGCCCACCCAGGAGGCATTCAAGGCGATGACCTGACGGGCAATGCCATCGATGTCCCACGAATGCGGGCTGTCCTCTGTGGCAGTCGGCTGCACGATGCTTGTTCCTGTGGAAGGCGGATGCCTTTGGCCGAAATGAAAAACAGAATGACAAGATTATGCAATGACGTCCACGGGGAGCGTCGTTATTGTGCAACGGCGTCGTCGACGCCTTGTTTTTTCAGGAGCCAACCCAGAGGACGAGCCCGATGCTTTTGAATTCCACCTATTTCCCGTTGGTCTGGATGAAGATTGGCGGTGCCGGCATCGATACCGGCGACGAGGGCTTTGCCGCGTTCGAAGCGCTGTTGGCCCGCGAGGAGCCTTTCGTGTTACTGGATGCGGAAAACGCAGACCGGCAGGCGCATGAGCATTCCCACGAAGAACGCAAGCGATTGTCGCTCTGGATGAAGCGTCACAAGGCCGCCTTGCGCGCTTTCGTCAGAGGGCAGGTGCTCGTCGAGCCCGATGCTGAAAAACAGAAAGCCGCCAGGTCGTTCGCCAGCACGTTCGAAGCCTTCTGGGGCTATCCGCTGTTGGTAGTGAACACCGAGGAAGAAGCCTTCAAGGTCGCGGATCAACTACTGGCGAAATGAACGGCGGAGCGATAGCGCCATGGGCCTGGTTGCAATCAACACAGTGGAAATCGACTCGGCCAATGGGGCGGCAGCGAACCTTCGGGGGAGGCTGGAAACACTGCTGCAAGCGCTGAATCGCACGTCCGGCTGCGTGGCTTATACCTTGGCTCGCCGGGAGTCCTCGAGCGAGGCCTGGATCATCACCGGACATTGGGACTCGGTCGAGCGCATGACCGAGCACTTCCACCTGCCCTGCCTGGCCACGCTGTTCGAACTGGCAGCGCAGCGGCGTTTGTCGAGGTTGTGCTTTACAACATTTCTGCTTGCCCCCTCTCCGTGAGCGAACGCCATCCTGCGCCTGTCACTGGCCAGGTGTAGATAGCCTCGCTCCACGAAGCTCCTGACGCTACCGAGCAACGCCGCGAGCCCGATAAAAGGCACCTCCATCAGTGTTCGTGGCCGCTAGTATCAAGGATCCTGATACTCCGAACACACCTGCTGTTTTGCTGATTGTGCAGCCGTAGACTCATTCGCAACCGGCCACCCGGGCCGGCCCACAACTACTACAAGAAGCAAGTGGAGACACGAATGAGTAGTCCAGTTTCGTTCGAAGACCTCCCCCTGAGCCGCTTCCACCTGCGGACGGTGTTCAGTGGCACAGGCGGTCAATTCAGTGACGGATTCGTGCTAGGGATCATCGGCATCGCGGTCAGCATGGCGGCGGGGCCGTTGCAATTGAATGCGCTATGGATGGGGCTGCTCGGCGCGGCGTCATTGGCGGGCCTGTTCCTCGGCAGCCTGTTTGCCGGGCCATTGGCCGACAAGTTCGGCCGTCGCACCATCTTTGCCTGGGACATGCTGTTGTTCGCAGGTATCTCGGCCTCGCAGTTCTTCGTCACCTCACCGGAGCAGTTGCTGGTGCTGCGTCTGCTGCTGGGCCTGGTGCTGGGCTTCGACTATGTGGTGAGCAAGTCGCTGGTCACCGAGTTCGCCCCGCGTCGTTACCGTGGTCGCCTGCTCAGCGTGCTCGCGGCAGCCTGGGCGGCGGGGTACGTGGCGGCCTACCTGGTGGGCTTCGCCATCCGTGATATCGGCCCGGACGCCTGGCGGGTGATGCTGGCGTTGAGCGGTGTGCCGGCGTTGCTGATCCTGCCGCTGCGCCTGGGCGTGCCAGAGTCGCCGATCTGGCTGGTGGCCCGTGGCCGTAGGGAGGAGGCGCTGGCCATCGTGCGCGCCAAGTTCGGCCCGAACGTGAGCCTGCCGACAGCACCCGTCACGCCAAGCAAGCGCGGCGGTTTCAACGAACTGATGAGCAAGCGCTGGCGCAAGAACACCCTGGTCGGCTGCGTGTTCTACACCTGCCAGGTGATCCCGTTCTTCGCCCTGGGTACGTTCTCGCCCCGGGTGCTGGAAGCGCTCAACGTACAGGACAAGTTCGTCGGCGGCCTGGTGTACAACGTGCTGCTGATGATCGGTGCGCTGCTCGGTTTGCTGATCATCGACCGCATCTCGCGCCGGGCATTCCTGGTCGGCACCTTCTACCTCAGTGCCGTGGGCCTGGCCGCGCTGGCCTGGGCCGGCCTCGGGCCGCTGGGCACCATCATCGCCTTCGGCTTCTTCGCCTGCGTGCTGGCGGCAGCAGTCAACCTGGAGTTCGTCTACCCCGGCGAGCTGTTCCCCACCCACCTGCGGGCCTCGGGTATCGGCATGGCGGTGGCCGCCAGCCGCTTCGGTTCGGCTTTCGCCACCTTCTTGCTGCCGATCGCCGTGCAGCACCTGGGGGTGCATACGGCGCTGGGAGTGTGCGTCGGTGTGCTGGTGTTCGGCGGGGTGTTCTGTCACCTGTTCGCCCCCGAGACCAGCCAGGAGCAGCTTGCAGCGGTCAGTCCCGAGGCCCAGGCTGCGGCCACGGCCGATGAGCGGCCGGCCAACGCGCACTGATCCGCTAACGCTAAAAAGGAAGATCCCATGCCAGCCAATCGACTGATCGACATGCACGCAGTACAGGTGTTCATCGCCGTGGCCGAGGAGGGCAGCATGTCGGGCGCGGCCAGCCGCATGGGGATCTCCCAGTCCGGGGTGTCGCAAATGGTCCGCCAGTTGGAGGACGAGTTGGGGGTCGTGCTGGTCGATCGCACCACGCGGCCATTGACCCTGACCCCCTTCGGCCTGGCCCTGCGCAACCGTGGTGCGCTGCTCAGCGAGGAGCTGTCCAACCTCAAGGCCCAGGTGCTGGATGCCGGGCGCGGGGTAAAGCCCGACCTGCGCATCGGCCTGGTCGACTCCTTCGCCGCCACCTGCGGCTCGATGTTCACCCGGCAGATGCTCGGCCAGGTGACGCAGTTGTCGGTGCGCACAGGCTTGAGCCCGCAGCAGGGCGAGTCGCTGCTGCGCCGTGACCTGGACCTGATCGTCACCAGCGACCCACTGATGGATGCCAACGACGTGATCCGCTACCGCCTGTTCACCGAACGCTACTTCGTGATCACGCCCAAGGCCCAGGGCAAACAGCTGCACAGCATCGATGACGTCCGTGCGCTGGCCAATGTGCTGCCGGTGGTGCGTTTCAACCGCACCTCGCAGGTGGGCCGGCAGATCGAGCGGCACCTGCGCAGCCTCAACGTGCGCGTACCCAACCGCCTGGAGCTGGACAACGCCGACGCCCTGACCGCCATGGTCGCCGAGGGTATCGGTTGGGCGGTGACCAGCCCCATGTGCTTTCTCCAGGCCTTGCCCTGGGTGGATAACGTCACCGCCCACCTTGCACCCGAGCTGAACCTGGAGCGCTCGCTGTACCTGGTGGCCAGACGCAATGAATACGGCGCCTTCTTCGCAGATGCCTGCGAGTCGGCGCGTACCGTCATCTTCGACTCCTTCCTGCCGCGCCTCGAGGCGCTGGGCAAGGGGGTCGAGGCTTTAGTGAAATTCGATGAGGGAACTACCTGTGAGTACTTTTGACCGTGTCGACGTGCGCGTCGAACAGGACTATGTGGGCGATGTGCAGATTCCGGCAAGCAAGCTCTACGGCGTGAACTCCGTACGCGGGTTCGACAACCTGACCGTCTCGCCGCTGACCGTCGCCCATTATCCGGCGTTGCGCGATGCCTTCGCCCAGTGCAAGTGGGCCGCGGCCCTGGCTAACCTCGACTGCGGTGTGATCGGCGGCACCCAGGCTGAGGCCATTGCGCAGGCCTGCCAGTCGCTGATCGCTGGTGAGTGCGACGACTCGCTGATCGTCGACCTGATGGAGGGCTCGGGCGGAACCTCGACCAATATGAATTTCAACGAGGTCATCGCCAATCGCGCCCAGCAGTTGCTCGGCCATGCCGCCGGCAGCTATGACGTGGTGCACCCCAACGACCACGTCAACATCTCCCAGTCGACCAACGATGTGTATCCGGCGGCACTGAAGATCGCCACCCATGCCATGCTCGGTGGGTTGATCGAGCAGGTGCAATTGCTGGCGGCCGTATTCGAGGCCAAGGCCGTGCAGTTCGCCGACATCCTCCATCTGGGCCGCACCTGCTTGCAGGATGCCCAGCCCATGCGCCTGGGCCAGCTGTTCTCCGGCTACGCCTCGCTGACCCGCCGCCTGGCCGATGAGCTGGTGGCCGTGCGCGGCAAGCTGCGTACCCTGCCGCTGGGCGGCACTGCCATCGGTACCGGCTTCGGTGCCCCGGCCGACTACCGTGCGGCGGTGTACCAGCACCTGGCACGCATCACCCAGGTGGAGTACCTGGCCCCGGCCAACCCGTTCGATGCCATGCAGAACATGGACGTGTTCGCCCGTGTCTCCGGCGAGTTGCGCACCTGCTCGGCGTCGCTGGCGAAGATCGCCGCTGACCTGACCAAATTGTCTTCCGGCCCGGTAGGTGGCCTGGGCGAGCTGAAGCTGCCGGAAGCCCAGGCCGGTTCGTCGATCATGCCCGGCAAGGTCAACCCAGTGCTGCCGATGGCGATGATCCAGCTGAGTTTCGCAGTGATCGGCAACGACGTCGCCGTGGCCCAGGCCGTGCAGTATGGCGAGCTTGAGATCAATCACTTCGAGCCTGTGGTGGCCTCGCGGGTGTTCGACAGCATCACCTTGCTGACTCAAGGCATCGAACGTTTCCGCGACAAGTGCGTGGCTGGTATCCAGGCGGATGAGGCACGCAATCTGGCGCATCTCACCGACTCCATGGCCGTGGCCACTGCCCTGGTGCCGCGCCTGGGTTATGCCCAGGTCAGCAAGCTGGCGCGCCAGTCGGTGAACGAAGGTCGCTCGCTGCTGGCGATCATGGCCGAGTCGGGAGTGATGACTGAGGCCGACGCGATAGCGGCCATCGAGAAGGCGTCGTGCCCGGTGTTCGAGGGGCGGTGATCGATAGCGCATTAGCGCTATCACAGCAGGCCAGTGGGGGTGTCCCCTGGCCTGCCGAACACTTATTCGCTTTTCTGAATCAAGGCTGCCCAGCAAAATATGCCCCAATGCCTGAGCACCCATACAGAAAAGAGGAGAGGTTTGCGTTGAGTGTGGAAAATAGACCCGTGCGGTTGGACGCGGGCGAGGTATGGGGTGGCTTCAAGCAGCTTCTGCCCATTTCCCTGTTCGTCGTTGTCTTCGGTGTCGCCTTCGGCCTGGCTGCGGCCCAGACTGGGCTGGACGATGTATCGACGCTACTGATGAGTGCGTTGGTGTTTGCCGGCGCGGCGCAGTTCGCTGTTCTCGATATGTGGGGAACGCATGTACCGATCGTCCCGCTGGTCATCACGGTGTTCGCGATCAACGCCCGGCACCTGCTGATGGGCGCGACCCTGTATCCCTGGTTGAAGGACCTGCCCCGGGCCAGGCGCTACGGGGTGATGCTGGTGGTGTCCGATGCCAACTGGGCGATGTCGATGCAGGCCTTCAACCGCGGCAAGCCTGGCCTGGGGCTCTTGTTGGGTGGGGGCATCGCGTTGTGGTCGGCCTGGGCGCTGGGCAGTTGGCTGGGCCTGTACTTCGGTAGCGCGATCCAGGACCCGGTCAGCCTGGGGCTCGACATGGTGATGGGATGCTTCCTGCTGGCAATGGTGATCGGTGGGCAAAAGAACCTGCGCATGCTGGTTATCTGGAGCCTTGCGGCGTGCTCATCGCTCCTGGCGTACGCGTACCTGCCTGAAAACAGTCATGTGGTGGTCGGGGCATTGGCCGGTGGTGTGCTGGGAGCACTCTGGATGGAGAAGAAGCAATGAGTATCGAAAGCACAGGCCTCGGCACGTTCGTCATTATCCTGGTCATGGCGGTGGTGACCCTGGCCACGCGCTGGGGTGGCGTTTTCGTGATGTCGTTCGTGCCGATCAACTACCGCGTGCAGCAGTTCATCAATGCCATGTCGGGTTCGGTACTGGTGGCGGTCATCGCCCCGCTGGCGGTGACGGGCGACATGGGCGCGCGTCTGGCCTTGCTGGCGACCGCGGTCGTCATGCTGTCGCTGAGAAAACCGCTGCCGGCGATTGCCGCAGGCATCATCGTGGCGGCAATCGCCAGGCAGTTCTGAAGGACGGCCCTGACTCCACCGGTGTACGGCAAGGGCTGCGCCCTTGTTCGCGAGCAAGCTCGCTCCTACAGGGGCCTGCCTCAACCGTATGTTCTCTGCGCGACAGCTCAGTCCGAAGGGCAGGGTGATCCCTCATAAGCACAGTGATGAATGACAGAAGGGGGAGCGGCCTTGTGGCGCGAAAGGGGCGCGCAGCGGCCCAGTGACCGGTATCCACCAGTTCGCCGAGGGCAGATCAACGGCACGCGTGTGATATTGCGGGTATGCACTTGGTTGTCGTGGCAGAGCCGGTAGGCCGAGCACGGTAGGGTATTCTCGACCTTGCTCGTCCACTGGCCACCCCTGTTCTGGTACACGCTTCCCAAGTGTCGCGAACAGACACGCAAACGGCGTTAGCGGAAGGTTCGGTGGGCAAAACCAGCACGTACATTGCTTGTCGAATCCACGCTGGATAACAAAGAGAAGAACCACCACTCCCAGCCCTTCCACCCGCTCGATCACGTTACAACTGTCGAAAAAAGCCTTTCATACCCAGTGTTCTTCGGGCGCTGCGCGCTGCCCTGCTGCGCCTGGAATACAGCGACTTCTAGCAATAAGAAAAAGAAGCACGAGGACGTAGTCAAAATGGATAAGCAACATTCCCCCGCCCGCATTTCCCGAATGTTCGTCATCGGTGGCGCCTGTATCGCCCTGCTGATCGGCTCCGGCTTCGCCACAGGCCAGGAAATCATGCAGTACTTCGTGGCCTACGAATATGCCGGCCTGGCCAGTATCGCGCTCATGTTCCTGCTATTCACCTACGTGGCACTGAGTTTTGTCATGGCGGGTTACGAGCAACAGTTTTCCGCACCCAAAGACATCTTCAGGTATTACTGCGGCAAGCCTATCGGGACGTTCTTCGACTACTTCTCGGTGTTGTTCCTGTACATGTCGTTCTGGGTCATGATCGCTGGCGCGGGGGCGGCCCTGAACCAGCAGTTCGGCTGGCCCAACTGGTATGGCGGCGTCCTCATGGGCGGGCTGACCCTGGTGACGCTGTTCTTCGGCTTCAACCGCCTGATCAGCGTGGTGGGCTCCATCGGCCCGCTGCTCTCGGTGCTGGCGATCGTCATCGGCGTGGCGGGTGTGCTCATGGCACCTGAAGGCCTGGAGCAGTACCCGGCCACGCTCAAGCCCCTGGTGGAGGACAAGACCGTCCTGCAGGCCGGCAGCAGCTGGTTCACGGCGTGCCTGTCCTATGTCGGCTTCTGCATGATGTGGCTGGCGGCCTTCATGACCAACCTGGGCAGCACCAGCAACAATCGCGCCGAGGCCGGTGGCGGCGCCGTCCTGGGCATGGTGCTGTTCTCCCTGGCGGTCCTGGCCATGATGCTCGGCCTGGCGGCGCACCTGGAGGATGTGGCCAGTGCGCAAATTCCTTCGCTGATCCTGGTGGAAAAGCTGAGCCCCAGTCTGTCTGGCCTGGTGACGCTGGTCATCTTCGCGGCCATCTACACCACAGCGGCTTCGCTGCTGTGGGCGCCGGTGAAGCGTTTCGCGCCGGATGAATTCAGTGCCCGGCACCGTGGGCTGCTGTGCGTGCTCTGCGTGGTCGGCACCGCCGTGGGCTTGAACGTACCCTTCGATGCGTTGATCAACGTGGTGTACGTGCTCAATGGCTATATCGGCTTCTGCCTGTTGTTCCTGATGCTGGTGACCGACTTCAAGCGGCGCGTGTTGAAGCGTTCGCCCCAGGTGATCGGGCAAAACTGAACGTTCGCCCCCATGCCAGTCAGTTAAGCGTTACTGACTGGCATGGGGGCGAACCTGTCGTCTTTTTTTCACTCAGTCCTCAGCGGGCCGGGCGCACGCCGAGCGTGACCGTGACTTGCCGTAGCCATGTTCCAACGCCATCAGCGCCGGCAGGTCGAGGATCTCCACGACGCGCCCACGCAGGCGCACGATTTCCAGTTGCCGCAGGTGCGCGATGCCCCGGCAGACGGTTTCCAGGCGCAGCCCCAGGTAGGAGGCGATGTCTTCCCGCGACATGCGCAGGACGAAACCGTGGGCCGAATAGCCCCGGTTGACGAAGCGCCTGGACAGCCCCACCAAAAAGCTCGCCAAGCGTTCCTCGGCGGTGAGGTTGCAGATCATCAGCACGCGCTCGTGCTCGCGGACGATTTCCCGGCTGAGCAGGCGGTTCAGGCTTTGTTGCAGGAAGGGGAACTCACGGGCCAACGCTTCCAGGCGCTGGTAGGGGATGGGGCAGACCTCGCTGTCTTCCAGGGCGATGGCATCGCAGACATGGCGGTTGGTGCTGATCGCATCCAGCCCCATCACATCGCCCGGCATCCAGAAGTTGATGACCAGACCCTGCCCCTCGGCATTGGTGAGGCTGGTCTTGAAGCTGCCGAAGCGTATCGCGTAGAGGTACTGCAACGGGTCGTTGGCGTGGTACAGGCCGCAACCTTTCCTGACCCTGATGCGCTGGCCGATCAGCGCGCTGAAGCGGCCATTGTCCTGCTCGGGCAGGCCGGTGGGCAGGCACAGCGAGCCGACCCTGCAGCCCTTGCAGACAGAGGCGAGCGGGTGCAGGTGGATCGGCGGGGCCGCGGCATCCTGGGGCGGTTGTTCGATGAGCCTGGCGTTGATCCGCTCGTACATGTCAGGCCTCCGTCGGGTGCGCGCGGGCACTTGGGCGGGGCAGGTGATCCGGGGGGACCGGGCAAGGAGCGATCATCGCCAGGGAATGCGGGGCGTTGAGGCGGCTGTTCAAGCGTTCCACGAACTGGCGAGCCTCCTCGTGGCTGTTGAAGGCCACGCGCCACAGGTCCATGTGCACCCACCAACGGCCCTGTCGTGGGTGCTTCTCGATATAGACGTTCATCGGCCATCCTCCGCGTGGTTGCGCCAGGCCAAGGCCTGTGAGGTTCAGACGTACCTGTACATGCACATTCGATGAAGCGTGACAGCGTCCATGCCCAGCGTGGCAGGAGGATTCAGGGCGTGATCGCCACCTTCATGACCCCATCGCGCTGATGGGCGAACAGTTCATAGGCCGCCTCGATATCGTCGAGTTTGAAGCGGTGCGTCACCAGCGGCGACAGGTCGACGTGGCCGCTGGCGACCACTTGCATCAGGCGGCGCATGCGCTCCTTGCCGCCCGGGCAGAGGGTGGTGACGATGCTGTAGTCGCCGAGCCCGGCGGCGAAACCGTCCAGCGGAATGCGCAGGTCGCTGGCGTAGACCCCGAGGCTCGACAGCGTGCCCCCTGGACGTAGTACGCGCAGGGCCGACTCGAAGGTCGCCTGGGTGCCCAGGGCCTCGATCGCCACGTCGACCCCACGGCCGTCGGTGAGGGCCATGATCTGTTCCACCACGTCGCCCTGCTTGAAGTCGACCACATGGGTCGCGCCGAGCTGGCGTGCCACGGCCATGCGTGGCGCGATCGAGTCGATGCCGATGATGGTCGTGGCGCCCATCAGGCGTGCCCCGGCGACCGCGCACAGGCCGATGGGGCCGAGGGCGAACACGACGACCGCGTCACCGATCTTCACGCCACCGCGTTCGGCGCCGGAAAAGCCTGTGGACATGATGTCCGGACACATCAGCACCTGCTTGTCGGAAAGCCCGTCGGGAATGGGCGAGAGGTTGACCATGGCGTCGGGCACCAGCACGTACTCGGCCTGGCAACCGTCGATGATGTTGCCGAACTTCCAGCCCCCGGTGGCCTTGAAGCCATGCCGGGTGCCCGGCCCATCCTGGGAGGCGCAGCCGCACAGGCAGGCGTTGCTGTGGCCGCTGGGGGTGATCGCCCCGGCGATGACCCGCTGGCCTTCGCTGAAGCCCTGGACCTGGGCGCCCAGTTTCTCGATGACCCCGACCGGTTCGTGGCCGACGGTCAAGCCCTTGGCCACGGGGTACTCGCCACGCAGGATATGCACGTCGGTGCCGCAGATCGTGGTGGTGGTGATCCGCACCAGCGCATCGAGGGGGCCCACGTCGGGAATGGGTTTCTCGTCCAGCACGATTCTGTTCTTGTCGACGAAGATCGCAGCTTTCATGCGAGCCATGGCAACGCCTCCTGATCCGTGATCGGCATTCGAAATGTTCACCTAGCGTGCGCCAAAACCCTGGGCATCCATTGACCGGTGTCAATGTTTCGCTCGGGATTGGCCGGTCGCGCGCGACCGTATGTCGGCCCGCTAGGTGCCGATGCGATCTTGATACAGGTCAAGCGGGCAGCAGGGCGGAGGCGCAGCATCGAAGCACGACTCCCGAGCATGAGGTGCGCCATGGCCGACCAACAACGACTGCTGCTCATCGCCTCCCCGCTGATGCAGCATACCCCCGCCCACGAACGGGCCGCGGCCCTGGCCAAGGCCAAGGGCATGGCCCTGCACATCGTGGCGTTCGACTACCTCGAAGGGCTGGCCACGGCCGGGCTGGTGGATGAGCAGGCCCTGGCGGCGATGCGCCAGGGCTACCTGGAGCGACACCGCCAATGGCTCGAGACCCAGGCCGTGCCGCTGCGCCGCAACGGGCTCACGGTGACCACCGAGGTCGTCTGGGTGCAGGATGTGCTCGATGAAATCCTCGCCCACCTGCGCGAGTATCCGTTCGCCATGCTCATCAAGGATATCGAGCAGGCGTCGCGCCTGCAGCGGGCGCTGTTCACCACGCTCGATGTCCGGCTGCTGCGCGAGTGCCGGGTGCCGCTGCACTTCGTCTGTGCCACCCGGCATGCCCTCCCGCGCAGGGTGCTGGCGGCTGTGGACCTGTCGCGGCCGCAAGACCAGTACGAAGGGTTCAATGACCGCATCATCAGCGAAGCCTTGAAGCTGGCCTTGCAATGCAATGCGCAGATGGAGCTTCTCTACGTCTACGATCTGGGCACCATGTACCAGGAGGCCGAGACCCTTGCCCGGCGTTCGTTCCTGTTCGACGCCAACGCCGCCGAGACCTTGCACGCGGCGCAGGGTGACGAGTTCAATCAGTTGGCCGAACGCAATGGCATTCCTCCCGAGCGCTGCCACATGATCATGGGCGACCCGGCCAAGGTACTGACGTTGTTCGTCGGGCATCACGATATCGATGTGGTGGTGATGGGGCGGACCCACCATCGCGGCGTCGCCAGGTATATCGGCAGCACGGTCGAACGGATGCTGTACAAGTTGCCGACCAGCGTGCTGGTGATCACGCCGGAGCAGGCGGTGGTGTGAGCGACAGGGGCCGCTTCGCGCCCCATCGCCGGCAAGCCGGCTCCCACAGAGTCCCTACAAACCGCACCATCTAGGGTACGACTCGTACCTTGTGGGAGCCGGCTTGCCGGCGATGGGCTGCAAGGCAGCCCCATGCCGCGTGACTGACCGGCATTGACGCCCGTCCCGCATCGACACTCACTCGCGCAGTGCGAGTTCATGGATGATCTCAGAGACATCCCCGTCCAGGTAACGGGCAGAAAAGCCAAGCGCCTTGGCAAGCCGGTGCATCCCGTAGTTGCCCGCCAGGTCGCGCGACACCATGCCGTGCAAGCCATCGCTCCGGGCGGCATCGATCAGGTGCCGCATCAGCAGCCTGCCCAGCCCCTTGCGCCGCCAGGGCTCGCTCACCGCCACCGCGCAGGTGCAGTCCTGGCTGCCGGGGATCGCCGCGTAGCGGCTCAAGCCGATCTGGCACAATTGGCCTGTGTCATGCACCAGGGCGACGAACACCCTGCACCCGTGAGGGTCCACGTCCATCAGCCGGTCGATCATCGACGGCGCGCGGCCATCGAACCCTGCCAGGCGGCGGAAGTGGCGCACGTCGTGGGCCATCGCCCCGAGGAAACGCCGCCCCCGCTCCCGGTCCTCCTCGCGCAGGGGGCGGATCAACACCGGTGTTCCGTCATCCAGGGCCTCGACCCAATGTGGGCAGGCCAGGTCGTCATCGTCATGCTTGCTGTTCATACCCTGCTCCCAAGCGCTCGATCCCAGCCGGCAACAAGGTTGTTGTAGAACGCCTGACTCCGGGCGACCTGACCTGCATCAAGTTTCCGGTGTGGCGCGAGCCTTTCTGACCTGGATCAAGCCGGCAGGCGGCGGCGCTTCGATAATCCGTGGACGAGCCGCTTTGGCGGGCATGTCCGATGGCCTGTAGCGCCCTGGCGGTCAACCCACGCCTGACTGATCCCAGAGGTCGATGCCATGCAGCTTACCTTCCTCGGTGCCACCGGCACGGTGACCGGCAGCAAGTTCCTGCTCGAACGCGGTGCCACCCGTATCCTCGTCGACTGCGGCCTGTTCCAGGGCTACAAGCAGCTGCGGCTGCGCAACTGGCAACCCTTGCCGATGCCGCTGCATTCACTCGACGCGGTGCTGCTGACCCATGCCCACCTGGACCACAGCGGCTACCTGCCCGTGCTGGCCCGGGAAGGCTATCGCGGGCCGGTCTACGCCACCCCCGCCACCTGCGAGCTGGCCAGGATACTGCTGCTCGACAGCGGACGGCTGCAGGAGGAGGAAGCCGACTATGCCAACCGGCGGGGCTATTCCAAGCATCATCCCGCCCGTGCCCTCTATACCGAAGAGGACGCCCAGCGTGCCTTGAAACTGTTACGGCCGCTGGAGTTGCACCAGCGGGTGCAGATCGCCCCTGGCGTGCACGTCTACCTGCGTTCGGCCGGGCACATCCTGGGCGCTGCCAGCGTGGAGCTCAGTGTCGATGGCCAGACGCTGGTGTTCTCCGGCGACCTGGGGCGGCCGGAAGACCCGGTCATGTATGCGCCCGAGCCCATCGAGGCGGCCGACATCCTGCTGGTGGAGTCCACCTATGGCGATCGCCAGCACCCCGCCGGCTCGACCGAGCAGTACATCGCGGATGTCATCAACCAGACCTCGCTGCGCCAGGGCATCACCCTGGTGCCTTCGTTCGCCGTCGGGCGCGCCCAGTTGTTGATGTACTACCTCTACAAGCTGAAGAAGGACGGGCTGATCCCCGATATCCCGGTCTATCTCAATAGCCCCATGGCCACCGACGCCACGGCGCTGTACCTGCGCTTTCACAGCGAGCACCGTTTGTCGGCCGAGGAGTGTGCGGCGATGTACCGGAGCACGCGCATCGTTCGCTCGGTCGACGAGTCCCGCCAACTGGACCAGTTGCGCGGGCCTGCGGTGATCATCGCCGCCAGTGGCATGGCGACCGGTGGGCGGGTGCTGCACCACCTCAAGGCGTTGGCGCCCAACCCTCGCAACAGCCTGCTGTTCTCAGGCTTCCAGGCCGGTGGCACGCGTGGGGCGGACATCGTCGCCGGGGCGAGGAGCGTGCGCATGCATGGCATGGACGTCCCCATCAACGCACAGGTGTTCGCCATGGAGAATCTTTCCGCCCATGCCGATGCCGACGAAATCATCCAGTGGCTGCGGGGTTTGCGTACCGCGCCCCGGCAGACCTACGTGGTGCATGGCGAGCCCCACGCCGCCGATACCTTGCGCCGGCGCATCAGTCTCGAGCTCGGTTGGTCGGTGTGTGTGCCGGAGCACTTGCAGACGGTGCCGGTGGGGCAGGGGGAGGAGCACTAATTACACCGTTGGGCTTGGCAAATGCTGGGGCCGCTTCGCAGCCCCAGATGACCCACCTGCAGGCAGCTCAGACCAAGGCCAGACGGTGAACGACCTGGCTGGGGTCGTCCGGGTCCCGCGAGGTGGTGAAGCCATGGGCCTGTGCCAGGTCGCGCATCGCCACGTTCGCGGCCGCGTCGATCGAGTACATCTGCGTGAAGCCATGGGCCTGGGCGGCATCGATCAGGTGGCCGAGCAGCAGCGATCCCAATCCAAGGTTCTGCCAGGCATCGAGCACCGTTACCGCGCATTCGCACTGCCCGGTCTCGGCCGCAGCCGCGTAGCGGCTGATGCCCACTTCCTGCAGCTCGCCGTCGACATGGGCCAAGGCCACGTAGGCCATCTGCCGGTCGTGGTCGATGCTCATCAGTTGGTCAAGCATGGCCTCGCCGGGCTCCTTGATCTGGCACAGGAAGCGAAAGTGCCGCGACTGCGGCGACAGCCGCTGGATGAACGCTTTCTCGCGCTCCCGATCCGCGGCGCGCAGCGGCCGGATGAGCACATGGCTGCCGTTGTTCAGGGCTTGGACCCAGTGTTCGCCAGCGGTCTCGGGAAATGCCAGGTCAGCGGGTGCAGCATGGGGATGGGCAGGGTCCATGGGAGCCTCCAGCAGGTTCGGGAAAGGAGAATGCACCCTGCTGTTTTAGCGCCCTGCCCAGGGCGCCGCTTGATCTTTGTCAAGTGTGGTCGCCGCCTCAGTGGGCTGCGGCCTTGCGCCACGCCGTCATGAGGGTGGCCAGCACGATCAGGGCCGCCCCGGCGGCCATCCGCAGCGACGGCTGTTCGCCGAACAGCCACCAGGCGCAGGCGATCGCATACACCGGCTCCAGCGCAATGACCATGCCGGCGGTGCGGGCCTGCAGGCCGTCCAGGCTCTTGACGAAGAGGAACTGCGACAGCCCGGTGCAGAACACGCCCAGCAGCGCCAGATTGACCCAGTCGTTGCCGTGCAGGCTGGTGCCGGCCAGGTGGCTGAAGGCGAACGGTGCCACCAGCGCCGCCACCACCACGTTCTGCCAGAACGCCACCTGCATCGCGTCCATGCCGCTGGGGCGGCGGCGGTTGGCGACCGCCAGCAGGGCGAACGCCAGGCCCGAGGCCAGCCCCCAGAGCAGGCCCATGGTGCCTTGGTCGAGCAGGTCGAAGGACGGCACCACCAGCACCAGCCCCGCCGTCACCAGCAACAGCAGCAGGCTCTCGGTGGCGCCGGTCCGCTCGCGGAACACCAGCAGGTCGATCAGCGCGATGAACGCCGGGAAGCTGGCGAAGCCCAGGGTCGCCACCGCCACGCCGCCGACCTTGATGGCGATGAAGAAAGTCACCCAGTGGGCGGCGAGCAGGGTGCCGGTCAGGCCGATGACCGGCAGGTTGCGCCAGCTCAGCGCATCGAGCAGACGCGTGCCCTTGAGCCCGGCGACGAAGCCCAGGGCGATGAAGGCGAAGGTCGCCCGGCCGAAGGTGATGAGGCTGGCATCGGCCTGGATCAGTGCGCCGAGGATACCGGTCAGGCCGAACAGCACAGCGGCGATGTGCGCGGCGAGCAGGGCGTTGCGATGGCCGGTCGAGGTCCCGGCGGTGGAAACGGAGGTTGCGATCATGGCAGTCGAATGGTCTTCACAAGCGCGCGCAGGCACTTCCCAAGGGCGATGCGCGCGGGGTTTTCGGGTTTGGAGAATTTATCGTTATGGGGTGCTACCGGTTGTCCGGTGCAAAGGGGCGCCGCAGCGTTGGAATTGTGAAGCGAGGCTGCATACTCGCGGGTGTCGCGGGGCTGGCCTCTGGCGCAAGGTTCAGCCGATGGGAGAATTATTCGATCAGGGGGCTTTGGCGAGACGGTCGCCTGCGACATGTACTTGTCAGATCGCGACGTTGCTTGTGTCGTTGCGCGTCATGGCGACGTGGGTGGTGGCCCAATGACTGTCCGGGGCGCCGGACCGGTCGGAAAGGGGCGCGAAGCGCCCCAAACGACAGCTCAAAGTCTCACCCTGCGTGGGCGAAGCGTGGGGCAAGGCTGGCGGCGGCGGCCTCGAAGCAAGCCTTCATGTCGTCCACCACCTCGTCGCTGTGATCGAATGACAGGTAGATCCGCCCATATTGCGACGGCATCATCAGCAGGCCCGCTTCCCGCAGGGCCAGGTGCAAAGCCTTGCTGAACCCGGCGTCGCCGACCTCCAGTGCCTGCGCGTAGGTTGCCGGCGCCTGACGCGAAGGCCAGATACCGAACACGTTGCCGTAGCCACTGGTGCTCACGGCCATGCCCTGGGCGGCGAAGATCTCTTCCACGGCAAGGCGCAGCCCTTCGCCACGCTCGAGCAGGTGCGGATAGTCGGCATCGTCCAGTTGCGCCAGTGTGCTCATCACCGCCGCGCACGCCATCGGGTTGCCGCTGAAGGTGCCGCCACGCAGCACGCGCCCCTCCTCGAAGCCCGCCAGGATATGTGGCTTGCCGACGATGGCAGAGACCGGTACGCCGTTGCCGATGGCCTTGCCGACGCTGGCGATGTCCGGGTCCAGGCCTGCGTGCAAGGCCGCCAGCCCCGCGTGCAGGCGAAACCCCATCAGGACTTCGTCGCTGATGACCAGGGCGCCGTGGCGGTGGGCCACGTCCTGTACGTGCGCCAGGTAGCCAGGGGCAGGCATGATGCAGCCGGCGTTGGCGAGCATGGGTTCGAGGATCACCGCGGCGATGTCGGGGTCTTCGGCGAACAGGCGTTCCACGTCGTCGAAGTCGTTGAAGCGCAGCAGCGTGGTACGTGCCGTGGCGGGGCGCTGGCCGTTGGCGAAGCCGGCTTCGCGCGAACTGACGTTACCGAAGCTGACGTCGTCGAACCAGCCATCGAAGCCGGCCGCCATCTTGGCGATCCTGCCGCGGCCGGTGAAGGCGCGGGCGGCGCGGCAGGCCAGGTGCACCGCCTCGCTGCCGGAGTTGGTGAAGATGACCTTGCTCAGCGCGCCGGTGTGCGCAGCGAGCGCAGTGGCGGCGGCATGCTCGCGGACATGCGCCCACGACGGCGAGGGCGAGTCGGCCAGGGCCGCCGCGACCTGGGCAGTGACCTGGTCGTTGGCATGCCCGAGCAACACGGCGCCGAAGCCGAGCGCGGTGTCGATGTAGCGACGGCCTTGGTCATCCCACAGGTAGGCGCCCTTGCCCTTGCGGATGAAGAGGGTTTGCCCGTTGAGTTCGGGCAGGATGCGAGCGGCGCTGGAAACATCGCCAACCAGGTTACGCATGGGGACCTCTGTTCTGTCGTTCGATGAAGAGCCGATGGCGGGATCGGCTCGAAGCCTGTGTGGTTCGGCCACGCTCACTGTCGGCGTGTGTCCCAGGGGTTGTGGGCGAGCTTGTGCTCGAGGAAGTCGCGGAACACGCGGATCCTCGGGCTCAGGTGCTTGCGGTTGGTGTAGATCATGTAGATCGGCTCGCTGCTGTCGCTACTGTAGGGCTCCAGCAGCGGGACCAGGCGCCCGTCGTGGAGGTCCTGGCCGATATGGAACTGCGCCAGGCGCACGATGCCCGCGCCACCGAGCGCCAGGTCGCGCAGCAGGTCGCCCTGGGCGAACGTGGCCTTGGGGACCACCGGCACCGTGGTGGGCTCGCCATCGATGAGGAAACTCCAGTTGTTCCAGACGCTGTCGAAGCCGAAGTTGAAGCAGGTGTGATCGAGCAATTGCCGTGGATGCTCGGGTACGCCATGGCGGGCCAGGTAGTCCGGCGAGGCGCAGACGATCCAGCGGCTCTGGCCGATCTTGCGAGCGATGCGCGTCGAATCGGGCAGGATGCCACTGTGGATGGCCACGTCCAGCCCTTGATCGAACTGGTCATGAAACTGCGCACCCACCTGGATATCGACGGCCAGGCCAGGGTAGGCCGCGAGGAATTCCGGCAACCAGGGGATAATCTGGTGCTTGGCGAAGGTGGTCATGGTATGGATGCGCAGCGTGCCACTGACACGGGTCGGGAACGCCTCGGCCAGTGAGTCCGCCTCGGCCATGGCATTGCTCACCGCTCGGGCGCTGACCAGGTAGGCGGCGCCTTCCTCGGTCAGCGTCAGGCTGCGCGTGCCACGCTGGAACAGGCGCACCTGCAGGCGGTTCTCCAGGCGGGTGATCAGCTTGCTGATGGCCGAAGGGGTCATCCCGTGGGCCCGTGCCGCCGCGGAGAAGTTACCGTGCTCGGTGGCCCAGAGGAATGCCAGCAATTGTGAGTAGTTGTCCATGTTCCTGTCTCCCGTGGCCGATCAGCAGACGGGCAGTGCTGCGGTGGTCGAGCTGGGCGTGATGTCGTCGGGGCTGCACGGCAGCCCCGACAGCAGCCTGCTCAGCGGATGAACTGTTCGATGTAGTCGTCGGGCAGGCCCAACGACGTGTAGTGTGCACGAGCGGCTTCCAGTTTGGTGAAGACGTCCTCGTACCCCACTGCCACACCTTGGGGATCGACGTAGGTGTAGCCCCCTTGCACATGGAACCAGGTGATCATCTCCTCCACATCTTCCGGCACGAAGAGGGTGTGGGTCTCTCCCGGCGGCTCGAAGGCGAACGAGCCTTCTTCGGCGATCCAGTCATGCTCCAAGTAGTACCAGCGCCCCTTGAGCACCAGCGCATGGACCCCACCGGTATGGCGGTGGCGGGACAGAACACCGCTCTGGCGCACGCGCAGCAGGTTGATGTAGTAGCCGCCAGAGACGCTCAGCAGCAGGGGCTTGAAGGACACCGACGCGGTCACCGGGACCCACAGTTGGTCGTCGTCGAGCCATTTGCCAAGCACGCCGGGGTGCACCATGTCGGGCGACATGAAAGGCACCTGGGGCAGTTGATAGGGAATCGCCAGTTCGTCGGGTTTGCGGGCTACGTTCATGAAAGGCTTCCACGGTTGGTTCTCTGGGGCCCCGGCCATACGGTCGGCCGGGGCTTCATGCAGGTTAAGGTTGCGATAGAGGGGGAAAAAGGACCTCGTCGGCACACCCGCCATGACGCTCGGTCACAGCGGGCTGGCAGTCGCCGCGCGGAGACTCAGGCCAGGGCCCGCCGCTGCGCGTGCTCGTCGAGCGGTGCCATGGCACTGCGCTGGGCCGAAAGCTCTGGCTGGGACTTCTGCAGGTAGGCGCCGATGCCCACCAGCACGGCGGTCAGGCCGAGCGTGGAAAACAGCTCCGCGCGCTGCCCCGGGAAGGCTGCCATGATCGCGAAGACCCCGAGGATGAAGGCGATGGTCAGCACGGTCAGGTAGGGGAACAGCCACATCCGCACTTCCAGGCGCTTGCCCAGGGCCACGAGCTTGCGACGCATGTACAACTGGGTCACGGCGATCACCAGGTACATCAGCAGGGCCAGGGCTCCGCTGGTGGCCAGCAGGAACTGGAACACTTGCTTGGGCAACAGGTAGTTGGCCGCCAGGGCGACCAGCGCGGCCAGCGATGTCAGCGCGACCGCCAACAGGGGCACACCCTTGGGCGTGGTACGCGACACCGCCCTTGGCGCATCGCCCCGCTTGGCCAGCGAATAGGCCATGCGCGAGGCGGTGTAGATCGCCGAATTCAGGCAACTGGTCACCGCCACCAGGACGACGATGCTCATGATGGCAGGTGCCCAAGGGATGTTCATGGCAGTGAGCACCGCCTGGTAGGAGCCCTGCGCCAGGCCTGGCGCATTCCAGGGGACCAGGCACACGACCACGAACATGGAGCCGAGGTAGAACAGGCCCAGGCGCCACACCACTGCGCGAATCGCCTTCTTGATGTTGGCCTTGGGGTCCTTCGATTCGGCTGCGGCGATGGTGACCACCTCGCTGCCCTGGAAGCTGAACATGGCGGTCAGCAGCGCAGCGACTATCGCCACGTTGCCATTGGGGGCGAAGCCGCCGTTGGCATACAGGTTGGCGATGCCATGGGTGGACGAACCTGGCACCAGGTCGAAGATGGCCAGTACGCCCAGAACGATGAAGCTGACGATCGACACCACCTTGAACAGCGACAACCAGTACTCGAGCGTGCCGAACGAGCCCACGCTGAGGCTGTTGCAGACGATCAGCACGAAGGTGATGGCAAAGGCCGTGATCCAGTGGGGAAGGCCCAGCCAGTCGCCGAGGATGTTGCCGGCCACGATGGCTTCGATGGCGATGACCAGCACGTAGAACCACCAGTACAGCCAGCCAATGGAAAAACCGGCCCAGCGCCCGATGGCCTGGTCGGCATAGGAGGAGAACGAGCCGGTGTCCGGCCTGGCCGTGGCCATCTCTCCGAGCATCTGCATCACCAGCACCACGATCATCGCGGCGATCACATAGGACACCAATACCGCAGGTCCGGCGGCCGCGATGGCGTTGCTCGACCCCACGAAAAGGCCTGCGCCTATCACGCCGCCAATCGAGATCATCGTGACCTGCCTGCCTTTCAAGCCGTTCCCCAGCTTGTCATTGACCTTATCTTGACCATCACGCATCGGCTTGCACCTCGGTTGGACGCTTATTGTTGTCAGTGGCCACCGGCGAGGCGGCCTTGGCGCACTACCTTAAGGGCTGGGCGAGGCGTGGATTAGGCCATGGCATTTCACAGCAGGTGTGACGAGTCGTCACAGGATCGCGGCCTGCTGTTCACCGCGCTGATGTTTCCGTTCACGACCTGGGAAAATACCGAACGCCATCAAATTGTTCAGGCAACGGCCGATAGCAAGGGGTGACAGGCCGCCATCGAATCATGCGCGTGCGATATTCAAAAAAATAATCCAAGGTCTTGAAACATGAACCTGAAATTCCGCCACAAGATCCTGCTCAGCGCTTGCGCCGTCGTGGTCCTGGCATTCGCCTTGTTCACCCTCTACAACGACTACCTGCAGCGCAACACCATCGGCCAGAACATCGAGGCGTCCGTGCAACAGGCTGGCGCCTTGACCGCCAGCAGCGTGGAGAACTGGATGAGCGGGCGCATCCTGGTGCTGGAGAACCTGGCCCAGGACATCGCCCTGCAGGGCACCGACGCCAATGTGGCGGGGTTGGTCGACCAGCCTTCCTATACCCGTAACTTCCTGTTCACCTATCTCGGCCAGGCCGATGGGGTGTTCACCCAGCGACCGTTCGTCGAGCTGCCCGATGGCTTCGACCCGCGCCAGCGCCCTTGGTACGGCGCCGCCGCGAGCGCGGGGCACACGGTGCTGACGCCACCTTACCAAGGCACGGTCGGTGGCCTGATGATGAGCATCGTGACGCCGGTGCGCAGCAAGGCCAGCGGCGAGCTGCTGGGCGTGGCTGGCGGCGACCTGAGCCTGGACACCCTGGTGGACATCATCAACGCCGTGGACTTCGGCGGCATCGGCCATGCCTTCCTGGCCGACCGCGACGGCCAGGTGATCGGGCCGGTGACCATGTCGGTGCCGGCAGGGCCGGAGGTGCCGATGCACACGCCGATGTTGCCGGGGTTGGCGCGGGTGTAGCCCTCGGCCATGTGCGAGGCGCCTTCGACGTGACGAGCGAGGACGTGATCGATGCCACCGACTTTCTTCAGGGCCGAGTACAGCGGGTTGATGGCAGCCCCCGGGATGCCGAACGCGGTATCTACACCTTCACGGCGCATGACCAGAACGGCTGCATCGATTGCTCTCATTTTGCTCATGGTTTGTGCCTCATCGATTTTGTAATTGTATACAACTTGCTTTGCGGTAGAGTGTATTCACGCTCAGCGGCTTAGGTCAATCCATTTTCATCCCGGGAAGTGGCGTTCGTCGGAATGCCCTTGAAAACTGGGTTTCGCCGTGTCGTGCACGATATTTTAAAAATATTGTATACAAAAAGTATGAGCGTTGTGTTCTATTGAGCTATCGGTTTTCAACTGCCCTCAGGGCTTCTCACAACAAGAAGAGGACCTTTCCATGAACGCATTGACCCTGAAAGTCGCTGTCAGCCTAGTGAACGCCGCGCTGGCCGCTGGCCGCAAGATCGACGCCGCACCGTTGACGGTGGCGGTGCTGGATGCCGGCGGGCATCTATTGGCGCTGCAACGCGAGGATGGCGCCAGCCTGCTGCGTCCGCAGGTGGCGATAGGCAAGGCCTGGGGAGCTGTCGCCGTGGGCAAGGGGTCGCGCCTGCTGGCGCTGGATGCCCAGCAGCGCCCGGCGTTCTTCGCCGCGCTCAATGGCCTGGGCGAGCGCCCGGTGGTGCCGGCGCCGGGTGGTGTGCTGATGCGCGATCAGGACGGCAAGGTGCTGGGAGCGGTGGGGATCAGCGGCGATACCTCGGATATTGACGAGCAGTGCGCGATCAGTGCGATCGAGGAGGTGGGGTTGACGGCGGATGCCGGTGTAGTGGCGTGATCCGTTGACGGTGCAAGGGGCTGCTTGGCAGCCCATTCGCGGCACGAGGCCGCTCCCACAGGTTCGGCGCTGTGCTTGAGAAGAGCGCATGGCCCGTGGGAGCGGCCTCGTGCCGCGAGGGGCGCGAAGCGGCCCCAGTGAGGTTCAGGCGGCCTCGGGCTCGCAGCCCTTGAGCACCAAGCGAATGATGGTCTGCGCCGCCGCGTCGTAGTCACTGTCGGCGAGCTTGGCCTTGCCGGTCACCACCGCGATCTGCCAGTCGAAGTCGGCATAGGTCTGGGTCGCCGCCCAGATGCTGAACATCAGGTGGTGAGGGTCGACCGGGGCGATCTGCTTGCGCTCGATCCAGCGCTGGATGCACTCGATGTTGTGCCGTGCCTGTTCGTTGAGCTGCTCCACCTGCTTCGGTGACAGGTGCGGGGCGCCATGCATGATTTCGCTGGCGAACACCTTGGAGGCATGGGGCAGGTCGCGGGAAATGCGGATCTTCGAGCGGATATACGCGCTCAGCACTTCCCTGGGGTCGCCGTCGGCATTGAACGGCGTGGAGGCCTGCATGATCGGCGCGATGATGCTTTCCAGCACTTCGCGGTAGAGGTTTTCCTTGGACTTGAAGTAGTAGTAGACGTTCGGCTTGGGCAGCCCGGCCTTGGCGGCGATGTCGCTGGTCTTGGTGGCGGCGAAGCCCTTGTCGGCGAATTCCTCGCTGGCTGCGCGCAGGATCAGTTCCTTGTTGCGCTCGCGAATGGTGCTCATTGTCGGGAATCTTCCTTTGTCTGGCCACCTCTAGGAGGGTCCGGCATGGTAGCACCCGCTTCGCCGGGCGCTCAAGGCAGCATCCCTGGGCTAGAATTCGAGCTTCTCACAACCCCTCGGAAGCAGGTGAACATGGCAGGAAGCAGTCTACTGGTGTTGATCGACGACATCGCCACGGTACTGGACGATGTCTCGGTGATGACCAAGGTCGCGGCGAAGAAGACCGCAGGCGTGCTGGGCGACGACCTGGCACTCAATGCCCAGCAGGTCACGGGTGTACGGGCCGAGCGGGAGATCCCGGTGGTCTGGGCGGTGGCCAAGGGCTCGTTGGTGAACAAGGCGATCCTGGTGCCGGCGGCGCTGCTGATCAGTGCCTTCATCCCCTGGGCGGTGACGCCGCTGTTGATGCTCGGCGGTGCCTACCTGTGCTTCGAGGGCTTCGAGAAGCTGGCGCACCGGTTCCTGCACAGCAAGGCCGAGGATGAGGCCGAGCACAGTGCGCGCAAGGAGGCGGTGGCCGACCCCGAGATCGACCTGGTGGCCTACGAGAAAACCAAGATCAAGGGAGCGGTGCGCACCGACTTCATCCTCTCGGCGGAAATCATCGCCATCACCCTGGGCACCGTGGCCGATGCGCCGCTGAGCCAGCAGATCATCGTGCTGTCGGGTATCGCCATCGTCATGACCATCGGCGTCTATGGCTTGGTGGGTGGGATCGTCAAGCTCGACGACCTGGGGCTGTGGATGACCCAGAAAGCCTCGACGATTGCCCGCGCGGTGGGCAATGGCATCCTGCGCGCGGCGCCGTACATGATGAAGAGCCTGTCGGTGATCGGCACTGCGGCGATGTTCCTGGTCGGTGGTGGGATCCTGGTGCATGGCATCGCGCCGCTGCACCATGCCATCGAGGCGTTCAGCGACGGGCGGGGTGGGGCATTGACCGGCGCGTTGCTCAATGGTGTGGCTGGAGTCGTGGCCGGGGCCGCGGTGCTGGCGGTGGTCAGTGTGGTGGGCAAGCTGTGGCGGGCGCTGCGGCCAGCGGCTTGAGCGGAGGATGGCTGGGGCGATGCCCCGGATCGCGGCGGTTCGGTGCCTTGGCAGGCTCGCTCCCAGGGTTGCGAGCCGATCACGAGTGGCGCGGTGTGGAGGGGCCTTGTGGGAGCGGGCTTGCCCGCGAACAAGGGCGCCGCCCTTGCCATGCTCCGGTGATACCGGGACAGGCGCATTCGCAGGCAAGCCCGCTCCCGCATGCTCAGGTCAGAAGTGCACCTTGAGCAGGAAGCTCATGGTGTTCTGGTCGGTCGTGAACGCATCGCTGTCCTTGATGCCGTACTTGTTCTTCCAGTAGTCGTACTCGATACCCACGTACAACTGCTTCTCGCCAAGCTTGAGCGCCTTGCCCAGGTCGTACTTGACCTGCGGGTTGAAGTGCAGGTTGGCCTGGTAGGTGCCGCGGCGGTTCTCGTCGTTGTCCACCACCCAGTCCATGAAGCCGTCGATGAGCAGGTCGGACGAACCCACGGGAATGGTGTACGACCACACCGGGGTGATCTGCCAGACATTGTCACCCGGGCGGCTGCCATCGGTGGTGCGCTGGTAGAAGTTCAGCTGGAAGTAGTCGAAGCCTGGGATGTCCAGGTCGAAGCCGGGGCCGATCAGGTAGGCCTCGGTGTCACCTTCGCCGAACTCGTAGGTCATCGCCAGGAGCACGTCCTTGACCGGGCCGAACGCCAGCTGCTGGTCGAAGATCTTGCCGAACGACAGGCGCGGGCTGATCTCGCCGTAGTAGGTGTTCGGGCCGTTGTTGGCGTCTTTCTTGCCTTGGTAGAAGATCTTGTCGATGAAGATGAAGTTGTCGCCGTACTTCCAGCCGTCGGCGTGCTCGAAGGTGAAGGTCTGCTGGATGTCAGGGTTCACCTTGAAGTTCTTGCCCCACAGGTAGGTGAGGCTGTTGTTCTGCCATTGCAGCAGGTCGCCGGCGAAACTGGTACCGCAAGCCAGCAGGCCGCCGGCGAGGATCAGGCTGTTGAGGGTACGCATTGCGTGGGTCGCTCCCTTGATTGGATCTGTTGTCAGCGCTCTGCGGCGCTATTTTTGTCTTTTGGGTCAGCTTTTTTCGATTGGCCACAGCTGTTTGGCAAGAGCTGCGCCAACCTTTCCGGGTTAGTCACAACCATCCTGCTCGACTTCGTTCTGAACGGATGAAAATGGGTATTTCAGGCTGGCAACACGTTGGCCAACCGCCCGAATTCATTGACTGAGCGGTCAGTAAACGCGGGCAGGGTCCGTCCTGCCCCGATCGAGGGGGCGCGCAGATTACTCACTTGCGCGCCTTGCCTCAAGTGCTCCGTCCTGGCGCACTATGGCATAAAACCTGATTTATGAGTCAACTTTTAGAAGTGTACCTTCACCAAGGCACTGGTCACGCTCTGGTTGCTGTCCAGGTTGCCGCGGCTGTCGATGCCGTACTTGTCCTTCCAATAGCTGTATTCGATACCCACGTAGAGCTGCTTGGCGCCCAGGTTCAGGGCCTTGCCCAGGTCGTACTTGACCTGTGGGTTGAACTGCAGGTTGGCGTGGTAGGTGCCTCGGCGGGTCTCGTCGTTGTCCACCACCCAGTCGATGTAGCCGTCGATGAGCAGGTCGGAGTTGCCCACGGGGATGGTGTAGGACCAGCTCGGGGTGATCTGCCAGACATTGTCGCCCGGGCGGCTGCCTTCGGTGTTGCGCCAGTAGAAGTTCAGGTTGAAGTAGTTGAAGCCGGGGATCGCCAGGCTGAAACCGGGGCCGATCAGGTAGGCCTCGTTGTCGCCTTCGCCGCTCTCGTAGGTCATGGCCAGCAGCACGTCCTTGACCGGGCCGAACTCGAGCTTGCGGTCGAAGATCTTGCCGAACGACAGGCGCGGACTGAACTCGCCGTAATAGGTGGTGACGCCTTTGTTCGGGTCGGCCTGGCCGTTGTAGAAGATCTTGTCGATGAACAGGAAGGTGTCGCCATACTTCCAGCGGTTGGCGTGCTCGAACGTCAGCGTTTGCTGGATGCGGGGGTTGATCTTGAAGTCCTTGCCGTATAGGTAGGTCAGGCTTTCGCCATGCCACTCCAGCAGGTCGCCCGCGAACGCGGGGAGGGTGACCAAGAGGCTGCTGCCCAGCAGCAGGGACGAGGTGATGCGCTTCATGTCGTGATTCCCGGACTTATTGTTTTTGTTGGCGTTTTTTTGGCGCGCAGGCGCCCCGGACGGCCCATTCCGGCGGGCCGACGGTCCAGCGGTTACGACGGGGAGGAGCGAAGGGGCGGCGCAGACCGCCACCCCGTCTGGCTCAGTGCTGGTGACAGGCGTCGTTGTGCGCCGCGCGGTCAGCGCCACCGAGGATGTTGAACAGCAGGTTCAGCACCAGTGCACTGACCGTGGCCATGGCGATGCCGCTGTGGGTGATGGGCTCCATCCACTGGGGCAACTGCGCGAAGAACTCCGGTCGGACCACGGGGATCAGGCCGAGGCCGACGCTGACCGCCACCAGCAACTGGTTGCGCCGATCGGAGATGTCCGCTTCCTGGAGGATCTTGATCCCCGTGGCGGTGACCATGCCGAACATGGCGATGGACGCGCCACCGAGGACCGCGGGCGGGATCGAGGCGATCAGGAAGGCCGCCTTCGGCAGCAGGCTGAGCAGGATCAGCAAGGCGCCCGCGACCACGGTGACGTAGCGGCAGCGCACCCCGGTCATCTGCACCAGGCCGATGTTCTGGGCGAAGGAGGAGTGGGTGAAGGTGTTGAAGAAACCGGCGACGAACGAGGCGCCGGCGTCGCACATCAGGCCGCGACGCAGCATGCCCGGGGTGACTTCGCGGTCGGTGACCTTGCCCAGGGCGAGGAACATGCCGGTGGACTCGACGAAGATGATCACCACCACCAGGCACATGGACAGGATCGGCGCCAGGCTGAAGGTCGGCATGCCGAAGTGCAGCGGGGTGACCACCTGCAGCCACGGCGCCTGGGACAGGCCGGAGAGGTCGACCATGCCGATCGAGCCGGCCAGGACGTAGCCCAGGCCCATGCCTACCAGCACCGAGACATTGACCCAGAAGCCGCGCATGAAGCGGTTGATCAGCAGGATCACCGACAGCACCAGGCCGGCCACCAGCAGGTAGATGGGCGAGCCGAAGGTCTCGGCCTCATGGCCACCACCGGCCCAGTTGACCGCGACCGGGAACAGCGACAGGCCGATCGAGGTGATCACCGTGCCGGTGACCAGCGGTGGGAAGAAGCGCACCACCTTGGACATGAACGGCGCGATCAGCATGCCGAAGAACCCGGCGGCGATGGTCGCGCCGAAGATCCCCTGCAGGCCCACGCCCGGCATGCCAGCCATGGCCACCATGCTGCCGACGGCGGCGAAGCTGGCACCCATCATCACTGGCATTCGGATACCCACCGGGCCGATGCCGAACGACTGGACGATGGTGGCGACGCCGGCGACCAGCAGGTCGGCGTTGATCAGGAAAGCGACTTCTTCACGAGACAGCCCAGCGGCCTGGCCGATGATCAGGGGCACGGCGATCGCGCCGCCATACATCAGCAGTACATGTTGCAGGCCCACCAGAATCAGTTGGAACAGAGGTAGGGGTTGTCGTGGGGGCGCAACGGGGATGTACGCCTTGCGTGACTCGGACATGCAGCACCTCGAGTTTTGTTTTTATTCTCGGATCCAAGCGCCAGGCTTCAGGCGGCAGGCTTCAAGAAAAAGCCTGGGGTTCCCGCGTTGAAGCCTGACGCTCGATGCTTGCTTGTTACGTACTACGTGCAGCGTGGAGCTTGTGGCTCGCAGCTGTTGCCTGGGTCAGTTGACCGGAGCGCCTTTGGCGATCCAGGCACCGACCAGGTTGCGTTCTTCCTGGGTCATCTGGGTGATGTTGCCCAGCGGCATGATCTGGCTGGCGACAGCCTGCGCTTGGATGCGCGCGGCCTGGGCCTGGATCTGCTGCGGGGTGTCGAACACCACGCCGCCAGGGGCGGTGCTGAACAGCGGGCTGGTCGGCTTGGCCGAGTGGCACACGGTGCAGCGTTCCTGGATGACGGTGTGGATCTTCTCGAAACCACCCGGGGCGACCTGTGCGGTGGCCGGGGCCTCGGCTGCAGCGGCTGGAGCCTCGGCGGCCTTGGCGGCTTCCTCGGCGCGCCGCTCGGCGGCGGTCTTGCCACCGACGGCAGTGGCTGGCAGCGGCTGGTACTCGATCGCGGCCTGCTCAGGGGCTACCGACATCGGCTTGGGACCGGTCACATAGGCCAGGCAGATCATCGCCAGGGCGCCGACGGGCAGGGTCCAGGCGTACTTGTTGCTGTCGTGGCGGGTGTTGAAGTAGTGACGGATCAGTACCGCGGCCACTGCGATCCCGGCCAGGATCAACCAGTTGTACTGGCTGCCGTAAGTGCTCGGGAAGTGGTTGCTGATCATGATGAACAGCACCGGCAGGGTGAAGTAGTTGTTGTGGCGCGAACGCAGCAGGCCCTTGGCCGGCAGTACCGGGTCAGGGGTTTCGTTCTTCTCGATCGCCGCCACCAGCTGGCGCTGGGCCGGCATGATGATGCGGAACACGTTGCCGACCATGATGGTGCCGATGATCGCGCCGGTGTGCAGGTAGGCACCGCGGCCGCTGAACACCAGGCTGAAGCCCCAGCAGGCGGCGATGATCAGCACGAACAGCACGCCGCCGAGCAGGGCGGGGCGCTTGCCCAGGGGCGAGTCGCAGAGGAAGTCGTAGATGAACCAGCCGGCGATCAGCGAGCCGATACCGATGGCCACGCCCTCGGCACCGCTCAGGGTGCTGCCGGGTGCCAGCAGGTAGAGGGTCGGGTTCCAGTAGAACACCACGCACAGCAGGGCGATACCGGACAGCCAGGTGAAGTAGGCTTCCCATTTGAACCAGTGCAGGTTCTCCGGCATCTTCGGCGGGGCGAGCTTGTACTTCTCCAGGTGGTAGATACCGCCGCCGTGGATGGCCCAGAGGTCACCCGACAGCCCTTCGCGCGGGCTGCTGCGGTTGAGGTTGTTCTCCAACCAGACGAAGTAGAACGACGCACCGATCCAGGCGATACCGGTGATCATGTGAACCCAGCGAATGCTCAGGTTCAGCCATTCGTGAAGGTGTGCTTCCACAGTATGTACCTCATGCCGGTCACCGACGCGATGACCGACCTTTTCTTATTGGTGGGGATTGAGGATCAGCATCTGTTCCTCGGTGAAGTAATGCTCGTCGCAGTTGTTGCCAGAACCACTGCGATCAACCACCAGGAAGTCATCCCGCTTTTCGATCGTCAGCACCGGGTGGTGCCAGACGCCGCGATGGTAATTAACGCCCTGCCTGCCATTACTGCGGAAGGCTCGGACCAAGCCTGATACAGGTGCATCGCCAACGGGCGCGACCACGATCAGAAAGGGGTTGCCGAGCAGCGGGATGAAAGCCTGGCTGCCCAGCGGATGGCGTTCCAGCATGCGCACGGTCAAAGGCATCTCCAGGGCGTCGGCGCGGAAGATGCTGATGATCGCCTTGTCCTCGGGCTCGGCGGTCTCGACCGTGGCGAGCTTGTGGAAGCGCATGGTCGAACCGTTGTTGATCATGAAGTGGTCGCTGCCGTCGGTTTCGATCACGTCACCGAAGGGGGCGAAGGCTTCTTTGGTCAGGGGCTCGATCATGAGTGTGCGCATGCGGTTATCTCTTTGTTCTGTGTTCTATTCAGGGTCAGAGGCCGGCCCCGGGGCGATCGCGTCGCGCGCTCGGGGCCGGCCGGGCACCGTCTCTTAAAGTTGCAGCAGGCGGAACAGGGCGATCAGGTTGATCTGCGCCAGCGCTTCCTTGAACTCGGTATCGACGTCGTTGTGGATACGCTTCTCGAAGGCGGCGAGGATCTGGTGCCGGTTGCTGCCCTTGACCGCCATGATGAACGGGAACTTGAACTTGGCCTTGTAGGCGTCGTTGAGTTCGGTGAAGCGGGCGAATTCCTCGGGCGTGCACTGGTGGATGCCGGCGCCGGCCTGTTCGTTGGTGCTCGATTCGGTCAGTTCGCCCTGGATGGCCGCTTTACCTGCCAGGTCCGGGTGCGCATTGATCAGCGCCAGTTGCTCGTCGTGGCTGGCACTGAGCAGGATGTCGCTCATGCGCTGGTGCAGCGCCTCGATCTCGTCCAGCTCGCCCAGTTGGCCGAGGTCGTAGGCTTTTTCGGCGACCCACGGCGAGTGCTCGTAGATGTCGGCGAAGGCCTTGACGAAGGCGTCACGCTCCAGGGTCGATGGCTTGAGGGTCTTGAAGGCGGTCATCAGGCGTTCTCTTTCTTGTACGGGTGGGTGGCGTGCCAGTGGCGGGCGATGTCCACGCGACGGGCGAACCAGACTTGGTCGTGGCTCTTGGCGTAGTCGATGAAGCGCTTGAGCGCGGCCAGGCGTGCCGGGCGGCCGACCAGGCGGCAATGCAGGCCGATCGACAGCATCTTCGGCGCCTCGGCGCCTTCTTCGTAGAGCACGTCGAAGGCGTCCTTGAGGTATTGGAAGAACTGCTCGCCGCAGTTGAAGCCCTGGACCTGGGTGAAACGCATGTCGTTGGTGTCCAGGGTGTAGGGGATCACCAGGTGCGGCTTGCCAGTCGGGTTGTTCGGCTCCCAGTAGGGCAGGTCGTCGTCGTAGGTGTCGCTGTCATAGAGAAAACCGCCTTCCTCCATCACCAGGCGACGGGTGTTCGGGCCGGTGCGGCCGGTGTACCAGCCCAGCGGGCGCTCGCCGGTCAGTTCGGTGAGGATACGGATGGCTTCGAGCATGTGCTCGCGCTCCTGGGCCTCGTCCATGTTCTGGTAGTCGATCCAGCGGTAGCCGTGGCTGCAGATCTCGTGGCCGGCCTCGACCATGGCGCGGATCACGTCGGGGTGGCGCTGGGCGGCCATGGCCACGGCGAAGACGGTGAGCGGTACGCCGCTGTCCTTGAACAGCTTGAGCAGGCGCCATACGCCGGCACGGCTGCCATACTCGTAGAGCGACTCCATGCACATGTTGCGCTGGCCCTGCAGGGGCTGGGCGGCGACCATCTCGGAAAGGAAGGCCTCGGATTCCTTGTCGCCGTGCAGGATGTTGCGCTCGCCGCCTTCTTCATAGTTGAGCACGAAAGACAGGGCGATGCGGGCATTCCCCGGCCAGCGCGGGTGAGGTGGAGTGTTGCCGTAACCGATCAGGTCGCGAGGATAGTCAGCGCTCACTGCAGTCTTCCTTCTTGTACGTTAGTGCGGGTGGTGGGCGGGCCGCGTCGGGATGTCGCACTCACCGGATGAGGTGATTGTATACAACTTCTGAATCCTTTTGTAAGCCCGTTTTTCCGCATTTCTTCCCATTTGTCGGTTGGAAATACGTTGCAAGAAACCTGCCTGATCGGTCAGCTAATGACGCCGACGTCGGCACAGAGCCTGTCTTTGCGACTGATGGGCTCTGTTGTGGGGAGGGAAGGCGCGCGCTGGAGGAGGGTGATAGAAAATTGTGTACAATTTATCGAGAAAATGTCTTAATGGCGTTACTCCCGCACACCACAGGCCCCTGGGCGTGGTGCTAGCCGTGTATTTTTTGCCCACAGATTGAACAAGAGGCGACAAGCAAATGGGACGTTTGACCACACACGTACTGGATGCCGCTCACGGCTGCCCGGGCAGCTCGATCAAGGTCGAGCTGTACCGTGTCGAAGGCCAGCAACTGGAGCTGGTGAACACTGCCCTGACCAACAGCGATGGCCGCGTCGACGCGCCGCTGTTGCAGGGTGACGACTACCGTACCGGCGTGTACCAGCTGCAGTTCAGCGCTGGCGATTACTACCGTGCTCGCGGTGTGAAGCTGCCGGAGCCGGCCTTCCTGGATGTCGTGGTGCTGCGCTTTGGCATCGACGAGCAGCAGGAGCACTACCATGTACCGCTGTTGATCTCGCCTTACAGTTACTCGACCTATCGTGGAAGCTAGTTGGTCGCTAGAAGAATCTTCGTAGGTCCTTGGCCCGCTCTCACACTGGCGGGCTTTTTTTCGTCTGGAATTTGGGGCTTGCAGCCTGTTCGACGGGGGCATTCCACGTGTGTTGCCAGGGTTGGCCTTCGCGGCGATTCGGCGCGCTGATAAGCCTGCAAACCACCTCGCCTGCGATCGACTTGCAAGCCTGTTCGGTCCCCTGGGCTGCACTGTCGCACCATGAACAGTTCGGCTGGCAGGGTTTCTGGGAGCAGCTTGTCCGCGGATAGGTCAAAGAATGCAGGGGCCGCTGCGCGCCCCTTTCCGACCGGTACGGCGCCCCGGCAAGGCCGCTCCCACAGGCATTGCGCTGTTCGGTCATTCAGCGCAATGCCTGTGGGAGCGGCCTTGTGTCGCGAAAGGGCTGCAAATGCAGCCCCAGGCGACTTCAGGTAGAAAGGGGTAAACGAATGCCCACCCCCTGGCAATCAAAGAAACACGAACTTGGCAATGAAGATCGCGCACAGCACCCACAGGCTGGCCGAGATTTCCTTGTACTTGCCGGTCCCCGCCTTGAGCGCCACGTAGCTGATGAAGCCCAGGGCGATGCCGTCGGCCACCGAGAAGGTCAGCGGCATCATGATTACCGTGACGATCGCCGGAATGCTGTCGGTGGCTTCGTCCCAGTGGATGTGCGCCATGCTGCCCATCATCAGCATGGCCACGTAGATCAGCGCACCGGCGGTGGCATAGGCCGGGATCATGCCGGCCAGCGGGGCGAAGAACATGGCGGCGACGAACAGCAGGCCGACCACCACGGCGGTCAGGCCGGTGCGACCACCGGCGGCGACGCCCGCAGCACTCTCGACGTAGCTGGTCACTGGCGGTACGCCTACCACGGCACCGAACACGCTCGAGGAACTGTCTGCCTTCAACGCCCGCGACAGGTTCTCGATACGCCCGTCCGGCGCCACCAGGTTTGCCCGTTGCGCCACGCCCATCAGGGTGCCGGCGGTATCGAACATGTGCACGAACAGGAACGCCAGCACCACGCTGATCATGCTGACGTTGAACACGCCAGCCACGTCCATCGCCATCCAGGTCGGCGCCAGGCTCGGCGGCATCGACATGACCCCGCCAAACTTCACCAGCCCCAGACCCCAACCGGCCAGGGTGACACCGATGATGCTGATCAGGATCGCGCCGAACACGCGCTTGTAGCTGAGGATGGCGATCGACAGGAAGCACAGCGCCGCCAGCAGTGGGCCTGGCTCATGCAGCGAGCCGAGCTTGATCAGGGTGGCCGGGCTGTCGACGATGATACCCGCGGTCTTGAGGCCGATCAGTCCGAGAAACAATCCGACGCCGGCCCCCATCGCATGCCGCAGGCTCACCGGGATGCTGTTGAGCAGCCACTCGCGCACCCTCGACAAGGTCAGGAACATGAACAGCACGCCGGAGACGAATACCGCACCCAGCGCCGCCTCCCAGGTGTAGCCCATGGTGGCGACCACGGTATAGGTGAAGAAGGCGTTGAGCCCCATGCCCGGTGCCAGGCCCACCGGCCAGTTGGCGTACAGGCCCATCAGCAGGCAACCGAGGGCGGCGGAGATGCAGGTGGCGACGAATGCCGCACCGTGGTCGATGCCGGCGTCGGCCATGATGTTGGGGTTGACGAAGATGATGTAGGCCATGGTGATGAAGGTGGTCACCCCGGCGATCAGCTCGGTCCTGACGGTGCTGCCATGTTGCTTGAGTTTGAAAATCCGCTCCAGCCAGCTCGTTTCGAGCGGTGGGGCGAGATCCAGCGTAGGGGCGTCGGATTTGCGGCTTTCCACAGCGAGTACTCCTCAAGTCTTTCTTGTTGTTCTGGAGCCTTGGTCCTGCGTCGTGCACTTGGCGGCTCCGCGAGGGGGATTGGCAGACGTCTGACCGGTTTGTTGACTCTCGGGTCAAGAAGTCGCTCGGTGGATTATGCTTTTGTGTACAAATAATGCAAATAATGTTTTATCTTTTGTTCGCACGATCTGGCGCACAGTGGCTATATAGGCAAAGGCCACCTGCAGAAATCGATATGCCTGTGTACAATAGGCCGATACCTTGATCTCTTATTTTTCTTTCCAGGACTTGCCAGCCACCCTCTGACAGGTATTACAGTCAAGGTCCGACTGGCGGATCCCCGTGCTCGAGTGCCCATGAACGAACAGCTGCAACCTCTGAAGAAACCTGCGCGCAACGGCAAGGCCGGCCGCAGCGGTACCCAGGACGACATCGTCTACGCCCATGTTTTCGATGCCATCCTCGAGCAGCGTCTGGCGCCGGGCACCAAGTTGAGCGAGGAAGCGTTGGGCGAGATCTTCGGCGTCAGCCGCACCATCATCCGTCGCGCCTTGTCGCGCCTGGCCCATGAAAGCGTGGTGCTGCTGCGACCCAACCGGGGCGCGGTGGTGGCCAGCCCGACGGTGGAGGAGGCGCGCCAGGTGTTCTTCTCCCGGCGCATGGTCGAACGCGCCATCACCGAACTGGCGGTGCAGCACGCCACTGCCGAGCAATTGAACGAACTGCGCCAGATGGTCCGCGAGGAGCGCGACAGTTTCTCCCGTGGCGATCGGGGTGCCGGGATTCGCCTCTCTGGCGAATTCCACCTCAAGCTGGCCGAGGCGGCCGGCAACGCGCCGCTGATCAGCTTCCAGCGCAGCCTGGTGTCGCAGACCTCGCTGATCATCGCCCAGTACGAGAGCGGCAACCGCTCGCACTGTTCCTACGACGAGCACATGCAGTTGATCGACGCCATCGAGGCCCGTGACCTGGACCAGGCGGTGAGCCTGATGATGCACCACATGGACCATATCGACAGCAAGCTGAACCTGGACGAGGAGAGCGCCTCGGACGACCTGCATGCGGTGTTCTCGCACCTGCTGCAGAAAAAGCCCAAGGTGTCGGCCAAGGGTTGATCGTTTGCCTGGGCTGGCGCATTGGGGCCGCTGATAGCCAACCTACTGGCCCTTGGCCAAGGCTCTGCTAGATTCATTTCTGCAAACCTTCATCGAGCAGTTGGGCTTGCGCCTGTGTCGCATCAACTACTTGAGGAAGGATCCATGACTATTTCTCTGGGTAAGCGCATGGGTGCCGAGCTGGTCGGCACCTTCTGGCTGGTCCTGGGTGGCTGCGGCAGTGCCGTGCTGGCTGCCAGCTTTCCCACCGGCATTGGTGTGCTCGGTGTCGCCTTGGCATTCGGCCTCACGGTCCTGACCATGGCCTTCGCCATCGGCCATATCTCCGGTTGTCATCTCAACCCCGCGGTGTCGCTGGGGCTGGTGGTGGGCGGGCGGTTTCCGGCCAAGGAGCTGCTGCCATACATCGTCGCCCAGGTGATCGGCGCGATCCTGGCGGCGGCGGTGATCTATTTCATCGCCAGCGGCAAGGCCGGCTTCGAGCTGTCGTCGGGGCTTGCTTCCAATGGCTATGCCGAGCATTCGCCGGGCGGCTACTCGCTGGCGGCGGGGTTCACCAGCGAGGTGGTGATGACCGCGATGTTCCTGGTGATCATCATGGGGGCCACCGATTCGCGGGCGCCGGCGGGTTTCGCGCCGATTGCCATCGGCCTGGCCCTGACCCTCATCCACCTGATCTCCATCCCGGTGACCAATACCTCGGTGAACCCGGCGCGTAGCACTGGGCCGGCGCTGTTCGTCGGTGGCTGGGCGCTGCAGCAGCTGTGGTTGTTCTGGCTGGCGCCGCTGATTGGCGCGGCGATCGGTGGGGCCCTGTACCGAGGGCTTGCGCCAGCACCTGATCGTTGAGGGCCTAGCGGCAGAGGGGCGCGCGAAGCGCCCCCAAAGGGCACGCGACCCTTAGCGCTGGTGCACGCAGCGCCCTGCCGCGTAGGTCTGGCGCACGGTGCGGTCGTCGCCCAGGGTGGTGAGCACGAACAGGGTTTCCTCGATGCTGCTGGACTGCTGGATACGGTAGTCCAGCAGCGGCGTGGCCTTGTAGTCGAGCACCACGAAGTCGGCATCCAGGCCCGGGCGCAGGCTGCCGATGCGATCGTCCAGGCGCAGCGCGCGGGCGCCGCCGAGGGTGGCCAGGTACAGGGACTTGTACGGGTGCAGGCGCGCGCCTTGCAGCTGCATGACCTTGTACGCCTCGTTCAGGGTATTGAGCAACGAGAAGCTGGTGCCAGCGCCGACGTCGGTGCCCAGGCCCACGTTGACCTTGAAGCGCTCGGCCTGGGGCAGGTTGAACAGGCCGCTGCCGAGGAACAGGTTGGAGGTCGGGCAGAAGGCCACGGCCGAGCCGGTCTCGGCCAGGCGCTGGCACTCTTCGTCGCACAGGTGCACGCCATGGGCGAACACCGAGCGCTCGCCGAGCAGTTGGTAGTGGTCGTAGACGTCCAGGTAGCCCTTCTGCTCCGGGAACAACGCCTTGACCCAGTCGATCTCCTTGAGGTTCTCGGACAAGTGGGTGTGCAGGTAGAGGCCTGGGTATTCCTTGAGCAACTGGCCCGCCAGAGCCAACTGTTCCGGGGTGCTGGTCGGGGCGAAGCGCGGGGTCACCGCATAGTGCAGGCGGCCCTTGCCGTGCCAGCGTTCGATCAGCGCCTTGCTCTGGGTATAGCTCGACTCGGCGGTATCGGTCAGGTAGTCGGGGGCATTGCGGTCCATCATCACCTTGCCGGCGATCATGCGCAGGTCGAGGCGCTCGGCTTCCTCGAACAAGGCATTGACCGACTCGGGGTGTACGCTGCCGAACACCAGGGCGGTGGTGGTGCCGTTGCGCAGCAGTTCCTTGAGGAAGATCTTCGCCACCTTGTCGGCGTGATCCTTGTCGGCGAACTGCTTCTCGCAGGGGAAGGTGTAGGTGTTCAGCCAGTCCAGCAACTGCTCGCCGTAGGAGCCGATCATGCCGGTCTGCGGGAAGTGGATGTGGGTGTCGATGAAGCCCGGGGTGATCAGGGCATCGCGGTGGTGCACCACCTCGATGCCGGCCTCCAGGGTCGGCAGCAGTTCGCTGGCATGGCCGATGGCACTGATACGGCCATCGTCGACCACCAGCAGGCCGTCTTCGAAATATTCGTGGGAAGCGTCGAGGCCCACCTCGGCCGGGTCGTCGATGCTGTGCAGGATGGCGGCTCGGTAGGCTTTGCGGGTTGCGCTCATGGCAGTCTCGTCAAATGGCTTGGCTGCGCCGGGAGGGCGGCAGCAACTGGGCAATGGGGCCTGAATTGGCGGCAGCGTCGTGCTGGCCGAAGCAGGCGTTGTAGGTGGCAATGATTTCCGCGGCGATGGACACGGCGATCTCGATCGGCAGCTTGCCCTTGACCTCGGCCAGGCCCATCGGGCAGCGCATGCGCGCCACCACGGCGTCGTCGTAGCCGCGCTCGCGCAGGCGGTGCTCGAACTTGACCCGCTTGGTCTTCGAGCCGATCAGGCCGAACCAGGTGAAGTCGTTGCGCTTGAGGATGGCCGCGGTCAGTTCCAGGTCGAGCTGGTGGTTGTGGGTCATGACGATGCAGTAGCAGCCTGCGGGCAGCTCGGCGACTTCGTCGACCGGTTCCTCGCTGACGACCTTGGTCACCCCGGCGGGGATGCTCTCGGGGAATTCCTGCTCGCGCGAATCGATCCAGCGCACCCGGCAGGGCAGCGCGGCGAGCAAGGGTACCAGAGCGCGGCCGACATGGCCCGCGCCGAACACGGCGATCTGCGCCTGCACCGCAGCCATGGGCTCGAACAGCAGCACGGTGACGCCGCCGCAGCACTGGCCGAGGCTCGCGCCCAGGCTGAAGCGCTCCAGGTGGGGCGTGCCGCGTTGTTCCTGGAGCATCTGCCGGGCGATGTGCAGGGCCTTGTACTCCAGGTGGCCGCCGCCGATGGTGTCGTACAGGCCGGTGGCACTGACCACCATCTTCGAGCCGGCGTTGCGCGGGGTGGAGCCGCGCTCCTCGATGATGGTCACCAGGACGCAGGGTTCGCCGCGGGCTTGATGGTCGGCGAGGGCGTTGATCCATTGGTGCATGATGCAACCTCTCTAAGTTGCGCCGCGGACCCTGTGGGAGCGGGCTTGCCCACTCCCACAGGGTTTCTTCGCTGTCAGTGGGTGACGGTTTCCAGTTCCTGTTCGACAGATTGCCGCTGGGCCACCGCCTTGCGCATCTGCTCGCAGCCCCACAGCACCCGCTCTGGTGTTGCCGGGGCATCGATGTCCGGTTGCACGCGGTAGTCGGCGATGCTCGCCACCGCATCCTTGAGCGCGCACCAGGCGGCGATGCCGAGCATGAATGGCGGCTCGCCCACGGCCTTGGAGTGGAACACCGTGTCCTCGGGGTTCTTGCGGTTCTCCACCAGCTTGACCCGCAGGTCCAGGGGCATGTCGGCCACGGCCGGGATCTTGTAGCTGGCCGGGCCGTTGGTCATCAGCTTGCCCTTGGCGTTCCACACCAGCTCCTCGGTGGTCAGCCAGCCCATGCCCTGGATGAAGCCACCTTCCACCTGGCCGATGTCGATGGCCGGGTTCAGCGAGTCGCCGACGTCGTGCAGGATGTCGGCGCGCAGCATGCGGTATTCGCCGGTCAGGGTGTCGACGATCACCTCGACGCAGGCGGCGCCGAAGGCGAAGTAGTAGAACGGCCGGCCGCGTGCCTGGTCGCGGTCATAGTAGATCTTCGGCGTGCGGTAGAAGCCGGTGCTCGACAGCGACACCTGGGCGAAATAGGCCTGCTGCACCAGGGTCTCGAAGCTGATGATTTCGTCGCGCACGCGCACATGGCCGTTGCGGAACTCCACATCCTCCTCGGTGACCTTGTAGTGGCGGGCGGCGAATTCGGTCAGGCGCTTCTTGAGAATCTCGGCGGCGTTCTGCGCCGCCTTGCCGTTGAGGTCGGCGCCGCTGGAGGCCGCGGTCGGCGAGGTGTTGGGCACTTTGTCGGTGTTGGTGGCGGTGATCTGGATGCGCCCGAAGTCGACCTGGAACACCTGCGCCACCACTTGGGCGACCTTGGTGTTCAAGCCCTGGCCCATCTCGGTGCCACCGTGGTTCAGGTGGATGCTGCCGTCGGTGTAGATATGGATCAGCGCACCGGCCTGGTTGAGGAAGGTAGCGGTGAACGAAATGCCGAACTTGACCGGGGTCAGCGCCAGGCCCTTCTTGAGCACCGGGCTGTGTTCGTTGAAACGCCGGATCGATTCGCGGCGCTCGGCATAGTCGGCGCTGGCCTCGAGTTCGGCGGTCATTTCCTCGAGCATGTTGTGTTCGACGGTCTGGTAGTAGTGGGTGACGTTGCGCTCGGTCTTGCCGTAGTAGTTGGCCTTGCGCACTGCCAGCGGGTCGAGGGCCAGGTGGCGGGCGATGTGGTCCATCACCTGCTCGATGGCGACCATGCCCTGGGGGCCGCCGAAGCCGCGGTAGGCGGTGTTGGAGGCGGTGTTGGTCTTGCAGCGGTGGCCGTGCACCGTGGCGTCGCCCAGGTAGTAGGCGTTGTCGGAATGGAACATGGCGCGGTCGACGATCGAGCCGGAGAGGTCCGGCGAATAACCGCAGTTGCCGGCCAGGTCCAGGTTGATGCCATGCAGGCGGCCCTGGTCGTCGAAGCCCACGTCGTATTCGACGTAGAACGGGTGACGCTTGCCGGTCATGGTCATGTCTTCCATGCGCGGCAGGCGCATCTTGGTCGGCTGGCCGGTCAGGCGGGCGATCACCGCGCACAGGCAGGCGGGGCTGGCGGCTTGGGTCTCCTTGCCACCGAAGCCGCCGCCCATGCGGCGCATGTCGACGACGATCTTGTTCATCGGCACGTCCAGCACCTCGGCGACCAGCTTCTGCACCTCGGTGGGGTTCTGGGTCGAGCAGTAGACGATCATGCCGCCATCCTCGGTGGGCATCACCGAAGAGATCTGCGTCTCCAGGTAGAAGTGCTCCTGGCCACCGATGTGCAGGGTGCCTTGCAGGCGGTGCGGGGCGCTGGCCAGCGCCGTGCTCGAATCACCGCGCCGGTGGGTGTGGCTGTCGAGCACGAAGTGCTGCTTGCGAAACGCCTCGACCACGTCCAGCACAGGCTCCAGGTCCTCGTACTCGACGATCGCCGCCATCGCTGCGCGGCGTGCGGTGTCGAGGTCGCGGGCGGCCACGGCGAGCACCGGTTGGCCGAAGAACTCGACCTTGTCGATGGCCAGCAGCGGGTCGCCGGCGACCACCGGGCCGATGTCCTTCAGGCCCGGGATGTCCTCGTGGGTGATGGCGATGCGCACGCCCTCGAAGGCATAGCAGGGCGTGGTGTCGATGCGCAGGATGCGTGCATGGGCGCGGTCGGAGGTGCGCGCATAGACGTGCAACTGGTTGGGGAATTCCAGGCGGTCATCGATGTACACCGCTTCACCGGACACATGCTTGTCGGCGCTGTCGTGCTTGACGCTACGGCCGACACCGGTGGTCAGGCCCTGGCGGAACAGTTCGGCCATCTCGGCCTGGCTCTTGGCTGCGTGATGGTTAGACATATGCGGTCACCCGGGTCTCGATGTACGGCGTTTGCAGTTCGATGAAATACTTGCGCAGCAGGTTCTGCGCGGTCAGCAGGCGGTATTCCTTGCTGGCGCGAAAATCCGTGAGCGGGGTGAAGTCTTCGGCCAGGGCCTGGCAGGCACGCTCGACGCTCGCCTGGTTCCACGGCTTGCCGAGCAGCGCGGCCTCGCAGGCACGGGCGCGCTTGGGGATCGCCGCCATGCCGCCGAAGGCGATCCGTGCACCGCTGACCACGCCGTCCTCGATGCGCAGGTTGAACGCCGCGCACACCGCCGAGATGTCGTCGTCCAGGCGCTTGGACACTTTGTAGGCGCGGAACGTCCAGTCGCTGCTGGCGCGCGGCACGATGACCTTCTCGATGAACTCGCTGTCCTGGCGCGCGGTGATGCGGTAGTCGATGAAGTAGTCCTCCAGCGCCAGCACGCGCTGGTTCTCGCCCTGGCGCAGGACGATCTGCGTATCCAGGGCGATCAGCAGGGGTGGCGAGTCGCCGATCGGCGAGGCGTTGCCGATGTTCCCGCCCAGGGTGCCCTGGTTGCGGATCTGCAGCGAGGCGAAGCGGTGCAGCAGGGCACCGAAGTCGGGGTATTCCTCGTTGAGCGCGGTGTAGCAGTCGGTCAGCGGGGTGGCGGCACCGATTTCCAGGTGGGTCGCGGTCTTGTCGATACGCTTGAGCTCGGCCACGCCACCGACGTAGATCATCACCGGCAAGGTCTTGTGGAACTGGGTGACCTCCAGGGCCAGGTCGGTACCGCCAGCCAGCAGGCGTGCCTCGGGATGGGAGCTGTACAGCTCGGCCAGGTCGGCCACGGTCAGCGGCACCAGGCAGCGCTTGTCGCCGCTGTTGAGCTCGCCGGTCTCGCTTGGGGCGATGGCCTTGAGGCGGGCGATGGTTTGGGCCTGCTGTTCGTCGAACTGGTCGCGGCAGGGGCGGGCGCAGCTCTGTTCGGCGGCGGCGAGGATCGGCCGGTAGCCGGTGCAGCGGCACAGGTTGCCGGCCAGGGCTTCCTGGGCATGGTGCAGGTCGTGGCCGTCGCTGTTCTTCTGCAGGGCGAACAGCGACATGACGAAGCCGGGGGTGCAGAAGCCGCACTGGGAGCCATGGCAGTCGGCCATGGCCTGCTGCACGCTGTGCAGCTCGCCCTTGTGCTTGAGGCCTTCGACGCTGATCAGTTGCTTGCCGTGCAGCGACGAGACGAAGGTCAGGCACGAGTTGAGGCTGCGGTAGCGCAGGGTGTCGCGGCCCTGGTCGTCCTGGGCCAGCTCGCCCACCACCACGGTACAGGCGCCGCAGTCGCCGCTGGCGCAGCCTTCCTTGGTGCCGGGTTTGCCCAGGTGCTCACGCAAGTACTGCAGCACCGTCATGTTCGGGTCCAGGGCGTGCTCACTCTGCAGCTCCTGGTTGACGAGAAACTGGATCACGGGGAAGGCCTCGCAATGGTTTTATTGTTGTTCGGACGGACTCTAAGCAACGCTTGACCTCTTGGTCAATATTTTTCTGACTCAAAGGTCAAGAAATTATCTGTGTCCTTGCCCGGCCGCACACACTGCCTCTCTTGCAAGCATAGTTCGCGCCGACTTGCCGGTCGCTGCGCAGGTCGAATAAAGCGCCACGTTGCGCTGCGCGAGCGGTGGGCAAGTGCGCTACAATCGCGCCCTTGTGCCCAGTTCAAAGAGTTTGAAGGAAAACCATGACGTTCAAGGCGCCGGACAGCCTCTCCGAGCAGATTGCCCACTACCTGGCCGAACGGATCATCCGCGGTGAGCTCGCGCCGGGCGAGCGCATCCAGGAGCAGAAGGTCACCCAGGCACTGAACGTCAGCCGCGGCTCGGTGCGCGAGGCATTGCTGATCCTCGAACGTCGCCATCTGGTCGCGATCCTGCCGCGTCGTGGCGCCCATGTGACCGAACTGGACGAGCGCAGCGTGCGCAGCCTGTGCACCCTGATGGGCGAGTTCTACATCCTGTTGGGCAACGCGGTGGCGCAGAACTGGCGCAGTGAAACCGACCTGCAGCCCTTCCTGGCGATCCAGCAACGCCTGCAGCAGGCCCATGCCGACCAGGACATCAAGACCTTCGTCGCCGACAGCTTCGCGGTGATGCGCGCGGCCTATCCGTTCGCCGACAACCCTTACCTGCAGGAAACCGTGGAGAACCTGCAACCGGCCATGAGCCGTGCCTACTACCTGGCCCTGGACCAGCGCCAGGCCAACATGGACGACTACCTCGAACTGTTCGCCCGCCTGCTCGAAGCCGTGGTCGCCCGCGACCTGCCGCGCATCCGCGAGGTGCTCGTCGCCTATTGCCAGCGCAGTTGCGAACTGGTGCTGGCGGCCTTGGCGCGGACCTGACCGATGCGCCTGAAGTGCATTCGCCTGGCCGGGTTCAAGTCGTTCGTCGACCCGACCACGGTCAACTTCCCCAGCAACATGGCCGCAGTGGTGGGGCCTAACGGCTGCGGCAAGTCCAACATCATCGACGCGGTGCGCTGGGTGATGGGCGAGAGTTCGGCCAAGAACCTGCGCGGCGAGTCGATGACCGATGTCATCTTCAACGGCTCCACCAGCCGCAAGCCGGTGAGCCAGGCCAGCATCGAACTGGTGTTCGACAACAGCGAAACCACCCTGGTCGGCGAATACGCCGCCTACGCCGAGATCTCCATCCGCCGCAAGGTCACCCGCGACGGGCAGAACACCTATTACCTCAACGGCACCAAGTGCCGGCGCCGCGACATCACCGACATCTTCCTCGGTACCGGCCTCGGCCCGCGCAGCTACTCGATCATCGAGCAGGGCATGATCTCCAAGCTGATCGAGGCCAAGCCCGAGGAGCTGCGCAACTTCATCGAGGAGGCGGCGGGCATCTCCAAGTACAAGGAGCGCCGCCGCGAGACCGAGAACCGTATCCGCCGTACCCAGGAGAACTTGGCGCGCCTGACCGACCTGCGCGAGGAACTCGAGCGCCAGCTCGAGCGCCTGCACCGCCAGGCCCAGGCGGCCGAGAAGTACCGCGAGTACAAGGCCCATGAGCGCCAGCTCAAGGCGCGCCTGTCGGCCCTGCGCTGGCGTGACCTGGACGAGCGCGTGCGCCAGCGCGAGACGATCATCGGCGACCAGGAAGTGGCCTTCGAGGCCCTGGTGGCCGAACAGCGCAACGCCGATGCCAGAATCGAGCGCCTGCGTGACGGGCACCATGAGCTGTCCGAGCGCTTCAACCAGGTACAAGGGCGCTTCTACTCGGTGGCTGGCGACATCGCCCGGGTCGAGCAGAGCATCCAGCATGGTCAGCAGCGCCTGCGCCAGTTGCAGGACGACCTCAAGGAAGCCGAGCGCACGCGTCTTGAGACCGAGTCGCATCTGGGCCATGACCGAACCTTGCTGGCCACCCTGGGCGAGGAGCTGGCCATGCTCGAGCCCGAGCAGGAACTGACCCTGGCCGCCGCCGAGGAAGCCGCGGCGGCCCTGGAGGAAGCCGAGCTGGGCATGCACGGCTGGCAGGAGCAGTGGGACGGCTTCAACACCCGTTCGGCCGAGCCGCGGCGCCAGGCCGAGGTGCAACAGGCGCGCCTGCAGCAGCTCGAGTCCAGCCTGGAGCGCCTGGCCGAGCGCCAGCGCAAGCTGGGCGAGGAGCGTGACCAGCTCGGCGCCGACCCGCAGGATGCCGCCATGCTGGAGCTGGCGGAGCAGGTGGCCAGCAGCGACCTGCTGCTCGAGGAGCTGCAGCTTGCCGAACAGGCGGTGCTCGAGCGTCTCGAAGCGGTGCGCGAACAGCTGCAGCAGGCCGGCGAGGCCCACCAGCAACAGCAGGGCGAGCTGCAACGCCTGGGGGGGCGCCTGGCCTCCCTGGAGGCGCTGCAGCAGGCCGCCCTGGAGCCCGCTGCCGGCGCCGCCGACTGGCTGCGTGGGCAGGGCCTGGAGCAGCGTCCACGCCTGGCCGAGGGGTTGCGGGTCGAGCCGGGTTGGGAACTGGCGGTGGAAACCGTGCTCGGTGCCGACCTGCAGGCGGTGCTGGTGGAGGATTTCTCCCGCCTCGATTTCACCGCCCTGGAGCAAGGCGAGCTGCGCCTGCTGCTGGCGGGCGAAGAGGGCGCGCGGTGGCCGGGCAGCCTGCTGGACAAGGTCGAGGGGCGCACCGACCTGGCGCCCTGGCTTGGCCAGGTCAGGCCGGTGGACAGCCTGGAGCAGGCCTTGGCGCTGCGCGAGCAGTTGAGCGACGGCCAGAGCCTGGTCAGCCGCGACGGCTACTGGGTCGGCCGGCATTTCCTGCGGGTGAGCCGGGGGGGCGAGTCCGAGGGGGGCGTCCTGGCCCGAGGTCAGGAAATCGAGCGCCTGGGCCAGGAACAACTGGAACTGGCCGCGCAGTTGGAGCAGCACGAGCAGCAACTCCAGGCGCTGCGCGGGCAGCAGCGCGACCTGGAGGCGCAGCGTGAGCAACTGCGCCAGCGCAGCCAGGACGAAAACCGCCGGCAGGGTGAGCTCAAGGCACGGCTGTCGGCTGGCCGCGCCCGCGCCGAGCAACTGGAACTGCGCCGTCGTCGGCTCCAGGAAGAATTGGCCGAGCTGCTGGAGCAGCGCGCCCTGGAGCACGAGCAGTTGGGCGAAGCGCGCCTGCTGTTGCAGGAGTCCTTGGAGCTGATGGCCCAGGACACCGAGCAGCGCGAACAACTGCTGGCCCGTCGCGATCGCTTGCGCGAGGGCCTCGACCGCATCCGCCAGGAGGCCCGACAGCACAAGGATCACGCCCACCAGTTGGCCGTGCGCCTGGGCTCGCTGCGGGCCCAGCACGACTCCACGCGCCAGGCCCTGGAGCGCCTGGAGTTGCAGGCTGCGCGCCTGAGCGAGCGCCAGGAACAGTTGAGCCTGAACCTGGAAGAGGGCGAAGCGCCGCTGGAGGAGCTGCGCCTGAAGCTGGAGGAGCTGTTGGAGCGGCGCATGAGCGTCGACGAGGAAATGCGCCAGGCCCGCCTGCACATGGACGAGGCCGACCGCGAACTGCGCGACGCCGAGCGCCGCCGCACCCAGGCCGAGCAGCAGGCCCAGCTGCTGCGTGGCCAGCTGGAGCAGTCGCGCCTGGAGTCCCAGGGCCTGGACGTACGCCGCAAGACGCTGCAGGAGCAACTGCTGGCCGATGGCTACGATCTGCAGGGCGTGCTCGCCACGCTCGAGCCCGAGGCCAGCGAGCAGGGCACCGAACAGGAGCTGGAACAGCTCGAGGGGCGCATCCAGCGTCTGGGCGCGATCAACCTGGCGGCCATCGAGGAATATCAGCAGCAGTCCGAGCGCAAGCGCTACCTGGACGCCCAGGACGCCGACCTGGTGGAGGCCCTGGAGACGCTGGAGAACGTCATCCGCAAGATCGACAAGGAAACCCGCAACCGCTTCAAGGATACCTTTGATCAGATAAATGCCGGATTACAGGCACTTTTTCCAAAAGTTTTCGGTGGCGGCAGTGCTTATCTGGAACTGACGGGCGAAGATTTACTCGATACAGGGGTGACGATCATGGCGCGCCCGCCGGGCAAGAAGAACAGCACCATCCACCTGTTGTCCGGTGGCGAGAAGGCGTTGACCGCCCTGGCGCTGGTGTTCGCCATCTTCAAGCTGAACCCGGCACCGTTCTGCATGCTCGACGAGGTCGATGCGCCGCTGGACGATGCCAACGTCGGGCGTTACGCCAGGTTGGTCAAGGAAATGAGCGAGAGTGTGCAGTTCATCTACATCACCCATAACAAGATCGCCATGGAAATGGCCGATCAACTGATGGGGGTGACCATGCACGAACCGGGCTGTTCACGTCTTGTTGCAGTTGATGTGGAGGAGGCACTGGCCATGGTCGACGCCTGATGAGCGAAGATAGGGCAGGATTAGTGGGTAAATGCCCCTGACATGTGCGAGAGACGGTGTAAAGTTGTCTTTGGTCGTGCTAGCTTAATGTCACTTGTTTTTTGCGTGGGTAAAACGCCTGTCAGAACATAGAGTTGGCGCCACGTGTTAAAGGGCTTTGAAGCCTTTGTTTTCAAGCATATTTTTATAGAGGCACGGGATTACATGGAAATCGGTCTGCGCGAGTGGCTGATCGTCATCGGCATCATTGTCATCGCCGGTATTCTTTTCGACGGCTGGCGCCGCATGCGCGGCGGCAAGGGCAAGTTGAAGTTCCGCCTGGATCGCAGCTATTCGAACCTGCCGGACGACGAGGGCGGCGCCGAGGTGCTCGGCCCTGCGCGTGTCCTCGACACCCATAAGGAGCCTGAGCTGGACGAAAGCGACCTGCCGTCGCTCAGTGCCCCGGCGCGCGAGCGCGAACCCAAGCCGGCCAAGGCCGCCAAGCGTGGCAAGCGCGGTGATCCACAGCAGGGCGACCTGAACCTGGCCGCCGAGCCCCGTGAGCCCGACCTGTTCGCCGATGCCGACGACGACTACGCCGCCGACAGCAATCGCAACAATGGCTTCGCCACCGGCAACAACGCCGCCAAGGAGCTGCCGCCGGTCGAGGAAGTGCTGGTGATCAGCGTCATCTCCCGCGACGAGGGCGGTTTCAAGGGCCCGGCCCTGCTGCAGAACATCCTCGAGAGCGGCCTGCGTTTCGGCGAGATGGACATCTTCCACCGCCACGAGAGCATGGCTGGCCACGGCGAGGTGCTGTTCTCCATGGCCAACGCGGTCAAGCCCGGCGTGTTCGACCTGGACGACATCGACCACTTCAGCACCCGCGCGGTGAGCTTCTTCCTCGGCCTGCCCGGTCCGCGTCACCCGAAGCAGGCCTTCGACGTGATGGTCGCCGCCGCGCGCAAGCTGGCCCACGAGCTCAACGGCGAGCTTAAGGACGACCAGCGCAGCGTGCTGACCGCCCAGACCATCGAGCACTACCGCCAGCGCATCGTCGAGTTCGAGCGCCGCGCACTGACCCAGAAGCGTTGAGGTACCCCAGCGGGCAGGCCCGGCCTCGATCCTGTCCGCCCTGATACAAACGCAAGAGCAGCCCTGGGGCTGGATGTCGTTCACTCGGGGCTGCTTCACAGCCCATCGCAAGGCCGCTGCCACAGGTCATGACGCGTTTCCCTAGAGCGGCGTTGAATCTGTGGCAGCGGCCTTGTGTCGCGATGGGGCGCGAAGCGGCCCGCAGGCGCAGGCCTGACGTGAACGTCATCGTCCCTTGGCTGCTCTTTCGCTTTGCAAGAGAAGATGAAATGAACGCCGAAAACCGAATCCACGAATTGCGTGCCGAACTCGACCAGCACAATTACCGCTACTACGTGCTGGACGAGCCGAGCGTACCCGACGCCGAATACGATCGTCTGTTCAATGAACTCAAGGCCCTGGAGGCCGAGTATCCGCACCTGGTCACGCCGGACTCCCCGACCCAGCGTGTCGGCGGTGCGGCGCTGGCAGCCTTCAGCCAGGTGCGCCACGAGATCCCCATGCTCAGCCTGGGCAACGCCTTCGAGGAAACCGACCTGCGCGAGTTCGATCGCCGGGTGGTCGAAGGCCTCGACCAGGCCGATGCGGTCGACTACAGCTGCGAACCCAAGCTCGACGGCCTGGCGGTGAGCCTGCTGTACCGCGACGGCCAGCTGGTGCAGGGCGCCACCCGTGGCGACGGCAGCACCGGCGAGGACATCAGCGCCAACGTGCGCACCGTGCGCAACATCCCGCTCCGGCTGCAGGGCAGCGGCTGGCCTGCGGTGCTGGAGGTGCGGGGCGAGGTGTACATGAGCAAGGCCGGCTTCGATCGGCTCAATGCCGCCCAGGCCGAGAGCGGCGGCAAGACCTTCGCCAACCCGCGCAACGCCGCCGCCGGCAGCCTGCGCCAGTTGGACCCGAGGATCACCGCCAGCCGCCCGCTGGAGTTCTGCTGCTATGGACTGGGCCAGGTGTCCGAGGACATCGCCGACAGCCATATCGGCATCCTCGAGCAGCTCAAGGCCTGGGGGCTGCCCATCAGCCGCGAACTCAAGCATGCCGCCGGCGTCGAGCAGTGCCTGGCCTACTACCGCGACATCGGCGCCCGGCGCAACGAGCTGCCCTACGAGATCGACGGCGTGGTGTTCAAGGTCAACAGCCTGGCCGCCCAGCGCGAGCTGGGTTTCCGTGCCCGTGAGCCGCGCTGGGCCATCGCCCACAAGTTCCCGGCCATGGAAGAGCTCACCGAGGTGCTCGACGTCGAATTCCAGGTCGGTCGCACGGGCGCAGTCACGCCTGTGGCGCGCCTGAAGCCGGTCAAGGTGGCCGGTGTCACCGTCTCCAACGCCACCCTGCACAACATGGACGAGATCGCCCGCCTGGGCTTGATGATCGGCGACACCGTGATCATCCGTCGTGCCGGTGACGTGATTCCCCAGGTCATGCAGGTGGTGCCCGAACGCCGCCCCGAGGATGCCCGCCCGGTGCAGGTGCCCAGCCAGTGCCCGGTGTGCGGTTCGCAGGTCGAGCGCACCCAGCTGGTCAAGCGCAGCAAGGGCCGGGAAACCACCAGCGAAGGCGCGGTGTATCGTTGCGTCGGCCGCCTGGCCTGTGCCGCCCAGCTCAAGCAGGCGATCATCCACTATGTGTCGCGCCGCGCCATGGACATCGACGGCCTGGGTGAGAAGAGCGTCGAGCAACTGGTGGACGAAGGTCTGGTCCGCTCGCCGGCCGACCTGTACCGCCTGACCTTCGAGCAGGTGGTCGCCCTGGAAGGCTTCGCCGAGGTGTCCAGCAACAAGTTGCTGGCGGCCATCGAGGCGAGCAAGCGCCCGAGCCTCGCACGCTTCATCTATGCCTTGGGCATCCCCGACGTGGGCGAGGAAACCGCCAAGGTGCTGGCTCGCTCCCTGGGCAGCCTGGCACGGGTGCGGCAGGCCCTGCCGCAGGTGCTGACCTACCTGCCGGACATCGGCCTGGAGGTCGCCTACGAGATCCGCAACTTCTTCGAAGACGCCCACAACCGCGAGGTCATCGAGCAACTGCTCGCCAGCGGCCTGCACCTGCAGGACGAAGGCGACCTGGCCGCCGAGTTCGCTGCCAGCACCACCCTGGCCGGAATGATCGCCAAGCTCGACATCCCCTCGGTCGGCCCGACCGGTGCCGAGAAGCTGGTGGACAAGCTCGGCACGCTGGACAAGATCATCGCGGCCGACGGCATCGACCTGCGCCAGGCGTTGAACACCAAGCAGGCCGACGCCGTGCGCGAGTTCTTCAAGGCCGAGGCCAACCAACGGCTGGCCCGCGACATCGAGGCGCAACTGCAGGCCTTCGGCATGCACTGGGCCAGCGAGAAGAAGGCCGCCGAAGGGCTGCCCCTGGCCGGGCAGACCTGGGTGCTGACCGGCACCCTGGAGCGCATGAGCCGCGACATCGCCAAGGACAAGCTGGAGAGCCTGGGGGCCAAGGTCGCCGGTTCCGTGTCGGGCAAGACCCACTGCGTGGTCGCCGGCCCCGGTGCCGGTTCCAAGCTGGCCAAGGCCAACGAACTGGGGGTCAAGGTGCTGGACGAGGACGCATTCGTCGCGTTTCTCGACGGGCACGGCATCGCCGTGTGACTGGGCGGTGGGGCAAGTTATTGAGAAATGATGGTTTTTTCTTGAGCCAGCGCTTGTAACTTCGCCCCAGACCGGTACAATGGCGCGGCTCGTCGCTTGACGAGCCGCGTCGTGGTGGCCCCATCGGTCCCCCCGCAACGATCAGCCGTGAACCCGGTCAGGCCTGGAAGGGAGCAGCCGCAGCGGTGACATCGTGTGCCGGGGTGTGGCTGGTGGGGCCGCCTCCATTCTGCAAGTCCTTAATTCTAAAGGGCTTTTCTCGCTCAAAATCTCGAAGTGTGACAGCGTTTAGGTACACCTAAGTGGTGCACCATAAGCGGCATGTTATCTCGTGCTCACGCTTTATCCAATTGTCTCTCCGCTCCTGACCAGCATTTCAGTGCGACGCTGACGCATGCGGGGCTCGATCTCGCCGTCTATTTTATGCATCTCACCAAGTAAGTCGCTTGGGGTGATGGCAAAATGACCTTCGTCCCGGTATTGTTAGGTCTTGGTTTAACAGTTATCGAGGGAATGATGAGATTTTCTGAGCACTTCAAACTTGGGTTGACGCAGCCCTACTTAGATTTTGTCGATATTCGTTTGGATACTGACGTTCCTGTTTTCTTGGAACCAACTGCAATAAAGTCTTTAAGTAGTCTATGGGGTAATGAATTATCATCACTCCTCCAGACTTTCTTTGAAGAAGTACTGACTTTAATTCGCTCTGGAAGTAATGATAAAGCACAAAGACTGCTTTCATCACTGAGTGAACGGAATGAATTCCATTTGGGCTACTCGGCACATGAATCTCGAGGGCATGGATTTGGTAGTGGGTCGGCTAAGAGCGTCTGGGGAGCTCTCAGTCAAAGCGATGCTGTAAGAACCGGTCTACTGAGAGACCTTGAAGACACTGCATTGCTCATTCCGGGTATAGGAACTGACATGATATCTGATGCAGTGTGCAATATTTTGCGTGGACCACTTATTAAGTATACGCAAGATATGTGTTATTTTTACGGTGTTCCTTTAACTCCTGATGTTGATTCTGGCCCTATATGGAATGCGGAGGTGGGGAAATGGGAAACAGCTCTCGTTCCTTTGCCAATTACACCTTACGGAAAGGTGATTTTGGTTCCTAAGCTTCTAGTTCGTCAGCGTCTTAGTTATCGGTTTGATGAGTATTACCGAAATTTTTTGTTACCTCAAATGCAGCAGGAGCACTTAAGTGCAAGGTCAAGTCTTGTAGAAGTTTTGAGTGATGGTAGGGAGCGAGTTACTAAAAAGGCGCTGATGGAAAAGTATGGGCGTGATAAATTGGCAGCTGTACGAGAGACTCAGTTGCGTCCTAGGGTTCTAGATGAGTATAGGGAGTACAAAGAAAGTAACGTATCTTCACCTTTGTCTCATGAACAGCTTTCAGAGGTGGAGGGAGTAGAGCTTCCTGATCTTGACGCTCTGTTGCTTGAAATGAAAGCTTTGGCTCCGGGAAGAAATGATGCGGATGCTTACGAAAAAATAATCGAAAAAATCTTCTCGGTTATTTTCTACCCTTCCCTTTGTAACCCTAAGAAACAGGCTATTTTGCACCAGGGGCGGAAACGAGTTGACATCACATATAGCAATGAAGCAAAGAGTGGTTTTTTTGCATGGCTGTCTCTTCATTATTGTGCTCCATTGATATTCATTGAGTGTAAGAACTACGGGAAGGAAATTGGTAATCCTGAGATCGATCAACTTTCTTCTAGATTTGGGCCGAGTAGAGGGCAAGTTGGTATTCTGGTATGCCGGTCTATCGAAGATAGGGAACTTTTGTTGGAGAGGTGCAAGGATACTGCCAAGGATAGGCGGGGTTATATGCTTGTCTTGGAGGATAAGGATATCGAAGCGCTGGTGAGAACGTATAATGATGATCGTGATAATGTTTTTGAGAGCTTTAGGCAGCAGTGGAATAATTTGATTAATTGATTTTTATGTTGTCTCCGATAGTCTGCGAGTGGTGGGTGGTGCAGCTTCGAATTGTCTTGCTGGAATTATATGGGTGCTAATATTTGGGGGTGTGAAGTGCGAGGTATGGCATGGTAAAGATTTCAGAGAATAAATACTTGTATCGTATTATGAGGTTTGACCACGCTGTGCAGGTTTTAAAAGGGACACTTTTTTTCTCACATCCGTCTCAGTGGGAGGACCCTTATGAAACGCATGTAAAACATAGTTACGACCATGCGATTTTTGCTCAGTGCTGGACTACAGCCAGTATGTCGGATGCAATGTGGAGAATCTACTCCCCTAATTTTCTTGGTGTTCGTCTTCGCACTAGAGTAGGTAAGCTAACTCAAGCTATGCAAGCCTACACTGCGAACAATAAAGGTTTCAAAAGGCGCTTGGAAAAGGTCAGGTACCTAGGTCAAGCGGATTATAAAAAAGAAACTGTACAGCTAGAGTCTCTCATGACTGACAGTGATTTCAGTAGTCCGTCTCTTGGTGCTGATTTACTGTGCATTAAAAGGTCGGCTTTTGAGCACGAAAGTGAAGTGCGGGCAATCTTATTTAATTCGAATGCAGAGAGAAAAGAAGGCGGTGTGCTGAAAGGAATTGCAGTTGATTTCGATGGTATTGATCTGATTGACTCCATATTGTTTGATCCTAGGGCTCCAGATGAAATTTGTCACGCCATGCGACACTATCTTAAAGAGGTTTTAAAGTTTCCGGGGGCGGTTAGAAAGTCGAAACTTTATACTGTGAAGCCCCGTTGAGCGAGGTCCGCCCCGTCGCTAGAAAAAGAGTGCGCTTCAAATGGTGGGTGATTTGCTGACTGGAAATAATTCTGGTGGTTTTTCCTAGGTGCCTAGCCAAGTGCGAGGGGGTAAATGACAGGCGCCGTAATTTGAAAATAACCTTTTGCCTTTATCGCTGCGTCTGTTGATCAGCACAACAGGCGCAGAGCGCTCTCCTCACGCCACCTTCGATTCTTTCTTAATCCTGTACACTGTGGCGACACCACAATCTGCCAATTTGGCGATCATTTCAGCAGACATGGTTGGATGTTCCCGCATCAGTGTTTGTACCTTGGTCCACTTGGCAGCGTTCCGCCCTTTACCCGATGGCTTCCATTCTGGATTGGCAGCTTTCTTGTTCTCCAGGCCCTGCTTGATGCGTTCCACGCGCTTCTCTTGATCCAGTCGTGCCATCGTAGCCATCAGGTCGATCAGCATGTTGTTGATCACGTCCATGATTTGTCCGGTAATTCCCCTCGCTTCAACCAGCATATGACTGGTGGGCAAATCAGCTACTACCAGGCGCAACCCCTTGGTCTTGATAGTGCCTTTGAGAGTATCCCAGTCAGGCTGTGAAAGGCGACTGAGGCGGTCTACGGACTCGACCAGTAGCACATCTCCGGGCTCAGCAGTATCGAGCAGGGAGAGCAGTTCAGGGCGATTGAGCTTGGTGCCACTGATGTTCTCGGCATACACGCCAACGATTCTCAAATCCTTCTCGATTGCGAACGATTCAAGGGCAACCTTTGCACGATTGGCGTCTTGGTCTTTGGTCGATGCACGGAGGTACAGGTGAGTATTCATCGTTGGCTATCATTTGTCATTTTCTATGATAGTCAAATGATAAATGAATTATATATCTTTCAGCAATAGGCTATTGATAGCTTTTTTCCGACCGCTATCGAGCTACCGGATAGGTAGACTCCTTTGATAGTGAATTTGTTTGAATTTCATTCCTGAATCGAGCGAACGATAGAGCTTTGCAGTGGTTTCGAGGTGCCTTACATGAAGCGATTGCTTCGGCCTTGGTCCGTGTACCGCTTTTGGGTTGCTCATCTGCTGGTCATGATTGGTTCTGCCAGTTAGGATATGGGTAGAGGTGATTGTGGGAACACCATAATCCTCAGTAGTCCCTGCAAAGAGGGTCACGTCAAGGAGATTCGAAGTGAGTGATTGGGAAGACTTCTGTGAAGCAATGAGGATAGATCCACACGATCCAGATCAGTTCGACGAGCTACTGGACAGTTGGTCGAGGAATGACAAGCCGGTATCAGGTGTTGCCTATCGTCAGGTCAACTTGAAGAGCTTTCTACAGTCACGGGCAGATCCTTCATGCGGGCGCTGCCAAGGTACAGGGTACATAGGAAGGTATAAAACAGTTGCGGATGGTCGATGCTTCCTATGTTTCCCTGATAGCCTCTGGAATCAGCTTGTGGCACACCAGTGATTGCCCATCAGCTTTGCTCATTGCTCATTGCTCATTGCTCATTGCTCATTGCTCATTGCTCATTGCTCATTGCTCGTGCTGAAGGCTGCAAGCTTATGGTCACTGTCAGCCGCGTACTGAGCCAAAGAGCATTTAGCACGGTTGGCGTCTTAGGAATTGGTTGAACCTCGGAGGTAGGCACGGATGAACATGGTGACTGATGCCTTGTGCCGTTTTGAATGTACCGATCATATCTGTGCTCGGTAGGCTTTCGTATGGGATTTTCGCTACATCCTATGGCTACAATTTAGCTGTACTCGTTGACGTATACCCAAATGAGTTTGCTCTCTCAGCATCTTCCTCCCATCGTTGCCCGTGACGCGATCTCACAACTCAAGGCTATGTAGCATTCGGGTGTTGACTGGGGATTTGACATATGTGGTATCAGCCCTTCCGAGGATGGCGACTAGAAGTCGACATACCAGTGCCTTCATTTGCAGGGTGACATTGGTAGGATTTCCATCAGGCTTGTTACCACCGTAAATCGAGAACCCTAAAGGTTCATCGAAGAATATGGCTTCGTGGATGGCATCGTTACGAGCGGTTGATAGGGGTGAAGCTCCTGCTTTGCTTTCTGCCCATTCGGGTAGGGGGATGTCGAATTTTTCACACATCCATTGGATTCGTCGTGCATGAGGCACGCGTAGGTTGGTCTTCTCCTTGACTTCGAGAAGCTTGAAACAGCCATCTAATGCCATGTAGAGGTACTGAAACCGCTCAAAAGGAAGGCTCTGTGGGTACTGAGCCAAGAACAAGGCATGAATGACTGCGGCGATTCTCTTGGGTGTACGAGGAGCATCGCGTTCCTGCTCTAGGAAGTCGAGTGCCAAATGCACGGCTTCGATTAGGGTGCGGCGGTGAAGGACGAAGTCAACGAGCTTGTGTGGCTTAACGGGAGTCGCATCAAGAAAGCCCGCCTCCGTAGTCGTCAGGCGCATCCCAGTGAACAAGGATAGGCACCAGACTACAAAGTCGAGATCGTCTTGGTTCTTGCTTCTATAAAGGGTTAAGGCATGAGTTTTGGGCAGCCCGAAGACGCGACTGCTATAGGGCATTGATCGGACAATTCCGCTCACGAAGTCCAGTCGCTTCTGTGATGGCGGGTAGAGCCAACCGTCGATGACGTTCGCATCTTCGGTGGTTAAGGATACGGTTTCCTCGTGATCTGGTAGGGTCAGGATGGAAAAATTTTCAGTCTCCAGATTCCAGCGTATTGGGTAGTAGCCAAATTCTGCGGAAATTCCGCTTATCAATGAATGTTGCGGTTTTCCGGACATGGTTGTGGATGCCTCGTGCAGTTCAATTTGCGGTGTTCCAAAGCTCAGGATCGGAGCGAGTCGATACCTGATGCGATGGCTTCGGCGTTGGTGTCGAAGGTGTGGAGGATGCTCAGAACGTTGTCATGCACGTCTGTTGATCCGCGTTGACTGATCCAGAGGCTCGCCTCTTCCAAAGCTGCACGGATGGCGATTGGTTGAGGTGCAGCAGCTCAAGTGTGTCAGCAGTGATTGGAGTGCGGTCATCCATGTACGTAGTCCTGTGAAGGGTCGTGCATGAGTGTAGCGGTGATCTACGTGACTACAGACCTTCAAGCAGCTCAGACAGGGACATGCTCAGCCCGTCAGCAAGCACCTTGGCAGCCTCAAGGCTGGGATTGGCTGTGCCCGTCTCAATGCGAGACATATACGTGCGGACAAAGCCGCATTTGTCAGCGAATGCTTCTTGGCTGAAGCCTTGGCTGCTACGTAGGTCGCGGATTCTTTGGCCAAAGGCCTTTCGTAGGTGTTGGTTTGTCTGCATCCCTGCATGATGGTTGGATGCACCCTGATCGTGAACACACCAAATGGTGCCACTCCAAATGATGACACACTAGGTGATACAATGGTCTCAGGCCCCCTTACGCCGGGGAAGCGAACGCCTAGCTCTGAGAGACCAACGAAATGAACGAAAAACTGTTCGTGCTGACCACCCGTAAGAAGAAGACAAACCACATCCTGCACCTGATCCTGACCGTTCTGACAGGAGGGCTTTGGTTGATCGTGTGGGGCATCACAATGCGAAGCAACGATGGTCAGAACAAGAAGATCGATAGGGAAATCGACCAGATCATGCACTACAAGTCTCAGGGCTTGAGTGATGCTGCTACACACCAGCAGATGAAGACAGACAAGCTGAATGCTGATGTGCTTCAAGGAAGGGTGATTTTCGTTTTGTTGGTGGTAGTGTTCCTCTACTTCTACCTACGGTAGAGGTTGCATACCTTCGGCGGAGCTAGCAAACAGATACCTTTATCAGCTCCGCTGGTCGTCTGCACCGAAAGCGGCAAGCTTTGAACCGATCTTGCTGTAATGGATCACCATTGCTGACCGTTCGGTCGAACGGTGCACCAATCGAAATCAACACCAATCCAATTCTTGCCTTTGATCTTGATTGTTGGTGCAAGGTGGTTAGCGAGAGCTAACGATTTTATCCCGTGCAAGCTTCGCTTAGCTGGTTACACTCCAAGGCGGTCAGCCTTCAGGTTTTGGGGATGATATTGTATATCATTCATCCCCTTTCCATTTCAGTGGAATCAACCTGTAAGCGGCGCTTACACGGAGTGCCCTCCATGCTTCGCATAACAAGCACATCAGGATCAAAGCTGCTAGTGGCTCATGCTGTGCGACAGTATAGATTGATACATAGATAAACAAAAACCAATAGAAATAAAACCAATAGAAATCAATGCTGACGAGCTTACTGCTCTTATTTGTACGGTGCAAAGAACCGAACGGAGTTAAAGGGGTAGCGCCGTGTCGCACCGACACAGGATGATTACTTTCGTTTTCTGGGGAATTGATATTCATCAATCATTATTCCCCAGTAACCCTTGGAAGTTGAAAGGTAGTGGCATTGGCCTACGGTCGAGGTGTATCAAGCCTAGACCTGTCGGTCTGAGAGTTGCCTTCATGGTGCGAATGCTTCACTTCTATATCCGAGCGTAATTCACCTGCCCAGTGTGACCTCTCTTACAGGTCGTTCGCTTCTCTCTCTTATCCGAGCGTAATTGAATCACGCCAGTCCTTGCAGTTGCCCGGTGTTGTCTTGGTGGTACGAGTCGGCAAAGTCCACTTCAAACTGGAGCTGCTGACGTACAGCAGGGTTTCGTTCAAGGTAGAGTTCCATCCCGCCGATGGCGAAACGGGCACACTGGCAGACTCTCCGTGCTTGTTGGTCGCTCATCGTGCGTAAATCCTCAAGGCGAATCACGCTCTTTACGATCTCGGTGCTGATCTCATCAAGCATACAAGCCCGCAGTACATGGGAGGGGCTTACGTTCATTTTCCCATTGCTGTCCTTGCCTACTGTCATGCAGGCGCCATGAACGTAATCGTCAATCCAGCTATGGCGTTCAGCATGGGCCGCCTTGAAATGGCTTGCGTGCGGATTGGGCGTTACCTTGGGCTTAGGTCCACGTTTACTACGTTGTGCATCAAGGTCGACAACGCCATCCGGCAGGCGCTCCATTTGTGTCTCGATGATGCTTGGCCTTGGAGCAGGATCAAGCTCATAGCTCGGGTGAGCTGCTCGGGTCTTGCCAATCTGAGGCTGTTCGTAATCGTACGTAGTTGGGGCAAGGTCGTGAGTGGTGTACCAGGCCAATATCTCACCAGTGGTCTTGTCGATGACGAAACTGTCAACTGTGGTTGTGCTGAGCTTGGACAGTGCGGGACGAATGTCGGTAGCAGGTGTAGTGGTGGGGTATACTTTGTTGCGGACGAGTGCAGTCATCTTATTTTCTCCTTGTGTCAGTTCAGTGCATAGGCATTCCTCTCGGGTTGTGCCGGTTTAGTTTTGTGAGTCCCAGACACGACGAAGCCCCCATGCAATGCACCAATTCGGTGGTCGCGGTGGAGGCTTCTAGTCTGTATGTCTGCCCGCTGAGGCAGGGGACTAATAATACACGATCCTCGGAAAAAAGCAATCTTCAGGTATTGACTTTTTTGACTGCCGCGTCTGTAAAAACCGTTTTGCTGTGCGGAGAACGCGTTTTGCTTAGTTCAAACGCTCCTTTAACCCCGAAAATACTGGGTTGCCATGAAAGATGGCAGGTAAACGTCACTGTAGGCGACAGGGTTTAACTAAGGTTTTGACTGGGTTATTCGAGGTTATTTGATGTGCTTCATGGCATCGACCATCGCCTTGATTGGCGTCCTGCTGCCGTAGATGCCAAAGGTCACGGAGCTATCTTCATGACCCACCATCCGCTTGATCAGTGAGTCCTGTACGCCAGCATCACGCAGGTCATCGATGAAGGTGTGGCGGAAGCTGTGGAAGGTTTTGCGTGGGTCGGTGATGCCTTGCTTCGCTTTGTAGCGTCCAAACCATTTTGAGGCCGCGTGACCGCGCTTCCCTCGTACCGCTTCAAGCTCGGGGAATAGTCGATCAGCCCCACTGGTCTTGACTGACTCGGTGTACTGCAACAAACCCTGCTCAATCAGTGAAGGATGCAGGGGGAGAACACGACGGCTGCTGGCATTCTTGAGGTTCTGATCTTCATGGCTGTCATCGATGCGAATACATGGCATGCCCTGTTGCTCAATAAAGTCGTGTATACGCAATTGGCACAGTTCTTCAAGCCGTGCACCAGTGAACCGTCCAAGGAGTGGCAGCCAGTAGCGCCATGGATGCTTCCGTGACTCTTTTCGCAGTCCCTCAAGGTTTAGTAGTGCAGCTAGGTCGTGTCGCTCAAAGGACAACCGAGCTTCCTTCGCTGATCCCGTCATGACTTTCATGCCCGCCAGCGGGTTGTCTGTCATATACCCGTTGGCCTTGCACCAGTTCAAGAACGCGGTGAGCTTGCGTAGCCGGTTGTTCACCGTGACGGCGGTGATGGTCTTGTAGGTGCAGCCTGACTCAACCACCTGCTTCAGCGTCTTGCCCTTAAACTCTGGCCGTAAACCGAAGTACTGGGGGCAGCGGCTGAGACGTTTTTTAAGGAGGCGAGCTTGCTCAGCATCGAAGTCTACCGCCGGCATGTCGCCCATCAGCTCGAACAGTTCAGATAAGGCACGTTCCACATCGTCGATACTGCCTTGCCGCCATGTGCCACCGCGTTTGCCTTCCTCTATATAAAGCTTGGAAAGGGTTGCCAGGGTAGGACCGCCACTTATTGGCTTCGCTGTGGGCGCCATAGCTTGCTGTGGTGCAGCGCGAGGGATTGGCATAGGTGATGATTTGCACCATTGCACGCAAAGCACACGCAGCGTTTCCGGAGGTGTTAGGGGGTGTTCGCTCAAGTGGCTGCTCACTCGCTGAGCCAGTGAGGTGGCAAGGTACAAGGCCGCCTGCCGCTCTCGCACTCGCAGGGAAATACGCAGAGTGTGCCGGTTGGGAAACAGGTGTTTTGGCAGTCGAAGGTTGAGGTAGTAAACGGACTGGCGGCGGACGATGTAGGTCATGAGAAACACCAGAGTGGACCAGTAAAGTGGACCAATTGAGTGGAACAATTCTGGTCACACCCCAAGTTTTGAACGTCCGTGCTGAGTGTCCCCACGGCTGGATATCTTGCTACCTCATCAGCTTCAAACCCTTGCCCCATAAGGCCCGCATTGATTACCGAGCATGCTTGCATGCCACCCGGTCAGGCCTGGAAGGGAGCAGCCGCAGCGGTGACATCGTGTGCCGGGGTGTGGCTGGTGGGGCCGCCTCCATTTCTGGCGTCCGCCACCTCGTTTCACCCTCCTGTCCTCGTCGTGTCGCCAGCCCCCTGGCGGTGCTCATGCACGCCTTCGTTCTTTTCCCTGCACCTTTGCCCCAGGCGCTTTATCATGCACGGCATTCCTGTCAGTGCATTTCGGCCGTGAGGTAGCGACCATGGATCAAGTTGACGAGCAGACCCGCCAGAGGATCCGCGAATGGCAGCTGCGCCGCCTGGAGATCAAGAACGAGATGGCGGCCCATCCCGAGAAGGTCCTGGAACTGACGAAGGTGCTGGACCAGATGGAAGAGGAGCATGAGCGGATCCTGAGCCAGGCCAGCCTGGCCAGCGACGCGCCGTCCGATAAGCCGGAAGGGGCTCTGCTCGATGGCCTGGACTTCCAGCTGCGGGTCTCGGCCAGTAATGCGAGGGACTTGCGCAAACTCCTGGAAATGGCCCTCCACGAACTCGATGGCCTGCTCGAGGCCGATGCTCGGCAGGTGCCTGTCGACGGGCGGGGCAGGGTGTATCCGGGAGGGATGTCGGGCAGCCTGGGGGCTTACGAGTATGCGCTCGAGGTCGCGGGCGATCCTGAAACCTCCAAGTCCTGAACGATCTTCGCCATCTTGCCGTGAGCGCGTATGCAACCTGAACACCACGACTTTTCCCACCCTGTGTTTCTTCCCGTCACCGCCGAGGTGTGCCAGGGGCTGCTCGACGCCCAGGGCGATGCGGCGCTCGAAGCCTTGAGCGAGGCGGAACTGGCGGCGGTGCTGGTCATTCAGCACCTGGCCAAGGGGGCAGGGCAGGACCTGCGACCGGCCGCGGCGGAGAAGCTGCTGGCGAAACTTCTGGCCTGGGCGGCCGACAGCCGTCACGCGCCCGGCGTCGGGCTGCTTACGGAGGCCCGGCGCTTGTTCGATGCGCAAAGCCTGCATCATGGCCTGAGGCTGCTGAAGAAGGCGAACCTGCGCCTGATGAAGGCCGACGAGGTGGCCGCCCGCGATTACCTGCATGAAGACGGCACTTGGGATTTCACCTTCAGCGGCCACAAGTACCAGGCCGCCAATCCGTTTTCCCAGCAGGTTTTCACCGGTTACGACAAGGAGCGCTGGCTGACCCGGGAGCAGGACAAGCTGCTCAGGATCGTACGCGCCGACCCAGGAGAGGACCTGCATATCCAAGGCTATGCAGGCATCGGCAAGAGCTACCTGCTGGGGGCCCTGATGGACTGCCTACCGTCGGGCAGGGTGCTGGCGCTTGCCCGTACCCCTGGAAAACTCGATGCCTTGCGCAAGCGCATCGGCCCCCAGGCCCACAAGGCGCTGGGCAAGACGTTCGAGGCCTTCGCCCACATGCTGTTGTCGGGGCCCCGACCCAGGCCGCTTAATGCGACTGCCAGGCATACGGACAAGCGCGCGCTGGCCGAGCAACTGGGGATCGTCGGTTTTCGCCAGTACGGTGCACGGCAAACACTGGATATCTGCCTGGAGTTGCTGAAGAACTACTGCGAGTCCCGTAGCCACAGCCTGACCTCGCGACACCTGCCATTCTTCGAGATGCCCTTGTCTCGCCAGGACAGCCAGGTCCTGCTGGAGTACTCGAGCCGCCTTTGGTCGTACCTGCAGATAGAGCCCGCCTGGGATTCGCAGACCGGCTTCCCGGCGCTGCTGGCCATCAAGCGGGCCAGCTTGGCGGGCTTCAGCGTGCCGGCGTACTACAGCCACGTCATCATCGACGAGAGCCAGGATGTGCCGGAGTCGTTGCTGCAGATCATCGAGCGAGGCAGGCAGGCGCTGATCACCCTGGGCGATGAATACCAGCGGGCCAAGGGGCCTGGCTTCCAGCAGCGGCGCGAGGTGCGCCAGCGTGATGTCGCGTTGTCGGTGCGCTCCGGCGCCAAGGTCGAGCGCTTGATCAATCCATTGATCAACGTCCACTCGTACAAGTCCAAGCTCGCCTTCGCCGGCGCCAGCCCCGTGGACGTGAGCGTCAAGCGCTATCCCGAGGGGTTCGTGCCGCCGGCCGGTTGCGTGGTATTGACCGCTTCACGTTGGGACACGATGAAGTGGGCCATGGAAATGACCGAGCGCGACCGTGGGATCGGTTTTCCCGATGCCCAGGACATGCAGCATTTCATGCGCTCGGCCACCCAGCTGTCCAGGGCGGCCCTGTATGCCCACAACTACTACGAGCAAGACGCGCAGACGGCGCACCCGTACTTTGCCCATATGACCGACTGGCAGCAGGTACGCCATGCCAACCAGCATGACGAATCGTTCCTGTGGGTGGAGAACAGGCTGAGGGAAGGGTTCCGGGTCGGCGACCTGACCCGGCTGGAGAGCCGGGTCAGCGATCATCCCGACAACCTGATGCTGATGATGGCGCAGGACGCGGGGGGGCTGGAGTTCGACCAGGTGTTGCTGACCCCGGGGTTGATGTCGCTTGGCACCTTCAAGGATGCCTATGAGTTCGATGCGCGGATTTGCGCCGTGTACATCGCCCTGTCCCGCGCCCGCCGACAGCTCTACCTGCCCTACGATGTGGAGGAGTGGATCGCCTACCACAAGGGCAAGTCGTTCCGCGAATCGCATGGTTATTGACGGGGGATGCAGCCAGCAACGCGCACTCGTTTATGAAAAGGTTCGGATTTTCACGGTCGCAGTCTTGCTAGCACCGTCATCGACCGGAGATCTGGCTGGGCACGGCCAGTTGATCGTTCTCGGGTTGATGGGCCAAGGTGCCGTAGCGCTGGACGATGGCCTCGATCTCCCCGGACTGCTTCATCCGCACCAGCGCCCTGAGCACGCGCTGCGTCGGTAGCGCCGGGTCGTTGCGTACCATGCACCCCAGTTCCTGTTCCTCCAACACTGCCAGGGGCTGCAGGCGTTCCTGCGCTGGCAAGGCGTGGTTGAACCATTGCAGCGACAACTGGTTGCTCACCGCATGGCGATAGCGGCCAGCCTGCAGCTTCTGCAGGGCGAGCAACTGGTTGCGGCTGTCCTCGCGACGCAGGCGGCCCTGCTTGAAGAGTGGGGCGAGGGTGGGGTAGGTGTAGCCCAGCACGGTGCCGATGGCCTGGGGCGGGAGCTGTTCAGGCAGGACAGGGCTACGGTCATCGGCCCTGCCGACCAGCAGGTCGCGCTGGCGGATCAACGGTACGCTCCACAGGAAATTGCCGGCGTGATCGTTGAGCCAGTGGCTGGCGACGTAGCAGCGCACATCGATGTCGCCCTCGTCGACGGCCTGCTGCAGGCGCAGGCGGGCCAGCAGGTGGTATTCCGGGCGCACGCCCGCCTCGCGGGCCAGGGCCTGCATGAGGTCGAAGAGGATACCGTCCACCGGCTGCTCGTGCTCGATGCGGATCAGCGGCATGCTCCAGCTTTCGGCCACGGAAAAGCGCAGCGTCGGTTGCTCCGCCAGGCCGTGGCTCGCCCACAGCATCAAGATGGCCAGGACTCGCCGCACGTCAATCCTCCTTGATCGTTGCCCAGGCGTGCGCCTGATCGTTAGCTTAGACGAGTTCGGCAGGGTGCAATTTTGCCCCCGCTCCGCTAGCATTAGCGATCTTCCGCTCGTTCAGGTTGCGATGGTTTTTGATGAGTTATCAGGTTCTTGCACGTAAATGGCGTCCGCGCTCGTTCCGCGAAATGGTCGGCCAGACCCATGTGCTCAAGGCTTTGATCAACGCCCTGGACAACCAGCGCCTGCATCATGCCTACCTGTTCACCGGTACCCGTGGGGTGGGCAAGACCACCATCGCGCGAATCATCGCCAAGTGCCTGAACTGCGAAACCGGTATCACCTCGACGCCCTGCGGCACCTGTTCGGTGTGTCGGGAGATCGACGAAGGCCGTTTCGTCGACCTGATCGAGATCGATGCCGCGAGCCGTACCAAGGTCGAGGATACCCGCGAGTTGCTCGACAACGTGCAGTACGCGCCGAGCCGTGGGCGCTTCAAGGTCTACCTGATCGACGAAGTGCACATGCTCTCGACCCACTCGTTCAACGCCTTGCTCAAGACGCTGGAAGAGCCGCCACCCTACGTCAAGTTCATCCTCGCCACCACCGACCCGCAGAAGCTGCCGGCGACCATTCTCTCGCGCTGCCTGCAGTTCTCCCTGAAGAACATGAGCCCGGAGCGGGTGGTCGAGCACCTGAGCCATGTGCTCGGCGCCGAGAACGTGCCGTTCGAGGAAGATGCCCTGTGGCTGCTCGGCCGCGCCGCCGACGGTTCGATGCGCGATGCCATGAGCCTGACCGACCAGGCCATCGCCTTCGGCGAGGGCAAGGTGCTGGCCGCCGATGTCCGGGCGATGCTCGGCAGCCTCGACCACGGCCAGGTGTATGGCGTGCTCCAGGCGCTGCTGGAAGGCGATGCCCGGGCACTGCTGGAGGCGGTGCGCAACCTCGCCGAACAGGGGCCGGACTGGAACGGCGTGCTGGCCGAGATGCTCAACGTGCTGCACCGGGTGGCCATCGCCCAGGCGCTACCGGAGGCGGTCGACAACGGCCAGGGTGACCGCGAGCGGGTCCTGGCGCTGGCTTCGGCCCTGCCGGCCGAGGATGTGCAGTTCTATTACCAGATGGGCCTGATTGGCCGTCGTGACCTGCCACTGGCACCGGACCCGCGCGGCGGTTTCGAAATGGTCCTGCTGCGGATGCTGGCCTTCCGGCCGGCCGACAGCGACGATGCCCCGAGGCCGGTACTAAAGCCGGTGGGGATCAGCCAGGCCACAGCTGATCCTGCAAGCCCGGTGGCAGCTGCGGCGCCTGCCGCCGAGCCAGCTGTCGCCAATCCCCCTGTGCACGCCGTTGCACCGGCAGAAGCCGCGCCGGTCGTGCCCGCTGCGCCCGTGGTGGAGCAGGCCGTGGTGCCCGAGCCTGTGACCGAACCCCTGCCGGAGCCCACGCCCGAGCGTGAGCCCCAAGCTGAAGCCGCTGCGCCGGAGCCGGAGCGGGACACGGTCGAGGAAGAGGTCGTCGACCTGCCGTGGGAAGACCCCAGCCCGGCCCCTGTGACCGTCGACCCTGTGCCAGCGGCCCCGGCACCCGAGCCGCGAGCCAGCCAGCCGGCCTACGACGAGCCGCCATTCGACCCGTCTGCCTATGGCTCGGCCGGCATGGACCGCGACGACGAGCCACCGTTGGACGAGGACTACTACACCCCGGACAGCGATCCGGCGGGTTTCAGCTACCTGGACGAGTTGGCCGAGCATGTCCACGAAGCCGAGCCGGCCCCGGTAGTGGAGCCGCTGCCGGCGGCCCAGCCGGCCACGGGCCTTGCCCTGCAATGGCTGGAATTATTCCCACAGTTGCCTGTCTCCGGGATGACGGGCAACATCGCGGCGAACTGTACGTTGATCGCTGCTGAGGGTGACGACTGGCTGCTGCACCTGGACCCTGGCCAGGGGGCGCTGTTCAATGCGACCCAGCAGCGTCGCCTGAACGAGGCGCTCAACCAGCACCTGGGGCGTACCCTGCGGCTGAAGATCGAGCTGATCCGCCCCGAGCAGGAGACCCCGGCCCAGGCTGCCGCCCGCAAGCGTGCCGAGCGCCAGCGTGATGCGGAGGCGTCGATCGAGCAGGACCCACTCATCCAGCAGATGATCCGGCAGTTCGGTGCGACGGTGCGACAGGATACTATTGAGCCTGTAGACGCCCTGGCCAGCCAGGGCCAATGAACGGATAACCGTGCGGCCGGCCTTGTGCTGGGCCGTATCACATGACCCAATCGAGGTGTACCCCATGATGAAAGGTGGCATGGCCGGCCTGATGAAGCAGGCTCAGCAGATGCAGGAAAAGATGGCCAAGATGCAGGAAGAGCTGGCCAATGCCGAAGTGACTGGCCAATCCGGTGCTGGCCTGGTCAGCGTGGTGATGACCGGTCGCCACGACGTCAAGCGCATCAGCATCGATGACAGCCTGATGCAGGAAGACAAGGAAGTGCTCGAGGACCTGATTGCCGCTGCGGTTAACGACGCGGTGCGCAAGGTCGAGCAGAACAGTCAGGAGAAGATGGGGAGCATGACGGCTGGCATGCAACTGCCACCGGGTTTCAAGCTGCCGTTCTGAGGCTGTGTTGCCAGGTAGAGCTGGCTGCATATCGAAAGCCGCTTCCGATTGCCGGAGCGGCTTTTTTATTGTGCTGCAAAATAAGTACGTTGAGTAAAGCCCATTCAGTAACCAAAAACCGCCTGCTCCATCATACGGCCCCTACGCTGCGCTCCGGGGTCCCCTCGCTCCGGCGCCTTCCGGGGCTTCGCGGCCTCCGACTTGCTGCGCAAGTCTACATCTCGCGACTTCGGCTACGCCGAAGGGCGCTGCGCGCCAGGCCCCTCCAGGCGCCTCCACTCGGCCTCCTGAAGTCGCGATTCGCGGCGACTGAGCTATCGCGCACCAAGATCAACAGCAACAGCAACAGCAACAGCAACAGCATCGCATACGCCGTGATGGCTATTCTCAGGAGAGGACCTGCTTCCGCTGATTTGACGTGGATGCCACCGCTCGGTATAAACCGCCTCCTATTGATCTGTCAGGCCTTCCCCATGAGCTTCAGCCCCCTGATCCGCCAACTGATCGACGCCCTGCGCACGCTCCCCGGCGTCGGCCAGAAATCTGCCCAGCGCATGGCCCTGCAGTTGCTCGAACGCGACCGCAGCGGCGGCCTGCGCCTGGCCCAGGCCCTGACCCAGGCCATGGAGGGTGTCGGCCACTGCCGCCAGTGTCGCACCCTGACCGAACAGGAACTCTGCCCCCAGTGCGCCGACCCACGCCGGGACGACACCCAGCTGTGCGTCGTGGAAGGCCCCGTGGACGTATATGCGGTGGAGCAGACCGGCTATCGCGGCCGCTACTTCGTGCTCAAGGGGCATCTGTCGCCACTGGACGGCCTGGGACCCGAGGCGATCGGTATCCCGCAGCTGATGGCACGGATCGAGGAGCAGGGCACCTTCACCGAGGTGATCCTCGCGACCAACCCCACGGTGGAAGGGGAGGCGACTGCCCACTACATTGCCCAACTGCTGGCCGAGAAAGGCCTGACCGCCTCGCGCATCGCCCATGGCGTGCCGCTGGGCGGGGAGCTGGAGCTGGTGGATGGCGGGACCCTGGCCCATGCCTTTGCCGGGCGCAGACCGATTTCGCTGTGAAACGGTGATCGGGGGCCGCTTCGCGCCCCATCACCGGCAAGCCGGCTCCCACAGGGTGAGCGTCGATCACAAGTGATATGGCTTGCAGGGGCCCTGTGGGAGATAACCCAGCCTTTTTGGGTTGCGCTGTCGCGCAGAGAACATACGGCTGGCGAAGGGCCCTGTGGGAGCGGGCTTGCCCGCGAATGGGCCGCCGAGCGGCCCCAGCAGGCGACTCAATACTCGCTGAGCGAAAACTCGGTCAGGCAGAAGGTCGGCACACCAACCGCCTGCAGGCGACGGGAACCCTCCAGCTGCGGCAAGTCGATGATCGCCGCGGCCTCGAATACCTCGGCACCGGTGCGACGCACCAGGTTGGTAGCGGCCAGCAGGGTGCCGCCAGTGGCGATCAGGTCATCGAAAATCAGCACCGAATCGCCTTCGCACAGGCTGTCGGCATGCACCTCCAGGAAGGCTTCGCCGTACTCGGTCTGGTAGGCCTCGGCCAACACCTCGGCCGGCAGCTTGCCCTGCTTGCGGAACAGGATCAGCGGCTTGTTCAACTGATGGGCGATGATCGAGCCGATCAGGAAGCCCCGCGCATCCATGGCGCCGATATGGCTGAATTCGGCCTCCACATAGCGCTCGATGAACTGGTCGGCGACGTAGCGCAACCCACGTGGCGACTGGAACAGCGGGGTGATGTCGCGGAAGATCACGCCCGGCTTGGGGAAGTCCGGCACTGGGCGGATCAAGGCCTTGAGGTCGAAAGTATCGCTGTGCATGCTGCTTTCCTGGAAAACGAATGCGCCAGTATACCCCGCCGCGCGAAGGGCTTCAGGCTTCCATCGCCCCGCCCGCCAGCGCGCACAGCTGGATCGGGTCGAGGATGTGCACTTCCTTGCCTTCGGCCTTGATCAGGCCGTTCTGCTGGAAGCGGGTGAACACCCGCGACACGGTCTCCACCGCCAGGCCCAGGTAGTTGCCTATCTCGTTGCGCGACATGCTCAGGCGGAACTGGTTGGCCGAATAACCACGGGCACGGAAGCGCGCGGAGAGGTTGACCAGGAAGGTGGCGATGCGCTCGTCGGCGGTCTTCTTCGACAACAGCAGCATCATCTGCTGGTCGTCGCGGATCTCCCGGCTCATCACCCGCATCAGCTGGCGGCGCAGTTGCGGCAGTTGGACCGAGAGTTCGTCCAGGCGCTCGAAGGGGATCTCGCATACCGAGGTGGTTTCCTGGGCCTGGGCCGACACCGGGTAGGTTTCGGTGTCCATGCCCGACAGGCCCACCAGCTCGCTGGGCAGGTGGAAACCGGTGATCTGCTCCTCGCCGGCGTCGCTGAGGCTGAAGGTTTTCAGGGCGCCGGAACGTACGGCATAGACCGAGCCGAAATTGTCACCTTGGCGGAACAGGAACTCGCCTTTCTTCAGCGGGCGGCCGCGTTTGACGATTTCATCCAGTGCATCCATGTCTTCCAGGTTGAGCGACAGAGGCAGGCACAGGGGGGCCAGGCTGCAATCCTTGCAGTGGGCCTGGTTGTGTGGGCGCAGTTTGACTGGCTCGGACATTTCAATCGATCCTTGTGGGAAAGCACACATAAGCTGTAAGGGTAACTCACAGCAAGGTTGTAGGCCAGCGGGCGCTATGGTGTTGCGACCTGGCGAGGCCTTGTCCGCAGCGGGTCAAGGCCGATGATGGCCAATAGTGTGCCTGGCAAGGAAATAAGTCCATGCGGTCGATCGACTCGCTCGTCAGATCACCCGCGAGAAGCGCTGGCGGTCCTGCAGGGCCAGGTAGGCGTCGAACACCATGCACACCGAGCGCACCAGCAGGCGCCCGGCGGGCAGTACCCTGATGCCCTTGCCGTCCAGGCTGATCAGGCCGTCCCGCTGCATGGCCTGCAACTGGGGCCATTGGTCCTTGAAGTACCCCCGGAAATCGATGGTGAACGCCTGCTCGATCGCTTCGAAGTCCAGCTCGAAATGGCAGATCAACTGCTGGATCACCGCGCGGCGCAGGCGGTCGTCCTGATCGCACAGCAGCCCGCGCTGGGTCGCCAGTTGGGCGGTGGAGAGGGTGTCCTGGTAGGTGGCGAGGTCGCTGCTGTTCTGGCAGTAGAGGTCGCCGATCTGGCTGATGGCCGAGACGCCCAGGCCGATCAGGTCGCAATGTCCATGGGTGGTGTAGCCCTGGAAGTTGCGCTGCAGGGTGCCTTCCTCCTGGGCGATGGCCAACTCGTCGTCGGGCAGGGCGAAATGGTCCATGCCAATGTAGCGGTAGCCGGCCGCGGTCAGTTGCTCGATGGTGGCGCGGAGCATCTCCAGCTTGGCGGCTGGCGCAGGCAGTTCGTTGCTGTCGATGCGCCGTTGGGGCATGAAGCGTTCGGGCAGGTGGGCATAGTTGAAGACCGAGAGGCGGTCTGGTTGCAGGCGGATCACTTCCTCGACGGTGCGGGCGAAGCCTTCCGGGGTCTGGCGGGGCAGGCCGTAGATCAGGTCGAGGTTGACCGAGCGGAACTGCAGGGTCCGTGCTGCCTCGATCAGTGTGCGGGTCTGTTCCAGGCTCTGCAGGCGATTGATCGCACGCTGCACGGCCGGATCCAGGTCCTGCACGCCGAGGCTGACGCGGTTGAAGCCCAGCTCGCGGAGCAGGCCCATGGTCGACCAGTCGGCTTCGCGCGGGTCGATCTCGATGCCGTAGTCGCCCGAGTCGTCGTCCAGCAGGTTGAAGTGCTGGCGCAGGCAGGCCATCAGCTGGCGCAGTTCCACATGGCTGAGGAACGTCGGCGTGCCGCCACCGAAATGCAGCTGTTCAACACGTTGTTTAGGGGCCAGGTGGCAGGCAATGAGCTGGATTTCTTGCTCCAGGCGCTTGAGGTACGGCTGGGCGCGGCCGCGATCCTTGGTGATGACCTTGTTGCATGCGCAGTAGTAGCAGATGTTGGCGCAGAACGGCACATGCACGTACAGCGACAGCGGCCGTACCGCGCGGCGGCTCTCGCGCAGGGCGTGGAGCAGGTCGAACGAACCCACTTCGCCGTGCAGTTGGACGGCGGTCGGGTAGGAGGTATAGCGGGGGCCGGCCAGGTCGTAGCGACGTATCAGGTCGGCATCCCAACGTAGGTCGTCGAGCATGTGGGTCAATCCCCGGAAGAAGCGGCAGTGTCCGGAGTCTAGGGGCGTCTGTAGGAATCTGTGTTGATTTGTATCAAGGGGGGCGGAGCTAGCGCCGGGCGGCAAGCGGCAAGAAAAAGCAGTCTTGCGCAGTGCCAACCCCAGCGATTAAGCCTAATCCCACAGATTGGCGTCATTCTTGAGGCTGGCAGTGAACCTGTGGGAGCCGGCTTGCCGGCGATGGGGCGCGAAGCGACCCCAAATGGCAGCAAAGCCCTGGCTCGCCGAAAACTGCTTTGTCTTGCAGCTTGTCGCCGGATCAGTGCCCCATGAGCCAATGCTGGTGCGGACCAGGCAAGGTCCACAGGCCGAACAGGATCACCAGTAGGCCGCCGGCCAGGCGCACGCTGCGGCGGCGCAGCAGGGCGCCGACCCGTTCGGCGGCAAGGCCGGTGGCCAGGAGTACGGGCCAGGTGCCGAGGCCGAAGGCCAGCATCAGGGCTGCGCTGTAGCCGGCATTGCCCTGGCTGGCGGCCCACAGCAGGGTGCTGTAGACCAGGCCGCACGGCAGCCAACCCCACAGGGCGCCGAGCAGCAGGGCGCGGGGCAGGCTGGAGACCGGCAGCAGGCGTGTGGCCAAAGGTTGGATGTGCCGCCACACGCCGCGGCCGAGCGCCTCGATACGGGTCAGGCCACTCCACCAGCCGGCCAGGTACAGGCCCATGGCGATCAGCAGCAGGGCCGCCACCACCCGCAGCCCCTGGGTCGCCGGGCTGTTGGCCAGGGCCCAGCCGGCCAGGCCCAGGAGCAGGCCAGCGCAGGCATAGCTGAGGATGCGTCCGAGGTTGTAGGCCAGCAACAGGCGCAGGCGGCGGGCGCGTTGCTCTGGCGGGATGGCCAAGGTCAGGGCGCCCATCAGACCGCCGCACATGCCCAGGCAATGGCCGCCGCCGAGCAGGCCCAGGACCAATGCCGAGCCGAGCAGGGGAAACAGGTCAGGCACGAGGCTGAGGATCCTTGTCGTCGGGCTGCCCTGGCGTTTGTTCTGGCTCTGGCTTGACGGCAGCCTGGTGGCGAGGGTCCTGGTCGTCGAACAGGATGCTGTGGGCCGGGCTGTCGAGGTCGTCGTACTGGCCGCTGTCCACCGCCCAGAAGAAGATGTACACGGCCACGCCGACGATCAGCAGGGCGGCGGGGATCATGACGTAGAGGGCGGGCATAGCGGTTTCCTTGCGGGCGACGGCGTCTGGTGTGCGGGCATGCCCGCGCCCTTGGCCAGGCGGGTCAGGCGCAGGGCGTTGAGCACCACGATCAGCGAACTGACCGACATGCCGATGGCCGCCCAGACCGGCGTGATCCAGCCCAGGGCGGCGAACGGCAGCATCAGGCCATTATACAGGGTCGCCCACAGCAGATTCTCGAGGATGTTGCGCCGCGTGCGCCGGGCCAGGTCGAAGGCCTGCACCAGCGCCTGCAGGCGGTTGGACAGCAGCACCGCATCGGCGCAGGTCTTGGCCAGGTCGGTGGCCGAACCCATGGCGATGCTGATGTCGGCCGCCGCCAGCACCGGCACGTCGTTGACCCCATCGCCCAGCATCAGCACCTTGCGGCCTTCGGCCTGCAGGGCCTTGAGGCGGGCGAGCTTGTCGTCCGGGCGCAGGCCGCCGACGGCCTGGTCGATGCCCAGTTGCGCGGCCACTTCGCCGACCATCGGCGAGCTGTCGCCGGACAGCAGCAAAGTACGCCAGCCACGGGCCTTGCAAGCGGCGAGCAGGTCGGGGGCATCCTCGCGCAGGCGATCGTCGAGGCCGAACCAGGCCAGCGGCCCCTGGCGGTCGCCCAGCAACAGCCACTGGCCACGGGGTTCGGGTACGGCGGGCACTGCGGCGCTGCTCAGGGCGCAGACGAACGTGGCCTGGCCGATGCGCAGGCTTTGGCCGTCCACCACGCCCTCCAGGCCCAGGCCAGGTATGGCCTGCACCTGCTCGGCGGGGGTGGCGGTGCGGCCGAAGGCACGGGCGATGGGGTGTTCCGAGCGGTTCTCCAGGGCTGCGGCCAGGGCCAGGCAGCGGTCGGCGGCGAGCAGGCCCAGTGGGCGGATGCTGCGTAGGGCCAGGCGGCCCTCGGTGAGGGTGCCGGTCTTGTCGAAGATCACCGTGTCGATCTGGTTCAGCCCTTCCAGCACATGTCCGCGGGTGACCAGCAGGCTGAGCTTGTGCAGGGTGCCGGTGGCGGCGGTGAGGGCTGTCGGGGTGGCCAGGGACAGGGCGCAGGGGCAGGTCGCCACCAGCATGGCCAGGACGATCCAGAATGCCCGCGAGGCATCCAGCTGCCACCACAGCAGGCCGATGGCGGCGGCGGCGAGCAGGGTGAACAGCAGGAACCACTGCGAGGCGCGGTCGGCGATCTCGGCCAGGCGGGGTTTTTCCGACTGGGCGCGCTCCAGCAGCCGGACGATCGCCGACAGGCGGGTGTCCTGGCCCAGGGCCTCGACCTGCACGGTCAGGCTGCTCTCGACATTCAAGGTGCCGCCGGTGACCCGGTCGCCGGCATGGCGGGCCTGGGGCAGGTACTCGCCAGTCAGCAGCGACTCATCGACGCTGGAGCGGCCGTCGAGGATGCGGCCATCGGCCGGGATCACCGCGCCGGGCAGCACTTGCACCCGGTCGCCGCGCTGCAGTTCGCCGAGCAGGATGCGCTCGCTGTGTCCCTGGTCATCCAGGCGCAGGCAGGAGGCCGGCAGCAGGTTGACCAGTTGCGCGGTGGCCGCCGCCGTGCGCTCGCGGGCGCGGCGCTCCAGGTAGCGGCCGGTGAGCAGGAACAGGGCGAACATGCCCACGGTGTCGAAGTACAGCTCGCCACTGCCGGTGATCGCGGTCCAGATCCCGGCGCCGTAGGCCAGGGCGATGGCCAGCGACACCGAGACGTCCATGGTCAGGTGGCGGGTGCGCAGGTCGCGGGCGGCGCCCTTGAAGAAGGGGGCGCAACTGTAGAACACGATCGGCGTGGTCAGGAACAGCGCCACCCAGCGCAGGATGGTGTGCAGCTCGGGGCTCAGGTCGATGTTGAATTCCGGCCAGGTGGCCATGGTCGCCATCATCGCCTGGAACCACAGCAGGCCGGCCACGCCCAGGCGGCGCAGGGCGCTGCGGTTTTCCCGGGCCAGTTGCTCGGCGGCCTGGTCAGGTTGGTAGGGGTGCGCGGCATAGCCGATCCGGCGCAGCTCGGCGAGCAGGCGCGAGAGGGGCGTTCGTTGGTCGTCCCAGTTGAGCAGCAGGCGGTGGTTGGACAGGTTCAGGCGTGCCTCGGCCACGCCCGGCAGGTTGCGCAGGTGTTTCTCGATCAGCCAGCCGCACGCTGCGCAGCTGATGCCCTCGACCAGCAGGGTGGCCTCGGCCAGTTCGCCCTGGTGGTGGACGAAAGCCTGCTGCACGTCGACGCGGTCGTAGAGTGCCAGCTCATCCTGCAACTGCCGGGGCAGGGCCTCGGGGTTGGCGCTGGCGTCGCTGCGGTGCTGGTAGTAGCTCTCCAGGCCGCCGGCGACGATGGACTCGGCCACTGCCTGGCAGCCAGGGCAGCAGAACTGCCGGGGTTCGCCGAGGACCACCGCGGTGAAACGGCTGCCGGCGGGGACGGGCAGGGCGCAGTGGTAGCAGGGGGTTGGCTCGGTCATCGTGATGCAGTCATTCGTGATGCTCGGCCCCTTGCAAGGCCTCGTCGCCCAGCTCCAGGGTGACGCCGTGGGCGACCTTCTCCTCCTCGAACAATCGCCATACCTGCCCGTCCTGGCTGCCCAGCAGCTCGACGAAGCGCCGCCCCTCGACCCGGTCGTCCAGCTGGCCGACATAGCGGCCCGGCTCGCTGCGGGCCAGCTCGACCTTGCGGTCCTTGTCCGGCTGGGTCGGTGAGATCAGGTTCAGTTCCAGGGCTTGCGGATCGCTATTGCCGGTCAGGCGCACGTCCACCTCGCCAGTCAGCTCGTCCAGGTGCACGCTGGCCTTGAGCTTGAGGTCCTGGGCCAGCAGCTCGCGGTCCAGCGAGCGGTTGATGCCCTTGCCGGCCTCGTAGTAGTTGTCGTTGACCAGGTTGTCCGGGTTGTTCACGGCGATGCTGACCATCGTCAGGCTCAGGCACACCGAGGTGGCGAGGATGCCGATGATGATCCAGGGCCAGAGGTGCTTGTACCACGGGCTGGCGGCGGTTGCGGCAGGCATTGTCGACTTCTCTCTCAACGGATTTGCGGGCCGATGAAGCGGCTCTTGGCTTCAACCTGGGTGGCGCTGTCGTCGGCGTCCTTGAGGATGAAGGTGATTTCATTGGTGGTCGAGGGCAATTGCTCGGGCGCGACCGACAACTGCACCGGCAGGCTGACGATATCGCCGGCGGCGACCCGGATCTCGCGATGCCCCTCGAGCTGCAGGCCTGGCAGGCCGCTGGCGTCGAGCACGTAGACGTGGTCGCGTTGGTCCTTGTTCATGACCTTGAGGCTGTAGACGTTCTCGATCCGCCCTTGCGCGTTCTCGCGGTACAGCACCCGGTCCTTGCTGACGTCGAAACCGACCAGCGAACGGGTGGCGAAGGCGGTGACCAGGATACCGATCATCAGCAGCAGCACCAGGGCGTAGCCGATCAGCCGTGGGCGCAGCATGTGGGTCTTCTGCCCGGAGAGGTTGTGCTCGGTGGTGTAGCTGATCAGGCCCTTGGGATAGTTCATCTTCTCCATGATGCTGTCGCAGGCGTCGATGCAGGCAGCGCAGCCGATGCACTCGATCTGCAGACCATCGCGGATGTCGATGCCGGTGGGGCAGACCTGCACGCACATGGTGCAGTCGATGCAGTCGCCCAGGCCCTTGGCCTTGTAGTCCATGTCCTTCTTGCGCGGGCCGCGGGTCTCGCCGCGGCGCGGGTCGTAGGAGACGATCAGGGTGTCCTTGTCGAACATCACGCTCTGGAAGCGCGCGTAGGGGCACATGTACACGCACACCTGCTCGCGCAGCCAGCCGGCGTTGCCGTAGGTGGCGAGGGTGAAGAACGCCACCCAGAAATAGGCCCAGCCATCGGCTTGCCCGGTGAAGAACTCGATGACCAGCTCGCGGATCGGCGAGAAGTAGCCGACGAAGGTCATGCCGGTGACGAAGCCGATCAATAGCCACAGGCTGTGCTTGGCCGCCTTGCGCAGGAACTTGTTGGCGCTCATCGGCGCCTTGTCCAGCTTCATGCGCTGGTTGCGGTCGCCCTCGGTGACCTTCTCGCACCACATGAAGATCCAGGTCCAGACGCTCTGCGGGCAGGTGTAGCCGCACCAGACCCGGCCGGCGAACACGGTGATGAAGAACAGGCCGAAGGCAGAGACGATGAGGATGCCCGAGAGCAGGATGAAGTCCTGGGGCCAGATGGTGGCGCCGAAGATGTAGAACTTGCGCTCGGGCAGGTTCCACCAGACGGCCTGGTGCCCGCCCCAGTTCAGCCACACGGTACCGAAGTACAGCAGGAACAGGAACGCCCCGCCGACCATTCGCAGCCGGCGGAACACGCCGGTGAAGGCGCGGGTGTAGATCTTTTCCCGGGAGGCGTAGAGGTCGACGGAGTCCTTTCCCTTCTTGGCAGGCGGGGTGACGTCATGTACCGGAATCTGCTTGCTCATCATCAAGTCCCACGGCAGTGGAGAAGTGCCGCGGCCAGTACGTGCCGGCCGCGGTCGTACGCATTCTGCTAGCGCTCTGCGGCCCATGATACGCCGCTGCTGGCAGGCTGGGAGCGCGTTGCGACCTTTAGTCGCATTGGGTTGGTGGTTTGAATCGTGTTATGGCGGCTGTCAATTGATCCAGGTCATGGCGGGAGGCGAAATGTCCGGCGTTGCGCCGTAACCTGGGGGAGCATGGCCCTGCCAGCGATGGCAGGGCCATGGATGGGCTCACTCGGCCTTGGCGGTTTCCGACTGCTGCTGGTGCGACAGGCTGTAGACATAGGCTGCCAGCAGGTGGACCTTGTCGTTGCCCTGCAACTCGGCCTGTGCCGGCATCTGGCCCTGGCGGCCGTAGCGGATGGTCTGCTGCAACTGGGCGAAGCTTGAGCCGTAGATGAACGCCTGCGGGTGGGTCAGGTCAGGCGCGCCCATGGCCGGGGTACCCTTGCCTTCGGGGCCGTGGCAGGCCACGCAGTTGGCGGCGAAGATCTCCTTGCCCTTGGCGGCATCGGCCTTGATCCCTTCGGGCAGGCTACGACCGTCCAGATTGGTCAGGACGAAGGCGGCGACGTCGGCCACGCCCTGTTCGCCGATCACCTCGGCCCAGGCCGGCATCACGCCGTGGCGACCGTTCATGATCGAGGCCTTGATGGTCTCCGGCTCGCCGCCCCAACGCCAGTCGTTGTCGGTGAGGTTGGGGAAGCCGTAGGAGCCACGGGCATCGGAGCCGTGGCACACCGAGCAGTTGGAGGCGAACAGGCGGCTGCCCATCTTCAGCGCTTGCGGGTCCTTGGCCACGTCCTCGATGGGCATGGCGGCGTACTTGGCGAAGATCGGGCCGAAGCGGGCGTCGGCCTTGGCCATCTCCTTTTCCCACTCGTGCACGCCGGTCCAGCCGGGCTGGCCGTTGGAGAACTCGGTCTTCTTCTCGTTATCCAGGTACTGGTAGCCGGGCAGGATGCCTTTCCAGTTGCCCAGGCCCGGGTACAGCACCAGGTAACCCAGGGCGAACACGATGGTGCCGACGAACAGCCAGAACCACCATTTCGGCAAGGGGTTATCGTACTCCTCGATACCGTCGAAGGCATGGCCGACGGTCTCGTCGGTGACCTCTTCGCGCTGGCCCTTGCGGGTCGACAGCAGCAGCCAGGTCAAGGCGAAGATGGTGCCCAGGGTCAGGACGGTGACGTACAGACTCCAGAAGGTTGTCATTGTTCTTTGCTCCTAGAAGCTTTCGCTTGCGCTTGCTCGACGTGCTTGCTGGCCTCGGGGTCGTCGGCGAAGGGCAACCGGGTCGCCTCGTCGAATTCCTTCTTGCGCCGTGGGTTGAACACCCACAGCGCCAGGCCCACGAAGGCCACCATCACCACGACGGTGCCCAGGCCACGAATCATCCCGATATCCATCAGCGTCACCGTTTGCTCTTGATGATGGTGCCCAGGCCTTGCAGGTACGCCACGATGGCGTCCATCTCGGTCTTGCCCTTGACCGCGTCGCGGGCGCCGGCGATGTCCTCGTCGGTGTAGGGCACGCCCAGGGTGCGCAGCACCTCCATCTTTTTCGCGGTGTCCTTGCCATCGAGCGTGTTCTCGACCAGCCACGGGTAGGACGGCATCTTCGATTCCGGTACCACGTTGCGCGGGTTGTACAGGTGCGCGCGGTGCCAGTCGTCGGAGTAGCGGCCGCCGACGCGGGCCAGGTCCGGGCCGGTGCGCTTGGAGCCCCAGAGGAAGGGGTGGTCCCAGACGCTCTCGCCGGCCACCGAGTAGTGGCCGTAGCGCTCGGTCTCGGCACGGAACGGGCGGATCATCTGCGAGTGGCAGCCGACGCAGCCCTCGCGGATGTAGATGTCGCGCCCTTCGAGCTCCAGTGCGGTGCGCGGCTTCATGCCTTCGACCGGTTTGTTGGTGACGTCCTGGAAGAACAGCGGGACGATCTGGGTCAGGCCGCCGATGCTGACGGCGATGACCATGAAGAAGGCCAACAGGCCGATGTTCTTCTCGACTGCTTCATGCTTCATCAGTGAGCTCCCACGACGACGATCTTGGCGGCTTCTTCAGCGTCGGCCGGCTTCGAGGCGCGTACGGTGCGGTAGACGTTGTAGGCCATCAGCAACATGCCGGAGGCGAAGAACGCACCGCCCAGGGCGCGGACGATGTAGCCCGGGTGGCTGGCCTGCAGGGCTTCGACGAAGGAGTAGGTGAGCGTGCCGTCGTCGTTGATGGCGCGCCACATCAGGCCCTGGGTGATGCCGTTGACCCACATCGAGGCGATGTACAGCACGGTGCCGATGGTCGCCAGCCAGAAGTGCGCGTTGATCAGACCCACGCTGTGCATCTGTTCGCGGCCATAGACCTTCGGGATAAGGTGGTACAGCGAGCCGATGGAGATCATCGCCACCCAGCCGAGGGCGCCGGCATGCACGTGGCCGATGGTCCAGTCGGTGTAGTGCGACAGCGAGTTGACTGTCTTGATGGCCATCATCGGGCCTTCGAAGGTGGACATGCCGTAGAACGCCAGGGACACCACCAGAAAGCGCAGGATCGGGTCGGTGCGCAGTTTGTGCCAGGCCCCGGAGAGGGTCATCATGCCGTTGATCATGCCGCCCCAGCTCGGTGCCAGGAGGATGATCGACATCACCATGCCCAGCGACTGGGCCCAGTCGGGCAGGGCGGTGTAGTGCAGGTGGTGCGGGCCGGCCCAGATGTACAGGGTGATCAGCGCCCAGAAGTGGACGATCGACAGGCGATAGGAGTAGATCGGGCGTTCGGCCTGCTTGGGCACGAAGTAGTACATCATCCCCAGGAAGCCCGTGGTCAGGAAGAAGCCCACGGCGTTGTGGCCGTACCACCACTGGATCATGGCGTCGGTGGCCCCGGCATAGGCCGAGTACGACTTGAACAGGCTGACCGGCAGGGAGATGTGGTTGACGATGTGCAGCATCGCCGTGACCACGATGAAGCCACCGTAGAACCAGTTGCCGACGTAGATGTGCTTGGTCTTGCGCTTGACGATGGTGCCGAAGAACACCAGGGCGTAGGTGACCCAGACGATGGCCAGGAGGATCGCCAACGGCCACTCGAGCTCGGCGTACTCCTTGGTGGTGGTGTAGCCCATCGGCAGGGTGATCAGCGCGCCGACGATGACCGCTTGCCAGCCCCAGAAGCTGAAGGCGGCCATGCCATCGGAGATCAGCCGGGTCTGGCAGGTGCGCTGCACGACGTAGTAGGAGGTGGCGAACAGCGCGCAACCTCCGAAGGCGAAGATCACCAGGTTGGTGTGCAGCGGGCGAAGGCGGCCGAAGCTCGTCCATGGCAGGTCCAGGTTCAGCTCGGGCCATACCAGTTGCGAGGCGATGTACACGCCTAGCCCCATGCCAAGGATCCCCCAGACCACCGTCATGATGGCGAACTGGCGGACGACCTTATAGTTATAAGCAGTCGGACTGATTGCAGTGCTCATTGCTAAGGTTCCACGGTTTGGGTGTTCTTGTTGGTTGGAAAATCGGCGCCAGTATCGGTAACCACCAGGGTTATCGCAACGCAAGACCTCTCGCCGACCCGTGTCCAGGCCCTTTCCACCACCGTCCCGCGGTTTGGGGGCTGGATGATTGTACACAAATAAATGTTTGTAATGTGTACCGTTTTTCGCCTTTTTCTGATCGATCGGTCAAGCTTTTTTTCAGAGTGGGCAGGCAAGGCTCCCCTCCCGACGCTATGGGCGAGCGATGTCGAAGTCGTTGCGCGGTGTCAGGCCATGCACCGCGTCTGCTTCGGTCGCTGCGAGCGAAGCCTCTCTTAGGCAAACAAGCTTAGTTCCGTTCAGAGGGGGTGCAAGGAAGGGAGGTATGGCGGGGAGTTGGGGCCGCACTGCGGCCCCGAAAGATCAACGGGCAGTCAGGTTGTCGCCCGCTTCATCTTGCGACAGGCTGTACACATAGGCCGCCAGCAGGTGGACCTTGTCGTTGCCCTGGATGTCGCGCTGGGCCGGCATCTGGCCCTGGCGACCGTAGCGGATGGTCTGTTGCAGTTGGGCGAAGCTCGAACCGTAGATGAACGCCTGCGGATGGGTCAGGTCAGGTGCGCCCATGGCCGGGGTGCCCTTGCCCTCGGGGCCGTGGCAGGCTACGCAGTTGGCGGCGAAGATCTCCTGGCCCTTGGCGGCATCGGCCTTGACCCCCTCGGGCAGGCTGCGACCGTCCAGGTTGGTCAGGATAAAGGCGGCGACGTCGGCCACGCCCTGTTCGCCGATCACCTCGGCCCAGGCCGGCATCACGCCGTGGCGGCCATCCATGATCGAGGCCTTGATGGTCTCCGGCTCGCCGCCCCAGCGCCAGTCCTTGTCGGTCAGGTTGGGGAAGCCGTAGGCGCCCTTGGCATCGGAGCCATGGCACACCGAGCAGTTGGAGGCGAACAGGCGGCTGCCCATCTTCAGCGCCTGCGGGTCCTTGGCCACTTCCTCCACCGGCATGGCGGCGTACTTGGCGAAGATCGGGCCAAAGCGTGCATCGGCCTTGTCCATTTCCTTCTGCCACTCGTTGACCTGGGTCCAGCCGTTCTCGTAACCCGGCAGGATGCCTTTCCAGTTGCCCAGGCCCGGGTAGAGGATCAGGTAGCCCACGCCGAAGGCCAGGGTGCCGACGAACAGCCAGAACCACCACTTGGGCAGCGGGTTGTCGTACTCCTCGATGCCGTCGAAGCTGTGGCCCATGGTCTGGTCGGTGGTGTTGTGGCTCTGGCCCTTGCGCGTGGCGAGCAGCAGCCAGGTCAGGCCGATCAGGCTGCCGATGGTCAGTACGCTGATGTAGGTACTCCAGAAGGTGGTCATTGCCGGTTATTCCTCATGGCAGGTTCCTGCCCAGCAGGGGGCAGGCGGTCGTCGACGAAGGGCAGCAGGCGCGCTTCGGCGAAATCACGGTCGCGGCGACGGTTGAATACCCAGAGGCACAGGCCCAGGAAGGCGATCATCACCACCAGGGTGCCCAGGCCACGGATCAGGCCGATGTCCAGTGACAGTTCCATCGCTTACCTCTTGTTCTTGATCGCGGTGCCCAGCACCTGCAGGTAGGCCACCAGGGCGTCCATCTCGGTCTTGCCCTTGACCGCGTCGCGGGCGCCGGCGATGTCCTCGTCGGTGTAGGGCACGCCCAGGGTGCGCAGGGTGCGCATCTTGGTGTCGGTGTGGCTGTTGTCGACCTGCTGGGCGACCAGCCACGGGTAGGACGGCATCTTCGATTCCGGTACCACGTTGCGCGGGTTGTACAGGTGCGCGCGGTGCCAGTCGTCGGAGTAGCGGCCGCCGACGCGGGCCAGGTCCGGGCCGGTGCGCTTGGAGCCCCAGAGGAAGGGGTGGTCCCAGACGCTCTCGCCGGCCACCGAGTAGTGGCCGTAGCGCTCGGTCTCGGCGCGGAACGGGCGGATCATCTGCGAGTGGCAACCGACGCAGCCTTCGCGGATGTAGATGTCGCGGCCTTCGAGCTGCAGGGCGGTGTAGGGCTTCATGCCTTCGACCGGCTTGTTGGTGACGTCCTGGAAGAACAGCGGGACGATCTGGGTCAGGCCGCCGATACTGACGGCGAAGACCATCAGCAGGGCCAGCAGGCCTACGTTTTTCTCGATGACTTCGTGTTTCATCAGGCTTGTCTCCTCAGGCCAGCTGGGCGGTCGCAGGGGCGGCCTCGGCGGCCGGGGCACGCACGGTGCGCCAGGTGTTCCAGGCCATCAGCAGCATGCCGCTGAGGAAGATCGCGCCACCGACGAAGCGCACGATGAAGCCAGGGTGGCTGGCCACCAGGGTCTCGACGAAGGAGTAGGTGAGCGTGCCGTCGGCATTGACCGCGCGCCACATCAAGCCCTGGGCGATGCCGTTGACCCACATCGAGGCGATGTACAGCACGGTGCCGATGGTCGCCAGCCAGAAGTGCGCGTTGATCAGGCCGATGCTGTACATGCGCTCCTTGCCGAACACTTTCGGGATGGTGTGGTACAGCGCGCCGATGGAGATCATCGCCACCCAGCCGAGGGCACCGGCATGCACGTGGCCGATGGTCCAGTCGGTGTAGTGGGACAGGGCGTTGACCGTCTTGATGGCCATCATCGGGCCTTCGAAGGTGGACATGCCGTAGAACGCCAGGGACACCACCAGAAAGCGCAGGATCGGATCGCTACGCAGTTTGTGCCAGGCACCGGAGAGGGTCATCATGCCGTTGATCATGCCGCCCCAGCTCGGTGCCAGGAGGATCAGCGACATGATCATGCCCAGCGACTGGGCCCAGTCGGGCAGGGCGGTGTAGTGCAGGTGGTGCGGGCCGGCCCAGATGTACAGGGTGATCAGCGCCCAGAAGTGGACGATCGACAGCCGGTAGGAATACACCGGGCGCTCGGCCTGCTTGGGCACGTAGTAGTACATCATCCCCAGGAAGCCCGCAGTCAGGAAGAAGCCCACGGCGTTGTGGCCGTACCACCACTGGACCATGGCGTCGGTGGCACCGGCGTAGACCGAGTACGACTTGGTCAGGCTGACCGGCAGTTCCAGGTTGTTGACGATGTGCAGCATCGCCACGGTGAGGATGAAGCCGCCGAAGAACCAGTTGCCCACATAGATGTGCTTGGTGTTGCGTTTCATCAGCGTGCCGAAGAACACGATGGCGTAGCAGACCCAGACGATGGTGATCAGGATGTCGATCGGCCATTCCAGTTCGGCGTATTCCTTGGAGCTGGTGTAGCCCAGCGGCAGGCTGATCGCCGCCAGCAGGATCACCAGTTGCCAGCCCCAGAAGGTGAACGCGGCCAGGCCCGGTGCGAACAGGGTGGTCTGGCAGGTGCGTTGCACCGAATAATAGGAGGTGGCGAACAGGGCGCAACCGCCGAAGGCGAAGATCACCGCATTGGTATGCAGCGGGCGCAGGCGACCGAAGCTGGTCCAGGGAAGGTCGAAGTTCAGGGAAGGCCAGACGAGTTGCGCGGCGATGAAAACGCCGAGCCCCATCCCGACGATTCCCCACACCACCGTCATGATGGCGAATTGGCGGACCACCTTGTAGTTGTAGGCGGTACTGCTGGTTGTGTTCATGTATGGGTTCCCATCCACGGTTATAGGCAGGCTAGACAGCGAGGCAAGCATGAGTAATGGGCAAATGGCCGGTATTGACGGGGATCAATGGGCGCAAGTGGGAAATGTCCCAGGCTTGCGCTGCGATCCCCCACGCATCCGGGGGGACCAGGGCTATGCTGGCTGCCTGGTCCTGGCCCATGGCGCGGGGGCGCCGATGGACAGCGATTTCATGCAGGACATGGCGCAAAGGCTGGCGGCGCAAGGGGTAGGCGTGGTGCGCTTCGAGTTTCCCTACATGGCCCAGCGGCGCCAGGGCGGCGGCAAGCGGCCGCCCAATCCGCAGAAGGTGCTGCTCGACTGCTGGCGCGAGGTGTACCGCCAGGTGCGACTATTGGTCGCGGGGCCGGTGGCCATTGGCGGCAAGTCCATGGGCGGGCGCATGGCCAGCCTGCTGGCCGACGAACTGGGGGCCGATGCCCTGGTGTGCCTGGGCTATCCGTTCCATGCCGTGGGCAAGCCCGAGAAGCCCCGGGTCGAGCACCTGGCGGGGTTGCGTACGCGCACGCTGATCGTCCAGGGCGAGCGCGATGCCCTGGGTAACCGGGAGCGGGTGCAAGGGTATGTGTTATCGCCGTCGATCGAGGTGTGCTGGCTGGCGGCGGCCGATCATGACCTCAAGCCGCTGAAGGCCTCGGGGGCGACCCATGAAGGGCATCTGCAGGCGGCGGCGCAGCGGGTGGCCGGGTTCCTGGCGGGGGGGAACTAGCCTATCAATTGGGGCTGCGAAGCAGCCCCAGCATCTGTTACATCCAACGGGCCGCTAGAGGCTGGCCCCAGGGCTCGATTGCGCCGCCCTGAAAAATCGAACGCCTCAGTCGCGGTACTCGCACAGGTAGGCCGTATCCACCGCCACCTTCAGCTGGAACTTGCTGTCGGCCGGCACATTGAACTGGCTGCCGGCCTTGAAGGTTTCCCAGTTGTCGCTGCCCGGCAGCTTGACGGTCAGGGCACCGGAAACCACATGCATGATCTCGCGCTTGGCGGTGCCGAATTCATATTCGCCCGGGGCCATGACGCCGACGGTGGCCGGACCTTCCTGGCCAGTGAAGGCGATCGACTTGACGGTGCCATCGAAGTACTCGTTGACCTTGAACATGGGCGACTCCTGAAAGAAGGAATGAAAAAAGGCTGGCCAGTATGCCCAAGGCCCCCGGCGCCGTCATCTGCTTTCAGGGGCCGTTGGCGGGCAGGCTCAAGGGCAACAGCCGTGCGGTATTGCGGGCATCTTCCAGGGCGCGGTGCTGCTGCCCGCAGAACTGCAGGCCCGCCAGCTGCAGCGCGCCGTTGAGGCCGGCAGGCCGCTGCAGGTGGCGGGCCTTGGCGAAGCGTTGCTTGAGGTTGATGTGGGGCAGGGCTTGCAGCAGGCTCTGCACCTGATGCTGCTGCCATTCCTGGCACAACTGCTGGCGATCGTAGTCGCCCCAGCTGACCCAGGCCTGCAGGTGCCCGCGGTGATGGCCGAGCCAGCGCTCGAACTGTGCCCACACCTCGGGGAAAACCGCGGCGCCGTCGACATCGGCCTGGCTGATATGCGTCAGTTCGCGGCAGAACGGCGTCAACTGCCGCCGTCGCCTGGGCCGCACGAAACGCTGGAAATGGTCGACCTCGCGGCCTTCGCGGGTGACCAGGCTTGCGCCGATTTCAATGATTTCCATCTCCGTGACCGGCCAGCCACCGTCGTCGGTGGTGGCCTCCAGGTCGATCACCAACCAATGGCCCATACCAGGCTCCCTTGCAAGATGCAGAGGCCTGCAGGGTCGGCCTCGACCCGACAGGCCAGTGAAGCGTAGCCAATCTCCGGCCTGCCGACATCCCCTGGCACAATGCTGTTATTTTGCTATGGCCATCGGTTGTGCCCCGGCGGGAAAGCGCCTAGCTTAAATGGATCCAGGTCACAAACCGTGATGAGTGTCTCCCTTGACTCCTGCGTCCGGCCGCAAGGCCCTGTCTTCCTTGTTGATGGTTGCCGCGTTGTGGCTGGCCACCCCGGCCCAGGCTGGCGACGCGCTGGAGGTGAGGGTCGGCGCGGCGCATTTCCCGCCCTATACCGTGCGCCCGGAGCAGGGCGCCGAGCGCGGCCTGCTGGCGCAACTGGTCGAGGCGCTCAACCGCCTGCAGCAGGATTACCACTTCGTGCTCGTGCCCACCTCGATTCCCCGGCGTTTTGGCGATTTCCAGCAAGGGCGCACCGACATGGCGATCTTCGAGAACCCACAATGGGGTTGGCAGCAGATTCCCCATGAGGCCGTGGACCTGGGCCTGGAGGATGCCGAGATCTTCGTCGCGCGCCAGCAGCCGGGGCGCGACCAGGGGTATTTCGATGACCTGCAGGGCAAGCGCCTGGCGCTGTTCAACGGCTACCACTACGCCTTCGCCGGCTTCAATCCCGACCCGCGCTACCTGAGCGAGACCTACAACGCGACCCTGACCTACTCCCACGACAGCAACCTGTTCATGGTCCAGCGCGGGCGCGCCGACATCGCCCTGGTGACGCGCTCCTTCTATAACGACTTCCTGGTGCGCAACCCCGCCAGCCGCGGCCACCTGATGGCCTCCGAGCGGGTCGACCAGATCTACCACCACTATGCCTTGCTGCGCCCGGGTGCGCCCCTCTCGGGCGAAACCTTCGCCGCGCTGTTGCAGCGCCTGCGCGACAATGGCGAGCTGCTGCGCATCTTCAAGCCCTACCGGATTGGCGTCCAGGCCACGTCGGGTGACTAAATCCCAGGGCGCTGGTCACGTCTACAGGAATGAGTCTTTCCCTACCTTTTCCGTGAGCCATGACCATGCCGTTCGATGCCGCTTCGCAGCCTCTCTCCCTGCCGCGTTGGCGCAGCCTCAGCGCCGACGAGGGCGATTGCCGGCTGAGCCTGACACTCGAAGGACGCCCGCTGATCCAGATCCGCCTGGTACCTGCGAACCCCCTCCACGTGCACCTGGAATCCCTCTGCCCGGAGCGCGCCGAGCAGGCGCTGTGGGCCGCCTGCTACTGGCTGCTGTCGCGCGATCCGGCCTGCCAGCGCCTGGCCTGGCATCTGCCTGAGCCGGTCCCCCAGGCCGTGGCCAGTGGCCTGTTGCTGGCGGGCGAACAGCCGGGGGTGTACCTGTGCGAGCGCACCCTGTTCTGGCAATTACCGCAGCCTTGGCTGGGCGATAATGGTTCGGGCGTCTATCCGCAGCAGATGCAGATCAGCAACGGCAAGCGCCATCCACGTCGGGCACCCAAGCCGCGTGGCGAGGTGTACCGGCGCTTCGATGCGCGCCTGGGCGCCTGGGTGTCGCTGCGCACCCTGGAGATCGAGCAGGACCTGGCGCGTTTCAACCGCTGGCAGAACAACCCGCGGGTGCTGCAGTTCTGGCAGGAAGGCGGCACGCTCGAGCAGCATCGCGAGTACCTGGCCAAGCTCGAGGCCGACCCGCATGCCCTGACCCTGATCGGTTGTTTCGACGATGAGCCGTTCGCCTACTTCGAGGCCTACTGGGCCAAGGAAGACCGCATCGCACCCTTCTACCCGGCCGATGACTACGACCGTGGCATCCACATGCTGGTGGGGGAGGAGGCCCATCGCGGCCCGCACAAGGTCGCTAGCTGGCTGTCGGCGCTGGTGCACTACCTGTTCCTCGATGACCCGCGCACCCAGCGGGTGGTGGCCGAGCCGCGGGCCGACAACGGCAAGATGATCGGCTACATGCACGACCAGTGCTTCCATTGCGAGAAGGAGTTCGATTTCCCGCACAAGCGGGCAGCGCTGATGATTCTCGGGCGGGAGCGCTTTTTCGACCGCTGCAGGCTCGTCTAGCGGCTCCAAGCGGCAAGCGGCAAGCGAAGAGCGGGCTGGTGTGCGCTTGCTGCTTGCTGCTCGTAGCTTGAGGCTCGCCGCTGCCGTTACTCCTGGCGGCTGGCGGTCTTGCGGCAGTGGATCAGCGCGTCGCGGATCATGAAGTTGACCAGCGTCGGCGAGACGCCCAGCTCCTTGGCGATGTCCTTCTGTGGCACGCCGTGCAGGCGGTACATCTCGAAGGCATAACGGGTGCGCTGGGGCAGTTCGGTGAGGGCGTCGGCGATGTGTTCGAGGGTGGCGAGGTTGATATGGGTGGCTTCCGGCGAGGCGTTCTGGATGACGATATTGAGGCCTTCCTCCTCGCTGCCGGAGTACTTCAGCTCCATGGCCTGCTTGCGGTAGTGGTCGATGGCCAGGTTGCGCACGATCTGGAACAGGTAGCTGAGCTGGGCCTTGAACGACGACGTGATCTGTGGCGCGGCGCTGAGCCGGAAGAACGCATCCTGCACCACATCCTCGGCGCGTGAGCGGCAACCGGTGATGCGCGCGGCGATCTTGACCAGGATGCTGCGGTTGTCGACGAACGCTTGGAGTAACGGTGAATCGCACCTACTTGTGGACAATTGTTCCGCCATGGAAGTCACCTTGTTCTCTGAGGGGAAGGCAGCGCGCCGGGAGGGTGGCTACCTACGACGTGCGACAAGCTATTCAGAATGATAATGATTGTCAAATACGAAAGTTAATGAGTATCTATTCGTATCGGTTCTAAAGCGCCGTCGCGTGAACCCGTTCACGCCTTGTGCCATTCGTCGTCGAGCAAGGGCCGGTGTTGGCGCGGCTGCGAATCACCCGGGCGTTTAATTATTTCCCCCGCCCATCCGTTCCCCTGTGTACCCAGCTGCCGAACGCTGCCCGCCGACTCGTGCGGCGCCGCCCAGGCACGACTCACCCAGACACTGGCAGGAACTCCCCATGACGGACGCCTTCGAACTCCCGCACTCGCTGGTCCAGGCCCTGGCGCAACGCGCCACGCAGACCCCGGACCGGGTCGCCTTGCGCTTTCTGGCCGACGACCCCAGCGAACAGGCCGTGCTCAGCTACCGGGACCTGGACCTGCGCGCGCGTACCATCGCCGCCGCCTTGCAGGCCCGTGCCGGCTTCGGCGATCGCGCGGTGCTGCTGTTCCCCAGTGGCCCGGACTACGTCGCCGCGTTCTTCGGTTGCCTCTATGCCGGTGTCATCGCCGTGCCGGCCTATCCGCCGGAGTCGTCGCGGCGTCACCATCAGGAGCGCCTGCTGTCGATCATCGACGACGCCGAACCCCGTCTGCTGCTGACAGTAGAAGCGCTACGTGACAGTTTGCAGGGCCTCGATGCCCTGGCCACGGCGCAGGCGCCGAGCCTGCTGGCGGTGGATCGCCTGGACCCGGCGCTGGCCGAAGGCTGGCGCGAGCCGGCCCTGGCGGGCGACGATATCGCCTTCCTGCAGTACACCTCCGGCTCCACCGCGCTGCCCAAGGGCGTGCAGGTCAGCCATGGCAACCTGGTGGCCAACGAGCAACTGATCCGCCATGGCTTCGGCATCGACCTGAACCCGGACGACGTCATCGTCAGCTGGTTGCCGCTGTACCACGACATGGGCCTGATCGGCGGCCTGCTGCAACCGATCTTCAGTGGCGTGCCCTGCGTGCTGATGTCGCCGGGCTACTTCCTCGCCCGGCCGCTGCGTTGGCTGCAGGCGATCAGCGAATACCGCGGCACCATCAGCGGCGGGCCGGACTTCGCCTACCGCCTGTGCAGCGAACGGGTCAGCGAGGCGGCCCTGGCCGGCCTCGACCTGAGCCACTGGCGCGTGGCTTACTCCGGCTCCGAACCGATCCGCCAGGACAGCCTGCAAACCTTCGCCGACAAGTTCCAGGCCTGCGGCTTCGACCCGCAGAGTTTCTTCGCCAGCTACGGCCTGGCCGAAGCCACCCTGTTCGTCAGCGGCAGCCGCCGTGGCCAGGGTATCGCCGCGCTGGAGCTGGATGCCGAGGCCTTCGCCGCCAACCGCGCCGAAACCGGCCAGGGCAGCGTGCTGATGAGCTGCGGCTATGCCCAGCCGGGCCATGCGGTGCAGGTCGTCGATCCGCAGCGCCTGGAGACGCTGGCTGACAACCAGGTCGGCGAGATCTGGGCCGCCGGCCCGAGCATCGCCCTGGGCTACTGGCGCAACCCCGAGGCCAGCGCGCGTACCTTCGTCGAGAAAGACGGCCAGACCTGGCTGCGCACCGGCGACCTGGGCTTTTTGCGCGACGGCGAACTGTTCGTCAGCGGGCGGCTGAAGGACATGCTCATCGTCCGTGGCCAGAACCTCTACCCGCAGGACCTGGAGAAGACCCTCGAACGTGAGGTCGATGTGCTGCGCAAGGGCCGTGTGGCGGTGTTCGCCGTCGACGACCAGGGCGAGGAGGGCATCGGCGTGGCGGTGGAGATCAGCCGCAACGTGCAGAAGGCGGTCAAGCCCCAGGACCTCATCAAGACCTTGCGCCAGGTCATCGCCGACGCCTGCCGCCAGGCACCGGCAGTGGTCCTGCTGCTCAACCCCGGCGCGCTGCCCAAGACCTCCAGCGGCAAGCTGCAGCGCTCGGCCTGCCGCCTGCGCATGAACGACGGCAGCCTGGACTGCTACGCGCGCTTCCCCGCAGCCGAGGAACAGGCCACCCCGCAGCTAGCAGGCGATGACTTGCAGGCACGTATCGCCGCGATCTGGCGCGAGCTGCTCGGTGTCGAGTCGGTGGCCGCGGACGATCATTTCCTGCTGCTGGGCGGCAACTCCATCGCCGCCACCCAGGTGACGGCGCGGCTGGCCGACGAGCTGGGCATCGAGCTGGGCCTGCGCACCTTGTTCGAAGCGCCGCTCCTGGCCGACTACAGTGCCGCCGTGGCTGGCATACTCGCCCAGGGCACTGGCGGCGCTCGCGCCATCGATACCCTGGCGCGTGGCCAGGCGTTGCCGCAATCCCTGGCCCAGAACCGCTTGTGGTTGCTGTGGCAACTGGAGCCGCAATCGGCGGCCTACAACATCCCCGCCGGCCTGCACTTGCGTGGCGAGCTGGACGAGGCAGCGCTGCAAGCCAGCTTCCAGGCGCTGGTGGCACGCCATGAATCGCTGCGCACCGTCTTCAGCGAGGTCGACGGCCAGGCCCTGCAACACATCCTGCCCACGCTCGCATTCGAGCTGCAGCGGATCGACTTGCAGGGGCAGGATGGCGCCCAGGTCGCCGCGCAGCGTGAAGCCCAGGCCCGGCAGCCGTTCGACCTGACCCAGGGGCCGTTGCTGCGGGTGACCCTGGCACGCCTGGGCGACGAGGAGCACCAGCTGTGGGTGACCCTGCACCACATCGTCGCCGACGGCTGGTCGCTGAACATCCTGCTCGACGAGTTCGCCCGGCTGTATGCCGCCCAGGGCCAGCAGGCCGACCTGGCGCCACTGCCCCTGGGCTACGCCGACTATGGCCAGTGGCAGCGCCAGTGGCTGGCCGACGGCGAGGCCGCGCGGCAATTGGCGTACTGGAAAGCCCGGCTGGGCGATGACCTGCCGGTGCTCGACCTGTGCACCGACCACCCCCGCGCCGGCCAGCGTGGCAAGCGCGCCGCGCGCCTGGGCGTGAAGGTGCCCGCCAAGCTGGGCGAGGCCATCAAGGGCCTGGCCCGCGAGCAGCAGGCCAGCCTGTTCATGGTCCTGCTGGCCGCCTGGCAGGGCCTGCTGCACCGCTACACCGGGCAGGGTGACATCCGTGTCGGCGTGCCCAATGCCAACCGTCCGCGCCTGGAGACCCAGGGGATGGTCGGCTTCTTCATCAACACCCAGGTGCTGCGCGCCGAACTCGATGGCCGTACGCCGTTCCAGCAGTTGCTGGCTCAGGTGCGCCAGGCCACCCTCGACGCCCAGGCCCACCAGGACCTGCCGTTCGAGCAACTGCTCGAGGCGCTGCCGCAGGCCCGCGAGCAGGGCCTGTTCCAGGTCATGTTCAACCACCAGCAACGCAACCTCTCGGCCCTGCGCCGCCTGCCCGGCCTGCTCGCCGAGGAGTTGCCCTGGCACAGCCGCGAGGCCAAGTTCGACCTGCAGCTGCACAGCGAGGAGGATCACCAGGGGCGCCTGAGCCTGGCCTTCGACTATGCGGCCGAGCTGTTCGAGGCCGACACCATCCAGCGCCTGGCCGGCCACCTGCTGGCGCTGCTCGAGCAGGTCTGCGAGCAGCCGCAACTGGCCCTGGGCGAGGTACAACTGCTCGATGAACACGGCCGCGCCCAATTGCAGGCCTGGGGCCAGGCCCCAGCGCCAGCGGCCCAACGGCTGCTGGTCGAGCAGCTCAATGAGCAAGCGCGGCAAACCCCGGAGCGCACCGCACTGGTGTGGGAGGGTGGTAGCCTCGACTACGCCACCCTGCACCTGCAGGCCAACCGCCTGGCCCACTACCTGCGCGACAAGGGCGTCGGCCCGGACACCTGCGTGGCCATCGCCGTCGAGCGCTCGCCGCAGTTGCTGGTGGGCCTGCTGGCCATCCTCAAGGCCGGTGGTGCCTATGTGCCGCTGGACGTCGACTACCCGGCCGAACGCCTGGCCTACATGCTCGGCGACTGCGGCGCCAGCCTGCTGCTCAGCCACAGCGCGCTGCTCGGCCGCCTGCCCCAGGTGCAGGGCGTCAGCGCCATCGCTCTCGACCAGTTGCACCTCGACAGCTGGCCGAGCCATGCGCCCGGCCTGCACCTGGACGGCGACAACCTCGCCTATGTGATCTACACCTCCGGCTCCACCGGCCAGCCCAAGGGTGTGGGCAACACCCATGCGGCGCTGGCCGAGCGCCTGCAATGGATGCAGGCTACCTATGCGCTGGACGACAGCGACGTGCTGATGCAAAAGGCGCCGATCAGCTTCGACGTCTCGGTGTGGGAATGCTTCTGGCCGCTAGTGAGCGGCTGCCGTCTGGTGCTGGCCGGCCCCGGCGAGCACCGCGACCCCCAGCGCATCGCCCAGTTGGTGCAGGCGCATGGGGTGACCACGCTGCATTTCGTGCCGCCGCTGTTGCAGGTGTTCGTCCAGGAACCCCTGGCGGCGGGCTGCACCAGCCTGCGCCGGCTGTTCTCCGGTGGCGAGGCGCTGTCGGCTGCCTTGCGTGACCGGACCCTGCAACTGCTGCCACAGGTGCAACTGCACAACCGCTATGGCCCGACCGAAACCGCGATCAACGTCACCCACTGGCACTGCCGCACCGAGGACGGCGAACGCTCGCCGATCGGGCGCCCGCTGGGCAACGTGCTGTGTCGGGTACTGGACGACGACCTGCAGCCGACCGCGCCAGGCGTGCCGGGCGAGCTGTGCCTGGGCGGCGCGGGCCTGGCCCGTGGCTACCTGGGCCGCCCGGGGCTGACCGCCGAACGCTTCGTGCCCCAGCCCGACGGCAACGGCCAGCGCCTGTACCGCAGCGGCGACCGTGCTCGCTGGCTGGTCCAGGCCGGGGCCCTGGAATACCTGGGGCGCCTCGACCAGCAGGTGAAGGTGCGAGGTTTTCGTGTCGAACCTGAAGAAGTGCAGGCCTGCCTGCTGGCCCAGCCGGGCGTCGAGCAGGCGCTGGTGCTGATCCACAAGGACGCGTTTGGCGCCCAGCTGGTCGGCTACTACAGCGGCGTCGAGCAGGATACAGCGTTGCTCGCGGCCCTGGCCGAACGCCTGCCGGCCTACATGGTGCCGGCGCAACTGATCCACCTGACCTGCATGCCCCTGGGGCCGAGCGGCAAGGTCGATCGCAAGGCGCTGCCGGCCCCGGTCTGGCAGCAGCGCGAGCACATCGCGCCGCAAAGCGAGTTGCAGCAGCAGGTCGCGGCGATCTGGCGCGAGGTGCTGAACCTGCCACAGGTCGGCCTGCAGGACGACTTCTTCGCCCTCGGCGGCCATTCGCTGCTGGCCACCCAGATCGTCTCGCGCAGCCGCCAGGCGCTGGACGTGGAGCTGCCGCTCAAGGCGCTGTTCGAGGCCAGCGAACTGGGCGCCTTCTGCGCCGAGATCGCGCGCATCCGCGAGGCGGGCGAGCGCAACCTGCAAGGCGAGATCGCCCGGGTCGACCGACGCCAGGCGGTGCCGCTGTCCTATTCGCAGCAGCGCATGTGGTTCCTCTGGCAGATGGAGCCGGACAGCCCTGCCTACAACGTCGGCGGCATGGCACGCCTGCGTGGGGTGCTGCACGTGGATGCCTTCGAGCGCGCCCTGCAGGCGTTGGTGGTACGCCACGAGACTCTGCGCACCACCTTCCCGAGCATCGACGGGGTGCCGTACCAGTGCGTGGCCAACGATAGCCCGCTGCACCTGGCCTGGCATGACTTCAGCGCCGAGCCGGCCAAGGTGCGCGAGCAACGCCTGCAGCAACTGGCCGACGAACAGGCGCACCAGCCGTTCGACCTGGAGCGCGGCCCGCTGCTGCGCGCCTGCCTGGTCAAGGCCGACGAGCGCGAGCACTACTTCGTCCTGACCCTGCACCACATCGTCACCGAAGGCTGGGCCATGGACATTTTCGCCCGCGAGTTGGGCGAGCTGTACGAGGCCTTCGTCGACGAGCGCGAATCGCCCTTGGCGCCGCTGCCGGTGCAGTACCTGGACTACAGCGTATGGCAGCGCCAGTGGCTGGAGGGCGGGGAAGGGGAGCGCCAGCTGGCCTACTGGAAAGCCCGCCTGGGCGACGAGCACCCGGTCCTGGCGTTGCCCTCGGACCGTCCGCGCCCCGCCGTGCAGAGCCACCGTGGAGAGTTGTACCGCTTCGACCTCGACCCGGCACTGGCGGCGCGGGTGCGGGCCTTCAACAGCGAGCGTGGCCTGACCCTGTTCATGACCGTCACCGCCACCTTGGCCCTGCTGCTGCACCGCTACAGCGGTCAGCGCGACCTGCGCATCGGCGCGCCGGTGGCCAACCGCATCCGCCCGGAGAGCGAAGGGCTGATCGGTGCCTTCCTCAATACCCAGGTGCTGCGCTGCGCGCTGGACGGGCAAATGAGCGCCGCCGAACTGCTCGAGCAGGTGCGCCACACCGTGGTCGAGGGGCAGTCGCACCAGGACCTGCCGTTCGACCAACTGGTCGAAGCCCTGCAGCCGCCGCGCAGCAGCGCCTACAACCCACTGTTCCAGGTGATGTGCAACGTCCAGCGCTGGGCCTTCCAGCAGAGCCGCGAACTGGCCGGCATGCAGGTGGACTACCTGGTCAACGACGCCAGCGCCACCAAGTTCGACCTCTACCTGGAAGTCACCGACCTGGACGGCCGCCTGGGCTGCTGCCTGACCTATAGCCGCGACCTGTTCGACGAGCCGCGCATCGCCCGCCTGGCCGAGCATTGGCAGCAACTGCTGGTAGCGCTGCTCGACGACCCGCAGCAGCGCCTGTGCGAACTGCCGATGCTCAGCAGCGCCGAGCAGCAGGTGCTGATCGGCCAGTTGCAGGGCGAGCATGACTTCGAGCTGAACCACACCGTGCATGGCCTGTTCGCCGCCCAGGCGGCCAGCACCCCGCAGGCCCGAGCCTTGACCTTCGCCGGCCAGCACCTGACCTACGCCGAGCTGGACCAGCAGGCCAACCGCCTGGCCCGAGCCCTGCGCGAGCGTGGTGTCGGCCCGCAGGTCCGGGTCGGCCTGGCCCTGGAGCGCTCGCTGGAGATGGTGGTCGGCCTGCTGGCCATCCTCAAGGCCGGTGGCGCCTACGTGCCGCTGGACCCGGAGTACCCGCTCGACCGCCTGCGCTACATGATCGAGGACAGCCGCATCGGCCTGCTGCTGGGGCAGCGCGCGCTGCTCGCGGCATTGGGCGAGCTGCCCGCAGGTGTCGCCCACTGGAGCCTGGAGGACGATGCGGCGACGCTTGCGGCCTACAGCGATGCGCCGCTGGACAACCTCAACCTGCCGCAGCACCAGGCCTACCTGATCTACACCTCCGGCTCGACTGGCAAGCCCAAGGGCGTGGTGGTCAGCCATGGCGAGATCGCCATGCACTGCCAGGCGGTGATCGCCGCCTTCGGCATGCGCAGCGACGACTGCGAGCTGCATTTCTATTCGATCAACTTCGATGCCGCCAGCGAACGCCTGCTGGTGCCGCTGCTGTGCGGTGCTCGGGTGGTGCTGCGTGGCCAGGGCCAGTGGGGCGCCGAGGAAATCTGCCAACTGGTGCGCGAGCAACAGGTGAGCGTGCTGGGCTTCACCCCCAGCTATGGCAGCCAGCTGGCTCAGTACCTGGCCGGGCGTGGCGAGCAGTTGCCGGTGCGGCTGGTCATCACCGGCGGCGAGGCGCTGACCGGCGAGCACCTGCAGCGCATCCGCCAGGCCTTTGCCCCGCAACAGTTCTTCAACGCCTACGGCCCCACCGAGACCGTGGTCATGCCGCTGGCCTGCCTGGCGCCCGAGCAGATTCCCGCCGACGCCGGCAGCGTGCCGATCGGTCGGGTGATCGGGGCACGCACCGCCTATGTGCTCGACGAAGACCTGGCGCTGCTGCCCCAGGGTGGCGTCGGTGAGCTGTACGTCGGCGGTGCAGGCCTGGCCCAGGGCTACCACGATCGACCGGGGTTGTCTGCCGAGCGCTTCGTCGCCGACCCGTTCAGCCAGGATGGCGGTCGCCTGTACCGCACCGGCGACCTGGTGCGCCTGCGCGCCGACGGCCTGGTGGAGTACGTCGGCCGTGCCGACCAGCAGGTGAAGATCCGAGGCTTTCGCATCGAGCTGGGCGAGATCGAGAGTCGCCTGCAGGCCCATGCCGACGTCGACGAGGCGGTGGTCCTGGCCCTCGACCTGCCAGGCGGCCGGCAACTGGTGGGTTACCTGGTCTGTGCCCAGGCCCAGGCCGACGGCGAGGCCCAGGCGGCCCTGCGCGAGACGGTCAAGGCCCATGCTCGTCAGCACCTGCCGGACTACATGGTGCCGGCGCACCTGGTGCTGCTCGATAGCCTGCCCCTGATGGGCAACGGCAAGCTCGACCGCCGCGCCCTGCCGGCGCCCGACCTGGAGCAGGCGCGCCAGCACTACCAGGCGCCGGCCAACGAGCTGGAGCAGCAGTTGGCGCAGATCTGGCGCGAGGTGCTCAACGTGTCGCGGGTCGGTGTGCAGGACAACTTCTTCGAACTGGGCGGTGATTCGATCCTGTCGATCCAGGTGGTCAGCCGTGCGCGTCAGTTGGGGCTGCAATTCACCCCGCGCGACCTGTTCCAGCACCAGACCATCCAGACACTGGCGGCGGTGGTGCGCAGTGGCTCGGCGCCGAGCAGCATCGAGCAGGGCCCGCGCCAGGGGCGCACTGCGCTGACGCCGATCCAGCATTGGTTCTTCGACAGCGCCATGAGCCAGCCCCAGCACTGGAACCAGGCGGTTCTGCTGGAGGCTCGCCAGCCGTTGCAGGCCGATGCCCTGGAGCGTGCCCTGGCGGCGTTGCTGGAGCATCACGACAGCCTGCGCCTGCGCTTCACCCAGGCCAATGGGCAGTGGCAGGCCGACTATGCCCAAGCGGCGACGCAAGCGCTGCTGTGGACCGCCACCGTGGCCGATTTCGACGACTGCCAGGCGCTCTACACCGACGTGCAGCGCAGCCTGGACCTTGACCGGGGCCCGCTGTTGCGTGCCTTGCTGGTCAGCGACGGGCAGGGTGGGCAGCGCCTGCTGCTGGCGATCCACCACCTGGTGGTCGATGGTGTGTCCTGGCGCGTGCTGCTGGAAGACCTGCAGGCGCTCTACCGTGGCGAGCGACTGGCAGCCAAGACCCACGCCATGGGCGACTGGGCCGCGCGCCTGGCCAGCTATGCCGGCAGCGACTCGCTGCGCGACGAGCTGGGCTGGTGGGTCGGCCAACTGGGCAATGCCCGTCACGAGCTGCCGTGCGACCATCCCCAGGGTGGCAACCTGCATCGCCATGCCCGTACCCTGGCCATCGAACTCGATGTGGAGCAGACCCGGCAACTGCTGCAACAGGCGCCGGCGGCTTACCACACCCAGGTCAACGACCTGCTGCTCACCGCCCTGGCCCGCGCCCTGTGCCGCTGGAGCGGTGACGATGCGGTGCTGGTGCAACTGGAGGGGCATGGCCGCGACGGGCTGTTCGAGGACATCGACCTGACCCGCAGCGTCGGCTGGTTCACCAATGCCTACCCGCTGAGCCTGAGCCCGGCAGCGGGCGAGGGCGACGTTGCCCGTGCCAGCTCGATCAAGCGCATCAAGGAGCAACTGCGCCAGGTGCCGCACAAGGGCATCGGCTACGGCGTGCTGCGCTACCTGGCCGACGACGCCAGCCGTGAACGCATGGCGGCGTTGCCCCAGGCGCGGATCACCTTCAACTACCTGGGCCAGTTCGACCAGCAGTTCGATGCCAAGGCGCTGTTCCAGCCGCTGGATGCACCGACAGGCCTGGCCCACGACCAGGACGCACCGCTGCCCAACTGGCTGAGCGTCGATGGCCAGGTGTATGGCGGCGCGTTGCAACTGCGCTGGACCTTCAGCGCCGAGCGCTACGAGGAGCGCACCATCGCCGAGCTGGCCGAGGCCTATCGCCAGGAACTGCTGGCCCTGGTCGAGCACTGCCTGGGCGAGGGCAACGGCAGCTTCACGCCCTCGGACTTCCCCCTGGCGCAACTGACCCAGGAGCAGATCGACAGCCTGCCGGTACCGGCCGCCGAGATCGAGGACGTCTACCCGCTCACGCCGATGCAGGAGGGCTTGCTGCTGCACACCCTGCTCGAGCCAGGCACCGGCATCTACTACATGCAGGACCGCTATCGCATCAACAGTGCCGTCGACCCCGAGCGCTTCGCCCAGGCCTGGCAGGCCGTGGTGGCGCGCCACGAGGCCCTGCGCGCATCGTTCAGCTGGAACGCCGGCGAGGCGATGCTGCAGATCATCCACAAGCCCGGCAAGACACCGGTGGACTACCAGGACTGGCGCGGCCTCGACGAGGCGGTCCAGGAAGAGCGCCTGCAAGATTTGCACAAGCAGGAGCGCGAGGCCGGCTTCGAGCTGCTGCGCGAGGCACCGTTCCACCTGCGCCTGGTGCGCGTCGACGATGAGCGCTACTGGTTCATGATGAGCAACCACCACATCCTCATCGATGCCTGGTGCCGCTCGCTGCTGATGAACGACTTCTTCGAGATCTACCAGGCCCTTGGCGAGGGTCGCCAGGCCCAACTGCCGGTGCCGCCGCGCTACCGCGACTACATCGGCTGGCTGCAACGCCAGGATCTGGACGAAGCACGCCAGTGGTGGCAAGACAACCTGGCCGGTTTCGAGCGCGCCACGGCCATCCCGAGCGACCGCCCACTGCGTCATGAGCATGCCGGTGACGGCATGATCGTCGGTGACTGCTACACCCGCCTGGAGGTCAAGGACGGGGTGCGCCTGCGCGAGCTGGCCCAAGCCCACCAACTGACCGTCAACACCTTCGCCCAGGCGGCCTGGGCCCTGGTGCTGGCGCGCTACAGCGGCGAGCGCGACGTGGTCTTCGGCGTCACCGTGGCCGGGCGCCCGGTCAGCTTGCCGCAGATGCAGCGCACGGTCGGCCTGTTCATCAACAGCATCGCCTTGCGCGTGCAGTTGCCCGAGCCAGGCCAGCGGCTCAGCGTGCGCCAGTGGCTGCAGGGCCTGCTGGAGCGCAACATGGAGCTGCGCGAATACGAGTACCTGCCGCTGGTGGCGATCCAGGAGTGCAGCGAGCTGCCCAAGGGCCAGCCGCTGTTCGACAGCCTGTTCGTGTTCGAGAATGCACCGGTGGAAACGGCGGTGCTGGATCATGCGCAGCACCTCAATGCCAGCTCCGATTCGGGCCGTACCCACACCAACTTCCCGTTGACCGCGGTGTGCTACCCGGGCGACGACCTGGGCCTGCACCTGTCGTTCGACCAGCGCTACTTCGACTACCCGACCGTCGAACGCCTGCTGGCCGAGTTCAAGCGCCTGTTGCTGGCGCTGGTGCAAGGTTTCGAAGGGGAGGTGGCCGAGCTGCCGCTGCTGGGCGCGGACGAGCAGCGCTTCCTGCTGGAAGACTGCAATCGCACCGAGCACGCCTACAGCCTGGAGCAGAGCTATGTGGCGCTGTTCGAGGCGCGGGTCGCCGCCCATCCCGAGCGTGTCGTCGCCCGTTGCCTGGAGGCGGCCTATGACTATGCCGGGCTGAACCTGGCGGCCAACCGCCTGGGCCATGCCCTGGTCGCGGCGGGCGTGGCCATCGACCAGCCCGTGGCGCTGCTGGCCGAGCGTGGCCTGCCGTTGCTGGGCATGATCGTCGGCAGCTTCAAGGCCGGCGCTGGCTACCTGCCGCTGGACCCGGGCCTGCCCTCGGCGCGCCTGCAACGTATCGTCGAGCTGAGCCGCACGCCAGTGCTGGTGTGCACGGCGGCCTGTGCCGAACAGGCGCGCCAGTTGCTGGACGAGCTGGGCGGCGCGGCACGGCCGAAGCTGCTGCTGTGGGAGGCGGTCCAGGCCAGCGATGTGGCCAGCCACAACCCCGGCATCCACAGCGCGCCGGACAACCTGGCTTATGTGATCTACACCTCCGGCTCCACTGGCTTGCCCAAGGGGGTGATGGTCGAACAGCGCGGCATGCTCAACAACCAGTTGAGCAAGGTGCCCTACCTGCAACTGGACGAGCAGGACGTGATCGCCCAGACCGCCTCGCAGAGCTTCGACATTTCGGTCTGGCAGTTCCTCGCCGCGCCGTTGTTCGGTGCCCAGGTGAACATCGTGCCGAACGCCATCGCCCACGACCCGCAGGGCTTGCTGGCCCATGTGCAGGCCACCGGTATCAGCGTGCTGGAAAGCGTGCCGTCGCTGATCCAGGGCATGCTGGCCAACGAGCACCAGCCCCTGGACCGCCTGCGTTGGATGCTGCCGACCGGCGAGGCCATGCCGCCGGAGCTGGCGGCCCAGTGGCTGCAGCGCTACGCCGAGATCGGCCTGGTCAACGCCTATGGGCCGGCAGAGTGTTCGGACGACGTGGCGTTCTTCCGCGTCGACGCCGCGTCGACCCGTGGCAGCTACTTGCCGATCGGCACGCCGACCGACAACAACCGCCTGTACCTGCTTGGCGAGGACCAGGCGCTGGTGCCGCTGGGGGCGGTGGGCGAGCTGTGCGTCGCCGGTACCGGTGTCGGCCGCGGTTACGTCGGTGACCCGGTGCGTACTGCCCAGGCCTTCATACCGCATCCCTATGGGGCTCCGGGTGAGCGCCTGTACCGCACCGGCGACCTGGCACGGCGCCGTGCGGACGGTGTGCTCGAATACGTCGGCCGCATCGACCACCAGGTGAAGATCCGCGGCTACCGCATCGAGCTGGGCGAGATCGAGGCCCGCCTGCATGAGCAGGCCGAGATCCGCGATGCTGCTGTGGGCGTGCAGGAGGGCGTCAATGGCAAGCACCTGGTCGGCTACCTGGTGGCTCACCAGGGCATAAGCGCCGATGCCGCGTTGCTGGAGCGGGTCAAGCTACGCTTGCGGGCCGAGCTGCCGGACTACATGGTGCCGCTGCACTGGGCCTGGCTGGACGGCCTGCCGCACAACGCCAACGGCAAGCTCGACCGCAAGGCCCTGCCAGCCATCGACATCGGCGGCCAGCACAGCCAGGACTACCTGGCGCCGCGCGACGAGCTGGAGCAGACCCTGGCTGGTATCTGGGCGGACGTACTCAAGGCCGAGCGGGTTGGCGTGCGCGACAACTTCTTCGAACTGGGCGGCCACTCCCTGCTGGCGACTCAGATCGCCTCGCGGGTGCAGAAGCAGTTGCAGTTGAACGTACCGCTGCGGGCGATGTTCGAGTGCAGCACGGTGGAGGCGTTGGCCGAGTACGTGCGCGGGCTGCAGGACAGTGCGCTGGACGATGACAAGGTCGACCGGCTCAGTGACCTGATGGCGGAGTTGGAGGGGTTGTAAGCGTCGCTCTTGACCCTATCGCCGATTCTACGGCCATAGGGTCAAGAGCAGGTTGCTGCACATCGCCATTACACAGTGGCATTGATGAACGCTTCATCAAGTGAAGTGGCATGGTGACGGGTCATGAACTGGTCGCCGCTATCAAATTCCTCGAGTCGTTGGCGGGCAAGCATGTAGAAGCGATGACAGTGAGTGGCGATCTCATGTGTGTAGTGAGATGAGATCAACACAGCTGCACCTTCTTGGCAGGCATTACTGATACCAAGCCATATGTAATGACGGAATTCTGGGTCGACACCTGCAGTAGGTTCGTCGAGTATGATCAAGTCGCTGCCCATGAGGAGTAGCGTTAGGGTGAAAAAACTCCGAATCTCACCGTAGCTGCACGTAGAAGCCTTCTTTTTTGATATCTCGGAATAGCGTTTGAATAACGGAGGCGACCAAGTGTAGAGGCGTGCAAGCGTTTCAGAGTGGCTGGGTGTGGATGTTGAGCTTAAACAGGAAATTAAGTTGTAAACTTCGGCCATATGCAGTAGCGGTGGAGGGGTTAGAATTTGAGTAAGGTAAAGCTGTTGCTGGGAATTGTTGATTATCTTTCCGTGGGTAGGCTTTCTAATTTTGCAGATTAGGTCGAAAAGTGTCGTTTTCCCAGCTCCGTTGCTACCAAGAATACCAACTATTTCGCCTTTGTTTAGAGCTAGGCCTATATTGTCAAACAAGGTTTGATTTTTATAGGAGAAGCTCAGGTTTTTGATGCTTAGTATGCTCATTTAGTATCTACTCCAAATAGGCTGGATTCTGAAATATTTACCAGTCAGGTAACTGCCAAGAAGGGAGCTGGTAAGTGCTGCGAGAAAGCTGTTGATCAGTGAAATCTCTCCGTGAAATATTTTTGTGCTCAGATGTAGTGGGTTTATAGAAGGAATGTCCTGAGTGTGCATGGCGCCTATATAGCCTGAGAGTAACATTATGAAAGACAAGAGAGAGAAAAGTGTGTTGGCAGTGGTGAACTTTATGGGTAATGCTGCTATGGCAAGTCCAATGCATGAAAACATCAGATAGCTCGCATAAAAGCAGGATAGTAAATACAGAAATTCATAGGTCGAGTAGTCGCCGTATAGTGGTTTGGTTGTTAAGTAGAAAAAGCTGAAATAGATGATGCTGATCAGGGTGTAACTAGTGAGGTGTGAGCACAAGAATAGAGCGATTGCTGTTTTCTGATAGATAAATGATCGGATGAATCCACTTTCTCTTCTGCCGATGAGATAAAAGCTCAGGCCAAAAAAAGCGACGCTTGACGAAATGTATGCGTAGAACCATGCTGCTGCAGTGATATATGCTTGGCTCGTTTGTTGAGATGTCGGGGTGCTTTGCGTCAAGATGATGAACATTATACAAGGCGATAGTGCTGTCCACAGAAGTGCAGTGGGCTCCTTCAAGTGCTCGAGAACTAAAATCTTTGAGATTCTTGCAATTCTGACCACCCTAGGCGTCGCACATTGAGGAAGGCTGCTCATGGGAAGGGGACCATTCTGGTTAGTTGTGTAGTGATGATTTTTTTGGAAAAGAAATCGGAATAAGTGTTTTTGGTATTTAGGTGGAAGGCATTGTTCATGTGGAGGAACAGATTGGGTGAGGTGTACTTGCAAAAGTGAATGTTGGATTTTTTGGTGGGCAGCGCGGATAAGTATAGGTAGCCATTTAACTTGAGTTTTCTTATTGCGCTAATAAGGTTTTGGCAGGTGAGTGGGACGGTGTCGTTGGATGAGGACTTGGGGTGACTCATATCTATGTTGCTGGAAATTGTATTGTAGGTACTGTAATGGTTGCATTCCATGAAATAGCTGAGGTAAGGGTCCTCAATTTCTTTTTTAAAGTTATTGGTGCTGCTAAATGACTGCATGAATCGGAAGGTTTGCCATAATTCGATGGTTGCCTTTTCCAAAGCACTGGCGAGGTTGTCCGAATAAGCCATTCCAGCGCAGTATTTAACGTGGGCGTGCTTGTCGTTTTTGTTGCCGTAGCACAGTAAAATGCAGCTGCCAGGGAATTTATCGTCAGTTAAGTTTAAGATGCATAACTCTCCGTTTTTGTGTAATTGCTGGAGTAGTGGTCGGCTGGGTAGATTTTTCAGGGTCGAACAGGCATCAAGATATGAAACTTTGTCTGTGCAAGTTTTGGTAAGCCAGAATCTAAGTAGAAATTGCCTCTCTAGAGACTCTTTGAGTGCTCCCAGGATTGCTCTTTCAATTGTCACATGGGCACTGCATCCGCAGGTGTCTCTCATTGGGTAGAACTTGTTATCGACGGGGTTCCTGCCTGGCGAAATGGATATGCAGACAGTGGGAATCCTGCAGGGCGTGAAGTCAGTTATCCTGAAAACATTAGTGCGATCAAAAAGGTGCGAGTGTAATGGTGTCTTATGGCCATTCGTGGATGTCTGTGAGAATGCCTTGGAAAACTCGTCACATTCTTCGGGGGTCAGCCCATTATCTAGTTTGCTTGTGTCGTGTACGGGAACGTCAAGATAGAAGTGCTTTCTCTCGAACTGTTCGCCAATAGCACAGTTAATTACTTCTGATGACCATCCACTGCTTGAGCCGTAGGTGCCCCATCGACTGCCGCACTCAACACTATGAGGGAGATGGGACACTGCCCCCGGTCGGTGCAACTCAAAGTCTGTAGCAGCAGGGGTATGGATTTCGTTATAGATATTCATGAAACTAGCCTATGAGTTGAATACAAGCGGGTAGAAATAATGCTGGGTTCAAGTTTAGTTCTTTCGTGACCTCGTAATCGGTAAAGCCTGACCAAGGTCTGCTGTGCAGTTGTAACTCTTTGCAGCGTAAATCTGTAAGCATATACATGGATCCAGCTTCCATAAGGGCTAACCGATATCCTCTATATCGATATTTGAATATTGCCTTTGGTAAGTAGATGAAGTAGATGATTGCTAATGATGGTGAACCTATGTTGTCGTGCTCCTGGGTGATGGCATTGGACAATAAGTCTATATTAATTTTCGGGCTGTATGCCTCCAGCGTTCTTGAGGATGGAAGTAGGTGGAGAGCGCTGCTCTCAGTTGGCCAGTGCTTGATTTTATTGTTTAAATTGATGCAGAAAACTTCAATCGGGTAAAGTGCCCCGCCACTTGGGTAACCCCTCCTGTAGCTTGATCCACCTTTTACTAATAAGGGGGAAAGAAGGGCTTTGACAGTTTCGAACTGCATTTCCCGCTCATCGAACCAGTTACACGAGTTATTTCTGTGCAGACTATGGTTTTGACGTAAGGGTTGCAGAGCCTCCCCTCTATGGCCCTTTTCTGAAGTAAAGATATTCAACTTGAGTTCGTTGCCAGTTAGCTTTTTTAATTCTTTTAATGGGATGTGATGCAAGGTGCTTAAATGCCGGGTTGCTCTATGGATAACGAAATTTCCTTTGGCGTGAAAGGCTAATGTTTCATCTGTTACTTCGCGGGTTGTGAATTTCAGATAATGATCGTGAGGAATGCTCATGGTTTGAATCCTAAGCATTGGCAAAGTGGCCAGTGAATGCTATTGTCTTCTGTAAATGTGCCATTTTCTAAATTTAGAGTTCTAGATAGCAAAGTTTGGTCTTGAGTGAGTTTGGATTTTTGAGGGTGTATTAATTTGTTTGAGAATGAAGTGACTGTTCCGAGAATTAATGCGTTTTGAAGTTCGTCGATTGCTGTCTTAGGTAATGCTATTTTTTTTGATCGGCAAAAAGCCCATATTTTGTACCAGTGATGATGGCTGGGTCTCAATTGCTCATAGTGTGCGATTCTATCTAGGGTGCAAAAAGCGCATGGATTACCGATTGAGGGAATATAGACTTCGGTCAAGTGGAAGTACTTTCCACTGATGAATCCAACACTGATCCCACAATCAGGGTTGCTATCTAAGATTGCCGTGTAGGTTTTTCTGAGTAAGTCCGGGCATAGCTTTAAATAAGCAAGAATAAACAGGGTTGGCGTTTTTGCTTTGGGCGTTTTGGATAGAGGGAGTTTTCGGATCTGGGTTTTATCATGAGATTTCCTTTTCAAGTAGGACTTGAGTTCATTTGATATGTCCCAGTCAGTATAAATAATGGCGTTTTCAAAATAGGGAGGCTCTGCGTGTTCACCAATAATGGATATTGATCTAAGGAAGTCAATGCCACTGGCAGGGTTTAGGTTTTCACTTAGCAGTATTTGCTCGAGTTCATCTTGCGGTAGCAGTGTTGATTGAGTTTCGGCAAGGTGTTGTAGTGCCTTCGCCATTTTTGGTTCAGTGATTTTGGTAAATCCAATGGGGGAAAAGACCATTGGATCAGAGTCAAAGTTGAGTATTTCGTAGTTGTAGATCCTTAGTGTTTTCATTTTTGCTCCTCGGGTGGAGGAGGGCATCTTCTTTGGTGGGTGAAGACGCCCTACTTTTAGTTAGCAGTTCTCATGCTCAAGGTTGTCGATAGCATTACCGCCGCATCCTCCTGAACCCCCGCTACCACCTTTACATCCACCACCACCTCCACAACCACCACTTCCTCCGCAGCCTCCTTGGCTTCCGGAGCCTCCAAAGAATTCCGCTTCCATATCGCAATCGTTGTCAAAGTCCAGCTTCATGACATTGATGCCAAATTGATGGTCCATTGTTCTCTCCTTGGTTGTTGCCCCGAGTTCGAGTTCGGGGTTTGTGCAGGTTTAGGACCGTCGTTGATGCATGTCAAGTTGCGGCTGAAAAGTGTTTTTTAAAATTCCTCGGTCTTCTGTTTTATTCGGAGGTAAGGTTGTGTGAATGTTCCTAGGTGTTTGCTTACGGAGAATTCTTATTTTTGATTTTTTGGATTTTTTTTGTCAGAACATTCCTATTTTCATGTGTGAATTATTTTGCTGTTCGTTGAGGAATTTCTGGAGTTGTTGTTCGTTTGTTTTTCAGGAGGAAGTAATATTTATTGAGCCGCTGTGGGCAAAAAATGTTTCATTATGTGTAAATAGCCGTCTCTCAGTGTTTCTGTTTGAACGATTGCCGTGCTTGGAGATACACGATAGGGCGTTTGGGTTATGCGTCGTTGGCTTGTTGAATTAGGCGCTTGACAGCGAGATCACGTGGTCAGCCATATCCAAAGTGTCATGCCAAATGGTGGGGGGGAGGCAATGCCTGTCAGTTAAGCCTGGGGCTGCTCCGCAGCCCTTTCGCGGCACAAGGTCGTTCCAGATTCGGCGCTGGCTTGCAGGCAGCGCTATGCCTGAGCGGCCTTGTGTCGTGAAAGGGGCGCAAAAGCGCCCCCAAATGGCAGCTGGAAGTCTTAACTGGCCGGCATTGGGGTTGGAGGAGATTTTTAGATCTCTGCAGCCTGCGATGGCAGGTGAAAGAGGCACATCAATCAAGGCCATGGGGACGACACAGAGATCCAGACATTGACATTAGCGCCTGCCGAGAATCTATGCCTATGGTCAGCCCTTTCAAGATGTTCGAAGTGAGCTAAGTTAGGGCTGCTTTGCCGTCCTTTCGCGACGTAAGACTGCTCCAATCGGATGGTCTGTCAGCCGAAAGCTCTTTGCGCAACAGCGCAGCCAGGAGACTGGTGGGCTCTACAGGCACAGCGCTGAATCGCGGAACAGCGCGGTATCCCTCGGTGTGGCCTTGCCGGGGCGCCGGACCTATCGGAAAAGGCTGCAAAGCAGCCTCAGCCATTTTTACCTTCAGCGCTTGCCGAGAATCTTGCCCAGCATCTCGGGTCGCGGCGCGCCTTGCTGGCTCTGCAGGTTCCCTTGCTCATCCTGATAGAAGATCGCCGGCGTCGCCCGCAACCCCAACTCTTCCATAAACGCCAGATTCCCCTCCAGCTTGGTCTGCACAGCCTCCGGTATCGTGTCCAAGGCCTTGAGCGTGCTGGCCTTGCCCGCTTTCTCATGGTGCTCCAGCGCCTTGGCCGGGTCCTTGGCGGCGAGCAAGGCCGCCGACTTGCCTGGGCTGTCCTCGCGGATGATGCCGACCATGATATGGCGCAACTGCACCTTGCCCGACTCGACCCAGGGCCGTGCCTGCTGCCAGAACATGTTGCAGTACGGGCAGTTCGGGTCGCTGAACAGGTAGACGATGCGCGGCGCGTTGGCCTTGCCATCGGCGATCCAGGCGGTCTTTTCCATCTTCGCCCAGATAGCCTTGGTCATTGGGGCGTACACCAGTTTTTCCAGCGGCTCTGCGCTGAGGTCCTTGCCCTGTTCGTCGAACAGGCTGCCGACCAGCACATGTTTGCCATCGGGGGTCAGGTACAGGGCGATGCCGTTGTTCTGGTATTCGGCGGCATAACCGCGCAAGCCGTTGGGGGCATCGAAGCTGCCCTTGATCACGGCGCCCTTGGCTTGTATCTGCTGGACCGCCTTGGGCAGTTCTTCGGCCTGCAAGGCCGGGGTCGCCAGCAGGGCCAGGCTCAGGGGCAGCAGTGCATTCAATCGCATGTCAGTTTCCTTGTGCGGCGGAGGAGGGCGCGGTGGCCCGTTCGAAGGGTTGCAGCGCATGGCGCAGGCTGGCACGGGACAGTTCGCCCAGGTGGCTGCCGACCAGCCGCCCTTCGGCGTTGTAGAACAGAGTGGTGGGCAGGGCCATGGAGCCGACCCGCTGGGCCAACTGGCCGCTGCCGTCGAACAGTACATGTGTCAGGCTCAGGCCGGTGGTGGCCAGGAACGTACTGACGTTCTCCGGCGTCTCGCCCTGGTTGACGAACAGGAAGGTCACCTGCGGGTAATCGTGCTGGGCCTGCTGCAGCACCGGCATCTCGCGTCGGCAGGGCGGGCACCAGGTGGCCCAGAGGTTGATCACCAGTGGCTTGCCACGGTAGTCGTGCAGCGCTACCGACTGCCCTGTGGCATTGCGCAGGCTTAGCGCCGGCAACTCGGTGCCCTTGCTGTAGAGGTGGCTGCCAAGGCTCGCCAGCCCCCAGAACAGCGCGCCGCTGAACAGCGCCCAGCCCAGCGGACGGCGCAGGCCCGGGTGGCGCCAGCCCTGCCACAGGGTGCCGAGCACGATGCCGATCAGGCCGGCCCAGAGCAGGAAGCCGCCATCACGAATGTCGATCACCTGCACAGGGTCGTCGCGGTACATCGGCCAGTAGGCCAGCACGAAGCCCAGGCGGGCGAACACCAGCCCCAGCAGGAACAGGTTGAACAGCGCCGACTCGGGGCTTTCGCCGCCGCGCCGGGCGACCCACCAGCCGACCAGGCTGGCGATCCCGAGAGCCGCGAGCAGCAGCAGGTGGTTGAGGGCCATGGTCAGCGGCCCCAGGGTCACGGTCAGCATCAGCCTTGGCTCCTGGTCTGTGTCCAGTGCTGCAGGAAGGTGGCGGCATCCACCTCGCCGGTGATGCGCCGGGCGCGGCGTTCCTCGCCTTCCGGGCCGATCCAGATCAGGCTGGGCGGGCCTGGCACTTGGTAGCGCTGCAGCAGTTCGCGGCTCTGCGGGCTGTTGGCGGTGACGTCCAGGCGCACCAGGTGCACGTTGGCCAGGTCGGCCTGGACATCAGGCCGGGCAAATACCTGCTTTTCCATGACCTTGCACGACACGCACCAGTCGGCATAGTAGTCCAGCATCACCCACTGGCCGCGCTCCCGGGCGGCGTCCAGTTCACGTTGCAGCGCCTCGGGGCGGTTGACCGTGACGAAGGCATCCTCGGCCTTGGCGTTCGCCACGGGGGCACCGCCCCCCGCGAAGGGTTGCAGCGGTTGCCAGAGGTCGTCACCGCCGGCTGCGGCGCCGACCAGCAGCAGGCCACCCCACAGGGCGCCGAGCAGCGGCATGGCGCGCAGCGCGGGCAGGCGGTGCAGGGCAGGCCAGGCGGCCCAGGCCAGGGCGATCAGCCAGGCGCCAGCGAGGGCCAGCAACAGCGTTGCCGGCAGCAGGCTGCGCAGGGTGTACAGGGCCATGGCGAGGAAGACGAAGCCGAACAAGCCCTTGACCAGGTTCATCCAGGCGCCGGGGCGCGGCAGGTAGCGATTGCCCAGAGTGACCAGCAACAGCAGCGGCACGCCCATGCCCAGGCCCAGGCTGAACAGCACCAGACCACCGTGCAGCATGTCGCCGCTCTGGGCGATGTACAGCAGCGCACCGGCCAGCGGTGCGGTCATGCACGGCCCCAACAGCAGGCCGGAGAGGGCGCCGAGCAGCGCTGCGCCATACAGGTTGCCACCACGGGTACCCTGGCCTGCGCGGTCGAGGCGGTCGCGCAGGGCCGCCGGCAGTTGCAGCTCGAAGGCGCCGAACATCGGCAATGCCAGGATCACGAACAAAGCGGCCAGGCTGCCCAGCAGCCAGGGTTGCTGCAACCACGCCTGCAGGCTGGCGCCGAGCAGCGCGGCGACCACGCCCAGGGCCGCATAGACCAGGGCCATGCTCAGCACATAGACACCGGCCAGCACCCAGCCACGGCGGGCGCAGGCACCGTTGCCCAGGACCAGGCCGGCGAGGATCGGCAGCATCGGCAATGAGCACGGGGTGAAGGCCAGCAGCAGACCGAGGCCGAAGAAGGCCAGCAGGCTCCAGGCCAGGCTGGCGTGCTGCAGGTCGCTGGCCAGGGCCTGGTCGCTGGCCTGTTCGGTGGTCGCCGGGGCTTGGCCGCCGAGTTCGATCACGGTGGTTTGCGGTGGGTAGCACAAGCCGGCGTCGGCGCAGCCCTGCCAGCCCAGGCGCAACTGGCCCTGGGCATTGGCGGGGAGCAGCAGCTCGAGCTGCTGGCGGTAGACGGCGCTGTCGCCGAAGAACTCGTCGTGGTGGTTCAGCGCCGGCGGGAGCTGCGGGTGCTGCTCGGCGGGCAGGCCCTCGAACTTCAGGCGTTTCTGGTAGAGGTAATAGCCGTCCTGGATCTGGAAGTGCAGGCGCATCTGGCCGTCGGGCAGGTGATCGTGGGTCAGGACGAAGGCCTGGTCGACGGGCAGGAAATCCGGTTTGACCTCGAAGGGGTTGGCCTGGAGCGGGCCGGCCAGGAGGAGTGTCAGCAAGAGCAGGAAAATGCGCATGTCTTCGCCTTGGCAGTGCAGTGAGGGGGCCCATGCTGGCCTGGGCTGATTAACCGAGGGTTAACCGGGTCCTACAGGCTGCCTTGTAGGACTGTTGGGTTCGGATGCTGGTCAGTTAAGCGGTATTGGAGCTGCTTTGCAGCCCCACTACCAACAATCACCCCAGCGCGACGAATCTCCCCGCCAGGCGTCATAATCCCCCCTTAATCCCCCCACTGTGCAATGCAAGCCAAGCTTCCCCACTGGAGAACCTCCCATGCACGTACTGCTCTGCGAGGACGACGACCTGATCGCCAGCGGCATCTGCGCCGGCCTCGCCGCCCAGGGCCTGACCGTGGACCGGGTGGCCAGCGCCGGTGCCGCGCGGGCGCTGCTGAAGGCCGCGCAGTTCGACGTGATGATCCTCGACCTGGGCCTGCCCGACGAAGATGGCCTCAGGCTCCTGCGCCGCCTGCGCCAGCAGGGCGAGACCCTGCCGGTGCTGGTGCTCACCGCCCGTGACGCGATCACCGACCGGGTCGATGGACTGCAGGCCGGCGCCGACGACTACCTGCTCAAGCCCTTCGACCTGCGCGAGCTGGCCGCGCGCCTGCACACCCTGCTGCGCCGCGTGGCCGGACGGGCGGTGAACGTCATCGAGCACGGCCCGTTGCGCTACGACCCCAGCAGTTGCGAGGCGACTCTCGCCGGCCAGCCGGTGGACCTGTCCCGACGCGAACAGGCGCTGCTCCAGGCCCTGCTGCAGAACCCCGGCCGGGTGCTCTCCAGCGAACAGCTCAAGGACTGCGTCTACGGTTTCAGCGACGAAGTCGAGAGCAACGCCCTCAACGTGCATATCCACCACCTGCGCCGCAAGCTCGGCAACAGCATCGTCGAGACCGTGCGTGGCCTGGGCTATCGCCTCGGGCCGGCCCAGGCCTCCCAGGAGACCACCCCATGAGCCTGCGTGCACGCCTCTCGCTGATCCTGGGCAGCGCCTTCGTCATCATCTGGGTGCTCGCCGCCGCGTGGATGCTGCGCGACCTGCGCCAGCAGATGATGTTCTCCCTCGACCAGCGCCTGGTGGCCTCGGCGCGTATGGTCGCCGGCTTGATCGACCAGTTGCCGCAGCCGCTGACGGCCAAGGGCGAAGACGCACATTTTTCTGCCGACCAGCTCAGCGTGCCGGACGGCATGGCCTGCCAGGTCAGCTCCCTGCGCGGCGAAATCCTCGCCAGCAACCACAAGCACGACGGGGCCATGGACGACCAGAGCAGCGGCTTCCGTGACCAGTCCATCGATGGCGCGTCCTGGCGCACCTTCACCTACAACCATGGCGATGTGCGCATCACCACCGCCGATCGCCACCTGGAGCGCGAGGCGCTCAACCGTTCGATCCTCCTGGCAGCCTCGGCGCCGGTGCTGATGGCCCTGCTCGGCAGCCTGGGGCTGCTGTGGATCGGCGTCGGCAAGGGCCTGGAGCCGCTCAACCGGATGCGTGACGCCCTGCGCCGGCGCCGCGCCGACAGCGTCGAGCCGTTGCAGGTGACCGGCATGCCCAGCGAACTCCAGCCGCTGCTCGAGACGCAGAACCAGTTGTTCCTGCGCATCGCCCAGACCATCGAGCGCGAACGGCGCCTGACCGACGACGCGGCCCACGAGCTGCGCAGCCCGCTGACCGCGATCAAGACCCACCTGCAAGTCGCGCGCATGACCGACGGCACGGTTCGCGAGCAGGCGCTGGAACACGCGGAGCAGGGGGCCGATCGTATGCACCGCACCCTGGAACAGTTGCTGATGCTGGCCCGGGTGGAGGGTAGCCTGTCGTTCGAAGATGGCGTGCAATGCAGCGCCGAGCAGGTGGCGCGCCAAGCGGTGCAGGATGCTGGCGGAGGCGACAACCGGCGCATCGTCCTGCGCCTGCCGGAGGAGGCTGCCCAGGTCTACCTGGGCATGCCCGCGCCGCTGGCGGTAGCGGCCTTGCGCAACCTGCTGGACAACGCCCTGCGCCATGGCGGCGATACCGCCGTGGAGCTGGAGGTGCAGGCGGCCGACGGGCAGGTGGGCTTTTTGGTTCGCGACCATGGGCCGGGCATCGCCGAGGAGGACCTGCAGCACCTGACCGAGCGTTTCTGGCGCCATGGCCAGAGTGGCGGCTGTGGCCTGGGCCTGGCGATCGTCCAGGCGATCGTGCAGCGCTGTGCTGGCAGCCTGCGCTTCGACAGCCGCAGCGATGGGCTGCGGGTATGGCTGCAGGTGCCGGCGCGTCACTGACGGTGTCGCGCCCCTTCGCGGGCTTGCCCGCGAAGGGGCCACACAAATCCTGTAACAACTGCTAAATCCTCGCCCCGCTGAAGCGTTTTTCAAGCGATGACAACCCGACACACATCCGGCTCCAGGGGCGTGGCGGGCACTTTCGCTTGCTTGCGAGGATTTTTCCGATGTCGACCGCTTCCAGCCTTGCCCAGGTCCTGCCGGCCACTGCGCCGCAGGCGCTGTACGAATTCGAGGATTCACCCCTGTTGCAGCGCCAGCAGCAACAGGAATCCAACGCCCGCAGCTACCCCCGGCGTATTCCTCTGGCCCTCAAGCGCGCCCGTGGCATCCATGTCGAGGATGTCGAGGGCCGTCAGTTCATCGACTGCCTGGCGGGGGCGGGGACCTTGGCCCTGGGCCACAACCACCCTGTGGTGATCGAGGCGATCCAGCGCGTGCTGGCCGACGAACTGCCGCTGCACACCCTGGACCTGACCACGCCGGTCAAGGATCGCTTCGTCCAGGACCTGTTCGGTGTGCTGCCCGAGGCACTGCGCCGTGAGGCGAAGGTGCAGTTCTGTGGCCCCACCGGTACCGACGCCGTGGAGGCGGCGCTCAAGCTGGTGCGCAGTGCCACCGGGCGCAGCACGGTGCTGGCATTCCAGGGGGCCTACCATGGCATGAGCCAGGGCGCGTTGAGCCTGATGGGCAGCCATGGCCCCAAGCAGCCGTTAGGTGCCTTGCTCGGCAACGGTGTGCAATTCATGCCGTATCCCTACGATTACCGTTGCCCGTTTGGCCTGGGCGGCGAAGCCGGGGTCAAGGCTGGCCTGCATTACCTGGAGAACCTGTTGCTCGACCCTGAAGGCGGTGTACCGCTGCCGGCAGCGGTGATCCTGGAGGTGGTGCAGGGCGAGGGCGGGGTGATCCCGGCCGATATCGAATGGCTCAAGGGGGTGCGCCGTATCACCGAGCAAGCCGGGGTGGCGCTGATCGTCGACGAGATCCAGAGCGGCTTCGCCCGTACCGGGCGGATGTTCGCCTTCGAGCACGCCGGCATCGTCCCGGACGTGGTCACCCTGTCCAAGGCCATCGGCGGTAGCCTGCCGCTGGCGGTGGTGGTCTACCGCGACTGGCTGGACACCTGGAAGCCAGGTGCCCATGCCGGTACGTTCCGTGGCAACCAGATGGCCATGGCTGCGGGCTCGGCGGTGATCGGCTACCTGGTCGAGCACCGCCTGGCCGAGCATGCCGAGGCCATGGGGCAGCGCCTGCGTGAGCACCTGCTGCGGTTGCAGCGGGATTATCCGCAACTGGGCGATATCCGTGGTCGTGGCCTGATGCTCGGGGTCGAGCTGGTCGACCCGCAAGGCCGGCCCGATGCCTTGGGTCACCCTCCGGTCAACCGCGAACTGGCACCGAAGATCCAGCGCGAGTGCCTCAAGCGGGGCCTGATTCTCGAGCTGGGTGGGCGCCATGGTGCGGTTGTGCGTTTCCTGCCACCGCTGATCATCAGTGCCGATCAGATCGACGAGGTGGCGCAGCGGTTTGCCGAGGCGGTGACGGCGGCGGTCTGATCGTACCCTGGGGCTGCCGCGCAGCCCCAGGTATCGCTCATTCGAACGAGCGTCCCCTGCGCCAATACCCCATCAGCGTCAGGCATGCACGATCAAGGTGCCGAACATTGATCAGGTGCCGACGAATCCGCATCACAGTGGCCGATTCCCCGGCCACCCAGGCATAGAAATCACCCCGTCGGGCTTTTGCCAGTTCCCAGGGGCGTCGTTGCTCAATGTCGATTTCCTCCAGAAGGCACGCTTTGTTCGGGGCCTGCATGATCGGCAAGTCGGCCAACTGCTCGACGGCCTGCAGCAGGGCGGTGCCGTGGGTGCTGCCGAGCACATCTCGCGGTAGCCAGTGCAGGTGGGTGTCGCGGGGGCAATCCAGGCTCAGGCAGTCGGCTTGCAAGGGGACTTCGACAAAGGCCTGCACCAGGGGTGGTTGCGCGCTTGCGGCCAGCTCTTCGAGGATGCTGGCGATGGCTGGCAAGGCCGTTTCGTCGCCCACCAACAACACGTGGTTTACGCCGGCAGGCGGGTTCCATTCATGGCCGCCTGGGTCTTTTCGGTAGGCCAGGTCGGGTGCCAGCATCTGCAGGCGATCGCCGCTGCGGGCCTGGGCCGCCCAGGCCGAGGCAGGGCCGTTGACACCATGCATGACGAAGTCGATATCCACCTGCGCCTCGGGGCGGCGTAGGGCGCGAATGGTGTAGGTGCGCATTGGCGGTCGCGAGGCCTCCGGCAGTTGTTTGCGCGCTTCGTTCCAGTGGCTGTCGTGGGGCAGTGATGGCAGGCTGCCGTCGGCGGCGGGGAAGAACAGTTTTACCCGCTGGTCGGGCCCGGCGCATTGCATGCTGGCGACATCGGGCCCGGTAAACACCAGGCGGCAAAGCGAGGGGCTGAGTTCGATCTTGTGCAGCAGTTGCAAGTCGAACATCCGGTAGGCGCTGGGTTTTTGCGCCAGGCCGCTGGTCAGCCTGCGAAGGCCCCGCTGCATGGCACTGGCGAGAGAGGAAGAGGTGGACATGGCAGGTCCTTTGGCATCGGGTTCACCGATTGGACGAACCCTGCGCCGGCCAATTTAGCGGCTGTATGGGCCCGCTCGGCTTGCACAGGTGGGGTAGCGCTAATTTTTCCGGCCTGGGTTCGTTCTATAGGGACGACCTGTCATCGGGTCATTCAATCCACGCTCCGGATGCCAAGAAATGAATGCTGAAGACGCCCTGAAACTCGCTCGCCGGTTCATCGGTCTGCCCGTGGAAAAACGCCAGGTATTCCTGGCGGCGCTGCGCAAGGAAGGGGTGGATTTCTCCCAGTTCCCCATCCCGCGGAATGTAGAGGCCCAGGACCGTCAGGTCCTGTCCTATGCCCAGCAGCGGATGTGGTTTCTCTGGCACCTGGACCCGCACAGCGGCGCCTACAACCTACCGGCCGCGGTACGCCTGAAGGGCGCGCTCAATCGCCAGGCCCTTGAGCAGGCTTTCGCCAGCCTGGTCGAACGCCACGAGACCCTGCGCACGGTGTTCCGCCAACAGCCGGACGATAGCCTGTGCCAGGTTCCCTGCGAGCAGGCGTTGACCATTGCCTGGCGCGACCTGGGCAAGCTGGCGCCCGAGCAGCGCGAGGCCGAAGTGGCGGCCGAGGCCGAAGCCCAGGCGCAGCAGCCGTTCGATCTGGCCCAGGGCCCGCTGCTGCGGGTGCGCCTGCTGCGCCTGGCCGAACAGGAGCACGTGCTGCTGCTGACCCTGCATCACATCGTGTCCGATGGCTGGTCGATGACCGTGCTGATCGATGAGTTCTGCCGTTTCTACGATGCCCATGATCAAGGCGGCCAGCCACAGCTGGCGGCGCTGCCGATACAGTACAGCGACTATGCCCTGTGGCAGCGTCGCTGGCTGGAGGCGGGCGAGCAGCAGCGCCAACTGGATTACTGGATGGCGCAACTGGGTGACGAACATCCGGTGCTGGAGTTGCCCAGCGACCATCCGCGCCCGGTACAGCCGACCTACCAGGGGCGCCGCCACGAACTGGCCCTGGATGCACAGTTGGTCGAGCAGATGCGCGCACTGGCCCGGCAGCAGGGGGTGACCCTGTTCATGCTGATGTTGGGGGCGTTCAACATTGTCTTGCATCGCTACAGCGGCCAGGGCGACCTACGTATCGGCGTACCCATCGCCAACCGCAACCGTAACGAGACCGAGGGCCTGATCGGCTTCTTCGTCAACACCCAGGTATTGCGCACCCGGCTCGATGGCATGACCTCGGTGGCTGAGCTACTGACCGATATCAAGGCCGCCTCCATGGGCGCGCAGGATCACCAGGACCTGCCGTTCGAATGCCTGGTGGACGCCCTCAAGCTCGAGCGCAGCCTGAGCTACAACCCGCTGTTCCAGGTGATGTACAACCACCAGCCGGAAGTGGCCGACGTCACCCGCCTGACAGTGGGCAAGGGCCTGGAACTGGGCGTCATCGAGTGGGAAAGCCGCACTACCCAGTTCGACCTGAGCCTGGACACCTACGAGCAGGGTGGCCGCTTGAATGCCGCCTTCACCTACGCCTGCGACCTGTTCGAGGCGCCGACCATCGAGCGCCTTGCCCGGCACTGGCTGACTGTGCTGCGGGCGATGGTCGCCAACCCGGCCCAGCGTATTGGCGAGATCGCCCTGCTGGACCAGCAGGAATACCGCCAAGTGGTCGAGGGCTGGGGCCGCAACGAGGCCCAGTACCCCAACGAGCTGACCGTGCATGAGCTGTTCCAGGCCCAGGCTGCGTGTGCGCCGGATTCGCTCGCGCTGATTTTCGACGGTCAGCAACTGACCTACGGCGAGCTCAATGCTCAGGTCAACCGCCTGGCCCGCACCCTGGTCGAGCGTGGTGTGGATCGCGAAGTATTGGTGGGCATCGCCCTGGAGCGCGGCCTGGACATGGTGGTCGGCCTGTTGGCAGTGCTCAAGGCCGGTGGCGGTTACGTGCCGCTCGATCCCCAATACCCGGCCGACCGCCTGCAATGCATGATCGAAGACAGCGGCAGCCGCCTGATCCTGACCCATGACGGCCTGCTGCAGCGGCTGCCGCTGCCCCAAGGCGTGCAGACCCTATGCCTGGATCGCGACGAGGCCTGGGTGCACGGCGACGACAGCGACCTGCCCAACCGTGCCTTGCCCGACAACCTGGCCTACGTCATGTTCACCTCCGGCTCCACCGGCCGGCCCAAGGGCGTCGGTATCAGCCACCGTGCGCTGGTGCGTCACGCCCATGTGTCGTTGGGCTTCTTCGAGCTGAGTGCCGCCGACCGGGTGCTGCAGTTTGCCACCTTCAACTTCGACGGTTTCGTCGAGCAGCTCTACCCGGCATTGATCTGCGGTGCCTCGGTAGTGATCCGTGGCAGTGAGATCTGGGACAGCGAAACCCTTTACCGCCAGTTGATCGAGCAACGCATCAGCGTGATGGACCTGACCACCGCTTACTGGCACATGCTGGCCAAGGAGTTCGCCGCAGTCGGTCCGCGTGACTATGGCGTGCTGCGCCAGGTGCACGGTGGTGGCGAAGCGATGCCACCTGAGGGCCTGCTGGCCTGGCGCCAGGCTGGCTTGGGTCATGTACGCCTGCTCAATACCTACGGTCCCACCGAGGCGACGGTCACCGCCACTACCCTCGATTGCGACGATTATGTGCACGGCCAGCGCCCGATCCCACTGACCCTGCCGATCGGTGCCGTCCTGCCGGGGCGCAACATCCTGGTACTGGACGACAACGGCTTGCCGGCACCGGTGGGTGTGGTCGGCGAACTGGTGATCGGTGGCGAGTTGTTGGCGCGTGGGTACTTCCAGCGCCCGGGTTTGAGCGCCGAGCGCTTTATCCCCGACCCGTACAGCGGTGTTGGTGCACGCCTGTACCGCACCGGCGACCTGGCTCGTTTCAATGCCGAAGGGGTGATCGAGTACGTCGGCCGAATCGACCACCAGGTGAAAATCCGCGGTTTCCGCATCGAGCTGGGCGAGATCGAAGCACGCTTGCTGGAGCGTGACGAGGTGGCCGATGCCCTGGTGCTGGCATTGCCGGGGGCCAGTGGCCTGCAACTGGTCGGCTATGTGGTGCCGGCCGAGCGCGAGCTGGTCGACGCGGATCTGGCCACCCAGGCCGCCCTGCGTGAAGCCATCCGCAGCGGCTTGCAAGAGCAACTGCCCGACTACATGGTGCCTGCGCAGTTGCTGCTGTTGGCTCGGTTCCCCCTAAGCCCCAACGGCAAACTCGACCGCAAGGCCCTGCCACGCCCCGACGCCAGTCAATTGCAACACAGCCATGTGGCGCCCCGCACTGCGTTGGAACAGCGAATCGCAGCCATCTGGCAGGATGTGCTCAAGTGCGCGCAGGTCGGTGTCACCGACAACTTCTTCGAGTTGGGCGGCGACTCGATCATGTCGATTCAGGTGGTCAGCCGTGCCCGCCAGGCCGGCTTGCTGTTCAGCCCCAAGGACCTGTTCCAGCACCAGACCGTACAGGGCCTGGCCAGCGTCGCTCGCCTGGGCGATGACGTTGTGGTGATCGACCAGGGGCCGGTGACCGGGGCCCTGGGATTGCTGCCGATTCAGTACGATTTCTTCGCTCAGCCCATACCCGCCCGCCATCACTGGAACCAAGCGTTGCTGCTGCAGCCGAAGCAGGCGTTGCAGGTCGATACCTTGCACCAGGCCCTGGCATCGCTCGTTACCCATCACGACGCACTGCGCTCGCGCTTCGTGGTGCAGGACGGGGGCTGGCGGGCATGGATTGCCGAGCCGACCGCGAGCGATGACGACCTGCTGTGGCTGCGCGAGGGCGTGTCCCTTGAACGGCTTGGCGAACTGAACACCCAGGCACAAGCCAGCCTGGACCTTGTCAAAGGGCCATTGCTACGTGCGGTGCTGGCGACCCTGGACGATGGCAGCCAGCGCCTGTTGCTGGCCATTCACCACCTGGTGGTGGACGGGGTGTCCTGGCGCATCCTGCTGGAGGACTTGCAGCACGCCTACACCCAGTTGCTGCAGGGGCGACCGGTACAGTTGCCGGCCAAGACCAGTTCGACCCAGGCTTGGGCCGAGCGCCTGACTGCATTGGCGCAAACCCCTGCCATGCAGGACGAACTGGGCTACTGGGCCGGCGTGTTGAGCGATGCCCCGCTCGACCTGCCGTGCGATCGCCCGCAGGGCAGCCTGCAAAGCCGTCACCGTCAGGTGGTCCGCGGCCGTCTCGATCGCGAGGCCACCCGCCAACTGCTGCAACAGGCGCCCGCCGCCTACCGTACCCAGGTCAACGACCTGTTGCTCACCACCCTGGCCCGCACCCTGCGTGGCTGGACTGGCCATGCCGACGCGCTGATCCAGCTCGAAGGGCATGGCCGTGAAGACCTGTTCGCCGACATCGACCTGAGCCGCAGTGTGGGTTGGTTCACCAGCCTGTTCCCAGTGCGCCTCACCGCCCACGACGACCTGGCGGCCAGCCTCAAGGGCATCAAGGAACAACTGCGCGCCGTACCGGCCAAGGGCCTGGGCTTCGGTGTGCTGCGCTACCTTGGCCAGCAGCCGGTGCGGGATGCCCTTGCGGCATTGCCGCAGCCACGGGTGACCTTCAACTACCTGGGCCAGTTCGACGCCAGCTTCGACGACGGTGCGCTGCTGGTGCCGGCCCATGAAGGCGCTGGTGCTGAATTGAGCGAAGACGCGCCGCTGGGCAACTGGCTGGAGGTGGAGGGCCAGGTCTATGACGGCGAGCTGGAGATGCGCTGGACCTTCAGCGGCGAACAGTTCGACACCGCTACCATCGACCACCTGGCCGCCTGCTTCGATGAGCAGCTACGCGCCCTGGTCGAGCATTGCTGCCAGCCTGGGGTCATGGGCGTCACGCCGTCCGACTTCCCGCTGGCGGGCATCGACCAGGCTCAGTTGGATGCGCTGGACGTGCCGGCCAGCCAGATCGAGGATATCTATCCGCTGTCGCCCATGCAGCAGGGTATGTTGTTCCACAGCCTGCTGCGACAGGGCAGTGGCGAGTACATCAACCAGTTGTGCGTGGATGTCAAAGGCCTTGAGGTCGAGCGTTTCCGCGCCGCCTGGCAGGCAGCGATGGATAGCCACGACATCCTGCGCAGCGCCTTCGCCTGGCAAGGCGGTGGCCAGCAGTTGCAGATCATCCACCGCCACCTGCCGCTGGACTTCACCTGCCATGACTGGCGTGGTCGCGACGACCTGGCCGTCGCCCTGCGAGCGTTGGCCGAGCAGGACCGCGCCCGAGGCTTCGAGTTGTCGAGCCCCGGCCTGCTGCGCCTGACCCTGGTGCGCACCGGCGAGCATAGCCATCACCTGATGTTCACCAACCACCATATCCTCATGGACGGTTGGAGCAGCTCGCAGTTGCTGGGTGAAGTGATGATGCGTTATCACGGCCAGGCGTTCGAGCGCCCACTGGGGCGTTATCGCGACTACATCCAGTGGTTGCAGCAACGCGATGCCCAGAGCAGCGAGCGCTTCTGGAAAGAGCGCCTGGCGGCGTTCGAGGCGCCGACGTTGCTGGCCAAGGTGGGCGCCGAGCATGCTGGCGGCAGCGGCCACGAGCTGTTGCATCATGATTTGGATACGGCCTCGACCCAGCGCCTGAACGCCTTCGCCCGGCAGCAGAAAGTGACCCTCAACACCCTGGTGCAAGCCGCCTGGCTGCTGCTGTTGCAGCGTTACACCGGCCAGGATTGTGTCACCGTCGGCACTACTGTGGCCGGCCGCCCGGCCGACCTGCCGGGGGTAGAAAGCCAGTTGGGGCTGTTCATCAATACCCTGCCGCTGGCCGCCAGCCCGCACCCGCAGCAGACCGTGGCGCAATGGCTGCATACCCTGCAGGACCTGAGCCTGGCCATGCGTGAGCACGAGCACAGTGCGCTGTTCGAAGTGCAGGGCTGGGTCGGTCACAGCGGTGAGGCGCTGTTCGATAACATTCTGGTGTTCGAGAATTTCCCGGTCTCCGAGGCGCTGGAGCGTGGAGCATCGCAGGGCCTGCGTTTCGGCCCGGCCAAGCACAGCGACTTGACCAGTTACCCACTGACCTTAGGCGTGACCCTGGGCGAGCGGCTGGCGCTGCACTACAGCTTCGACCTGGCGCACTTCAGCGCCGAGCGCATCCGCCGCATCAATGGCCACCTGGCCCAGTTGCTCGAAGCTTTGGCGCAGGACCCGCAGCGCACCCTGGGCGAGCTGGACATGCTCGCTGTGTCCGAACAGGCGCAGGTGGTCGAGCAGTGGAACGCCACTTTCGTCGATTACCCGTCGGACACCTGCGTACACACCCTGATCCAAGCCCAGGCGCGGAAGACTCCGGACGCTGTGGCCCTGGTGTTCGGTGAGCGTCAGTTGAGCTACCGCGAATTGGACCAGCAGGCCAACCAGTTGGCTCACCAGTTGATCGAGCTGGGGGCGGGCCCGGACGTGCTGGTAGGCATCGCCGCTCAGCGCAGCCTGGAGATGGTCCTTGGCCTGCTGGCGGTGCTCAAGGCCGGTGCCGCCTACGTGCCGCTGGACCCGGAGTACCCACGCGAACGCCTGGCCTACATGTTCGAGGACAGCCGTATAGCATTGCTGCTGACCCAAACCGAGGTGCTGCCACAACTGCCGCTACCGGCGGGCTTGCACGCCCTGTGTCTCGACCGGCAGGCTCACCTGGGCTACCCGCTGAGCGCGCCTCAGGTACAGCCTGCGCCGGAAAACCTGGCCTACGTGATCTACACCTCTGGTTCCACCGGCAAGCCTAAAGGCGCGGGCAATCGCCACAAGGCTTTGACCAATCGCTTGTGCTGGATGCAGCAGGCCTATGGCCTGGATGCCACGGACGCGGTGCTGCAGAAAACCCCGTTCAGCTTCGATGTGTCGGTGTGGGAGTTCTTCTGGCCGCTGATGGTCGGTGCCCGCCTGGTGGTCGCGGCGCCGGGCGATCACCGCGAGCCGTCGCGGCTGGTGCGGCTGATCGAGCAGCAGGGCATCACTACGCTGCACTTCGTGCCGTCGATGTTGCAGGTGTTCTTGCAGGATGAAGGCGTGTCGCGCTGCACCAGCCTCACGCGCATCGTCTGCAGCGGCGAGGCGCTGCAGGTGGATGCCCAGCAGCAGGTGTTCGCCAAACTGCCGAATGCGGGCCTGTACAACCTCTATGGCCCGACCGAGGCGGCCATCGACGTGACTCACTGGACCTGCCGCGACGAAGGTCTGGACAGCGTGCCGATCGGGCAGCCGATTGCCAACCTGAGCACCTACGTGCTGGCCGACGATCTGTCGCCACTGCCAGCAGGGCTGGTGGGCGAGCTGTACCTGGGTGGCGAAGGGCTGGCGCGGGGCTACCACCGTCGCCCGGGGGTGACCGCCGAGCGTTTCGTCGCCAGCCCGTTCGCCACTGGCCAGCGCCTGTACCGCACCGGCGACCTGGCGCGTCAGCGCGCCGACGGGGTGATCGAGTACATGGGGCGCATCGACCATCAGGTGAAGATCCGCGGCCTGCGGATCGAACTGGGCGAGATCGAGGCGCGCCTGCTGGAGCAGCCTGAAGTGCGCGAAGCGGCAGTGCTGGCGGTCGGTACCGGTGCCGACATGCAGTTGGCGGCCTATGTGGTAGCGCATCAAGCAGATTCGGCGCAACTGGGCGAACAGCTCAAGGCCCGCCTGCGCACGCTGCTGCCCGACTACATGGTGCCTACCCACCTGGTGCAGCTGGCCAGCCTGCCCCTGAGCCCCAACGGCAAGCTCGACCGCAAGGCCCTGCCAGCGGTCAGCGCGGCGGTGAGCAGTGCGCAGTTCCGCGCCCCGCAGAGCGAACTCGAGCGCCAGCTGGCGCAGATCTGGCAGGACGTGCTGGGCCTTGAGCGGGTTGGCCTGGATGACGACTTCTTCGCCCTGGGTGGCCACTCGCTGCAGGCGGTGATGCTGCTGTCGCGTATTCGCGGTGCGTTCGGGGTCGAGCTGCCGGTCAAGGAATTCTATGAACTACGCCAGCTCGGACAGCTGGCGGCGCATCTGCAAGGTGATGCCGGTCAGGCGGCCGATGAGCTGGACCTGATCTTCGGCGCGCTCGACGAACTGGAGGAAAGTAATGCCTGAGCACAAGCAGGACCGTACGCAGGAACTGGTTGCGCGTCTGCGCAACCTTGATGGCGAGCGCCGTCGGCAGCTGTTTGCCAAGCTGGCCCAGGCCGGTGTCAATGTTGCGCGCCTGCCCATCGTGCCGGCCCTGGAGCAGGGGCCGCAGCCGCTGTCCTACGCTCAGCAGCGCCAGCACTTTCTGTGGCAGTTGGAGCCGTCGAGCAGCGCCTATAACATCCCGGCGGTGCTGCGCTTGAACGGCGCCCTCGACATGGCTGCGTTGCAAGCTGGCCTCGAAGACCTGGTGCGTCACCAGGGCAGCTTGCGCACACGCTTCGTCGAGCACCAGGGGCAGGTCTGCCAGGTGCTCGATGATGCGTTGCACCTGACGCTGGTGGTCGATGAAGTGGGCGCGAACGATGAAGTCGAGTCAGCCATCAAGGCGTACGCCGAGCGCTGCACCGCCCAGCCATTCGACCTGATGCAGGGCCCGCTGGCCCGGGTCAATCTGCTGCGTGTGGCGTCCGACGACCATGTGCTGGTGCTGACCTTGCACCACAGCATCGCCGATGGCTGGTCGATCAACGTGCTGATCGAGCAGTGGCTGGCCTGCTACGCCAGCCGCCTGCAAGGCCAGGTCGCACACCTGGCCGAGGCGCCGATCCAGTATGCCGACTATGCCGCCTGGCAACGTCAGTGGCTGGAGTCGGGGGAGGGAGACCGCCAGCTGGCCTACTGGAAAGACCAGTTGGGCGAAGCGCCTGAGGTGCTGACCCTGCGGACCGACCGGCCACGTCCGACCCAGGCCAGCCACCGGGGCGCGGTGCTCGACCTGAACCTTGATCCGGCCTTGCTGGAGGGGCTGAAGGCGTTGGCCCAGCGCCAGGATGTCAGTCTGTTCATGCTGTTGCTGGCGTCGTTCCAGGCGCTGTTGCATCGCTACAGCGGGCAGGCCGAGATCCATGTTGGCGTGCCGGTGGCCAACCGCAACCGGATGGAGACCGAACGGCTGATCGGCTTCTTTGTCAACACCCAGGTGATGAAGGCGCGCATCGACGGCCTGCAGCCTTTCGAAGCCCTTCTGGCGCAGGTGCGCGAGGCGGCGCAGCAGGCCCAGGCGCACCAGGACTTACCCTTCGAACAGCTGGTTCAGGCGCTGCACCCGGAGCGCAGCATGAGCCACAGCCCGCTGTTCCAGGTGATGTTCAACCATCAGGTCGCAGGTGCAGGCCAAGGCATGGCCCTGCCGTGCCTGGACGTGCAGCCGGTGCAGCGCGATGAACGCTCGGCGCAGTTCGACTTGAGCCTGGATACCGTCGAAACCGCCACGGGCCTTGTGGCTAGCCTGACTTACGCCACCGACCTGTTCGACCGCGTCAGCGCCGAACGCCTGCTGCGTCACTGGCAGAACCTGCTGTACGGGGTCGTGGCCAACCCGGTCGAACGGGTGCAAGCCTTGCCATTGTGCGATGCCAGCGAGTTGCAGCAACTGGTTCACGGCTTCAACGACACCTTCGTCGATTACCCATCGGGCACCTGCGTGCACAGCCTGATCGAGGCGCAGGCGCAGAAGACCCCAGACGCCGTGGCCCTGGTGTTCGGCGAACGCCAGCTGAGCTACCGTGAGTTGGACCAGCAGGCCAACCAGTTGGCCCATCAGTTGATCGAGCTGGGGGTGGGCCCGGACGTGCTGGTAGGCATCTGCGTCGAGCGCAGTATCGAAATGGTGCTGGGCCTGCTGGCAGTGCTCAAGGCCGGTGGCGCCTATGTGCCGCTGGACCCTGAATACCCGCGCGAGCGCCTGGCCTATATGTTCGAAGACAGCGGTATAGGGCTGCTGTTGACCCAGTCGCACCTGCGCGACCAACTGCCGGTGCCAGGTTCGGTGCGTGCCCTGAATGTCGACGAGCAGGGGCACTTCGCGTGTTCCGTCGAGGCCACCGGCGTACAACCGCAGCCAGAAAACCTGGCCTACGTGATCTACACCTCCGGCTCCACCGGCAAGCCTAAAGGCGCGGGCAATCGCCACAAGGCTTTGACCAATCGGTTGTGCTGGATGCAGCAGGCCTATGGCCTGGATGCCACGGACGCGGTGCTGCAGAAAACCCCGTTCAGCTTCGATGTGTCGGTGTGGGAGTTCTTCTGGCCGCTGATGGTCGGTGCCCGCCTGGTGGTCGCGGCGCCGGGCGATCACCGCGAGCCGTCGCGGCTGGTGCGGCTGATCGAGCAGCAGGGCATCACTACGCTGCACTTCGTGCCGTCGATGTTGCAGGTGTTCTTGCAGGATGAAGGCGTGTCGCGCTGCACCAGCCTCACGCGCATCGTCTGCAGCGGCGAGGCGCTGCAGGTGGATGCCCAGCAGCAGGTGTTCGCCAAACTGCCGAATGCGGGCCTGTACAACCTCTATGGCCCGACCGAGGCGGCCATCGACGTGACTCACTGGACCTGCCGCGACGAAGGTCTGGACAGCGTGCCGATCGGGCAGCCGATTGCCAACCTGAGCACCTACGTGCTGGCCGACGATCTGTCGCCACTGCCAGCAGGGCTGGTGGGCGAGCTGTACCTGGGTGGCGAAGGGCTGGCGCGGGGCTACCACCGTCGCCCGGGGGTGACCGCCGAGCGTTTCGTCGCCAGCCCGTTCGCCACTGGCCAGCGCCTGTACCGCACCGGCGACCTGGCGCGTCAGCGCGCCGACGGGGTGATCGAGTACATGGGGCGCATCGACCATCAGGTGAAGATCCGCGGCCTGCGGATCGAACTGGGCGAGATCGAGGCGCGCCTGCTGGAGCAGCCTGAAGTGCGCGAAGCGGCAGTGCTGGCGGTCGGTACCGGTGCCGACATGCAGTTGGCGGCCTATGTGGTAGCGCATCAAGCAGATTCGGCGCAACTGGGCGAACAGCTCAAGGCCCGCCTGCGCACGCTGCTGCCCGACTACATGGTGCCTGCCCACCTGGTGCAGCTGGCCAGCCTGCCCCTGAGCCCCAACGGCAAGCTCGACCGCAAGGCCCTGCCGACACCCGACAGCAGCCAGCGCCAGCAGGCCTACGTGGCGCCGCAGACCCCGCTGCAAGAGCAGTTGGCGCACGTCTGGCAAACCCTGCTCAAGCTCGAGCGGGTCGGTCTGCACGACAACTTCTTCGACCTCGGCGGCCACTCGCTGCTGGCGACTCAGATGATGATGCAGATCCGTCAGCAACTGGGCGTCGACGTGCCGCTCAAAGCCCTGTTCCAGACCGCCAGCCTGGAACAGTTCGCCGAGCAGGTGCAGCAGCTGCAAACAGACGTCCAGCCCGTTGAAGACGAGTTGGCTAAATCCTTGGAGGCCCTCAAACGTCTATCAGCACAAGAGCTTGAAAGTCTGATTTCCTAGTTTGGGGGTTGCGCGTGCAAAAGTTGATCGAGTCGGTGGAAGGGCTGTCCTTGGCCGAGAGGAAAGCCCTCGCCGTGATGCTTGGGAAGAAAGGGATCAATCTGTTCGGCATAGCGCCGATGTTCAAGCGTGATGCCTCCCAGCCGCTGCTTTTGTCTTATGCGCAGGAACGTCTGTGGTTTCTCTGGCAGCTGGATCCTGCCGGTAGCGCCTACAACATGTCGTCGGTACTGAGCCTGCAAGGCTCGCTGGACAGCGATGCCCTGCAGGCGGCTTTCGATGAGCTGGTCGCCCGGCACGAGTCGCTGCGCACCCGCTTCGCCGAAGTCGACGGCCAGGTGGTGCAGCAGCTCGATGGCCAGGGCTGTATCCAGGTCGAGCACCAGTCAGTGGCCGACCCGGCAAGCCTGGCCGAGCTGATCGAAGCCCATGGGCAACAGCCGTTCGACTTGCGTGAAGGGCCGCTGCTGCGGGTCAAGTTGCTGCGCCTGGATGACCAGCAACACGTGTTGTCGTTGGTGCAGCACCATATCGTTTCCGATGGCTGGTCGATGCGCATCATGATCGACGAGCTGATCAAGTTGTACAGCGCCCGTGTCGCGGGTAGCACGGCAGCGCTGGCGGCATTGCCGGTGCAGTACGCCGATTACGCCCTGTGGCAGCGCAGTTGGATGGACGCCGGCGAGCGCGAGCGCCAGCAGGCGTACTGGAAGCAGCAACTCGGTGGCCACCAGCCGGTGCTTGAGCTGCCCATCGACTTCCCTCGGCCCCAGGTCATGAGCTATCGCGGCGACCGGGTGGACTTCCAGCTTTCACAAGCGTTGACCCATGGCCTCAAGGACCTGGCCCGGCGCGAGGGCGTGACGCTCTATACCTTGCTGCTGGCCGCGTTCCAGGCATTGCTGTACCGCTACAGCGGCCAGGAAGATGTGCGCGTCGGTGTACCTGTGGCGGGGCGCAATCGCCCCGAGGTCGAAGGCCTGATCGGTTTCTTCGTCAACACCCTGGTGCTGCGCGCTGTGGTCGATGGCAGCCAGCCCTTCACCGCATTGCTTGCCCAAGTGCGTGAGGCGACCTTGCAGGCCCGGGAATATCAGGATCTGCCATTCGAGCAATTGGTCGAGCTGCTGCAGCCACAACGCAGCATGAGCCACAGCCCGTTGTTCCAGGTCATGCATAACCACCGTGGCCAGGAAGTCGGTGAAGCCTCGGTTACCCGCCTGCCGAGTCTTGAGGTGAGCAACCATGAAGCCCGCCAGCACACCGCGCAGTTCGACCTGACCCTGGAAACCGTCGAAACCCCCGACGGTATCGGTGCTTCCCTGGTGTTCGCCACCGACCTGTTCAGCCCCGCCACGGTCCAGCGCCTCGGCCGCCACTGGCAGAACCTGCTGCAGAGCCTGCTGGCCAACCCCGCCGAGCGGGTCGATGCCTTGGCGCTGTTCGACGCCGCCGACTGGCAACAGTTGGTTCATGGCAACAACGCCACGGCCATGGCCGTGCCGGCATTGTCGGTGCACCAGCAGTTCGCCGACCTGGCGGCACGCACCCCGAATGCCCCGGCGCTGGCTTTTGCCGAGCAGGTACTGAGCTACGCCGAACTGAACCTGCGCGCCAACCAGTTGGCCCATCGGCTGATTGCCCTGGGCGTTGGTCCGGAAGTGATGGTAGGCCTGGCCGTCGAGCGCGGGGTTGATCTGGTGGTCGGTCTGTTGGCCATCCTCAAGGCAGGCGGCGCCTACATTCCGCTGGATCCGGCCTACCCACAGGCGCGCCTGGACTACATGATCCAAGCCAGCGGCATGGGCCTGCTGCTGACCCACGAAGCCCTGGCGCCACGATTCGAAGGCCGCGGCGCGCAGTTGTTGTGCCTGGACCGTCTGCCCGAGGCAGCGGTGGCGCAGGGTGACCCGCAGTTGAACCTGCCCGCCGATTCGGCGGCGTATGTGATCTACACCTCCGGCTCCACCGGCAACCCAAAAGGCGTGGTGATCAGCCATCATGCCCTGGCCAACTTCGTCGCCAGCATGGCGCAGCAGCCTGGCCTGGACGCTGCCGACCGCATGCTGTCGCTGACCACCTTCTCGTTCGACATCTTCGGCCTGGAGCTGTACGTGCCGTTGACCTGTGGCGCCCAGGTGGTGCTGGCTGGCAAGGACATCGCCCAGGACCCGGCCGCGGCGTTGGCGTTGGCCCGGCGCTGGTCGGTCACGGTCTTGCAGGCCACACCGTCGACCTGGCGTATGTTGCTCGACCACGGCGACACCCAGGCACTTGCAGGCTGCAAGTGCCTGTGCGGTGGCGAGGCCCTGGCGCCAGAGCTGGCCGCGCGCATGCTGGAGGCCATCGGCCCGGTCTGGAACCTCTATGGCCCGACCGAAACCACCATCTGGTCGGCGCGCTACCGGCTGGACGCTGAGCGAACGCGGCCGCTGCTTGGCCGGCCGATCGGCAACACCGAGCTGTATGTGGTCGGTGCCGACTTCAGCCCGGTGCCAGAGGGTGTGGCGGGTGAACTGATGATCGGCGGCCAGGGCCTGGCTCGCGGTTACCTCAACCGCGCTTCGCTCACCGCCGAGCGCTTCCTGCCCAACCCATTCTCCGACCAGGGTGAGCGGTTGTACCGCACCGGTGACGTGGCGCGGCTGAACGCTGGCGGTGAATACGAATATATTGGCCGCGCCGACCACCAGGTGAAGATTCGCGGTTTCCGCATCGAGCTGGGCGAGATAGAGTCGGCCCTGCTGGGTTGCGAGGCCGTACGCGAGGTGGCCGTGGTCGCCCAGCCGGGGATCGGCGGCGACCAGTTGGTGGGTTATGTCGTAGCGCACGACTCGGCGTTGGCCCAGGCCGACAGCGCTGCCCAGCATGCCGTTCGCGAGCAGCTCAAGGGCCGGCTCAAGGCGCAGTTGCCAGAGTACATGGTGCCGGCGCAGGTGATGTTCGTGGCGGCGATGCCGCTGACCCCTAACGGCAAACTGGACCGCAAGGCCTTGCCCAAGCCGCACGCCAGCCAATGGCAACAGGCCTATGTGGCGCCACGTACCGTGCTGGAGCAGCAACTGGCCGCCATCTGGCAGACCCTGCTGAAGCTCGAGCGGGTCGGCCTGCACGACAACTTCTTCGACCTGGGCGGGCATTCGCTGCTGGTCACCCAGCTGGTGTCGCGCATTCGTGACGAGTTGGGCCGCGAGGCCAGCCTGCGTCAGGTTTTCGAAAACAGCACCCTGCAAGCCCAGGCGGCGATGCTTGAAGCCCTGCAATCGGGTGGCGGGCCACGTATCGCTCGAGCGCCGCGTGAAGGTGCATTGCCGTTGTCGTACGCCCAGGAGCGTTTGTGGTTCCTCTGGCAGATGCAGCCCTTCAGCGCCGCCTACAACCTGCCACGTGCCCTGCGCCTGCGTGGCGTGCTGGACATCGAGGCCCTGCGTGCCAGTTTCGACAGCCTGGCCGCCCGCCACGAGCCGCTGCGCACCACTTTCGCCCATGACGCCGACGGTGTTCGTCAGGTGGTGCATGCCACGTTGCCGGTGCAGATTCAGGTACACGCCCAGGCCGATGAAGGTACGCTCATCACCCACTTCATCGATGAGCAGGTGCGCCAGCCGTTCGACCTGGTCAATGGCCCGCTGCTGCGTGTAGCCTTGTTGCCGCTGGGGGAGCAGGACCATCTGTTGGTGCTGACCCAGCATCACATCGTCTCCGATGGCTGGTCGATGCAGGTGATGGTCGATGAGCTGGTGCGCAGCTACGCCGCCCAGGTCGAAGGCCGTGATCCAGGCTTTGCCGCCTTGCCGATCCAGTACGTCGACTACGCCCTGTGGCAGCGCCAGCGCATGGAAGGCGGCGAGCGCGAGCGGCAGTTGCAGTACTGGCGTGCGCAGTTGGGCGAGCAGCAACCCGTGCTGCAACTGCCAGGCGACCGTGCGCGCCCGGCCCAGCCTAGCCATCGTGGCGGGCAGCTTGAGCTGCAACTGGACGCGCCGTTGTGCGAAGGCTTGCGCCAGCTCGCCCAGCGCCAGCAGGCGACCTTGTTCATGGTCTTGCTCGCCGGGTTCCAGGCGCTGCTGCACCGCTACAGCGGCCAGGACGATATTCGCGTCGGTGTGCCGGTGGCCAACCGTAACCGCCAGGAAACCGAAGGCCTGCTCGGTGTGTTCATCAACACCTTGGTCATGCGCGCCAGTGTCGATGGTCGCCTGTCGTTGGGGCAGTTGATCGAGCAGGTGCGCCAGACCACCCTGCAGGCTCAGGACCATCAGGACCTGCCATTCGAGCAACTGGTCGAAGCCTTGCAGCCTGAGCGCAGCCTGAGCCACACCCCGTTATTCCAGGTGCTGTTCAACCACCGTGCCCAGGGCACCCAGGCACAAGGCCCGGTGGTGGCAGGGCTGAACATCGAGACGTTGGCCGCCGACGTTCAGGAGGCCAAGTTCGACCTCAACCTGGAAACCGTCGAAGCCCCCGAGGGCGTGATCGCCACCCTGGTGTATGCCGTCGACCAGTTCGACCCGGATACCGCCGAGCGCCTGCTGGCTGACTGGCGCTGCCTGCTGCAGGCGATGGTGGACGACGCCACCCAACCGGTCGGGGCAGTGCAGTTGGGCAGCGAGGCGTCGCGCCAGGCGCTGGCTGCGCTGTGCCAGGGTGACGTACGGGGCGATAGCCAGGCGCTACAGGCCTTGCAATTGTTCGAAGAGCAGGCAAGGGTCAACCCATCCCGGGTCGCGCTGGTGTGTGGCGAGCAGCGCCTGAGCTACGGCGAGCTGAACCAGCGCGCCGTGGACCTGGCCGTGCACCTGCAAGCCAACGGTGTTGGCCCGGAACGTGTGGTGGCGATTGCCGCCGAGCGTTCGGCGCAGTTCGTGATCGGCCTGCTGGCGGTGTTCAAGGTCGGTGCGGCGTTCCTGCCGCTGGACGTACGGGCACAACCTGCGCGTACCCGGCAGATGCTCGAGGACAGCCAGGCAAGCCTGCTTCTGGGCCCGGCTTCCTGGTTGGTCGAACACACCACCTTGCCTGCGCTGCGCGGCCTTGCTTTCGAAGAACTTGCCCAGTTGCCGCAAGGCGGTTCGCTGGATGCCGTACAGCGCGAGGCCGAGTTGGCCGCCTACGTGATCTTCACCTCTGGTTCCACAGGCCGGCCGAAAGGCGTGCTGGTCAGCCAAGGGGCGCTGGCCGACTACCTGGCTTCGGCGCTGGCGGTGCTGCCATTGGAAGGGGTAGAGCGCATGGCGCTGGCCTCCACTTTGGCCGCCGACCTGGGTTACACGACCCTGTTCGCGGCCCTGTGCAGCGGCCGCAGCCTGCACCTGCTCGACGAGCAGTTGGCCATGGACGCCCAGGGCATGGCGCAGTACATGAGCCGCGAGGCGATCGACTTCATCAAGCTGGTGCCTTCACACCTGCAATCGTTGCTCAAGGTGGCCGAGCCGGCCCAGGTACTGCCGCGTCGTTGCTTGGTGCTGGGCGGCGAAGCCTGCAGTGTCGAGCTGCTCGCCGAGGTCCGGCGACTGGCGCCGACGTGCCGGGTAGTCAACCACTATGGCCCGAGCGAAACCACCATCGGCGTGTTGGCCACTGAACTGCCGACAGCCGCGCAATTGCAAGGTGTGCCCTTGGGGCGTCCGTTGCTCAATGTGCGCCTGCAACTGCTGGACGCCAATCTGCAAGCGGTGGCCGAAGGGGTTCATGGCGAACTGTATGTGGGGGGGCCGAGCCTGGCCCGAGGCTACCTGGGCCGCCCAGGGCTCACCGCCGAGCGCTTTGTCCCGGACCCGCAGGCCAGCCATGGCGAGCGGCTGTACCGCACGGGCGACCGGGTACGTATCCACCACGGCGCGATCGAAACCCTTGGCCGTATCGATGACCAGGTGAAAATCCGTGGTTACCGGGTCGAGCCCGGTGAAGTCGGTGCCTGCCTGCGCGGCATGGCGCAGTTGGCCGATGCCGCCGTGGTCGCCCGTGACACCGAGCAGGGCAAGCAGCTGGTGGCCTATGTGGTGGCGCTGGACGACGCGGGTGGGCTGCGTGAGCAGGTACAGGCCTACCTGCGCCAGCACCTGCCCGAACACATGATTCCGGCCCACGTGGTGAGCCTTGCGGCCCTGCCGCTGACCGCCAACGGCAAGCTCGACCGCCAGGCCTTGCCTGCCCCAAACCTGGATGCCGCCCGGGTGGCGTACCAGGCACCGCAGACCCCACTGCAGGAACAGGTCGCGCAGATCTGGCAGGACGTGCTCAAGGTCGAGCGGGTAGGGCTGGGCGACAACTTCTTCGAACTGGGCGGTCATTCGCTGCTGGTCATGGGCGTGCTGTCACGCCTGCAACTGGAAATGGGCATCGGCGCCGCACCGCAACTGATGTTCCAGTTCCCTGTACTCAATGAGTTCGTCGATCACCTGGAACCGCCCGCCGGCGTGCTGGATGCGGACCGTTTGAATCGACTGGAAAGTTTGCTGGATGAGGTGGATGAAGCATGATGGACAATAAAGCAGCTGCACTGAAGATCGCCGAGCGCTTCATCCTGCTACCGCTGGAAAAGCGTCGGATCTACTTGCAGAAAATGGCTCAGGAAGGCATTTCCCCGGCCAACCTGCCCATCCCCCGCACCCGCGCCCAGTTCGAGCATGTGCCGCTGTCGTTCGCCCAGCAACGCCAGTGGTTCATCTGGCAGATGGAGCCGCACAGCAATGCCTATGCCATTGCGCGTGCGTTGCGCCTGCATGGCGCCCTCGACCTGGCGGCGCTTGAAGGTGCCTTCGCCCACCTGATCGCCCGCCACGAGCCACTGCGCAGTACCTTCCATGAGCATGATGGCCAGGCGGTGCAAGTGATTGCCGAGCCGAGCGCGCCGAACATCGTCGTCGAGCCGCTGGTTTGTTCGGCCGACCCAGAGCAGCGCGACCAACAGATTCGCGCCGCGGTAGAGGAGGAGACCCAGCGCCCGTTCGACCTGGGCAGTGGCCCGTTGCTGCGGATCAAGCTGCTGCGCCTGGCCGCTAACGATCATGTGCTGGTGCTGACTCAGCACCACATCGTCTCCGATGGCTGGTCGATGCAGATCATGGTCGACGAGCTGATCCACGTGTACGCCGCGCTCAGCACCGGTGGCAGCGTCGACTTGCCGGCGTTGCCGATCCAGTATGCCGACTATGCCATCTGGCAACGCCGCTGGATGGAGGCAGGCGAGCAGGAGCGCCAGTTGACCTACTGGCGCGAACAGCTTGGCGCGACCCAGCCGGTGCTGGAACTGCCCACCGACTACCCGCGCCCGGCGGTGCAGAGCATGCAGGGCGCTCGCCTGCAGGTACCGTTCAGCCGTGCGCTCAGCGACCAGCTCTCGGCCTTGGCGCAGCAGCAGGGCGCCAGCCTGTTCATGGTGCTGCTGGCTTCGTTCCATACCCTGTTGTACCGCTACAGCGGCCAGCAGGACATCCGCATCGGCGTGCCACTGGCCAACCGTAACCGGGTGGAGACCGAGCGCCTGATCGGCTTCTTCGTCAACACCCAGATCATCAAGGCCGAGCTGCATGGCGAGCTGAGCTTCCTCGATTTGCTCGCACAGGTACGCGCCACCACCTTGCAAGCCCAGCAGTACCAGGAGCTGCCGTTCGAGCAACTGGTCGAAGCGCTGCAACCGGAGCGCAGCCTCAGCTACAACCCGCTGTTCCAGGTGATGTACAACCACCAGAGCGCGGGCAAGGGCGCTGGCCAGTCGCTGGGCCAGTTGCCAGGCCTGAGTGTGGGGGGCCTGGATTGGGAGATCCGCAGCGCCCACCTGGACCTGACCCTGGACACCGTCGAAGGCCCAGAAGGGCTGTCGGCCAAGCTGGTCTACGCCACCGACCTGTTCAGCCCGGCCACCGCCCAGCGTCTGGTCGACCACTGGCTCAACCTGCTGCAAGGCATCACCGCCAACCCTGCGCAAACCCTGGGCGCCTTGCCGCTGCTCAGTGACGCCGAACAACGCACCTTGCTGCTCGATGGCCAACCGCAAAGCGATGCCCAGGCGCCGCTGGTGCACCAACGCATTGCCGAGCAGGCGCGGCTCACCCCGGATGCGCCGGCAGTGGTGTTTAGCGGTCGCACGTTGACCTTCGCCCAGCTCGATCAGCAGGCCAACCGCCTGGCCCACGCCCTCGTCGCCCGTGGTGTCGGCCCGGAAACCCGGGTGGCGGTGGCCTTGCCGCGCAGCGAAAACATGATCGTGGCCCTGCTCGCGGTGTTCAAGGCAGGTGGCGCCTACGTGCCGCTGGATAGCCAGTACCCCCGCGACCGCCTGGCCTACCTGATGGGCGACGCTGGCATTGGCCTGTTGCTTACCGACACCAGCCTGCAAGCGCAACTGCCGGTGCCTGAGCAGGTCGCCGTGCTGCTGTTTGACAGCCTCGACCTGAGCACCTTGCCGACCCAGGCGCCCGAGGTGGACGTCGACCCGCGCAACCTGGCCTATGTGATCTACACCTCCGGCTCCACCGGCCTGCCCAAGGGCGTGGCGGTCAGCCACGGCCCTCTGGCCATGCACTGCCGCGCCATCGGTGAGCGCTACGAGATGCATGCCGACGATTGCGAGCTGCTGTTCATGTCGTTCGCCTTCGACGGTGCCCAGGAGCGCTGGCTCACCGCGCTGACTCACGGCGCGCGCCTGCTGGTGCGCGACGACAGCCTGTGGACACCGGAGCAGACCTACCGGCAGATGCACGAACACGGCGTGACCGTGGCGGCGTTCCCGCCGGTGTACCTGCAACAGCTGGCCGAGCATGCCGAGCGCGAGGGCAACCCGCCGGCGGTGCGCGTCTACTGCTTTGGCGGCGACGCGGTGCCCCAGGCCAGTTTCGAACTGGTCAAGCGGGTGCTGCGCCCGCAGTACATCATCAACGGCTACGGCCCCACCGAAACCGTGGTCACGCCGCTGATCTGGAAGGCTGCGGCCAGCGACGTCTGCGCGTCGGCCTACGCACCGATCGGCACGCGCATCGGTCACCGTCGCACCTGCACTCTCAACCTTGAACTGAACCTGCTGCCGCCGGGTGCCAAGGGCGAGCTGTACCTGGGCGGCGAAGGGTTGGCCCGTGGTTATCTGGACCGGCCTTCGCTGACCGCCGAACGCTTCGTACCCGACCCGTTCGATGGCCAGGGCGGGCGTTTGTATCGCACCGGAGACCTGGTCAGCCAACGCCAGGACGGTGTGTTCGACTACCTCGGCCGGATCGACAACCAGGTCAAGATCCGTGGTTTCCGTATCGAGCTCGGTGAAGTCGAAGCCCGCCTGCAAGGGCTGGCCGAGGTTGCCGACGCGGTGGTCGCGGCCCAGGACGGCAACACCGGCAAACAACTGATCGGCTACGTGATCGCCCAGCCCGGTACGGCCCGCGAAGGCCTGGCCGAGCGCCTGCGCGGCCAGCTCAAGGCGCTGCTGCCCGACTACATGGTGCCGGCGCACATCCTGTTCCTCGAGCGTTTTCCGGTCACCCCCAACGGCAAGCTCGACCGCAAGGCCCTGCCCAAGCCGGACACCAGCCTGCTGCAGCAAACCTACGTGGCGCCGCGCACCGAGCTGGAGCAGCGCATCGCCGAGATCTGGCAGACGGTGCTCAAGCTCGAGCGCGTCGGCCTGAGCGACAACTTCTTCGAGCTGGGCGGCGACTCGATCATCTCCATCCAGGTGGTGAGCCGGGCGCGGCAGATCGGCATTCGTTTCACCCCCAAGGACCTGTTCCTGCACCAGACCGTGGAAGGCCTGGCGACGGTGGCCCAGGTCGATGACGGCATCGCCCAGGACGACCAGGGGCCGGTGAGCGGCCCGATTACGCTGCTGCCGGTGCAGCAGGCGTTCTTCGCCGAGCCGATGGCCGAGCGTCATCACTGGAACCAGGCCGTGCTGCTGCAACCGCAGCAGGCGCTGGACGCCGCAGCGCTGGGCCAGGCCCTGGATGCGCTGCTTGAACACCATGACGCCCTGCGCCTGCGCTTCGTCGAGCAGGACGGTGTGTGGAGCGCCAGCCATGGCGAGCCGGGCCCGCGCCCGCAACTGCTGTGGCAGGTGAGCCCGGATTCGCTGGAGGCACTGGACGCCGTGGCCAATCAGGCCCAGGCCAGCCTTGACCTGGCCAGCAGCGAGCTGGTGCGTGCAGTGCTGGCGACGTTGCCCGATGGCAGTCAGCGGCTGTTGTTGGTCGTGCATCACCTGGTGGTCGATGGTGTGTCCTGGCGCATCCTGTTCGAAGACCTGCAAAGCGCCTACCAGCAGATCGTCCAAGGCCAGGCGGTGCGCCTGCCGGCCAAGACCAGTGCCTACCAGGCCTGGGCCGCCCAGCTTCAGGCGCATGCTCGCAGCCCACGTTTGCTGCAGGAGCTCGAAGGCTGGCAACAACGCCTGCAGGGCGCCCCTGAAGGCCTGCCGTGTCGCAACCCGGCGGCCAGCCAGGAAAGGCGCCACGCCGTGAGCGTGCACACCGTGCTCGACAAGGACCTTACCAGCCAACTGCTGCAACGTGCCCCGGCGGCTTACCGGACCCAGGTCAACGACCTGCTGCTGACCGCCCTGGTCCAGGTGCTATGTGACTGGAGCGGGCACGGGTCGGCGCTGGTCCAGCTCGAAGGCCATGGCCGCGAGGCGCTGGACGACGCGATCGACCTGACCCGCACTGTCGGTTGGTTCACCAGCGTGTTCCCGGTGCACCTGGCCCCGGCGGCCGACATCGGCAGCTCGATCAAGCGCATCAAGGAACAATTGCGCGCAGCGCCCGATAAAGGCCTGGGCTTTGGCGTGCTGCGCTACCTGGCCGATGCGGACGTACGTCAGGCCATCGAGGTGCTGCCGGTGCCGCGGGTGACGTTCAACTACCTCGGCCAGTTCGACGGCAGCTTCGATGCCGAGCAGGGTGCGCTGTTCACCCCGGCGCCAGAGTCGGCGGGCGAGGAGCAAAGCCCGTCGGCGCCGCTGGGCAACTGGCTGACCGTCAACGGTCGCATCTATGACGGCGAGCTGAGCCTGAACTGGACCTTCAGCGGCGAGCGCTTCGAGCAGGCGGCCATGCAGGCCTTGGCCGATGCCTATGGCGTTGCCCTGCGGCGTGTGGTCGAGCACTGCTGCCAGGCCGACAGCCAGGGCGTGACCCCGTCGGACTTCCCGTTGGCCCGCCTGACCCAGGCGCAACTGGACAGCCTCGGCCTTGCGGCCGGCCAGATCGAAGACATCTACCCGCTATCGCCGATGCAGCAAGGCATGCTGTTCCACAGCCTGTACGAGCAGGGCGATGGGCATTACATCAACCAGCTGTGCCTGGAAGTACGTGGGCTCGACCCGCAGCGCTTCGTGCAGGCCTGGCAGGCCATGCTCGAGCGCCACGACATCCTGCGTACCGGCTTTGTCTGGGGCGGGCTGTTCGAGCAACCCATGCAGGTGGTGCACAAGCACCTGCAACTGCCGTTCGCCGAACACGACTGGCGCCATGAGGCCGACCAGCCGGCGCGCCTGACTGCATTGCTGGCCAGCGAGCGCGAGCGCGGCTTCGACGTCGCCCAGGCGCCATTGCTGCGCCTGGTGCTGGTACGCACCGGCGAAGACAGCTACCAGGTGGTCTACACCAACCACCACGTGCTGATGGACGGCTGGAGCAACTCGCAGCTACTGGGCGAGGTGTTGCAACACTACGCCGGCCAGCCTGTCCAGCGACAACCGGGGCGTTTCCGCGATTACATCGGCTGGCTGCAGCAGCGTGACGCGGTGCGCGGCAAGGCGTTCTGGGATGGGCAACTGCGCCACCTGGGCGAACCGACCCGGCTGGTGCCGGCCATGGCCAGCGGCAAGCTGCTGGGCCTGAGCGGCCACGGCCACTGCGCCCGCCTGCTGGACCAGGCCACCACCCAGCATCTGGCCGACTTCGCCCGCCAGCAGCGGGTCACCCTCAACACCCTGGTGCAGGCTGCCTGGTTGTTGCTGTTGCAGCGCTACACCGGCCTCGACACCGTGGTCTTCGGTGCCACCGTGGCGGGTCGCCCGGTTGAACTGAAGGGCGTCGAGCAACAGATCGGCCTGTTCATCAACACCCTGCCGGTGATTGCCCCGATTCGTCCGGACCTGCGTTTGAGCGCCTGGCTGCAGGCCTTGCAGGACGACAACCTGGCCCTGCGCGAACACGAGCATACCGCGCTGTTCGATGTGCAGCGCTGGGCCGGCCTTGAAGGGCAGACGCTGTTCGACAACCTGTTGGTGTTCGAGAACTACCCGGTGTCGCAAGCCTTGCAGGAAGGCGCGCCGCAAAGCCTGGAATTCGGCGATGTCGATGTTCATGAACAGACCAACTACCCGCTAACCCTGGCGGTGAACATGGGCCAGACCCTGTCGTTCAACATCAGCTATGACCGCGCCTGCGTCGACGAAGCCAGCGTCGAGCGTCTGCTTGGCCAGATGGCGCGCCTGTTGTTGCAGATGAGCGATGATGCCGAGCGTGCCCTGGGCGAGTTCCAGGTGCTGGAAGCCGATGAGCATGACCGCGTCATCCGCCAGTGGAACGCCACCGAGGTGCGTTACCCCGACGAATTCGCCGTGCACCGTCTGTTCGAGCACCAGGCCCAGGTACAGCCGGAAGCGATTGCCCTGGTCAGCGGTGCGCACAGCCTGAGCTACAAGGCACTCAACCAGTGTGCCAACCGCCTGGCTCACGACCTGGCTGCACGTGGCGTAGGGCCGGACGTGCTGGTCGGTGTAGCTGCCGAGCGCAGCCTGGAAATGGTCGTCGCCCTGTTGGCCATTCTCAAGGCCGGCGGCGCCTACGTGCCGCTCGACCCCGAGTACCCGCAGGACCGCCTGGCCTACATGATCGAGGACAGCGGCATCGAACTGCTGCTGACCCAGGCGCGCTTGCGGGCCGTGTTGCCGGTGGGCGAGGCCGTGCACATCCTGACGCTGGACGGCTACGCCGATGCGCTCGAAGGCAAGCTGCTGGGCAATCCACACGTCGAGCTGAGCCCGGAAAACCTCGCCTATGTCATCTACACCTCCGGCTCCACCGGCAAGCCCAAAGGTGCCGGCAACCCGCATCGGGGCCTGAGCAACCGCCTGTACTGGATGCAACAGGCCTACCCGCTGGGTGCCCACGACTGCGTGCTGCAGAAAACCCCGTTCAGCTTCGACGTGTCGGTGTGGGAGTTCTTCTGGCCGCTGATGACCGGCGCACGCCTGGTCATGGCGGCACCTGGCGACCACCGCGAGCCAGCTCGCCTGGTGGCGGTGATCGAGGCGCAGCAGGTCACCACCTTGCACTTCGTGCCGTCCATGCTCCAGGCCTTCATGCAGCACCCGGAGTTGTCCGGCTGCACGAGCCTGCGGCAGATCATGTGCAGTGGCGAAGCGTTGCAGGTGGATACCCAGCAGCGGGTGTTCGAGCGTCTGCCGCAGGTAGGGCTGTACAACCTCTATGGCCCGACCGAGGCGGCCATCGACGTCACTCATTGGACGTGCCGTGACGAAGGCGCCGATACCGTGCCGATCGGCCAGCCCATCGCCAACCTGGCCACCTATGTGCTCGACGGCGAACTGGCACCGGTGCCGGTCGGTGTCACCGGCGAGCTGTACCTGGCCGGTACCGGCCTTGCCCGTGGTTACCACCGTCGCCCGGCGCTGACCGCCGAGCGCTTCGTAGCCAGCCCGTTCGTGCCCGGAGCACGCCTGTATCGCACCGGCGACCTGTGCCGTCAGCGCGCCGATGGGGTGATCGAGTACCTGGGCCGCACCGACCACCAGGTGAAGATCCGCGGTTTGCGCATCGAGCTGGGGGAGATCGAATCGCGTCTGCTGGAGCAACCGCAGGTTCGCGAGGCCGTGGTGCTTGCCGTGGAGTTCAATGGCAGCAAGCGCCTGGTCACCTACCTGGTGCCCACCGACGCCAGTCTGCTGGACGATGCGCAAGGCCAGCAGGCCCTGCATGAGACCCTGAGCCAGGCGCTGCTGCGCGACCTGCCGGACTACATGGTGCCGACCCAGACCCTGGTGCTGGCGCGCATGCCGCTCAGCCCCAACGGCAAGCTCGACCGCAAGGCCCTGCCGCGCCCTGATACCGGTTCAGGCACTGCTGCCCTGGTGGCGCCGCGCAATGACCTGGAAGCCAGCCTGGTGCAGATCTGGCAGGACGTGCTTGGCTTGGAGCAGGTGGGTGTCACCGACAACTTCTTCGCCCTGGGCGGTGACTCGATCATCTCCATCCAACTGGTCAGCCGCGCCCGTCAGATGGGCATCGTCTTCAGCGCCAAGGACCTGTTCCAGCAGCAGACCATCGAGAAGCTGGCGCTGTGCTGTGGCAACAGCGATCAAGCGCCGGCCACAGCCGTGCCGGTGGTGCCGCTGCATGGCCTGAGCGAAGCGCAAGTGGCGGCCCTGCCGATCGAGCATGCGCGGGTCGAGGCGCTCTACAGCCTGTCGCCGATGCAGAAGGGCATGCTGTTCCTTGGACTCAACACTCCAGAGGCCGACCTGTACGTCAACCAGCTGAGCATTCCGGTGCAGGGTCTGGATGGTGAGCGCTTCGCTGCCGCCTGGGCCGCCGTCAGCCAGCGCCATGCGGTGCTGCGTACCGGCTTCCTGTGGCAGGACTTGGAAGAGCCGCTGCAGTTCGTCATGGGCGAGCTGCCGGTGCCGCTGAGCACTTACGACTGGCGCGGCGGGCAGGAGATCGAGACGCGGGTGCAGGCATTGGCCGAGGCCGAGCGCAAGCGCGGTTTCGCCCTCGAGGCGCCGCCCTTGCAACGACTGGTGCTGGTACGCACCGGCGAAGACAGCCATCAACTGATCTGGACCTACCACCACATCCTCGTCGACGGCTGGAGCACGTCGCAACTGATGGGCGAGGTGCTGGCCCACTACGCCGGGCAGACGCTGGAACCGGTGGTCGCCTATGGCAACTACATCGCCTGGCTGCGCACCCAGGACGTGAACGCCGCCGAAGGCTTCTGGCGCCGCCAGCTGGCGCGCCTGGACGAGCCGACCTACCTGGTCAATGGCTTCCCGGTGCAACCGGCCGGGCAGGGCCACCATGCCCTGTACACCCGCCTGGACGCCCAGGCCACCGAACAGCTCAAGGCTTTCGCCAAGGCTGAACAAGTCACCCTCAACACCCTGGTGCAAGGTGCCTGGCTGTTGCTGCTCAGCCGTTACAGTGGCCAGCGCACCGTGGCCTTCGGTGCGACCATGGCCGGCCGCCCGGCAAACTTGGTGCACAGCGAGCGTATTATGGGCCTGTTCATCAACACCTTGCCGGTGATCCAGGAGATTGCCCCAGGCCAGTCGGTCGGCCAATGGCTGCGCGCGCTGCAGGACTACAACCTGGAAATGCGCGAGCACGAATACACCCCGCTCAGCGACATCCAGCGCTGGTCGGGCCGCAGTGGCCAGTCGTTGTTCGACAGCATCATCGTTTTCGAAAACCAGCCAGTGGACCGCACCCTGCGCGAGTGGAGCGGTGAATCGCTGCGCTTCGGCGACCTGGAAAGCGCCGGTGTGACCAACTTCCCGATGGACCTGATGGTCACCCTCGAAGAAGGCCTGGTGATCGAATACATGTATATGCGTGAGCACTTCAGCGAGGCGGCAGTAGCGTCTATTCGCGCCAACATGCAGGGCTTGCTGACGCTGCTGGCCAGCGACGCCGACCGCCTGCTCGGTGAGATCGGCCTGCCCGAGGGCTTGGCCCAGCTCGACGGGCCCCGCTTGCCCGCGCCTCTGGACGAGCCGGCCTTGGTGCCGGTGCACCAGCGCATCGCCCAGCTTGCCCTCAGCCAGGGCGAACGGCCGGCCGTGCGGGTGGGCGAGCAGGTGCTCGACTTCGCTGAGCTCGACACCCGTGCCAATGCCCTGGCCCATGCGCTGATCGCCCGTGGCGTTGGTCCGGAGATTCGCGTGGGCGTGGCGATGCCGCGCAATGCCGGGCAGGTGATTGCCCTGCTGGCGGTGCTCAAGGCCGGCGCGGGCTATGTGCCGCTGGACAGCAACTACCCCCGTGAACGCCTGGAGTACCTGATCCAGGATTCCGGCATCGCCTTGCTGCTGACCGAGTCGTCGCTGCTGCCGTGCCTGCCGGTGCCGGCCACCCTGCAGGTGCTGAGCCTCGACACCCTGGCGCTGGACGACCAGCCACGCACCGCGCCGCAGGTCGAACTGCATGCCCACAGCCTGGCCTACGTGATCTACACCTCTGGCTCCACTGGCCGACCCAAGGGCGTGGCGGTCAGCCATGGCCCGCTGGCCATGCATTGCCAGGCGATCGGCGAGCTTTACGAGATGAGCCCGCAAGATTGTGAACTGCACTTCATGTCGTTCGCCTTCGACGGTGCCCACGAACGTTGGCTGACCACCCTGACCCATGGCGGCAGCCTGTTGTTGCGCGACGACAACCTGTGGACGCCGGAGCAGACCTACCATGCCATGCAGCGCCACGGCGTGACCGTGGCCGCATTCCCGCCGGTCTACCTGCAACAGTTGGCCGAACACGCCGAACAGGCCGGTAACCCGCCTGCGGTGCGGGTCTATTGCTTCGGTGGCGATGCCGTGCCGCAGGCCAGTTACGATCAGGCGCGCCGGGCATTGCAGCCGCGCTACATCATCAACGGCTATGGCCCGACCGAAACGGTGGTGACCCCGCTGCTATGGAAGGCGGCCGAAGGCGAGGCATGCGGTGCGGCCTACGCGCCCATCGGGCGCTGTGTCGGGGCGCGGGTCGGCTATGTCCTCGACCAGGACCTCAACCCATTGCCGGTGGGCGCTGCCGGAGAGCTTTACCTGGGCGGCGAAGGCCTGGCCCGTGGCTATCTGGACCGTGCCGGACAAAGCGCCGAGCGCTTCGTCGCCGACCCGTTCGGTGGTCCGGGTGACCGCCTGTATCGCACCGGCGACCTGGTGCGCAAGCGTGCCGATGGTATCTACGACTACCTGGGCCGTATCGACAACCAGGTGAAGATCCGCGGTTTCCGTATCGAGCTGGGCGAGATCGAGGCCAGCCTGCGCCAGGCTTCGAGCGTGGCCGATGCCGTGGTAGTGGCCCGCGAGGGTGGCAGCGGCAAGCAGCTGGTCGCCTATGTGGTGACGGCCAGCGGCCAGACAACGGGCCTGTGCGAGGCGCTTCGTGCGCAACTGCAGCAACGTCTGCCGGACTACATGGTGCCTGCCCAATGGGTGGTGCTCGACAGCTTGCCATTGACCCCCAATGGCAAGGTCGACCGCAAGGCGCTGCCAGCGCCGGAGGCCGTGCGTCAGGGTGACGACTTCGTCGCGCCGCGGACCGAACTGCAGTGTGCCCTGGCCGAGATCTGGCAGGCGGTGCTGAAGGTCGAGCGGGTGGGCCTGACGGACAACTTCTACGACCTGGGCGGCGATTCGATCCTCAGCCTGCAGGTGATCGCCAAGGCGCGTCGTCTGAAAGCGCTGGGGCTGAACCTGAAGCTGCGCGACCTGGTGCAGAAGCCGACCATCGGCCAACTGACGGGGGAGCAGGACAGTGCCTCGGTGTCGCCGCTGCTGACGCTCAACAGTGTGGTCGAACAGGTGCCGGCGTTGTTCTGCGTGCACGCAGGGTTCGGCACCGTGTTCGACTACGAGCCGCTGGCCCGACGCCTGAACGGCAAGCGCACGCTGATCGCCATCAGCAACCGCATGCTGCTCGACGCGCAGTGGCAGGACGACTCGCTGGAGAGCATGGCGCGGGACTACGTGACCTACCTGCGCCAGGCCCAGCCCCAGGGGCCGTATCACCTGGCCGGCTGGTCGCTGGGCGGAGCCCTGGCGCTGCTGATGTCGGCCGAGCTGGAGGCTCAAGGCCAGCAGGTTGCCTTCGTCGGCCTGCTCGACAGTTTCGTGCCGTCCGCCAGCCACAGCGTGCAGGACGACTGGCTGGAGGACTTGCAGTCCTTCGCCCGGGTGATGCTGCCAGGCGCCACGGTACCGGTGGCAGACGTGCCGGAAAGCCCCGACGCCATTCGCCGTTTGCTGACGCAGATGGTCGCCGAGCGCGATGCTGACGAGACTGCCCGTTCGACCTATGCGGCGCTGGGCAGCGACGAGCTGGCCAACGTGTTCGTGGTGGCCCGCAAGCTCAAGCAGTTGTCGGTGCAGTTGCCGCGCTGCCGCGAAGTGGCTGTCGAACCCATCAGCTGGTGGGCGCCGAATCGCGATGCCGAGCGCCAGGCCCTGGCGGAGCAGATCGGCCAGTCATTGGCCGGCGACGTGTTGCCGTGCGGGCACTTCGAAATCCCGCGCGAGGCTTCCCTGCTCGCGGCGCTCGAAGATGCCCTGGATACCCTGACCCTGCCCGTTACCCTCTGCTGACCCTTTCTTTTTCTCTCAACCGCCGGTCGTGCCTTGCGCCGACCGGCCTGGAGCATTCGCACCATGTCCCTGAACCTTGATATCGCTGCCTACCTGCAGCTGGTCGAAGCCGGCCGCGCCGAAGGCAAGACCCTGGCCATGCATGCCGCCAGCCCTGAACAGGCCCGCGAAGCGTTCGACCAATCGTCGCTGCTGATGAGCGCGGGCGGCGACGACCTGGAATACATCGAGGAGCTGGAGATTCCGGCCCGTGATGGCACGCAGTTGCCCGCACGGCTGTACAGCGCCCACGGTATCGACCGTGATCACCTGCAGCCGGGTGTGTTGTATTTTCATGGGGGTGGCTATGTGGTCGGTAGCCTGGATTCCCACGATGCCCTGTGCCGCACCCTGGCGGCGTTGTCCGGTTGTGTGGTTCTTTCGGTGGCCTACCGGCTGGCACCGCAATGGCGCTTCCCCACCGCGGTGGAGGACGCCCTGGATGCCTGGCAGTGGCTGCAGGCCCAGGGCGCGGGGATCGGCATCGATGCCGGGCGCCTGGCCGTTGCCGGTGACAGCGTCGGTGGCAGCCTGGCCACGGTGGTGGCCAACCACGCAGCGGTGGCGCCGCGCCTGCAGGTGATGATCTACCCGGTCACCGATGCCAGCCGCTGGCACGATTCGGTGCAGCGCTACGCCACCGGCTACTTGCTGGAGGCCGACACCCTGGAGTGGTTCTACCAGCATTATCAGCGCAGCGCCGAAGACCGCTTCGACCCGCGTTTTTCGCCACTGCTCGAAGCGAGCGAGCGTTTGCGTGTGCCGGCGTTGCTGCTGGTTGCCGAATGCGACCCGCTGTTCGATGAAGGGCGTGCCTATGCCGCGCACCTGCGTGCGGCGGGTGTCGAGGTGGAGGAGCGGGTTTACGAAGGTATGACCCATGACTTCATGCGCATGGATGCACTGGTGGACGAGGCGCAAGAGGCGTTGGAAGTGATTGCCGAGGCGTTGCGGCGGCTGTAGGAGCCGGCGCCATACATCACGTTGTCTGCATCGCCGGCAAGCCGGCTCCTACAGGGACTGCGTAACTTCTGTAGGAGCCGGCTTGCCGGCGATGGGGGCGTCAGACTAAATCAGAACTTGGCTCGCAGCGCCAGGTTGAAGTTGCGTGGCTCGCCGTAGAAGTTCCAGTAGTTGGGGTTACCCAGGGTCTGGTAGTACTTCTTGTCGAACACGTTATCCAAGTTGTACTGGACTTCGAGGTTCTTGTTGATCTCGTAGATCGCGTGCAAGTTGGTCAGGTGGTAGGCGTCCTGCTGGATCTTGTAGGTCTCGCCAACCTCGGTCTGGGTCATTTTGCTCTGGGCGTAGAAGCTGCCGCCCACACGCAGGTGGTTGAGCGCGCCCGGCAGACGGTAGTCGGTGGCCACTTTGAACAGGTGACGTGGCGAGGCGCCGTTGAAGTCATCGCCCTTCTGCTCGCCGCCGATGTACTTGGACTGGGTATAGGTGTAGCCCGCGGACAGGTTCCAGTCCGGCAGGATTTCACCGTTCATCTCAAGTTCGATGCCCTTGTTGCGCACCTTGTCGGACGAGCGGTAGCACGACCAAGGCCGGTCGCAGAAGATCGCCTCCGCACGACCGGTCTGGTCGGCCTGGAACACGGCGATGGAGGTTTGCAGGCGCTTGTCGAAGAACTCGCCTTTCAAGCCGATCTCGTAGTTGGTGCCGGTCATCGGCTTGAGCATGCTGCCGTCGAGGGCCTGGTTGTCTTGCGGTTTGAAGATTTCGGTGTAGCTGGCATAAGCCGACCAGTTCTCGTTCAAATCCTGGACCAGGCCGGCGTACGGGGTGATCTCGCCACTTTTGGAGAAGTGACCATGGTCACTGTCTTCACGGATGCCGTTGGTGTCGGTCAGGGAGTCGAAGCTGTACCAACTGATGCGGCTGCCGAGAATGAACTTGGTGGTGTCGGTCAGGCTGAAGCGGCTGGCGACATAGATGCCTTTCTGTTCCTGGGTGCGGTTGTATTTCCACTGGTTGACGTCCAGGCCGGTCGGCTTGGGTGGGTCGAACGCACCGAGGTTGTTCATGTCGACGATGTAGCGATAGGAAGCATCGCGGCCGCCATGATAGTCGTGATCATCTTTGTTCCAGTTACCGCCGATGATCAGGTCATGCTGGCGTCCGAGCAGTTGGAAAGGGCCGGTGAAGTACCCATCGATGCTGGTCTGGGTGTCGTCGTAACGAAACAGGCGTGGGTTCAGGGTAAACAGGTCGGTGCCACCGCCTGGGAAGGTGTAGTTGCCCAGGAAGTCCGACTTGGACCACATCTGGTTGACGGCGAGGACGCCTTTCCAGCCATTGTCGAAGGTGTGCTGGATATCGGCGAACAGCGTGGTGTTGCGCTTGTCCAGGTGGTTCCAGTCGCCGGTCAGCGAGGTGGAGCGGGAAATCGGGTAGAACTCGCCGTTTTCCCGACTTGGCAGGCCCGACCAGTCGTAACCGGAGTTACGTTCCTTCTGGTAGGTGAAGCCGAAGGTGGCCATGGTCGACTCGCTCAGGTCGGCCTCGAGGATGCTGTAGAACAGCTGGTTTTCTTTCTGGGCGGTGTCCAGGTAGCTGTTTGCATTGTTGTACGAAATCACCGAGCGACCCCGCACGGTACCGGCTTCGTTCAGCGGCGAGGACAAATCGACCATGGTCTTGTAGTTGTCCCAGGAACCGACAGAGGTCTCGATCAGGGCCTGAGGCTCGGCGGTAGGGCGCTTGCGGACCATGTTGATGGAGGCCGAAGGGTTGCCCGCGCCTTCCATCAGGCCGGTGGCGCCACGCACGATTTCAATACGGTCGTAGATATCGGTGTTGGGCTTGGAGATGACGTCCATCGAGTAGGGGTTGCTGATGTTGGTCGGTACACCGTCGATCTGCAGGTTGTCTACCGACTGGCCGCGCGCCTGGTAAATCGAGCGCTCGCCGCCGTTCTTGACGATGGTGATGCCGGTGGCGTTCTTCATCACGTCGTCGAGGGTCTGCATGTTCTGGTCGTCCATGCGTTGACGGGTGACCACGGTCACCGATTGCGGTGTTTCACGCAGGGACATGGGCAGCTTGGTGGCGGTATTGGAGGTACCGGTGGCGTAGGAGTGGGTGCCTTCGGTGGTGTTGCCCAGGGCAGCGCCACTGATGTTGGTCGGTGCCAGCTCCATGCCAGAACTGTTGCTCTTGCGCAGCAGAATCACCTGCGGGTTGCCCTGCAGGGTGAAGGTCATGCCGGTGCCACCGAGCAGTTGGGCCAGTGCACGGGCCGGTTCGGTGCGCTGCTTGATCGCCTGGCTGGTGAGGCCGCTGACGTCATCGGGGTTGAACAGGATCTGCATGTCGGCCTGGTGGCCGAAGGTTTGCAGGGCGCTGGCCAGTGACTGGGCAGGGATGTCGAAGCTGGCCTCCTGGGCCTGGACCTGGGCTGTGATGGGCAGTGCCAGCAGCAGGCCGAAGCGTGGCAGAGGTTTGAGACGGAGGGTGCAGCGCATGACGAAGCCGGCGAGGCTCAAGGGTTTGTGGACGGGCGACATTTCAAATGCTCATGTAAGTGAACGGCAGATTTTTTGGTTGTTGATAAGAAGACGCATTCATCGACAAATTCCGGAAAGAATCCGTCGCTGTTTTTTGTCGTCTCAGGCCGGTACGGGGGATGAGCTCACTTTGCCGCTGTTCATCCTCACCAACTGGTCCGCCACATCGAAATAGCGGTCGTCGTGGGAGATGACGATGATGGTCTTGCCCAGCCGTTTAAGGTCGGGCAGCAGCTCGGTGTAGAAAATGCGGCGGAAGGTCGGGTCTTGGTCCGCCGCCCACTCGTCGAAGACCAGTACCGGGCGCTCTTCGAGCCAGGCGTTGATCAGGGCCAGGCGCTTGCGCTGGCCGGTCGACAGGTCGGTGGTGGTGAAGCTGCCGTCGCGCACGCTGACCTTGTGGCCGATTTCCAGGCGTTGCAGGTAGCGGTTGGCATCGTCGGGGATGTGCAGGTCGCCTTCGACCACGTCGTCGAACAGGTAGTAGTCGGCGAAGATGGTGGTAAACAGCTGGCGGTACTCGTCACGGTTGCTTGGGTCGATGGCCTTGCCGTTGAGGCGGATCTCCCCCTGGTGCGGGGCGTACAGGCCCAGCAGCAGTTTGATCAGAGTGGTCTTGCCGCAGCCGTTCTCGCCGACGATGAAGATGATGTCGCCTTGCTCGATGCGCAGGTTGACCGGGCCCAGGCGGAATGGCTCGCTGCCTTCGACCGGCGGGAAGGCGTAACCCACGTTCACCAGCTCCAGGCTGTGCACCGGCTCGGGCTTGCTGGCCTTGGCGTCGAGCAGCAGGTGCGGTTCGGGCGAGGAGAACTGCTCGGACAGCTGGGCGATGCGGGCGAAGGCCACCTTGGCGCGGCTGACGATGGGTAGGGTGCCGATCAGGTGTTCCAGCGGGCCTTTCATGTACAGCAGCACCAGCACGAAGCCGCTCATGACCGTCTTGTCGTTGCTAGGCCACAGCGACTGCAGCACCAGGGCCATGCCGATGACCACGAAGAACAACATGGAGCCGAAGGTCTTGGCCACCACGAAGGTGTTGATGGCCTTGATCTGGGTCTTGCAGATGAAGTCTGCGGTGGCCTGTACGCCCTGGCTGAACATGCGGTTGCGGCGCGGGCGGTGGATGCGCAGTTCCTTGGCGCCTTCGGCAATGGCGCTGTAGTTCTTCTGCAGGGTGTCTTCGGCTTCACGCGCGGCGGCGAAGCCACGGCCGCCGCTGGCCTGGGCGACGAACTGGGCGACGCTGCCGATGGCGATGGCCACCACCATCAGCAGGAACATCGGCCAGGACAGCATGGCCAGGTAACCCAGGCAGCCGAGGGTGACGGTCATCGAGATGGCCAGCGGGGCGAAGGCGAAGGCGAAGTCGCTGATGGTGTCGACGTCGTGGGTCAGCACCGGAATCAGGCGATGGCTGCGGTAGCGTTCGATCTGCTCGATGGGGGCGGCGAGGGTTTTCTCGCCCAGCTCCTTGCGCAGCTTGGCGATGATGTTCTGGCCGACGTAGTTGGTGCCGATGTCGGAGCTGATCGAGCAGGCCAGGGCCAGCAGGCACAGGCCGGCGAAGGCGGCGATGGCGGTGCTGGTGATGTTGCCGTCACTGTGCAGGGCGGTGTTGATGCTGGCGAGCAGGGCGGTGACGCTGAGGCCGCCGACCATGCCCAGGACGATGGAGAGGGCGACGATGGGCCAGAAGGGTCTGAGCAGGGCGAACAGTTCGCTGAGGGCGCCGCGGGGTGGCTGAGTCATGGGGCAGGGTTCCGCTTAGGAAAATGGCTTTGGGCTCCCTGTAGGACGACTGGTGGGCGGGGGAATTTAGCGGGAATCTGGGGGGCTGCAAGGCAGCCCCGGGCCTTACGTCGACTAAAGATCGCGCACTACACGAAAACCGATCCAGTCGCCACGCTCGTTCGGATACAGGTCGTTGCGGTTGCCGGAGCGGGAGAACACCGGGGCTTCTCCGTAGTCGTTGCCGCGAATGCTCTGGAACTTGCAGTCCTTTTCCAGCCAGGGGCTGCCGTCGGCCGGTGCCCCGACATAATTGTCGTGCTTGCAGTCAGCGGTCCATTCGTAGACGTTGCCGTGCATGTCGTACACGCCGAAGGCGTTGGCCGGGAAGCTGCCGACCGGCGCGGTGTAGCTGTAGCCGTCGGCGGGGCCATAGGTGTTGGCGTGTTTGGCGATGCTGTATTCCTTGCCCTCATCGAAGGGGAAGGGGAAGGGGCCGGTGCTGCCGGCGCGGGCGGCATATTCGCGGATCGATTCGCTGGTCAGGCGGTACTGCTTGCCGGTTTTTTCCGACAGCCAGGCGACGTAGCTCTGGACTTCCTCGAGGTTCATGCACACGGCCGGGTGTCGGCTGGTGACCTGGTGGTTGCCACCGTAAGTGGGCCGGCCACCCTGGGTCGATGTGCCTGCCTGGCACAGGCGGCCGGGGCGGTCGTCGCCGCTGGGCATCTTGTAGCCGGTGGCCTTGATGAACGCATCCCATTCGCCGAAGGTGATCTGGAAGCGACTGATGGCGAACGGTTTGCTGAAGGTGACCTTGTGCTGGGGGCCTTCATCGGCCTGGCGACCGACTTCGTCGTCGGGAGTGCCCATGATGAATGAGCCGGTCGGCAGCACGACCATCTCGGGGCAGTCCTTTGCGCAGTCCTTGAAGACAGTGCCGGGCGCAGCCGTGTCGGCTTGTGCCGGGGTGGCCGCGCACAGCAGGGCCAGCAACGTCAGTGGGGCGAAGGCGATCAGCGGGCTGCGCGGGGCAGCAGGTAGGGTCGGGTTCATGGGGCGTCTCGTTCAAGGTGGTCAGAGATCACAGCTGGGCGCTGAGCAGGGTCATGAAACGGTCGATTTCCGATTCGTCGTTGAGCAGGCCCGGTGCGGTGCGGACAACCGGGCCAACGTCGCGGTACACCGCATCGACGATCGCCTTGCGCTGAAGCAGGGCAGCGGCGACCTTGTCGCTGTCGCGGTCCTTGACCCGGAAGAAGGTGAAACCAGCGCTGTGCTCGGGGGACAGCGGCGTGACCAGTTCCACCTGGGCATGTTCGCTCAGGCGCTGCTTGAGATAGCTGTTGAGCTGGTGAATACGGCCTTGGACCTCGGCCTTGCCCAGTTGCAGGTGCAGCTTGAAGGCTTCGTCCAATGCCCAGCGGTGCTCGAAGGCGTGGTAGCCGCCGGGGGTGAGGCTGGTGGCGAAGTCGGTGTCCTGGGAGAAGGTTGGGATCAGTGGTGTGATGTCCTTGAGTTGCTCGCTGCGCGCGCAGACGATTCCGGTGCCGCGCGGGCCGAACATCCACTTGTGGGTGCCGGCGATGAAATAGTCGCAGTTCATCTGCGGGAAGCTCACATCTTCCACACCAAAGCCATGCACACCGTCGACTACATAAAGGATGCGATCGGCTTCGGCACGATCGCGGTTGTGCCGCTCGACCAGGGCGCCGATGTCGGCCAGGGGCAGCTTCACGCCGCTGCCCGACTGCACCCAGGTCATACCCAGCACGCGCGTGTTGGGGCGGATGCTGCGGTCGATGTTGCCGACGATCTCGTCGGTGCTGACCTTGGCCGGGTCCTTGAACAGGCGGATCCGACGGACCTGGGTGCCCTGGCGTTGGGTGCGGAAATCGAGAATCGCTTCGACGGCCGAGTGCTCGTGCTCGGTGGTCAGGATCTCTTGATCAGGGCGCACGTGCAGCCCGCCATAGATGATCGCCAGCCCTTCGGTGGTGCTGCCGGTCAGGGCGATCTGGCCGGGGCGCGCTTGCAGGTACTTACCGGCCCATTCGCGCACGCGGGCTTCGTGCTGCCAGGGCTCCTGACGGTCCCAGTCCATCACCAGGCCTGGGTTGCGATCGATACGGGCACGGTAGCGGTCGATGGCGTCCTGCACGGGGCTGGGGTGGGGGGTGATCAGGAAGTTGGAAAGATGCAGGTAGTCCGGGTCCTGGTTGAACAGTCGGCGCAGTTGCGCCCATCGATCCCCCGCTGCCGGCGCACTGGCGGAGCTGGCCAGGGCCTGGCCGAGGCCGCCGCTCAGGGGCAGAGTGACGGCGAGCAGGCTGGCGTGTTTGAGGAAGGTACGGCGGTCGCTCATGGTTGCGCTTACCGGGTCGAGGAGAGAGAAGGGCTGGCGGCTTTTTCCACCTGAGCCCAGACACGCAGGAAATTGCCGCCCCAGAGCTTGGCGATATCGGCCTCGGAATAGCCGCGCTGGATCAGTTCGGCGGTTACGTTGCGCACTTGGCTGACATCATCCCAGCCCTGCACACCGCCGCCTTCGTTGAAGTCCGAGGCGATGCCGACGTGGTCGATGCCGATCTTGCGCACGGTGTAGTCGATGGCATCGCCCAGGTCCTTGAGGCTGGCCTTAGGCTCTTCGTCGAGGATGGCGTAGAGCTGGCTGGCGTAGCTGCCGAAGCGTTGTTCGGGCCAAGCGGCGATGATCGGGTCGCCCGGCATCAGGGCCATCGCCAGGTTGGGCAGCGGTGGCAGGTCGAATTTGGCACGCAGGGCGTTGAGTTTGTCCTGGGTCTTTTGCGTGAGTGGCCGCAGGTAGCTGGAGAAGGCGACGATCTGCACCACGCCGCCACTGTTCTTGATCAGCTGCAGCTCGCGATCGCTGAGGTTGCGCGGAATGTCGACCATGGCCCGCGGTGCCGAGTGCGAGGCGACGATGGGGGCACGGGTCAGGGCGCTGACCTGCTCCAGGGCCTGGGTGGACATCTGCGAGACGTCGATGATCACCCCTAGGTCGTTGAGCCGCTGTACGGCTTGCTTGCCAATGGGCGAGAGGCCGCCAAGGGCGTCTGGCGAGTCGTTGAAGAACGGTAGCGGGCGCGACGAGTCGGCCCAGTCGTTGTTACCGATGTAGCTGAAGCCGAACATGCGCATGCCCCGTGCGGCCCATTTGTCCAGCAGGTCCAGGTCGTTGCCCAACGGGTAGGCGTTGAGCATGCTGATGAAGATGGCGAACTTGCCTTCGCCGTGCAGGCGGCGGAAGTCGTCAGGGGTGTAGGCGATGCCGACCTGGTTGGGGAAGTCGCGCACCAGGCCAGAAATGATCTTGTAGCGTACTTCCTGCTGGTTGCGGGCTTCATCGAGAAAACCTGCGGTCGGCCGATGCGGCGCGTTGGGGCCGTTCCAGATTTCCGGCCAGCCGAAGATAGTCAGCGCCGCACCTGACAGCCTGCCTTTGGCAGCCTTGACCAAGTCGAACTGGCCGTCACCATCCTTATCGGCTTCCTGGCCGTAGGTGCCGAAGTCCAGTGGCAGGGTGATGTGGCTGTCGAAGGAGATCAGCCTCTCTTGCAGTTCATCGGCCTGCTTCATCACTTCCCGTGGGTAGTGAGGCGTCGGGCTGAGCCACCGATCCCAGGCCAGGTAGCTGCCGGCGCCGAGCAGCAGGGCCAGGGGCACGCCGATGTACAAGGTTTTCTTCCAGCGAGGTCTTGTCATTGCCATCTCGATTCAGGTCCGCGAATGCCGGGGGCTTGAGCTATCTGGGAGGGACGAGCGGCTTGGGCGAAAATTTACCCGGGGAGGGGCTGGGCGCGTTGCGTCGTCGCTAAATTTTGCCGGGCAACATACGTCCTTGCTGGGATAGAGCCTGCTTCATGGCGGACACAGGTAGGGTAATGACGATTTCTCGACGAGGGTTCATGGCCGGTGTGGCCCTGGCGGGCGCGGCCTTGCCGGCGGCCTATTACGCGCACCGCGAACTGACCAAGGACGAATTCCCGGTAACTCCCGCAGAGGCCAGCGTGGAGCTTGCCGACGCCGCCGGTCAGCGGCTGGGCAACCGCCTGCGCGGTATCTGGAGCTTGCGTCTGGAGGGGGCCGATGCCGGTCTTGAGGGCTTGCCGGCGGAGGGGCTGGAACTGTTCATCGATATTGCCGCGCGTGGGCGTGGCGTGCGCGGTTGCCTGGACAGCGCGCAACGTCTGCGCAGCGAACAGGCGCCGCGTTACCAGCTGATCGGCGACCTGGTCGAGGCCGAGCCCAACCGCCTGTATTGGCGCCTCAAGCCGGAGGATGGCAGCCACCTGGGTTACGAAATGGCGATCACCTTCGATGAAGTGTGGGGCGAGTTCGGCAATGCCGGCAGCGAGACCTTGAGTGGGCGCATCGCCGCGCTGAACCGGCCGCTAGCGCTGCCGCTACAGGACAACCGTTTCGTCGCCATTCGCCAGCGCTTCCCCGAAGCGCGCCAGACCATCGCCCTGGAACCGCCATTGCTGGACTGGCTGATTTCACCGGAGCACCGTCTGTTCCACCAGCTCTGGCATGCCTCGCGAGACAAATGGCATAGCCTGCCGGATGACAAGCGTGATGCCCTGCGCGGCCTGGGCTGGCAACCCGGCCCCCGTGATCGGGAGCGCGATGCTCGGGGCAAGCTCAAGGACCGCAACGGTTCGGGCGAGGACTTTTTCTTCATGCACCGGCACATGCTGGCCGCTGCCCGTGCCTTGCAGCCACTCCCGTCGTGGTCGCGCTTTCCGTTGCCGCAGCCGGAGCTAGAACGTGATCGCCTGGGCTTTGCCCGTTACTTCGATAACCTCGACGGTTGTTCGGTGCCGCCGACCTGGTTGGCCCCGGGGGACGACTCGTTCAGCGAGTGGCTCAACGGCATCAAGCGGGCCGAGACGTTCCATGGCAACTTCGCGGTCTGGGAGTCGCAGTACCGAGATCCACGCTACCTGTCGCGGATGACCTTGGGGCAACTGGGTTCGGAGATGGAGCTGGGCCTGCACGACTGGTTGCACATGCGCTGGGCTTCGGTACCACGCGACCCTTCCAACGGGGCGCCGGTGCCGTTGGCCCGTGAGCTAGACGACTTCGCGCCACGTTGGTTCGCGGCGGAAAACGACTTTCTGGGCGACCCGTTCTCGTCACATGTGCACCCGGTGTTCTGGTGTTTCCATGGTTGGATCGATGATCGTCTGGAGGACTGGTTCGCGGCACACGAGCGTTTCCATCCGGGGGAGGTCAGCCGCTTGCAGGTCAACGGCGTCCCCTGGTTTGCGCCGGGGCGCTGGGTGGAAGTGGCCGACCCTTGGCTGGGGCCGGATACCCATGGTTGCAGCACGGTGCCAGGGGGCAGGCCGGGCAAATCGGTGGAAATGGATGTCGAGACCATGAAGCTGGCGTTGCGCATCATTTTTGGCGAAGACGAAGGCAAGCTGGCCGGGCTCATGCGCCAGGTGCCGAAGCGACCGTGGTATGCGCGGCATCTGTCGCTGAAGGGATTGCTGGCCTGAGGGCTTTACAGGGCAGGGCGCGACTGTGCAGCCGACGCTCCCAGGCCGGATCCCGCTGGGCTTGGTTACCCTCCCAAGACGTTGAACATCAGTCTGGCTTTTAAGACGTAGCCCAGGTGTCTACTGCATCGTCCCGACGTGCCAGCCGCCTCCCAGCGCCTTGTACAGCGCCACGCTTCCTTGCAGCCGCGCCAGTCGCAGCTGCGCTTGCTGATCCTGCGCCTCATACAGCGTGCGTTGGGTTTCCAGTACCGTCAGCAGCGTTTCGGCGCCGGCACTATAACGCTGCTGGGCAAGGTCGAAGGCCAGGCGCGCCTGTTGCACTTCCTCGTCCTGCCACTGCCGTTGGCGGTCGACGCCGTAGATGGCGTTGAGCGCTTTCTCGACATCGGCGAAACCGGCCAGGATGCTGCTGCGATAAGCTTCCAGCAATTCCTCCTGCTCGGCCTTGGCCAAATCATGCGAGGCGCGCAGGCGACCGTTGTTGAAGATCGGCGCGACCAGGCCGGCGGTCAGCGTGTAATAGGGGTTTTCGAAGACTTCCGGGAGGGTGCGTACCCTGCTGCCTAGCTCGGCGCCGAGGGTTAGCCTGGGCAGCATGGCGGCCCTGGCCACCTGCACGTTGGCGCTGGCCGCAGCCAGGCGTGCTTCGGCTGCGGCGATGTCGGGGCGGCGGGTCAGCAACTCGCTGGGCACGCCGCTGCCGATCGTTGGCCAGAGCACGGCGTCGATACGTTCGTCGCTATTGGACAGGTTCTGCACGGGGTCGCCAAGCAGGGTGGCCAGGGTCACTCGGTTGTCCTGCCGGCGTTGTTCCAGCAGCGGCAACTGGCGTTCCTGGGCCGCCACCAGGCTGCGTTGCTGCGCCAGCTCCAGGCGCGTGGCCGAGCCGGAACGCTGGCGCGCCTCGACCAGGCCCAGCACATCCCGGGCATTGCGCAGGTTGAGGCGAGCAATGCGCAACTGCTCATTCAGCGCCAGCCCTTGCAAGTAGCTGTCTGCCACGGCACTGACTAGGGTCAGTTCCACTGTCTGGCGGTCGAAGCGGCTGGCGTCAAGGTCGAGCCTGGCACTGTCGCGGGCTGCGCGCAGCCCGCCCCAGAAGTCGATTTCGTAGGTCGCGCTCAACCGGGTGCCGAACGAGGTGCTGGTGCGTTCGCTGCTGCTGGCGTCGAGCTGGTCGCTGCCCGCCTCGCGCATCAGGTGCTGGCGGCTGCCATCTAGGCCGAAGGTCAGTTCCGGCAACAACGGTGCCCCGGCGATCACGGCCCGAGCCTGGGCCTGGCGCACCCGGGCGGTGGCGGCGGCGAGGTCGTGACTATTATGGCGGGCGCGCTCGACCAGCCGGTCCAGCTCGCGGCTGGCGAAGGCCTGCCACCATTGGGCCTGGGGGGGGGCGAGCGAGGGGGCGCCGGAATCACCCTGCCAGGTGCGGGGTGGGCTGATGTCGCTGGCGGGTGGTGGGGGCGTGCTGCAGGCGGCGAGGCAGAGACTCAGGGTCAGCAGGCTGATGCGGCTTGGCAATGTCATGGATTATTCGCTGGTAAGGGCTTTGACCGGGTCGAGACGGGCCGCCTTGCGGGCAGGCATGAAGCCAAACACGATGCCGGTGATCACGGCGCAGGCGAAGGCGCCGAGGATGGCGGGTAGGGCAAAGGCCACGGCGACACCTCCCAGCATAAGGCCAGCGCCGATGCCCAGGGCCAGCACGATACCGGTCACCCCGCCGACCATCGACAGCATCACCGCCTCGCTGAGGAACTGGCGCAGGATGTCGCGCTGGCGGGCGCCGGTGGCCATGCGGATGCCGATCTCGCGGGTACGCTCGCGCACGGTCATGAGCATGATGTTCATCACGCCGATGCCGCCGACCAGCAGGGAAATGGCAGCGATGGCACCGAGCATCAGCGACAGGCTGTTCTGCGTGCGCGCCTCGGCCTGGATCAGTGCAGCGTCGTTGGTCAGCTCGAAGTCCCGCTTGCCCTGGTGGCGCTGGCGCATCAGGTGATCGATGGCCCGTTCGGTCTCGCTCACCCGGCTCGAGTCGGCGGCGGCGATGATCACATATTCCGGGTCGTGCTTGCCGAACAGGCGCACGGAAGCGGCGGAGTAGGGCACCACGATGCGCTCGTCGCTGTCCTGGTCGCCGGAGCTGGCCCCCTTGCCGGCGAGCAGGCCGACCACCTGGAAGGGTACGTTGCCGATCAGCAGGTACTGCCCTAGCGGGTCGCTGCCGGGCTCCATGAGTTTGTCCCGGACCTTCTGGCCGATCACCGCGACGGCAGCGCCGGCCTGCTCGTCGGCTTCGCTGAAGAAGCTGCCTTCGACCACCGGCCAGTTGAGGATCTCGGAGAACTGGGTGTTGTTGCCGCCGACATAGAACTGCTGGTTGTTGTTGCCGTGGCGCACGGTCAGTTGATCGCCGATCACTGGCATGATGCGCTTGACCTGGGGCAACTGGGCGATCGCGGCGACATCGTCCAGGGTGACGATGCCGGCCGGTTCGCGCAGGGTGGCGTGGTGGCCATTGAGGTAGAGAATGTTCGAGCCGAACGCGGCCATCTGCGCCATGACCTGGCGCTTGCTGCCTTCGCCGACGGCCAGCATCACCACCACCGAGGCGACGCCGATGACGATACCGAGCAGGGTCAGCGCGGTGCGGAAGCGGTTGATCCACATGACCCGCCAGGCCGCCTGCAGGGCCTCGAGCAATTCGCCCTTCCAGGCCCCGCGCAGGGTGGCGCCGCGGTCCAGGCGCTGGCGCAGGTCGTCGGCCTGCAGGCCGGGGTGCGCTTGGCCGGCAGGCTGGTCGGCCGCCGAGTCGCTGATCATCAGGCCGTCGCGGATCTCGATCACCCGTCGCGCCCGGGCCGCCACTTCGCGATCGTGGGTGATGAGGATGATCACATGGCCCTGGCTGGCCAGCTCGTCGAGCAGGGCCATGACTTCGGCGCCGCTGTGGCTGTCCAGGGCGCCGGTGGGTTCGTCGGCGAGGATGATGTGGCCGCCGTTCATCAGGGCCCTGGCGATCGACACCCGCTGCTGCTGGCCGCCAGACAACTGGTGCGGACGATTGCCGGTGCGGCTGGCCAGGCCCAGGCGATCGAGCAGGGCAGCTGCGCGGGCGTGGCGCTCGGCGGCCGGGGTGCCGGCATAGATGGCCGGCATCTCGACGTTCTCCTGGGCCGAGCCGGAGGGGATCAGGTGATAGCCTTGGAACACGAAGCCAAAGGCCTCGCGGCGTAGCCAGGCCAGTTCGTCGCTGTCCAGTTCGGCGACATCCTTGCCGGCGAAGCGGTAGTTGCCGCTGGTGGGGCGGTCGAGGCAGCCGAGGATGTTCATCAGGGTCGACTTGCCCGAGCCGGAGGCGCCGACGATGGCGACGAATTCACCGGGGTGGATGCTCAGGCTGATGCCGCGCAGGACTTCCACCTTCGGCGAGTCGATGCCGCCGTAGTGCTTGCGGATGTCGCTGAGTTCGATCAGGGGCGCTGTCATTCAACCTCCGCTGGCGGCCGGGGCGCCGATGACCAGTTGCTCGCCTTCGGCGAGGCCATCGAGGATCTGCACGCGCAGGCGGTCGTTCAGGCCGGTGCGCACCTTGCGCTGTTCGACCTTGCCGTCGCGGGTGAGCACCTGGGCCAGGCGCAGGCCGTCGGTGCCGGCGTCGTCCAGGGCCGCCAGCGGCGCGGTGAGCACCTGGCTGGCCTGGCCGGCGACGAAGAACACCTGGGTGGTCATCTCGGCCATCAGGGCGCCGTCCGGGTTGTCCACGTCGAGCAGCACGGTGTATTGCACCACCTGGGCGCCGGTGGTGCCGGCGGTGGCGCTGGTAGGGCTGCCGCCGCCCTGGCTGGCCTGGTCCAGCGGCTTGGGCGGGATCGGCAGGATCTGCCGCACGGTGCTGGTCCAGCGGCGCTTGCCACCGGCCAGGGTGGTGAAGTAGGCAGTCATGCCGGGCTCGACCTTGCCGATGTCGGCCTCGGACACCTGGGCCCAGACGGTCATCGGCGAGAGTTTGGCGATGCGCAGGATCAACGGTGTCTGCTGCTGGGCGTTGAGGGTCTGGCCTTCGCGGGCGTCCACGGCGACCACGGTGCCGGTCATGGGGGCATAGATGCGGGTATAGCCCAGCTCCGCCTCGTCGCTGCGCAGGCTGGCCTGGGCCTGGCGGATCTGCGCCTGGTACATGTCGATGCGGGCCTGGGTCACCTTGAGCTGGGCGTCGGCTGCCTGCAGGTCTTCTTCGCGGGTGGCGCCGGCGGCGGCCAGGTCGCGCTGGCGCCGGTATTGCTGCTGGGCCAGTTGGAACTGGGCGCGCTGTTCGGCGAGCTGGGCCTTGAGGTTCTCGATCGAGTAGCGCCCGGCGTCGAGCCTGGCCTGCTGGGTGGAGGGATCGATCTCCACCAGCAACTGGCCCTGGCGGACTTCGTCGCCGACTTCCACGTGCAACTTGCGGATCTGCCCGGAGGCCTGGGCGCCGACATCGACGTAGCGGCGCGGCTGCAGGGTGCCCAGGGCGGTGACGCTGCTCTCGATGTCGGCGCGGGTGACGGTCACGGTATCGACCGGCAGCGCGCCGAAGGGCAGGGTCTTCCAGGCCAGCAGCGCACCCAGGCCAAGCAAGCCTAGGCCACCGAGCAGGATACGACGGCGGGTGTTGGTTAAACGTCTCATGCGTACTTCCAGCCAGAGGTGATGGCCGCTCGCTGCCAGATCGTAGCGTGCAAGGCGGTCCCAGATAAACGAAGGCAAGGAGCGGGGATTTAGCTGGATGGAGGCGAGGGCTGTATGTTGCTGAGAATAATTATAATTTGTAAGATGCCGTGTTGATATCACTCAAGTCCCGCACCCCTGTTTTTCAGCGTCAGCAGGGAGACCCCAGGTGCCGTCGTGGAACATTACTATCGCGAACTGGTGAGCTTCTTATCCGCGCGCCTGGGCAATCGCCAGGCGGCGGAGGATGTCGCCCATGATGCCTACCTGCGTGTACTGGAACGTACCGACGCACAGCGGATCGAGCATCCGCGCGCCTTTCTCTATCGCACCGCGTTGAACCTGGTGGTCGATCGTCATCGGCGCCACCTGGTGCGTCAGGCCGAGCCGTTGGAAGTGCTCGACAGCGATGAGCGCTGGCATGGCCCGGCGCTATCGCAGCGCCTGCAACTGGACCAGCGCCTGGACCTGATGCAGCGGGCCCTGGACGAACTCAGTGGGCCTTGCCGCGACAGCTTCTTGCTGCGCAAGCTCGAGGGCCTGTCGCACCAGCAGATCGCCGAGCAGTTGGGGATCTCGCGCAGCCTGGTGGAAAAGCACATCGTCAATGCCATGAAGCACTGCCGGCTGCGCATGCGCCAGTGGGAGTCCTGAGACGCCGGTCGATGGCCAGGTGGCCCCTGGCAGGCAGGGGCGTCGCTGAAAACCCCAGGGCGTGGAAATTCCCGGTGCTGGCGACTTGATTTCTCCTGGTTTCCCGACAACTATCAATGAAGACCCCGCCAGGTACCGTCCTGCCGGCAGCCTGCACTGGCGCAGTATGGTCAGGGAGCGTCTCTCAACAGCCAACTGCCCAGGTCCGGATGATGCCGAACAAAGCCATGCGCATCCTCATCGCCGAAGAGCACCCCTGCCAGCGCCTGCAACTGGAGAAGATGCTCAATGGGCTGGGCTATTACCGCATCGCCCCGGTGGACAGCTTCGACGACCTGCAACGCCTGGTCGAGAGCGCGTTGCAGCCGTTCAACCTGCTGGTCGGCAATATCGAGCTGGCCAGCCATGCCGGCGTCGACCTGGCGCGCTTCTGCCGCGTCAGCCCGCAGATTCAGCATGCCCTGTTGTACCACGCGCAGCACCTGAAAGTACCCGCGGTGCCGCAGGCCGAACGGCATGCGGTGAATGTCAGCCTGGCCAGGGTGCCGGACAGCGAGGCGCTGGAGTCGTTCATGGCGATCATCGACCTGCCGGTGGTGGTGGGGCAGGTGCCCCTGCCGCCTGGGCTCTGTGCCGGAGCGCCGCGTCCCAGGCCACGCATGAACTTCGCCCAGACCGTGTTCAGCCGCACGAGCTGAGGCATGCAGGACCACAGGCAGCGGGCATTTGCTATCCTCTTGCCCTTTGCCGATCTGCAGGACCCCTGCCATGACTGCCATCGATACCCCGCGCCAGGCCCGGTTAAGCCGCAGCGACCACCGGACCCTCGGCCTGGCGGCGCTGGGCGGCGCGCTGGAAATCTACGATTTCATCATCTTCGTGTTCTTCGCCCTGACCCTGAGCCAGCTGTTCTTTCCGCCGCAGATGCCCGAATGGCTGCGCCTGCTGCAAAGTTTCGGGATCTTCGTCACCGGCTACCTGGCCAGGCCCCTGGGGGGCATCCTCATGGCCCACTTCGCCGATCACCTGGGGCGCAAGCGGGTGTTCAGCCTGAGCATCCTGATGATGGCCCTGCCGTGCCTGCTGATCGGGGTGATGCCGACCTACGCCGACATCGGCTATGCCGCGCCGCTGCTCCTGCTGGCCCTGCGCATCCTGCAGGGCGCGGCGGTGGGTGGCGAGGTGCCCAGTGCCTGGACCTTCGTCGCCGAGCATGCCCCGCCCGGGCGGCGAGGCTATGCCCTGGGCTTCCTGCAGGCCGGGCTGACGTTCGGCTACCTGCTCGGCGCCCTGACCGCGACCTTGCTGGCGCAGCTGTACAGCCGGCAGGAGATCCTCGACTACGCCTGGCGTTATCCCTTCCTGCTCGGCGGTGTTTTTGGCGTCATCGGTGTCTGGCTGCGCCGTTGGCTGAGCGAGACACCGGTGTTCCTGGCCTTGCGCGAGCGCCAGGCGCAGCCGGTGGCCTTCCCGCTGCGCAGCGTGCTGGGCGAGCATCGCCGGGCCCTGGTCCCGGCGGCACTGTTGACCTGCGTGCTGACCTCGGCGGTGGTGGTGCTGGTGGTGATCACCCCGACGGTGATGCAACAGCGCTTCGGCATCGCCGCCGCAGACACCTTCGCCTTGAGCAGCGTGGGGATCGTCTTTCTCAACATCGGCTGCGTGCTGGCAGGCATGCTGGTCGACCGTATCGGTGCCTGGCGCGCGCTGGTGATCTACAGCCTGCTGCTGCCCGTGGGGACCGGTGCGCTGTACGCGAGCCTGGTGGGGCAGGTGGGCTGGACCTGGCTGGCCTATGCGTTGGCCGGGTTGTCTTGCGGTGTGGTGGGGGTGGTGCCGTCGGTGATGGTCGGGTTGTTCCCGGCCGAGATTCGTGTCTCCGGTATCTCCTTCACCTACAACATCGCCTACGCCCTGTGGGCCAGCACCACGCCGCTGGCGCTGATCGCGCTGATGCCGTGGAGCCCGTGGGTGTGTGTCGGCTTCTGTCTGGCCATGGGCGTGGTCGGGTTGCTCACGGCCTTGTACTTCGGGCGTCGGGAGCCCTTGGGGTTCGCCGCGGAGCCTGTGCCGATCATGTGTGGTGACAAATGAGGCGATAGCGCCTGATCGAGGAAGTACGCACTGCCAGATATGAAAAAGCCCCCGAGCCATGTGGCCAGGGGGCTTTTTCGTGGGGCGGGGAAGGCCTCATGTGGTCATTCAAGGCCTTCAGTCGCCATTTGGGGCTGCAAAGCGGCCCCTGGGGCCCGCAGTGGATCTTACATGTTCGGGTAGTTCGGCCCGCCCGCGCCTTCAGGGGTGACCCAGGTGATGTTCTGGGCCGGGTCCTTGATGTCGCAGGTCTTGCAGTGCACGCAGTTCTGCGCGTTGATCTGGAAGCGCTTGCTGCCGTCTTCCTGGGTGACCACTTCGTACACGCCAGCCGGGCAGTAGCGCTGGGCTGGCTCGTCGTACAGCGGCAGGTTGCTGGCGATCGGCACGCTCGGGTCGGCGAGCTTCAGGTGGCAGGGCTGTTCTTCTTCATGGTTGGTGCTGGAGAGGAACACCGAGCTGAGTTTGTCGAAGCTGAGTTTGCCGTCGGGTTTGGGGTAGTCGATCTTCTTCGCGTCGGCCGCGAGCTTGAGGCAGGCGTAGTCCGGCTTGGTGTCGTGCAAGGTGAACGGCAGCTTGCCGCCGAACCAGTTCTGGTCGACATAGTTGAAGGCTGCGCCGAAGATCGGGCCGAACTTGTGCATGGCCGGGCCGAAGTTGCGGCTGGCGTACAGTTCTTCGTACAGCCAGCTGGCCTTGAAGGCATCGACATAGCCCTCGAGCTTGTCGCCGCCTTCGCGGCCGGCGGCCAGCGCGTCGGCCACTGCCTCGGCGGCGAGCATGCCGGACTTCATGGCCGTGTGGCTGCCCTTGATCTTGGCGAAGTTCAGGGTGCCGAGGTCGCAACCGATCAGTGCGCCACCGTCGAACACCATCTTCGGCAGCGAGTTCAGGCCGCCCTTGCAGATGGCGCGGGCGCCGTAGCTGATGCGCTTGCCGCCTTCGAGGTACTGGCTGATCACCGGGTGGTGCTTAAGGCGCTGGAACTCATCGAACGGCGACAGGTAGGGGTTGGCGTAGGACAGGTCGACGATCAGGCCGACCACGACCTGGTTGTTCTCCAGGTGATAGAGGAAGGAGCCACCGGTGTTCTCGGCGCTCAGCACATCCAGCGGCCAGCCGGCGGTGTGCACCACCAGGCCTTGTTCGTGCTTGGCCGGGTCGATTTCCCAGATTTCCTTCAGGCCAATGCCGTAGTGCTGGACGTCGGACTCGCTGTCGAGGTCGAAGCGCTTGATCAGCTGCTTGCCGATGTGGCCACGGCAGCCTTCGGCGAACAGGGTGTACTTGGCGCGCAGCTCCATGCCGGGGGTGTACAGGCCGTCCTTGGGGTTGCCTTCGCGGTCGACACCCAGATCGCCCGTGACGATGCCGCGGACTACGCCGTTGTCGTCGAACAGCGCTTCCTGGGCGGCGAAGCCCGGGTAGATCTCCACGCCCAGGTTCTCGGCCTGCTGGGCCAGCCAGCGGCACAGGTTGCCCAGGGAGATGATGTAGTTGCCCTGGTTGTGCATGGTCTTGGGCACGAACAGGTCAGGGACCTTGGTCGAGCTGCCGGCATCCTTGAGCACATAGATGTCGTCGCGCTTGACCTCGGTGTTCAGCGGCGCGCCGAGCTCTTTCCAGTCGGGGAACAGCTCGTTCAGGGCACGGGGTTCGAACACCGCGCCGGAGAGGATGTGGGCGCCGACCTCGGAGCCTTTCTCGACCACGCAGACGCTGATCTCGCTACCGGCTTCGGCGGCCTTCTGCTTCAGGCGGCAGGCGGCGGACAGGCCCGCCGGGCCGGCGCCGACGATGACCACGTCGAATTCCATGTATTCGCGTTCCACTGGTTCTCTCCTACTCAAGGCTCATCGCTGTTGCTTGTCTTATTGGGTGTCGGATACCTACGCACGGCTACGCAAGCTGTAGCTTCGTGAACGACGGACTACACCGTTTTCTCTTGGCCGCGCATTATATCTACACCACTTGGCGGGTCCAATACAAACGTTTGTTTGAATTTGCCGGAGCCCAGTAAAATCACTGGAGCGCGGCTGGAGGCTGGCCAATTTGCCGTATTGACCGGATTGGGTGTTACGGTCAAGATACGAGCGGTTTTACGCTCGCCGTAGGCTGACCGTCGGGCGCAGGTGCACCCCTAAAGACCAGGCGTGGAGCAGGGTTTTCAGGCCGAATCCCGTTTTGTAGTGGAGTCTACACGCCACGACAGGAAATGACCCGTCGGTTTTGCCCTGGCAGTCGCGATAGGACTTATCGGTCACTGGAAATTTCCTCTGCGCCGGAACGTTTTTAGAGGTGCCCTTGTACCCACGCGCAATCGCAGGGGTAGGGTTTGTACGAAAGATCGCGCAGGCACTTTTCGTACAAAGCCTAATTGCCCCAGGCGACATTCTTTTCACCGGAGAGTAACGAGGAATCCATGAAGGTTCTTGTAGCTGTCAAACGAGTGGTCGACTACAACGTCAAGGTTCGCGTCAAGGCGGACAACTCCGGCGTCGACCTTGCAAACGTCAAGATGTCCATGAACCCCTTCTGCGAGATCGCCGTCGAAGAAGCCGTGCGCCTGAAAGAGAAGGGTGTGGCCACCGAGATCGTCGCCGTTACCATCGGCCCCACCGCTGCCCAGGAGCAGCTGCGTACCGCCCTGGCCCTCGGCGCCGACCGCGCCATCCTGGTCGAAACCAGTGAAGAGCTGAACTCCCTGGCCGTGGCCAAGGCCCTCAAGGCCGTGGTCGACAAGGAACAGCCACAACTGGTGATCCTCGGCAAGCAGGCCATCGATAGCGACAACAACCAGACTGGCCAGATGCTCGCTGCGCTGACCGGCTATGCCCAGGGCACCTTCGCCTCCAAGGTCGAGGTCGCTGGCGACAAGCTGAACGTCACCCGCGAGATCGATGGCGGCCTGCAGACCGTCGCGCTGAACCTGCCGGCGATCGTGACCACCGACCTGCGCCTGAACGAGCCACGCTACGCGTCGCTGCCGAACATCATGAAGGCCAAGAAGAAGCCGCTGGAGACCGTGACGCCGGACGCGCTGGGCGTTTCCACCGCCTCCACCAACAAGACCCTGAAGGTCGAAGCGCCGGCTGCGCGCAGCGCCGGTATCAAGGTCAAGTCGGTGGCCGAACTGGTCGAGAAGCTGAAGAACGAAGCGAAGGTAATCTAAATGACTATCCTGGTTGTCGCTGAACACGAAAACGGTGCCGTAGCCCCGGCTACCCTGAACACTGTCGCTGCCGCCGCCAAGATCGGTGGTGATATCCACGTGCTGGTCGCTGGCCAGAACGTCGCTGGCGTTGCCGAGGCCGCCGCCAAGATCGCCGGCGTTGCCAAGGTGCTGGTCGCGGACAACGCCGCCTACGCCCACCTGCTGCCGGAAAACGTCGCCCCGCTGGTTGCCGAGCTGGGCAAGGCTTACAGCCACGTGCTGGCCCCGGCCACCACCAACGGCAAGAACATCCTGCCGCGCGTCGCCGCACTGCTGGACGTCGACCAGATCTCCGAGATCATCTCGGTCGAGTCCGCCGACACCTTCAAGCGCCCGATCTACGCCGGTAACGCCATTGCCACCGTGCAATCCAGCGCTGGCGTCAAGGTCATCACCGTGCGCGCCACCGGCTTCGACGCCGTGGCCGCCGAAGGTGGCTCGGCCGCGGTCGAGGCCGTTGGCGCCGTGCACGACGCCGGCAAGTCCGCCTTCGTCGGTGAAGAGCTGGCCAAGTCCGACCGTCCTGAGCTGACCGCTGCCAAGATCGTCGTTTCCGGCGGCCGCGGCATGGGCAACGGTGACAACTTCAAGCACCTGTACGCCCTGGCCGACAAGCTCGGCGCTGCCGTCGGCGCTTCCCGCGCCGCGGTCGACGCAGGCTTCGTGCCCAACGACATGCAGGTCGGCCAGACCGGCAAGATCGTCGCGCCGCAGCTGTACATCGCCGTGGGTATCTCCGGTGCCATCCAGCACCTGGCGGGCATGAAGGACTCCAAGGTGATCGTGGCGATCAACAAGGACGAGGAGGCGCCGATCTTCCAGGTCGCCGACTACGGCCTGGTCGCGGACCTGTTCGAAGCGGTTCCGGAGCTGGAAAAGCTGGTCTGATCCGCCTGCTTCACTTATAAAGAAGCCCGGCCCTCCTGCAGGGGGCCGGGCTTTTTTTGTGTGCGAGGCCGAGCCTGCAGGGTTGATAGCGTGAGGAGTGAGGCATGGAGTTTCGCGGAACGGGCAGGGCGCTGGCCTGCGTGGCAGCGCTGCTGTCGCCGCTGGCGATGGCGGCGGGCAAGTGCGAGCGCCTGGTGGCGACCGGCAGCCCGGATGCGCCACCGTATTCCTGGCAGGACCCGAACGACCCCCGGCACCTGATCGGTGCCAATGTCGACTTGCTGCGCCAGGTGGCCAGGGAGCTTGGCGTGTCGCTCGAGGTATTGCACGCCGGTAAGCGCGAGCAGGCGCTGGAGGAGGTACGCAGCGGGCGCATGGACCTGCTGGTCGATACCCCCATGCAGGTAGGCCAGTTGACCGCGCTGGACTATATCCATCCGCCCCTGCAGCTCAACGAGTATCTGGTCTGGACTCGTCATGACGCCTCGGTGGTGTTCGATGGCCCGGCGGACCTGGCCCGCTATCGGGGTAGCCTCTCGGAAAGGGCGCGCCTGACGCCGGCCTTCGAAGCCTTTGCCAAGGCCCAGCTCAAGCTGGAGCCGGCGCAGAACCTGACCCAGGCGTTCCAGAAGCTGGTGCTGGGTCAGGTCGACTACGTGCTGGCTGGCCGTTATGCGGGCATGGGCATGATGCAGAGCCTGGGCATGGGCAACGACCTGATCGCCCGTGGCCTGCCGGTGGACCGCCCGGGCCTGTACCTGGCCGTGTCGCACAACTCGGCCTGCAATGACGCCTGGTTGCGCGGACAACTGGCGAAAAAACTGACAGAATTGCCGATTTCCGGGGCATCCGAGGCGGTGCTGCAGCGCAATGTCGAGCGCTGGAAGGCACAGATGCAGGGGCCGCAGGATGCTCCCAAACAGTAGGAAGATTGCGTGAGAACCCAACCATTGATCCTGGCCCTGGTCGTGCTTGGCCTGTCGGGCTGCGCCAACGATCCGGCGCCCAACGAGCAACTGCGCTTGTCCGAACAGGCGTTGGAGCAGGCCAAGGCCGTCGGCGCCACCGACCAGGTGGAGGCGCTCAAGCTGGCTGAAGACAAACTGGCGCGGGCCAAGGCCAACATGACCCGTGCAAGCTACCGTGAAGCGCGCATGCGTGCCGAGCAGGCCGAGCTGGATGCGCGTCTGGCCGAGGCCCAGGTGCTGACCAGCAAGAGCGAGGAGCAGCTCGAGCTGCTGCAATCGCGGGTCACGCGCCTGCGCAAGCAGCTGGAGGTGCAGCCATGATTGGCAAGCCATCGATGGCCGCCCTGGCGCTGCTGGCGCTGGTCGGGTTGCAGGGCTGCGCCAGCCAGCGCAGCGCCTCGGCGCTGGATGAGGCCAGCACCGCATTCCAGCGGGTCAAGGACGATTCCGATGTGCTGCGCAGCGCTCCCCGCGATGTGATCCGCGCAGGCGAGTCGCTGGCCAAGGCCGAGCGTCTGTCCAGCTACATCGGTACCGGGGCCGATGTTCGCCACTATGCCTACCTGAGCCGGCGCTACAGCGAGATTGCCGGCGAGCACGCCAAATTGGCGCTGAACCAGGAGCGACTGGCCAAGCTCGATCTGGAGCGCCAGCGCCTGCAGTTGGCCTTGCGCGAGGCCAAGCTGGCCAGTGTGCAGCAGCAGGGCAAGTGGGTCGAGGCGCAGATCGCCGCCTTGGCTTCCGAGCAGAGCGACCGAGGGCTGGTGATGACCTTGGGCGACGTGTTGTTCGATACCGGGCGCGCCGACCTGAAGAACTCGGCCAGCCGCACAGTCCTCAAGCTGGTCCAGTTCCTTCAGCTCAACCCGCGTCGGGTGGTGCGCATCGAGGGCTATACCGACAGCACCGGCGCTCCCGAGGACAACCTCAAGCTGTCTCGCGACCGAGCCCAGGCCGTGGCCGACATGCTGGTCGACCTCGGTGTCGACGAGAAGCGCATCCAGGTCGAGGGTTATGGCGACCAGTACCCGGTCGAGGCCAATGCCTCGGAGCGGGGCAGGGCGCAGAACCGGCGGGTGGAGATCGTCTTCTCCGACGACAAGGGCAAGCTGGCGCCGGTGCGCTGATATTCGAGCCAGGGCTGCTGCGCAGTCCTTTCGCGACACAAGGCCGCTCTCACAGGTACGGCGCTGGATTACAGGGCAGCGTCGTACTTGTGAGAGCGGCCTTGTGTCGCGAAGCGCCCCCAAAAGGGCCGGCGCAGATCATATCGGGCGCGAACGAGGCCAGTTCTTCATTCGTCGGAACGAAGCGCCAGCATCCATCGCATGGCTGTCACGCAACTGTATTGTTGACTATTCTGCGATCTGTCCCAGTACACTTTGCAACTGTTACGGTATTCTGTCTCGTCAGTGAGCCGCACAAGAACAACGAACCCGTTTGCGCTTCGAGAAACCGCCATGACCAACCTGCTGCTGTACCAGCGCATCGCCCAGCAACTGGCCGACGACATCCGCCGGGGTGTCTACCAGCCCGGCGAGCGCGTACCGTCCGTACGCAAGATGAGCGCCCAGCTCAACGTCAGCCACGCCACGGTGCTGCAGGCCTACGCCAACCTGGAGGACCAGGGGCTGATCCGCGCGCGTCCGCAGTCGGGGTACTACGTGCACCAGACCCCAGCGCTGACCGCCCAGACACCGGATATCGCCCGGGTCGAGCGGCCTGGCCTGGTCACCCGCGCCAGTATCATCCAGCAGGTGCTGACCGAGGCACGGCGCGATGGCGTGTTCCCGTTCGGTGCGGCGGTGCCCCACGTGGACTACCTGCCGGTGCGGGCGCTGCACCAGCAACTGGCCAAGGTCACGCGCTTCCATAGCCCACGGGCGTTCAGCTATATGTTCAGCCCCGGCTTCGAGCCGTTGCGCCGGCAGATCGCTATCCGCATGCGCGATGCCGGGGTGCTGGTCGATCCGCGCGAGGTCGTGGTCACCCACGGCTGCGTCGATGCCCTGCAGATGTCGCTGCGGGTGCTGACCCGGCCGGGCGACCTGATCGCCGCCGAATCGCCGACCTACTACGGCTTGCTGCAACTGGCCGACCTGCTGGGCCTGAAGGTCATCGAGATTCCCAGCGATCCGTCCACTGGCATCAGCCTCGAGGCCCTGCAACTGGCGGCCAACCAGTGGTCGATCAAGGCCCTGGTGCTGACCCCGCGGCTGAGCAACCCGCTCGGCGGCACCATTCCCGAGGAGCGCCAGAAGCAGCTGTTGCGCCTGGCCTCGGACTTCGACATCCAGATCGTCGAGGACGATATCTACGGCGAGCTGATGTTCGAGCAGGGGCGCACCAAGGCGCTCAAGGCTTTCGATCGCCTGGACCGGGTGATCTACTGCTCGAGTTTCTCCAAGACCTTGTCGCCAGGGGTGCGTGTTGGCTGGATGATCGCCGGGCGCTACCAGGACGAGATCCAGCGCCTGCAGACCTTCACCACCCATTCGGCCTGCAGCGTGACACAGATGGGCGTGGCGGCCTACCTGGAGAACGGAGGCTATGATCGACACCTGCGCTACATCCGCCAGGAGTACCGCAAGAACCTCAGCGCCTATCAGTTGGCAGTGCAGCAGCACTTTCCGGAAGGTACGCAGATGACCCGGCCCACGGGGGGATTCATCCTCTGGGTCAGCCTGCCGGGGCGGGTCAATACCCAGGAGTTGCACGTGCGGGCGCTGGAGCAGGGGATCAGCATCGCGCCGGGGCTGATCTTCAGCAACACCGAGCAGTTCAACCACTGCATCCGGCTCAATTGCGGTATTCCGTGGAACAAGGAGGCGGAGCGCGCGGTGATCACCCTCGGGTTGCTGGCCCACCAGCTGTGCAAGGCGCCGGCAGGTTCGCTGCTGTAGGCTTGCCAGGCGCGAAAGGAACAGAGAGCATACGCATCTTTGCAGCTGGCCTTCGATGTCGATGAAAGCGCTTCGCTCTCTTGCCCTGTTCTTCTGCCTGGCGCCTCTGTGCCTGTCCAGTGGGGCGCTGCAGGCTGCACAACCGGCGGTCCAGGCGCAATCGAAACCCGGCGCGGTCGTGGCCAAGCCCAAGCCCGTGGCGCGCAAACCACTGCGTAAGGCCGTGGCGAAACCGCTGCCAAAGCCCAAGCTGGACTTGAGCCTGCCTGTGGAGATGGTCAAGGACCTCAAGCCCGACGTCGGCACCTCGACGCCAGGCCGCGCGCCGCTGTTGCCGTCCATGTTCCCGGTAAAGCCGATGTCCGACGACAGTCCGTTCCAGCTCAATGGCCGCTTGATCAGCAACGAGATGCAGCTGCAGTTGCGCAACGACAGCCGGCGTGACGTAGACGGGGCAGCCATCGATTTCGAATTCCGTCAGTAGTCGGTCCAACTGACTGCCCGGTCAGGGCAGATTTCATCCGGCCAGCAATTTCAAACGTATGTTTGAGCGGTTACCATCCAGGGACGCTCGTCCCATTCTGTTCCAGGGAGTCCTGTTTTCATGAAATGCCGAGAGGGCTGTGGCGCCTGCTGCATCGCACCTTCCATCAGTTCGCCGATGCCGCGCATGCCCCAGGGCAAGCCGGCGGGTGAGCGTTGCCTGCACCTGACCGTGGAAAACCTCTGCGACCTGTTCGGCAAGCCCGAGCGGCCGAAGGTGTGTGGTGGTTTCAGGGCGGACGTGGAGGTGTGCGGCGACGACCGTGACGAAGCGATCAGGATTCTCGGTTGGCTGGAGCGGATGACGGCGGCGTGACAGGCTGGAACTTCGACAACAAGGACAAAGATGATGAGATCGTTCAAGCGTATTGCACTGCTGTGTGGCATGGGTGTCCTGCTGGCGCCGGCCGCCTGGGCCGAGAACTGGCAGGTAGCCAAGGACGAGGAGGGGATCAAGGTGTCCCTCAGCGAGGTGCCTGGTTCCAAGTACAAGGCCTACCGTGGGGTGACGGTGATCAAGGCGCCGCTGGCCAAGGTCAAGGCGCTGCAGGAGGATGTGGCGGGCGCCTGTGCCTGGATCCATGAGTGCAAGTCGCAGAAGTTGCTCAAGCATGAAGGTGACCAGAGCTGGACCTATACCCAGTTCAATACGCCCTGGCCGGTGACGCCGCGTGATTCGGTCCTGCACGTGACCACCACCGTCGAGGCCGACGGCAGCGTGACCCGCAGGATCGAGGAGGATCCCAAATACATTCCCGAGGAGAAGGGCTATGTGCGGGTGGCGCAGGTGAAGGGGTACTGGAAGCTGGTGCCCAAGGGGGACAGTACCGAAGTGACCTACCAGGTGCATACCGAGCCTGGGGGGAGCGTGCCTTCGTGGCTGGCCAACACGTTCGTGGTGGATGCGCCGTTCAATACGCTCAAGGGGTTGCGGCAGTTGGCCGAGAAGCCTTGAGGTTGTGCGCCATCTCGGTGGAGGCTGGGTTGGGGTGTTTACGGAGCTTTCGGTCCTAGGGGTGCGAAGCGGCCCCGGCGGTGGTGCCACCGCTCAAACGGATATTCGTACGCCAGCCCAAAGAAAAAAGCCACCCAAGGGTTAATGCCGTTCACTTAAGCAATTGGGGCCGCCTTGCGGCCCTTCGCGGGTAAGCCCGCTCCCACAAGTACGCTGCAAACCTCAAGGAATGCACGCTCCTGTGGGAGCGGGCTCGCCCGCGAAGGGCTGCAAGGCAGCCCCTATCGATGCCACATCAGACTTAAGTGAACAGCGTTAACCCAAGGTGGCCTTTTTCATGTCACGCATCCGGCGTTGCCAGGCAACCCTTAGGCGCGATCCTTCAGGTCAACGATGTCACGCTGCTCGTGACCGGTGTACAGCTGGCGCGGGCGGCCGATCTTGTACGGGCCGGAGAGCATTTCCTTCCAGTGCGAGATCCAGCCCACGGTACGCGCCAGGGCGAAGATCACGGTGAACATGCTGGTTGGAATGCCGATCGCCTTGAGGATGATGCCCGAGTAGAAGTCGACGTTCGGGTACAGCGAGCGCTCCTTGAAGTACGGATCGGTCAGGGCGATCTCTTCCAGGCGCATGGCCAGCTCCAGCTGCGGATCGTTGATGCCCAGCTCGCTGAGCACTTCGTCGCAGGTCTGCTTCATCACGGTGGCGCGCGGGTCGCGGTTCTTGTACACGCGGTGGCCGAAGCCCATGAGCTTGAACGGATCGTTCTTGTCCTTGGCCTTGGCGATGAACTTGTCGATGTTCGACACGTCACCGATCTCGTCCAGCATGTTCAGCACCGCCTCGTTGGCGCCGCCGTGGGCCGGGCCCCACAGCGCGGCGATGCCGGCGGCGATACAGGCGAACGGGTTGGCGCCCGAGGAACCGGCCAGGCGCACGGTGGAGGTGGAGGCGTTCTGCTCGTGGTCGGCGTGGAGGATGAAGATCCGGTCCATCGCCTTGGCCAGTACCGGGCTGATCGGTTTGATCTCGCACGGGGTGTTGAACATCATGTGCAGGAAGTTCTCCGCGTACGACAGGTCGTTGCGCGGATACATCATCGGCTGGCCCATGGAGTACTTGTAGACCATCGCCGCCAGAGTCGGCATCTTGGCGACCAGGCGTACCGCAGAGATCTCGCGATGCTGCGGATTGTTGATGTCCAGGGAGTCGTGGTAGAACGCCGACAGGGCGCCGACCACGCCGCACATCACCGCCATCGGGTGGGCATCGCGACGGAAACCGTTGAAGAAGGATTTCAGCTGCTCGTGGACCATGGTGTGGTTCTTCACGGTGCTGACGAACTGGGCCTTCTGCTCGGCGTTCGGCAGTTCGCCGTTGAGCAGCAGGTAGCAGGTTTCGAGGTAGTCCGATTTTTCGGCGAGCTGTTCGATCGGGTAGCCGCGGTGCAGCAGGACACCCTTGTCGCCATCGATATAGGTGATCTTCGACTCGCAGGATGCGGTCGCCATGAAGCCAGGGTCGAAGGTGAAGTGACCGGTAGCCCCCAACCCGCGGACGTCGATAACATCGGGACCAACGGTGCCGGTTAAAATGGGCAGCTCGACGGGGGCTGCGCCCTCGATGACCAACTGCGCTTTTTTGTCAGCCATGTGGCCTCCTATTAATGCTTGAAATCATCAGACAGACCCCCCACGCAGGGCCCGCACCACTATAGAGGGATAAATTCGAATGTCAATTTGCCTAAAGGCTGGTTGAAACGCCCTCGCAGCCTTGTTTTTTCGCGAAATTGTCGCCCGTTTACGCCTTTTGTTCGCCAAAGGCAATGCGCTATTTGGGCTAGCCCCTCACGTTGTCATAAGCAGCCTAACTGTCTATACTCCGCAACCGACCGCCAGGGGCTTGCAAGCCCGTTCCGCTGGGGGTCGTCGCTCCCTGGGTGGTGGGTACCTGACCAGTACACTTACCAACAACTTTGCCCTGTTAGCTAGGGGCTCTTCAGTGTGAAAAAAGCCGTGAAAAGCCAACGACCTGTAAACCTAGACCTAAGGACCATCAAACTCCCGATCACCGCTTACACGTCCATTCTTCACCGTATCTCCGGCGTCATCCTGTTTCTCGGCCTGGCCATCATGCTCTATGCATTGAGCAAGTCCCTGGGTTCCGAGGAAGGTTTCGCGGAAGTGAAGGCGTGTCTGACCAGCCCGCTGGCCAAGCTGGTGACCTGGGGGCTGCTGTCCGCCCTGCTGTATCACCTGGTGGCTGGCGTACGCCACCTGATCATGGACATGGGCATCGGTGAGACGCTGGAAGGCGGCAAGCTGGGCTCGAAAATCGTGATTGTCATCTCCGTGGTGGTGATCGTTCTGGCGGGAGTTTGGGTATGGTAACCAATGTCACGAACCTGTCGCGTTCGGGCCTCTATGACTGGATGGCGCAGCGCGTCTCTGCGGTCGTTCTCGCGGCTTATTTCATCTTCCTGATCGGCTACCTCGTGGCCCACCCGGGCATCGACTATGCCCAGTGGCACAGCCTGTTCTCCAACAACGCGATGCGTATCTTCAGTCTGTTGGCCCTGGTGGCCCTGGGCGCTCACGCCTGGGTCGGCATGTGGACCATCGCCACCGACTACCTGACGCCGATGTCCTTCGGCAAGTCGGCGACTGCGGTACGTTTCCTGTTCCAGGCGGTTTGCGGCGTCGCGATGTTCGCGTACTTCGTCTGGGGTGTACAGATTCTCTGGGGTATCTGATTCATGGCTAGCCTTCCAACGATTTCCTTCGACGCCATCATCATCGGTGGCGGCGGCGCCGGCATGCGCGCAGCGCTGCAACTGGCCCAGGGCGGTCACAAGACCGCGGTCATCACCAAGGTCTTCCCGACCCGTTCCCACACCGTGTCCGCCCAGGGCGGCATCACCTGCGCCATCGCTTCGGCCGACCCGAACGACGACTGGCGCTGGCACATGTACGATACCGTCAAGGGTTCCGACTACATCGGTGACCAGGACGCGATCGAATACATGTGTCAGGAAGGCCCGGCCGCGGTCTTCGAACTGGACCACATGGGCCTGCCGTTCTCCCGTACCGAAACCGGCCGCATCTACCAGCGTCCGTTCGGCGGCCAGTCGAAAGACTACGGCAAGGGTGGCCAGGCTGCCCGTACCTGCGCGGCCTCCGACCGTACCGGTCACGCGCTGCTGCACACCCTGTACCAGAACAACGTCAAGCACGGCACCGTGTTCCTCAACGAGTGGTACGCCGTCGACCTGGTGAAGAACCAGGACGGTGCCATCGTCGGTGTGATCGCCATCTGCATCGAGACCGGCGAGACCGTCTACGTGCGTTCCAAGGCCACCGTACTGGCCACCGGCGGTGCTGGCCGTATCTATGCCTCCACCACCAACGCCCTGATCAATACCGGTGACGGTGTCGGCATGGCCCTGCGTGCCGGCGTGCCGGTGCAGGACATCGAGATGTGGCAGTTCCACCCGACCGGCATCGCCGGCGCCGGTGTGCTGGTCACCGAGGGTTGCCGCGGCGAGGGTGGCTACCTGATCAACGCCCATGGCGAGCGCTTCATGGAGCGTTACGCGCCGAACGCGAAGGACCTGGCCGGCCGCGACGTGGTCGCCCGTTCCATGGTCAAGGAAATCATCGCCGGCAACGGCGTGGGCCCGAACAAGGACCACGTGCTGCTGAAGCTGGACCACCTGGGCGAGGAAGTGCTGCACAGCCGCCTGCCAGGTATCTGCGAACTGTCCAAGACCTTCGCCCACGTCGACCCGGTCGTCGCGCCGGTGCCGGTCATCCCGACCTGCCACTACATGATGGGCGGCATCGCCACCAACATCCATGGCCAGGCCATCACCATGGACGCCAACGGCCAGGATCACATCATCGAAGGCCTGTTCGCCGTAGGTGAAGTGGCGTGCGTATCGGTCCACGGCGCCAACCGTCTGGGCGGCAACTCGCTGCTCGACCTGGTGGTGTTCGGTCGCGCCGCCGGCCTGCACCTGGAGAAGGCGCTGAGCGAAGGCATCGAGTACCGCGACGCCAGCGACACCGACGTCGACGTGGCCCTGAACCGCCTGAACAAGCTCAACGAGCGTACCGCTGGCGAAGACGTCGCCAGCCTCAAGCGCGAGCTGCAGAGCTGCATGCAGAACTACTTCGGTGTATTCCGTACCGGCGAATACATGCAGAAGGGTATCGAGCAGCTGGCCGGCCTGCGCGACCGTATCGCCAACGTCAAGATCAACGACAAGTCCCAGGCCTTCAACACCGCGCGTATCGAAGCGCTGGAGCTGCAGAACCTGCTGGAAGTCGCCGAAGCTACTGCCATCGCGGCCGAAGCCCGTAAAGAGTCCCGTGGCGCCCACGCCCGTGAAGACTTCGAAGACCGTGACGACGAAAACTGGCTGTGCCACACCCTGTACTACCCGGGTGAGAAGCGCGTGGCCAAGCGTGCAGTCAACTTCGCGCCGAAGACCGTACCGGCCTTCGAACCAAAAGTCCGGACTTACTAAGGGTGGCCGCTATGTTGCAAGTCGAAGTTTATCGTTACAACCCGGACACCGATTCGGCCCCGAAGATGCAGGCCTTCCAGGTCGACACCGGTGGCAAGGACCTGATGGTGCTGGACGTGCTGGCCTTGATCAAGGAGCAGGACGAAGGTTTCTCCTACCGTCGCTCCTGCCGTGAAGGTGTCTGCGGTTCCGATGGCATGAACATCAACGGCAAGAACGGCCTGGCCTGCATCACCCCGCTGTCGTCGGTGGTCAAGGGCAACAAGCTGGTCCTGCGTCCGCTGCCGGGCCTGCCGGTCATTCGTGACCTGGTCGTCGATATGAGCATCTTCTACAAGCAGTACGAGAAGGTGAAGCCGTTCCTGCAGAACGACACGCCGGCCCCGGCCATCGAGCGTCTGCAGTCGCCGGAAGACCGTGACAAGCTGGACGGCCTGTACGAGTGCATCCTGTGCGCTTGCTGCTCGACCTCCTGCCCGTCGTTCTGGTGGAACCCGGACAAGTTCCTCGGTCCCGCCGCGCTGCTGCAGGCCTATCGCTTCCTGGCCGACAGCCGTGACACCAAGACCCAGGAGCGCCTGGCGTCCCTGGATGACCCGTTCAGCGTATTCCGCTGCCGCGGGATCATGAACTGCGTAAACGTTTGCCCGAAAGGTCTGAACCCGACCAAGGCGATCGGTCACGTACGTAACATGCTGCTGCAAAGCGGCACTTGATGTAAGACCGCTGTAACCGTTGCAAGCCGAGGTGCGGGTGGTGAGCCCGCACCGAGGTAAAACCCGAGCAAGGGCCCACAAAGCCCGCGCTCATTACCTATGAAGATATGAGACCAGCAGGGGCTTCCGGGCTGGTACCCGGAAAATCTGCAGGATCCTCGGTGGCGTGGTTCAGTCGCTGTACTCGGACTTTTCCAGGTTTGCTGTGGCTCTTGCCGATCAGTCCCCTAACCGAGGGTGACCAAGCATGCAAGAAAGCGTGATGCAGCGCATGTGGGAAAGCGCCCACCTTTCAGGTGGTAACGCTGCATATGTGGAAGAGCTTTATGAGCTCTACCTGCACGACCCTAACGCTGTGCCAGAAGAGTGGCGCACTTACTTCCAGAAGTTGCCCGCCGACGGCAGCACCGCTACCGATGTATCGCACTCTACAATCCGCGACCATTTCGTACTGCTGGCGAAGAACCAGCGCCGCGCCCAGCCGGTTTCCGCCGGGAGCGTGAGCAGCGAACACGAGAAGAAGCAGGTTGAAGTACTGCGACTGATCCAGGCCTATCGTATGCGCGGTCATCAGGCTGCCAAGCTCGACCCGCTGGGGTTGTGGCAGCGCCCTGCGCCCGTAGACCTGTCGATCAATCACTACGGCTTGACCAATGCCGACCTTGATACGACCTTCCGTGCCGGCGACCTGTACATCGGCAAGGAGGAGGCGAGCCTACGCGAAATCTTCGACGCGTTGCAGAAGACATATTGTCGCACCATCGGCGCCGAGTTCACCCACATCGTCGATTCCGAGCAGCGCAGCTGGTTCCAGCAGCGCCTGGAAAGCGTCCGTGGCCGTCCCGAGTTCTCCGTCGACGCGCAGACCCACCTGCTCGAGCGCGTCACCGCGGCCGAGGGCCTGGAGAAGTACCTGGGCACCAAGTACCCAGGCACCAAGCGCTTCGGCCTGGAAGGTGGCGAGAGCCTGATCCCGATGCTGGACGAAATGATCCAGCGCTCCGGCTCCTACGGCACCAAGGAAGTCGTGATCGGCATGGCCCACCGTGGCCGTCTCAACGTGCTGGTCAACACCTTCGGCAAGAACCCGCGCGAGCTGTTCGACGAGTTCGAAGGCAAGAAGATGAACGAGCTGGGCTCCGGTGACGTGAAGTATCACCAGGGCTTCTCCTCCAACGTGATGACCACCGGCGGCGAAGTCCACCTGGCCATGGCGTTCAACCCTTCCCACCTGGAAATCGTCTCGCCGGTGGTGGAGGGTTCGGTGCGTGCCCGCCAGGACCGTCGCAACGACCGTGTCGGTGACAAGGTCCTGCCGATCTCGATCCACGGCGACGCGGCGTTCGCCGGCCAGGGCGTGGTCATGGAAACCTTCCAGATGTCGCAGACTCGCGGTTTCAAGACCGGCGGTACCGTGCACATCGTGATCAACAACCAGGTCGGTTTCACCATCAGCAACCCGCTGGACTCGCGTTCCACCGAGTACTGCACCGACGTCGCCAAGATGATCCAGGCGCCGATCCTGCACGTGAACGGCGATGACCCGGAAGCGGTGCTGTTCGTCACCCAGCTGGCCATCGACTATCGCATGCAGTTCAAGCGTGACGTGGTCATCGACCTGGTCTGCTACCGCCGTCGCGGCCACAACGAGGCCGACGAGCCGAGCGGCACCCAGCCGCTGATGTACCAGCAGATCGCCAAGCAGCGCACCACCCGCGAGCTGTACGCCGAGTCCCTGATCCAGGCCGGGCGTATCGACGCCGAGCGCGCCCAGGCCAAGATCGACGAGTACCGCAATGCGCTGGACAACGGCCTGCACGTGGTCAAGAGCCTGGTCAAGGAGCCGAACCGCGAGCTGTTCGTCGATTGGCGCCCATACCTGGGCCATGCCTGGACCGCCCGTCACGACACCCGCTTCGACCTCAAGACCCTGCAGGACCTGTCGGCCAAGCTGCTCGACCTGCCGGACGGCTTCGTGGTCCAGCGCCAGGTCTCGAAAATCTACGAAGACCGCCAGAAGATGCAGGCCGGCGGCCTGCCGATCAACTGGGGCTACGCCGAGACCATGGCCTACGCGACCCTGCTGTTCGAAGGCCACCCGGTGCGCATCACCGGCCAGGACGTAGGCCGCGGCACCTTCTCGCACCGCCATGCGGCGTTGCACAACCAGAAGGACGCCAGTACCTACCTGCCGCTGCAGAACCTGTTCGCCGGCCAGCCGAGCTTCGAGCTGTACGACTCCTTCCTGTCGGAAGAAGCGGTACTGGCCTTCGAATACGGCTACTCGACCACCACGCCGAACGCGCTGGTGATCTGGGAAGCCCAGTTCGGTGACTTCGCCAACGGCGCCCAGGTGGTGATCGACCAGTTCATCACCAGCGGCGAGCACAAGTGGGGGCGCCTGTGCGGCCTGACCATGCTGCTGCCGCACGGCTACGAAGGCCAGGGCCCCGAGCACTCCTCGGCACGCCTGGAGCGCTACCTGCAGCTGTGCGCCGAGCACAACATCCAGGTTTGCGTACCGACCACGCCGGCACAGATCTACCACCTGCTGCGTCGCCAGGTCATCCGTCCGCTGCGCAAGCCGCTGATCGTCCTGACGCCGAAGTCGCTGCTGCGCCACAAGCTGGCCATCTCGACCCTGGAAGAACTGGCCGAAGGCTCGTTCCAGACCGTGATCCCGGAAGTCGATGCCCACGACCCGGCCAAGGTCGAGCGCATCGTGCTGTGCAGCGGCAAGGTCTACTACGACCTGCTGGAAAAACGCCGTGCCGAAGGCCGCGAAGACATCGCCATCGTGCGTATCGAGCAGCTGTATCCGTTCCCTGAGGACGACCTGGTCGAGATCCTTGCTCCGTACACCAACCTCAAGCATGCGGTGTGGTGCCAGGAAGAACCGATGAACCAGGGCGCCTGGTACAGCAGCCAGCACCACATGCGCCGTATCCTGACCCGCCACAACAAGGCGCTGGTCCTGGAGTACGCCGGTCGCGAAGCGTCCGCCGCGCCCGCTTGTGGTTACGCATCGATGCACGCCGAGCAGCAGGAAAAACTGCTGCAGGATGCCTTCACTGTCTAATGCCTTCGCGCACCTGAAACCGAATTTAAGGAATCACTGATAATGGCTATCGAGATCAAAGCCCCAACCTTCCCGGAATCGGTCGCCGACGGCACCGTTGCCACCTGGCACAAGAAGCCGGGCGAAGCCGTCAAGCGTGACGAGCTGATCGTCGACATCGAGACCGACAAGGTCGTCCTGGAAGTCCTGGCCACCGCCGACGGCGTGCTGGGTGACATCGTCAAGGGCGAGGGCGACACCGTCCTGTCCGACGAAGTCCTGGGCTCGATCGTTGAAGGCGCCGCCGCCGCTGCCCCGGCTGCTGCACCTGCCGCTGCCGCCGCCGCTCCGGCTGCCGCCGACGCTGGCGAGGACGACCCGGTCGCTGCCCCGGCCGCACGCAAACTGGCTGAAGAAAACGGCATCGACCTGGCTGCCGTTGCCGGCACCGGCAAGGGTGGCCGCGTGACCAAGGAAGACGTGGTCGCCGCCATCGCCAACAAGAAGGCCGCGCCTGCCGCTGCCCCGGCTGCCAAGCCTGCCGCCGCCGCTGCCGCTGCAGTGGTCACCGCTGCTGGTGACCGCACCGAGAAGCGCGTGCCGATGACCCGCCTGCGCGCCAAGATCGCCGAGCGCCTGGTCGAAGCCCAGTCGAACATGGCCATGCTGACCACCTTCAACGAAGTGGACATGACCGAAGTCATGGCCCTGCGTTCGAAGTACAAGGATCTGTTCGAGAAGACCCACAACGGCGTGCGCCTGGGCTTCATGTCGTTCTTCGTCAAGGCTGCCACCGAAGCGCTGAAGCGCTTCCCGGCGGTCAACGCCTCGATCGACGGCAACGACATCGTCTACCATGGCTACGCCGACGTCGGTGTCGCGGTTTCCAGCGACCGTGGCCTGGTGGTGCCGGTCCTGCGCAACGCCGAGTCGATGAGCCTGGCCGAGATCGAGAACGGCATCGCCACCTTCGGCAAGAAGGCCCGTGAAGGCAAGCTGGCCATCGAAGAGATGACTGGCGGTACCTTCACCATCACCAACGGTGGTACCTTCGGTTCGATGATGTCGACCCCGATCGTCAACCCGCCGCAGGCAGCGATCCTGGGCATGCACAACATCATCCAGCGTCCGATGGCGATCAATGGCCAGGTGGTCATTCGCCCGATGATGTACCTGGCGCTGTCCTACGACCACCGCCTGATCGACGGTAAGGAAGCCGTGACCTTCCTGGTGACCATCAAGAACCTGCTGGAAGATCCAGCGCGTCTGCTGCTGGACATCTAATCACGCAGCTACGAGCTGCAAGCGACCCGCTTCCTGGGAAGCGGCTCGTCTTGCAGCTCGCGGCTTGTAGCTTGAAGCTGATAAGGAATCTTTTATGACCCAGAAATTCGACGTGGTGGTGATTGGTGCTGGTCCTGGCGGCTACGTTGCCGCGATCAAGGCTGCTCAGCTCGGCCTTTCGACCGCCTGCATCGAGAAATACACCGACGCCGAGGGCAAGCTGGCCCTGGGCGGTACCTGCCTGAACGTGGGTTGCATTCCTTCCAAGGCCCTGCTGGACAGCTCCTGGAAGTACAAGGAAGCCAAAGAGAGCTTCAACGTCCACGGTATCTCCACTGGCGAAGTGAAAATGGACGTCGCCGCGATGGTCGGTCGCAAGGCCGGCATCGTCAAGAACCTGACCGGTGGCGTCGCCACCCTGTTCAAGGCCAATGGCGTGACCTCGATCCAAGGGCACGGCAAGCTGCTGGCTGGCAAGAAGGTCGAAGTCACCAAGCCTGACGGTTCGGTCGAAGTCATCGAGGCCGAGAACGTGATCCTGGCCTCCGGTTCGCGTCCGATCGACATTCCGCCGGCTCCGGTCGACCAGAAAGTCATCGTCGACTCCACCGGCGCCCTGGAATTCCAGGCCGTGCCGAAGCGCCTGGGCGTGATCGGCGCTGGCGTCATCGGCCTGGAGCTGGGTTCGGTATGGGCCCGCCTGGGTGCCGAAGTCACCGTCCTGGAAGCCCTGGACACCTTCCTGATGGCCGCCGACACCGCGGTTTCCAAGGAAGCGCTGAAGACCCTGACCAAGCAGGGCCTGGACATCAAGCTGGGCGCCCGCGTGACCGGCTCGAAGGTCAACGGCGACGAAGTCGAAGTCACCTACACCGACGCCAACGGCGAACAGAAGATCGTCTTCGACAAGCTGATCGTCGCGGTCGGCCGCCGCCCGGTGACCACCGACCTGCTGGCCGCCGACAGCGGCGTGACCATCGACGAGCGTGGCTACATCTACGTCGATGACTACTGCGCCACCAGCGTGCCGGGCGTCTACGCCATCGGCGACGTGGTACGTGGCCTGATGCTGGCGCACAAGGCCTCGGAAGAGGGCATCATGGTGGTCGAGCGCATCAAGGGCCACAAGGCACAGATGAACTACGACCTGATCCCGTCGGTCATCTACACCCACCCGGAAATCGCTTGGGTCGGCAAGACCGAACAGGCCTTGAAGGCCGAGGGCGTTGAGGTTAACGTGGGCACCTTCCCGTTCGCGGCCAGCGGCCGTGCGATGGCGGCCAACGATACCGGTGGTTTCGTCAAGGTCATCGCCGATGCCAAGACCGACCGCGTCCTGGGCGTTCACGTGATCGGCCCATCCGCTGCCGAGCTGGTCCAGCAGGGTGCGATCGCGATGGAATTCGGCACCAGCGCCGAAGACCTGGGCATGATGGTCTTCAGCCATCCGACCCTGTCCGAAGCGCTGCACGAAGCCGCGCTGGCAGTGAATGGCGGTGCCATTCACGTGGCCAACCGTAAGAAGCGTTAATTATAAGAAACCACGGCGGGCTGCCCGTCGTGGGTCTTGCGTGCAAGACTCACCGCGGAACGTCCGCCGGACCGGGCCCTCGGGACAACCCGCGGGTCAACGGTCACAGGTGGCGCGGCACCGGTAACGGTGCAGCGCCGAAGCGCAGTACCTAACGAAGACGGTAAAAAGCATGAATCTTCACGAGTATCAGGGTAAGCAGCTGTTCGCTGAATACGGCCTGCCAGTTTCCAAGGGTTTCGCTGTCGATACCCCTGAAGCTGCCGCAGAAGCCTGCGAAAAGATCGGCGGTTCCGAGTGGGTCGTAAAGGCCCAGGTCCACGCCGGCGGTCGCGGCAAGGCGGGCGGCGTCAAGCTGGTCAAGAGCAAGGAGGACGCCAAGGCGTTCGCCGCGCAGTGGCTGGGCAAGCGCCTGGTGACCTACCAGACCGACGCCAACGGCCAGCCAGTCAGCAAGATCCTGGTCGAATCCTGCACTGACATCGCCAAGGAACTCTACCTGGGCGCGGTCGTCGATCGTTCCAGCCGCCGCATCGTGTTCATGGCCTCCACCGAAGGTGGCGTGGACATCGAGAAGGTCGCGCACGACACTCCCGAGAAGATTCTCAAGGCCACCATCGACCCGCTGGTCGGCGCCCAGCCGTTCCAGGGCCGTGAGCTGGCGTTCAAGCTGGGCCTGGAAGGCAAGCAAGTCGCCCAGTTCGTCAAGATCTTCACCGGCCTGGCCAAGCTGTTCCAGGACTACGACCTGGCCCTGCTGGAAGTCAACCCGCTGGTCATCAAGGCCGACGGCGACCTGCACTGCCTGGACGCCAAGATCAACATCGACGGCAACGCGATCTATCGCCAGCCGAAGCTCAAGGCCATGCACGACCCGTCCCAGGACGACCCGCGTGAAGCCCACGCCGCCAGCTTCGAGCTGAACTACGTGGCCCTGGAAGGCAACATCGGCTGCATGGTCAACGGCGCAGGCCTGGCCATGGGTACCATGGACATCGTCAACCTGCACGGCGGCAAGCCGGCCAACTTCCTCGACGTTGGCGGTGGCGCTACCAAGGAACGCGTGACCGAAGCGTTCAAGATCATCCTGTCCGACAGCAATGTCGCGGCCGTGCTGGTCAACATCTTCGGTGGCATCGTTCGCTGCGACATGATCGCCGAAGGCATCATCGGTGCAGTGAAGGAAGTCGGCGTCAAGGTGCCGGTCGTGGTTCGCCTCGAAGGCAACAACGCCGAACTGGGCGCTAAAGTTCTGGCAGAAAGCGGTTTGAACATCATTGCGGCTACCAGCCTGACCGACGCTGCTCAACAAGTTGTCAAAGCTGCGGAGGGCAAGTAATGAGCGTCCTGATCAATAAAGACACCAAAGTCATCTGCCAGGGCTTCACCGGCTCGCAGGGCACTTTCCACTCCGAACAGGCCATCGCCTACGGCACCAAGATGGTTGGCGGCGTCACCCCGGGCAAGGGTGGCACCACCCACCTGGGCCTGCCGGTGTTCAACACCGTCAAGGAAGCCGTTGAGACCACCGGCGCCGAAGCCTCGGTGATCTACGTTCCGGCTCCTTTCTGCAAGGACTCGATCCTGGAAGCGGCCAACGCCGGCATCAAGCTGATCGTCTGCATCACCGAGGGTATTCCTACCCTCGACATGCTGGACGCCAAGGTCAAGTGCGACGAGCTGGGCGTACGCCTGATCGGCCCGAACTGCCCAGGCGTCATCACGCCGGGCGAGTGCAAGATCGGCATCATGCCGGGCCACATCCACCAGCCAGGCAAGGTCGGTATCGTTTCCCGTTCCGGCACCCTGACCTATGAAGCGGTCAAGCAGACCACCGACGCCGGCTTCGGCCAGTCGACCTGCGTTGGTATCGGTGGCGACCCGATCCCGGGCTCCAACTTCATCGATATCCTCAAGCTGTTCCAGGAAGACCCGCAGACCGAAGCGATCGTCATGATCGGTGAGATCGGTGGTTCCGCCGAGGAAGAGGCCGCGGCCTACATCAAGGCCAACGTCACCAAGCCTGTCGTTTCCTACATCGCCGGTGTTACCGCGCCTGCAGGCAAGCGCATGGGCCACGCTGGCGCCATCATCTCCGGTGGCAAGGGCACCGCGGACGAGAAGTTCGCCGCCCTGCAGGACGCCGGTGTGAAGACCGTGCGTTCCCTGGCTGACATCGGCAAGGCCCTGGCCGAGCTGACCGGTTGGGAAATCAAGAAGTAATACGCTTTACCCCCCACGCAACACAAAGGCCACCTTCGGGTGGCCTTTGTGTTTCTTGCGAGCAGGGATTCAACGCCCCCTGCGTCATGCACGATGAATTCGATCGGTTTGATAGGAATTTTCAGACAGACATCTCATCAGGTGCCTGAGAGAATTCTCGCAGCTCAGAGTCACCCAGACGACAAGAACATACGCACATCGGACAAGCACGACTGTACCAGTGCGTTTGCTGGGTAAAACGGTTACCCTACGCGCTCACTCTGTGCCCGTACCCCAAAAGGGAACGACACGCTAAACGGGTCTGGCTCATCAAGCCGGGCAGCATTTCCCCCGACCCATGGGGAAATCCCCTCACGAATCCCGATTTCAGCAGTGTGGTACTTCCTTAAATGAAAGTGTTGAAAGGCCAGGACATCCTGGCGCTTGGCTTTATGACGTTCGCGCTGTTCGTCGGCGCTGGCAATATCATCTTCCCGCCCATCGTCGGTCTGCAAGCCGGTCCGCACGTGTGGATGGCGGCACTGGGCTTTTTGGTCACGGCCGTTGGCCTGCCGGTCATCACCGTGGTCGCCCTGGCCAAGGTCGGTGGCGGCATGGACGCCCTGAGCAGCCCGATCGGCAAGTTCTTCGGCGGCCTGCTGGCTGCCGTGTGCTACCTGTCGGTCGGCCCGCTGTTCGCCACCCCACGCACCGCCACCGTGTCCTTCGAGGTGGGCGTGGCGCCGCTGACCGGTGAAAGCCCGCTGGCGTTGTTCATCTACAGCCTGGTGTATTTCCTGGTGGTGCTGGCGGTGTCCATGTACCCGGGCAAGCTGCTCGACACCGTCGGCCGCTTCCTCGCGCCGCTGAAGATCATCGCCCTGGCCGTGCTGGGCATCGCTGCCTTCGCGTTGCCGGCCGGGACCATCGGCGAGGCGCAACCGGCCTACGTGGCCTCACCGTTCTCCCAGGGCTTCATCAACGGCTACCTGACCATGGACACCCTGGGTGCGCTGGTCTTCGGCATCGTCATCGTCAACGCCATCCGTTCCCGGGGCGTCGAGTCGCCGAAGCTGATCACCCGCTACGCCATCATCGCGGGCCTGATCGCCGGTGTGGGCCTGGCCCTGGTGTACATCAGCCTGTTCCGCCTGGGTGCCGGCAGCCATGACATCGCCATGGGCGCCACCAACGGCGCGGCGGTTCTGCATGCCTACGTGCAGCACACCTTCGGCTCGCTGGGCAGCGGCTTCCTGGCCGTGCTGATCGCCCTGGCCTGCCTGGTCACCGCGGTCGGCCTGACCTGCGCTTGCGCGGAGTACTTCAGCCAGATCCTGCCGCTGTCGTACCGTGCGCTGGTGGTGATTCTCGCTGGTTTCTCGCTGCTGATCTCCAACCTGGGCCTGACCAAGCTGATCCTGTTCTCGATCCCGGTGCTGACCGCCATCTACCCGCCCTGCATCGTGGTGGTGGGCCTGAGCTTCTGCAAGGAGCTGTGGAACTCGCCGGTGCGCATCCTGGCGCCGGTGATGCTGGTATCCCTGCTGTTCGGCATGGTCGATGCGATCAAGGGCAGCAGCCTGGCGCACCTCCTGCCGGATGCCATGGCGCACCTGCCGCTGAGCGAGCAGGGCCTGGCCTGGTTGGTGCCGTCGGTGATCACCCTGGCCGCTGCCGTGGCCTGCGACCGTATGCTCGGCAAGCCGCGCGAGGCGCTGGCGTGATGCGTTGACACCGTCAGGTGGGCGCCGGCCACAAGCCGAAGGGCGCCCGTCGATGGTCGAGACCGAAACCCCGTGTCCGCAAGGGCACGGGGTTTTTTCATCGCAGGTCCCAATACCGGTCGGTTAGCAACATTGGCGCGCGGAGCGGCCCCGGTAGGGTGCCTGACAGTCTTAACCCCATCTCCTCCTGGATTTTTTACGACCAAGGCGTGCCTTTTCCGTCGACCGAGCGTCGAAAGCCGGTCTATATCATTCTGTGCACCGGAACGATCAGGAGCCTGCATGAGCTTCATACAAAGCAATCTGAGCAACCTGCTGGCGGTTTGCTGGTTCGCCCTTTGCTGGGGCGGCTACACCCGCTATGCCATCTGGAAAGGCCGTGACACCGCCTGCCTGGCCAGTGTGCTGCACCTCTACCGGGAAGACTGGATGCGCCGCATGCTGCTGCGCGACAACCGCATCGCCGACGCCAGCGTGATCGGCAACCTGGAGCGCAATGCCTCGTTCTTCGCCTCCAGTACGCTGATCATCCTGGCCGGCATCCTCACCGTGCTGGGCGCCTCGGACCGGGCGTTGTCGCTGCTGGCGGACCTGCCGCTGGTACAGCAGGCCTCCCAGGGGATGTCGGAAATCAAGCTGCTGTGCCTGGCGATGGTGTTCGTCTATGCCTTCTTCACTTTCAGTTGGTGCATGCGCCAGTACAACTTCGCCGCCGTGCTGGTCGGCTCGGCGCCCATGGTCGGTGAGCGCCAGGTCAACGAACTGGAGCGCAAGGCATTCGCATCGCGGGCGGCCCGGGTATTGTCGCTGGCAGCCAACCAGTTCAACTTCGGCCTGCGTTCGTATTATTTCGGCATGGCCATGTTGAGCTGGTTCATCAGCCCATGGCTGTTCATGGCCATGAGCGTTGGTGTGGTATTTATCCTCTATCGCCGGGAATTCCACTCCGATGTACTGGACGTCATGGTCTTCACGCCGACGGAACATGTACCGCAGGACGCGGGCAAGGAAAGTACCGGTAGCATTAACTGAAGCGTTTCATCTAAAGCGCCAGGCACAAAAAAACCCGACAATGTCGGGTTTTTTTGTATGTGCCGCTTACTGCTTGGCTGGCTCGGTCGGCGCGGTGTCCGGAGCAGGGGTGGCAGGTGCGGTTTCCGGAGCCGGCGTAGCCGGGGCGGCTTCCTCGGCGGCCTTCTGCTGCGCTTCGGCCTGATCTTTGGCGGCTTCGGCGTTTTCCTTGGCGGCCTCGTTCATCTTATCCTGAGCTTCGCCCATCTTCTCCTGGGCTTGCTCGGCGTGTTGCTGTGCGTCCTGGGCTTTGTCCTCGCTCGCTTTGTCGCAAGCGGCCAGACCCATGGCAGCGGCCAGCATCAGAGCAAAAGCAAAAGGTTTACGCATGGGGGTGTCTCTCCTTGGTGGAATAACTGACTTGTTCCTTCGAGTTCAAGTAAGCGGAATAAGTTCCGCAAACATGTCAGATATATAACACGCGGATCTATATGGACTTTTCACCGTTTTCATGCCGCTGTGAAATCGATCACGGAAATAGCCGCAGATGACCGATACGACCTTGATGGCCATGGCCGAACGTTTCTTGTCGGCCTTGAAACATTGCCAGCTGTTGCAGATGCGTGTGCATCATGCCGATGCCGACGGCATGACCCTGGTTCTGCCCTGGTCGCCGGCGATCGTCGGCAACCCGCAGACTGGCGCCGTCCATGGCGGCGCCCTGACCACGCTGATGGACACCACCTGCGGCATGGCGACCTTGTGCGCGCTGCCGCGCTTCGAAGTCTGCCCGACCCTCGACCTGCGCATCGACTACATGCATCCGGCCCAGGCGGGCAAGGACATCTTCGGCCATGCCCAATGCTACCGGGTGACCCGCGACGTGATCTTCACCCGTGGCACGGCCTACCAGGACGACTCCGCGCAGCCGATCTGCCAGGTGGTCGGCACCTTCATGCGCTTGGGCTCGCAGGTCAAGGGCGGAATCCATTTCGGCAACAGCCTCAAGGAGAGCAGGGCATGATTCCACGGGATGTCCGCGAACGTCTCAACCAGGCCCATGCCGTCGGTGACTACCGGCCCTTGCTGGCGTTGATCCCCTATGCCGGGCTGATCGGCATCGAATGCGAGCGCCAGGGCGACGACCTGCTGTTCCGCCTGCCTGCCAGCCAGGACAACATCGGCAACCCATTGCTGCCAGCGATCCATGGCGGCGTGATCGCAGGCTTCATGGAGCTGTCGGCGGCGCTGTACCTGCTGATCTACAGCGAAAGCGCCAGTATCCCGAAGATCATCGACTTCTCCATCGATTACCTGCGGGCCGGGCACTACCGCGACACTTTCGCCCAGTGCCAGCTGTGGCGCCAGGGCCGCCGGGTGACCAACGTCGCCATCACCGCCTGGCAGGGCGATCGCGACTCGCCGATCGCCACTGCCCGGGCCCATTTCAAGATCGAACCGGAAAAGCCCTTGAAATAGCCAAGCGAGCCCCCATCTGCAGGACATCCGCCATTCAACGCAGGCCACCGCGGCCGCCAGGCGACAACTGCAATCAGATCGGAGTTTTGAAGACCATGAGTGTGGAGACTCAAAAAGAAACCCTGGGCTTCCAGACCGAGGTGAAGCAACTGCTGCACCTCATGATCCATTCGCTGTACTCGAACAAGGAGATCTTCCTGCGCGAACTGATCTCCAACGCCTCCGACGCCGCCGACAAGCTGCGTTTCGAGGCCCTGGCCAAGCCTGAACTGCTCGAGGGCGATGCCGATCTGAAGATCCGCGTGAGCTTCGACAAGGATGCCGGCACCGTGACCCTCGAGGACAACGGTATCGGCATGAGCCGCGAGGACGTCATCACCCACCTGGGCACCATCGCCAAGTCCGGCACCGCCGACTTCATGAAGAGCCTGACCGGTGACCAGAAGAAGGACTCGCACCTGATCGGCCAGTTCGGCGTCGGCTTCTATTCGGCGTTCATCGTCGCCGACAAGGTCGACGTCTTCAGCCGTCGCGCCGGCTTGCCAGCCGCCGAGGGTGTGCACTGGTCGTCCAAGGGCGAGGGCGAGTTCGAAGTCGCCACCGTCGACAAGCCCCAGCGCGGCACCCGTATCGTCCTGCACCTGAAGAAGGGCGAGGAAGAGTTCGCCGACGGCTGGCGCCTGCGCAACATCGTCAAGAAATACTCCGACCACATCGCCCTGCCGATCGAGCTGCCCAAGCAGCAGCCTGCGGCCGCCGAGGGCGAGGAGCAGCCGGCCCAGGAATGGGAAACCGTCAACCGCGCCAGCGCCCTGTGGACCCGTCCGCGCACCGAGGTCAAGGACGAGGAGTACCAGGAGTTCTACAAGCACATCGCCCACGACTTCGAGAACCCGCTGGCCTGGAGCCACAACAAGGTCGAAGGCAAGCTGGAATACAACTCGCTGCTGTACGTGCCGGCCCGTGCGCCGTTCGACCTGTACCAGCGCGAAGCGCCACGCGGCCTGAAACTGTACGTGCAGCGCGTGTTCATCATGGACCAGGCCGAGTCGTTCCTGCCGCTGTACCTGCGTTTCATCAAGGGTGTGGTCGACTCCAACGACCTGTCGCTGAACGTCTCCCGCGAGATCCTGCAGAAGGACCCGATCATCGATTCGATGAAGACGGCCCTGACCAAGCGCGTGCTGGACATGCTGGAGAAGCTGGCGAAGAACGAGCCCGAGCAGTACAAGGGCTTCTGGAAGAACTTCGGTCAGGTGATGAAAGAGGGCCCGGCCGAGGACTTCGCCAACAAGGAGAAGATCGCCGGCCTGCTGCGCTTTGCCTCCACTCATGACGACAGTGGCGAGCAGAGCGTCGCCCTGGCCGACTACCTGGCCCGCGCCAAGGAAGGCCAGGACAAGATCTACTACCTGACCGGCGAAACCTACGCGCAGGTCAAGAACAGCCCGCACCTGGAAGTCTTCCGCAAGAAGGGCATCGAGGTCCTGCTGCTGACCGACCGCATCGACGAGTGGCTGATGAGCTACCTCAACGAGTTCGACGGCAAGGGCTTCGTCGATGTCGCCCGCGGCGACCTGGACCTGGGCCAGTTGGATTCCGAAGAAGACAAGAAAGCCCAGGAAGAGATTGCCAAGGAGAAGGAAGGCCTGGTCGAGCGCCTGAAGACCGCGCTGGGCGACAGCGTCGCCGAGGTGCGGGTCTCTCACCGCCTGACCGACTCGCCGGCGATCCTGGCCATCGGCGAACAGGACCTGGGCCTGCAGATGCGCCAGATCCTCGAAGCCAGCGGGCAGAAGGTACCGGAAGCCAAGCCGATCTTCGAGTTCAACCCGGGCCACCCGCTGATCGAGAAGCTGGACAACGAGCAGAGCGAGGATCGCTTCGCCGAGCTGTCGCACATCCTGTTCGACCAGGCGGCCCTGGCGGCCGGTGACAGCCTGAAGGATCCGGCGGCCTACGTTCGTCGCCTGAACAAGCTGCTGGTCGAGCTGTCTGCTTGAGTTGATGCAAGGAAAGCCCGCTTCGGCGGGCTTTTTTCATGGTGCAAGGAGGGTTTGATGAGCAAGGTAATCGTCGAGTCGCTGGTCTATCACCTGTCGGGCAAGGCTTATGAGAGCCGCCTGGTCTACACGCCGGGCGCGTTGCCCCAGCCGGGCCTGGTGATGGCGCCGAACTGGATGGGGATTGGCGAGGGTGCCGAGCGGATCGCCAAGGAAGTGGCCGAGAAAGGCTATGTGGTGCTGATCGCCGACCTGTATGGGCAATCGGTGCGGCCATCCAACGCCGATGAGGCGGGGGCGGCGATGATGCCGCTGAAGAACGATCGCGGCGAGCTGCGCAAGCGCATGGAAGAAGCCCTGGCGCAATTGCTGGGGCAATCGAAGGCGCTGCTGGAGCCGGGCAAGGTGGCGGCTTTCGGTTTCTGCTTCGGTGGCTGTTGCGCCCTGGAACTGGCCCGTGCCGGGGCCGACCTCAAGGCCACGGTCTCCTTCCACGGCACCCTGGACACGCCGAACCCGGCCGATGCCAAGCGTATCCAGGGTTCGGTGCTGGTGCTGCACGGGGCGTCCGACCCATTGGTGGCCAAGGAGCAGTTGCCGGCCTTCGAGGATGAGATGAGCGCCGCCAAGGTCGACTGGCAACTGGTCAGCTATGGTGGGGCGGTGCATTCGTTCACCGATCCTGGGGCGAACGTGCCGGGCAAGATGCAGTATGACCGGCGTACCTCGGAGCGGGCCTTCCGTGCCATGCACAACCTGCTGGCGGAGGTCTTCCAGGGCTGAGGTGCCAGGGTGGGGCCGCGCAGCGGCCCCTCGTCACCGAGGCAATTCGATCCGCGAAGTCTCCCCCGGCACCCTGGGCCAGTCACCCGCCGCCCAGCGCGCACGGGCCTGTTCGATCAGCTCCGGGTCGCTGGCTACGAAGTTCCAGTTCATCCGCCGTGGCCCATCCAGTGGCGCGCCGCCGATCAGCACCAGCTGGCATTCGCTTTCCGCGTACAGCGTCACCTCTTCGCCCTCCGGCAGCACGACCAGGCTGCACGGGTCGACCTCATCCTCTCCGAGCAGCAGTTCACCATCGAGCAGGTACAGGGCACGCTGCGCATGCTCCGTCGGCACGTTCAGGGTCGTGGCCGGCTGCATCCGCACATGGGCGTAGAGGGTAGGGGAGAGCACCGGTACTGGGGATCGCAGGCAGAAACCTTCGCCGGCGATCATGCAGATGCGCACACCGAGGCTGTCGCTGACCGGCAGGCTGTCCGCTGGGTGGTGGCTGTAGCTGGCCGGTCCCTGCTCGGCCTCGCGTGGCGATGCCAGCCAGACCTGCAGGCCATGCAGGCGCGACCCTGCGGCCACGCTGTCCACGGGAGTGCGTTCGACATGGGCGACACCGCGGCCGGCGGTCATCCAGCTGACCTCGCCGGGCAGCACGCGCTGCTCGGAGCCCAGGCTGTCCTTGTGCAGGATCTCGCCCTCGAACAGGTAGGTCAGGGTCGACAGGCCGATGTGCGGGTGCTGGCGGATGTCCATGCCGCTGCCCGGTGCGTAGTCGGTCTCCAGCATGTGGTCGAAGAACACGAAGGGGCCGACGCTGCGGCATTGGGCCGAAGGCAGCGGACGCAGGATGGGCTGGCCCTCGACCGATTCGGCGCGTGGGTGGATGACCAGTGGGCTGCTCATGACAGGGCTCCAGGCAAGGCGGTGGATGCCCCAAGCATAGCGGGTTGGCGGCCGTCGCTGAACCGTCCGCTGTGCTTGCCGGTCTACTCTGTTCGTACTTGGAGAAGGAAGCTGCCCATGATCGCCAGAGCACTGGCCTGCTTGCTGTTGTCTGGAGGGCTGTGCCTGGCCGCGCAGGCACGTGACTACCGCTACAGTGACGCCCACTTGCATTACGTCGATTTCTTCCAGGAGAGCGAGGGCATGCCGGCCTTGCTCAAGGCCATGGACGAGGCGGGGATCGAGCAATCGATGATCTCGGGCATCCCGGTGGCCAAGAAATGGCACGAGGATGAGCCCAAGCGCCCACGCTATTACGCCGGGGATGATGCCGATGCCTACTGGTACAGCGCTACCGATGTTTATGTGGCGGCCGCCCTGGAGCGCCTGCCGCCGGAGCAACGGCGTCGCTTCCATCCGTTTCTCAGTGGCTTCAACCCGGTGGACAAGAACGCCGTCAGCCATATCGAGCGCATGCTCGACCTGTATCCCGGGCTCTGGCAGGGGATCGGCGAGGTCTTCACCCGCCACGACGACCTCACCGCCCTGACCACCGGCGACACCCCCAGGGCCAACAACGAGGCCATGACCCGGATCTACCACCTGGCGGCTGAGCGTGACCTGCCGGTATTGATCCACTCCAACGTCACTTCCAAGCGCGAGCGTAATCCGCTGTACCTGGCGGAAATCGAGGAGCCGCTGCGCAACCATCCGCATACCCGCTTCATCTGGGCCCATGCCGGGACCAGCATGGAGATCCACCGCCACCAGACGCGCATGAACTTCCTCCTGCCGCTGCTGGGCCGGCTGCTGGAGGACTATCCGAACCTGTATGTCGACCTGTCCTGGAGCGTGCTGGAGCCCTACCTGCTGGATGAGCAGGGCAAGCCCAGGCAGGCTTGGGTCGAGCTCGTGAAACGGTTTACCGATCGTTTCATGCTAGGGTCCGATGTGGTCGGGCGGTTCTCCAGCCTGGGGGAGCAGATGCACGCCTTCGACCCGTTCCTGGATGCCTTGCCGCCAGAGGTGGCGGACAAGGTGGCGCGGGGCAATTTCCTGGCGGTACTGCCCAAAGGGCATTGAGCGGTCTGGATGGTATTGGGGCGCGAAGCGGCCCCGCACAGGCTGTGAGGGCGGCCTGGGAGGCGGTACAAAAGAAAACGCCCCGAACCGGTCGGGGCGTTTTCAACAGGCCTTCAAGGCATCACTTGCCCTGCCAGCGCTTGAGCACCAGGGTGGCGTTGGTACCACCGAAGCCGAAGCTGTTGCTCATGACGGTGTCGACCTTGGCGTTTTCCTCGGTCTTGCACAGGATCGGCATGTCGGCGACTTCCGGGTCCAGTTCGTCGATGTTGGCGGAGCCGGCGATGAAGTTGTTTTCCATCATCAGCAGGCAGTAGATCGCCTCGTGGACACCGGCGGCGCCCAGGGAGTGACCGGACAGGCTCTTGGTCGAGCTGATCTTCGGTGCCTTATCGCCGAACACTTCGCGAACGCCCTTGATCTCGGCGACATCGCCGACCGGGGTCGAGGTGCCGTGGGTGTTCAGGTAGTCGATCGGGGCGTCGACGGTGGACAGCGCCTGCTGCATGCAGCGGATCGCGCCTTCGCCGCTCGGGGCGACCATGTCGTAGCCGTCGGAGGTGGCGCCGTAGCCGACGATCTCGGCATAGATCTTGGCGCCACGGGCCAGGGCGTGTTCCAGCTCCTCGACCACCACCATGCCACCACCGCCCGCGATGACGAAGCCATCACGGTCGGCGTCGTAGGCGCGCGAGGCCAGCTCCGGCGTCTCGTTGCGCTTGGTGGACAGGGCGCCCATGGCGTCGAACAGGAACGACTGGCTCCAGTGCTCTTCTTCACCGCCGCCGGCGAAGACGATGTCCTGCTTGCCCATCTGGATCTGCTCCATGGCGGTGCCGATGCAGTGTGCGCTGGTGGCGCAGGCCGAGGCGATGGAGTAGTTCAGGCCCTTGATCTTGAACGGCGTGGCCAGGCACGCCGAGACGGTGCTGCTCATGGTACGGGTGACGCGGTACGGGCCGACACGCTTGACGCCCTTCTCGCGCAGGATGTCCAGCGCTTCCATCTGGTTCAGGGTCGAGGCGCCGCCGCTGCCGGCGATCAGGCCGGTGCGCGGGTTGGACACCTGTTCTTCGGTCAGGCCCGAGTCCTTGATCGCCTGTTCCATGGCCAGGTAGGCATAGGCGGCGGCGTGGCCGACGAAGCGGAAGACCTTGCGGTCGATCAGTTCTTCGAGGTTGAGGTCGATGGAACCGGAAACCTGGCTACGCAGCCCCATTTCCTTGTATTCCGGGTTGAAACGAATGCCCGGACGGCTCTTGCGCAGGTTTTCGGTGACGGTAGCTTTGTCATTGCCCAGGCACGATACGATGCCCAGACCAGTGATAACGACGCGGCGCATGCGAATAACCCTTAGAAATTGTCAGTGGAGGTGAACACGCCGACCCGCAGGCCTTCGGCGGTGTAGATCTCGCGGCCATCGACGCTGACCGAGCCATCGGCGATGGCCATGTTCAGCTTGCCCTTCAGGACGCGCTTGATGTGAATGTTGTAGGTGACCTTCTTCGCTTCCGGCAGGACCTGGCCGAAGAACTTCACTTCACCTGAGCCCAGCGCACGGCCACGGCCCGGCAGGCCCTGCCAGCCGAGGAAGAAACCGACCAGCTGCCACATGGCGTCCAGGCCCAGGCAGCCCGGCATGACCGGATCGCCTTCGAAGTGGCAGGCGAAGAACCACAGGTCCGGATTGATATCCAGCTCGGCGACCAATTCACCTTTGCCGAACTTGCCGCCTTCCTCGCTGATATGGGTAATGCGATCGACCATCAGCATGTTCGGGGCGGGCAGTTGCGCATTACCGGGGCCGAACAGCTCACCGCGACTGCAGCGCAGCAGGTCTTCCCGAGTAAAGGCGTGTTGTTTGGTCATGCGAGCTCCTCAATAACCCCCTGCGGCAGGGGATGAATCTTCCCGGCCGGCCCGGAACCCTCTGAGTCCGGGGCGGCAGCCTACAGGTAGACTATTGCGTTGTGGTGAAAGTCACAGCGCACCTGGCAAAAGAAGTACAGGTGTGCACTGAAACCGGTATTTTCAGGCCCAGTGATGGGTTCTGTCCAGCCTCTAGACTGCCGCAATTTAGCTTTTATCGCCAGTCGCAGCTGTCTGCCCGGGCAGCCAACGTTGCAGGACCTGCTGCAGGTCGGTGCGCTTGAAGGGTTTGCTCAGGTAATCGTTCATCCCGATGGCCAGGCAGCGCTCGCGGTCGCCCTGCAGGGCATTGGCGGTCAGGGCGATGATCGGTACTTGGGCGCCGCGGGGTAGCAGGCGGATGCGCCGGGTGGCTTCGTAGCCGTCCATCCGGGGCAGGCGGCAGTCCATCAGCACGGCCGCGAACGACTGCTGCTGCACCTGCTCGATGGCCTGCAGGCCATCGAGCGCCACGCTGACATCGAAGCCCAGGCTACGCAGCATGGCCTCGATGACGCTCTGGTTGACCGGATTGTCCTCCACCAACAGGATCCGGCCGCCCAAGGCGGCAGGCCGGCCCTGCTCTACGTTGCCTGGGAGCAGGGCCGCAGGGGCGCTGGCCAAGGTCAGGGGGATCTCCAGGGTAAAGGTCGAGCCCAGGCCTTCACGGCTCTCGCCCCGCAAGCGGCCCCCCATGCGCTCGGCCAGGGTGCGGGCGATCGCCAGGCCCAGGCCGGTGCCGCCGTAGCGCCGGGAAATCGAGCTGTCGGCCTGCTGGAAGGCGACGAACATCATCTCCAGCCGTTCGTTGTCGATGCCGATACCGGTGTCGCGCACTGCACAGGTGAACCAGACCTGTTGCTGATCGAGCACCTGCCAGTGGGTCTGCACGTGCACTTCGCCTTGTTCGGTGAACTTCAGGGCGTTGCCGATCAGGTTCAGCAGGATCTGGCGGATCCGCGTCGGGTCGCCCGTCACCCCTAGCCGTTCGATCCCCGTCTGCTGTTGCAGGCGCAGGTCCAGGCCGCGCTGCTGGGCGCTGTGCTGGAACGACTGGACGCTGCTGGCGATCAGTTCGCCCAGGTTGAAGCCGATGTGTTCCAGCTCCAGGGCGGTGCGCTCGATCCGCGAGAAATCGAGGATGTCGTTGATCACCTTGAGCAGGTGGCTGGTGGATTCGCTGGCCACCGCGGTGTATTCGGCCTGTTCGCTGGTCAGCTGGGTGGTTTCCAGCAACTGCAGCATGCCGAGCACGCCATTCATGGGGGTGCGCAGCTCATGGCTCATCATCGCCAGGAAGTCCGACTTGGCCCGGTTGGCCTGCTCGGCCTCCTCGCGGGCCTGGATCAATTGCGCGATGGCCTGTTTCTGCTCGTGGCTGGCCTGCTCCAGGGCGCTGGCCAGGTTGTTGATGTGACGGGCCAGGTGGCCCAGTTCGCTGTCGTCGACCACCGGGACCGGCGCATTGAACTCGCCCTGCTGGATCGCCTTGACCGCGTGGCCCATGTCGCTGATCGGCTTGGCCAGGCTCCTGGCCAGGCGTCGCGCCAGCAGGAAGGTGAACAGCAGGGCGAACAGGGCGAGGATGCCGGCCTTGATGACGATTTCCTGCTGGCGCTGGCTGAAGGCATCGTCGGACATGCCGACGATCACCCGCCCGAGGTAATCGTCGCCGACGCTCGGGGTGGGCATGTCGCCCTGTTGCAGGAAGTCGTCGTCCAGGCGGATCTGCTGCAGGCGGATGGGGGCCTGGAACACTTCCACGCGCTGGGAGCGGCTGCTGTTCTCGCTGCCCTGTTCCACGTACACCAGGATGTGGTTGCGGCTGTCCTGCACCTCCAGGAAGCGCACGTGGGGAATGCTCAAGGTGGCCCGCATCAGGCTCTCCAGCACCTCGTTGTTGCCCGAGATCACCCCGTATTCGGAGGCCGGGGCCAGTTGGTTGGCGATCAGTTGGCCGGTGTGGTTGAGCTCCTGGCGCAGGTCCTGGATACGCACGAAGGTGAAGAAACTGATCAGCAGCAGGGTCAACAGGAGCGCTGGGCCCAGGCTGATGATCTGGGTACGGGTGTGGATGTCCCAGCTCAGGCGTCTGCTCATGGGGTGGGTTCTCCTTCGGCCAGGGCCAGGGCGGCGGCCTTCGGATCGATCGGCTCCAGGCCCAGGGCCCGTGCCACCTGCTGGTTGCCACTGACCCCGAAGTGCTCGGGGTAGAGGCTGCGCGGCCAGTGGGCCGGCGCCTGGTCGAGCAGCCGGTCGAGCACCGCCAGCCAGTCGTCCTGGTCGCTGTAGGTGCTGGCCAGGGCGCCGGCGCGGACGAAGCCGGCGCTCGGCCCGATCAAGGCCATTTGCCGGCCATAGCTGCTGAGCAGCACGTTCTTGGCGGTCGTGGAGTTGTACAGGTGGGGGTCGTCGATGCCCAGCAGCACGTCGCTGCTACCCAGCAGGTGCTGCAACGGACGACTGTCGCGCGGGTCGGGCCAGTCCTGGGCGACGATCTCCAGGCCCAGCGGGCTGGCGGCCAGGCGCAGTTCGTCGAGCAGGAAGCGGCTGTGCTCGCCGTACAGCACCCCGACCCGTCGTGCCTGGGGCAGCAGGTAGCGGGTCAGGCGCAGTTGCCGGGCCGGGGGCGGGTCGCTCCACAGCAGGCTGAGGAAGACCGGGCGGGCCTTGCCCAGGCGCTGTTCGGCCTGCACCCGGCTGACCCGCAAGGCCAGGGCGGGTGGCCCGGCCGCCTCGGTCATGCGCCAGTCGAGGGCGACGCCGTCGAGCAGCACCAGGCGGATGTCGGCTTTCAACTGGCCCGGGCGTGGCAGCTCGGCCACTGTCTGGAAACGTACTTGGTCGTGGCTGCGACGTGCATCCAGGGCCGCGACGAAGCTGCGGATACCGGGCTGGTCTTCGGCGCCGACCAGCAGGACTTCGCCGGCCGACAGCGACCCCAGCGGCCACAGGCATAACAGCAGCAGGCCCAGCAGCCGGCGCATCAGAACTCAAGCTCCGCGCTGACGCTCAGGCGGTGGCGGCTGTCATAGCGGTTCTGCGGGGCGGTGATCGGCTCGTCGTCCAGGCGCTGCTGCCAGAGCGCGGCCAGTTCCAGGCTGGTGCCCTGCAGGCGAATGCGCTTGGCCAAGCGCAGGTCGAGGCGCTCGTAGCGGTATTGGTTGAGGGCGTCGTCGCCATAGTAGAACAGCGCGCTGGACCAGCCGTCGCCCCAGTCGCGCATCCACCCGGCCGAGCCACTGTTGCGGGCACTGAGACGGCGGTCGGCGGGATTGCTGGCCCAGGCGTCGACATAGGCATAGGTCAGGCGCAAGCGGTCGTGCAGGGTAGGGCGCCAGTCCAGTTGCGCCTCGCTGCCGCTGAAACGGGCCTTGTTGGCATTGCTGGCGATGTATTGGTTGTTGCGCAGCGGCTCGCTGATCATGCCGGTGATCTCGTCATAGAACAGCTTCACGTCCATGCTCAGGTCGATGTCGCTGAAGTGGCCGTTGTAGCCCAGCTCCCGCGAGCGCATGCGCTCCTGGTCGAGGTTGCCCGGGCCACGGGTCTTGACGAAATACTCGGCGTGCTGCTGGCCGAACGCGGTGGGGCTGAGGTTGTTGACCCGGTAGCTCCAGTTGACGTTGTTCTCGAACATGTCGGGCGAGCGCACCGCTTCGGAGTACACCGCGCGCAGGCCGTGGCGCGGGGTGATCAGGTAGTTGACCGCCAGGCGCGGGGTCAGTGAGCTGCCGGAGAGGCGGGTGTCCTCGAACATCGCCCCACCCTGGAGGATCCAATGCTCATCGGCGCGCCATTCCAACTGGCCGAACAGGCGCCAGGTCTGGTCGTCCAGGGCGCCGTTGAAATAGGTCTGCGAATCGGCCCGGTCGTAGCGGTAGTTCATGCCGCTGAGCAAGCGCAGGTTGTCGGTCAGGCTGAGGGTGTCCTGGATCTCCAGGTCGTAGCGGGTCTCGCGGGTGCTCTGGTCGACGTCGCCGCACACCACCTGCTTGCCGCCGAGGTTGTCCCACTGGTTCTTGATCTGGTCGCGCAGGGCCTGCTGCACCGGGTCGCTGCTGTTGGGCGGGTCGAAAGCCCGGCGGGCCACCTGCTCGGCGTAGTCGGGGTTCAGTTGCCACAACCGGGTCAGTTCGGGGCTGAACGCCAGGGCCGCGTCACAGGCACGCCACACCTGCTGGCGGTCGAAGTGCTGGGCCGAGCCCTGGACGTACAGGCTGTGCTCGGGGTTGAAATCGATGTTCCAGCGCACCGAACCTGCGTAGTCCTTGGCGTTGACGTCGGCGTTGTCGCCACGGGCGGTGACGAAGGGAAACACCGGCTCGTAGGTGTAGGGTCGCTGGTTGCTGCCTTCCTTGGCCGCCAGTTGCCATTCCAGGGTCTGGTTGGGCGCCAGGTTGTGGCTGACGCTGAGGTTGAAGCGGTTCAGGCGTCGGCTGTCGCGGTAGTCCTGGCCGAACTGGTCGCTGTCGAAGCCGTCGTCCTGCATGCCGGACAGCGACAGGCGCAGGTCGCCACCGTCCCAGCCGAAACCATGGCTGACGTAGTAGTCGTTGATGCCGTCCTGGCCGCGGGTGACCTTCAGCCGCGTGCCATGGCTGTCGGCGGGGTTGCGGGTGAGGATGTTGACCACCGCCATCAGGGCGTTGGCGCCGTAGCTGACGGTATTGGGGCCACGGAACACTTCGATCCGCTCGATGTCTTCCATTGCCAGCGGGATGTCGCTCCAGTCCACCGTGGCCAAGCCAGCGCGGTACACCGAGCGGCCATCGATCAGTACCTGCATGCGCCGGGCGTCGTTGACGTTGCTGCCGTGGTAATTGACCGTCGGCTGGTTGCCGGCGCCATAGCCGATCATCATCCCCGGCACCAGGCGCATGAGCTCGGGAATGTCTCGGGCGCCGCTGGCACGGATCAGCTCGCGGTCGAGCACGGTCATGCTGCCGGGCACCGCCGCGGGGGACTGTTTCAGGCGGGTGGCGGTCAGAATCTGTGGCAGGTCCTGGTTGTCGAGGAACAGGTCGTCGGCCACGGCCGGCCCGCCCACCAGGGCAGTCAGCAATAGCAGGCGAGGGAAGGGTGGCGTGCCAGGGAACACGGTACGGCCTTGTTTCAGGGATGAGTCAGGCATGTTAACCGACCGTGGGGGTTTTTCCAGTCGGGCGGTGAGACACAAGCCACAAGCTGCAAGCTGCAAGGAAAAGCGGGGGTGGCTTCGGGTTGGGAGAGCGAGACGCTGGTTCTGGCGTAAGCGCGCCGTATAATGCTCCGGTCGCCACTTACATTTATATATTGGTTTAATGGATTGAATATGACTGAACAGCAACCTGTTGCAGTTCTGGGAGGCGGTAGCTTCGGTACCGCCGTGGCGAACCTGCTGGCGGAGAACGGTGTCCCGGTGCGGCAGTGGATGCGCGACCCGGAACAGGCCGAGGCCATGCGCCTGAACCGCGAGAACCCGCGCTACCTCAAGGGCATCCGCCTGCTGGAGGGCGTCGAGCCGGTCAATGACCTGCTGGCCACCCTGCAGGCCTGTGAACTGGTCTTCGTCGCCCTGCCATCCAGCGCCTTGCGCGTCGTGCTGGGGCCCCATGCCGAGCTGTTGCGTGGCAAATGCCTGGTCAGCCTGACCAAGGGCATCGAGGCGCAGAGCTTCAAGCTGATGAGCCAGATCCTCGAAGAGATCGCACCCCAGGCCCGCATCGGTGTGCTCTCAGGGCCGAACCTGGCCCGCGAGATCGCCGAGCATGCCCTGACCGCCACCGTGGTCGCCAGCGAGGACGAGGCGCTCTGCCAGCGCGTGCAGGCCGTCCTGCACGGGCGCACCTTCCGCGTCTACGCCAGTGCCGACCGCTTCGGCGTCGAGCTCGGCGGTGCGCTGAAGAACGTCTATGCGATCATCGCCGGCATGGCCGTGGCCCTGGGCATGGGCGAAAACACCAAGAGCATGCTGATTACCCGCGCCCTGGCGGAAATGACCCGCTTCGCCGTGAGCCTGGGCGCCAACCCCATGACCTTCCTCGGCCTCGCCGGCGTGGGCGACCTGATCGTCACCTGCTCCTCACCCAAGAGCCGCAACTACCAGGTCGGCCATGCCCTGGGCCAGGGCCTGACCCTGGAGCAGGCGGTCAGCCGCCTGGGCGAGGTGGCCGAGGGCGTCAACACCCTCAAGGTGCTCAAGGCCAAGGCCCAGCAGATGCAGGTCTACATGCCGCTGGTGGCGGGGCTGCACGCCATCCTGTTCGAGGGGCGCACGCTGAACCAGGTGATCGAGCACCTGATGCGTGCCGAGCCCAAGACCGATGTCGATTTCATTTCCACCAGCGGTTTCAACTGATCCGGAGCACGACATGAACGACACTGCCAACCGCGCCCAGCGCGAATCGATCATCCTGCGGGTGCTGTGGATGCTGGTTTTCCTGGTGATCTGGCAACTGGCCGAACTGTTGCTCGGTGGCCTGGTGCTGGTCCAGCTGATCTATCGCCTGATCTATGGCGCACCCAGCGCCAGCCTGATGAACTTCGGCGACAGCCTGAGCCAGTACCTGGCGCAGATTGGCCGCTTCGGCACCTTCCACAGCGACCAGAAACCCTGGCCGTTCGCCGACTGGCCGGCGCCACGCGCCCCTGAGGGCGAGACGCCGCATGCGGTGGCGCCGGCGGCGCATCCGGTGCGCGACGAGGAGCCGAAGCTGTGAAGGTCTGGGTGCTGCGCCATGGCGAGGCCGAGCCGCGTGCCAACAGCGATGCCGAGCGGCGCCTGACCGCCCACGGCCGCGAGCAGGTCCTGCGCAGCGCTGCACGCCTACTGGGCCAGCCACTGCAGGCGATCCTTGCCAGCCCCTACGTGCGGGCGCAGCAGACCGCGGCGCTGGTGCACGAGGCCCTCGGTTTCGCCGAGCCGGTGCGCACCGTGCCCTGGCTCACGTCCGACCACGATGCCGGGCAGGTGATCGGCGAGCTGGAGCGCCTGGGGCTGGAGCAGGTGCTGCTGGTCAGCCACCAGCCGCTGGTGGGGACTTTGGTTGGCCTGTTGGAGCATGGCCATGGCCAGCAGCCGGCGCCGATGAGCACTGCCAGCCTGGCCGAGCTGGAGGGGGACTGGCCGCTGGCGGGGGTGATGACGTTGCGTGGCCTGTATCATCCTGGTTGAGGCTTGGCTATAGCGGCCCCAGCATTTGCCAAACCCAGCGCTGTAGAAGGGGTAGACCCTAAAGCGCGCTGGCGGTCCAGGCCGCAAATGACCTGATCGTCATGGGCGATGACCTTTCCGAACGTTGCCGCCCCGGCGCACCTTGCCGACAATGGGCCATCATCCCCCACGCGGACCCGGCGGTCATGTCGCAGCAGATCTTCTTCGCCCACGCCAACGGCTTCCCTTCGGCCACTTACGGCAAGCTGTTCGCTGCCCTGGCGCCGGACTACCAGGTCCGGCACCTGGCGCAGCATGCCCACGACCCGCGCTTCCCGGTGAACGACAACTGGCAGAACCTGGTCGACGAACTGCTGCACCACCTAGCCCGCCAGGACCAGCCGGTATGGGGTGTCGGGCATTCCCTCGGCGGGGTGCTGCACCTGCATGCCGCCCTGCGTTGCCCACAGTACTACCGCGGCGTGGTGATGCTCGACTCGCCAGTGCTGACCCGCGCTGACCAGTGGCTGATCCGCGCAGCCAAGCGCTTCGGTTTCATCGACCGGATCACCCCGGCCGGCCGTACCCTGGGCCGACGCGAGGCCTTCGCCGACCGTGATAGCGCACGGGCCTACTTCGCCAGCAAGACATTGTTCCGGCACTTCGATCCCGAGTGCTTGGAGGCCTACCTGGAGCATGGCCTGCAGGCTGGCCAGGAGGGGCTGCACCTGCGCTTCGACCCCGCCACGGAGATCCGTATCTACCGCAGCATCCCCCATGTCAGCCCGGCACCGGCGCGTCAGTTGCAGGTGCCGTTGGCGATGGTCCGTGGCGATCGCAGCCGAGTGATCCGCCGCCATCACGCCCTGGCGGTGCGGGGCATGCCACGGGGCGAGTACCATTGTGTGCCGGGTGGGCACATGTTCCCGCTGGAGCGGCCAGACGATACCGCCAGCCTGATCAAGGGGCTGTTCGACCGCTGGAGCCAGGCATGAGCGCCCAGGTCGAGGAGATCCGCCTGAGCCTGGGCCATATCGAACTGGCGGCGCACCTGTTCGGCCCGGCCGATGGCGTGCCGGTGATCGCCCTGCATGGCTGGTTGGACAACGCCAACAGCTTCGTCCGCCTGGCGCCACGGTTGAAGGGCCTGCGCATCGTCGCCCTGGACCTGGCCGGGCACGGCTACTCCGAGCATCGTCCGCCCGGCGCCGGCTACGCCCTGGCCGACTATGCCCATGACGTGCTGCGGGTTGCCGAGCAACTGGGCTGGCCGCGTTTCGGCCTGCTCGGGCATTCGCTGGGGGCGATCATCTCGGTGCAGCTGGCCGGCGCCTTGCCGGAGCGGGTCAGCCACCTGGCGTTGATCGATGGCGTCCTCCCGCCCACGGCGGACGAGCAGGGCGCCGCCGAACGCCTGGGGATGGCGCTGCAGGCGCAACTGCGCCTGGAGGGCAAGCGCAAGTCGGTCTACGCGACCCTGGAAGAAGGTGTGCAGGCGCGGATGAAGGGCATGGTCGCGGTCAGCCGTGAAGCCGCCGAACTGCTCGCCCAGCGCGGCCTGATGCCGGTGCCGGGCGGCTACAGCTGGCGCAGCGACAGCCGCTTGACCTTGCCGTCGGCGGTGCGTTTGAACCACGCCCAGGCCATGGCCTTCGTGCAGCGGGTCAGTTGCCCGGCCTGCCTGGTGGTGGCCGCTGACGGCATGCTCGCTCGCCACACGGCGTTGTTGGAGCAGCTACCCTTTGAGCAGGCCATGCTACCCGGGGGCCATCACCTGCACCTGAACGACGAACAGGGGGCAGCCCTTGTTGCAGACTGTTTCAATCGCTTCTTCGGCTTTTCTTGACTTGCACCGGACAAGTGTCGAGGCTTGGCGGGTTGAACAGGGAGACAACCACACATGCCAGACATCCATGAGCTTTTCACCGGCGCCGCCTGCGGCAAGGGTGGCCGATGAGCGCGCGTGCCCCCATTCGTACCTTCATCGTCGGCTGCCTGGGCTTCGCCAGCCCACTGCTGTGGGCCGCTAGCCTGCCGGTACCGGTGGATGCCAAGGTGGTCGACCAGCGCCCGGCGGTGGAGCAGGAGCGGGTCTACCCCATGGGAGGACTGCGCAGGATCAGTGGGCGGCTGCGGGTCGAGGAGAAGGTCGAGAGCCGTGGCCTGGTCAGTTCCGTCACCTACGAGTTGCCTGTCGAGCGCACCGCCCGCGAGGCGTTCACCAGTGCCCGCGAAGCCCTGCAGCGCGAGGGCGGCTATCCGCTGTTCTGGTGCCAGGGGCGTGACTGCGGCGAGGCCAGCCTGTGGGCCAACCAGGTGTTCGGCAATGCTCGCCTCAACGGCGGCGACGAGCAGCAGGCGTTCATCCTCCTGCGTCGCTCCGCCGAAGAGGCCGATACCCTGGTCGCGCTCTACAGCGTGACCCGTGGCAACCGCCGGGCCTACCTGCATGTCGAGGAGTTCGTCGCCAGCAGCCCGCTGGGCGAACTGCTGCCGACCCCGGCCACGGTGCTGCGCGAACTGCGCGACACCGGCAAGCTGGACTACCCTGATCTTGCCTCCCCGCAACCGGCCTGGGTGGCCTTGCTCGGGCGCAGCCTGAACCTGGACAGCACCCTGCGCGCCAGCCTCAGCGGCAGCGAGGCCGAGGCCTGGCGCGAGGAGCTGGTCAAGGCCGGCGTGCGCAGCGCCCGCCTGGAGGTGGGGGAGGCGACGACGACCGGGCTGCACCTGGAACTGATCCGTTGAGTGAGCGCCGGCATGGCCAACAATGACCGCCTGTTGATCCAGATCCTCCTGCTGGCCTTGCTGGGCGCCGGCCTGTGGGTGATGGCACCGTTCATCTCGGCGCTGCTCTGGGGCGCCATCCTGGCGTTCGCCAGCTGGCCGCTGATGCGTCTGCTCACCCGGGCGCTGGGTGGGCGCGAAACCCTTGCCGCCAGCCTGTTGACGGCGGCGTGGATTCTCGTGGTGGCCTTGCCCCTGGTGTGGCTGGGTTTCAACCTGGCCGACCATATCCGCGATGCCACCGCCTTCGTGCGGGACGTGCAGGTCGACGGCCTGCCTGATGCACCGGCCTGGCTGGGCAGTATCCCCTTCGTCGGCGAGCGCCTGGTCGGTTGGTGGGAGTCCCTCGACCAGCAAGGCGCGGCCCTGCTGGCCTCGGCCAAGCCCTACCTGGGCCAGGTGGGTAACTGGTTGCTGGCGCGCAGTGCGCAGATCGGCAGCGGTGTCCTCGAGCTGACCTTGAGCCTGGTCTTCGTGTTCTTCTTCTACCGTGACGGCCCGCGCCTGGCGGCCTTCGTCCTGCGCCTGCTGCAGCGGCTGATGGGCGAGCGCGCCGAGTACTACCTCGACCTGGTGGCCGCCACGGTGCAACGGGTGGTCAACGGCGTGATCGGCACCGCCGCGGCCCAGGGCCTGCTGGCGATGATCGGTTTCCTGATCGCCGGCGTGCCGGGGGCCATCGTCCTTGGCCTGGTCACCTTCATGCTCAGCCTGATCCCCATGGGCCCGCCGCTGGCCTGGATCCCCGCCACCGCCTGGCTGGCGTGGAAGGGCGAGTACGGCATGGCGGTGTTCCTCGGGATCTGGGGCACCTTCATCATCAGCGGCGTGGACAACGTACTCAAGCCGTACCTGATCAGCCGTGGCGGCAACCTGCCGCTGGTGATCGTCCTGCTCGGCGTCTTCGGCGGCTTGATCGCCTTCGGTTTCATCGGCCTGTTCATCGGCCCGACCCTGTTGGCGGTGGGCTACAGCCTGCTGCTCGACTGGAGTCGCAACGTTGGGCAGCAAACACCGCAACGGTAAGCTGCAAGCTGCAAGCTGCAAGCTGCAAGAAAAAGCGAGACCGAGTGAGCAACACGATCCGCTTTTGCTTGCAGCTTGCGGCTCTGAACTGCGCCGAAACCTTTACGCATTCTTTATGCCCTGAGACCCGCTCCGGCCTCGTTCCTTTACGCCCCGTTCTTCGACAATTTCCCTGAAGCGGCCGACGCCGCAAGAAGGGGAGATTCGCATGAACAGGCTCGATGAGGTGTCGCTGCTCCTGGCAGTGGCGTTGGCGGTGTACCTGCTGGTGGCGCTGCTGCGCGCCGATCGCGGCTAGGGGGCGGCCATGCACGGTCATGACTTCGCATTGCTGCTGGCCTTCTTCGCCATCGTGCTGCTGCCAGCGCCCTGGCTTGGGCGTTTCTACTACAAGGTGATGGAAGGCCAGCGCACCTGGCTGTCGCCGATCCTCGGCCCGTTGGAGCGGGCCTGTTACCGCTTGGCCGGGGTGCGCGCCGACCAGGAGCAGAACTGGAAGCAGTACGCCCTGGCCCTGCTGACCTTCAACCTGGTCGGCTTCGTGCTGTTGTTCGCCTTGTTGTCGCTGCAGGGCCACCTGCCGCTCAACCCGCAGCACCTGCCCGGCCAGGAGTGGTCGCTGGCGTTCAACACCGCGGTGAGCTTCGTCACCAACACCAACTGGCAGGCCTACAGTGGCGAGGCGTCGCTCAGCTACCTGAGCCAGATGCTCGGCCTGACCGTGCAGAACTTCGTCAGCGCGGCTACCGGCCTTGCCGTGCTGGTCGCCTTGTGCCGGGGGATCACCCGGCGTTCGGCTTCGACCCTGGGCAACTTCTGGGTCGACATGACCCGCGCCACCCTCTATGGCCTGCTGCCGTTGTGCCTGCTGCTGGCACTGGCGCTGGTCTGGCAGGGCGTACCGCAGACCTTCGCCGACGCTGTTCAGGCCATGACCTTGCAAGGTCATGAGCAGACCATCCCCCTGGGGCCAGCCGCCAGCCAGATCGCCATCAAGCAGTTGGGTACCAACGGTGGTGGCTTCTTCGGCAGCAATTCGGCACATCCCTTCGAGAACCCCACGGCCTGGAGCAACCTGTTCGAGGTGGCCTCGATCATCCTCATCCCTGTGGCCCTGGTCTTCATGTTCGGCCACTACGTCAAGGACCTGCGCCAAAGCCGGGCGATCCTCGCCTGCATGCTCGCTCTGTTCCTGATGGGCAGCAGCGTCGCGCTGTGGTCCGAGCACCAGCCCAACCCGGCCCTGGACAGCGTCCAGGTGCAGCAGGAGGCACCGCTGGAAGGCAAGGAAAGCCGCGTCGGCATCACCGGCTCGGTACTCTGGACAGTGACCACCACCGCGGCTTCCAACGGCTCGGTCAACGCCATGCACGACAGCCTCAACCCGCTCACCGGCCTGGTGGCCATGCTCGACATGATGGTCGGCGAGGTGATCTTCGGCGGTGTCGGCGCAGGGCTGTACGGCATGTTGCTGTTCGTGTTGATCACGGTGTTCCTGGCCGGGCTGATGATCGGCCGCACGCCGGAGTACCTGGGCAAGAAGCTGCAGGCCCGCGAGGTGCAGTTGCTGGTGGCGAGCCTGCTGGTGATGCCGGTCGGCGTGCTGGTGCTGGGGGCGATCGCGGCGAGCCTGCCGAGCGCTGCCGGTGCGGTCAGCAACCCGGGCGCCCATGGCTTCAGCCAACTGCTGTATGCCTACACCTCCGGCACCGCCAACAACGGCTCGGCCTTCGTTGGCTTCGGCGCCAACACGGTCTTCCACAACCTGATGATCGGCCTGGCCATGCTCATCGGCCGCTTCGGCTACATCCTGCCGGTACTGGCCCTGGCCGGTAGCCTGGCGGCGAAGACGAGCGCGCCCCAGGGGCTGAACAGCTTCCCCACCCATGGCCCGCTGTTCGCCACCCTGCTGTTGCTGACCATCCTACTGGTGGGCGGCCTGACCTTCCTGCCAACCCTGGCCCTTGGGCCGATCGCCGAACACCTGAGCCTTGGTTTCTGAGGAACGCACCATGAACATGCCCATTTCTGAAGTGAAAGCGCAGCGTGGCGGGGCGGATCACACCCGTTTTTCCGCGCTCTGGCGCCCGGCCCTGGTGCAGGCGTTTCTCAAACTCGACCCCCGCCAGCTCAAGCGCTCGCCGGTGATGTTGGTGGTGGCCCTGACGGCCACCCTCACCAGCGTACTGTGCGCCGTGCCTGGCAGCGGTGTCGGTACTGGCGTGGCGCTGCAGATCACCCTGTGGCTGTGGTTCACGGTATTGTTCGCCAACTTCGCCGAGGCGCTGGCCGAAGGCCGTGGCAGGGCCCGCGCCGACAGCCTCAAGGCGGGCAGCCAGGGCATGAGTGCCCGGCGCCGCACCGCCAGCGGCGATTTCGAACAGGTATCGGCCAGCGAATTGCGCAAGGACGATGTGGTCAAGGTGCTGGCCGGTGAGCTGATCCCCGGCGATGGCGAAGTGCTCGGGGGCATCGCCGCGGTCAACGAGGCCGCCATCACCGGCGAGTCCGCCCCGGTGATCCGCGAGTCCGGGGGCGACCGCTCGGCGGTGACCGGCAACACCCGCCTGGTTTCCGACTGGCTGCTGGTGCGCATCACCAGCAACCCCGGCGAGTCGACCCTGGACCGCATGATCGCCCTGGTCGAAGGTGCCAAGCGGCAGAAGACGCCCAACGAGATCGCCCTGGACATTCTGCTGATCGGCCTCACCCTGATCTTTCTGATCGTGGTGGTGACCCTGCAGCCATTCGCGCATTTCGCCGGCGGCAGCCTGCCGCTGATCTTCCTCGCCGCCTTGTTGGTGACTTTGATACCGACCACGATCGGCGGCCTGCTCTCGGCCATCGGCATCGCCGGCATGGACCGCCTGGTCCGGTTGAACGTCATCGCCCGTTCCGGCCGCGCCGTGGAGGCCGCCGGCGACGTGCACACGCTGATGCTCGACAAGACTGGCACCATCACCTTCGGCAACCGCCGTTGCAGTGCCGTGCACCCCGCGCCGGGCGTCAGCGCCCGCGAGCTGGGGGAGGGTGCCTTGCTCGCCTCGCTGGCCGACGACACCGCCGAGGGCAAGTCGATCGTCGAGTACCTGCGCCAGCGGCAGGACGTGATCGAGCCGCCTGGCGAGCAGCCGTTCGAACCGATCGCCTTCAGCGCCGAAACCCGCCTGTCGGGCGTCGATTTCCAGCAGCGCCGCTATCGCAAGGGCGCCGTCGACGCGGTACTGGCCTTCGTGGGTTTGCCACGCGAGGAAATGCCGGTGCCCCTGGCCCGTGAAATCGAGCGCATCGCCCAGGGTGGCGGTACGCCGTTGCTGGTCTGCCTCGACACGCGCCTGTTGGGGGTGATCCACCTCAAGGATGTGGTCAAGCCCGGTATCCGCGAGCGCTTCGCCGAGTTGCGCAAACTTGGCATCCGTACCGTGATGGTGACGGGCGACAACCCGCTGACTGCCGCCGCCATCGCAGCCGAGGCGGGCGTGGACGATGTGCTGGCCGAGGCCACGCCGGAGAAGAAGCTGGCGCGCATCCGCCAGGAGCAGAACGAAGGCCGTCTGGTAGCCATGTGCGGCGACGGCGCCAACGACGCCCCGGCACTGGCCCAGGCCGATGTCGGCATGGCCATGAACGATGGCACCCAGGCAGCCCGCGAGGCGGCCAACATGGTCGACCTGGACAGCGACCCGACCAAGCTGCTGGATGTGGTCCAGGTGGGCAAGGAGCTGCTGGTTACCCGCGGCGCACTGACCACCTTCTCCATCGCCAACGACGTGGCCAAGTACTTCGCCATCCTGCCGGCGCTGTTCGCCTCGATCCACCCACAACTGGGCGTGCTCAACCTGATGCACCTGGCCAGCCCACGGAGCGCGATCCTCTCGGCGATCGTGTTCAACGCGCTGATCATCATCGTGCTGATCCCGCTGGCCCTGCGCGGTGTGCGGGTACAGGCGGCGAGCGCGGCGCACCTGTTGCGGCGCAACCTGCTGATCTACGGCATGGGTGGGATCATCGTGCCGTTCGCCGGCATCAAGCTGATCGACCTCTTGCTCAATGCCTTGCACCTGGTTTGAAGGAGATGAACATGAACCCTTGTGTACGCCCAGCCGTGAGCCTGATCCTGCTGATGAGCCTGGTCACCGGCGTGCTCTACCCCTTGCTGGTGACCGGCATCGCCCAGGCCGCCTTCCCCGGGCAAGCCAACGGCAGCCTGGTCCGCGACGAGCAGGGCCGGGTGCGCGGTTCGCTGCTGATCGCCCAGGGTTTCACGGGGGATGCCTGGTTCCAGGCACGCCCTTCGGCGGCCGGCTATGCCACGCTCCCCAGCGGTGCCAGCAACCTGTCGCCCAGCAACCCAGCACTGGCCGAGCGGGTCCGGGCCGATGCCGGTGCGCTGTACCAGGCGCAGCAGGGGCCGGTGCCCCTGGCGCTGCTGACCACCTCCGGCAGCGGCCTGGACCCGCACCTGCCGCCCGAGGCGATCGCCTACCAACTCCCTCGTGTGGCGGCGGCGCGCCAGGTTGCGGTGGAGCGCTTGCAAGTGCTGGTGGATGAGGCCACCCTGCAGCCATTGGTCGGCCCGCCGGTGGTCAACGTGCTGGCTCTGAACCGGGCCTTGGAACGCCTGGCGCCAGTTGGCGACAATGCCGTACGTTGATGTTGGGGCCGCGAAGCAGGCCCAGGACTCCTGATCGCCGTACACGTAAAGGATGCAACATGAGTGATTCCGCCCGCGCCGATGCGCTGCTGGCGAGCCTGCCGCGCGAGGGGCGCGGCAAGCTCAAGGTGTTTCTCGGGGCCGCGCCCGGTGTGGGCAAGACCTACGCCATGCTGCAGGCTGCACATGCCCAGCAGCGCCAGGGGGTACGGGTGCTGGCCGGGGTCGTCGAGACCCACGGCCGCGCCGAGACCGAGGCGCTGCTCGGCGGCCTGGCGCAGCAACCCTTGCTACGCAGCGAATACCGTGGGGTGATCCTCGAGGAAATGGACCTGGACGGCTTGCTCGAGGTCGCTCCCTCCCTCGTGTTGGTCGATGAACTGGCGCACACCAATGCCCCGGGCAGCCGTCATGCCAAGCGCTGGCAGGATGTCCAGGAGTTGCTGGGCAGCGGCATCGACGTGTACACCACGGTCAACGTCCAGCACCTGGAGAGCCTCAACGACAAGGTGCGCGACATCACTGGCGTGCAGGTGCGCGAGACCGTACCGGACTGGGTCCTGCAGGAGGCCTTCGAGCTGGTACTGATCGACCTGCCGCCGCGCGAGCTGCTCGAGCGCTTGCGCGAGGGCAAGGTCTATGTGCCGGAGCAGGCGCGGGCGGCGATCGATGCCTTCTTCTCCCAGACCAACCTCACCGCCCTGCGCGAACTGGCCATGCAAACCGCCGCGGCCCAGGTCGATGCCGACCTGGCCCACGGCTATCGCCAGCGTGGCCAGGAGGCACCGGCCCTGCGCGGGCGTCTGCTGGTCGGTGTCGACAGCGACGACCAGGCCGAGCGCCTGGTGCGTCATGCCAGCCGGGTGGCGCAACGCCGCCACCTGCCCTGGAGCATGGTCCATGTGGACAGCGGCCGCCTGCGCGACGAAACCGCGCGCCAGTGCTTGCAGGCGGCCCAGCAACTGGCCGAACGCCTGGGGGGCGAGGTGGTGGTGCTGCGTGGGGGCGAAGTGGCGCGAACCCTCATCCAGCATGCCACCGAGCGTCGGGCCAGCCTGGTGTTGGTGGGGCAATCCCGCAATCGCCTGCGACGACGCTTCTTCGGGGCCGGTGTGGCAGCGCGCTTGCTGCGCGAAAGCCATGGCCTGGAGATCAACGTGCTCGACCGCGATGAACAACCGCAGCCGGTGCGGTTGGCGGTCAAACGGGTCTGGGCCTGGCGTCACTACGTGCTGGCGCTACTGGCCACCGCGCTGGCCTCTGGCCTGGCGTGGGCGGTGTCGAGCGTGCTGGCCTTGCCCAACATTTCCCTGGTGTTCCTCGCCGCGGTGCTGATGGTGGCGGTGCGCAGCAGCCTGGGCCCGGCCCTGGTGTGCGCGGCGCTGTCGTTCCTGGCCTACGCCTTCTTGTTCATTCCACCGAACTTCTCCTTGAGCATCCAGCGCGAAGAGGACGTGCTGACCTTGATGTTCTTCCTGTTCATGGCCGCGCTGACCGGCAACCTGGCCACGCGCCAGCGCCGCCAGTTGCAGGCCCTGCGCGAAACCCAGGCCGAAACCAGCCAATTGCTCGAGCTGTCGCGGCGATTGACCGTGGCCACCGACCGCCAGGCGGTCTTCAACGCCGCCGGCCAGCACTTGGGCGGCTGGCAGGACGTGCAGGTGTGCCTGTTGGAGCGCGACGGCGAAGGATTGCTGCGGGTAGCCGGCGGCCAGGCGTCGTCATTCACCGACAACGAACGCGCCGCTGCCGAGTGGGCCTGGCAGCATGGCCAGGCCGCCGGCCATGGCAGCGACACCTTGCCCCATGGCCGCTGGTGGTGGTGGCCGTTGTCGGTGGAGGCGCAGCCGTTGGCCCTGCTCGGCGTGCTGCCGCGTTCCGGCGAACCGTTGAGCGCCCAGCGCCGGCGACTGCTCATGGCCCTTGGCGAGCCGCTGGCCCAGGCGCTGGCGCGGGCCAGGCTGGCCGAGCAGCTGGAGGCGGCGCGGCTGCAGGGCGAAACCGAGCAACTGCGCAGCGCCTTGCTGGCCTCCGTCTCCCACGACCTGCGCACGCCCCTGACGGCCATGCGCGGCAGTATCGACAGCCTGCTCGCCCTGGGTGACGCGATCTCCCCCGATGACCGCCGGGACTTGCTGGAAGGCACTCGCAACGAGGCCGAGCGCCTGGACCGCTACATCCAGAACCTGCTGGACATGACCCGCCTGGGCCATGGCGGCCTGAAGCTCGCCCGTGACTGGGTCGCACCGGCGGACATCGTCGGCAGCGCACTGAATCGCCTGCGTGTGGTGCTGGCGCCGTTGCGCGTGCACACCGAGGTGCCCGCCGAGCTGCCGTTACTGTTCGTGCACGCGGCGTTGATCGAGCAGGCGCTGGTCAACGTGCTGGAGAATGCCGCGCGCTTCTCGCCGGCCAAGGGGCGCCTGGAGCTGCGGGTCACGACGCAGGACGAGCAGTTGTGTTTCGCTGTCAGCGACCAGGGGCCGGGCATTCCGGTGGCCGAGCGGGAAAAGATCTTCGACATGTTCTACACCGCGGCGCGTGGTGACCGGGGAGGGCAAGGCACCGGCTTGGGCTTGGCCATCTGCCAAGGCATGATCGGTGCCCATGGCGGGCGGATCCTGGTCGGCGAAGGCATCGATGGCCAGGGCACCTGCATCACTCTATGCTTGCCGTTGCCCACTCAACCTGAGCCTGAACGCGAAACCCCATGAGCCAGCCCGCCACCCTCCTGGTCATCGACGACGAGCCGCAGATCCGCAAGTTCCTGCGTATCAGCCTGGTGTCCCAGGGCTACAAGGTGATCGAAGCCGCCACCGGTGGCGAGGGTTTGGCCCAGGCCGCCCTCGCGCGGCCCGACCTGGTGGTGCTGGACCTGGGGTTGCCGGACATGGACGGCCAGCAGGTCTTGCGCGAGCTACGCGAGTGGAGTGCGGTGCCGGTGATGGTGCTGTCGGTGCGGGCCAGCGAGGTGCAGAAGGTCGATGCCCTGGACGGTGGGGCCAATGACTATGTGACCAAGCCGTTTGGCATCCAGGAGTTCCTTGCGCGCATCCGCGCCTTGCTTCGTCACGCCCCGCAAACCGGTGCCGTGGAGTCGGTAGCGAGCTTCGGCCCGCTGACCGTGGATTTCGCCTACCGCAAAGTGATGCTCGACGGCGTCGAGGTGCCCCTGACCCGCAAGGAGTACGCCTTGCTGGCACAACTGGCGGCGCATCCCGGGCGGGTGATCACCCAGCAGCAACTGCTCAAGGACATCTGGGGGCCGACTCATGTGGACGATACCCACTACCTGCGGATCGTCGTGGCGCATGTGCGGCAGAAGCTCGGCGATGACCCGACCGCGCCCCGCTTCATCGTCACCGAGGCAGGGGTGGGCTATCGGTTGGTGGCGCCTGGGCAGCCGTGAGGTCCAGGCTGAAGTCGCCTGGCTTCATCGATGCGATGTACTGCCGCGCAGAGAACATACGGCTGACGAAGGGCCCTGTGGGAGCGGGCTTGCCCGCGATCACCGACAAAGTCGGTGCCATACACCCCGATGCTTATTTCGTGGAGCCCGCACGGTGCCGAAGTGATTTTTGGCCTAGACATGGCTCAGGGTTCTGTTTGCAGGATGACTTCGAGCAGGCCTTGCGGAACAGCCTTGGGGTCGAACCTTCGAGCGGCCAACAGGAAACGTTCGAGCAGCTCATCTTTTTCGAAGCGCGTTCCTGGCGGGCAGGTCAGTGCGGCGTAGGGCGTTTTCATCAAGGGGTGATCGATGAACGGGTTGGCTAGCCCCAAAGAGCGACGCAGGTTGAGGATGGCCAGGATTTCGGCGGGGTAGACCGCTTCGAAGGGGGAGCCGAATTCGAAGTTGCCGGAGTCGAGTTCGCGGGAGGTCAGGGCGATGCGTTCGACATGGGTATCGCAGGCGGCGAGTAGAACGGGAAGCAGCTTCTCGGGATCGGGCTCGCGCCAGTGGGCGACCAGTTGGCCCCAGGCGGGGTCGCGGGGCAGGGCATGTTTGTCGAGGTCGAGCGGTTTGCCGAGCCAGTCGCCGATGATGGTCAGGCCGAAGGCGGCGTAGCGTAGGGTGGTGCCGAGGGGTAAGTTGTGACCGTCACGAACGCCGTAGCCGTTCTCAAGGCCAGCGAAAACAGCCCGGTGGAAGGGCTCGATCAGACTGAATTGGCCTGTGGCTAATGCACACAGCATTATGTGAGTAATGCCATCTAAATCGTCAAAGCTTATATTTCGAGTGCCTTGGAGTCTCTTGATTAGTATCGAGTTGGCTACTACTAATATTCTGGTGCCCGCGGCTATCTGCTTTTTTGATGTTGTGGATGAGTTGGAAAGTGTTTGAAAAGCTTTTCCGATCTGGTTCATGCCAAGCATGAAAAATTCGTCGGCCGCAATTCCGACGGAACCGCCGCGCTCTACGTAGTTTGTGATGTTGTTGATGTCTTGGGGAAGCTCGCTAAGTGCCCAGGAGTGGATTGTGTTCAGGCTTTTTATAAGGCGTGCTTGTGGTTTTTTAATCATGTGAAGTCCATTTGTTGAGTTGTATTTCGGTTACATTTCCTGTCAGGGGTGTCTATTGGCGTGTGTTATTTATGAGGTTCTGTTGTCGGTTAATTTTCATGTGTTGTTTTTAACTTGGAAGCAAAGGCGAGGTCGGCTTGCATTAATGTCTCTGCTTTCCATCCTTGGTGCTGCTTACTTATTAAGTCTTTGATACGTTGCAACCTCTCAGCGCCTCCGACCGCCTGGCTTTTCAGAAACCAGGTGTCTTGCTCTTATCCAGCGTCGTCTTCGCCTCGATTACCAATAACGTCCCTTCTTCAAACCGCATCTCTTCCACCGGCGCCACCCCCTTCAATCCATCGATGTGATGGCGCATTTCATTGGTCGTCGGATTCCTCACTCAGCTTGCCGTGTTCGTTTGCAGCACGGCTTCATAGAGACCCTCCGGAACAGCCTCGGGATCGTATTTTCGAGCGGCCAACAGGAAACGTTCGAGCAGCTCATCTTTTTCGAAGCGCGTTCCTGGCGGGCAGGTCAGTGCGGCGTAGGGCGTTTTCATCAACGGGTGATCGATGAAAGGGTTGGCCAGACCCAAAGAGCGGCGCAGGTTGAGGATGGCCAGGATTTCGGCGGGGTAGACCGCTTCGAAGGGGGAGCCGAATTCGAAGTTGCCGGAGTCGAGTTCACGGGAGGTCAGGGCGATGCGCTCGACATGGGTATCGCAGGCGGCGAGTAGAACGGGAAGCAGTTTCTCGGGATCGGGCTCGCGCCAGTGGGCGACCAGTTGGCCCCAGGCGGGGTCGCGGGGTAGGGCATGTTTGTCGAGGTCGAGCGGTTTGCCGAGCCAGTCGCCGATGATGGCCAGGCCGAAGGCGGCGTAGCGCAGGGTGGTGCCGAGGGGTAAGTTGTGACCGTCGCGAACCCCGTAGCCGTTATTCAGCCCTTTGAAAACAGTGCTATGAAAAGGCTCTATAAATTGATGCTGTCCGGTTGCAACGGCACATAGCATGAGATGGGTTATACCATCAAGGGAGTCAGTGTCTGGTTGCTTGGTGTTTTTAAGTAGCTCAATTAGAGTGGCATCGCTAACAACCATTCGGATTGTTCCGGTTGTTATGTTTTTCTGGGCCAGTGATGTCATGCCTTTAGGAGCCTGTAAAAGACCTTTCTTAATTTCAATAAGTCCCAGTCTGAATAAGTCATCGCAAGCCAATCCCAAGTCGGAGGTGTCTGCAATATAGTTGTCAAGTCTAATAGGCTGGTAAAGGTGTTTGTCAGTAGCCCAGTCATCTAAAGATCGTAGACTGCGTTGCAAGCGGTTTCTCATCATGGTTAGTTCCAGAGATTTATCTGTATGCCGTTGGGTGGGGTGGTTAGCCTGCTGGGGTTCCCCTTTGTGTCGAAAAAAACCTGTGCGTGGACGTATTGGGATTTTCCCGATCTTGTGGACGCTGCAATAGCCTGTACTTTTTCCAAAAAATCGGGGTCGTAGTCTTGCAGTTTGTCTAACTGCCATGCGCCTTTATCTTTTTTGATCAGCTCCTGAATTCGTTGCAAATTTTCAGCACCTCCGACCGCTTGGGTCTTCAGAAACCCAGGCGTCTTGCTTTTCCCCAGCGTCGTCTTCACCTCGATCACCAACAACGTTCCTTCTTCAAACCGCATCTCTTCCACCGGCGCCGTTC
>NZ_JBDLLR010000001.1:3375516-3513294 GCF_046365545.1 Pseudomonas sp. HLMP | reverse complement strand
TGGCCTGGGCCTCGCGCTCCCACTGCAGGAGGTACTTGGCGATACCGCGCATCACCGCCATGTCGCCGCCCAGGGCCGGACGGAAGTAGGCGGTGTTGGTCGGCTCGGCGCCGTTGCTGAGCATCTCGAACGGGTGCTGCGGGTGCTGGAAGCGCTCCAGGCCGCGCTCCTTGAGTGGGTTGAAGCACACCACCTGGGCACCTCGCTTGACCGCCTCGCGCAGCGGTTCGAGCATGCGTGGATGATTGGTGCCGGGGTTCTGGCCGATCACGAAGATCGCGTCAGCCAGTTCCAGGTCATGGAACACCACGGTGCCCTTGCCGACCCCGAGGGTGCTGTTCATGCCCACGCCACTGGCCTCGTGGCACATGTTCGAGCAGTCGGGGAAGTTATTGGTGCCGTAGGCACGGACGAACAGCTGGTAGAGGAACGCCGCCTCGTTGCGATGGTGCCCGGAATCCGGCCCATTTCCTCGCGGACCATGTCGCCCAGCGAACGGCCGTTGCGGCGGGTGGACAGGAACAGGACCATGAAGTCCTGCACGGCACCAGCCAGCACCACGCCGGCGATCAGCCAGAGCGTGCCAGGCAGGTAGCCCATCTGCGCGGCGAGCACCGGGCCGACCAGGGGGCCGGCGCCGGCGATGGCGGCGAAGTGGTGGCCGAAGAGGATGTGCTTGTTGGTCGGGACGTAGTCCAGGCCATCGTTGTTGAGTACGGCGGGGGTTGCACGTGTAGGGTCGAGCTGCATCACCTTGGTGGCGATGAACAGGCTGTAGTAGCGGTAGGCGACCAGGTAGATGGCCACGGCGGCGGTTACGATCCACAAGGCATTGATGGCTTCGCCCCTGCGCAAGGCCAGGGTGCCGAGCGCGAATGCGCCAAGCAGGGCAACGGCGAACCAGGCAATTCGGGTAGCCAGATTGGTCATCGAGTTTTCTCCTGCCACGGGTGGGTTACCTGCGGCGGTCTTTGTTGTTGTTTGGGCCCGGGTAGGGCGCTGCACACTGTCCGCGCACTGGGCTTGGGAGAAAATTCGCAGTAATACGCGGGAAGACTACGTAGTACTACGTAGTGCGGTGCTGTCTGCACAGTTGGATGTGTCGCCCATACTGGGGCGCGCAGCGGCCCTAGGCCCTCACAGCACACAAGCCCATCGAGACAGCTACACTGAACCGAGCATCGTTCGCCAGGAATGCCAGAGCAGTTCTCACCCAACAAGAGTGATTCGCATGGCCAGGAAAATTCGATTATTGGTTAATGAAGAGCCGCCCAGAACGAAGAGCGCCTTACCTGTGCCCGGGTTCGATGCGCTGGGTCAGCGGGTCGTGGAACTTGGCAGTGACGTGCTCAAGAAAAGCATCGACGGGACGCTGCAGGGTATTTTCGAACTGCTGTCCGAGGTCACGGACGAAAGCGCAACGCATGTGGTTACCGAGATTTCATTCAGCCTGGCCTTCGATGCGTCAGGCGAAGTTTCAGTCGTCTCCCTGGCAAAGGGCTCGCTCAAGGGCAGCACGGGGCTGGAGTTCACGATAAGGAAGAAATGAATGCCATTCGATCGCAGGTGCAGACATGACGACCGACACGCAAGAGGCACTTGCTTATCTCGAACAACTCCAGCGGCATACGTATGAACACCTGGGCATCGAGCCAGACTGGGCGACAGCCGACTACCTCGAATTCCAGGAAGCATTCATCCGCAGGTACTACGAGTCCCAGGTTCGCCATCGAGGAACGCCGTTCGAGGTGTTCCGGGAAATGGCGCTGCAAGAACTGCGCGGTGGCCCCGACACCGCGATCAGCACCTATCAGGACCCCGCGTGGTATTCGCTCTTGGTCAGGATGACCAAGGAAATAGAGGAGGTGCTGAGCGGGCAGAACATGAAGCTGGATCCTGCGCCCCTGTTCGGAACGCTCCCCACAGGGCGAGTCAATGGCATGGCGCTCAAGGCACCCGGGCTCGACCACGTCATCATCCTCATCGAAGACGGGCTCTTTGGTTTCGCCAACCTCGCGGCCAAGGCGGTTTCCAGAACATTCCCGTTCAAAGGCGACAGCGAGGGGCGCCTGATGTTTTCTGTCGACCCGGCAGACTGGCAACAGGAACTGGCAGCCAGGCCGGAACTTCCCGAGAAGTTCCTGGAGGTGCTGCTGGCGTACATCGTGGGCGGGCACCCGCACCTGGCCACGTCTTACTTGCCAGAGCCCAATTACGATGGGATTGCCAGCGCATTGCGCGATGCCCTCGAGTTGTTCGTCCTGGGGCATGAGTACGGGCATCTGGTCAGCGGGCACTTGAATGTCGATGAGACGAAGCGGGCCGTCATCGCCGGTGAAGATATCGACGAAATAACCACGAACTGGAACGAAGAGTTCGAGGCGGATGTCCGTGGGCTCGAATTCATGCTCGCCGTCATGGGGAAAAGAGGGTTCGATCTTTCATTGAGTTTCTGGGGCGCTGAGTTTTTCTTCGGTTGCATCGAAATCGTCGAGCGGGCAGTCAGTGTCATCAGGACGGGCGAGGCCGACATACCGCTGTCTACCACCCATCCGCCCACCGAAATGCGGCGGCAGATGTTGCATCTTGTCCTCGAACGCTCCGTGCCCGAGGACAGTGTCATTGGCCCCCTGCAACTCGCCGGCCTGGTGAGCTCCGTTCTCGAGCAACTGTGGCGCTTCTGTGAACCTGTGCTCCTCGATGCTCACCGCAAGGGTGTCGTGCTTGCGCCTGCCTGGAGGCAATGATGTTTTCTGCAGCAACAGTGCCGATTGCCGGGCAGCGCTGTAGGGCTGCCCGGCGGAGCGGTCAGGTGTTGTCCTTCACCGTGGTCGTGGCCCCGTTGGTTTTGACGGAGGCGATGCCGTTATCCCGGGCCGACGTGCTGGAGTACATTTCACTGCGCCCGATGACCTGGCCGTTTGCCGCGGTCAAGGTGAAATAGGGCGAACCGTCGGCTGCCGTCTTGCGTTGATACCTGGCATCGTTCGACGAATTCTGGCGGACCGAAGCGATGCCGTCCTGTGCGCTGGCTTTGGTGGTATAGCGTTCGCTGGTGAGAATGATTTCGTTGTTCCCGGCTTTCAGGTTGAACATGTACTGATCGCCGCTGCGTTTCAATTCGTAGTAACCGCCCATGAAAATCTCCGGTATTGACGTCGTCTGAGAACTGGCCGACACCTGCGCTGCGCAAGTATCCGCGCTGCTTTAGCGTAGTGCATATCCTGGGTGTTTTCGTTTTTCTCCAAAGAGTTGGCACCGCCCGTTCTACAGGCTCAGCGGATATTCGACGATCAGCCGCACTTCATTGATGTCCGGCAGGTCGGCCTGGGCCTGTCGGTTGCCACGGTAGCTGGCCACGCGGGTGCGCAGGGAGAGGTCGCGGGCCGGTCCTGCCTGCACCACGTAGCGCACCTCCATGTCCAGTTCGTGCCATTTCGCGCCGTCATACTGGCCATAGGTGGACAATGCCCCGCCCGCATAGCGCTGGCCGGGGCGCCAGTGCCGGTCGCTGGCGCCGGAGCCGGTGACGTAGCGGGTCATGAAGCTCAGGCCAGGGACGCCATAGCCGGCCAGGTTGAGGTCGTAGCGTGCCTGGCGGGATTTCATGCCGGGGGCGTTGAAGTCCGATAGCTGCACCGAGTTGGCCAGGTCGATGGACAGGCCACCGACATAGTCGAACGGTGTATCGCCGTCGATCTGCTGGTAGGCCAGGGTGATGCGGTGCGGACCGTGGCGCCAGGCTCCGGCCAGGCTCCAGCTGGTGTTGGCGACGGGGCCGGACAGTTCCCGCCCGGTGGCGTCGCTGCGGTACAGCTGCAGATCGAGGTTCAGGCCGCTGGACGGCGTGAACGGCAGGTCCTGGTTGAGGTTCAGGTAGTACTGCAGCCAGTTGTCCTCGGCGCGGGCATGGAACAGTTTCGCGCGCAGGGTATCGCTGAACGAATAGCTGGCCCCGAGAAAATCCAGGCTGCGTACCGCCACGTCGGAATAGCGGGTGCGCAGGCTATCGTCGTCATTGCTGGAGGCGAAGCCGTGGTAGGCGGTGAAGTGGCCTGCCTCGACCAGCAGGCCGGGCAGGGTGTCGTTGCGCAGGTACAGGCCGGTGGCCAGTTCGGGTAGCAGGCGGCTGTCGGCGGTGGTGAACACCGGCGTCGAGGTGCGCATTTCGCCCCATTTCAGTTCGTTGCCGCGCCAGCGCGCCTTGAGCGCGGCACCGGCATGGCTGTAGTCGTCCGCCACTTCGGCGTCGCGCTGGCGGTCATGGCGCACCGGCAGCAGCAGGGTGCCGGTGCGCCCCGCGCCGCTGTCGAGCTTGAGGCCGAGGTGGGCATGGGCATCGAGCCCCAGGCCCAGGGTGCCCTGGGTGAACCCGGAGTCGAGGCCAAGCATCAGGCCATGGGCCCATTCCTCGCGGTAACCCTTGCGTTCGCCCGCAGGCCGGGCGGCATTGTCGCCCTGGCCGTTGCTGGCGCCGTTGCGCAGGTCGCGGTTGAAGTAGAAGTTGCGGTTGCGCAACTCCAGTTGGCTGTCTTCGACAAGGCCGTGGGGAGCGGCCAGCACATCGGAGGCCAGCAGGGCACTGCAGAGCAGCGTGGCAGGGCGATGGAGCATGAGGTTTCACCTGTTGTTCTTGTTTTCGGCGCATCCGGGTGCCGTAGGCGGGAGGCCCAGGGCAGTGAAGGGGAGGGCTCGTCCGTGAGCCGAGGGGTCAGTCGAGGTCCTTGCCAGCGGTTTCCGGCACCAGCTTCAGGCCCACCAGCGACAGCAGGATCGCCGCGATGATGTAGAACGCCGGTGCATTGCTGTTGCCGGTGAGGCTGACCAGGCCAGCGGCGAAGAACTGGGCGAAACCGCCGAACAGGGCCACGCCGATGCAATAGGCCAAAGACATGCCGCTGGCACGGATGTGGGTGGGAAACAGCTCCGGCAGGATCGCCAGGTTGGGCACGATGGTGTAGGTCAGCGGGATGCTCAGCAGGGTCACCACGCCGAGCAGCACGCCCAGGTTGGGGTGCTGGTTGAGCAGCAGGAAGGCCGGGTAGATCGCCAGCAGCAGGATCGGCAAGGGCCAGAAGATCGCCTTGCGCCGGCCGATGCGGTCGCTCAGTCGACCGGCATGGGCCGAGAGCAGCAGGGGCGGCAGGCAGGCGACGATCGCCGCCCAGGTGCCGCTGGCCAGGGGCATGCCGAGTACGCCGATGGCATGGTTGGCCAGGTAGAACTGGATGGTGTAGATCGGCACGGTGGCGCCGATCACCAGCAGCACGCCCGCCAGCATCTGCCGTGGGTGCTGCAGCAGCACGGCCAGTTGCCTGCCCTGGGACACCGCCGCGCCGCTGCGCACGATCTGGCGGTGGGCCTGGGTTTCTTCCAGGCGATGGCGGATGTACTCGCTGACCGGGATGGCCAGGATGCCCAGGGCGAAGATCAGGCGCCAGCCCCAGCTGTCCATGGCCTCGGGGCTGAGCAGGGTGCTCAATAGGGTGACCATCAGCCCGCCCAGGCAGATGCCCAGGCTCTGGCTGAAGGTCTGCCAGCTGCAGTAGTAGCCGCGCGAATGCTTGTCGGCATACTCCATGAGCATGGTGGTCGAGGTGCCGATCTGCCCGCCCACTGCGAAGCCCTGCAAGAGCCGCGCGACGATCACCACCGCTGGGCCGAGCAGGCCGGCCTGGGCATAGGTGGGCGCGACGGTGAACAGCAGCGAGCCGATCGCCATCAGCCACAGGGTCAGGCGCATGGCCGCCTTGCGCCCGGCACGGTCGGCGTACAGGCCGATTACCAAGCCGCCCAGGGGGCGCATGACGAAGCCGGTGCCGAACACCGCCAGCGACAGCATCAGCGGAATCAACGGATGGTCGCTGAAGGGAAAGAACAGCCGTGCCATGAGCGTGGCCAGCAGGCTGTAGACCAGAAAATCGTAGAACTCCAGGGCATTGCCCACGCAGATCGCGGCGATCGCCCGGCGCTTGCTGGGTGGCCGGCTGTGGGTGTCGATGGCGAAGTCTGTTGTTTTTGTTGTCATCGTCTGTGCTCTCTTGCGATGGCCGTCAGGCCAGGAAACGTTGCGCCAGCCGCACCCAGAAGGTGGCGCCCAGGGGCAGTGCCAGGTCGTTGAAGTCGTAGCCAGGGTTGTGGACCTCGCAGGTGCCGCTGCCGTGGCCATTGCCGATCAGCAGGTAGCAACCGGGGACCTGCTCCAGCCAGAAGGCGAAGTCGTCGCTGGCGCAGATCGGCTGCTGCCGTGGCGCCAGGCCCTCGTCGCCGAGCCAGTCGCGTATCACCTGTTCGGCCAGTTGGCTGGCCTCTGGGTCGTTGACCAGCACCGGGTAGCCTTCGCCGAAGCTCACGTCGGCCGTGGCGCCATAGCCCTGGGCGTGCAGCTCGGCGAGGGTGGCGATCCGCTGGCGCAGCAGGTGGCGGACCTCGGGGTCGAGCGTGCGCACGCTCAGGCGCAGTTCGGCCCGGTCGGGAATGACGTTGGCGGCATCGCCGGCGAGCAAGGCGCCCACGGTGATGATCGCGGTCTCGCTCGGCGGCACGTTGCGCGACACGATGGTCTGCAACGCCAGGACCAGCGAAGCGCCGACCACCACCGGGTCGACTGTCTTGTCGGGCATCGCGCCGTGGCCGCCCTGGCCGTGGATGACGATGGTCACGCTGTCGGTAGAGGCCATGCGCGGCCCGGCGAGCACGCCGAACTGGCCGACCGGCATGCCGGGGGAGTTGTGCAGGGCGAACAGGGCGTCGCAGGGGAAGCGTTCGAACACGCCTTCGTCGAGCATGCGCTTGGCGCCGGAGCCGCCGTGGCCTTCCTCGGCGGGCTGGAAGAACAGGTGCAGGGTGCCGCGCCAGTGGCGCTCGCGGGCCAGTTCGCAAGCTGCCGCCAGGAGCATGGCGGTGTGCCCGTCATGGCCGCAGGCGTGCATCTTGCCCGGTACCGTGCTGGCCCAGGGTCGGCCGCTCTGTTCGTCGATCGGCAGGGCATCGAGCTCGGCGCGCAGGCCCAGCGTGAGGCCTGCGCCATTGCGCAGGGTGCCGACCACGGCGGTGCCGGCCAGGCCCTGGTGGACCTCGTAGCCCCACTGCTGCAGGTGGTCGATCACCCGCGCACGGGTGGCGAACTCTTCGAAGCCCAGTTCGGGCTGGCGGTGGATGGCCCGGCGCAGCTCGACCATGGCCGGGGTGATGGCGGCGATGCCGGGGGCGATGCAGGTGTTATGCATATTGTTCTTTCCTGGTCAGCGAGGCGACACTGCAGGGCCCGTTGGCGGCCCTGGCCTCGTGCTTTAACCTAGCGCCCCCGCCGGCCGGGCATAAGCCGCAAAAATGTTGTCATGACGACCCTTGGTGTTCAGGCAGGAGACTCTTCGTGAAGCTGCACCAGCTACAGGCCCTGATCGCCGTGGCCGACCACGGTGGCATCCGTTCCGCCGCCCGGGCCCTGGCGTTGTCCCAGGCGGCGATCACCCGTGCCTTGCGTGAATTGGAGCAAGAGCAGGGGCTGGCGTTACTGGCCCGGCATGCCGGCGGCGCGCGCCTGACCACGGCGGGCCTGACCCTGCTGCCGCATGCCCGGCAGATCGCCAGCCAGTTGGAAAAGGCCCAGCGCGACCTGGCCAGTCTGCGGGGGGAAACGCCGAGCCGCTTGTGCGTGGGGATCACGCCCTGGTTCGGGCAGACCCTGCTGGGCGCGGCACTGCAAGCCTTTCGCCAGGCGATGCCGGCGGTGCAACTGGAGCTCTACGAAGGCCTGCAGGCGGTCAGCCTGTCGCTGTTGCGCAGCGGCCAGATGCAGTTCGCCCTGGGCCCGGCCGGGGGGCTGCCGGCCCAGGAGTTCAGCCACCAGGTGTTGGCGCACTACCCCATGCAGGTGCTGGCACGCATCGGCCACCCGTTGCAGGAGGCGCGCTCGCTCGGCCAGTTGCTGGAGCACGACTGGGTCATGAACTTCACCCAGACAGGCCAGCACTCGCTGATGCAGCAGTTGTTCGGCCGCCATGGCCTGGACCTCGAGCCGGGGCGCATCGTCTGCGCCCAGTCCAGCGCCATGCTCAGCAGCCTGATCATCGATGCCGGCATGCTCGGCTATTCGCCCGCGCCGATGCTGCTGTGCGAGCCACTGCGCGACAAGGCACGCGCCCTGGCGCTGGACGAGCCGTTGGAGGAGGGGGATATCAGCGTGATTCAGCTGCGCGACCAGGTGCTGGACCCGGCCGCGCGCTGTTTCGTGCGCTGCCTGCAGCAAGCGCTGAAGGCCTGCTGCCGGTCACGCAGCGCGGATGACCGACGCTTGGCGGACATGCTCAGGTTGTGCTTCTGAGCACGCCCGGGCGTCATTGATGGCGACGTCGGCCGTGACGGCGCTGTCGAGGGACGGCCTGGGCGTGCGCGGTGGCAGTAGGCCCACCCAGCCGGACAGGCTGGCGTGCTTGGGAAACTTCTTGGCCACGTACATGTCGAGGTGTCAGGCCAGGCCGGCTTCGCGCGAGGCCAGCGGGTCCAGGGCGGCCTTGAGCACCTCGAGCTTTTCCGCCGACAGACGAGCCAGCGGGCGGCGTGGGTTGCCGGCGCCATAGCCACTCAGTTGCGCGCCTGCGTAGACCGACTGCACGTAGTCGCCTTGCCAGATCAACGACATGACCGGCTCCAGTTCGCGCCAGATCTCGCGGGCACGCTCCCACTGGCGCTCCATGGCCGCATTGACGAAGGCGACGCAGGTGCGTGGCGCCATGTTGGCGCCGCCCCAGATCAGGCCCGCGGCGCCAGCATACAGGGCATAGGGCGCCAGCGGATCGGCGCCGTTCATGGTGGGCAGGTCCGTGCGGATCAGCGAGGCCTGGGCAGCGAGGTCGCCGCTGCTGTCCTTGACCGACACGAAGTTGGGGATTTCGCTGAGCTTGCCAAACAATGCCGGAGTCACTTCCACGCCTACGGCCTGGGGCACGTTGTAGCCGATGACCGGCAGGCCCGCCTGGCAGACCGTGGTGTAGAAGTCGACGATGCCCTGGTCGTCGGTCGGGCCTTCGAAGAACGGCGGCAGCACCATGACCCCGTCGGCCCCGCAATCGGCGGCATGCCGGGTGCGTTCCAGCACGTCCTCGACCAGCAGCGCGGAGGTCTGGGCGATCACCCGGGCACGGCCAGCGATGGCCTTGGCGCCGAAGGCGACCAACTCCTTGGATTCTTCCTTGCTCAGGTAGACGTGCATGCCAGTGCCGGAACTGAGCACGAAGCCATGCACGCCAGCGGCGATATAACCCTCGATCAGGGTTTCGAAGCGGGCATAGTCGATATTGCCTTGGGTATCGAAGGGCGTAGTGATGGCCAGGTTGATACCGGAAAACGGGAATGCGGACATATGGAATAACCTCTTCTTGTTTTGGCTGTATATTTTTGGGGCGCGCTTCTTTTGTGAGTGAAAAATCAGTCGGTATGACGTTGTTCTTCACGCAACATGAATGTTTTCACGGCGTCCGCTGAAAGAGAACTTTTGCAGGGCGATTGATATCCGGATGGACGAATGAATTATTCATTTATTCAGACCTCCCACATTCAGGCCACCTTCACCTCGAAGCGCTGCACAGCATCAAGGTGAAGGTTAGTGTTGCGCAAGAGTGGAATACAGCGACATTTACACGGAGCATCTGATGATCTGAGGTTATCCATCCAGGTCTTCGGGGGATGACCACTCGAACGCGATGGTTCAGGTCTATTTCTGGATAGGTGTCGAAAAAGGCGGGCAACCTGGTGCTGAGCCAGAAGTTGGCGAAGGCCGGCGAGCAGCACGGCGTCACCCGTTGCTTGCTGATGGCCGCGCCTGGGTGGGGCACAGTGCTTGCGCCGCGCGGGTGAAGTTCTGGTAGCGGGCCGCCGCGACGAAGGCCTTGACGGCGCGCAGGGACGGCATCTTCATCAATGTGTGATCGGGTTCGGTGTGGCTTGACCATAACATCAGGTAATCAATAGACCGTATAAAAAGTCGATTCTTGAGACTGAGAACCTCGCCCTAGACTGTTTGTCAAGCAGCAGCGATGACCGCTCGATTATTTCAATCGGCAGACTATCCGAGTCGATTGAAACATTGAGGACTTAATCGTACAGGTTGTATCGGGCTGATGAGCCCTGACGCATACGGCATGCCGCGGCCCTCCTGCACTTACTTGGGAGCATCCATAATAATGTACAAAAGTACCGATGTATTGGACCTGATAAAACAACGCAAGCCGCAGCATGGGCTGCCGGGTATCGCGTACAGGGACCCGGAAGTCTATCGCCAGGACCTCGAACAGATCTGGCACCGCGAATGGATCTTCGCCGGGCATACGTTCGAGATCGAAAAGCCCGGCCAATATATAACGTTGCAGATTGGCGACTATCCGGTAGCCGTGGTGCGCGGTGGCGATGGCCAGGTCCGTGCCTTCCACAATGCCTGCCGTCATCGCGGCTCCAAGGTCTGCACCGAGGCCAAGGGCAAGGTGGCCAAGCTGGTCTGCCCTTATCACAAGTGGACCTTCGAACTGGATGGTCGCTTGCTGTTCGCCGGTAACATGGGCCCGGACTTCAATACCGCCGACCACGGCCTGCTGCCCGCCCACTGCGAGGTGGTCCACAGCTACATCTACGTTTGCGTAGCCAAGGTGGCGCCGGACTTCGAGAAGTTCCGCAGCGCGGTCTCGCCGTTCATCGGCCCCCATTACCTGGAAGACTGCAAGGTCGCCTTCGAGTCCAACCTGGTCGAGCAGGGCAACTGGAAGCTGGTCTTCGAGAACAACCGCGAGTGCTACCACTGCGACGGCACGCACCCGGAGCTGCTCAACTCCTTCGTCGAGAACGTCTCGGTGCAGGGGATCGGCGGCGAGGAAGACCCGGAGCTGGCCACCCACTGGAACACCTGCGAGGCCGGTGGCCTGGCCAGCCGGCTGGTCATGGACCCAGGCGGCCAGTACCGCATGACCCGCATCCCGCTCAACAATGGCGCCAGCAGCTACACCATGGACGGCAAGCCAGCGGTGTCCCGTCGCCTGGACCGCAGCGGCGTGGGCAATATCGGTGCCTTGCTCTATTTCAACTACCCCTCGACCTGGAACCACTTCCTTGGCGACCACGCCTTGAGTTTCCGTGTGCTGCCGATGGGGCCGGGGGAGACCGTGGTGACCACCAAGTGGCTGGTTCCCAAGGATGCCCAGGAAGGCGTGGACTACGACCTCGAGCGCCTGACCAAGGTGTGGATGGCGACCAACGACCAGGACCGCCGCCTGGTGGAGGGCACCCAGGTCGGCGTGACCTCGCCGGCCTACGCGCCAGGGCCGTATTCGGGCCTGGTGGAAAATGGCGTGTGCCAGTTCGTCGACTGGTATTGCGAGCTGATGATCCGCCGTCTGGGCGAGGCCTCGGCGCGGATCGCCTGAGTCACGCAAGAGGCATTTGGGTGGGGTGGCCGGTGGGGCAGGGGCCTTCACCGGCCCTCTGCCGTGATCGGTATTCAAGAACAACAACACAGGAACGCCGTGATGACATCGCCATTCTCGATCCCCAGCCATGCCCGACGTATCGACCCCTCCCGGCAACGCGCCGCTGCGCTCAAGGCAGACGGCTCGGTCGACGACAACGACCGCGTCGAGATCGGCCCGACGCCCCTGGCCTTTGCCGAGTGGCAGCGCCTCGGGCTGCAGGCGCCGCACCTGCCGAGCATGCGCGAGTACCGCCTGCGGCGCATCTGCGAACAGCTGGTAGCCCGTGACCTGGGCGGTATCTTGCTGTTCGACCCGCTGAACATCCGCTACGCCACCGACACCACCAACATGCAGCTGTGGACCACCCACAACCCGGCTCGTGCCTGTTTCGTCGCCGCCAGTGGCCATGTGGTGCTGTGGGACTTTCACGGTTGCGACCACCTGTCTGCGCACTTGCCGCTGATCAGTGAGCTGCGTAGCGGGGCGTCGTTCTTCTACTTCGAGTCCGGTGACCGTACCGACGAGCATGCGCGCCATTTCTGCGCGCAGGTGGATGAGCTGTTACGCACCCATGCAGGCAACAACCGCCGCCTGGCGGTCGACCGCATCGAGGTGGCCGGGTTGCGCGCCCTCGATGCCCTGGGCGTGGAGGTGCACAACGGCCAGGAGGTGACCGAGTTCGCCCGCATGGTCAAGGGGCCGGACGAGATCCTCGCCATGCGCTGCGCCGTCGCCTCCTGCGAAGCGGCGGTGGCCGAGATGCACCAGGCCATGCGTGCCGGAATGACCGAGAACGACGTCTGGGCGGTACTGCACGCTGGCAACATCCGCCGTGGCGGCGAGTGGATCGAGACGCGCATCCTCAGTTCCGGTCCTCGCACCAACCCGTGGTACCAGGAGTCCGGCCCGAGGGTCCTGAGTGATGGCGACCTGTTGTCATTCGACACCGACTTGATCGGGGTCTACGGCTTCTGCGTGGACATGTCGCGCAGCTGGATCTGTGGTGGCGGGGAGCCGACCGCGGAGCAGAAGCGCCTGTACCGCATTGCCCATGAGCACATCACCACCAACATCGAGCTGGTCAGGCCCGGTGTGCGCTTCACCGAGCTGACCGCCAAGGGCCACCGCCTGCCCGAGAGCTGCCGCGCCCAGCGCTATGGCGTGATGTTCCACGGGGTGGGGCTGTGCGACGAATACCCCAGCATCCGCTACCCGGAGGATTTGCAGTCCCATGGCTATGAAGGCGAGCTGCAGGCTGGCATGGCGCTTTGCGTGGAGGCTTATGTGGGGGAGGTCGGGGGGCGTGACGGGATCAAACTGGAGAACCAGCTGCTGGTGACGGAGAACGGGTATGAGCTGTTGACCCACTATCCGTTCGAGGAGCGCTTTCTGCGGGACTAGGGGGGCGGTTTTTTTCAGCGGCGAGCAGCAAGCTTCAAGCTGCAAGTAGACGCGGTGTAGCGAATGTGGCTGCCTGCGCGCGCCCCGGGCCGGTACCGGCCGAGGCCCGTCGCCTGCTGCAGAACTCCGGCCTGTCGGTGGTGGATGTCGCGCTCGCTTGCGGTTTCGTGTCGAGCAGCCATTTCAGCCGATGCTACAGCGCCTTCTTCGGCCACCCGCCTTCGCGGGAGGTCCGCTGTGAGATCTGATCCCGGCAACGCTGGCGGGTGGCTACGTCCCAGCGATCTGCTGCTTGCATCATGCTAGAATCCGCCCCTTCGAATCAGGAGGTAGACGCGTGCGCAAACTGGCAGTGGTAATGGCAGTGCTGGCCCTGGCCGGCTGTGAGAACGAGGTCGAGGGCGTGCACAAGCAGGTGGCCGAACACCTGCACAACCCCAAGACGGCCAAGTTCGCCAACGTGCGGATCGACACCCAGGGCTCCATCTGCGGCCAGGTCCGTGGCAAGGACGATGCCGGCCAGTACGAGCCGTACCGCAGCTACGTGGCGATCAAGCACGATGGCCAGTACGAGGTGCTCGTCGATGAAACCGGCAACAACCTGCGCATCCGTGAAATCTGCGGTGGCGCCGACCTGCAGCGTCGCGCCGATGCCCTGGCCGACCAGCCGGCGCCCCAAGGCTGGGATGTGGAAGTGATCCAGGGCCCGAACATGGGGGCCCTGAGCGACATGACGGCGCGCCTGATCGAGAAGGGGATCCCGTCCTCGGTGGAGTACCGCGACGGCAAGCCGGTGGTGCTGATGGGGCCGTTCCCCACCAAGGCCGAGGCCGAGGCCCGCAAGGCCGATGTCATGGGGCGCCTGGGGACCGATTCGATCGTCATCCAGCATGGGGCCGAGCGCTGAGACGGCGGCTGGCCGGTCGATAAGCGCTGCCTGGTAATCCTGGGGCCGAATGGACAGCTACCCACCGTCCTCCTCCAGGCTGAACCCCTCGACCCCGAACTCACTCTCCAGTGCCAGGAGGTACTGGCGCAGGGCATGCCGGGTGGACGCTTCGCGCAGGCTGTGGCGCACCCGCTCGGCGACCTGGGCATAGGGCAGGGGGCGGCGCTCGACACGCTCGTCGATGCACACCAGGTGCCAGCCATAGCGCGAGGCCAGCGGCCGGTCGTGCAGGCCCGGCGGCAGGCGCAGCAGCGCCTGGTCCAGCTCGGCGACGGTCTGCCCGGCGGTCAGCCAGCCAAGCTCGCCACCCTGGTCCCTGGACGGGCAGGCGGAATGCCGCAGCGCCAGTTCCGTGAAGCGCTCGGGATGTTGCACCAGCTCCCCCAGCAACCGTTCGGCGAGCCGGTACTGCCCATCGCGCGCCCGTGCATCCTCCGGCGCCGCGGGCAACAGGATGTGCCGCACCCGCAGCCGCGCCGGTGCGCAGAAGCGCTCGCGGTGGCTGTCGAAGTAGCGCCGGCAAGCGTCCTCGTCGGCCTGCGGCACCTGCAGCTCACGCTCCAGCAAGCTGGCCACGGCCTCGTCGCCCGGCGCCAGGCCAAGCATGGCCGCGCGCTGGGCCAGCAGCTCGCGCACCACCAGAGCCCGTGCCGCGCAGCGCTGCGCCTCGGCCAGCGATGGCGCGGGGTGGAAGGGGGTTTCCCGGGCGATATCGGCCTCGCTGAGCCGTGTGTCGCCCACCCGGATCACCGGCGTCGGGCTGTCCGGCAGGTTCTCGACGGCGATCATCTCCATGCTTGTTGCTCCTCAGCCGCGTCGGCGGACGATCTGGTAGCTGCGCCCGAAATAGCCCAGCGGAATGCTCCACACGTGCACCAGGCGGGTGAAGGGGAATAGCAGGATGATGGTCAGGCCGAGGAAGATGTGCAGCTTGAAGATCAGCGGCGTGCCGACCAGGAAGCTTGCCGCGTCGCCGCGCAGGAAGACGATCGCCTGGGCCCAGTTGGCCAACGCCACCATCATGCCGCCATCCAGGTGGTGCAGGGAGAAGACGATGGTCACCAGGCCCAGGATCGCCTGCAGCAGGAGCAGGGCGATGATCAGGTTGTCCATCAGGCTGGAGGAGGCGCGTACCCGCGGGTTGAACAACCGACGCCAGAGCAGCATGGCGCCGCCGATGACGCACAGCACCCCGGCGATGCCGCCGAAGACGATGGCCATCAGTTGCTTGTGCCCGGCGGAGAGGAAGGGCGCGTAGACCCAGTGCGGCGTCAGCAGGCCGACCAGGTGGCCGAAGAAGATCGCCAGGATGCCGATGTGGAACAGGTTGCTGGCCAGGCGCATGTGCTTGCTCGAAAGCATCTGGCTGGAACCGGTCTTCCACGTGTACTGGCCATGGTCGTAGCGCAGCAGGCTGCCGAGCAAGAACACGGTACCGGCCAGGTAGGGGTAGAAGCCGTAGATCAGGTGGAGCAGGTAGCCCTCATGCATGATGCACCTCCTTTTCAGCGCCGGTCCGCGGCGGCGGACGGCATGACCTGGATGACCTGGGGGATCGCCTCGTGCTTGCGCTCGGCCAGGCGCCGGCCTGTGGCGGACTGCAGGCTGCAGTCCTGGTCGGACTGGGCCTCGAAGCGCACCGCTTCTTCTTCCCACACCGCGTCCAGCGCCTGGGGCGTGTTGTCCGGTGGCTCGACGCTGGCAGCCGGGCGTTGGGCATCGATGCTGTCGCTGGCGCCGATCAACGCGAGCAGGGCGCGAGGCACCAGGGCGTAGCGGCTGCCGCGCTCTTCCAGGCGTGCGCCGAGCATGGCGAGGATCGGTTGGATCTCGCCCAGCCACTGGCCGATTTCGTCGTGGGGCCGGGTGGAGAGGTACTCGAGGAACAACGGCAGGTGGTCTGGCAGCTCCCGGGCGTCGAGGGTGAACCCTGCGGCCTCGTACTCGGCCAGCAGGTCGACCATGGCCTGGCCTCGATCGCGGGACTCGCCGTGCACGTGCTCGAACAGCAGCAGCGAGGTGGCGCGACCACGGTCGAACAGCTCGACGTAGGCTTCCTCCAGGTCCAGCAAGTCGCCCTGGGCCAGTGCCTGGCACCACTGCGCCAGCTGGGCGCGCAGCGGTGCGGGCAGGCGCTGCTCGGCATCGAGGATGGCGATCGCCTCGGTACTGGCGGCCTGCAGTTCGCGGCTGGGGTAGTCGAGCAGCCGTGCCAGCACGCGCAGGCTGAGCAGGCCCACCTGTGGCGCCTGGCTGGCGTGATAGTCACCCATGGCGGCTGTCCTCCACCGGGTCGAACGTCTGCACCGGCTTGACCAGCGTGGTGGTCTGCTTGCGCCCGCCGAACAGGCTCACCTCGTTGCGCCCACCGTTGCAGCCGTCGCCGAAGGAGAAGCCGCAACCGCTGCGTTCGGCGAACACGTCGGGGATCTGTTCGCGGTGGCCGGTGGGGATGACGAAGCGGTCCTCGTAGTTGGCGATCGCCAGGTAGCGGTACATGTCCTCGCACTGGGCCTGGGTCAGGCCGACTTCGGCGAGCACGGCATCGTCGTCGCGGCCGTCCACATGCCGGGCGCGCATGTACACCCGCATGGCCATCAGCCGCTTGAGCGCCAGCACCACCGGCGCTTCCTCGCCGGCGGTGAGCATGTTGGCCAGGTAGCGCACGGGAATACGCAGCGACTCGATCTTCGGCAGGATGCCGTCGAATGCCACATGGCCGGCCTCGGCGGCGGACTGGATCGGCGACAGCGGCGGCACGTACCAGACCATCGGCAGGGTGCGGTATTCCGGGTGCAGCGGCAGGGCCAGGCGCCAGTCGATGGCCAGCTTGTACACCGGCGAGGCCTGGGCGGCGGCGATCACGCTGTCGGGCACGCCGTCGCGACGTGCCTGGGCGATCACCTCGGGGTCGTGCGGGTCGAGGAAGATCTCGCACTGGCGATGGTACAGGTCGCGGTCATCGGGCGAGGCGGCCACTTCCTCGATGCGGTCGGCGTCGTACAGCAATACCCCAAGGTAGCGGATGCGCCCCACGCAGGTCTCGGAGCAGACGGTGGGCTGGCCGGTCTCGATGCGTGGGTAGCAGAAGATGCACTTCTCGGACTTGCCGCTCTTCCAGTTGTAGTAGATCTTCTTGTACGGACAGCCGCTGACGCACATGCGCCAGCCACGGCACTTGTCCTGGTCGATCAGGACGATGCCGTCCTCCTCGCGCTTGTAGATCGCCCCGCTGGGGCAGGCGGCCACGCAGGCTGGGTTCAGGCAGTGCTCGCACAGGCGCGGCAGGTACATCATGAAGGTGTTTTCGAACTGGCCGTAGATGTCGGCCTGGACCTGGTCGAAGTTCACGTCCTTGCGCCGCTTGGCGAACTCGCTGCCCAGCAGTTCCTCCCAGTTCGGGCCCCATTCGATCTTCTTCATGCGCTGGCCGGAAATCAGCGAGCGCGGCCGCGCGGTGGGTTGGTGATCGCCCTCCTTGGCGCTGTGCAGGTGCTGGTAGTCGAAGGTGAATGGCTCGTAGTAGTCGTCGATCTCCGGCAGGTCGGGGTTGGCGAAGATGTTCGCCAGCACCCGCCACTTGCCGCCGATGCGTGGGTTGATCGAGCCGTCGGCGTTGCGCACCCAGCCGCCGTTCCACTTCTTCTGGTTCTCCCACTCCTTGGGGTAGCCGATGCCGGGCTTGGTCTCGACGTTGTTGTACCAGGCGTACTCGATGCCTTCGCGGCTGGTCCAGACGTTCTTGCAGGTCACCGAGCAGGTGTGGCAACCGATGCACTTGTCGAGGTTCAGGACCATGCCGACCTGGGAACGGATCTTCATTTCACGGCCTCCTGCTGGTAGTCGTTGCCTTCGTCGTCGAGCCAGTCGATGTTGCGCATCTTGCGGGCGATGACGAACTCGTCGCGGTTCGAACCCACCGTGCCGTAGTAGTTGAAACCGTAGGACAGCTGGGCGTAGCCACCGATCATGTGGGTCGGCTTGGGGCATACCCGGGTCACCGAGTTGTGGATGCCACCGCGGGTGCCGGTGAGTTCGGAGCCGGGCATGTTGAGGATGCGTTCCTGGGCGTGGTACATCATCGCCATGCCCGGGCGTACCCGCTGGCTGACCACGGCACGGGCGGCGATGGCGCCGTTGGCGTTGTACAGCTCGATCCAGTCGTTGTCGGCGACGCCGATGGCGCGCGCGTCATCCTCGCTGATCCAGACGATCGGCCCGCCCCGGGACAGGGTCTGCATCAACAGGTTGTCGCTGTAGGTGGAGTGGATGCCCCACTTCTGGTGCGGGGTGAGCCAGTTCAGGGCGATTTCCGGGTTGCCGTTGCTGCGCGGCGCGGCCACGCTGGCGGCGGCCTTGGTGTCGATCGGTGGGCGATAGACCATCAGGCTCTCGCCGAAGGCGCGCATCCACGGGTGATCCTGGTAGAACTGCTGGCGGCCGGTGAGGGTGCGCCAGGGGATCAGTTCGTGGACGTTGGTGTAGCAGGCGTTGTAGCTCACGTGTTCGTCCTCCAGGCCCGACCAGGTGGGGCTGGAGATGATCTTGCGCGGTTGCGCCACCAGGTCGCGGAAGCGGATCTTCTCTTCCTCCTTGCGCCTGGCCAGGTGGCTGTGGTCGCGACCGGTGACCTTCGACAGCGCTTCCCAGGCCTTGACCGCCACCTGGCCGTTGGTCTCCGGCGCCAGGGTGAGGATCATCTCGGCGGCGTCCAGCGCCGAGGCCAGGCAGGGCCGGCCGGCCGCGGCGCCGGTCTGCTTGCGGTAGTTGAGCTGGCCGAGCAGCTCGACTTCCTCGCGCGTCTGCCAGGCGATGCCCTTGCCGCCGTTGCCGATGTCGTCCAGCAGCGGGCCGATCGAGCTGAAGCGCTCATAGGTCTCGGGGTAGTTACGGTGGACCTCGATCAGCGATGGCATGGTCTTGCCGGGGATCGGCTCGCATTCGCCTTTCTTCCAGTCGCGCACCTCGGGCTGGGCCAGCTCGCCGGGGCTGTCGTGCTGCAGGGGCAGGGTGACCAGGTCGGTCTCCTCGCCCAGGTGGCCGACGCACACGCGGGCGAAGGCCTGGGCGATGCCGTCGTAGATCTGCCAGTCGCTGCGCGCTTCCCAGGCAGGGTCGGTGGCGGCGGTGAGCGGGTGGATGAACGGGTGCATGTCGGAGGTGTTGAGGTCGTCCTTTTCGTACCAGGTGGCGGTGGGCAGCACCACATCCGAGTACAGGCAGGTGGTGGACATGCGAAAGTCCAGGGTCACCACCAGGTCGAGCTTGCCCTCGATGGGGGTGTCGCTCCACAGCACCTCTTCGGGCTTCTGCCCGCCGGCCTCGCCCAGGTCCTTGCCGAGCACGCCGTTGCGGGTACCGAGCAGGTACTTGAGCATGTACTCGTGGCCCTTGCCCGAGGAGCCGAGCAGGTTGGAGCGCCAGACGAACAGGTTGCGCGGGTGGTTCTGCGGGTTGTCCGGGTCTTCGCTGGCAAAGCGCAGCTGGCCGCTCTTGAGCTGGGCGACGGTGTAGTCGACCGTGCTCTGCCCGTTGGCCTTCGCCGCGGCGGCCAGGCGCAGCGGGTTGGTCGCCAGTTGCGGCGCCGAAGGCAGCCAGCCCATGCGCTCGGCGCGCACGTTGAAGTCCACCAGGCTGCCGCTGAAGTCCTGCGGGCGGGCCAGGGGCGAAAGCAGCTCGCTGACCTGCAGCTTTTCGTAGCGCCACTGGCTGGAGTGGTTGTAGAAGAACGAGGTGCTGTTCATGTGCCGAGGCGGACGGTGCCAGTCCAGGGCGAAGGCCAGCGGTGTCCAGCCGGTCTGCGGGCGCAGCTTCTCCTGGCCGACGTAGTGCGACCAACCGCCGCCGCTCTTGCCCACGCAACCGCAGAGGATGAGCATGTTGATCAGCCCACGGTAGTTCATGTCCATGTGGTACCAGTGGTTCATCCCGGCACCGACGATGATCATCGAGCGGCCATGGGTCTTGTCGGCGTTTTCGGCGAACTCGCGTGCGATGCGGATCATCTGCGCCGCCGGCACGCCGGTGATCGCTTCCTGCCAGGCCGGGGTATAGGGCTTGAGCTGGTCGTACGCGGTGGCGCCGTCGTCCTCGCCGCTGCCGCCGACCGTGGCGACCAGGCCGCGGTCGATGCCGTAGTTGGCGGCGGTCAGGTCGAACACCGTGACGGCCAGTACCTCGCGGCCATCGGCCAGGCGCAGGCGCTTGGCCGGCACATGGTGGTGGATCACCTCGTGCAGCGGGACATGGGCGAAGTGCTGGCGCTCGATACCGCCGAAGTAGGGGAAGGCCACCCGCGCCACCTCGTCGTGGCGGCCGAGCAGCGACAGGCACAGCTTCACCTCGCTGCCTTGGGCCTCGACCGTCTCCAGGTTCCAGCGCCCGCTCTCGCCCCAGCGAAAACCGATGGAGCCGCGCGGCACCACCAGGCGCTCATGGGCCTCGTCCCAGGCCAGGGTCTTCCACTCGGGGTTGTTGGCCTGTTCCAGGTTGCCGGCGAAGTCGCTGGCGCGCAGTTGTTTGCCCGGCACCAGGCTGCCGTCCTCGCGCGGCTCCAGTTCGACCAGGATCGGCATGTCGGTGTAGCGGCGGATGTAGTCGGTGAAATAGGCACTGGGTTTCTCCAGGTGGAATTCCTTGAAGATCACATGGCCCATGGCGATCGCCAGGGCGGCATCGGTGCCTTGCTTGGCGCTCATCCACTCGTCGCAGAGCTTGGCGATCTCGGCGTAGTCGGGGGTGATGGCCACGGTCTTGGTGCCCTTGTAGCGCACCTCGGTGAAGAAGTGTGCGTCGGGGGTGCGGGTCTGCGGGACGTTGGAGCCCCAGGCGATGAGGTAGCCGGCGTTGTACCAGTCGGCCGACTCCGGCACGTCGGTCTGCTCGCCCCACACCTGCGGCGAGGCCGGCGGCAGGTCGCAGTACCAGTCGTAGAACGACAGGCACACCCCGCCGATCAGCGACAGGTAGCGGGTGCCGGCGGCATAGCTGACCATCGACATGGCCGGGATCGGCGAGAAGCCGGCGACCCGGTCGGGGCCGTATCGCTTGACGGTATGGACGTTGGCGGCGGCGATCAGCGTCTGCAGCTCGTCCCAGTCGCTGCGCACGAAGCCGCCACGGCCACGGATCGACTTGTAGCGCCGGGCCTTGTCGGGGTCTTCGACGATGCTGGCCCAGGCCAGCACCGGGTCGGGCTGGGCGGCCAGCGCTTCGCGCCAGAGCTGGATCAGCGCCTTGCGCACCATGGGGTACTTGAGCCGGTTGGCGCTGTACAGGTACCAGGAATAGCTGGCGCCGCGCGGGCAGCCGCGGGGTTCGTGGTTGGGCAGGTCCGGGCGGGTGCGCGGATAGTCGGTCTGCTGGGTCTCCCAGGTGACCAGGCCGTTCTTCACGTACACCTTCCAGCTGCAGGAGCCGGTGCAGTTCACCCCGTGGGTGGAGCGGGCGATCTTGTCGAACTGCCAGCGCTGGCGATAGCCGTCCTCCCAGGCGCGGCTCTCGTCGCGGATCTCGCCGTGGCCTGCGGCGAACTGCGGCGGCCGCTTGACCAGGTAGCGCAGGCGGTCGATGAAGAAACTCATGGTCTTCCTCCTTGGCGATGGGATCGGCTAGCAGCGAACCTCGGCGTTGCGACGGGTGTAGTAGAACCAGGTCAGGACGATGCACAGCAGGTAGAACAGGATGAAACCGTAGAGCGCCCATTCCGGCCCGCCACTGAGGTCGAACGAGCTGCCGAACGACTTGGGAATGAAGAAACCGCCGTAGGCCGCCACCGCCGAGATGAAGCCCACCGCGGCGGCGGACTCCTTCTCGCCGAGCAGGGCCTGCTCGGCGGTGGGCAGGTCGGGGAACAGGCGGGGCGTCTGGATGCGGAAGATCGCCGGGATCATCTGCGTGGTGCTGGCATTGCCCACGCCAGAGAAGAAGAACAGCAGCAGGAACATCGCCAGAAAGCCCCAGAAGGCTCCCGGCTGGTCCTTGCCGGCGATGAAGAACAGCACGCCGGCCACGCACGCGGCCATCGCCACGTAGACCCACAGGCTGATGCGCGCGCCGCCGAAGCGGTCGGCCAGCCCGCCGGAGAAGGCGCGTGACAGGGCGCCGATCAGCGGGCCTAGAAAGGCGAACTTGAGCACGTCCACCGCCGGGAACAGGTGCCCGGCCAGCAGCGGGAAGCCGGCCGAGAAGCCGATGAAGCTGCCGAAGGTGCCGGTGTAGAGCACGCTCATCAGCCAGGTGTGCTTGCGCTTGAAGATCGCCATCTGGTCCCTGAACGACGACTTGGCGCTGGCGATGTCGTTCATGCCGAACCAGGCGGCCAGGGCCGCGGCGATGATGAACGGCACCCAGATGAAGCCGGCGTTCTGCAACCACAAGGGCGTGCCTTGCGCAGTGACCTGCGGCTCGCCGCCCAGGCTGCCGAACACCGCGGCGGTGATCGCCAGCGGCACCAGGAACTGCATGACGCTCACGCCCAGGTTGCCCAGCCCTGCGTTCAGGCCCATGGCACCACCCTTGGCCTGGCGGGGGAAGAAGAACGAGATGTTGGCCATGCTCGAGGAAAAGTTGCCACCGCCCAGGCCACACAGCAAGGCCAGGATGAGCATCACCAGGTAGGGTGTCTGCGGGTTCTGTACCGCGAAGCCGATCCACAGTGCTGGCAGCAGCAGCGAGGCGGTGGACAGCGCCGTCCAGCGTCGCCCGCCGAAAATCGGCACCATGAAGCTGTAGAAGATGCGCAGGGTGGCGCCGGACAAGCCGGGCAGGGCGGCGAGCCAGAACAGCTGGTTGGCGCTGTAGTCGAAGCCGGCCAGCGGCAGCTTGGCCACCACCACCGACCAGACCATCCAGATGGCGAAGCCCAGCAGCAGGTTGGGGATGGAGATCCACAGGTTGCGCGTGGCGATGCGTTTGCCGGTATCGGCCCAGAAGGTCGGGTCCTCCGGGTGCCATTCGCGCAGCACGAAGCCGCTGGGCGTGGACAGCTCCGGCAGGTCGCGGCTTTCGCTGCGTTCGGCCCATTCCACCCGTTCGGCCATGCGGATCGCGTAGTGCATCCAGGCCAGGGCGGCAGCGGCGATCACGAACAGCAGCATGAAGCAGCTCTGCCAGATGCCGATCACGTCGTTGAGCATGCCGAAGGTCAATGGCAGCAGGAAACCGCCCAGGCCGCCCATCATGCCCACCAGGCCGCCGACCACGCCGACGTGCCCGGGGTAGTAGGTGGGGATGTGCTTGAACACCGCCGCCTTGCCCAGCGACATGAAGAAGCCCAGCACGATGATGATCACGGCAAAACCAGCCAGGCCCAGGTGCATGGCGAAGTCGATCTGGCCCTGCACGCCGGTGATGCTGTAGCGCGTCGGCGGGTAGCTGAGCAGGAAGGTGCACAGCGTCGACATGCCCAGGGTCCAGTACATGACCTTGCGCGCGCCATGGCGGTCCGACAGCCAGCCGCCGAGGATGCGGAACAGCGAGGCCGGCACCGTGTACAGCGCGGCGACCATGCCGGCGGCGGCCAGGCTCAGGCCGTAGACCTCCATCAGGTAGTGCGGCAGCCACAGGGCCAGGGCGACGAAGGCCCCGAAGACGAAGAAGTAGTACAGCGAGAAACGCCAGACGCGCAGCTCGGCCAGCGGCGCCAGTTGCTCGGCCAGGGGCAGCGGATGGGCCCGGCGTGAAGCGCTCTGCGGATCGCTCTTGGCCAGCAGGATGAACAGCACGCCCATGATCGCCAGTACGCTGGCGTACACCAGCGCCGCCCCGCGCCAGCCCAGGGCCAGCAGCAGGAAGGGGGCGGCGAAGTTGGTCAGGCCGGCGCCGACGTTGCCAGCGCCGAAGATCCCCAAGGCGGTGCCCTGGCGCTCGGGTTCGAACCAGGTGGCGGTGTAGGCGGTGCCGACGATGAAGGCGCCGCCGGCCAGGCCTACGCCCAGGGCCGCCAGCAACAGCAAGGCGAAGCTGGTGGCGAAGGTCAGCAGGTAGACGCACAGCGCCGACGCGAGCATGAGCAGGCCGAAGACCCAACGGCCGCCGTAGCGGTCGGTCCACAGGCCGAGGAAGATCCGCGAGATCGAGCCGGTCAGCACCGGCGTGGCCATCAGCAGGCCGAGCTGGGTGTCGCTGAGGGTGAATTCATCCTTGATCTGCAGGCCCAGGATGGAAAACAGCGTCCAGACGGCGAAGCACAGGGTGAAGGCCAGGGTAGACAGGACAAGGGCGCGGTACTGATCTTTGGCTGGGACATTCGTGGCCATGCAAGCACTTCCTCCTGGAGTGCGAAAGCGACGGATGTGCGTCAGCCAGGGGCGTACACGGGGCTGGCCGAACCAGTCGCCTGCAAACGCCACCCGCCAGCCGAATCACGGTGTGTACTGCACGTTCTCGTTATAGGTGCTGCTTATGGGGCTACAGGCTAGATGGCAATCGTTTGGAGCGCCAATTTCCCGAGCACCACGAAGGGGCGCGTCCTTGCGCGCGCTCGCATAGCGTGGGCGACCTTAGAAACTGTACTTGGCCGTCAACATCAGGTTGCGTGGGTTGCCGTAGGTGTCGCCGCCATAGTCCACGGAGTTGGAGATGGAGGAGTAGTACTTGCGGTCGAAAATGTTGTTGGCGTTGAGCTGCAGGTCCAGGTGCTGGTTGACCTGGTAGCCGGCCATCAGGTCGGTGATGGCGTAGCCGCCTTGCTCCAGTCGGTAGCTACCGCCATCGCCCAGGGCGATGTCGTTGTACATGCGGCTCTGCCAGTAGACGTTGCCACCGACGCGCAGTTTCTCCAGCGGGCCTTGGAAGCGGTAGGTGCTCGACAGCTTGAACAGGTGTTCCGGGGTGTCGGTGTCGAAGCGCTGGTTCTCGGTCTGGGGGTTGGCGTCATCCTTGATGGTGTGGACGCGGGCGTAGGTGTAGCCGGCGCCGACCTGCCAGTTTTCGGTGAGCGCACCTTGCAGCTCCATGTCGATACCCTGGCTGCGCACCTTGCCCGAGGCTTCGTAGCAGGACGCTTGCGGGCAGTTGGGCACGAAGATCTGCACGGCACGGTTTTCCTGGTCGACCCGGAACAGGGCCAGGCTCGCGTTCAGCGCACCGTCGAAGTACTCGCCCTTGATGCCGATCTCGTAGTTCTTGCCCTCGATCGGCTTGACCGGGCTGCCGGAGATGCCCTTGGAGCTCTGCGGGGTGAAGATGTCGCTGTAGCTCACGTAGACCGAGTGGTGATCGTCGAGGTCGTAGATCAGGCCGGCGTAGCGGGTGACGTTACGGGTGACCTTGTAGTCGTTGTCGCTCTCGCGGTCGTCGTAGTCGTACCAGTCCAGGCGCCCGCCGAGGATCAGCTTGAGCGGGTCGGCCAGGCTCAGGCGGGTGGTCAGGTACACGCCTTCCTGGTTGGTGACTTCCCGGCGGTTGTCGGTATGGACGAAGTTCGGCTTGGCGCCGTTGAGCGGCCAGTTCATGTCATAAGGGCTGTAGTTGCGGGTGGTCATGTCGTAGATGCGCTTGCTGGCGCCCACCACCAGTTCATGGGTGCGGCCCAGCGCTTGGAAGGGGCCGCTGGCGAAGGCGTCCAGGCCCGCCTGGTTCTCCTGGTGGCCGGCCTGGTAGACGGTCCGGGTCAGTGGGCCGAACCAGCGCGACTGGTAGGAGCCGGAGAACAGGGCGTCCTGCTCGGAGTAGTTGGCATTGACCTGCAGCTTCCAGTCGTTGGCCAGGCGCTGCTGCACTTCGGCGAAGACCGTGTTGATCTCCTGGTCCTTGTTTTCCCAGTCGGTGCCTGGGTTGTACGAGCGCGGCAGGTCCAGGTGATGCCCGTCCAGGCCGACGGGGATGGCGCCCCAGAAGAAATTGGTCTTGTCCTTCTGGTGGGAGAAACCGAGGGTCAGGGTGGTGTCCTCGCCCAGGTCGGCCTCGGTGATCGCGTAGAACAGGCCGTGATCTTCCTCCACCCCGTCGCGGAAGCTGTTGGCGTCCTGGTACGAGGCCACCACCCGGCCACGCAGGGTGCCGCTGTCGTTGAGCGGGCTGGAGGCGTCGATCTCGCCACGGTAGTTGTCCCAACTGCCGGCTGCGCCGGTCAGGGTGACCTTCTGTTCGGCCAATGGGCGCTTGCGCACCAGGTTGACCGCCGCCGACGGGTTGCCGGCACCGGTGACCAGGCCGGTGGCGCCACGGACGATCTCGACCCGGTCGAACATCGCCAGGTTCGGCTGGGCACCGACGATCCAACCCTGGTAGCCACTCGGGATGCCGTCATACATGAGGTTGTCGATGTCGAAGCCGCGGGCCGAGTACGTCTGGCGGCCCGGGCCGTTGGAGAAGTCGAGGAACAACCCAGGCGTGGCCTGGACCACGTCGTTGATGCTGGTCATGGCCTGGTCGTCCATGCGCTGGCGGGTGATCACGGTCACTGCTTGTGGGGTCTCGCGCATGCTCAGCGGCAGCTTGGTGGCGGTGGACATGGCGCCGCTGGTGTAGGAGCCCGAACCCTCGGTGATGCTGCCCAGTTGTTGGGAGTTGATCTCGGTGGCACCCAGCTCCAGGGTCACTGGCGGGGCCTGGTCCTGGGGCTCGCTGCGCTCGTCGGCCAATGCAGGGGCGAGGGTCGCCATGCAGATGGCCATGGCCAGTAGGTTGTGAGTGGGGGTGAAACAAGGTCGTGGGGTGAGACGCGACATGGCGAAGGGTTCCTGACGGAGCTTGTTGTTAATAAAGATATTTATGAGAACGATTAGTAATAAGTGTGTCAGGTTTTGTCGCGGTGAAAAAGTCAGGTGCGGTAGAAATTCAATGAAATTTTCACATTTGTCTGGGGCGCGGGGAGGGGAGCAGGTACGCGCCAGGGGGCATCTGCCTCGATGCCAGCCAGGCGCCAGAGTGGAGGCATTCAGAAAAATGCGCTAACAATCTAGTGGGTTGACTTCGCTTGTGAGGCTGATGCCAGACACAGGGGGCGGCGCGTGAGCTGGTCGGCAAGACCCGGCAGGAAGAGCCATGGAGACCATATCGAGGCACAGCGCCTTGCAGGAGGAAAACATGATCAAGTTGAGGTGGGTCCTGGTGGGCCTGACGTGCGGGCTGCTCAATGCCCAGGCGGCCGAGACCCGGCAGGTCGACGTCATGCTGGTGGGTGGCGGCATCATGAGTTCGACCCTGGCCATCTGGCTCAACGAGCTGGAGCCGGGCTGGTCCATGGAGATGGTCGAACGCTTGGACAAGGTGGCCGAGGAAAGCTCCAACGGCTGGAACAACGCCGGGACCGGCCACTCCGCCCTGGCGGAGCTGAACTACACGCCGGAGAAGGACGGCAAGATCGACATCAGCAAGGCCATCGAGATCAACGAATCGTTCCAGGTCACCCGGCAGTTCCTTGCCTGGCAGGTCAAGCAAGGGGTGCTGAAGAACCCGCGCTCGTTCATCAACACCACGCCGCACATGAGCTTCGTCTGGGGGGACGACAACATCCGCTTCCTGAAGAAGCGCTACGAGGCGCTGCAGGCCAGCCCGCTGTTCAAGCCCATGCAGTATTCCGAGGACCCGGAGCAGATCCGCAAATGGGTGCCGTTGATGATGGAAGGGCGTGATCCGAACCAAAAGCTGGCTGTCACCTGGACGCCCATCGGCACCGACGTCAACTTCGGCGAGATCACCCGGCAGTACGTGTCCTACCTGCAAGGCCAGCCGAACTTCGACCTGAAGCTGTCGACCGAGGTCCAGGACATCACCCGCAACGACGATGGCTCCTGGCACGTCGAGTACAAGAACCTCAAGGACGGCAGCAAGGCCGCCACCGATGCCAAGTTCCTGTTCATCGGCGCCGGAGGCGCCGCGTTGCCGTTGCTGCAGAAATCCGGCATCGACGAGGCCAAGGACTACGCGGGCTTCCCGGTGGGTGGGTCGTTCCTGGTGACCGACAACCCGGCCATCGCCCAGCGGCACATGGCCAAGGCCTATGGCATCGCGGCGACGGGTGCGCCACCGATGTCGGTACCGCACCTGGACACCCGAGTGCTCGATGGCAAGCGCATGATCCTGTTCGGGCCGTTCGCCACCTTCTCCACCCGTTTCCTCAAGGAGGGTTCGCTGCTCGACCTGTTCGCCAGCATGTCGGTGCACAACACCTGGCCGATGGTGCGTGTCGGCGTACGTGAGTTCGACTTGGTGCAGTACCTGATCGGCCAGCTCCTGCAGTCGGACGACGACCGTTTCGAGGCGCTGCGCACCTACTTCCCCGAAGCGAAGCAGCAGGACTGGCGCTTGTGGCAGGCCGGCCAGCGGGTGCAGATCATCAAGAAGGACGAGGAACTGGGTGGGGTACTCAAGCTCGGTACCGAAGTGGTCGCCTCCAAGGACGGCAGCATCGCCGGACTGCTGGGCGCTTCGCCAGGTGCCTCGACCGCGCCGCCGATCATGCTCGACCTGATGCAGAAGGTGTTCAAGGACAAGATGGCCTCCGCCCCTTGGCAGGAAAAGCTGCACCAGATCATCCCGTCCTACGGGATCCGCCTGAACGATCACCCGGACAAGGTCCAGCAGGTGTGGACCTATACCAACGAGGCGTTGCAACTGGCGCCGCCACCGACAGGCGAGACGCAGGTCGCCGCGCCTTAGGTGAGCCCTTGGGGGCGCGTAGCGGCCCCAGGATCCTGCGGCCTATCGCTCAGGACACCGGCATGCGCGCCGTCAGGTTCTGCCGCATGTAGTCGAGAAAGCGCCGCTGGAACAGCATCGTGTGTTCATGCGCGGCCCTTTCCGCCGCGTCGGCGTCGCGGGCGGCGATGGCCTCGATCATGTCTTCATGGTCACGCCCCAGTTGCTGCGTACCGGCCGAGCTGACGATATGGTCGAAGTGCAGGTGCAACAGCCGCTGGCCCTCGCCGAGCAGGCGCTCGTAGTAGGTGATGAAGTAGGGGTTGCGCCCGGCCTGGGCGACGGCCATGTGGAAGGCCTTGTTCAGCTCGGACATGGCCTGGAAGTCGCCTGTGGTCACGGCCTCGAGGTAGGCGGCATCGGCCTGGCGGATATGCGCCAGGTCCTCGTCGCGATGCTGGGTCGCCGCCAGCCGGGTGACCGCGCGCTGGATCAGGTCCAGGGCGCTGATGTAGTTGGGGAATTCCGCGATCTCGAACGGCGTCACCAGGGTGGTGCGGTTGGGCAGGATGGTCACCAGCCCCTCGGTGATCAGCCGCGCCAGGGCATCGCGCACCGGCGAGCGGGACAGGCCGAACTGGGCGGCCAGGGACACTTCGTCCAATTGCACGCCGGGCTTGAGCTTGAGGGTGAGGATCTGCTTGCGCAGTTCCTCGTAGATGTAGCGACCGCTGTGGCGGCGTGCGCCGCCTTCGGTTTCGTTGTCTTTGGCCATCGTCAGGTCTCGGTTGGGCTGGGCCGTATCATACAGGCGGGCCGCGCTGGTTATCACCAACCGGCCCGCCGAGCAGCAGCCTTCAACGAGCTTGGGCGCCTATGGCAGGGACAGGCATCAGCGTGCGTCGGGGACGATGAGCTGCGCCGGCGCCTCGGCGGCCCGGCGCCGGGCCACCCAGTAGTACAGCACGCTGGGCACTACCAGGCCGATCAGCCATGACACGTCGACACCCCCTAGGTGGGCGACCATGGGGCCGGTGTACAGCTTGGTGTCGATGAACGGCATCTGCACCAGCACGCCAACGGTGTAGACGATGATGCCCGGCCAGTTCCAGCGCCCGTAGCGGCCATTGGGGTCGGCCAGGGCGGGGATGTCGTAGCGCTCGCGGGTGATGAAGTAGTAGTCCACCAGGTTGACCGCGCTCCAGGGCACGAAGAAGGTCAGCAGGAACAGGATGAACGACTTGAACGCCGTGAGGAACGAATGCTGCCCGAGCAGGGCCACCAGGGTCGCCGCGCCGACGATGGCCAGGACGAAGAGCAGGCGCTGGAGGCGGCTGATCTGCAGGTGGCCGCGAAAACCGCTGATGATGGTGGCGATGCACATGAAGCTGCCATAGGAGTTCAGCGTCGAGATGGTCACCTTGCCGAAGGCGATGCTGAAGTACAGCAGCGCCGCGGTGGTGCCAGCGCCACCCAGGCCGACGATGTAGGCCACTTCGCGCCCGGAGAACTGGCCCCCGGCGATGGCGGCGGCGAAGACCCCGAGGATCATCGACGCTTGGGCGCCGATCACCGAGCCGAGGCCGGCGGCGAGGAAGGTCTTCAGCGGCGAAGTGCCGCTGGGCAGGTAGCGCGAATAGTCGGCGACGTAGGGCCCGAAGGCGATCTGCCAGGACGCGGCCAGCGACACCGCGAGCAGGAAGGTCGCCCAGCTGAAGTGGCGGTTATCAAGCAACTGGCCGATGTCGGCCAGCATCAGGATACGACTGAACAGGTAGACGAAGGCGATGATCCCCAGCACGCTGGCCAGCCGGCCGATCCAGTGGATCACCCGGTAGCCGGCCAGGGTGGCCAGTACGATGACCCCGGCGAAGACCAGGATGCCGGTGCTGTCGCTGACGTCGAGCAACTGGCCGATGGCCTGCCCGGACAGCACCGTGCCGGTGGCGGTGAAGCCCAGGTACATCAGGCACACCAGGACCATGGGGATGGCGGCGCCGTACACGCCGAACTGCACCCGGCTGGAGATCATCTGCGGCAGGCCCAGGCGCGGCCCCTGGGCGGCGTGTAGCGCCATCACCGTGCCGCCGACCAGTTGGCCGAGCAGCAGCCCGATCAACGACCAGAACACATCGCCGCCGAGCACCACGGCCAGGGCGCCGGTGACGATGGCGGTGATCTGCAGGTTGGCTCCCAGCCACAGGGTGAACTGGCTGTAGACGCGTCCATGGCGTTCAGCTTCGGGGATGTAGTCGATCGAACGCCGTTCGATCACGGGGTTGCTGGACATCGGGTGGCTCCGCTTCGTTGTTGTTGTGGGGGCGACGGCCATCGTCAGGACGCGGGGTGGATGACCTTGGCTTATATGAGCATGTATATACAAGATTGGTCAACTACCGGCAGGGGTGTTCCGTGCGAACGGAGCCCCCGTGGATAGAGGGCTTTACAGGGGACTGTTGCGCAAGGCTGGCCCCCAACTGTGCTGGTCCGCGTGGAAGGAATAGCCTTATGCTGTAACGAAATATGTCTAGAACGCCGAGAAGGAAAGGCCAATGCCGCTCAAGGACTTGCTGATCGCCCTGGTCGTGATCATTGCATGGGGAGTCAACTTCGTGGTCATCAAGATCGGCCTCGATGGCCTGCCGCCCATGTTGCTCGGAGCCTTGCGCTTCGCCTTGGTGGCCTTCCCGGCGATCCTTCTGGTCAAGCGGCCGAAGCTGCCCTGGCGCTGGCTGTGCGCCTATGGCGCGACCATCTCCCTGGGCCAGTTCGCGTTCCTCTTCCAGGCCATGTACAGCGGCATGCCACCGGGGCTGGCGTCGCTGGTGCTGCAATCTCAGGCCTTCTTCACCCTCGGTTTCGCCGCGCTGTTTCTGGGCGAGCGCCTGCGTCTGGCCAGCCTGCTGGGGTTGCTGGTGGCCGCTGGCGGGCTGGCTCTGATCGGTAGCGAAGACAGTGGGCACGTGCCGTTGCTGGCGCTGTTGCTGACCCTCTGTGCCGGTGCCATGTGGGGCATGGGCAACATCATCACTCGCCGTTTCGGTTCGGTGGACCTGGTGGCGCTGGTGATCTGGGGTGGGTTGATTCCGCCGCTGCCATTTTTCGCCTTGTCCTGGTGGCTGGAAGGGCCTGAGCGCATCGGCCATGCGCTGGCCCATATCGGCTGGAGTTCGGTGCTGGCTCTGGCCTACCTGGCCTTCGTCGCTACCATGCTCGGCTACAGCCTGTGGAGCACGTTGCTGTCGCGCCATCCGGCGGGCAAGGTGGCGCCATTCTCGCTGCTGGTGCCGGTGATCGGGCTGAGTTCCTCGGCCTGGCTGTTGGGCGAGCGCCTGACTGCGGTACAAGGCTGGGGCGCGTTGCTGGTGATGCTGGGGCTGCTGATCAATGTCTTCGGCCCGCGTCTGGGCCAGCGCCTGCGGGCGGCCAGCGCGCACTGAAACACGCTGCAAGCGGCAAGAAGAAGCAGGCGGCGCCTATGCGAGCCGGGCACGGTCCTGGCATTGGAGCTTGGGATGCCGCCGGTCGGGTACGGGAGGGCTGCCCAGGCAGTCCGCAAATGACCGGCTAGTCTCACTTCAACGGACCGTCGTTTATCTAGGCAAGCACGCTGCTTGTCGGCGCGGTCGTCATTGGAGGGAGACAGGGCATGAGCGAATCCTTTTTCGAAGACATGAACGATGCATTTCCCATCAACAGCCAGGTACGCTGCGGCCAGTCGGCGTTTCGCCTGGGTTTTGCCAACATGACGCTGGACGAATCGGAGCAACTGCAGCCTGCACATCTGCAGCGCAGCAAGAAAGGCCGCTTCACGCCGCGGGTGCCACAGAAGAAGTGAATCCCGCCAGCGCCCCGTTCAGGGGCGCTGGGTTGTTCGTTGCCGATCCATCGGGAGGCCACCTGGCAGTCTCGACGGTTACCCCGCCCGACGGCGGGTTTTTTTCGCATTCCTTGATCCTGCTCATGGCATCGGCGGGTTGCCCTCGCCGGATGGCCACGGCTGTGCTTTTCTTGCGCGGCATTGTCAGAAAGGGAGGATGGTTGCCATGCGAGTCAGGGAAGAGACGTATTGGGAGTGGGCCGATGCCCACCTGCATAGCCGTTGCCACGATGAGGTATTGAGCGACGGCACCACCCTCGATGTACAGGTGCGGCTGTCGCGGCTGGGGGCGACGCAACTGTTCCTCGGCCTGTACGCCCGGGGTGGCAAGGCCCTGGTGGAGGAGTACTACCCATCGCGCCCCGGCGAGACCATGACCCGTGCGCTGGTGTGGGGCGTGGAGCGGGCGCGGGCTCTGGCGATCGGTGCCGTGGCATTGCCGGAGCGTCGGCGGCGTCAGGCTTGAGGATGCCGGTTGCGGCTGGCCTGGACGATGCGCTGGGCCGGCACCCGCAGCTGGCGCAACAGATACTCGGCGAAATCCGCAGGCCAAGGTTGCAGGGCGATGGCCTGGGCCATGCAGGTCAGCCAGATGTCGGCCTGCGCCTGATCGATCGGCCACTGGGCATGGAACGACGGGATGGCGATCGAGCCATAGCGTTCGCTGTACAGGCGAGGCCCGCCGAGCCAGCCGCTGAGAAAGCAGGCCAGCTTGTCCCGCGAGCTTGCCAGGTCGTCCGGGTGCATACGCCGTACGCTCGCAGCCTCGGGGTTTTCATCCATCAGCCGATAGAAGTCGTCGACCAGCCGGCGCAGGCCGTCGATACCACCGGCGGCCTGGTAGGAGGCATCGCCGGTGCCGTAGGCGGGAGTGTTCATCGGGGGCTCCGGGAAACAGGGGCGGGCATTGTAGCAGGCATGAAAAAGCCCGGCGTTGTGGGCCGGGCTCAAGAGATGGCGGTACGACTCAGTTCAGTGGGTCGATCACCTTGACTGCCTGCCGCTCACGGGCGGCGGGCCATTCTTGTTGCAGGGTCTGCAGGACGCGACCGACGAACTCGGTGTCGGCGGCGGCCTTCTTGCCGACGTAGCCCTGGCCACGGCGGTAGACCTTGAAGCGGGCGCGCATGCTGGGCATGTGCGATTCGAATTCATCTTCGACCGTGTTGGGCGGCAGGCGGTCGAGGCGTACCTCGCCGGTCTGGCTGACCCACAGCAGATGGTCGTCGAGGCTGTCCTTGCGCGCGGCGAACAGCTGGGCCAATTGGTCGATCGTGGGATTGTTGTTCAAGTTCATCATAAAGCCCCCATTACCCGTCAGTTAGTGATTTCGCACTCGGCGCCACAACGTGTAGCGCACTACCAAGGCTGCTACAGCAGCATCGCAACAGGGGCTTTCTCACGCTGCCTTTTGGACAGTTTCCCTCTCCACGGACGGCCTGCGTTACCGCGCAGGCCGTCTGGAACACCCTTGCCACCGCTCCCGATCAGGGAGACGGCTTCATCATGCCCAAGGGCGATGAACGGCGTCAACCGTTTTGTAGTGAAAATTTTTCCGCACTACATCTTGTCGGACAATCCTGCGTGCACGGCTCAGGCGACGCCGTTGTCGCCGTGCCGGAGAAAGCCTGCGCGTTGGCTCAGGCGGGCGTGGTAGGCATCCAGCGCGGGCAGGGGCGGGTGCGCCAGGGGGGTGCGCCGCCAGCGGTTCAGCGACAGGCCGATCACCACGTCGGCCAGGCTGAAGTCGTCGCCGGCGACATAGGCCGCGGTGTCCTGCAAGCGCCGCTCGAGCAGTTGCATCTTCGCCGTCCACTGCGCGCACGACGCTTCCAGCAGAGACGGGTCGCGATGGGCCGGGGACTGGCGTACCAAGGCCATGAAGGCATAGCGCCAGGCGTCGTTGAGGTCGGTGGCCTGCCAGTCCAGCCACTGGTCGACGCTGGCGCGGGCACGGGGCGTGGCAGGGTAGAGGTGTTCGCCAGCGTGCTGGTTGGCCAGGTAGCGCAGGATGCTGTTGGACTCCCACAGCACGAAGTCGCCATCGACGATCACCGGCACCGTGGCGTTGGGGTTGAGCGCCAGGAACTGCGGGGCGTCGGTGGGCTGGAAGCCACTGCCCCAGTCCTCCCGTTGGTAGGGCAGGCCCAGTTCGTCGCAGGTCCACAGGACCTTGCGCACGTTGATCGATGAGGCCTTGCCGAGGATTTTCAGCATGTCATGGCTCCAGGTTGGAAGGGGCTGATGGGGCGAGGCGGGCCTCGAGGTGTCCGTTCGGCGATACGGCTGGGGGTTCCGGCGTTAGCGGCGGGAGACGGCAGACCTTATCGTCTGGCCTTGGACAATGACAAGATGGACCCTGCCATGAAGTACCTGCGCATGCTTTTCGACAATTTCACCCTGGCCCTGCTCGGGGTGGTCCTCGTCGCCACCGTGCTGCCCTGCTCGGGCGACGGCGCGGTGTTCTTCGGCTGGCTGACCAACCTGGCCATCGGCCTGCTGTTCTTCCTGCATGGCGCCAAGCTGTCGCGCGAGGCGGTCATCGCCGGGGCCAGCCACTGGCGTCTGCACTTGCTGGTGTTCGCCTGCACCTTCGTGCTCTTCCCGCTGCTGGGCCTGGCATTCAAGCCGCTGTTCGTGCCGCTGGTGGGCAACGAGCTGTACCTGGGCGTGCTCTACTTGTGCGCGCTGCCGGCCACTGTGCAGTCGGCGATCGCCTTCACTTCGCTGGCGCGCGGCAACGTGCCAGCGGCGATCTGCAGTGCCGCGGCGTCCAGCCTGCTGGGCATCTTCCTGACGCCTTTGCTGGTGATGTTGCTGCTCGGTGCCAGCGGCGACACCGGCTCGGGGCTGGATGCGGTGCTCAAGATCACCCTGCAACTGCTGGTGCCTTTCGTGGCCGGGCAAGTCGCCCGGCGCTGGATCGGGGCGTGGGTCAAGCGCAATGCACGCTGGCTGAAGCTGGTGGACCAGGGTTCGATCCTGTTGGTGGTCTTCACGGCGTTCAGCGAAGCGGTGGTCACCGGGCTGTGGCACACCGTCTCGCCAGAGCACCTGGCCGGGTTGTTCGCGGTGTGCGGCATTCTCCTGGCCGTGGTGCTGTTCGGCACGCGGCTGCTCGGGCGCCTGCTTGGGTTCGACCTGGAGGATCGCATCACCATCCTCTTCGCCGGGTCGAAGAAGAGCCTGGCCACCGGTGTGCCCATGGCCCAGGTGTTGTTCGTTGGCGGCGGTATCGGGGCGATGATTTTGCCGCTGATGCTGTTCCACCAGATCCAGCTGATGGTCTGTGCGGTACTGGCGCAGCGGTACGCCAGCCGAGAGGAGGCGGGGGCGGCAGAGGCGCAGCGCTGTTCCTGACGGGCCAGCACCCCCTCTCGCAGCCTGCTTGCAACTCAGCGCCGCCGCCCCGCCGCACGCTCGCGCAGCACCTTGGCCACCTCGGCCTCGATCGCGTAGGCCGGCCCCTCGAGCGCCTGGTAGTCGCGGGTGTAGCGCTGGGCGAATCCCTCCACCCCTAGCGTCTGGTACTGCTGCACATGCATGAGTTCATGGGCCCAGAGCGCGACGTTGTCCTCGGCATCCCGGGCATGGCGGAAGATGATGGTATCGATCAGTGTCACCGCATTCACATCCGGATTGTGCAACAGCGCATTGGCCGCGCTGACCTGCTGTTCGTCGCCGACCCGGTAGCGCACCGCGTCGAGCACGGCGAAGTCGTACCAGGGCTCGAGCTGGGCGCGGATATGCAGAGGGATCGGCTGGGTACCGCTGGCCGTGGCCTCGTCGCGGGCCTGGCGCAGGGCGAAGGCGAGGCTCGAGGAGGCCATGCGCTCGACGTCCTCCAGTACCTTGCCGGCCTGCCCGGGATCGATCGGGGCGCAGAAGCAGCCCATCAGGCACACCTGGTATTGCCCTGGCGGGCACGCGTTCTCGGCCGCCGCCGGGAGCGCCAGGACCAGGCCGAGAAAGGCGCTAGCGAGTTTCATCCAGTGCCCTCGCGACGACCTGCCGGCTGGCCTCCAGTACCCGGGCCTGCACCGCTTCGCTGGCGAGCATGCGGGCGACCACCAGGGCACCGACGCATTGGCTGATCAACGCCCAGGCCAGTTCACCATCCTCCAGGGTCGCGCTCCAGGCCGTGTGCAAGGCCACCAGCCAGTGCTCGGCCTCCTCACGGACCTCGCGCCCGGCGCGGGCGATCTCCACGCCCAGCGGCGGCAACGGGCAGCCGCCCTCGGCATTGTGCAGGTGCGCCAGGCTCAGGTACTGCTCCAGGCAGCGTTGCAGGCGCTCGCGGCTGGCGCCTTGTTCGGCCAGGCGAGCCAGTGGGCTGTTGGACAGCTCGCGCCGCACCACCTCGGTGAACAGGTCGTCCTTGGACGGGAAGTGGTTGTAGAACGCACCGCCGGTCAGGCCGATGGCCTTCATCAGCCCGGCCACGCCGGTGGTGGCGAAACCGCCGCGCTTGGCCAGCGCGCCGCTGCTGGCCAGCAGTTTCTCGCGGGTCTGTTGCTTGTGCTCGGTGGAGTAGCGCATCGAGGAACCTCTGGGCGCGGGCTTGACGATGGTCGCGATCATAACATAGCGTTCGTTTACTAAACGATCATTCATCAAAAGGAGGCGCCGATGTCCGCACAACCCAAAGTGGCCCTGGTGATCGGGGCGGGCGATGCCACTGGTGGGGCGATCGCCAAGCGCTTCGCCCGCGAGGGCTACATCGCCTGCGTCACCCGGCGCCAGGTCGACAAGCTGCAACCGCTGCTGGACGAGATCCGTGCCGCCGGTGGCCAGGCCCATGGCTTCGGCTCCGACGCACGCAAGGAGGATGAAGTGGCGGCGCTGGTCGAGACCATCGAGCGTGACATCGGCCCGATCGAGGTCTTCGTCTTCAATATCGGCGCCAACGTGCCTTGCAGCATCCTCGACGAGACGCCGCGCAAGTACTTCAAGATCTGGGAAATGGCTTGCTTCGCCGGCTTTCTCACCGCCCAGGCGGTGGCCCGGCGCATGGTCACCCGCGCGCGCGGCACGCTACTGTTCACCGGCGCCACGGCAGGTACCCGGGGCGCCGCCGGGTTCGCCGCCTTCGCCGGGGCCAAGCATGGCCTGCGTGCGTTGGCCCAGAGCATGGCGCGCGAGCTGGGGCCACGGAACATCCATGTGGCCCACGTGGTGGTGGATGGCGCCATCGATACGGCGTTCATCCGTGACAGCTTCCCCGAGCGCTACGCACTCAAGGACCAGGACGGTATCCTCGATCCGGCGCACATCGCCGACAGCTACTGGTTCCTGCATGCCCAGCCACGGGATGCCTGGACCTTCGAACTGGACCTGCGCCCGTGGATGGAGCGCTGGTAGCCACCGTTGCCGAGAAAAAGGACTACGTCATGAGCAAGCACGTCGAATTCTTCTTTGACTTGGGCAGCCCGGCCAGCTACCTGGCCTGGACCCAACTGCCCACCCTCTGTACCCGCCACGGCGCTACGTTGCGCTACCGGCCGATGTTGCTGGGCGGGGTGTTCCAGGCCACGGGCAATGCGTCGCCGGTGATGGTCCCGGCCAAGGGCCACTACATGTTCGATGACCTCAAGCGTTTCGCCGACCGCTACGGCGTGCCATTCGGCTTGCCGCCGGGCTTTCCGGTGAACACGTTGACCCTGATGCGCGGCGCCATCGGCATCCAGTTGCGGGCACCGGAGCGCTTCGAGGCGCTGCTCGAGGTATTGTTCAACGGGCTCTGGGTGCACCGGCGCAATCTTGGCGAGGCGGCGGTGCTGGACGAAACCCTGGAGCAGGGTGGCTTCGACCCCGCGGTGTTCCATGCACTGGTTGCCCAGGCCGAGGTCAAGGAGGCGCTCAAGCGGGCGACGGAGGAGGCGGTGGCACGGGGTGTGTTCGGCGCGCCGACCTGCTTCGTCGGCGAGCGGATGTTCTTCGGCCAGGACCGCCTGGATTTCGTCGAGGAGGCCCTGGCGCGCGCCTGACCTGGGCGCCGGTCAGAAGTTGGCCGGGGTGTTGGCGCTGATGATTTCCGCTTCGTCCGGGCCGATGTTCTTGAAGCTGTGCGGCAGCGTGGTGGGGATGTAGTAACCATCGCCGGAGTTGAGGACGCTCACCTGGCCATCGACCCACAGTTCGATGGTGCCCCGGGTGACCAGGCCGCATTCTTCGCCTTCGGAATGCACGATCGGCTCGCCGGAGTCGGCGCCGGGCGCATAGAGCTCGCGCAGCATGCGCATCTGCCGGCCTTCGACGCTGGCGCCGACCAGCAGCATGCGCAGGCCGTTGCGGCCCAGGTCGGGCTGCTCGCCCGCACGGAACACGTAGCGCTCTTCCCGCACCGGCTCGTCGAAGGCGAAGAACTCGGCCAGGGTCATGGGGATCCCTTCGAGCAGTTTCTTCAGGGAACTGACCGAGGGGCTGACGCGGTTCTGCTCGATCTGCGAGATCGTCGAGTTGGTCAGGCCGCTGCGGCGGGCCAGTTCCCGTTGGGAGAGGTTGTTGCGTTCACGCACCAGTTTGAGTCGTGTCCCCGTGTCCATAGCCGCCTTGTAGTAAGAGGTGTCAAAAATAATGGGCGACGCATTAAAACACACTCTGGGCGGCAACGCGCTGTGCTTGTCAGCGGCGTTGCGCGCCGGGCATCGGCCACAGGCCGACCAGCAGCAACAGGGCCGCCACCGCCAGGAACGGCAGGCGCGGGTCGAGCGCATAGACCAGGGTACCGGCCAGGGGCCCGACTACCGCGCCCATGCCCTGGGCGGCGCCGACCGAACCTGCGGTAGCGCCCTGTTCCGAGGCCTGCATGGCATTGGCCGCCAACGCCGAGAAGGCCGGGAAGACGAAGCCCATGCCGGCCGCGGCGACGAAGAACGAGGCCCACAGCCAGGGGGCGCTGAGGGCCAGGGCGGCGCAGGCGAAGCCCAGGGCCGACACGCTGGCGCCAACCCGGATCATCTTCAGCGGTGGCCACTGCAACCGACGCAGCAGCACCTGCGCCAGGATCAGCGCCACGCCGACCGTGGTCAGGGCGATGCCGGCGACCTGGGCCGCCTCGGCCGAGCCCAGTTGCAGGCGGTCGAGAGCGAAGAACCCCACGGTGATCTGCACCACCGTCACGCTGAGCATGGCGCTGAAGGCCACCAGCAGCGGGCGGCGCAGGCGCGGGTCGGCCAGGCGCACCGGGCTGGGGGCATGGCGCTGGGGCAGGGGTTGCGGCTTGAGCTTGAACAGCAGCACGAGGAAGGCAGTCGCCGGCAGCAGCGACATGATATAGAACGGCAGGCTCAGGCTATGGCGTGCCAGCAGCGCCGCCAGGGCCGGCCCCATCACCAGGCCGACGGCGTTGGCCGCGCCCAGCGACGCCATGGCCCCGGCACGCCGTTGCGGCTCGACATGATCGGCGATCAGTGCGTTGCAGCCCACCGGCAGGGCCGCGTAGAACGCGCCGATCAGCCCGCGTGCCAGCATCAGGCCGAGAAAGGCCAGGGTGGCACCCGGCAACCAGCGCAGCGCGCCATCGATGAACAGGCACAGCCCCCAGTAGGCCAGGGCGAAGCCTGCGCTGCCCAGCAGCAACACCCGTCGCCGCCCATGACGGTCGGCGGCGCGCCCCCACGGCCGTGCCAGCACGACCCAGACCACGCCGGCCACGGTCACCGCCGCACCGGCCTGCCAGGTGGCCATGCCCAGCAGCCGGGCGATCGGGCCGATCAGCGAGACGAACGCCATCATCGACATGGTGCAAGCCATGTTGACCAACAACAACGGCCGCATGTCCAGGGTCGAGGTGGCGGGCGGGGGTGCAGTGTCCTTTGCAGCATTCATGGGGGGAGTCCGGTGCGATGGGGGGAGCGGCAAGCGCCAAGCCGCAAGTAAAGCGGTGCGGTGCTCACGTTCTCTTGCCGCTTGTAGCTTGCAGCTTGCAGCTTGCCGCTTGAGTCAGTGCAATTCCAGCCAGATAGGCGCATGGTCAGAGGGCTTTTCCATGCCCCGCAGGTCGTAGTCCACGCCCGCTGCCTTGAGTCGCGGCACCAGGCCATGGGAGGCCATGATCAGGTCGATGCGCAGGCCGCGCTTGGGCTCGTCCTCGAAGCCGCGGCTGCGGTAGTCGAACCAGCTGAAGCGGTCGTCCACCTCCGGGTGCAGGTGGCGGAAACTGTCGACCAGGCCCCAGTTCTTGAGGCGCTCCATCCACTCCCGCTCCTCGGGCAAGAAGCTGCACTTGCCGGTCCTGAGCCAGCGCTTGGCATTGTCCGGGCCGATGCCGATGTCGCAGTCCTGGGGCGAGATGTTCATGTCGCCCATCACCAGCAACGGTTGGTCACTGCGGAACTGACCTTCCAGCAGGCTCTGCAGGTCGCGGTAGAAGCGCTGCTTGGCCGGGAACTTGGTGGGGTGGTCGCGGCTTTCGCCCTGGGGGAAGTAGCCATTCATGACGGTGATGGGCGTGCCGTTGGCGTCGACGAAGGTGCCCCAGATGAAACGCCGCTGGGCATCTTCTTCATCGTCCGCGAAGCCCTTGAACAGCGAAAGCGGCTCCCGGCGCGAGAGCAGGGCGACCCCGTAGTGGCCCTTCTGGCCATGGAAATGCACGTGGTAGCCGAGCGCCTGGATGTCGGCCAGCGGGAACTGATCGTCGCTGACCTTGGTTTCCTGCAGGCCGATCACGTCCGGCTGGTGTTTCTCGATCACCGCCGCCAACTGGTGAGGGCGGGCGCGCAGGCCATTGATGTTGAACGAGACGATCTTCATGGAAAGACAATCCTGGTAAAAGCCTCGGATGCTAGCCGACATCGGCCGTCACCACCAGCATGGCACCCAAGCGCTGGCACTGCTAACGTGCTGGGGGGCTGAACGATGCGTGGAGGATCACCTCCAAGACACTGCATGACCATTCCAGGAGGACTGCCGACGATGCCCGACGCCACTGCCGCCCCGGCCCGGATCTGCATGCTCGACGATGGCTACAGCAGCGAGGCGCGCTCGCTGCTGTTCCATGCCTATCGCCACGAGCCCACCTTCGCCTATGTGTTCGAGGCCCAGCGCCCGGGCTACGAGCGGCGCCTACGGGCGATGGTGCGCGAGTGGGTGCGCCAGCATTTCTACATGCAACTGCCGGCCATCGGCCTGTTGCTGGACGATCGCCTGGTGGGCCTGGCGCTGATCGTGCCGCCGTACCGCCGCCTGGGCGTGGCCGACAGCTGGAGCTGGCGCCTGCGCATGATCCTCGGTACGGGCCTGCGCTGCACCCGGCGCTACCTCGACTACCAGGCCGCGCTGGCCGCCTGCCTGCCCACGGACCAGGTGCATGTGCTGCCCTTGCTGGGCGTGCACCCGCAGTTCCAGGGGCAGCACTATGGTGAGCAGTTGCTCCAGGCGGTGCACGACTGGTGCGCCGAAGACCCTGACACCCAAGGCGTGATCCTGGATACCGGCAACGCCCACTACCTGGCGTTCTACCAGCGCCAGGGCTACCAGGAGATCGGTGAGATCGCCGTGGGGCCGATCCGCGAGCGGGTGTTCTTCCACCCCAATCCGTCGTCGTCGAGGCCGGCGACGGCGTGACGAAGCCGACAAGCGGCGCACTCGTGGCGCGCCTCTGGTAGCATGCGCCGCATGACGTATTCAGGAAGACTTACCTGGGGCCTGATCCTTTGGGCCGCCAGCAGCGTAGTGTGGGCCCAGAGCGAATTGCTGGTGCGGGTGAAACCGGCCAACAAGGCCCTGAAGGCCAATGTGGAAGGCTATATCGGCAGCCTCGGGGACCGCGACGAAGAGGCCTTGCTGCGCTTTAGCCGCGGCGCCCAGGAGCAGGCGCGCAAAGCCGCCCAGGCCCTGGGTTACTACCAGGTGCGGATCGCCAGCGAGGTCAAGCCGCCGAGCGAAAAGGACCACCCAGCGCAATTGATCATCCACATCGAGCTGGGTGAGCCGGTGCGCCTGCGCAACGTGACCGTGCGCATCGAAGGGCCGGCCAGCGAGATGAAAGCGTTCCGCATTCCCGACGCCAAGGCCCTGCGCCCGGGCGAACAGCTCAACCATGGCGTCTACGAGGACGCCAAGCGGCTGATCCAGAACCAGGCTTCGCGCTATGGCTTCTTCGAGGGCCGCTTCAGTCGGCAACGCCTGGCCGTCGACCCACGGGCCGGGGTCGCCGATATCGAACTGGTCTACCAGAGCGGTCCTCGCTACCGCCTGGGCGCGGTCACCTTCGGCGGCGACACCCCGCTGGACGACGACCTGCTGCAGCGCATGGTTGCCTTCAAGCCTGGCACGCCCTACGACTCGGAGCTGATCGCCGAACTCAACAATGACCTGCAGTCCAGTGGCTACTTCGAGGGCGTGCGTGTCGACGCGGCGCCGACCGCCGCGGTCGACGAGGTGGTGCCGGTGGATGTCCTGCTTGAGACCCGCAAGCCCCGCACCATGGGGCTGGGCCTGGGTTTCTCGACCGACGTCGGCCCGCGCGGCAAGGCCAACTGGACCCGGCACTGGGTCAACCCCCAGGGCCATAGCTACGGCTGGGAAACCGAACTGTCGGCGCCACGGCAGAACGTCGGCCTGTGGTACGACATCCCCCTCGACCCACCCCTGACCGACAAGCTGCGTTTCGCCGGTGGCTACCAGAACGAAGAGATCGCCGGCACCGATACCCTGAGCAAGCTGCTGACGGTCGGCCCGGAGTGGCACAGCAAGCTGCCCAGCGGCTGGCAACGGGTGATCTCGCTCAAGTACCAGCGCGAGGAATACCGCCTGGGCGACGACTCGGGCTTGAGCAACCTGCTGATGCCTGGGGTGAGCTTCGCCTACCTGCGCAGCGACAACCGTATCGACCCGCACAATGGCTACCGCCTGCAGTTCGACCTGCAGGCCGCCAAGGAAGGGCTGGTCTCGGACACCAACCTGCTGCATGGCAACGTCCTGCTCAAGGGCCTGACCACGCTCGGCCAGCGCCACCGCCTGCTGGGTCGTGTGCAGTTCGGCGGCAGTGCCACCAACGGCTACAAGCACAACATCCCGCCATCGCTGCGCTTCTTCGCCGGCGGCGACCAGAGCGTACGGGGTTACGACTACCAGAGCCTGTCGCCGAAGAACAGCGATGGCGACCGTATCGGCGGCCGCTACCTGGTGGCCGGCAGCGCCGAGTACCAGTACTCGCTGACCGAAAAATGGCGCGTGGCGACGTTCATCGACCAGGGCAACTCGTTCAATACGCTGGAGCTGCCCAGCCTCAAGACCGGCGTCGGTATCGGCGTGCGCTGGGTCTCTCCGGTCGGGCCGTTGCGCCTGGACGTGGCCCGGGCGCTGGACGACGACGGAGGTTTGCGTCTGCACTTTTCCATGGGGCCTGAGCTGTGACGCGTGTTTTCAAATACCTCCTGCTGACCGTGCTGGGCCTGCTGGCCCTGGTCGCGCTGGCGCTTGGCCTGGTGCTCGGTACCCAGGCCGGCAGCGGCTGGGCCCTGAAGCAGGTGCCGGGACTGGAGGTCACGGGCTTCCAGGGGCGCCTGGGCGGTGGCTGGCAGGCCGAGCGGCTGCTCTGGGCCGGCGCTGGCAATCGGGTCGAGGTGCTGGCGCCGCACATGGCCTGGTCGCCGGGGTGCCTGTTGGGGGCCAGGCTGTGCATCGAGCGGCTGCAAGCCGAGCGGGTCGACATGGGCTTCGCCCCCGCTGAGCCAGCGCCGGACAGCGGCCCGTTGCAGTTGCCAGCGCTGCGTCTGCCGCTGGCCATCGAGCTGGGCGAAGTCAAGGTCGGCCAACTGCGCCTCGATGGCAGCGATCTGCTGGGCGACCTGCAACTGGCCGCGCACTGGACGGCCGAAGGCCTGCGCATCGACACCCTGCAACTGCAGCGCGACGAGTTGCACCTGAGCCTGCAAGGCAACCTCCAACCGCAAGGCGACTGGCCGCTGCAACTGGGCGGCACGCTGCAGTTGCCTGCCGTGGATGGCCAGCCCTGGCAACTGGGGCTGAACGCCCAGGGCGACCTGCAGAAGACCCTCGACCTCGAGGCCACCAGCAGCGGTTATCTCGACGCGCACCTGAGCGGCGCGCTGCAGCCACTGGCCGAGCACTTGCCCGCGATGTTGAGCATTCGCGCCGATGCCTTCAAACCTTCCGCGTCGCTGCCGGACACCTTGCAGTTGAACCAGCTTCGCCTCGATGCCAAGGGCGACTTGCTCGAGGGCTACCAGCTGTCCGGCTCGGCCAGCTTGCCGGCCGAGCAGGGGCCGATCGGCCTGGTCCTGGCGGGGCGGGTGGATGCCAAGGGCGCCAGGCTCGATGCCCTCGACCTCAATGCCGACGACCAGCAGCGGGTCAAGCTGCAGGCCAGTGCCGATTGGCAGCAGGGGCTGGCGGCCGACGCGAAGGTCGACTGGCTGGACTTCCCCTGGTTGCGCCTCTACCCCCTGGAGGAGGCGCCGCAGGTCACCCTCAAGCGCTTCAACGCCCAGGTGCAGTACCGCGACGGCAACTACCAGGGCACCTTCGCCGGCGACCTCGATGGTCCGGCGGGCGCCTTCAGCCTGGCCAGCCCCTTCGAGGGTGACTTGACCCAAGTGCGCCTGCCGCAGCTGGCCCTGAATGCCGGGCAGGGCAAGGCCACCGGCATGCTCGCGCTGCGCTTCGCCGATACCCTGGCCTGGGATGTCGACTTGCAGTTGTCGGCCCTCGACCCGGCCTACTGGGTCGCGGAGCTGCCGGGCACCCTGGCCGGCCCATTGCGCAGCCAGGGGGAAATGAAGAACGAGCGCTTGCAGTTGCAGGCGCAACTCGACCTCAAGGGGCGCCTGCGTGGCCAGCCGGCACTGCTCAAGGTCGAGGCCGAGGGCGCCGGTGAGCACTGGACCCTGGGCAGCCTGGCGGTGCAACTGGGCGATAACCGCATCAATGGCAGCGGCAGCCTGCAGCAGCGTCTGGCCGGGCGCATCGATCTCGACCTGCCGCGCCTGGGCCAGCTGTGGCCGCAGTTGCACGGCCAGGTCAAGGGGCGGCTGGACCTGGCCGGTACCCTGGCGGCGCCACAAGGCAGCCTGACCCTGCAGGGTCAGCGGCTGGGCCAGGCCGACAACCGCATCCAGCGCCTGGCCCTGGACGCCCGCCTGGACAATGCCCAGCGTGGGCTGGTCACGCTCAAGGCAGGCGACATCCGCCTGGGTGACACGGCGCTGGGCAACCTGGACGTCGAAGGCAAGGGCGACATCCGTCAGCAGGCGGCCACCGTGGGCCTCGATGGGCCACAACTCAAGCTCGACCTGGCCGCGGACGGCCAGTTGGCCAAAGGGGACTGGCACGGCCGCCTGGCCAGCGGGCGAATCCAGGCCGGCGGCCAGGACTGGCGCTTGCAGGCCCCGGCGCGGGTGCAGCGCCTGGCCAACGGCCAGTTGGACCTGGGTGCCCATTGCTGGCGCGCCGGCCAAGCCAGCCTGTGCGGCGAAGACCAGCGCCTGGCGCCGGAGCCGCGCCTGCGCTTTCACCTCAAGCAGTTCCCGCTGGACAGCCTGGCCCAGTGGTTGCCGAAGGATTTCGCCTGGCAGGGCCTGCTCGGCGCCGACATCAATCTGGACATACCCGCCAGCGGGCCCAAGGGCAGCGTCCACGTCGACGCCAGCGGCGGCACCCTGCGGGTACGCGACAACGGGCGCTGGATCGATTTCCCGTACCAGGTGCTGCGCCTGGACAGCACGCTCGATCCGCGGCGCATCGATACCCGCCTGGATTTTCGTGGCGAGCGCCTGGGCGAGCTGAACCTGACGACCCGGCTCGATCCACTGGGCAAGGACAAGCCGCTGTCCGGCGACTTCCGTCTCACCGGGCTGGACTTGTCGATCGCCCGGCCGTTCGTGCCGATGGTCGAGCGCCTGGTCGGCCAGCTCAATGGCAGTGGTCGGTTGTCCGGTACCTTGCTGGCGCCCCAGGTCAATGGCAGCCTGGCCTTGACCGGGGGCGAGGTGAGCGGCGCGCAGCTGCCGGTCAGCCTGCAGGACCTGTCGCTACAGGCGTTGATCGCCGGCGAGCAGGTGCAGTTGAAAGGCAACTGGCGCAGCGGCCAGGCCGGGCGTGGCCAGCTCGACGGCAACCTGACCTGGGGGCAGGCCCTGGGCGTGGACCTGCGCCTGCAAGGCCAGCAGTTGCCGGTCAACGTCGAGCCCTATGCGGCGCTGGAAGTGGCGCCGGACCTGACCATCCGCCTGGTCGACGAAAGGCTGGCAGTGACTGGCAAGGTGCACGTGCCCAAGGGCGAGATCACTGTGCGCGAGTTACCGCCGTCGACGGTCAAGGTGTCCGACGACACGGTGATCGTCGGTCGCCAGACCGAAGAGGGCAAGCCGCCCATGGCGGTGGCCATGGATATCGATGTCGAGGTCGGCCAGGACAAGCTGTCGTTCACAGGCTTCGGCCTGACGGCCAACCTGCTGGGCCACGTGCACATTGGCGACAACCTCGATACCCGGGGCGAGCTGCGCCTGGCCGACGGCCGCTACCGGGCCTATGGCCAGCGCCTGACCATTCGCCGCGCACGCCTGCTGTTCGCCGGCCCCATCGACCAACCCTACCTGGACATCGAAGCGATCCGCCGGGTCGACGATGTGATCGCCGGCATCCGCCTGAGCGGCAGCGCCGAGCAACCCACCAGCCAGGTATTCTCCGAGCCGGCCATGAGCCAGGAGCAGGCCCTGTCGTACCTGGTACTCGGCCGGCCACTGGGCGCCTCCGGCGAAGACAGCAACATGCTCGCCGAGGCGGCCCTCGGCCTGGGCCTGGCCGGTAGCGCCGGGCTCACCGGCAGCCTGGCCTCGAGCCTGGGTATCGATGATTTCCAACTCGACACCGAGGGTTCGGGGACCAGCACCAGCGTGGTGGCCAGCGGCAACCTGACCGAGCGGCTGAGCCTGCGTTACGGCGTCGGGGTGTTCGAGCCGGCCAATACCATCGCCCTGCGCTACAAGCTGAGCAAGAAGGTGTACCTGGAGGCAGCCAGCGGGCTGGCCAGCTCGCTGGACATTTTCTACAAGCGGGATTTCTAACGGACCGTGGCGGCGTCGATGAACTCGTTGCGCTGCTCGTCCGTGGCGGCTGGGGCGGGTTGGCGCCGGGGCAGGATGAGGTTGGTGTATTCCTCGATCAGGCGATTGATCGCCTCGGGAGGCTCGCAGGCCTGGAACTGCATGCGGATCTGCACTTCGTCCGGGTCGCGCTGGTCGGTACGCCTGCCACCGGCGCCGACCGTCACCTGGAAGCGAGTGCCGCCAACGGCGCCCGATTCGACGGCGGCACCGGCGTCGAGGCCGTTGACCCGCACCGACAGGTCGACCTGCATGCGCTCCAGGGCCAGGCCACGGGGGGATACCAGGGTGATCAGCGGGATCTGCAAACTGTGTTGGCCGTCCATGGCCACTTCGACCATCTTGGCCTTCATCGGGCTGCCCAATGCGTTCGGGTCGTAGTCGAAGAACTGGTCGAACAGCCTGATGTACTGCTGGGCGACCAAGGTGTTGGTGGCCGCGGCGGCTTCTTGCAGGCCGCGGGTGATGTCGCTCAGGTCGCTCGAAGTCATCGGGGCTTGGCTGGGGATGCTGGATTCCACGCGGTAGGCTCCTCAAGCGCTAAGGGGCTACCCCCGCGGGCAGCGGGGGCAGGGGATGGGTGGAGGGTGGCTTGCTACGCCTGCGCCGGCGGCAGGTTCGGCGCCTTGTCCGCGTTGCTCACCGGTACGGGCTTGATGGCGGCTTCGGTGAGGAAGTCCATGACGCGCTGCAGTGCTTCGGGTGGTTCCTGGCGGCGCACCGTGGTGTTGAAGGCATAGCGTGCGCGGGTGTCGGTCTTGCGCGTCTGCGCCGACTTGTGGCTGACACTGCCTTTGACGTTGAGCTTGAACGGGCCCCAGCCAAGCGAGGCCTCGAGTTCGGCATTGGCCTCGGTGGACTTGCTGCTCTCGGCCATCTGGCTGATGGTCAGCTCGAACTCGACCGTGCCTTGCTCGATGCAGATGTTGGGGTGGGTGATGGCCGCCATCAGCGGGATCTGCATTTTCCGGGCAATGGTGCCCTGGGCCTGGCCCTGCTCGTCGACCACCGTTTCTTCGTAGTTGAATTCGACGGCGCGGGCCTTGCCGTTTTCCACGCAGACCTGCATGAGGAACTCGGCGTAGGACTTGCTGGCTGTCACTTGCGCATCGATCATCGCCTGCAGCGGGGCGGCAATCATGCTGTCCATCGGCAGGGCATTGAGCACGGAGCCGATGAGGTTGTTGTCGATCGTGGCCATGGGTGGCATTCCTTTTCGTCAAGGGAGATTGAGGTGAGGGTGGGTGGGTGTCATGCCCATCAGCGGGCATGGCTCTCCAGGCGGCGGATGTTGCCGATCTGGCGCAGGCTCAGGCCGTACTTGTTGGCCAAGAGGCTGCGGGACAGGCCGTCGGCGCTTTCCTTCTGGATCTGTTGGTTGCGCAGCTGGCGCAGGAAGTGATCCGCCTTGGGGATCTCCAGTGCCACGCCGGCGAAGCGCTTGATCAACGCTTCCAACGCTTCGGCTGGCAGGACATCGGCGAGTCGGGTGCGCTCGCGGTGCTTGGGGATGTATTTCGGCCGCCCGCCGTAGGCGCAGGTCAGGCGGTAGGCGTTCTCGATGCCGATGCACTCGATCAGCGATTGCAGCGAATGCGGCAACTGGGTGATTTCGATGTGGCTGAGGTCTGGCAATTCCATATGGGCTCCCTCGGGCGTGTGGGGTGGCGCAATGCATGGACATCCGGGATGGCTGTCGGGTACGCCACCAGTGCTGTGGTGGCGTGACTGGATTGTCGAGCAGGGCCTGACAACGTCGCTAGGCGCCATGCGGGCCAAGGCCTGTAGCCCCAGTGAGCATGTCTCGCAGGCAGCGATGGCTGCTCGCGTAGGACATCGCTTCAGCTTTGCCCGGCAGGCCTTGGTTTTCCGTGGTAGCGATTTCCAGGTGGCTCATTGGGTAGTACCACCCTCAGTCACAGGGATAACTGTCCAGCAACCTGGCCAGGCGCAGGTAGGCCTCGGGCCTGTCGCGCATGCCGTGGGGCACGGCCCGCCAGTCCACGACCAGGCACAGAGCATTGAGTGCCTGGCCATCGCGTCGGCCGATGACCTGCGGATGAAAGTCACGGCGATAGCGCGCCCGAGTCCGTTCGAGGGCCTCGACCTGGTCGGCCTGGGCCAGGGTCTCGCGGGCCAGGATCGGCAACTCCCGGTGCGGCACGCTGAAGTGCAGGCGGGTGGGGTGGTTTGTCAGGTAGCCGGCGGTGCGTACGTTCTGCCACAGCAGTTGCCATTGGCTGGAGCCGGCCTTGTTGGCCAGTGCGCTGCCAAGGGCATGCAGTCGTTCAGGGGGAAGGTGGGTGGTCTCCAGTGCGTGGGCAGGAGAGGGAGCAAGCAGGAGCAGGCCTGCGATCAGCATGGCGTTGAGCATGGGGCCTCCATCAGGGAGTGGTGGTGGGGGCTTCATGCTTTCAGGTGCGGGCAGGTGGGCTCAGCAGGAAATGCCCCGCCTGCGCCTTGCATCGTTGTATCATGGGCGCGGCTTGTCGCGAGCCCTATGTCCCTGATGTCGCAAGGAACCATTGATGACACACATGCAACGCTTGAAGTACTCGATCCTGATCATCCTGGTGATGATGGGCCTGATGGTGGGCCTGAGCTACCTGCAGCGGCAGGGGACGATCAGCGAGCAGACGTTCCAGTACATCGCCATCGCCATCGCGGTCGTCGTGGTGGTGCTCAACGGGATCCTGCGGCGCAAGGTCAAGCGTTGACCTGCACGGGCTGGCCTGCCTTGGCCGGCCATGCGCTCAGCGCGCGGCGGGTTGTTCCAGCACGGCCCTGGCCTGGGGGTTGAGGCTGTAGCACTTGTCGCTGCCGAGGCTGATCACGCCTTCGGCGCACAGCCGTTTGAGCACTTCGCGCACGCTCAGGAACGACAGCGGGATGTCCAGTTGCTCGAGTTGCGCATGAACGCCGCGCACGCCAATGCTGCGGCCATTGCGATCGGCGTTGTGCAGGGCGTCGATGACCTTGAGGCGGATCAGGCTGGTGCGCAGGCCGTAGGTGCGCAGCAGTTCGCGGATCTGCTCGTTGCCGACGCGTTCCGCCGTGCCGGCGAGCTGCCCGGCACTCGCCTTGCCCGGGCTTCGAGCGCTCTGTGGCGAGGGTTGTGGGTTGTACATGTGAATGCTCCTTTTCGTGATCTGTCCCGAAATCATGGGTGCCTCACTTACTAAGACGAATGAGATCGGCAAAACTGCAACCTTTGCCTGAAAAAATTTGCCGCGTCCTTTTCAAGACGTTGCAAAGCCCCGCCAGGCGTAAAATTTTCATCCAGCCATTCGTCTGATCGGGATCACCCTTACAACTCCAGGAGTGCCCGTGACCACACTTTCGCGTCCCATGACCCGTCTTGGCCTGGTGGCCGCGCTGGTTGCCGCCAGCCTGGCCGCACAGGCCCGGGAAACCGCTGGCGATGCCTCGGCGCAGATCCGCCGTACCAGCTTCGGTGTGCCGCACATCCTGGCCAAGGATGAACGCGGCCTGGGCTATGGCATCGGCTATGCCTACGCCCAGGACAACCTTTGCCTGCTGGCCAACGAGGTGCTGACGGTCAACGGTGAGCGCTCCCGCTATTTCGGCGCCAAGGGCAAGACCGTCGAACAGCGCGACAACCTCGATAGCGACCTGTTCTTCACCTGGCTCAACACCCAGGCGGCGACGGAAGACTTCCTCCAGGCCCAGCCGGCCCAGGTGCGTGACCTGCTCGAAGGTTATGCCAGCGGCTACAACCGGGCCCTGGCCGAACGCCGGGCCCAGGGGTTGCCCGGTGAGTGTGGGCAAGGCGACTGGCTGCGGCCGATCACCAGCCTCGACCTTGTCAAGCTGACCCGCCGCCTGCTGGTGGAGGGAGGCGTCGGCCAGTTCGCCGAGGCGCTGGTGGCGGCGGCCCCGCCGAAGCTGGCGGCGCAGCGAGCGGGTGAGGATTTCAGCGTGGCGCTGGCGCGTCAGGCGCAATTCGCCTCGGAACGTGGCAGCAACGCGGTGGCGGTCGGCTCGCAACGCTCGGCCAACGGTCGCGGCCTGTTGCTGGCCAACCCGCATTTCCCGTGGATGGGTGGGCTGCGCTTCTACCAGATGCAACTGACCATTCCCGGTCAGCTGGATGTCATGGGGGCCGCGCTGCCCGGCCTGCCGGTGGTGAACATCGGCTTCAACCAGCATCTGGCCTGGACCCATACGGTCGATACGTCCAAGCATTTCACCCTTTACCGCCTGCAGCTCGACCCCAAGGACCCGACCCGCTACCTGCTCGACGGCAAGTCGCTACCGCTGGCCCGTCAGACCCTGAGCGTGACGGTCAAGGGCGACGATGGCCAACTGAGCCAGGTCGCGCGCCAAGTCTATGCCTCGGCCTTCGGCCCGGTGGTGCAGTGGCCCGGCCGGCTGGACTGGGACAACCGCTACGCCTACAGCCTGCGCGATGCCAACCTGGACAACACCCGGGTATTGCAGCAGTGGTACCGGATCAACCGAGCCGACAGCCTGGCGTCCTTGAAGACGGCCGTAGGGCAGGTGCAGGGCATTCCCTGGGTCAACACCCTGGCCGTCGATGCCGATGGTCAGGCGCTGTACCTGAACCAGTCGGTGGTGCCGTACGTCGACCAGGCGCTGCTCGCCCACTGCAGCGACCCCGCCGCGCCCGGGCCGCTGGTGGTGCTGGACGGTTCGCGCAGCGCCTGCCAGTGGAAGGTCGACGACGAAGCCGCCCAACCCGGGATCTTCCCGGCGCGGCTGTTGCCGAGCCTGGAGCGTCGAGATTTCGTGCAGAACTCCAACGACCCGGCGCGAATGACCAACCCGGCGCAGCCGCTGACCGGGTTCTCGCCGCTGGTCAGCCGTGACGACCAGCCCCTGGGCATGCGTGGCCGCTTTGCCCTGCAGCGTCTGCAAGGCCATGGCAAGCTGGGTGTCGCTGACCTGCAGCGCATGGTGCTGGACGACGAGGTCTACCTGGCCAGCCTGCTGCTGCCGGACTTGCTGGAATGGTGCAAATCCACCGGGGCCGACCTGCAAGCCGTGTGCAGCAGCCTGGCGGACTGGAACGGCAAGGCCGACCTGGACAGCGGCATCGGCCTGGTGCATTTCGAGAACATCCTCGGCGCCCTGGCGCAGCACCCGCAGAGCTGGCGCGTGGCCTTCGACCCGGCCGACCCGCAGCATACCCCGCGCGGCCTGGCCGTCGAGCAGGCGGCGGTACGCAAGCTGCTGCGCGAGGCGGCGCTGGCCTCCCAGCAGCAGGTGGCCGAGGCTGGCGTGAGCGCCGACAGCCGCTGGGGCCAGATCCAGCAGGCGGCCGACGGCACGCCCGTGCCGGGTGGGCCACAGGGCCTGGGGGTGTACAACGCCATCTACAGCGTCCCGCGCGGGGCGGGCAAGCGATTGGTGGTCAGCGGTACCAGCTACCTGCAACTGGTCAGCTTCACCGACCAGGGACCGCAAGCCCAGGGCCTGCTGGCGTTCTCCCAGTCCAGCGAGTCCGCTTCGCCGCATGCCGGTGACCAGACCCGCGCCTTCTCGGCCAAGCAACTGGCGCCGATCCCGTTCACCGAGGCGCAGATCAAGGCGGATCCGCAGTATCGGCAGTATGTGATCAGCGAGCGCGACCACAGCGCAGTGGCCAGCAGCGGTCAGTAACCAGGGAGGCGAGGGCGGTCAGGCTGGAATCTATCCACTGTGCCGCCCATTTGGGGCCGCTTAGCGGCCCCGGCATTGGAGCAAGCCTGCGAATGGGGCAGGGCCTGGCCTCAGGGAAACTCGAACGGCGCCAGCTGGAAACCCTGTTCATCCACCTGCAAGGCCCAGCCGCGACGGTCCCAGTCCCCCAGCACGATACGCCGTGCCGGCTCGCCATCGACCACCAGCTTGTGAATCGCTGGCCGGTGGGTGTGGCCATGGACCAGGGTGCGCACGCCATGGGCAGCCATTACCTTCGGCACTTCCTCGGGGGTGACGTCGACGATCTCGGTGTTCTTCATGCGTGTCTGCGTGCGGCTCTCGCTGCGCAGCTTGCGGGCCAGCTTCTGCCGGGTGGCCAGCGGCAGGTGCCGCAGGAGCCACAGGCTCAGCGGGTTGCGCAGGTAGCGGCGTAGTTTCATGTAGCCCAGGTCGCGGGTGCACAGGGTGTCGCCATGCATCAGCAGCACCGGCTCCCCGCCCAGTTCCACCACGCACGGGTCGTCCAGCAGGGTACAGCCGGCCGCCTGGCAGAAGCGCTGGCCGATCAGGAAGTCGCGGTTGCCGTGCATCACGTAGATGGCCGTGCCGCTGTCGGAGAGCCGGCGCAAGGCCTGGCAGATCGACTGCTGGAAGGGCGTCATGGCGTCGTCGCCGATCCACACTTCGAAGAAGTCGCCCAGGATGTACAAGGCCCTGGCATGGCGCGCACGGCCATCGAGCAGATCAAGAAACGCCCGGGTGATGTCCGGGCGTTCTTCTTGCAGGTGCAGGTCGGAGATCAGCAGGATCACTCAACGATCTCGGCTTTCTCGATGATCACGTCATCTTTCGGCACGTCCTGGTGGCCGGCCTTGGAGCCGGTGGACACACCCTTGATCGCGTCGACGATCTCGCGGCCTTCGATCACCTCGCCGAACACCGCATAGCCCCAGCCCTGCACGTTCTTGCCGCTGTGGTTGAGGAAGTCGTTGTCGGCGACGTTGATGAAGAACTGCGCCGACGCGGAGTGCGGCTCCATGGTACGGGCCATGGCGATGCTGTAGCGCTTGTTCGGCAGGCCGTTGTCGGCTTCGTTCTGGATCGGTGCGCGGGTGGACTTCTGCTTCATGCCCGGTTCGAAACCGCCGCCCTGGATCATGAAGTTGTTGATCACGCGGTGGAACACGGTGCCATTGTAGTGGCCGTCCTTGACGTACTGAACGAAGTTCTCGACGGTTTTCGGTGCCTTCTCGGCGTCCAGTTGCAGGACGATGTCGCCGTGGTTGGTGCTCAGTTTGACTTTGGACATACTGGAATTCGCTCTTTCAAGGCATTCATGAATAGGGTGCGCAGGGCGCGTACTGTCACCTGACGCAGGATCGGGCGACCGCGACACAGGGCGTGCGCCGGCCATTTTGCCCGGCCTGCGATAAATCGCGCCAGTTTGTCGGCGCCCGGCTGTCGGCAGCTTGACTGCTTCGGCTATGATAGGCCCTTTGATTCAATCGGCCTACCCGGGCCGAACACCTGCATTCAAGGAACCTATGAGCAAGCCCACTGCCGACAACGCGCCCAACGCCGCTGCCAAAGGCGCTCCCGCCGTCCCTGCGAACTTCCTGCGGCCGATCATCCAGGCCGACCTGGACTCGGGCAAGCACAGCAGCATCGTCACCCGCTTCCCGCCCGAGCCCAACGGCTACCTGCACATCGGCCATGCCAAGTCGATCTGCGTCAACTTCGGCCTGGCCCAGGAGTTCGGTGGCGTCTGTCACCTGCGTTTCGACGACACCAACCCGGCCAAGGAAGACCAGGAATACATCGACGCCATCCAGCGCGACATCAAGTGGCTGGGCTTCGAGTGGGCAGGCCCGGTGCGCTATGCCTCGGACTACTTCGACCAGTTGCACGACTGGGCGGTGGACTTGATCAAGGCCGGCAAGGCCTATGTCTGCGACCTGACCCCGGAGCAGGCCCGCGCATACCGCGGCAGCCTGACCGAGCCAGGCAAGGACAGCCCGTTCCGTACGCGCAGCGTCGAGCAGAACCTGGACCTGTTCGCGCGCATGAAGGCCGGCGAGTTCAAGGATGGCGAGCGCGTGCTGCGCGCGAAGATCGACATGGCGTCGCCGAACATGAACATGCGCGACCCGATCCTCTACCGCATCCGCCATGCCCACCATCACCAGACCGGTGACAAGTGGTGCATCTACCCCAACTACGACTTCACCCATGGCCAGTCCGACGCGATCGAGGGCATCACCCACTCGATCTGCACCCTCGAGTTCGAAGGCCATCGCCCGCTGTACGACTGGTTCCTGGACAACCTGCCGGTGCCGGCCCATCCGCGCCAGTACGAGTTCAGCCGCCTGAACCTGAACTACACCATCACCTCCAAGCGCAAGCTCAAGCAACTGGTGGACGAGCAGCACGTCGACGGCTGGGACGACCCGCGCATGTCCACGCTCTCGGGCTTCCGTCGCCGCGGCTACACCCCGGCGTCGATCCGCAACTTCTGCGAGATGATCGGCACCAACCGCTCCGACGGGGTGGTCGACATGTCCATGCTCGAGTTCAGCATCCGTGACGACCTCGACCGCACCGCTCCGCGCGCCATGTGCGTGCTGCGCCCGCTGAAGGTGGTCATCACCAACTACCCCGAGGGCCAGGTCGAGCAGCTCGAACTGCCGCGCCATCCCAAGGAAGACATGGGCGTGCGTGTGCTGCCGTTCGCCCGTGAGCTGTACATCGACCGCGACGACTTCATGGAAACGCCGCCCAAGGGCTACAAGCGCCTGGAGCCCAATGGCGAGGTACGCCTGCGCGGCAGCTACGTGATCCGCGCCGACGAGGCGATCAAGGACGCCGACGGCAACGTCGTCGAGCTGCGCTGCTCCTACGACCCGGACACCCTGGGCAAGAACCCCGAGGGCCGCAAGGTCAAGGGCGTGATCCACTGGGTCCCGGCCGAAGGCAGCGTGGAATGCGAGGTGCGCCTGTACGACCGCCTGTTCCGCTCGGCGAACCCGGACAAGACCGAGGAGGGCGGCAGCTTCCTGGACAACATCAACCCCGATTCGCTGCAGGTGCTGACCGGTTGCCGTGCCGAGCCGTCGCTGGCCCAGGCGCAGCCCGAGGACCGTTTCCAGTTCGAGCGCGAAGGCTATTTCTGCGCCGACCTCAAGGACAGCCAGCCGGGCCGTCCGGTGTTCAACCGCACCGTCACCCTGCGTGACTCCTGGGGCAGCTGAGGAACCGCCGTGCTTACCATCTACAACACCCTGAGCAAGACCAAGGAAGCCTTCAAGCCCCTGGACGGCAACAAGGTGCGCATGTACGTGTGCGGCATGACCGTGTATGACTACTGCCACCTGGGCCACGGCCGCAGCATGGTGGCCTTCGACCTGGTCACCCGCTGGTTGCGCAAGAGCGGCTACGAGCTGACCTACGTGCGCAACATCACCGACATCGACGACAAGATCATCAACCGCGCCAACGAGAACGGCGAGCGCTTCGACGCGCTGACCGCACGCATGATCGATGCCATGCACGAGGACGAGCGCCGGCTGAACATCCTGCCGCCGGACCAGGAGCCGCGTGCCACCGATCATATCGCCGGCATGCACGCGATGATCCAGACCCTGATCGACAAGGGCTATGCCTACGCGCCGGGCAACGGCGACGTGTACTACCGGGTCGGCAAGTTCGTCGGCTACGGCAAGCTATCGCGGCGCAAGATCGAAGACCTGCGCATCGGTGCGCGGATCGAGGTCGGCGAAGCCAAGCAGGACCCGCTGGACTTCGTCCTGTGGAAGGCCGCCAAACCGGGCGAGCCGAGCTGGGATTCGCCGTGGGGCCCGGGCCGTCCGGGCTGGCACATCGAGTGCTCGGTGATGTCCACCTGCTGCCTGGGCGAGAGCTTCGACATCCACGGCGGTGGCAGCGACCTGGAGTTCCCACACCACGAGAACGAGATCGCCCAGAGCGAGGCGGCCACCGGCAAGCCGTATGCCAATGCCTGGATGCACTGCGGCATGATCCGCATCAATGGCGAGAAGATGTCCAAGTCGTTGAACAACTTCTTCACCATCCGCGACGTGCTCGACAAGTACCACCCAGAGGTGGTGCGCTACCTGCTGGTGGCCAGCCACTACCGCAGCGCCATCAACTACTCCGAGGACAGCCTGCGCGAGGCCAAGGGCGCCCTGGAGCGCTTCTACCATGCGCTGCGCGGCCTGCCGCGTGTCGAGGCCAAAGGGGGCGAGGCGTTCGTCGAGCGCTTCAGCGTAGCGATGAACGACGACTTCGGTACCCCGGAAGCTTGCGCCGTGCTGTTCGACCTGGTGCGTGAGATCAACCGCCTGCGCGACAGCGATCCGCAAGCCGCCGCCGGCCTGGCTGGTCGCCTGCGCGAGCTGGGCGACGTGCTGGGGGTGTTGCAGCTGGATGCCGACGAATTCCTGCGTGCGGGCGCCGAAGGCAAGGTCGATGCCGCGCAAGTTGAGGCACTGATCCAGGCGCGGCTGCAGGCGCGTGCGGACAAGAACTGGGCCGAGTCCGACCGTATCCGCGACCAGCTGACCGCCATGGGCGTGGTGCTGGAAGACGGCAAGGGTGGCACCACCTGGCGCCTGGCTGACTGACCGGGCAAGACCCGTTGGGCCGCTGCGCGCCCCTTTCGCGACACCAGGCCGCTCCACAGGCACAATGCTGAACCTGGAGCGGCCTTGCCGGGGCGCCGGACTGCTCGGAAAGGGGCGTGCAGCGGCCCCAGCCATGCAGAGGTTGCACCGCGAAGCCCCGACTCACCCCACCAGCGGGCAATGCAGGACCAACCTGGCCCCACCCAGCCCACCAGCCCCTACCTCCAGCCTGAACCCGTGCAAGTCGACGATCGCCGCGACGATCGACAACCCGAGCCCGAACCCAGGGTGCCGGTGACCTTCCTCGCTACGGTAGAAGCGCTTCAACACCGCGGCACGCTCCTCTTCGGGAATCCCCGGCCCACTGTCCTCGATGGCGATATGCACACCCGTCTCGTCATGCGTCGCCGTGATGGACACCCGCCCACCCTCGGGCGTGAACTTGATGCCATTGCCCACCAGGTTGGCCAGTGCTTCGAACAGCAGCTCGCGATCGCCGTACAGTGCCGGCAACTGCGCCGGTTGCTCCAGGGACAGATGAATGCGGCCGTCCTCGGCCAGGGGCAGGTAGAAATCGTGCAGTTCCACCAGCAGCTCATGCGGATCGAGCTGGACGAAGCCGGCACGCCGCTGGCGATCCTCCAGCTCGCTGATACGCAGCAACCCGCGAAAGCGCGCCATCAGCGTATCGGTTTCGCCGATGGCCTGGTCCAGTGCCTCGGCCTCGGGCGAGTCGTCACCGCTTTGCTGGCGAATCCGGTAGAGCTGGGCGCGCAGGCGGGTCAGCGGAGTGCGCAGGTCGTGGGCGATGTTGTCGCACACGCCCTTGACCTCGTGCATCAGCCGCTCGATACGGTCGAGCATGGCATTGACGATGGCGGCCAGCATGTCCAACTCGTCACGCCGTGCCGACAGCGGCAGGCGGTGGGTGAGGTCGCCAGCGACGATCAGCTCGGCCTGGGCCTGGATGGCGCGGATACGTTTGAGTGGCCGGCGACGCAGCAGGTACCAGCCGGCGAAACCAGGGATCAGGGTCAGGGAGATGCCCCACAGCAGCGCATGCAGGATGATGCGGGTGACCACGAACAACGAGCCGTTGTCGCGTACCAGTATCAGCCAGCGGCCATCCTGCACTTTGATCGCCACCGCGTCGCAACTGTCGCGTGGCATGTGCGGGTCATCGGCGTCCAGGCAGCGTTTCAGTTCATGGACCTGGCCGTCCAGGCCGAGCTCCGGCGGAATGGCGCGGATCCGCCCGCCGATGGGGTTGAGCTGGGCATCGAACAGGCCGAAGGCGTCGAAGCTGCGCTCCTCGAACGCCTGGCTGGCGATCAGCGCGTCGTCCAGTTGCTTGCCGCTCATGTGGGCGAACAGGTGCTGGCGTTGCAGCATGGAATGGCGGGTCAGTTTGTTCAGGTAGCTGGAGACCTCGAAGTACAGCACCCCCATGAGGATGCAGCTCCAGGCTACGAAGAGGAAGCTGTACAGCGCGAGCAGGCGGCTGGTCGAGGAGCTCCAGCCCTTAGACGGGTTCGGCAATGGCATAGCCGGAGCCCCGCACGGTACGGATGAGCGGTGTCTGGCCGGGCGGGTCGATCTTCTTGCGCAGGCGGCCGATGTGCACGTCGATCAGGTTGGTGCCCGGGTCGAAGTGATAGCCCCAGACCTCTTCGAAGATCATCATCCGGGTGATCACCTGGCCGGCATGGCGCATGAGGTATTCGAGCAGCTTGTACTCGGTGGGCAGCAGGTTGAGGGTCTGCTCGCCGCGGCGTGCTTCATGGCTGATCAGGTCCAGCTCGAGGTCGGCGACCTGCAGGCGGGTCTGGGTCATGGGCACGCTGTTGCGCCGTAGCAGCACCTCGACCCGCGCGGCCATCTCGTCGGAGGCGAACGGCTTGGTCAGGTAGTCGTCGCCACCGGCACGCAGCCCGCGTACCCGCTCGTCGACGTCGGACAGAGCGCTGATCATCAGGATGGGCGTGGCGATCTTCAGGTTGCGCAGGGTGGTGACGATGGTCAGGCCGTCGACCTCTGGGAGCATGCGGTCCAGGGTGATCAGGTCGTAGCCGCCGGCGATGGCCTTGGACAACCCCTCGCGGCCATTGTCGGCCCAGTCCACCTCCAGGCCATGGCTGGACAGTTCGGCGACGATTTCCTGGGCGGTGACGGCGTCGTCTTCGATGGTCAGTACGCGGGGCATGCGGGTTCCTGGGCAGCGAATGGAAACCTGATTGTGCCAAAGAATAGCCAAGTGGGGATTTAAGAAAAATTCATCTGGAAACACGGGGCCGCTTCTGGCAGGCCAGAAAAAACGGGGCATGCCATCGCTGGCATGCCCCGTGGTCAGTGCAAGGCGGGCCGTCAGGCGACCTTGACGATCCAGCCCGCCGGCGCCTCGACGTCACCGCTCTGGATACCGGTCAGCTCGTTGTAGAGCTTCTGGGTGACCGGCCCGACCTTCTCCAGGTCGTGGAACACGTGCAGCTTGCCGTTGTACTCGATACCACCGATCGGCGTGATCACCGCTGCGGTACCGCAGGCGCCGGCCTCGACGAAACGGTCGAGCTTGTCGATCTCCACGTCGCCCTCGATCACCTTCAGGCCCAGGCGCGAGGCCGCCAGCTCCATCAGCGACAGGCGGGTGATGCCCGGCAGCACCGAGGCCGATTTCGGCGTGATGAACTCGTTGTTGGCGGTGATGCCGAAGAAGTTGGCCGAACCGACTTCCTCGATCTTGCTGTGGGTCAGCGGGTCCAGGTAGATGGCGTCGGCGAAGTGGGCCTTCTTGGCCTCGGCGCCTGGCAACAGGCTGGCCGCGTAGTTGCCTCCGACCTTGGCCGCGCCGGTGCCCTGGGGCGCGGCACGGTCGTAGCTGGAGATCACGAAGTTGTGCGGCTTCATGCCGCCCTTGAAGTACGAGCCGACCGGGATGGCGAAGATCGAGAAGATGAATTCGGGAGCGGTGCGCACGCCGATGTTGTCACCCACGCCGATGACGAACGGACGCAGGTACAAGGCACCCTTGCCGTGCGGCGGGACGAAGCGCTCGTTGGCCTTGACCACCTGCTTGCACGCCTCGACGAACACGTCGGTCGGCACCTGCGGCATCAGCAGGCGGGCGCAGCTGCGCTGCATGCGCGCGGCGTTCTGGTCGGGGCGGAACAGGTTGATCGAGCCATCCTTGCAACGGTAGGCCTTCAGGCCCTCGAAGCATTGCTGGCCGTAGTGCAGGGCGGTCGAGCCTTCGCTGATGTGCAGCTGGTTGTCTTCGGTCAGGGTGCCCTTGTCCCATTCGCCGTTGCGCCAGTAGGACAGGTAGCGCTTGTCGGTCTTGATATAGTCGAAGCCCAGCTTGTCCCAGTTAATGCTCTCGTTACTCATGACACCCTCGATTGTCTTGCAGAGGCCTGATCGCTCAGGCTGCTGTTATTTGCGCACCTCGCCACGATAATACATCCGCCGCGGATCGGAAACGTCCAGTCACGAATTGGACCAGGGCAGGTCCCCGATCCTTCGCCCTTGTATGCGGCAGGCACTGGAACAGGGCGCCCGTCTCGCCCCTGCGTTGTGCGCTGGCAAGCCCCTGTGATCGGCGCCGGCGCGCGCCATGGCAAGGACTTCATGAGCCTTCATCTGCGGGCCTGGCCCGTTATCTGCAATATCCAGCCTGAGAATTTTGATCGACTGGTCAGGGCAGGTGCCAATGGGTGCCGTGCAATGCCATGCAGCTGGCCGTCAGGCCAGGGATTTCAGGGGCTCCAGAATGTCGTTGGCGGAACAGATCGAACACCAGGATGACCAGGAGGGCTGGAGTGCCCACCTGCAGTTGCGCTTCGTCCAGCGCGATGGTGTGACCCGTCTTGGTGCGCGCCGACACTTCGGACCTCTTTTGGTGCAGCGGCCGTTCCATCCCGAAGGCGCGCCGTGCCATGTATACATCCTCCACCCCCCGGGCGGCATCGTCGCAGGCGACCGCCTGGACCTGGACATTCACCTGGAAGCGGGCAGCCATGCGCTGCTCACCATGCCCGGCGCCAGCAAGTTCTACCGCAGCATCGGCCCCACCGCCCGGCTCGCGCAGCGCTTTCACCTGGCCGCTGGCAGCACCCTGGAGTGGCTGCCCCAGGACAGCATTTTCTTCGCCGGCGCACGCGCCAGCCTCGACAGCCACTTCACCCTCGAGCCCGGTGCCCGCCTGCTGGCCTGGGAAACCCTGTGCCTGGGACGCCCGGTGATGAACGAGCGTTTCGACCACGGCTGCCTGGACAGCCGGCTGCGTATCGACCTGCCCGACGACCCGGGTCTGCACGAGCGCCTGCGCATCGTCGGCGGGCGCCTGGAGAAGCTCGGCGACCACCCCTTGGTCGCCACGTTCTGCGCGGCGCCCGCCGGCCAGGCTGTGCTCGAACAGGTACGGCTACTGCTCGATGAGCTAAAGATTCCCGCCGGCGCGACCTTGCTCGGGCAACTGTTGGTGATTCGCCTGCTCGACCATGACAACCAACACCTGCAACACACCCTGCAGCGCCTCTGGCACCTGCTGCGCCCGGCCGTCCTCGGCCTGGCGCCGTGCCCGCCGCGTATCTGGGCCACCTGAGAGAAACGCCATGGAGCTGACCCCGAGAGAGAAAGACAAACTGCTGCTGTTCACCGCCGCGCTGCTGGCCGAGCGGCGTCTGGGCCGTGGCCTGAAGCTCAACTACCCGGAGGCGGTGGCGCTGATCAGTGCGGCGGTGCTCGAAGGCGCCCGCGATGGGCGCAGTGTCGCCGAACTGATGAGCCTGGGCCGCGAAGTGCTCAGCCGCGACCAGGTGATGGAGGGCGTCGCCGAGATGCTCCACGACGTCCAGGTCGAGGCGACCTTTCCCGACGGCACCAAGCTGGTGACCGTGCACGACCCCATTGTCTGAGGAGCCCCGCATGATTCCCGGAGAAGTCCAGGTCGCCGCTGGCGACATCGAGCTCAACGCCGGCCGCGCGACCGTCAGCGTCAGCGTCGCCAACCACGGCGACCGGCCGGTGCAGGTCGGCTCGCACTACCATTTCTTCGAGGTCAACGACGCCCTGGTGTTCGACCGCGAGCCGACCCGAGGCTTTCGCCTGGACATCCCGGCCGGTACCGCCGTGCGCTTCGAACCGGGCCAGGCGCGTACCGTGCAGTTGGTGGCCTACGCCGGCAACCGTGAGGTATACGGCTTCCAAGGCAAGGTGATGGGGCCGTTGGAGGGCAGGGCATGAGCCGTATCTCCCGCCAGGCCTATGCCGACATGTTCGGCCCCACCGTCGGCGACCGCGTGCGCCTGGCCGACACCGCGCTGTGGGTGGAGGTGGAGCAGGACTTCACGATCTACGGCGAAGAGGTCAAGTTCGGCGGCGGCAAGGTCATTCGCGATGGCATGGGCCAAGGCCAGATGCTCGCCGCCGAGGCCATGGACCTGGTGTTGACCAACGCCCTGATCATCGACCACTGGGGCATCGTCAAGGCCGACATCGGTGTGCGCCAGGGGCGTATCGCCGCGATCGGCAAGGCCGGCAACCCCGACGTGCAGCCCGGTGTCACCGTGCCGGTCGGGCCGGGCACCGAGGTGATCGCCGCCGAGGGCAAGATCGTCACTGCCGGCGGTATCGACTCGCACATCCATTTCATCTGCCCGCAGCAGGTGGAGGAGGCGCTGACCAGTGGCGTCACCACCTTCATCGGCGGCGGCACCGGGCCGGCGACCGGGACCAACGCCACCACCTGCACCCCAGGCCCCTGGTACCTGGCGCGCATGCTCCAGGCCGCCGACAGCCTGCCGATCAACATCGGCCTGCTGGGCAAGGGCAACGCCTCGCGGCCTGAGGCGCTGCGCGAGCAGATCGCCGCCGGCGCGGTGGGCCTGAAGCTGCACGAGGACTGGGGCTCCACGCCCGCCGCCATCGATTGTTGCCTGGGCGTGGCCGAAGAGATGGACATCCAGGTGGCCATCCACACCGACACCCTCAACGAGTCCGGCTGCATCGAGGACACCCTGGCCGCCATCGGCGATCGCACCATCCACACCTTCCATACCGAAGGCGCCGGCGGCGGCCATGCCCCGGACATCATCCGCGCAGCGGGGCAGGCCAACGTGCTGCCGTCCTCGACCAACCCGACCCTGCCGTACACGGTCAACACGGTCGATGAGCACCTGGACATGCTCATGGTCTGTCACCACCTGGACCCGAGCATCGCCGAGGACGTGGCCTTCGCCGAGTCGCGCATCCGCCGCGAGACCATCGCCGCCGAAGACATCCTCCACGACCTGGGCGCCTTCGCCATGACCTCGTCCGACTCCCAGGCCATGGGCCGGGTCGGCGAGGTGGTGCTACGTACCTGGCAGGTGGCGCACCAGATGAAGCTGCGCCGCGGGCCGCTGGCGCCGGATGGCGCGTACAGCGACAACTTCCGGGTCAAGCGCTACATCGCCAAGTACACCATCAACCCGGCGCTGACCCACGGTATCGCCCACGAGGTGGGCTCGGTGGAAGTCGGCAAGCTGGCCGACCTGGTGCTCTGGTCGCCGGCGTTCTTCGCGGTCAAGCCGGCCCTGGTACTCAAGGGCGGGATGATCGTCACGGCGCCGATGGGCGATATCAACGGCTCGATCCCGACCCCACAACCGGTGCACTACCGGCCTATGTTCGGCGCCCTGGGCGCGGCACGGCATGCCACGCGCATGACCTTCCTGTCCCAGGCCGCCCTGGACCGTGGCCTGCCCGATGCGCTCGGCCTGCACAGCTTGATCGGCGTGGCCCGGGGCTGCCGCCGGGTGCGCAAGGCCGACATGCTGCACAACGGCCTGCAGCCGGTGATCGAAGTCGATGCCCAGACCTACCAGGTGCGCGCCGATGGCGAGCTGCTGGTGTGCGAGCCGGCCCGCGAACTGCCGCTGGCCCAGCGTTATTTCCTGTTCTGAAGGAGCGAACATGATTGTCCTGACCCGCCGGATCGCCGAGGCCGCCACGGTCACCGGCACCGTCACCCTGGATGTGGACAGCCGCATCAAGAGCCGTCTGCGCGTGACCCTCGACGATGGCCGCGAGGCGGGCCTGATGCTCGAGCGCGGTCACCTGCTGCGCGGCGGCGAGCTGCTCGCCGACGCCGACGGCACGCAAGTGGTGCGCGTGCTGGCCGCGCCGGAGGCGGTGTCCACGGTGCGCTGCGCCGACCCGCACCTGCTGGCCCGCGCTGCCTATCACCTGGGCAACCGCCATGTCCCGCTGCAGATCGAACCCGGCCTGTTGCGCTACCAGCACGACCACGTGCTGGACGACATGCTGCGCGGCCTCGGCCTGGCCGTGGAGGCCGAGCAGGCGCCGTTCGAGCCGGAAGCCGGCGCCTACCAGAGCGCCCCGCACAACCATGGCCACGACCACCCCTTCGTGCGTCTGCACGCCCATTCCTGAACTGCCGTTGGAGCCCTCGATGAAAAAGACCCTCGCCCTTGTCCTGCTGCTGGTAGCGGTACCTGCGTTCGCTCACCCGGGCCATGACAGCAACCCGCTGCACGATGGCCTGCTGCATCCGCTGACCGGCCTCGACCACCTGTTGATGCTGCTGGGCACCGGTGTGCTGGCGGCACTGACCCGACGCAACCTGGCACTGCCTCTGGCGACCTTGGGCGCGATGTTCGCCGGTGCCGTATGCGGGCACCTGTTCGGTGACGTGCTGGGCATGGAGACGATGATCATCGGTTCCCTGCTGGTGGCCGCCGCCGCGCTGTTGGTGCCCGACCGACAACTGCTGCTGGCCCTGGCCATGCCGGTGTTCGCCCTGTTCCATGGCTGGGCCCATGGCGTGGAGGCCACGCCGAGCGCGTTCTGGCTGTTCAGCGCAGGTTTCGTCACGGTAAGCGGCCTCCTGTTGCTGGCCGGTTTCGCCGTAGGTTGCCTGCTGCGTCGGCACAGCGGCCTGCAGAAGGCCTTCGGTGGCGGCCTGCTGGCCGGCGCCGCCATGGTACTGGCCGGCTGATGGACAGCGACCTGGCGCTGCTGCGCCTGCTGCAACTGGCGAGCCCGGGCCTGCCGGTGGGTGGCTTCACCTACTCGCAGGGCCTGGAGTGGGCCGTCGAGGTGGGCTGGGTGGGCGACGTCGCGAGTTTCGGCGCGTGGCAGCGCGAGCAGTTGCACGACACCCTGGGCTATCTCGATTGGCCGGTGCTGGCGCGCCTGTACCGCGCCTGCCAGGCCGGCGATGCCGAGGCCTTCGGCCAGTGGAGTCGCTTCCTGCTGGCCAACCGCGAGACCGCCGAGCTGCGCCTGGAGGAGCGCCAGCGCGGCAGCGCCCTGGCGCGCCTGCTGGACGGTTGGCAACTGGCCCAGGCACCGGCCTGGCGGGCTAGCCTCGAACTCAGCCAACTGGGCGGTATGGCCTGGTTGGGTGCACATTGGTCGATCCCGCTACGCCAGTTGGCCCTGGGCCATGGCTATGCCTGGCTGGAAGGCGCGGTGATGGCTGGCGTCAAGCTGGTGCCGTTCGGCCAGCAGGCTGCCCAGACTCTGCTGCGCGACTTGGGCGAGGCGCTGCCGACGGCGCTCGACCAGGCCCTGGCGCTGGAGGACGACCAGCTCGGTGGCGGCCTGCCGCTGTTGGCGATCGCCTCGTCACGCCATGAAACCCAATACACCCGTTTGTTCCGTTCCTGAGGACTGCCTCCATGCAAAGCTACCAGCAACCCCTGCGCGTCGGTGTCGGCGGCCCGGTCGGCTCCGGCAAGACCGCGCTGCTCGAAGCGCTGTGCAAGGCCATGCGCGATCATTACCAGATCGCCGTGGTGACCAACGACATCTATACCAAGGAAGACCAGCGCATCCTCACCGAGGCCGGCGCCCTGGAGCCTGAGCGCATCGTCGGCGTGGAAACCGGCGGCTGCCCGCACACCGCCATCCGCGAGGACGCCTCGATGAACCTGGCCGCGGTGGAAGCGCTGGCGCGCCGCTTCGGCAACCTCGAGGTGATCTTCGTGGAAAGCGGCGGCGACAACCTGAGCGCTACCTTCAGCCCGGAGCTCGCCGACCTGACCCTCTACGTGATCGATGTCGCCGAAGGCGAGAAGATCCCGCGCAAGGGCGGGCCGGGCATCACCAAGTCGGATTTCCTGGTGATCAACAAGACGGACCTGGCGCCGTACGTCGGCGCCTCGCTGGAGGTGATGGCGCGCGACACCCAGCGCATGCGCCCGGAGCGGCCGTGGACCTTCAGCAACCTGAAAAAGGGCGAGGGGCTGCAGGCGGTGATCGACTTCATCGTCGAGCGGGGGATGCTGGGCGTCAGGTGATCGGGCCTGCGCCTAGCGGCTGCCAAAGGCTGGAGCGCGCACCCTTTCCAGATGTATCTCTGCTCGGGTACTGCGTAGCGTTTGCCGGTTGTTGGCATAAGGCCGACCAACGCAAACCGAGGAGCGCTAATCATGAAAGTAACGGTGATGGTTGCCTTGCTGGCGATCGCAGGGCCGGTCCAGGTCGCACAGGCGCAGGAGGCGACGGCAGTGATGCCGAAGACGACCAGCCCCGTCGGCATCGGGCAGAACGTGGCCGAAAACAGTCGGGGGGATGGCGAGGCTGCCAATCCGGAGCAGGTGCCACTGCGCAGAACACCCAGGTCGATCGGGCCGGTGCTACCTATACCCTGCGAGTCGGGCTACAAGCCTATTGGGGATGACTGCGTACTTGCCGACGTTGAGTTTGAATGACGTGAATGGCTGGATACTACCGGGAGAGGTTGCGGTGGTATCCGGCATACGTAGGTAGCGACAGCCCTTTGCGCGCTTCGCTTGGAAAACCCAGCAGCGCACCCTCCGTTTCAACGTCGCACATCATCGGCATCAGGATGTGAGCGCCTCGACCCGGTTCCGCCCATTCTGCTTGGCCTTGTTCAACTGTTCGTCGGCCTGCTTGAGTACCGTCTCGGCCAGCAGGGTATCGGGCTGGCGGCAGGCCACGCCGATGGACAGGGTCAGCCGGCCGACGTAGGGCGTCTCGGCCTGCTCGACGGCCTGGCGGATACGTTCGGCGATTTGCCGGGCATCGGCCGGGCCAGTGTCCGGCAGTAGCATGGTGAACTCCTCGCCGCCGACCCGGCAGGCCAGGTCGTGGCTACGCGAGCCATGGCGCAGCAGGTTGGCCAGGTGCTTGAGCACCTCGTCGCCGGCATCGTGGCCGTGGGTGTCGTTGACCCGCTTGAAATGATCGATGTCCAGGGCCAGTACGGCGAAGTCGCGGCCGCTGGCCATGAGCGTGTCTAGGGCGGCCTGCAGTGCCCGGCGGTTGGCCAGCCCGGTCAGGGCGTCGCTCTGGGCTTCCAGGCGCAGGAGGCCGAGCTTGTCCTGCAGCAGCCGCTCGCCGGTGAGCAGGGCGCTGCGGATGGCGGCGGCCTCGGCATACCAGGCATCGATTCGCGGCTGCTCCTCGCCGGCCTCGTTGGCCGTCAGGTGGGTCGCGCGGCGGGCCAACTGGCGCAGTGGCCGGGTCAGCCGGTGGGTCATCCACAGCACCAGCAGCAGGCCGACCACGCTGGCCGGCAGGATATGCAGCAGCATCTTGCGCATCAGTTCGGTGAGCGGGGCGAGGGCACGCGCTTCGGGTTGCTGGGCCACCACGGCCCAATGGGCGGCGGGTACCGGGGCGAAGCCGGCGAGCATGGGGATGCCGATGTAGTTGGGGGCTTGCAGGGTGCCGCTCTCGCCGCGCAGCGCTGCGCTGAGGGTCGGGCTGCCGCTGATCGCTTCGCCGATGCGTTGGTAGTCCGGGTGATAGAGCAGGCGCGCGTTGGCATCGGCGACGAAGGCGTAGGTGCCATCGTGGTGGTAGTGAGCGCCAATCACCGTATGCAGCGCGCTTTCTTTCTTGAGGAACACCGAGCCGCCGACGATGCCGAGGAAGCGGCCATCGTCGGCGAAGATCGGCTCGCAGATGAACACCACCAGGTCGCCGCCCTGGGAGGTGTAGGCCCGGCTGACCAGGGGGCGGCGTTCGCTCACCGCTTGCTGGATCTCGGGCGAGCGGTACGGGAGGCTGGCGATCTGGCGGATGTCCGGGTAGGCCGTGAGCACGTGGCCCTCGGCATTGGCGATGACGATGGAATTGAAGTCCTCGTCCTGGGCCTGCAAGCGCACGGCTTCGGCACGCAGCAGGGCTGGATCGTCGAGACCCGCGGCCAGCAGGCCGGCGCTGTAGCGCAGGTGACTGTGCGCCGAGCGGAGGAATTCGCCGATGCTCGACGCCACTTTGCTGGCGTAGGCCTGGTTGGCCTGCAGGGCGACCTGCACCAGGGCGTCGCGTTGCACCCGGTAGGCCACGTAGAGGCTGTTGCACAAGGTGGCCAGGCAAGCCAGCACTACCATGCCGAGCACGAGGGTACGCAAGTCGAAGAATGGGCGGCGGCTGGGCATGCGGGGCCTTCGGCGCAGGGGCGACGGAGTCCAAGTATGGCCGCTTCGTCAAGAATCGCCGGGCGGCCCGGCCGTTTCGCCGATCGGCGGCGTGTGCCTCACAGGCCCTTGCGGCGGTCGCTCGGGTGGCCTTGCAGCGAACCTAGCAGCTTGAGCGTCGTGCCGTCGGCCAGGGTCAGGACCAAGTCCTCGATGGTGCCGGCCAGGCGATCGGGAAAGATCGGCTGGCCGTCCGGGTCGACATCGTCGTAGTAGAAGCGCGTGCCCTCCAGCCAGCCGAGGGCGGTCTGCAGGTCGGGGCCGAGGTAGTACTTGCCGTCGAGGAAAAAACCGGAGAACTGCCAGGTACGCTCCTCGTTGTCGAGGGTATAGCGTTCGCCAGGTTGCATGCCGGTTGCGGGGTCGAGCATGGGACGGGCCTCCTTCGCTGGGATGCTGGGTAGAAAGCCCAGGGGCCAGGAGGTTCCTTCCACAGGATGGACGTGTATCCGGCCGTGATTGGATGGAATCGTCGCCAGGCTGGGCAGTCCCACCTGTTATGCGGGCGCGTTGCGTGCCTGCCCAGGCGGGTACGACGCCCGACGCATCCAAGCCATGGAGAATTGTCATGAAAACAGTGCTAATGACCGCATTGCTGGCCGCCGCTGGCCTCGCCCAGGCCGCCCAGACCGTGGAGCTGACGCTCGCGGCGCCCGACGGGCCCGGCAAGCCGATCGGTACCGTGAGCATTGAGCAGAGCCAGTACGGCGCCGTGCTCACGCCAGACCTGAAGGACCTGCCACCGGGCGTGCATGGCTTCCACCTGCACCAGCGGCCCTCGTGCGAGCCGGCCGAGGAAAACGGCAAGCCGGTGCCGGCCGGTGCCGCCGGCGGCCATTGGGACCCGGACGCCACCAATGCCCACAAGGGCCCTTACGACGACAGTGGCCATCGTGGCGACCTGCCGGCCTTGTATGTCGCGGCCGATGGCACGGCGACCTACCCGGTGCTGGCACCACGCCTGAAGGCCGGTGACTTCAAGGGGCATGCCTTGATGGTGCACGCCGGTGGTGACAACCACAGCGACCACCCCGAGAAGCTCGGTGGTGGCGGGGATCGGGTGGCCTGCGGGGTGGTGCAGTAGCGCCACCCCTGCGCGGGGCCGGCCTGGATAGCGCAAATATGCCCAGGCCTTAGGCAAATCCTTGCGTCTTTCCTGCGCCCGCCAGGCCGGCGCTGGGGTAAGGTGGCAGGAAAGATCCCCGCGCGCCGCCCTTAGGCGCCAGAGAGGTGCCTGTGGCTTCCTATACCTTGCGACAACTCAAGTACTTCGTCACCACCGTGGAGGCCGGCAGCGTGGCCGAGGCCTCCCGCCAGCTGTACATCGCCCAGCCGTCGATCTCGACGGCGATCAAGAGCCTGGAGGAGAGCTTCGGCGTCCAGCTGTTCATCCGCCACCATGCCCAGGGCGTGTCGCTGACCCCCAGCGGTAAGCGTTTCTACGCCAAGACCAAGGCCCTGCTGCAGATGACTCACGAGTTCGAGCAGAATGCCTTGGCCGACAACGACACGGTGGCCGGACAGATCGACATCGGCTGCTTCGAGACCGTGGCGCCCTTGTACCTGCCCAGGCTGATCGCCGGCTTTCGCGAGCGCTACCCCGGCGTGGACATCCGCCTGCGCGACGGCGAGCAACAGGACCTGATCCAGGGGCTGACCGCCGGTACCTTCGACCTGGCCTTCCTTTACGACCATGACCTGGACGGCACCATCGAGGCCGAACCCCTGATGCCGCCGCAGAAACCTTATGTATTGCTGCCGGAAAAGCACCGCTTCGCCGGACAGGCCCAGGTGTCGCTGCGCGACCTGTGCCCGGAGCCGATGATCCTGCTCGACGTGGCGCCCAGCCGTACCTACTTCGTCAGCCTGTTCAACGAGCTGGGGCTGACGCCGAACATCGTCTTCAGTTCGCCGTCGATCGAGATGGTGCGGGGGATGGTGGGGCAGGGGTTCGGGTTCTCGCTGCTGGTGACCCGGCCACATTCGGAGTGCACCTATGACGGGCAGCGGTTGGTGACCGTGGACATCGCCGAGCCGGTGGCCCTGTCGGGGCTTGCGGCGGCGCGCTTGAAGCGGGTGCAGTTGACCAAGCCGGCGCAGCTGTTCGTCGAGTTCTGCCGGGAGGAGCTGGCGCGGTTCTGAGCCGTAGTCCTGGGGCTGCTTTGCAGCCCTTTCCGGCCGGGCCGGTCGGAAAGGGGCGCGAAGCGCCCCCAAAATGGGTAAAGGGCCTACACCTGCTCAGGCACCACCGCGATCACATCGATCTCCATCAGCCACTCAGGCTGGGCCAACCCCGCCACCACCAGCCCGGTGGAAATCGGGAACACACCCTTGAGCCACTTGCCGACCTCCTGGTACACCGGCTCGCGGAAGCGAGGGTCGGTGATGTAGGTGGTGGTCTTGACGATGTGCGACAGGTCCGAGCCGGCCTCCTCGAGCAGTTGCTTGACGTTCTTCATCGCCTGCTCGGCCTGGGCACGGGGATCGCCCAGGCCCACCAGGCGGCCTTCGAAGTCGGTGCCGACCTGGCCGCGCACATAGATGGTGTTGCCGGCGCGCACGGCCTGGCAGAGGTCGTTGTCCAGCGACTGGTTGGGGTAGGTCGCCTTGGTGTTGAACATGCGGATACGGGTATGGGTAGGCATCAGTGAACTCCGAGGGTGCTGACTTTCTTGATCGGGGAAGGGGTGTGCTCGGCATCCGCCGCGCGCTGCTCGCGGTCGCGGTAGGCCAGGTAGGTGCGCTGGGTGGCGATATGGCCGGCCACGTGCTTGGCGTCGTGCCACACGCCCCAGATGAACGAAGAGCCACGGCGCGACAGCCAGGGCAGGCCGAGGAAGTACACCCCAGGCTCCTTGGACACGCCGCGCTGGTGCTGCGGCTTGCCATTGGCGTCGAAGGCATCGACCTGCAGCCAGCTGAAGTCCACGCCATAGCCGGTGGCCCAGATGATCGTGCTGACGCCAGCCTCGGCCAGGTCCAGTTGCAGCAGCGGCTCGCTGATGCACGCAGGGTCCGGCAGACGCTTGCGGGCCTCGGGCTCTTCCGGCAGGTCCAGGCCGTTGCGCTCGACGTAGGCATCGGCGGCATCGAGCAGGGCCAGGTAGTTCTCGTCGCCACGGCGGATGTTGTCGGCCAGGTCGGGCTGGAAGGTGACCACGCCGTCGGCGAAGGCCTTGGTCAGGCCGACCAGGGTCATGCCTTGGTGGGCCAGGGCGCGGAAGTCCACGGTATGGCCGCCACGGGCGCCGCTGACGGCGATGGTCACGTGCTCGCGGCCAGGCTTGGCGATTTCCGCGTCCCATTCGCCGAGCACGCCCAGCCACCAGCAGAAGTCACGGTTACGGTAGCTGCGTGGCGGGCGGTCATGGGCGCCTACCGACAGGTAGACCTTGCGCCCGGCACGCATCAGTTCCTCGGCGATCTGCACGCCCGAGGAGCCGGCACCGACGACCAGCACCGCGCCTTCGGGCAGTTGCTGGGGGTTGTAGTAGGCGGCCGAGTGGATCTGGTGCAGGCGTTCGTCCTTCGGTGCGATGGCCGGGATCACCGGGCGCTGGAACGGGCCGGTGGCGGCCACCACACGGTTGGCGTGGATCATGCCCTCGTTGGTTTCGATGGTGAAGCCCGGGCGGTCGGCGTTGCGCACCACTTTCTTCACCTCGACGCCGGTGCGCACCGGCAGGTTGTACTTGCGCACGTAGGTCTCGAAGTAGTCGGCGACCTGGTCCTTGCCAGCGAAGGCATCGGGGTCGAGGTCGAATTCCAGCCCTGGGAAGCGGTCGTGCCAGACCGGCCCGTTGGCCACCAGGGAATCCCAGCGGCCGGTACGCCAGGCTTCGGCGATGCGCTTGCGCTCCAGCACCAGGTGGGGCACGCCGAGTTTGCTCAGGTGCTCGCTCATGGCCACGCCGGCCTGGCCGGCACCCACCACGAGGGTGTCGATTTCGATTGTGTTCATTGTCATGTCCGATCCCTTCTTGAAAGGCGGTTTTATTCAGGTCGGTTGGGAGACCGTCTTTGCCTGGGGCCAGACTAGGGATGCGCTTTGGATCGCGAAATTATTATTTAGCTAATGCTTGCCCATAAATTGACGAAGGCCTTGTGATACGGGGCTTTGAGCCATGCTGGAGGCCATTGGCGCGGGCAATTTCCTGGCCCTTGGCCCGGCTTAGTTTTTTCCTGCCCAAGACCCAGGAAAAAGGTGGTTTCGTGGGCCGGCCGCTTCTGCCCAGAATGCCTTCGATTACGCGAAAGTTCGCTTTTCGCAGTGCATGGGACAGACACGATCAGGAGTCGCAGACATGACCTTTTCCATCATTGGCCGCTGCCAGGAAACCGGCCAGTTGGGCATCGCCATCAGCTCGTCGAGCATCGCCGTGGGCGCCCGCTGCCCCTGGGTACGCGCCGGTGTGGGTGCCGTGGCCACCCAGAACATCACCTTGCCGGCCCTCGGCCCGCAGATCCTCGATGTCCTGGAGCAGGCCCAACTGCCACCTGCCGCCGCCCTGGACCGGGTACTCAGCGCCAACGGCTGGAGCGAGTATCGCCAGGTCACGGTGATCGACAGCCAAGGCCAGGTGGCGCTGTTCACCGGCAAGGAGGCCCTGGGCGTGCACAACGCCGTGGCGGGCGAGCAATGCGCGGCGGCGGGCAACCTGCTGACCTCCACCCAGGTCATCGAAGCCATGGTCGAGGCGTTCGAACAGGCCGACGGGCACCTGGCTGACCGCCTGCTGGCCGCCATGCACGCCGCGATCGCCGCCGGCGGCGAGGCGGGGCCTGTGCATTCGGCGGCGCTGAAGATCGCCGGCGAGCTGACCTGGCCGCTGGTCGACCTGCGCGTGGACTGGACGGACGAAGACCCCATCGCGGCCCTCGACCAGCTCTGGCAAGCCTACCGGCCGCAGATGCAGGACTACGTGACCCGCGCCCTGAACCCCACCGCCGCGCCGAGCTACGGGGTGCCTGGCGATGAGTGAGTTCACCAGCCGTGAGCTGCTGGCCAGGCTGGTCGGTTTCGCCACGGTCAGCCGCGACTCCAACCTCGAGTTGATCGCCTTCGTCCGCGACTACCTGGCGGGCCTGGGCGTGCACAGCGAGTTGTTCCACAACGCCGAAGGCACCAAGGCCAACCTGTTCGCCACCATCGGCCCCACGGACCGCGGCGGCGTGGTGTTGTCCGGGCATACCGACGTGGTACCGGTGGATGGCCAGGCCTGGAGTGTCGAGCCGTTTCGCCTGAGCGAACAGGATGGCCGCCTGTACGGGCGCGGCACCGCCGACATGAAAGGCTTCATCGCCTCGGTGCTGGCGGCGGTACCGGCGATGCTCGCCGAACCCTTGAAGGTGCCGGTGCACCTGGCGTTTTCCTATGACGAGGAAGTGGGCTGCCTGGGGGTGCGCTCCATGCTCGCGGCCCTCGAGCAGCGCCCGCACAAGCCGCGCCTGTGCCTGATCGGCGAACCGACCGAACTCAAGCCAGTGCTCGGCCACAAGGGCAAGCTTGCGATGCGTTGCCAGGTGCACGGTGCGGCCTGCCATTCGGCCTACGCGCCCTATGGGGTCAATGCCATCGAATACGCGGCGCGGTTGATCGGCAGGCTCGGTGAGATCGGCGACGGCCTGGCCCGCCCGGAGCAGCACGACACCCGCTTCGACCCGCCGTTCTCCACGGTGCAGACCGGCGTGATCAAAGGGGGCAGGGCGCTGAACATCGTCCCGGCCGAGTGCGAGTTCGACTTCGAGGTACGTGCCTTGCCCGGTTTCGAGGCGCAGGCCGTGGTCGACCAGTTGCAGACCTACGCCGAGGCCGAGCTGCTGCCGCGCATGCGTGCGGTGGATGCCGGCAGCGATATCCGCCTGCAGCCGCTGAGCGCCTACCCGGGGCTGGCCACCCCGGCTGACAGCGAGGCGGCGCAGTGGGTCGCGCTGCTCAGTGGTTCGAGCGAGTTCACCACCGTGGCCTTCGGCACCGAAGGCGGGCTGTTCGACCAGGCGGGCATTCCCACCGTGGTGTGCGGGCCTGGCAGCATGGACCAGGGGCACAAGCCGGATGAGTACCTCAGTGTCGAGCAGTTGCAAGGGTGCGATGCGATGCTTGGGCGGTTGCTGGCGTATCTCAGGGGGCATTGAGTGTGCAGGGGGCTGCGAAGCGGCCCCAAATGGCAACAGAACGTCTTGACTGACCGGCAGTTCAGCCAACCCAGCTCACCTTTTGTCCTGGATCTACTATTTCTTGGGATCGATATGATATGCCGGACCGAAACCGCCCCTTAGAATGGCGTTATCCCGGATGTCGCAAGGCCCGCGTCCATGGTTTCCCAAGAACGAGTAGAACCCCTGCAAGCCCCGCAGATCGCCACATCGGTCAAGCCGGAACTGCGCGTCGGCTTCGTGCTGATGAACCAGTTCACCCTGGTGCCGGTGGCCGGCCTGGTGGACTCGCTGCGCTTTGCCGCCGACAAGTCGTTCCGCAGCCAGCAGGTGTACTGCCAGTGGGACTGGATGACCCTCGACGACCAGCCGATCAGCGCCAGTTGCGGCATGCCCGTCTCGCCGACCAAGCCCTTGAACCTGTGGGCGCAGTACGACTACATCGTCCTCGCCGGCGGCTTGCTGGGCGAGACCCGCAATCCGCCGGCCTGGTTGCTGGAGGCGCTGCGCGACCTGCATGCGGCGAACGTACCGATCATCGCCCTGTGTTCCGGCTCGTTCGTGCTGGGCAAGGCCGGCCTGCTCGATGGCCGGCGCTGCGCGGTGCACTTCACCTTGCGCGATGAGTTCAAGGAGCGCTTTCCCCTGGCCACCATGGTGATCGACAAGAGCTACGTGGACGATCGCGGCATCATCACCTGCCCCGGCGGCACCGCCATCGACCTGGCGGCCAGCCTGATCCGCCGACACTGCGGCGCGGTGCGGGCGCAGAAGGGCCTGGAGTACCTGCTGGTGGACGAGCGGGCGGAGGAGGCGCGGGAGGAAGCGGCCAGCGTCTACCAGAACGATCGTGTCCAGCGCGCCATTGCCTTCATGCGCGCCAACCTGGATGCCTCGATGACCCTCAAGGCTGTGGCCGAGGCGGTCGGCACCCACCCCCGGCAACTGCACCGGGAGTTCGTCGCCAACACTCAGGAGCCGCCTGCCAATTACTGGCGCAAGCTGCGCCTGGACCATGCGCGGCGGCTGCTGGTCAATACCAGCCAGAACATCACCACCATCGCCCTGGCTTGCGGGTTTTCCGATGCTTCGCACTTCATCCTGTGGTTTCGCAAGCAGTATGGCGAGACGCCGTACAGCTTCCGCAAGCGGCGGCATGAGGTGGAACGCTTCGACTGGCATGGGGACAAGGTGGGGCTGGACCCGGAGTTGTAGCAGGAGGATTGTAGGGGCTGCACAGCAGCCCCGGCGTTCTCAACGCTGCCCGAAGGCCTGGATCTCGATCCGGTACTCAGGCGCTGCCAACGCCGCGCCCACGCACGCCCGCACCGGTGGTCGGTCGCCAACCCAAGCGTCGTACACCTCGTTCATCGCCTTGAACTCGCCCATGTCGGCCAGCCAGATCTGCATGCGGGTGAGGTTGCTCTTGGTGGCACCGACCTGGGCCAGCCAGTCGTCGAGCTGGGCCAGCACGCAGCGGGTCTGCGCCGCGATATCCCCAGGCGCCAGGGCCACGATCCCCGACGTCTCGATGCGCCCATCGACGATTACCAATTGGCTGGCGCGCGCTCCGGGGTTGATACGTTCGATCATCCTGGCGCTCCTTCAGAACAGCACATAGGTCTTGCGCAGGGGCTCGCGGATATCCCACACGCCCTCGCAGTTCTCCGGAAACAGCACGGCATCGCCGGCGCGCAGTTCCACCGGTTCGCCACCGTCCGGGGTGAAGGTGCACCAGCCGCTGACGATATGGCTGAACTCACGGTTCTTCAGGTGCCGGCGGAACACGCCCGGGCTGCTTTCCCAGACGCCGATGCTGGCGTTCACCGCCTCATCGGTCTGGTGTTGCCCGGTGGCGGCCTGGGCGATCGGCTCGCCGATCGGCAACTTGGCAGGTGCCAGCTCGCCCAGGGGCGATTCGGCGGCATTGCGCACGACAGTCAGTACTTGGCTCATGAAAACAGGCTCCTTGAGGTGTTGCGAGCAGGGGTGGTCATGCAGGGACTATCGCACCGGGGCGCTGGCCGGCCATATAACGCCTGGGACGAGTCATGGAAGGTGGCCGCCGGCTTATGCAAGTTGTCATGGATGTTCTAGGGGGCAAGGCAGGAGGCTTTCTATCGTGTCGGGACAATCACAAGAAACCGGAGACCCTCGACATGAAAAACACCCAGGCCATCCCAATGGAGCACGCCGCATGACCCGCTCGGCACTGGAGCGCCTCGACGGCGAATGCTTCGACGTGCTGGTCGTCGGCGCTGGCGCGGTGGGCTGCGCCGCCGCCCGGCAACTGGCCGCGCGCAATTTCCGCACCCTGCTGGTGGACCGTGGCGATATCGGCGCCGGCACCTCATCCCGCTCCAGCCGCATGCTGTATTCCGGGTTGGGCTACCTGGCTGCGCGCTACCCCTTGTGGCAGATCCCGCTGCGCCCGCTCGACATGTGGCAGCGCCTGCGCTACACCCGCGAGGTGATGCGCTGTCGCGCCGAGCTGGTCAAGGAAATGCCCGGGCACCTGACCAAGCACCGCTTCCATTATCCGTTCCGCCAGGGCGACCGTTATCCGCCATGGCTGGTGGACATGGGCTTTCGCCTGGTCGAGGCCCTGGGCGGCTGGAAGGTGCCGCTGGCCTACCGGCGCCTGTCGCGGGACAAGGCCGCAGGCGAGAGTGCCATGGCCGCCGACCTGGGCGGGCCATTGCGCGGAGTCGGGGTGTTCGAGGAGTACATGTACGCCTGGCCCGAGCGCATCTGCGTGGACACGGCGCTGGACGCCGAATGGCGTGGCGCCACGCTGCGCACCTACACCCGCGTCAGCCAGCTCGAGCGCGCCGATGGCCACTGGTGGGGCACCCTGGATGAGCAGGCCCCGGAATGCCTGGGTCAGGCCCGGGTCAAGGCCCGGGTGGTGATCAACGCCGCCGGGCCTTGGGTCGACCGGGTACCGGGCGCGGGTGGCGACAGCGATACGCGCGTGCTGGGCATCAAGGGCGTCAACGTCATGGTGCGCCTGCCCGAGTCCTACCGTGGCCAGGGGTTGGAGGCGTTCTCCAGCAAAGGCGAGCCGTTCTATGTCTTCCCCTGGCGCGACTTCCACTTCATCGGCCCCACCGAGTCGACGTTCACCGACAACCCGGACCAGGTGCGTGTGCAGGACAGCGAGATCGACTACATCCTCGGCGAGGCCAACCACCTGTTCCCCGAGCTCGGGCTGACCCGCGCCGACGTGCAGCACTGCTGGTGCGGCGTGCGTCCTACCTCGACCCTCGACGGCCGCACCGCCTACCTGCCGGTGCGCCTCAGCGAAGCGGCGGACAAGCCGGACCTGCTCACCCTGACCGGCTCGACCATCATGCTCCACCGCCACGCGGCGCGGGTAATCGCCCGGGCGGTGGAGCGGCGGCTGGGCAAGCGTGGCGCCGCGCCGAAGGGCATGCTCGAGCGGGAGCGGGTGGCGGCGGACGACATTGCCCGCCTCGTTGCCCGCGAGCATGTGGTACGCCTGGTGGACCTGGTGCGCCGGCGCCTGCCTTGGGGGCTGGACCCGGACCTGGGGCGCCAGCGCGTGGAGCAGCTATCGCAGGGCATGGCGGCGGCGTTGGGCTGGTCCGAGGTGCGGCGGCAGGAAGAGCTGCGGTATTTCGAGGAGGATACGGCGCGGGTGTACCGGCAGTTGTGAGGGCCGCAGCGGCTCGCGTGGGCTGCTTTGCAGCCCATGACCGCTGAACCGGCCTCGGGGTGTGCCCGCGAATACCGCTACCGCGACCGTGTCAACAGGCCATCGAGCACCACTTCGCAGGCCGCTCCCCAGCTCGTGCTGGAAGGCTGGTGCATGAGCACCGCCAGGCCGTCGGCAGTGAAGGTGCCCGGCGTGGCGATCGCCTGGCCCAGGGCCTTGAGGGGCTGTTCGGGCTGACGCTGGGCACTGGCCACACAGTCCTGCAGGTTGCCCAGCACCAGGGCCCGCGCCTGCTCCGGCGGCAGGCCCTTATCGCTCAGCCACTGCTGCAGGTCGTGCAGCAGGAAGTAGAACCAGCCGTTCATGCACGCCGCGACGGTGGCCAGTTCGAACGCCGACTCGTCAGCGACCACCACCAGGTTGCCGAGTGGGCCCAGGCATTGTTCGGTGGGCCCATCCGCCGGGCAGACCACCACGGTGGACTGGTTGTACTGCGCCGCGTACGACAGCATCGCGCGGACGCAACGGGCGCCAGGAAAGGCCGTCGCCAACTGCTCCAGGCTCACCCCGGCCGCCAGCGACACCAGGCGCTGCCCAGGCCGCACCTGCACCTGCGCCGCCAGTTCGCCGAGCGACCCGGGGCGCACGCCGAGCACCAGCAGCTCGGCCTGCTCGACCACCGCCTGGTTGTCGGGCAGCACCTGGCAACCGTATTCCCGGGCCAGGGCCGCGGCCCGCTGGGCATTGCGTGGAGAGAGCAGGATGGCGCCGGTGAAGCCGCTGCGGCGCAGGCCATGTACCACTTTTTCGGTCAGCTCGCCGACCCCTAGGATGCCCAGGCTGTGCATGCCGCCTCCTTCAGCTTTCCAGGCCGGCGCGACGCTGGCCCCAGAACAGGTTCATGTTGACCCCCAGGCTGAGGAACGGCTCTGGTGGGTTGCGGTTCGGCCCAGCGCCGCCGAGCAGGAAATCGATCAGTTCGTCGCGCTCGCCCGCCAGCCAGTCGGCCAGCAGGGTGCCGGTGGCGGTGCCGCGGGTGATGCCCAGGCCATTGCAGCACAGTGCCCCATGGATGTTCGGCGCCAGGCTGCCGAAGAACGACAGGTGGTTGCGCGACAGGCACATGGAACCGCCCCAGGTGTATTCGAACGGCATGCCCGAGAGCATCGGGAAGCGCCGTTCGAACGATTCGCGGTGCTGGCGCCCGGCGCGGTCCAGGTAGCGCTGCTGGGCACGGCCGTCGGCGTTGAAGCTGAAGCTGTTGCGCACCAGCAGGCGCTGGTCGGGGGTGCGGCGCAAGGTGCTGCCGAACGGGTCGGCGGGGATGATGCCCCAGGTCGGCTTGCCGCCCAGGCGCGCCTGTTCCTCCTCGCTCAGTGGGCGGGTCATGCTGGCGTAGGTGAATATCGGCAGCAGGCGCCCGGGCAAGAAGCCGAAGTGGCTGGCGAAGGCGTTGTTGGTCAGCAGCAACTGGTCGGCGACGATCTCGCCATCCGGATGCCTGAGGGTGGTGCGCCGGCCTTGCTCGAGGTGGCTGATCGGCGTGTTCTCGTACAGCGTGACATTGCCCGGCAGGCTATCGGCCAGGCCCTTGACCAGGCTCGCCGGTTGCAGCAGCTGGGTGCCGGGGGTGTACAGCGCCTTGCGGTAGAAGGCAGTGCCCAGGTGCGCGGGCAGGTCACGGGCGTCGATCATCTCGTAGGGCTGGCCGAGCTTGTCCAGGCCGCTGCGGTAGGCATCCAGCACCGCCAGGCCCTTGTCCTCCACCGCCGCCTGGTACTTGCCGTCCGGGCGCAGTTGGCAGTCGATGCCATGCTCGGCGATCAGTTGCCTGAGGATCGTTTGGGCGCGCAGGTTGAGCTTGAGGTTCATCCTGGCCGTGGGCAAATCGCCAATGTAGTCAGCAGCGCCAATGTCGTGGGGCAGGTCGATGGCAAAGCCGGAGTTGCGCCCCGAGGCGCCGAAGCCTACCTGCTGCGCCTCGACCAGGATCACCTGGTCGCCGGGGTGACGCAGGGCCAGTTGCCGGGCGGCGGCAAGGCCGGTGAAGCCCGCGCCGAGCACGACCCAGCGCGCTTCGCTCCGCCCCCGGTGAGCGGGACGAGGCTGGCGCCTGGGGCTGAGGTCGAACCAGCCGCAACCGTTGTCGTCCGCGGGGGTAGAGGTGTTTCTGTACATGTTTTTTATCCGTGTTGTTTTCTCCAATATCGCACCGAGGGGGCAGGGGGGATATAACGTGCGGGACGGCTCATGGAAGGTTTTGCCGGCAAACGGTTTTACAGCCGCCATTTGGGGGCGCGAAGCGGCTCCAGGACTACTTGGATATTGAGCCTACTCCTCACGCCCATGCGGCCGGTTCTTCACCATCACGAACAGCTTCACCCGGTCGCTCACCTCTTGCAGCAGGTGACGGAAGCCTTCCTCGCCATCCTGCCCCACCGGATCGACGAAGCTCCAGGTGATCGTCGCATTGGACTGGGGCAGCTCCGCCAGTTCGTTGGTGCGCCTGTCGCACAAGTCGATCAGGTAGTCGAACGCTTCACCGGCGAAGGTCTCCAGCGGCTTGCTCTGCAATCCTTGGCCGGATATCCCGGCATGCTCGAGCACTGCCCGTACACGTGGATCCACCTCGGTAGGTCGCACGCCGGCGCTGAAGGCCTCGAAGTGCTCGGGATCGGCATGGCGCAGCACGGCCTCGGCGATCAGTGAACGGGCGTCGTTGTGAATGCAGACGAACAGTACGCGCAGTCGTGGGTTCATGGCTCGGCACCTCGGGCGGCGGGTTGGCAGGGATGCCTGTCCAGATTAACGCCCGGTGCCCGGCGTGGGGTCGCTGTAAGGAAAAGTTCACTTTGCGAGAGCGGGCTTGTCGGGCGCCGAATCGTCGCGAACGGGTTGCAACCGACACGCCCCGCCCATCCTCAGTGCGCCAGCGCCTGGTTCGGCCGATAAAAAATGAAGTGGCTGGTCTCGGCCGTCTTGCGGTAGGCCTTGGCCCAGTCGGGTAGTACGTGGCGGTCGTGGAAGTACAGGGCACCGCCGGTGGAGTCCTCGAGCTGCTGGTTGAGCGCCTTGCGGGCGATCTCCTTGGCCATCGCGTAGCGCTGCGCTTCCTCCACCTGGTCGGGACGCCCGTCGCACCACCAGGAAAACTGGCAGCTCCCGCGCTCCACACCCTGCTTGACCACGCCGCAGATACTGTCGGGGAAGCCGTCGTGGCCCAGGCGGTTGAGCACCACGCTGGCCACCGCGGCCATGTCCCGGGCATCGGTGCCCTTGGCTTCCCAGTAGAGGGTACGGGCCAGGCAGGTGATGCTGTCGTCCATGGGCGACTGGCCGGCCGGGTCGACTGCCTGCACCTCGCCAGGGCTGAGGGTTTCGCGTGGCTTCGGCGGCGTGGCGTCCTCGACGACCCTTTCCTCCAGCACCTCGGCCTTGTCCTCGGCGACCGCGGCCTGGGGGCTGTCGGCGGCGTGCAACGGGCCTGCGAGCAGGGCCAGGGTCAGACCGGACAGCATCCACGAGAGGCGCATGGCCATGCTCCGAAGTGTGAAGTGAATCTCAGTCTAGTGCCCCGCATGGCTTCAATCGAGCATGAGGCCCAGCACCAGTGGCAGGGTGATGGCCGCGGCCATGGTCTGCAAGGCGATGATGGTGGCCATCAGCGGGGCGTTGCCGCCCATCTGCCGGGCCATGACGTAGGATGACGACGCCGTGGGCAACGCCTGGAACAGCACCGCCACCACGGCTGCCTGGCCTCCCAGCCCGAGCAGGCGGCACAGGCCCCAGGTTGTCATTGGCAGGACCAGGAACTTGAACGCCGAGGCCGCCGCCAGCGGCCGCACCTGATGGCCCAGGCGCGCACCGCCCAGCGCCGCGCCGACGCACAGCAGGCCCAGGGGCAGGGCGGCCTGGCCCAATGCCTTGACCGTCGGTTCCAGCCCCGCCGGCAGGCCCAGCCCGCTCACCCGCAACGACAGGCCGCCGGCGCAACCGACGATCAACGGGTTGGCGAAGATCGCTCGCAGCACCGTGAGCGGTGAGCTGTGGCGTGCGCTGAAGCGGGCGAACACCAGCACGCAGAGCAGGTTGACCAGCGGCACGATAGCGGCGTTGGCCACTGCCGCCAGGGCGATGCCCGCGCTGCCGTAGATCCCGGCGGCAAGGGTGGCGCCGATGTAGTTGTTGAAACGCACACCGCCCTGGAATACCGAGGTGAAGTCGGCGCCATCGTGGTGCACCACGCCTTGGTAGAGCACCAGCAGGGCGGCACCGAGCACGGTCGAGAGCATCAGCACGCCGACCATGCCCAGCACCGGCACACCGTCGAGGTTGGCGGTGGCCAGGCCGTGGAGGAACAGCGACGGTAGCAGCACGTAGTAGCTCAGACGCTCGGCGCCGGGCCAGAAGGTGTCGGCGAGGAAATGGCGGGTGCGCAGGAAAGCGCCCAGGGCGATGAGCAGGATGATGGGCACCAGGGTGGTCAGCAGCAGGTGGAGCATGGCGGCATTCCGTTGTCGGGTCTGGCACAGACTACCGCTGAGCAACGATGGGAAAAAACGGTGTTTTCTGCAGTGACTATTGAGGAAAACTGCATGGTCGCGAGGGGGATCAGCTCGCCAGGGCTGCCCCGAGCACGGCACTGAGGTGCCGGCGCTGGCTCTTTTCATGTTCCAGCAGCACCACCCGACGGGTCAGCTGCGGTTCGCCGAAGGGCAGGCGGATCGCCGGCGGCAGGCGTTCCAGGTCATCGTCGGCCATGGGAATGATGGCCACGCCCAGGCCCATGGCGGCCATGCGCGCCAGGGCTTCCTGGCTGTCCAGCTCCATCTGTTCGCTGACCTGCAGGTGTTGGCGGCGCAGTTCCTGCTCGATCTGCCGGCCGGCCCAGGCGCGCTTGTCGAAGCGCAGGAACGGCTGGCTGGCCAGCAACTGCGGCAGACTCTGGCCGGCGAGCTCGGTGCTGGCCACCGCCCAGAAGCGGTCCTCGAACAAGGTGGTGTACTGCAGGCACTGGGGGTAGGGGCTGACCGGCTCGGTGGTGATCGCGGCATCCAACTCGCCGTCCTCGACCCGCCGCGCCAGCTCCGCCGACATCCCCGAGGCGACGCTGATGTGCAGCTGTGGGTGATGGGCCTTGATCCATACCAGGGCCTTGGGCAGGCGCCGCGCCAGTACCGTATGGATCGCGCCGATGCGCAGCCGCCCGCGCAGGCTCGGGCCGCTGGCCAGGGCGTCGGCGAGTTCGTCGTAGGCCGCCAGGATGCTTTCGGCGCGAGCCACCGCCAACTGCCCGGCCTCGGTCAGCGCCACCTGGCGGCGGCTGCGGTCGAACAGGGTGACCTGTAGTTCGTCTTCCAGGGTCTTGATGTGCAGGCTTACCGCCGAAGGGGTCAGGCTGAGCAGGTCGGCAGCCCGGGCGAAGGTGCCGTGGCGGGCGATGGTCACCAGGGTGCGCAGGGCTTTGAGGGACATGCGAACGGCCTCCGGGGTGGGGTGGCGGCACGTTACAGGCTTCGGGCGGTGGGCGGCAAGGACAGGGCTGCGTTGTCTTGCAGAGAACAAGCGCCCGAAAGCCCAACGGGTACCCTGTAGGGTCGGGCTTGCCCGCCAAAGGCAAGCCCTGTCGCCCCCGGATCAGGCCACATCCACCAGGACGATCTCGCTATCCTCCACGGCCGTGACCTTCAACACCGGCTCCTGCTCGATGGCCAAGCCATCCCGCGCCTTGACCCGCACCCCGTTCACCTCCACCAGCCCCTTGGCCGGCACCAGATATCCCCGGCGTTCGGCATCGAAGCGGTACTCGGCGCTTTCCCCGGCCCGCAGGGTGGCCGCCACCAAGCGTGCGTCGGTACGGATACGCAGGCTGTCTTCATCCCCGGCCCGGCCGCTGGCCAAGGTCACGAAACCCTCGCCACGCTCGCCCTTGGGAAACGGCCGGGTGCCCCACGACGGTGCTTCGCCGACCCGCTCGGGGACGATCCAGATCTGGAAGATGCGCGTGTCGACCTTCTCCAGGTTGTACTCGCTGTGGACGATGCCGGTACCAGCGCTCATCACCTGCACATCGCCAGCCTCGGTACGGCCCTTGTTGCCCAGGCTGTCCTGGTGGGTGATGGCCCCTTCGCGGACATAGGTGACGATCTCCATGTCCCGGTGCGGATGCGGTGGGAAGCCGCTGCCGGCGGCGATCAGGTCGTCGTTCCACACGCGCAGGTTGCCCCAGTGCATGCGAGCCGGGTCGTAGTACTCGGCGAAGGAGAAGTGGTGATGGGCGTCGAGCCAGCCATGGTTGGCGTGGCCGAGGCTTTCGAACGGTCGCAGTTGCAGCATGATCGTGCTCCTTGAATGGGTGGAATGACGCCATGATGCGCTAATGAAAGATCGAAAATAAGCGTAAATATCGGCTTTATATTATCTATTTAATAGATAAATAAAGGTGCGATACTCCCTGCGATTCATCGCCTAATCCCCTGATCCTCAAGCATTCGCTGGCGATTTTTTGCAGATGCGGCGAACATGGCCTGCTGATTCGACCTGCAATGGAGTGACCGTGCCCCACGAGCTTCCCCCAGCCTCGGCTGAGTTGACGCCACCGGCCCAACTGCCTTGGTTCCGCCGCCTGGCCGCGCGCCTGCTGGGCCGTGGCCTGACCCGCCTGCGGGCACAGCACCGCGACTCCTGGTTCCTCGGCCATGCCACCGGCCAGCGCAGTGGCCATGCCGACGGCCTGCGCGAAGGTTACGAGCGTGGCCGGGCGGAAGGCTACGAGGCCGGGCGCCAGGTGCTGGTGATCCGCGACGTGCGGCCCGACAGCGCCGCAGTCCCCGGTCAGGACGACGCGCTGTTCGACGACTGGCGCCTGCCGCTGAGTGCCGAGCTGAAGAAACGCTTCAAGGCCGACGTCGCCCAGCGCCTGCCCGCCCAGGCACAGCCCAGCGCGGCGCAATGGAAGCTGATCTTCAGCGATACGCCGTCCACCTGCGTGGTCGCTGGCGCGGGGGCGGGCAAGTCCACCTCGCTGGTGCTGCGCCTGCTGCTGCTGCGCCATTACCTGGGCTTCGAGCTGGACGCCATGACCGTGGTGACCTTCACTCGCGAATCGCGCAAGGACTTCATCAAGCGCCTGGTACAGGTCTTCGCCCTCTGGCAAGTCGAACTGCCGCCAGCCCAGGCCCGTGAGCTGGTGCGCACCTTCCACTCGCGCATCCTGCCGCTGGTGCGCAGCCTGCCGGGCTTCGGCCAGTTGCGCGCGTTCGAGACCCTCGGCCAGGAACTGCCCGCGGGCAACGAGGCCAACGCCGAGGGCAACCCCTTCGACCTGCGCCTGAACGACGCCCAGCGTCAGCAGCTCAACCTCTGCTACCGCGACCTGCTGCAAGGCAACCCACGTTTCGCCGAACTGGTGGCGGCGATGCGCCGTGAGGCCCTGCAGCTCAAGCCGCTGGACCCGGACCACCCCGACGTGCAGAAGCGCGTGCAGGTGACCCAGCTGGCCGCACAACGCGACGAGGAGCTGTGCGACCTGATCGAGGACCTCTGGTTCGCCGCCGGCGCCTGGCCGATCAAGGGGATCGAGCCATGCCGCGACACCGTGCAGATCCGCGGCAGTCGTTTTCACGTGCATGGCCGCCTGGAAGGCCTGGACGCCTGGGTGGTGCTGGGCTTCGACCCGTCCGAGAGCGCGCAGTACCAGCGCCCAGGGGCCAGGCTTGGAGTGCGTGCGGAGTGGGCGGTGAAACGCACCCTGTTTCAAGCTTTCTGCGACAAGCCTTTGATATGGCTGGAAAACTACGCATCGGCAAAACGCCTGGCCGCGTCCCTGGCCGGCGATGCCGTGGCCGGGCCGGGGTTCGAGTACAAGGTCAAGGGCGAACTGGCGCCGGCGCCCTTGCTCGATGCCTTCGTCAGTGCGGCCAGCTTCATCGAGAACCTGGGCCTGGACGTAGGCACCGCCGTGGCCGGGATGCGCTTTGCCCCAGGCGACAGCGACGGGCTGTTCTTCGAGGCCCTGGCCTTGTACTGGCAGGCGCTGGAGGCGCACCTGCTGGCCCAGTCGCCACCGGTGATGACCTACAACCGCATGTTCGCCCTGTTCGGTGAGAACAACCCGGAGAACCTGCGCCTGTTGCCCGACCCGCTGCTGCGCCCGATGGCGCATCTGATGATCGATGAATTCCAGGATGTCTCGCCGCAGATCGTCAGCTGGTTGCGCGCGAGCCTGGCAGAGATCCGCCGACGCGGCCCGGGTATGCACGTCGGGCGCAACGCCGGGCATTCCTCGTTGATGTGCGTGGGTGATGACTGGCAGTCGATCTACGGCTGGCGGGGCAGCTCGCCGAAGTACTTCATGGAATTCGCCAAGACCTTTCCGTCGCCGGCCAATACCCGGGTGATGCTGGTGGAGAATTACCGCAGCCAGCAGCACATCATCGCGGCCGCCGAGCACCTGGTGAAGGGCGCGCCGGCCATCGCCGGCAAGAAGGCCAGGGCCAGCGGCCCGGCGGCCGAGCTGCCCTTGTCGCCGGTGAAGGTTTGCGAGCGCGATGAGGCGGCGCTGGCCCAGACCCTGATGGAGCATTACCAGCAGGGTGAGACGGTGATGATGTTGTTTCGAAAAACAAGCGATAAATCGTTGATAAACGAGCATTTGGTTTCGGTTCTTCAAGCTGAGTCCAGCTTGCCGCCGGATCAGCGCCGGCTGCGCCAGCTCACCTACCACAGCGCCAAGGGCCTGCAGGCCGACGCGGTATTCATGCTCGGCGACTGCCAGTACCTGACCAGTTCGCCGTACAAGAACCAGGTCTATCGCCAGGCAGGCCTTGGCCGTGCCGGGGATGCCCAGCCGTTCGACACGGCGCAGAAGGAAGAGGTGCAACGCCTGGCCTACGTGGCCGTGACCCGGGCGGCCAGGCACTGTTATTGGCACGTGGAGCCGGCCAGCGGCGAGGCGGGGCAGCTTCGCGCCTCGGCCCAGGTCGATGGCCGGCACGTGTTCTTCGAGGACCTGCGCGGCCAGTAGCCGTGTCGTGGCCAGGGGTCGGTGTCGCGCATGCGACGGTCGTTGAGGGGCCAGCATCGCGTCGCCGCATGCGCGAAGGTGGGATGCCGGACGCTGTGCGGACGTCCGCTGCGTAGTAGCCGCCGGCATGAGGGCGGCGGCATGTCCGGCCTGGCGCGCAGGCGCCGGGCCCTGGCCAGGAGAATGCCCATGCGCTCGACCGCGACACCCAAGGATCACCTGCTTGACCTCAATGGCATCGAGATCGCCGTCCGTACCTGGGGGCCGGAGGATGGCGTTCCGGTGCTGGCCTTGCACGGCTGGCTGGACAACGCGGCCTCCTTCGAGCGCCTGGCGCCACTGCTCGACGGTTGCTTCGTGGTGGCCCCGGACCTCGTCGGTCACGGCCGTTCCGATCACCGCCGCGACGACAGCGGCTATTACCTGTGGGAGCACGCCGAAGACATGCTGGCGGTGCTCGACAGCCTGGGCCTTTCGCACGTCCATGTGCTGGCCCACGGCATGGGCACGGGGATCGCCTCGGTGCTGGCGGCGTTGTCCAGTTCGATTGCCAGCATGATTTTCCTCGATGGCATGGGGGCACCCTTCACCGTTGCCGAGGATGACCGGGTGCAGCACCTGGCCCGGGCCTACCGCCTCAAGCGTCTGGTGCGGCGCAGCCGCCTGCAAGGTTTCGCCGAGCCGGACGGCAGCCAGTTCGACAGCCTGGAAACCGCGCTGCAGCAACGCCGTAACCGCCTCGACGGCAACCTGTCGGACGAGGCCGCACGTTTGCTGGCACTGCGTGACCTGCTGCAGGTGGGCGAGGGCTATTGCTGGCGGCACGACCCGCGCCTGGTATTGCCCGAGCCCATGCCGCTGACCGAGCGCGAAGCCTGCGACCTGCTCAGGCAAATAAACTGCCCGCTGTACCTGATGCTCGGCCGCCAGGGGGCCTTCGCGGGCAGTGGTTTCGAGCAGCGCCGCGCAGCCTTGCCTGGACATGCCCGGGTGTCCTGGCACCCCGGAGGGCATCATTTCCACCTGGAGGCGCCGGACAGGGCGCTGGTGGACCAGATCCTGCGGGTGCTGGCCAGCCACGACCTGGGCCAGTTGCAGCGCCTGGTCAACGAATGAGCGCGACCGGGCGCTGGTCGAGCCGGCGCCCGATAGGCTATGGTGCTGCCAAGCCTTTCCCTGTGCCTTGCAAGGAGGAACTGCGCATGCGGCCTTTCACCATCCAGCGCATCGACCATGTGGTGCTGCGGGTCAGTGACCTGGCGCGCAGCGTCGCTTTCTATCGTGACCTGCTCGGCTGCCAGGTGAGCCGTCAGCGGGACGACCTGGGCATGATCCACCTCGCCGCCGGCACGGCGATGATCGACCTGGTGGCGCTCGACGGCCCGCTGGGGCGTCGAGGTGGGCGAGCCGCAGCCCGTGAGGGGCGCAATGTCGATCACTTCTGCCTGCGCATCGAGCCGTTCGACGAGGCAGCCCTGGTCGGCTACCTGAACGCGGCGGGCGTGGTCGTGGAGCCCGCCGAGAAACGCTACGGTGCCGAGGGCGAGGGGTTGTCGCTGTACTGCTTCGACCCCGATGGCAACCAGGTCGAGCTCAAGGGGCCCTCCGCCGGCCCATAGGGAAAGCCCAGTACCCCGGCGGCGCCGGGATCAGGAGACTGCATGAAGGACCTCATCGTCAGCCAGCACATGATAGGCACCCCCCAGGGCAGGCTGTTCGCCCAAGCCTGGACTCCCACTCAGGCGCGGGGCGAGCCCTTCGTCCTGCTGCATGACTCGCTCGGCTGCGTGGCGTTGTGGCGCGACTTCCCCGCGCAACTGGCGCAGGCCACCGGGCGCCGGGTCGTCGCCTACGACCGGCTGGGCTTCGGCCGTTCCGATGCCCAGCCCGGCCATCTGCGCCCGGGCTTCGTCGAGGCCGAGGCGCACGAGGGTTTCGCGGCCGTGCGTGGTCATTTCGGCATCGACGACTTCCTCGTCCTTGGTCACAGCGTGGGCGGTGGCATGGCCGTTGGCTGCGCAGCGGCTTTCGCCGGGCAGTGCCGGGGCCTGGTCAGCGAGTCGGCCCAGGCCTTCGTCGAGCCCCTTACCCTCGACGGCATTCGTGCCGCGCAACGGCAGTTCGCCGAGCCCGGGCAGTTGCAGCGGCTGGGCAAGTACCATGGCGACAAGGCCGAATGGGTGCTGCGGGCCTGGGTGGACACCTGGCTGAGCGAGGCCTTCGCCGGCTGGAGCCTGGATGCACTGCTGCCCAGGGTGCACTGCCCGCTGCTCAGCCTGCACGGCGACCAGGATGAATTCGGCTCGCCCGCACACCCCCGGCGCATCACCGCCCTGGCCGGTGGGCCGAGTGTCATGCAACTGCTGCCCGGCTGCGGGCATGTGCCGCACCGCGAGCAACCAGCGGCGGTGCTCGAGGCGATCGGCCGGTTCCTGGCCTGACACGGCCATGGGCTGCGATGACCTTTCCCTTGGCGTGGCCCTCTAAACCAGGCGTTCAGGCCGGCTCAGGGCTTTGCCGTGGTGCGGTTCCCCTGCATTTGGGCGTTGCGGGGCGACGACGGCGTTGACTGTCGGGAGGAACATCCTGGGTTGTGCTGGTGTCTGCCGGATATCAGGGCCGGCCCATTACCGGCAAACCGCCCCACAGGTGCCGGCCATGCGAAAACACACCTTGCCAGCGAGAGCCTGAAACCATGAATCGCGCGTTCCCGGATGGACCCGCCTTCCGCGACCGCCGCCAGGCCGGGCGAGCCCTGGCGGCGGTGTTGCGCGCCAAGGTCCAGGGCGAGCCGTTGGTACTGGCGCTGCCACGGGGCGGGGTGCCGGTGGCCTTCGAGGTCGCCGAGGCCTTGCAGGCACCGCTGGACGTGGTGCTGGTGCGCAAGATCGGTGCACCGGGCAATGCGGAGTTCGCCATCGGCGCGGTGGCCGAAGGCAACCCGCCATTCTGCGTGGCCGACCAGGCTGTGATGGACATGTTCGGTGCCAGCCAGGCTTGGTTCGATGCCGAGCGCGACCGGCAACTGGCGGAGATCGCCCGGCGGCGCGCCGTCTATTGCGGTGACCGGCCATTGCCTGAGGTGGCTGGCCGGGAGGTGATCCTGGTGGACGACGGCATCGCCACTGGCAACACCGCCCGCGCTGCGCTGATGGCGCTGGCCGCCGCCGGGCCTTCCCGATTGCTGTTCGCCGCGCCGGTCGGTGCCTGGGAGTCGGTGGCGCGGCTCAGGCCCCTGGTGGATGAGTTGGTGTGCCTGCAGATGCCCGAGCCGTTTCGCGCGGTGGGCCTGCATTACGAAACGTTCGAGCAGACCACCGACACGGAGGTCGTCGCGCTGCTGCGCCAGTCACGTTCCTGAAGGAGGCCGCAGGCCGGGGGCGGTGGATATCCCGGCAAAGCTGATTATGCTTCAACAGGCTTTGCGATGCGGGGCGGTACGCCTCGTCGTGCTTCGCGCAACCGAGTGTCAATCCAGGGCCAGGGTGCGATGATCAACTGCGTGCAAGGTACTCCGGCCTGAAAACAACAAGACGGAGGCAACCCATGGCGGCAATCGACAGCACATCCACGGGCAGTGCGCCCCAACGCGGCATCACCCGGGAGGAGCGCAAGGTCATCTTCGCTTCATCCCTGGGCACCGTATTCGAGTGGTATGACTTCTACCTCTATGGCTCGCTGGCTGCGATCATCGCCAAGCATTTCTTCGCCGGCGTCAACGAAACCACATCCTTCATCTTCGCCTTGCTGGCCTTCGCGGCAGGCTTTGCCGTGCGACCGTTCGGCGCGATCGTGTTCGGTCGCCTGGGTGACATGATCGGGCGCAAGCACACCTTTCTCATCACCATCGTGATCATGGGCCTGTCCACCGCGCTGGTCGGCCTGCTGCCCAGCTACGCGAGCATCGGTGTGGTCGCACCCATCGTCCTCATCACCCTGCGCCTGCTCCAGGGCCTGGCGCTGGGCGGTGAGTACGGCGGCGCCGCGACCTACGTGGCCGAGCACGCACCCAAGGGCAAGCGTGGGTTCTTCACCTCGTGGATCCAGACCACCGCCACCCTGGGGCTGTTCCTCTCGTTGCTGGTGATCCTGGCCTGCCGGACCTTGCTGGGCACCGAGGCCTTCGAAGCCTGGGGCTGGCGCATCCCGTTCCTGCTGTCGATCCTGCTGCTGGCGATCTCGGTGTACATCCGCCTGCAGCTCAACGAGTCACCGGTGTTCCTGAAGATGAAGGCCGAGGGCAAGGCGTCCAAGGCGCCGCTGACCGAGTCCTTCGCCCGCTGGGACAACCTCAAGGTGGTGATCATGTCGCTGCTCGGCGGCACCGCCGGCCAGGCGGTGGTCTGGTACACCGGGCAGTTCTATGCGCTGTTCTTCCTCCTGCAGACGCTCAAGATCGACCCGCAGGCGGCCAACCTGCTGATCGCGGGTTCCTTGCTGATCGGCACGCCGTTCTTCATCCTGTTCGGCAGCCTGTCGGACCGCATCGGCCGCAAGAAGATCATCATGGCCGGCTGTATCCTCGCCGCGCTGACCTACTTCCCGATCTTCAAGGGGCTGACTGAGTACGGCAACCCGGACGTGTTCGTCGCCCAGGAGCGCAACCCGGTGGTAGTGATCGCCGACCCCAGCCAGTGCGCGTTCCAGTTCGACCCGGTGGGCAAGGCCCGTTTCACCAGCTCCTGCGACCTGGCCAAGAGCCTGCTGGCCAAGCGTGCCATCCCCTACGAGAACGAACGGGCCGAACCTGGCAGCGTGGCGCAGGTCCGCATCGGCGAGCAGGTGATCCCGAGTTTCGAAGGCAGTGGCCTGGCGCCGGAGGCGTTCAAGGCCCAGAACGATGCCTTCACCGCGACCCTCGGCAACGCCCTCAAGGAGGCGGGTTATCCGGAGAAGGCCGATCCAGACAAGGTCCACTACCCGATGGTGCTGTTGCTGCTGACCATCCTGGTGATCTACGTGACTATGGTCTACGGTCCGATCGCCGCCTGGCTGGTGGAGCTGTTCCCGGCGCGCATCCGCTACACCTCCATGTCGCTGCCGTACCACATCGGCAACGGCTGGTTCGGCGGCTTCCTGCCGACCGTGGCGTTCGCCATGGTGGCGGCCACCGGTGATATCTACTACGGGCTGTGGTACCCGATCGTCATTGCAGTGATGACGGCGATCCTCGGCATCTTCTTCCTGCCAGAGACCAAGGACCGGGATATCCATCACGCCTGAACAGCGCTGTTCGCGGCGCATCAGCGCCGCTCCCACAGGGTCTGCGTCGATCGCGAGTGCGGTGGTTTGCAGGGCCTTGTGGGAGCGGGCTTGCCCGCGAATGGGGGCACACCGGTTCAGTCGAAACAGTCCTGCAGGCTGAAGCGATAGCCGATGTCGATTTCACGGGCGGCCCCGGGGCCGCCGGTTCGCTTGAGCATGAACTCGAAGGCCGGTTCGTACAGGCCATCGCGCAACACCGCGCCGGCGAGCACCTCGACCTCGTACCAGCCGTTGTCCAGCTCGATGATCGGCCGCCCAGGCTGCTGGTAGCGCGCCAGCAGGTCGCCGAGGGTCTTGTTGGTGAAGTGCTGCAGGATGCGCCAGGTGAACAGCATCAGCGTGCGATGCTCCACCCGCAGCAGGTAGCCAGCCCGGCGGTGCTGCAGCCGGCTGCCGGCCTCGCGCAGGACGGGGGTGGCTTCGTTCAGGCTGAAGATGATCCGGTAGGGCAGGTTCTCGATGCCGGCCAGGGGCAAGACGACGCCCGCGAGCACCGCCTGGTCGCCACTGTCGTTGTGGGTGAACTCGTAGGCCAGGTCGTCGGGCAGGTCGTTCTCTTCCTTGAAGCGTTCGAGCAACTGGATGTCGCCGACGAGGAAGTAATCGACCAGGTCGTTGAGGACTTCGCTGAATTCGTAGCGCATTGGGTTTCCTTATTGTGGCTGCGCTTCTTGGCGGGAAAGGGCACTGTAGCGGAAGAACCGCCTGGCGTGGTCGCTCAATGTCGCTGGGCGATCTGGATCAGGTTACCGCAGGTGTCGTCGAACACGGCCACGGTGACCGGCCCCATGGCCGTCGGCGGTTGGGTGAAATGAACGCCCGCGGCGCACAGGCGTGCGTACTCGGCCTGGATGTCCTTGACGCCGAAGGAGGTGGCGGGAATCCCGTCCTGCTTGATCGCCGCCTTGAAGGCCTTGGCGGCCGGGTGCACGTCGGGCTCGAGCAGCAGCTCGACGCCGTCGGGGTCGTTGGGCGAGGTGAGGGTCAGCCAGCGGTGCTGGCCCATGGGAATGTCGTGCTTGGGCTCGAAGCCCAGTACATGGTGGTAGAACGCCAGGGCCTTGGCCTGGTCGTCGACGAGAATGCTGGTGACGACGATCTTCATAGGCAATGCATCCTTCCTGTGGGCAGTTACCTGCAAGTAAAGACGCCCGGTGCTCGTGTTGCCATGCCATCGCGGGGCTGCTTTGCTGCCCATCGCTGGCAAGCCCACAGGGTACAGCGCAATCCTGAAGTTTGGCGCTGTCCCTGCGCAAGTAGGCTTGCCGGGGGGCGAAGCGCCGCCAACGGCTCAGCTCAAGGCTGCCGCCTGCTGCAGGTTCAGCGAACGGGTTTCCGGCGCCAGCGCCCAGCTGACCAGCAACCCCACCAGGGTCACCGCCGCGGCGGCGTACATCGTATGGGCGATGCCATAGTCCTGCAGGGAGATGGGCACCAGGTAGGTGCCCACCGCCGCGCCGATGCGCGACAGCGAGGTGCCGACGCCGACCGCCTGGGCGCGGATTTCGGTGGGGAAGATCTCGTTGGGGTAGACCAGTGCCAGTACCTGGGCACCGCCGATGGCCACGGCATAGGCGCCGAACAGGATGAGGATGAGCAGGGCGTTGCTGTCGTGGAACAGCCCCAGCCCGAACAGCGCCAGTCCAGAGAACAGGAAACTGCCGATCAGCAGGTTGCGCCGGCCGATGCTGTTGATCAACCGCGCGGCGAGGATGCAGCCGACCACGAACAGCAGGGTGATCGCCATCGAACCGAGGGAGGCCCAATCGCCCTTGAGATTGAGCGCGTCCATCACTTTCGGGGCGAAGGCGTACACGGCGAACAGCGGAATCACCGAGCAGCTCCAGAACGCGCTGACGAACAACATACGTCGGCCATAGCCGGCGCGCATCAGGTCCCAGGCCGACAGCGTGCTGCTGCGCGGCTCCTCCGGCAGGTGTGCAAGGGAGAATGCCGGGCCGTAGACCTGCTTGATGATCCGCTCGGCCTCGGCATTCCGGCCCTTGCTCAGCAGCCAGCGCGGCGACTCGGGCGTGCCCAGGCGCAGGAGCAGCAGCACCGCGCCGAATACCGCGGCACTGGCCAGCACCAGGCGCCAGGCTTCGGCATCGCCCAGGCGCAGGATGATCTCGCCCAGCCCGTAGGCCGTTGCAGCACCGGCGAACCAGATGACGATGAAGCCGGCCAGGCGCGGGCCGCGGGCGTTCTTCGGCATGAACTCCACCAGCATCGAGGTGGCCACCGGGTACTCGATGCCCACGGCCACACCGATGATCAACCTGAGGATGAACAGGGTCTGGGCATCCTGCACCCAGTACTGGGCGAGCGAGGCGAAGATGAACAGCAGCGGGCCGATGAAATACACACGGCGACGGCCCAGGCGGTGGGTCAGCCAGCCGCCGAGGAAACCGCCGAAGAAGATGCCGATCAGCGCCGAGGCGGCGATCATGCCTTCCCAGAAACTGTCCAGGCCGAGGGCGGCGGCGGTGGGTATCAGGGCGATGCCGATCAGGCTGAGGACGTAGCCGTCGACGAACGAGCCGCCGGCCGAGCGCAGGGTGAGCAGTCGATGGAAGTGGTTCAGGGGGACGTCTTCGATCGATTGAGCGGGGTGAGTCATGGTTTCTCCTGGTACAGCTGAGCTTTTGTTGTTTTCAGGCCGTCAGGCGGCCTTTGTTCAGCGAGTGGGTCCATGGCGCGGCGTGTCAGGCCGCTGGCGGCAGGATGGACGTGGGTGAACCTGTGGGCTCGCGCCAAGCCTCTGCGCGGCAAGGCACAGGTGCTGCAGAGGTGGCAGGGTGAAGGGAAGGGGCGCCGAGGCGCCCGGTCAGAGGTCGATGACCAGGTCCGAAGTCGGCCGGCTGCAGCACAGCAGGCGCAGGCCCTTGTCGATCTCGCGCTGGCGGATGCCGCCGTTGTGCTTCATCTCGACGTCGCCTTCGAGCAGGGCGGTCTTGCAAGTGCCGCATACGCCCTGGCTGCAGGAGGACGGCACGATGGCGCCGGCCTTCTTCGCCGCGGCGAGCACGGTCTGCTCGGCGGTCATGGTGAAGGTCTTGCCGGAGCGGGCCAGGCGCACGTTGAAGGTGGCCTGGGCCTGGCCTGCGGCAGGTTCGGCGGGGGCCGGTTCCATGATCGGCTCGGCATTGATGTCGAAGCTTTCCTGGTGGTAGCGGGACAGGTCGAGACCGCCTTCGGCCAGCAGTGCGCGGGTTGCGTCCATGTAGCCCTTCGGGCCGCAGGTGAAGACCTCGCGCTCGAGAAAGTCCGGCACCTGCTGGCGCAGCGCCTGCAGCGACAGGCGGCCGATGGGGCCGCTCCAGCCAGGCTCGTCGCCGACGTTTTCGCAGAAGAACAGCGTGCGCAGTTGGGGCAGGGTACGCTCGAGGCGCTCCAGCTCGGCGCGGAAGATGATGTCTGCCGGGGTGCGCGCACTGTGCACGAAGACGATGTCCAGCTCGGCATGCAGGTCGGCGGCGGCGCGGGTCATGGCCATCAGCGGCGTCACGCCGGAGCCGGCCGAAAGGTACAGTAGCTTGCGCGCGGGCCCGGCCACCGGCGTGAAGTTGCCCGCCGGCCCCGACGCGGCCAGGGTGTGGCCGCTGCGCAGGTTGTCGTGCAGCCAGTTGGACACCACACCGCCGGGCACCCGCTTGACGGTGATCGAGACGGTGAACGGCCGGGTCGGCGTCGACGACAGGGTATAGCAGCGCGATACCGTCTGCCCGTCGATCAGCGGCGACACGGTGAGGAACTGCCCAGGCTCGTAGGCGATGGCGTGGTGGACCGGGCTGCGGAAGGTGAAGGTCTTCACGTCGTGGGTTTCGTCCACCACGCTCACGCATTCCAGGCGCTGGCTGTCGGCGCTGCCCCACTGGGCACCGAAGGTGCTCCAGTGGGCAGGGTCGTTGAAACGTTCCTCGACCATCAGGCTGGGGATCACATGGATGCTGTTCATGTCTGGCCTCACACGCCATGCGCGGCCAGGCGCGCGGCATACCAGCGGGAGAATTGATCGACGTAGCGCTCGGTGAAGGCCGAGAACGGGCCGGGTGCGTAGGCCGGGTCCTGGGTGCCGCTGTGGGTGATGCCGACCAGGCTGGCGTCCTGCTGGTTGGTGGCGATCCACACTTCGGTCAGCGCCTGCAGGTCGTAGTCGACGCCTTCCACGGCGTCCTTGTGCACCAGCCACTTGGAGCGCACCAGGGTCCTGTCCGGCGACAGCGGGATGATGTAGGTGATCACGGCATGATCGCTCATCACGTGGGTCCAGGAGTTGTGGGTCCACAAGTGGGTATCGCCCAGGTCGCGGCGGGTCAGCTCGCCGAACAGCCGGGTGCAGGCCACTGCGGTGCTGAGGGTTTGGGACTCGCCGCGTCCGGCGATCACCAGGCGCTGGGTGCGAAACTGGGTCACGGCGTCTTCGTCGAGGTATTCCACGGCGGCGCAGAGATGCCCGTCGCGCTCCCAGTCCCGCTGGGCATCGGCGTTGCGCTGGTAGTATTCGTCGAGGGCCTTGAGCGAGTCCTCGCCCATGCCGTCGGTGCAGAAGCCGAAGTCCTCCGGCAGGAAGGAGGCGGTCAATTCAGGGTGGGTACCCGCGCAGTGGTAGCACTCGCGGTTGTTCTCCATCACCAGCTTCCAGTTGCCGTTCTCGATGATCTCCTGCTCGTGGGCGATCCTGGTGTTGGTCAGGTCATAGGGCGCGAAGCGCGGGGTCATGGTCTGCTCCAGCACCGCGATGTCCTCGGGCGGGTTGTCGCCCAGGCAAACGAAGATGTGCGTGCCGATCACCTTGCAATGCACCGGGATCAGGCTGCGGCACTTGGGGTCGAAGCCCTTGCCCATGTGCGCGGCATGCTTGAGGCTGCCGTCCAGGTCGTAGGTCCACTGGTGGTAGGGGCACACCAGCATGCCCACGGTGGACTTGCCGGCCTCCTTCAGGCGCGCGCCGCGGTGACGGCAGACGTTGCGGTAGGCCCGGACCTGCTCGTCGTCATCGCGCACCAGGAGGATCGACGACTTGCCGATGTCGAGGGTCGAGACGTCGCCGGGCTCGGCGATGTCGGCGGTGACACCGACCAGGATCCAGTGCTTGGTGAAGAAGATATCCACGTCGGTGTCGAAGATATCCTGGCGGCCGAACAGTTCGCCGTTCATGCCGAAGCCGGGTTGACGCAGGGCGACGAGCTCACGATGGCTCTTTTGGACAGGCGCAATGTTCATTGTTTTCCTCAGGCACTTTGTCAGACATTACGGAGGCTGTGCCCGCAGTATCAGAACGGCCCGAAAAAGCGTCAACGCGCCTAATTTTACCGCTCGCATTACCCAGGGTTATGCGAGCGGCGGCTTTACCGCGCGGCTTCTGGCAGGGCGTCGCGCAGCCAGTCGATCAGCGCCAGGATGGCCGGGGTGGCGCTGCGCCCGTGGGGGATCACCACGTAGTACGCCTCGCGCGGCCTGACCGTCAGCTCGGTCAGGCGTACCAGTTCGCCGCTGGCCAGCAGGTGATCGATCATCCGCCCCCAGCCCAGGGCCACGCCATGGCCGTGCAGGGCGGCCTGGATGGTGTCGGTGTACAGGTGGCAGTGCAGGCTGTAGCGCAGCTTGGGGGGCGTATGGCCCTGCTCCCTGAACCAAGTGGGCCAGGTCATCCAGCCTTCGCTGGTGGCGTCGGCGTCGAGCAGGTCGCTGGTGTACAGGTCGTGCAGCGAGGTCGGTGGCGTATTGCGTGCCAGCCAGGCGGGCGAGCAGACCGGGAAGATCTCTTCCTCGAACAGCAGCACCGCGCTGCCGTCTTCCCAGCGGCCGTTGCCGTAGCGCACCAGCAGGTCGACGTCATGGTTGCGCAGGTCGCCGGTGAACATCTGCGTGGCCAGGCGCAACTGGATCTGCGGCAGGGTAGCGCGCAGGTTGCCCAGGCGCGGCATGACACGCAGTTGGGAGAAGGTCGCAGTGGTGCTGAGCACCAGCTCCTGTTCGCCACTGCCTTCGCTGATGCGGTCGAACACCGCGGCGATCTTCTGCAGGGAGTCGGAGATCACCGCGAACAGCGCCTGGCCCTCGCTGGTCAGGCGGATGCCCCGGTGCAGGCGCTGGAACAACTGGGTGCCGAGGTTCTCCTCGAGCTGCTTGACCTGCTTGCTCACTGCCGCCTGGGTGACGCCCAGCTCGCGGGCGGCGAGGGTGAAGCTGTTGTGACGGGCCACCGCCTCGAACTCGAGGAGCGCAGTCATCGACGGGATGATGCGCCGGTAGCCTTTGTGCTTGTTGCCGTTTTCTTGTGTTTTCATTCGACGTCCTGGCAAGGCGCGGTGCGCTGGTCCGCACTGCGGGGCAGACATTGGCAGAAAAACGGCGGCAGGTGTAGCCCGGTCCTAGGGCTTTTTACTATGGCGATAGCGGCCCCAGCATCTGCCAAACCCAGCGACAAGCCGCAAGACCTGCACAGCCCCCCGATTCAGGGGAATCCACTGGGGAATCCTCCCCAACTCGTTCCGGTTGTCACCGCAACCCACTGAAAAACCACACGAATATTTATGGCATGCCGCTTGCTCCGGCCCTTCGCAGAGTCCCTGTGTCCCCCGGAGGTGCAGCATGATGACCCCGCTCAAAGGCTCCGTCCTGACTTCACTCGTGCTGGCCCTGTTCGGCTGGCAGGCGACCAGCGAGGCGGCGGTGCAATGCCAGCGCACGCTGGTGGCCAACGTGGTGGCGCTGGACCAGCCGCTGATGTTCAACCGCCTTGGCGCGCAGAACGCCAACGGCATGATGTTCGCCCTGCGCCAGGATGTGGTGGACGAGCACCTGGTGCCGCTGTCCAAGGGCGGTGCCGCCGTTCCCGGCAAGGTCACCCTGCGCCCGGACAAGCGCCCGCGGCCGATCGTGCTGCGGGTCGCCGCCGGTGACTGCCTGACGGTCAACCTGACCAACCTGCTGGCCTACCAGGCCAACCCCAACAAGCACGGCCTCGATCACGACGAGCACGACGTCGAAGGCGAGGAAGAAGACGACGCCCAGGCCGGGCACCCGGGCGGAGAACACTTCATCGCCGACGAACAGGTGACCGACCGCCACGTGGGCTTCCAGGTCAACGGCATGCAGGCGGTCAACGGCATCAGCGACATCGCCGCCAACACCGGCCGCAACGGCAGCTTCCTGGTCGCCCCCGGCAATACCCGCAGCTACACCCTCTATGCCGAGCGCGAGGGCGCCTTCGCCGCCACCAGCCTGGGCGCCACCTTCGGTGGCCAGGGCGGGGCCGGGAACGTGGCCAACGGGCTGTTCGGCCAGGTGGTGGTGGTGCCCAAGGGCGGCCGCACCTACCGCAACACCCTCACCGAGGAGGAAATGCGCCTGGCCACCACGGGTCGCGCGCCCACCGGCCAGCCGGTGATCGACTACGAGGCTCGCTATCCGCAGGTCGAGCCGTGGATCGCCGAAGGCAAGGCCGGCAAGCCGATCATCGCCATGGTCGACGGCAACGAGATCCTCAGCAGCGAGACCGACGCCATCGTCATGGGCCCCAACCCCGACGGCAGCTTCCCACGCTCGACCTATCCGCTGGAAAGCGTCGGCAAGCGCAACCCGGCACTGCCCAACCGCCTGGAGGCGTTCCGCGACTTCGCCTCGCAGTTCGCTGACGAAGTGGCCGCCACCCAGGCCTTTCCGGGCTATTGGGCCGACCCTGTGATGGGCCACGTCCTGGAGCCGACCCGCGATTCCTTCATGATCAACTACGGCTCTGGCGGCATGGGCGCCGAGGTGGTGGCCAATCGCCTCGGCGTGGGGCCGATGCACGACTGTTTGTCGTGCGCCTACGAGGAGTTCTTCCTCAGCGCCCACACCGTGGGCGACATCGGCACCCTGGTGGACGTGCCGGCCAACGTCGGCCTGGAGCAAATCCGCCCGGGCGAAACACCGCCGGCCAGCGCGACCGGGGTCAAGGCCAGCATGGCCCTGTACCCGTCGGAGCCGTCCAACGTGCACCACAGCTATATCGGTGACTTCACCAAGTTCCGCAATACCCACAATGGCCACGAGCAGCACATCTTCCACCTGCACGGCCACCAGTGGCTGTTCAACCCCAATGACGACAACTCCGATTACCTCGATGCCCAAGGCATCGGCCCGGGTGTCGGCTACACCTACGAGATCGCCAACGGTGGTTCGGGCAACCGCAACCGGGTGGCGGGCGATGCCATCTACCACTGCCACTTCTACCCGCACTTCGCCCAGGGCATGTGGGGCATGTGGCGGGTCCACGACGTGTTCGAGGAGGGCACCCGCCTGGCGGTCAGCGGCGAAAGCGAGAACGGCTTCCACAGCACCCCGTTCGCCCTGCGCAGCGGCAAGCCCGCTGCCGGTGCCCGGGCCCTGCCGGACGGCGAGATCATCGTCGGCACGCCGATCCCGGCGATCGTGCCGTTGCCCGGCAAGGCCATGGCGCCGATGCCGGGCAAGGTGACGGTGGTGCCGAAACTCGCCCAGACCCTGGTCGCCGGCCATGACGACGATGACGAAGACGACGAGGAAGGCGACGACCACTCAGGGCATGGCGCCTCAGGGCCCCGCGCAGTGGGCTCCCTGGCCCTGGTCGATCGCAGCGAGAGCAACCGCAACGCCGATGGCAGCCTGAAGAACCCCGGCTACCCGTTCTGGATCGGTGGCATGGAAAGCAGCGTCGGCCAGCGCCCGCCGACCCCGCCGCTGGACATGCTCGACCCGGCCCTGGCCCGTCAGCTCAAGGACAGTGGCAATGCCCTGTGGGCCGACCTCGACCCGAACCAGGTCGACGGTTGGGATGGCGGCCTGAGCCGGCACACCCTGGACGGCCTCTCCTCCGGTGGCCAGGCCCTGACCACCACCACCCGGCTGGACTTCTCCAAGGTGGTGCACAAGGCCAAGCCGATCTACCTGCCGGAAGAGGGCACCGAGGTCGAGCAGGCGGCCATGCTGTTCCATGCCAAGGCCGAGCACGCCAGCTTCGCCCTGCTGCCAGGCGGCCAGTTGCAGCCTGGCAACTTCCGCACCAACGGTGCCTTGCCCAGCGCCGGCGCGCCCTTCTATGAACCGTGCATGGACGATCGCGGCAAGCGCCTGACCCAGGCCTCGGGGCTTGGCGAGTTCTTCAGCGGCGAGAGCCTGACCGGCCTCAACTTCCGCGGCGGCTCCAGCTTCACCGCCGACCGCCCGCGCATCTACAAGGGCGCCAACATCCAGTTCGACGCGGTGTACAACAAGGTCGGCTACCACTTTCCGCAGGCGCGCATCATCGCCCTCTGGGAAGACGCCTGGCCAGTCATCACCAAGCAGCGCCCACCGGAGCCGCTGGTGATGCGCATGAACACCTTCGACTGCACCCTGTACCAGCACACCAACCTGATCCCGGCGTTCTACGAGATGGACGACTATCAGGTGCGCACCCCGACCGACGTGATCGGCCAGCATATCCACCTGCCCAAGTGGGACCTGACCGCCTCCGACGGCTCGGCCAACGGCTGGAACTATGAAGACGGCGTTCTCTCGCCCGGCAGCTTGGTGGAGCGCGTGCAGGCCATCCGCAGCTTCAACGGCTGCACCGAGGGTGACGAACGCGAGGGCACCGCCGCCTGCCCGAAAGCCAAGCAGCACCCGTACTTCGGCCGCTTCGGCAGGGCCGACTGGCTGGGCGCACGCACGGCCATGCAGCGCTGGTTCGCCGACCCGCTGGTCAACGTGCACAACGTCGACCGTGGCCTGGGTACCATCTTCACCCACGACCACTTCGGCCCGTCGACCCACCAGCAACTGGGCCTGTACGCCACCGTGCTGGCCGAGCCGGCCGGCTCCACCTGGTACCACGCCGAGACCGGCGAGAAGCTGTACGACCCGGCCGTGCGCCAGGATGGCGGGCCGACCTCGTGGCAGGCGGTGATCCACACCGGCGACCATGATGGCGATGGCCGCAACGACAGCTACCGCGAGTTCTTCCTCGAGTACAGCGACTTCCAGCATGCCTACGAGGCGGGTGTGTACGTGGGCGCGGGCCCGGACGGCATCCCCGACAGCCAGGCCTATCCGGCCACGGCTGACAGCTTCCGTTACGCCATCAACCCGCCCGTGCGGCAGAAGGCGTCCAACCTGCTGGAGGCGGTGGTCGAGTCGCGTGGCGGCCTGGCCCCGGGTTGCCCGACCCGGCCGTGCCCGCAGGCGATCTCGGTGGATGATCCGGGCATGTTCGTCGTCAACTACCGCAACGAGCCGCTGGCCCTGCGCGTGTTCGATCCCAACAAGGTCGGCCCGGACGGCAAGCGCGGCATGCAGGCCGATGGCCTCGGCGGCGACCTGGCCTACGCCATGCAGAGCCGTACCGACCGCGCCATCCCGGCAATGAACCTGGCGCCGTCGGCGATCACCGCGGCGGTCGGGCCTACCGGCGGCACCACGCTGTTCCCACCGCACATCAACCAGGGCAGCGAGCCGGGCGACCCATTCACCCCGATGCTGCGCACCTATTCCGGCGACAACGTGCGCCTGCGCATCCATGCCGGTGGTCACGAGGAGGAACACAACATCACCCTGCACGGCGTGAAGTGGCTGCAGAACGGCTCCGGCTATGGCAGCAGCTCCAACTCGGGGTGGAAATCCTCGCAGATGGTCGGCATCTCCGAGCAGATGGGCTTCATGGCACCGGTGTCGATGATCTCCAGCTCCGCGGCCACCAACGGTGACTACCTGTACTCCCTGGACGCGGCACTGGAGGGCTACTGGAACGGCATCTGGGGCGTCATGCGCAACTACACCGCCCATCGCCCGGACCTGATCGCGCTGCCGAACAACCCGCAGCCGGTGGCCATGCGCAACACCGTGGCGTTCGATGGCATCTGCCCGCGAACCACCGCCAACCCCAACGGCATCGGCAGCCGGCCGACGGTCAAGCGCAGCTACGAGATCGTCGCCGCCCTGGCCAACGACATCCTGCAGAACAACCACGGGGTCAGCATCGACGACCCGGCCGGCGTCGGCCAGCACGTCGGCGGCCCGCTGAAGGCCAACGGTGGCACCTTGGTGTTCAACAGCCGCAAGACCAGCATCCCGCAGGTGACGGTGACCGACGAGGAGGAGGGCACCACCTTCACCATCGGCGGCCACAGCGCCCCATTGCACGACCCGACCGCGGTGCTGTACGTGCGCAAGGCCGACCTGGACCCGGCCACCGGCAAGCTCAAGGCCGGGGTCCCGGTGGAGCCGCTGGTGCTGCGGGCCAACGCCGGCGACTGCCTGAGCATCACCCTGGAGAACCGCCTGCCGCTGGTCATGCCCGACCTGCCCAGCACGGCCGTGATGCAGCACGTGGTCAAGCGTGACCGCAACGGCAGCGAGGGCTCCACCGCCTTCAACAACAACCTGATGCGCCCGTCCAGCCACGTGGGCCTGCACGCCCAGTTGCTGGCCTACGACATCACCAAGTCCGACGGCGCCAACGTGGGCCTGAACCCGGTGCAGACCGTGCCACCGCGCGCAGGCAGCAGCGGCGCGTACCCGAGCAAGGTGTACCAGTACTACGCCGGGCATCTGGAGCGCGAAGGCAAGCCGGTGCTGCAACTGGGCCGCACGGTGGACAACATCAACACCACGGCCATCGAGTTCGGCGGCCTCAACCTGACCCCGGCGGACTTCATCAAGCAGCCGCAGAAAGGCCTGGTCGGCGCCATGAGCATCCTGGCGCAGGGCGCCACCTGGACCGAGGACGCAGCCAGCCGTGCCCAGGCCACGGTCAAGGTCGCCGGCCAGCCCGACTACCGCGACTTCGTCACGGTGTGGCAACGCGCGATGAACATGCGCTGGGCCGATGGCCGGCCGGTGGAGGGCATCAACACCGAGGGCAACGGTGTGCCGGGCGATCCGAAGGACAACGGCAACATGGCCATGAACTACAAGACCGAGCCCCTGTGGTTGCGCTTCGGCCTGGCGCCGGACGCACCCTTCGGCCACGCCGACGGCAATGGCTTCGCCGATGTGCCCAACGCCCACATGGCCTACAGCAACGACCTGGTCGGCGGCGACCCGCAGACCCCGGTGCTCTGGGCCAAGCCCGGGCAGCCACTGCGCAGCCACGTGCTGATGCCCAGTGGCGGCAGCCGTGGCATCACCTACCAACTGGACGGGCACCTGTGGCCGCTGCACGCCTACCAGGCCGAGAAGAACGACCTCGATGGCTACCCCATGGGCCTGCCAGGCATCGGCTCGGTGCGCTTTGGCTACAACCCGATGTCGGTCTACATCGGCGCCCAGGAAAGCGTGCTGCCGGCGGCGCACTTCAGTTTCATGCTGCCCAGCGCCGGGGGAGCCAACGCCGTGCCGGGGGACTACCTGTTCCGCGACTACGCCGCCTACGGCAACGTCTCGGGGCTGTGGGGCCTGCTGCGGGTCACCCACGAAGCGCCGCCGGCCACCGCACCGGCGCAATGACAGAAGAGGGGGAGCGTGAGCATGGACAAGAAGACCCGCCCCGCCTACCTGGGGGTATTGCTGGGAGTGGCGCTGATCGGCCTGGGGGTGGCCTACGACAAACTCTGGTGCGACCCCCGCGAGCTGCTGCAGGCACCTGCCGATCCGCAGGCCCTGCACCGGCTCAGCCGGGATGGCGTGACCGTGGAGTTCGAGGCCCGGCCACTGGAGGGCGGCGAGCTGCGTGAAGGCAGTTTCGCCAACATCCGCTTCAAGGTCAGCGACCAGAGTAGCGGCCAGCCCTTGTCGGGCATGGCCCCGGGGGCCTGGCTGGACCCGGCGCAAGCGGCCCCCGCCGGGGACCGTGACAGCAGTTGCAAGGCCCGCGTGGCGCTGTTTCTCAAGAGCAGCATCGGCGCCCGGCCGTTGCTCGACCTCAACAGCTACTTCTTGCTGGTGCTGAACAGGGACGCCAGCCTGACGGTGATCGACCCCACGGTGTCGGTGGGGGGCGTCACCAGCACCCTGGCCCGCATCGACCTGCCGGGGCGGCCCATGGACTGGGTGGCCACCGGCGACGACAAGCAGGTGTTCGTGTCGATGCCCGAGCGTGGCCAGGTGGCGGTGATCGATACCGAGACCTTCCGCCACGTGACCAGCCTGGACGCCGGCGAACAACCGCTGCGCGTGGCCCTGCAGCCGGACCAGCGCCGGCTGTGGGTGGGCAACAACAGCAGCGACCCGGCCAAGGGCGGGGTGACGGTGATCGACGTGCCCAGCCGCGGCACCCTGAAGTTCTTCGCCACCGGCTCCGGGCATCACGAGATCGCCTTCAGCGCCGACTCGCGCTACGCCTTCGTCAGCAACCGCGATGCCGGTACCCTGAGCGTCATCGATGCCGCCGAGATGCGCTTGGTCAAGACCCTGGAGGTCGGCCCGCACCCGCTGTCGGTGGCCTACTCGGCGCTGTCCCAGGCGGTCTACGTGGTCGACGGCAAGGAAGGCACGGTGCAGGTGATCGACGCCCGCAGCCACCAACTGCGCCATACGGTCAAGGCCAGCCAGGGCCTGGGGCCAATGCGCTTCAGTGGCGACGGGCGCTACGGCGTGGTGCTCAATACCCTGGAGAACCAGGCCGTGGTGATCGATGCCAGCAACGACCGGTTGATCCACCGTATCCCGGTGGCGGCCGAGCCGTACCAACTGGTGTTCACCAAGGGCTATGCCTACGTGCGTGGCCTGGCCTCGCCGAAGGTCAGCATGATCAACCTGGGCAGCCTGGGCGAGGGGCGCGAGCCGATCGTCCAGGGTTTCGAGGCCGGCGCCGCCGCACCGCGCCAGGCCGGCGACCTGCCGTTGGCCCAGGGCCTGTCGGTGGCGCGCGATGACAACTCGGTGTTCGTGGTCAACCCGGTGGACAATACCACCTACTTCTATGCCGAGGGCATGAACGCGCCGATGTCCGGCTACAACAACCGTGGCCATCAGGCCCGCGCGGCGATCGTCATCGACCGCAGCCTGCGCGAGCTGGCCCCAGGCGTGTACGGCTCGACCGTGAAGATGCCGGCGGCCGGGACCTTCGACGTGGCTTTCCTGCTCAACCAGCCGCAGATCATCCATTGCTTCAGTACCGACGTGGCGGCGGTGCCTGGCGCGGCGGCCCGGCGCAAGGGCGTGCACGCCGAGTTCCTCGGCAGCGACCAGCCGGCGATACAGCACAACCCCTTCGTCACCCGGGTACGCATCCTCGGCAGCGATGGCCAGCCGCGCCTGGGCCTGCGTGACCTGAGCCTGCGCTACTTCCTGGCGCCCTCGTCGATGCCGCGCAGCCTGCCGCTGGAAGAAATTGGCGACGGGGTCTACCAGGTGTCGCTGCAACTGGCCGAGGCGGGTGCCTGGTACCTGCACCTGCAGTCGCCTTCGCTCGGACGCAAATTCACCGAAGAAAACTACACCAGCCTGCGCGTCTTGCCCGCCGCAGCATCCACCGCTTCCCAAGGGGAACCCAGGAGTGTGCGATGAACGCCAATCGTCCCAAGCTGCTCGCCCTCGGCCTGCTGCTGGCCAGTAACCTGGCCCTGGCCCACGCCGGGCATGACCACAGTGCCCAGGAGCATGCCGGCCATGCCGCGCAGGTGCCGGTGGCTCACCAGGAAAAGGCCAGCGTGCGCTTCGCCGACGTTGCCTTGCTCGACCAGGACGGCCTGCCGGTACGCCTGGAAAAGGACCTGGTGGGCGACCGCCTGGTGGTCATGGGCTTCATCTACACCAGTTGCACCACGGTATGCCCGGTGGTCTCGTCGATCATGTCCAAGGTCCAGCAGCAACTGGGCGGGCGGGTTGGCGAGGAGGTCCAGCTGGTGTCGATCAGCGTCGATCCGCAGCGTGACGATCCCAAGCGCTTGCTGGGCTACGCCAAGGCTTTCCAGCATGGGCCGGGCTGGCGCTGGCTGACCGGCTCGCCCTATGCCATCAGCGAAACCCTCAAGGGCCTGGGCAGCTTCAGCGCCGACCTGGCTCAGCACCCGCCGCTGATCATGGTCGGCGACGGGCGCAGTGGCCAGTGGACACGCTACTACGGCTTCACCGACCCGCAGGTGCTGATCGAGGAGGTCAACCGCCTCAGCGCCCGACGGGTGCACGCCAAGAGCACCGCCATCGCCGCCACGCCTGACCACCAGGAGGTGCACCCATGAGCAACCCGGCCACCCGCCGCGCCAGCAGGCGCGGCCTCGACTGGCTGGCCCTGGCCGGCTGCCTGTGGATCCTCGCCTCGGTGGCGCTCGCCCACGAGGGCCATGGCCCGGCAACGCCGTCGCCGCCACCGGCGCCCCCGCCGATGGCCAGCGGCGGCACCCATGATGCCCAGGCCTGGTTCACCGATACCCTGCTCAAGGACCAGAACGGGCGCGAGCTGCGTTTCTACAGCGACGTGCTCAAGGACAAGGTGGTGATGCTCAATGTCATCTTCACCCACTGCACCGACGCCTGTCCGCTGATCACCCGCAAGTTGCGCGAGGTGCGCGAGGCCATGGGGACGGAGTTGGCCAGCCAGGTCACCTTCGTCTCGATCAGCAGCGACCCGGCCAACGACACGCCGGCGGTGCTCAAGGCGTTCGCTGAGAAGCAGGGGGTGGACGGGCCGAACTGGCTGTTCCTGACCGGCGGGCAGGACGAGGTCGAACAGGTGTTGGGACGCCTCGGGCAGTTCCTGCCCAGCCCCGAGCAGCATTCGACGCAACTGATCGCTGGCGATGTGGCCGGCAAGCGCTGGAGCAGGATCCGCCCGGATGCGCCCGCCGTCGCGATCGCCCAGCGCATGCAGTTGCTGGCCCAGCCACTGGCAGGTCGGTGAACGCCATGGGCCGGCTGCTGGCACTGTGGCTGGGCCTGTCCCTGTGCGGAGCGGCCGTGGCCCTTGACCTGAACGAGCAGGAACAGGCCGGCAGGCGCCTATACCGCGAGGGTGTGTCGAGCAGCGATGCCCAGGTGCTGGCACGGGTCGGCGCCAGCGACGTGCAGGTGCCCGCCAGCGTATTGCCCTGTGCCAGCTGCCATGGCAACGATGGCCGTGGCCGCGCCGAGGGCGGCGTGCGCCCGCCGAGCCTGGACTGGCAGCGCCTGGCCGTGGGGCAGGGGGCGCGCCAGGTCAACAACCGGCGCTACCCGGCCTACGCCGAGGCTAGCCTAGCCCGGGCCATCCAGCATGGCCTGGACCCGGCCGGCAACCGCCTGGACCCGGCCATGCCGCGCTTCGACCTGAGCCTGGCCGACCAGCGCAACCTGACCGCCTACCTCAAGCGCCTGGCCGAAGAGCGCGACCCCGGCGTGGAGGAGGCCGTGCTGCGCCTGGGCACCCTGTTGCCCACGCACGGGCCATTGGCCGAGGCGGGCAGGGTGGTGCGCGCGGTCCTGGAGGATGGCCTGGCGCAGCTCAACCAGCAGGGCGGCCTCCATGGCCGTCGCCTGCAACTGGTGGCGCTCGACCCGGGGCCGGACCGGGACAGCGCCCAGCAGGCCTTGGCGCGCTTGCTGGACGACGAGCAGGTGTTCGCCCTGGTCGCCCCGCTGGCCCCGATGCTCGACGCGCACCTGGCCGGCGAACTCGAACGGCGTGGCGTGCCGCTGGTCGGCAGCACACCGCGCAGCGGCGCCAGCCCGCAGATCTTCGACCCGTTGCCTGGCCTGCCCGAGCAACTGCTGAGCCTGGCCAGGCATGCCCGCGACAGCCTGGGCCTGGCCTCCGACGGGCTGCAGGTGGTGTATGCCGGGGCAGAGCAGGCGGCGCTCGCCGAGACCGTGCGCCAGCGCCTGCAAGGCGCCGGCTGGGCCCCACCGCCGACGCAGGCGTTCGAGGGCCAGGCGCCGGACGGCCAGGGCATCGTCTTTCTCGGCCGTGCCCAGGCTTTCGCCGAACTTGCCGGAGCGCTGCACGCCGCCGGGCGCCAGCCGTACCTGTTCGCCGCCTCCAGCCAGGTGGCTGGCGCCGTGCCTGGCCTTGCGCAGCCCTGGTCGCAGCGGCTGTTCCTGGCCTACCCGTTCCTCCCCGGCGACTGGACCGAGCAGGGGCGTGCCACCCTGGCCGGCCTGCAACGCCGCCAGGGCCTGGACAGCCGCCAGGCGTCGCTGCAGGTGGGCACCTGGTGCGCCCTGCGCCTGCTGGCCGAGGCCCTGAAGCAGGTGGGCCGCGACGCCAGCCGCGAGCAACTGGTGCGTACCCTGGAAGGCCTGCACGACGTGGACACCGGCCTGACCCCGGCCCTGGGCTTCGGCCCGGGGCGGCGCCAGGGGCTGGCCGGCGCCCATGTGGTCCAGGTGGCTCTGCCTGGGCCACGCTTTCACGCCGTCGCCCCGTACCGGGCCATTCCTGATACCCCTTGAATGGAGGTCGCCATGCGAATCCTGTTGCTGTGCCTGTTGCTCGGTAGCCTGCCGAATGCCTGGGCCGACTTGGTGGCGGCGCGGGTCAATGGCGTGGAGATCAGCGTCATGCGCCTGGAGCGCTACTTCAGTGAATACCTCCAGGAACAGGGGCGGGCGCTCGCCAGCATTCGCAGCCCGAGCCTGTACAAGCGCCTGCGCGACCAGGCCCTGGACCAGCTGATCGACAAGGAGCTGCTGTGGCAGGAGGCCGGTCGGCGGGGTATCGTCGTCGATGAGGCACAGGTGGCCGCGCGGCTCGACCAGCTGGAACGGGCCTTCGGCAGCGCCGCGGCGTTCGAGCGCCGCCTGGCCGAGGCCGGCTTCGATAGGGCAGGGTTCGCCGACTACACTCGTCACGAGATGGCCGCCCAGCAGGTGTTCGCCCAGCTGACCGCCATCGATGCGCCCAGCGAGGCCGAGGTCGAGGCCTTCTATCAGGCGAATCGACAAAGACTGCAGGGGACGCAGAACCAAAGTGATAACGCTTCGGTCGAAGGGGAACAGGGCCTGGCCATGGCCAGGGCCGCGCTGGTCGGGCAGTTGCAGGCCCAGGCGTGGCAGTCGGTGCGCCAACGCCTGCGTGAAGGGGCGCAGGTGGAGCGGGCGCGCTGACCCACCGCCGAGCTGGCTTTCCCCACTTCTGGGGGATAACGCAGGGCAAAAGGCCATCAGGTTTCCCCGCATCTGGGGGGAGCCTGCCTGGCATGCGCCGGACAGTGTGGAGGCAACCCAGCAGATCAATGACTTACAACGGTGCGACATGACTATTCACGCCTGGCACGAAGCCTGCTCAAGCCTGTATGAGGCCGCACTTCGCAGACCGGGAAACCGGGCAGTTCTTGGGAGTCGACCTTGGTGAACAGAGTATTGGTAGTCGATGACGAGCAGACCCTTGCACAGAACCTGCAGGCCTACCTGCAGGCGCAAGGCCTGGAAGTCCATGTCGCCCATGACGGTGCCACGGGTATCGGCCAGGCCACAGCCCTGGCGCCGGATGTGATCGTGCTGGATTACCGCTTGCCCGATATGGAGGGGTTCGAGGTCCTGGAGACCGTGCGCAGGAACAGGCAGTGCCATTTCGTGCTGATCACCGCCCACCCGACCGCCGAGGTCCGTGAGCGGGCCGCCGAGCTTGGCGTCACCCATGTCCTGTTCAAGCCGTTCCCGTTGGCGGAACTGGCCCGCGCGGTGTTCGACCTGATGGGCATGGAGCGCCAGCGCGCGGCAGCGGACACACAGGCCGAGGGTTTCGTCGAACGACGCCAGAACAGGAACGAGACGTTCCCCCTGCAGTTGTACGATGGCAGCTGGGTCCTGGCCGATCGCCGCCGCAACGGCGCCAAGCCCCCCGAACCCGACGACGACCAACTGCTCACCGGGGAATAGCGGCGCCCGCGGCCACTTTGGAACTCCCGAACCAGCCTGCGACGCGCCCCCTGAGCGGAGTCGCAGGTCATGCCCGAAGCCACCGATCCAGCCGTCGACGCATACCCTGTAGAAGCAGGCTCGCCCGTGCAAGGGCCGCTGCCGACGTCTCAACCTTGCGCCTACCCCCGCGAACTGCTCGCCCAGGCCCGTCTCGAGGCCGGTGACGAGCGCCTGCTGAGTTGCCTCGAACGCCTTGCCGGCGACACCCCTGCCACCTTCACCCAGCGCCTGGGCGCCACCTTGCATTTCCCGGTGCTCGACAGCCAGGGGCTGCTGGCCAGCACGCCGGTCTTCGAACAGGTCAGCCTGGCCCAGTGCCTGAAACGTGAGTTCGCCCAGGTGCTGCGTGGCGGCGAGGTCATCGGCGTATTCGCCGACCCGTTCGACAACGCCCGCCTGGCCTGGATCGACGATTGCCTGCAGGGCGCGCCGCTGTACCTGGCCCATGCCGCGGACCTGGCTGCCTTCCTGGCGCGCCAGGAAGAGAGCTTCCACGCCATCGACGCCCTCGGCCAGGACGCCGAGCCCGGCGCCGAGGCCGACCCGCTGCAGCGCCTGTCCCTGGCCAGCATCAGCGAAGACCAGAGCCGGGTGGTCAAGCTGGTCAACTCGACCCTCTACGATGCCCTCAAGCAGCACGCCAGCGATATCCACCTGGGCATGACTGGCCAGGGCCTGACCATCAAGTACCGCATCGACGGCGTGCTCAATGGGGCTGGCAAGGCCAGCGGCAGCGCCTTCGCCGAACAGGTCATCTCGCGCATCAAAGTCATGGCCGAGCTGGACATCGGCGAGAAGCGCGTACCCCAGGACGGCCGCTTCAAGGTCGCCGTGGGCGAGCGGCAGATCGACTTTCGCGTGTCGATCATGCCGAGCATCTTCGGCGAAGACGCGGTGCTGCGGGTGCTCGACAAGCAGGACCTGTCCGATCAGGTCAGCGGCGTACAGCTGCAGGCCCTGGGGTTCGCCGACGAGACCCTGTGCGCCTTGCGCCGCCTGGCCGCCGAACCCTACGGCATGATCCTGGTCACCGGCCCCACCGGCAGCGGCAAGACCACCACCCTCTACGCCATGATCAGCGAGATCAACCACGGCGTGGACAAGATCATCACCATCGAGGACCCGGTCGAATACCAACTGCCGGGGGTGCTGCAGATCCCGGTCAACGAGAAGAAGGGCCTGACCTTCGCCCGTGGTCTGCGCTCGATCCTGCGCCACGACCCGGACAAGATCCTGGTCGGCGAGATCCGCGACCCCGACACCGCGCAGATCGCCGTGCAGTCGGCGCTCACCGGGCACCTGGTGTTCACCACCATCCATGCCAACAACGTCTTCGACGTGATCGGCCGCTTCAGCCAGATGCAGGTCGACCCCTACAGCTTCGTTTCCGCGCTCAACGCCGTGCTGGCCCAGCGCCTGATCCGGCTGGCCTGCCCGCACTGTGCGCAGGCCTGCGCGCCGAGCGACGAAACCCTGGCCGCCTCGGGCCTCACCCGGGCGGCCGTCGGCGGCTGGATCTTCGTCCGCGCCCAGGGCTGCGGCCAGTGCCGTGGCAGTGGTTATCGTGGACGCAGCGCCATCGCCGAGCTGCTGCACCTGGACGACGACCTGCGGCAGATGATCGTCGAACGTCGCCCCCTGTCGCAGATCAAGGCGCTGGCCTGCCAGCGCGGCCTGCGCCTGCTGCGCGCCTCGGCCCTGGACCTGGTCCGCGAAGGCCGCACCACACTCGAGGAGATCAACCGTGTCACCTTTATCGCCTGATCGCTATTGCGCCGTGCTCGGCGCCGAGGGTGTCGGCCTGGGTCGCTGGCACGCACGTCAACACCAGTGGCTGGGCAGCCGCAGCTTCGCCTGCGCAGCCGGCCAGCCGGCTTGGGTCGCGCCCTTGGAGGCGCTGGCCGCGCTGCTGGCCGAGCAGGGCGTACGCGGTGCCCAGTTGCGGGTCTTGCTGTCGGCCCGCTACAGCCGTTTTTGCCTGGTCCCCTGGAGCGACGCCATTGGCCATCCACGGGAGCGGGATGCCTATGCCCGGGCCTGCTTCGAGCACCTCTACGGCCAGCCCCTGGACGACTGGCGCATCGTGTTGTCGGCGGAGCCGGCGGGGGTTGCGCGCATCGCCACGGCGTTGCCCGAGGGCCTGCTGCAGGGGCTGCAGGCGCTAGGCCAGGAGAGCCGGCTGCGACTGCGTTCGGTGCAGCCGTACCTGATGGCCGCCTACAACCGCAGCCTGGCCCAGCTGGAGCAGGGCGACTTCCTGTTCGTCCTCGCCGAGCCGCGCCGCAGCGTGCTGTTGCTGGCGGCCGGGGGCGCCTGGCAGCAAGTGTTGGCCCAGGGCTGCGCCGACAACGACCAGGCCTTGCAGGCCTTGATCGAGCGCACCTGCGAGCTGTATGGCGAGCGCCTGCCGCGCATCTACCTGCACGCCCCGGGGCGTGAGCAGGCGCCACAACTGGCGGCGGTGCAGCTGTGCCCGCCGGCGGGTGACAGCGACCCGCTGTGCGCCATGTGGCGGGCGGTGGCCTGACATGCGCCGCCTGGACCTGGAATTCCAGCCCCGGCGCAGCAGCCCGCTGGCCTGGGCGTTGCTGGCCCTGGGCTGCTGCGCCCTGGCACTGCTGGTGCTGGTGCAGCAACGGCTGCAAGGCGAGCAACTGGACCTGGAGGCCCGGGTGCACCAGCTTGAGCAGCAGCTCGGCCGCCGCCCGGCCACCGCCGCGCCGCAGAGCAGCGCCGCCAGCCGCGAGCAGGCCGAGCAACTGGCGCAGATGCGCCACGTCTCGCAGCAGTTGCAACGGCCCTGGGAGCAACTGTTCGCCATGCTCGAAGCCCAGCCCCAGGAAGACGTCGCCTTGCTCAGCCTCACCCCCGATGCACGCAAGGGCCAGGTCCGCATCGCCGCCGAGGCGCGCAACCTGGAGGCCATGCTGCAGTACCACCAGCGCCTGGAGCGCAGCGCCGAGTTGCACGATGTCTCGCTGCTCAACCACGAGGTGGTGTCTGGCCAGCCCGAGCGTCCGGTGCGCTTCAACCTCACCGCCACCTGGGAGACCGGCCATGCACGTCCCTAGCCTGATCGTCCATGAACACCTGGCTCGCCTGGGCCGGGCCGGCCTCGGCGCGGTGCTGGTGGCGCTGCTGGCGCTGTTCGTCGCCTGTGCCTGGGTACTGCCCCAGTGGCAGGCCGTGCGCGAGCTGCGCGCCAGCGAGGCGGATGCCCGTGTGCAGGTCCAGCGCCTGCAGCGTGGCGAACTGAAGGTGGCGGCCAAGCCCGAGCAACAGGTGCTGGATGGCTTGCGCCGGCAACTGCCCGGCCAGCCCCAGGCCAGCGAACTGATCGAGCGCTTGTACCGCCTGGCCAGTGCCGAGCGCATCAGCCTGGCCCGTGGTGAATACGCCCTGGGCATCGATCCCAAGACCCGGCTGGCGCGCTACCAGATCGTCCTGCCGGTGCGCGGCAGCTACCCACAGATCCGTGGCTTTCTCCAGGCATTGCCCGGCGCGCTGCCGACCCTGGTGCTGGAGGACCTGGAGCTGCAACGCAAGCGCATCGGCGACGGCGAGCTCAATGGCCGCCTGCGCATGACCCTCTACCTGTCGAGGTCGTGATGAACACTCAGCGCGTGGTGATGTGGATGGGCTTTCTGGGCTTGAGCGCTGCCTTGGCCTGGGCGCCGGGGCACTGGTTCGGCCAGGAAGACAGCGTCGTTCCCTTCGCGGGCAAGCCCGCTCCCACAGGCGTCGTGGGCGCCGCTGAACCCGTGGGCGAGCGCTCGTCGGGGCGTCGAGGCGCCGTGACAGGGCCGGCCCAGGCCCCACGAAACCTGTTCCCGGTGCAGCAATGGAGCCAGCCCAAGGTCCTGGCCAGCGTGACCGAACGCCCTGTGATCGCCGCCCCGGTGGCCGCCGTCGCGCCCACCGCGCCGACGCTGCCGTTCCAGTTCGTTGGCCGCCTGGGCGATCGCGATGACCTGCAGGTGTTCCTGCAGAACGGCGAGAAGCTCTACGTCGTGCGCCAGGGCGACGTCATCGACGACACCTACCGCCTCGACCACGTCTCGGCCACCGAGCTGAGCCTGGTCTATCTGCCACTGCACCAGCCACAGACGCTGTCTGTCGGGAGCGCACCATGAAGCCATCGAAGTCGTGCAAGCCTGCTCCGTTCATGCTCCTGGCCCTGTGCGTGGCCTTGGCCGGTTGTGGCTCGAGCGCCGTGCGCAAGGACAGCGACGCGCTGTTCAAGGAAGGGCAGTACGAGGCCGGCATCGCCCGCCTGGAAGAGGCACTGCGCGACAAACCGCGCGACACCGAGCTGAACATCGCCCTGGCCCATGGCCGCCAGCGCGCGGTCGAGGCCCTGCTGGCCCAGGCCGACAGCGACCGTAGCCGCCATGACTTCAGCGGTGCGCGCATGGGCTATGGCCGAGTGCTGACCATCGAGCCGAACAACCGCCGCGCCCAGGAAGGTATCCGCCAGCTGGAGTTGATGCGTACCCTCGATGAGCGCGTCGCCCTGGGCCAGGCGGCGCTGCGTCAGGGCGACCTGTTCGGTGCCGAGCGCCACATGCGCGAAGTGCTGCGCCTGGACCCGCAGAACCAGAAGGGCATCATCCTGCGCAGCGACATCGAGAACGTCCAGGCGCGTACCGCCCAGCCGTTCCCGCAACTGCGCAGCAAGCTGGAGCGGCCGGTGACCCTGGAGTTCCGCGATGCCAACCTCAAGACCATCTTCGAGGTGCTGGCCCAGGTGGCCGGCATCAACTTCATCTTCGACAAGGACCTGCGCCCCGACATGAAGGCCACCATTTTCGTGCGCGAGGTGCGCATCGAGGACGCCGTGGCCCTGCTGCTGGAGCAGAACCAGTTGCACCAGAAGATCGTCAACGACAACACCCTGCTGATCTACCCCGCGTCGCCGCAGAAGACCAAGGACTACCAGGAACTGGTCATGCGCACCTTCTACCTGACCAGCATCGACGCCAACACCGCGCTGAACATGCTCAAGACCATGCTCAAGACCCGCGACGTGTTCGTCGACGAGCGCCTCAACACCCTGACCATGCGCGACACCCCCGACGCCGTGCGCATGGCCGAGAAGCTGCTGCAGTCGCAGGACCAGTCCAACCCCGAGGTGGTACTGGAAGTCGAGGTGATGGAGGTGGCCCGCTCGCGCATCCTCGACCTCGGCCTGCAATGGCCCAACACCTTCGGCGTGCTCAACGACCAGGGCAACCCGGTCAGCGTGCTCGACCAGTTGCGCGGCATCAACTCCAGCCGCATCAGCATCGGCCCGGCACCCCAGGCCAAGATCAATGCCGCGGACAAGGGCATCAACACCCTGGCCAGCCCCGTGATCCGTGTCAGCAACCGCGAGCAGGCGCGCATCCACATCGGCCAGCGGGTGCCGATCGTCAGCGCCACCTCGGTGCCTTCGACCCAGGGCCCGGTGATCACCGAGAGCATCACCTACCTGGATGTGGGCCTCAAGCTCGAAGTGCAGCCCACCGTGCACCTGAACAACGAGGTGGCGATCAAGGTGGCCCTGGAGGTGAGCAATGCCACGCCCCTGGAGCCGACCCGCCAGGGCACCATCCCGGTCCAGGTCGACACCCGCAATGCCCAGACCAGCCTGCGCCTGCACGATGGCGAGACTCAGGTGCTGGCCGGCCTGGTACGCAACGATCACAGCTCCAACGGCAACAAGATCCCAGGCCTGGGCGACATCCCTGGGTTGGGCCGGCTGTTCGGTAGTCATCGCGACGACATGAGCAAGTCCGAACTGGTGCTGGCGATCACCCCGCGCATCGTGCGCAACCTGCCGTACCAGAGCCCGTCGGACATGGAGTTCGCCACCGGTACCGAGTCCAGCCTGCAGGTACGCCAACTGGCCCAGCCGCTGCCCTCGGGCGGGCTGCCGGCCGAGGCTCCGCTCGATGCGCCCGCCGACGCGCCGTTGGCCGAAGGCCAGATGGCCGTCGTGCCGCCCACCCGGAGCCCACGGCCATGAAACGCCCGCAGCGTGGTTTCAGCCTGATCGAGGTGGTGCTGACCCTGGCGCTGCTCGGGCTGCTCGCCAGCATGGCCGCGCCCTTGACCGAGACCGTGGTGCGCCGCAACAAGGAACAGCAACTGCGCGAGGCGCTGTACCAGATCCGCGACGCCATCGATGCCTACAAGCGCGCCTTCGACGCCGGCTACATCGAGAAGCGCCTCAATGCCAGCGGCTATCCCCCGAACCTGCAGGTGCTGGTGGACGGCGTGCGTGACGTGCGCAGCGCCAAGGGTGCCAAGTTCTACTTCCTGCGCCGTATCCCCCGCGACCCATTGCTCGCGGCCAAGGACGACGACCAGGGCGGCTGGGGCCTGCGCGCCTACGACAGCAGTGCCGACGACCCGCGCCAGGGCGAGGACGTGTTCGACGTGTATTCCCGGGCCCGCGGCAAGGGCCTCAACGGCATCCCCTACGGGCAATGGTGACGGCGATGAAACGTAGCCTGGGTTTCACCTTGATCGAACTGCTGGTGGTGATGGCGATCATCGCCACCCTGATGACCATCGCCATGCCGCGCTACTTCGACAGCCTGGAGGCCTCCCGCGAGGCGACCCTGCGCCAGAGCCTGGCGGTGCTGCGCGAGGCCCTGGACCACTACTACGGCGACACCGGCAGCTACCCCGAGTCGCTGGAGCAACTGGTGGAGGCGCGCTACCTGCGCAATACGCCGGTCGACCCGATCACCGAGCGCAGCGATGCCTGGCAACTGGTGCCGCCGCCCGAGGGCGTGGCTGGCGGTGTGGCCGATATCAAGAGCGGAGCAACCGGGAGGGCGCGTGATGGCAGCCTCTATGCCCAATGGTAAGGCCTGCGCGGGCTTCACCTACCTGGGGGTGCTCTTGCTGATCGCGGTCGGCAGCCTGGCCCTGGCCGCCAGCGGCAGCCTCTGGTCGGCGACCGCCCAGCGCGAGCGTGAGCGCCAGTTGCTGTGGGTCGGCGGCCAGTACGCCCAGGCCCTGCGCAGTTACTACCGGGCCTCACCGGGCCTGGCCCAGTACCCCCAGGAGCTGCGCGAGTTGCTGGAGGACAACCGTTTTCCCTCGCCGAAACGGCACATCCGCAGGCTCTACCCGGACCCGATCGAGGGCAGCGACGACTGGGGCCTGCTGCGCTCGATCGATGGCCGCATCACCGGCGTGCACAGCCGCTCGGATGCCACGCCGCACAAGCGCGCCGGCTTCGACGCCCAGTGGTCCGCGTTCGAAGGGCTGGAGCACTACAGCGACTGGCAGTTCGTCGCCGAGCAGGCCTTCGCCGAGAGTGGCAACGCCACGTTCCGTCATGCCGGCCCGGGAGATACGCCATGAAACGCCTGGTCATGATCGGCTGGCTGTGCCTGTTGCTGGGCGCCTTACCCAACGGTGCGGCCCGCGCCAGTGCCGAGGACGAGATGATGGGTTTCATCGTCGACCACACCATCTCGCACATCGGCCACGACTTCTACAACGCCTTCACCGACCGCCTGCGCGCCACCAGCCGCCTGGATTTCAACCTGGTGGTGCGCGAGCGCCCCGATGCTCGCTGGGGCAGCCTGGTGACGGTGGAGTACGAACGCGAGGTGCTGTACCGGCGCTTCCTGCCGCCCAACACCACGCAACTCAAAGACGAGGCCGTCGCGGCCGCCGACCTGGTCAAGCAGCAGATCATCCAGCGCAAGCTGCAGCGCCTGCTACAGGACACCACCGATCTGGAGAGGGACGAGCTATGAACAACCGCATTCCCCGTTGTATCGCCGCCTGCCTGCTGGCCGGCGCCGCCGCGGGCCTGGCCCAGGCCACGGAGCTGGTGTACACGCCGGTCAACCCGGCGTTCGGCGGCAACCCGCTCAACGGCACCTGGCTGTTGAACAACGCCCAGGCGCAGAACGACTACGACGACCCAGACCTGAAGAAGCGTACCTCGTTCAGCGGCACCTCGGCCCTGGAGCGCTTCAGCAACCAGCTCGAGTCGCGGCTGCTGTCGCAGTTGCTGGACAACATCAGCAACGGCACCACCGGCAGCATGTCCACCGACTCATTCCTGATCGACGTCATCGACGATTCCGGCGCCTTGAGCATCAAGGTCACCGACCGTGCCACAGGCGAAGTCTCGATCATCGAGGTCAGCGGCCTGAACCCCTGAGAGGGACGGGTCAATAGGGGAGAACGACCATGAAACGCCTGCTGAGCACACTGCTGATCCTCGCCACCTTGCAAGGCTGCGGCCTGCGCGAGCCGATGCCCGCCGAACAGGACACCGAGACGCCGACCCTGACGCCTCGGGCTTCCACCTACTACGACCTGTTGAACATGCCACGGCCCAAGGGACGGCTGATGGCGGTGGTGTACGGCTTTCGCGACCAGACCGGGCAGTACAAGCCGACCCCGGCCAGTTCGTTCTCCACCAGCGTCACCCAGGGCGCGGCGAGCATGCTGATGGATGCCCTCAATGCCAGCGGCTGGTTCGTGGTGCTCGAACGCGAAGGCCTGCAGAACCTGCTGACCGAGCGCAAGATCATCCGTGCCTCGCAGAAGAAGCCCGACGTCGCGCCCAACATCCAGAGCGAGCTGCCACCGCTGCAGGCCGCCAACCTGATGCTCGAGGGCGGCATCATCGCCTACGACACCAATGTACGCAGCGGCGGGGAGGGCGCCCGCTACCTGGGCATCGGCGCCTCTCGCGAGTACCGGGTCGACCAGGTCACCGTCAACCTGCGCGCGGTCGACGTGCGCACCGGGCAGGTGCTGGCCAACGTCATGACCAGCAAGACCATCTACTCGGTCGGGCGCAGCGCCGGGGTGTTCAAGTTCATCGAGTTCAAGGAACTGCTCGAGGCCGAGGTGGGCTACACCACCAACGAACCGGCCCAACTGTGCGTGCTCTCGGCGATCGAGGCGGCGGTGGGGCACCTTTTGGCGCAAGGTATCGAGAGGCGGCTGTGGCAGGTGGCGGGGGACGGCGGTGGCGACAAGGCGGTGTTGGAGAAGTACCTGAGCCAGAATCAGTAGGAGTAGGTGGCTTCTGGCTGTAAGCCAGTCCAGCCCAGTGAATGTGAATGGACAGCAAATCAGCGTCTCGGTAGGACAGGCGCAAACCTGCGCCGTGGCAAGCTGAGTAACCTCGCCGGGTCGGAGAAGTCCGACCCGGTTTTTTTACTTTTTTGGTCTGGAGGCTCAGTTTCAGAGTGGATTCAGGTGTGACTGACTTCTAGCGGTCTTCAAGTTTTTCGAATTCGTTAAACATTGTGTTTAGCATTGCGCAAGAACTTGGCGTCGTCCTAAGACTTTCTCTGGCCTCTGTAGTCCATTTCCGGAATGCGTATTTTTGCCTTGCAAACTGTTGCGCTAACTTGGTCTGCGCTCTAGGGTGCAAATGACTCGACTCTGAACGGTCGGTTCAGTGTTGTGGTCGATCTGGACTTTGGCTGGCTAGTTGCTCGCTCATGATGCATTGTTCGAAATGACAAGAGCAGGTAGGCCGCTTGTCTTTGATCACCTTTGCAGGGTGCTCGACAAGTCATTACCTGAGCGAGGAAGATATGGAGCGAACAGAACAAAAAGGTCAAGTGTTTTTTCTGTCTGATAAAGAAAGGGGCTCGATACGAAAAGCGTTTTCTGATATTGAATACAGTCCCGAAGGGTGCCGTGAGTATGTGCAGTGCATTCGTGCGCTCGCTTATCGAGTTTTCCCTGAAAGGTTGGTTGCGAAACTTGAGGGGCTTAAAGAGAACGATGCTTCATGTTGTGTGTTCGATAATGTACCGATAGATACGGTTCATGGCAGCCCACCCAGGGGGGCTGAACACCTCGGGTATAAAACCGGATGTCTTTCAGAGAACGTACTGGTTGCATTCGGCAGTCTCATAGCCGAGCCGTACTCCATTCACCATGAAGGTGCGAGATTGGTCAACGACCTAGTGCCTCATCCGGACGCGTCATGCGAATACACCGGTAACGGCTCTGAGATGGAGTTGGACTTTCATACTGAGAATGCTTGCCAGGTCTATGATCCCCGAGGCGACACGTCACCTGCGGGACTGATGCTCTTGGGGCTGCGCAGCGATCAGAACGCGGGTGGTCCGAAAACCTGGGTGTCTGACGCCCGAGCGGCATTGGGCGCATTGACCGAAAATGAAGTTGAACTACTCTACGGCAGGCATTTCGTTATTCGTCAGCCATATCGTTGGCGAACGGCCGACAATCGTGCAAGCGTGCTCTATCCGATACTCTCGGGTCCGCGCCTGTACCCTAGGGTCACGGCTGTTTTTTATCCAGGCATGGTTACCGCCGTGAATGATGCTGCGCAGGCCGCCTATTTAAAATTTTACAGGGCTGTCAAACGGGTGGCTTTAGCAGTAGATATACAGCCCGGTAGGCTTCTCTACGTAAACAATCGTTTTGCCTTGCATGCACGAGAAAAATTCACTCCGACCTATGACGAAAATGGTCTGGCCTATCGATGGGTGCAGCGTCTATTTCTGACCCATGACCTTTGGAACTTTCGAGCTTTCGAGAGAACGGGGGCGAGAATATTTCTTCCTGTGAGTGCTACGGTTGGCGAGGGTACGAAATGAGTGCACATTTTTCGCAGCCCTATACATCGGTTGTTCATAATATCGGCACACTGATTTCCGGTGATCTGGAGCAACCTTTGATTGAGGCTGACACGCTGGTGAGTGTGGATGGAATAATTACTTTCATTGGGCGATTCAAGGACGTGGACCTGGCTGATGCCCAGCTCATTATCGATGCCAAGCAATCGACCGTCATGCCTGGGCTTATCGACAATCATACTCACCCGACGCTGGGTGAATACAGTCCGCGTTCAGGGAACCACAGTTGGATCTGGCACTCGCTGCAGGGCGGGGTAACTTCGATGATCTCGGCCGGAGAGGTGCACGTACCAGGCTTGCCGACCGATCGGGTTGGCGCCATTGCCATGGCGATCGCCGCGCAACGTTCATTTGCCAACGTCCGGCCTTCAGGCATCAAGATGGAGGCAGGCGCGCCATTACTGAATGACGAATTTGGCCCTGAAGATTTCCTTGAAATGTCGAATCAAGGAATACGTCACCTGGGTGAAGTAGGTATCGGTCCGGTCAAGTCGGCCAGCACAGCTTCTGCGCTGGTCAAGCTTGCACGCAAGTATGGCCTGACCTCGATCACTCATACAGGAGGACCCTCAATATCTGCTTCGCAGCGCATGGGTGAAGAAGAGATCCTCGAAATTGATCCGGATATCATCGGGCATATAAATGGTGGATATACCGCCTTGGCACCGCGTCAGATCAGGTGCCTATGTGAGGGGTGTCTAGGCGCTTTGGAGATTGTCCACAATGGCAATGAATTGGCTGCTGTCACCACCCTGAATTATGCACGTGAACTCAATCAACTCGATCGGATCGTCATTGGTACGGATTCTCCTGCCGGCTGTGGCGTACCTGCTTTGGGTATGTTACGGACGATTGCATTGCTCAGTAGCGTGGGTGGGATACCTGCAGAAACGGCCATCTGCTTTGCCACAGGAAATACCGCGAAAATCCGCAAGCTCAATCGAGGCATTCTTGCTATCGGCAGGGAAGCTGATCTGATCGTTGCCTGTGGCCCTTTGGGCGGTACGGAGCCCAGTGTCTTGAAGAGTTTGAGTAGTGGCGACCTGCCCAGTATCACCTCGATCCTGATTGATGGACGCTTGGTTATTCGGCAATCGCGGAATTCCCCACCACCTTCGGTTTCACCGGATATCCAAGAGTACCTCAGATAAAGGTGCCCCCCTTATGGGGGCGCCTCACAGGGCCAGATTATGCTCCATCTTCTAGTTGGTATTACCCGGCGTGGGCCTGCGGTGCTGGCGTCAGGATGCGCGATTGGCCTGCTGTTGCCATCAAGCGCTGAAGCGGCTCGCCCGTTGCTCCCGATGATGGTCTTCATCTTCGTATTGGGAACGCTGCTGCGCATCGATAATCGCGAAGTCGTCATCGCGGCAAAAAATTTGAAAATTTCCGTGATATTCCCGTTATTGATGGTTGTCGCATGTCCCTATCTGTTCGGTATGGGGGCATATGCTATCAGCGGCAATCAGGAGTTATCGCTGGCTATCGCTGTGGCTGTTGCGGCGCCACCAGCCAGTGGCAATGTAGCGGTTGCGAGAATGCTGGGGCTGGACCCTTCGATGTCGTTGGTCGTTGTCCTGTGTTCCATGGTGCTCATCCCCGTTACGGCCCCAGCAGTACTGCATGTCTTCGGCAATGGCCTTTTGTTGTTAATCGATCCTTGGGAACTGGCAGCAAGATTAGCGTTGCTGATCGGCGGGGCGGAAGGGGTGGCGATTCTGATCAGACACTTCTCACATGACATCGTTGCTCGTCATGGGTTAGCCATCGACGGTATCGTGGTGCTCGCGTTGTTTATTTTTTCGATCGGCACCATGGCCGGTCTTCAGTCCACCATCCTTGAAAAACCGGTGGGGGTTGCTGCCATGATCGCCGTTGCATACGGCGTGAACTTCGCGCTTCAGTTGATGTTTGGAGGGCTTTACCCTGGCAGTTTGATGTCTAAGTTCACCATGGCCCTCAATGGCGGTAATCGCAATGTGGGCTTGTTATGGTCTGCACTGGGGGTAACGGTTTCGCCAACCATGGCGTTGTATTTTGCTTGTTGTCAATTACCCATCCATACGATGCCGAAGATCCTCCAGTTCTTCCTGCCAAAAATCGAGCGGTGCTGCAAAACACGGGGAGGCATGCGCGTTTCCGAGCCTGGTGGCCAACGAGACTGAGTCGATAGGGGATCAACCCGCCTTGCGCAACGTCAGGTTGATCCGCCGCTCGCCCAGGCGTGGATGCACGCCGGGCTTGATTGGTAGCACACCGTGAAAGCGCAGGCGATCTTCGCCGCCCCAGACCAGCACGTCGCCGTGGCCCAACGGTATGTGCCGGGGCCGGTCCGACCGTTGCAGCCCACCGAACAGGAACACCGCCGGCAAGCCTAGCGAGATCGACACTATCGGTTGGCCGAAGTCCGCTTCGTCACGGTCCTGGTGCAGGCTCAGGCGGGTGCCGGGCAGGTAGTGGTTGACCAGGCAGGCGTCCGGGACGAAACCGTCGAAGCCGGCAGTGGCCGCAGCGCGGCCGGCCAGGTCGAGCAGTATCGGCGGCAGGGCGGGCCAGGGTTGGCCGCTGACCGGGTCGGTCGGGCTGTAGCGATAGCCCTTTTCGTCACTCACCCAGCCCAGCGACCCGCAGTTGGTCAAGGCCACCGCCATGTGCAGGCCGCCCGGGGTGCGCATGTGCCGGAAGGGCGCGGCGCGCAGGACCGGGCGCAAGGCGTCGAGCAGCGCCTCGACCTCGGGCACGGCGAAGCCGGGCAGCAGCACGGTCTGGCTGGCCAGGCGTTGCGGCTGGGGGCCGAACAGGTCGAGGTCGGACTGGATCATGGTGCTGGCACGGGTCGGAGGTCTGGCCATTGTAGCGTTGTGGGGCTTTTCGTGGATAAGCCTTCTCACAAAGGTTCACTGCGGTGCTGACTTGGGTGGGCTTGCCGACGGGGGGAGAGGGACAAAAAGGAACCGCGGCGCCAGGGAGAAGCACACCGCGGTCCAAGGGGGAGGGGGTTATTGCTGGGTCACGGTCGCCAGGTTGGCGTTGCCGTACTGGGTGATGGTGGCGGTCTGGTTGGCGCCGCTCTGGTCGACGAAGGCCAGGTTGGCGTTGCCTCCCTGTGTCACGAAGGCGACGTTGACACCATCGGCCTGCTTGATGGTGGCTTCGTTGCCGCTGCCGTACAGCTGGTAGGTGTAGCTCTGGTTGCCATAGCCGGACTGCTCGAGGGTGATGGCGTTGCCGCTGCCGGCGCTCAGGCCCGTGGCGTAGTTGTCGCTGCCGCGCTGGTCGGCGATCAGCAGGTTGTCGCTGCCGTTCTGCTCGAAGTACAGCTCGTTGTTGCTGTCGACCTGGTTGGTCTGCATCTGGTTGCCGGTGCCTTTCTGGTTCAACTGGGCCAGCTGGTTCATGCCGTCCTGGGTCAGGTTGACGCCGTTGCCGGTGCCGGTCTGGTTGATCTCGGCACGCTGGCCGCTGCCGAACTGGCCGCCGGGTTTCTCGCCCTTCCAGTTGCTGGCCATGATCTTGTTGCCATTGCCGGTGGTGGTGATGCTCAGGCTGTGGTTGTCACCGGTCTGGTAGGTGAAGTGCAGGTTGTCGCTGCCGTTCTGGGAAATGCTGGTCACCGACTGGGTGGTCTCGTACTGATCCGACCAGCTGGCGTTACGCTGGCCGTTCTGGGTCAGGCTGGCGGTGTTGGCCTGGCCGAAGCTCTGGTCGATGTAGCCTTCGTTGAGCTGGCCTTGCTGGTACACGGCGGCCTGGCTGGCGTTCTGGTTGTCTTGCCAGACCTCCATGGAGTTGCCGGTGCCGTACTGCAGGATGCCGATGGTGCCGCCCAGGCCGTCGCGCTGGTCGCCGTAGGCCCAGTTGGCCGAGCCGTCCTGGTAGATCTGGATGTCGCCGTCCTGGTGGCTCAGGTGCTCGGCGGCGGCGAAGTTGCCGCTGCCGCCTTGCATGATCAGGCTGCGGTTGTTGGTGCCGCCGAACAACTGTTCGACGACCGCCTCGTTGCCACTGCCCCATTGCTGGGTGGTGGCCTGGCTGCCCACCTGGGTGTCCTGGAACACCAGCGAGACGTTGCCGGTGCCTTGCTGGGCCTGCAGGGACTGGTTGTTCTCGCCGATCGACTGGCTGGCGAAATTGTCGTTGAGGGTGCCGCTGGACTGCTGGGTGATCTGGCTGCCGTTCTCGTACAGCTGTTCGCCGTAGCCGGCGTTGTACGAGCCGGTGGCGCTCTGCTGGATGTCGCTGGTGCTGTTGTCCTGCACGGCCATGTGGTTGTGGCCCTGGCCGGTCTGGTGCTGGGTGGCCGAGGCGAAGGGCGCGAGGCTCTGCAGGACCTCGGCGATGTTCTCGTTGCCCTGCTGGGTCTGGGTCGAGGTGCTGTCGTCGGCCATGACCTGGCCGGCCAGGGCCAGCACGATGGCGGCGCTTAAGGGAGCGAGCTTGAACATGATGGTGCCTCCAGGTCTATCGGTATTGGGTGATGTGAATCTGCTGGCCGTTGCCGGCCTGGGTCACGGCGCTGGTGAGCCCGCTGCCGTGCTGTTCGATGTTGGCCGTGTTGTAGTTGCCGATCTGTTCGATCGACGCGCTGTTGCGGCTGCCACGCTGCTGGATCGACGCGCTGTTGCCTTGGCCCTGCTGGGTGATCGACGCCATCAGGTCGCTGCCTTCCTGCAGGATGAACGCCTCCTGCGCGCCCCCGGCCTGGACGATGCGGCCCAGCAGGGCCTGGCCGTTCTGGTCGAGGGCGGCGCGGTTGCCCGTGCCCTGCTGCTCGATCACCGCCAACTGGCCGGCGCCGGCCGGCAGCAGGCGGACGATCGACGGCTCGCCGAGGTCGTTGCCGGCGGCAAGGTCGGCGTTGTCCATCAGGTCATCGGCCCAGCCGGGCGGGATGGCCTGGCCCACCAGGGCCAGGCCGAGCAGCAGTGGATACAGGCGTTGCATGGCGTCTCTCTCTGGCCTTGGCTACTGCACGTTCACCGGCACGGTGCGTTCGCTGCCCTGGCTGCTGCGGATGATCGCCGTCGGGTTGGCCGTCGGGATCACCGTGGTGCTGTTGCTCACCGCCAGGCGCCAGCGGCCGGTGATCGGCACTGCGACGCTGCCCAGGGTCACCAGGCCGTTCGGGGTGGTCACCTGCACTGTGACGGTGTTGCCGGTGGTCACCGACGACGTGCCGCTGATATCCCAGTTGAAGCGGTTGTTGGAGCGCGCCGTGACGCTGGCCGCGGTGACCGTGAAGGTCTCCTGGGCCGGGCGTGGCGACACCTGCACGGTGACCGTGCCGCTGCCGGAGAGCGCCCCCAGGGCATCGCGCGCCACGTAGGTGAAGCTGGTGCTGAACGGGGCGGTGACGGTGCCCGGCGGTGTGTAGGTGACCACGCTGCCATCGGTGCTGACCGTGCCTCGGCCGGCCGGTGGCTGGGTGACGCTGGCCACGCTCAGCGGCAGGTTGCCTTCCGGGTCGCTGTCGTTGGCCAGCACGTCGATGGTCAGCGGCACGCCCAGGGTCGCGACGCTGTCCGGCACTGCCGTCGGCGGCTGGTTGGGCGCGACATTGACGGTCACGGTGGCCGGCTCCGACTTCAGGCCCTTGGCGTCCTGGGCGCGATAGCTGAAGGTGGCCACCAGCGGCGAGGTGGCACCGGGCGGCGGGGTGTAGATCACCGCGGTGCTGCCGTTGAGTACCACCGAGCCGAGGCCGGTACCGGGCTGGGTCAGGTCGGCGATGCTCAGTGGCAGGTTGCCGTCCGGGTCGCTGTCGTTGGCCAGCAGGTTGAGCGTCACGGGGACGCCGACGCTGGTGCTGCCGCTGTCGGGCTGGGCCAGCGGCGGCTGGTTCTCGGCTTCCACCGGCGCGCTGCCGACCACCACCACCGGCTCGACGTCGCTGCCGCCGGCGGCGGACTTGACGGTGACGCTGGCAGGTGGCTGGGCGAGGTCATTGACCGTCAGGCTCTGCAGGGTACCGGCCTTGGACAGGCGACCATAGCCCTGGGCGACCAGGTCCGGGACCTGCACTTCATCGCTGGAGCTGGCCTCGATGACCAGGCGCTTGTTGGCCCAGTCGTAGCGCGCGGTACGAATCTTCACCACGTCGCTGAGGGTGCTCGACAACGACGTTGGGCGGGTGGCACCGGTGCTGCTGGCGGTGACCACCACCACCGCAGGCGGTGCGGCCTGGCTCAGTTGCTGGCTGAAGAACAGCCCGTTGTTGTCGGTCAGCAGGTTGAACTGGCAGGGCGAGGGCGGCGTACCGATCAGCTCCAGGCCGTTGCGCATGCACAGGCTGGCGCTGTTCGGTGCCTTGGCGAACAGCTCGACGCGGGTCCCGGCGGCATTGCGCTGGTAGGTGGCGCGCTGCAGCTCCACCGGGGTCTGGGCACGTGCGTCGAGGACCTTGCCGGAGACGGTGAAGAGGTTGGTCTGGATGGTCCCGGCCGGGCCTTCTATACGCACGAAGTTGGTGTTGAACGGGCTGCCGGTGACGGCTTGGGTGATGTTCGGGTCGCCGACGAAGGTCTCGGTGGCGCCGGTGTCCGGGTTGACTTCGGTGTAGGGCCCGTCGACGCTGCGCAGGAACGGCCCGAGGTTGCCGTTGAGCGCGCCGGTGAAGTTGCCCGGGCCGCCGATGCCGATGTCGCGGGTCATGTTGATCGCGCGTCGGCCGGTGGAGGTGACGTTGATGGTCTCGACCCCGTAGGGGTGGGTGATGGTGTAGACGCCGGTGCGTGGGATCGTGGCGCGGATGCGGATGCGGGCGAAGCTCTGCTGGTCGCCATCGACCGGCACCTCGGAGGCGAAGGCCGCCTCCAGGCCTGCGACGTAGACCTCCAGCTCGTAGCCGCTGTTGCCCACCTGCGGGATCTCGGTCTCGGCCAGGAACCAGAACAGCTCCGAGGGCCAGTTGTCCGGGAACACCATCGGCAGCCTGTCGTCGTAGCCTGGCTCGGCGGCGAGCATGCACATGTAGTTCGGCGCTGCCGGGGTGCCGGGCGCCCGCGAGCTGATCGCCCGCGACTGGCACAGTTCCAGGGACAGGTCGGTGGAGTCCTTGTACCACATCGGGTAGCGCCCGGTGGCCAGGGTGTAGGGGCCTGGATCGACCTCGGAGAGCGCGGCCCAGGCCACGCCGGAGAGGGTGAAGGAGAGCCCGGCGGCGCATAGCGCCCGGCGTGGCCAAGTGTTCATGCTGCCTCCTTGAAGGCGGAGCCTTTGTCTGTTCATGGCACCAGCACCACGTCTTCGCTGTCGCTGCCACCGTGGGCGCTGGTGACTTGCACCTTGGCCGGGGGGATCGGCGAGAGCCCGGTGGTGAGAGTCTTCACCGCGCCGTTGCCGGAGAGGCTGCCGATCAGGGCGCCGTTGCCGGTATGGGCGGTGAGGGCGGGCGGGCTGGTTTCGTCGCTGCTGCTGGCCACCAGGGTCAGCTGGCCGCTGGCCAGGCTGTATTCGGCGCGGCTGATGGTCACCAGGTCGGTCAGTGGCAGGTTGGCGCTGGTGGCGCTGCTGGTGGGGATGGCCACGCTGTTGTCGGCGTTGACCACCAGGGTGGTGGGCAGGCTCGGGTTGAGCGCCGACTGGGCGTACCAGGCACCGGTGCTGTTGGCTTCGGTCAGGGTCAGGTTGGGTGTCTGGCTGGTGAGGGTGACGCTGGCCGGCTGGGGTGGGGCCATGACGAAGACATCTTGCTGGGCGCGCAGGTCGCCGTTCTCGCTGTGCCGCGAGTAGGTGCTGCGCAGCGGCAGCAACGGGGTCGGCCGGTGCACCTCGGAGAGCTTGCCGGAGACGGCGAACAGCTCGGTGCGCAGGTCCAGGCCGTTGGGGCCCTCGATGCGCACGTAGTTGGTGTTGAACGGGCTGCCGGTGACAGCCTCCTCGAGGTTCGGGTCGCCGATGTAGCGTTCGCTGGCGCCGGTGACCGGGTTGGTCTCGGTGTAGGGGCCATTGACGCTGCGCAGGAACGGCCCGACGTCACCGGTGAGCGCGCCGTCGTAGGTGAGCGGGGTGCCGATGCCCAGGTCGCGGGTCATGTTGATCGCCCGGCGGCCGGGAGTCTCCACGTCGAACACATCGACGCCATAGGGGTGGGTGACCACGTAGGTACCGGCCACGGGCACGTCCACGCGGATCCGCACCCGGGCGAAGCTGATCTGGTCGCCATCGATGGGTTCCTCGACGCTGAACGCCGCCTCGAGTGCCGTGCCATAGCTCAACTCGATGCCACGGGCGGCATCGACGATCTCGGCATCGGCGGTGAACCAGAAGGCTTCGTCGGGGAAGTTGCCAGGGAACTGGATCGGCTGGGTATCGTCGAACACGCCCGGCGCCGGCGTCAGTGGGCACATGTAGGACGGTGCGCCGGGGGCGCCGCCGACACGTGAGCTGACGGCCTTGGACAGGCACAGGTCGAGGGTCCGGCCGTGGGTGTCCTGGTACCAGGCGGCGAACCTGCCGTTCTCGGGTAGGTAGGGGCCCGGGTCGACCGCATACAGCGCAGCCTGGGCCGGTAGCTGGAGCATGCTGGCAAGGATCGCCACTGCCAGCGGGTGGGGTATCGGTCGGTGCATGAGTCAATCCCTCCTGCAAACGGGCCCAAGGGGTTGGGGCGTCTGACGAGGGATCGGCAACAGCCGTGCCAGTTTGTGGATCTTGCCCTGCAGGCCTTGTGGCGCAAGGGCTGCGGTGATGTTGGCCGGATCGGTTGGCGCGCTGGGCGGGTGGGCTGGGGGCCCCAGCATTGGGGAATTGGGGCTGCTTTTGTGGTGGGTCGGGCTGGCGCTTTCGCGGGCAAGCCTGCATGCACCCATCGGGGACCGCGCCTGCTTTGCAGCCCATCGCCGGCAAGCCGGCTCCCATATGCTGGGTGAACACCGCTGGTCCGTGGCAGCCGGCTTGCCGGCGATGGGGCGCGAAGCGGCCCCAATGTCAGCGGCAGCATCTCCCCCTGCCTTTACGTAAACGTAAGCTTTGTGCCACCCTCCACCCCAGCCTGATGACGGCTCGCGGATTCTGAAGCACACTGCAACAAGTCCCGAAGCCCGTTGCCCCGCTCGCGGAGGCACCGCTGGAGTGAACGATGGCGCGACACATACCCATAACAAACGCCCGCAACCCCTTGCACGAGTCCCGCCAGGCCCGGCTCAAGCTGGCCAACGAAGGCGAACTGCCCTCCGGGATGCTGCGCGACGAGATCGATGCCTCCTGGCGCCGTAGCCTCGGCCATGGCCTGGATTGCCTACAAGGCGAGCAGGTGGGCCTGGGCATGCGCCACGGCCATGACCTGCGCGCCTTGCTGGAGCACAACCGGCTGCTGATCGATGCGGTCACCCCGGAGCTGGACTACCTGGTCAAGCGCCAGGGCAAGAGCGGCATCGTCATCCTCGGCGACGCCCAGGCCAACGTCCTGGCCATCGAAGGGCAGAAGCACGTGCTCAACCGCGATGGCCTGCGCGACCTGCACCCGGGCAGTTGCTGGAGCGAGTCGCTGCGTGGCACCAACGCCATCGGCACGGCGGTGGTCGAAGGGCGGCCGACCCTGATCAACTGTGGCGAGCACTACCTCGACCGGCTCAGCCCGTTCTCCTGCACCTCGGTGCCCCTGCGCGACCCGCGCGGGGAGGTGATCGGTGTGCTGGACATCACCCGCGAGGGGGTGATGACCCAGCCCCAGGACAGCCTCTGCACCCTCATGCTGGCGGCCGGCAATATCGAAGGCCGGCTGTTCGGCCTGTGCCACCCCGAGCAGTGGGTGCTGGCCTTCCACAGCCGGCCCCAGTACCTGGCCAGCGCCTGGCAGGGGCTGTTGGCCCTGAGCCTGGATGGCGAGGTGCTGGCGGCCAACGACAACGCCTGCCAGTTGCTGCAGGTGCCGCGCCAGGCGCTGCTCGGGCGGCGCAGCAGCGACCTGCTCGGCGAGCGCTCGTCGGCCTTCATCGCCCGCCTGTGGCAGGGCGGGGTGAGCAGCGTGCAGACCGCCAAGGGCGAGTTCTTCTTCCGGGTCCTGCAACTGCCGCGCCATGGCAACCTCAATGGCGCAGCGGGCGTCGGCAAGCCGGCCGCCTCGGCGAAGTCGCCGGCACTGCAGGCCCTGGCCGGCGGCGATGCGCGCCTGGCCCGTGGGCTGCGTATGGCCCGCCAGGGGCTGGCCAATGGCCTGCCGGTGCTGCTGCTGGGCGAGACCGGGACCGGCAAGGAGGTGGTCGCCCGTGCCTTGCACCAGGCCAGCCCGCGTGCCGACAAAGCCTTCGTCGCGGTCAACTGCGCGGCCATCCCCGAAGGCCTGATCGAGTCGGAGCTGTTCGGTTACCGCGAAGGCGCCTTCACCGGCTCGCGCCGGGGCGGCATGGTCGGGCGCCTGATGCAGGCCCATGGCGGTACCCTGTTCCTCGACGAGATCGGCGACATGCCCCTGGCCCTGCAGGCCCGCCTGCTGCGGGTACTGCAGGAGCGCCGGGTGGCGCCGCTGGGGGCTGCCGACGAGCAGGCGATCGATGTGGCGCTGATCTGCGCGACCCACCGCGACCTCAAGCGCCAGGTGGCCGAACAGGCGTTTCGCGAAGACCTGTACTACCGGGTCAACGGCGTGTCCCTGCGCTTGCCGGCGCTGCGCGAGCGCGACGACCTGGCAGGCATCATCGAGGGCCTGCTGGACAAGTTCGGCGCCAAGGGCGTGACCCTCGACCCAGCCCTGGCCGAGCTGCTCGATGGCTTCGACTGGCCGGGCAACATCCGCCAGCTGGAGATGGTGCTGCGCACCGCCCTGGCCATGCGTGAGGACGGTGAACAGGTGCTGGGCCTGGATCATCTTACCGACTGCCTGTTGGACGAGTTGGTCAGCGGCGCGGCGCCCTCCGGCAGCCTGCGCGAGAACGAACTGGAACTGATCCGCGGCGCCCTGGCGCGCCACCAGGGGAATGTCTCGGCCGCCGCCGAGGCGCTGGGCATCAGCCGGGCGACGCTGTACCGCAAGCTCAAGCAGTTGCGCGGCTGAGCCATGGGTGGCCTGTTCGCGCGGCTGGTGGAGTCCAGCGACCCCGTGCTGATGCGCCAGGCCCTGGCCTGGCTGTATGGCTTCGTACGCCCGCAGCGGCAGGCCATCGCCGTGCTGCTGGGGTTGTCGCTGTCCGCCTCGCTGCTGGCCTTGGCCCAGCCGTGGCTGGTCAAGACCCTGATCGACGAGGGCCTGCTGGCACGGGACTACCAGACCCTCTGGCACATGGCGGCGCTGATGATCGGCGCCGGGTTGCTCGGCACCGTGCTGGCGGGCGTCAACCGCTACCTGCACACCCGCTTGTCCGGGCGCATCCTGTTCGCCCTGCGTGATGACCTCTATCGCCACCTGCAGCAGCTGTCGCCGTCGTTCTATGGCCGGCGGCGTACCGGCGACATCCTGTCACGGCTCGATGGCGATGTCGCCGAGATTCAGCGTTTTGCCGTGGATTCACTGTTCTCGGCGGTCTCCAGCGTGATCGGCCTGCTCGGCGCCGTGGGTCTGATGCTGATGCTGTCCTGGCAGTTGTCGCTGCTGCTGGCGCTGTTGATCCCCATCGAGGTGCTGTGGTTGCGCTGGATGCGGCGCAAGGTCGAGCGCGAGGTGCGCAGCCTGCGCGAGCGTTCGGCGGACGTGTCGTCGTTCCTGGTCGAGACGCTGCCGGCGATGAAGTTCATCCAGGCCGCCGGCCAGCAACGGCGCGAGGCTGGGCGCCTGGAGCAACTGGGCCAGGGCTACATGGGGCAATTGCTCAAGGTGCAGGTCACCGAATTCTTCACCCAGGCCGTGCCGGGCACGCTGACCTCCCTGTGCCGTGCCTGCGCTTTCCTGGTTGGCGGCTGGTGGGTGATCCAGGGCACCTGGCAGTTGGGCGCGCTGATCGCCTTTTCCACTTACCTGGGCATGGCCGTCGGCCCGGTGCAGAGCCTGCTGGGGCTGTACGTGGCGGTGCAGCGCATGGCGGTCAGCCTGGGGCGGGTGATGGAGCTCAAGCAGGAGCCGCTGGCGGTACGCGAGGCGCAGGCGCCGCGGCCGATGCCGGAGGGGCCGGGCGAACTGCGCCTGGAGGCCGTGGACTTCGCCCATGCCGGGCGCCAGGGCGCGGTACTGCGCGGCGTGCAGGTACGCATCCCCGGTGGCCTCAAGGTCGCCATCAGCGGCGCCTCGGGGGTGGGCAAGTCGACCTTGATCGACCTGCTGCAACGCTTCTACGACCCGGACGCCGGGCGTATCCTGCTCGACGGCGCCGACCTGCGCGAACTGGACCTGGCCGCCCTGCGCCGGCGTATCGCCGTGGTCAGCCAGGACATCGTCCTGTTTCGCGGTACCCTGGCGCAGAACTTGGCCTACAGCAGCCCACAGGCCAGCCGCGCGGAACTGGAGCGGGTGGTGCGCCTGACCCGCCTGGACAGCCTGGTGGACAGCCTGCCGCTGGGTCTGGATGGCCTGCTGGGCGAACGTGGCCAGCAGCTTTCCGGTGGCCAGAAGCAACGCATCGCCATCGCCCGGGCGCTGTTGCAGGATCCGGCGATCCTGGTGCTCGACGAAGCCACCTCGGCGGTGGACGAAGCCACCGAGCGTGAGGTGATCGCCGCCATCGACCAGCTGTTCGCCGGGCGCACGCGTATCCTCATCAGCCACCGTGCCTCGACCCTGGCCGACGCCGACCTGCACCTGCACCTGGGCGATGGCCAGTTGCGCGTGCTGCCCCAGGCGATGGCCGACAAATGACCGGTCAAGCCTGCATCGGCATGATCGACAGCGGCTGTTCGCCCGGGCAGGCCCTGGCGCTGCGTGCGGCGCGGCGCTTCTGGCTCGACGACGGCGTGCTGCGCGAAGGCCCAGCGCTGCCCGACCAACTGGGGCATGGCAGTGCCGTGCTGGGCTGCTTGCAGACGCAAGCCGGCGACATGCCGGTGCTGCTGGCCCAGGTATTCGGTCAGCAGTGGAGCACCAGTGCCCTGCAGGTGGCCGCGGCGTTGCTGTGGTTGGTGGAGCAGGGCGCAAGCGTGATCAATCTCAGCCTGGGCTTGCACCAGGACCGGCCCGTGCTGCGCCAGGCCTGCGACGAAGCCCTGGCGACCGGTGCGCTGTTGTGCGCCTCCAGCCCGGCGCGTGGCGGGCCGGTGTACCCGGCGAGCTACCCGGGCGTGCTGCGCATCACCGGCGATGCCCGTTGCGCGCCAGGGCAATGGTCGTGGCTGGGCAGTGCCCAGGCGGATGTCGGTGGCTATGTCGGCGGTCAAGGGCTGGCCGGGGCGAGCCTGGCTTGCGCGGCGGTGAGTGGGCAGGTCGCTGCCTGGCTGCGCGAGTGCCCGGGCCTGGACCGCCAGCAGGTCGTGGAGCGGCTGCGGGCGGGCGCTTGCTTCATCGGCCCGGAGCGGCGAGGTGGCCGCGATGGCTGAAGCGCGGATCCTGGTGCTGGGCGCCGGCCCTGCTGGTGCGGCCACCGCCATTGGCTTGCGCCGGTTGGGTTACCCGGTCACGGTGGTCTGCGACTGGCGTCGTTTCTCCGCGGTGGAGGGCGTGTCCCAGCGGGTGCTCGAAGGGCTGCGCCATGCCGGGCTCGCCGGCGGGCTGGCCGAGGCGGCGATAGCGGCGACGCGACAGGTACGCTGGAACGGCGAGCACCTGCAACTGAACCAGGAGTTCCTGCTCGACCGCCAGCGCTTCGACCAGGCCCTGCGCGATGACTTGCTGCAGGCCGGGGTGAGGCTGATCGAAGGCCGGGTACGCGAGATCATGCGCGTGGATGGCCACCAGGTGCGGCTGGACGACGGCCAGCTGCTGCAGGCCGATTTCCTGGTCGAGGCCCGTGGCCGCCAGGCACCGCTGGCCGCCGACCGGCTGCGTGGCCCGGAGACCGTCAGCCTGCTCAACCTCTGGCAGTCCACGCCAGGCACGCCGGCCTCGGCGGTCGAGAGCCTGGACGATGGCTGGGCATGGATGGCGCGCCTGGCCGATGGTCGCTGCTACTGGCAGATCACCCTGGATGCCGGTGCGGCGCAATTGCCGGGCAAGGCGGCACTGCCCGCGTACTGCGCCGAACGGCGCCGGCGCTCGGCACTGGTGGCCGGGTTCTTCGACGAGCGCGCGCTGTTGCCAGCTGCCGTGCATGCGCGCAGCAGCACGGCGATCCTGGCGGGCGAGTGCAGCGGTGGCGACTGGTTGCGCGTGGGAGATGCGGCCATGGCCGTGGACCCCCTGTCGGGGAATGGGATTTTCCAGTCGCTGTCCTCGGCGCTGCAGGCTCCAGCGGTGATCAACACGCTGTTGCGCGAGCCACGGCGGGAGGCCTTGGCGCGGCGTTTTCACCAGGAGCGTATCGAGCAGTTGTTCCTGCGTTTCGCCCGGATCGGGCGGGATTTCTATGCCCAGGAGCAGGCCCGCGGCGAGCATGCGTTCTGGGCCCGGCGGCGTGCCTGGCCGGATGATCGTCCGGTGCACGCCGAGGCCGATTGGCAGGCCGTGCGGGTGGAGCGTCGGCCGGTGCTGCGCGAAGGGTGGGTGGACGAGGCCGAGGTGGTGGTTACCCAGGACCAGCCACTGGGGATCTGGCACCTGCAGGGCATCGAGCTGGCGCCGCTGGTGCGCCAGGTGCAGGTGGGTGGGCCGTTGGATGCGCTGCTGGAGCCATTGACCATGCAGCAGCGGGCGATGGTGAAGGGATGGCTGGTCGGGCAGGGGTATCGGTGAGGGACCCAGGGGCTGCTTTGCAGCCTATCGCCCTATCGCCGGCAAACCCCCACAGGGTGCTCGAGTCGATCACAAGTAATGTGGTTTGCAGGGGCCCGTGGGAGCAGCTTGCCCGCGATCAAGGGCGTAGCCCTTGCCATAGTCGGTGGTGTCAGGACAGGCCCAATCGCCGGCAAGCCGGCTCCCACAGGGCCGGTCGAGTCGATCACAAGTAATGTGGTTTGCAGGGGCCCGTGGGAGCGGGCTTGCCCGCGATCAAGGGCGTAGCCCTTGCCATATGTCGGTGGTGTCAGGGCTGGCCCAATCGCCGGCAAGCCGGCTCCCAGGGTGGTCGAGTCGATCACAAGTAATGTGGTTTGCAGGGGCCCGTGGGAGCGGGCTTGCCCGCGATCAAGGGCGTAGCCCTTGCCATATGTCGGTGGTGTCAGGGCT
>NZ_JBDLLR010000001.1:3003616-3375416 GCF_046365545.1 Pseudomonas sp. HLMP | reverse complement strand
AAGGCGTTGCCTTGGTTATCCAATAATCAGCGTCTGAAATCGGGCTTTTCGGCGTTCCCAAGCCGTCCATTTCCGGATGATGAGTAACTTGTTCGGAGTTTCCTTAGCTTTTTGCACTTATCGCGGACACTTTCCGAAAGTTTGCAAAAAATTCGGACACTTTCTTAGAAAAAGTTGCAAATAATCAGGGCGCTTTCTTAAAAAAATGTCCTGAGTGCAAACGGAAGCGCTATAGGCCGCGAATTACGGACGGGACGGAAAGTGTCCGTATTTCGCGACGGTCACATCCATAATGATGGTGCGCTCAGCCTCATGAAACTCGTCGCGGATTTTCTGATAACCCAACGCTGCGTAGAACTTCTCCGCTGTAATCGACGACGGCACCCGCAAAACGCCAACGCCAGCACTGGCAGCATCAGCATGAATGACATCCATCAGCTGTCGACCGATACCACCACCCTGGTACGCAGGATCAACGAAAACACTTCTAACTACTTCCCCGTCGAGGCTTGCCGTACCGGTAATATTCTCGCCTAGCAAAGCGACGAAAACCTTGCGCTTATCGAGCAGTACGCTGATGGCTTCTGGAGCGAAACTACGCTCAACTTCAGCGATAACGTCAGGTGAATAATCCTGTGAATTCGACTCGCGCAGAGCGCTGACCACTACACGGCTGATCGCTTCTATATCTTCGCTGGTTGCGGGGCGAACCTGACACTTCATGATGGGAACCCCAATCCTTAACGATCACAGCGTAGCCCACCGCAAACGGATCTTGCTTTCACGTGCTACCCGGGGTCGGCCTTCGAAGTTGAAGCCCCCTACCCGCTCACCTGTGAATTTGAACGTTTGCCTGGAGAGGGGGCCCACTGGAGCAAGCAACGTCTAAAAGCGCGGCATATTCTTGGTGACGCAGTGAATCCCACCCCCTCCCGCGGCAATCGGGTCGATATTCACCTGTTCCACCATCCGTCCCGGATAGAGTTTGCTCAACAGCTCCTTGCAATACTTATCCGCCTGCGTATCACCGAACTGGGGAGCGATCACCGCGTCATTGATCAGCAGGAAGTTGATATAGCCCGGCGCGAAATCCGGATTGTTCTTGGTGTACTGGTTGCGGCGTATCGCCAAGGGTGGCGGCAAGGTATGCACCACCAGCTTGCGCCCATCAGCGTCGGTGGCTGCATTGAGGATATCCAGGTGCTTTCGGGTCACCGCGTAGTCATAGGACTCCGGGTCGTTGTCCAGGTTGGCGATCACTACCCCAGGCTTGACGAAGCGTGCATAGAAATCGACATGCGCGTCAGTGATGTCCTGGTCCTTGATCCCCGGCAGCCAGATGATCTTGCGCAGCCCAAGTTTGGCCTTCAGCTCGGCCTCGATCTGCGCCCTGCTCATGCCAGGGTTGCGGTTGTCGTTGACCCAGCAGCTCTCGGTCATGATCGCGGTGCCATGACCATCGACCTCGATGCCTCCGCCCTCGCCGACAAGCTGGCTGCCGATGTAGGTCGCCTCGGTTTCATCGCTCAGGGTGTCGGCCACACGGGTGTCATTGGCCGACGTCTGTTTGTCGCCCCAACCGTTGAAGTTGAAATCCACCAGGCCCAGCCCACCTGAGCCATCGACCACGAAACAACCGCCGTAGTCACGTATCCAGACGTCATCCAGAGGCATGGTCAGATACTGGATATTGCGGGTGCCGCACTTGCTTTTGGCCAATGACAACTGGGACGGCCGACAGAGCACGGTCACTGGCTGATACTTGGCGATGGTCTTGGCCAACATGGCGATGGTGTTGTTCACCGCGTCTTCCCAGCCTTCCCATACCCGTGAAGAGGCCGCAAAGGCGAGGAATACGCGTTCCTGCGGTGCATGCTCATCGGGCATGTACCAATTACTGGCTGTCGCGGCACGCACCCGCGGAGCGCTCAGGCCAAGGCCCATGGATGCGACGACACCCAGGCCGGCGGCAGCTGTCAGTTGTTTCATGAAATCACGACGTGTAGGCATGTTGTTGCACTCTCATCTGCTGGTGATTGGCCGCTTGCACTCGGCCATGCCGTCCCTGGCATGGCACTGCCGCAGCGGTGTTACGAGCGACCGGCGGTTCAGTCGACCTTCACTGTCTTGAAGGTGGTCCAGGCACGCATGCGTGCCCGCATGTCGCGCTGTGGGATGTCCCTGCCGGGAATCAGCCGCTCATAGGTGGCCTCATCGACGTAGATATCCGGGTTGTTGCGCATGTCGGCCGCCACCATCGGCCTGGCCTTGGCGCTGGAGGTGGGATAGCCGGTGAAGTTGCTGATCGCAGCCATGTTCTCCGGGCGCATGACGAAGTTGATGAAGGCATAGGCGTAATCCGGACGCTGGGCGTCGACCGGGATGGCCATGGTATCCATCCACACCGTGGTGCCCTCCTTCGGGATGTGGTATTGGAAGCGCACCTTTTTGCCGGCTTCGTCCGCAGCACGCTGGGCTTGGGTCATGTCGCCGCTGTAGCCCAGGGACAGGCAGATATCGCCATTCACCAATTGGGTGACCGGCTGCGACTGGAACTTACGGATGTATGGCTTGATGCGCTTGAGCAGCGTCGTCGCTTCGGCCAGCTCCGCCGGTTTGGCACTGCGCGGGTCGTGGCCCAAGTAGTTGAGCACCACGGCCAGCACCTCGTCGGGCGAGTCGATGATGGAGATGCCGCAATCGGCGAACTTCGCCGCCAGCTCGGGCTTGAAGATCAGGTCCAGGCTGTCGACCGGGGCATTGGCCATGCGTTGCTCGATCATCGCCTGATTGGCGGTCACGCCGATGGTGCCCCAGGTGTAGGGCACCGTCGCGTCCCGTGAGTGAGGATACTTGGCATGCAAGGTGCGCAGCCCAGGCTCGATGTCGTCCAGATGCTCGAGCCTGCCCGGGTCCAGCTTCTGCAGGGCGCCGGCGCGCATCAGCCGCTCAGCCACGGTGTCGCCGGGGAAAATGAGGTCGTAGCCGCTATGGCCGGACATCATCTTGGCCTCCAGCGTCTCACTGCCGTCCATGACGTCATAGATCACTTGGATGCCAGTCTCTTTGGTGAAGCTGGCGATGGTGTCCTCGGCGAAATAGTCCGCCCAGTTGTACAGGCGCAAGGTCTTCTGTTCAGCGTTGGCCGACAACACGGCACAACTCAGGGCCAGGCTCAATGAGCCGATCAGCAACTTGTTCAGCGCATTCATTTTCAGACTCCAGGCGTTTGCCAGTGCACATGCGTTCGACGGCCGTCCAGGCCCAGCAGCGGGCCGTACATTTCCGGGCGACGATCGCGGTAGATGCCCCAGGTCTGGCGTTCCTCACGCATGAGGGCGAGGTCCAGTTCGCGCACCAGCACCCCGGTCGAGTCGCGGTCCGCTTCGGCCAGGAGCGTGCCCTTGTGGTCGCTAATGAAGGACGAGCCGTAGAAGCTCATCCGTAGCTGCGGATCGGTCGTTGCCACTTCATGACCGACCCGGTTGGCGGCGATCACCGGGAGGATGTTGGCGGCGGCATGGCCGCGCTGGACCAGCTGCCAGTGATCCCGCGAATCCAGGGCCGCAGCGCCCGGCTCGGAGCCGATGGCGGTTGGATAGAGCAGCACTTCGGCGCCCATCAGCGCGAGGCAACGCGCGGTTTCAGGGAACCACTGGTCCCAGCAGATGCCCACGCCGATGCGACCGAACGCGGTATCCCAGACGCGAAACCCCGTGTCGCCCGGGCTGAAGTATTCCTTCTCCTGGTAACCAATGGCGTTGGGGATATGCGTCTTGCGGTACACCCCGAGCAAACGACCATCGGCATCGGCCACCGCCAGCGAGTTGAAATAGGCATTGCCGGCCTTCTCGAACCACGACAGCGGCAGCACCACGCCCAGTTCCTTGGCCAGCGCGGCAAAACGCTTGAGCAGCCGGCTCTGGGTATACTCCTCGGCCAGGTCCAGATGCTTGTGATCTTGCTCGATACAGAAGTACGGCGTGGCGAACAGCTCCTGCAGGAGGATCAGCCGAGCGCCCTGGGCAGCGGCGTCGCGCACCAATTGCTCGGCCTGGTCGAGATTCTGCTTGAGGTCCCAGCCGCACGCGAACTGGGTCGTAGCGACGGTCAGCTTGCTCATTGCCCTACCCCTTTCAGCGGCCAGGCCGGTTGCTGTTGAGTAATGCAGTGCACGCCACCGCCGCCATGGGCCAGCTCGTTGATCCGTACCGGCACCACTTCGCGGCCAGGGAAGGCCATGCGCAGCGTGGCAGCCGCCTCGTCGTCGGCAGCAATGCCATAGGCCGGCATGATGATGGCGCCATTGCAGATGTAGAAGTTGGTGTAGGAGGCGCAGAACACCTCGGCCTCGGTGTCTACCGCCTCGCTGGCCTCGAACAGCTCGAGCATCTCGAAGCGGCGGCCCTGGGCATCGGTGGCCAGCTCCAGGGCCCGGCGGTTTTCGCGCACCACTTCGGCGTACACCGAGCCCTGATCTCGGGTGGTATCCACCAACAGAGCACCGGGACGGGCAAAGGCGCACACGCCATCGACATGGCCATCGGTCATGTCGCCGGTGACGTAGTCAGGATCGCCCGGCAGCCAGATGGTCTTCTTCACGCCGAGCAGGCGGCTGAATATCTCTTCCATCTCGGCTTTGCTCATGCCGGGGTTGCGATTGGGGTTGAGCAGCACCGACTCGGTGGTGATCAGGGTGCCCTGGCCATCCACATGGATGGCGCCACCCTCGTTGGTGAGCGGTGTATCGAAGCATTCCAGGCCCAGCGTGTTGAGAATGCGCTGCGCCAAGGTCTCGTCCAGGCCATGCGCCGACTTGCCGCCCCAGGCGTTGAAACGCCAGTTGATGCCGGCAGTGCCGAGTTGCGGGTGACAGACGAAGCTCGGGCCGGAGTCGCGGCACCAGCTGTCGTCGATCGCCAGCTCGATCAGTTCGATGTTCGGCCCGCACAGCTCGCGGGCGCGAGCTACTGCAGTGGGGTCGACCACCATCTTCACCGGCTCGAAGCGAGCGATGGCGTTGGCCACCCGGGCGAAGTCAACCTGCACCTGGGCCAGCGTCACGCCCCAGCTGGCTTCCCACAGGGCCTGGTTATGGGGAAATGCCATCCAGGTAGCGACATGGGGTACCCATTCGGCGGGCATGAGCCAACCGTTCTGCGAATCGTTGAATTGCATACAAGCGCCTTCAGTTAAGTTTTTCTTTTGGTGGGAATTGCGACTGCGGTAATGACTTGTATGCTAGGTCTGTAAAAACGCGGAAACAAACGATAGATTTTGCGCAATTTTGATTAGGAGAGCTTATCAGGCATGCTCAAACACTGGCCTCCACTGAACGCCCTGCGTGGCTTCGAAGCCGCTGCCCGTCTGGGCAGCTTCCACAAGGCCGCGGAAGAACTCCACCTCACGCAATCGGCCATCAGCCAGCAGATCCGCAGCCTGGAAGGCTTTCTCGAACAGCCCCTGTTCTTGCGCAACGGCCGCAGGGTGGCCCTGACCGATGCGGGTTTCGACCTGCTCAGCACCACCCAGTCGCTGTTGCAGCAACTGGCGGTAGGCATCCGTCGCCTGGACCAGTACCGCAAACCGAACCAACTGGTGGTCAACACCACACCGGCCTTTGCCCGCCATTGGCTGGTACCGCACCTGGCTGACTTCCACCGGCAGCATCCCCAGGTCGATCTCTGGCTACTGACCACCGACGAAACGCCGGACATGGCCACTCAGACCATCGACATCGCGGTGCGCGATGACCTCAGCGCCCAGGCCGAATGCAGTTTTCGTGTACTGCTCGAAGACCGCCTGTATCCGGCCTGTCACCCTGACCTGCTGGACACCCCGGTGGATCGACGCACCACCTTGCATGGCGAACGCGAGATGGATTGGAGCCACTGGCAAGTACAGGGCGGTCGCGACGTCGGTCAGCACAGCCAGGGCCTGAACTTCTCTGACCCGGGCCTGCTGCTGGATGCGGCGGCTCAGGGGCTGGGGATCGCCCTCGTCAGCCAGCTTCTAGCAGCCCCAGCGCGCGAACGTGGGCTACTGGTACCGCTCGATGACCAGCGCGTGCGAGGGCCCAAGTGGGCCTGCCTGGTGCACCGTGACAGCGAGGCGGACCCGCTGAGCAAAAGCTTTTGCGACTGGCTGAGCCGCTCATTGCAGATAAGGGATGCGCTGGAATAAGCGTCCATCGATCCCCCGCGCCCCGCCTCCTACTACGCACGACATGACGGTCTCGTGACTGCGACGGGGCCACAGGATACCCCCGCCCTCACCCCGCAGGACAAGCCTTACCCACATGGAGGTGCTACCTGCACGCCTGCAGACCGTCACGATGCCCTCCCGGCTGTTATCGGTCTAGCCAATACCTACCTGCGATCAATCGATTGGAACGAAAACGACGATGACCTGAGCATGGCCACACGAACACACAACAACAAGGAACCGCCCATGCCTGCTCACTTCCACAACCCGGTCGCCACCGTTTTCGGTGGCGGCAGCCTGGACCGCATCGCCGATCTCTGCGAAGGCAAGGTCGCCCTGGTGACCTTCCCTGAAGCGGCGCAGTTGGGGCTGATCGACCGCGTGCGCGCCCAGCTCGGCGAACGCCTCGTCTACGTGATCGATGACGTGCAGCCCAACCCCGACGTGGCCTGGCTGCGCGACGTGCACGAGCGCTTCTGGCTCGAGGCGGAGGACTGCACCACCGTCTTCGCCCTCGGCGGTGGCAGTGCCATCGATACCGCCAAGGCACTGATCGTCGGCACCGCGTCCGGGCACTTCGATGAGCTGCTCGACCTGCTGGCCACCGGCAAACCCTTCGTCCCGGCCCGGCACAAGACGCTGATCGCCGCGCCGACGACCGCCGGTACCGGCAGCGAAGTGACGCCCTGGGCCACCCTCTGGGACGCGCAGCGGCAAAAGAAGTATTCGCTGCACCTGGACTGCACCTGGCCGCAGGTGGCGCTGATCGACCCAGACCTGATGCTCAGCGTGCCCGTCGGTGTGACCACCTCTACCGGGCTGGACGCACTGTCCCACGCACTGGAATCGATCTGGAACCACAATGCCAACCCGATCTCCGACACCTTCGCCGTCTCTGCCATCGAGGACATCCTCGACTGCCTGCCGCGCCTGCAGCAAGACCTGGGCAACCGCGAACTGCGCTCGCGCATGGCGCTGGCGGCGCTGAAGGCCGGCATGGCCTTTTCCAACACCAAGACCGCCCTGGCCCACTCCATCTCCTACGAGATGACCCTGCGCCACGGGCTACCCCACGGCATCGCCTGCTCCTTCACCCTGCCACTGGTGCTGGGCCTGGCCTGGGGCCACGACGCTGACCGCGACCGCACCCTGCAACGTGTCTTCGGCAGCGACCTGGATAGCGCACAGAAGCGCCTGCGTGAATTCCTCCATCGCCTGGGCGTCAAGACCGAATTCGGCGACTACGGGGTGACTGCCGCCGAAGCCGAGGCGATGATCGACGTTGCCATGCAGGGTGCGCGAGGCCGTAATTTCATCGGCTCGCAAGCCGCCTGAAGCTGTCCTTGACCGGGTGGCCCAGGCGGCCGCCTTTTCCTGTTGCACCGAACAAGAGTGCCGACACGCCGAGCCTTGCGCCGGCGCGAGCGAACAAGAAGGAAAACTGCCATGAACCGCGCACAAACCCTGCCTGGCCTCGACTCCTCCACGTCTCCCTTCCGGGCGGCGCAGTGGCGCATGCTGCTCGCCGCGATGTTCTGCTACCTGTTTTTCTATACCGGCCGCCAGACCTTCGGCTTCGCCATCCCGGGCATCCAGGCCGAGTTCGGCCTGAGCAAGGAAACCCTCGGCTGGGTGTCGAGCGCCATGCTTTGGATGTACGCCATCGGCCAGGCCATCAACGGCAACCTTGCCGACAAGTTCGGCGGCCGCCGCATCATGAGCCTGGGCGCAGTGCTGTCCTGCGGCGCCAACTGGGTCACCAGTTTTGCCAGCGGTTTCGCCAGCCTGATCTTGCCCTGGGGCGTCAATGGCTACTTCCAGGCCCTGGGCTGGGCGCCAGGCAGCCGCTTGCTGTCGAACTGGTGGGGCAGCGCCGAGCGTGGCAAGGTCTATGGCTTCTACGTGTTCGCCGCGGGCTGTGCCTCGGTATTGTCGTACGTCACCTCGGTCGTCGTGATCGATGTACTGCACCTGGAATGGCGCTGGATCTTCCGCCTGCCCGTGCTGCTGATGCTCGCTGGCGGCATCGTGTTCTACCTGGTGGCACGGGAGCGCCCGAAGGACATGGGCTTCGAGCCGCTGGCCGACACCGGCGTGGCGAATGCCGAGGATCGTGCCAGCGAGGCCGCTGATGGTCAGGAGGAATCCTCGCTGCAACGCTACCTGGCGGTGTTGAAGAACCCGCGCCTGCTGGTGGCCGCGCTGTCCCTGGGTTTCCAGAACGCCGCGCGCTATGGGCTGATCGTCTGGGTGCCGGTGCATTTCCTCGGCGCCGACTGGCAGAAAGGCCAGAGCTTCATCGACCCGAAGTGGATCACCATCGCCCTGCCCGTCGGCATGGCCGTCGGCGCGCTGAGCAACGGTTGGGTATCGGACCGTCTGTTCGGCAGCAAACGCTACCACGCGATCGTGCTCTACATGGTCCTCGGCGCACTGACCAGCCTGTGGATGTGGAGCCTGCCGGCCCACAGCAGTATCGGCCTGCTCGCCCTGTTCCTCTGTGGCTTCTTCGTCTATGGCCCGGCCTCCAGTTTCTGGGCGCTGTGCCCGGACTTGGTTGGCGCGCGCCGTGCCGGTACCGCCACCGGGATCATGAACTTCTCGTCCTATCTTTTCGCGGGCCTGGCCGAACCCCTGATCGGTCGCATGTTGGACACGACCGGCAATACTTCACTGATCTTCGTCGTGGTCACCACGGCCTGCGTGTGCAGCGCCCTGGTCGCCCTGTTCGTGCGGCGCTGAGGGCACAGCCATGTGGCTGGCTGCCGGCACGCCATTGATCAACGCCCCCTGGTTCGAGAGGCTCCATGTACCAGTACCACAAGTGGTTGCGCTCCTTTCATGCCGTGGCCCGCACCGGCAGCTTCACCCAGGCGGCCGAGTTGCTGAGCATCGGCCAGCCGACCATCAGCGAGCAGGTCGGCGGCCTGGAAAAGCGCTTCTCGGTAGAGCTGTTCCATCGCCGCGGCCGCTTCATCGAGTTGAGCCCTGCCGGGGAGCAACTCTACGCCATCACCCAAGGCCTGTTCGGCCAGGAGGACGAAGCCTTGCAGCTGCTGCAGAGCTTTCAGCAGCGCAAGCAGGGCATGCTGCGCATCGGCGCGGTCTCGCCACCGATCGCCATGAGCCTGACCTATTCGCTGATGCAGCGTTACCCGCACATCGAGCTGGAAACCTCCTTCACCAGCGAGGCCGGCACCTTGGAGCGGCTGTACAACTTCGACATCGACGTGGCGATCCTCGCCCTTTCGGAGTTCGACCAGCGCCTGAGTACGCAGCTGTATCGCACCTGCCCGATCCTCGCGGTGGTGCGCGACGACCATCCCTGGGCGCGGCAGCAGGGCGTCAGCGTGCAGGCGATCGCGCGGCAGCGCGTGGTCCTGCGCGAGCCGGCCTCGCGCACCCGCCAACTGGTAGAGGAAGGTTGTCGGCGCCACGGCGTGAAACTGGATTGCGCGATGCAGTTGAACAGCCGCGAGGCCATCGTCCACGCGGTGGTACACGGTATCGGCGTGGGCTTCGTCTCGGCGGTGGAGTACGCCGACAGGCCGGGCACCCGCTCCATCGCCTTTGCCGAGGACCCGTTCCACATCAGCTACTACCTGTGCTGCCTGGGCATCCGCCGCAAGCGGCCGATCATCGCCGAGCTGTTCGACTCCGCTGCCGCAGCGACCGACAGCGACCCTTGATGTCCCCTAGAACCTGCAAGCCTGCCCTATCGTCGGGCAGGCTGCGCTCACCCTGCAATTCCCTTCATCGGAGTACTGCCATGCACTACCAGCAACCCCAGCAACTGCAAGCCGCCATTCTCGACTGGGCCGGCACCGTGGTCGATTTCGGCTCGTTCGCGCCGACCCAGATCTTCGTCGAGGCCTTCGCCGAGTTCGGCGTGCAGGTCAGCCTGGAAGAGGCACGCGGCCCGATGGGCATGGGCAAATGGGACCACATCCGCACCCTGTGCGACATTCCGGCCATTGGCGAGCGCTACCGCGCCGCCTTCGGCCGCCTGCCCACGGATGATGACGTCACCGCCATCTACGAGCGCTTCATGCCGCTGCAGATCGAGAAGATCGCCGAGCACTCCGCGCTGATCCCCGGTGCGTTGGAGGCCATCGCCACCCTGCGCAAGAGCGGCCTGAAGATTGGGTCCTGCTCCGGCTACCCGGCGGTGGTGATGGAGAAGGTCGTCGCCCTGGCCGAGCGCAACGGCTACGTCGCCGACCATGTGGTAGCCACCGATGAAGTCCCCAACGGCCGTCCGCATCCCGCGCAGGCGTTGGCCAATGTGATTGCCCTTGGCATCGATGACGTCGCCGCCTGCGTGAAGGTCGACGACACCTGGCCGGGCATCCTCGAAGGCCGCCGTGCTGGCATGTGGACCGTTGCGCTGACGTGTTCAGGCAATGCCCTGGGCCTGACCTACGAGCAATACAAGGCGCTGCCGGCAGACACGCTGGAGCAGGAGCGCCAGCGCATCGGCCAGATGTTCGAAGGCTCACGCCCGCACTACCTGATCGACACCATCGCCGAGCTTCCAGCGGTGATCGCCGACATCAACGCCCGCCTGGCACAGGGCGAGATGCCGCAAGGCTGCTAGTTTTCCCGCCCCAAAAGGCTTGAAACGCGGCGCTTTCCCCCTAGGGAGCGCCGCTTTCCCGAGTGTTGCATCAGTTTGAAGTCGGTTCGCAGACTCCCTCGAATGGCACGCGCTCGCTATCGTTATCCGCAATAGGCTGGCCAGCCCCTTTGTCCTGGACGACGAAGCAGCTTTATTCACCCTCTCCGTGGTTCTCCGATCTCGGGCAACCGGCTGCGCTGCGTTGGCGCGCCTGCGGGAGCTGTTCGGCGACCCGCGGATGGTACGCAACGGCAGGGTCTACGAACCGACCCTGCGAGCCTTGACGATCCTTCGTAAGCTACAGCCGGCGATGGACACCATCCCCGTGCCCTCGGTCGTGCCCGGGCGTGTGCTGCATAAGCCATCATAGAGAAATCAATTGATCGACATCTGATGATTCAGGTTTTATATATCGGCCTGAAACGACGAGCCAATTATATCCGAATAGATGATGTCATTGATGTTCACATTCTTCATAAGTGGACATCTTACTTGGCCTCATCAAGTATCAAGTTCCGGGGTTTCCTTCCGATGCCCTTGCTCTGCTCAATGCCTTGTTTTAACAAGCGTCAAGCCCAACCCTCATATCGCGCCCAGGCCTTGCAAGGCCCTCGCAAGATCGTCATACCCTGCCGCCTCGAACCCAATACCGCCCTCGCCTGCTTCATTTTTATTATTGAAGCGCGTTGACCCGCACAAGAAAGCGACTAGCCTGAAATACCACTCGCTGTTATTCAGCGAGTGGGCGAAACAACAAGGAACAGGAGAGACAGGGATGCTCTTATGGACACCTATCAATATGATTATTCCTATGCGTTGAGCCAGGACAAAGTCAACGACATCCTACGCAGGAACCTGGCATCCGTCGCGATGCCCGTCGCCTACACCGACCACGACCCCATGACCGGGGCCATCACCACGCTCGATGTCCACCTGGATGTATGGAGCATGGCCGACGGCGGCCAGAACAGCCTGATGAAGCTCAACGTGCCCATCAAGGATGGCAGCCTGAGCATCTCCAATCTCCCCGGTGTCAACGGCGAATGGAACATGGCCGGTGTCTCCCTGCTGCTGGAGATAACGCTGGGCTGGATGGGCCCCGGCAACCAGCAGGCACTCGACGGTGAAGGGTCACTGACCCAGTTGGTGTTCTCGCCCACCCAAGACGCGACGCCCAACGATCCCGGCTACGTTGCGATACTGACGGTCACCGACCCTTCCGGCACCTTGACCAGTGCCGCCATCGGTATGCTCAAGCAGATCATCCAGGCGGCCTTCTACGAGAACCGGGGCAACCTGCAGTATGTATTCGCCGGCGTCGTCCCGGTGCCTGCCGGCGCGACGACCTGGCTGCGCCCGTACAAGTGGCAGTACTACATCGCCTCGGGCAACATCGAGGCACTCTGCTTCCTGTCCATGCTCGACGACTCACCGTTCCCACCCACACCCGCCTTCGATTCGACGGCCCTGGTGCCGGGCGCCAACGCCGTGGCCCTCATCTCGCAGAGCGCCTTTTTCAAGAACACACTATTGCCCGGTGTCCAGGCCACCTTCCCGGGTGGGACCTTTTCCGTCAGCCAATCGAACCAGCATTCGCTGATTTCCAACAGTGGCGCCTTCACCGTTCAGGTTGGTGGCGACGCGATCAACACCAACAGCTTCTCCCTATGGCCCTCCGATGCCGGGGACGGATTGCAGACCTCCTCCGCAGGCGGCGGCCCCCTGACCTTCCTGTTCGGCCTGGCCGACCTCCCCGATGCCTCCTACAGCTGGAGTGCCCATACGGTCAACCCACTGTCGCTGGACGTTGCAAGCGGCAGCATGACCTTCCGGCAAGACCCGAACCCGACGACCACCCACGATCAGGACATCCCCTGGTACGACTACATCATCCTGGTGGGGCTGGGCCTGACGCTGGTCGGCCTGATCGCCGACATCACCGACGCCGTCAACGGCTTCGGCGACCAGGTCAACGACGTCGGCATGTCGAACATCAATGGCGCGGTGCAATCCACCCTCGGCAACCATGCGGTCAACGTCACCGACCTGCTCGACTGGCAGGCCAACGGTCAATCGTTCGCCCTGACCGACGGTGGGCTCGACGGTGCCCTCTACTTCCGTGGAAACCTTTCCTGAGCGTTCCAGGTGCCCGGCGCGGGTGTGCAGGCCGGGAAATCGATCCACCCAGGAGGAACAGCCAATGGCCACCCCCACCGACAACACATCGCTCGCCCCTGTGCCCGTATCAGAAATCGCCACCCGTCCAACGGCCGATACCTACGACTGGGATACGGTGGTGGCCCTGCATTTCGACACCACCAACACGGCCCTCACCGACAACTGGGGCAGCGTCGACAGCCGCGCCAAGACCCTCACCCAGGCCGCCAGCGACGACCCGTCCTACCAGATCCAGGCCAGCCTCGACCCCTGGCAGCTGACCATCGGCGGTGACGGCAAGAACATCAACATGAGCGTGCCGATCGCCAGCGGTGTCTACCAGGCTGGCGCCAACAGCTATCCGCTGGATGGGCTGGGCATGAGTGCAATCATCCAGATCAACATGGACTGGATCCCCGACCCCGACCAGAAGTCCTTCGTGATCAACAGCGGGGTGGCGGCCATCGTCGCCGACCTCGACAACGACATCGTCGATGCGGCCCTCATTGCCGACTTCGCCGCCAACGGCGTCACCATTACCAGCGAGTCGAAGCTCTCGACGGTCCATCAGGGCGCCGCCTGGTTGATCGCCGCCGCCGACAACACCTTCTATTACCTGTTCTTCAGCCAGGACAAGGACCAGAACCAGTTCCTGTCCGTGTACCAGTACACCAAGTCCTTCGCCACCCAGCTTCGCGCCCTGAGCAAGGAAGCCGGTGCAACGCCAGCTGTCGTGGTGATGAACGTGCTGAATCCGCCAAATGCCGGCAGCATCGGCAACGCGGTGCTCCCTGAGCTGCTGAGCGAGTGGTTCAACAGCAACATCAGCTATTTCAACTTCGTTTTCTCGGTCATCGACCTCACCCCCCAGCTCGATCAATCGCCCAGCTACACCTGGATCGACCCGACGGCCACCAGCTATGCCGTCATCGACGAGCAGACCATGACCAGCTCGGTGATGGGGGTGCTGACCATGGTCCAGAACAACCGACCCGGCGCGAACCACCAGGTATCGCCCAATGCCATTCCCACCGGTAGCGATGCGAACGGCGCCAACGTGGGGTTGCTGATCAGCGGGCAGAACTTCATGAAGAACATGATGCTCGGCGGCGCCAAGATCCTGTTCGACGATGCCAGCGACGAGGATTTCTCGATATTCAACGATGGGCTGTCCATCCAGAACGTCAACGCGCTGACCTACGGCTACTTCAAGATGGAGGACGACCCCGACGCCACCACCGCCGACAACGGCTACTCCGCCGAGCTGGACAGCGGCTCGCTGCCCCAGGGGCTGGTCGATGCCTTCAAGCACTCCGATGGCGAAGGTGGCTATTACTACAACCCTGACCTGCGCGGCGATACCGTCAAGGTCAATGTCGCCGGCAGCCAGTGGTTCCTCAGCGGCAACGGCTCGGAGTACATCGTCGACCTCAACGACGGCCAGCTCGAGTTCTATACCGCGACCCAGGTCACCATCGCCGCCGGGCAGTTCGAGATGAACCTGGAGCACAGCTTCCTCGAGATCAAATTCATCGACCTGACCTATTCGCAAAGCTGGCAGTACGACGTGCACATCAACTACACCGAGCAGGTCAACCTGGGCCTGAAGACGGTCACCACGTCGACGGGGGCGACCAAGCAGATCTTCAATTTCACCCAATCGGTGCGCAACATGACCGTCGATGTCACCAAGACCCAGGCGGAAATCACCTTCGAGATCGTGATGGGGGCGGTCACCGCCAGCCTGGCCCTGGTCGCCGTGCTCGGCCCGATCGTCGACGGCCTGGCCAGTGCGGCGGAAGTGACGGTCGAGAGCGTCGAGGAAGGCAGCGCGGTCATCAACGAAACCACCTTCGTCGAAGAGCTCAGTGGCAGCGATGAAGCAGAGGAGCAGAACCTCGCCAACGAGAAGGATGCCCTGGCCAATGGCGCCGAGCAGACCGCCGGCCGGATGACCCGCATCAAGAATGCCTTCAACTCCACCCGCTGGAAGGTGTTTGGCGGCATCACCGGTGCCGTGGCGGCCGCTTCCGGTATCGAGATCGCCGTCTCGGCGATCATGGCGGCGGTGTACAACAACGAATGGGACAATGTGCCCGGCTTCGATGAGTTCGCCAACGATGCCATAGAGCCGTATACCTTCCCCGGCGTCACTGGCTATGACCTGACCTCGGCGTGGCTGGCCGACTCGCTGCAGATCGGCCTGAAAACCAAGTGAAGGCAACGGCGTACGGAACAGGAGAGGCGTCATGACGACCAGCAACGAGGGGGTCTACACCTACAATTGGGATACCGCCTTCGCCATCCCGATTCCGGACGTCAACCAGACCATTGTCGACCAGAAGTCGTCACCGCCCGGGTTCACGGTCACGGCGGCGGATGCCTACACGGTCTCGGCGAACTTCTGCGATTGGCAGATCTGCAGGGGTGGGGATGGCAAGAACGTGCGTTTTTCCATCCCCATGACCGGGATCGTGGTCGACTACAGCAACGGCCAGCGTGTGACCTGCGAGACGGGCACGGCGGTCATCGAGATCAACCTTCATTACATTCCCCATGATGCAGCGGGCGATGTCCCCTCCAACCCGGTTGCGCTGGTGGTGAAAACCACGTCGGACGACCCCTCGACACCCGTGGCCGCCCTGGTCGGCCAGGTCACCCTGTCGCCCGACCCTGGCACCGTCACCAGCGCCGTCTTTGGCCAGGCGCTGCTGGACTGGGTCAACGGCAACCTGGGGGCGTTCAACCACATCTTCTCGGTGGTCGACCTCAACCGGATGATCGACCAGCAACAATGGGGGTTCGTGACACCCAACTACACCAGCTACGCCTACCTCGACGGCAGCACCCTCGAGGACAGCGTGCTGGGCGTGCTCACCATGACCGGGGACCGCAACGGTGAATCCCTGAGCGAACAGATATCGCCGTCGGCGATTCCCGGGGGCAGTGAAGCCGGGTTCCTGGTCTCCCAGGAACGCACCCTCTACGACCTGGTGCGCCCGGCGATCATGGTCGCCTACCCGGGGCTGACCGACGACAACTTCCTGATGAGCGACGACAAGACCCGCCTCTACCTGGTGCAAGGTGTGTCCGTCGACATGCCGCCGATCGCGCATGATGGCTCGACCTACTACCCGAAGCTCACCGCGCTCACGGTAGAGACCGATGGCGAGACGTTCACCGTCACCAGTACCACCAGCACCTACATCACCTTCGGCGTGACCTCCGAGACGACAGCCACCAACTGGTACACCCTCGACCTCGGAACGTCGAACAATGGGCAGACCATCACCTTCATCCAGACCCAACCCACGGACCAGCAGTACGCCGTCCACCAGGACCCTGGCGTGATCGTCACCGAGATCATCCTGTCGATCATCATCGGTCTGGTGTCGCTGATCTGCGCCCCGCTCACCGACGGCGCATCGATCGTCTTGGGCGGCCTGGTGATCGGGCTGTTGCTGGGGGCATCGCAAATCGCCACGGCGGCCATCGAATCGGTCAACAAGGACACCTCCCCTGCCGTGGACCTGCTCATGGTCAATGCCGTCGACCCGATCAAGTGGACGGGCAGCGGCTCGTTCAAGCTCGACTACGTCCATCCGAACATATCCTTGCAACTGGGCGGTGATCCGCTGTTCGTCTAGCCCACGTGGCACCTACCGACACACACGGAACAACAGGAGGCCTGCCATGGCAAGCCAGTCGACCCACTTCGTGAAGTACCGCCTCAAAGACAGCGCCGCAGGCGAGCACTACGTCACCTTCTCTTCCCGAAGCCCACGGGCGCCGGTAACCGGGGCGAATCATCCGCTCATCGGCAAGCTCGCGGAAACCGACGCCGCGGCAGCGAACACGGTAGAGCGCCTGATCCAGGCGATGACCGCGAATGAACAGCGCTTCTTCGCCTGGCTGGGGGGCGATGCCTCACGCATGGAGTATTTCATGGAGGACCCCGTCGGGGCGCTGAAACAGGCGATTCCCGACCTGCCGCAGACGTTCTTCGACGAGCTCGCCGCGTTACCGAAGCTGTTCGCGAACAGGAAACCGGCGCCGAGGTGAAATGCCATGGGGCCGCTTCGCGCCCCGGTTTCCAGCGATGTCCTGAACGCCCTGTCACGGCCCGGGCTCGGGTTCGACGTCGGCCGTGAACAGGCACACCCGGTTGCGCTGACGCTTGGCTTGGTACATGGCCTGGTCGGCCGCCTTGACCAAGGTGTCGGGATCATGGGCATGCAAGGGGTGGAGCGCGACGCCGATGCTCGGGGTAACGAAATCGATGGTCTGCGTCTCGATCTGCACAGGTGCCCCCAATACCTGCAACAAGCGCTCGGCAAGGCGCTGGGCATCGCTTGCGCCGGTGCCGGGCAGGATCAGCGTGAACTCGTCGCCGCCCAGGCGATAGGCACGGTCCGGCTTGCGCACGGCCTCGCGCAGGCGGTTGGCCATCTGCACCAGCAGGCTGTCGCCGATATCGTGCCCGAAGCGGTCGTTGACCTGCTTGAAACGGTCCAGGTCGATGAACAGCAGCGCCAGGCTACCCTTCCCATCGGCCAGGTTGCGCGTGAGGTGCTCGTAGAAGGCCTTGCGGTTGCCGAGCCCGGTCAGGGCATCGCGATAGGCCAGGTCGAAGAGCTGGTTCTGGTATTCGACATGGCCGCTGACGTCGTGCAGGATGCCGCGATAGCCGCTGGGCCGGCCCTGGCCATCGAAGATGGGCGAGACGCGCGTTTCGTAGTACCCCAGGCTACCGTCGGCCCGGTGCAGGCGCCCATGCAGCAGTGGTGCGTCCCCCGCCGAGTGCGCCTCGACCAGCGCGCCGAGCCGTTGTTCGGTGCATGTCTCCAGCCATTGGCTGGCCGGCTGGCCGATCACGGTTTCTGGCGAGAGGCCGAGCAGCGTGGCCAGGGCCGGGTTGATGGCCAGGAAATGGCCTTGGCCGTCCAGTTCGAAATAGCCTTCCTGCATGGCCTGGAGGATCGCCCGGTCCCGTGCTTCGCTGCGCTCCAGGCGATCGAGCATGTGGTTGGTCTCTTGCCCGAGCAGGCCCAGTTCATCCGTGCCGCGGTCGCTGAGGCGACGGCCGGCGGACTCAGGCCCAATGTGCAGCAGCTCCTGGTGCATCCTCGAGATGCGGCGCAGCAGGACAACGTCCAGGCCCAGGTAGGTCAGCAACCAGGCCAGCAGCGCGACCAGCGCCGACAGGCCGAGGAAAAGATCGATCTGCTTGCGCCCCTCGACGTACAGGTGCCGATCGCGGGGCAGCTCCAGCACCAGCTGCGGTTCGTCCGGACGACGGTCGAACTGCAGGAAGATGCGCTGCCGGTCGGCATCGAGGACCTGGCGCGGGCTGATGGCGATGTCTTCGTTCCCTTCGAGCGGGGCCCAGTGTGGCGGCGTCCGCTCGGGCGCGAGCAGCCGTAGGACGCCTTCGAGTTGCCGCTGCAAGGCCGCGGTGCGTTCGCTGTCGAAGAAGTGGCCGGCGAACAGGGTCCCCGAGGCCGGTGGTGGCGTCTGCATGCCGACCAGGATCATCGGTACGCCTTGTACCGCAACCAGCCGCCCCGGCACTTGCCGGGCCGTTCCATCACGCTCCAGGCGCTGCGCCAGGGCGAGGATATCGTCGCGCAAGGCCTGGGTGCTGCGCACAGGCGCCGTGCCCAAGGTCGCCAGGTCGAGGGCCTGCACGGGTTGCCACTGGGCGGCGCTCACCTGCCCTGCCGTATCCAGGTGGATCAGGAAGTCGAAGTTCATCCGGCTCAAGCTGGCGGAGGGTAGCGGCAGGATGTCGCCTGCCGCTGCCGAAGGCGCCAAGGAGAGCACGAAATTACGCAGGCGGTCATGGTCGCGTTCGAGCAGGTTGCCCACCAAGGCCCGGATATGCGTGGCTTCGGCCACCAGCAGTTGCTCATCCTCATGGTCCAGACGGCCCAGGATCAGCGTGTGCGCCAGCCCATGGATCGCCAGCAGGACCACCACCAGCGGTGGTGCGAAAAGCCAGAACAGTCGCTTGCGTAGCGTCATCGAGCGCTCCAGCGGCAAAGGCCAGCCACTAGAGGGCCGGCGCCGGACAGCGCGTCGTGCCGGCGGCGCTGGCCTGTGCGACCATACGGGCGAACCTGCGCAGGTTGTCCTGATGCGCCGCGACCAACCCGGAGATGCTGTTGTCCGCCCTGCTTTGCAAGGTGCTGTGGCAGGACAGCTGGCTGTGCGGCGTGCCATATCCCAGCCGCCAGCTCACATCGAGCAAGGCGTGCTGGCCCGGGATCGAGTCGAAGCGCTGCACCTCCACGCGCAAGCTCGCCCGGTCGCCCGCCCCGGTCGGCGTCCCTAGCTGGTCCTGCAGGGCGCTACGGAACTCGTCGACCAAGTTGGCCCCCCACCATTCGGTCTCTAGGATCACCAGCCCACTGTCGCCCTGGCGTATGACCAGCTGCGAACGATCGACCTGGGGCGGCAGGGTGACCTGCTGGATCGCGATATCGACGCCCGCCGGCCGCTCGGCAGGCTGCGCCGGCACCAAGGTATGGTAGTGGATGGGGGCGCTGCTGCAACCTTGCAAGGTCACGACCAGCCCGGCGGCCAACAGCTGCTTTGCCAGCTTGTGCATAGGGGTTCACTCCTTGGTTCAAGGCCGCAGGCCATCGGCATCGACGGCCTTGGGCCGCCCGCGTATCAGCGATTCGGGGTGCCTGCCCAGGTAGTCGGACAGGTCACGCAGCGAACGCGACATGCGCTCCAGTTCGTTGAGGGTGTCGTTCATTCTCTCGCGCTGCGGAGACCCCTCCGACAGCGCGGCATTGGCGGTCTGCAACGTGGCACGCAGCGCTTCCAGGGTCTGGCTGACACCCGGCAAGGTCTGCGTGTTGAACTGCTTGAGGCTGGCCTTCAGCTCGCGCAGGTTGCCGTCCAGGTCGTTGGCGATGCGTTCGATGGGCAGTTTGCTCAGGCGCGCGACCATCTGCTGCAGTTGCTCCTGCAGTTTGTCCAGGCTGCCGGGCACCGTGGGAATCCACAGGGGGCGTGCCGAGGCATCGAAGGCGACTTTCTGTGCGTCGGGGTAGAAGTCCAGGGACACATACAGCTGGCCCGTGAGCAGGTTACCCGTGCGCGCCTGCGCCCGTAGGCCATGCGCGACAAAACTGCCGATCAGCTGGCTGCCGGCCTCCTCGTCCCCTGGCGCTCGCTTGAGCGCCCCGAACATCTTCAGGTAGACAGGCCCCAGGCGCTGCGGGTAGACCACCGCGTCCACCATGACTGGGAAGCTCTGTTTCTGTTCGTCGAAGTCGAGCTCGACCGCCGTGACCTTGCCGAACGCCACCCCCATGAACTCCACCGGCGCGCCAACGGCCAGGCCGCGCATGGACTGGTCGAAGCGCAGCCGCAGCGGCAATGCCTTGCCCGTAGGCGGTGCCAGGGCGCTGTCGCGATCGGCATACAGTTCGAACGCCTGCTGGTCTTCGGCCAGCGCAGCCCCGGTGGCCGACTCGGGTTCACCGAAGACCAGCCCGCCGACCAGGATCGACGACAGCGATTCGGTATTGACCCTCAAGCCATTGGCGCCGAGGTCGAGGTCGATCCCGCTGGCATTCCAGAAGCGCGTGTTGCGGGTGACGAAGGCATCGTTGGGCGCTTCGATGAAGATGCCGATGTCCACCCCCTTGCCATCCTCCTGCAAGGCGTAGGACACCACCTGCCCGACGGGGATCTTGCGAAAGTAGATCGGCGAGCCGATGTCGAGCGAACCCAGGTCCTGGGCATGCAGCGTGAAGCGCTTGCCCTTCTCGCCATAGGTGATCGGCGGTGGCGACTCCAGCCCGGTGAACGCCTTGGCCGGCGTCGTGGACTGGCCAGCATCGGCGCCGATGAAGTTGCCCGAGAGCAAGGTATCGACACCGGTGACACCGCCCGCCCCGATGCGCGGTCTGACGACCCAGTACTGGGCGCCCTCGGTGGCGAACGATTCGGCCTCCTTGGACAGCCGCACGGTGGCCAGCACGCTTTTCTTATCGTCGGCCAGCTCCACCGAGGCCACTTCGCCGATCACCACGCTGCGGTACTTGACCTGTGTCTTGTGCGCCACCAGCCCCTCGCCCGTCTTGAAGGAAATGGTGATCACCGGCCCTTCCTGCATCCAGCTGCGCACCACCAGGGAGGCGCCGATCAACAGCGCGATGATCGGGACGATCCAGACCAGGGACACGTTCCAGCGCCTGCTCTGCACCTGTGCCGCAGCCGGTTGCCGCTCGCTGTCTTGCACCATTCAGGCGTCCTCCTTGTGTGAAGCGCTGTCCCAGATGAGACGCGGGTCGAAACTCATGGCCGAGAGCATGGTGAACACCACGACCAGGCCAAAGAACAGGATGCCGGCCCGTGGTTCGATGGTGCCCAGCTCGCGCATCTGCACCAGGGCCGCGACCAGCGCGACCACCAGCACATCGAGCATCGACCAGTAGCCGATCAGTTCCACGAAGCGGTAGAGCTTGGTGCGTTGCCGGCATGCCCAGTCGCTGCGCCGCTGCACCGTGACCAGCAACATCAGCAAGGCGATGAACTTGATCGCCGGCACGCCGATGCTGGCGATGAAGATGATCAAGGCGATGTCCCAGGCCCCGCTCTCCCAGAACTCCAGTACACCGCCACCGATGGTGCTGTCGGTGCCCTGGCCGAGCATCTCGGTATGCATCACCGGCAGCAGGTTGGCCGGGATGTAGAACACCAGCGCCGTGAGCAGGTAGGCCCAGGTACGGGTGACGGCCTGTGTCTTGCGCGCATGCAGGGGCGCGGCGCAGCGCTCGCAGCGATGCGGGTGGCGGGTCAGGTCGCTGGCATGGCCGCAGCCATGGCACAGGCACAGCTTCAGTTCAGCGGCGGTGGGCGGCACGCTCATACCTGCTCCCAGAGCTGGCGGATGTCGCGCCCGGCGATGTAGATCAACAGGACGCTGAGCGCGGCCATGGCCAACAGGCCGATGCCCGGGATCACATCGAGCAGGCCCGCGAGCTTGATCACGGCCACCAGGGCGCCCAGCAGGCAGACCTCCAGCATGCTCCAGGGCCGCAGCGCCTCCAGCCCCCGCATGCACCAGGCAAAGGCCGGCGCGCGGCGTTGGCGCAAGGCGAAGGCCAGTACCCAGATCAGCAAGCCCACCTGCATCACGGGCGCGATGATGATGGCCAGCGCCACCACCAGGGCGATGAGGGTGATGCTGCCGCGGCTGAGGATCAGCACCGAGTCCCAGAGCGTCGCGCTATTGCTCAGGCCCTGCATGTTGATGGTCATGACCGGGTAGAGATGGGCGAACGCCAGGAGCACCGCGCCGGTCACGCCCAGGGCCAGGCGTTGCTGCACGGACAAGGCGCCATGGCGCTCCAGCACGCCCGAGCAACGTACGCACACGGCGCGCTGGTGGCGGGCCAGCGGCGTGCGCTGATACACCGCGTCGCAGTATTCGCAGATGATCACGTCCTGCTTCATCGCGGGTCACCGATGAACCAGCGGTAGTAAGGGTTGCTGCCATCCTCGCGAACCACGGTCCTCACCTCCCGTGCCCAGGCCTGGCGCTCGCCACGGTAGGCGTGCAGGCCCACGCCGTAGAAACGCCGCAAGCTCGCCCATTGCGCGTTGACCTGGGCGCGAAACGACGGCTGCACGTTGACCAAGGGCGGCTCACGGCGCAATGCCAGCAGCTCGGGCAGTACCCGGGTGATCTCCTTGGCACGGACCCACGGGGCGTACTCGATGCGTGGCTGGTCATCCGTTACCGCCGGTGCATCGCCGGCATAGGTCTGTAGCCCTTGGCGATCGGTGATCCAGGTCGCCAGCAGCGCGGCCGCCGAGTCGATGCCCACCTCGCCCAGCACGGCAGCCACCTCGGGCTGCGAAAAGCGCTCCTGGATGCGCGCTACGTCCAGTTGCAACGGCTGCAGGGAGCCCACCAGCAGCATCTCGTGAAACTCCGTGGTCCACAGCGAGGCATGGGGAAACACGTCGATGAAGCTGCGCACCAGCGAGCGGCTGTCCTCGTCGTTCTGTGTCGGCAACGGCAACCACTGGGCAACCACGCCATGCTCGTTCAGGCGGCTGGCGGCCAAGCGGTAGAAGTCGCGCGAATACAGGTTGACCACCCCGGCAGCCGAAGGTGGCGGCGGCTCCAGGGTGATCATGTCGTAGCGGGCCTCGCTGCGCAGCAGCTCACGGCGGCCGTCGCGCAGGCGAATGTCCAGGCGTGGATCGTCGATGGCCTCGAAGGTCCCACGAAAGTGTGGTGCGGCCCTCAGCACCTCGGGCAGCAACTCGGCCACCACCGGGTGCTGCACGTCGCGGTAGCGCAGCATGGCACCGGCGGTGATGCCGGTACCGAAACCGATGACCAACGCCGAGCGGGGCTCGCCGCGGTGAATCAACAACGGCAGCAACGCCTGCAGGCGCATGTAGCGCAGCGACGGCATGGCATCGCCGGTATTGGACACGCCCTGGATGTACAGGCGGCTGAACTGCCGTTGCCCCTTGCCTTGCTGTACCACCGCCACTGTGCCGCCCCGCCCCTCCTCATAGAAGCTCAGTTGCCCGCTGCGGGTGGCAGGCATCAATTGCGCCAGGTGCCGGGGCGACGTCAACAGGCCACAGGCAAGGGTCGCGATGCCGACGAGCAGCACCCCCACGCGCATCCGGCGGCTGACCTGCGTCCCTCGCCATACCGCCACACCGCCAATGGCGGCAGCCAGCACGGCGAGCAACGCCAGGCCACGCACCAGGCCCAGCCCTGGTACCAGCAGGAACCCTGTCAGCATCACGCCAAGGATGCCACCCAGGGTGTTGAGGGCAACCACGATCCCCACATCGCGGCCGACATGGGCACTGTCTACCGCCAGGCGCAAGGCCAGGGGAAACGCCGCGCCCAGCAAGGTCGTGGGCAGGAACACCACGCTGAGCGCCGCGACGGCGAAGCGTGCGGACATGCCCGCCAGTTCGCTGCCACCGAGGGTCAGCACCCAGCGCTCGGCCAGGCTCTGCGCGCCGACCAGCCACTGCCCCAGCCCGGCGACCTGGAGAATCGCCAGCAGCCCCGCACTGGCGATCAGCAGGCCGAACACGCCCCAGGGGTCGCGAATACGGTCCGCATGCCGCGCATACAAGGCGCTGCCGAGCACGAGGCCGCAGAGATAGGTGGCCAGCACCACGGCGAAGGCGAAGGCCCGCGTGCTCATGAACTGCACGATCGACTGCGTCCAGATCACTTCGTACCCCAGCGCCACCCCGCCGGCCAGGCAATACAGGCCGATGGCCAGGCGTGCCGAGGCACTGCGTGCGGTGGTGGCCGCAGTGGCCTGGTGTGCCGGCTCGACGGGCGCGCGGGCTACCCACAGCGCGGCGACAGCAGCCAGCACGTTCAGCAATGCGGCGGCATAGGCACTGGCCAGCACACCGAGCGTTGGCAACAGCACGAACGCCGCCGCCAGGGTACCGGCGATGGCGCCCGCGGTATTGGCGGCATACAGGCCGCCACCTGCCCGGCCGAGCTCGCCCTCGACCGGGGACAGGGCGCGCACCAGCACTGGCAGGGTACCGCCCATGAAGAACGCCGGCAGGCCGACCAGCACGAAAGGCAGCACCCAGGCCAGCGGCCCCAGGCTGGCCTCCAGCCGGGCGAAGAGGCCCGCGGCAGCGCCAAGCCCCAGGGTTGCGGCGACCCCGAGGACCGCGACCAACACCTCCAGCCCGGCATACAACAGGACCGGACGGCGCAGACGGTCGGCCCACCGACCGAACGCCAGGCCCCCCAGCGCCAGGCCGGCGAAAAAAGCACTGATGGCCGTGGTGACGGCATACACCTCCACCCCCACCACCAAGGACAGTTGTTTGACCCAGAGCACCTGGTAGACCAGGGCCGCACCGCCGGAAAGGAACATCAGCAACGCGGTGATCGACAGCTGGGAACGTGCCATGGCCGAGGTTGCCTGGACTACCGCGCGACGGGGGCGCGAACGGGACTGACTGGCGGCTGATGACATGGCAAAGCCTTATCGAACGAAAGGAGGCCTGCGCCAGGAAGACTGCCGCAGGCCAGGGGACGGGCGCAGGCGCTGGCCTGCGTCCGCTTCCAGTCGGCGCTTATTTGGCGCCTTGCTTCATCTTGGCCTCGATCTGCCGGTCTACGTCGGCACGGATCTGGTCGATGCTGAAGCTCGCCGGACGCTGGCTGGGGGGATAGTCGACGAAGGTCTGCAGGAAGGCGGCGGCCCTGCGGGTGCCCTCGAAAATCAGGTAGTCGTTCTTGGCGAGCCAGTCGTAGTACTGGTCCGACACCACGTCTGCCCGCTCATATGGATCCATGCGCAGATGGAACAGCTTCGGTACCCGCAGGCATGTGAACGGCTCGCTCCAGACCTTGAAACCACCCGGGGCGCGCTGTTCGCAGAACACCAGCTTCCAGTCCTTGAAGCGCATGGCGACCAGGTCTCCATCGTCGCTGAAATAATAGAATTCCTCGCGTGCGCTCTTGTCGGTCTTGCCTGTCAGGAAGTCCAGCTGGTTATAGCCGTCCAGGTGCACCTTGAAGTTCTTGCCACCGACATCAGCCCCTTTGAGCAAGCGTTCCTTGATGTCCGCACTGCCAGCTGCCGCCAACAAGGTAGGGAACCAGTCCAGGCCGGAGAACATCTGGGTGGTCACTTCGCCCGCCTTGATCTTGCCCGGCCAGCGCACCATGGCCGGCACCCGGTAGGCGCCCTCCCAGTTGGAGTTCTTCTCGTTGCGAAACGGCGTGGTCGCCGCATCCGGCCACGACCACTGGTTCGGCCCGTTGTCGGTGGTGTAGACGACGATGGTGTTGTCGGTAAGCTTCAGGTCGTCCAACGTCTTGAGCAGCTTGCCGACGTCACCGTCGTGTTCGAGCATGCCGTCGGCATATTCGTTGCCTACCATGCCACTCTGCCCTTGCATCGACTCGCGTACATGGGTGAAGGCATGCATGCGTGTGGTGTTCATCCACACGAAGAACGGTTTGTCGGCCTTGGCCTGCTTGTCGATGAAGTTGATGGCCGCCTGGGTGGTATCGTCATCGATGGTTTCCATGCGCTTGCTGTTCAGCGCGCCGGTGTCCTCGATCTTGCCGTCGGCGGTGGAGCGGATCACCCCACGCGGCGAAGCGGCCTTGACGAAGGGGTCGTTGGGGTCCTTGGGCCAATACGGGCGCTCGGGCTCCTCCTCGGCGTTGAGGTGGTAGAGGTTGCCGAAGAACTCATCGAAGCCGTGGTTGGTCGGCAGGTATTCGTCCCGATCACCCAGGTGGTTCTTGCCGAATTGACCCGTGGCGTACCCCAGTGCCTTGAGCGCCTGGGCGATGGTCACGTCGCGATCCTGCAGGCCGACCTTGACGCCCGGCATGCCGACCTTGGACAGCCCGGTACGCAAGGCGGACTGGCCGGTGATGAAGGTAGAACGCCCCGCCGTGCAGCTGTTCTCGGCGTAGTAGTCGGTGAACATCATCCCTTCCTTGGCGATACGGTCGATGTTCGGCGTCTTGTAGCCGACCACTCCGTGCGAATACGCACTGATATTGGTCTGGCCGATGTCATCGCCGAATATCACCAGGATGTTCGGCTTGTCCGCGGCCGTGGCCATCGAGCATCCCACTATCGCCGTCGCCGCCAGTGCGAACTGCGATAACCACCTTCCTGTGCGTTTCATTGGTGCTTCTCCGTTCTGGTTGCTTGTCGTATCCACGACTGCCTGTGCATCGAGAGACGACGCCTGCACGGACCTCTCGCAGCACTCCCTGTGGCTATCTATTCAGTGTTGGCTCGCGTCCTGGTCGAAGGGGTAGACCCGTTTCCACGCCTTGGCCATGTCCACGATCACCCAGCCCTTGTCCCGGGCTTGGTCAAGCGCCTTGTCCAGCCGACCGACCTGGCTCTGCCGGTCGTAGGCCCACTCCCGCTGGGCGTCGGTATGGTGTACGAGGCCCGCCAGGCGCCGTCCCTTCCCGGCCATGGTCCATTGCAGCATCTGCAGGTCGCCGTCGGAGTTGCCGAACGCCAGGATCGGCCGACGACCGATGTAGGCCTCGATGCTCTCCGGCTTGCCGGGGCCGTCGTCGTTGTGGGTGAGCTGGGCCAGGCGCTGGATCGACAACGTCCCATCCTGATCCTGGAAGCGTGTGGCGAAGGTGGTCCCGATCACCTGCTCAGGGGGAATGCCGTAGACCTCTTCGGCGAAGGTGCGCATGAAGGCCACTTCGCCACCAGAGACGATGTAGGTCTTGAAGCCATTGGCGCGCAGGTACGCCAGCAACTCCAACATGGGCTGGAAGACCATCTCGGTGTAGGGTTTTTGGCTGCGCGGGTGCTTGCTGCTGGCCAGCCAGCGGCGGGCGTTCTGGCTGAAGGTGTCGGTGCTGATGCCGGTATGGGTGGCCGTGACGATCTGCATCAGGCCTTGCATGCCACTGGCCGCCAGGGTCTTCTGGTCATCCTCCAGCACGGCCTTGAACGGTTGCTGGGTTTTCCATTCCGGGTGCTGCGGCGCCAGGCGCTTGACCTCGGCCAGGGCGAACAGCACCTGGAAATACATCGGCTGCTCGCTCCACAAGGTGCCGTCATTGTCGAACACGGCGATTCGCTCGGCCACTGGCACGTAGTCCTTGCCCTTCTCGTCGGTCACCGCCTCGACGAAGGCCACGATCGCATCACGGGATGCACTGGCGTTCCAGGAGGGCAAGGCATCCGCTGCCTGGGCCAGCAACGGCAGGATCAGCAGCAGCGTGAACAACCAGCGCCCTGGGCGGGAAACAGCGTTCAGATGCATATGACTTCCTTGATGAATGCAGGCAATGGGCCGAAGTCAGGGGTTGAGCCTCTTCAGGCCGTGTCGGGGTGACGCGGGCCGGGTGTGCTCGTCGACCGCACGTCGCAGCGCTGGTAACGTCTCCATCAGTTGGCTTGCCGTCGCCGTGTCCTGAGGCGAAACGCCATAGCGCGCCCTCAGAAACGCTAGCAAACATTTACTGACAGCAACGGGAAGTGCGCCCAGGCCCGTACTCATTTCACGACAACCCGTCGCGCGCCTGAGCCACAGGTACAGCGCGCCCAACTGCGGCGGTTGCAGGGCGAGCTGGCCCGGCACCTGCCGCCAGGCGTAGGCGGCCGAGGCGAGCCAGGCCTGCCTGCGCCGCGCGCGCCAGCGCCTCCAGGCGTCCCTTGGCATTTGGCTCCAACCCCGCCCCAGGTACCCTATCACCCCCACCACCAGCGCTGCGGTAACGATGAGCAGCCAATGGCCGGCCACCTGTACCCGGGCGCCCTGGCCGAGGGCGCGCAAATCGTCGCGGATTGAAAACGGCGCCTGGTAGGCCGCCGGCCCGGATGCCTCCAGCTCCAGGGCCGGCAGCGTTGCCGTGCGGGCTTCGCCGCTCTCGGCGTCCCACCATTTCAGCTCGATGGCGGGCAAGCGATAGTGCCCCGCCTCGGTCACTACATAGGTCACGGCGTCGTCGCGACGACCGCCGCTGACGCCTCCACGGCCATCGCTCAGCGGGGCGACAACCGGCGTCTGCAGGTAACGCCGCAGCCCCTCGATGTCGGCGAAGGTCGGTGCGGGGATCAGCATGGCCTGGGCGTCCTCGGCCTGCACCTGCACTCGTCGGGTGACGCTGTCGCCGACCCGTAGCGGCTGGTGGGCGTACTCCACCTGCTGGGTGAAACGCACCTGCCGGGCCACCAGATGCTGCCCCTGGCCGCCGCCGGCAGGCTGCCGGGCGACGAAGTGCTGGGCCTGGCTGTACACCTTCACGGGGCCACTGCCCTGCCCCGGCCTGACTTCGATGGCCAAGGCCGGGATGTCGAAGGCCTTGGCCTGTTGCGGCGTGATCTGGTAACTCAGGCGCAAGCCGAAGAATGCCTTGCCGTCGATCCTTTCGTTCAGGTGGGCGCCTTCGCTGCTGGGGGCGGACACCACTGCGCCTTCCAGCTTCAGGGGCGGCAGGTTCGGCGCGGCGTCGAACCAGGTGTCCACCAGCAGGTCGACCTGCAAGGTCAGGGTGCCACCGACCAGTACACCCTCGGCCGGCAGCAGTTGGCTGCGCACGCGCACCTCGGGTTCGGCCGCCTGCGCCAGCAGGGGTAGCAGCAACAGCAGCAACAGGCGTTTCATGGCGTGGCCTCCGAGGCCTGCTGGCGAGCGGCATCCTGCAGCAGGAACTTGCGCTTGAGAAATTGCGCGGGCGAGGTGGTCAGATTGTCCAGCCAGGCCTGGTCGGAACTCGCCTGCCCTGCCGGGCGCTGGACGTCCTTGCCTTTGCCGGAGGTGTTGTCGAACTTCACCTGGTCGGCCTTTTCATCTGGCGGCCCCGCTTCCTGCTGGGCCTCGCGGTCCTTCAGCAAGGCCTGGGCCAGGGCCAGGTTGGCACTGGCCTCGGGGAATGCCGCCTGGCGCCGCAGGGCTTGCTGGTAGGCGGCGATGGCCTGCTCGAACTTCGAAAGGCGCACATAGGCATTGCCCTGGTAGAAGTACGCGGCCGCCGTGTCCAGTTGCGCGAAGCTGCCCAGGGCTGCGTCGAAATCCGCCGCACGGTAAGCCGCCACGCCCTTCCAGTAAGGGTCGGCAAAGTGCTGCGCCGCCTGCGGGTAATGCTCATGCTCGAATGCCCAGCGCCCTTGTTGGTCGGGGGTGAAGAAGGCATCGGCCAAGGCGCCGGCCTGGACCGGCTGCGGGGCATAGCCGACAGACAGTGCGAGTAGCCAGGCGCCCAGCCAATGCACCCGCCAGCCCCGGCGCAGGCCGAGCAACGCCAGCACCAGCAAGGGCCAGCACAGCCAGTAGCCTGCGTCCTTCCAGTGCAACGGCTGGTCGTCAGCCTGGGCCGCCTGGAAGTGCCGCTGGGCATGCAGCTCGATCCAGTCGAGGTCATCGTCGTCCAGCGTGAGGCTGCCCAAAGGGGCATCGGCGGCATCGGCGAGGCCCTTGAGCCCTTCGGCATCGAAGCGTGCGTGCAACGTTCGGCCGCTGCCATCGGTACGCGGCTGGCCCTTGGCATCCAGCAGGACGTCAACGTCCCGGCTGCCTACCGCCAGCACCAGCACCTGCAGGTCGCTGCCGCGCAGTTGCGTGCCGATGGCTTCGAATTGACCGGCGTCGGCGCCGTCGCTGACCAACACCAGGGTGCCGGGGGAGCCCTCGGCGGCCAGCAGGCCCTTGGCCAGTCGCACCGCGCCGAGCGCGTCCTTCCCGGGGCTGTCGATGAGCGCGGTGGACAATGCCTGGAGGAAGCTGTCGAGCAATGCCGGGTCGTCGGTGGGGGGCAGCACGAGATGGGCACTGCCGGCATAGGCGATCAGCGCCGTACGGCTGCCGCCACGGCGCTGGATGAGGTCGTGCAGCGTGTGGCGGGCCGCGGCCAACCGCGAAGGCGGGACATCGTCGGCGTCCATCGAGGGCGACAGGTCCAGGGCCAGGATCAGCGGTGCCTTGTTGTCCAGGAACGCCGGCGTGTCCTGTTCCCAGGTCGGCCCGGCCATGGCGATGCCCCCCAGTACCAGCATCGCGCCCAGCAGATGAACCGGGCGCAGGCGCTGATTGTCCTCGGGGGTGATGACCAGGTGCTCGACCAGGTGTGGCGCGATGATGCCGTCCAGGCGCCGCAACAGGTCATGCCGGCGCGTCCATAACCAGGGCAAAAGCAGGCCCGCGACGATGGTCGACAGCCACAAGGGGCGAAGGAAATGAAAGGCGCTCAGGTCGATATCCATGTCAGCGCTCCGTGGCTTGCCCTTTGCCTGCACGGCGTGCCGTGGCCAGGGCCGCCATACCATGGCCGAGCAACAATGCCAGCAGCGCCGCGCCCAGTGGCCAGCAGAACAGCTCGCGCCTGGGCTGGTGGCTGAAGGTCTTGACCCGATGGGGCGTGATCCGGTCGAGGGTGGCATAGACCTCCTGCAACGCGGCACGGTCACCGGCATGGAAAAAACGCCCGCCTGTCTGCTGGGCGATGGCCTGGAGGGCCTGCAGGTCGACCTTGGCCTCGCCGCTGGCCTCGGGGTCGCCGATGCCTATGGTGTGCACCACGATGCCGCGCTCCCGAGCCATGCGCGCGGCATGGTCGGGCGTGATCGCGCTACCGGTGTCGTTGCCATCGGTCAGCACGATCAACACCTTTTCTTGTTCCTTGGCCTTGTCCAGCAACTTGATGGTCAGGCCGATGGCGTCGCCCAGGGCGGTGTTCGGCCCGGCCATGCCGATGCCGACTTCGTCGAGCAGGATGCCCAGGCTGGCATGGTCCAGCGTCAGCGGCGCCTGCGGATAGGCCGCGGTGCCGAACACGATCAGGCCGATACGGTCGTCCTTGCGCCGGTCGATGAACGCGCGTACCACCCCTTTGACGGCCTGCAGGCGGTCCACCCGTTGCCCGGAAGGGTCGTCGTAGTCGGTGGTGGCCATGGACTGGGAAATGTCGATCGCCAGCATCAGGTCGCGCACTGGCAGCTCGCGCTCGATGGGTTTTTCCACCAGTACCGGCCGTGCGCAGGCCAGCAGCACCAGGCCCCAGACTAGCAGGTTCAACGGCAGTTGCCAGCGATCGCCCTCGGCACGGGCACTGCCGGGTTCCTGGCCCACGGCCCGGCTCATGGCGGCGAAGAACGGTACCCGCAGGGCGCTGCGTGATTCCCGGTAGGTGCCCAGGTAACGGCGGGCCAGCCAGGGCAACGGCAGCAACAGCAGCAACCAGGGGTAGTCAAGCTGCCACACGGTGCACCTCGATCCAGTGTCGGGAGGTCGCCAGCAAGGCCTGGAGATCCGCCTCAGGCAAAGCCAGTACCCGCTCGGCTGGCGCATAGGCCAGCAGCGCCAGGCGTTCGGCGAACCACTCTGGCAGCGGTGCGCGGCTGTGGCGCTGCAAGAATGCCTGCCAGTCTTGCCCACGCAGCGTGGCCACGGCCTCCGGCGCGGGCATCGACAGGGCCACGCGCTTGAGCAACTGCGGGACCTCGCGCAGTGCCGCCAGGCGTTGCAAGGGATCGTTCGACGTCTGCACCAGCACCTCCAGGCGCGCCAGCGCCTCGCGGCGATAGAGGTTGCGGCGCCAGCGCAGGTAGCGCCAAGTGACCAACCCTGCGGCGATCGCCAGCAGGACCAGCAACACGGCCAGCCAACCCCAGGTCTGCGGCCAGTAGCTGACGGGCATTGGCGGCAAGGCCAATTCGCGCAACTGGTCGATGTTCGGCGCGGCCACCTTGGTCATCGTGCCACCGCCGTCAGCCGTCCCAGTTCAGCGCGCAGCTGCTCGAGGCTGTCGCGCCCGGTGCTGAACATCATCAACGGCACCTGGCTGCGCCGCAGCAGCGTGGCGACATCCTTCAGCCGCCCGGCGAGAAAATCGCCCAGCGGCCGGTTGACCTGGCGACGCTCTATCTCCAGCTCGACCTGTACCTGGCCTTGGGTCACGGTCAACCGTCCACGGTCTGGCACCTGCAAGGCAATGGGATCGAACACCTGCAGGGCCAGCACGTCGTTATGAGCGGCCAGTTGGCGCAGCAACTGCAAGGTCTGCTCCGTCACGCCGGCAAAATCGCTGATGATGACGATCAGATGGTCATGCCCTGCGATGCCCAGGCAGTGGCGCAATACCCGGTCGAGCTGGCCCGCTTGCTCGTCGTCGGCCTGCATGGCATGAAGCCTGTGGTTATGCCGGACGATCGCCGCGCACAGGGCCTCGACCCGGGCCCGGCTGCGCAATGGCCGGATCGACTCGATGTCCTTGTCGCCGAACACCAGGCCCCCGACCCGATCGCCTGCGTGAAGGGCCATCCAGGCACCGATCGCCCCCAGTTCGGCGGCGGTGACCGATTTGAACACACGCTGCGAGCCGAAATACATGCTCATGCGCTGGTCCACCAGCACCAGCGTCGGGCGGTCGCGCTCCTCGGTGTAGCTGCGCACGAACGGCTTGCTGTAGCGCAACGAGGCGCGCCAGTCGAGGTGGCGCAGGTCGTCGCCGGGCGTGTACTGGCGCAGCTCGTCGAAACTCAGCCCACGGCCACGCAAGCGTGCGGCATGGTTGCCGGAGAGCACGCTGGACAATGGCTGGCGCGACAGGAAGCTCAAGCCGCGCACGCGGTGCTCCAGCAGCATCAATTGCTCCAGCGAGGCGTAGACCGCGCCGTCGGCGACAACGGGCATGGCGACCTCCCCTTCAGGCAGGGATTGCAACAGTGTCGAGCAGACGGTCCAGCACCTGGTCGGCGCTGACACCATCGGCCACGGCGTCATACGACAGCAGCAAGCGGTGGCGCAGTACCGGGTGCAGCACCGAGCGCACATCGTCGGGCGTCACATAGTCGCTGCCGGACAACCAGGCGTGGGCCCGGGCGACGCGGTCCAGGCCGATACCGCCGCGCGGGCTGGCGCCGACCTTGATCCAGCGCTGCAGGTCGGCGTCGTAGTCGGCCGGGTGGCGGGTCGCGTTGATCAGGTCGACCAGGTAGCGGTCGATCGCCTCGGATACGTGCACCGAACCGACTTCACGCCGTGCCGCGAAGATCGTCTCCTGCGCCATGGGCGCTGCCGGCTCGCCGCCGACCCCGGCCTGCTGGCGCTGGTCTTCGCTGCGGACCAGACGCAGGACGTGGGCTTCATCCTCGACCTTCGGGTAGTCGATGAGCAGTTTCATCAGGAAGCGGTCCATCTGCGCCTCGGGCAGTGGGTAAGTCCCCTCTTGCTCGATGGGGTTCTGCGTCGCCAGGACCATGAACAGCCCCGGCATCGCGTGGGTCTGCCCGGACACGGTGATCTGCCGCTCTTCCATGGCCTCCAGCAGCGCCGCCTGGACCTTGGCCGGCGCCCGGTTGATCTCGTCGGCCAGGATCACGTTGCCGAACAGCGGGCCTGGCTGGAACCTGAGCTGGTTGCCGGCCTCGGTCTGCTGCAGGATCTCGCCGCCGGTGATGTCCGAGGGCAGCAGGTCGGGGGTGAACTGGATACGGCTCATGCGCGCATCCAGGTGGGTGGCCAGGGCCTTGACCGTACGGGTCTTGGCCAGGCCGGGCAGGCTCTCCAGCAGTACATGACCATTGGCCAGAAGGCCCAGCATGATATGGCCAATGGTCTGCTCCTGGCCGAGGACCTGAAGCCCGACCTGGGCCTGCAGGCCGGCGATCTCATCACGAATGCTCATGCGTCGTTGTCCTTGAGTTGCGTCAATCACCCGGTGAACCGACTTCCCTGCCAGCGACCTGCCGAAACCAACCGGCACACTGCCCATGCCACGGTGCAGATGAAGATGCGTGGTAACTCTAGCTCACAGGTCATTGTTCGCCATCGAAAAGTCACCCAGGGCGTGTCGTGTAAAGAACACCCTGGGCGCCCTCGAGTCACTGTCGCGCCGGAGGCAAACGAGGATCGTCCGGAGCCACCGCGCGCATGCGCTGCGCATACTGTTCGGCCAGGCTCGCCTCGCCGGCCGTCGCATGCAGGTAAACCAGCGCATAGAGCAGGTCTGGGTCTTCGGGCGAGCCCTCCAGGCCTTTGCGCAGCGTCTGCAACGCCTCGTCACGCCGGTTCATCTGGGCCAACAGCAACCCCTGGTTGTAGTGCACTCGGGCATTGCCGGGCATCTCCCGGGCGGCCACGCCCAGCCACTCCAGGCCTTCGTCGGCCTTGCCCTGCTCGACCAGCAGCAAGGCCAGCATGTAGGCGAGGTTCCCGTGGTCGCTGGCCGGCATGTCCTTCAGCGCAAGGCCTTCGCGCAGCAGCACCTGCGCCTCGTCGAGCTGACCTGCACCGCTGTACAGCGTCACCAGGTTGACCCGGGCGGGAGAGAAATGCGCATCCAGGCGCAGGGCCTGGCGGTATTGCTCGATGGCTTCCGGCTGCCGCCCGAGGCGTTGCAGCAGCACCGCCAGGTTGAGCCTGCCGCCGGGCAGGTCGGCGTTGTCGCGCAAACGCCGCTCATAGTCGGCCAACTGCGCCTTGAACGCCTCCCGGCGCTCGGCTGCAAGTGCTTGCGGTTGCACGTCGGCCAAGGCGCGCAGGGCCTCGTCACGCACGGCCAGCAGAGGGTCGTCCAGCAATGGCAGCAATCGCTGGATGCGCGATTGTTCAGGTACACGGGCGAAGCCGGCGGCGGCGTAGGCGCGTACCACCCCTTCCTTGGAGTTGAGCGCCCAGCTCAACGGTGTGATGGCCGGGGCGCCGAGCTCGGTCAGTTGTTGAGCGGCGGTGGCCCGAACGATCGGGGGCTTGCCGATATCGGCGATGATCGCGGTCAGCAGGCTCAACCGATCGCCCTGGCCGCTGCGCACGGCATGGAATGTCTCGCCGTAATGGGACGGACGCTGGGGCGTGCCGAACCAGTCCTGGATCGCCGTGGCCGCCCAGGCGGGTTGCTTGTCGGTGTGGCACGCCGTGCAGGCATCCGGGCTGGCGGACTTGTCCGCAAGGTCTGGCCGCGGCACCCGCAAACTGTGGTCGCGCCGGGGGTCGACGACCATGTAGGTCTTGCTCGGCATGTGGCAGTTCACGCACTGCGCACCGGCCGAGCCCTGGGCATGATGGTGATGCTCCGGGCTGTCGTAGTCCTTGCCTTGCAGGCTGGGGAAGCGGCTGATGGGCGGATGGGGGTTGTGGCATTGCTGGCAAAGTCCATTGCCCTGGATCTTCACCCGGGTGGTGTGCGGGTCGTGACAATCGGTGCAACCCACCCCGGCGGCGAACATCTTGCTCTGGGAGAACGAGCCGTAGACGTACACCTCGCCATCGATCTGGCCGTCGGCGTGGTACATGCCCTCACGCAAGGTGGCCGGTAGCGAGGCATCGAGTTGCGGTTTGCCGGGCTGCTGGCCCATACCCAGGGATTGCCGGCGGCTGTGGCAGAAGGCGCATTGCTCGACCAACCCCTTGTTGTCCAGGGCCTTGAAATCGACCTTCAAGCCCATCTGTGCGGCCGAGGCAGAGGCCTTGCCTTCGCCCTTGGCCTGCTTGGCCCAGTCCACATGGGCCTGCGCCGGGCCATGGCAGCCCTGGCAGCCGACGGTCTGTTCCTGCCAGGTGGTGGCGTAGCTGTCGTGCTGGTCGTCGTAGTGCTTGAGCAGGCGGGTCGAGTGGCAGTCGGCGCACATGGCGTTCCAGTTCTGGTAGCGTCCGGTCCAGTGCAGGGCATCATCGGGCGCGAAACGCTGCCCGGGGTACAGGGAGAACCAACGCTGGCCGCCCTCCTCCCGTGTGCGGCTATCCCACGCGATGGTCAGCGCCTGCAACCGCCCTCCGGGGAACTCCACCAGGTACTGTTGTAACGGGTAGTAGCCAAACGTGTAGCGCACCTGGAAATCCGCAGGCTTGCCGTCGGCGCCTTCCGTGTGGACGAAGTAGCGGCCGCCCTTGCGGTGAAAACGTGCCTGGACCCCAGCATCGTCGAAGGTACGCCCATCGAAGGCTCCCAGGACGCTGTCGGCATTGGCGACACGCATGGCCCAGGCATGGTCCGAGTCCTTCCATTGCCCCGCCTGCACCTGGTGGCAGCCCTGGCAACTGGAGGCTTCGGCGTAGCCCTCGGCTTCCTTCGCCTGGGCCGGCGACTTCCCGGCCTGCTGCGCCCAGCTGGCGATGGGGGCGAACATCAGCAGGCACAACGACACGATCAGGGGACGACAATACACACGGTTTCCTTACTCATGCTGGGATGAGGGTGATGAATCGGTACGGCATGGCGTTCGAGGCGTCATTCATCCTGCTCCGGCGCTGCCGGCGCCATGTGCCAGCGCTCCCTGGGGACGCACTTGGCCTCTGGCGGATCCGCCAGGTAGTGAGGCGACATGATCTGCACCCCATACTCGTTGAACACGTCCTGGATATTGGCATGCAGCATGCTCAGCAACTCGGCGCGTGGCCGAGGCTCGCTGGGGACCGCCTGGGCGACCAGGCGGTACTCAGGATAGAAGTCGCTGAGCGCCGTCTGGAACACCTGCGGCGCGGGCTGCTCGAGAATCCCGTGGGTGCGCCGCGCGGCTTCGATCAGCATGGCGTGAACCTGACGCCAGGGTGTGTCGTAGCCGATGGTGACCACGGTATCGACGACATAGCCCTGGCCCTGGACGATGCGTGAGTAATTCTTGGTGACCGAGCCTGTGATCATCGAGTTGGGCAGCGTCAGCACCTCGCCCAGGCCGGTGCGAATGGTGGTGGTGAACATGCCCACCTGCATCACCGTGCCCTCGTAGTCGCCCACGCGCACGAACTCTCCCGCCCGCAGGGTACGGGTGTAGGTCAGGATCAGGCCGGCGACCCCCTGGCCGACCACGCTGGTAGCGCCCAGCGAGATCATCAGCCCCAGCAGCACCGACACCCCCTTGAACGCATCGCTGTCCGATCCCGGCAGGTACGGGTAGGCCATGACCAGCGCGAACAGCCAGATGGCCAGCGACACCAGGCGGGTGGTGGGTTGCAGGGTCTCGGCCGTCAACCAGCGGATCGTGCCGGGGCGCGACATGCGCTGCAGGGCACGCTTGCAGAAGCCGCTGGCGCCGCGGGCGATGAAGAAGATCGCCACCGCCACGGCGATTCCCGGAATCGCGTCGAGCATGCCGGTGAGCAGATAGCGGACCAGTTGCAACAGGTACACATTGAGGCTTTCGCCCCATGGCCGGGTATAGGGGAACTGCGACAGCACGAAGCTCATCCACTGGTAGCTGAACAGCAGCAACAGCAGCCAGTACAGCAGCCACAGCAGGCGGTCGACCAGGTAGTAGAGGTTCTGCAGGTCGAACAACGGCATGCGCCCGACCCGGAACATCTGCGAATGCTTGCCCATCAGCGGTGGCAGCAGGCCCAACAGCTTGCGCCGCAGGGCACGAGTGCCCTTGAGCAGCAACAGGTAGAGGAAGGTCGCCAGCACTGAATAGCCCGCGGCGACCAGCAGGAAATGCAGGCTACGCGCCTGGCCGGTTTCCGCCACCACGGTGCGCAGGTTCCGCGCGGCCTGCTCGGCGGCTTCGCGCACCCCGCCGTCCCCGGCTACATCCAGGGGGGCGACGATAAATGCCCGCCGATCCCCCAGCAGGACCAGGTAGCTGTGCAAGATGGGCTCCACGCGCACTGGCAGCGCGTCGTCGGCGCTCTGCAACGCCTCCTCGATCACCGCGGCGGCCCGTCTGGCCCGGGCGGCAGGTGTCTCGCCCAGCAAGGAGGCGTGAAAGGTCATGATCGACCGGTTGGCGATCTTCAAGTCGGCAGGCTGCCCCGGCGCACCTTCCACCGAAACCGCGTCGTCGGCAGCGGCAAGGGGCAGGACGGTAATGAACATCGACAACAACGCACCGAGCAACAGCAGCGACCTCATGCTGGTCCAGCACCTCATCCCCACGCTCCCCGTCCCTCAGTGATCTGCTTCGCGTTTTACCGATCGAATGGGCTCTAGCGTAGTCAAATTTCGCTCATTGGCATTCTGGCTATATCCAATACGCGACAATGTTGGCCTGCCGTTCTCGTGCCGCCCTGCTGCCATCTGGGGCCGCTGCGCGCTCCATCGCCGGCAAGCCGGCTCCCACAGGGGCCAGCGGCGTTCGCCCACCATGCGTCATGCAGCCCTTCGGCCGCGCTGTCGCACAGAGAACATACGGTTGACACAAGGCCCCTGTGGGAGCGGGCTTGCCCGCGAACGGCCCTGACACCACCGCTGTATGGCCAGGGCCAGCCCCTCGTTCGCGCTACCCCAAAGCCCGCACAATCAGTGAGTTACGTTTTGTTGCATGTGCCCGGGCAAGGTTTGGTTGCAATATGCCACGTACAACCTGTCGCGATCGGAAAACATCGAAAAAGAACACTGTGCCCGCATGATCCAGACTAGGAGCGTCAAGCGGACCGGCACAGGACCCAAGCGGACCATGGCAAGCGAAAAAAACACCGGCACCACCAGCCCGAAGGAACTCCTGGATGTGTTGATACGGGCGGGCCTGATCGTCGTCCTGGCGGTGTTCTGCTACCAGATCTTCCACCCCTTCCTGAGCGTCATGCTCTGGGCCGTGATCCTGGCGGTCACGCTGAGCCCGCTCAATGCCCGCCTCGCCAGGCTGCTTGGTGTTTCCCTGGGCAAGGCCGCGATCCTGGTGGTACTGCTGATCCTGCTGTGTCTCATGGTCCCCTTGGGTTTTCTCGGCGAATCCATGGCCAGCTCGGTGCAGGCCGCCCTGCGCTCGGTCCACGAATGGAACCTCGCCATCCCGCCACCCAATGAGAGCGTGCAGGCGTGGCCACTGATCGGTGAGCCGCTGTTTCGCATCTGGTTGCACGCCTCCGAGGACCTGTCGTGGGCCTTCCAGCAAGCCGCCCCGCACCTGAAGGACCTGAGCCGCCTGGTCCTGCTCAAGCTGGCCGGCGTCGGCAGCGGGGTCCTGGTGTTCGTCCTGGCACTGATCATCGCCGGCCTGTTCCTGGCCAACAGCGAGCACAGCGCCCGCAGGGCCGTGGCCATCTCCCAGCGGGTGTTCACCCCCGAGCGCGGCGCCGAGCTGGCCAGCCTGTGCGCCGCCACCATCCGTGCAGTGGCCCAGGGCGTGGTCGGGATCGCGTTCATCCAGATGCTGCTGGTCGGTGTCGGCCTGGTGGTGATGGGCGTCCCTGGTGCCGGGCTGCTGGCCTTGCTGGTGCTGTTGCTCGGCATCATGCAACTGCCGGTGCTGCTGGTCACCCTGCCCATCGTCATCTATGTGATCAGCCAGGATGGGGTCAGCGCCGCGACCATCATCTTCACCGTCTGGACCATCGCGGCGGGGCTGTCGGATAACGTGCTCAAGCCCTTGATGCTCGGCCGCGGCGTTTCCGTGCCCATGCCCGTGGTATTGATCGGCGCCCTGGGCGGCATGATCAGCAACGGCTTCATCGGGCTGTTCATCGGCCCCGTGGTCCTGGCTGTCGGCTATGAACTGTTCAATTCCTGGGTGGGGCAGACGCCGGTCGCCCCGCCGACTGTCGCCACCCCGCCGGCTGCCGAGCTGGCCGAGCCCCGCTCGAGCGAACACTGATCTGGCCGAAGCACCTGGGGCTCGCCATCGGCACAGGCCGCCCCTTCTTTCTGGATGGGTTACGAAATGGACATTGGACGCAACGCAAAGGTCTTCCGCCCGCACAGCCAGGTCTTGGCCCTGGAGCCCAGGATCCTGTTCGATGGCGCCGCTGCAAGCGCCGCTGCCGACCAGCAGCACCATGACAGCGGCGACACCCCGCAGGTGGACGCCACCCCGGCGCCCGCCGGCCAGCGGGCGACCAATGGCCAGGCAGCGGCCCCGGCGCAGACCCTGGTGGTGCTCGACAGCCGCGTGGAAAACCGCGAGCAACTGACCGCCGGCCTTGGCGCCGGTACCGTCACCCTGGTGGTCGACAGCGGCCAGGATGCCCTGGCGGCCATCAGTGCGGCGCTTGCCCAACTGGGCAAGGTCGACTCGATCCAGGTGTTCTCCCACGGCGCGTCCGGGCAGTTCACCCTGGGCAACCAGACCTTCAGCGCCGCCAACCTCGACCCGTTCGGCAGCACCCTTGGCCAGTGGCAGGCAACGCTCAACACCGGTGCCGACATCCAGCTCTATGGCTGCGACATCGGTGCCGGCGCTGCCGGCCAGGCCCTGGTGGATCGCCTGGCGCAGTGGACCGGCGCCGACGTCGGTGCCTCCAGCAATGCCACCGGCAGCCGCGCCGCAGGTGGCGACTGGGCGCTGGAGGTGCGCAACGGCGACATCGACAAGCGCATCGCCCTTTCCGTCACCAGCCTGGAGCAGTTCCAGGGCCTGCTGGCCGATGCCGCGCCGACAACCAGCATCAGCATGCCCGGCAGCGACGTGCTGATCGGCGATACCTTCACCTTCGAGGTGAGCCTGCGCAATGCCGCCAGCCAGGTCGGCTACGCCCCCTATGTCGATCTGTTCCTGCCGAGCACCGGCAAGGACGGTGACGACGGCATCAGCTTCGTCGGGGCCACGTACCTGGGCCAGGCGATCAACAGCCATGTGATCACCTTCGACGCCGCCGGCAACGCCACCCACCCGCTGGCCAAGGGCGCCGACGGCCAACCTCTGGTGATCAGCGCCGCCAGCGTGGGCATGCGCCCGGGCGACCAGCTCGTGGTTCTGCAAATTCCTTATGCCAGCGTGTCCCAGGACCAGCCGGACATCACCCTGCAGGTCACTGCGCGCCTGAGCGACCTGGCCGACACCAGCAACACCAATGGCAGCCCTACCCTGACCATCAATGCCCGTGCAGGCTTCGAGTACGGCAACGACTCGCTGAACAACCCCACCGTCGACCCCAGCCTGGTGGAGGCCGCCCTGCATGCCCTGGTGGTCAACCCCACCCTGGTGGAACTGACCCAGAACCTGGACATGACCGAAGGCGAAACCGCCACCGGCCCCAATTTCACCCACGACCAGACCGTCACCGTCACCCCAGCGAACGGCCAGACCCTGCATGACGTGGTCGTCACCCAGGACATACCGGACCAGGTGCAGGTCACGGCGATCACCCCCGGACCAGGCGGAACCCTGACCTCCATCACCTTGCGCAACGGCACCGTGCTGACCAACCCGACGTTGATCGCCGCGGCGATCGACAGCGATAGCGTATTCATCACCTCCTACAGCGTCACCTACGCCACCCTCAGCGTACCCGCCACGTCCACGGTGACCTTCTATGTCCCCGAGATTGGCGGCGCGGGCACTGCGGTACTCGACCCGAACACCGGCAACCCGGTGACCATCAACTTCGGTACCCCCACCGCCACCGGGGAATGGACCCCGCTGGACCCTCGCGATATCACGCCACCGGCCACCGAGGTGGACTTCACCGCCACCGGCGACGGCAGCGGTGCCCAGTTCGTCGCCAAGTCCATCACCCTGCAAAAGCACGCGGTGCTGCAGACCGACACCGGCACCACCGGCCTGAGCCCGGGCGATACCCTGCGCTATGTGCTCGACGTGGCGCTGTCTGACTATTTCGCCTTCGGCAGCAACATCCTGCAGAACGGTCAGTTCAGCATCGTCGACACCGTCGCTGACGGCCAGGTGATCAGCGGCCCACTGACCATGACGGTGAGCCAGGACGGTGCCAGTGGCACAATCGAGCTCGTCTACACCCAGACGACGAACGCCGATGGCACCACCACGCTGGTGATCGACATCGCCGAGTCCCTGCGCCGGGCCTCCGATACCTTCGGCGCCCTGTTCGGCGACCTGGCCTTCGACACCACCCGTACCGCGGCCACCACCGCGGTGATCAGCTACAACACGCTGATCAGCCAGGCCTATGTCGGCAACCACCCGCCACACCCTGACATCAACGAGGGCGACAGCGTCGGCAACGACGCCACCCTGACCGCTACCGTGCTGCTCGATGCGGTGAACCAGGGCAGCGACCAGAGCGACGGCTCCAGTAGCCTCAGCACGGTGCCCACCAGCCAGGTCGATATCGATATCTTGCGTGTCAACGGCACCACACCACCGAGCAACGGCGAGATACGCCCCGGCGACCTGGTGACCTTCCAGCTGTCCTACGACCTGGTCACCGGCGACTACGAGAACTTCCAGCTCACGGCCTACCTGCCCCTGCCGCTACTGGATGTCAGTGGCCTGACCTGGAGCATCGGCAATGGTGTCGGCCAGTGGAGCTTCGGCCCTGGCGACAGCGCCCCGTCGCGGGCGGTCACGGTGTCCAGCGGACCCGGCAACTCGGTGGTGTTCGACTTCGGTGAGTACGCCATCGACCAGATCGTCGGTGGGCGCATCGAGCTGACCTTCACCCTGCGCGTAGGCGACCAGCCCTTCGCCGACCAGCGCTCGCTGGATGTGCTGGCCCAGTCCAGCCAGACCACCACCCTCGACAAGACGCCCCTGCTGAGCTCGGACGTGGCCGTGGTGGTCTCGGTCGCTGAACCAGTGCTGGACATCCGCCACGGCGTGGTCTCCAGCAGCAACGGTACGGTCACCGGCACCAGCGGCAGCTGGGCCCCGCCCGGCAGCAGCGGCCTACCCTTCACCGGCACCCTCAGCGACCTGTCGGCCATCGATGGCAATGTCAGCGGGATCGATGGCGGTGACCTGCTGCGCCTGGCCACGGCCATCGAAAACAGCGGTGGCGGCGGCGCCTACGACGTGGTGACCCGCATTACCCTCCCCCCTGACCTGGCCTTCGTCGGCGGCAGCCTGGCGGCCGCCAACCTGCAGATCTACCGAGGCGACGGCACTCTGTTGCGCCTGGGCGTGGACTACAGCGTCACTGGCAACCAGATCACCTTCCTCGATGCCGATGCCCAGCCCACCTTGCTGCCCGGGCGCACGGGCACGACCGCCGACAGCAGTGGCCAGAACATCGTCGTCATCACCTACGACGTCACCGTCAACGCCAATGTCGCCGCCAGCCGCACCCTGAGCAGCACGGCTACGCTGAGCAACTATGCCAGCGTCGAGGGCGGCACCGACTTCACCCCCGTGGACCTGAGCGAAATCGCCAACCAGCAGGTGGCCGCACCGGTGATCAGCAAGACCTTCGCGGGCGGCAGCCTGGACAACGGCGACTCCAGCGCCAGCCATACCAGCGGCAGCGACCTGGTGGTCGGCGAGAGCATGCTCTACGACATCATCGTCCGGCTGCCGGAGGGCAGCACGCACAACCTCAGCATCGACGACCTGATCCCCCCGGGCATGCGCCTGGACACCACGTTCAACGACAACCTGGGCTACCTGCAGATCCTCACGGCGGCTGCAAGCGGTGGCAGCCTGAGCCAGGACTTCGCCGGCAACGTGGTCATCAGCGGCATCAGTGGGGTCGGTGGGACCCTGGGCGCCGATGGCGTCGATGCGCGCTTCACCTTCAGCGTGTTCGCCACCAGCGCCGACAACGACACCGGCAACAACGCCTTCATCATCCGCGTGCGCCTGGTCGCCAGCAACGAGATCGGCAACCAGGCCAACCGGTCGCTGCAGAACAGCGCCAACCTGCATTACCAGGATATCGACGGCGACGTAGCCAACGGCGGAACCGCCGTGGACCGCCAGGTCAACCTCAGCGGTGGCGCGCCCACCGTCACCCTTCGCGAACCGACCCTGCAGATCACCCAGACCATCGACACCACGCCCGACTTCGGCGGCTTTGACGAAGGCGACGTGATCGACTTCACCATCACCCTTCGCAACGGCAATGGCGCCAACGACTACAACGCCTACGACATCAGCTTCCTCGACAACCTGCCCAGCGAGCTCGATGGCGTGAGCTTGACCAGCGTCCTCTACCAGGGCGCTACCAACAACGGCGGCCCGGACTTTATCATCCAGGGCGGCCAACTGCTGAGCGCCTCCGGTGCCAACATCGACATCGCCAAGGGCGGCAGCATCGTCCTGCACCTGCGCGGGACCGTGAACGCCTCGGCAGCAGGCGAGGCAGCCTTCGCCAATGATGCCCAGGTGCGCTGGAGCAGCCTCGATGGGGCCAACGCCGGTGAGCGCAGCGGGGCCGATGGCGTGCTCAACGGCGGCACGCTGAACGACTACCGCCTGGACTCCACCCTGCTGTTCCCGGTCAGCAATGGCATCCGCATCTCCCACGTCGGGGGGCTGCCGGACACCCCGCCACCGGTCGACACCAGCGGCACCACGAACACCGCCGGCATCAGCGAGAATGTCGCGGTGGGCGAAGTGATCCGCTACCGCGTGGCCGTACTGGTGCCCACCGGCGATAACCCCAACTACCAGATCCGTATCGAACTGGACGCCGGGCTGGCGTTCATCCCCGCCGAGCTCAACAACATCCTGATCGCCCTGGTGTCCGACTCGCTCAATGGCCTTGCCACCGATGCCGACCTCGTCAGCGGCGGCAGCATCTGGATGCCGGGCGACCAGAACAGCGCGGTGGCCCAGCCCCTCGATGCCAACCTCAGCGGCATCGCGCCCAGCGGCATCTTCGATGGCAATTCGACCAACCTGAACATCGTCACCCATGCCGATGGCAGCCAGACGGTGACCTTCAACCTGGGCAACCTCACCAACACCGAGACCACCGACGACAACATCGAAGGCGTGATCCTCGAATTCAACGTGCGCGTCACCAACGTGGCCGCCAACCAGAACGGCGCCGCCCTCGGCATACAGGCCTTCGAGCATGTGGGGCTGCCCGGCCAGGACGTCGATCGCGGCAAGAGCGACATTCTTTTCGAGCACGTGGTGGAACCCGGCTTCACCGGCCTGGACAAGCAGGTCATCGACATCCAGCCCGGTGTCGACAGCACCACCGCCACCGTCTCCGTGCGTTTCACCCAGAACGGCGAGGTGCCGGCCTACAACGTCCACCTGCAGGACCAGTTCCCCGATGGCAGCGACTACCAGGTACAGAGCCTGCTGATCAATGGCACGGCGGTGGACCTGGCCAACCTGCCGGACGGGATCGGCATCAGCACCAGCGGCGCCCTGTCGGTCGACTTCGATCGCCTGGCGGTCGGCGACCAGGTGCAGGTGATCTACCGCGTCACGGTCCCCAACACCGTGGTGCCCGATAACGCCGCCAGTGCCGCGGTCCTGACCTGGACCAGCCTGCCGAGCAGCTTCGAGACCGGCGGCTGGGGCGGCTCGCTGCCCGGCAGTGCCGGCAGCGCCGACGGCGAGCGCACCGGGCAGGATGGCGGTGCGGGGCTGAACAACTACATCCTCAGCGAAGGCGCCGGCCTGGGCCTGGTGCAAGGCACGCTGTGGAACGACACCGACTCGGCGACCGACAGCATCACCCCCGATGGCCCCGGCCTCGGCGGGCAGAGCGTGCAACTGACCTGGGCCGGTGCCGATGGCCTCTTCGGTAGCGCCGACGACCGCATCTTCACCACCCTGACCGACAGCTCCGGTCGCTACCAGTTCGCCCTGCTGCCAGCCGGCAACTACCTGGTCGTGGTTCCGCCCGCGTTCCAGCTCGCGGCCGACAACCGTTTCCAGGTGCGCATCGACAGCGACACCGGCACCAATGCCAGCGGCCTGGGCGCTGTCAGCGTCACCCTGGCCGAGGGCGCCGTCGGCACGGCCGATGCCGGTTACGTGCACCTGAACGAGGCACCGATCAATACCCTCCCCGAGCAACGTGGCCAGGAGGATACCGTGCTGCACCTGGCCGGCCTGGCCGTGACCGACCCGGATGCCGGCAGCGGCATCTTGTCCGTCACGCTGACGGTCCAGCACGGCGTGCTATGGCAGACCGCCACCCCACCCGGGCCGAACGACACGCCTCCCGGCGGAGCCAGCAGCAGCCTGACCCTCACCGGCACCCTGTCACAGCTCAACACCTGGCTGGCGCAGGTCTATTACAAGGGCAACCAGGACTTCAACAGCGCCCGTACCAGCGAAACCCTGACCATGGTCACCAACGACCATGGCAACGCGGGCGATGCCGACGGTGACGGCATCCCCGGGCAGGACCCGCAGGATGCGCTGAGCGACAGCGACTCGGTAGTGCTGGTGATCGACCCGGTGAACGATACCCCCATCGCCCTCCCCGATGTCGCCACGGCCATCGAGGCAGGTGGCACGAACAACCAGACGCCCGGCAACAACCCCACCGGCAACGTGCTGAACAACGACAGCGATGTCGATATCGCCACCAACGACGATGTCATCAAGGTGATCAGTGCCGGGCTGCAGGGCGGTCTGCAACAGGCGGTGCCGGACGACGGCGAGATACAGATCGTCGGTGCCCATGGCGTGCTGATCATTTCCGCCTCCGGCGGTACCACCTACATCGTCGACAACGACGACCCCGAGGTACAGGCCTTGCGCCTTTCCGGCAACACCCTGCAGGAAGTCTTCACCTACACCATCGGCGACCTGGCGGGCGCCACCAGCATCGCCACCCTCACCATCACCCTGCAAGGCGCCAACGACGCCCCGGTGGCAGAGAACGATGTCGGCCAGGCGGTCGAAGCCGGGGGCATCGACAACGGCACGCCTGGCAGCGACGCCACCGGCAACGTCCTGGCCAACGACAGCGATGTCGACCAGTTCGGCGAGACCCGGACGGTCACCGGTATCCGCGCCCTGCGCGAAAGCGCCAGCGGTAGCATCGTCGAGGTCACCCGCGACGCGCCGGTGGTCATCGACGGCACCTATGGCAGCCTGACCATCAATGCCGATGGCAGTTACACCTATGTGGTGAACAACGACAACACAGCGGTGCAGCGCCTTGGCGCCGAAGACCAGTTGTTCGAATACTTCACCTACCGGGTCACCGACGCGGGCAACCTCAGCGACCTGGCCGAACTGCGCATCACCATCGACGGCGCCTACGACAACCCCGTGGCCAGCGACGACCAGGCCGTGGCCCAGGCCGGCGCCACCAATGACCCGACCCTGGAAAGCAACCCCAGCGGCAACGTGATCCTCTTTCCCAGCCGGCCGGGAAACATCGACCAGCCTGGCGGCAATGGCGTGGACACCGACGTCGACCGTATCGACCGCCCCAGCACCCAGTTGCGCGTCACCGGCATCAGTTCGGCGACCGAACTCTCCAACCCCGGCATGACCGCAGTGGCGGCCGGTACCGACGCCAGCAACGGCACCGTGATCCTGGCGACCTACGCGCAGCAGAATGGCATCCAGGTCACCGACCCGAACGCCTTCGGCAGCCTGACCATCGGTGCCAACGGCGCCTTCACCTTCGATGTCAACAGCGACAACGCCACGATCCAGGGGTTGAACGCCGGGCAAACCCTGCAAGTGATCTACACCTACGAGATCACCGACAGCGAAGGCCTCACCGACCGCGCCCAGCTGGTCATCACCATCCATGGCGTCAACGATCCACCCGTGGCGCAGATCGTGGTGGGCCGTGCCGTGGAACAAGGCGGCGTGAACAACCAGTTGCCCGGTATCGACCCCAGCGGCGACGTGACCCGCACGGCGGTAGACCCCGATGGCGACCCGATCGACGTGGCGTTCATCGGCACAGGTACGACGCCGCCGGGCACGCCGGTCGACGGCGCCACCACGCTGCAAGGCCAGTACGGCATCCTGACCATCAACCCCGACGGCACCTACGACTATGTGCTCGACAACGACAACCCCGAGGTGCAAGGGCTGCGCAGCGATAGCGACCACCTGATCGACACCTTCAGCTACATCCTCAGCGACGGCCAGGGCGGTTTCTCCACACCGGCGTTCCTGTTCATCCTCATCGACGGCCAGAACGACAATCCGGTGGCCGCGGATGACAGCGCAACAGCGATAGAGGCCGGCGGCAGCCAGAACAACCAGCCCGGGACCGACCCAAGCGGTAACGTGCTGACCAATGACCAGGATGTGGATTTCGTCGCCAACGGCGAAACCAGCGCCGTCAGCGCCGTGCGCACCGGTGCCGAGAACGGCGGTGGCACGGCCGGCAGCCTCGGTGTCGAGCTGCGCGGTACCTATGGCTGGCTGACCCTCAATACCGATGGCAGCTACCGCTACCGCCTGGACAACGACAACCCGAACGTGCAGGCACTGCGCACGAGTGCCGATACCCTGGTCGACACCTTCACCTACACCGTGATCGATGCCGCCCTGGCCACCGACCAGGCCACCCTGCGCATCACCATCACCGGTGCCAACGACACCCCGGTGGCACGCGACGACAGCGCCACGGCTGTCGAAGCCGGTGGCGTGGCCAACGGTACCCCCGGCAGCAACGCCAGCGGCAATGTACTGGGCAACGACACCGACGTGGACGCCGGCGACGCGCTCAGTGTGACCGGGTTCCGCCAAGGCCTGGGCATTGGTACCGTCGGCCAGGCCTTCACCACCAACTATGGCACCTTGACGCTGAACGCCGACGGCAGCTTCAGCTATATCCTCGACAACGACAATCCGTTGGTCCAGGCACTGCGCACCGCCGGCGACACGCTGCAAGAGCAGTTCGTCTATACCCTTCGCGACCTTTCCGGGGCCACGGCCACCGCCACCCTGACCATCACCCTACAGGGTCGCAACGACAACCCCGTGGCCGTGAATGACCGTGCCGACGCCACCGAGCGCGGGGGGACCGCCAACGGCATGCCAGGGGTCGACCCCAGCGGCAACGTGCTGGGCAACGACACCGACGTGGACGCCGGCGACAGCAAGCAGGTCGATGCCATCCGCACGGGCACCGAGGCAACCGGTGGTACTTTCACCGGTGTCAGCGGCAGCCAGGTGGTCAATGGCCAGTATGGCGTGCTGACCCTCAACGCCAACGGCGACTACAGCTACCAGGTGAACAACCTCGATGCCCGGGTGCAAGCCCTCAAGGCCGGCGAGACGCTGGTCGAGACCTTCACCTACCGGATGCGCGACAGCGCCGGGGCCACCGACATCGCCCAGCTCACCATCACCCTGCACGGTGCCTACGACGCGCCCGTGGCCAACGATGATCTGGCCCTGGCCCTGGCGGCCAAACCGAACATCAACAATGGCTTCGACCCCAGCGGCAACGTGCTGGGCAACGACACCGACGTGGACGCCGGCGACAGCAAGCAGGTCAGCGGCATCCGCAGTGGCCAGGAGCAAACCGGCGGCACGCTGACGGAGGTCGATGCCGGCACCGACAACAGCAACGGCACCCTCATCGATGGTCTCTACGGGCAGTTGATCATCGGTGCAGATGGCAGCTTCACTTACCGTGTCGACAATAACAACCCGGTGGTGCAGGCACTGGGGCTGCTGGAAACCCTCGACGACTACTTCACCTACGAGGTCCGTGACGGCGGCGGCCTGGTCGACCTGGCGCAGCTCCACGTCGTGGTCTTCGCCCTGAACTCGCCGCCCGATGCCAACCCGGACACCGCCCAAGCGCTCGAGGCTGGCGGCCTTGACAACGCGACCCCAGGGGTCGATCCCAGCGGCAACGTGCTGGGCAACGACATCGACGCCGAAGGCGACTCGATGACGGTGGTCGAGATCCGCACCGGCGCCGACCCCAGCGGCCCCCCCGATGGTGTGCCTGGGCAGCCGCTCAAGGGCCAGTACGGCACCCTGGTGCTCAATGCCGATGGCCGCTGGCACTACCAGCTGGACAACGATAACCCGGCCGTGCAGGCCCTGCGCACCGGCGCTCAGACCCTGACGGACGTATTCACCTACGTCGTCGAGGACCGCTGGACCTCCACGGCCAGCACGCAACTGGTGATCGTCATCCGTGGCGCCAACGACACCCCCGTCGCACAAGACGACGCGGCCATCGCCGTCGAGGCCGGTGGCGTGGCCAACACCCGCCCCGGCGTCGACCCGACCGGCAACGTCCTGGACAACGACCAGGACGTGGACAGCGTGGCCAACGGCGAAACCCGCCAGGTCTTGCGCGTGAGCAGCGAAACCGGGCAATCGGTGGCGGCTGGCGCACTGCTGCAGGGGCGCTATGGCACCCTGCGGCTCAACGCCGATGGCAGCTACCGCTACGAAGTGAACAATGCCGACCCGCGTGTGCAGGCCCTGCGCAGTGCTGGGGAAACCCTGCGCGAGGTCTTCACCTACCAGATGCGCGATACCGCCGGCGCGACCTCCTCGGCTCGGCTGAGCGTGACCGTGCAGGGCGCCGATGACAACCCGGTGGCGCGCGACGACAGCAATGTCGCCAGTGACCAGGTCCAGGCGCCGCAGACCCGTGGCAATGTCCTGCCCAATGACAGCGACGTCGACAACGGCGACCGCCTGACCGTGGTCGGCGTGCGCACGGGTGCCGAAGCGGCCAGCGGTACCCAGGGCGCCATCGGCCAGGTACTGGCCGGGCGCTACGGTTTCCTCACGCTCAATGCCGATGGCAGCTACACCTACACCATCGACCAGCGCAACCCGCAGGTTCTCGCCGCGGCTGGCCTGGGCCAGGTCCTGCAGGACCTCTTCACCTACACCATCGCCGACCGGGCCGGGGCCACCGACCAGGCGCAACTGACCATCACCCTGGACATCGCCTCGCCCTACATTCCACCGGGGCCTTATCGGGACCTCGACGCCGGGCGCCAACCCTTCGTAGAGCCGTTGCTGGACTTCGAGCCGGCCGTGTACGTGGAACCGGAGATCCGCCGCATCGAACTGGTACGCCAGCAGATCATCCGTGGTGCCAACGGCAATGCCGCAAGCCTGTTCGCCACGCCGGAAATCAGCTCCAGCATCGCCGCCGACCTGGGCCTGGTGCCGGGGCAGTTCGTGGCGGCCGCCGTTGCCGAAAGCCGGCAGATGAGCGAGTTCGACGCCCTGTGGGTGCAGGGCCGCAATGGGGTGACCGGCCTGAGCGCCGACGGCTTGCTCAGCGACCCGTCGCTGTGGGCCCCGCTGCCCAGCGACCTGGTGCCGAGGACCGACCGACCGCAGACCGCTCCCGGCCTGCGCGCGCAGCTGCAAGAGGCCGCACAGCGCCGAGGACAGCCCCAGTGAACAACCCGAAACGACCACGCGTAAATCAAGGACCGTCTATGCCTGGATATCGTGTCAATGCCTTGAGTGCACTCATCGCCGCCAGCCTGCTGCTGGGCGCCTGTTCGGCCCTGAAGGAAGCCGAGCCCTACGATGAACAGCACATGCGCCAGCGGGTCATCGACGACCAGGCGCGCATGTACCAGGAGCAGGAGCCGGTCACCACGCCGATCACCTTCTACGAGGCCGCTGCCAGGGCCCTGAAGTACAACCTCGACTACCGCCTGAAGCTGCTGGAGAGCGCCTTGGCCTCGGACCTGCGCGACGTCACCGCCCACGAGATGCTGCCGCGGCTGGTGGCCTCGGCCGGCTACGCCGGACGCAACAACGACTCCGGTGGCACCTCCATCGGCATCCAGGACCGCGAGGTCAGCTTGCGCCCGTCCACCTCCGAGGAGCGCTACCGCACCATCGACAGCCTCGGGCTGAGCTGGAGCCTGCTGGACTTCGGCGTGGCCTACTACCGCACGCAGCAGAAGGCCGACCAGATCCTCATGGCCGAGGAGCGCCGCGAGCGGGTGGCCCAGAACGTCCTGCAGGACGTGCGCAATGCCTACTGGCGCGCCCTCGGCGCCCAGCGCCTGCTGCCGGAGGTGGACAGCCTGCTGATGCGCACCCACCGCGCCCTGACCGCCGCCCGCGAGGCCGAGAGCAAGGGTTTGCTGCCACGCCAGGACATCCTCGCCTACCAGCGAGCCCTGCTCGACTCGGTGTACATGCTCACCGTGCGCCGCCAGGATCTGGAGTTCGCCCGTGCCGAACTGGCGGCCTTGATGTCGTTGCCGCCCAATTCGCGGATGGAACTGGCCGATACCCTCGAGGCACCGCTGCCCCAGGTGACCCAGAGCGTCGATGCACTGGAGCAGATGTCCTTGCGCAACCGCCCGGAAATCATGGAGGAGTGGTACCGCAAGCGGGTCGACCAGAACGACCTGAAGATCGCCAAGGCCCAGCTGTGGCCCAACGTCAGCGTCAACTACAGCTACACCTACGACTCCAACAAGTACCTGTACAACAATCACTGGAACGACACCGGCCTGCAGGTCTCGGTGAACCTGCTGCGCCTGCTGCAGTACCCGGCGCTCAAGACCGCCGAGGAGAGTCAGGCCAAGACCGACGACATGCGCCGCACCGCACTGTCCATGGCGATCCTCACCCAGGTGCGGGTGGGCCTGTTGCGCTATCAACTGGCCAGCCAGGAGGTGCAGTTCGCCGATGACAGCCTGCGGGTCGACAAGAGCCTGCTCGACTATGCGCAGAAGGCCCGCAGCGCGGCCCTGGGCACCGAGCTCGAACTGATCCGTGCCGAGGGCCGTTACCTGCTCTCGCGCTACCAGCGCGAGGCCGCCTATTCCGATGCCCAGGCCGCCTGGGGCCGGCTGTACAACTCGGTCGGCTTCGCCGTACTGCCAGACAAGGTGGAGGACCACGACATCAAGACACTGGCCCAGCAGATCCAGCGCACCCTGGAGCAACAGACCAGCAGCCACCTGCTCACCGCCCGCAACCAAGGAAACGTCGATGTCGCCAAGCCATAAGCCCCTGTCGTCGGCCCTGTTGCTGTTGTGCCTGGCCTGCGTGCCGTCGGCGTTCGCCAGCGAGCCGGGCGATACCCGTCCGCCGCTGGCCGAGGACGATGCCAACGCCATTCGTGTGCTGCTAGCCTCGGACCTGGAGACCACCTTGTCCAGCCAGATGAACGGCACCCTGGGCGAGCTCAAGGCCAGCCTGGGTCAGCACGTCGACAAGAACGCCACCCTGGCCCAGCTGCAATGCGTCGAAGTACAGGCCCGGGCCAAGGTGGCCGGCGCCGAGCTGAGCATGGCCCGACAGAACCTCGCCGCCAAGCGCAACCTGCGCAAGCTCGATGCCGCCGGCGACCTGGAGGTGGCCATGGCCAACACCGAGGTGAGCAAGGCCGAAGGCGCCCTGACGCTGGCCAAGGCCCAGGCCGGCTATTGCCAGGTGCAGGCCCCGTTCGGCGGCCGCGTGGTCAAGGTCTACGTCAAGCCCTACCAGACCGTGCAGGCCGGCGCGCCGTTGTTCGACCTGGTCAGCGACAGCGCACTCAAGGTGCGCCTGAACGTACCCTCCACCCTGCTCCCCCAGCTCGAGGCCGACATGCCCCTGGAGGTGCAGATCCACGAGACCGGCAAGCGCTATCCGGCCAAGGTCAGCGCGATCAACGCACGGGTCGATGCCGTGGCCCAGACCGTCGAGCTGGAGGCCCGCCTCGACGCGGCCTACCCGGAGCTGGTCGCGGGCATGAGCGGGATCGCACGCTTTCCCGCAGCACACGAGTAGGCCGCCATGAGTGAAATACTGCCGCCGCCGCAACTGCTGCTGAGCCTGGCCAGCCTGCGGGACCGTGCGCTGGCCGCCGAAAGCGTCAATGCCCTGGCCTTCTCCATGGCCAACGATCTCTATGCCCTGCTGCGTTTTCGCCAGGCCCTGGTCCTTGCCCAGCATGGTGGGCACCTGGAGTTGCTGTGCATTTCCGGCCTGGCGCGCCCCACCGAGGACTCGCCCTACCTGGTCTGGCTACGCCGTGCGAGCCACTGGCTCAACCAGCGGCTGAGCGAGCCGACGCCGACCTGGCTGCCGCGCGAGGGCCTGGCGCTGCCCGAGGACATCGCCGATGGCTGGGCCGAATGGTGGCCCAGCGGGTTGTGGTGCATCCCGCTGCAGGACCGCCATGGCCAACGCCTGGGGCTGCTGCTGTTCTTGCTCGACGAAGCGCCGGCGCCCTCGCTGGTGAACCTGTTGCAGGGCGTGTTCCAGACCTGGGCGCACTGCTGGGCGGCCTTCGGCAAGCCCCGACCGCTGCGCTTCTGGCGCCCGAGCCGACGCCAAGCGCTGGTCGGGCTGGGGGTGCTGGCCGCCTTGTTGCTGGTACCGGTACGGCAAACCGCCCTGGCCCCGGCCGAAGTGGTATCGCGCAATGCCCAGGTGATCAGCTCGCCGATCGACGGGGTCATTGCCCGCATGCTGGTGCGGCCGAACCAGCCGGTCGAGGTCGGCACGCCGCTGTTCGCGCTCGACGAAACTACCTTGCGCAGCCGCGCCGAGGTGCTGGCCAAGGAGGTCGCGGTGGCCGACGCCGAACTGCTGGCGGCCAACCAGCGCGCCTTCGACAACCCGCAAAGCAAGGGTGAGCTGGCAGTCCTCACCGGCACGCTGCGGCAACGCCGTGCCGAACTGGCCGCCGTGCAGGCACAGCTGGCGCGCACGACGGTACTCTCGCCGCGCGCCGGGGTCGCCGTGTACAGCGACCCCAATGATTGGCTGGGCAAACCGGTGGTCATCGGCGAACGCATTCTCCAGGTCGCCGACCCACGCCTGCCGGGCCTGCGCATCCACCTGCCGGTGGCCGATGCGATTGCCCTGGACAGCGGTGCCCCCGTGACCCTGTTCCTCACCGCCTACCCACTCTCGCCGTTGCATGGCGCTATCCTGGAGACTAGCTACGAGGCGCGCCCGGGCGACGATGGCGTCGCCTCCTACCGACTGCTGGCCAGCGTCGAGGGTACACCGGCCCATGCACGCCTGGGCCTGCATGGCACGGCCAAGCTGTACGGCGAGCGCGTGCCCCTGGGTTACTACCTGTTGCGCCGGCCCCTGGCCGCCGCCCGCGCCTGGACCGGTTGGTGATGAACACGAACGCCGAAGACCTGCCCACGCCACCGCTGCGCGATGACCTCGACATCGCCCAGACCCACTGCAACAGCGAAGGCGAACCGGTCTGGGTGCTTCACGACAGCGTCACCAACCGCTTCTTCCGCATCGGCTGGCTGGAGTTCGAATGCCTGTTGCGCTGGGAACAGACGCCACGGCGCATCGCCGAGCAGATCGCCGAACAGACCGCGCTCAAGCCCGATCCGGAACAGGTGCTGGGTTTTCGTGCCTTTCTCGAGCGCCACCAACTGGTACGCCCCGGCGCGCAGGCGCTGGAGCGCCTGCGCCAGGCCGGCGAAGGCCGCCAATGGCTGACCTGGAAGTGGTGGTTGCACCACTACCTGTTCTTTCGCATTCCCCTGATGCACCCGCAGCGCCACCTGCGGCGCCTGGCGCAGGGCCTGGGCTGGCTGTTCCATCCCGTCACGGGCTTGCTGGTGGTGAGCCTGGGCCTGCTGGGGATCGTCCTGGTGGCGCACCAATGGGATACCTTCCGTCATGACGTGGTGGAGTCGTTTTCCACCGAGGGGCTGCTCAGCTTCGCCCTGGCCCTGGTCGTGGCCAAGACTCTCCATGAGCTCGGGCACGCCCTGGTCGCCACGCGCCTGGGGCTGAAGGTGGCGCACATGGGCATCGCCTTCGTGGTGATGTGGCCGATGCTCTACACCGATACCGGCGAGAGCTGGAAGCTGCGCAGCCCCCGGCAGCGCCTGGCGATCTCCAGCGCAGGCATTCTCACCGAGCTGGGCCTGGCGGGCCTGGCCACCCTGGGTTGGGCGCTGTGCGACCCTGGCCCGCTGCGCAATGCCCTGCTCTACCTGGCCACCACCAGTTGGGCGCTGTCCCTGGCGCTCAATGCCAGCCCGTTCATGCGTTTCGATGGTTATTTCATTCTTTCGGACCTGCTGGACTTCCCCAACCTGCACGAACGCGCCACGGCCGTGGCCAAGGTGACGCTGCGGCGCACTTTGCTGGGCCTGGACGAGCCCTGGCCGGAGCCGTTTCCGGCCGCTCGCCGCAGGCTGCTGGTGACCTTTGCCCTGTTGACCTGGGTATACCGGCTGGTGCTGTTCCTCGGCATCGCGGTCACGGTGTACCTGTTCTTCTTCAAACTGCTCGGGATCTTTCTTTTCGCCGTGGAAATCGCCTGGTTCATCCTGCAGCCGATCTGGCGCGAACTCAAACACTGGTGGCAACACCGCAAGGACGTGCGTCCCAGCCGCCGGCACCTGCTCTGGGGCGCGCTTGGCATGATCCTGCTGCTGGTCGCCGTGCCCTGGCGCAGCCAGATCCATGCCGTGGGCCTGGCCCGCGCTGAGCATCAGCTTCGCCTGTACGCCCCCTTCCCGGCCATGCTGCAGGAGATGCGCGAGGCGGGAGCGGTGCAAGCCGGGCAAACCCTGGTGGTGCTGAGCCAGCCCGACATCACCACCCGCCTGGTCGGCAACGAAGCTGGCATGCGCGGCTACAGCGCGCGCCTGGCTGGCTTGCTCGCCGACCCGGCCGGGCTCGCCGAGGCCGCCGCCACCCGCCAGCGCTATGGCGTGCAGTACCAGGAGGTGCGCGCCGCACGTTCGGAGATCGCCCGCTTGAACCTGAAGGCGCCGTTCGCCGGGCAATGGCTGGACCTCAACCCCGACTGGCACAGCGGCCAGTGGATCGGCACCCGCGAGCCGCTGGGTGTGCTCATCGACCCGCGCAGTTGGCAGGTGGACGCCTATGTCGGGCCGGACGACCTGCAACGGCTGCAAGAAGGCAGCCCGGTGCGGTTCTATCCGGAAGGCGTGCCCCAGGCTATCAGCGGCCAGGTCCTGCAGATTGGCACGACGCGCATCAGCCAACTGGCCCAGTCGGCCCTGGCGTCCCGTCACGGCGGGCCGCTGGAGGTGGTTGGCCAGGGCGATGCGCTGGTACCTGCCGCACCGCTGTTCCACTTGCTGGTCCAGCTCGATGCGCCGCCACCCACTCTCCACGAAACCCGTGGCCACCTGCAGATCGAAGGCCAGCGCCGCAGCCTGCTGGCCAATGGCCTGATGCACCTGGCGGCAGTCTTCATGCGTGAAAGTGGTTTCTGAGCCTTTGCTCGGTGCACTGAGACACCTGTCGCAAATGCTCCAAGCACTGCTGGTGGCTAGCCGACGACCTGGCCTTTAATGGCATGCCGCGCCGGATCAAATGCACGATCGTCGGTTCCTCCCGCAGGCCTGCGTATCCGCGACCATACTCAAGGCGCTGCGTTCGAACCCCTGTCATGTGAAGACAAGACGAAGATATGGACAGCATTCGCGGTACCGCATTCCTGCAGTTCGGCGAGTTGCTCGCCAGCCATGGTGCCTCGATGCGCGACTTCCTGGTGCCCCACCAGGTCCCCCTGGATGTGGTCGGCAACTACGAAAAGCAGTTCTCCTACAAGAGCCTGGTGCACATCTTCGAGGACAGCGCACAGGCCCTGCAGATGCCCGAGTTCGGCCTGGAGCTGGCGACACGCCAAGGCTCCTCGCTGCTCGGGCCGTTGCAGCACCTGGCCCGTTCGGCGGCGACCGTGGGCGATGCGCTGGTCGCTGTCCTGCGCTACATGCACGTCTACAGCCCAGCGATTCACTACAGCCTGGAGCGACGGCCCGGCCAGGCCCTGCTGTATTTTGACAATGCCCTGCCGTGCGGCATGGAGACGCCACAGATCGTCGAAAAGTCGATACTGCACGGCAGCCTGCTGGTCAGCGAACTGCTTGGCACTGTGTTCAAGCCCAAGAGCGTGCTCTTTCGGCATCCGCCCCAGGCCACGCGGGCGGTCTACCAGCGTTATTTCGACTGCCCGGTGTTGTTTCGCCAGGCGCACAACGCGCTGACCCTGGCCTCGGAGGACTTGCAACAGCCTTGCAGTCAGTACGACCCCGTGCTGCATGACATCCTGCGGTTCTATCTCGAGGCACACTGCATGGGTGAAGACGACCTGCAGGCCAAGGTCGGCCAGCAGATCCAGATACTGCTGCCCAGGCAACGCTGCAGCCTCGAGCAAGTCGCGCAGATGCTCGGCCTGCATGCCAGGACCCTGCAGCGACGCCTGGCGAACGAAGGGGTCGAGTTCGAGTACCTGGTGGAGCAGACGCGGTGCCGACAGGCCAGGTCCTTGTTGCAAAACACCGCGTTGAGCGTTACGCAGATCGCCCAGGAACTTGGCTATCGACGTACCGCTTCATTCTGCCGGGCCCATGCGCGTTGGTACGGTTGTACGCCATTGGAACATCGCCAGTCGCAACTCCAGGATAAAGAAGCGGCGGTCGGTCACTGATAAAACAGCGTGCCCCCATGTGCATCTTGCGACACACCTACTTCGCCATGGGCAGGCGTGTGCCATTCATCCCGCCACGTGTTCTGCCGAGTATTTGCTGGTTTTTACATCGAATGGGGTGTGGCGAGACCTGTCGTCCAAAGATGATGGTCCGTACTCATCTTTTTGAACCTTTTGCCTTCCGCCGACCCTGTCGCGAAAAGACAACCCTGGCCTGCATGGACGCCAGGAAATGCAGCTACCCTTGCCCAGCAGTACGAAACATACCGCTGGCAATTACCGACAACGGTAGAGCGCCCCCTAGCAAAAGGAGCTTGTCATGATCGCCCTCGCTACACCGTTGAATAGACAAGAACACTATTGCCTGGGATGGAGGGTGCGCAAGGCAAACTCGATGAGTTGATGAACGACATGGACAACTTCGAATTCTGGTTCCCCGGTGTAATGCCCTGATTGCTCCATTGACGCAGTCCGGCGTCAAGGCAGGGCAGCGGCGTCCGTCGATGCCCTGCCTCCTTTTTCAAGTGCCCGACTAGGCTTGACAGGGCCATGGGAAGACAGGGAGGTGTTCATGTCCAGAAATGCAGCGTGCTGGAGCGGCTATTGCTCGATACTGCTTGCCGCCAGCGCCGTGAATGCGGCCGAAGGGGGCGACGGCGCTGCCCAGGCCAACAACCCATTGGCGAACATGACGGCCTTCAATATCCAGAACTACTACATCGGGGACCTGAGCGAGTCGGACGAAACGGCCAACCAGGCCTGGTTTCGCTTTGCCAAGCCATTCGACCTTGGCGATAGCAAATGGCTGCTGCGCGCCTCGCTGCCGGTCAATACCTTTCCAACCCCGCCCAACGGGCACAAGGAAACCGGCATCGGCGACCTGAACGTGTTCGCCGCCTATCTGCTGGATGTCGGTAATCCTGCCGTCAGCTTCGGTGTTGGGCCACAGGTCACGGCGCCCACGGCCAGCAAGGACGAGTTGGGCAGCGAGCGATGGTCGGGCGGCCTGGTCAACGTCCTGTTCAATGCCAGTTCCCCGGTTTTTCAGTATGGCTACCTGCTGTCCTGGCAACACAGCTTCGCCGGCAATGACAACCGTGAAGACGTCAATGCCGCAGCGTTCCAGCCCTTTGCGTTCTATCAGTTGGGCAAGGGCACCTACCTGCGTTCCACACCCATCTGGTCGTACAACTTCGAGAACGACGCCTACAGCGTTCCCCTGGGCATCGGCATTGGCCAGGTCATCAAGAAAGACAAGACCGTCTACAACTTCTTTATCGAACCTCAGTTTTCAGTGGCCGATGACGGCCCCGGGCAACCACGATGGCAGATATTCCTTGGCCTGAACCTGCAGATTCTCGATTGATTTCTTCTGCCATTGCCCAACGAGACCCTGTCATTTCACTACGGACAAGAGCACTGAAACGACATGACGAACAAGCACCGAGCCCACAGGGCACCTGTAGCCAACAGCGCGAAGGACGACACGTCGCTGGACGCTGCTTGCACGCCGGTTCCCGGCCCCCTATCGCCCTGCCCGGCCTTGCGCCGGGCACTGGCCTGCGCACTCCTGCTCACCGCCAGCCACGCGTCCGCCGGTGGCATCTTCATCTATGAAACCGGGCAGGAAGGGAACGGCCTGGCCAATGCCGGATCCGCCGCACTGGCCACCGATCCCAGCGTATTGATGAACAACCCGGCAGGCATCACCCAGCTGCAAGGCACCCAGGTCAGTGCCAACGCCCAGGTGATCCTCGGCGACCTGCGCTTCTCGCGCGGTGGCGACAATCAGTTCGAGGGCAACGAAGGGGGCAATGGCCTGGAGTACCTGCCCGGCGCAAGCCTGTTCATCAGCCATCAGCTCGACGACCGGGCGGCGATCGGCTTCGGCATGTACGGGAACTTCGGCCTGGCACTGGACTACGATGATGACTGGGCCGGTCGCTACTTCACCCAGGAGGCTGCGGTCATCGGTGTCTCGTTCCAGCCGACCCTGGCGTACAAGTTCACCGACGAGCTTTCCGTCGGTATCGGTCCACGCATCATGTATGGCTACTACCGCACCGAAATGGCGATCAACAACAACCTGCTGGGCCTGCGGAACCGCCCGGACGGCCAGCTGGAATACCAGGACACCGACGTCGGTACCGGCGTCAACCTCGGCGTGCTCTACCAACTGTCCCCGCGCACGACCGTGGGCCTGGCCTACACCAGCAAGATCAAGCTGGAGTTCGAGGACAGCCCTCATGTGCGCAACATCAGCAACCCGCTCCTCAATGCCGGCTTGCGTCGCCTCGACTCCCTGGAGCTGGACCTCAACGTGCCGCAGACCGTGACCTTCAGCGTGGCGCACGACCTCGACGAGCAATGGAAACTGCTCGGCAGCCTCGGCTGGCAGGACTGGAGCGACTTCGGCGATGTCGGGGTCGACGTGGACGCCAACGGCGGTGGCGTCAGCCGTACGGTCGATCGCAAGTACAAGGACACCTGGCATGCCTCGATCGGTGCCATGTACCAGGCCACGCCCCGGGTACGCTGGAGCCTGGGGCTGGGGTACGACAGCTCCGCGGTGGACGATGACGACCGCACGGTCGACAACCCCATGGGCGAGGCCTGGCGCCTGGCGACCGGCATCAACTACCAGGTCGACGAAGGCCTCGACCTGCACCTGGCCTATACCCTGATCTGGCTGGGCGATATGGACGTGGAACAAACCAAGGCACGCTCGGGCAACACGCTGTCAGGCAGCTACGACAACAGTGCCTTGCACATCATCGGAGGTGGAGCGACCTGGCGCTTTTGAGAGCGAGACCCAACACGCACTACGCATGGCTGCAGAGAATGCTGACTGTCATCAGGAGAAACCCCATGAAACTCAAGTCGATCGCTTCAACCCTGTGCCTTTCCTCGCTACTGCTTTCCGGTTGCGCGAGTAAGTACGTGGAGCCCGATCAATACTCTGGCTTCCTCAAGGACTACAGCATCCTGAAGGAAGAGAAATCGCCCAGTGGCGCCCCGGTCATGCGCTGGATCAAGCCAGGCGTCGATGTGAACAGCTATACCAGCATCTACATCGAACCCAGCCAGCTCTATCCGAGGCCGCAACCGACCGAAAAAATACCGCAATCGACCTTGCAGGGCATCACCCAGTACTACGACCAGGCGCTGAAGACCCAGTTCTCCAAGGTCCTGCCCCTGGCGCAGAGCCCGGGTCACGGCGTGCTGGTCGTACGCCCGGCGATCACCGGGGTCAGTGCCTCCACCAAAGGGCTGCGTCCTTACGAGGTCATCCCGATCGCCCTGGTGGCGGCGGGCATCAGCACGGCGACGGGCATTCGTGACCAGGACACCAGCATCGCCACCGAGGCGGCGTTCCTCGACGGCAATACCAACGAGGTGGTTGCCGAGGTCGTGCGCAAAGGCGCCGGGGCCGACCTGGACAACTCGTCCCAGGTCATGCAGGCCAAGGATGCACGGGCCGTGCTCGATGGCTGGGCACAGGACATGGTCAAGTCCTTCCAGGCCCTGAAGAAATAAACTGTGCGGCCCGCTGCGCGCCGGTGGTCGCAGCGGGCCAGCCCCTCGCCTTCCTCCAGGGAATGACAACTCAGGCGTGATGAATCATGGACAGCATCCGCGGTACCGCACTGCTTCAATTTGGCGAGCTCCTGGCTGAATACGGCAGGTCGCAGCGTGACTTCCTGCGTCCGCTGCGCATCGACCTCGACGTCGTCGGGAGCTACGAGAAAACCCTGCCCTACAAAAACCTGGTGCAGCTCTTCGAAGGCAGCGCACATGCCTTGAGCCTGCCCCAGTTCGGCCTGGAGCTCGGCAAGCGCCAGGGCTCCACGCTCATGGGGCCGCTCCGCCACCTGGCCACTTCGGCACCTACCATCGGCCAGGCCCTGGTCGCCGTGATCCGCTACATGCGCAACTACAGCCCATCGATCCACTATCGGCTCGAGCATCGCCCAGGCCAGGCCCTGCTGTATTTCCACAACTCCCTGCCCGGCTCCGAAGAGACGCCGCAGATCGTCGAAAAATCGGTGCTGGCGGCGCGGCTGCTGGTCGGCGAGCTGCACGGCACGGTGTTCCGCCCGCGAGCGGTGACCTTCCGGCATGCGCCGCTGGGCGAACCAGACGGCTACCAGCGTTACTTCGACTGCCCGGTGATGTTCCAACAGGAGCACAACTGCCTGTTCTTGCCCCCGGAAATCCTGCGTGAGCCGTGCATACGCCATGACGCGGTGCTGCATTCGATCGTGCGCTTCTACCTCGAGACCCACGACAGCCAGGCCGACGACCTGTGCGCACAGGTCGAGCGCCGGATCCAGACAATGTTGCCCAGCCACCGCTGCACCTTGGAGCAGGTGGCGCAAGCGCTCGACCTGCACCCGCGCACGCTCCAGCGACGGCTGGCCCGCGATGGCGTGGACTTCGAGGCGCACCTGGACCGTATCCGCCGCCGCCAGGCCGAGCACATGCTGCGCACGACCAGCCTGAGCGTCGGCCAGATCGCCAGCGAGCTGGGCTATCGGCGCACCACCTCGTTCTGCCGTGCCCATCAACGCTGGTTCGACATGACCCCTTCGGAACATCGCAAGGAATATGGCGACCCGCTGATCGCCAGGCTCGTGGGCGACGAAAAGGCGCCTGAAGACTGATACCGCTTCCCCCTGGACCCTGCCCTGGAGGCCACCATGTTCCAATTCGTCAAGACCACGATAGCGGGCGGCGTACTGTTCATCCTCCCCCTGGTGCTGGTGGTGGTGCTGATCGAGAAGGCGATCCATTTGCTGAGCGCGCCCTTGCAGAAGGTGCTGCCGTTCTTCGCCGGCTTCAGCATCGCGGGCGTCACCGCGGTTTCGATCGTCGCTGTCATCGCCCTGGGCTGCCTGTGCTTCGTTGCCGGGCTGCTGGCGCGCACCGCATTTGCCGCCAGGGTCCTGCAAGGGCTGGAAAACCGCGTCCTGGGTAACCTGCCTGGCTACCAGTTGCTCAAGGATGCAACGGCCCGCCTCACTGGCATGGAGAACATCGACGGGGCGAAGGTCGGGTTGCTTGCGGAAAACGATGGCTACCGTTTCTGCCTGGTGCTCGAAGCCCTCGACGAGTGGCTGCTGGTGTACCTGCCGGACGGTGGGCCTGCCGGGGGCACGGCAGGCGAAGTGCGTGTGATGCCCAAGGCGCTGGTACAGATCACCGATATCCCCTGGCTTGGGTTGCTTGCGTGCCTGCGCCGAGGGGGGCGCGGGGCACTGGAACTGTCGGCAGGTGTTCTGAAGGAATAGGCCATTTCAACGGCCATCCATGGCTGCCGCGCAGCCTCAGGATCTATCAGGCGCCGCCCATCGTAAAGACGATCCGCTCGCGCCCCACTCAATCCCCCTTCCCCGCCCCATGGATGAAATGCCGGATCCGCACCTCGACCCCGGTAGCCTGGAACCGCCGGGCAGCCGCCTCGATCTTCAGCTCCGCGCGGGTCACCCGCTGGTGATGCCGAAGGTGTTCGAGCCAGGACTCGTCGACGAAGAACTCCAGCCAATGGCGCGGGTTCTCGCTGTCCTGGACCAGCCCCCAGGACACCGCGCCATTGCGTTTGCGCATGCCGCGCACCTCCTGCATCGCAGCCTGGAAGGCGGCCGCGTGGTCGGGGTCGATGTCATAGTCGAGGGTGACCATGACCGGGCCACGCTCCTGGTCCATCCCTTGCGCAAGGATCGGCGCGGGCCAGTGCAGCGAAGGCGCCACGTCATCGGCCTCGGTGCTCGGCAGCCGGTAACGGAGGTTGGCCAGCAACCCGAGCAGCAGGACGCCACCGGCGACCACCAGTGCCAGGGAAATCCCCGCGTGGCTGGCAACGACGCCCCAGAGCGTGCCGCCGGCGGCCATGCTGCCGAAGAACACCAGGATGTACACGGCCAGGCCCCGCGCACGTACCCAGGCCGGCACCGAGGTCTGGGCCGCGACCTGGAAGCTGGACAACACGGCGATCCACGCCACGCCGCTGAGGAACATCACCGGCACCAGCACGTACAGGCTGCGGAAGGTCGCCAGCGCCAGCAGCACCAGGACGTAGAGCACAGTGGCCAGCATGACCAGGCGTTCGGTGCCCAGACGAGCGCGCAAGTCGGGCAGTTTCATCGCGCCCAGCACGGCGCCGACACCGACACTGGCCAGCAGCAGGCCGAACACGGTGGCATCGCCTTGCATCTGCGTGCGCACCACCAGCGGCAACAACGAGGTACCGGCGCTGGCCCCGACGAAGAAGGCGAACGCCCGTACCAGGACCGCCTGCAGCGGGCGCGAACTGCGGCTGTAGCGCCAGCCGGCGCGCAGCGCGCCGAACAACCGTTCGGCCGGCAGGACGCTGGGCGACGGCTCGCGCTTCCAGGTCAGCAACACCAGGATCACCGCGAAGAACGACACGCCATTGAGTGCGAAGGTCAGCCAGGGGCCAACCAGGCTGACCAAGGCGCCGGCGATGGCAGGGCCGATGGCTCGTGCCAGGTTGACGCCCACGCTGGAGAGCGCGACGGCCGCCGGCAGGTCGGCCTTGTCCACCAACTCAGGCGTCGTCGCGCTCCAGGCGGGCATCATCAGCGCCGTGCCGATGCCCATGCACAGGGTCAGCGTCAGCAGCAGCCAGACCCCGATCAACCCCGACAGGCTCAACCCCGCCAGCAGCACGGCGATGGTCGCCATCCACAGCTGCACCCCCAACAGATACCTGCGTTTGTCGACGATGTCGGCCAACGCGCCAGCCGGCAATGCCAGGAAGAACATCGGCAAGGCGCCGGCGACCTGGACCAGGGCGACATGCAGCGGGTTGGCGGACAGGGACGTCATCAGCCAGCCGGCACCGACTTCGTGCATCCAGGTGCCGATGTTCGAGGCGATGCTGGCCAGCCATAGCCAGCGGAAGGTGGTTTGGCGCAAGGGGCTCCAGGCGCTCGGGACAGGTGCGTTCATGGGTCAGAACCAACCGTTGAGTGGATATTCGACAACCAGGTACAAGCGATCGATGTCATCGCCGCCCTGTGCCCGGTTGCCCCGGTGGCTGACGTGCGACACGGACAGGGACAGGTCCTTCGCCACGCCGGCACTGAAGGTGTAGCGCAGGTCGAGGTCGCGCTCCCAGTGGCGCCCGCCCTTGCCTTGCAAAGGCTGGTAGCTGTCGCTCGACCGGTCCCAGGGATTGTAGGCGCCGCCCGCCGGGGCATGGCTGCCGTCGATGTTGCGGCCGCTGACATAACGGGCCATGAAGGTCAGCCCAGGGATGGCGAATGCCGCCAGGTCGAGGTCGTAGCGCAGTTGCCAGGAGCGCTCGTGCGGGCCGTTGAAGTCAGCGTACTTGATCGAGTTGGCCAGGTAGATCGAGTCGCCACCGATGAAGTCGAACGGCGTGTCGCCGTGGATGTGCTGGTACGCCACCGACAGCGCCTGGCCGCTGAAGGCATAGCGGGCCTGCAGGCTGTAGGCCAGGGTGTCGATGGCCCCGGCCCGGGCGCGGCCTTGGTCGAGGGTCTTGTAGAGATTGCCGTCCAGGCTCCACGGGCCCTGGGCGAGATTCAGGTTCAGGTAGCCCTGGCGCCAGGTGTCGTCCAGTTGCGCCAGGTAGACCGCCGTGCCCAGGCCGTTGCCAGGCGCGAAGGTGGCCCCGGCAAAACCGAGGGCGGCCCCTTCGGTCGTTGCCCCGTAGCCGGCGAAGTCATCATGCCCCGAACTGCCGTTCTGCCGCTTGAAGCGGGTAAAACGCCCGGCCTGCAAGCGCAGGCCTTCGCGTTCTTGGCTATCGAGCAGCACGCCGGTGGCATATTCCGGTTGCAGGCGCTTGTCGCCGGTATCGAGCACGGGGGTCTGCACCGTCATCTCGCCGTAGCTGAGCAGGCTCTGGCCCACGCGCAGCTTCACTGCAGCCCCCGCATCGGCATAGTCGTCGGCATTGTCTCCCCCGCTGTCGTGAGGCAGCAGACCGGTACCGGCATGCCCTCGCCCGCCATCGAGCTTGATCCCGAGAAAGCCATGGGCATCGATGCCCAGGCCAACCGTCCCGGGCGTGAAGCCGGACTCGAGCGTTGCGATGAAGCCTTGGGCCCATTCCCGTTGGTAGCCCTGGGGCGCGCCTGGGGCATGGCGAAAGTCGTTGTGAAGAAAGAAGTTCCGGCTGAGCAGCGACCACGTGCCCTGCTCCGTGCCGGTCACGGCAGGTTCTGCGCTGGCGTGCAGGCTCGCGAGCACGAGCGCGCTGCTGGCCATGTGCCGGGCCATGATTGCCATTTGCAGAGGATCTCCAGGGAAACACGCGGGCCGGCGACCCGGCCCGCGGTGCAAGGTCAGAAGGCGAAGCAAGAGCAGCCGAACGCGCCCCAGAAACCCTGGTAGTCGCTGACCGGTACATTGGCGCGCCGCGCCCTGTCGTGCTGGTGCGCATGCACCGCGCAGGCGCCTACGCACTGGTGCACCTGCGCCGTCAGCGGCGCCGCCGGTTTCCAGTGCCCTGGCACCTTGTTCACCGGGGACCAGTCCGGCATCACCGGCAGGGCCGGCGGTGCCAGCTTGTCGAACTCCGCCGCGGCATGGACGACCTTGCCATCCACCACCGTGAGCACCGACTCCAGCCACTTGATCGCCTCTTCCTCGACGCTGAAGTAGTCGGCGGACAGCGCGATCAGGTCGGCGAACTGGCCGATCTTGATCTGCCCCTTCTTGCCCTGTTCGCTGGAGAACCAGGCGCTGCCCTGGGTGAACAGCTGCAGGGCGGTATCGCGCCCAAGGCCCTGGGGGTACAACTCAAGGCCACCCACGGTCTTGCCGCTGACCAGCCAGTACAGGACGGTCCAGGGGTTGTAGCTGGCCACCCGGGTGGCGTCGGTCCCCGCCCCCACCGGCACGCCTTCGGCGAGCATGCGCTGGATCGGCGGCGTCGTCTCGGCGGCCTTGGCGCCGTAGCGGTCGACGAAGTACTCGCCCTGGAAGGCCATGCGATGCTGGATGGCGATACCGCCGCCCAGCGCCCGGATGCGCTCGATGTTCCTCGGGCTGACCGTTTCGGCATGGTCGAAGAACCATGGCAGGCCATTGAACGGGATATCGCGGTCGACCTTCTCGAACACATCGAGCATGCGCGAGATGGACTCGTCGTAGGTCGCGTGCAGGCGGAACGGCCAGCGCTGCTCCACCAGGTGGCGAACCACCGGCTCCAGTTCCTGCTCCATGGTCGCCGGCAGGTCCGGGCGCGGTTCGAGGAAGTCCTCGAAGTCGGCGGCGGAGAACACCAGCATCTCCCCTGCGCCGTTGTGGCGGAAGAAGTCGGAGCCGTCGCCGGGCTTGACCAGCTTGCTCCAGTTCTGGAAGTCGGCCAGTTCTTCCTTGGGCTTCTGGGTGAACAGGTTGTAGGCGATGCGCACGGTCAACTGGCCTTTGTCGGCCAGTTCCTGGATGACCTGGTAGTCGTCGGGATAGTTCTGGAAACCACCGCCGGCATCGATGGCACTGGTGAGGCCAAGACGGTTCAGTTCGCGCATGAACTGGCGGGTGGAGTTGACCTGGTACTCCAATGGCAACTTCGGCCCCTTGGCCAGGGTGGCGTAGAGGATCATCGCGTTGGGGCGGGCGATCAGCATGCCGGTCGGCTCGCCGCTGGCATCGCGCTGGATCTCGCCGCCGGGCGGGTTCGGCGTGTTGCGGTCGTAGCCGACGACCTTGAGCGCTGCACGGTTGAGCAAGGCGCGGTCGTACAGGTGGAGCACGAACACCGGCGTGTCGGGCGCCGCCTTGTTCAGTTCCTCCAGCGTCGGCATGCGTTTCTCGGCGAACTGGAACTCGGTCCAGCCACCGACCACCCTCACCCACTGCGGTGCGGGGGTGCGGTCGGCCTGGTCCTTGAGCATGCGCAGGGCATCGGCCAGGGACGGCACGCCCTCCCAGCGCAGCTCGAGGTTGTAGTTGAGCCCCCCGCGGATCAGGTGCAGGTGGGAGTCGTTCAGGCCGGGAACCACGGTGCGCCGGTTAAGGTCGATGGTGCGGGTCGCGGCGCCGCGCAAGGCCATCGCCTCGGCATCGCTGCCGACCGCGATGAAGCGGCCATCCTTGATGGCCACGGCCGTGGCACTGGGTTTTTCGGGATCGACGGTATGCAAACGGCCATTGAAAAGAATCAGATCGGCGGTCATGGAACCCCCTGAATGGTTGGCATGGGCCGGGTCGCTGGCGCTGGCGAAAGGCAACGAGGACCAGAGCGCGCCCGCGGCCCCGAGTACGGTGGTAGCGGCAAGGAAGTGGCGACGGCTGTCGTTGGGTGGGTCCTGGTTCATGGCGTTCTACTCGCAAGGCCGACACAGGTCGGCACCGATGGCGTGGCACGGCCGCTCCAAGCAGACGGCAAGCGGTTCGCAGGCCGCACGGGTCGGAGTCAGCATAGCCCGCCATCGCTGGAATGAACGGCCCGCGGCAGCGCCCATGGCGCCACCGGCGAGCCTGTTCCGATCAGTGGCCTTCGGAGGCGTTGAACATGGTCTTGGCGTAGATCAGGCCCAGGCCATAGGCGCCACCATGGGCGATGGAGGTCTGCACGGTCTCGTTATAGGTTTCGCCCCGGGCCCAGTCGCGCTGCAGCTCGAGCAGGTATTGCAGCGACGTCATGGGACGCGCGCCCAGCTGGATCATGCGCTCCATGGCGTGCTGGTGCGCTTCGTTGGAGACATCGCCACAGGCATCGGCGATGACATAGACCTCGAAGCCCTGGTCCAGCGCCGACAGGGCCGGACCGACGATGCACACCGAGGTCCACAGGCCGGCGAGAACGATCTTGTTCTTGCCGAATGCATTGACCTCGACGGCGATGCGTTCATCTTCCCAGGTATTCATGGTGGTGCGGTCGATCACCTTGTGTTCGGGGAATACCGAGCGGATCTCATCGAAGATCGGCCCGGAGAAGCTTTTTTCCGCCACGGTGGTGAGGATCGTCGACACCTTGAACTCCCTGGCGGCCTTGGACACCAGCGCGGCGTTGTTGCGCAGCGTCACCGCATCGATCGACTTGGTGGCGAAGGACATCTGCGACTGATGATCGATCATGATCAGGGTGTGGTTGCTCGGATCGAGCAGGGTCTTGCCAGGCGCAGCTTTTGCGATAGCCATGGGATACAGCCTCTGGTTGTGTTGTCGAGCCCAGACTGTGTGGCATGTGCCTTGGCAGCTTCTTGTACGAATGATCCTGATTTGTATGTTTGTGCCCTGGTGGCAATGTCGGCCAGCGCTGGGGGCCGCTTCGCGCCCCAGGGCTACAAATCGCCACTCAACTGCCCGGCCCGGGCCCAAGGCGCGATGGACAGATGAGCCGCCAGAAACTCCAGCAGCAGCGTGACACGAGCGGGCCGGAAGCTGCCGGGCGGTGTGACCAGGTGGATGGCGATATCGGCGAATCGCCAGTCGGGCAGCACCTCTTCCAACACACCCGCCTGCAGCGCCTCCCAGACGATGAACTCCGGCTGCAGGGCCAGGCCCTGGCTGGCGAGCAAGGCAGGCCCCAGCAGGTCGGCATTGTTGCTGCGCAGGCTCCCCTGCACCGGCACGCTGAAATCACCCTGGGTCGCATGGCGAAACGTCCAGCGCTCGGGCGTGGGCAGGTTGGTGTAGATCAGGCACTGGTGCTGCCCCAGGTCCCGCGGATGCTGCGGTCGCCCGTGGCGCGCCAGGTAGGCCGGCGTGGCCACCAAGGGGCGGCGCACGGCGCAAAGCCGGCGAGACCTGAGCGTGGAGTCCGGCAGCTCGGCGATGCGCAGCGCGACATCGTAACGGCCAGCCACCACGTCGACGATGCGATCGTCCAGGGACAGGTCGAGCTCGATCTGCGGGTAGCGCTGTTGAAAGACCGGCAGCAACGCCGCGAGGTACTTCAGGCCGAACGACATGGGCGCCGCCAGGCGTATCCGCCCCTTCGCCACGTTGGCCTGCTGGGAGGCCTGCGCTTCGGCGGCGCGCCCCTCCTCCAGGATGCGCTGGGCACGCTCCCAAGCCTGCTGGCCCGTGCTGGTCAGCTCCAGGCGGCGCGAGGTGCGATGCAGCAGCGCGGCGCCCAGGCGCCGCTCCAGCCGGCCGATGGCCTTGGACACCGTCGGCTGGGAGATGCCCAGCACCTGCGCGGCACCGGCGAATGAACCACTGTTGGCGACCTGGGCGAAGATCGCCCAGGCTTCCAGGTCTGGAAGGTTTTTCATCGAAAAAATGGCATGCATGAAATGCCATTCATTCTATTCAGCGTATCGGCCGTTCTCAATACTATGCTTGGCAGGCCTTGGCCAAGCGAGGCTGCCACCCAGCCCCTTGGCCCTGAGTGGAACTCTGAAGGGAAGGAGCACGCCCATGCGCTTTACGTTGCCAGCCAAGCGCCCGACGAACCCGGGGAAGGCTTCTCATATGGCGCAACCAGGGAACTACTCGATCGTGCGCAATCGCGAAGATCACCCCGACCCCGAGCTTCGCCTGGACATTCCCTGTGCCGACGCCTACACCGTCATCGTCCAGCTTCAGGATTTCGCCGCGCACAAGCTGTGGCGTGGCCGCGACCTGGCCTTTGTCGGCGGCCACGCACGCCAGAGCGTGTCCATCGCCTACCTGGGCGATGAGTTGCGCTGCCAGCACCTGGCGGCCTACGACAACATCAGGTTCACCGTGCCACGCCACACGATCCGCTCGTTGTTCTACGAAGCTGGCAGCCCGACGGACCAAGGGCTGGAGCGGGTCCTGAGCCAGGTCGATCCGGTCAGCTACTACCTGTCCCAAGCCTTGCTGCCAGCGATGACCCAGCCCGGCGAAGCCAACCAGCTGTTCATCGACCAGGTGGTGCTCGCCCTGCTCACCCACCTCGACGATCGCTACGGCAAGGCCGTGCTGGCCAACGAGAACGGCAAGGGACTGTGCCCTTGGCAGTTGCGCCGGGCCAAGGAGATGATCGCCAGCCACTTGGTCGAGGGCCTTTCGGTCGAACGCCTGGCGCAGGAATGCTCGCTGTCGCGCAGCTATTTCACCCGGGCCTTCAAGCGCAGCACCGGCCTGTCTCCCCATGAATGGCTGATGAAGCTGCGTATCGACAAGGCCAAGACGCTGATGACGCAGAGCCACCTGCCCCTGTCGCAGATCGGCCTGGAATGCGGTTTCGCCGACCAGTCGCACCTTTCCCGGGTGTTCCTCAAACAGGTTGGCGTCGCGCCGGCCAGCTGGCGTCGCGCCCAGCGACACGGCAACGACGAGCAGGGCACATAGGTGCAAAGCCGGCACATTCATTCAAGAAACCTCGCACGGACGAGGCTAGCGTAGTCACCAGCACCGCAAACCGAGGGCGGCCCGATGACCCATGACCTGTCTCAAGATGTCGCGACATTGCTGGTACGCCACTGTGTGAAACAAGGCGCGGAACAGGACTATGAGCAGTGGCTGCGCCGCACCGTGGCCACGGCCAAGCGCTACCCGGGCCACCTCGGCGTCGATGTGATGCGTAACCGCGACGCCGGCCAGCATCAATTCACCTCCGTCATTCGCTTCGCCAGCACTGCCCAACTGCAGGGCTGGCTCGACTCCGACGAGCGTCGCCAACTGGTCGCGCAAGTGGCCCCGCTGCTGGTCGATGGCGACCGCACCGAGGCGAACGCCGACCGCGAGTTCTGGTTCACGCCCTCCGAGCAAGGCAGCGCGCCGGTGCGCTGGAAGCAGGCCTGCGTCACCTTCCTGGTGATCCTACCCCTGAGCCTGGGCGTGCCGCTGCTGTGGCAGCCGCTGTTCGCCCGCTGGCCCTGGCTGGGGGGTTATGTGGCCAGCAACGTGCTGATCACGCTCAGCATCGTGCTGCTGGTGGTGTATATCTTCATGCCCCAGGTCACACGCTGGTTCGCCCCCTGGTTGGAGAACAAGCGCAGCGGGGCGTAGCCCTGGCCGTGGTCGCGTAGGTGTTTTCCTTGGCCTGGGTTGTCGCGTAGAGTTTCCCCACGCGAACCAAGGCACCGCATCACGCATGGACAAATACGCGCCACGCCAGTGGCTTCCCCACGAAAAGCCCAGCCTGCCCGGCTCGCCATCGACCCCTTTGCATGCCCCGGCCAAGCGCCTGGCCTTTGGCGTGGTCGGCCTGCTGGTGGCCATCACCGGTGGTTTGGGCAACGCCCTGGTGGTCGCCAACCTGCCGTTCCTGCAAGGCGCCCTGGGCGCGACCAGCGCGGAAATGGCCTGGCTGCCCGCCGCCTTCGTGATGACCAACGTGTCGATGAACCTGCTGCTGGTGAAGTTCCGCCAGGAGTTCGGCCTGCGCGCCTTCACCGAAGTGTTCCTGGTGCTCTATGCCCTGGTGACCTTCGCCCACCTGTTCGTCAACGACCTGAACTCGGCCATCGCCGTGCGCGCGGCCCACGGCATGGTCGGGGCGGCGCTGAGCTCGCTGGGCCTGTACTACATGATCCAGGCCTTCCCCGCGCAGTGGCGCCTGAAGGCCATGGTGCTGGGCCTGGGTGCCTCGCAGCTGGCGGTACCGCTGGCCCGGGTGTTCTCCGAGGACTTGCTGCAGATCGCCGAGTGGCGCGGCCTGTACCTGTTCGAGCTGGGCCTGGCGCTGGCCGCGCTGGGCTGCGTGCTGCTGCTCAAGCTGCCGCCGGGCGACCGCTTCAAGACCTTCGAACCGCTGGACTTCCTGACCTTCTCGTTGATGGCCAGCGGCACCGCCCTGCTCTGCGCCGTGCTGTCGCTGGGGCGCATCGACTGGTGGCTGGACGCGCCGTGGATCGGCGTGGCCCTGGCTGCGTCCATCGCCCTGGTGTGCTCGGGGCTGGCCATCGAGCACAACCGCCGCAACCCCTTGCTGATGACCCGCTGGCTGGGCAGCGCCGCGGTGATCCGCCTGGCCCTGTGCGTGATCCTGATCCGCATGGTCACCTCGGAACAGTCCACCGGCGCGGTGGGCTTCCTGCAGGGGTTGAACATGGGCAGCGAGCAGATGCGCACCCTGTACGCGATCATGCTGCTGGGCGCGGTCTGCGGGCTGGTCACCAGCGCCCTGACCATCAACCCCGCGCACCTGGTCACGCCGCTGTTCATCTCGCTGGCGGCGATGGCCACCGGGGCCTTCATGGACAGTGCCTCGAGCAACCTGACGCGCCCCGGGCAGATGTACCTGAGCCAGTTCATGCTGGCCTTCGGCAGCACCTTCTTCCTCGGCCCGTCCATGGCCCTGGGCATCAGCCATGTGCGCACCAACCCGCGCAATCTGGTGAGCTTCTCGGTGATGTTCGGGATCTGCAACAACCTCGGCGGCTTGATCGGCTCGGCCCTGCTGGGCACCTTCCAGACCGTGCGCGAGAAGTTCCACTCCAGCAACCTGGTCGACCAGCTGAGCGCCCTCGAACCGTTGGTCGCGGCGCGGGTCCAAGGTGGCGGCGCCAGCTACGCCGGCATCATCCATGACCCGGCCCTGCGCAACGAGGTCGGCATGCGCCTGCTGGCCAACGCGGCCACCCGCGAGGCCAATATCCTCGCCTATAACGATGTCTTCATGCTGATCGGCGCCATTGCCGTCGCGACCATGATCTGGATCCTCATCCGCGGCAGCTGGGTCAAGTACGCGACCCGGCAGGCCCCCTCCCCCGACACCACCAGTGGCGCTTCGACCCGATGACCCAACCGACCCAGTCCACGACCACCACCGCCATCGCCGAGACCCCGGAAGGCACCACGCCACCCAGCGAGCCGAGCAGCCCGGTACGCTCGCGGCGCGTGCGCATCCTCTCGTCGGTCAGCTTCGCCTGCGTGGCCCTGGCCGGCATCCTGCTGGTGCTCTATGCCTGGCGCCTGCCGCCGTTCAGCAGCGCCATCGAAAGTACCGAGAACGCCCTGGTGCGTGGCCAGGTGACGATCATCGGCCCACAGCTGGGCGGCTATATTGTCGAGGTGCCGGTGCACGACTTCCAGTTCGTCAAGGCTGGCGACCTGCTGGTGCGCCTGGACGACCGCATCTACACGCAGCGCCTGGCCCAGTCCATCGCCCAGTTGCAACAGCAGCAGGCGGCACTGGCCAACAACCTGCAGCAGCGCAAGAGCGCCGAGGCCACCATCGCCCAGCGCCAGGCGGCCATCGACGATGCTGCGGCGCAGGCCGCCAAGGCCCAGGCCGACCTGCGGCGCAACGAGGCGCTGGTCAGCGATGGCTCGGTGTCCCAGCGTGAACTGGACCTGAGCCGGGCCAGCCATGCCGCGGCGATCGCCAGCCTGGCCCAGGCCAGGGCGGCGCTGGAGATCGCCCGCCAGGACCGGGAGACGGTGATCGTCAACCGCGCTGCCCTGGAAGCGGCGGTGGAGAATGCCAAGGCCGCCGTGGAGCTGGCCCGCATCGACCTGGACAACACCCGGGTGACGGCCCCGCGCGATGGCCAGCTGGGGCAGATCGGCACCCGCCTGGGGGCCTACGTCAACCCGGGCGCGCAACTGATGGCGCTGGTGCCCGATACCCTGTGGGTGATCGCCAACATGAAGGAAACGCAGATGGCCAACGTGCGCATCGGCCAGCCGGCGACCTTCACCGTCGATGCCCTCGATCATTTGCGGTTGCGCGGCCACGTGCAGCAGATCTCGCCGGCCACCGGCTCGGAGTTCGCCCTGTTGCAGGCGGACAACGCCACCGGCAACTTCGTCAAGATCGCCCAGCGGATCCCGGTACGGATCACCGTCGACCCCGACCAGCCCGAGGCACAGCGGCTGCGGCCGGGGATGTCGGTGGTGGTCAGTATCGATACGCGGGAGCAGTGACGGCTGGCCATTGGGGGCTGCTTTGCAGCCCCCAATACTCAGGGCGTCCAGTCCACGCCATGGTCATCCAGGTAGTCATCCACCGCCGCCCCCACCGTTGGGTGGAAGATGTCGGTGCCGATATGGCTGAGCACCTCCAGGCGCAGCAGCTTGTCCTTCACCGGGTCTTTCACCTCCGCCAGGTGCAGCTCGATGCCCGCATTGCGCAGCAATTGCTCCAGCTCGACGAGCATGTCGGCCGAGGTCACGTCCACGCTGGTGACCGGCTCCGCCGCCACCACCACCCGCCGCACCCCGGCCCCGGCGTCGGCGACGGCGTCCAGCACGCAGCGCTGGAACAGCTCGGCATTGGCGAAGAACAACGGCGCATCCCAGCGAAACAGCACCAGCCCCGGCACCCGTCGGGCATGGGGGTAGCGCGACACGTCGTGGTAGCCGCGAATGCCGGCGACCCGGCCAAGCACGGCATAGTGCGGGCGCCAGCCATCCCAGAGGAACTCGATCACCGCGATGACCACCGCCAGGCCGATGCCTGGAACCGCACCGAACACCGCCACGCCGACGAAGCAGGTGATCGACAGCCAGAACTCCCAGCGCTGAATGCGGTAGATGCGCCGCAGGTCCTTGAATTCGAACAAGCCAATCGCCGCCGCGATGACCACCGCCGCCAGGGCGCTTTCCGGCAGGTGGTGCAGCAGGTCGGGCGCCAGCAACAGCAGCAGCGCCACGCCCAGCGCACCGACCACACCGGCCAGTTGGGTCTTCGCCCCTGCCGCTTCGGCCACCGGCGTGCGTGACGAACTGCTGCTGACCGGAATGCCCTGGAACAACCCGGTCGCGAGGTTCGCCAGGCCCAGGCCGAACATTTCCTGGTTGGGGTCGACCTGGGTGCGGGTCCGGGCGGCGTAGGTACGCGACAGCACGCTGGTATCGGCGAACGACACCAGCGCCACCGCGGCACCGCCGATCAGCACGGTGGCCAGGTCACCCAGGCCGATCAAAGGCAGGGAGAACCCCGGCAGCCCCTCGGGCAGCGCGCCGACCACCGCCACCCCATGGCTGGCCTCCAGGCCCAGTCCACCAGTGGCCAGGGTCGCGAGCAGCACGGCGATGAGAATGCCCGGCACCCGCTCGTAGCGCTTGCACGCGAGGATGATTGCCAGGGTCGCGGCGCCCAACGCGAAGGCGTGCCAGTTGGCCGCGCCATCGAGCAAGGCGCGCAGCAGTTGCGTGGTATCGCCCAGCGGGCCGCTGCTCTGGCTGGAGATACCGAACAGCTTGGGCGTCTGGCTGATCAGTACCGTGAGGGCGATGCCGTTCATGTAGCCGTAGCGGATCGGCTTGGACAACAGCTCGGTGACGAACCCCAGCCGCAGCAGGCCGGCAGCGATGCAGATCAGCCCCGACACCAGGGCCATGGCACTGGCCAGGGCGATCGCGCGCATCGGGTCGCCGGCGGCCAAGGGCAGCACGACGGCCAGGATGATGGGCACCAGCGCCGAGTCCGGCCCCAGCACCAGGATGCGGCTGGGCCCGAACAGCGCATAGGCGAGCAAGGGGACGATGGTGGCGTACAGGCCGTAGATGCCCGGCACGCCCGCGGCCTGTGCGTAGGCGATACCGACCGGCACCAGCATGGCCGTCAGCACCAGGCCGGCGAGCAGGTCCCGGGGCAGGCAGCCCGGCGGGTAGTGGCGCAACAGGCGCAGGCCGGGCAACCAGCGCTGCCAGCCGCCGGCTGGCGCAGCGGCCTTGTACGGTGGCGGCGGGTCCAGCCGGGTCGGTGAGCGATTGTCCATGGGCCCCCTGGCTCAGAAGCGCGGCCCCCCCCCCCGAAGAGCTTCCAGGCCGCCGATCACTGCAGTATGGATGACGCACGGCGCCTTGCCGGCTCACGCACAGGCCATGACAAACATCGCCCCAGCGTTTACTGTCGCGCACGCACGCCCTGCCTGCCGGAGTTGTCCCCATGCAACTGAACAACCTGATCCGCCGCCTCGACCTGGTCACCCTGCAACTGTTCGTGGCCATCCACGAGGAAGGCAGCCTGACCCGCGCCGCCACCCGCGAGGCCATCGCGGTCTCGGCGGCGAGCAAGCGCCTGAACGAGCTCGAGGGGGCCCTGGGCTCGCCACTGTTCGTCCGCCAGGCCCGTGGCATGCAGTTGACCCCAGCCGGCGAGACCCTGCTCCACCATGCCCGGCGCATGCTGTTCAACCTGGAGAAGATCGGCCTGGAGCTGGGTGAGCACCTGCAGGGCGTGCGCGGCTACGTGCGCATGCTCGCCAACCTGTCGGCGATCATCCAGTTCCTGCCCGAGGACCTGGCGCTGTTCTGCGCGCACCACGAGCGGATCAAGGTGGACCTGGAGGAGCGGCCGAGCAACGGCGTGATCCAGGGCCTGCTCGACGGGGTCGCCGACCTGGGGATCTGCTCCAGCGACAGCGACACCCGCGAGCTGCTCAAGGTGCGCTACAAGCGCGACCAGCTGGTGCTGGTGCTGCGCGCCGGGCACCCGCTGGCAGGGCATGGCCAGGTGGCCTTCGTCGATGCCCTGGACAACGACTTCGTCGGCCTGCACGCGGCCAGTTCCATCAACATGCGCACCCATGAGGCGGCGCGCCGTGCCGGCAAGGTGCTGCGCCTGCGTATCCATGTGCCGAGCTTCGATGCCGTGTGCCGCATGGTGCAGGCAGACATGGGCGTGGGCATCCTGCCGCGCCAGGCCTTCGAGCTGTTCGGCGGTGCGCTGGGGCTCCAGGCCGTGGCGCTCAGCGACGACTGGGCCGAGCGCGAGCTGCTGCTGGTGGCGCGCGACCTCGACTCGCTGTCGCCGGTCAGCCGGCTGCTGTTCGAGCATTTGCGCGGTGACAGGGGTTGAGAATGGGCTGACAGGCTCACCGGACACCTCGACCGTTCGCATTTGGCGAACGGTAGTTGCCGACACAGGATTGGTGCCCTCGCCCGCGTCGCCGTAGCCTCTGGCACATAGTCCAAGAACAAGAGGTACGCACCATGCCCGCCCCACTCGAAGGTATCAGGGTCCTGGAAATAGGCACACTGATCGCCGCCCCGTTCGCCGCTCGCCTGCTCGGTGAGTTCGGTGCCGAAGTAATCAAGATCGAAGCCCTCGGCCAGGGCGATCCCCTTCGCAAGTGGCGAAAGCTGCACCAGGGCACCTCGCTCTGGTGGTACCTGCAGTCGCGCAACAAGAAATCCCTGGCGCTCGACCTCAAGGCCGCCGAAGGCCTGGAGATCGTCAAGCGCCTGTTGCAAGACACCGATGTACTGATCGAGAACCTGCGCCCCGGCGCCCTGGAGAAACTCGGCCTGGGCTGGGACGTGCTGCACGCGCTGAACCCCAGGCTGACCCTGGTGCGCATCTCTGGCTACGGCCAGAGCGGTCCCTACCGCGACCGCCCAGGCTTCGGCGCCATCGGCGAGGCCATGGGCGGCATCCGCTACACCACCGGCGAACCGGGCTCGGCCCCGGCCCGCGCCGGCGTCAGCCTGGGTGATTCGCTGGCCTCGCTGCACGCCGTCATGGGCGCCCTGCTCTCGCTGTTCAACGTGCGCGCCAACGGTGGCGAAGGCCAGGTGGTGGATGTGTCGCTGGTGGAAAGCGTGTTCAACCTGATGGAGAGCCTGGTCCCCGAATACGACCTGCTCGGCCATGTACGCGAGCGCAGCGGCGGTGCCCTGCCCGGCATCGCACCGTCGAACACCTACCGCACCGCCGACGGCGCCTTCGTGGTCATCGCCGGCAACAGCGACCCGATCTTCCGCCGCCTGATGCACACCATTGGCCGTCCGGACCTGGCCGAGGCCGCCGAGTTCGCCCACAACGATGGCCGCGCCGCCCAGGCCGCGCTGCTCGACGAGGCGATCGAGGGCTGGACCCGTCGCCATCCCATCGCGCAGGTGCTGGCCGCGCTGGAGGCCGCCGAGGTTCCTGCCGGGCGCATCTACTCGGTCGCCGACATCGTCGCCGACCCGCACTACCAGGCGCGCGGCATGCTGCTCGACAGCCAACTGCCAGACGGTACCCCGGTGCGCATGCCGGGCATCGTGCCCAAGCTGTCCGCCACCCCAGGGCGGGTCGACTGGCAAGGCCCGGCGCTGGGTGAACACACCGATGCCCTGCTCGCGGGCATCGGCCTGGGCGAGGACGACATCGCCCGCCTGCGTACCGAGGGGGTGGTGCAATGATCCCGGCCAATCCCGACTTCATGCTGATCCAGGAAGTCGCCCCCCGCGACGGCCTGCAGATCGAACCGACCTGGGTGCCCACCGAAGAGAAGATCGAGCTCATTGACGGTCTCTCGGGCCTGGGGTTCTCGCGTATCGAGGCGGGCTCGTTCGTCTCGCCCAAGGCGATCCCGGCGCTGCGCGACGGCGACGAGGTGTTCCGTGGCATCCGCCGCCAGCCCGGGGTGGTCTACGTCGCCCTGGTGCCCAACCTCAAGGGCGCCGAACGCGCCCTGGCCGCCGGCGCCGACGAGCTGAACCTGGTGCTCTCGGCCAGCCAGTCGCACAACCTGGCGAACATGCGCATGCGCCGCGAGCAGTCCCTGGCCGGTTTCGGCGACATCGTCCAGGCGGTGCACGGGCGCTCGGTCAGCCTCAATGCCACGGTCGCCACCGCCTTCGGCTGCCCGTTCGAAGGGCATATCGACGAAGACCTGGTGCTGCGCCTGCTCGATGCCTACCTCGAACTGGGCGTGCAAGGCGTGACCCTGGCCGATACCACCGGCATGGCCAACCCGCGCCAGGTCGCGCGCCTGGTGCGGCGTAGCCTGGAACGCCTGCCCGCGGCCATGCTCACCCTGCACTTTCATAACACCCGTGGCCTGGGCCTGTGCAACGTACTGGCCGCCTACGAAGCCGGGGCCCGGCGTTTCGACGCGGCCCTCGGCGGGCTCGGTGGCTGCCCCTTCGCCCCAGGCGCCTCGGGCAACATCTGCAGCGAGGACCTGGTCAACCTGTGCGCCGAAACCGGCATCCCCACCGGCATCGATCTGGACGGCCTGCTGAGCCTGTCACGCAGCCTGCCGGCGCTGCTCGGCCACGAGGTGCCCGGGCAACTGGCCAAGGCCGGACGCAATTGCGACCTGCACCCGTTGCCGGAGCACCTGCCCGGCTGAAACACCGCGCCATCCGGGGGCCCCCGGCCCCCACCAGACAACAAGAACAACAGGGCCGCCTGTAGTGCGGCCGACTGGAGAATGAACGATGAGTCTTTCCGCCCTGCAACTGGGCGCCAGCGATGGCGCCGACAGCGAAAAAGCCCTGGTGCGCAAGGTCGCCTGGCGGCTGATGCCGCTGATCATGGTCTGCTACCTGTTCGCCTTCTTCGACCGCATCAACATCAGCTTCGCCAAGTTCCAGTTGCAAACCGACCTTGGCTTCAGCGATACCGCCTACGGCCTGGGCGCCAGCCTGTTCGTGGTCGGCTATGTGCTGTTCGAGGTGCCCAGCAACCTGATGCTGTACAAGGTCGGCGCGCGCCGCTGGATCGCCCGCATCATGATCTCCTGGGGCCTGGCCACCGCGGCCATGGTGTTCGTCACCAGCGAGTGGCAGTTCTATGCCCTGCGCTTCATCATCGGCGCCATGGAAGCCGGCTTCGCGCCGGGCGTGCTGTACTACCTGACCCTGTGGTTCCCGCGTCACTACCGGGGCCGCATCACCTCGCTGCTGTTTCTCGCCTCGGCCTTCGCCGGGTTGTTCGGCGCCCCCTTCTCGGGGCTCGTGCTCGACCACCTCGACGGGGTGATGCAGATCCGCGGCTGGCACTGGCTGTTCCTGCTCGGCGGCCTGCCCTGCGTCGGCCTCGGCCTGCTGGTGCTGACCCTGCTCAAGGACCGTGTCGAGGATGCCGGCTGGCTGGACGCCCGGGAGAAACAACTGCTGCTCTCGCGCATCGACCCGCCCCAGGCCGCCCACGGCCAGGGCTCGCTGCTGCAAGCGATCCGTATTCCCGGCTTCCTGACCTTGGGGCTGATCTACTTCCTGATCCAGATCGCCTCCTATGGCCTGAACTTCTGGGCACCACAGCTGATCCGCAGCGCGGGTACCGAGAACCCGTCGATGATCGGCCTGCTCACCGCGGTGCCCTATATCTGCGGCGCCATTGCCATGGTGATCTGCGGCAGGCTGTCGGACGCCACCGGAGAACGCCGCTGGTTCACCGCCGGGCTGGTCGCCCTCGGGGCGCTGGGTTTCCTCTGCGCCGGGCTGTTCGATGACAACACGCCGCTGCTGATCCTCTCCCTGGGCCTGCTCGGGGCTGGCGTGGTGGCCTCGATCCCGAGCTTCTGGGCGCTGCCGCCGAAACTGCTGGCCGGCGCTGGCGCCGGGGCTGCCGGTGGTATCGCCCTGATCAACACCCTTGGCCAGTTGGGCGGCATCGTCAGCCCGGTGCTGGTGGGGCGCATCCGCGACCTGACCGGCAGTACCACCCCGGCGCTGTACCTGATCGCCCTGACCTGCCTGGTCACCGTCGCCCTGGTGCTGTTCGCCCTGCCGCAGAAGCTGCGCACGCGGGATGTGCCCCATCAGTGATGGGGCCCGCCGATTGCGCAGATGCCGTCCTGCCATGATTGCGCACCCTCTGGCCCGCGGGTTCTAATTCTGCCCGCCGGCCACGCCGGAGCCTTACCTTCGCAATCAAGGACGCTTTACCATGCACAGGAAGATCGTACCGCTGGCACTGCTGGCCACCTTGGCCGGCTGCTCGGATACCAAGGATGCCAGCGAGGCCAATTTCCAGAAGGCCGCCCAGGCCTACCTCGACACCCAGTACCCCCGCTGCTTCGTGATCACCTCGTTCCCGACCAAGACCCGCGACTTCGACCTCAACGGCACCAACAAGGCGCTGCATGCCCTGGCCCAGGTCGGCGTGGTCAGCGAAAAGGAGATCTCCCGCACGCAAGTGCCCGAGCGCCTGTGGCAGCCGGCCCGCACCGACATCTACTACGCCTACGACCTGACCGACGAAGGCCGCAAGTACTACAAGGCCGATGCGCAGCAGAGGATGAACGGCACCACCTCTGGCGGCCTGTGCTTCGGCAAGGCCCAGGTCACCGCCATCGAGCGGTTCAGCGAGCCGGGCGAGATGATGGGCCAGCAGATCTCCCGCGTGACCTACGCCTACAAGGTCACCGACCTGCCCGCGTGGGCCGGCGATGACAACGTCAAGGCCGGCATCTCGGGCCTGGACAAGATCGTCGCCAGCGCCCAGACGCCGCTGAAGGAAACCCGTGCCATGGTCCTGACCAACAAGGGCTGGGTGCACGAGCGGCTGTTCGGCAAGTAGCCATCCGAGGCGCAGGGCCCGCCCTGCGTCTACAACCACCAGGCCAGCACTGCCGGCAACCAGGCGAACGACAGCACCGTCGAGCACATCACCAGGTTGGCCACCTGCTCCGGCGAACGGTTCGCCCGCACCGCCAGCAGGTAGTTGAACACCGCCACCGGCATCGACGACTGCACCACCAGCACCGCCCGCTCCAGCGGCTCCAGGCCGAGCGCCGCGCCCACGCCCCAACCCACCGCCGCCCCCAGCACGATGCGCAGCCCGCCGAGCAGCAGGCCGTTGCCTACATGGCGCAGGCGGATGCTGGCCAGTGACACGCCCAGGGTCAGCAGCATCAGCGGGATGGTCATGCCGCCCAGCAGGTCGACGGTGTTGGCCAGCCAGCGCGGCAGCTCCAGGTCGAGGAAGATGATCGGCATGGCCCCGACCAGGCTGATCACGATCGGGTTGCGCAGCAACGCCTTGAACGACGCAGCGCTGCCGGACATGGCCAGGCCCACGGTGAACTGGAAGATCGACAGGGTCAGGAAGAACGCCACGGCCAGGGCCAGCCCGTGTTCGCCGAAGGCATACAGGCTGATCGGCAGCCCCATGTTGCCGGTGTTGGGGAACATGAAGGCCGGCAGCAGCACTCGCCAGTGCTGGCCCGACGCACGGCAGACCAACAGGCCGGCCAGGGCCATGCCGAGCATGCACAGCACGCAGCCCAGGGCCATGCTGGCGAAAGCCGTCGGGTCGAGGTCGGTGCGGCTCAGGGTCGACAGCACCAGGGACGGAGTGCCGACCGTCATGACGATCCCGGCGATGAACTCGGTCGGGTAGTCGAGCCCGCGGCGGGCCCAGGCATAGCCGATGCCGGCGACGATGAAGACAGGCGCCAGGACGGCGAACAGCGAAGCCAGCATGTGTTCTCCCTGAACCGGATTAGAGAAGGCAGCCGCCATTATGCGGGGGGTGGCCCCTTCTCGGGCAAGCCTTGCTGCCAGTTTTGCGGCCGCTTCGCGCCGGCTTCCACAGGTTTCCCACTGCCCTCAGACGCGATGGAGTACCTGTGGGAGGATAGGGCTGGTACAGACAAACAAGACAATCGACGATCAGGCAATGACCGCAGCTTCCCCCTCCCCTGGCAACGGCGAATCGCCCGGCAAGGCTGCCGCCACCCCGGGCCCGGACTTCGGCACGAACTGCGCCCCGCTGCCCGACAAGCGCCAACTCACCTCGGTGATCCCGTAGCGCTCGGCCATCGGCCGGCTCACTTTCCTGATCCGCTCCCGCCCGAATTTCGGAATGATCCCGACCCCGGCATCACAGCTGGCCCAATGCCAGGCCTCGGCGTTGTCCATGCGTTCCAGGCGAATGATGAAGCTGCGCTGCTCGCCATGCAGTCGATAGTCGATGATGTACAGCTGTGGGGTTGGCATCGTAGGGGCCCTCCTCTTCTCCATGGATGACTTCCTGATTGATCGGGGTTTTCCGTGAAGATTCAAAAGATTGTCGAACAATGTGAATGAGTGGGCTGAAACCCTCGCCGCGGCCTGCATCCCTGTGCCAGGAGGGTATGGATCGATCCGGGGCGGCGGCCCCTGGCCACCACCCCGGATCGCTGCCCGGCCGGTTCAGCGCCGGGCCTCAGCGAACGCAGGCCTTCACCGGTTGTGGCCGCCGCCGTGGCTGTGCTGGCCACCCTTGCGGCCGGCCTCGGAAGCGCGCTCACGGTCATTGGCGAAGTTGCCCCCGGAGTTCTGGCCGCCTTTGTGGCCGGCGCGGGAGGCTTTTTCGCGGTCGTTGGCGAAATTGCCCGGGTTGGTTTCCTTGGTGCCGCCACGTTGGCCGGATCGCTCTTGGTCACGCGCCATGTCGTTTCTCCTTGCTAGTGGAATTGGCTTGGCACGGAATTGCGCCATGCAGTACTTCCGAACCGGCGCTGGCGGCCTCTGCTCAATCGACATGGCCCAGGGCTGACGAGTGGCGCCAAACGCCCGCTTGGCCAAAAGCTTGTGCGCCAGCGTCTGGCGCAGGGACGCTTGCCGGCGATGGGGCGCGCAGCGGCCCCGAATGGCTTGCCCGCAGTTTTTTCGCACTTCCCCGCCCCAGCCGCTGTCACACCTCAGGATGCCGTTCCCCCAACACCAGGAAGACCGTCATGACACCGACCCACGCCACCCGCCAGGCCTGCCGCCAGCTCGCCCTGGAGCAGAACCAGCGCCTGTTCGCCCAGGCCTACCAGCTCGACCACGCGGCCTTCGCCCTGCTCGAGCGCCCCGGCCTGGATGCCGGTCGCTTCGACCACTACCAGTCGCTGCGGCGCAAGGCCGCCGAACGCTACGAGGAGGCCCTGGAGCACCTGGCGCTGATCGACCAGAGCTTTGGCGCGCGTTCACCGGCGATCGCTCGCCGCTGAGCCGAAGGGCGGCCTATAATCGCGCATCACACGCCCGGCGATGCTTCCAAGGGCCGAACCTTCAGGTCTGTACAAGGCTCCGTTCCATGAAGTCGTCCTCCAAGCAGTCCCCAGCCGCCCCGCAGAACCCAGCGCTGAGCCCCAGCCACCTGGACTTCCCGGTGGTTGGCATCGGCGCCTCGGCAGGTGGCCTCGAGGCCATCTGCACCTTCTTCCGGCAGATGCCTGCCGACTGCGGCATGGCCTTCGTCGTGGTGCTGCACCTGTCTCCCGACCACCAGAGCGTGGCCGACCGCATCATCCAGGAAACCACCGCCATGCCGGTGCGCCAGGTCAGCGAGCCGGTGCCCATCGAGCGCAACCATGTCTATGTGATTTCCCCGGCCAACCGCCTGTCCACCAACGACGGCTACCTGCGGGTCAGCCCGGCCAACCGCCGACGTGGCGACCATGTGGCCATCGACCTGTTCTTCCGCGACCTGGCCGACGTGCACAAGGACCACGCCTTCTGCGTGGTGCTTTCGGGCACCGGTGCCGATGGCGCGGTGGGCCTGTCGCGGATCAAGGAGCAAGGCGGCGTGACCCTGGTGCAGGCGCCGGACGATGCCCAGTACGATGGCATGCCCCGCGCGGCGCTGGAGACCGGCATGGTCGACCTGGTGCTGCCGGTGGCCGACATGCCGCAGAAGCTCATGGAACTGTGGCACAACGCCCGCCAGGTCCGGCTGCCGGAAATCGAGGACGACACCCTGCCGCCGGCGCTGGGCAGCCGCCGTGGCGACGCGCGTCAGGCCGAGCCGCTGCTGGAGGAGATCCTGCTGCTGTTGCGCACCAATACCGGCCACGACTTCCAGCACTACAAGCGCGCCACCGTGCTGCGCCGCCTCGAGCGGCGCTTGCACGTCACCGGCCAGGCCGACCTTGCCGCCTACTACCGCTACCTGGAGCAGCACCCGGAGGAGTCCGCGGCGCTGCTGGCCGACATGCTGATCGGCGTGACCAACTTCTTCCGCGACCGCGAAGCCTTCGAGGCGCTGGAGCGCCATGTGCTGCCCGAGCTGGTCAGCGACGGCGAAAGCGGCGACGGCCCGGCCGAGATCCGCGTCTGGTCGGCTGGCTGCTCCACCGGCGAAGAGGCCTACAGCCTGGCCATGCTGGTCTGCGAGCAACTGGCCGTGGAGCAGCGCGCGGCCAAAGTGCAGGTGTTCGCCACCGACCTGGACGAACGCGCCATCACCTTCGCCCGCAGTGGCAGCTACCCCGAGGCGATCGTCACCGACGTGCCGCCGGCACGGCTGCGCCAGTTCTTCGTCAAGGAAGACCAGCACTACCGGGTACGCAAGGAAATCCGCGAGAAGGTCCTGTTCGCCCGCCACAACCTGCTGTCCGACCCGCCCTTCTCGCAGATCGACCTGGTGGTCTGCCGCAACCTGCTGATCTACCTGGACCGCGAGGTGCAGCACGACATCCTGCAGATGTTCCATTTCGCCCTGCGCCCTGGCGGTTACCTGTTCCTCGGTTCGTCCGAGTCGGCCGACGTGGCCGGCGAGCTGTTCACCCCGGTGGACAAGCGCAACCGGATCTTCCGGGCCCGTGCGACCAACCCCGCCAGCCGGCGCTCCGGGCGCGAGTTGCCCGGCGCCGAGGTGCAGGCACCGATCCCGGACAACCGCACCAAGGCCCGCCCCGGGCGCAAGCTGTCCTACGCCGAGGTGCACCACCGTGCCCTGGCCCGGCGCACGCCTCCGAGCCTGATCGTCGACGGCGACGGCAACATCCTGCACATGAGCGAAGGGGTCGGCCGTTTCCTGCACCTGGTAGGCGGCGAACCCAGCCGCAACCTGCTCAACCTGGTCCTGCCACCCCTGCGCCTGGCCTTGCGCAGCACGCTGTTCCAGGCCCGCCAGGGCTCCCAGGCGGTCACCTCGCGGCCGGTGGAGCTGGTCGAGGGCGAGCGCAGGCTGCAGGTGGAAGTGGTGGTCCAGCCGCACAAGGACGAGCCCAGTGCCAGCGAGTACCTGCTGGTGGTCTTCGAGGAGCGCCTGCCAGACCCATCACTGCTGCCGGCCAGCGGCATCCGCCAGACCGACAGCATGGTCCTGGCCAACCTGGAGCGCGAGCTGCAACGCACCCGCCTGCAATTGCAGGAAACCATCGAGCAGTCGGAGATCTCCAGCGAGGAGCTGACCGCCTCCAACGAAGAGATGCAAGCCATCAACGAGGAGTTGCGCTCGGCCAGCGAGGAGTTGGAGACCAGCAAGGAAGAGCTGCAGTCGATCAACGAAGAGCTGCTGACGGTCAACTACGAACTCAAGAACAAGGTCGAGGAAACCGACAAGGTCAACGACTACCTGAGCAACCTGATCGCCTCCACCGCCATCGCCACGGTGTTCGTCGACCGCAACCTGCACATCCGCTGGTTCACCCCACGCGCCACCGACATCTTCAACATGCTGCCGGTCGACACCGGCCGCTCCCTGCTCGACATCACCCACCGCCTGGACTACCCGGAGCTGGCCGACGACGCCCGCGCCGTGGCCCAGGGCGAGACCACCATCGAGCGCGAGGTGGGCGGCGAGAACCAGCGCTGGTACCTGGCACGCCTGCTGCCCTACCGCTCCAGCGAGCAGAAGATCGACGGCACGGTGCTGACCTTCATCGACATCAGCAAGGGCCGCGCCGCCGAGGAGCGGTTGCGCCTGGGCGAGGAACGCATGCGCCTGGTGGCCGAGAGCACCCATGACTTCGCCATCATCCTGCTCGACGAGCACGGCCTGGTCACCGACTGGAACACCGGCGCGACGCTGATCTTCGGCTACGCCAAGGCCGAGGTGATCGGCCGCCACTACGCATTGATCTTCACCGAGCAGGACCGCCGCGAGGGCGTGCCGGAGCGTGAGCTGCGCGCGGCCCGGCTCAACGGTCGCGGCCAGGACGAGCGCTGGCAGGTGCGCAAGGATGGCAGCCGGTTCTACTGCAGCGGCGAGATCTCCCTGCTCAAGGGCAGCAGCTTGCGCGGCTACGTCAAGATCGCCCGCGACCTGACCGGGCACAAGCGCCTGCACGACGAGCAGAGCAAGCAACTGGCCGAGTCGCAGAACACCAGCCACATGAAGGACGAGTTCTTCGCCATCATGTCCCATGAGCTCAAGCACCCGCTGAACCTGATCCAGCTCAACGCCGAGATCCTCCGCCGCCTGCCGTCGGTGAAGCACACCAGCGCCGCCAGCAAGGCGGTTGGCACCATCTGCGACGCGGTGTCCAGCCAGGCGCGGATCATCGACGACCTGCTCGACGTGGCACGCATCCGCACCGGCAAGCTCAAGCTCAAGACCGAGCCGGTGGACCTGTGCGCCATCCTGCGGGGCATCCATGCGGTGGTGGTCAGCGAACAGCACCCCTGCAACGTGGTGCTGGAGATGCCGGCCGATGACCAGGCGCTGTTCATCGAGGGCGACAGCACGCGCCTGGAGCAAATCATCTGGAACCTGCTCAACAATGCCTTGAAGTTCAGCCCCACTGGCAGCGACATCCGCCTGGTGCTGGGCCGCCAGGGCGAGCAGGCCTGCCTGCAGGTGATCGACCAGGGCATCGGCCTGAGCGAGCAGAGCCTGGAGTGCATCTTCGACCTGTTCAACCAGGGGGTCCCGCAACCGGTCGGCCACAGCCGCGAGGGGCTGGGGATTGGCCTTTCGCTGGTGCGCCAGCTGGTGCAGGCCCATGGCGGCAGCGTCCAGGCCAGCTCGCCGGGGCTCGGCAAGGGCTGCACCTTCGTCGTGTGCCTGCCGTTGTGCGACGCCGACCAACCCGCCTGTGCCCCGGCCGGCGAGCAGCAGGCCGAGGGCCGCTTGAGCGGTATCCGGGTGCTGCTGGTGGACGACTCGATCGAGGTGCTGGAGGTGATGCAGCAGTTGCTGGAAATGGAGAGCGCCGACGTGCAGGCCTACAGCGACCCACGCGCGGCGCTGGAAGCCGCCGGCGGCGAGCGCTACGACATCATCCTCTCTGACATCGGCATGCCGGGCATGGACGGCCACGCCCTGATCAAGGCGCTACGCGGCCATGCCCACCTGCGCTACACGCCAGCCATCGCCCTGACCGGCTATGGCGCCAGCGCCGACCAGTACAAGTCGCGGCAATCCGGCTTCGACCGCCACCTGAACAAGCCGGTGGGTTATGACGAACTGGTGGAGGCGATCGAGGCGTTGAGCGGCTCGGTGCCCTACTGACCGCTCATCCGGCCGGTGGCGGATCGGGCACGACATTCAGGGCATCGCGCCACCGTCATCTGCCGTCATGGCAAGAAAACCCACAAGCGGAGTTCGCGAGCCCAAGGCACAGGATGCGATGGGCGCGGCCCGAGAATGAACTCCCGAGGCCCCTAGGCATGCACGCTCCACTGGCAGGCATCCGCTGCGATCGGCATCTCGTCGATGGCATGGATCATCCCGCTCTGCAACGCTTCCTTGGCCCCGAGGATACGCGGATAGGCCATCAGGTAGCGGGGCACGTCGAGCACCTCGGTGGCGCCCTGGGTGCGCTCGGCGACGATCTGCGCGTAGAGCTGCAGGTCGTAGTCCAGGCTCATGGCGTATTCGGCCATCCGGGCATGGTCCACCGAGCCATGCAGGGTCCAGTGGAACGGATGGAACAGGAACTTGCTCATGGCGCAGGCGGTACGGCGCTCGCCGGCCAGGAACAGGATGTTGCCCATGGACTCCACCGTGCCCAGGTTGTGGGTGTGCACCGGCACCGGCAGCGAGCGCAGGAAGTTGTACAGGGTGAAACCGTAGCTGCACTCCCCGCCCATGGTGGCGATGTTGACCTGCAGCACCTCGGCGCCCTGCTGCAGGGCACGGGAACAGGTGTTGATCAGGTTGCCGCAGGTGGATGAGTTGATCGGGCCGGTGTAATGGATGATGTGTCTGGCCATGCGTGCCTCCAGGGTTGGCAGATCATTCCAGTGGAACGGGCTGGCCTTCAGCCCGCTTCGCCATCGCGAGGCGGGTGGGCCGCATCGTCTCGCTCGCCCTGCTCGCCCAGGCGCTGGTACTGCTTGCGCAGTGCATGCAGCTGGGCCGGGTCCATGTCTTCCAGGTCGAGCAAGGCCTTGTGCGCCTTGCGGGTGGTGCGCAGCAGCTCGTCGATCTTGATGTGCAGTTCGTCGTTGTCGCGGTTCTGGGTGTTCTGGATCAGGAACACCATGAGGAAGGTGACGATGGTGGTCGAGGTGTTGATCACCAGTTGCCAGGTGTCATTGAAGTCGAACAACGGCCCGCTCACGCCCCAGGCCAGGATCACTACGAGGGCGATGGCGAAGGTCAGCGGGCGGCCGGACCAGTTGGCCAGCCATTGGGCGAAGCGGTCGAATTTCATGTTGGCGGTCCTCCCGCGCTGCCTGGGCCTCAGCCCGGCAGCTTGTCCTCGCCGGGCAGGCCTTGCAGGTCGGGGTCGTCCGGCAGGACCTCCGGCTCGTCGTCGATCGGCTGCGGCTGGGTCGTACCGGGCAGTTCGTGCAGTTCGTCGAAAGCGTCGTCGGTCTTCATCGCAGGTTCTCCTCTGGCTGACGAGGCGCGGTTTCGCGGCCCCGGCATCCGGTGGAGAGACAGGCCACGGCAAAGTTCCAATTGTGAGCGCCGTGGTTGAAACCCAGGGGCTGCTTTGCAGCCCAACCCCAAGCCACGACCGAAAGGCCACTCGTCAATCCTGCTGAACCTGGCCACGCCTGCCCAGTCGCACATTCAAGAGCTGCCCGCATCCGTGGCCAGGTTTTCCAGGACGCGGGCGATATCCTCCACGAGCGAAGGAAGGCACCGTGAGCGAGATCCGCATTGGCATTTCCGGTTGGCGCTATGGCCCCTGGCGCAAGGATTTCTACCCCACCGGCCTGCGCCAGGACGACGAACTGGCGTTCGCCTCGCGGGCGGTCAACAGTATCGAGATCAACGGCTCGTTCTACGCCCTGCAAACACCCGAGCGCTACCGCAACTGGCACGACCAGACACCCGAGGGCTTCGTCTTCTCGGTCAAGGCGCCGCGCTACATCACCCATGTGCGACGGCTCAAGGAGATCGAGCAGCCGCTGGCCAACTTCTTCGCCTCCGGGCCGTTGCTGCTGGGCGACAAGTTGGGGCCGATCCTCTGGCAGTTTCCGCCGAGCCTCAGGTACGACGAGGCGCGCTTCAGCCATTTCCTCGAGTTGCTGCCGCACCGGCGCAAGGCCGCACGGGCTTGCGCCGAGCAGTGCAGCGAACAGCTGAAGGGCAACGGCGCCACCGCGCTCAAGGGTGACGGGGCCCTGCGCCATGCCGTGGAGATCCGCCACGACAGCTTCTGCTGTACGGCCTTCGTCGAGCTGTTGCGCCGCCACAACGTCGCCCTGGTGGTGGCCGACAGCGCAGGCAAGTGGCCCTATGTCGAGGATGTGACGGCCGATTTCGTCTACCTGCGCCTGCACGGCGACGTCGAGCTCTACAGCAGCGGCTATACCGCCCGTGCCCTGCGCCGCTGGCAGGCGCGCATCGAAGCCTGGAGCCGGGGCGGACAGCCCGACGATGCCCAGCTGGTCGTCCAGCGCGCCCCGCGCAAGCGGGCCTCACGGGACGTCTACTGCTATTTCGACAACGACCAGAAAGTCCACGCGCCCTACGACGCCCGGCGCTTGCTGGAAAGGCTCAAGCTGGACGGCGAGCTGCTCACCGAGCCGGGCGTGGAACCGGAGGTCGAGCTGTGAACAAGACCCTGCCCGCCCCCCGCTGCATCATCGACCGGGTCACCGCCGTGCATCGGCTGAACGTGCTGACCATCAACGTGCATAAGGGCTTCACCCTGTTCAACCGACGCTTCATCCTGCCCGAGCTGCGCGAGGCGGTGCGTGCCACCGGCGCCGACCTGGTGTTTCTCCAGGAGGTACACGGTAGCCACCAGGAACACGCCCTGCGCCATCCGGCCTGGCCGGCCACACCCCAGTACGAGTTCCTCGCCGACAGCATGTGGCCGCAGTTCGCCTATGGGCGCAACGCCGTGTACCCCCACGGCGACCACGGCAATGCCCTGCTGTCGAAGTTTCCCATCGCCGAGTACCACAATCTCGACGTGTCGATCCAAGGCAACGAGCAGCGCGGCCTGTTGCATTGCCGGCTGGAGGTGCCCGGGCACGAGCAAGTGCATGCCGTCTGCGTGCACCTGGGCTTGCGCGAGGCCCACCGGCAGAGCCAGGTACGCCTGCTGCTGGAGCTGCTCGACAGCCTGCCGCCCAAGGCCCCGGTGATCGTCGCCGGTGACTTCAACGACTGGCGGCTGAAGGCCGATGCAGTGCTGTCCCAGCGCCTGGTGGAAGCCTTCGGGGAACACTTCGGCACACCGGCGCGCAGCTTCCCGTCGCGCCTGCCGCTACTGCGCCTGGACCGCATCTACCTGCGCAACGCCATGCCGTGCGCGGCCCAGGTCCTGTCCAAGTACCCCTGGTCGCACCTCTCCGACCATGCGCCCTTGGCGGCAGAGGTGAGCCTGTGAACAGACCCTGGGTGGATGGCAACCATGTCGAGCTGCTGATCAACGGCGAGCAGTACTACCCGCGCGTGTTCGAGGCCATGGCCCAGGCGCGGGAAGAGATCCTGCTGGAAACCTTCATCATCTACGACGACAAGGTCGGCCAACAGCTGCAGCAGGTGCTGATCGATGCCGCCCGGCGAGGTGTACGGGTCGAGGTGGCCGCCGACGGCTACGGCACCGCCGACCTGCCGGATAGCTTCGTCTCGGCCATGACCGAGGTCGGCATCCGCTTCCATGCCTTCGACCCGCACCCGCGCCTGGCGGGCATGCGCACCAACCTGTTCCGCCGCCTGCACCGCAAGATCGTGGTGATCGACGGCAAGCGGGCATTCATCGGCGGCATCAACTACAGCGCCGACCACCTCGGCGACTATGGCCCGATGGCCAAGCAGGACTATGCCGTGGAAGTCACCGGCCCGGTGGTCGTCCAGTTGCATGCCTCCAGCCGCCGCCTGTTGGCGCCAGTACTGCAGCCGCCGAGCCAAGTGCGCCCGGTCACCCAGCCCTGCGGCCAGGCCAGCGCCGTGTTGGCCGAACGCGACAACGGCCGTCATCGCAACGACATCGAGGCCTATTACCTGGAGGGCTTTCGCCTGGCGCGCCGGCGCATCCTGGTGGCCAACGCCTACTTCTTCCCCGGCTACCGGTTGATGCGCGAACTACGCAATGCCGCCCGACGGGGCGTGGAGGTGACCTTGATCCTCCAGGGGCAGCCAGACATGCGCTGGGTCAGGGCCCTGTCGCGATTGCTGTACAACTACCTGCTGCGCGACGGCGTGCGCATCCACGAATATTGCCAGCGCCCCTTGCACGGCAAGGTCGCGCTGGTGGACGAGGAATGGGCCACGGTGGGTTCGAGCAACCTCGACCCGTTGAGCCTGTCATTCAACCTGGAGGCCAACCTGCTGATCCGCGACCGCGCGTTCAACCAGCAGCTGTACCGGCACCTGAGCGAACTGGCCAGCCAGCAATGCAGGGCGGTCACCCTGGAGCGGATGATCCGTGGCTACTGGTGGCGGGCGCCGCTGATCTTCCTGTGCTTCCACATCATCCGCCATTTCCCGCGGATCGCCGGCTGGTTCCCGGCCCATCGCCAGGAACTGCAATCGCTGCGCCCGACCCAGGAAGACGAGTCCACCTACCACGAGGGCAAGACCTGATGGAGCGAAAGCCATGGCAGACCTGGGGCAAGCGCCTGCTCACCCTGGCGTTCCTGGTGCTGGTGCCGGCGCTGCTGTACATGCTGGCGCGCAACCTGGACTGGAGCGAAGTGCGCCAGTCGCTGCTGGCCTACAAGCCCGCGACTCTGGCGGTGGGCCTGGCCCTGGCCCTGGCCAGCTACCTGGTGTTCGCCAGCTACGACCTGCTCGGCCGTGCCTATACCGGCCACCATTTGCCCGTGCGCCAGGTATTGCCGGTGGCGTTCGTCTGCTATGCCTTCAACCTCAACTTCACCACCTGGGTCGGCGGCGTGGCCCTGCGCTACCGGCTGTACAGCCGCCTGGGCCTGGACACGCCGACCATCACGCGGATCCTGACCCTGGGGCTGTTGACCAACTGGGTCGGCTACATGCTGCTGGCGGGCACGGTGTTCGCCCTGCGCCTGGTCAAGCTTCCGGACGACTGGGCGGTGGGCGTCGTCGGCCTGCAACTCATCGGTTTCCTGTTGCTGGCCGTGGCGCTGGGCTACCTGCTGGCCTGCGGTTTCGCCAAGCGGCGCACCTGGCGTCTGCGCGCGCATGAAATCACCCTGCCGTCGCTGCGCCTGGCGCTCTGCCAGGTGACCTTGGGCGCGAGCAACTGGGCGCTGATGGCGGCGTTGATCCACTGGCTGCTGCCCCAAGAGCTGTTCTTCCCATCGATCCTGGGCATCCTGCTGATCAGTTGCGTGGCCGGGGTGGTGGCGCACATTCCCGCCGGGCTCGGGGTGCTGGAGGCGGTGTTCCTCGCCCTGCTCCACGGCCAGCTCGGCCAGAGCAGCCTGGTGGCCGCGTTGCTGGGTTACCGCACGTTGTACTACCTGATTCCGCTGTTGCTGGCGGTGCTGGTCTACCTGGTGCTGGAAAAGCGCGCCAAGGCCATGCGCCGGCGCGGCAAAGCGACATTGCGCAAGACCTGACGACGGCCGCGAGGCCAGGAGGTGTGCCATGCGTTTTCCCGTTCTGCTGCTGATGCTGGGCAGCCTGGTCAGCACCCAGGTGCTGGCCGAGGCCTGCGAGGTCTTCACCCGCTCCTCCAGCGATGCGGTGACGCCCGTGGAGCGGCGCACCTGCTACAGCTTCAGCGACATGCCCGCCGAGGCCATCGCCTGGTCGTGCAGCAACGAGAGCAAGGAGATGGTCAATACCCGCAAGCACCCGGTTTCGCGCTGCGCCGATGGCAGCGTCGGCAGTTGCATCGCGCCCTTGACCCAGGAATCGCTGGCCAACCCGAAATCCATCGGTCGCGACCAGCCCCCGACCCACCCGGCGGTGCCCAAGGACGCCCGGGTCATCACCTACTACTACGACACCCCGAGCCTGGCTCAGGCCCGCACCGACTGCGAGCGCAACGACGGCATCTGGCAGACCCATTGAACCGAAGGAGAACGACCATGCCACGTGGAGACAAAGACAAGTACACCGACAAGCAAAAACGCAAGGCCGAGCACATCGAGGAAAGCTACGAGGCCAAGGGCGTGCCCAAGGACGAAGCCGAGGCGCGGGCCTGGGCGACGGTCAACAAGCAGTCCGGCGGTGGCGAGCGCAAGGGCGGCTCCGGGCAGAAGAAAAGCCCGCAGGCCAAGGAGAAGGCTCGTGAGTCCTCGGCCAAGCGCGCCGCCGCCACCCGCCGCGGCGTGCCACGGCCCGGCCAGCACCTGGAGGACATGAGCAAGGCCGAGCTGATGGACCGGGCGCGCAAGCAGAACATCGCCGGACGCTCGACCATGCGCAAGGCGGCGCTGGTCGAGGCGCTGCGCCGTGCGGCGTGACGATGGCCCCAATGCCTGCCCGCCGAGCGGCATTGGGGCTGCTTTGCAGCCCATCGCGACCCACAGGGTCTGAGTCGATCACGCATGATGCGGTTTGCAGGGCCAAAACGGGCGGCCCATCGGCTAGCCCCGCTTCTTCTTCACTCCTCCCTGTCGCGCCTTGAAACGAGGATTGGATTTGCAGATCACATAGATCCTTCCGCGGCGTTTGACTACCTGGCAATCACGATGACGGCGCTTGGCTTGCTTGAGTGACGATAGTACTTGCATGGGAGTCTCCGATTACGTAATAACATAACATTAACGCAAATCATTCCCATCTCGCAATCACCCCGTCACAGCGCATCCTTTGCCATTGCAAGATCCAATCTTCAACTACTTTCTATAGAGCTTTGAATACTTAATTGATTTATAAGTATTTTTTATCTGAATTACCCGCGAAGAGGACACCGAGCTGTATGGCACGGGCTTCGCCCATGTTCGCGCCCTCGAGGAAGACCGTCCCTTGTGCAACCTCAACCAGACCGTTGCGAGTGGAACACCAACGGCAACCCCTGGCAGCTGTCGACCACCCGGCCGCCATGCCAGGCAAGCTGACCGGACACCAGGGTGGTGGTCACCCGATGATGAAACCGATGCTGGATGAACGGCGTCCACTGACAGTGGGCCAGCACCGGATCGAGGGTGACGGCCCGAGGCTCGGGCAGGCGTTCGATCAAGACCAGGTCTGCCCAGTAGCCTTCGCGCAAATATCCCCTGCCCTGGATTGCGAACAGGTCAGCGACCGAGTGACTGGTCTTGCGCACCAGTTGGGCAACCGACAGCACGCCCTCCTCGACCAACTCGAACAGTGCCGGTAATGCATGCTGGACCAGCGGCAATCCAGCGGGCGCCAACGCGTAGGAGCGTTGCTTCTGCGTCAGTGTGTGCGGTGCATGATCGGTCCCGATGACATCGATACGGTCGCACTGCAGCGCCTGGCGCAGGGCATCGCGGTCTGCCCGGGTCTTGATGGCGGGGTTGCATTTGATCAGGTGCCCGAGGCTTGCATAGTCGCGGTCATCGAACAGCAGATGATGCACCACACTTCCGCGGTGATCCGCTTCCCCGCCACGGGGCGATGTTTTCGTCGGCCTGGACCAGCAGCTCGCGGGCAGAGACAGTGACCGGCAGTCCTTCATTGTCCAGCGCCCCCGTTGGCAGCCGAATATCCTCAACGCGAGCCATGATCTCGTCGGCCAGCTGGATGGTCGGATCAGCATCGGCCTGGCTAGGGCTGGCCATGTCGCGTTCACTTTCGGGAGCGACCCGAGCCTGCCACCGCCGTCCTTTCGGACCGGCGGTGGACAAAGCCTCGGTGCATTGGGGTGTCGGTTTCCCGACTATTGATGGGTCACTGGGCAGCTAATTCTTGCGACAACTCAGGGTGCTTAACAATCAGTCGCATCAGACATAGCACACCGCCAGGCGGCACGAAGCGGCCTTGCTCCCAGTCGCGAAGGGTGGCCACTGGTGTGGCGATACGTTCGGCAAAAGAGGCCTGGGTCAGACCAGAACGCTCACGCGCTTGACGCACCAAGATTTGCTCGGGCGTAGTGACTCGCCCGGCACCCATTTTCGCCTCCTTGAGCGCTTGACGCAGATCAGGTACCGCCTCACCCGCATCAGCCTCAATGGCCTTGGCAACAGCTTCAATATCAATGTCACGCATATCACACCACCTTGCTGATTTCAGCTGGGCTCATGTTGGAGCGCTCGGCCTTTGCATAGACCGTAACCAGCAACACGATTTCATCTTCTGTCAGGTGAAGTAAATCACTCTTGCACCGCCAGACTTGCCCGAGCCTGCGCGCGCCCAACGTACCTTTCTCGCCCCCTCTGCTCCGGGAATTACATCACCGGCCAAGGGGTTGGCTGCGATCCAATCGATGAACGCCACGCGTTCGTCATCACACCAAAGCTTGGCGGCGTTTTTTTTGGAATGTTGGCGTTTCGATCACTGTTCGCATAAGCCAAAAGTACGGGATTCCCGTACAAAGATCAATCAAAACCCTAGCCTCGGCTATTCACATCTCACTGACTGCCATATCGCCAAGCTGAACAGTCGTAACTGAACCTGGCAAATGGGCTCGCCGGGTGCAAACTCATGCTCATCCATGGAGGAGTATTGATTGAGCCTGCCTGCCGGCTCAGTCAGATTGAGCGGCGAACGCATGATTACTAGCGCCATGGCACAGCAAGCCTGTATGCAGCGTTCGATATCATGACCGGCGAGGTCATGGGCCGGATCACCCAGCGGCACCGGGCCAAGGAATTTCTGGATTTTCTCCGACAGATTGACCGCAGCACGCCAGCTGGGCTGGATCTTCATGTCATCCTGGATAACAGCTCGACCCACAAAACCGCTGCAATCAGGGATTGGCTGGAAAAACACCCGCGCTTCAAGCTGCACTTCACGCCGACCAGCGCGTCTTGGCTGAACGCAGTGGAAGGCTGGTTCTCGCAGTTGGAGAGACGGGCGCTGTATCGAGGTGTCTTCACCAGCGTTCCTGACCTGAAAGCCGCGATCCGCCAATTCATCACGGCTCACAACGAGCATTCGGCCAAGCCGTTCAAATGGAACAAGACGGCAGAGGCCATCATCAGCTCGGTACATATGGCAAAGCTGAGCGTGATGAAAAATAAGCTAATGAATAAGGACACCTTCGAAAGCGTCTCCCCTTAACCTGGTCTCAGATATCTAGGTACGAAGCAGGAAAGGCAAAGCCTCGGCTGGCTGTGCTGATGAAGCTAGCGGACGCACTGGACACGACTCCCGAAGCGCTGTCAGGTGACTCCTCCGATGACGAAGGTCGTGAAATCACACTGATGCTCACTGAAGAGGAATCGTCAAAGATTGATGAGTTCGCCGAGCAGTCCAGCATCAGCTTCAACGACGCCGTTCAGCAAATCATCGCGATGGGGTTGAAGATGAAGTACGACAAAAACCCAGACATGCTTGCTCAGCTTGAAGCTGAGATGCCAGGTGCGTACGAAAAGCTCGTTCAGCTTCTGAAAAAGCAGTAAACCAAGCCCGCCCAAGCGCCGCTCATTTTTTAACCAACGATTTTTCGCGGGTTCAGCTTTGCTTTCACCCAGGTCGTCAATGGCAAACGGAGTACGCACATGAAGCTACTGAAGAAAATGTCCACTGCTTTCCGTACCCGCAAAAAGTACACCTACGCGGAGCTGAGCGATTGGAAGCTATTACTGATAGGCATCCCTAGCTGCGCCGTAGGGGCCTACTACCTCTGGGTGTCGGGCAGCGTGACAGTGGAAATGCTCAACTGGTCACGAGACCATGCAATCAACCTCGACGCGATGCTTGCCGCTGGCTTTGTAGGTCTGCTCTGGCTAAGCGGCCTGTACTTCGCGACCGTCGTTCGCCGCTGTTACGACCTGATTGTCGAGAGAAATTTCCGGTAACCCCAAGCCCGGCCAAGCGCCGGGCCGCCCTGCTCCTGCCGAATCCACCCATATCCTTGACGAACTCCCGCCGAACGTTGCGTAACGCACCATTTTTGGTACACTCAACACATGAGTGAAATCCCACCAACATTGCACGTCAGTTTTTATCGCACGGAAGCGGGCAATGAGCCGGTGCGCGAATGGCTGACCGACCTGCCTCGCGATCACAAGCGGATGATCGGAACAGAAATCAAAACGGTCCAGATCGGCTGGCCAATCGGAATGCCAGTTGTCAGAAAGCTTGATAAAGGCCTCTGGGAGGTCAGGGTCAACCTAGTCGATACCATCGCCCGCGTGCTCTTCACCGTGGACGGGAACGTCATGGTTCTGCTTCACGGCTTCATCAAGAAGAGCCAGAAAACACCCGCGTCTGACTTGGAAACCGCCAGGCAACGCAAAGCAACACTAGAGAGGAACAAGCAATGAACCAGCACATCGGCTCCGATTTCGACGATTTCCTTGCAGAGCAAGGTCTCGCAGAGGAAGTGTCCGCTGCTGCCCTCAAGCGAGTCATCTCTTGGCAAATCGCTGAAGCCATGAAAAGCCAGAAGGTGACAAAGAAAGCCCTGGCTGCGCGCATGCACACCAGTCGTACCGCAGTGGACCGCGCACTAGACCAAGACGACCCAGGCATGACGCTGGCGACCCTAGCCAGCGCCGCTCGTGCACTGGGCCAACGCGTTGAGGTGCGACTGGTGCCGGAGCAAGAGGCTGCTCACGCATAACCTCGCCCTGCTCCAGTGAGCCCGGCCAAGCGCCGGATCTTTCCCACTCGCCCCATACACATGGACCCCATTCTATAGCTTATAGAATGGGGTCCATGTGTATACACGGCCAGCCCTACGGCAGCCTCTGGAGCCCAGCATGACCGAACCCACCCTCACCTTCAAATGCCTCGGCCACACTGAGCGCGTCGACGGCACGATCGCGAGCTACACGATTGAGGTGACCAGCTCGCGTAATGGTCGAGTTGAGGTACTGGAGGTAGAGCCCGATCACCTCGTCTCGGCCCGAAGCATGAAAGATTTCTCTTAAACCGATGCATGTTTTACTCGACCACTCAGAAGAAGCACACCGAGACCATGGCTGCGATGTTCGATGCACAGGACGCTGAAGCAGAGCGAGAGAACAGCCTCGACTAAGCCATCTCGTGGCGCGGCGACAGCTAGGCGCGGGCCGGCGCCAGACGCAAAAAGCCCAGCGCGGGGCTGGGCTTCAAACGATCAATCTTTCTTGGGGCTCGGAGCAGGTGGCGGAGCCTTCGGCGCCTGAGCTGGCAACACGTTTCTAGTCCGGTCAGGATTCACATTCATACCGTCATTGACATGATTGGATCCAGGCGCAGTAGCGTTGTGCCTCCAACGAACCGCCCCAGTCCGTTGCCGGAAAGCCCATGGACTGGGGCATGATGACCTAGGAGGTCAAATGCAAAACATAGAAAACCGTCTCACCGCTTTGGAGCAGGCTGCCAACACAGTATCGGCGGTGACTCTCAATACCCTCGGCGCGATCATTAACGAAATTACTAAGCTTGACTCCATTGACCGACAATCCCTATGGGAAAATCTGGAATCCTATAAGGCAACGCAGGTTCAGGGCGGTAATCAGGCCAACTACTTGGACATGCTGACCTTCTTGCAATCGCGAATTTTCTGAGTTCTGATCGGCGCCGTTGCGACAGCAACAGGCGCCTGCTCACCCAGGCCGATGCCGACGACTACAACATGGCCACTTTTGGTAGTTTCAAATTTAAGCTTCATGGCTACTCTCCTGCGGCCTATCCACCAGCGCGGGGCCGAGCACAACAGACAAAGACGCCGACCTCGCCGCCTTCAACGCCGCGTTCCAGAAGGCCATGGAAACCGGATGGGATGATCCCATCGACCTGGCCCTCCAGCTGTGGAACGCCCGGGGCGCCCTGGAGCGCAAGCCAGCGCTCGACACAAAGCTGATCGGCATCGTCCACACCCCGCTGGCTGAGTACGACGAACCCTGAAGGAGTACATCCGTACTCTTTTCTGCTGTAGCCCCTCTCCCCTCCATTCACTGCCGCGATATGGCGGCCAAGGAATCGACATGCTCGAAAGGACACCGATCAAGACGGAGGCCGAGTTGTGCGCGGCCTTCATCCAGTCGATGAACAAGCAGGCCGATTGGACTTGCTATCCCGAGGCTGCAGGCTTCGACATCCTCGCCGTGCACACCAGCGGTCGGCAGATCGGCATCGAGGCGAAGATGACCCTCAATGCGAAGGTGGCCGACCAGATCCTGCCGAAGGACTACGAAAACTTCTACGGCCGCCCAGGCCCTGACCACCGCCTGGTGATCGTCGGCAAGGCCAGCGATGCCAGTCACGGTATCGGCCGCATGCTGGGCCTGCTCGGTGTTCCGGTCTTGCTTCCCCGCTGGATGCATCGTGGCGGCGACAAGTCCGGATGGGAGTTCGATATCCGCTGCCTGAATAACCGGGACTGGATGTCTTTCTTCGTCAATGAAGAGTACCTGCACCTGTTCGACTGGAACCCGGCAGAACGTTGCCGAGTGCCAATGGTGGTTGGCGCGCATCAGGCCGGAGTCCCCTCGCCGGTGAGCCTCACACCCTGGAAGGAGGCCGCGCTACGGGTGATCGCCTTGATGCGCTCGCAGGGTCACATCGCGTCAAAGCAGATCCAGGAGTTCGGCATCAGCCCGACCGCCTGGACGCGACCAAAGGGCAACGACCCTGCTCCGCAGCGTCATCTCGCAGATTCAGTGGACTTCAGTAGGTGTGAAGCGAAACGCGATCATCAAGTTGTCGAGCGTATTCAAAACGGCCGTGCTGGACGGGCTGATCGCCAAGAACCCGACTGCTTCCCTGGACAAGCCAAAGGCCGTAAAGAAGGTCGTCGATCCATACACCAGGACCGAGGCGGAAGCGATCATTGCTCACCTTTACGGCAGCCTGCGCAAGTACTCCCAAATCTACGCAGCCTTCTTCGAGTTCTGCTTCTTCACGGGGGTTCGGCCTGGTGAGGCAATGGGCCTTCAGTGGGATGACGTCGATCTGGAGGAGCGAACTGCAGTCATACGCCGGATCATCATCAATCGAGCGCCACAAGAGCGCACCAAGACCAAGAATCACCGAACCATCCTGCTCAACGAGCGGGCGCTCAATGCCGTCAGCCAGGCCCGGCGAGTGGCAAACTTGAAGCGCATGGCTTCCAAATCGGCCAATCCGGTCAGCCCCTTCGTCTTCCAGCCAAGCAAAGGTGGGCTGTGGATCAACGAGCCAAGTGTTACAATCCGCCCCTTCAAAGCAGCGCCCAAGGCGCTGGACATCCGTGAACGCCGGCAGTACGACACCCGCCACACCTACGCACCCCTGTGCCTGATAGCTGGAATGAACCTCGCGTTCATCGCCAACCCGCTCAGCCACTGCGTCGAGATGTTGCTCTCTACCTACGCGAAATGGATCAGCTCCTCCTCGGACTGGAGGGAGCTGGAGAAGCTGCCGCCCCGAGTCGAATTGGCCCGAAATTGGCCCAAAACGCACGAGAGGGGCCTAAATACACCTCTGGAACCCCCGCAGGACAAGCACTTGATTTCTACCGCCAACATCACCATGCAATTCGGCGCCAAGCCGCTCTTCGAAAACGTCTCGGTCAAATTCAACAACGGCAACCGCTACGGCCTGATCGGCGCCAACGGCTGCGGCAAGTCGACCTTCATGAAGATCCTCGGCGGCGACCTGGAGCCGTCCGCGGGCCAGGTGATGCTCGAACCCAACACCCGCCTGGGCAAGCTGCGCCAGGACCAGTTCGCCTACGAGGAATTCACCGTGATCGACACGGTGATCATGGGCCACGAGCAGCTGTGGAAGGTCAAGGCCGAGCGCGATCGCATCTACTCCCTGCCGGAAATGACCGAGGAAGACGGCATGGCCGTCGCCGAGCTGGAAACCGAATTCGCCGAGATGGACGGCTACACCGCCGAGTCCCGTGCGGGTGAACTGCTGCTGGGCCTGGGGATTCCGCTGGAGCAGCACTTCGGCCCGATGAGCGAAGTGGCGCCGGGCTGGAAGCTGCGGGTGCTGCTGGCCCAGGCGCTGTTCTCGGATCCGGACGTGCTGCTGCTCGACGAGCCGACCAACCACCTGGACATCAACACCATCCGCTGGCTGGAAAACGTGCTGACGGCGCGCAACAGCACCATGGTGATCATTTCCCACGACCGGCACTTCCTCAACAGCGTCTGCACTCACATGGCCGACCTGGACTACGGTGAGCTGCGCCTGTTCCCGGGCAACTACGACGAGTACATGACCGCAGCCACCCAGGCCCGCGAGCAGCTGCTGGCCGACAACGCCAAGAAAAAGGCGCAGATCGCCGAGTTGCAGAGCTTCGTCAGCCGCTTCTCGGCCAACGCCTCCAAGGCCAAGCAGGCCACCTCGCGGGCACGGCAGATCGACAAGATCCAGCTGGCCGAGGTCAAGCCTTCGAGCCGGGTCAGCCCGTTCATCCGCTTCGAACAGACCAAGAAGCTGCACCGCCAGGCGGTGACCGTGGAGAAGATGGCCAAGGCCTTCGACGACAAGGTGCTGTTCAAGGATTTCAGTTTCGTCGTCGAAGCCGGCGAGCGGGTGGCGATCATCGGCCCCAACGGCATCGGCAAGACCACCCTGTTGCGTACCCTGGTCGGCGAGACGACGCCGGACGCCGGTGCGGTGAAGTGGACCGACAGCGCCGAGGTGGGCTACTACGCCCAGGACCACGCCCATGACTTCGAGGAGGACCTGAGCCTGTTCGACTGGATGGGCCAGTGGACCCAGGGCGAACAGCTGATCCGCGGCACCCTGGGGCGCATGCTGTTCTCCAACGACGAGATCCTCAAGTCGGTGAAGGTGATCTCCGGTGGTGAGCAGGGCCGCATGCTGTTCGGCAAGCTGATCCTGCAAAAGCCCAACGTGCTGGTGATGGACGAACCGACCAACCACTTGGACATGGAGTCGATCGAGGCGCTGAACCTGGCCCTGGAGAACTACCCAGGGACCTTGCTGTTCGTCAGCCATGACCGCGAGTTCGTGTCGTCGCTGGCCACCCGGATCATCGAGCTGACGGCGGATGGAGTGGTGGACTTCAGCGGCACCTACGACGATTACCTGCGTAGCCAGGGGGTCGTGGTCTGACCTCGTCCGGCATCGCTTGGTCGTGCCTGGGGCCGCTTGCGGCCCCAAGGCCTCAAGCCCCACCCGACTGACCGGCAGACGAAAAAATCGTTAGCCTGCTTTCTTTTCCATCCGGCACCCGCCATGATGGGCTCCTGCCCCACCGCCCACCCGCGAACGAGCCCATGACCGCGCATCAGCCCGCCCCCAGCAGCACCTTCGGCATCACCCAGCAGATCCTTTCGATCGTCTTCTATACCTTCATCGCCTTCCTCTGCATCGGCCTGCCGATCGCCGTGCTGCCCAGCTACGTGCACGACCGACTGGGTTTCGGTGCGGTGATCGCCGGGCTGACCATTGGCCTGCAATACCTGGCCACCCTGCTCAGCCGGCCTTTCGCCGGACGGGTGGCGGACGGCCTGGGCGGCAAGCGGGCGATCCGTTATGGCTTGTACGGCATCGCCGGTTGCGGCGTGCTGACCCTGCTCTCGGCCTGGACCCTCGCCCTGCCCTGGCTGAGCCTGTTGCTGCTGCTGGGTGGGCGACTGCTGCTGGGCATCGCCCAGGGGCTGATCGGCGTGGCCACCTTGAGTTGGGGGATCGGCCAGGTGGGCAGCGAGCACACGGCGCGGGTGATCTCCTGGAACGGCATCGCCTCCTATGGCGCCATCGCCATCGGCGCGCCGGCAGGCGTGCTGCTGGTGGACGGGCTGGGCTTCAGTGCACTCGGCCCGGCCCTGCTGGCACTGGCCCTGCTCGCCTTGCTAGTGCTGCGTACCCGGCCGAACGCGGTGGTCGTGCAGGGCGAGCGGCTGCCCTTCTGGTCGGCTTTCGGCCGGGTGGCGCCCTGTGGCCTGGGGCTGACCCTGGCGTCGATCGGCTATGGCACCCTGACCACCTTCGTCACCCTCTATTACCTGGAACGCGGCTGGGTTGGCGCGGCCTGGTGCCTGAGCGCCTTCGGCCTGTGCTTCATCCTCTCCCGGCTGCTGTTCGTCAACGCGGTCAACCGCTTCGGCGGCTACAACGTGGCCATCGCCTGCATGGCCACCGAGGTGCTGGGGCTGACCTTGCTGTGGCTGGCGCCCTCGCCGGCCTGGGCGCTGCTCGGCGCCGGCCTCACCGGCTTCGGCCTGTCGCTGGTGTATCCGGCCCTGGGCGTGGAGGCGATCAGGCAGGTGCCCAGCAGCAGCCGAGGTGCAGGGCTCGGCGCCTATGCGGTGTTCTTCGACCTGGCCCTGGCCATCGCCGGCCCGGTGATGGGCGCGGTGGCCGTGCACCTGGGCTATGCCTCGATCTTCTGTGCCGCCGCCCTGCTCGCCCTGGCAGGGGTGGGCCTGAGCCTGTTGCTCGCCCGCCGTGGCCGACGCTTGCAAGCCCCATGAAAAAACCGGCTGACGCACGAGGCGCCAGCCGGTTTTCTACAAGACCACGATCACGCGGCGGCGAACAGCTCGTTGGCGATCCGCGCCTGGGCGGCGTCGATGGCCTGGCTGCGCTGCTCCGGGCCGTAGGCCAGGCCATGGGCGCGGACGATCTCCAGGTCGGTGATGCCGATGAAGCCAAGCAGGACCTTGAGGAACTCCTCGTGGCCGACGCCAGTTGGCTGGCCATGGTGCAGGCCACCGGAGGTGGAGACCAGGATCACCTTCTTGTCGCCGCACAGGCCCTCCGGGCCGGCTTCGGTGTAGCGGAAGGTCTTGCCGGCGACGGCGATGCGGTCGATCCAGGCCTTGAGCTGGGTCGGCACGGTGAAGTTGTACATCGGCGCACCGATCACCACGGCGTCGGCGGCGAGGAATTCGTCCAGGGTTTCCTGGCTCAGCTTGGCCTCGAAGGCCTGGGCGGCGTCGCGCATGTCCTCGGGGGTGCCGGCGGCGACCAGGGTGGCGGCGGAGAAGTGGGCGATGGCGTCGGCGGCCAAGTCGCGATAGACCACCTCGATGCTCGGGTCGGCGGCTTTCCAGGCCTCGACCACTTCGCGGCTGAGCTGGCGGGAGGCGGAATTGTCGCCCAGGATGCTCGAATCGATATGCAACAGTTTCATGGGACTCTCCTGTGAATGAAGACCGCGGCGGTGGGCGATCACGATGGAGAGAATCCTATAGGCCCATCGAATGACTGATAAGCCTGCAAAAATGCATTAGTTTGTCCTATGTATGGAACGATGAGATACGCCAATGCAAGACTTCAATGACCTGTTCTACTTCGCCAAGGTGGTCGAGGCCGGTGGTTTCGCCGCCGCCGGCCGCCAGTTAGGCATCCCCAAGTCGCGCCTGTCGCGGCGTATCGCCGAGCTGGAAGAGCGCCTGGGCACCCGACTGCTGCAGCGCACCACCCGGCAACTGAAGCTGACCGTCGTGGGCGAGCGCTACCTGCACCATTGCCAGGCGATGCTGCTGGAGGCAGAGGCCGCCGACGAAGTGGTGGCGAGCATGAGCAGCGAGCCGCGCGGGCGCCTGCGGGTGTCGTGCCCGGTGGCCCTGGCCCATGCCTTGCTGCCAGAGGTCATCAGCCGCTTCCTCGCACAGTACCCGCTGGTACAGCTGGACATGGTCTTGCTCAACCGCCGGGTCGACCTGATTTCCGAGGGCATCGACGTGGCCCTGCGGGTGCGGGACCTGGGCGACGAAGAACCGGCCCTGGTCACGCGCCGGCTGCGCCAGGCACAGATGCAGTTGGTGGCCGCCCCGGGCTTCGCCGACCACCTGCAAGACCCGTCGGAGCTGGCCAGCCTGCCGGTGCTGGGGGCGACCGAGGCCGATCGGCTGGTGCATTTTCGCCTGATCGGGTCAAATGACCAGCAACAGGAAGTGGCGCTGGAGCCACGCCTGGCCATCGACGACTTCGTCGTGCGCAAGGCGGCCGTGCGCGCCGGGCTGGGCTTCACGGCCCTGCCGAGCATGTTCTGCGAAGAGGAACTGGAGCGTGGCGAACTGGTACGCCTGCTGCCTGACTGGTCGCTGCCAGGCGGGTGGCTGCAGGCGGTCTACCCTCACCGGCGTGGGCTGCTGCCGGCGATGCGCGTGTGGATCGACCACCTGGCGGCGTCGTTCGAGGGTTGTGGAGAGCGCTATGTCTAGGAAGATGACACCGGACGAAGTGGCGGCCTTCTGCCTGGGGCTGCCCGGGGCACGGGAAGACTACAAGTGGGGCGGTATCCGGGTGTTCTCGGTGGCAGGCAACAAGATGTTCGCGGTGCTCGACCTGGCGGGAGCGGGGTTGTCGTTCAAGGTGGCCGACGACCTGTTCCTCGGCTACTGCGACCGCCCTGGCATCCGCCCGGCGCCCTACCTGGCACGGGCACGCTGGATCAGCATGGCACCGCCCTACCCCATGGGGCGCGAAGAGCTGTGCGAGCTGTTGCAGCGCTCGCACCAGTTGGTGGTGAGGCGGCTGCCCAGGCGGTTGCAGGCGGGGTTGCTGATCGAGTGAGGGGGCTTGGGGACAGCTTTGCAGCCCATCGCCAGCAAGCCCCCACAGGTCCCTGCAAACCGCATCATGTGTGCTCGACTCACCCCGGTGAAGCAGTGCTGCTCGCAAATCCGAGCCCTGTGCCACTGTGGCGCCAAGCCGATCACGCATGGGTGGCTTGCAGGGCCCGTGTGGGAGCGGGCTTGCCCGCGAACAAGGGCGCAGCCCTTGCCATACACCGATGCTGTCAGAGCCGGCCCATCCGCCGGCAAGCCGGCTCCCACACGGGCCAGCGGTGTTCCCGAATCTGCGCCATGCACAGAAATCCGTGGGGGCTTGTCGGCGATGGGGACGACGCCAGCTCAACCACTAACGCCCATGAACCCCAGCCAGCGCCCGCCCAGCACCAGATGGTCGATCCAGAACACCTGGTGCAAGCCAACGATGCCCCAGAAGGTCAACTGATACGACAGCTTGCGCGTCTTGTGGCGGAACAGTTGCTGGGCCAGCAGAGCCCCCGGCCAGCCGCCGCACAGCTCACTGGCATGCAACACCTTCTCCGGCGTACGCCAGGCCTGGGTACGGGCCTGGTGCTTGTCCTGCCAGTAGAGCAGCAGGCTGACCAGGCTCACCGCTGGATAGAGCGCCAGCGGCAGCCAGGACTGCCCACTCCAGGCCATCTGCGCCGCGCCCAGCCCCGGCAGCAGGCACAATCCGGCCAACGCCAGCAGCTTCAGGCGCAGGTTGCGCACGCCCGCTGCCTCGCGGCCGGCGCCGCGCCGTGCCGCACTCTGCACCCGCGCCATGTCAGCCCTGCGCCGTGGCCCAGTCGACCCAGCCGAACTGCCAAGTCGCCAGGATCAGCAGGCCGAAGACGATACGGTACCAGGCGAACACCGCATAGCTGTGGTTGGCGATGAACTTGAGCAGGCCACGCACGGCGATCATGGCGAAGATGAACGAGACCACGAAGCCGATGGCGAACACCGGCAGGTCGTCCGGCTGGAACAGCTCGCGGTACTTGTAGCCCGAATACACCGCAGCACCCACCATGGTCGGCATCGCCAGGAAGAACGAGAACTCGGTGGCGGCCTTGCGCGACAGGCCGAACAGCAGCCCGCCGATGATCGTCGAGCCCGAGCGCGAGGTCCCTGGGATCATGGCCAGGCACTGGACGAAGCCGATCTTCAAGGCATGGCTCCAGCGCATGTCGTCGACATGGTCGACCTCGATGCGATGCTCGCGTCGCTCGGCCCAGAGCATGATCACCCCGCCCAGCACCAGGGCCGCGGCCACGGTGATCGGGTTGAACAGGTAGGCGTGAATCAGGTCGGCGAACAGCACCCCCAGCACCACCGCCGGCAGGAAGGCCAGCAGCAGGTTGCTGGTGAAACGGCGCGCCGTGGGCTGGCTCGACAGGCCAAGCACCACGTCGAAGATCTTGCGGCGAAACTCCCACACCACCGCCAGGATCGCCCCCAGCTGGATGATGATGTTGAAGGCCATGGCGCGCTCGCCACCGAAGCCGATCAGGTCGGCCACGATGATCTGGTGGCCGGTACTGGAGATCGGCAGAAACTCCGTCAATCCCTCGACGATCCCCAAGATGATTGCCTGGAAGGCATTCCAAAAATCCATCGTTCCCCCAATGAGGCACTGCGGCGTGCAGGCCCCTTGTTCTTGATTTGCTTATGAATTGCCGCGCACGGCCCGGCTGTATTACAGCGACAGTCGATCGCCAAGCCAGTGGAAAAGTTCGGCGAGCCTAAAGGTTTCATCTTGCGCGGCCGAGATCCTATCAGAGCGGCCTGCCAATGGCTTGTGCCGCATGCAACACGGATCGCCGCGCCAGGCACTTAGCCCTTGGTCGAGTGTGTGGCCGCCGCGAAAGCGTGCTTGGATGCGCCTGATAACAAGAACGAATACGGGAGTGAGCACTCATGAAGACCCTGAGGTCGATGTCGATCAGCCGGCGCCTGTCGTTGATCCTGGTGGTGGCGGTGGCCATGCTGGTGATCCTCGGCCTGCTGATGTTGCGCCAGTTGCACGGCAGCCTGTACCAGGCCAAGGCCGAGAAGACCCGCCACGTGGTGCAGACCGCCGCCGGCGTGCTGGCCTACTACCAGGGCCTGGAAGCGGCCGGCACGCTGGGCCGCGAGGCCGCCCAGCAACAGGCGTTGCAGGTGATACGCGGCCTGCGCTACGACAAGGACGACTATTTCTGGATCAATGACCTGGGGCCGAGGATGGTCATGCATCCCGTCAACCCCAAGCTCGACGGCCAGGACCTCTCCGCCGTCCGCGACCCCGACGGCTTCGCCGTGTTCAACGAGATGGTCGCCCTGGCCCGCAGCCAGGGCGCAGGCCCGGTCGACTACCGCTGGCCCAAGCCCGGCGCCAGCGAGGCCGTGGCCAAAACCTCCTACATCCAACTGTTCGAGCCTTGGGGCTGGATCATCGGCTCGGGCGTGTACATCGATGACGTGCAGGCCGAATTCGCCCGCCAGGTGCGCGATGCGTCCCTGGTGGGCCTGGGGATCGCCCTGCTGATGGCCCTGCTGGTCGTGCTCATCGCCCGCAGCATCGCCCGCCCGTTGCAGGAGGCGGTGCACGCCATGGGCAACATCGCCAGCGGCGAGAGCGACCTGACCCGGCGCCTGGACACCCATGGCCGCGACGAGATCACCCACCTGGGCGAGCACTTCAATCACTTCAACGGCAAGCTGCAGGGCGTGGTCGGCCAACTGCAGGGGGCCGCCCATGCCCTGGCCCAGTCCGCCAGCCACGTCGGCGACAACGCAGGCTCCGCCCAGGAGCGCAGCGCCCAGCAGTCGCTGCAGATGGACCAGGTCGCCACCGCTGTCAACGAAGTCACCTACGCCGTGCAGGACGTGGCCAAGACCGCCGAACAGGCCGCCAGCGAGATGCGCGCCGCGCAACAGCAGGTCGGCCACGGCCAGCAGGCGATCCACGGCAGCCTGCAGCAGATCGACCGGCTTTCGACCACGATCGACCAGGCAGTCCAGGTGATCCGTGAACTGGCCGGGCACAGCACCCGGATCGGCGGCGTGCTGGAAGTGATCCGCTCGATCGCCGAACAGACCAACCTGCTCGCCCTCAATGCCGCCATCGAGGCGGCTCGCGCCGGCGAGCAGGGCCGTGGCTTCGCCGTGGTCGCCGACGAGGTGCGCCTGCTGGCCCAGCGCACCGCGCAGTCGACCGCCGAGATCCAGACCATGATCGAGCACCTGCAAGGCCAGTCGGAAGCGGCGGTCAGGGCCATCGACACCAGCGCCGAGGCCTCGCGCCAGACCGTCGAGCAGGCCCGCGAAGCCGGCAGCAGCCTGGACGCGATCAGCCAGGCGCTGCACAACCTGACCGCGCTCAATGCCTCGATCGCCAGCGCGACCTTGCAGCAGTCCCATGTGGTCGAAGAGATCAACCGCAATGTCCTCGATACCGCCGGGTTGTCCCAGCAGACCGCCGAGGCGGCGTTGCAGTCGCGCGATGCCGGGGCGGCCCTGGCGCGGCTGAGCGAGGAGTTGGAGCAGTTGCTGCGCCAGTTTCGGGTCTGAGCCTTGTAGCCTGGGGCCGCTCTGCGGCCCTTCGCGGGCAAGCCCGCTCCCACAGGGTCCTGCGTCAACCGTCACAGGTTCCGAGTAGATCGCGTATGATGCGGCTTGCAGGGCCATGTGGGTGCGGGCTTGCCCGCGAATAGGCCAGACCGAACACCTCCTGCATAAGGCGGTCACCTCGAAGCCGCCCCACGATTCACCTTCCCCGCCCCACAAGCTACAATCGCGCCCTTTCCCTCCCCCAAGGATCGCCGATGTCCGGCCTCGAACTCTTCGCCGCCGCGCTCGGCGTCATCGCCGTATGGCTCACGGTCAAGCAGAACCCCTGGTGCTGGCCGATCGGCCTGGTGATGGTGTTGCTCTACAGCTGGGTCTTCTACGAGGTGAAGCTGTATTCCGACATGCTCCTGCAACTGGTCTATGCCGTGCTGCAGCTCTATGGCTGGTGGCAATGGACGCGCCCGGACCGGGTCGAGGACGCGCGCCAGGTGACCCGCCTCGGCACCGCGCCGTTGCTTGGCGGCCTGGGGATCGGCCTGCTGGCCGGCCTGGGCCTGGGCGCGGCCATGGCGCACTGGACCGACGCCGCCCAACCCTGGCTGGATGCCACCCTGACCGGCCTGAGCCTGGTGGCGCAGCTGTGGATGGCGCAGAAGCGCCTGCAGTGCTGGGCGCTGTGGGTCGTGGTGGACGTGGTCTTCGTCGGCCTGTTCCTGCACAAGGCCCTGTACCTGACCGCCGCGCTCTATGCCCTGTTCACCCTCATCGCCTTGCGCGGCTGGCTGGAATGGCGGCGCGACCCGGCGCTGGCCTGCGCCGCATGAAGGTCCTGGTGCTGTGCGGCCCCGAGTCCAGCGGCAAGAGCTGGCTCAGCGGCGAGCTCCAGGCGCATTTCGGTGGCCTGGTGGTGGGCGAGTACGTGCGTCACTTCATCGATCGCGAGCAACGCGATACCTGCTACGCCGATATTCCGACGATCGCCCGCGGCCAGCTCGCCTGGGAAGACCTGGCCCGCCAGCAGGCACCCGAACTGCTGATCCTCGACACCCACCTGCTCAGCAACCTGCTCTGGAGCCGCGTGCTGTTCGGCGACTGCCCGCCCTGGATCGAACAAGCCCTGCTCGCACGCCGCTACGACCTGCACCTGCTGCTCAGCCCGCACGGCGTCGACTGGGTCGGCGACGGCCAGCGCTGCCAGCCTGGCCTGCCGCAGCGCCAGGCGTTCTTCGCCGACAGCCTGGACTGGCTACGCCGCCACCGCCAGCCGCTGCAGGTGATCGAGGGCGGCTGGCCGCAACGTCAGGCCCAGGCCCTGGCCGCGGTGTCGAAGCTGCTCGATGGCCAGCTGCCAGCCTGTGCCACCGAGTGTTAACGCGCTGATACAGCGACGGGGACGCAAAGCCCCATTTCTGGGGCCGCTGACGCAAATCCGGGGGAAGTGTCTCAGGGCTGATACAGCGCTGCGAATAGCCCTCGGGGCCAGGTTCTTCAACGCTTGGCGGCTCACCGGGGGCCGTGGTGTATCAACCGTGACACAGGTCAACACCGGCATCGCCCTGTTCACACCACAAGCTATTGATTAACAAGCAAAAAGCAAAAGCGGCACGGCTTTCGCTCTACCTCTGCCAACGCTCAAGGGCCAGCGTACAGAGAAAGGGAGCATCGCCGTGGGGAACAAGAACAATACACTGCCTGCACTGCTTGTCCTGGGTTGCCTGACCGCCGCAACCCTTCCTCTTCCGGCCGAGGCCGGCGGCAACGGGATCATCGTCCTGACCCGCGACGTCCAGGCCCGCCAGGCCGCCCGAGCGACCGGCACACCCGACCCCTACCCCACCACCGTCAACACCGACCAGTCGCCTCGGGTGATCGCCCAGACCAACGAGCTGACCGATGGTGACTTCGCCAACGTGGCCAGTGGCTCGACCTTTAACCGCATGCTCACCCCCGACCACTCAGGCAACCTGCGCGGCATGGGCACCGTCCAGTCGCAACTGCCGGGCATGGCCGGCGGTTCGGCCGCTGGTGCCAGTGGCGGCAACAGCATCGCCAACACGGTCAACCAGAACGTCCAGCGCGGCCTGGCGCCGCTGCAGATCCTGACCCGGGGCCAATGACATGCGCGCACTCACCCTCTCCCTGCTGTGCCTGGCTGCCTCCGCAGGCCATGCCTTGGCCGCATCGCCGGTGGTGGACAACGCCACCCTCGATGCCAGTGGCCGCGCCTACCAGGGCAACCTGAGCATCAACCAGGCCGCCGGCGATGCCCTGCAACAGGCCAACGCCCGGGCGATCGCCATCGGCACCCAGGCCAACGCCTCGACGCAGATCCGCCAGCGCAGCGACTTCCAGGCCAATCCGGCACTGGATGCCCGCGCCAGCATCAGCGGCAATGCCTTCAGCCACGGCAGCGGCATGCTCGGCATCAACCAGTCCGCCGGTGCCGCCACGCAACAGGCCAATGCCGTGCGGATCGGCATCAGCGCCGCGCCGCAAAGCATCGACGACAACCTTCTCAGCCAGCAGAACGTCTCGCTGGCCAACGGCTCCGACGCAACTGATCGCGCACCCGGCAGTCGCCAGGTCACCACCAGTGACCAGGCCTTCACCGGCAGCCGCGGAGTGATCCAGTTGAATCAGAGCGCCGGGGTGGGCAACCGAATGGCCAACACCCTGAGCGTACGGGTCGCGGATTGACCCGAGTGGCAACACAACACTTAACAACGAAAAGCGGAGAAACACCATGAAACCAAAAATGGCACTCAAGCCTCTGGTATTCGCCCTCGCTGCGGTCATGGCAGTTGCTGCACAAGCCGGCGGACGTGGTCACGACAACCACGGTGGCCACAACGGCGGCCATAACGGCCACAACAACAACGACAACCTGCTCCTGCAACTGCTGATCACTGCCGGCTCCGCCGCCACCGTGACCGACATCCAGAGCAATGGTGGCAACCAGGTGCTCAACCAGGCCACCCGCAACGATGCCCGGATGGACAGCTCCGCCAACGGCTCCCAAGGCAACCTGGGCGCCAACGTGGCCGCCGGTGACGGCAACCAGCAGGACAACGTCGCCGCCATCGCCACCGCCGACGAAAACTTCATCTTCGGCAGCGCCATGGCCCTGTCCACCGCGACCCAGACCAACGGCGGCAACACCGTTGCCAACTACTCCACCTACAACAACGCCAGCCTGACCAATTCGGCCAATGGCAGCTCGGGCAACATCGGCGTCAACGTCACCGCTGGCGACTTCAACCAGCAGAAAAACAACCTGGCGATCGCCGTGTCCGGCGGCCGTGTGGCCGTGGCCAGCGCCGGTGCCAACCAGACCACCAGTGGCCTGAACGTGCAGAACAACGCCGACCGCACCTACAGCAAGGACACCCTGCATGCAGGCTTCGCCGCCTGGGGCAGCTACGAGGGTAACGGCTGGGGCTACGTGGAAGACGAACGCAGCGGTGGCCATGGCCACAAAGGCGGCAAGGTCGACAAGGATCCTCTGAAGTTCCACGAAGAGGGCACCTTCGGCCTGGCTGGCGTCGCCTCCTACCAGGTCCTGACCCCCAACGGCTGGAAAAACCCTGTGACCAACACTGCCGTCATGTCCAACTCGCTCAACGGCGTGTCGGGCAACGTCGGTGCCAACGTCTCGGCCGGTTCCGGCAACCAGCAGAGCAACTCGCTGTCCATCGCCGCAGGTTGCAAAGCCTGCATGTAACACCAGTCGATCGGGGCCCTTCGGGGCCCCTTTCCCTGTCTCTGCCAGGTGGAGAGGGTCATGCGCATTGTCCTGCTTGCCACGCTCGTGTTCCTTGCCGGCATCGTCGAGGCCGCGCAGATGCCTATCGCGGCACTGCCTGGCGGTACCCTCGTGTACAAGCCGGTGCAGAGCATACGGGAGCGGCGCTTCGCCGACCTGGTGCAACAGAAGACCGATTTCAGCTGCGGCGCCGCCGCCCTGGCGACCATCCTCAAGCAGGCCTACTGGCTGGACGTGGATGAGCACCAGGTCATCGAAGGCATGCTCGCCCATTCCGACCAGGACACCGTCCAGGTCCAGGGCTTTTCCATGCTCGACATGAAGCGCTACGTGGAAAGCATCGGCATGCGTGCCCGTGGCTACCGCGTCGACCCCGACAGCCTGCACCGGGTGAGCATCCCGGTGGTGGTGCTGATGGACATCCGTGGCTACAAGCACTTCGTCGTGCTGCAGCGCATCGACAAGGGCTGGGTCTACATCGGCGACCCGGTGCTGGGCCACAAACGCTACACCTTCGACGATTTCGTAAAAGGCTGGAACGGCATCATCTTCGCCGTCATAGGCCCTGGCTACGACAAGGCCAACGCCCTACTCGACCCGCCGGCGCCGGTGACCGCCCGCAACCGTATCAACGGTTTCTACCCGGTGGATGACGCGCAGTTGATGGAGTTCGGCTTCATCCAGAGCGATTTCTTCTAATGATTACAAGGGGCATGGAGCCCCGGGGAGCAGCGATGAAGACTACCACCTGGCTGGTCGCCGCGTGCCTGGCCACCAGCCTCCCCGCCCAGGCGCAATTGTTCAAGCCCATCGAGATCAAGGACCAGGAACTGGCCGAGCTGCGTGGGCGTTATGTGATGCCCGGGCGGATCATCAGTTTCGGCGTGGTCATGAGCAGTACCTGGCAGAACGCCGCCGGTGACCGTATCGGCGCGACCACGACCTTGCAGGTCCAGCAGAACACCTTCAAGCCCCAGTTCTACGTGTCCATGTCCGGGGACAACGGCAGCGGCGCGGCGCCCGGGCGCGGCAACGGCCTGGTCAACGGCGGCGCCGGGCTGGTCAATACCCAGGGGGTGACCCAATCGGTACGTGCCGCCGGCGACAACAATAGCGCCTACAACGACGTGGCCATCAACGTCAGCGAAGGCGGCAAGGCGCCCACGGCCGTGCCGCAAGGCCAGGTCCTGGCCGCCGGCACCACCCTGACCAACAGCAACAACGCCGGCACCCTCAGCGTGTCGAACACCGGCAAGGGCATCCAGATGTCCATCCAGGCCAACAACAACCAGGGGCAGAGCCTGCAACGCCTGTCCAATGGCGGCCTGTTGCAGACCACCACCTTGCTCGGCGGCAGCAACGCGGTCAACAACCTGACCCAGCTCAACGTGGTGCTGCGCGACAACCTGCCTTCGGCCGGTGCGCTGAACTGCAACCTTGATCAGCTCAAGGGCCTACGGATCTCGGGATATTGATCTACGCTTCGTCTCAATCATCGCAGTTGGAAGGGACGGCTAACTTATGCATCGTTCGATGTCGTTGAAAGCAGTTGTCTGCCTGGGGACCCTGTTACCTTCTTCGCTGCTGTACGCGGCAGCCGATCCCCAGGTGGAAGCCCTCAAAGCCGAACTGGCGGCGCTCAAGGCGCGCTACGAGGCCCAACAGCAGGCCCTGATGGTCCTGGAACAGCGGGTCCGCCAGGTGGAGGAACAGCCCGCCACGCCGCAACCCCAACGCCTGACCCGTTCACCCGCCTCGCAGCCGCGCAACAACCAGGCCATCGCCGCCTCCGGCACAGGCTCTTCCTACGGTGAGTCGCTCAAGGAAGATTCGGAACCGGCGCAGAGCGTTTCCAACCTGTACGACGAGGCCAGCGGCTTCTTCGGCGGCGGCAAGTTCAGTGTCGAGACCGGCATCACCTATGCCCGCTACGACACCCGCCAGCTGATCCTCAACGGTTTCCTGGCGCTGGACTCGATCTTCCTGGGCAACATCAACCTGGACCGGATCAAGGCCGACAACTGGACCCTGGACCTGACCGCCCGCTACAACTACGACCAGCGCTGGCAGTTTGACGTCAACGTGCCGATCGTCTACCGCGAGTCGACCTACCAATCCGGCGGCGTCGGCGGCAACGCCCAGGGGGTTTCCGAGCACACCGTCACCCGCGACCCGACCCTGGGCGACGTCAACTTCGGCATCGCCTACAAGTTCCTCGACGAGTCGGAGAACACCCCCGATGCGGTGTTCAGCGTGCGGGTCAAGGCGCCCACCGGCAAGGACCCGTTCGGCATCAAGCTGCTGCGCGACGCGGAGAACGACAACCTCAGCTACCCCGAGGACCTGCCCACCGGCAACGGTGTCTGGTCGATCACCCCGGGGATCTCGCTGGTCAAGACCTACGATCCGGCGGTGCTGTTCGGCAGCCTGTCGTATACCCACACCTTCGAGGAGTCGTTCAGCGACGTCAGCTCCACGGTCAACCAGAAAGTGCCGGGCAAGGTGAAGATCGGCGACAGCTTCCAGATCGGTGCCGGTATCGCCTTCGCCCTCAACGAGAAGATGTCCATGTCGTTCTCGGTCTCCGACCTGATCGCCCGCCGCTCGCGGATCAAGTCGGCGGAAACCGGCGACCGCTGGGCCGACGTCAAGAGCAGCGACGCCAACGCCGCCTACTTCAACATCGGCATGACCCTGGCGGCCACCGACAACCTGACCATCGTGCCGAACCTGGCGATCGGCTTGACCGACGACGCCCCGGATTTCACCTTCAGCCTGAAGTTCCCGTACTACTTCTGAGCCGGCCCGGGAGGCCCTGCCTGGCCGGCCAGCGGCCCTCCCGACACCACCGGTGCCTGGCAAGGGCTTCGCCCTTGTTCGCGGGCAAGCCCGCTCCCACAAGGTCCGAGTGGATCGTCTGAAGATGCGATTATGCAGGGAGAGCGGAGCTTGGCCCGCAGTTCCTCTGCCCCACCCACGCCCCGCCCAAGCGGCAGGCCGTCCTGTAACCCCCGCCTTCTGCCGAGCGCCTGTTATCATGGAGCACATCTCTGTGACAGCTTCATGGCAAGAAGGAACTTTTTTTGTGAACGATAGGCTCGGCCATCCCCGCACCCGGCTGCTCGCCCTGGCGGGCCTGGTACTGGCGCTTCCCCTGGGCATCCGAGCCCTGCTCGGCTGGTCCGACCCGCTCGGCTACCTGTCCGACCTGGCCATCGGCAGCCTGCTGCTCCTGCTGCTGCACCGCCGTGCCTGGTGGCTGGCATTGCCGGTACTGTTGGCCTGGGGCGCCTTGATGGTGGGCTCGGCGGAACTGGTCAGTGCCGTGGGCAGGCTGCCCACCAGCGCCGACCTGACCTACCTGCTCGACCCACAGTTCATGGAGAATTCCACCGGCGGCGCCCTCGCCCACCCATGGCTGCCCTGGGTCCTGGTCGCGGGCCTGGCGGCCTGGCTGCTGGCCGTCTGGCGCAGCCGCGGCCGGCCTGCCATGGCGTTGTCGCGCAAGGCCTGGGCCATCCCCTTGCTACTGCTGGGCGCGCACTGGGCCAGCCAGCACCTGGTCCCCTCCGAGGCCGACCAGTGGCGCCAGTACAACCTGCCGCACCAACTTCTATCCGCTGGCGTCGGCGACCTGCAGCGCCAGGCCCGTGGCTGGCTGGGCGACGAGCCGACGGTCCCCCCCCTGCCCACCGCCGGCCTGGTGCAGTCGGACCTCAACGGCCGCAAACTGCTCGCCACACCCGGTCAGGCCCGCAACCTGCTGGTGATCACCCTCGAAGGCATCCCCGGCGCCTACGTACGCGCCAACCGCCAGGCCCTGCACAGCCGCTTCGACGAAGAGCTCATGCCCAACCTCAGCCGCTGGGCCGAGCGCGGCATGAACACGCCCGACTACGTGTTGCACACCCACCAGACCATCCGTGGCCTGTACGCCATGCTCTGCGGCGACTACGACAAGATGGCCAACGGCACGCCCAAGGGCGTCGAACTGCTGACCCAGGACCTGCGCAACCAGGCCTGCCTGCCGGCCCAGTTGCGCCAAGCCGGCTTCACCACCCACTACCTGCAAGGCGCGGGCCTGCGTTTCATGGCCAAGGACCGGATCATGCCGCACATCGGCTTCGACTCGGTCCACGGCCAGGAATGGTTCCGCAACGCCAACTACCTCGACTTCCCCTGGGGCAAGGACGACCGGGCCTTCTTCGAAGGCGCCCAGGCGTACGTGGCAAAGCTGCGCAAGCAGAAACAACCCTGGATGCTGACCCTGCTGACCGTCGGCACGCACCAGCCCTATTCGGCACCGGCGCACTACCTGCGCCGCTACGCCACACCCAAGCAGGCGGCAGTGGCCTACCTGGACGATGCCCTGGGCCGCTTCCTCGACGACCTGGAGCGCCAGGGCGTGTTGAAAGACACCCTGGTGGTCATCACCTCCGACGAGTCCCACGGCATCGATGGCGTACGCCTGGCCTCGTCCTGGGGTTTCAACCTGACCCTGGCCCCGGAACAGGCGCAGTTGCCACGCATCAAGCAGGGCACCTATGGCCATGTCGACCTGGCCGCCTCCCTGCTCGACTACTTCAGCCTGCCGATCCCGGCAGCCCTGGGCGGCCGCTCGCTGTTTCGCGACTACGACAGCGGCCGCGAGATGATTTCCTTCACCAACGGCATGCTGCGCTACCACGACGGCCACGGCACCCTGACCGAGTGCGATTTCCAGCAGCGCTGCCGGCGTTATGCCAGCCAAGGCTTCATCGCCGATCGCGCCAAATACCTCGGCCGCGGTGACGAAGCCACAGGCCAGCAGCTCACGGCCTTGGCCAGCGCACTGGACCAGTCCCTGCTGCAAACCCCGCTCAACCTGCGCTACCAGTTCGGTGGCCCGGCCGCCATCCCACTGCACAAGCGCATCCGCGACGACTGGGCCGACAACCTGATCGGCGCCCAGTACCTGGAGATGCCCGAAGGCTCCCATACCCGCGTACGGCTCAAGGTGCGCTCCCTCGACCCACGGCACGTGGCCTACATCCGCCTCAAGGCCAAGGAGTTCGAACAGGACGTGCCGCTCGGGCTGCCCGAAGAGATGAGAGTGACCACCAAGAAGCCGCTGGTGCTGGAGTTCAGCTTCGACAACCCTTCCCAGCGCAAGGCGTTTTCCTTCCACCTGCTGGGTTATGGCGGAGGCAAGGTCGAGGTCAGCGACTTCAGTGTGATCACTGCGTTGCCGGGGGAAGACGAGACGGTCGAGGAATTCCAGGACGGGCGAGTCGCCCACTCTGGCTGAACGCTGCGCAGGCAGGCTCCGCCCACGCTATCAGCGGATCTGGTGCTTGTGCAGCAAGCGGTAGAAGGTGGGCCGGGAAACCCCCAGCACCTTGGCGGCGATGCTCAGGTTGTCGCTGTGCCGGCTGAGCACGTCGCACAGGGCCTGGCGCTCGGCCCGGTGCTTGTAGTCCTCCAGGGTGCCCAGCGGCTGATCTTCCTGCTCCAGGGTCTGCAAGCCCAGGTCCTGGGCCTCGATCTGCCGCCCCTCGGCCAGCACCAACCCGCGCCGCACCCGGTTGGCCAGCTCGCGCACGTTGCCTGGCCAGTCGTGCCGGCCCATCGCCGCCAAGGCGCTGTCGCTGAACGAGCGCGGCCGGCGGCCGGTCTCCAGGCTGTAGAAATGGGCGAAGTGGCTGGCCAGCATCGACAAATCGCCATGCCGATCACGCAGCGGTGCGGTGACCACTTGCAGGACGTTGAGCCGGTAATAGAGGTCTTCACGGAAACGTCCCTGCTCGATGGCTTTCTCCAGGTCCACGTGGGTCGCGGCCAATACCCGCACGTCCACCGGGATCGGCTGGTCCCCGCCCACCCTTTCGATGTGCTTCTCCTGCAGAAAGCGCAGCAGGTTGGCCTGTAATTCCAGGGGCAGGTCGCCGATCTCGTCGAGGAACAAAGTGCCGCCGTTGGCCGCCTCGATGCGTCCCACCTTGCGCTGGTGGGCACCGGTGAAAGCACCTTTCTCGTGGCCGAACAGCTCGGACTGGATCAGGTGTTCGGGAATGGCGCCGCAGTTGATCGCGATGAAGGGCTTGTCACACCGTAGCGATTGCCGATGCAGGGTGCGCGCCACCAGCTCCTTGCCCGTCCCGCTCTCGCCACGGATCAGCACCGGCGACTCGGTGGGCGCCAGCTTGCCCAGCAACTTGCGCAGTTCGCGGATCGGCCGGCTGTCGCCCAGCAGCTCGTGCTCCGGCTCGTCCACCCGCACCGAGCCCTTGCCGCGCAGGCGCGCCATGCCGAAGGCACGGCCCAAGGTGACCTGGACCCGCGACACATCGAACGGCAGGGTGTGGAAATCGAAGAACCACTCGCAGACGAAATCCCCGACGTTCTGCATGCGCAGCTCCTCGGCGCTGAGCACGGCGATCCATTCGGTGTTGCTGCGCTTGATCATGTCCTTGACCGCATCGGGGTGACGCAGGTGCGAGGCCTGCAGACGCAGCAGGCCGACATCGCAGCGATGCTCCAGCGCGGCCGACAGGGTACAGCTGTGTACATCCCAGCCGACGCTTCGCAGGCCCGGTAGTAGACGGTGGCAGTCGTCGCAGGGATCGACGATCAGCAAGCGGCGTTGAGAGGCGGTTTCGAGCATGACCGTTCCTTGGCGCCAATTTTTGGTTTTTCACGTAGAAACAGTAAGTTGCAGCGCCCGAATTAACAGTAGCAATGAACCTGACGCTCCCCACTACCGTTTGTCTGCCGGTTGCTGTCATCAGCGGGTCATCCGGGAATTTTTCAAAGTTATCGACGTCACAGGCGGCACAGGCCACGGCAACACTTTTGCAGACTAAAAAAAATTTCAACGACCCTGTGACTTCACCCCCAACATGGAGCATCAGTACAAGTAACCCCGCGCTGCCTACCTTCGACCTTGAGCAACGCGGACTTCATTTCGCTGTTTGGGACCATAGAGAGACCGAACCATGAATGCCCCGCTCCGTGTCAACGAAGCACTGCTGATCGCCGACCACGCCTTCGAACCCTTCCAGTGCGTAGCCTGGGATGCACCCAATGGCACTGGTGAGCTGAGCCTGGCAGTGATCGACCGGACCAGCACCCGTATCGGCAGCAAGCAAGTTTCCTCGCGTATCTATTCCGACCCCGCGCAGTGGGCCTGCCTGATCGAGGAAGTACGCGCCGAACTTTGCGAAAAAGGTTACGACCTGCAACCCTGGTCGATGCCCAAGTAATATCGCGGCCACTTGCAAGTGCGTGCCGAGCCACGCACTTGTGCAACTTTCTACCGCCCTGGCCTGGCAACTTTCTTTATTGCGACATTGCGCCGCAGGCGCGACTTCCCTTCTTTAATCAGTCACGTACCCTGAACTGCTGGATGTGCCGGTATTCGGCCTGCAGTTGTTCGGCCAGCCGCTGTGCCCGCCCCAGACGTACCGCTGTCAGCTCCATGTCCACCAGCACGGTCGCGCAGGGCATCGGCCGTGGTGCGTTCCAGCGTTGCAGGCGGCCATCGGTGAGCACCAGGCAGCGTTGTGTCTCCTGGGGGTGACGCTTGCCCCGGGCCAGCAGCCACTGGTGCGCCTGCTCCAGTGCCGCGATCAGCGGTGTGCCGCCCCCCGCCCCCAGCGCCTGCAACCAGGGTTGCAATGCCCCCGACGCCTTGAGCCCCTGGCGCTGCCAGCGCGGTGCGCCGCCGCTAGCGGTCACCAGGGCCAGGCGTGCACGCTGGCGGTAGGCCTGATCGAACAGTTCGGCCAGCAGCCCCTTGGCCTGGGCCAAGGCCTGGTGACGACGGGTGGAGGCCGAGGCATCGACGATCACCAGCCATAATTCCGGCGCCTGGGCCTGGCGCTGCTGCCAGCACAGGTCCTGGCGCTGGCGGGGCCGGCCCTTGAGCAGGGTCGGCAACCAGGCCACCTTTCCCGCACCCGCCATCCGCGCTCGTCCACGGGGCGCACCTGCCAGCTTTCCGACGCGGGGCCTGGCATCCGCCGCCAACGCGTCGGGCTGGCGAATGCTCAGGGCTTTTTTGCCCAGTTCGGCACCTCGCGCCGGGCACCGCTGGGCACGGCCTGCGGCGGCAACGCCCCCCAATCGCCCGGCCCACCCTGAAGCTCGGTCTGCCCATTGCCGGCACTGGTTGCCGCATGGGGGGGCGTGTCCGGCGGCGAGGCGCGGCGCCGGTGACGCAAGGCGAACTCCGCTACCGCCTGCACGTCGTCTTGCCCGATCGTTTCGCCCCCGCGCCAGGCAGCGTGGGCCCGGGCCGCACGCAGCCAGACCAGGTCGGCGCGCAGGCCGTCCACGCCAGCGGCGAAACAGCGTTCGGTGATCCAGGCCAGGGCCTGGTCGTCCAGCGGGATGCGCTCCAGGCGCTGGCGCGCGCCGTGGCAGCGCTCACGCAATTGCGCCTGGGCCTGGGCCCATTGCGCGCAAAAGGCCTGCGGATCGCTGTCGAAGGCCAGGCGCCGGCGGATGATCTGCTGACGTGCCTCGGGTTGCGCCAGCCCTTCGAGGGCGACGTTGAGGCCGAAGCGGTCGAGCAACTGCGGGCGCAGCTCGCCTTCCTCCGGGTTCATGGTGCCGATCAGCACGAAGCGCGCCGCATGGCGATGGGAAATGCCGTCGCGCTCGATACGATTGGTGCCGCTGGCCGCCACGTCGAGCAGCAGGTCCACCAGGGGGTCGGGCAGCAGATTGACTTCATCGACGTAGAGCACGCCGCCGTCGGCCTGGGCCAGCACGCCCGGGGAAAACTGGGCCTTGCCCTGCCCCAGCGCGGCATCCAGGTCGAGGGTGCCGACCAGCCGCTCCTCGGTCGCCCCCAGCGGCAGGGTCACGAAGGGGCCTTCGCCCAGCAGGTCGGCGAGGCCCCGGGCCAGGGTGCTCTTGGCCATGCCGCGCGGGCCTTCGATCAGCACACCGCCGATCTTCGGGTCGATGGCCGTCAGGCACAGGGCCAGCTTGAGGTCGTCGGCGCCGACCACGGCAGCCAGTGGAAATTGCAGGGGTTCGCTCATGTCAGGCCTGTTCCTCGCCGTCCAGCAGTTGCTCCTCGAGGGCCTCGCGATACGCGCCCGGAGCCTGCCAGAGGCCACGCTGCTGGGCCTCCAGCAAGCGTTCGGTGAGGTCGCGCAAGGCGTCGGGGTTGTGCTGGCGCATGAAATCGCGGGTCGCCGGGTCGAGCACGTAGGCGTCGGCCAGGGACTGATAGTGATGGTCGTCGATCAGGTGCGTGGTGGCATCGAAGGCGAACAGGTTGTCGACCGTCGCTGCCAGTTCGAAGGCACCTTTGTAGCCGTGGCGCTTGGCGCCTTCGATCCACTTGGGGTTGAGCGCGCGGGCGCGGATGACCCGGTTGAGTTCTTCCTTGAGGGTACGGATACGTGGCCGGTCGGCCTGGCTGTGATCGCCGTGGTAGCTGGCCACCGTGGCGTCTGCCAGGGTCTCGGCCGCCGCCAGCATGCCGCCCTGGAATTGGTAGTAGTCGTTGGAATCGAGCAGGTCATGCTCGTGGTTGTCCTGGTTCTGCAGCACCGCCTGCACCTGGCCCAGGCGTCGGGCGAATTCGGCACGGGCCGGCGTACCGTCGTCGGCACCGCCGTAGGCATAACCGCCATGGTTGAGGTAGACCTCGGCCAGGTCGTCGCGGTTGTGCCACAGACGCCCATCGATGGCGTTCTGCACCCCGGCGCCGTAGGCCCCGGGCTTGGCGCCGAACACGCGCCAGCCTGCCTGACGCGCCGCCTGCTCGGCGTCCGCGCCCGCGGCCAGCAGCGCCTCGCGCTCGGCACGCACCCGGGCCGCCAGGGGGTTGAGGTCGTCGGGTTCGTCCAGGGCCGCCACGGCCTGCACCGCCGCGTCGAACAGGCGGATCAGGTTGCCGAAGGCATCGCGAAAGAAACCCGAGACACGCAGGGTCACGTCCACCCGTGGGCGGTCGAGCAGGCTCAGGGGCAGGATCTCGAAGTCGTCGACCCGCTGGCTGCCAGTGGCCCATACCGGGCGCACGCCCATCAACGCCATGGCTTGGGCGATATCGTCGCCACCGGTACGCATGGTCGCCGTGCCCCACACCGACAGCCCCAACTGGCGCAGGTGGTCGCCATGGTCCTGCAGGTGACGCTCGAGGATCAGGTTGGCCGAGGCGAAACCCAGGCGCCAAGCAGTGGTGGTGGGCAGGTTGCGCACGTCCACGGTATAGAAGTTGCGCCCGGTGGGCAGTACGTCCAGGCGCCCCCGGCTCGGTGCACCACTGGGGCCGGCCGGGACGAAACGCCCGGCCAAGGCGGCGAGCAGGCCATCGAGCTCAGCCGCACCGCAGCCATCGAGGTTCGGCGCCACCGACTCGACCAGCGTCTGCAGCACACTGCGCACCGGCTGCCAGGGGGCCTCGTCGGGCAGTTGCAGGCAGCCGTCCAGCCCTTGCTCGATCAGCGCCAGGGCCAGCAGTTCGAGGCGTTCGCGGGTATCGCCGCAGGTCCGCCAGGGGGGTGGGGCCAGCGCCTCCAGTATGGCCGGGCGCGGCCCCTGCCAGGGCTGGCCGAGGTCGCAGTCCAGGGGATCGAAGCTCAGCGCCAGGGCCTTGGCCAGGGTACGGATGAGGCTGGCATTGCCGCCCTTGCCGTCACCACGCTCGACACGTACCAGGGCCAGCAGGGTATCGCTGCGCAGCCGCCCTTCGGGCGATTGGCCGAACACATGCAGGCCATCGCGGATCTGCGACTCCTTCAGGTCGCACAGATAGGTGTCCAGCCGTGGCAGCCAGAGTGCCGCATCGTCCAACTGGCCTTCCAGTTGCAACTCACGGTCGATGTGGTTGGCTTTGAGCAACTCGAGGATGTCGCGCTGCAGCTCCCGGGCACGGCGTGGGTCGAGCAGTTGCGCTTCGTAGTATTCATCGGCCAGGCGCTCCAGGTCGCGCAGCGGGCCGTAGGTCTCGGCACGGGTCAGCGGCGGCATCAGGTGGTCGATGATCACCGCCTGGGTACGCCGCTTGGCCTGGGCGCCCTCGCCTGGGTCGTTGACGATGAACGGGTAGATGTTGGGCAGCGGCCCGAGCAAGGCATCTGGCCAGCACTGGGCCGACAGGCCGACGCCCTTGCCGGGCAGCCACTCCAGGTTGCCGTGCTTGCCGACGTGGATCACCGCGTCGGCGGCGAAACCATTGCGCAGCCAGAAGTGGAACGCCAGGTAGCCATGGGGCGGCACCAGGTCGGGGTCGTGGTACACGGCGCTGGGGTCCACCTGGTAGCCCCGGGCCGGCTGGATGCCGACGAACGTCAGGCCGTAGCGCAGGCCGGCGATCATCATGCGCCCGCTGCGGTACATCGGGTCTTGTTCAGGGGCGCCCCAGCGCGCCAGCACCGCCTGCTGGTTGGCCTCGGGCAGGTCGGCGAAGGCCGCCTGGTAGTCGGCCAGGGCCAGGCTCTGGGCGCAGGGGCGCTGGTCGAGGTGCTCCAGGTCGTTGCTCACGCCGCCCAGCAATTGCTGGATCAGCGCGGTGCCGCTGTCGGGCAGGCCAGCCACCGGGTAGCCCTCGGCCTGCAAGGCGCGGAGGATGTTCAGGGCCGCGCCGGGGGTATCCAGGCCCACGCCGTTGCCGATGCGCCCGTCGCGGGTCGGGTAGTTGGCCAGCACCAGCGCCACGCGCTTCTGCGGGTTGGGCAGGCGCGCCAGTTCCACCCAGCGCCGCGCCAGCTCGGCGACGAAGTCCATGCGCTCAGGGTGGGCCCTGTAGCAGACCACGTCCGACTGGCTGCGCTCGCTGCGCCAGGCCAGGTCCTTGAAGCTGACCGGCCGGGTGATGATGCGCCCGTCCAGCTCCGGCAAGGCGATATGCATGGCCAGGTCACGGGCGCCCAGGCCCTGTTCGCTGGCCTCCCAGCCCGGCTGGTTGTCCTGGGCGCAGATCGCCTGCAACACCGGGACGTCGCGACGCAACGGGCGCAGGTTGGGCTGCTCCGGGCTGGACAGGGCAAAACCGGTGGTGTTGATCACCACGTCGGCGCCGACCTCGTCCAGCCAGGCCTCGACCTGGTCGAGGCAGGCGCGCTCCTTGAGGCTGGCCACAGCGATCGGCAGCGGGTTCAGGCCCATCGCCTGCAAACGTGTGCAGAAGGTATCGATGAAGGCGGTGTTGGCCGCCTGCAGGTGCGAGCGGTAGAACAGCAGCGGCGCCACCGGCTGCTGCGGGTGCCACTGGCCGTACCAGTCCTCGAGCGTGGCGCTGGCCTTGGCGGGGTGATACACCGCCGTGCGCGGCAGCGGCTGCGGTTCGTCCCAGGCATAGGTACGCCCCAGCCACAGGCTGGCCAGGCAGTTGAACAGGTTCAGGGCATTGGCCTTGCCGCCCTGGCGCAGGTAGTGCCAGAGCCGTTCGGCCTGCTCGCCGGTCACCGTGCCCAGGCCGGTCAGCTCGGGGTCGGGGCGGTCATCGCCTGGCACCAGGATCAGCCGTACACCGCGGTTGGCCAGCTCGACCAGTTGCTCGACGCCATAGCGCCAGTAGCCGACCCCGCCGTGCAGCGACACCAGGATCACCTTGGCGTGGCGCAGCACCTGGTCGACGTAGAGGTCGACCGAGGCGTGGTTCTGCACCTGCATGGGGTTGGCCAGGCGCAGGCTGGGGAAGTCGTCTGGCAACTGCTCGGCGGTTTCCGCCAGCAGCGCCAGGTGCGAGTCGCCGCTGCAGAGGATCACCAGCTCAGCGGGCGTCTGGCCGAGGTCGGCGATGCTGTCGTCCGGCACGAAGCCGCCGGGCTGGGTCCGCAGCAGGTGCATGGATCAGGCGCCCAGGGCCTGGCGCAGGCGCGCCTCCAGTTGCACGGCATCCAGGTCCTGGCCGATCAGCACCAGGCGCGTCAGGCGAGGCTCGTCGGCACGCCAGGCGCGGTCGAAGTGTTTGTCGAAACGGGTCCCCACGCCCTGCACCAGCAGACGCATCGGCTTGCCGGGAATGGCCGCGAAGCCCTTGGCGCGCAGGATGCCGAACTCCACCACCAGTTGCGTCAAGGCGTCGAGCAGCAAGCTTTCGTCGGCCTCGGGCAGGTCGATGGAGATCGAGTCGAAGGCGTCATGGTCATGATCGTCGTGATCTTCGCCAGCGTGATGGGCATCGTGGTGGGTGCGCCGGCCATCGATGTGCGCCTCGGCCTCGGCGCCCACGCCAAGCAGCACCTCCAGCGGCAGGCGCCCGCTGCTGGCCTCGATCACCTTGACCGCCGGCGGCAGTTCCTCGGCCACCTCGGCGCGGACCTTGGCCAGGCCTTCGGCATCGATCAGATCGGCCTTGTTCAGGACCACCAGGTCGGCGCTGGCCAACTGGTCGGCGAACAGCTCGTGCAGCGGCGACTCGTGGTCCAGGTTGGGGTCGAGCTTGCGCTGGGCGTCCACTTGCTCTGGGTAGGCAGCGAAGGTACCCGCCGCCACCGCCGGGCTGTCGACCACGGTGATCACCGCATCGACCGTGCAGGCATTGCGGATTTCCGGCCACTGGAAGGCCTGCACCAGCGGCTTGGGCAGGGCCAGGCCGCTGGTTTCGATGAGGATGTGGTCCAGGTCGCCACGGCGTGCCACCAGTTCGCGCATCACCGGGAAGAACTCTTCCTGCACGGTGCAGCACAGGCAGCCGTTGGCCAGTTCGTAGACGCGGCCGCTGGCCTCTTCCTCGGTGCAGCCGATGCTGCACTGCTTGAGGATCTCGCCGTCGATGCCCAGCTCGCCGAACTCGTTGACGATGACCGCGATGCGGCGGCCCTGGGCGTTGTCGAGCATGTGCCGGAGCAAGGTGGTCTTGCCCGAGCCGAGGAAGCCAGTGACGATGGTGACGGGGAGCTTGGCCAGTGTTTTCATGTCGCGATGCCCTTGGCAGGATGGCGCGGGCATGCAGGACGAAAGCCTCGTGCCACCACGGCCGGGCCCGTTCGCCACCGGATCACCCCGCCCGGTTGAAAGTCGAAAGCGTTTCGAGGCAGGTCTCCTGGCTTGCACCGTACCGGCCCCGGGCCGGTTGGATGACGCCTTCCCGCGCTGGCGCAGTGGCTGTGTCGATCCTGTTCAGTGCTTACAGTTGCGGGGGCAGCCGCGGCTTGGACCGCGTTCCCATCTTAGCTCCGGCGGCGGCCGGAGAACCTCGAAGCGGCAAGGCTACGCAGTGGTTGGCAGGCGGTCAACCTTGGCAGCCCTAAAGCCTTGCCTATCCTGCGATTGACGGGGAAACCGCCCCATGATTTGCTAATGCACTGCGTTCAGGTGCCCCTTCGGGGGTGAAACGGGAAACCGGTGCGTCCCAGGCCCCCAAGGGGTCGGACAACGCCGGTGCTGCCCCCGCAACGGTAAGCGAGCGAAGCGTCTTGACCACTGTGCCACGTCGTAGGGCATGGGAAGGTGACGCTCCCCCCCAGGAGCCCTGCTCCTCCTCGCAAGCCCGGAGACCGGCCTGACGTCGAATGATCACCCCGCGGTGGGCGGGCGCTGTCGCATCTCCCTGGGCCCGTTGCGCCCGGGGCTGTCGCGCTTGTCCGCCGCCTATGACAAAGCAGAGGAAAGCGTCATGCCCGTCACCAGCGCCAAACACAGCATCAGCACCCCCGTCAGCCTCAGCCAACGCATCGTCATCGCCGCCGGCGCCAGCCTGCTGGGCCTGTGCCTGATCTACTTCGCCGGTTTCTCGCACATCGAGGCCGTGCACAACGCCGCCCACGATACCCGCCACAGCGCCGCCTTCCCTTGCCACTGAGTACGCCTGCATGATCAAGCGCATCGCCCGTACCGCCGGCTTCAGCGGCCTGCTCGCCGCCCTGCTGCTGACCTTCTTGCAAAGCCTGTGGGTCAGCCCGCTGATCCTCGAGGCGGAAACCTATGAAAGCGCGGCCCCCGTCGCCGAACACCACGGCCACGGCGATGCCGTCGCCGCCCATGAACACGACGCCGAAGCCTGGGCACCGGAAGACGGCTGGCAGCGCCTGCTCTCCACCACCGGCGGCAACCTGGTGGTCGCGGTCGGTTTCGCCCTGATCCTCGCGGCCCTGTACAGCTTGCGCGAACCGGGCCGCGTGGCCACCGGCGCACTGTGGGGCCTGGCCGGGTTCGCGGTGTTCTGCCTGGCGCCGACCCTGGGGCTGCCGCCAGAGCTGCCGGGTACCGCCGCTGCCGACCTGGGTCAGCGCCAGGGCTGGTGGATCGGCACCGCCGCCGCCACCGCGGCAGGCCTGGCCCTGCTGGTGTTCGCCCATCACTGGCTGTTCAAGGTACTGGGCCTCGCCCTACTGGTCGTGCCGCACCTGATCGGCGCGCCGCAACCGGCGATGCACGAGAGCCTGGCGCCCGAAGCCTTGGAAACCCAGTTCAAGATCGCCTCCTGGGTGACCAACGCCGCCTTCTGGCTCGCCCTGGGCCTGCTCAGCGCCTGGCTGTACCGTCGCACCAGCCAAGCCTGATGCGCCTCGCCCCTCCTGCGCCGGCGTTGTACGCCGGCTTCGGCTGCCGCCAGGGCTGCCCGGCCGACACCCTGCAGGCCCTGCTGCGCGGGGCCCTCGCGGCGCACGGGCTGGCCCCGGCGCTGCTGCGCGGCATCGCCAGCATCGACCTCAAAGCCAACGAACCCGGCTTGCAGGAACTGGCCAGGCGCCTGGCATTGCCCCTCGTGCTGTTCAGCCCCGCGCAACTGCACGCTTTCGAACCCCAGCTCAGCCACCGCTCGGCAACCACCTTCCAGCACAGCGGCTGCTGGGGGGTGGCCGAAAGCGCAGCCCTGGCCCTCGCCAGCCAGGCCCAGGGCCCGGCCGCCCTACGGGTAACGCGCCAGGTCCTCGGCCCGGCTACCCTCGCCCTGGCCAGTGGCGGATAATCGCCTCCCCCGCTCACCCGCAAGGATTCCCCATGACGGTCTACTTCATCGGCGCCGGCCCCGGCGATCCGGAACTGATCACGGTCAAGGGCCAGCGCCTGATCCGCCAGTGCCCGGTGATCATCTATGCCGGCTCCCTGGTGCCGCCGGCGGTGCTCGAAGGGCACCGTGCCGAAACAGTGATCAACAGCGCCGAACTGCACCTGGAGCAGATCATCGCCGCCATTCGCAGTGCCCATGACAAAGGCCAGGACGTGGCCAGGGTGCACAGCGGCGACCCCAGCCTGTATGGCGCCATCGGCGAGCAGATCCGCTACCTGCGCGAGCTGGGCATCGACTACCAGATCGTCCCCGGCGTCACCGCCACAGCGGCCAGCGCCGCCCTGCTCGGCTGCGAGCTGACCCTGCCGGCGGTGGCACAGACGGTGATCCTCACCCGCTACGGCGACAGCTCGCCCATGCCAGCCGGCGAGCAACTGGCCGACCTTGCCCGGCACCGCAGTACCCTGGCCATTCACCTGGGCGTCAAGCACCTGGCACGCATCATCGCCGAGCTGCTGCCGCACTACGGCGCCGACTGCCCGATCGCCGTGGTCCATCGTGCCACCTGGCCCGACCAGGACTGGGTCATGGGTACCTTGCAGGACATCGTTGAACGCACTGCGGCCAAGGGCTTCCGGCGTACGGCGCTGATCCTGGTGGGCCATGTGCTGGGCGATGCGCCGTTCGCCGAGTCAGCCCTGTACCGAGCCGGGCACGCCCACCTCTATCGCCCCGCGGACCAATAACCTGTCGGCTGATTCCGGCACGCGAATACCTGTGCAGGAATCAGCCGAAGACGCTGCCAGCCCCCGCCTACTGAAACCCCTTAATCGTGTAGGGTTTTTCAACAAACCAACCTCGCTTTTTCAACACCCCTATACTCGCCATTACCAACGCTCCTGAATCGACGTATCTTGCGCGCTGCCACGCAGGCCCCCAGACATATTCCTGGGTGATTTCAGGAAACGGACCACACCCAGACAGGAGTTCCCCAATGACAACCGTACTGTTGGTCGATGACCACCCCACCGTTCGGCTGGCCGTACGCATGCTGCTCGAACGCGAACGCTTCCAGGTCGTTGGCGAAGCCGGCAGCGGCATCGAAGCGGTACAGATGGCTCGCCAATTGCAACCCGACGTGGTCATCCTCGATATCGGCCTGCCAGGGCTGGATGGCATGGAAGTGATCAAGCGCTTGCAACTGCTCGAGCCGGCGCCAAAGATCATGGCCCTGACCGGCCAGCCCGCCGACCTCTACGTGCGCCGCTGCCTGGACGCCGGCATCTCCGCCTTCGTGCGCAAGGACGAGGACCTGGAGGCGCCAGTCTTCGCCCTCAAGGCCCTGGTCAAGGGTTACTCGACCTTTCCGCAGATGTCGGTCAACAGCAGTTCGCTGGAAAGCGAGAGCGTACGCCTGGACAGCTTGTCCAACCGCGAGATGGAAGTGCTGCGCCGACTGGCACGCGGCGAGAGCAACAAGCACATCGGCCAATGCATGAGCCTGAGCGCCAAGACTATCAGCACCTACCGCGGCCGCATCATGGAGAAACTCAAGACCGAGTCGCTGGTCGAGATGGTCGACCTGGCCAAGCGCAACAACGTCGCCTGAGCCATGCCACCGCCATGAAAGGCACGCTGCCGAGCCTGCTGCTGGCCATGTTCCTGAGCGTGCCGAGCCTGGTGCTCGGCGATGCCGAGCCACGCCACCTGCTCGCCCGCTCGGCCAGCGTCGCCCCGCCGCTGCACCTGCCCCAGGACGACCGGCAATGGCTGCAGCAACGCAAGGTACTGGTGCTCGGCAGCTCCCGCCCCGACTACCCGCCCTTCGAGATCAACGTCAGCCAGCACGACTACGAGGGCCTGAGCGCCGACTATGCCGGGCTGATCGGCGAGCAACTGGGCGTGGCGATCGAAGTCCGCCGCTTCGCCAGCCGCCAGGCGGCGATCGAGGCGCTGCATGCCGGGCAGATCGACCTGCTCGGCAGCTCCAACGGCTTCGAGGCGGCCGATGCCCAGCTTGCCCTGAGCCAATCCTATGCCGATGACCTGCCGGTGATCGTCACCCGCCAGGGCCGCTTGCTGCAAAAGGATGAAGACCTGGCCGGCCTGCGCCTGGCGATGGTCGACCACTACCTGCCCGAAACCTCGGTGCGCGAGCTCTACCCACAGGCGCAACTGCAGCTGTATCGCTCGACCCTGGCCGGCCTGTCCGCCGTTTCGCTGGGCGAAGCCGATGCCTACCTCGGCGACGCCATCAGTACCGACTTCCTGATCGGCAAGAGCTACCAGGGGCAGGTGCGCATCGATCACTTCGTGCATGGCCCCATGGATGCCTTCGCCTTCGCCCTGGCCCACGACAACCACAGGCTGCGCCGCTTGGTCGACCAGGCGCTGGCACGGATCAGCGACAGCGAGCGAATGACCATCCTACGTCGCTGGACCAGCGGCAACACCAGCCTGCTGCTCGAGCGCCACCTGTCCAGCCTGAGCGACGAAGAGCACGACTGGATCGCCCGCCACCCCACGGTGCGTGTGCTGATCAACAGCGCGCTGGCGCCGCTGACCTTCAACGATCGCCAACAGCAGGCCAATGGCATCACCCTCGACCTGCTCAAGCAGATCAGCCTGCGCACCGGGCTGCGCTTCCAGATGCTCGAGCGCGACTCGGTGCCGGAGATGGTCGACGAAGTGGCGCGCGGCGACGCCGAGATGATCGGTGCGCTGGACTACGGTCCCGGACGAGCGGCACGCCTGCGCTACACCCGCCCCTACCTGGTCACCCCTGGGGTGATAGTGGCGCGCAGTGACGCCGGCGCGAGCGAGCTGCTCGACGGGCAGCGCGTGGCGCTGGTGCGCGGCTCCTCCCAGCACGTCGCCCTGCAACAGCACGCGCCGCGGGCGCGGGTGGTCGAGACGGACAATGCCCTGACGCTGATGGAAGCCGTGGCCAGCGGCCACGCCGACGTCGCCCTGATTCCCCATATCACCGCGGCCTACTACATTGCCCACGTGTTCAAGGACACGCTGCGCATCGCCGGGCTGCAGGGCGATGACCCGGCGGTCGCGGCCTTCGCCGTGGCGCCGGGGCAGCCCCAGCTGCAATCGATCCTGGACAAGGCCCTGCTGAGCATTCCCCCGGAGGAGCTGGACCAGTTGGTCAATCGCTGGCGCACCAGCACGGTGGTCAGCGACAGCCTGTGGGGCGATTATCGCTCGCTGGTGCTGCAGGTGCTGGTGCTGGCCGCCGCGCTGCTGGCCGGCGTGGTGTTCTGGAACAACTACCTGCGCAAGTTGATCCAGCAGCGCGGCGAAGCCCAGCGTGCCCTGCAGGCACAGTTGGCGTTCAGCCGCGGCCTGCTCGAACAACTGCGCCAGGCCAAGGACGATGCCGAACAGGCCAGCCAGGCCAAGAGCAGTTTCCTGGCGATCATGAGCCACGAGATCCGCACCCCGATGAACGCCGTGATCGGCCTGCTGGAGCTGGCCCTGGAGGACAGCCGCCAGGGCCGCAGCGACCCGCAGGGCCTCAAGACCGCCCATGATTCGGCGCTCGGCCTGCTCGAGCTGATCGGCGACATCCTCGACATCTCGCGCATCGAATCCGGCCACATGACCTTGCAGCCGGTCGCCACCGAGCTGGTCGAGCTGGTGCGCGCCACCCTGCGGGTGTTCGAGGGCAATGCGCGGATCAAGGGCCTGGCCTTGCGCGCCGAACTGCCCCAGGCGCCGGCCTGGGTGATGGTCGACCCGGTGCGTTTCAGGCAGGTGCTGTCCAACCTGGTGAGCAACGCCATCAAGTTCACCGACCAGGGCCATGTCGAAGTCAGGCTGGCGCTGACCCCCAGCACGCCCGGGCACGTCACGCAGGTGGCGCTGCACGTGCAGGACAGCGGTATCGGCATCAGCCCCCAGGACCAGGCCAGGTTGTTCGAGGCCTTCGCCCAGCTCGACAACCACCGTGCCCGCCAGGGCGCTGGCCTGGGCCTGGTGATCAGCCGCACCCTGTGCCAGCTCATGGGCGGCGAGCTGCAGCTGCACAGCGCGTCGGGGGTCGGCACCCGGGTCGAGGTGCACCTTGGCCTGGTGCCCGCCACTGCGCCGGTAGCCGAACCGATAGCCGGGCCGGTCGCGCAGCCGAGCGCCGGGCCATTACAGATCCTGGTAGTCGACGACTACCCCGCCAACCTCATGCTGCTGGACAAGCAGTTGCGCAGCCTCGGCCACAAGGTCACCCTGGCCGAACACGGCGAGGCGGCGCTGGAGCGCTGGCAGGGCGGTCGCTTCGACCTGGTGATCACCGACTGCAGCATGCCGGTGATGGACGGCCATCAACTGACCCGGCGTATCCGCGCGCTGGAGCAGGTACATGGAGGGCCGCCCTGCCGCATTCTCGGCGTTACCGCCAACGCCCAGGCCGAAGAGCGCGAGCGCTGCCTGGCCAGCGGCATGGACGACTGCCTGTTCAAGCCGATCGGCCTGCAGGTGCTCAGGGCACGCCTGTCCCGGATCGCTCCCAACGGCGCCATGGCTGCCCCCGAGGAGGAGCCCGCCAGTGGGTTCGACCTCGGCCAACTACGCCACCTGACCCAGGGCGACGAACAACTCACCCGGCGCCTGCTCGCGCAACTGGCGCAAAGTACCGCCGAAGACCTGCAGGGCTTGCGCGGTCTCGGCCCGCAACCCGATATCCAGGCGCTGCGGGCCCTGGTGCACCGCATCAAGGGTGGTGCCAGGATGCTCAAGGTACGCGGCGTGGTAGGCGATTGCGAAGCCATCGAGCAGGCGATTGGCCAGGCGCAGCCGACCGAGCGGCTGTGCCAGCGGCTGGAGGCGAACCTGGAGGGGTTGGCGCGGCAGTTGCGCGATGGGCTGGAGGCGATCGACGGGGCCGGCTGAGCGAGGTCATGAAACCCTGGGGCGCGCAGCGGCCCCAACCCAGCTCCCGCCGGCTTCAGGAACTCTCGCGCACCATCAGTTCGAACCCCAGGTCCTGCTCCTCGACCGCCACGCGCTTGCCGTCGAGCAGTGCCAGCAGCGCCTGGGCCGCGCCCCGGCCGACCGCGGCGCGCGGGGTACGGATCGAGGTCAGGCGCGGCACCATGTGCGCCGAGGCCGGCAGGTCGTTGAAGCCGACCATCGCCACCTGGCGCGGCACTTCGATGCCCTGGCGCAAGGCCTGGAGCACCGCCCCCTGGGCCAGGTCGTCGTTGCAGAAGAAAATCCCATCCACCTCCGGCGCCTGCTCGAGCAAGCGGCTGAACAACTCGCCACCCAGGCCGATCGACGAAGGCTGCGGCGTCAGCAACTCCAGCTCCGGCGCCTGCAGGCCGGCCTCGGCCAGGGCCTGGCGGAACCCTTCGGCACGCTGCATCACCCGTGGGTCGAGCTGCGCGGCGATGAACGCCAGGCGCCGCCGGCCACGTTCGATCAGGTGGCGGGCCGCGGCGCGCCCGGCCTGCTGCTGGGAGAACCCCACCGACAGCGCACCGGCCTGCCCGCCCAGCTCCATCATGTGCACGCACGGCACACCGCTGGCAGCCAGCATCTGCCGGGCAGCGTCGCTACGCTCGAAGCCGGTGAGCAGCATGCCGCAGGGCTGGTAGGCCAGGTAGTTGCGGATCAGATTCTCTTCCTCGGCGATATCGTAGTGATAGTTGCCGATCAGCACCTCCAGCCCACGCGGGCGCATCACCTCGTGGATGGCCTCCAGGGTGTCGATGAACAACTGGTTGGACAGCGACGGGATCAACACCACCACCGATTGGCTGCGCGCCGAGGCCAGGGCGCGTGCCGCCGGGTTGGCGACATAGCCCAGGCTGGCAGCGGCGGCCATGACCTTTTCCACCAGCGCCGGCGCGACCGTGCTGACGCCGCGCAGGGCGCGCGAGGCGGTGATGGGGGAAACCCCCGAAAGCCTGGCGACTTCAGCCAGGGTGGGGCGACCGGTAGTGCGCGAGCCTGTGCGAGACATGGGTGTTGTAATTTTACTACTTGCCAGAAAAAGGAACGGCCACTAAGGTAGCGCTGTCTCAGGACGCAGGCAACGTAATCTTGAGTAGCGGCTATGTGCCAAGCGTCCATACTGCGAAAAGACAAGACCAATAACACCCGGGAGGGTGGCGCTCGCGACAACGCCTCGTCAATCACGAGACAGCGCTATCTCACCCCGCAGGAGGTACTGATGAACTCTCCCCTGTCCGCGATTGTGGTAATGGGCGTAGCTGGCTGCGGCAAGAGCTGCGTCGGGGCCGCCATTGCCAGCAGAAGCGGCGGTCGCCTGATCGAAGGCGATGCCTTTCACCCTGCCGAAAACATCCGCAAGATGAGTGCCGGTATTCCCCTGGACGACGATGACCGTGCCGGCTGGCTGGTGCGCCTGGGCCAGGAACTGCAGGCCACCCTCGCCGCTGGCGAACGCCCCATCCTCACCTGCTCCGCACTCAAGCGTCGCTATCGCGACACCCTTCGCCAGGCGGTGCCCGGCCTGGCCTTCGTCTTCCTCGAACTGAGCCCGGCCGAAGCCGAGAAACGCGTGCTCGCCCGCCCAGGCCACTTCATGCCGGCCAGCCTGATCGACAGCCAGTTCGCCGCCCTCGAGCCTCCCCATGGCGAACCGCTGACCCTGGCGCTGGATGCCACGCGGCCGATCGAGGCCCTGGCCGAAGCGACCCACGCCTGGCTAAAGCCCTGCGGTGACCGGAGCCTGGCGCGGACCGCCTGAACCGGTGGTTTTCCCGGCTCACCAAAGACAGCGCTATCTCGGTGCCATCAGGCACCGAGCGTTTGACCAAGAACAACGATAAGATCGAGGCACATGAACCATGTTCGGACTCGCTACTGATACCTACCTGCTGCTCGATGCCCTGGTGACCATCGTCGGGCTCGTCCTGCTGATCACCCATTTCAAGGTCCACCCCTTCGTCGCCCTGACCCTGGCAGCCGGCTTTCTCGGCCTGACCTCCGGCATGCCGGTGGCCAAGGTCATGAAGTCGTTCCAAGACGGCTTCGGCGGCGTGCTCGGCTTCGTCGGCATCGTCCTCGCCCTGGGCACCATGCTCGGCAAGCTGATGGCCGACTCCGGCGGCGCCGACCAGATCGCCCGCACGCTGATCCGGGCCTTCGGCAAAGAAAAAGTGCACTGGGCGATGATGTTCGCCGCCTTCCTGGTGGGCATCCCGCTGTTCTTCGAGATCGGCTTCGTGCTGCTGATCCCGCTGGTGTTCATCGTCGCCCGGCGCTCGGGGGTGTCGCTGGTGAAGATCGGCATCCCGCTGCTGGCCGGCTTGTCCGTGGTCCATGGCCTGGTGCCACCGCACCCGGGGCCCTTGCTGGCGATCGGCATCTTCAACGCCGACATCGGCAAGACCATCTTCTACGGCCTGCTGGTGGCCCTGCCCACCGCGGTGATCGCCGGCCCGCTGTTCGGTAACTTCATTTCCCGTTACATCCCCGGCAACCCTTCCCAGGAGCTGATGGACCAGATCGCCCGCGAGTCGGACCAGCAGAACCTGCCGAGTTTCAGCGTGACCCTGATCACCGTGCTGCTGCCGGTGGTGCTGATGCTGCTCAAGACCTTCGCCGACGTGGTGCTGCCGACCGAGCACATCGTGCGCCAGTGGATGGACCTGATCGGCCACCCCATCAGCGCCCTGCTCGCCGCCCTGCTGCTGGCCTTCTACACCTTCGGCGCGGCCCGTGGCTTCTCGCGCCAGCAGATCATGAAAATGCTCGACCAGAGCCTGGCCCCCACCGCTGCGATCGTGCTGATCGTCGGTGCCGGTGGCGGCTTCAAGCAGATGCTGGTGGACACCGGTGTCGGCAACGTGATCGGCGAAATGGCGGTACAGGCGCAGATCTCGCCGATCCTGCTGGCCTGGCTGGTCGCAGCGGTGATCCGCATCGCCACCGGTTCGGCGACGGTGGCCACCATCACCGGCGCGGGCATCGTGGCACCGGTGATCGACCTGGTCCCGGGCGTCAACCGCGAGCTGCTGGTGCTGGCCACCGGCGCCGGCTCGCTGATCCTCTCCCACGTCAACGACGCCGGTTTCTGGCTGGTCAAGCAGTACTTCAACATGACCGTGGCCGAGACCTTCAAGACCTGGAGCATGATGGAAACCCTGCTGTCGGTGGTCGGCATCATCTTCATCATGCTGCTGTCGCTGGTGGTCTGACCGCCTGTCGCAGTGATGGCACCTCGCTGACGAGGACATGGCCCAACGCAGGAAGAGGCCTTGCGCATGCAGTCGCGTGCGCTACAGGCCTCCTTCCCCAAGCAAAGGAGCCTGCCCATGAAAGCCACCTACCTACTGGCCGCCCTGCTCGCCTCGCCCCTGGCCCTTGCCGTCGGCACGGGCCCGACCCATCCGGACAATCCGCACACCCCGGCGCCCAACCCGGGCGCCGACAGCACCCTCAACCCGGTCGAGAGGCCCATGCCCCGGGATACCGACCCGCGTATCCAGGGCAACGACCCGGACAGCCCGCCCGCCGAGCAAACCGACGACCGCAACCTGCCGGGGATGGATGGCGGGGGTTCGGAGGGCATGCGGGGCCAGGACGATGCTGACGACAATGGCCAGCGCTAGGGGCATTGGGGCTGCGGTGCAGCCCCAACCGCTCACCACTGCCGCTTGTCCGGCCGCGTCAGCCCAAGCTTCTCGATCCGATAGCGCAGCATGTCCCGTGACAACCCCAGCAAGCGTGCCGACTTGGTGACGTTCCAGTCGGTACGGTCCAGCGTCCGGCACACCAGGTCGCGCTCCATGTCCGGCAGGCTGGTGCCCGCCTCCGGCTCGTGCCGCGGCGCCTCGAAAACCGGTGGCGCAGCCTGGGTCAGGGGTTCGTCGACCAGTGTCATGCACAGGTTCAACTGGTGCGCAGCAATCACCTCGGTGGGCGCCAGCAGCACCGTCTGCTCGAGCATGTTGCGCAGCTCGCGCACGTTGCCCGGCCAGCTGTAGCCGAGCATCAGCGCCTCGGCCTCGGTGGAGAAACGCAGGTTGGGCTTGCCGTAGCGGCGCCCATGGTAGGCGAGGAAATGCCGCGCCAGCAGCAGGATGTCCTGGCCGCGGGCGTACAGCCGTGGCACCTTCAGGGCAATGATGCGCAGGCGGAAGAACAGGTCGCGACGGAACTTGCCCTGCTGCACCATCTGCTCCAGGTTGCAGTTGGTGGCGCTGATCACCCGCAGGTCGACCTTGCGCTCCTTGACCGCGCCGATACGGCGGATGCAGCGATCCTCCAGCAGCTTGAGCAGCTTGGCCTGCAGCACCAGGTCCATTTCGCCGATCTCGTCGAGGAACAGCGTCCCCCCGTCCGCCGCCTCGACCAGGCCCACCCGGCGCTCCTTGGCATCGGTGAAGGCCCCCTTCTCATGCCCGAACAGCTCGGCTTCCAGCAGGTTGGCAGGGATCGAGGCGCAGTTGAACTCGATGAACGGCCCCTTGCTGCGCGTGCCGTCGAAATGCAAGGCACGCGCCACCAGTTCCTTGCCGGTGCCCGTCTCGCCCTCGATCAGCACCGGCGGCAGGTCGCCGCTGGCCATGCGCTGTTCGGCATCGAGCAACTGCCGCAGGGTGTGCTTGAGGCCCTGCATGGCCGGGGATTCGCCGATCAACGCCTGCAAGCCGGAGCGCTGCGCTTCGCGCTCCTGGTAGAACGACAGGGTGCGCTCCATGCGCTCGGCAGCCAGGGCCTTGTCCAGCATCAGCTTGAGTTCGGCCAGCACCACCGGCTTGGTCAGGTAGTGGAAGGCACCCTCCTTCATGGCCAGCACGGCATCCTCGACGTTGCCATAGCCGGTCATCATGATCACCTTGAGCGCCGGCGCCTGGGCCACCAGGTTGCGCAACAGGTCATGGCCGCTCATGCCAGGCAGCGAGTTGTCGGTCAGCACCGCATCGGGCTGGACCCGCCTGACCTGCTCCAGGGCCTGTTCCGCGCTGTGGCAGACCGTGACCTCGAAGCCCTTGAGGCCGAGGTAGGTGCGGATGTTGTCGGCGAGGATCTCGTCATCCTCGACCACCAGAATGCTGGGCTCCATGGTCCCCTCCCGCTGCGATATTGAAGATCAGGCTGACGCGGGTTCCTTCCTCTTCGCGGCTGTGAAGGCTGACCGAGCCGCCAAAGCGTTCCATGATGCGCTTGACCAGGGCCAGGCCCACGCCGAGGCCGCCCTGCTTGGTGGTGAAGAACGGCTTGAACACCATTCGCTCCTGCTGCTGGCTCATGCCCTTGCCGGTGTCGCTGAGCAGCAACTGCACCCGCTGCCCCTCCAGGCGCCTGACCTCGGCCCGCAGGTGGCCGCCCTGGGGCATCGCCTCCAGGGCATTGGCGAACAGGCTGTTGAGGATCTGCGTCAGTTGCAGTGGCTGGCTGGCCACCCACTGCAATGCGGGCCCTGCGAAGCTGAACTGCACGCCATGGCGCTCGATCTGCTGGGCGAAGGCCAGGCGGGTATCCTCCACCGCCGCCACCAGGTCCACCGCCTCGACCTCGTCGCTGGCCGGGCGCAGCGACACCAGCAGGTCGCGCACCCAGCGCGACATGCGGTCGACCTGGCTGATGATGTCGTTGATGTTCTTGCGCGCCGGCTCGCTGGCGATGTCCTGGGCCAGCTCGGCGCTGGAGCGGATGTTGGCCAGCGGGTTGCGCAGGCTGTGGGCCACCGCCGAGGACATCTCGCCCAGGGCCACGTAGGTCTCGCTGGCCACCAGGCGGTCCTGCTGGTGATGCAGCAACAGCGCCGCGCGGCGCACGATCCAGAACAGGCCGAAGTAGATCAGCGCCCCACCCAGCAGGGTCGAGACCCAGATCAGCACATAACCGCGCTGGATGCGCCGCACCAGGTCCTGCGGCTCCTTGTAGATCTCCACCATCGACAGCACCTGCTCGCCCTGGCTGTCGAACAGCGGGATGTAGTTCTCGATGAACAGGTAGCGGGGTTCGCGCAGGAATTTCTGTTCCTCGCGGTCGTCCTCGGCCTGGTGGTAGCTCGCCGAGACGGCCTTTCGCGAGCGGAAGGCATGGTCCAGGTCGCCATCGGCAGAGATGCGCTTGCCGATCAACTGGGGATTGGTGGACCAGACGATCGTCCGATCACGGGCATAGACATTGGCCAGCAGGGTATCGGGCAGGTGCTCGACATGGTCGAGGAACTCCGTGCGGGTCGACCGCGCCAGCGCCGGGCTCACCTGCAGGTGCTGGCTGTCCAGCCGTGGGTCGAGCAGCTCGCCCATGGTGGTGCCCGGCGGCAACTGCGAATGGCGCACTTCGGCCTGGGCCATGGCCTGGATGAACTGGGCAGTGAGCATGGCGTCGCGCTCGACGCTGTCGCGCACCACGAAGCGGGTCGAGACGTAGCCCAGCCCGCCGGCCACCGAAGCGATGATCAGCAGGCTGATGAGGGAGAACCAGCGCAGCAGGTTGAACTCGCGCAGCGGCGCAGCCAGCCCACTGGATGGGAGGGAGGCCTTGTCGGGGACATCGTGTTCCAGCGTCTGCATCGCGTCGTTCCCGCCTGGAGGCCTTCGGTGGATGTCGCCACGGTATCGTTACCGCACGTAGCAAGGTGATAGCAGTTCGCCAGAGCGGCTGCAGCCGCCGTTGGTCGTCATGGCTGCTGTGCAAGAAATCAGCCAGCAATGATTTTTAATAAAATTTTATTTACTATCAATTAGATATAAAAATTACTTCTCATTGATTCGAGGTTGATTCCCCACATTTGGGTAACGTTCACCCCAAAACCGTTAATCCATTTGAAAACAATAAGTTACTAGGCAAATAGAAAGTCAACTATCAGGATTTGGCCAATCGGAAACTGAGCGAGACGCTGGTCCCCTCGCCTTCACGACTGCTCAGGCGAATCGAGCCGCCGAAGCGCTCCATGATCCGCTTGACCAGCACCAGCCCCACACCCAACCCACCCTGCTTGGTGGTGAAGAATGGCCGAAAGGCCATGCGTTGCTGTTGCTCGCTCATGCCCTTGCCGGTATCCGACAGGCGCAGGGTCAGGCTGCGCCGGTCCTGGCGCACCACCTCCACGCGCAAGTGCCCACCCTGCTCCATCGCCTCCAGGGCATTGGCGATCAGGCTGTTGAAGATCTGCCCGATCAGTACCGGGTGACCCAGCACCCGCAGTGACGGCAATGGGCAGACATCCAGGCTCACACCACTGCGCACCAGAGGCACGGAGAACGCCTGCAGGCTTTCCTGCAAGGCCTGGGGCAGGTCCACCGGCACTGCCTCGTCGTTGAGCGGACGCAGCGACTGCAGCAACTGGCGCACCCATTGGGCCATGCGGTCGACCTGGCTGATGATGTCGCTGATGTTCTTCTGCGCCGGTCCTTCGTCGAAGGCCTGGGCCAGCTCGGCGCTGGAACGGATGCTGGCCAGCGGGTTGCGCAGGCTGTGGGCCACCGCCGAGGACACCTCGCCCAGCGCCACGAAGGTCTCGTTGCTGATCAGCCGCTTCTGCTGGACCTCCAACGTGCGTGCGGCACGGCGCATGATCCCGTACAGGCCGAGGTACACCACCGCGGCGCCCACGGCGATGGCCAGCCAGATCAGCAGCAGCCCATGCTCGATGCGCACGATCAGGTCGTGGGGTTCCTTGTAGATCTCCACCATGGCGGCAACCCGTTCGCCATCGGCATCGAACAGCGGGATGTAGTTCTCGATGAACAGCTGCTGGGGCGGGGTCACGAATTTCTGCTCGCTGCGGGCGTCGTCGAAGTCGTGGTAGCTGGCCGAGACCCGCATCTTGTATTCGAAGGCCCGCTCCAGGTCGTCGTCGGACTCGATCACCTTGCCGGTCAGCGCCGGGTTGCTCGACCAGATCACCGTGCGGTCGGGGGCATAGATGTTGGCCAGCAGCATGTCCGGCAGGTGGGCGATGTGGTCGAGGAACTCACCCCGGGCCTTGCGCCGGGCATCCGGGTCGACGTCGGGCATGGCCTGGTCCATGCGCGGGTCGAGCAGCTCGCCCATGGTGCGCACGTTGGGGATCGCCACATGGCGCACTTCCGCATCGGCGATTGACTGGATGAACTGGGCGGTGAGCAGCGCGTCGCGCTCGACGCTCTCGTTGATGATGAAGCGGCTGGAAATCAGCCCCAGCCCGACAGCCACCGAGACGATGATGGCCAGGCTGACCCAGGCGTACCAGCGCAACAGGTCGAACGGCTTGCGCACCACCCCGGCATCGCCGTCGCTAGGTACAACCAGAGTGTCAGAACGGGGAGCGATGTCCATGGCGGACTCCAGCGGTGGGCGCCTTTTTCAAGGTTATAGCCCAGAGTTGGGGAACCATGGAGCTCTTGTGGTTTTTCCCCCCTACAACGGCGCATCCTCGGCCAGCCCCTGCAGCCGGCGGTACTCGTTCAGCACATTGGGCACGTAGCGGCGCGTCTCGGCGAACGGCGGCACCACCCGGCCACGGCTGAGCACCGCCTCGGGCCCGGCATTGTAGGCCGCCACCGCCAGGGTGATGTCGTTGTCGAACAGGGTGAGCATGCGTTTGAGGTAGCGCGCCCCGCCCTGCAGGTTGTCCTGCGGGTCGAGCACGTCCTTGACCCCCATTTCCCGCGCGGTATCCGGCATCAGCTGCATCAGCCCCTGTGCACCCTTGGGCGAGCGTGCCTTGGGGTTGTAGCCGGATTCGGCCTTGATCAGCGCATGCAACAAGGCCTGGGGCACACCGTGGGCCTGCGCCGCGGCGGCCACCAGGTCGGCGTATGGCCGGCCGGTGACCAGTTGGGCATCGACGGGCCCGGCCTGGGCCAGCGACTCGCGGATGACCTTCTCGTAGTGCCGCCCTGGCCGATGCACGTTGGACAGCACATAGACGCCCTGGGCGTCGCGGGAAATGTACACGTCGGCCTGGGCGATCCCTGCCGCCAGCCAGATCAACCCAAGGATGACTCCACGCATGTCGGCCGCCTCCCCGTCGAGCCCCCGAAGTGGGGGAAATGCCCCGGAAAACCCAGGGTTTGCAGCTACGACGCAAGCACTGTGCCGCCTGCCGTGCCGCATGGCGCAAGGCCGCGCAACAGACGTGCACGGCTGTTGCATGGTGCTGGCAAAGACCTGCCCACACGCCCTGGAGGGTTTCACCATGCAGCGCAGATTCATCCGCCAACGCGGCTTCACCCTGCTCGAACTCCTGGTGGTCCTGGTGGTGCTTGGCCTGCTGGCCGGCATCGTCGCGCCCAAGTATTTCAGCCAGCTCGGCCGCTCCGAAGCGAAGGTGGCCCGGGCGCAGATCGAAGGCCTGGGCAAGGCCCTGGACCTGTACCGCCTGGAGGTCGGCCACTACCCCAGCAGCGAGCAAGGCCTGCAGGCGCTGGTCAGCGCCCCCAGCGGCGAGCCACGCTGGTCGGGCCCCTACCTGCAGAAAGCGGTGCCCCATGACCCCTGGGGCCGCCCGTACATCTATCGCCAGCCCGGCGAGAACGGCGGCGAGTACGACCTGCTGTCCATGGGCAAGGACGGCCAGCCTGGCGGCGACGGGGAAAACGCCGAAATCACCAGTTGGCAGTAGGGAGAGGCAACCATGCGCTACAGCCTCAAGGCCCTGGGCCGGCATGGCATCGTCCAGTTGCAGGTCGATGCCGAGGATGCCGAGCAGGCACGCCGCCAGGCCGAGGACCAGGGCCTGCGGGTGGTCAGCGTGCGCGGCGCTGGCGGCCTGCTGCATGCCCTGCCCTGGCGCCGGGCGGCGGATTTCGACCTGGTGCTGTTCAGCCAGGAGTTGGGCACCCTGCTCGAGGCTGGCCTGCCGCTGATCGATGCCTTGGAGAGCCTGGCCGAGAAAGCGCCCAGCGCGTCGGCGCGCAAGGTCCTCGAGGCGCTGGTGCGCCAGCTCTACGAGGGCCGCTCCTTGTCCCAGGCCCTGGGGCAGCAGCCACGGGTGTTTCCCGCCCTGTACGTAGCGCTGGTGCAATCGAGCGAACGCACCGGCGCCCTGGGCGACGCCCTGGCCCGCTACATCGGCTATCGCCAGCGCCTGGACCTGGTCCGGCAGAAGCTGGTCGGCGCCTCGGTCTACCCCCTGCTCCTGCTGCTGGTGGGCGGCGGCGTGGTGCTGTTCCTGCTGGGCTATGTGGTGCCGCGCTTCAGCCTGGTGTTCGAAGGCATGGGCAGCGAGTTGCCCTGGTTGTCGCGCGGGCTGATGCAGATCGGCCTGTTCCTGCACGCCCAGCGACTGCCCCTGGCACTGGCGACGCTGGCCGGTATCGCGGCCCTGGTCCTGCTGCGCCGGCATCCAGCGCTACGACGCTGGGCAGGCCGCCAGGTGCGCCGTTGGCCCGCCCTGCACCAACGCCTGGTGATGTACGAACTGGCGCGCTTCTACCGTTCGCTGGGCATTCTCCTGCAGGGGGGTATCCCCATCCTCACCGCCATGGACATGGCCCGCGGCCTGCTCGGCAGCGCCGCGGCGGCCGGCCTGGCGCAGGCCCGTCAGCGGGTCGGCGAAGGCCTGCCGCTGTCCGACGCACTGGAAGCCGGGCAACTGGTGACACCGGTGTCCCTGCGCCTGCTGCGGGCTGGCGAGCAATCAGGCAACCTCGGCGAGATGCTCGAGCGCTGCGCCGACTTCCACGACCAGGAAATCGGCCGCTGGGTGGAATGGTTCGTGCGCCTGTTCGAGCCGCTGCTGATGACCTTCATCGGCCTGCTGATCGGCCTGATCGTGATCCTCATGTACATGCCGATCTTCGAACTGGCCTCGAGCATTCACTGAATGCCAGCTGCACGCTTCAAACTACACGCTGGAGCTCAGTAGTCGAAGCGGTCGACGGCCCGCCGCCGCTCGTTGTCGTCGCGCCGGTCATAGCTCGCGGTGGTCTGGATGTTGGCGTGATGCGCCAGCTTCTGGGCGATCGACAAGTCGTGCTCCTCGATGACCCGGGTGATGAAGGCGCGGCGGAAATCGTGCGGCATGATCTTCACCCCTACCTGGGCACCGCGCTGGCGGGCGATGTAGTAGATGGCGTGCTTGGTGATCCGCGCGCGGGTGATGTGGTTGCCACGGCGGATACGGTTGAACAGGAACGGATCGTCCGGCTCGCCAGCAGGCAACTGTGCGCGCCGCAGGTCGAGCCAGGCCTGCAACTTCTCGAAGGCCCAGGTCGGCGCGTACTTGATCAGCTGGCGATTGCCCTTGCCCACGACTTGCAGGCTGCGCGCCTGGAAGTCCACCTGGTCCAGGTCGATGTCCACCGATTCCGACTTGCGCATGCCCGTGCCATACAGCAAGGCGATGATCGCCGCGTCGCGCACACCCTGCGGCCGTGGGTCGGCGGCGCAGAGCTCCATCAATTCACGGATCAGGCTGCGCCGCAGGTTGCGCCCCGGCGGCAGGCGGCTGCCGCTGGCCGGCTTGACCTCGCGGATGCGCAGCAGCCGCTCATGGTCGATCAGGCCCTGGCGCCAGGCCTCGTTCATCACCCCGCGCACGGCGTTGACGTACAAGGACGAGGTATTGGGCGCATAGCCATCGGCACGCAGCGCTGCCACCAGGGCAACGACGTGGCCGGGTTCGAGGCGGTGCCAGGGCACCTCGGCGATATCGCAGTCGACGAAGCCCAGCCGGTCGGCGGCATCCTGGAGGATGTAGCGCATGGTCAGCTGGCTCGAAGGCGCCAGGCGGGCCAGGTACTGCAACAGTGGATTGAGCAGAAGATCGGACAAAACGTGGATCCTGTAGCGCAGCAGGGGGCTGCAATGCATCAAGCGAGTCATTTCGACCTTTATGGATGTCGAATTGACAGCGAAACATGGAGTCATAGCGACTCCGCACCATGCCATCACCTTGATATACAAGGCTTTTGCCGATGGCACGGTTCGTGATGGTACCTCATTAGATGCCCACTGTTCGAACGAAGGTCCGCCATGCTCGCCCAGCCGATCGCTTCCCGCCCGCGCCAGGCCCTCTGGGCCCTGGGTTTTCGTCCGTTCTTCCTCGGCGGCAGCCTGTTCGCCCTGGTCGCCCTGCTGCTGTGGAGCGGCGTGCTGCTTGGCGTGCTCGCACCAACGCCGCCCGGCGGCATGCTGGCCTGGCACCGCCACGAGATGCTCTACGGCTTCGCCGCGGCCATCGTCGCGGGCTTCCTGCTCACCGCCGTGCAGAACTGGAGCGGCATCGCGGGCCTGAGCGGGCGGCCCTTGGCAGGCTTGTTCCTGCTCTGGCTGCTGGGCCGGGCCAGTTGGTTCCTGCCCCTGCCGGGCTGGCTGCTGGTACTGGTGCAAGGCAGCTTCCTGCCCCTGGTCGCCCTGGCCCTGGCGCAGCCCATCGTGCGGCGGCGCCTGCGCAACAATTACCCGATCGTCGGCTTGGTCCTGCTGTTGGCCGCCTGCCAGTGGCTGACCCTGGTTGGCTGGCTGCGCCAGGACGAACTGTGGCAACGTCGCGGGGTTTTCGCCGGCCTGTGGCTGGTGGCGGCGATGATGACGGTGATCGGCGGGCGGGTCATTCCGTTCTTCACCCGCCGCGGCCTGGGCGATATGACACCCGCCCCCGCCCGCCCCTGGCTGGACCGGCTGTGCCTGGCGCTCAGCGTCGCCGTGCCGCTGACCTTCGTCGCCGGCCTGGGCGATACGCCTCGCCTGCCCTTGGCCGCCTTGTTCGCCGCCCTGGCCGTGCTTCATGCGGTACGCTTGGCGCACTGGCACGCCCGGGGTATCTGGCGGGTACCGCTGCTATGGTCGTTGCACCTGGCCTATGCCTGGCTGCTGCTGGCCTGCCTGGGCATGGCCCTGTGGCACGCCGGGCTGGCACTGAACCCGAGCCTGGCCACTCATGCCCTGAGCGTCGGCGCCATGACCGGCTTGATCGTGGCGATGATGGCGCGAGTCAGCCTCGGCCATACCGGCCGCCCGCTGCAGGTGCCCGCCCTCATCGCCTGGGCCTTCGCCCTGATGCAGCTGGCGGCGTTGGCGCGGGTGCTGCTGGCGCCTTTCACACCGCTGGGGCTGAGCCTGTCGGTGCTGGGCTGGAGCCTGGCGTTGCTGCTGTTCCTCTGGCATTACCTACCGATCCTGCTGCGCCCGCGGATCGACGGCATGCCGGGGTGACGCAGGCCGGGCGAGCGGCACCGTTGGTCCGAAACCCCGCTGGGCAGTGAACTCACGTCGCCCCAAGCGCCTCGGCCGCCGCTCACCGCAGAAAACGTTTGCCAGGGCCTTCGGCCTGGCCCTGGTCATCCCTACCGGGGCTGTGATCGACATCATGCGTTCGCACATTTGTCATGTTTTCCACGGGACACTGGCGATGCAGCTGCTATCGTTACATTCCCACCGGCCAAGCGAACGGCCGCCCGATCACCGCGTTCAGGATCAGGACAAGGAGGCTGGCATGAACAAGATGACGTTCCCCAACGCCTGCCAGGTGATGCGCTGGCATTTCCACCCCTTGGGCTTCGAGGCGAGCATGGATGCGCCGCGCAGCATGGTCGCCCGATTGTTCGACCGCGCCACCGGCGAGACCTTGCTGGCCATCGCCGGTATCCCCTGCGCGACCATCATGGCCGCCGCCGATGTCGAGCGCATCATCGAGGCCGTGGAGGCCGAGATGGAGGCGTTCGTGCCGTTCTGTACCTTGCGTGACGCCAGTTAGCTCGCCTCGGGCTGGCGCGTCGCGTCCAGCCCGGCCATGAACTGCTCGGCCGGCACTGGCTGGCCGAGCAGGTAGCCCTGCAGCGAATCGCATCCCAGGCGGGTCAGGAACGCCTGCTGACGGTCGGTTTCCACCCCTTCGGCGACGATACGCAGGCCCAGCGCCTGGCCAAGGGCGACGATGGCCGAGACGATCGCGGCGTCGTCGCTGTCCTGCTCCAGGTCGCGGACGAAGCCACGGTCGATCTTCAACTCGTTGGCCGGCAGGCGCTTGAGGTACATCAGGCTGGAATAGCCCGTGCCGAAATCGTCGATGGACAGGTCAACGCCCATGTCGGCGAGCTTCTGCAGCACGGTCAGGCTGGCGTCGGCATCGCGCATGGCGGTGGTCTCGGTGATCTCCAGGGTCAGGTGGTTCGGCGGCAGGCGGTTGGCCTCCAGGGCGCGGGCCACGCTGGCGACCAGGCCAGCGTGGCAGAACTGGATGGCCGAGAGGTTGACCGCCATGCGCCAGCCCTCGTGCCCCTGGTCGAGCCACTGACGCATCTGCCGGCAGGCCTCGTCGAGCACCCACTCGCCAATGGGAATGATCAGCCCGGTCTTCTCCGCCAGCCCGATGAAGCGCTCCGGCAGCAACAGGCCGTGCTGCGGGTGTTCCCAGCGCAGCAATGCCTCGGCACCGATCGGCTGGCGGGCGACGGCATCGAACTTGGGCTGGTAGTGCAGGCGGAACTGGCCCAGCTCCAGGGCCGCGCGCAGGTCCTGGAGCAACTGCAGCTGCTGGCGGGCGTTGCTGTTCATCGAACTGTCGAAGAAGCTGTAGCCGTTCTTGCCGGCGCTCTTGGCGTGGTACATGGCGGCATCGGCGTTGCGCAGCAGTTCGTGCTGGTCCTGGCCATTGCCCGGGTAGAGCACGATGCCCAGGCTCGCCGACAGCTGCAGGTCGTGCTCGGCCACGCGGAACGGGCGCGACACCAGGTTGACCTGCTTGACCGCCACGTCCATGGCATCGTCCGGCTCGCGCAGTTGCACCAGCAGGACGAACTCATCGCCGCCGATGCGCGCCAGGGTGTCCTGGCTGTGCAAGTGGCCGCGCAGGCGCGCCGCCACGGCCTTGAGCAACTGGTCGCCGACATGGTGACCGAAGGCATCGTTGACCGGCTTGAAGCCATCCAGGTCGATGAACATCAGGGCGAAACAACCGCCCTGCTCCGCCACCTTGCCGATGGCCTGCTCGATGCGGTCTGCCAGCAGGGTGCGGTTGGGCAGCCCGGTCAGGGTGTCGTGCAGCGCCAGCTGGATCAGTTCCTGGTTGGCCAGGGTCAGCGACTGGGCCAGCTCCGCGGTACGCGCCTCCAGGCGGGCGTCCAGCACCGAGGTGAGCAGTGCCACGGCGAGCACCGCCAGGGTGGTGATCAGCACCAGGTAGTCCAGGCCATCGCCGCGCAGGCCACCGGCCAGTGCACCGCAGAAACTGCCCTCGGGGAAGTTGGCCGCCGCCATGCCGGTGTAGTGCATGCCGACGATGGCGATGCCCATCAACACCGCCGCCGCGCCACGTACCTGGCGCACGTAGGGCGTGTGCCGGCGCAAGCGGAAGGCGATCCACAACGCCGCCGCCGACGCCCCCACGGCGATGGCCAGGGAGGCGCCGAACAGCGTCGGGTCGTAGTCGATGCCCGGCTGCATACGCAACGCGGCCATGCCGGTGTAGTGCATGCTGGCGATCCCGCCGCCCATGATCAGCGCGCCGAACGCCAACGACGGCCAGGGCAGGCTCGGTTGGCTGACCAGCCACAGGGCGAAGCCCGACGACAGCATGGCGATCAGCAAAGACAGCGCGGTCAGGGCCAGGTCATAGCCCAGGTCGATGGGCAGGCTGAAGGCGAGCATGCCGATGAAGTGCATCGACCAGATGCCGATGCCCATGGCGAACGCGCCCCCGCCCATCCACAGCCAGGCCGCCTGGCCCTTGGCCGTGGCGATGCGTCCGGTGAGGTCAAGGGCGGTATAGGACGCCAGGATGGCCACGCACAGCGAGATCAACACCAGCGAAGAGGAGTAGCTACCGATCAGCATTTGCAGTTCCAGCGGCAGGCCCGGAGTGGGTCCGGAAAAAGCCGATGATTGTACTCAAGCCTTGCTGAAACGCACGGGTTTTCGCGAATGAGAATGGATCCATTCTAGGAAGGGGACTGGTGCCGCTTCGCCCCCCAAAAAACCCAGGCTCAGTCCTGTCCGCTCTCCTGCGCCTCGGCAAACGCCTGCTGCGCTTCCCATCCGCCGCCCAGCGCGGCGATCAGTTGCACGCTGGCCACCAACCGCCCCTGCAGCAAGGTCAGCACGCTGCGTTCGTTGCTCAGCGCCGTGGTCTGCACATTGACCACGTCCAGGTAGCCGATCAGCCCGGCACGGTACTGGTTCTCGGTCAGGCGCAGCGACTCGCGGGCGGCATCCAGCGCCTCCTGGCGCACCACCGCCTCGTCCCCGTACACCTTCAGTTGCACCAGGTAGTTCTCCACTTCCCTGAAGCCATCGAGCACGGTCTGCCGGTATTGCGCCACGGTCTGGTCATACACCGCGACCGTGCGGTCGACTTCGGCACTGCGCCTGCCGGCATCGAACAGCGTCATGGCCAGTTGCGGCCCTACCGACCAGTAGCGGTTGGGCAGCTCGATCCAGTTGCTGAAGCTGCTACTGGAGTAACCGCCACTCATGCTCAGCGTCAGGTCTGGGAAGTAGGCCGCACGGGCCACGCCGATATTGGCGTTGGCCGCCATCACATTACGCTCGGCCGAGGCGATGTCCGGGCGCCGCTCCAGCAACTGCGACGGCAGCGCCAGGGGAATCTGCGGCAAGGCCGGGATGTCGTTGCTGTCGGCCAGGGCGAAATCGGCCGGCGCCTTGCCCAGCAACACGGCGATGGCGTTCTCGTACTGGGCGCGCTGCCAGGCCAGGTCGATCAGGTCGGCCTGGGTGCTCTTGAGCTGGGTCCGCGCCTGGGCCACCGCATCCGGGCCGGCGACGCCCGCGCGGTACTGGTTCTCGTTCATCCGCAATGAACGCGCGTAGGCGGCGACGGTCGCTTCCAGCAGCCGCTTCTGCTCATCGATCACCCGCAGTTGCAGGTAGTTCTGCACCAGCTCCGACTGCAGGCTCAGGCGAATCGCCGCAAGGTCGGCGAAGCTGGCTTCGGCGCTGGCCTCGTTGGCGTTGAGCGTTTCGCGCAGTTTGCCCCACAGGTCCAGCTCCCAGCTCACACCGAGCTGGGCGTTGTAGGTATTGCGGATACCACTGCTGTTGTTCGACAGGCTCGAGCTGCTGCTGCCGGTGCCCTGGGCCGAGCGGGTCTTGCCCACGGACAGGTCGAGGCTGGGGAACAGCGCGCCACGGCTGCTGCGTACCAGTGCCTGGGCCTGGCGGTACTGGGCTTCGTACTGCGCGACAGTCTGGTTGTTGCGGTTGAGCTCCTCGACCAGCGCGTTGAGCCCGGCATCGCCGTAGATCTCCCACCAGGCTCCACGCGCCAGGGCGTCGGACGGCTTGGCCTGGGTCCAGCCTTCGGCCTGCTTGAACTGGGCCGGCGTGCTCAGTTCGGGCCGATGGTAGTCCGGGCTCAAGGTACAGGCACTGAGCATCGCCACGCACAGCCCGGCGCCGAGCAGGCGCGAGCCGCGCCCGCGGGTCAGCCGCGTGAAGGCACGATGAAGTGGGGTCTGGGCAAAGTTCATAGCGGGGTTTCCAGTGCGGCGTCGGTGCGCACGCCGCGCCAATGGTTGAAGCGGTGGCGCAGGCGGTCGAGGTACAGGTAGACCACAGGCGTGGTGTAGAGGGTCAGGACCTGGCTGAAGACCAGGCCGCCAATGATGGTCAGGCCCAGGGGCTGGCGCATCTCGGCGCCCTCGGCGCGGCTGAGCAGCAGCGGCAGTGCGCCGAGGATGGCGGCCAGGGTGGTCATCAGGATCGGGCGCAGGCGCAGCAGGCAGGCGCGGCGGATCGATTCCTCCGGGCTCATGCCGTCGTTGCGTTCGAACTGCAGGGCCAGGTCGATCATCAAGATGGCGTTCTTCTTCACCACGCCGATCAGCAGGAACAGCCCCAGCAGCGAAATCAGGCTGAACTCCCCGCCTGTGGCGTAGAGCGCGAGCAAAGCGCCGACGCCGGCCGAGGGCAATGTCGAGAGGATGGTCAGCGGGTGGATGTAGCTCTCGTAGAGGATGCCCAGTACCAGGTACACCAGCACCAGGGCGCCGAGGATCATGAACGGCTGGCCTTCCTGGGTCTTGGCAAAGGCATCGGCGGTGCCGCCGAGCTTGGCGATCACCGACTCCGGCAGGCCGACCTTGGCCACCGCGCGCTCCAGTGCGGCCATGGCCTGGTCGGGGCTGTAGCCCTCGGCGACGTCGAAGGCGATGTCCTCGGAGGCGAACTGCCCCTCGTGGCTGACCCGATCGTTGGCCAGGCTGTTCTCGTAGCGGGCGAAGCTCGACAGCGGCACCCGCGCCCCCTCGGCGGTGATCACCTGGACCTGCTCCAGGGTGCTCGGGTCCCAGGCGTACTTCGGGTTGATCTCCAGCACCACCTGGTACTGGTTGAGGCTGTCGTAGATGGTCGAGATCTGGCGCTGGCTGTAGGCGTTGTTCAACACCGTGGTGACCATGTCCATGTCGATCCCCAGGCGCTTGGCCTGGTCGCGGTCCACCACCAGGGTCACCTGCTGGGTGCCGGCGCCGTCACGGGCGTCGATGGCGGTCAGCTCCGGCAAGGCGCGCAGGGCCGCGGTGACTTTCGGGAACCACTCGCGCAGGGCCGCCAGGTCGCCGCTCTGCAGGGTGTACAGGTACTGCGAGGTGCTCTGGTCGCGGCCACCGCCACCCAGTTGCAGGTCCTGGTCGGCCATCAGGTACAGGCGCCCGCCAGGCACCTTGGGCAGTTCCTTGCGCAGGCGCTCGATCACCTGCTGGGCCGATATCCGGCGTTCGCTGATCGGTTTGAGGCGCACCAGCACCATGGCGTTGTTGGTACCGCTGTTGCCACCGATGAAGCCCGCCACGCTCTGTACCGCCGGATCCTGCAGCAATGCCCGGCGATAGACCTCCATCTTCGGCTGCATCACGGTGAACGACAGGCTGTCGTCGCCACGGATGAAGCCCATCAGCTGGCCGGTGTCCTGTTGCGGCATGAGGGTCTTGGGCACCACCACGTACAAGGCAATGTTGACGGCGATGGTCACCAGCAGGCTGACCAGGGTCAGGCGCTTGTGGCGCAGGGCCCAGCCCAGGCTGCGGTCGTAGGCGCCGACCATGCGCTGGTGCACCTGCTCGCTCCAGCGCTGCAGGCGGTTCTGCTCCTCGCGGTGCGGCTTGAGCCAGCGTGCGCAGAGCATCGGCGTGAGGGTCAGGGACACCACCAGCGAGACGATGATCGCCGCCGCCAGGGTGATCGAGAACTCCTGGAACAGGCCGCGCACGATGCCCCCCATGAACAGGATGGAGACGAACACCGCCACCAGCGAGACGTTCATCGACAGCAGGGTGAAGCCCACCTCCTTGGCGCCGAGGAAGGCCGCGCGCATCGGTGGCTGGCCGTCCTCGATGTGCCGGGAGATGTTCTCCAGCACCACGATGGCATCGTCCACCACCAGGCCCGTGGCGAGGATCAAGGCCATCAGCGACAGGTTGTTCAGGGAGAAGCCGCACAGGTACATGACCGCGAAGGTGCCTACCAGCGACACCGGTACCGCAAGGCTCGGGATCAGCGAGGCACGCAGATTGCCGAGGAACAGGTAGACCACCAGGATCACCAGGGCCACGGCGATCAGCAGGGTGTGCTCGGCTTCCTTGAGGGTCGCTTTGATCACCGGCGAACGGTCCATGGCCACGTCCAGCTTGACGCTGGCCGGCAGCAGCGACTGCAGGGCAGGCAACTGGGCCTTGATCTGCTCGACGGTCTCGATGATGTTGGCGTTGGTCTGGCGGTTGACCACCATCAGCACGGCGCTCTGGTCGTTGAAGAAGCCGCTGTTGTAGCGGTTCTCCACGCCGTCGGTGACGCTGGCGACATCCGACAGGCGCAGGATCGAGCCATTCTCCTGGCGGATCACCAGGGGCTCGTAGTCCTTGGCCTTCTCCAGCTGGTCGTTGGCGCGCACCTGCCAGTTGCGCTCGGCGTCCTCGACGAAGCCCATGGGCCGGCGCTGGTTGGCGTTGGCCACGGCGGTGCGCACCTCGTCCAGGGACAGGCCGTACTGGTTGAGCAACTGCGGCTCCAGGGAGATACGCACCGCCGGCAGGGAACTGCCGCCGATCTGCACTTCCCCTACCCCGCTGACCTGGGCCAGGCTCTGGGCCAGGATGGTATCGGCCAGGTCGTAGAGCTGGCCTTTCTGCAGCACGTCGGAGGTCAGCGACAGCACCATGATCGGCGCCTGGGACGGGTTGATCTTCTTGTACGTGGGCATGCTGCGCATGCCGCTGGGCAACAGGTTGCGGGTGGCGTTGATGGCCGCCTGCACTTCGCGTGCCGCACCGTCGATGTCACGCCCCATCTCGAAGCCGATGATCACCCGGGTGGAGCCCTGGTTGGAACTGCTGGTCAGGGTGCTGACCCCGGCGATGCTGCCAAGCTTGCGCTCCAGGGGCGTTGCGACGGTGGCAGCCATGACCTCGGGGCTCGCGCCCGGCAGGTTGGCCTGCACCACGATCACCGGGAAATCCATCTGCGGCAGCGGCGAAACCGGCAACAGGCCGAAACTGACGCCACCGAGCAGCATGATCGCCAGGCTCAGCAGCATGGTCGCCACCGGCCGGCGGATGAACGGGCCGGACAGGTTCATGGGCGACCCCGGGCCGCTTGAAGCTTGCCGTTGCTCATGCCGGCTCCTCCGTCAGGCGCTGCTTGCCGAAGCGCCGTGCAAGGCGGTCGAAGTAGAGGTAGATGACCGGAGTGGTGAACAGCGTCAGCACCTGGCTGACCAGCAGGCCACCGACCATCACCAGGCCCAGGGGCTGGCGCAACTCGGCGCCGGAGCCGGTGGCGAGCATCAGCGGCACGGCGCCGAACAGCGCGGCCAGGGTGGTCATCAGGATCGGCCGGAAGCGCAGCAGCGCCGCCTGGTAGATCGCATCGCGCGGGCTCATGCCCTGCTGGCGCTCGGCCTCCAGGGCGAAGTCGATCATCATGATCGCATTCTTCTTGACGATGCCGATCAGCAGGATGATGCCGACGATGGCGATCATCCCCAGGTCGTTGCCGCTCAGCAGCAGCGCGAGCAAGGCCCCCACCGCCGCCGATGGCAGGGTCGAGAGGATGGTCACCGGGTGGATGTAGCTCTCGTAGAGCACGCCCAGCACGATGTACATGGTCACCACGGCGGCGAGGATCAGCAGCAAGGTGCTCGACAACGACGCCTGGAACGCCTCGGCGGCGCCCTGGAAGCGGGTCTGCACGCCCAGCGGCATGCCGATCTGCTGCTGCACCTGCTCGATCACCTGGACCGCCTCGCCCAGGGACGCACCGTGGGCCAGGTTGAACGACATCATCACCGCCGGGAACTGGCCGATATGGGAAATGGCCAGTTGCGCCTGGCGCTGCTCGATGCGCGCCAGGGCCGACAGGCGCACCTGGCCGCCATCGCTGGCCTTGACGTGGATCGACTCCAGCGCCTGCGGACCGATGCTCGACGCGGCCTGGGACTGCAGCACCACGCGGTATTGGCTGGCCTGGGTATAGATGGTGGAGATCTGCCGCTGGCCGAAGGCGTCGTACAGGGCGTTGGTGATCTGCGACACGCTGATGCCGAGGCGGCTGGCCATGTCGCGGTCGATCACCAGGTAGACCTGCAGGCCCTTGTCCTGCAGATCGCTGGCCACGTCCATGAGCTCGGGCCGTTGCTGCAGGGCCTGGACCAGCTTGCCGCTCCATTCGGCGAGCATGTCGGCATCGGGCGAGGACAGGCTGAACTGGTACTGGGTGCGGCTGACCCGGTCCTCGATGCTCAGGTCCTGCACCGGTTGCATGAACAGGCGGATGCCCACCAGCTTGTCCAGTTGCGGCTGCAGGCGGTCGATCACGTCGCTGGCGGTGACGTCACGCTGGGTATGGGGCTTGAGGTTGATCAGCAGGCGGCCGCTGTTGAGGGTGGCGTTGTCGCCATCGACGCCGATGTAGGACGACAGGCTCTGTACCGCCGGGTCCTGCAGAATCACCTTGCTCAAGGCCTGCTGGCGCTCGCTCATGGCGGCGAACGACGTCGACTGCGGCGCCTCGGAGATGCCCTGGATCACCCCGGTGTCCTGCACCGGGAAGAAGCCCTTGGGCACGATCAGGTAGAGGAACACGGTCAACGCCAGGCTCGCCACCGCCACCATCAGGGTCAGCGGCTGGTGCTTGAGTACCCACTGCAGGGCGCTGCCGTAGTGCTCGATCAGCCAGTCGATCCAGGCGCCGCTGGCGCGGTAGAAGCGCCCCTGCTCCTCGGCCTTGGGCTCGCGCTTGAGCAGGCGGGCGCACATCATCGGCGTCAGGGTCAGGGACACCACCAGGGAGATCAGGATCGCCACCGCCAGGGTGATGGCGAACTCGCGGAACAGCCGGCCGACCACGTCGGCCATGAACAGCAGCGGGATCAGCACCGCGATCAGCGAGAAGGTCAGCGACACCAGGGTGAAGCCGATCTGCCGGGCGCCCTTGAGCGCCGCCTGCATCGGCGTCTCGCCCTCCTCGATGTGCCGGGAGATGTTCTCCAGCATGACGATGGCATCGTCCACCACGAAACCGGTGGCGATGGTCAGGGCCATGAGGGTGAGGTTGTTGATCGAGAAACCGGCCAGGTACATCACGCCGAAGGTGCCGATCAGCGACAGCGGCACGGCGATCGACGGGATGATCGTGGCGCTGACGCGGCGCAGGAAGACGAAGGTGACCATCACCACCAGGGCGATGGCGATCAGCAGCTCGTGCTGCACGTCCTTGACCGCGGCACGGATGGTCTGGGTACGGTCGGTGAGGACCATGACATCCAGGCCGGCCGGCAGGTTGTCGGTGATCGACGGCAGCATCTGCTTGATCCGGTCGACCACCTCGATGACATTGGCCCCCGGCTGGCGCTGGATGTTCAGCAGCACCGCCTGGTTCTCGTTGGCCCAGGCCGCCAGGCGCTCGTTCTCGGCACCGTCGACGATCTCGGCGACGTCCTTCAGGCGCAGCGGTGCACCGTCGTTGTAGGCCAGGATGAGGTTGGCGTACTCCTCGGGCGAGCGCAGCTGGTCGTTGGCGTCGAGCATCGACACCCGGGTCGGGCCGTCGAAGTTGCCCTTGGGCTGGTTGACGTTGGAGGCACCGATCAGGGTGCGCACATCGTCCAGGTTCAGGCCGTTGGCGGCCAGGGCATCGACGTTGACCTTGATCCGCACCGCCTGGCGCTGGCCGCCGGCGATGCTGACCATGCCCACGCCGCTGATCTGGGCGATTTTCTGGGCCACGCGGGTATCGACCAGGTCGTTGAGCTTGGGCAACGGCATGGTCTTCGACGAGATGGCCAGGGTCAGCACCGGGGTGTCGGCCGGGTTGACCTTGTTGTACACCGGCGGTGCCGGCAGGTCGCTGGGCAGCAGGTTGCTGGCGGCATTGATCGCGGCCTGCACCTGTTGCTCGGCGACGTCCATGTTCATGTCCAGGCTAAAGCGCAGGGTCAGCACCGAGGCGCCGCCGGAACTGGTCGAGGCCATCTGGGTCAGCCCCGGCATCTGTCCGAACTGGCGCTCCAGTGGCGCGGTGACCGCGCTGGTCATCACCTGGGGGCTGGCACCGGGGTACAGGGTCATGACCCGGATGGTCGGGTAGTCGACCTGGGGCAAGGCCGAGACCGGCAGCAGCTTGTAGGCGATCAGGCCGGCCAGGACGATGGCCAGCATGCTCAGCGTGGTGGCGACTGGACGGAGGATGAACAGGCGCGACAGGTTCATGCGCCCGCCTTGCGCGGCTCATCGGCCTGGGCCGAGCCCTTGGCGTCCTGGCCCTGCAGGTGCTGGCCGGGGGTGGTCGGGACTTGCGAGCTGTCTTCCACCACGTCCACCAGGCTGCCCTCGCGCAGGCGGTCGGTGCCTTCGAGCACCAGGCGATCGCCGGCGGCCAGGCCCTCGAGGATCACGCTGCGCTCGCCATCGCTGGCACCCACCTTGAGCTTGCGGATGTTGACCTTGTTCTGGGCATTGACCACGTAGGCGAAGGTACCGTCGTTGCCGAACTGGATCGCCGCGGCCGGGGCCAGGACCACCTGTTTGAGGGTATCGGCCAGCAGACGCACGTTGACGAACTGGTTGGGGAACAGGGCCTGGTCCTTGTTCTCGAAGCGGGCCTTGAACTTCAGGGTGCCGGTGGTGGTGTCGATCTGGTTGTCCGGGCTGCCCAGCACGCCGGTGGACTGCAGCTTGGCATCGCCACGATCCCAGGCCTCGACCGGCAGGCTGGCGCCGCTGCGGTAGCGCTCGAGCACGGTGGCCAGTTCCGTCTCCGGCAGGGTGAAGGCGACGTTGATCGGTTCGGTCTGGGTGATCACCGCCAGCGCGGTGGTGTCGTTGGCCGCCACCAGGTTGCCCAGGTCGAGCTGGCGCAGGCCCACGCGGCCGCTGATCGGCGCGCGGATCTGGGTGAATTCGAGGTTCAGACGGGCATCGTTGACCTGCGCCTGGTTGGTCTTGACCAGGCCCAGGAACTGCGCCACCTGGGCCTCGGCGGTGTCCAGGGTCTGCTTGGCGATGCTGTCCTCGGCGTACAGGCCCTTGTAGCGCGCCAGGTCGACCTGGGCGTTCTTCAACTGGGCCTGGTTCTGCGCCAGGGTGCCTTCGGCCTGCTGCAGGGCGATGCGGTAGGGGCGCGGGTCGATCTCGGCAAGCAAGTCGCCGGCCTTGACCTGCTGGCCTTCCTTGAAGTGGATCTTGACCAGCTCGCCGGCCACCCGGCTGCGCACGTTGACCGTGTTGGTCGCCGTTACCGTGCCCAGGGCCTTGTAGTACAGCGGGAAGTCACCGACGCGCACCGGCTCCACGCGCACCGGCACCGGGTCGGCGGAGGCGCCGAAGCCAGGACGCCCGCCTGGGCGCCCGCTCGCTTCCTTGTTGGCCGGCGATGCAGGCCACAGCCACCAGGCCAGCAGGGCCACCAGCAGCAGGATCAGCAGGCCGACGAGCCAGCGACGAGGGGAACGGGAGACGGAAGCTTGCATGGGTTGAACGAACCTTGTTCAGGAAATGGCGGCTTGGGGAGGTTGAACGATAAGCACTGGCACCGTTTTAGCAAAGGGCCTTTACCAGGGATTTACCTTCGGCTTACGTTGCCAAGACGCTGAACTTTAAATGAAAACGGCCTGGAAAGCGTTCCAGGCCGTTACAGGGTGTAACCCCAGGGGGCTGCACGGCAGCCCCGGTACATTTATTTCAATACAGCCAGCGCCGCGTCGTAGTTCGGCTCGTCGGCGATTTCGCCGACCAGTTCGCTGTGCAGGACCTTGTCGTTCTCGTCCAGCACCACCACGGCGCGGGCAGCCAGGCCGGCCAGGGGGCCGTCGGCGATGGCCACGCCATAGTTCTCGAGGAACTCACGGCCACGCAGGGTCGACAGGTTCTTCACGTTCTCCAGGCCTTCGGCGCCGCAGAAGCGCGCCTGGGCGAACGGCAGGTCGGCGGAGATGCACAGCACCACGGTGTTGGCCAGGTCGTTGGCCTGGGCATTGAACTTGCGCACGGAGGTGGCGCAGGTCGGGGTGTCGACGCTCGGGAAGATGTTCAGCACCTTGCGCTTGCCGGCGTAGTCCTTCAGCGACTTGTCGGCCAGGCCTTCGCCAACCAGGGAGAAGGCCGGCGCCTGGGCACCGGCCTGCGGCAGGTTGCCGTTGACCTGTACGGGGCTGCCTTTGAGGGTCACTTGAGCCATGACATGAATCCTTATGCGAGGTTTGAAAAGGACACCGAGTTAAGCACGAAGGCGCCCGGGTGCCTAGTGGCCCCTCGAGCTGCAAGCGACAAGCCAAGGCGCACCACGTCGCTTTTACTTGAAGCTTGCAGCTCGAAGCCGCCCCCTCACCCCAGCAGGCTATCGACCACCGAGTAGACCACCGAGGACATGGCCATCAGGCCAAGCACCACGACGAAGACGTTGGACAGCGCGCCGCTGTACTTGCGCATCGACGGCACGCGGCGGATGGCGTACATCGGCATGAGGAACAGCAGCGCAGCGATGATCGGGCCGCCGAGGGACTCGATCATGCCCAGGATGCTCGGGTTGAGGGTGGCGACGATCCAGCACACCACCAGCATCAGCGCAGCGACTACACGGTCCATGGCCTTGGCGCCTGGGCGCAGGCCGGTCTTGGCGATGATGCCCTTGAGGCCTTCGCTGGCCCCGATGTAGTGCCCCAGGAACGACTTGGCGATGGCGATGAACGCGATCAACGGCGCGGCGAAGGCGATGGTCGGGTTGCTGAAATGGTTGGCCAGGTACGACAGGATCGACAGGTTCTGCGCCTTGGCCTCGGCCAGTTGGGCGCTGCTGAGGGTCAGCACGCAGCTGAAGACGAAGAACAGCACCATGGCTACCATCAGCAGATGGGCGCGGGCCAGGATCTGGCCGCTGCGCTCATCGGCATGTTCGCCGTAGCGACGCTTCTGGTCGACGGCGAAGGCCGAGATGATCGGCGAGTGGTTGAAGGAGAACACCATCACCGGGATCGCCAGCCACAAGGTGTGCAGGAAGGCCGAGCCAGACGGCAGCTGGGTGGCGCTGTCGAGGATGCCGCCATTCCAGTGCGGCACCAGGTACAGGGCCAGCAGCGCCAGGGCGACGATGAACGGGTACACCAGCAGGCTCATGACCTTGACCGTGGCCTGTTCACCGCAGCGCACCACCAGCAGCAAGCCGAAGATCAGCAGGAACGACAGGAGCGCCCGCGGTGGCGGGGTCATGTGCAACTGGTGTTCCATGAAGCTGCTGACGGTGTTGGTCAAGGCCACGCTGTAGATCAGCAGGATCGGGAAGATGGCGAAGAAGTACAACACGGTGATCAGGGCACCGGCCGTGATGCCGAAGTGTTCCTCGACCACCTCGGTGATATCGCCGCCGTTGCGCCCGGAGAGCACGAAGCGGGTCAGCCCGCGGTGGGCGTAGTAGGTCATGGGGAAGGCCAGCACGGCCAGGATCAGCAGCGGCCAGAAACCGCCGAGGCCGGCGTTGATCGGCAGGAACAGGGTTCCGGCGCCGATCGCCGTGCCGAACAGGCCCAGCATCCAGGTGGTGTCTTGTCGCGACCAGCTGCCGAGGGTGGCGGGGGTCGATTCTTCGAAGCGCCGTTCGACGCTTGGGGCCTGCTCATTCATTCCGGGTGCAACTCCACTCGCAAGACTGCAACAGGCTGAGAGCGGCGAAACACAAGGCCTCGCGCACCTCAACCGAAAAAGAGGGGCGCGATTGTGCGCTGATTGGGTTGCACTTGCATAGCCCTGCCCGAGGGACGGTTGCACCTTGAGTGGGAATTTTCTGAAACCAGGCGTTACCTGATTGGAGGAATGGGTTGCACCTTCACCCAGGAAGCCTGGCGGCGAACGCACTCGCGGGCAAGCCCGCTCCCACAGGGGCCGAGCCGGTCGCCAACGATACGACTGGCAGGATCATGGGAGCGGGCTTGCCCGCGAATGTGATCGACCAGGCACCCCGAAAGGGTGCCCGCCTGCATCAACCCTGTTGAACGGCCGCGAATGCCTCGGCCACACGGCGCAGGTTGGCCGGGCGCAGGCCCGACATGCACACCCGGCCGCTGTCGATCAGGTACACGCCGAACTCGTCCCGCAGGCGACGTACCTGCTCGACGCTCAAACCGGTGTAGCTGAACATGCCGCGCTGGCGCAGGAAGAACTGGAAGTCCTGGCCCGGCAGCAGTTCACCGAGCAGGTCCACCAGCCCCTGGCGCATGTCGAGGATACGCTTGCGCATCGCTTCCACTTCCGCCACCCACTGGGCATTGAGCGCGGCATCGCCGAGCACGCCGGCGACCAGTTGGGCGCCGTGGCAGGGCGGGCTGGAATAGTTGCGGCGCACGGTGGCCTTGAGCTGGCCGAGCACGCTCTGAGCGGTGGCGTCGTCGTCGCAGACCACCGACAGGCCCCCTACCCGCTCGCCGTACAGCGAGAAGATCTTCGAGAACGAGTTGCTGACCAGGCACGGCACCCCGGCGCGGGCCATTTCGCGGATGGCGTAGGCGTCTTCCACCAGGCCTTCGCCGAAGCCCTGGTAGGCGATGTCGAGGAACGGGATCAGCTGGCGCGCCTTGACCACCTCGACCACCTGCTGCCACTGGTTCTGGTCCAGGTCGACGCCAGTGGGGTTGTGGCAGCACGGGTGCAGCAGGACGATGCTGTTCTGCGCCAGCCCCTGCAAGGTGGCGAGCATGCCGGCGAAGTCCAGGCCACGGCTGGCCGGGTCGAAGTACGGGTAGGTGTGGACCTTGAAGCCCGCGCCCTCGAAGATCGCCCGGTGGTTGTCCCAGGTCGGGTTGCTGACCCAGACCTCGGACTGCGGGAAGTAACGCTTGAGGAAGTCCGCACCGACCTTCAGCGCCCCGGAGCCGCCCACGGTCTGCACGGTGGCCACGCGACCGCCTGCCACCGCCGGGTGATCGGCACCGAACAGCAGGGCCTGGATCGCCTGGCGATAGCTGGCCAGACCTTCCATCGGCAGGTACAGGGAAGCCTCGTGGGGCTGGCCGGCCAGGCGCTTCTCCACCTCGCCCACCGCCGCCAGTTGCGGCACCACGCCAGCCTCATCGTAGTACAGGCCGATACTCAGGTTGACCTTGTCGGCACGTGGGTCGGCCTTGAAGGTCTCCATCAGCGAGAGAATCGGGTCGCCGGCATAGGCATCGACATGTTTGAACACAGCGCACAGCTCCTTGGATCAGGACAGTTCGGGAAATGCTGCCCCCGAGGATACCTGCAGTGGCGCCGCAGGAACATCACTGATGTGCAAGGTGTTCAGTGCAGGCCTGCACGACATAAGGACAGCGGTATGCTCTGAGCGGCCATTGGGCCGTGTCAGCCAGCCAGCGCCTCGAGCCCCTGCAACTCCTGCTCGCTCAGTGCCACGCCTTCCCGCTCGGCCACCTCCCGCTCGCGGTAGCGCCGCTCCCCCGGCATACGGGTCAGCCCCACCGCCTGCATCTGCTCCACCAGCTCCCGGCTGCGCTGGGCAAACCGCTGCCCTTGTGCCTTGCTCGGGTCGATGACGATGATCAGTTGCCCGGTCCAGGGCGTCTTCGCCCCCGGATGCCCGGACCAATCGAACTCCCAGGAGAAATGCCCACCGGTCAGCGCCGCCGCCAGCAACTCGACCATCATCGACAGCGCCGAGCCCTTGTGCCCGCCAAACGGCAGCAGCGCGCCGCCTTCGAGGATCGCCGCCGGGTCGCAGGTCGGCTGGCCCTCGGCGTCCACGCCCATGCCCGGCGGCAACGTCTCGCCCGCCCGGGCGGCGATCTGCACGTCGCCATGGGCCATGGCGCTGGTGGCCATGTCGAAGACGATCGGATCATGCCCTGCGCAAGGCGCGGCAAAGGCGATGGGGTTGGTGCCGAACAGCGGCTTACGCGCCCCATGGGGCACCACGCAGGTCATGCTGTTGACCACGCTGAGCGCCACCAGCCCTTCGTCCGCGAAGGGCTCCACGTCCGGCCAAAGGGCGGCGAAGTGGTGCGAGTTGTGGATCGCCAGCACCGCGATCCCGGCGCTGCGAGCCTTCTCTACCAGCAGCGCCCGGGCCGCCGCCAGGGCCGGCTGGGCGAAACCGCCAGCGGCGTCGACGCGCACGTACCCCGACGCCACGTCACTCACCTGGGGCTGGGCACGGCCATCGACCCAGCCGCTGGCCAGGGTAGAGACGTAGCCGGGCATGCGGAACACGCCATGGCTGTGGGCGCCATCGCGCTGGGCGCTGGCGCAGTTGTGGGCGAGCACCGCGGCCACCGCCTCGGAACAGCCGTGACGCAGGAAGATACGTTGCAGCAGCGCCTGCAGCTCGGCAAAAGGCACGCGCACGACGGGGCTGGCGGAAGGTGCGGACATCTGGAGCTCCTTTCTTGGCATTGGAATGGCTACAGCGTAAGGCAATGGCGAAGACTTTCCCGCGAATGGCAGTTATCTGTCAAATATTGACTTAGTGACAGAAAACATCCATTTTCTATCCCACGCCTCAGCCAGCCCGGAGCCGCGACATGAGCCAACCGATCAAGCAACGCCTGGAGAACAGCCTGCACGGCGCCACCGCCTCGGGCCGCAAGATCGCCAGCTACATGCTCGCCAACCTGCACGAGCTGCCGTTCCAGACCTCGGCCAGCATCGCCGCCAAGCTGGGCGTCAGCGAGTCCAGTGTCGGCCGCTTCTGCCGCGCCCTGGGCTATGCCCACCTCAAGGCGCTCAAGCAAGACCTGCAGAGCGACCTGGGCGACGGCCCCTGGCTGGTGGGGGATCGCCTGCAAGCCTACCGCCAGAACCGCGAAGCTGCCGACAGCGCCGGCAGCCTGGAGCTGGAGATCGCGGCACTGGTGCGGGTGCACGAATACAGCCGTGGCCAGGCCTGGCAGCAGGTGGCCCAGCGCCTGGCGGACAAGCCGCGGGTGTTCGTCGCCGGTTTCCAGACCGAACGCGGCATCGCCATGTGCATGAGTCACCTGATGCAGTACCTGCGCGACGGTGTGCAACTGGTCGATGGCAGCGCCGGGCACTTCGGCGAGGTCTTGCTTGGCCGCGCCGAGGACAGCGCCTTGCTGGTGTTCGAGGCGCGCCGCTATTCACGCCATGCCCTGCAGCTGTGCCAGAAGGCACGCCAGGCCGGCATTCCGGTCACCTTGGTGACCGACACCTTCTGTGACTGGGCCGAGGCCAACGCCGACGAGGTGTTCCGCATCCCCACCGAATTCAACCTGTTCTGGGAGTCCACCTCGGCGATGCTGTCGTGGGTGCACCTGATGGTCAATGAGGTCTGCAGGAAACTCGGGCCCGATGTTGAAAGACGCTTGGAAGCGACTGCCGCTCTACATAACGAGTTCGTCGGCTACACCTCGTGGCCAGCGGGCAAACAACAATAGCAAGAGTGCAAGTACAGAGGTGCGAAATGAAAAAGACCATGGCTGTGGTGGGTGCGTGCGCCCTGCTGCTGGCGGGCGCCGCCAGTGCCGAGACCTTGCGGTTCGCCACCGAGGGCGCCTACCCGCCCTTCAACTATGTCGACGCCGATAACAAGCTGCATGGCTTCGACATCGATATCACCCATGCCCTGTGCGCGCAGATGAAGGTCGAGTGCACCCTGGTGGCCCAGGACTGGGAAGGCATCATCCCGGCGCTGATGGCCCGCAAGTACGATGCCGTGGTCGCCTCGATGATCGATACCGAGGAACGGCGCAGGAAAATCGCCTTCAGCGACCCTTACTACCGCACCCCGCTGGCCGTCGCGGTGGCCAAGGACAGCCCGATCACCGATGCCCAGACCGACTTCAAGGGCTATACCATCGGCGCCCAGTCTTCCTCGACCCAGGCCATCTACGCCGAGGACGTCTACGCCAGGGCCGGCGCCGACGTGAAGCTCTACCCCACCATGGACGAGGCCAACGCCGACCTGGCCTCCGGCCGCCTGGACGGGGTGATCGCCGACAAGTTCCCCCTGCACGAGTGGATGGACAAGAACGGCCAGGCCTGCTGCCGGATCCTCGGCGACGTCGCCGGCACCAAGGCCAACGCCGCCATCGCCGTGCGCAAGGACGACGACGCCCTGCGCCAGCGCCTGAACCAGGCGTTGGCCGAGATCGTCGCCAACGGCACCTACCAGAAGATCGCCAGCAAGTACTTCGACTTCGATATCTACAACTGACCTGCGACCGCCCTCTCCCATGGAGGCTGCGCCGCTCTTGAGCTCGGCGCCACCCCTGTGGGAGCGGCCTTGCGTCGCGAAAGGGGCACGAAGCGCCCCCGATAGCGACAGTGTGGAGATACACCATGCTCGATCAATTGTCCTTGCTGTCTTTCGCCAGTGGCGGCTGGGGCCAGGCGCTGCTGGCCGGCGCCCTGGTGACCCTGTCGCTGGCCCTGGCCTGCCTGCCCATCGGCCTGCCCCTGGGCCTGCTCGTGGCCCTCGCCGCGCGTTCGCGCAAGCGCCTGCCCCGCGCCTGGGCGACCACGTTCTCCACCGTGTTCCGTGGCCTGCCCGAGCTGCTGACCCTGCTGATCATCTACTACGGCTGCCAGATCGCCGCGCAGACGCTGCTGGCGGCCCTGGGCTATGAAGGCGAGGTGCTGATCAACACCTTCCTCGCCGCGATGATCGCCTTCAGCCTGGTGTTCGCCGCCTTTTCCAGCGAGATCTGGCTGGCCGCCTTCAAGACCCTGCCCAAGGGCCAGGTGGAGGCTTGCGCCGCCCTGGGCCTGAGCCGGCGCACGGGGTTCTTCAAGGTGGTGCTGCCGCAACTCACCCGCATCGCCCTGCCTGGTCTGTCCAACAACTGGCTGTCGTTGCTCAAGGACACCTCGCTGGTGTCGACCATCTCCCTGGTCGACCTGATGCGCCAGACCAACCTGGCGGTCAGCGTGACCAAGGAGCCGATGTTCTTCTACGGCGTGGCCTGCCTGGGCTACCTGCTGTTCTCGGCGCTGTCGGGCAGGGTCTTCGCCCTCATCGAACGGCGCTGCAACCGCCACCTGCAAGGAGCCCGGGCATGAGCGTCGAACAATGGCTGGCCATGGTGCTGGACCCCGACCTGCTGGAGCGCTACGGCCCGCGCTTTCTCGACGGCCTGTTGGTGACCGCCAAGCTGGTGGCGATCTCCTTCAGCCTGGGCGCGGCGCTCGGCCTACTGCTGGCCCTGGCGCGCCTGTCGCGCAGCCAACTGCTGCAACGCCTGGCCGCCGGCTACATCTACTTCTTCCGTGGCTCGCCGCTGCTGGCCCAGCTGTTCTTGCTGTACTACGGCCTCGGCTCGCTCAAGGGCTTCTGGCAGGAGCTGGGCCTGTGGTGGTTCTTCCGCGAAGCCTGGTACTGCACCCTGCTGGCCTTCACCCTGAACACCGCCGCCTACCAGGCGGAGATCTTCCGCGCCAGCCTGCTGGCCATCGCCCCCGGCCAGTACGAGGCGGCGCGGGCCCTGAGCCTGAAGCGCTCGACCACCTTCTTCAAGGTGATCCTGCCGCAGTCGCTGCTGGTGGCCATCGGCCCACTGGGCAACGAGCTGATCCTGATGATCAAGGCCAGCGCCATCGCCTCGCTAGTGACCATCTACGACCTGATGGGCGTGACCAAGCTGGCCTTCTCGCGCAGCTTCGACTTCCAGATCTACCTGTGGGCCGCCGTGCTCTACCTGGTGATCGTGGAACTCGTGCGGCGCGCCCTGAAACACCTGGAAGCCCGCCTGGGCCGCCATCTGAACTGACCGAAGGATACGCCCCATGCACTGCCAAACCCTTGTCCTCGGCGCCGGCATCGTCGGCGTCAGCACCGCGCTGCACCTGCAGGCGCGCGGACGCCAGGTGATCCTGCTCGACCGCGACACGCCCGGCAGCGGCACCAGCCATGGCAACGCCGGGCTGATCGAGCGTTCCAGCGTGATTCCCTATGCCTTCCCGCGCAACCTCGGCGCCCTGCTGCGCTATGGCCTGAACCGCCAGCCAGACGTGCGCTACAGCCTGGTCCACCTGCCCAAGGCCGCGCCCTGGCTGTTGCGCTACTGGCAGCAATCGGCCCCAGGGCGCCTGGCCGGCGCGGCGGCCGACATGCTGCCGCTGGTGCAACGTTGCGTCGAGGAGCACGACGCCCTGATCGAGGCCGCCGGCCTCGGTGCACTGGTGCAGGCCAAGGGCTGGATCGAGGTGTACCGTGACCCACGCCTGTTCGACCGGGCCAAGGCCGACCTGCACGGCCTGGCGCGCTACGGCCTGCAGTACGAAATCCTCGAGCGCGAGCAACTGCAAGCCCGCGAACAGCGCCTGGAGGGCGACGTGCTGGGCGGCATCCACTGGCTCGACCCGAAGACCGTGAGCGACCCCGGCGCCCTGACCCGCGGCTATGCCGCACTGTTCGTCCAGCGTGGCGGGCAGTTCCTGCAGGGCGATGCGCGCAGCCTGCGCTGGCTCGGCGAGCGCTGGCAGGTGGACAGCCGCCGTGGCCCGCTTGAGGCCGACGAAGTGGTGGCCTGCCTCGGCCCACAGTCGGCCGAGCTGTTCGAACCGCTGGGCTACCGCTTCCCGCTGGCGATCAAGCGCGGCTACCACATGCATTACGCCACCCGCGACGGTGCCGAGCTCGGCCACTCGATCTGCGATACCCAGGGCGGTTATGTGCTGGCGCCCATGGCCCGGGGCGTGCGCCTGACCACCGGCATCGAGTTCGCCGCCGCGGATGCGCCGGGCAACGAGATCCAGCTAGGCCGCTGCGAAGCCCTGGCGCGCAAGCTATTCCCGGCGCTGGGCGAACGCCTCGACGACAGGCCCTGGCTGGGCCGGCGCCCGTGCCTGCCAGACATGCGCCCGGTAATCGGCCCGGCGCCGCGCCACGCCAACCTGTGGTTCAACTTCGGCCATGCCCACCACGGCCTGACCCTGGGCCCGGTCAGCGGCCGCCTGCTGGCCGAGCTGGTCACCGGGCAGGCGCCCTTCACCGACCCGGCGCCCTACAGCGCCACTCGCTTCGACTGAACCTATGCGGGAGAACAACAAGATGACCGCCCCACTGAGCCTTGCCAGCTTCGCCCCTGAAACCGACCCGCGCCCGGTGCTGATCCGTATCGAGGGCCTGAACAAGCACTACGGCGCCTTCCACGTGCTGCGCGATATCGACCTGGAGGTACGCGAAGGCGAGCGTATCGTGCTCTGCGGCCCATCCGGCTCGGGCAAGTCGACGCTGATCCGCTGCATCAATCGCCTAGAGATCGCCGAGCAAGGCAGCATCCGGGTTGCCGGCACCGACCTGGCCGCCACCACTGGCCAGGCCGCCCAGGTGCGCAGCGAGATCGGCATGGTGTTCCAGCACTTCAACCTGTTCCCGCACATGAGCGTGCTGGACAACTGCCTGCTGGCGCCCACCAGCGTGCGTGGCCTGTCGCGCAAGGACGCCGAGGAGCGGGCGCGGATGTACCTGCGCAAGGTCGGTATCGAGAACCAGGCGCACAAGTACCCCAGCCAGCTGTCCGGCGGCCAGCAGCAGCGCGTGGCCATCGCCCGGGCGCTGTGCATGAAGCCGCGGATCATGCTGTTCGACGAGCCCACCTCGGCGCTCGACCCGGAGATGGTCGCCGAGGTGCTGGACGTGCTGGTGCAGTTGGCGCAGACCGGCATGACCATGCTCTGCGTCACCCACGAGATGGGCTTCGCCCGCCAGGTGGCCGAGCGCGTGTTGTTCCTCGAAGGTGGGCAGATCATCGAGGACAGCGCGCCGGAGGTGTTCTTCAACCAGCCCCGCACGGTGCGGGCGCAGGCGTTTCTCAAGCAGATCCTGCACTGACCAGGGGGGCTGCAAAGCAGCCCCAAGCTTGTCGGGCCGACGAACCGCCAGGAATGAGCCCGCACCGCCCTTTCATTGCAGCCACGCAAAGACCCAACTGCATCGTTAAATATTATTGACCTCAACCTCCGCCAAACCCTTGCCACCTCAGGCTTGTACGCCCTGCAGCCCCCGAAAACCGGCGCCAGACCGCCCTGCCAGTCGTTTGACATATCGAACGGCTCTGGCAAGCTATGAATCAAGCCCCGACCGGAAACGCCCCTCCGGCGAGCCGGCAGTGCTCGGGGCCCCAGGCCGCACACAAGGCCCAGGCCGTGCGCCTGCACAACAACGACAGGTAGAACCTGTCCTAAGGTGACATATGTCCAACAGCAACATTGGCAACAAGCAACCCACCCTGCGCAAACCCGTCGTCCTGATGACCATGGGCACCCAGGAGCGCAAAGGCCATGACTACCAGGTCATGACCCACAAATACATCACCCCGCTGGTCGAATTCTCCGGTTGCGTCCCGGTCCTGGTCCCCACCTGCTGCGGGACCGAAGACCTCGAGACTTACCTCGACATGGCCGACGGCGTCTACCTCACCGGCGCGGGCAGCAACATCGACCCGGCCCTCTACGGCCAGGAAAACCTGACCCCGGGCAAGGCCCAGGACAAGGACCGCGACCTGTTCGACATCCCCCTGGTGAAGATGGCCATCGCCCGTGGCCTGCCGATCTTCGGCGTCTGCCGGGGCATGCAGGAAATCAACGTCGCCCTGGGCGGCGACATCTACCAGAAGGTCTACGCCGAGCCTGGCTTCAACGACCATCGGGAAAACCCCGAGGACCCGGTCGAGATCCAGTACCAGGCCGTACACAGCGTGAAGATCCAGCCTGGCAGCTGGCTGCGCGAGACCCTCGGCACCGACGAGATCCGCGTCAACTCGCTGCATGGCCAGGGCCTGCGCAACCTGGGCAAGGGCATCGAGCCGATCGCCCATGCCGAGGATGGCCTGGTCGAGGCGATCCACGCCCCGGGCATCTCGCCGTTCCTGTTCGCCGTGCAGTGGCACCCGGAATGGCAGGCCGCGAAGAACCCTGACTCGATCAGGATCTTCCAGGCCTTCGGCGACGCCTGCCGCGCCCAGGTGCGCAAGGCCCAGGTCAAGCGCAACCAGGCGGCCTGACCCGTTCTTCGTTAGCTTTGATCGCGGGGCGGCGCAAGGTCGCCCCCGTTTCCCCAGGTCACCCTCTGCTGGTCCCAGAACATCTCCTGTGGAAACGGGCGGCGGGCTTGTGCCTGTCTGCGCGATCTTTTTTTATCCCTACTGCCAATGCCCTGCTCCTGGGGCTGCAAGGCGGCCCAAATGCTCTCTCAGCCCCCCTCGCGCCGGCTGAACGCCGACGGCGCCCGCCCCATGACCCGGCGGAACATGCTGGAAAAAGCGCTGGGGCTGTCGTAGCCCAGGTCCAGGGCAATCCGGGTGACCGCCTCGCCCGCCGATAACCGGGTCACTGCCGCCATCACACACGCCTGCTGGCGCCAGGCACCGAACGACAAGCCAGTCAGTTGGCGAAACCGGCGATTGAAGGTGCGCAGGCTCTGGTTCGATTGCCGGGCCCAGCCCTCGGCATCGACGCGGATGTCCGGGGCACGCAGGAACGCCCGGCACAGCCCCGCCAGCCGAGGCTCGGCGGGTATCGGCGCGAACAGTGGCAGGCGCGGCGCTAGGCTCAGCTCATGGAGAATCAGTGCCAGCAATACCCCGTCCCGCCCCTGCACGTCATACAACGGCGGTATCTCCACGCTGGCCAGCAGCAACTCATGCAACAACGGGCTGACCCGTAGCGCCTCGCACGAGGTGCCCGCGCGCGGCGCCGCCTGCGGCTCGATGTACAGGCTGCGCGTGCTCACCCCCTGCATGCGCACCTGGTGCGGCTTGCCCGGCGGGATCCAGACGCCGTTGTGCGGCGGGATGACCCAGGAGCCATCGTCGGTCTGCACCTCCATCAGCCCACTCATGCCATAGAGAAACTGGGCCCGCCGGTGGGTGTGGCTGGGCAACAGCGTGCCCGGCGCGTAATCGGTGCCGATCGCCAACACAGGCCGGGGGGTGGCATCGACCTGGGCCAAGGGGATGTTGCGCATGGCTGAAGCCTCTGGCCTGAACACGATGATTATTGGCCGATTCGCGCATGCCGGCCAAGCCTGCTCGCTCTACGCTGCCGGCCTCCATACGCCTGGGAGGCAGATCGATGCTGTATCCATTGCTCGGTGCATTCGGCCTGTGTGCCGGTATCACCACCCTGCTGTTCGGCTTCGGCGGTGGTTTCTTCGCCGTACCGCTGCTGTATGCCCTGCTGCTGGCCAACCATGAAGCCAGCTCGCTGGTCGGCCAGCACGCCATGCAGGTCGCCGTCGCGACCTCCTCCGCCGTGATGATCGTCAGCAGCGCCCTGGCGACCTGGCGCCATCATCGCGCGGGTAGCCTGCGCTGGGGCCTGGTCCGCCCGCTCGCGCCCAGCATCGCCCTGGGCGCCCTGCTCGGTGCCTTCGCGGCACTGCACCTCGACAGCACCTGGCTGCGTTGGGTGTTCGTCGCCTACCTGGTGGCCAGCCTGCTCGATGGCTGGCTGCGCCCAGGCTTCCTTCACGAAGGGGCCAGGCTGCGCCCCTTGGGCCGAGCGGGTGCGACCCTGGCCGGCCTGCCCATTGGCGCGCTGGCAGCCTTGCTCGGCGTGGGCGGCAGCGTGATGACCGTGCCGCTGATGCGCAGGCGTGGCGCGAGCATGCTCAGCGCCACGGCCATGGCCAACCCGCTCTCCCTGCCCATGGCGCTGGCGGCCACGCTGGTCTATGCCGTATTGCCGGCATCGGGCCGAGGCCTGGGCGATGGTTATCTTGGCTTCATCGACCTGCCGGCCGCGGCTGCCCTGGTGCTCGGCGCCTGGCTGGGCATGCGCCTGGCCGCACCGCTGGTCGGGCGGATCGCCGATGGCCTGCACGCGCGCGCCTACCTGGTACTGCTGGGGATCGTGTTGCTGACGATGCTGCTGGTAGGCCCCTGACGGCAAATTGCTGGCCCCCGGCCACTCCAAGCGAAGGCAAACTCCCTTTTCCTTCATAAGCTTAGGACAGCAACATGCGGGTATTTCTAGCAACGGTCGCCGGCTGCCTGTTGATCACGGTGGCTTCCGGTGTCCAGGCCAGGGCCTTGAACCAGAACGATCGCCATGTCTGCAACTGGGGTTCGCAGATCGCCGCCGAGGCGCAGCACGCCAAGCTCTCTGGCGTTACCTTGTATGCCACACGCAAGAAACTGCAGGCACGCAAGTTCCCCAAGCCATGGATGCGCATGACCGCCTTCGGGATTACCGAACAAACCTACAACAGCCGCTCGCGGCTCAAGCCGGCAGCGATCAAGCAGACGTACTACGAGCAGTGCGTCCAGCATGCTGTCGCCAGAAGATAATTCTCCATGAAAACAATAAGTTAATTGATTTTTATAAAGTAATTACGAGATTTAGTTAATGTAATTTCTCAAGATGCTCCACTCAAGCCTGACCTCACAGGTCAGGCTCGCGGGGTGGCGCTGGCCCTGAACGGCCAGCGCGCGGGGGAAGGCTCAGCAGCCGCTCAGCGCCGGTGCTCGTCGCTCGCCCGCGAAGAACAGCGGTCGCAGGCGTACGCCGACCAAGTTGCCGGTGTAGGCCGCTACCAACCACAGCCAGCCGTGCACGCTGCCCGAGGCGATGCCGCTGAAATAGGCGCCGATATTGCAGCCATAGGCCAGGCGCGAGCCATAGCCGAGCAACAGGCCGCCGATCACCGCGGCGACCAGCGACGGCAGCGGGATCTTCAGGCTCGGTGCGAAACGCCCGGCCAGACCCGCGGCCAGCAGCGCGCCGAGGACGATGCCGATGTCCATCACGGTGGTGATGTCTTGCCACAGGGGCGCGGCCAGGGCCTTGGCGTTACCCGGCATCTGCCAGAAGGCCCAGCTGCCGACATCGATGCCCAGGCCGCCCAGGGTCTTGGCGCCCCACAGGGCGAAGGCCGAGGTGATGCCCCAGGGGCGCCCGGCCAGGGCCAGGGTGGCGTAGTTGAGCAACGCCAGGGCAACGGCGCCCCACAGCAGCGGCCAGGGCCCGCGCAGGAAGCGGCGCAGGCCCTGGTGCTCGCTGCGCACCGGGCTTTCGAGCTGGCCGTGGCGGCGCTTCTCCAGCACCACGGTGGCCCAGGCGATCAGCCCGAACAGCGCCAGGCTTGCCAGCAGCGCCGGCGCCACGCCCCATGTCTGGACGATCGACGTGGCCGGGAACGAAGGCAGGGCGAACCACCAGTCGACATGGTGGGTGGCGGTCACCGAACCGATGATGAAGAACAGCAAGGTGACCAGCATCCGGGCATTGCCGCCGCCGACGGTGAACAGCGTGCCGGAGGCGCAACCGCCGCCCAGTTGCATGCCGATGCCGAAGATGAACGCACCGAACACCACCGACACCCCTGCCGGCGCCACCAGCCCGGTGACCGGGGTGCCGAACAGGCTTCCAGCCGACAGCGCCGGGAAGAACAGCAGCACGGCCAGGGCCAGCATGACCATTTGCGCACGCAGGCCGGCGCCACGGCGTTCGTTGATGAACACCCGCCAGGCCGAGGTGAAGCCGAAGGCGGCATGGTAGAGCGTCAAGCCCAGGGCGGCACCGACGATCAGCAGCAGCACCTGCTTGGCGCCGGCGTTGAGGTTGAGGAACCAGGCGCCGGCCAGCAGCAGGGCCAGGGCGATCAGCGGCGCGCCGAGGCGGCGCGGTTCGGGTGTGGCAGTTGCGCAAAGACCCATCGGAATACTCAGATACAGTGGAACGGGGCCGCGAGTATAACGCCCCAGACGCCAGGGCACGACTGCGACGAGGTCACGAACCTGGCCTATCCTTTTGCAGCCAACCCTCCAGATCGGGCGCCCGCCATGTCACCTAGCGAAACCACGGTCCTGCACACCTGGCACCACAACGCGCAGGCCTGGATCCAGGCCGTGCGCGAGGGCGGCATCGAAAGCCGGCGCCAAGTCACCGACCAGGCCATCCTGCTGGCCATACTCGGCCGGCAGCCACAACGGGTACTGGACCTCGGCTGCGGTGAGGGTTGGCTGCTACGTGCGCTGGGCGAGCGCGGCATCGAGGCGGTGGGCGTGGACGGCGATGCGACGCTGGTCGAGGCCGCGCGGGCGGCGGGTCCGGCCAGCGTGCACCTGGCTACCTACGCGCAACTGACCGAGTCCCAGGTGGATATTGGCCGCGGCTACGACCTGGTCTGTGCCAACTTCGCCTTGCTGCACCAGGACATCATTCCGTTGCTCGCCGCCCTGAACGCGCTGCTCGCCGCAGACGGCGCGCTGATCATCCAGACGCTGCATCCGTGGAGCATGGCCGAGGGCGATTACCAGGATGGCTGGCGCGAAGAGACGTTCGTGGCGCTCGCCGGGCAGTGGGCACCCATGCCGTGGTATTTCCGCACCTTGTCCAGTTGGTTGAACGCCCTGGAGATGGCGGGCTATCGCCTTGCCGGCCTGCAGGAGCCGCAACACCCGCAGCGTGCACTGCCACAATCGTTGCTGCTCACGGCAGTAGCAGCACCGGAGGCAGGGATACCTTGAAAAACAAAACGATATATAAAGAACAAAACAATCTAACAAATTGGAATTAAAAAATTGAAAGCACCCAGACGCCTCCTTAGGCTGGGCAGGCCATTTTCCTTGCCCTCCAGGAGATCTTCCCGTGCCTGCCCGTGCCTTCTCTCCCCTGCACCGCCTGCTCCTCGGCGGCCTGCTGGCCGGTGTCGCCAGCGCCCTGCTACCCTGGTCCAGCGCCTTGGCCGATGAGGCCAGGACCCTGCGCATCGGCTACCAGAAGTTCAACAGCATCAATATCCTCAAGGGCAGTGGAGCCCTGGAGAAGGCCCTCGCCCCACAGGGCGTGAAGGTCAGCTGGCACGAGTTCGCCGCCGGCCCGCAGTTGCTCGAAGCCTTGAGCACCGGCGCCATCGACCTGGGCCATGCCGCCGACGCCCCCTCGGTGTTCGCCCAGGCAGCCGGCAAGCCGGTGGTCTACCTGGCGGCAGAGCAGCCCTACCCGCGCGGCATCGGCCTGGTGGTGCGCGAGCAGGACCACCTCGCCAGCGTCCAGGACCTCAAGGGCAAGCGCGTGGCCACCGGCCGCGGCTGGAACGCCCAGTACCTGCTGGCCGTCGCCCTGGAGCAGGCCGGCCTGAGCTACAAGGACATCACCCCCGCCTACGTCAACAACGCCGCCGATGCCGTGGCGGCGCTGCAGTCGGGCAGCGTGCAGGCCGTGACCCTGTGGGACCCGTTCCTCGCCGCCGCGCAGCGACAGCCAGGCCTGAAGAACCTGCGCGATGGCAGCGGCCTGTCGAACAACCGCACCTTCTACCTCTCCACCGCCCGCTTCGCCGACCAGCACCGCGAACTGCTCAAGACCTTCTTCGCCGAACTGGGCAAGGTCAGCCAGTGGGCCAATGCCAAGCCTGCCGAAGTCGCCAGCCTGCTGGCACCACAACTGGGGATCAGCGCCGACATCCTGGAAGTGGCCAGCGAGCGGCGCAACTACAACGCCGTGGCCATCACCCCGCAGATCGTCGCCGAGCAACAGAAGCTGGCCGATACCTTCCAGGGCCTGGGCCTGATCCCACGCAAGCTGCAGGTGGCCGACGCGGTCTACCCGGCTTCCGTGCTGCCCTGACGACAAGGAGATGCGCATGCCACGCCCGATCCGCTTCAACGCCTTCAGCATGAACGCCGCCAGCCACCAGTCCCCCGGCCTGTGGCGCCACCCCCGCAACACCAGCGTGGATTTCAACCGCCTGGACTACTGGACCGACCTGGCCCGCCTGCTCGAGCAAGGCCTGTTCGATGCCCTGTTCATCGCCGACGTGCTGGGCATCTACGACGTCTACCAGGGCAGCCCCGAGGCGGCCCTGCGCGGCGGCGTGCAGGTGCCGGTCAACGACCCGCTGCTGCTAGTCCCGGCCATGGCCGGCGTCACCCGGCACCTGGGCTTCGGCGTGACCTTCTCGCTGACCTACGAGCACCCCTACCCCTTCGCCCGGCGCATGTCGACCCTCGATCACCTGAGCGATGGCCGGGTCGGCTGGAACATCGTCACCGGCTACCTGGACAGCGCCGCCCGCAACCTGGGCCTGGCGCGCCAGCTCGGCCACGACCAGCGCTACGACCTGGCCGAGGAGTACCTGCAGGTGCTGTACAAGCTCTGGGAAAAAAGCTGGGACGACGACGCCGTGCTACTGGAGCGCGAGACTGGCCGCTACCTCGACCCTGCCCGTGTGCACCCCATCGGCCACCATGGCGAGCACTTCCAGGTGCCCGGCATGCACCTGTGCCAGCCCTCGCCCCAGCGCACGCCGGTGCTGTTCCAGGCCGGCGCCTCGGCCCGTGGCCAACAGTTCGCCGCGCGGCACGCCGAGTGCGTGTTCATCAGCGGGCCGACCCCCACCGTGCTGCGCCGCTACGCCGACGGTATCCGCCAGGCCAGCGAAGCGGCCGGCCGGGGCCGCGACGACGTACTGATCTATGCCCAGGCACTGCTGATCGTCGCCGACACGCACGAAGCGGCCCAGGCGCGCTTTGCCGATTACCGCCGGCACGTGGACCTGGACGCCGCCCTGGCCTTGCTGTCGGGCTGGACCGGCATCGATTTCGCCGGCCTCGACCCCGACGCGCCCATCGAGTACGTGGAGAACGATGCTGGCCGCACCGCCCTGGCCGCGTTCACCGCCGCCGACCCGAACCGCCGCTGGACGGTGCGCGAGGCCGCCGCGTTCGTCGGCCTCGGCGGACGCGGGCCGGTACTGGTGGGCTCGCCCGCAGAGGTCGCCGACCAATTGGAACACTGGCTCGACCAGACCGGCATCGACGGCTTCAACCTGACCTACGCCGTACAGCCGGACGACCTGCGCCACGTGGTCGAACTGCTGGTGCCCGAGCTGCAACGCCGTGGCCGCTACCCTCGGGCTTATACCGACGGCACCTTGCGCCACAAGCTGTTCGGCCGTGGCAACCGGCTGCCGGAACAGCACGCGGGGCGCCAGGTCGACATTCAGTGAATGAATACCGGATATTTCAACATTTAATTTGTGGATACCCGGCAAAGGCTCATATTCTGTCCGTGCATCCCCTGCGGCGCACCGGCCGGTGCGGCTTACGGCACGGGGACAGAACAACAAGTCGAGACCCTCCATGTCGAACCATTCCTACTTCGCCCCCCACGGTGGGCACCCAGCCCAGACCGAGCTGCTGACTGACCGTGCCATGTTCACCGAAGCCTATGCCGTCATCCCCAAGGGCGTGATGCGTGACATCGTCACCAGCCACCTGCCGTTCTGGGACAAGATGCGCATGTGGGTCATCGCTCGCCCATTGACCGGCTTCGCCGAGACCTTCTCGCAGTACATCGTCGAAGTCGCCCCGGAAGGCGGCAGCGAGCGGCCGGAACTGGACCCGAACGCCGAAGCGGTGCTGTTCGTGGTCGAAGGCGAGATCGACATCACCGTCGAAGGCAAGCACCACACCCTGGTCCCGGGCGGCTATGCCTTCCTGGCCCCAGGCGCCGAGTGGAGCCTGCGCAACAACAGCAAGGCCAACGTCACCTTCCACTGGCTGCGCAAGCACTACCAGAAGGTCGAGGGCCTGGCCGTTCCGGAATCCTTCGTCACCCACCGCGACAAGGCCCAGGTCATCGAGATGCCGGGCACCGAAGGCCGCTGGGTCACCACCCGCTTCGTCGACATGGCCGACATGCGCCATGACATGCACGTGAACATCGTGACCTTCCAGCCCGGCGGCGTGATTCCGTTCGCCGAGACCCATGTCATGGAACACGGCCTCTACGTGCTGGAAGGCAAGGCGGTGTACCGCCTGAACCAGGACTGGGTCGAGGTCGAGGCCGGCGACTTCATGTGGCTGCGCGCCTTCTGCCCGCAGGCTTGCTACTCTGGCGGCCCGGGCCCGTTCAGCTACCTGCTGTACAAGGACGTCAACCGCCACGTGCACCTGACCCTCAACCCCCAACGTTGAGGTAAGCGAACAGGGCGCGCTTGGCGCCCTGTTCGCGGGCTGCAACACAGCCCAACAGCTCGACAGCGCAGATCTTCATGGCACCTCTGCCTCCAGCGGCCATACTTGCCTGACGCCTTCCCACCCGGCCGCCGCCCCATGCCCTCCTTGCACCGATTGCTCGCCGTGCTGCTCCTGCTGGCAGCGCCCACGCTGCTGGCCGACGACTGGCGCCTGGCGCACCAGGAAGACGGCATCGATGTCTACCTGAGCGCGGTACCCGGCTCGCCCTACCAGCGGTTTCGCGGCGTCACCCGCATCAAGGCCAGCGTACGCACCCTGGCCGACCTGCAGGAGAATCTGCGGGTCGCCTGCAAATGGCTGTACGCCTGCGCCACGATGCGCCTGCTGGAGGTCGATGGCGACACGACCCGGGTCTACCTGACCACCGAGCTGCCCTGGCCGGCACGCCCGCGTGACATGGTGCTGCGGGTACGCAGCGAACGGCTGGACGACGGCACCCTGTTGCGCCACCTGAGCGCCGAGCCGGGCAAGGTGCCGGTAGTGCCTGGGCAGATCCGCGTACGGCGGTTGCGCGGGGAGTGGATCATGCGCCCCCTGGGCGCGCGCGAGACCGAGGTGACCTACCAGCTGCAGGCCGACCCTGCCGGGGACGTGCCGGGCTGGCTGGCCAACCGCTTCGTGGTGGATGCCCCCATGGTGACCCTGCGCACGCTCAGGGCCGTGGCCGAGCGGCAACCCTGAGGGCCCTTGCCATGCACAGGCGATATCAGGCCCCGCCCCCTGATGGGCAGAAATAATTTGAACGCCACCCCAGAGCAGGCTATCGAAATAGAGATAGCCCATTTTTTCACGCAAGGAGCCAGCCCATGCCGTCACCCCAGTGCCATGCCCGGGGCCTGCTGCCATGAAAATGAGCTGCCGCGCGCCCAGCGCCTGCCTGGAACTGGACTTCGTCCGCGACACCCTGTTCGGCCCCGTGGCCCAGCGTGCCGAGTGCCATGTCCAGGTCGCCGCCCTCAACCTGCAGGGCTGCCCCGCCCTGCGCCTGCATATCAACCCGCCACTGCCAGACAAGCTCGAGCGCGCCCACAGCGTCGCCTTCGTCTGGGACGGGCGCAGCTATCATGGCGTGGTACGCGATCATGGCAAATGTGGCGACGGCAGCCTGAACCTGGTGCTGGAACTGCAGTGAAGCGATCAACGGCGGCGAAACAGTCTGAACCCCCAAGGGCACCCGCTTCTCCATAACAAGAGGACACGCTCGCCAAGCGTCCCGAGGAGAACGCCATGAACAGTCCCTTGCTCAAGCTCTTCACCCACCCCGCCGAAGCCTGGCTGGACATCCGCCGCGCCGAGGAAGCCCACCCGCAACAATACCTGCCCCGCCTGCTGGCCCTGGCGCTGATCCCTGCCCTGTGCCTGTTCGTCGGCACCACCACCTTCGGCTGGAGCCTGGCAGGGGAAGAACAGGTGCGCCTGAGCATGGCCAGCGCCGCGCAATTGGCCGGCCTGCTGTATGCGACCACCGTGGTCGGGGTGATGCTGATGGGCGTGATGATTCGCTGGATGTCCCGGGGGGTCGATGCGCAGCCCAGCCTGAACCAGTGCATCGGCTTCGCCGCCTACTGCGCCACCCCCTGGTTCATCGCCGGGGTCGTCGGCCTGGTGCCGATGCGTTGGCTGGCGGTCGTGGCCCTGCTGGCCGCCTCGGCCTATGCCACTGTGCTCTTGTATGGCGGGTTGCAGACTTTCCTGCGGCTGCACAAGGAACAGGCCATGCTATTGGCCACCTGCGTCTGGGGCGTGGGCCTGCTGGTGCTGGTGACCATCCTGGTGTCGATGATCCTGTTCTGGTTCAACGGCTTGATGCCAGAGTACGTGCGCCCGGCCAGCCTTGGCTGACCGGGCTGCGGCCGCCGTCAGGCGATGGCCTTGAGCGGTGGCTTGTGGTTCGCGCGCTGTTCCTTGCGCAACTGCGCCACCAGCTCCGCGATGTCCCGGCAGCTGTTGAGGCTGTCGAGCGCGATCCCGCTCACGGTCAGGCAATCGTCCAGGCTGTCGCCCTGGCCGAGGCGGATGGTCAGGCTGACACCATCCGGGCAGGTGACTTCGCAGCGGTCCGGCAGGCAGGCCTGCTCGATCAACTGACGCAGCTCTAGCATCGAAACTCCGATCAACGACATGGTACGACCCTCTCTGTACTGGATGGCCTGTTGTGTGTGAGTACGCCTTAAGCGGGCGGGGTGCCAATTGATATTGCACATATCCAAGCGGCGGACCATGCGCCAGGACAATGATCGTGCACGAATCCTCTAGCACCTTAGTGGAAGAACCCAGGCGCGCGGCGACTGTTCGATCGGATGCCTGCACGGGACGACGGGCGGTCGCCGCGTTGCCATTCGTCGTGCCCTGGGAATATTTTTCAAACTTTTGCGGGCCTTGCGCATTCCCACGGACAGGGCCAGGGTACGTCCGTACCTGGCCTGTGACCGAGCCTGCGCAAAGGATGTGGATGCCCGATGATCGACGCAAAACTCTTCGTGATCGACTACCAACTGCACGGCCAGCACAAATCCTTCGTGATTCGTGCCGAGCGCATGGACAACGCCGAGGCCTGGCACTGGGCCAGTTGCGATGCGGGGGTTGGCCGCATCGGTCGCTATGGGCGGGAGAAGATCAGGAAGGTCAGCAAGCCGGTGGCCGAGCGCTACGGCATCAGCGAGGTGCACTGGCGCCAGTCGGGTTGATCAACCCGTGGCGCCAGCGGGGCGATGCCTCAGTGGCGAGCCCCCTCTCCGGCGCCGGCCATCTGGCCGAAACGTCCGGCGTGGAAATCGTCGAACGACTCGGCGATTTCCGCCTGGCTGTTCATCACGAACGGTCCGTAGCCGACGATGGGTTCGTCGATCGGCTCGCCGCTGAGCAGCAACACGCTGGCATCCTCCAAGGCCTCGACCTGCACATGCGCCCCCTCGTGCTGCAGCAGCACCAGGCTGGCCGGCCCGGCTTCGCGCTCAGCGTTGACCTGCACGGTACCGCGCAACACCACCAGGGCGGCATTGCGCCCCTCGGCGACCGGCAGTTGCACGCGGGCACCGGCTTTCAGGCGCAGGTCCCAGACATCCATGGCGGTGAAGGTCCGCGCCGGGCCGGGGTGGCCCTGGTAGCTACCAGCGATCACCCGCAGGCTGCCGGCATCGCCTTCCAGCGCCAGCACCGGGATGTCTGCCGCCAGCAGGGTCTGGTAACCCGCGGCGGCGCGCTTGTCCCGGGCCGGCAGGTTGACCCATAGCTGCACCATCTCCAGGGTACCGCCGCTGCGGGCGAAGGCCGGCGAATGGAACTCCTCGTGAAGGATGCCGTTGGCGGCGGTCATCCACTGCACATCGCCCGGGCCGATCAGGCCGCCGGCGCCGGTGGAGTCACGGTGTTCCAGCTCGCCCTGGTAGACGATGGTCACGGTCTCGAAGCCCCGGTGCGGATGCTGGCCGACCCCACGGCGGGCGTCGGTCGGCGTGAAGTCGTGGGGGCCGGCGTAGTCGAGCAGCAGGAACGGGCTGATATGCCGGGCCAGGTTGTCGTAGGTGAACAGGCTGCGCACCGGAAAGCCGTCACCCACCCAATGGGCATGGGGGCTGCGGTGGATACCCAGGATCTTTTTCATGAGAAGTCTCCTCTCTTGGCTGGGTATAACCTTATCGGCGGCACCAATCTTTCGCTAGACAGCTGAAATGGCATTGTTCGTTCCACACATGGGACGATAAGCCGACGATCGCCTAGGCTCGATCCCGCCCGAAGTAGGCCGAAGGCGAAACCCCCAGCGTCCTGCGGAACATCGCGCTGAAGGCACTGGGGCTCTCGTACCCCAGGTCGAGCGCGACCTCGAGCACCGACGCCCCTGCCGCCAGGGCATCCAGGCTGGCCAGCAGGCGCATGCGCCGCAGCCACTGGACGAAGCTGAGCCCCGTCTCCCGCTGGAAGGCGCGGGTCAGCGTTCGCCCATTGATCCCGCTGTGCGCCGCTGCCCGGGCCAGGCTCCAGGCCTCGGCCGGCGCCTCGCGCAGGGCCTCGCACAGGGCCAGCAGTTGCGGGGCGCGGGGGCTGGGCACATGCAGGGCCATGATCGGCAGTACGCGGATCTCGTCGAGGATCAACTGCATGATGCGTGCTTCACGCCCCTGGGCGGGATGCTCGGGTGGGATATCCATGGCGCGGATGATCAACTCCCGCAGCAGTGGCGAAATCTCGATCACCTGGCATTCGCCCGGCAGATCGGGACGCGCTCCGGGGTCGACGAACAGGGTCCGCATGCGGGCCATGCCGGCGATCCGCAGGTCGTGCTCCACCGCCGCCGGCACCCATACCCCGCGCCCGGGCGGCACGACCCAACTGCCTTGGCGCGAATTGACCGTGATCACCCCGCTCAGGGCATGGATCAACTGGGCACGGTCGTGGCAGTGCGGGGCGATGCGCTCGCCGTGGCGGTAGTTCTCGGCGAACGGGAGAATGGCCGGTCGGTTCATCGCGAGTGTTCAGGCGGAAGTGGAGAAGGAATAGTGGCAGGCGTCTGCCGGCAGGTCGATAGCGTTTGCCGGCGATGGGCTGCATAGCAGCCCCCGGAACGAACCCCACGCTACCGCCCCCGCAACAACAACGACGCCAGGGCACACCCCAGCAACGCCACGCAAGACAGGTAGAACGCATCCGAATACGCCATCAGGTACGCCTGCTCCCGCACGCTGCGGTCGATCAGCGCCAAGGCCTGCATCACGTCCGGCGACTGCGGGTCGAGCATGCCCATGGGCAGCCGCTGCTGCAGGGCACCGTCGAACATCGTCAGGTTCTCCCCTACCCGCACCGAATGAAACCGCTCGCGCAGGGACACCAACTGGGTCAACAACGCCGTCCCCACGGCGCCACCCAGGTTGCGCAGCATGGAAATCAGCGCCGAAGCAGACCCGGCCTGTGCCTTGTCCAGGCCCTTCACCGCCAGCACCGACAGGGCCACCATGATCAGCGGCTGACCGATACCACGCACCACGGTGGAGGGGATGATCACGTTCCTGCCGGCATCCACCGTCAGGTGCGCGCCCAGCCAGCAGCCCAGGGCCATGATGGCAAAGCCGCTGGCCACCAGCAGCTTGGCGTTGAGCCAGCGCATCAGGCGCGGCAGCAGTGGCGCCAACAGCAACTGCACCAGACCATAGGCGACCAGGCTCTTGCCGATCTCGCTGGCACTGTAGCCCTGCACCAGGGACAGGTAGTTGGGCACCAGGAACACCAGGCCGAAGGTCGCGGCGCCGAAGATGGCCATGGCCAGGCTGGACACCCCGAAGTTGTAGCTGCCCAGCAGGCGCAGGTTGATGAACGGCCGTGCGCCCCACAGTTGGCGCTGGATGAACAGGGCCAGGGCGAGCGCCGCCACCAGGCTGAAGGCAACGATGAAGCGCGAGTCGAACCAGTCCTTGCGTCCCCCCTCCTCCAGCACGACCTGCAACGCGCCAAGCCCCAGGGCCATGGCCACGATGCCGAGCCAGTCAGCCCCGCGCAAGGCACTGCGGTCGCCCGCCTGGCCCTTGATCGACCAGGCCACCGCTGCCAGCAAGGCCACGCCTGGCGGCAACTGCAGGAGAAAGATCCAGCGCCAGGAGTACATGTCGGTCAACCAGCCGCCGATGGACGGCCCGGCCGCCTGGGCCACGCTGTTGGACAGGCTGAACAGGGCCATGCCCAACGCGATGCGGCTGGCCGGCAGCTCGGTGATGATCAGTTGCATCGACAGCGGGATCAGCACCGCCCCGGACGCCCCCTGGATCACCCGCAGGGCGATCATCGTCTCCAGGCTCGGCGCCAAGGCACAGCTCACCGAGCTGAGCAAAAACACCAACGAACCCAGCAGCATCACCCGGCGCAGGGAGAACACCTGCACCAGCCAGGCGGTCAGCGGGATCATGCTGATCTCTGCCACCAGGTAGGCCGTAGAGATCCATGAGCCCTCTTCGAAGCTGGCGCCCAGGGCCCCTTCGATCTCCGGCAGGGCGGCGCTGGTGACGTGTACGTTCATGCCGGCCATGAAGCAGCCGAACAGGCCGCCGATCACCGCCACCCAGGCGCGCAGGGAGACCTTGTCTTCAGTGTCCATGGCCCGTCTCTCGGGTATCCACCGTGGCGATCACCGACATGCCCGGCAACAGCCGGGGCGCGTCCTGCGCCGTGGGGTCGAGGTGGATGCGCACCGGGAAACGCTGGACGATCTTGGTGAAGTTGCCGGTGGCGTTATCCGGCGGCAGCAAGGCGAACACCGCACCGGAGCCGGGCGAGACGCTGTCCACCGTGCCCTGCCAATGTTCGCCGAAGGTGTCGACCTCGAGCGTCACCGGCTGCCCGGGGCGCATGTGCGCCAGCTGGGTCTCCTTGAAGTTGGCCACCACATAGGCCTGCTCCACCGGTACCACCGCCAGCAACGGCAAGCCTGGCGTGACGTACTGCTGCTGGCGCACCTTGCGCTGGCCGACCACGCCGTCGAACGGGGCGCGGATCTCGGTATCGGCCAAGGCGCTACGGGCCAGGGCGCGCTCGGCGCGGGCCTGGTCGAGATCGGCCTGGCGTTGCTGCAGCTGCGCCTGCAGTTGCCTGCCCTGCTGCTGCAAGACCTGCTGCCGGGCGCGCTGGCGGGCCAGCTCGGCATCGGCGGCGCGTTGCAGCGCCTGGGCCTGGATGCGCGTGGCCCTGGCTTGCTCCATGCGCTGCACGCTGGTGGCCTGCCACTGGGCCAGGCGCTGGTAGCGTTGCCAGTCGGCCTCGGCGCGCTGCGCCTCGCCACGGCTGGCGCCGCGCTCGGCCTCGGCACGGGCGATGGCCTGCACCTGCTCGTCCTGTTCGGCGGCGAAGGCACGCAGGCGCATGCGCTGCACCTGCACCGCCGCCTCGCTCACCGCCAGGCGCGCCTCGGCCTTGCGCAGGCGGTCGCGAAAGTCCCGCGCATCCAGGCGCAGCAGCAGGTCGCCCGCCTTGACTCGGGCGTTGTCCGCCACCGTCACCTCGGCCACGTAGCCGCTGACCCGGGCACTGATCGGCGCCCAGTCGGCACGGACATAGGCATCGTCGGTCTGCTCCAGAAAGCGCCCGTCCAACCACCAGTAGGCCCCGTAGGCCAGTAGCGCCAGGCCGGCGCAGCCAGCCAGGCCAACGCGCCACCAGCGCTGGCGGCGCCGGGTGCGGGCATCGTCGAGGGCACGTTGGGGATCGGGGGTTACCGCCTGGTTCATGCAGGGCTCCATCCGGGTTGGCAGGAGCGGCAGGGTAAGCAATCCGCGCGTGTCGTTCGCACGCGAATCGTCGCGCTATCGTCGCGAAATGGACAGCCGACCTTTCACGCGCTCAAGGCTGCAGGAAGGCCAGCACCTGCTCCGCCGCCGCCATGGGATCTTCCTGCATGAAGCAGTGCCCGCCGGGCACCTGCTGGGCGCTCACCTGTGGGTTGATGGCCGCCAGGCGCCGCACCGAGTGTGCGACGAAGGGGTAGCTCTGTTCGCCATGCAGGATGTGCGTCGGTGTGCGGATTTGCGCCAGGCTCGGCCACATCCGCGCTGGGAACGAACTGAAGATCTCCACCTCGCGGCTGGGACGACACTTGAGCACCACGCCTTCGCCGCAGTCGCCGATGGCGTGTTCCACATAGGCCTGCAATGCCGCATCGCTCCAGCCCTTGAAGATGCCCCGCCCCTGCAGCGAAGCCAGCGCCGCCTCGCGGTCGGGCCAGTGGCTGCGGCGGGTGGCGGCCTTGCGTGCCAGGGCATGGCGCCGATGCAGGCCGACCAGGGCGGCAGCGCCCATCACGCCGATCATGCGCCGGCTGAACAACACCGGGTCGAGCAGCACGGCGCGGCTGAACAGCTGCGGCTCGCTCGCCAGGATCAGACCCGTCAAGACGCCACCGAAACTGTGGCCGAGCGCCATGCGCGGCACCTCGCCGTACTCGCCGCGCCCGGACTCGAAGGCCTCCACCGCCAGCGCAGCGCTACGGTTCCAGCCACGAAAGGCACCGCCATGGTCACTGTCGCCGTGGCCCTGGACATCGCTCAGCCACAGGTCGAAGTGTTCGCCCAGGCGCATCAGCAAAGGCTGGTAGGCCAGGCTGCAGAAGCCGTTGCCATGCAGAAAGTGCAGCAATGGCCGGCCGCTTGCCGGCGAACGCCAGCCACGCAGGGTGAAGCCTTCGGCGCAATCATGGGACCAGGGGATCAGCTGCATCGTCCTGCTGTACTCATCGGTTCAAGAAAACGCCGATTCTACAAACAGCAGCGGGTATAGCGAAATCACCAGCAACAGGGCCATCAGGACATTGAACAGCATCAGCCAACGCGGGTTCTGCAAGAAGTTGCGCAAGGCGCTGCCGAACATCACCCAGACCCCGACACTGGGCAGGTTGACCAGGGCGAACAACCCGGCGATGACGATGACGTTGAGGACATAGCCCTGGGCCGGCGTGTAGGTGGTGATCGCCCCCACCGCCATCACCCAAGCTTTAGGGTTGACCCACTGGAACGCCGCCGCGCCCCAGAAGCCCAGCGGCTTGCCCGTGCCCGCGGCCTCGCCGCCGATCGGCCCGGCGGTGGCGATCTTCCAGGCCAGGTACAGCAGGTAGGTGGCGCCCACGTAGCGCAGGATGCTGTACAGCGGCGGCCAGGCCTTGAACAACTCGCCCAAGCCAAAGCCCACCGCCAGCACCATGACCATGAAGCCGATGCTGATACCCAGGGCGTGCGGGATCGAACGCCGCACCCCGAAGTTCACCCCCGAGGCCAGCAGCATGGTGTTGTTCGGCCCGGGAGTGATCGAAGAGACGAAGGCGAAGAGCACGAAGGCGGTGAGCAGATCGAGAGAACCGAGCATGGCGGGCTTCCAGAAGGAGGGTTGTGTTGCCACACTAGCGGAGTGATTTTTCCTACAACCTATACAGTTACAAGAAATTAAACCAATACACCTCACTGTACCGTTACAGTTTCAGAGCCAGAGATAGAACCTGCCCCAGCACAAGGAAGCCCCATGAGCCTGACCATTCGCCCCGCCGTGCCTGCCGATGCCGCACAGATCCTGGCCTTCATCACCGAGCTGGCCGACTACGAGCGTGCCCGCCACGAGGTGGTGGCGACCCTCGCCGACATCGAGCACAGCCTGTTCGGCGAAGGCAGCGCGGTGCGCAGCCTGATCTGCGAACGGGATGGTCGGGCCATTGGCTTTGCCGTGTATTTCTACAGTTATTCCACCTGGCTGGGGCGCAATGGTATCTACCTGGAGGACCTGTATGTGACCCCTGAACAGCGTGGGGATGGTGCTGGCCGCCAGTTGCTGCGGCACATCGCCCGCGAGGCCGTGGAAAACGGCTGCGGCCGCCTGGAGTGGAGCGTGCTGGACTGGAACGAGCCGGCGATCGGCTTCTACCAGTCGCTCGGGGCCGAGCCGCAGGACGAGTGGGTCCGCTACCGGCTGGACGGGGAACGCCTGGTGCGCTTTGCCGAGGGTTGAGCGTTCATAGGATGGCGGCTGCTTCCAGCCCCTTCGCGGGCAAGCCCGCTCCCACAGGGCTGAGTCGTTCACAGATGATGTGATTTGCAGGACCATGTGGGAGCGGGCTTGCCCGCGAAGGGGCTGCAAGTTCACCAAATCCTCCGCTGACAGACAGCGCCGCCCTGGCACCACTAGACTGGAACCTCAACCCCAGCTCAGCCCTGCCTGCGCACGATCTGCAACCAGGTTCACCAACGCCAACCCGCACAGCGTATAGAGCACGCCCTTGGCGCCGAACTCCTAACAGACCTACCCACCAGCGGACATATCATTGCGCGTGATAATAACCTTCGCCCCATTCGATTCGTTCCCCACGCGCCAGCCCCGCAGAATCCGCCCACTATCTCTATACATTGGCGGAGTTCTCCATGGAACAATCACTCAAACCCTTGCGCTATCCCCTCGCTGTCCTGGCAGTGCTGGTGATCAGTGCCTGCGGCCGAACCCCGGACGCCGCGCAGGCCCCCGCCGCGCCCAAGGTCAGCGTGGCCAAGGTGATCGAACAGCCGATCAATGAATGGGACGAGTTCACCGGCCGCCTGGAGGCACCGGAAACCGTCGAGGTACGCCCGCGCGTCTCCGGGCAGATCGACCAGGTGGCCTTCACCGAAGGCGCCCAGGTCAAGCAAGGCGACCTGCTGTTCCAGATCGACCCACGCCCGTTCCAGGCCGAGGTCCGCCGCCTCGAGGCGCAGTTGCAACAGGCCCGCGCCACCGCCATTCGCAGCGAGAACGAGGCCCGCCGTGGCGAACGCCTGCGCGACAGCAACGCCATCTCCGCAGAGCTTGCCGAGTCGCGCAGCAGCGCCGCCGCCGAAGCCCGTGCCGGTGTCGCGGCGATCCAGGCACAACTGGACCTGGCCCGCCTGAACCTGAGCTTCACCCGTGTCACCGCGCCGATCAGTGGCCGCGTCAGCCGCGCCGAGTACACCGCCGGCAACATCGTCACCGCCGACGTCACGCCGCTGACCACGGTGGTGTCCACCGACAAGGTGTATGCCTACTTCGACGCCGACGAGCGCGTCTACCTCAAGTACAGCCAGTTGGCCCGCAACGGCCAGCGCGGCCAGAGCACCCCGGTGTACCTGGGCCTGTCCAACGAGGCTGGCAACCCGCACCTGGGCCAGATGAACTTCGTCGACAACCAGGTCAACCCGCGCACCGGCACCATCCGTGGCCGGGCGGTGTTCGACAACCGCGACGGCCAGTTCACCCCGGGCCTGTACGTGCGCCTGAAGCTGGTCGGCAGCGCCACCTACTCGGCGGTACTGATCAACGACGAGGCCGTGGGTACCGACCTTGGCAAGAAGTTCGTGCTGGTCATGGACGAGGACAACAAGGCGACCTACCGCGCCGTGGAGCTGGGCCCGAAACTCGAAGGCCTGCGCATCGTGCGCAACGGCCTGCACAAGGACGACCGCATCGTGGTCAAGGGCCTGCAGCGGGTGCGCCCCGGCTCGCCGGTCACCCCCGAGGAAACACCGATGGCCAGCGAGGAAACCCTCGCCACCCTCGCCCGCCAGCGCCAGGCCCTGGAGGCCAGCAACCCGGCGCCAGCGGTGGCCGGTTCCAGCGTGAAAGTCGCCAGTGCCCAGGCACCGCGCGGTTAAGGAACGACACCCATGAACTTTTCGAAATTCTTCATCACCCGGCCGATCTTCGCCGCCGTCCTCTCGCTGGTGCTGGTGATCGCCGGGGGCATCTCGCTGTTCCAGTTGCCGATCAGCGAATACCCGGAAGTGGTGCCGCCGACCGTGGTGGTGCGCGCCAACTTCCCCGGCGCCAACCCCAAGGTGATCGGCGAGACCGTCGCCGCGCCCCTGGAGCAGGCCATCACCGGCGTCGAGAACATGCTGTACATGTCCTCCCAATCGACCGCCGATGGCAAGCTGACCCTGACCATCACCTTCGCCCTGGGCACCGACTTGGACAACGCCCAGGTGCAGGTGCAAAACCGCGTCACCCGGACCCAGCCCAAGCTGCCCGAGGAAGTGACGCGCATCGGCATCACCGTCGACAAGGCCTCGCCCGACCTGACCATGGTCGTGCACCTGACCTCGCCGGACGACCGCTACGACATGCTGTACCTGTCCAACTACGCCATCCTCAACATCAAGGACGAGCTGGCGCGCCTGGGCGGCGTGGGTGACGTGCAACTGTTCGGCATGGGCGACTACTCCCTGCGGGTATGGCTCGACCCGAACAAGACCGCCTCGCGCAACCTGACCGCCAGCGACGTGGTCGCGGCGATCCGCGAGCAGAACCGCCAGGTCGCCGCCGGCCAGCTGGGCGCACCGCCCGCCCCAGGCTCGACCAGCTTCCAGCTGTCGATCAACACCCAGGGCCGCCTGGTCAACGAGGAAGAATTCGAGAACATCATCATCCGCGCCGGCAGCGACGGCGAGATCACCCGCCTGAAGGACATCGCCCGCATCGAGCTGGGCTCCAGCCAGTACGCCCTGCGCTCGCTGCTGAACAACCAGCCGGCGGTGGCCATTCCGATCTTCCAGCGCCCGGGCTCCAACGCCATCGAGATCTCCGACGAGGTGCGGGCGAAGATGGCCGAGCTGAAGAAGGACTTCCCCGAAGGCATGGACTACAGCATCGTCTATGACCCGACCGTGTTCGTCCGCGGCTCCATCGAGGCGGTGGTGCACACCCTGTTCGAGGCCCTGGTGCTGGTGGTGCTGGTGGTGATCCTGTTCCTGCAGACCTGGCGCGCCTCGATCATCCCGCTGATGGCCGTGCCGGTCTCGCTGATCGGTACCTTCGCGGTGATGCACCTGTTCGGCTTCTCGCTCAATGCCCTGTCGCTGTTCGGCCTGGTGCTGGCCATCGGTATCGTGGTGGACGACGCCATCGTCGTGGTGGAGAACGTCGAGCGCAACATCGGCCTGGGCCTCAAGCCCCTGGAGGCGACGCAGAAGGCCATGAGCGAAGTGACCGGGCCGATCATCGCCACCGCCCTGGTGCTATGTGCAGTGTTCGTGCCGGCGGCGTTCATCTCCGGCCTCACCGGGCAGTTCTACAAGCAATTCGCCCTGACCATCGCCATTTCCACGGTGATCTCGGCGTTCAACTCGCTGACCCTGTCGCCGGCCTTGGCCGCCGTGCTGCTCAAGGAACACCATGCGCCCAAGGACCGTTTCTCGCGCCTGCTCGAGCGGCTGTTCGGCGGCTGGCTGTTCGCCCCGTTCAACCGTTTCTTCGATCGCGCCAGCAACCGCTATGTCGGCGGCGTGCGCCGGGTCATCCGCTCCAGCGGCATCGCCCTGTTCGTCTATGCCGGGCTCATGGGCCTGACCTACCTGGGCTTCTCGTCCACCCCGACCGGCTTCGTCCCGGCGCAGGACAAGCAGTACCTGGTGGCCTTCGCCCAACTGCCGGATGCCGCCAGCCTCGACCGCACCGAGGCGGTGATCAAGAAGATGAGCGAGATCGCCCTGGAACAACCGGGGGTGGCCGACTCGGTGGCCTTCCCGGGCCTGTCGATCAACGGTTTCACCAACAGCCCCAACAGCGGCATCGTGTTCACCCCGCTCAAGCCGTTCGACGAGCGTAAGGACCCGAGCCAGTCGGCCGCTGCCATCGCCGCGGCGCTGAACGCCAAGTTCGCCGACATCCAGGACGCCTACATCGCGATCTTCCCGCCACCGCCCGTGCAGGGCCTGGGCACCATCGGCGGCTTCCGCCTGCAGATCGAGGACCGCGGCAACCTGGGCTACGAGGCGCTGTACAAGGAGACCCAGCACATCATCGCCAAGAGCCAGGAGGTGCCGGAACTGGCGGGCCTGTTCACCAGCTACCAGGTCAACGTGCCGCAGGTCGATGCCGCCATCGACCGGGAGAAGGCCAAGACCCACGGCGTGGCCATCAACGACATCTTCGAGACCCTGCAGATCTACCTGGGCTCGTTGTACACCAACGACTTCAACCGCTTCGGCCGTACCTACCAGGTCAACGTCCAGGCCGAACAGCAGTTCCGCCTCGATGCCGAGCAGATCGGCCAGTTGAAGGTGCGCAACAACCTGGGCGAGATGATTCCACTGGCGACCTTCATCAAGGTCAGCGACACCTCCGGGCCTGACCGGGTCATGCACTACAACGGCTTCATCACCGCCGAGATCAACGGCGCCGCGGCGCCCGGCTACAGCTCCGGCCAGGCCGAGGCGGCGATGGAGAAACTGCTGCGCGAGGAGTTGCCCAACGGCATGACCTTCGAATGGACCGACCTGACCTACCAGCAGATCCTGGCGGGCAACACCGCGCTGTTCGTCTTCCCGCTCTGCGTGCTGCTGGCCTTCCTGGTGCTGGCCGCCCAGTACGAGAGCTGGAGCCTGCCGCTGGCGGTGATCCTGATCGTGCCGATGACCCTGCTGTCGGCCATCACCGGGGTGATCCTCTCTGGCAGCGACAACAACATCTTCACCCAGATCGGCCTGATCGTGCTGGTGGGCCTGGCGTGCAAGAACGCCATCCTCATCGTCGAGTTCGCCAAGGACAAGCAGGCCGAGGGCCTCGACCCGCTGGCCGCGGTACTGGAAGCCTGCCGCCTGCGCTTGCGGCCGATCCTGATGACCTCGATCGCCTTCATCATGGGGGTGGTGCCGCTGGTGTTCTCCTCCGGCGCCGGTGCCGAGATGCGCCATGCCATGGGGGTCGCGGTGTTCTCGGGGATGATCGGGGTGACCGTGTTCGGCCTGTTCCTGACCCCGGTGTTCTTCTTCCTGATCCGCCGTTTCGTCGAGCGCCGGCAGGCCCGCAAGGCCGCCCCCGCACAACCGCTGGAGAGCCATGCATGAACCTGCTCAAACCCCTGACCCCGAGCCTGCTGGCGCTGGCCCTGGCGGCCTGCGCGGTGGGCCCGGACTACCAGGCACCGGCCACCGAGCCTGCGCGTTTCGACAGCGCGGTGCAGGCCAAGGCCTTCGACCGCGACCGCTTCGAGCGCCTGTGGTGGAAGCAGTTCGACGACCCGGTGCTGAACCAGCTGGTGCAGGCCTCGCTGCAAGGCAACCGCGACCTGCGCGTGGCCTTCGCCCGGCTCAAGGCGGCGCGGGCGATCCGCGAGGATGCCGAGAACGACCCGTTCCCGGTGGTCACCAGCCGCGCCAGCAGCGAGATCGGCAAGGGCCAGGTGCCAGGCCAGACCGAGCGGCGGGTCAACAGCGAGCGCTATGACCTGGGCCTGGACATGGCCTGGGAGCTCGACCTGTTCGGCCGCATCCAACGCCAGATCGAGGCCAGCGAAGCCCAGGAAGCCGCGGCCGCGGCCGATCTGCAGCAGTTGCAGGTCAGCCTGATCGCCGAGCTGGTGGACGCCTATGGCCAACTGCGTGGTGCGCAGCTGCGTGAAAAGATCGCCCTGGCCAACCTCAAGACCCAGCTGGAATCGCGCAGCATCACCGAAACCCTGCGCGATGCCGGGGTCGGCAACGAACTGGACGTGGTCCGTGCCGATGCGCGTCTGGCGGCCGTCGAGGCCACCGTGCCGCAGTTGCAGGCCGAGCAGGTGCGCGCGCGCAACCGCATCGCCACCCTGCTTGGCCAGCGCCCCGACAACCTGGGTGTCGACCTCTCGCCCCGGCAGTTGCCGGCGATCGCCAAGGCCCTGCCGGTGGGCGACCCGGGCGAACTGCTGCGCCGCCGCCCGGACATCCGCAGCGCCGAACGGCAACTGGCCGCGGCCACGGCCACTGTCGGCGTGGCCACCGCCGACCTGTTCCCCCGGGTCAGCCTCAGCGGCTTTCTCGGCTTTACCGCCGCCCGTGGTTCGCAGATCGGCTCGTCGGCGGCCAATGCCTGGGCACTGGGCCCGAGCATTACCTGGGCGGCCTTCGACCTGGGCAGCGTGCGCGCCCGCCTGCGCGGCGCCAAGGCCGATGCCGAGGGCGCCCTGGCCAACTACGAGCAGCAGGTGCTGCTGGCCCTGGAAGAGTCGGCCAATGCCTTCAGCGATTACGGCAAGCGCCAGCAACGCCTGCTGGCGCTGATACGCCAGAGCGAGGCCAGCCGCAAGGCGGCGGACCTGGCCTCGGTGCGCTACCGCGAGGGGACGGTGGACTACCTGGTGCTGCTCGATGCCGAGCGCGAACGGCTGGGCGCCGAGGATGCCCAGGCCCAGGGCGAGGTCGAGCTGTACCAGGGCATCGTGGCCATCTACAAGGCGCTCGGTGGCGGCTGGCAGCCTGAGACACTGGCCAGCGCGCACTGATCTTCAACGCCTCAACGACTCCTTTGGTTGGCTCCTCCCCCAACCGCTTTGCCCCGCCGGCCTTGGTCTGCGGGGCTTTTTTTATCTGCAAGAAAAAGCAGGCGGCGCTTGTGGGGCCGGGCATAGGCATCACATCCTGCGCCGATCGGCTTGAAGCTTGCGGCCCCCTCAGAAGTCGATGCTGCCGGAGAACTTGACCAAGCGCGGATCGCCCTGGGTCAGGTAGCCGCCGTTGGCCGAGGCCCAGTAGTTCTTGTCGCTGAGGTTCTCGACGTTGACCCGCAGGGTGATGTCCTTTTCCTGCACCTTGAAGCGGTAGCGGGCGCCGACGTCGAAGCGGTTCCAGGTCGGCAGGCTGAGGTTGTTGGCCGGGTCGGCGTATTGCCCGCCGGTACGCAGCATGCGGGCATTGAGCGATACCCCGTCCAGGCCCGGGACGTCCCAGTCGACGCTGGCGTTGAGCTGGAAGGTCGGCACACCGACCGCATGGTTGCCATCGTTGGCACCGTCCAGGGTGTTCTTCAGCTCGGTGTCCATGCGCGTGCCGCCGGCCATCAGACGCAAACCCCGCACTGGCTCGCCGAACACGCTCAGCTCGATGCCCTTGTTGACCTGCTCGCCATCCTGGACGAACACGTTGCCCTGGACGAAGCCGTCAGTGGGGCGCTCGATGCGAAACAGCGCCAGGTTGGCGCCGAAGGTCTGGTAGTCGAACTTGACGCCGGCCTCGATCTGCTTGGTCTTGGCCGGCGGGAAGACTTCGCCGGCGTTGACCACCTCGCCCGAGGCGGTCGGGCCCTGGGCCAGGCCTTCGATGCGGTTGGCGTACAACGAAATCGACGGGTTGAGCTTGTAGACGATGCCGTACACCGGCGTGGTGACCGACTCGTCGTAGAACGCCGTACGGCCGGCATCCGGGCCCTCGCCGTCATAGGCATAGCCCTCCACGCGCAGTTGCTGGCGACGCACACCGGCGGTGAGCAGCAGGGTGTCGTCGAACAGGCCCAAGGTGTCGGACAGCGCGATGCTGCGGTTGCGGGTCTTGCCGGTCACGCCCGGGTCGTCCAGCTTGCCGCCGACGAAGGACGGCGTGGTCGGCTTGGGCAGTGGGTCGGTGCGGTAGAGGTTGGTGGCCTGCGAGTTGTAGAAGACGAAGGCGTTTTCCTGCTGAGTCCAGATGATCGCCGCGCCGAGATTGAGCTGGTGGCTGACCGGGCCGGTCTGGAAACGGCCGTTGATGCCGCCCATGAAGCTGGTGTTGTCCTCGTTGTGGGGGATCTTCGAACCGCCGATGGTGGCCGCGCCAGTGCCGGCATCGGTGAGGATCGGCGTGCCGTAGAAACCGTTCTCGTGGGTGTGTTTGACCCCGCCGGCCAGGTAGCCGCTCCAGTTGTCGTCGAAGGCGTAGTCGCCGCGCAGCATGCCGAAGGTGTCCTCGGTCTCGGTCCACGCCCACTTCTGCCCGTAGTTGTGGTCGGCGTCGGGTGCCCGTGGGATGTCATCCAGGCCCGCGTTCAGGCGCACCGAGTTGCGCATGTGGTTGACCCGCTGCTTCTGGTAGCCGATGTCGGCGGACAGGCGCAGGGCCTCGCCACGGTAGTCCAGGCCCGCGACGAACAGCTTGCTGCGCTGGTCCTGGTCGTCGACGGCGGTCTCGCCCTCGCGCTGGGACAGGTTCAGGCGCACGCCGAAGCGGTTGTCGGCGCCGAAGCGCTGGCCGAGGTCCAGGTGCTCGCCCAGGCGTCCATCGGTGCTGATGTCCTGGGTGTAGCGCCGGGTCGGGGTGTCGCCGGCACGCTTGGGCTGCAGGTTGACGTTGCCGCCCAGGCCGGAGCCCGTGGGGCTGGCGCCGTTGAGGAAAGCGTTGGGGCCCTTGAACACCTCGACCCGCTCCAGCGCGTCGGCGGCGATCATCTGCCGTGGCAGCACACCGTACAGGCCGTTGAAGGCCACGTCGTCGCCATTGAGCGGCAAGCCGCGGATGACGAAGATCTGCGACTGGTTGCCAAAGCCGAACGACTGGCGCACCGAGGGGTCGTTGAGCAGCACGTCGCCGATGTCCTCGGCCTGTTGCTCCTCGATCAGTTGCGAGGTGTAGCTGGTCATGGTGAACGGCACGTCCATCATGTCCTGGTTGCCCAGCACGCCCATCTGCCCGCCCCGGGCCACCTGGCCACCGGCGAAGGGCTCAGGCAGCGCGCCGGGTGGGGCCTTGACAGCGTCGGCGCTGACGGCGGTGGGGTCCAATTCGATGGGGCCATCGGCCCCCTGGGCGGTGATGGCAACGGAACAGCAGAGGGCCAGCAAGGTCGGACGAGAAGGACAGGTTCGGGCCATGAAAGGCTCCTGGTGCAAATGGGTGGAGGCCTTCCTGGCAAATGAGCGCGCATCAGCGACTGAGTATTGTTTCTAGCCGAAATTACGAATTATTAGCAAATGACTGCACTTTCTCGGCGACCAGTGGTCTACTGACCCTTTTGCCGTGCGCAATCGATTGCCGGCCGTTTTTGCCATGCACAAGGCCGGGCCAAAAGCCCTGCGCTTGTGTACGATGAGCAGCGCACACCGAGGCGTTGCCAGTCATAGGGAGATCTTCATGCGCGTCCTCTCATCCGTTGCCCGGTTTTCCACCCTGTCACTGGGGCTGGCCGTGTCCGCCAGCGCCCTGGCGTTCAGCGGCGAAGAAGGGCAACTGATCGACTCGATCAATGCCTACCGCAGCCAGGCCCAACCCTGCGGCGGCGAGGCCTCGCTGGAGTTGCCGCCGCTCAACAGCGACACCCGCCTGGCCTTGTCGCCAGAGGGTACCCGCGACCTGCAGCAGGCCATGACGCGCGCCGCCTACCCGATGGTCAATGTCCAGGCCATCAGCCTGTCGGGCCCGCGCGATGCCCGGGCGGCGATGGGCGCCATCGAGGAAAGCTTCTGCCAGGTGGTGCTCGACCCGCAGTTCGTCGACATCGGCGTCAGCCAGGAAGGCCGCGACTGGCGCATCGTTCTGGCCCGCCCGTTGCTCAGCGCACGCCTGGGCGACTGGCAGCAAGAGGGCCAGAAGCTGCTGCAGGAGGTCAACGCTGCCCGCAAGGTACCACGCCAGTGTGGCGGGCAGCCGTTCGCCGCCGCTCCGGCACTGGGCTGGAACAACACCCTGGCCGGGGTGGCCGCCAACCACACGCGGGCCATGGCCAACCAGAATTTCTTCGACCATATCGACCACGACGGCCGTACCCCGGGCGATCGCGCGGAGCTGGCCGGCTACCTGTACCGGCAGATCGGCGAGACCATCGCCGCCGGCCGCGACACGCCGCGCAAGGTGGTCGACGGCTGGCTGGCCAGCCCGGGGCACTGCGCCACCTTGATGAATCCGGACTTCAGCGAACTGGGCGCGGCCTATGCGGTAGACCCCAAGAGCGATGCCGGGATCTACTGGACCGGGTTGTTCGGCACCCCGCAGTAAAGTAGGCAAGTTCTCTGCGAGTTTCTTCGCGAGCCCGGGGCTGCTTTGCAGCCCATCGCCGGCAAGCCCCCCACACAGTCCTCTGCATGGCACATGATTCGTGAACACCGCAGCCCCCTGTGGGAGTCGGCTTGCCGGCGATGGGGCGCGAAGCGGCCCCAACTGCATGGATTCATGCGCCGCCACCATGCCTACGCAACGCCCGGGCCGAGCAGCCGAACCGCCGCCGCACGCACTTGCCCAGGTAGCTGGCATCCCCCAACCCCACCTCATCGGCAATCTGCGCCAGCCCATGGCTTGAGTTGAGCAGCCGCCAACGCGCCTGTTGCAGGCGCATCTCCAGCCACCAGGCCTTGGCGCTCATGCCATGGCTGGCCTGGAACTGGCGATCGAGCTGGCGCCGGCTGACACCCAGTTGCGCCGCCACCTCCTCGATCGACAACCGAGCCCCCAGGTGGTGGCGCATCAGCGCCGTGGCCCGCTGCACCTGGCGCCCCTGCCCCGCCCCGGCCTCCAGCGAGCGCAAGGCATGGCGACTGTCGCGGGTCTCGTCCACCAGCATGTCGGCCAGCCCCTTGAGCGCCCGCGCCCGCCCGCAGGCACGGGACAGCAATTCTACCGCCAGGTCGATGGCCGCGGTGCCGCCTGCGCAGGTGATACGCGCACCGTCGAAACAGTACAACTGCTCGGGCAACACCTGCAGATGCGGAAAAGAGGCCCGGAACTCCGCCTCGTGGCGCCAGTGCACCACCACCTTGTGGCCATCGAGCAAGCCGCAGGCCGCCAGCAGAAAGGCGCCGTTGTCCACTCCCACCAACCTCACCCCGGCCTTGGCGGCACGCTTGAGCAGGGCCTTGTAGCGCGGTGCCAGGGCTGCGGTGGCACCGGCACTGCGCCCGCCGAACAGCACCAGGTAGTCGAAGCCGCGCAGGTCGAGCTGCGCGGGTGTCATGTCGACCTGCACCACCGCCCCGCTGCTCGAGGTCACTGGCTCGTCGGTCAGGCCCAGCAAGGTCCAGCTGCAATAGCGCTGACGACTGTAGTCCTCGTCGTCGGCGCTGAAACGCAGCTTGTCGAGGAACGCACCGAACGGCAGCAAGGCGAACTCCGGCAGCGGCAGGATCAACAGACGGATGTCGGGGGTCATGGCAGGCATGTCCAGTTACTACTCAAGAATGTCCAGATATTACCCTTCGATCGGGCCGCCGTCCCCTAGACTGACGCCACCCGAAACACGAAGGCATTTCCCATGGCACTGGATACCTGGCTCATCTACCTGCTGGCGAGCATCGGCCTGTCGCTGACCCCTGGCCCGAACAGTCTGCTGGCCCTGACCCACGGCGCGCTGTACGGCGCCCGGCGCACCCTGTTCACCATCGTCGGCGGGGTGTTCGGCTTCAGCGCCCTGATCGCCTTGGCCATGTTCGGCCTCAGCGCCCTGCTGCACACCTCGGCCTCGCTGCTGCAGGTACTCAAGTGGGTCGGCGGCGCCTACCTGGTATGGCTGGGCATCCAGCTGTGGCGCAGCCCGGCGATGCGCCTGGAACTGGCCGACGGCGGGGCACGCCTGGGTAATGCAGGGCTGTTCCGCCAGGGCTTCCTGTCGGCCATGGCCAATCCAAAGGTATTGCTGTTCTACGGCGCCTTCCTGCCGCAGTTCATCGACCCCCAGCGCGGGCTGGCGCTGCAGTTCGTGGTCATGGCGGCGACCTTCGCCAGCGTGGAGTTTCTTGTCGAGTACCTGTTGGCACGCCTGGCGTTTCGCGTGCGGCCCTGGCTGGCCAAAGGTGGCAGGGGCTTCAACCGCAGTTGTGGGAGCTTGTTCGCATTGATCGGCGTGGCCTTGCCGCTGGGGCGTTGAGGGTGGGGCCGGTTCGTTAAGCGGCGTTTTGTAGATCTGGAGGCGCGCAGCGGCCTCGATCGATCTCCTGACGGGCCGACACCAAGATCTACCCACGAAGCTCACCTACAATCAGGACAGGAAGACGAGGACCGCGCCATGCCCGACAACCTGTTCACCGCCCTGCCCCCTCCCGATCCGCAGGCCGCCGAACAGATCGACGACCTGCTGCGCCGCCCGGGCCTGCGCATCGAGCGTATCGTCTCCAACGGCCAGGCCAGCCCGCCAGGTTTCTGGTACGACCAACCCGAAGGCGAATGGGTGCTGCTGCTCAGCGGCAGCGCGGGGCTGCGCCTGGAGCATGAGACCGAGGTACGCCTGCTGCGCCCTGGCGACCATCTGGACATCCCGGCCCACTGCCGACACCGGGTGGAGTGGACCGAAGCCGGTACTACCACCGTGTGGCTGGCTGTGTTCTACGAGCAAACGCTGGCTACGAATCAGGCCAAATAGTTCACAGCGCCAAGACACTCACGAACCCAACGTCTTCTATACTTTTCGCAGCCCGATACAAGCTTTTAGCATCATCTCAGCCCTTTTCCATCTGCGACAATCAGCCTCACGAAATTATGTACTAACTTGTTAATTAGCTTGCTAAGGGCATAAACTGGGCGCAGTCCACCTGCGAGAACTCCTGCAATGAAGCACACACCGCGCGCCTCTGGCGCCTCGACATTCATCCTGGTCGGCCTGGGCGTTATCATCGCCCTGCTCGGCCTCCTCCTGGCTGCCGGCGGCATCAAGCTGGCCGGCCTGGGCGGCTCCTGGTACTTCCTGATCGGCGGCCTGGCCATGGCCCTCGCCGGTATCCTCATCGCTCGCCGCAAGCCGGCCGGGGCCTGGCTGTTCGCCGCCTTCCTGGTCGGCACGGCGATCTGGGCCGTGATCGACGCCGGCCTTGAGTTCTGGCCGTTGTTCTCGCGGCTGTTCATGTTCGGCGCGATCGGCCTGGTGGTGGCGCTGGTCTACCCGATGCTGGTGCGCGCCAACGGCGCCAGCGCCGGCCGGGGTGCCTACGGCGTGGCCGGGGTGCTGGCGGTGGCGCTGGTGGTTGCCGCGGGCAACATGTTCGTCGCTCACCCGAGCGTCGCGCCGACCGGCAACGGCCCGGGCCTGACCCCGGTCGAGCCTGGCAAGGCGCAGAAGGACTGGGCCCACTACGGCAATACCGAAGGTGGCAGCCGCTTCGCCGCCCTGGACCAGATCAACCGCGGCAATGTCGACAAGCTGCAGGTCGCCTGGACCTACAACACCGGTGACGTGGCCATCAGCGACGGCAATGGCGCCGAGGACCAGCTGACCCCACTGCAGGTCGGCGACAAGGTGTTCATCTGCACCCCGCACAACAACCTGATCGCGCTCGATGCCGACACTGGCAAAGAGCTGTGGAAGAACGAGATCAATGCCCAGTCCAAGGTCTGGCAGCGCTGCCGTGGCATGGCCTACTTCGACGCCACCGCGCCGATCGCCCAGCCGACCCAGCCGAACAGCTCGCCGATCACCGTCGCCAGCGTACCGGCCGGCGCCAACTGCCAGCGCCGCCTGCTGACCAACACCATCGACGGCCGCCTGATCGCCGTCGATGCCGATACCGGCGCGTTCTGCCAGGGCTTTGGCAACAACGGCCAGGTCGACCTGAAAGCCGGCCTGGGTGACGTGCCGGATTCCTACTACCAGCTGTCTTCCGCACCGCTGATGGCCGGTACCACCGTGGTGGTCGGCGGCCGTGTCGCCGACAACGTCCAGACCGACATGCCAGGCGGCGTGATCCGTGGTTTCGACGTGATCACCGGGGCCATGCGCTGGGCTTTCGACCCGGGCAACCCGGACGATCGCAACGCCCCGGCCGAAGGCAGCACCTACGTGCGCAGCACCCCCAACAGTTGGGCACCGATGTCCTACGACCCGGCGATGAACACCGTGTTCCTGCCGATGGGCTCCTCGTCCACCGACATCTACGGCGTGGAGCGCAGCAAACTGGACCACACCTACGGCGCCTCGGTGCTGGCCCTGGACGCCACTACGGGTAACGAAAAGTGGGTGTACCAGACCGTGCACAACGACCTGTGGGACTTCGACCTGCCGATGCAGCCGAGCCTGATCGACTTCACCAAGGACGACGGCAAGACCGTGCCCGCCCTGGTGATCGGCACCAAGGCCGGGCAGATCTACGTGCTCGATCGCGCCACTGGCCAGCCGCTGACCCAAGTCGACGAAGTGCCGGTCAAGCCGGGCAACATCCCTAACGAGCCTTACGCGCCAACCCAGCCACGCTCGGTGGGCATGCCGCAGATCGGCGCGCAGACCCTGACCGAGTCGGACATGTGGGGCGCCACCCCGTTCGACCAACTGCTGTGCCGCATCGACTTCAAGAAGATGCGCTACGATGGGCTGTACACCGCGCCAGGCACCGACCTGTCGCTGAGCTTCCCCGGCTCGCTGGGCGGCATGAACTGGGGCAGTATCTCCACCGACCCGGTGCACGGTTTCATCTTCGTCAACGACATGCGCCTGGGCCTGTGGATCCAGATGATCCCCTCGCAGAACCAGGGCCAGGCCGCCTCCGGTGGCGAGGCACTGAACACCGGCATGGGCGCCGTGCCGCTCAAAGGCACCCCGTATGCGGTGAACAAGAACCGCTTCCTCTCGGTGGCCGGCATCCCGTGCCAGGCACCACCCTTCGGCACCCTCACCGCCATCGACATGAAGACCCGGCAGATCGCCTGGCAGGTGCCGGTCGGCACCGTCGAGGACACCGGCCCACTGGGTATCCGCATGCACCTGCCGATCAAGATCGGCCTGCCGACCCTCGGCGGTACCCTGTCGACCCAGGGCGGCCTGGTGTTCATCGCCGGCACCCAGGACTTCTACCTGCGCGCCTTCGACAGCGGTAACGGCAAGGAGATCTGGAAGGCTCGCCTGCCAGTCGGCAGCCAGGGCGGCCCGATGACCTATGTGTCGCCGAAGACCGGCAAGCAGTACGTCGTGGTCACCGCTGGCGGCGCGCGCCAGTCGACCGACCGTGGCGACTATGTCATGGCCTACGCACTGCCATAGACCGCGTTACCCCCATCGCCGGCAAACCTGCTCTCCACAGCTTGTGGGGGGGTGGTTTGCCGGCGATGGCGCCTTCACAGATCACCCGAGATTTCGCAATGTCCCGCGCTTTTCGCTATACCCCCACCGCCCTTCTGCTGGCCCTGGCCAGCACCCCCGCCCTGGCCGACGGCAACCTCATGACCCGTAGCACGATGACCGGCGACTGGGGCGGCCTGCGTCACCAACTCGTGGAGGACGGTATCACCTTCACCGGCGACTACAGCGGCGAAACCGCCTACAACGCCCACGGCGGCCTGCACCGCTCGGCGCGCTATTCGCAGAACCTCAAGCTCGGCGTGCAGTTCGACCTCTCCAGGCTGTACGGCCTGGACAACGGCGGCAAGGTCCAGCTGACCATCAACGACCGCCGCGGCAACAGCGCCTCCGAGGACCTGGTGGGCAACCGCCTGCCGATCCAGGAAAACTACGGCGGCCTCTATACCCGCCTGACCGAGCTGAGCTACGAGCGCACCCTCTTCACCCCGGCACTCAACGTCAAGCTTGGCTACATGGCCATGGGCAACGACCTGGGCGGCCTGGACAGCGGCATCCTGTGCAATTTCATGAACGCCGGCTTCTGCGGCCATCCGCTGAACATGTCCGGCGGCAGCGGTTGGACCAACTACCCCAACGCCCACCTGGGCGTGCGGGTCAAATACGATTTCTCGCCGTCCTGGCAGTTGCGCGTAGCGGCGTTCAACGTCGATCCAGAAAGCAACGGCAACTCCAGCCGCGCCTGGCACCTGGGGCCCAAGCACAGCACAGGCACCGTGGTCCCGGTGGAGCTGGTGTACACGCTGCCGGGCGAACTGCCGGGCGAGTACAAGCTCGGCTACTACTACGACAGCTCGAACGTGCAGCGCATCGGCAGCGACAAGGAGGTCGCCGGCCGTGGCGGGCACTACCTGCTGGTCGACCAGGCCGTGTGGAACGATCCAGGTTTACCGGGCCGTCGCCTACATGCCTTCGGCCAGTACTCGGCCTCGAGCAAGGCCGCCTCGCCATTCACCCGCTGGTATGGCGCCGGCGTGGTGCTGTACCAGCCGTTCGCAGGGCGCCCGCGCGATACCCTGGCGCTGGGTTATGGCCGCGCCGTGCCCAACCCGCGTAGCCGCGACGTACTGCAGGACGCCGCACTAGAGGCCGGCCAGGACTTCCCCGACCTGGACAGCGCCGAACAGTTGATCGAGCTGAGCTATGGCTACCAGGCCACGCCCTGGCTGAACCTGCGCCCGGATGTGCAGTACATCATCGAGCCGGGGGCATTCTCCGGGCAGAGCATCGACAACGCACTGGTGGTGGGGTTGCAGGTCAAGGCGACCTTCTGAACCCTTGTAGGGGCCTTTGGGAGGTGGGGCTGCCTTGCAGCCCCAATAATGACAAAGCGCCGCCTAACTACCTGGCATCGGGGCTGGCCCGCAATGGCCCCCTGCCTACCCAGTTTTTTCCTGTGCAACGAACACATTTTTAATAATTTTCCGATCCCGCCCCCTGCTCCAGTATCTGCCGCGACTACAACAACAACGAGCGGGGAAACATCATGAGTGCAAGTGCGTCCGTGCCTGCCACCGCGCAGGCGAATCAAGCCGGCTTCCGCCGGGTCCTGGGGCTGGGGTCGCTGCTCGCGGTGGCGGTCGGCCTGGTGGTGTCCCAGGGGGTGATGGTGATGATGCTGCAAGGCGTCGGCGCCGCCGGCCTGGGTTTCATCGTGCCGCTGGGGCTGGCCTACCTGCTGGCGCTGAGCTACGCCTGCTCGTTCTCCGAACTGGCCCTGCTGGTGCCCCGCGCCGGCAGCCTGTCGAGCTACACCGAAGTGGCCCTGGGGCATTTTCCGGCGATCCTGGCGACCTTTTCCGGCTATGTGGTGGTGGCCATGTTCGCCCTCTCGGCCGAGCTGCTGTTGCTCGACCTGATCGTCGGCAAGGTCTACCCCGGCGTGTTCCCGCCGTTCAGCGTGGCCTTCGCGGTGCTCGGCCTGTTCACCGTGCTCAACCTGATGGGCATCGACGTCTTCGCCAAGCTGCAGAACGCCATGGCCGTGGTGATGGTCGTGGTCCTGCTGATCCTGGGCATCGCGGCGATCGCCGAAGGCCATGCCAGCGGCACCACCACCACGTTGCTGCAGGGCGACTGGAACCCCATGGGCGCAGGGGTACTGGCCCTGACGGCCCTGGCGGTATGGGGCTTCGTCGGCGCCGAGTTCGTCTGCTCGCTGGTGGAGGAGACGCGCAAGCCCGAGCGCAACATCCCACGCTCGATGATCATCGGCCTCACGGTGATCTTCGCCACCATCGCCCTGTACGGCCTGGGCGCGCTGTTCCTGGTACCGCAGCACGCTCTGGGCAGCGATGCCCTGCCCCATTACCTGTTCGCCACCACGGTGTTCGGCAAGACCGGCGAGGTGTTCCTGGTGATCGCCGCGGTCACCGCCACCTGCAGCACCCTCAACACCTCGCTGGCGGCCATCCCGCGGATGCTCTACGGCATGGCGTGCAACGGCCAGGCCTTTCCTCAGTTCAAGCAGCTCAGCCCGCGAGCGCGCACACCTTGGGTGGCCGTGCTGTTCGTCGCGGCGATCACCGGCCTGCCGATCCTGCTGATGGGCCAGGATGCCGCCGCGATCAACCTGCTGCTGCTTTCCGCTGCCCTGGCCTGGCTGCTGGCCTACATCATCGTTCACCTCGACGTCATCGCCCTGCGCCATCGCTACCCGCACCTGGAGCGCCCGTTCCGCACGCCGTTCTACCCGCTGCCGCAGCTGTTCGGCATCGGCGGCATGCTGTACGCGATCTGGAATGCCTCGCCCAGCCCGGACATGAGCGCCCAGATCTTCGGCGCCGCGGGCCTGGTGCTGGCGGTGGTGTCGTTGATCGCCGTGGTCTGGATCAAGGGGGTGATGAAGAAGCCGCTGTTCAGGCCTGAGCCTTTGTAGCCGTCTTGGGGCCGCTATGCGGCCCCAATTCCTACCTGTTCTCAGATCGCATGCGCCGCAAGCAGCTCCATGAGCACCTCGGCCAGCGACTTGACCATCGCGTCGGCCGTCGGCCGGTGCACCACGACGATCTCGTAGCTGTCCACCTCCGGCAGCCCTTGCTGGGCCCCCAGCACCCGGTGCTCACCGGTGGCGGCACGTGGCGGCAGCAGGCTGATGCCCATGCCATCGGCCACAGCCGCCTGGATGCCGCTGAGGCTCGAACTGGTGAAACTGATACGCCAGCGCCGCCCCATGCCTTCGATGGCGGTGATCATGTCGTCGCGGTACAGCCCACGGGGGGGGAAGGTCACCAGGGGGATGGGGTCGAGCTCGAACGACGGCATCCGCGCACTGTCGATCCATTGCAGGCGCTCCGGCCAGCAGGCTACGCCCTCCCGGCTGTTGCGCCGCTGCTTGAGCAGCACCAGGTCGAGCTCGCCGTTGTCGTAGGCCTGGCTGAGGTCGCGGCACAGGCCGCTGGTGACTTCCAGCTTGACCTGCGGATGGCGCCGGCTGAACGCCGACAGGGCATTGGTGGTACGGCCGCCGACGAAATCCTCGGGTACGCCCAGGCGTACGGTCACACCGACCATGGCCCCGGCCAGCGCCTCGAGCATCTGGTCGTTCAGCGCCAGCATGTGCCGGGCGTAACCGAGCAGGGTCTGGCCGGCGTCGGTGGGCAGCACGTCGCGGTTGCCGCGTACCAGCAGGCGGTGACCAACCATGTCCTCCAGGCGGCGGACTTTCTGGCTGATGGTCGACTGGGTCGAGTGCAAGCGCGCCGCTGCGGTGGTGAAGCTGCCGCAGTCGGCCACCACGACGATGGCGCGCAGCAGGTCGAGGTCGAACAGGGCCCTATTCGATTTAACGCTGATAGACATGTTCACATTCAACTTCTGAATGACAAGCCTGACTTCTAGCACGGCCATCCCTGCCGGGCAACCGGCCTGGCCGGTATTCGAAAGCGCACTGCCTGTCATCCGGATAATTCACTTCTAGCCGCTGCACGGGTTGCCTAGGATGAAGCCTCGTCACCTTGGAGCCCGTCGCATGCGCCTGCCTGTTCTTCTGCTTGCCCTGTTCACCAGCCTAGTCGCCCACGCCGGGGCCGCTGCCCTGGATACCCGGCTGCACGGGGCCGCCCAGCGTGGCGACACAGCTGCCATCACCCAATTGCTCGACCAGGGCGCGCCCCTGGAGGCACGCGATGCCCAGGGCCGCACCGCGTTGCTGGTGGCGACCCAGGCCAACCAGGTGCAGGCGGCCAAGGCGCTGATCGAGGCCGGTGCCGACGTCAATGCCAAGGACAACATCCACGACAGCCCCTACCTGTATGCTGGCGCCCGTGGCCTGGACCAGATCTTGCGCCTGACCCTGGACCATGGCGCCGACCTCGAGAGCACCAACCGCTACGGCGGTACCGCGCTGATTCCCGCCGCCGAGCGCGGCCATGTGCAGACCGTGCAGATGCTGATCGACGCCGGTGTCGACGTGGACCACCTCAACCGCCTGCGCTGGACGGCCCTGCTGGAGGCGGTGATCCTCGGCGATGGCGGCCCGCGCCATGTGGAGATCGTCCGCCGGCTGCTGGCCGCCGGGGCCGATCCGGCCATCGCCGACAAGGATGGTGTCACTGCGCTGGAGCATGCACGGCAGCGGGGTTACCAGCAGATGGTGCAAGTGCTGGAGAGATAGGGCCGCTTCGCGCCCATCGCCGGCAAGCCCCGCCCTACTCCACCACCTCGAACGGCAAGCCCACGTAGTTCTCGGCAATGTTCGCCAAGCCAGCCGGCGACCCCAGGAAATACTCGCGGTCGGCCTCTTGCATCTTCCGGTCCCAGTCATCCTTGTGCTCGCCGAAATCATGCAGCAACTGGGTCATGAACCAGCTGAAGCGCTCGCCCTTCCACACCCGCCGCAAGGCCAGCGGCGAGTACTGCGCCAGCAGGTCGGTACGCCCCTGGCGATAGACCTTGACCAGGATCCGGTACAGGTAGTTCACGTCCGAGGCCGCGAGGTTCAGGCCCTTGGCGCCGGTGGGCGGGACGATGTGGGCGGCGTCGCCGACCAGGAACAGCCGGCCATGCTGCATCGGTTCGACCACCAGGCTGCGCAACGGGGCGATGCTCTTTTCCAGCGCAGGGCCGGTGACCAGTCGCGCCGCCACGTCCTCGGGCAGGCGTGTCTTGAGCTCGTCCCAGAAACGCTGGTCGCTCCAGTCCTCGACCCGCTCGCCGAGCGGTACCTGCAGGTAGTAGCGGCTGCGGGTCTGGGAGCGCTGGCTGCACAGTACGAAACCGCGTTCGTGGTGGGCGTAGATCAGTTCGTGGTTGACCGGTGGCGTATCGGCCAGCAGGCCCAACCAGCCGAACGGATAGACCCGTTCGTAATGCTTGAGCACACCGTCGGGGATGCTCTGGCGCGACACGCCGTGAAAGCCGTCGCAACCGGCGATGTAGTCGCAGTCGACGCGATGCACCTGGCCATCCTTCTCGAACGTCAGGTACGGATGCACGCCTTCCAGTCCATGGGGTCGCACGTTGCTGGCCGAGTAGATGATCGGCGCCCCGCTCTCCTGGCGAGCTTGCATCAAATCGCGGGTGACCTCGGTCTGGCCATAGACCATGACCGTCTTGCCGCCGGTCAGTGCCTTGAGATCCAAGCGCTGGCGACGGCCGCCGACCAGCAGCTCGACCCCTTCGTGGACCAGCCCTTCACGCGCCATGCGCGCGGCCACCCCCGCCTCGTGCAACAGCTCGACCGTGCCCTGCTCCAGTACCCCGGCACGGATGCGCCCGAGCACGTAGTCGGGCGTCTGGCGCTCGAGGATCAGCGTGTCGATACCGGCCTTGTGCAACAGCTGGCCGAGCAGCAGGCCAGACGGGCCGGCGCCGATGATTGCAACCTGAGTCTTCATTGTTGTTGTCTCGTCGTGTCGATGCCGGCCTGCGACTGGCAGTGACCAGGCATCTGCTGTTAGGGTTTGCCCCTGCATTTTTACGATCAAGAACCGGCCATTAAGTGTGATATTCCATGGATTACCTGCACTTTTACATATTGTGTTCGATTAACGGACAGGTACGCGCATGATGTCGGGCCTCCCCGGTGTCCCGCTGTTCCAGCTCTATGGCGAGAACCACGCCTGGCCGGGGACCGACCTGCTGCACTGCGAGTCGATCCCGGCACGCAGCCGCCTGCACCACTGGGAGATCAAGCCCCATCGCCACGCCGAGCTGTTCCAGCTGCTGTACGTGCAGCGCGGCCAGGCCCAGGTGGAGATCGAGGGAAAGCGCAGCGAGATCTGCGAAGCGGCCATCCAGGTGGTGCCGCCGCTGACCGTGCATGGTTTTCGTTTCAGCGCCGATATCCAGGGGCATGTCCTGACCTTCGGCACGGCGCTGGTGGCGGACCTGGAGCAACGCCTGGGCGCACCGCTGGCCGTGCTGGCGTCGGCCACCTGCTACCCGCTGGGCAGCGACCGCCATCGGCTGCATGCCCTGATCGACACGCTGCAACAGGAATACCAGGGCAACGCCCCCTCCCGGGCAGCGATGCTGCAGGCGCTGGTGACCGCGCTGATGGTCTGGATCAGCCGTCGCCAGCAGTCCGGCCAACTGCCGCGCAACCGCGACGAACGTGATCGGCAACTGCTCGGTCGCTACTTGCGCCTGGTCGAGGCGCACTACCGCGAGCACCTCTCGGTGGACACTTTCGCCGCCCGCCTGGGGGTCTCCAGCCTGCGCCTCAACCAGCTATGCCGGGACCTGGCCGGGCAGAGCGCGTTGCAGGTCGTGCACCAGCGCCTGTTGCTCGAGGCCCGGCGCAACCTGGTGTATACGCGCATGAGCATCGGCCAGTTGTCGGACAGCCTGGGGTTCAGCGACCCGACCTACTTCGCGCGCTTCTTCAAGCGCCTGAGCGGGCAGACGCCCAAGGGTTATCGACAGTCGGCACGGCACGCGCCTGCTTGACGTATACGTCAACCTGCATTTAGGTTACTGCCATACCCTCTTTCGAGCCCGAGCATGAGCAGCCAGACCTACAGCATTTCCGACCTGTCCCGCGAACTGGACATCACCACCCGCGCGATCCGCTTCTACGAGGAACAGGGTCTGCTGAGCCCGGAGCGCCGCGGCCTGGAGCGCATCTACTCGGCACGTGACAAGGTCACCCTGAAACTCATCCTGCGCGGCAAGCGCATCGGCTTCTCCCTGGCCGAATGCCGCGAACTGATCGAGCTGTACGACCCCAGCAGCGGCAACCTCAAGCAGCTCAACAGCATGCTGGCGAAGATCGCCGAACGCCGCGCCCAGCTGGAACAGCAGATGCTCGACATCCAGCAGATGCACCTGGAGCTGGACACCGCCCAGGAGCGCTGCGAACAGGCCCTGGCCGCCACCTTGAACACGCAGAACGCCAACCGTTGACCCGCCACAGGAAGCCCGCCATGTCATTGCCCAAGAACGTCCGCCTGGTCGAAGTCGGCCCACGCGACGGCCTGCAGAACGAAGCCCAGCCCATCAGCGTCGCCGACAAGGTGCGCCTGGTGGACGACCTCAGCGAGGCCGGGCTCTCCTATATCGAGGTGGGCAGCTTCGTCTCGCCCAAGTGGGTACCGCAGATGGCCGGCTCCGCCGAGGTGTTCGCCGGTATCCAGCAACGTCCCGGCGTCACCTACGCGGCCTTGGCCCCCAACCTGCGCGGTTTCGAGGACGCCCTGGCAGCGGGCGTGAAGGAAGTGGCGGTGTTCGCCGCTGCGTCCGAGGCATTCTCCCAGCGCAACATCAACTGCTCGATCAGCGACAGCCTCAAGCGCTTCGAACCGATCATGGAGGCCGCACGTAGCCATGGCATCCAGGTGCGCGGCTATGTGTCCTGCGTACTCGGCTGCCCTTATGAAGGCAAGGTCAGCGCCAAGCAGGTCGCCCCGGTGGCCCGGGCCCTGCATGACATGGGCTGCTACGAGGTGTCGCTGGGCGACACCATCGGCACCGGCACCGCCGGCGAGGCCCGGCGCCTGTTCGAGGTGGTCTCGGCGCAGGTACCGCGCGAGCGGCTGGCCGGGCATTTCCACGACACCTATGGCCAGGCACTGGCCAATGTCTATGCCAGCCTGCTCGAAGGCATCCGGGTGTTCGACAGCTCCGTGGCGGGCCTGGGCGGCTGCCCCTATGCCAAGGGTGCCACCGGCAACGTGGCCACCGAGGATGTGGTGTACCTGATGCAGGGGCTGGGTATCGACACCGGCATCGACCTGCAACGGCTGATCGCCGCCGGCCAGCGCATCAGCGACGTGCTGGGCCGGGCCAACGGCTCGCGGGTGGCACGGGCACGCAGCGCGCAGTGAGTCATACGGGTGTCACATAGGTGTGGGTGAGTGTTACCGCCCACACACCTGGCAGCGAAAAATCGGGTAACAGGGAAACAATTCGACAGATTTTCAGGTGGTGCGATTTTCGCCAAACACAGCAAGCTATTGATTTCAAAGGAATTAGAAAAGTTGGCACGGCACCTGCTATATCTTCTGGCATAACAAGAACAAAAACGTGACACCCAATAAAAACAACAGATGACGGCTCTGACATAACAAGAACAACACGGCAGAGGCGTAGCAAGCAGATTTTTTTGGAGTAGACATGCATTCCAGGGGGCATGCCCCCGCGACCTGGCACAGAACAATAAAACTACCACGAGGTAGCGACGGTCAGGGTCGGATCAGCAATGATGAAAGCAGGTCAGCGCTCAAAAAAATACGTTTGCTCTTGGCCCCGGATGGGGGCCTCCCGCTACACCGAGGCACGGGCTGACAAAAACAACAACAAGCCGGTCTCCAATAATAAAAAGAGCAGGCAACAACGCTTTGAGGGGAGCTTCGGCTCCCCTCAGTGCTTCCCGCCCTCCTCTTCCTCCTGCTTCTCCCCATTCTCCCCTTCCAGCTTGTCCACCAGCAGCGGCATGGTGCCCAGCACCAGCAGTGCCATGACCGTACTGATCAGCGCCGTGGCCTCGCGGCCCATGCCGGCGGCGGTACCGATGGCAGCGGTCATCCATAACCCAGCGGCGGTGGTCAGCCCCTTCACGTGGCTGGTGTCCTGCCCGTTGCCCTTGAGGATGGTGCCGGCACCGAGGAAACCGATACCGGCGACGATCCCCTGGATCACCCGGCTGAGTGCCTGTTCGTCGGCCCCAGCCATGCTCGGCGCCAGCACGAACAACGCAGCCCCCAGCGACACCAGCATATGGGTGCGCACGCCGGCGGACTTGCCCTTGTGCTCGCGCTCGAAGCCCAGTACCGCGCCCAGCAGCGCCGCCATCAGCAGGCGCACGAGGATCTGCGTGACCTCGCGCTCGTCGGCGATATCGGCGAACTCGGCTTGAATGGCCTGCCATACCGTGGGCCAGATATCCATGGAAACCCTCTCGTATCGGGCAACGCACCAGCGCCGTTGCGGGCCCCTTCGTGGGCAGGCCCGCTCCCACAGGTTCCGAGTCGGCCAACATGATGCGGTTTGCAAAGGCCATGTGGGAGCGGGCTTGCCCGCGAAAGAGCCCGCACGGCTTTAAGACGTTGACCATACCGCTACCCGGGAGTGCGACCGGATCCGCCGAGCGGAACGATGCAGCAACCCCAATGCCTGCGCGGTCACAACCAATGACCGCCACCAGGAGGAACCCGCCATGCCCGTTGAAATCGACGAAAGCACCCGCCGCTGCACCCTGATCGGCGAAGACCTGCGCATCGAGGGCGATGGCCCGGATATCGAGATCGTCACCGACGAGCAACTGCGCATGTCCGTGGCGCTGCTCGCCGGCCAGCGCGTGCCGATCACCGAAGCCGAGGCCGATGCCCTCACCGTCGCAGGCGCGCTGGACAGCCGCCGGCACCTGAAGGCCAGCACGCCAGGCTCGGTGATCTAGCGACAATCTGATACGGTTTTCATCGCGCAAGCTGAGTCTGTACTGAAAACAGGGCACACCCCATACTGCCTGGGCCGGGCGGCATTCCTACGCCCTTCACCCCGCCTGGCCCAGCCACAATGAAACGCTACGAACGATTCGCCGACGACATTGCCGAACTGATCCGCTCCGGGGTGCTCGGCCCGGGCCAGCGCGTGCCATCGGTACGCTATGCCAGCCAAACCCACGGGGTCAGCCCGTCCACGGTGTTCCAGGCCTACTACCTGCTCGAGCGCCGTGGGCTGATCCGCGCCCGGCCGCGCTCGGGCTATTTCGTCAATGCCCATGCGCCCCGCCAGTTCAGCGAGCCCCAGGCCCTGGCGCCGGCCGGCGGCTCCACCGACGTGGACGTCAGCGACCTGGTGTTCTCCATCCTCGACTCGATCAAGGACCCGCACACCGTGCCGTTCGGCTCGGCCTTCCCCAGCCCGGGGCTGTTCCCGCTGCAACGCCTGGCACGCTCCCTGGCCAGCGCCAGCCGGGCCATGGACCCGCACATGGTGGTCAGCGACCTGTCGCCGGGCAACCCGCAACTGCGCCGGCAGATCGCCCTGCGCTACATGGTTGGCGGATTGATGTTGCCGATGGAGGAACTGCTGATCACCAACGGCGCCCTGGAGGCCCTGAACCTGTGTCTGCAGGCGGTCACCGAACCTGGCGATCTGGTGGCCATCGAGGCGCCGGCCTTCTACGCCTGCCTGCAGGTGCTGGAGCGGCTCAAGCTCAAGGCCGTGGAGATCCCGGTGCAACCACGCGAAGGCATGGACCTGGACGCCCTGGCGCAAGCCCTGGAGCAGCATCCGGTCAAGGCCGTGTGGTGCATGACCAACTTCCAGAACCCGGTGGGCGCCAGCATGCCGGAGGCGAAGAAACAGGCACTGGTCGAGCTGCTGCGCCGCCACCAGGTGCCGTTGATCGAGGACGATGTCTACGCCGAACTCTATTACTCGCAGCAGGCGCCCAAGCCGGCCAAGGCCTTCGACAGCGAAGGCCTGGTGATGCACTGCGGCTCCTTCGCCAAGAGCCTCGCACCGGGCTACCGCATCGGCTGGGTGGCCGCCGGACGCTTCGCCCGCAAGATCGAGCGGCTCAAGCTGATGACCTCGCTGTGTGCATCGATGCCAGCCCAGGCGGCGATCGCCGACTACCTGCAGCATGGCGGCTATGACCGTCACCTGCGCAAGTTGCGGTACGCCCTGGAAGGGCAACAGGCCAGCATGCTCGCCGCCATCGCCCGCCACCTGCCGGCCCAGACCCGGGTCAGCCAGCCCACAGGCGGCTACTTCCTGTGGCTGGAGCTGCCCGAACGGATGGATGCGCTCAAGCTGTTCCACATGGCCCTGGCCCAGGGTATCAGTATCGCCCCGGGGCCGATCTTCTCGCCCACCCGGCGCTTTGGCAACTGCATCCGCCTGAACTATGGCAGCCCCTGGAGCGATGGCGCGGAGCAGGCGATGGCAACCCTGGGGCGGATCGCACGATCGTTTTGACAGCAGGGATTACACGACCCTTCGGGCTGCGCTGGGGCACAGGGAACGTTCGGCTGACAGCGCCCCCAAAACGCCCTAGTGTCCTGTCTCGGAAATACGTTCTCTTTTGGCGAGTGGCTTGGGTGTTCGGCCAAGGCGCCGCGACGAGTCATAGCAGGGCTATGGCGAGCAGTGGCAACGCCGGCCGGGCGCCCAAGACGCCGCCAAAAGCGAACAGCGTATTCCCGAGACAGGACACTAGCGCCCGCCCCCCAGCTCGATGAAGCTGCCGGTGGCATAGGACGCCTTGTCCGACAGCAGCCAGAGGATCGCCTCTGCCACTTCCTCGGGTTGCCCGCCACGCCCCATGGGCAGCCCCGGCTCGAGCTTGGCCACCCGCTCGGGATCGCCGCTCAGGGCATGGAAACCGGTATGGATGTAACCCGGCCGCACGCCGTTGACCCGCACGCCCTCGCCCGCCACTTCCTTGGCCAGGCCGATGGTGAAGGTGTCCAGTGCGCCCTTGGAGGCCGCGTAGTCGACATATTCGTTGGGCGCCCCGAGACGCGCGGCCACCGACGACACGTTGACGATGCCGCCGCCCTGGCCGCCATGGCGCCGGGCCATGCGCAGCAGGGCATGCTTGGCGCACAGCATCGGGCCGACCACGTTGGACTTCATCACCTTGAGCAGGCGGAACTCGGACATTTCCTCGACCCGGCTCTGCTGGCCGATGGTGCCGGCGTTGTTGACCAACGCGGTGACCGGGCCGAGCTCCTGGTCGACACGGTGGAACAGTTGCATCACCTCATCCTCGACGCTGGCGTCGGCACGCACGGCGATGGCCATGGCACCCAGCGCGCGGACCTGGCCGAGCACCTGTTCGGCGGCCTGGTCGTCGGCGTGGTAGTTGATGCAGATACGGTAACCTTGCCTGGCCGCCAGCAACGCGGTGGCGGCGCCGATGCCACGGCTGGCACCGGTGATCACGATGACTTTCTCCATGAGCCTGCCAATTGCCTGGGAATGAACCTTCGACAATAGGGGAAAAGCGCCCGATTGTGAATGCCGGCGGGGCAGCGCCCCTAAAGGGCGCTCACCGGCTCAATGCCCCGCCGAAGCCGGCCCGGCCTTGGCCGTGAACGGCGGACGCGCCAGCCATACCAGCAGGATCAGGCCGGCGAATATCCAGGTCATCAGGGTGAAGTAGTCCACCGTCGACATCATGTACGCCTGCCCGTTGAGGATCTGCTCCAGCTGCGCGTAGCTCTGCGGGTTCGCCCCACCCAACTGCTCCAGCGCATGACGGGTGGCCGGGTCGTACTGGCTGATGTTCTCGCTCAGGTAGGCATGGTGCTGGTCGGCCCGGCGAATCCAGATCCAGGTGGTCAGCGAGGCGGCGAAGCTGCCGCCAAGGGTGCGCAGGAACGTGGCCAGGCCCGAGCCATCGGCGATCTGGTGGGGCGGCAGGTCCGATAACAGGATGCTCAAGGTCGGCATGAAGAACAGCGCCACACCGATCCCCATGAACAACTGCACCAGTGCCACGTGCTGGAAGTCCACCTCGCTGGTGAAGCCGGCCCGCATGTAGCAACTGGTGCCGATCGCCAGGAACGCCAGCCCCGCCAGCAGGCGCAGGTCGAATCGGTGGGCGTACTTGCCGACGAAGGGCGACATGAGCACCGGCAACAGGCCGATCGGCGCCACCGCCAGGCCCGCCCAGGTGGCGGTGTAGCCCATCTGCGTCTGCAGCCACTGCGGCAGGATCAGGTTGATGCCGAAGAACCCCGCATAGCCACCTACCAGCACCAACGTGCCGATGCGAAAGTTACGGTGCACGAACAGCCGCAGGTTGACCACTGGATGGCGGTCAGTCAGCTCCCAGATCACGAAGATCGCCAGGAACACCACCGATATCAGGCTGCCAACGACGATGAACGACGACTCGAACCAGTCCAGGTCATTGCCTTTGTCCAGCACCACCTGCAACGCACCGACGCCGATGACCAGGGTCAGCAGGCCGATGTAGTCCATCGGCTGACGGCTGGTGAGCACCGGCCGCGCGCGCATCTGCTGGCGCACCACGGCGGCGGCGAACAGGCCGATAGGCACGTTGATGAAGAAGATCCATGGCCAGCTGTAGCTGTCGGTGATCCAGCCGCCGAGGATCGGCCCTGCGATCGGCGCCACCACCGTGACCATGGCCAGCAGGGCCAGGGCCATCCCCCGCTTGGCCGGCGGGTATACCGCAATCAGCAAGGTCTGGGTCATCGGATACAGCGGGCCTGCCACCACCCCCTGGAGCACACGGAAGGCCACCAGCTCGGGCATCGACTGGGCGATGCCGCACAGGAACGAGGCGAGCACGAACAGCAGCGTGGCCCAGATGAACAGCTTCACCTCGCCGAAACGCCGGCTCAGCCAACCGGTCAGCGGCAAGGCGATGGCGTTGCTCACGGCGAACGAGGTGATCACCCAGGTGCCCTGCTCGTAGCTCACCCCCAGGTTGCCGGAGATGGTCGGCAAGGCCACGTTGGCGATGGTGGTGTCGAGCACCTGCATGAAAGTCGCCAGCGACAGGCCGATGGTGGTCAGCAGCAGGCTCGGCGGCGTGAACTGGGCGGGTGCGTTGTCGCTCATCGCTGGGCCGTCTTGCCGGACGCGCTGTTCTCGTGGATCAGCCGGGCGATCAGGTGGTCGGCCTCGACCAGTTGGCGGTCATACACCTGAGTGGTGTAGCTGGCCTGCTGCGGCGGTTGCTGTGCCAGGGCCGGGCCACTCTGGTCGTGCAGGTCGACCTCGACCACGGTGGACAGGCCGATGCGCAGCGGGTGCGCCTTGAGTTGCTGGGGGTCGAGGTGAATACGTACCGGCACCCGCTGGACGATCTTGATCCAGTTGCCGGTGGCGTTCTGCGCTGGCAACAGGGCGAAGGCGCTGCCGGTACCGGCGCCGAGGCTGTCGATGGTGCCGCTGTACTTCACGGCGCTGCCGTAGAGGTCGGCGGTGACCTCCACCGGCTGGCCGATGCGCATGTCGCGCAGCTGGGTTTCCTTGAAGTTGGCGTCGATCCACACCTGGTCCAGGGGGATCACCGCCATGGTCGCGGTACCCGGCTGCAGGCGCTGACCCAGTTGCACGGTGCGCTTGGCCACGTAGCCGGTCACCGGCGCCACCAGGGTGGTGCGAGCGTGGTCGAGGTAGGCCTGGCGCAGGTCGGCGGCGGCGGCCATGACCTCGGGATGCGAGGAGACCACGGTGTCGTCGACCAGCGCAGTGCTGGTGCTGAGCTGCTGACGGGCATTGTCCAGGGCGCTCTGGGCGGCGCTCAGGTCGTCGCGGGAATGGGAAAGCTCCTCGGCGGCGATCGCCCCGCTGTCGGCCAGCACCTTGCGCCGCTGGTAGTTTTCCCGGGCCTTCTTCAGTTCGGCCTGGCGGGTCTGTACCTGGGCCTTGAGGGCATCGACGTTGCTGTACAGGCCACGCACCTGGCGTACGGTGCGCGCCAGCCTGGCCTCGGCCGATTGCAGGGCGACCTCGCTGTCGGCCGGGTCGAAGCGCAACAGCACCTGGCCGGCGTGGACCAGGTCGCCATCGTCGGCACCGATGCTGGTGACGGTGCCGGTCACCAGGGGAGTGATTTCCACCACGTTGCCGTTGACGTAGGCGTCGTCGGTGCTCTCGTGCCAACGCCCGACCAGGGCGTACCAGGCCCAGGTGGCGGCGCCGGCAAGAACCAGCACGAGCAACAGGCCCAGCAGCCAGGTCTTGCGCTTGCGCGAGGCTTCAGGCGTCGCGCTGGTGGAGGTGGTGTCGACGGGAGTGGCCATGACGGTACCTTGGATGAATCGTGACAGGGATCAACGATCGCCGAAGCGGCGGATCGTCAGGGGGTCGCCGGCGCTGATCAGCACCTTGGCCAACAGGCCTTCGAGGGTCTTGAGTTCTTCCGGTTGCAGCACGCCGAGCAGCTCGTTCATCGATGCCGCGCCGATCTGCGGCAGGCGATCGGCCAGGCGCTGGCCCTCGCGGGTCAAGGCCAGGCGCACCTGGCGACGGTCTTGCGGGCAGCGATTGCGCAGGACCAGCCCCTTCTGCTCGAGGCGGTCGAGCATGCGCGTCATCGAGCCGCTGTCCAGGCCCAGGTAGCGGCACAGCTCGGCCGGGGTGTCCACCTGGTACTGGGCGACGATGATCAACACCTTGAACTGCGCGGCGGTGATGCCGTCGGCCTCCAGGTGCGAATCGAGGATGCGGTCCTTCAACAACGTGGCACGGCCCAGCAGCATGCCGAGGGTGCAGCTCTGGAAATTTTCCGGGGTGAAATGGGACATCGGGGTCGGCTCGAACAATTGTGTAAAAATATTACTGCCTAGGCAGTGAATGTCAAAACCTTTATTAGGTGGCTACTCAAACCACCCGGGCAGCCGCCAAGCCCAGCGCCTGCACCTGCCCACAGGCAATCGCCATCCCCACCAGCTCCGCCAGGCTTGCCGCCTGCATGCGCTTCATCACCCGCCCCCGGTACAGGTCCACGGTCTTGACGCTGACCCCGAGCTGCTCGGCGATCTCGCGGTTGCTCAGGCCCTGGGCCAACGGGATGAACACATCCCGCTCGCGCGGCGTCAGCCCATCGATGCGCGCCTGCACGGCGGCCAGCGCCTCGCTGCCCTGGTGCTCGCGGCGAGCGTGGCCCAAGGCCGCCTGGACACTGTCGAGCAGCAACTGGTCGTTGTAGGGTTTCTCGATGAAATCGCAGGCCCCGGCCTTGAAGGCACGGACCACGATGGGCACATCGGCGTGCCCGCTGACGAAGATCACCGGGATCCGCCGCCCACGCTCGCGCAACGCCTCCTGTACCGCCAGCCCGCCCAGGCCAGGCATGCGCACATCCAGGAGCACGCAGGCCGGCCCCCGGTCGTCGCAGGCGTCCAGGAACGCCTGGCCGCTGGTGAACGGCAGCGCACACAGCCCCACCGACTCCAGCAGCCAGACCGTCGAATCGAGCATGCCTTGGTCGTCATCGACCACATAGACCTTCGCTTGCACCTTCACCCTCCCTCATCCCTTGTTCGCCGGCAGGCGGCAGCACAACACCAAGCCGCCCGCCTCGCCCGGCCGCGCCTGCAGGCTGCCACCGAAACCCTCGACGATGCTGCGGCTCATGCTCAGGCCGAGCCCCAGGCCGTCCGCCTTGCTGGTGGTGAACGGCGTGAAGATCTCGTCCAGACGCTCGGCAGCCACGCCCGGCCCTTGGTCGGCGACCTCCACCTGCAGCCAGTCGCCCTGGCGCACGGCGCCCAGCAGGATACGCGAGGGCTTGCCATCGTGCCGCTCGCGGTTGGCGTCGATGGCATTGCGCAGCAGGTTGAGCAGTACCTGCTCCAGCAGCACGCGGTCGGCATGCACGCTCGGCAAGGTCCCGCTCATGCGCAGCTCGATGCTGACCTGCTCACGCGCCGCCTCCCAGGCGCACAGGCGCATCGCCTCGCCGGCCACCTCGACGATGTCGAGTGCCTGCAAGTGTCGCGGTCCCTTGCGCAGAAAGGCCCGCAAGCGGCGGATGACCTCGGCGGCATGGGTAGCCTGCTCGATGATGCGCTGCAGCCCCTGGCCGACCCGCTCGCGGGCCTGCGGGTCGCGTTCCAGCCCTTGCAGGTAGCGCTGGCTGGCGTTGGCGTAGTTGACCACCGCCGCCAGCGGTTGGTTGATCTCATGGGCGATGCCCGACGCCAGTTCGCCAAGGGTGGCCACCCGGGCACCATGGGCCAGGCTCTCCTGGGCCTCGATGCGCAGGCTGATGTCGCGGGACACGCTGACGATCTCCACCACCGCGCCGGTGTAGGTCTCGCGGATGGCCCGGCTGGCGATCTCGAACCAGCGATAGCCGCCAGCGGCATGACGGACCCGGCAGGTCATGGTGTGGTAGCCATCCTGGTCCAGGGCGGCAGCGGCCTGCTGCAGGGCCTGGCGCCGCTCGCGGGGATGGAGCAAGGCTCGGACCGGCATGCCGCGCAGTTGCTCCGGCCACAGGCCGAGCAGGCGAAATGCCGCGGGCGAGGCATCGAGGAAGCGGCCATCGGGGCTGTGCCGGGAGATCAGGTCGGTGGTGTTCTCGATGATCAAGCGGTACAGGCGCCGGGCTCGGCTGGCCTCGCGGGCGCCGTGGCGCTCCTCGCTGGCGTCGCGGCAGCGGGCCAGCACCTGCTGGCCGCGGTCGTCGGGGATGAAGGTCCACAGCAGGATGCGCTCGCCCTGCTCGGCCTCCACCTCAGCGATGGCCCGCCCCTGGCGCAGGCAGGCACGCACCAGCGCCGCGCTGTTGGCCGGCAACCAGCGCGCCAGCGGCGGCCCCGCTTCGATCAGCGCCTGCAGGGCCGCGTTGAGGGCCAGCGGACGGGCATCGGGCGCCAGCAGCAGGCTGGGTTGGGGATCCTTGGCGAGCAAGGGGGATAGGTGCTTGTCCACGGTTTCGGGCTCGTTCTTATAGTAGTTTTACTATATTGCTATAGTCGATATTCCATCTACCATAGCGGTTCGCTTAAAAATGCGACAGGGGAAGCGGCGCCCACGCGCGCTCCCCACCCTGATCAGAGCTAACAATCAGCCACCGGGGGCCATGCGCACAGGCTGCGCCTGCCTCCCCTACAGGACCACCGCATGTCGATCTTCTCCCAGGGCCTGATGCCCGCCCCTGTCAACCATGTCGCCCTCACGCCGCTGAGCTTCATCGAACGCACCGCCGGGGTGTACGGTCATTACCCGGCAGTGATCCACGGTGCCCTGCGCCGCGACTGGCGCCAGACCTACGAGCGCTGCTGCCGCCTGGCCAGCGCCCTGGCCGGACGTGGCATCGGCCGTGGCGACACGGTGGCGGTGATGCTGCCGAATATCCCGGCGATGCTCGAGGCGCACTTCGCCGTGCCGATGATCGGCGCGGTGCTCAACACCCTGAACGTGCGCCTGGATGCCGAAGCCATCGCCTTCATGCTGCAGCACGGTGAGGCCAAGGTGCTGATCACCGACCGCGAGTTCCACGCCGTGATCGAAGCCGCCCTCGCCCTACTCGAACACCCGCCCCTGGTGGTCGACGTGGACGACCCGGAGTACGGCGAAGGCCGCGCGGTCAGCGAGCTGGACTACGAGGCCCTGCTCGCCGAGGGCGACCCGGCGTTCGCCTGGGAATGGCCGGAGGACGAATGGCAGGCCATTTCGCTGAACTACACCTCCGGCACCACCGGTAACCCCAAGGGCGTGGTCTACCACCATCGCGGCGCCTACCTCAATGCCCTGGGCAACCAGATCACCTGGGCCATGGGCCATCACCCGGTGTACCTGTGGACCCTGCCGATGTTTCATTGCAACGGCTGGTGCTACCCCTGGACCATCACCGCCCTGGCTGGCACCCATGTGTTCCTGCGCCGGGTCGACCCGCAGAAGATCCTCACCCTCATCCGCGAGCACCGGGTCACTCACCTGTGCGGCGCGCCCATCGTGCTCAATGCCCTGGTGAACATGCCCGAGACCGACAAGGCGGCCATCGACCATCCAGTGCAGGCCATGGTCGCCGGCGCCGCACCACCGGCCAAGGTGATCGGCGCGGTGGAGGAAATGGGCATCCAGCTCACCCATACCTACGGCCTGACCGAGGTCTACGGCCCGGTGACCGTGTGCGCCTGGCACGCCGAATGGGACGACCAGCCCCTGGAGCAGCGAGCACGGATCAAGTCGCGCCAGGGTGTGCGCTACCCGACCCTCGATGGCCTGATGGTCGCCGATCCGCAGACCCTTCAGCCGGTGCCCCGCGATGGCAACACCCTGGGCGAGATCTTCATGCGTGGCAACACGGTGATGAAGGGCTACCTGAAGAACCCCGAGGCCACCGCCGAGGCCTTCCGCGGCGGCTGGTTCCACACCGGCGACCTGGCCGTGTGGCATGCCGACGGCTATGTCGAGATCAAGGACCGGCTCAAGGACATCATCATCTCCGGGGGCGAGAACATCTCCACCCTCGAGGTCGAAGATACCCTCTACCGGCATCCGGCTGTCCTCGAGGCAGCTGTGGTGGCCCGCCCGGACGAGAAATGGGGCGAGACGCCCTGCGCCTTCGTCGCCCTCAAGCCCGGCCACGGCGCCACCCGCGAGGCGGACATCATCGCCTGGTGCCGCGAGCACCTGGCCGGTTTCAAGGTGCCGAAGACGGTGGTCTTCGGTGAGCTGCCCAAGACCTCCACCGGCAAGATCCAGAAGTACCTCCTGCGCGACCAGGCCAGGGCCCTCTGACCCCAACGCCTGCCTCACCGGCCATGTCGCCCCCCTACCAGGGTGGGCGACCCTGCGCCGCGGATTCCTCCCTTGCATTCGAGAGCTCCCAGATGACCCAGTACACGGCCCCCTTGCGCGACATGCGCTTCGTTCTCCATGACCTGTTCGATGCCCAAGCCCTGTGGGCCCGCCTGCCGGCGCTGGCCGAGCGGGTCGATGCCGACACCGCCGACGCCATCCTCGAAGAGGCAGCGAAGATCACCGGCCAGTTGATCGCCCCGCTCAGCCGCAACGGCGACGAACAGGGCGTGCACTTCGAGGCCGGCCAGGTGACCACCCCCGACGGTTTCCGCGAGGCCTGGCGGACCTACCGCGAAGGCGGCTGGGTTGGCCTGGGCGGTAACCCCGAGTACGGCGGCATGGGCATGCCGAAGATGCTCGCCGTGCTGTTCGAGGAGATGCTCTACGCCGCCGATTGCAGCTTCAGCCTGTATTCGGCGCTGAGCGCCGGCACTTGCCTGGCCATCGATGCCCATGCCGACGAGGCCTTGAAGGCCACCTTCCTGGCGCCGCTGTACAGCGGCCAGTGGGCGGGCACCATGTGCCTGACCGAGCCCCAGGCCGGCACCGACCTGGGCCTGATCCGCACCCGTGCCGAACCCCAGGTCGATGGCAGTTACCGCATCAGTGGCAGCAAGATCTTCATCACCGGCGGCGAGCAGGACCTGACCGAGAACATCGTCCACCTGGTGCTGGCCAGGCTGCCGGACGCGCCGGCCGGCCCCAAGGGCATCTCGCTGTTCCTGGTGCCCAAGTACCTGGTCGAGGCGGACGGTAGCCTGGGCGCGCGCAATGGGGCGCACTGCGGCTCGATCGAACACAAGATGGGTATCAAGGCCTCGGCCACCTGCGTGATGAACTTCGACGCGGCCACCGGCTACCTGGTCGGCGAAGCGAACCGCGGCCTGGCGGCGATGTTCACCATGATGAACTACGAGCGCCTGTCCATCGGCATCCAGGGCCTCGGCTGCGCCGAGGCCTCGTACCAGAGCTCCGCGCGCTACGCCTGCGAACGCCTGCAAAGCCGGGCCGCCGCAGGACCGCAGGTACGCGACGGGATCGCCGACCCGATCATCCACCACGGCGATGTACGGCGCATGCTGCTGACCATGCGCGCGCTCACCGAAGGCGGCCGTGCCTTCGCCGCCTATGTCGGCCAGCAACTGGACTTGTCTCGCTACGCCGAGGACGTCGGCGAGCGTGAGCGCGCCCAACGCCAGGTGGCCCTGCTGACTCCGGTGGCCAAGGCGTTCTTCACCGACAACGGCCTGGAAAGCTGCGTGCTCGGCCAGCAGGTATTCGGCGGCCACGGCTATATCCGTGAATGGGGGCAGGAGCAGCGGGTGCGCGACGTGCGTATCGCGCAGATCTACGAAGGCACCAACGGCATCCAGGCCCTCGACCTGCTGGGGCGCAAGGTCCTTGCCGACGGCGGCCAGGCCCTGTTCGCCTTCACCAGCGAGGTCCGGGCCTTCTGTGTCGACGCCCCACTGCACCGCGATGCCCTGCTGGAGGCCCTGGTGCGTCTGGAGCGCACCAGCCAATGGCTGCTGGAGCAGGCGCCTCGGGACGTCAACCTGGTCAGCGCCACGGCAGTGGAATACCTGCACCTGTTCGGCCTGACCGCCTACGCCTACCTGTGGGCACGTATGGCGGCCATAGCCCAGCGCAAGCTCGACGAGGATCCGGCGTTCCTTGGTGCCAAGCTGGCCTGTGCCGAGTTCTTCTTCCAGCGCCTGCTGCCGCGCAGCCTGGCGCTGGAAGCCAGCATCCAGGCCGGTAGCGCCAGCCTCTATGGCATGGCGCCAGGGCAGTTCTGAACTCGGGCTGTGCGGGATTGGGCCGGTTGAGTGTCAGAACCGGCCCTTTATTCAGACGAAAAAACGCACATTTGATAGTCATTCGCCATTATCTCGGTTCTCGCAGCCCCTTCGCAGGGGTAGAATGCGCAAAACCGGGAGCCGCAATGAACCACGACCGCTTCACCCCCACTCCAGACGATGCCATCACCGACGCCGCCGCCCATTGGTGCATGCGCCTGCATGCCGATGACTGCACGAACGCCGAGCAGGCGGCATTCGCCCAGTGGCTGGCGGCCGACCCGCGGCACCTCGAGGAATACCAGGCGATGCTGGACATCTGGCAGACCGCCGACCTGCTGCCACGCAGCGCGACCGTGACCAAGCTCAAGCCCCGCGCCCGGCAGCGCAACTGGCGCCCGTTCGCCTGCGCCGCGGCGATCGCCCTGCTCGCCTTGCCCCTGGCCGGCTGGGTGGGCTGGGAACAAGGCTGGGTGCCCAATCGCTACCAGCATTTCGAAAGCACCGACCAGGTGCGCCAGGTAACGCTGGGCGATGGCAGCGTGGTCGAGCTCAACCTCAATACCGAGCTGCGCTACCTGAACTACAAGGACCAGCGCCAGGTCACCCTGATCAAGGGCGAGGCGTTCTTCAAGGTCGAACATGACAGCGCGCACCCGTTCATCGTCCGCGCCGGGCATGGCCAGACGCGGGTCACCGGTACCCAGTTCAACGTCTGGAAGTATCAGGACCAGGTCGAGGTGACCCTGGTGGAAGGCTCGGTGCTGGTCAGCAGCAATGGCAGCGACGGCGGCTACCGCCTCGGCCCCGGCATGCAGGCCAGCTACCATGCCGGCGACTTCGAGCCGACCCTTGCGCAGAGCGGCGACTACGGCAACGACCTGGCCTGGCGCAACGGCAAGCTCATCCTCGACAACCTCAGCCTGAGCCAGGCCCTGCCGGTGATCAACCGCTACCTGGACAAGCCGCTGCAACTGGCCGACGACAACACCGGCAAGCTGCGCGTCAGTGGCGTGTACAACACCCGCGAAGTGCACCGGCTGGTGGACAACCTGCCCCAGGTACTGCCCGTCTACCTGACCCGCAGCAAGGACGGCGGCACCGTCCTCAACCGTATCTCGCCGCTCCCGGACAAGGGCTGAGCCTTTTCGATACTGGGGCCGCTTCGCGCCCCCAATGGGCTCGATACCTCAGAGCACCATCGCCGCCAACCACCCGAAGGCCAGCAACGGCAGGTTGTAGTGGATGAAGGTCGGCACCACGGTGTCCCAGATGTGGTGATGCTGCCCATCCACATTGAGCCCCGAGGTCGGCCCCAAGGTCGAGTCCGAAGCGGGCGAACCGGCGTCGCCCAGCGCCCCGGCGGTGCCGACGATGCACACGGTGGCCAGCGGATCGAAGCCCAGTTGCACGCACAGCGGCACGAAGATCGCCGCCAGGATCGGCACCGTGGAGAACGATGAGCCGATCCCCATGGTCACCAGCAGCCCCACCAACAACATCAGCAAGGCGCCGATGCCCTTGCTGTGGTCGATCCACCGCGCCGACGCCTCCACCAGGCTCTTCACCTCGCCGGTGGCCTTCATCACCTCGGCGAAACCCGAGGCCGCGATCATGATGAAGCCGATCATGGCCATCATCTTCATGCCTTCCGTGAACAGGTCGTCGGTGTCCTTCCAGCGCACGATGCCCGACAGCGAGAAGATCAGGAAGCCCACCATGGCGCCGATGATCATCGAGTCCAGCCACAGCTGGATGATGAACGCCGCGGCGATGGCCGCGCCCGCCACCAGCAGGGTCAGGGGGTTGTAGCGCACGCTGACCTGCTCGACCTGCTCGATGCGCGCCAGGTCGTAGTCGCGCTTGCGACGGTAGCTGAAGAACACCGCCAGCAGCAGGCCCACGAGCATGCCCGCGGCGGGGATGGCCATGGCCTGGGTGACGTTGACCCCGCTGACATCCACGCCCGCGCGGCTGACGTTGGCCAGCAGGATCTCGTTGAGGAAGATGTTGCCGAAGCCTACCGGCAGGAACATGTACGGGGTGATCAGGCCGAAGGTGATCACACAGGCGATCAGCCGGCGGTCGATGCGCAAGCGGGTCAGCACGTACAGCAGTGGCGGCACCAGCAGCGGGATGAAGGCGATGTGGATCGGCAGGATGTTCTGCGACGAGACCGCTACCACCAGCATCAGGCCGATCAGCAGCCACTTGAGCGAGCTGCCATTGGCATGCCCCTGGCGGTCGATCACCGCCAGGGCACGATCCGCCAGGGCATGGGCCAGGCCCGACTTGGCGATGGCCACCGCGAACGCACCCAGCAACGCATACGACAGCGCCACCGTGGCGCCACCGCCCAAACCACTGTTGAAGGCCTTGAGCGTGCCCTCGGTGCCTAGGCCGCCGACCAAGCCACCGACCAGTGCGCCGACGATCAGGGCGATGACCACATGCACGCGGGACAGGCTCAATATCAGCATGATGCCGACCGCGGCAATGACTGCATTCATGGTGTGGGTTACCTCGTTGCGACAGACAAAAAGCGGGCGCACCGGCGACAGGCTACGGGCAGGCAGCGGCCGGGCGTGGGGATGTTGTTATGAAGGGCGCACACTCTGAAGCAGCGGCCGGCGGATGTCAAAGCCCTCTGCGCCGCAACAGGGCAGCAAGCCGGGGTGATTCAATTGAACGTTTGAATAAAGAAAATGCCCATCCTGCCGAAACACTGTTCACCCCAAGACCTATTACAAGGGATTCGCCCAATGCCTTTGCGACAACTGTCCATCCAGTGGAAGATCACCCTGCTCGCCGGCCTGTGCCTGGCGGGCATCGTCACCTTGCTGGTCGGCCTTTCGCTGTACCGCATGGCGCACAGCTCCGACCTGGTCAAGGCAAGCAGCATGCAGATGCTCGGCGAGGCGGCCCAGGCGCGCATCGCGTCGCAAGGCGAGGTGCAGGCCCTGAACATCAGCCGCCAGTTCATGGATGCCTACCAGTACGGGGCTGGCTTCGCCCGCCAGGTGCTGTTCCTGCGCGAACAGGCCGAAAAGCGTTTCCTCGACGCCTACGACTTGCGCGAAGACCTCACCCGCCAGGTGCGCACTGCCCTGCAGGCCAACCCTGATCTACTCGGCCTGTCCCTGGTGTTCGAACAAGGCGCCCTGGACGGCAAGGACGACCTGTTCACCGGCCAGAGCGAACTGGGCAGCAACGAGACCGGGCGCTTCTCCCTCTACTGGTCGCAGCCGCGCGCCGGCCAACTGACCGCCATGGCCCTGCCCGAGCAAGACCTGGCCAACACCGAGGTCGGCCCCAGCGGCGAGCCGCTCAACAGCTGGTGGGCCTGCCCGCGCAGTACCCGCAAGGTCTGCGTGATCGAGCCATACTTCTACCAGATCGATGGCCAGCAGGTGCTGATGACCAGCATCGTGTTCCCACTGATGGTGGCCGACAAGGTGATCGCCACCCTCTCCGTGGACATCAACCTCAACAGCCTGCAGGCCTTGAGCCAGGCCGCCAGCCGCAGCCTCTACGAAGGCCGCACCACGGTCGGCATCCTCAGCCCCGCAGGCCTGCTGGCCGGCTACAGCGCAGATGCCAGCAAGCTGGCCCAGCGCCTCGAGCAAGCCGACCCGGCCCAGGGCGCCGAGCTGGTGCGCAGGCTCGCCGACGGCAAGCTGCAGGTGCTGGCCGACCAGCAGCGCCTGAAAGTGCTGGCCGCCTTCGCGCCGATTCCTGGTGCCCGGCCATGGGGCGTGCTGCTCGACGTACCACAAAGCGCCCTGGCCGGGCCGGCCGAGGCGCTCGAGCAGGAGCTCGATGCCCTCAACACCAGCGGCACCCTGCTCGAGCTCGGCCTGGGCCTGGCGGCGGCGCTCGCCGGCCTGCTGCTGATCTGGCTGATGGCCCGCGGGGTGACCCGGCCGATCCTCGACGTTGCCGCCATGCTCAAGGATATCGCCAGCGGCGAAGGCGACCTGACCCGCCGCCTGGCCTACGACAAGCGCGACGAGCTAGGCGAGCTGGCCGGCTGGTTCAACCGTTTCCTCGACAAGCTGCAGCCGACCATCGCCGAAGTGAAACGCTCGGTGCAGGCCGCCCGTGGCACTGCCGACCGGTCCTCGGCCATCGCCACCCAGACCAGCGCCGGCATGGAGCAACAGTACCGCCAGGTCGACCAGGTGGCCACCGCCTCCCATGAGATGAGCGCCACCGCCCAGGACGTCGCCCGCAGCGCCTCCCAGGCCGCGCAGGCGGCCCGTGACGCCGACCAGGCCACTCGCGAGGGGCTGGCGGTGATCGACAGCACCACCCGCAGCATCGACACCCTGGCCGCCGACATGAGCAGCGCCATGACCCAGGTCGAGGGCCTGGCGCACAACAGCGAGAAGATCGGTTCGGTGCTGGAGGTGATCCGCTCGATCGCCGAGCAGACCAACCTGCTGGCGCTCAACGCCGCCATCGAAGCCGCCCGCGCCGGCGAGGCCGGGCGTGGGTTCGCCGTGGTCGCCGACGAGGTACGCAACCTGGCGCGGCGTACCCAGGAGTCGGTGGAGGAAACCCGTCAGGTCATCGAGGCCTTGCAGGCCGGCACCCGCGAGGTGGTCGGCGCCATGAACAACAGCCACCGCCAGGCCCAGGGCGGTGTCGAGCAGGTCGGCCAGGCGGTCACCGCATTGCAGCGCATTGGCCAGGCGGTGACGGTGATCACCGACATGAACCTGCAGATCGCCTCGGCGGCCGAGGAACAGAGCGCAGTGGCCGAGGAGATCAACAGGAACGTCGCGACCATCCGCGACGTCACCGAGTCGCTCTCCGGGCAGGCCAACGAGTCGGCGCGGGTCAGCCAGTCGCTCAACAGCCTGGCCAACCAGCAGCAGGGGCTGATGGACCAGTTCCGCGTCTGACGCGGGCCCGCCAGGCCCGTGGGCCTCGTCGTCTACACTTGCCCGGACCCAAGGAACGGCTACCGACGAGGCCTCGATGAAGAAGACTACAACGCTGTTGGCCGGCCTGCTGCTGGCGATAGGCTTGGCCAGCACCGACACCGCGGCGGCTTGGGCTGCGCCGTCAGGGGCCTGCGCGCCCCGGCATGCTGGATCGACTTCATCTCTGCCATTCGGGGGCGTTTCGCGCCCCCGAATCATTGAATCGCCACAGCCTCAGGCAATGGCAGCATCGACCAATACCTGCGCCTCCTGCACCAAGCGCTGCAGATGCGCCTCGTCGACGAAGCTCTCGGCATAGATCTTGTAGATATCCTCGGTCCCGGACGGCCGCGCGGCGAACCATCCGTTGGCGGTCATCACCTTCAGCCCACCGATGGCCTGCCCATTCCCCGGTGCATGGCTGAGAATCCCCTCGATCGCCTCGCCAGCGAGCTCGGTGGAGGTGACCTGCTCCGGTGCCAGCTTGCCCAGCAGGGCCTTCTGCCGCGCATCGGCCTTGGCTTCGACACGGGTAGCGAACGGTCGGCCCAGCGCCTCGGTGAGGTCTGCATAGGCCTGGCTCGGGTTGCGCCCGGTGCGGGCCGTCATCTCCGCCGCCAGCAATGCCGGGATCAGGCCGTCCTTGTCGGTCGTCCACACCGAGCCATCGCGACGCAGGAACGACGCCCCGGCACTCTCCTCGCCACCGAAGCCCAGCGTCCCATCGAACAGCCCCTGGGCGAAGAACTTGAAGCCCACCGGCACCTCATGCAGCTTGCGCCCCAGGCGTGCCGTGACACGGTCGATCAGGCCGCTGCTGACCACGGTCTTGCCCACTGCGGCATCGGCGCGCCACTGCGGCCGGTGGCGGAACAGGTAGTCGATGGCCACCGCCAGGTAGTTGTTCGGCTGCAAGAGGCCGTCGGGGGTGACGATGCCATGACGGTCGTGGTCCGGGTCGCAGGCGAAGGCCACGTCGAAGCGCTCGCGCAGGCCGATCAGGCCCTGCATGGCGTGGGGCGAGGAAGGGTCCATGCGGATCTGCCCGTCCCAGTCGACGGTCATGAAGCGGAACGTCGGGTCGACCTCGGTGTTGACCACCTCCAGGTCCAGGCGATAGTGCTCGGCGATCGCCTGCCAGTAGCGCACCCCTGCCCCGCCCAGCGGGTCGACGCCCAGGCGCAGGCCGGCCTTGCGGATCACCTCGAAGTCGATGACGTTGGCCAGGTCGGCCACGTAGCTGTTCACATAGTCATGGCGCTGGGTGGTGCTGGCCTGCAATGCCTGGGCATGGTCCATGCGCTTGACGCCCTCGAGCCCGGCGGCCAGCAACTCGTTGGCCTTGGCCTCGATCCACTTGGTCACGTCGCTGTCGGCCGGGCCGCCATTGGGTGGGTTGTACTTGAAGCCACCGCTCTGTGGCGGGTTGTGCGACGGAGTGATGACGATGCCGTCGGCCAGGCCTCGCTGGCGGCCACGGTTATGGCAGAGGATGGCATGGGACACCGCCGGCGTCGGCGTGTACTCGTCGTCCTTGGACAGCATCACCTGCACGCCGTTGGCCGCCAGCACCTCCAGGGCACTGGCCGCGGCCGGGGCGGACAGTGCGTGGGTGTCGGCACCGACGAACAGCGGGCCGTCGATGCCATTCTCCTGGCGGTACAGGCAGATGGCCTGGGTAATGGCCAATACATGGTGTTCGTTGAAGCTCAATTCCAGTGACGTGCCACGGTGCCCGGAGGTGCCGAAGGCCACGCGCTGAGCCGCCACGGCAGCGTCGGGGCGGCCGGTGTAATAGGCGGTGAGCAGGCGGGGGATATCGACCAGCACGCTGGCCGGAGCCGGCTTGCCTGCCAAAGGACTGAGCGTCATGCAAGAACCTCGAGATCAACGGGATGTAGGTGTTGGAACGCGCAGTGTACTGGGAGTTGCAAGCCTGTGCGATGACGCTTGCGAAGATTAGGGCCGCTGAGTCAAACCGCCTGCCACCAGCCTGGGAACATCTGCTGCACCCGTGGCTCGGCGAAGCGCTCGTCGATCAGCAGCAGCACGCCACGGTCCTGGTCGCCCCGGATGACCCGGCCAGCCGCCTGGATCACCTTGCGCACGCCAGGGTAGAGATAGGCATAGTCGAACCCCGCGCCGAACTGCCTGCCCAGGCGCAGCTTGAACTGTTCATTGACCGGATTGACCTGGGGCAGGCCCAGGGTGGCGACGAACGCCCCGACCAAGCGGGTGCCCGGCAGGTCGACACCTTCGCCGAAAGCGCCGCCCAGCACGGCGAAGCCGATGCCCTGCCCGTCGGCCACGAAGCGCGCGAGAAAGGCCTCGCGCGCGCCCTCGTCCATGCCCGGCGCCTGCTCCCAGCGCGGGATGTCGGGGTAGCGCTCGGCCAGCAGCCCAGCGACCTGCCCCAAATATTCGAAACTGCTGAAGAACGCCAGGTAGTTGCCGGGCATCCGCCGATACTGCCCGGCGATCAGCTCGACGATCGGCGCCAGCGACGCCTGGCGTTCGCGATAACGGGTCGACACCTGGCTGACGATACGCACCTCGAGCTGTTCGGCACGAAACGGCGCGGCAACCTCCAGCCAGGCGGTGTCGGGCGGCATGCCCAGCAGGTCGGCATAGAAATGCCGGGGGCCAAGGGTCGCGGAAAACAGGGTCACGCTACGCGCCGCACGCATGCGCGGGCCCAGCAACCGGGCCGGGACCACGTTACGCAGGCACAGGGTAGCCAGGCGGCGCTTGCGTGGCCCGTTGCGCAGGCTGATATCGAAGATGAAGTGCTCGTCGAACAGCTCGGCGACCCGGGTGAACTGCAAGGCCTGGAAAAAGAACTGCAACAGCGCGGGATCCACCTCGGTGGGTGCCTGCTCGAGGCGCTCCTGGATCAGCCCGATGCAGTGCTGCAGGCTACGTACGAAGGCCTCCGGCAACTGCTCGACGGCCTGGTACGGCGCCCGTTGCGTCTTGTACAGGGCGTTCCACTGCCGGTTCAGCCGGTCCAGGGCACTGCCCAGCCCAGCCGGCTTGCCCTGGCGCAAGGCCTGCAACTGGCCCTGGTCGAGGCTCGCGCTGTACATGCCACGGCCCCGCTCGACCAGGTTGTGCGCCTCGTCCACCAGCACCGCGACCCGCCACTGGTTGGCCTGGGCCAACGCGTGCAGCAAGGCGTGGGCATCGAAGTAGTAGTTGTAGTCGGCCACCAGCACATCGACCCAGCGGGCCATCTCCTGCCCCAGGTAGTAAGGGCAGACCTGGTGCGCCAGGGCCACCTCGCGCAAGCCTGCGCGATCCAGCAATGGCTGCTGCGAGGCGGCCTCGCGGGCAGCCGGCAGGCGGTCGTAGAAGCCCCTGGCCAACGGGCACGACTCGCCATGGCAGGCGCTGCCCGGGTGCTCGCAGGCCTTGTCGCGGGCGATCAGCTCGAGAGTGCGCAAGGCCGGTTGCGGCGTGGCTCGGGTGATCTGCTTCAAGGCATCGAGGGCCAGCGCCCGACCTGGGGTCTTGGCGGTGAGGAAATACAGCTTGTCCAGTTGTTGCGGCACCATGGCCTTGAGCAGCGGAAACAGGGTGCCGAGGGTCTTGCCGATGCCGGTGCTGGCCTGGGCCATCAGGCAGCGGCCGGTGCTCACGGCCTTGTACAGGGTCTCGGCCAATTGACGCTGGCCCTGGCGGAATTGCGGGTAAGGAAAGCCCAGGGCCTGCAGGCCCTGGTCGCGCTCGGCGATGCGTCGCGACTGCGCCTGGGCCCAGGCGAGAAACGCCTGGCACTGGGCCTCGAAGAAGCGCTGTAGCTCTGCTGCACGGTGTTGCTCGCTGATCAGGGTCTGGCGGTCGCTGTCCACGTCCAGGTACACCAGCGCTACCTCGATCGCCTCCAGTTGCCGGGCCTGGCACAGCAGCCAGGCATAGACCTTGGCCTGGGCCCAGTGCAATTGGCGATGGTTGGCCGGCTGGCGGCCCAGGTCGCCCCGGTGGGTCTTGATCTCCTCCAGGCGGTTGAGCTCCGGGTCGTAGCCGTCGGCCCGACCACGTACCCGCAGGCCCGAGTAGTGCCCTTCGAGGGCTATTTCCGCCTCGTAGCCCTCCCCCCGCCGGGCCGCCACCCGACGATGACCGGCAATCCCCTCCTGGGCCGTGGGCGATGGCGTGAAGCGCAGGTCAAGGTCGCCGACCTTGGCGCTGAACTCGCACAGGGCACGGACGGCCACGGTATAGGTCATGCCGCCGCCTCGCGCCAGCGCACATGGCATACCGCTACCGGCAGGCCGTGCTCACGGCAGAAATCCAGCCAGCGCAACTGGCTGTCCTGCAAGCGATCGCCGGGGCCCTTGACCTCGACCATGCGATAGCGCCCCTGCTGCGGCCAGAACTGGATGAGGTCGGGCATGCCGGCACGGTTGTTGCGGATGTCCTGCAACAGGCGCAGGAAGCACTGCTTCAGGTGCTGCGCCGGCACGCAGGCCAGGGCCTGCTCGAGCAATGGGTCGGTCAGCATCGACCAGGCCACGAAGGGTGACTGCACGCCCTGCTTGGCCGTGAAGCACTCACGGATGGCCTGGCGATGGCTGCCATCGTCGAGCCGGCCCAGGCAGGCGTCGAACAGTGCGCCACGGCGTTGCTGGAAATCGGCGTCGAGCAGGTCCTGCGGTGCCGCCTGGAATGGGTGGAAGAAAGCACCGGGCACCGGCGCGAAGATCGCGTCCCAGCACAGCAGGCCAAACAGGCCGTTGAACAGGGTGTTTTCCACGTAATGGGCCTCTCCCCCCTCCTGCTCCAGGTGCAGGCGCACGGCCTCCTCGACACCCAGCCCGGCCTGTTCGGCGGGCAGCTCCAGTTCGATCAGTTCCAAAGCCGCAGGGCGACGGCGGGGTTGCGCCGGCCCGCCGAGCTTGCGCGCCAGGCGCGGCAGCATGCGCTCCAGGGCCTGGGTTTCAAGAGGGTTGCCGGGCGCCTCGGCCATTTCCAGCGCCAACGCCTGGGCCTGCGCCCAACGAGCGCTACGCTCCAAGACCCGCACCTGGCGGATCCGTGCTTCAGGGTGCTGGCTGCGGGCATATACCGTCAGGGCCAGCTCCCAGTCACCCATCCGCTCGCAGTGCTGGCCCAGGCCGAACAGCAGGCGCGCACGCCGCCGGGCCAGCCACGGCGTGTCGCTGTGCAGGCCATCCAGCGCCGCCAGCACCGTGGCCGGGGCCTCACCCTGCTCCAGGCCTTCGGCGCAGGCATGCAGGGCCATCGCCAGGTCGACTTCGGCGCGCTGGTGCCAGGCCCGGGCATCGGCAGCGAACGGCACCTGCTCGTAGCGCAGCAGGCCCAGGTCGGCAAGGACGAACTCCGACCAGTCCTGGTACAGGTTGCCGAAGAACAGCAGGCGCAGACGGTCGCACAGCGGCTGCAGGCGCCAGTGCAGGATGCGTGGGGCAAACCCCGGGAACCATTCGCCCAGGGGCCTGGCCGCCAGCTCCAGCGGCAGCAGTTGCGCCAGCAGGTCGGCCTTGGCCGCCCGCGGTCGCTCCAGTTGCGCGGCGAAGCACTGTGCCAGTTCGTCCTTGCGCAGCAGGGCGAACACCTGCTCCAGGGCAAGCGGCGTGTGCTCGCTGACCCAGCCCAGCGCGATCAGTGGCTGCAACGCCACGTCACAGTCGCCGATCTCGGCATACACGAGCCTGTCGCTGCGAAACAGCTCGCCCTTGCGCATGACCATGCGCACCAGCAGCGCCTGGGCCGGCTCGGGCAGGCGGGCGAAGGCGTCCAGGAAGGCCTGCTCAGGGGCATCGAGCAGGTCGGCGTAGCGTTGTTCGACCCAGGCCAGCACCTGCCTGAAGTTGTGCAGGTAGTAGAGGGGATCGTCGACGGAATGGGCAATCACGGTGTTGGATCGGGCACTGGAAATGCACTGGTTATACATACAGACCAAGCGCACTGGCAAGCCCCGTGGATCAGCGGTCATGCGCCTCGACGCCCTGATGCCGGTCACTCAGGTGGCGCGTTGTCATTTTTGGGGCTGCCTTGCAGCCGCACATTCAACTGGCCGGCCTTGGTGCCTGGGCCAAGGCTCCACCCAGCGCGCGCAACGCCCTGTCCAACGCATCGCGACACTCTCCCTGCCAGATCAGCAGCAAATGCTGCCGATAGCGCCCCTGGAGGCTGAACGACCTGCCCGGCACAACCAACAAGGCCGTGCCGGCCACCGCCTCCTGGACATGCTGCAGGTCCGCCGGGTAGCGCAGGCACACCCAGAGCGCCCAGCCGCCCTGGGGCATGGCAAAGGTCAGTTGGTCGCCCAGGTACGCCTCGACCCGTTGGCACAACCGCTCCATCCCGGCTCGCAACGCCGCACGCAGTGCCGGCAGGCAGGCATCGATGTCCCCTCTTGCATAGAGGTGCGCGAGAGCCTGCTGACGCAGGGGCGGCAGCAGGAAGCCACGCCTGGCGCAGGCCTCGCCCACCCCGGCGTGGCGGCACAGCACATAGGCGTAAGGCGCCTCGGCACCGACCGTGGCCTCCAGCGTCCCCAGCACCAGCAACCTGCGCGGGGCGGCCAAGTCACGCAGGCGTGAGGCCGGCGGCCCGTCGTAGCAGTGCTCGCTGTCCAGGTCGTTTTCCAACAGCCAGGCCGGATGTTGCGCCAGCAAGGCCGCGATCGCCTGCTGATCGCCCACGGGCATGAGATGCCCGAGGGGCATGCCCAGGCACGATGGCATGACCACCAGACGCACGGGTTCGCGGTCCAGCAGGCGCGCCAGGCTGTCCAGGTCCAGACCGCCGCCGGCCTCCAGCGGCACCTCGATCACACGCATCCCGGCCCGTTGTAGCGCCTGCAGCAGACGCAAGCAGCAAGGCGCAGCCACCAGTGCTGTCGCCCCACGCAAGCGCAAGGCGAGCAGCACGGTCTCCAGCAGCGCCTGTACGTCGCTACCCAGGTGGACATGCTCCGCACTCCAGTAGTGCCCGGACGACCGGGTGTAGCGCGCAGCCAGGGCATTGCGTAGCAGCGCGTCCCCTGCCCCGCGCCGGGCTGCCTGACGCGACAGGCGCCGTTCCTGGGCGAGCAGCGCGCGCTCGAGCGGTGGCGGGGACGGCATCGGCAAGGCGAAGAGCGGCCGGGCCTGTGGCCTGGGCCAGGTCACCCCGGTCTCTCTGGAGCCGAATCGTACGAAATAGCCAGACTTGGGTACCGAGCGCACCCGTCCCTCGTGCTCCAGCAGGCCGTAGGCACTCTGCACCGTGGCCAGGGAGACACGCAGCCGTTGCGCCAGGTCACGCAGCGAGGGCAAGCGCCCGTCTCCATCGGGGTCGACCTGGGCGATCAGGGCCTCGAGGTAGCGGTACACCGCCTGGTAAGCGAACTCACCCCGTACTGACCGGCCCATCAAGGCGCCGCCTGACGAACCGTTTCCCAGGCCGATGACGGGCACGCCAGCCACCGCAGGTCGGCGCTGCGCCGTGCCAGGCCAGCCAGCAATCGACTGGCCGATGGCTCGAGCCGCCCCAGGTAGATCGCCTGCAGTTGCGCCAGGGACAGGCCACTGATATCCACCAGCCAGCGCTTCACCGCCTCGGGGCACGGCTTGCCCTGCAATGCCCTGTGCAGGTAAGGCAGGGCCACACGCATGCGCGGATGGCAGCACTGCACGAAGAACGCAAGGCCGCGCCCACGCTCGGCGAACGGTGCGAACAGCAGGCAGCCCAATTGCGCCTCGTCGAGACCCTGGGCTTGCAGAAAGCGCGCCCGCTCCGGCTCATGGGCCCTTTGCGCCCAGCCCCGCTGGGCCTCCCTGAGGGACAACCGTGCCGGTTGCCGCTGGGCATAACGCTCGGTCAACCGCGCCTGCAGGTGCCGCAGGCTGGCCACCAGGTGCGGCTCGAAGCAGCCCGCCAGCGCGGCCTGGCCAACCGCCTGGCATCCCAGCATACGGTCGAGCCCATCCTGCGCCAGCATGTGGCGCAACAGGTCATCGACCGCGATCACCCGCAGCGGCGCCTCGGTGTCCGCCGGCTGCGCCGGGTTAGCGGGCGGCGCCAGGGGCGCGTCGGCCAACGCCTGCAATCGCCCCAGCCCTTCGGCCAGGGCCGCCGCGCACTGCGCCAGGGCTTGCGGGGCCGGCTCCCCGGCCAGGCGCAGGACCCGCCGGCCCCAAGCCAGGTATCGGCGTCGCTGGCGTTCGGGCAGCGCCGTGACCAACGCGCTCGCCCCGCCGTTCCAGCCAAGTGCCAGGCGCACGGCGTTGGCCAGTTGCAGGTGCAGGCGGCTGCCCAGCAAGGCCTCTGGACTTCTCTCGGCCAGGTGCCCGAACAACAGCAGCGTTTCGCGCGCGCTTGCCCAGGGCCGCATCGCCACTGGGCTGCGGCTGTCGAAGGGCTGCAGGCTGTCGTCCGCCATCATGAGCAGTTCCACCCGAGGGTCGTCCTGCAGGAACAGCGCGCTGAAACAGCGCTCATGGTGACCGAGGGCCTCCTGGCCCGTGTAGGGCAGGCAGGCGACCAGCACCCGCAGGCGAAAGGTATCGGGGGTGCGCACGGCGATGCTCAGTTGAGCGGCCCGCAGGCTGGCCAGCAAATGGGCACTGCGCCGGTCGCCGCCGTGTACCACCAGCAACTGGAACCTGCCGATGTGTTCCGGCCCCCCGGCGGCTACCAGCAGGCGCTGGATCAGCAACTGCAACGAGGCACGTTGCGCCTGGGACATATGCGCGAGCAAACGTTCCAGAACTTGCTGGTAGATATAGTGCATGGCTTGATCGTGAATATTGCTCATGGGAACACTCCATGTTTCTCGACATGCCGTCTTGGCGAAAATTGTCGAGCGTGAAACACATAAAAATCAACTATCAGGACTTTTCCCACAAAGCTTTGGGAAAGTTCGAAGTGACAATATGCTGTCGCCAAGCCATTGAGAAAAACGACGTCCCCTCCCCCCTGTTTACCGCCGCCTCGCCCATACCCCAAGGCCTTCCACAGCTCATCCGGTGCTCCTTGCAATGACTATCACTCCGCCATTATCAAGCGTTGCAGCACGAATAAAAGATACAGATCAAGGGAAAAAAACCATTCAGCCCTGTCCGACTTCGACAATGCTCGGTCGAACCTGCTTTAAATTTCTTGGGAACGCGGAAAAATTGAGGACAAAAAAGAAAGAGCAGCCTTTAAATCTGTCAGCAGTTTATTTAAAGGCTGTAGGAGATATCTGAAAGCCAACATGCAAAGGGGGCAACTTCGTGCCCCCACAGACGACTAACACGTCAACGCACCCTCACCCCATGTCCAGCACGACACGGCCGCCACAAGGGCACTCGTCCATGTAGCGATGGGCCTCCACCACCTGGTCGAAGGGGTAGACCTTGACGATCTGCGGCGTCAACAGTTGGTCGGCGGTGAACTGGTTGATGTCGCGCAGGGCCCGCTGCAGGGCCACTTGGTCCTGGCTGATGCCCAGCTCCGGCTTGCCGGTGAAGTTGCCGATGCAGTGCACGTAGAACTGGATGTTCTTCTGGAACGCCGCGCACGCCGGGAAGGGTGTCTGGTTGCCGCCCTGCAGGCCGTACAGCACCAGGCTGCCGCGCGGCGCCAGAACATCGCCGAGCAGCGACATCTGCGGCCCGCCCATGCCATCGAGGACCATGTCCACGCCCCGACCATCGGTGTACTTGTTGATCTGCAGCAGCAGGTCCTGCTCCTCGGTGACGATCACCTTGTCGGCTCCCAGGGCCAGCAGGTACTCGCGCTGCTCCGGCGCCTTGGTGGCGGCGAACACCTTCAGCCCCAGGGCCTTGCCCAGTTGCACGAACGCCGGCCCCGCGCAGTGGCTGGCATCGGTGACCAGGGCAGTCTGGCCAGCCTTGGCCCGGGCCAGGTCGACGTAGGCGAAATAGGCGATCAGCATCGGCGTGTAGTGAACGCTGGCTTCGATCGGCGTCAGGTTGTCGGGGTAGCGGGTGATGGCCGTGCGCGGCAGGACGATGACGTCGCCATAGACCGGGTGGTCGTTGGCACTGGTGGCCGGGAAACTGGCGACTCGGTCGCCCACCGCGATGTCTTCGACCCCCTCGCCCACCGCAGTGACCACGCCAGCCATCTCATGACCGATCCCCGCCGGCAGGCGCGCCTGGGACGGCGCCAGGTTCTGCCGCCAGAGCACGTCGTACCAGCTGACGCCGATCGCCTCGACGCGGATCTGCACCTCGCCCGCCGCGGGGGATGGCTCGGGCTGCTCTTCGCAGCGGAGCACATCGGCCGCACCGAACTTGTGGAATCGGATCATGCGGGACATCGCATACCTCGCCTGTGTGAACCTCGTATTACCACGGACTTTATCCGGGCTTTCACGGTTAGACCATCAGTGGCCATTAATAGTCGACATGCCTGTCATTGATTGGGCTCCCGGCGTATCTGTGCATTGGCACCCGGAAACCGGTGCAGGGTAACAGCCTTTGGCCTTAAGATTCACCCCTGCCCCACTTTAGGCGAATAGGCGAAACGCATCGATGAACCGTAACGACCTGCGTCGCGTAGACCTGAACCTGCTGATCGTGTTCGAGACGCTCATGCACGAGCGCAGCGTGACCCGTGCCGCCGAGAAGCTGTTCCTCGGCCAGCCGGCCATCAGTGCCGCGCTGTCGCGCCTGCGCAACCTGTTCGACGACCCCCTGTTCGTGCGCACCGGGCGCAGCATGGAGCCCTCGGCGCGGGCCCACGAGATCTTCGCCCTGCTCTCGCCGGCGCTGGACTCGATCTCTACCGCGGTCAGCCGCGCCGCCGAGTTCGACCCGGCCACCAGCACCTCGGTGTTCCGCATCGGCCTGTCGGACGACGCCGAGTTCGCCCTGCTGCCGCAGTTGCTCAAGCGCATCCGGGCCGAGGCGCCGGGTATCGTGCTGGTGGTGCGCCGGGTCAACTACCTGCTGATGCCCACGCTGCTGGCCTCGGGAGAAATCTCGGTGGGCGTGAGCTACACCAGCGAGCTGCCGGCCAACGCCAAGCGCAAGGTGCTGCGCCGCAGCATGCCCAAGCTGCTGCGTGCCGACAGCATGCCCGGCAGCCTGAGCCTGGATGATTTCTGCGCCCGCCCGCATGCCCTGGTGTCCTTTGCCGGCGACCTCTCGGGCTTTATCGACGAAGCCCTCGACGAGGTCGGTCGCAAGCGCCATGTGGTCCTGGCCGTGCCCCAGTTCAACGGCCTGGGCAGCCTGCTGGCGGGGACCGACATCGTCGCCACGGTGCCCGACTACACCGCCGACGCCCTGACCGCCGCCGGCGGCCTGCGTGCCGAGGACCTGCCCCTGGATGTGCGTAGCTTCGAGCTGCACATGGCCTGGCGCGGTGCACAGGACAACGACCCGGCGGAGCGTTGGTTGAGGTCGAGGATACAGATGTTCTTCGGGGACCCGGACAGCCTGTGAAAGAGTCTCGGCATCATGGACACACCACTGTGAACGTGCGAGTTGGCGAGGTAGTTGTCACCCGCGCGGACAAGGCTCATGAAGACCCAGCCATCGGCGCATTTCTCAGCCTGCTGGAAGCCGACATTCGCACCGGCCGCAACATCAGCGCACTGCCGCAAGACCTCGCTCAAACGATACTGGCCAACGCCGGCCACAGCGTGAACCTGGACGACGCTATCAAGGGTGAGGTTGCGCTCTTCAGCGGGTAGCACAGACCTGTCGGCACCAGGCCCGCCCCCACTGCATGCGAGCGCAATCGTCATGTAAGCTGCACGGGTCGTTTCTTCATAAAGCCGATACCTTTGTCACTCAGTGTCGGCAGCCTCTGGCACATAGATCATCTTTCCATCGGCCAGGCGATAGGTAACACCCGCCTTGGTCCCCTGCCCTTCCCCAATTTCGCCGCTGGACTCGTAGCGCTTCAGCTCCTGCCCGTCCTTCACCAACATGCGCATGTCAGCCTCACCGGGATTCTCGATGACCACTACCTTGTCTTTACTGAAGGGATTCAATGGGTTCTGCACGATGACTACCATCAAGATGCCGATCACCACCAGGAACAGGTCGATCAGATTCACCATTGAAATGATCGGGTCATCGGCCTCGTCATGGTCCAGAAAGCGCATTAGCCCTTCTCCTGTGCTCGTTCGAGGCTACGTAGTTCCTGCAGCAGCCATCGTCGGCGCACGGTAAGGATGAAGAACGTGATACTGGCGCTGACCAGGGCCACGATCACAGACGAAAACGCCACGACCATGTTCTCTCCGATACCTTGGGAATCACTGCGCGTCAGCGCGAGAAGAGCGGGCCCCATCGGGATCATGGTGGCCACCAGGCCGAGCATCGGTGCGCTGCGCGAAGTGATACGCAGCCACTCCAACTGCTTCATGATCCACAGTTCCAGGTCGTCGCTCGTGCCGCCATGCTTCCAGTGCCAACTGGCCAGCCTCGAGTTGTAACGGCCTGCGTGGCGTTGCCAAGCCTCCAGGGCAAAAGCGCCCAACGCGAAGAATGCATAAGCCAGCGAGGCAAGGATCAGCAGCATCACCGGCACGAGAAACAGCCGAGTGAGTTCGTAGATGCTGGTTTCAAGACCATTCATAGTGCGTTTTCCGTAAGCCGAGAATTTGTCATGCGTTGCCGGGTAGCACCGGCAACGAAAAAACCGAGCAGGCACACCAGGCCTGACCACAGCAGCCACTGCGGTTGCTCTTCGCCGTCTGGCTTCACCTCTTCGAGGACTTGCCCAGTGACGACCTGCGCCGCCACGCCGGCTGGCTCTGCTGACGAAGGATTGCCTTCACTTTGCAAACCGAAGCCAGCCGCCATCTGTTCGAGGAACGTGCGTGTTGCTTCCTGGCCAACCGGCCCAGCCTGTGTCGCTTCGAGCTGCAGCCGGCGCTCGACGAGGTCGCGTCGGGTCTGCTCGCTGGCGTCCCAGTACCCCTTGCGGATCGCCTCGACCATTCGTTCGATGAGTTGGGCCTGAGCAGTGGGGTTGTGCTGTTCGAACCAGGCATTCAAACCAAGCCTGCGCGTGTCCATGACGTAGGTGTCATGTATCGCCTGCCACTGATCGGCACGAACCATGTTCGGGTCGGTGGCTTGCCATCCCCAGAGGTTGTTCACCAGGTCGAGCATCTCCAGCGTGCCGGCGTAGCCCTCCTTCTGCATCTCACCAATCCAGTGAGGGTTCAGGTAACGACCGCGCAACTCCGTGGACAGGAACTGGGCGGCCCCCGTGGTTCGGGGAGTGGCCTTGCGTAGATCGGAGATATAGAGCGATGGGCTGCGGCCATCGAGGTGCTTCACGGCTGCCGAGAGGCCACCTAGAAACTCGAATGGGTGGTCCGTGGACAACAGGCCATTGAGCTCGGAGGAGCGCGACATGACGGCCGCCTGGACACCTTTCAATTGCTCGGCGAAAAGGTTGCCTGCCTTCAGCTTCACGCCCCATTCCTGGCTCCCGTATCCATACTGCAGGCGCTGCAGAAATTGCTTGGCAAGCTCGGCGTCGTTTTCCCACTTCGTCGAATCCAGTGCCAATTGCGACATACCCGTCCCATAATCACCGGGCTCGTTGCCAAATACTCGAAGACGGGACAAACGCCGGGCCTGGTCGGCCGGCATCCCCTGTTCCTGCTGAAGCCGTGCCGCCAGCGCTCGGCTGTTCTCTGCGATGGCATTGCCTGGCTCATCCCGTTCGGCCAAGCGCTCGGCAGCATCGGCGAGCAAGCGCATGAACCCGTCGAACTGATCGCGATAGACACTGGTGACCTGCAGGACGGCATCGATCCTGGGGCGCCCCAACTCGCCAAGCGCAATGACCTCCAGCGCGACAACGCGACCACCGGCATCCCAGACCGGCCGCAGCCCCATGGCGTGCAGCACCTGACTCTCGACGATCCCGAGGTGCCTCATCGCCTCCGAGGACCAGAGGCTGAACGCCAGCTTCCGTGGCGTTTGCCCTCGATGATCGAGCCGGTACTGCTCGATCAGTTGCGCCAGTGCCTCCCCGCCAGCCTCATAGGCCGCCTTTGTCGGCAACTTGTCTGCTTCGAACGCATAGAGATTGCGACCGCTAGGCACATCTGGATTGCGGATCGGGTCCCCTCCGGAACCGGGCGCGACAAAGCGCCCCTCGAGCCCTGCCAGAAGAGCCGCCATCTCATGGGTATCGCTCAGATGACGATCCAGTTCACGCCCCCTGGCCAGCAGCGCTCCCAGCTCAGGCGAACGGACCTCGTCGATCGAGCGCCCCTCCCGGAGGTAGACCTTCAGTGTGCTATAGGGGAGCGATTTTTGGAGGTCCTGGTAATCCGTAGCGAAGACCTCACTGGGATCCAGGCCCAACACCCGATAGTAAGGCTCGCCCAACTGCTGCATCACTGTGCTCAAGCGATGTTCCGGGGACGCCGGCTCGCCGAACGTGTGAAGCCCAAGCGGGCTGGCGCCCCGCGCGAGCTCGTGCAGATGATCATGCAGCGCCGCGAGAAAGGCCGGGAAATCCTTGCGCATCGACGCCTCATCCCAGCCGAAGTCGGACTGCATGCCCATCTTCAATACTGCCGCCCGGATCTGTTCGGCGCTTCTTTCACGCACCGCGCCCTCGTCCAGTTGCTCGTACTCGTGGATCAGATGATGCAAGTCACGCAACTCATCATAGAGGCCTGCCGGAGCGAAGGCTGGGGTCTGGTGACTGATCGTCACAGCGCGGCCACGACGGCGTGCCTGGATGGCTTCGCCGATGTTGTCCTGGATGTAGGGATAGAAGACTGGCATGTCTCCTACCGCCAGGAATGGGTAATCAGCGACAGACAACCCGCGATCTTTTCCAGGTAGCCACTCCTGGGTGCCGTGGGTGCCGAAGTGAATCAACGCATCCGCCTGGAAGCGCTCGCGAACATACTGGTAGACCGCCAGATAGAGATGATCCGGCGGAACTTTACTGTCGTGGTATGACTCGCCCGGCCTTCCAGCCCTGGGAGGTTGAGGAAGCAGCAGCAGCTTGCCCAGATGCATCGCGGGAATGATGAACTGGCGCTCACCGTTCACCTCCCGAAGCGCCCAATGCTTGGCAGGGTCGCCCCAGCGTGCAATCAATGCATCGCGCGTAGCCTGCGGGAGGCTATTGAACCATGCCTGGTAATCTTTCAGCGGGAAGCGGTCAGCCAGGCCTTCTCGCAGGAGCTGGTCCAGCGTCTCCGGGCGATAGTAGCCTGCCAGCAGTCGCTGCCCCGAATCGATCAACACCTTCTCCGAAGTGGCTGGAACCTCGTAGCCGGCACGCTCGAGCGATGCACTCAGCGCAGCCAGGCTGGCTGGAACGTTGAGATGGGAAGCCGCGAGATTACGCTCACCTTCCGGATGGTTCCAGAACATCAGCGCGAGACGCTTTTCCTTCGCCGGAAGCTGGCGAAGGCGAACCAGCCGGTCCAGTTTTCGCAGCAGGGCTTCGGCCTGATCCACCATGAGCACCGGATCACCGTCGTCCAGCGCCGTGAGCACCAGTGGGTCGCTCATGCCCCAGGCTTCCGGAACACTGAGGAAGGCAGCCGCTGTACGCGCTTGCACCCCGCTCGGGCTGGCCAGCCACTGCTCCTCGGTGCCTCCTCGGTGTCCAAACGTCTGCAGCACGGGCATGTCGAGCACCAGGAACTCCGCCTTGCGCGCAGGGCCGTTCTGCATGTGTTGCAGATTCACCAGCGCCTGTATCTTGGCCCCAGCAAAGATCTCGGTCAGAGCGTTCGGGTTATTGTCATCGAACCAGAAGACTACCGGTAACTGGCCATGGCGTTCGCTACGCCGGATCAGGTCATCGATGGCCTGCAATTGCCCGTCAGCGATCACCCCTCGGTGTATGGCAAAAGCAATTCGAGGCGCTCGCGCCTCCCAACGATCGTGCCCCCACGCAAGGTACTCGGCCAAACGGGCGAAGGGAGATGGTGCATCGGGATGGTAGAAGCCCGTCTTGGGTAGCTCCGCAGGCCTTGCCAAGTCGTCGAAAGGCAGCCCCGCCTTCCTGCGCTGTACGAGCGTGAAGAGCTGTTTGAGGTTGGCTTCCCCACCATGGCTGTAGTAGCCGATCAAGCGCATGGCGATAGGTGCAGGCAGATTACCGTACGCCGGAGGCCCTCCTCCGACGCGGATCCAAGGCACCGGTTGCCGCTCCAAGACGTCACCCAGCCGCTGCTGAACAACAGCCAGGTCGGAAGGACGCGGCGTATCGAGGATCAACAGGTCCGCTGGCGCCAGCCAGTCGGCATCAGGCGCCTGCAGGGCACTGCTTTGCAGGCTGGCAAAGCGAACGCCGGTTTGCTGTGCCCACGTTGCAAGTCTTGCATGCTTACCGGCGAGGACGAAGTCGCTGCTGAGCATCCGCACCTGCGCCGACGACTCAGTGGCCCCTGCGGCAAGGCTACAGCTCAAGCAGCAGAGCAGGAGTATCAAGCTACGCATCAGAAGCTGGCCACCAAACCAATGTGGTAAGTACGGCCCGGCTCGGCGTATGTGAAGCGCTCGCTTTGGTCGGCCAAGCGTTCGTCGCCGATGTTTTCGATGCCACCGCGCAGCGTCAGGTTGTGGCTCAGCTTCTGGCTCAGCTCCAGGTGCCACAAAGTGTAGGCTGGCAAGGAGTACGCCACGTCGCTGCTATAGGTCAGTTGGCTTCCCACGTATTCAGTACGCAACTGGGCCTCGAAAGCAGACGTCGGGCTCCACTTCAACACGCTGTTAGCGAGGTGCCGCGAGCGATCGCCCAGGCGCTGTCCAGCAGTCCGATTTCGAGCATCCAGGTAGGTGTAGTTGAGCGCCCAGTGCAGGTCTGCCATGAGATCGACACCCCCTCCCAGCTCGATGCCACGAATACGCGCCTTCTCGACATTCTCGTAGTTGCGCAGCTCACGACCACGCATGCCGCAGTTCTCGACACAGACCGTCTGAATCAGATCCTTCACATCGTTCTCGAACAGCATGCCCTTCAACGACCAGCCGTCAGCCTGATAATCAGCGCCGAACTCATAGGCGGTATTGGTTTCCGGGTGAAGATCGGGGTTGCCAACGATCGTGAAGCGACCACCGCCACCGACGGCGGAGTACTCGGGGGACAACTGTTTCAGGCTGGGTGCCTTGAACCCCTTGCCGATACCGGCACGCAACGTCAACTTATCGCTGAAGTGGTGAATCAGATAGGCGCGCGGGCTATTTTCCCAGCCGTACTCCTCGTGAATGTCGAAGCGGTTGCCCAGTGTCAGCGACCAAGCGGGATTGAAGGTGATTTCGTCCTGGACGAACAGCGCTCTGTGGATCGCCTGGTCCTCACCGCTGTGGCTCACAGAGCTGTCTTCCAGCTCCTCCTTTCGCCACTCGCCACCGATGGTCACACGCTGCATGTCGAACAGAGGCACGCTCAGGTTTCCATCCACCACGCTGTCAGTCAGACGTTGCGGGCGGGTGGGAGCCACAGCATCGCTACGGGAGTTCTTCCGGTCCAATCGGTTTCGGTAGGCTCGAACCTGGGTGTGCCCCCATTGCCAATCGCCAGCATGTGCCAACGACCACTGTTCGCGCTCGATGACATCGGTGGATTCGTAGTCGCTCGACCGTGAACCACCGGTTTCGGTGTTTCGCCAGCGGCGCTCGCGCCCCCTCTCATGACCCAGGTCGATGCGCTGCGCCTCATCGGGTGTCCAGGTCAGGGTTGCACCGCCACTGTTGGCATTGCGCCCTTCCAACTCCGACAGCTTGGGATTATCGAAGTCGGGGGTTTCCTGTTGACGCTGGGTCTCACCGTTCAGCGTCAGCCCGAGCACGCCGGGAATCAGAGGGCCTCCAGCGTATGCAGCCAGTTGATGAGTTTGCCCACCAAGGCCATCTTCACGGATACCGCCGTCCAATATCCCGCTGCCCATCCAGATATCGGTGGCCTTGCGTGTAATGACATTCACCACACCGCCGAGCGCCTCGGACCCATAGAGCGATGACATCGGGCCTCGGACGACCTCGATACGCTCGATGGCCTCCACCGGCACCCAGCCCAGGTCGAAATCGGAGTGGGCGATGGCACCGGAAGAAGTGCTGATGCGCTTGCCATCGATGAGCATCAGCGAGTGCTCGCTAGACATGCCTCGGATACTGATCCCCCGGCGACTCATGCCAACGCCATTGAACTGCAGGCTTTCGCTGCCACGCAGGGCATCCTCCAGATTCCGCACGGGCCGCTTGCTCAGCTCCTCGGAGGTGATGACGGACACGCTGGCAGGGGCGTCCTTCAGCGTTCGCTCGGTATTGGTGGCACTCACTACCGTCGACCCCAGCTCGAGCACCTCGGCCAGGCCGGTTAGCGGGAAAAGCCCGAATGCAAGCAACGATAGAGGACGGCGCAGCGCTAAGCTGCGCATCTTCGATACGGCCATGGTGATCCTTCCAGTAATCAGCCTGCGCACCGGGATGGCGCACCTGATGTGAGGTGAAATGTGATGCGTCTGGTGCTTGCCGACAGGCGCGACTGGGCTAACGGGTAGCTGCTGTATGCTCGACAATGCACTTTAAAAAGATGTTATAACATAACCATTAAGGAACGAAATAGGCTCTAGCACTAGACGCGGTCGTACATCGCCATGCTTTGTATCGTTCTCGACTGCGCAACACAGTGATACCTGGCGTGGCTTCGAGCACGTCGGTGAGGCTGTATTCCTGGATGAGAAGAGTGGTTCCGCTGCCACGGGGTGATGGGCAAAGCGACCCGAGGAGCGCTGATGGCGTTTCAGATGGACAGCGCGCTGACGGTGAATGGTCGAATGGATACGGCAACGCTGAATGCGCTGGGGATCCGGATTCCCTGATTTCCCTGCGCACTAGCCGGGGCACGCCACTCACTGTACTGCAGTGTCTGTAAGAACGGGCAACGCTACCGGCCAGCTGCCAACGGTTGCGGGCGGTGCCATCCAGGCCTATGTTCCAAGCGAGGCTTCACCTGCGGCCGGCACGCAACGACGCGCCGCAGGCTACCGTCCATCCAATGCGAATGCCCGCAGCGAGGTGACGACATGCCGAACGACTCCCGCCCCGCCGTGCTCGAACTGATCGGCAATACACCGCTGGTGCGCGTCAGCCGCTTCGATACCGGCCCGTGCACACTGTTCCTCAAGCTCGAATCGCAAAACCCCGGTGGTTCGATCAAGGATCGCATCGGCCTGGCGATGATCGACACCGCCGAGCGCGACGGCCGCCTGCGGCCTGGCGGCACCATCGTCGAGGCCACCGCCGGCAACACCGGGCTCGGCCTGGCCCTGGTCGGCCGCGCCAAGGGCTACCGGGTGGTGTTGGTGGTACCGGACAAGATGTCCACCGAGAAGGTCCTGCACCTCAAGGCGATGGGCGCCGAGGTGCACATCACGCGCTCCGACGTCGGCAAGGGCCATCCCGAGTATTACCAGGATGTCGCTGCGCGGCTGGCACAGGAGATTCCCGACGCCTACTTCGCCGACCAGTTCAACAACCCGGCCAACCCATTGGCCCATGAGTGCAGCACCGCGCCGGAGATCTGGGCGCAAACCCAACACGACCTGGATGCCATCGGCGTCGGCTCGGCCGGCACGCTTACCGGGCTGACCCGCTTCTTTCGCCGGGTGCAACCGAACCTGGCCATGGTGCTGGCGGACCCGCTCGGCTCGGTGGTCGCCGAATACAGCCGTAGCGGCACCCTCGGTACCGCCGGTTCCTGGGCGGTGGAGGGCATCGGCGAGGACTTCATTCCGTCTATTGCCGACCTTTCCAGTGTGCGCCAGGCCTACTCCATCAGCGACGAAGAAAGCTTCGATCATGCCCGCCAACTGCTGCGCGCCGAAGGCATTCTCGGCGGCTCTTCGACCGGCACCTTGCTGGCAGCGGCGCTGCGCTACTGCCGCGAGCAAACCGAGCCCAAGCGTGTGGTCAGCTTCGTCTGCGACACCGGCACCCGCTACCTGTCGAAGGTCTACAACGACCAGTGGATGACCGACCAGGGCTTGCTGGCGCGCAAGCGATACGGCGACCTGCGCGACCTGATCGCGCGGCGCTTCGAGGATGGCCGGGTGATCAGCGTGAGCCCGGACGACACGTTGCTCACCGCCTTCCAGCGCATGCGCCTGGCCGATGTGTCGCAACTGCCGGTGCTGGAGAATGGGCAGCGCCTGGTCGGCGTGATCGACGAGTCCGATATTCTGCTGGGCGTGCACCACGACGCCTCGCACTTCCTCATGAGCGTGGCCAGCGCGATGACCGACAAGCTCGAAACCTTGCCTCCCGGCGCCAGTCTGGCCGAACTGCAGGCCGAGCTCGACCGTGGTCTGGTGGCGATCATCGAAGACGCCTCGGGCTTCCACGGCATGATCACCCGCGTCGACATGCTTAATCACCTGCGCAGGTCGCTACCATGAGCCAGCACGATGAAACCGGCGCACCACGCGCCTTCGCCACCCGCGTGATCCATGCCGGACAGGCTCCGGACCCTTCCACCGGGGCACTGATGCCGCCGATCTACGCCAACTCCACCTATGCGCAGCAGAGCCCTGGCGTGCACAAGGGCCTCGACTACGGGCGCTCGCACAACCCTACGCGCTGGGCGCTGGAGCGTTGCGTGGCGGACCTTGAGGGCGGTACCCAGGCCTTCGCCTTCGCCTCCGGGCTGGCGGCGATCTCCACCGTGCTCGAACTGCTCGAGGCGGGAGCGCACATCGTCTCCGGCAACGACTTGTACGGCGGTACATACCGGCTGTTCGAACGGGTGCGCCGGCGCAGCGCCGGGCATCGCTTCAGCTTCGTCGACCTGGCCGACCTGGCGGCATTCGAAGCGGCGCTGCAAGAAGACACACGGATGGTCTGGGTCGAGACGCCGAGCAACCCGTTGCTACACCTCACCGACCTTGCCGCCATCGCCCGCACCTGTCGCGAGCGCGGCATCCTCTGCGTGGCCGACAACACCTTTGCCAGCCCGTGGGTACAGCGTCCGCTGGAGCTGGGCTTCGATATCGTGCTGCACTCGACAACCAAGTACCTGAACGGCCACTCCGACGTGATCGGTGGCATCGCGGTGGTCGGGCAGAATGCCGAACTGGACGAGCGAATGGGCTTCCTGCAGAACGCGGTGGGGGCCATCGCCGGGCCGTTCGATGCATTTCTTACCCTGCGTGGCGTGAAGACCCTGGCACTGCGCATGGAGCGCCACTGCTGCAATGCGCTGGAGCTGGCGCAATGGCTTGAACGTCAGCCGCAGGTTGCACGGGTCTATTACCCGGGCTTGCCGTCGCACCCGCAGCACGAACTGGCACGGCGGCAGATGCGCGGGTTCGGCGGGATGATTTCCCTTGACCTGAACAGCGACCTGGCCGGCGCCAGGCGCTTCCTCGAAGGTGTACAGATCTTCGCCCTGGCCGAGAGCCTGGGTGGGGTGGAAAGCCTGATCGAACACCCGGCGATCATGACCCACGCCAGCATCCCTGCACCAACCCGCGCGCAACTTGGCATTGGGGATGCACTGGTGCGTTTGTCGGTGGGGGTCGAGGATGTCGAGGACCTGCGCGCCGACCTGGCCCAGGCGCTGGCGCGGATTTAGACATAGCGTGCGCTGAGCTTAGGCGCCCCCTTAACTCGAGGGCGCCCAAAAAACGCTCATGCCCCGCTCACAAAGCCTTCATTTCAGCAATATCACGCACCACATGGTCTGCAGAGCGGTCGAACATCGCCTGCTCCTGCGCATCCAGAGGCAACTCGATCACCCGCGCAATCCCCGCCTCTGCCAGCACGCAGGGGACCCCCATGGCAATATCCGTTCGCCCGTACTCGCCCTCGAGGATCGCGACCGCCGGCAAAATGCGGTTTCGCCCATTGGCGATGGCATCCACCATCTGCGCAATCGCCACGCCCGGCGCATCGCAGGCGCTCCCCAGCTTCTTCAAGCCCAGGATCTCGCCGCCACCCTGGCGTGTGCGCTCCACGATCCGCTCGATCTGCTCGCTGGACAGGAAATGGGACAGCGGCACCGAGCCGACCGTGCAGTACCGCATCAGCGGCACCATGCTATCGCCATGCCCTCCCAGCACCAGCGCCGAGATATCCCGAGCAGAAAACCCTGTCTGCTCGGCAATGAAACACTTCATGCGCGCGGTATCCAGCACCCCCGCCTGCCCGAACACCCGGTCACGTCCCAGCGCACTGAGGGACCATGCCCGATAGGTCAGCACATCGACTGGGTTCGACACCACCAACACCGTCGCCGCCGGGGCATGACGATTAATGTCGCGCATGATCCCATCGAGAATGGGCAGATTGATACTCAACACATCCTGGCGCGACTGACCTGGCTTGCGGGGCACACCCGCCGTGATCACCACCAGGTCGGAATCCTGCAGCAATTGGGCATTGGCCCCACCGTGAACCCGGGTATCGGAACCTGACTCGACTGCCGCCTGCCAGACGTCCAGCGCCTTGCCCTGGGCCAACTCGCCCTGCACATCGATCAACACCAACTCACGACAGAACTCTTCCCGGGCGATGATCTGAGCCGCCGCCTCGCCCACCATACCGGCACCCACAATGGATAGTTTGTTCATCTCTCACCTCCCGCGGCGCGCGCCACTAGCAGCCCGCCCGCCTGTACAGAGAAGTATTGCCCGCGAAAGCCAAAAGGCCACCCGAAGGTGGCCTGTAGTGGGTTTACCTGCTTTTTGCCCTGCCCGGGCCAGATACGCCCTCACCCCAGCCGCGGCAGCGCGCCAACGGCCTCATGAAGCGCGTCGAAGACCACCCTGACCCGCGCAGGCACAGGGCCGCGCTGGGGACGGTAGACATACAGCCCCCAGGCCGCCGGCTCTTCGTGCGGCAAGACCTGCACGAGCTTGCCACTGGCGATATGGGGGGCGACCATGTAGTCGGCCAGTTGGGCAAAGCCCACCCCGGCCAGCACCGCCCCCATCTCCATGTCAGCGTCATCGGCGACGAACGCCTGTGACGTGGGCGCCCACTGTCGGCCGGCCTTGAAATACCAGGGCCATGGCCGGCCGGTGTTGACGTCCAGGGACGCCGTGACCGGCAGGCCGGCCAGGTCCTCCACCCGCTGCGGCGCCCCCAGGCGCGCGATCAGGCTCGGCGCCGCGACAATGGGAAGCCGCATATGGCTCGCCTGGCGCGCCACGAAACGGCTGTCGTGCAGGAACCCCACCCTGATGCCGACATCGATCTGCTCATCGACCACAGCGCTCAGGCGGTCGGACAACCGCACGTCCAGGGTGATGCCCAGGTGCTGCCCGGCAACGCGCTCCAGCGCCGGCAGCACCGCACGGTTGCCCAGGCTGTGCGGCGCGCTGACCCGCACCGTGCCGGCCACGCAAACCTCCTGCCCCACGCCTGGCGGGCGCCACAGCTCATCGAACTGGTCGAGCGCCGGCCGCACGCGCTCCAGCAGCCCCTCGCCGAAGACCGTGATCCGTACCTGGCGCGTGTTGCGGTGAAACAGCAGCTCGCCAAAGTGCCGCTCCAGGCGTTGTATGGCGCGCGTGACACCCTGGGGAGAAGACCCCAGGCGCACGGCCGCCTCACGGAAGCTGCCATGCTCGGCGGCGGTGCGGAAGATACGCAGAAGTTCCAGTTCGTTGTTCATGAGCGATTACCTGGCCCTTTGGAGAACAGAGATCGAAAGGGCAAGCCCGCGCGCTCGGGTTCTCTGCTGCTCCATTAAAGCCTGTCATGGGTTTTTGGGGACCATGATAATTCCTGATTTTGGAATAATAAAATCCATACAATTCCATATACAGGATTTAACCCTCCCCTGCACACTGGCCATACGCCGGATGTCTGGTATCCCAGCCGACAAACGCCTCCGGCATGAAAATACATCGACGATCGATCGTAGCTGCGTAAGGCAACCCATCGAGGACCCATCATGAAATCACGTGCCGCTGTTGCCTTCGAGCCAGGCAAACCGCTTGAAATCGTGGACATCGACGTAGCCCCGCCCCGCAAAGGTGAGGTATTGGTGAGGATCTCCCATACCGGCGTCTGCCATACCGACGCGTTCACCCTCTCCGGCGACGACCCGGAGGGTGTGTTCCCCGCCGTGCTCGGTCACGAGGGCGCTGGCGTGGTGGTGGAAGTGGGCGAAGGCGTCACCAGCCTCGAGCCCGGCGACCATGTCATACCGCTCTACACCGCCGAATGCGGCGAATGCCTGTTCTGCAAGTCCGGCAAGACCAACCTGTGCGTAGCCGTGCGCGCCACCCAGGGCAAGGGCCTGATGCCGGACGGCACGACACGCTTCTCCTACAAGGGGCAACCGATCTTCCACTACATGGGCTGCTCGACCTTCAGCGAGTACACCGTGGTGGCCGAGGTCTCGCTGGCCAAGATCAATCCCAATGCCAACCATGAGCATGTCTGCCTGCTGGGCTGCGGTGTCACCACCGGCATCGGCGCCGTGCACAACACCGCCAAGGTGCAACCGGGGGACTCGGTCGCCGTGTTCGGTCTCGGCGGCATCGGCCTGGCCGTGATCCAGGGAGCGCGCCAGGCCAAGGCCGGGCGCATCATCGCCATCGACACCAACCCGGCCAAGTTCGAGCTGGCGCGCGCCTTCGGCGCCACCGACTGCATCAACCCCAACGACCATGACAAGCCGATCCAGCAGGTGCTCGTGGACATGAGCGGCTGGGGCATCGACCACACCTTCGAGTGCATCGGCAACGTCAACGTCATGCGGGCCGCCCTGGAGTCGGCCCACCGTGGCTGGGGCCAGTCGATCGTCATCGGTGTCGCTGGTGCCGGGAAGGAGATCTCCACCCGACCGTTCCAACTGGTCACCGGCCGCAGTTGGAGAGGCTCCGCCTTCGGTGGGGTCAAAGGGCGCAGCCAGTTGCCCGGCATGGTCGAGGAAGCCATGCGCGGCGAGATCGAGCTGGCGCCCTTCGTCACCCACACGATGGGGCTGGAAGACATCAACACAGCCTTCGACCTGATGCACGAAGGCAAGTCGATCCGCACGGTCATCCATTTCGCTTGACCACCCTGGGCGTGGTCCGTGGCCACGCCTATCACGCCAGAACCAGGAGGGACCAGTACCATGAACGCCATACACCTACACCCCTCGATCGACCAGGGTATCCGACCAGAGCAGCCCGGTTTCGCCGGTGGCACCCTCCAGTGCCTGTGCCCGACCGACAAGGTGCAAGTCGCCGTCAACGCACAAACATTGCACAACCATGCCTGTGGCTGCACCAAGTGCTGGAAGCCCGCAGGCGCGATCTTCTCGGTGGTGGCCGTGGTCCCACGCGACAAGGTCAGCGTGCAGGCCCATGGCGAGAAGCTCCAGGTGGTGGACCCGAACGCGGTGATCCAGCGCCACGCCTGCCGCGATTGCGGCGCACACCTGTTCGGCCGCATCGAGAACACTGGCCACCCGTTCTACGGCCTCGACTTCGTGCATACCGAGCTGTCCCCGCAGACCGGCTGGTCTGCACCGGGTTTTGCCGCGTTCGTGTCCTCGGTGATCGAAAGCGGCACGCCACCGGCGCAGATGGAGGCGATCCGCGGGCGCCTGCGCGAGCTGGGCCTTGAGCCCTACGACTGTCTGTCGCCCGCGCTCATGGACGCCCTGGCCATTCATGCCGCCAAGCAAAAAGGCACCTACCGCGAAGCCTGACCCCCCTGGCGTCGAGGCCGGCAGCCGGCCGCTTCGACGCCTGGCAAGGCGCTCATTCTCTATTGGCTGACGCCCAGGGGAAGGCACTGAACGCTGACATTGGCTACCGTACCTCTTTTGCCAGCCGCCGAGACGCCCATGACACGCATCCCAGCCCCGACCGCCTGCGCCCACCTCGAGACCGAAGAAGGCTGCGTGGTAGTGAGCGAAAGTCAGCGGCATTGCTCCAGCTCTAAAAGCCGGCGCGCCCGCTGTGGGAGCGGGCTTGAGCCGCGAACACCGGCACAGCCGGAGCCATCCAGCGCAGCGCCTGCTTCGCGATGGTCCGGCACTCCGGCAAGCCACTCCCACAGTGTCGTGCTGTTTTTTAACCAGCCTGAGCGCCGTCGAAGTTTTCACACAGCCTCGGTCGAAAGTGGGCAATGGTGAATGCGGTGTTAGGCCAGCGACTCATCCATCAGGGCGGCTCGCCTCGAAGCTGATGATCCGATCGCCCTTGCGGGGTTGGCGTCCATGCTGGTAATCGCCCGACACCACGACATCCACGAAACCCGCTTCGCGCAACGCGAATGCCAACTCATCGACACCCCACCAACGCAAATGAAATAGATCAAGCTCTGCCGACAGCAACGTGCTATCTCGCCAGTGTTGGTAGTGCAGATGCGAAAGGGTCGTTTGTTTGACGTAATCGATCTCGGCCCGATGGCAGGTCATCGTGAGTAGATCGCCACCTCCCACTGCCCAACTGCGCACGGGGCTCGCCTGTGCAACGATGCTTTCGATGGGATCAATGTCCAGGATCAGCCTTCCACCGGGCAGCAGATGATCCCGAAAGCGCGTGAGCACGGCCATTGCCGAGGCGGTCTGCGTAATCAACTGAAACGATCCCGCCGGCATGATGATGGCCGCGAAGCGTCGGTCGTAGCTGAATTGCTCGAATGTCTGGCATGTCAGCGTAGGGAGAAGACCCCGACTCAGGCATTCCTGCCGACAGTAGTCGAGCATGTCTTGTGATGCGTCGAAACCTTCGATGGCCAGGCCCATCTCGAGCATCGGGATGAGGATCCGGCCATTGCCGACCGCAGGTTCCAGGATGGGACCATCACACCCAGCCAGACGCTGCCGATAGTATTCCAGATCACCGAAGGAGTGACCGATGGGTTTATCCAGGTGATAAATCCAGGAAGCGAGTTTTCCATACCTGTTTTGCACTTTTTCCTCCATGTCAAGTTGAGAAGGCTACCTTATGTGGCTTGGACATGAATGCAAACTTGGCCGTACAAGCTGCTGGAGCTCCGTCACCACGCCTTGTAGTCGCTGGGCCAGGGGCACGACTGGTGACGGGCGCCCCTGAGCGCCTCTACAGGCTGGCGCGGTCGTCGCAAGGTCGTGGAACCGGCGCCTCGCCGAGCAACTTCGCCCGCCGTCTGAGCCACAGGTAGCACAACGCAGCCCCTGCCCCGGCGCCGGCGATGACCAGGCACATCGGCTGCGGCGAGCCATCGGCCAGGCTGCCCACCAGCGCACTGAACGCAGCGCCCATGGCGAACTGGGTCGAGACGGCCAGGCCGGCGGCGGCGCCGGCATTGCCGGGGAACAGCTTCAACAGGCTCGCCACGCAGTTCGCCCCCATCAGGCCGGTGACGCTCACATACAGCACCACCAGCACCACGATCTCGCTCAGGCCGAGCACACCCGCAGCCCCGAAGATGCCCAGCCCCAGCGCCGCCACGCTGGCGATCGCCGCACCGACACCGAGCATCGACAACGGGCCAAGCCGGCTCACCAGGCGGGCGTTGAGCGTGGTCACCACGATCACCCCGGCGATGTTCAGGGCGAACAGCCAGCCATACAGGTGCGTCGATACCCCGAAATATTCGATGTAGACGTACGGCGATGCGGTGATGAAGGCGAACATGCCGCCGAACGACAGCCCCATGCACAGGATGAACGCCAGCGCCTGCGGGTTTCGCGCGATGTGCCAGTAGCCAGCCAGGGCCACTCCCAGGGAGCCTGCCCGTCTGTCGGCGGGATGGGTCTCGGGAATGCTCCACGCGCTGGCGGCCAGGCAGATCGCGGCGAAGCAGAACAGCCCGGCGAAGATCGTTCGCCAGCCGTGCACCAGCATCAGGAAGCTGCCGGCCAAAGGGGCCACCAGCGTGGCGACCATCGTCACCAGGTGCATCAGCGACAGGGTCCTGGCCGCCTCGTTGAGCGAGAAGATGTCCCGCACGATGGTCCTGGCCAGCACCGAAGCGGCGGCCCCGCCGAGTGCCTGCAGGAAGCGCCAGGCGATCAGCTCGTTGACGCTGCCCGCCAGCACGCAGCCGATGGTCGCGCCCAGGTACAGCAGCATCCCGCACAGCAACACCGGCCTGCGGCCGAAACGGTCGGAACACGGGCCATGGAACAGCATGCCCAGGCACAGCCCGGCCAGGAACACGCCGATTGTCAGTTGCACATGGGTAGCGCTGGCAGCGAGGTCATCGGCGATGGCCGGCAAACTCGGCAGGTAGGTGTCGATCGACAAGGGGGCGAACGCTACCAGGGCAGCCAGTAGAACGATCAGGCGACTGGGGTTGGGCAACATCGGCACTCCAGGAGGGGTTGGCTGGAAAATAACGATAACATATTAACATTCATCCAAAGTTGTTAACATTTTAATTGTTATCCAGTAGCTACGCGGGGGCATCGGGCAACCGCCATGAGCCCCATGGAAAGTGCAATCTGTTCCACGGAAAACCCATTCAAGGCGACCCGGCAAGGTGCGAGCATCCTTTGCAAACAACTACAGCGCTCCGGGTGGACCTACATGGCCATTTCACTGCAGGTGCGACTGCCGCTGCCGGTACTCGCCGGGCGTGAGCTTCGCATACCGGTTGAAGAAACGGCTGAAGTAGGCCGGGTCCTTGAAGCCGAGCTGGTAGCAGATTTCGTTCACCGAACTGCTGGAAAACAGCAGCAGGCGCCTGGCCTCCTGCATCAGCCGCTCCAGCACCAGCCGCTTGGAAGGCAAGTCGGCGATGCGCCGGCAGATATCGTTGAGCCGCGCCTCGGTCACCCCGATCTGCTGCGCATAGCGCGCCAGCGGCCAGTGCTCGAGGTAGTGCGCCTCAATCAGTGCATTGAAACGGTGGAAGATCTTCAGGTCTTCGTGCCTGGCCGGGGTCGACTCCCGCGAGTTGGGGCACAGCCGCAGCAGGCTGATCATGATCAACCGGGTCAGCGACTGCAGCGCCGCCTCACGCCCCGGATGGGGGCTGGCGAACTCGTCGCTGAGCGCTTCCAGCCAGTGCTCCAGGCGCCGTGCCTCGGCCTGGTCCGCCGCCGGTACCTTGGCCAGCGCCACGCAGGCCGGGCGCACGTGCACCCCCGCCGGCAGCAGGCTGGCATCCGCCTCGATCAGTTGCCATACCAGTTGCTGGCGTACCGTCAGCACATGCCCGTCACTGTCGGGCTCGGTGACGAAGGAATGGGTCACCGTGGGCGGCGTGAGGAAGAACATCGGCCCCGACTCGATGAACTGCTGGTCGTCCAGGTAGACCCGCACCGTGCCGGACTTGACGTAATGCACCTGGAAAAACCGGTCGTGGCGATGCACCGGCATGTTACGCCCGAAAAAGCCGGCCAGGTTGCCGAGCCGATCGTAATGCACCTCGCTGTCGCTGTAGCGCTGGTCGTAGACCTGGCCGATGTTGATGTTCGGAATGGGGTGCCGATCGCTCATCACTGCTTGCTCGCTAATCGCTTGACCGAATTGACCAGCTTCCATGGTGCACCCGCCGCACGGCAGATGCCACAGGATGGAATCTTGACGTTCGTTAACATCTTAATTATAAAGTTAACACATTAACGATATCGCTGGAGAGCACCTGTTGCCCAGCACCGCCAGGAGAAAAGCATGAGCCATGCGTTGCATGACGTTGCGAACGGCACCTTGTTCGGCGTAGCGCTGAACTACAACGGTCTGCTGCAGCAGCGTCTGGCTGAGTTCGAACAGCCGCCCTACAAGCAAGCGCCGGTCAAACCGGTGCTGTTCATCAAGACACCGAACACGCGCAACGCCCATGGTGCGGATGTGATCTACCCATCGGGTGTCGAGCGCCTGCAGCCAGGCCCGGCGCTGGGCGTGGTGATCGGCAAGGATGCCAGCCGGGTGAGCGCGGACGATGCGCTGGACCATGTGCTCGGCTACACCATCGTCAATGAATACAGCCTGCCGGAAGACAGCTACTACCGCCCGGCGGTCAAGGCCAAGTGCCGCGACGGCTTCTGCGCGATCGGCCCGCAACTGGTCCCGACAGCGGCGATCGCCGATCCGCACCAGCTGACCCTGAAGCTCTACGTCAACGGCGTGGTCGTCCAGGAAAACACCACCGCCAACCTGGTTCGCCGTATTCCACAACTGATCGCCGAACTCAGCGAATTCATGACCCTGCACGCGGGGGATGTGCTGATCACCGGAACCCCGGAGGGGCGCGTCGACGTCCACCCGGGCGATCACGTCGAGGTCGAGATCACCGGCCTTGGCCGCCTGGCGAACACCATCGTTGCCGAGTCGGGGGAACCAGCATGAAGCACGCACGTATCCGTTATGAAGGCAGCGTCCATGCCGTCACGGTCGAGGACGACAACGCCGTACGCCTGGTCGATGGCCGGCGGCTTGGCGAAGACCAGGTCGAGTGGCTGCCACCGGCCACCGGCAGCATGTTCGCCCTGGGCCTGAACTACGCCGACCACGCCCGCGAGCTGGCCTTCACCCCGCCGACCGAACCGCTGGCCTTCATCAAGTCGCCAGGCACCTACACCGGCCACAACCAGGCCACCTGGCGCCCGGACAACGTCCAATACATGCACTACGAGTGCGAGCTGGTCGCGGTCATCGGCAAGGCGGCCAAGAACGTCAAGCGCGAAAACGCCCTGGACTACGTCGCCGGCTACACGGTGTGCAACGACTACGCCATCCGCGACTACCTGGAGAACTACTACCGCCCCAACCTGCGGGTGAAGAACCGTGACGCCACCACCCCGGTGGGCCCGTGGATCGTCGATGCGGCCGATGTACCGGACGTCAGCGCCCTGAAGCTGCGCACCTGGATCAACGGCGAACTGAAGCAGGAAGGCACCACGGCCGACATGATCTTCGACATCCCCTACCTGATCGAATACTTCTCCAGCTTCATGACCCTGCAGCCGGGCGACATGATCGCCACCGGCACGCCGGAGGGGCTGGCCGACGTGGTGCCGGGCGATGAAGTGGTGGTGGAGGTGGAAGGCGTGGGCCGCCTGGTCAACCGCATCGTCAGCGAGGCTGACTTCTTCAAGAACAACAAGGCATGAGCAGCATGATCAAGCACTGGATCAACGGCCGTGAGGTCGAGAGCAAAGACACCTTCGTCAACTACAACCCGGCCACCGGCGAGGCCATCGGCGAAGTCGCCAGCGGTGGCGCCGAGGAAGTCGCCCAGGCCGTGGCCGCGGCCAAAGAGGCCTTTCCGAAGTGGGCCAACACCCCGGCCAAGGAACGCGCCCGCCTGATGCGCAAGCTCGGTGAGCTGATCGAACAGAACGTGCCGAAACTGGCCGAACTGGAAACCCTCGACACCGGCCTGCCGATCCACCAGACCAAGAACGTGCTGATCCCGCGTGCCTCGCACAACTTCGACTTCTTCGCCGAAGTGTGCACGCGCATGGACGGCCACACCTACCCGGTCGACGACCAGATGCTCAACTACACCCTGTACCAGCCGGTGGGGGTATGCGGCCTGGTGTCGCCATGGAACGTGCCGTTCATGACCGCCACCTGGAAGACTGCACCGTGCCTGGCACTGGGCAACACCGCAGTCTTGAAGATGAGCGAGTTGTCGCCGCTGACCGCCAACGAACTGGGCCGCCTGGCCGTCGAAGCCGGCATCCCCAACGGTGTGCTGAACGTGATCCAGGGCTATGGCGCCACCGCGGGCGACGCCCTGGTACGCCACCCGGACGTACGCGCCATCTCCTTCACCGGCGGCACCGCCACCGGCCGCAAGATCATGCAGAGCGCGGGCCTGAAGAAGTACTCGATGGAGCTGGGCGGCAAGTCGCCGGTGCTGATCTTCGAGGACGCCGACCTTGAGCGCGCCCTGGACGCGGCACTGTTCACCATCTTCTCGCTCAACGGCGAACGGTGCACCGCCGGCAGCCGTATCTTCATCCAGGAGAGCGTGTATCCCCAATTCGTGGCCGAATTCGCCGCCCGTGCCAAGCGCCTGATCGTCGGCGACCCGACCGACCCGAAGACCCAAGTCGGCTCGATGATCACCCAGCAGCACTACGACAAGGTCACCGGCTACATCCGCATCGGCATCGAAGAAGGTGCACGCCTGGTCGCCGGCGGCCTGGAGCGCCCGGCCAACCTGCCGGCGCACCTGGCCAAGGGGCAGTTCATCCAGCCGACCGTGTTCGCCGACGTCAACAACAAGATGCGCATCGCCCAGGAGGAAATCTTCGGGCCGGTGGTCTGCCTGATTCCGTTCAAGGACGAAGCCGAAGCACTGCAGTTGGCCAACGACACCGAGTACGGCCTGGCCTCGTACATCTGGACCCAGGACATCGGCAAGGCCCATCGCCTGGCCCGTGGCATCGAAGCCGGCATGGTGTTCATCAACAGCCAGAACGTGCGCGACCTGCGCCAGCCGTTCGGCGGCGTCAAAGGCTCCGGCACCGGGCGTGAAGGTGGACAATACAGCTTCGAAGTGTTCGCCGAGATCAAGAACGTGTGCATCTCGATGGGCAGCCACCACATCCCTCGCTGGGGCGTATGACCCCTCCTCCACCCGGCTGGCGAATGTCGCCAGCCGGGTGGCTACACAACAACAAGGAGTTTCACCATGGGCAAGCTGGCACTCGCAGCCAAGATCACTCATGTTCCCTCCATGTACCTGTCGGAGCTGCCAGGCCCGCGCCAGGGCTTTCGCCAGGCGGCCATCGACGGGCATTACGAGATCAGCCGCCGCTGCCGCGAACTGGGCGTGGACACCATCGTCGTGTTCGACACCCACTGGCTGGTCAACGCCAATTACCACGTGCTGTGCGCGCCGCACTTCCAGGGCGTGTACACCAGCAACGAGCTGCCGCACTTCATCAGCAACATGCCCTACGCATTCCCCGGCAATACCGAACTCGGCCAACTGCTGGCCGAGGCGTGCAACCGCTTCGACGTCGAGACCATGGCCCACCACGCCACCACCCTCGGCCCGGAATACGGCACCCTGGTACCGATGCGCTACATGAACCAGGACCAGCACTTCAAGGTGATCTCGGTCTCGGCGCTGTGCACCTCGCACTACCTGGCCGACAGTGCCCGCCTCGGCTGGGCCATGCGCAAGGCGGTGGAAGATCACTACGACGGCACCGTGGCCTTCCTGGCCAGTGGCTCGTTGTCGCACCGCTTCGCCCAGAACGGCCAGGCACCGGAGTTCGCCACCAAGGTCTGGAGCCCGTTCCTCGAGACGCTGGACAACCGCGTGGTCTCGATGTGGGAGAACGCCGAGTGGGAGGCGTTCTGCGGCATGCTCCCGGAGTACGCCGCCAAGGGGCACGGCGAAGGCTTCATGCACGACACCGCGATGCTGCTCGGCGCCCTGGGCTGGTCCGGGTACGACGGCAAGGCCGAGGTGGTGACGCCTTACTTCGGCTCTTCGGGTACCGGCCAGATCAACGCGATCTTCCCGGTCACGCCCCAGGATGGCTCGGCCATTCCCCCGGCCCAGGCTGCCCACCCGGCGGCGGTGGTTTCCACCAGCCGCCTGTGACCCACCTGGCCGTCCCTGGCGGGCGGCCAGCCGCTTCTGCAACGAGGAGGCCCTTCATGCCCCATCTGGTTCTGCTCTACACCCCCGACCTGGAAACCGAAGCCGACATTCCAGGGCTGTGCCGTGCCCTGGCCGACAGCATGCTCGAACAGCGCGACGAAACCGGCAAAGCGGTATTCCCCACCGGCGGCACCCGCGTGCTGGCCTACCCTGCCGCCCATTGCGCGGTGGCTGACGGTCAGGGCGACTACGGCTTCCTGTACGCCAACCTGCGCATGGGCAGCGGCCGCCGCGCCGAGGTTCACGAACGTGTCGGAGACAGCCTGCTGCAGGTGCTCAAGAGCCGCCTGGACGGGCTGCTGCAACGCCGTCCGATCGGCATCACCCTGCAAATCGACGAGAGCACCCAGCAGGTCTACGACGCCAAGCACAGCACCTTGCACCCCCTGTTCAACCGCCCGGCCTGACGCCTGCCGACGGGCCGTTGCCCCCTCATCACAGAACAAGTACAAGAACATGAGCACTCTCGAACATGCCTCGCCTGCCAAGACCCAAGCCGAACTGGCCGACAGTACCCACCGCACGGTCACCTGGCGGCTGATGCCGCTGCTGCTGGTGTGCTACCTGTTCGCCCACCTCGACCGTATCAACATCGGCTTCGCCAAGATGCAGATGAGCCAGGACCTGCAGTTCTCCGACACGGTCTACGGCCTGGGCGCCGGGTTGTTCTTCATCGCCTATGCGTTGTTCGGCGTGCCCAGCAACCTGGTGCTCGAGCGCATCGGCCCACGCCGCTGGATCGCCACCCTGATGGTGGTCTGGGGCGCGCTGTCGACCAGCATGCTGCTGATCGAGACCAGCAGCGCCTTCTACCTGTTGCGCTTCGCCCTGGGCGCAGCCGAGGCCGGCTTCTTCCCGGGCATCCTGGTCTACCTCAACCGCTGGTACCCCGCCGGGCGCAGGGCCCAGGTCACCGCGCTGTTCGCCGTTGCCGTGCCGTTGGCCGGCGTCATCGGCGGGCCGGTTTCCGGAACGATCCTGGCCTTCATGCACGACACCGCCGGGCTGCGCGGCTGGCAGTGGATGTTCCTGCTCGAAGGCGCCCCCGTGATACTGCTGGGCCTGGTGGTGCTGGCCGCGCTGCCGGAAGGCTTCGAGCAGGTGCGTTGGCTCGACGAGCGGCAGAAGGCGACACTGCGCGCCCAGTTCGGCGCCGAGGAGCAGCGCAAGTCGGTGACCTCCCTGGGCGGGATCATCGCCAGCCGGGCCGTGTGGCTGCTGGTGGCGGTGTACTGCGCGGTCATGCTGGCGGTCAACACCCTGGCCTTCTGGATGCCCAGCCTGATCCATGGTGCTGGCATCGGCAGCGACGCCAGCGTCGGCCTGCTCAGTGCCCTGCCCTACCTGGCCGGCTGTGTGTTCATGCTCGCCTGCGGGCGCTCCAGCGACCGCCAGCGCGAGCGCCGCTGGCACCTGTGCGTGCCCATGCTGATGGCCGCCGCCGGCATCGCCATCGCCGGGTTGATGCCGCAGCAGCCCTGGCCGGTACTGGCCGGGCTGGTCCTGGCGGGCATGGGCGCCAGCGCCGCGCTGCCGATGTTCTGGCAGTTGCCGCCGGCCTTCCTCAACGCACGCACCCAGGCGGCCGGCATCGCCTTGATCAGTTCGCTGGGCAGCGTCGCTTCGTTCGCCGCGCCCTATTTCATCGGCTGGGTCCGCGACACCACGCAAAGCGCCAGCCTCGCGCTGTACCTGCTGGCGATCTTCATCACCCTTGGCGGCCTGCTGGTGCTGCGCACCCGGGCGGCCATCGTCAATCCTTGAACCAAGAGATTCCAACCATGCTTGATAACGCTTTCATCCAGCAGGCCGCCGAGCGCCTCGACCAGGCCGAACGCACCCGCGAGCAGGTTCGCCAGTTCTCGCTGGAGCAACCGGGCATCACCATTGAAGATGCCTACGCCATCCAGCGTGCCTGGGTCGCCAAGAAGATCGCCGCCGGCCGCCGCCTGGTCGGCCACAAGATCGGCCTGACCTCGCGGGCCATGCAGGTATCGTCGAACATCACCGAACCCGACTACGGTGCCCTGCTGGATGACATGCTGTTCGACGAAGGCAGCGACATTCCCTTCGAGCGCTTCATCGTGCCGCGGGTCGAGGTCGAGCTGGCGTTCATCCTCGGCAAGCCGCTCAAAGGCCCGGACGTGACCCTGTTCGATGTGCTGGACGCCACCGAGTGGGTGATCCCGGCACTGGAAATCATCGATGCGCGCATCCAGCAGGTCGACCCGCAGACCCAGGCGACCCGCAAGGTGTTCGACACCATTTCCGACAACGCGGCGAACGCCGGCGTGGTCATGGGCGGGCGCGCCGTGCGCCCCACCGAGATCGACCTGCGCAAGGTACCGGCAGTGCTCTACCGCAACGGCGTGATCGAAGAGTCGGGGGTCAGCGCCGCAGTGCTCAACCACCCGGCCAAGGGCGTCGCCTGGCTGGCCAACAAGCTGGCAGCGTATGACGTTACCCTGCAGCCGGGCCAGGTCATCCTCGGCGGCTCGTTCACCCGCCCGGTCGCCGCGCGGCCCGGTGACACCTTCCACGTCGACTACGACATGCTCGGCTCGATTGCCTGCCGTTTCGTCTGAGGAGCCCGCCATGCACATGCCCATCAACAGCTTCAAGCAACGCCTGCGCAGCGGCCAGGCACAAATCGGCCTGTGGCTCGGCCTGGCTGACGCCTACTGTGCGGAACTGGCCGCCAATGCCGGTTTCGACTGGCTGCTGATCGACGGCGAGCACGCACCGAACGACCTGCGCGGCATGCTCGAGCAGTTGCAGGCCGTGGCGCCCTACCCCAGCCAACCGGTGATCCGCCCGGTGATCGGCGATACTGCGCTGCTCAAGCAAGTGCTGGACATCGGTGCGCAGACCCTGCTGGTGCCCATGGTCGAAAGCGCCGAGCAGGCGCGCCAGCTGGTCAGGGCCGTGCATTACCCACCCACGGGCATCCGTGGTGTGGGCAGCGCACTGGCACGAGCCTCGCGCTGGAACAGCATCGCCGGCTACCTCGACCATGCCGACGAGCAGATGTGCCTGCTGGTGCAGATCGAGAACACGGAAGGCCTGGCCAACCTGGACGAGATCGTCGCGGTCGACGGGGTCGATGGCGTGTTCATCGGCCCGGCCGACCTCAGCGCAGCCATGGGCCATCGTGGCAACCCGGGGCATCCTGAAGTGCAGGCGGCCATCGAAGATGCCATCGTGCGCATCGTCAAGGCTGGCAAGGCGGCCGGGATCCTCAGCGCGGACGAGAAGCTGGCCCGGCGCTATATCGAGCTGGGTGCGGCCTTCGTCGCGGTCGGCGTCGACACCACCGTGCTGATGCGCGGCCTGCGGGAGCTGGCGGGCAAGTTCAAGGAAACGCCAGCGTTCGGCAGTACAGGTGGTGGCGTTTACTGAGCGAACCGACGCAAACGACAACGGCGCCTTTTGGGCGCCGTTGTCGTTCATGCCTCGGCCTTGCGCACAACCTGTGAGAGCCGGCTTACCGGCGAAGCAGGTGACGCGGTGGATGGCACCGGCTTCGCCGGTGTTCGCGGGCAAGCCCGCTCCCACAGGGGCGCCGTTGTCGTTCATGCCTCGGCCTTGCGCACAACCTGTGAGAGCCGGCTTACCGGCGAAGCAGGTGACGCGGTGGATGGCACCGGCTTCGCCGGTGTTCCAAACTGATTTGGCTGGGATTGCGCAACATAACAGCCAATTGGGGAAAACCGGCCCATGATTGGAAAAGCGCGATGAATCAATTTGCGATTCTGTACGGAGATCGGTTCATCAGGCCAACCTGGTGAAAATCAGGGCCTGCCTGGCGGCAGGCCATTACCGGCCCGAACACAAAAAAACTGACAGTCCCGCTCTCCTTTTTTTGGCCAAGCCACGAAAGCGGGTCTTCACATAACCGAACTGGCGCTTGATCTCCCGGAACGGGTGCTTGACCTTCGCACATACCTGGGCTTCTGACTTTTCAATATTGCGCCTGGCCTTGTAAAGCGCACTGCGTTTTATCAAATGCTTGTAGGTACTGCGTCTACACTGGCATCAAGAGCGCCATGTAGCCATGCTTCAAGCCATGAGTGGAGTCATGAAGAGAGCGTACAGTTTGACCAGCTCCATTACGCAACCGGGAATCATCCAGAGCCAATTGGCCAGTGTGAAACGGCTATTCGACTCGCCTGACGCATCACCCGCGCTGAAATTTATACCTTTCTGCATGGCCACCATAATAGAGATCCAAGCAATTTGAAGGATAAGCTCTACGGCCAAGACGGTAGCCAGGTGACCATCCAGAAAAAAACCGGCAACAGCCGTCATGATTGACAACGCATAGTAGGTCAACGTTAGCCGCAGGATTGACCAGGGATAACTCCCTCCCGACTCACGTATAAAATCGTTCGCTCGACTCAACAAGGGGTAAATAAAGAAAATACCGAAAGCCGAGCGCAAGATTGGGATCACCCGCTCCCCTGTACGCACCTTGTGCAATCTCCAGCTTTGGTAGAAGCAGTACCACCAATAGAGGCCAAATGTGAAGAATGTCATCACACCCAGCTTCACGGGCGACACCACGAAGAATGGCGCGCCATCAGTCTTGACGTTATCTACATCGAGACCGGCACTAGCCAGATCACCCATTAGAAAGATCCCCTTGAAAAACTCAAAGCACTCATTCAAGACGATCATCATTTCAGGCGCAGCAATCCATTTTCGATCGTCCCCGTAGGAAATATCTCTACAATTTGTGTGCACAGAGCATTGGATAATGCGTTCCCGAGCATTCTCACTTCAGTTGCTAGGCATTACGGCTTCGCCAAAGCCACCAAAGACTCCAGCCTTTAACCCCCTCGGAAGCAACCAGGAGACTCAGCCAGAGCCAGGTACTGATACCTGGCAATAACAGAATCACGGAAACAGAGGGAACTACGAACAAGATACGAAATGGCATTTGCGCAGCGGCCAAGTAAACCCCAGACGTTCGACCTTGATAAAGCAATATGCCACTAGCAACAACGGAGAGCTGCACAAACACTCCCATCCATATTAAAACCTCAAGCCCGCCCCCCCAATCCCCCATAGTTGTTAGTGCCGCATCAAAGTCACTCAAAAATGGTATTACACCTCGCCTGAGACTAGCAACCACCACGAAACATACATAAAAAGCGTCCATACAACTCCAAAACAATTGCACCAACCGCCTTAGCTTGATCATCGGCACGTTTCATCTCACTCGCCTTTAAATTCATAAACTTCATTTGCAATGACCGGACGCCAGTGCCACGAAGCCCCTGAAATATCCCAGTGTTCATCAGCCTCCACATAAACTTGTATAGTTTTCCGCAGCACTCCGTATCTATGAATTGCAGATGACGGAGCAAAATCGCGCTCCTGGCTGTCCAAAGCCACCCACTTCTGAGTTACAGTTCTCGTTGTGTTAGCGTAGTCCTTCCCCGAGGATAAGAACACTCGCCCCTCATCTCCTCGCGACGCCAGAAAATTTGCAATAAAGGCCGCACTCGATGCCCCCCTTGTTTATTCTAATGTCCACTATTTTCCACTTGCCGGGACCACTATCAACAAAACCAGCAGATACAAGACGCTCACGCTCAGACTTTGACCTACACATCCTTGCAAACCAATACCTATCAGGATCAATGGAGAGAAATGGCTCTTTCTTCAACAGCATCCATTCACCCGTCCCAACTGGCCGAAGCGCCATTTCAACTTCATCCCCGGTCAGGCTTCGAGAAGTATAAAGACCGCAGGACCTCAAAAGCCCTGTCACCCTTCTATTTCCCGCACATATCCCCTGCTTCGTAAATTCCTGCGAACATTTATAACCGCCAGAAAAGGATCTTCGACGTTACACAAATCCTCCTTCCAAACTTCACCCCAATGAGAAAGCCTTTCCATCACCCAGCCTCCTGATCAAAAGCCCAACATCTACCCTAATCAGCTCAGTGGTGTCTCAACAGCGCATCCTAAAATCTTGTGGGAAATTTCCTTTTTCTAACAACTCAACTTGCAACCTATGCAAACACGCGACAGCGCATCCTTACCTTCTAATCCCATATCACTCAAACCTATTAACCTGTCCTCCATCCCATCCTCCACCTAGACTCGCAGTATCCCGCCCCAGGACCTCCCCATATGCCCGAGACCCTGCTCAGTTCCCGCAACCTCGCTTTCGAACTCTACGAAGTCCTCGACGCCGAAGCCCTGACCCAGCGCCCGCGCTTCGCCGAGCACAGCCGCGAGACCTTCGACGCGGCGCTCGCCACCGCCCGCACCATCGCCGAGAAGTACTTCGCCCCGCACAATCGCAAGGCCGATGAGAACGAGCCGCGCTACGTGGATGGCCGGGCCGAGCTGATCCCCGAGGTGAAGCCTGCCGTCGATGCCTTCCTCGCAGCGGGTTTTCTCAACGCCAATCGCGACTTCGAGGTCGGCGGCATGCAGTTGCCCAGCCTGGTTTCGCAAGCCTGCTTCGCCCACTTCCAGGCGGCCAACGCCGGTACCACGGCCTACCCGTTCCTGACCATGGGCGCGGCCAACCTGATCGAGAGCTTCGGCAGCGACGAGCAGAAACGCCTGTTCCTACAGCCCATGATCGAGGGCCGCTACTTCGGCACCATGGCCCTGACCGAGCCGCACGCAGGCTCGTCGCTGGCCGATATCCGTACCCGTGCCGAAGCCGCCGGCGACGGCACCTACCGGATCAAGGGCAACAAGATCTTCATCTCCGGTGGCGACCACGAATTGTCGGAAAACATCGTGCACATGGTCCTGGCCAAGCTGCCGGATGCACCTCCCGGCGTGAAGGGCATTTCGTTGTTCATCGTGCCCAAGTACCTGGTCAACCCGGATGGCAGCCGTGGCCAGCGCAACGATGTGTCGCTGGCCGGGTTGTTCCACAAGATGGGCTGGCGCGGCACCACCTCCACGGCGTTGAACTTCGGCGACGACGGCCAGTGCGTCGGCTACCTGGTCGGCCAGCCGCACCAGGGCCTGGCGTGCATGTTCCAGATGATGAACGAGGCGCGCATCGGCGTCGGCATGGGCGCGGTGATGCTGGGCTACGCTGGCTACCTCTATTCCCTGGAGTACGCCCGCCAGCGACCACAGGGCCGGCTGCCGGACAACAAGGACCCGCGCAGCCCTGCCGTGCCGATCATTGGCCACAGTGACGTGAAACGCATGCTGCTGGCACAGAAGGCCTACGTGGAAGGCGCCTTCGACCTGGGCCTGTACGCCGCGCGCCTGTTCGACGACACCCAGACGGCCAGCGACGAAAGCGCCCGCCAGCAGGCACAGGCTCTGCTCGACCTGCTGACGCCGATCGTCAAGTCCTGGCCCTCGGCCTTTTGCCTCAAGGCCAACGAACTGGCCATCCAGGTCCTTGGTGGTCACGGCTATACCCGCGAATACCCCGTCGAGCAGTATTACCGCGACAACCGCCTGAACCCGATCCACGAAGGCACCGAGGGTATCCAGTCGCTCGACCTGCTGGGCCGCAAACTGGCACAGGACAACGGTGCCGGCCTCAAGCGACTGATCCGCCTGATCGCCAGCACCGCCGAGCGTGCCAGCCACCATCCAAGCCTGGACGCCATGCGCCAGCCGCTGGAGCACCTGGTCAACCGCCTGCAAGGCGTGACGCTGGCCCTGCTCGGCGACCTGGCCCAGGGCAAGGTCACCACCGCCCTGGCCAATTCCGCCCTGTACCTCAAGGCGTTCGGCCACTGCGTGATCGGCTGGCGCTGGCTGGAACAGGCGATCCACGCCGAACTCGGCCTGCTCCAGGGCAATGCCGCGGACCGCGACTTCTACCTCGGCAAGCTGCAGGCCGCACGTTATTTCCTGACCTGGGAGGTACCAGGCTGCCATAATGAGCTGGCATTGCTCGAGGCCCGCGACGACACCTGCCAGGGCATGCAAGAGGGGTGGTTCTGAGGGGGAGCCACCGCGCACACGGAGGTTTTTCCGCATGTTCGATTCCAGCGCCCTGCTGCGCCAGCGCTTCAGCGCACTGCGCAGCACGGCCGAGATGTTTTCCCTGCGCCACGTGAAGCAATCGCACCAGGCCCTGTCGGTACGGCGCAATGTCGCCGAGCCACCGTTCTTCAGCCAGGACGAGGGCGCCATGCTCACCGTACGGGTCAAGGGCGTGGAAGCCTATGCCGCCACCGCCGACCTGTCCCAGGCGGGCCTGCAGCGCGCCTTGGAACACGCCGAGGCACTGGCCCGGCAGATCGCCGCGCATAGCCTGCTCGACCTGCGCGAGCAACCGGTGACCTGCGCGCGTCACGATCATCTCTCACCCAACCTCGACCAACCCGTTCCCACCCTTGCCGATTGCCTCGGCCTGCTCGCCGCCGAATCGGCCAGCGTGCCCAAGGACAGCCGCCTGGTGGACTGGCAGGCCAGCCTCGGCATGAGCCTGGTCGAGCAGACCTACCTCAACTCGGCCGGCGCCGAGTTGCGGCACGCCCAGCGTTTCCTGTTCCCGGGCCTGAGCGTCACCGCCAGCGACGGCCAGGACAGCCAGTGCCGCAGCCTGGGCCGCGACAACTTCGGCCAGCAGGGCGGCTTCGAGATCATCGAACGCTGCGGCCTGGTCGGCGCCGGCCGCCGTGTCGCCGACGAGGCGCTGCAACTGCTGCTGGCGCCCAACACCCCCAGTGGCCCGCGCGACCTGCTGCTGATGCCCGACCAGATGATGCTGCAGATCCACGAGTCCATCGGCCACCCGCTGGAGATGGACCGCATCCTCGGCGACGAGCGCAACTACGCCGGCACCAGCTTCGTCAAGGCCAGCGACTTCGGCCACCTGCAGTACGGCTCGCCGCTGCTCAACGTGACCTTCGACCCGACCATCGGCGAAGAGTTGGCCAGCTACAGCTACGACGATGACGGCAGCCAGGCCAGCAAGCAGTTCCTGATCCGCAACGGCCTGTTGCTACGCCCGCTGGGTGGCGCCCTCTCGCAGTTCCGCTCTGGCCTCGACGGCGTGGCCAACAGCCGCGCCTGCGGCTGGAACCGTGCGCCGATCGACCGCATGGCCAACCTCAACATCGAGCCCGGCGACCAGTCGCTGCAGCAGCTGGTCGCCGGTATCGAGCATGGCATCCTCATGCGCACCAACCGCTCCTGGTCCATCGACGATGCGCGCAACAAGTTCCAGTTCGGTTGCGAGTGGGGCCAGTTGATCGAGCACGGCGAACTCAAGGACATCGTCAAGAACCCCAACTACCGTGGCATTTCCGCGCAGTTCTGGCGCAACCTCGCGGCGGTCGGCGACCGCAGCACCTTCCAGGTCCTGGGCACGCCCAATTGCGGGAAGGGCGAACCCAACCAGGTGGTACGGGTCGGCCACGCCTCGCCGGCTTGCGTGTTCCGCCAGATCGACGTATTCGGAGGAGACGCCTGATGAGCGCCACGCCCCAACAACGCTTCGAAGCGCTGGTCAGCGCCGTGCGCGATGCGCTGCGCCCCGAAGAGCAATTCACCCTCGGCTACAGCGCCGAACAGTCGCAATTCGTGCGTTTCAACCATGCCAAGGTGCGCCAGGCCGGCGAGGTCAGCCAGGCCAGCGCGCAACTGCGGCTGATCCGCGATGGGCGCCAGGCAGAACAGCAGGTCACCTTGAGCGGCGATGCACAGCTGGATCGCCAGCGCCTGGACGATGCTCTCGAGCAACTGCGCCAGACCCTGCCGCTGCTGGCGATCGACCCTTACCTGAGCCTGGACGAGAACGCCTGGCACAGCCACAGCCTGCAGGACCGAGCGTTGCCCGCCCTGGACGAGGTGCTGACGCTGCTCGACCGTGAAGCCGGCGACCTGGACCTGGTTGGCATCTATGCCGCCGGCCCGATCTGCCGGGGCTTTGCCAGCTCCTTCGGGGCCTTCGGCTGGCACCAGGCCAACAGCTTCAACTTCGACTGGAGCCTGTTCCACGACAATGGCCAGGCGGTGAAGGCCAACTATGCCGGCCAAGCGTGGAACCCCGAGGCGTTCACCGCGCGCCTGCGCCAAGCGCGGGAACAACTGGGCTTGCTCGGCCGCCCGGCCATCACCCTCGCGCCAGGCGGCTACCGCGCCTACCTGGCGCCTGCCGCCATGGACGAAATCACCGGCATGCTGTGCTGGGGCGGCTTCTGCGCACAGGCCCTGGCCACCGGCAACAGCGCCTTGCAGCGCCTGTACAACGGCGATGCGAGCCTGAGCCCGCTGGTCAGCTTCGACGAGCAGGTCAGCGGCTCGTTGAGCCCGGCGTTTTCCGATGAAGGCTCGCCGCGCCTGGACGTACCGCTGATCCACCAAGGCCGGGCGCTGCAGCGACTGGTCAGCGCGCGCAGTGCCGCCGAGTTCGCGCTGGCCGCCAATGGTGCCGACAGCTACGAGTCGCCCTGCGCGCTCAGCCTGGCACCAGGCAACCTGGCCAATGACCAGATTCTCGAACGCCTGGGCACCGGCCTGTACATCAGCAACCTCTGGTACCTGAACTACTCGGACCTGCCAGCCGCGCGCATGACCGGCCTGACCCGCTTCGCCACCTTCTGGGTGGAGAACGGCGAGATCCAGGGCCCGGTCAGCACCATGCGTTTCGACGACAGCCTGTACAGCCTGCTGGGTAGCCAGCTGGAAGACCTGACCTGCGAACGCGAGCTCATCTTGTCGACCAGTACCTATGGGCAGCGCAGTACCGGATCGAGTCATTTGCCGGGGGCGCTGGTCAAAGCCCTGACCCTGACCTTGTGATTGATCGAACCGCCCCTATCGCCGGCAAGCCGGCTCCCACAGGTTTTGCAGCGCCACGAACCTTGCGGGGGCTTGCCGGCGATCGGGGCGGTGCAGGCAATGCTGAACATTGAGGTTCCCATGCCCGAACGCCCCCCGCTGGACCCCGTCACCGCCCGTTGGATCCCCTGGGTGGTGGCCATCGCCTTCTTCATGCAGTCGCTGGACGGCACCATCCTCAACACTGCGCTGCCCGCCATGGCCCGCGACCTGGCCGAGGACCCGCTACGCATGCAGGGGGTGATCATCGCCTACATGCTCACCGTGGCCCTGCTGATCCCCGCCTCGGGCTGGATCGCCGACCGTTTCGGCACCCGGCGTATCTTCTTCAGCGCCATCGTGCTGTTCAGCTTCGGCTCATTGCTCTGCGCCATGGCCAACAGCCTAGCCTTTCTCATCGCCGCCCGGGTCGTCCAGGGGCTGGGCGGTGCCCTGATGCTGCCGGTCGGGCGGTTGGTAGTGCTGCGCGCCTATCCGCGCTCGGAACTGGTGCGGATCATGAGCTTCATCACCATCCCGGGCCTGCTCGGCCCACTGCTCGGGCCGACCCTGGGCGGCTGGCTGGTGGAAATCCTCAGTTGGCACTGGATCTTCCTGCTCAACCTGCCGGTCGGGGCCCTGGGCTGCTATGCGGTGTGGAAGTTCATTCCCGACCTGCGCGGTGCCGAGCGCACCCGCTTCGACGGCCCCGGCTTCCTGCTGTTCGGCGCGGCGATGGTGCTGATCACCATCGCCATGGAAGGCCTGGGCGAACTGCACCTGCCGCACCTGCGGGTGATGCTTCTGCTGTTCGCTGGCATGGCCTGCCTGGCCGCCTACTGGCTGCGCGCCGGGCGCGACCCGGAGCCGCTGTTCTCGCCCAGCCTGTTCCGCGTGCGCACCTTCGCCATCGGCATCCTCGGCAACCTGTTCGCCCGCCTGGGCAGCGGCGCCCTGCCCTTCCTGGTGCCGTTGCTGCTGCAGGTGGCCCTGGGTTATTCGCCCGCCCAGGCCGGCATGAGCATGATCCCCCTGGCCGCCGCGGCGATGGTCGCCAAGTCCATCGCCCGGCCGCTGATCGAGCGCTTCGGCTATCGCATCATCCTCACCGGCAATACCCTGCTGCTCGGCGTGCTGCTGGCCAGCCTCGGGCTGGTGGACGAACAGACGCCCTACGCCCTGCTGCTGGTGCAACTGGCCCTGCTCGGCGCGGTGAACTCCATGCAGTTCACCGCCATGAACACCGTCACCCTGATCGACCTGGACGACGCCCACGCCAGCAGCGGCAACAGCCTGCTGTCGGTGGTCGCGCAGCTGTCGCTGAGCCTGGGCGTGGCCTGTGCCGGCGCCTTGCTCGGCGGTTTCAGCGCGGCTGGCAGCACCGAGGGCGTGGAAAGCACCCTGGGCGCCTTCCAACTGACCTTCCTGACCATCGGCCTGATGGCCATGCTGGCGGCGGCGATCTTCCTGCAGCTGTCGCCGACGGACGGGAGGCGTGCCCGTCGTCTGGAAGCGCAGAGGGAACCGTAGGGCGAATGGCCACGAGGCTGGTAGACTGTGCGGCATTTTTCGCTTCGCACCGCAGGCCCGCCTCGTGACCACCGACTCCACCGCCTTTGCCACCTTGCCGCTGTCCGCCGCCATGCTGGCCAACCTGGACGCCCTCGGCTACACCTCGATGACCCCGATCCAGGCCCAGGGCCTGCCGGTCATCCTCAAGGGCCAGGACCTGATCGCCCAGGCCAAGACCGGCAGCGGCAAGACCGCCGCCTTCGGCATCGGCCTGCTCAACCCGATCAACCCGCGCTACTTCGGTTGCCAGGCGCTGGTCCTGTGCCCGACCCGCGAGCTGGCCGACCAGGTGGCCAAGGAGCTGCGCCGGCTGGCCCGCGCCGAGGACAACATCAAGGTCCTCACCCTCTGCGGCGGCGTGTCCCTGGGCCCGCAGATCGCCTCCCTGGAACACGGTGCGCACATCATCGTCGGCACGCCAGGGCGCGTGCAGCAGCACCTGGACAAAGGCACCCTGGTGCTCGACGGGCTCAACACCCTGGTCCTCGACGAGGCCGACCGCATGCTCGACATGGGCTTCTTCGACGCCATCGCCAGCATCATCGGCCGCACCCCGGCACGGCGCCAGACCCTGCTGTTCTCCGCCACCTACCCGGCTGGCATCGAGCAACTGGCCGCCGACTTCATGCGCCAGCCACAACAGGTCAAGGTCCAGAGCCTGCACGCCGACAACCAGATCGAGCAGCGCTTCATCGAGATCGACCCGCAGCAGCGCCTGGAGGCGGTGACCCGCGTGCTCGGCCACTACCGGCCACAGTCCTGCGTCGCCTTCTGCTTCACCAAGCAGCAGTGCGAAGACCTGGTCGCCCACCTCAAGGCCAAGGGCATCGCCGCCCAGGCCCTGCACGGTGACCTGGAGCAACGCGACCGCGACCAGGTCCTGACGATGTTCGCCAACCGCAGCAGCTCGGTGCTGGTGGCCACCGACGTGGCCGCCCGTGGCCTGGATATCGACGGCCTGGACATGGTGATCAACGTCGAGCTGGCCCGTGATGCAGAAATCCACGTGCACCGCGTCGGCCGTACCGGCCGTGCGGGCGAGAAGGGCATCGCGATCAGCCTGGTGGCCCCGGCCGAAGGCCATCGTGCCCAGGCCATCGAAACGCTGCAGAAGGCCCCGCTGCGCTGGGACCAGCTGGACAGCCTGAAGAACAAGGGCGGCGAGCCGCTGCTGCCCCCCATGAGCACCCTGTGCATCGCTGCGGGGCGCAAGGACAAGCTGCGCCCGGGCGACATTCTCGGCGCACTGACCGGTGACGCCGGCATCCCTGGCAAGCAGGTGGGCAAGATCGCCATCTTCGATTTCCAAGCCTTCGTGGCGGTGGAGCGCGACGTGGCCAGGCAAGCCATGCAGCGGCTCAACAGCGGCAAGATCAAGGGGCGCTCCCTGAAGGTCCGCATCGTCTGAGATTCTTCCTGGGCTGCCGTGGGGCCCTGGTTCTTGAAGAGGTAACACCGTGCACACCACCGACGTGATCATCATCGGCGCCGGCGCCGCCGGCCTGATGTGCGCCCAGCTCGCCGCCCGTCGCGGCCGGCGGGTGCTGCTGCTCGACCACGCCAACAAACCGGGCAAGAAGATCCTCATGTCCGGCGGCGGGCGCTGCAACTTCACCAACCTGTACACCGAGCCGGCCAACTTCCTCTCGCAGAACCCGCACTTCTGCAAGTCGGCCCTGGCTCGCTACACCCAGTGGGATTTTCTCGAGCTGGTGGCCAAGTACCGCGTGCCCTACCACGAGAAAAAGCTTGGCCAGCTGTTCTGCGACAACAAGGCCAGCGACATCCTCGACATGCTCCTGGCCGAGTGCGACGAGGCCGGCGCCGAGCTGCGCATGCACACGAGCATCGAGCGGATCGAGAAGACCGACGAGGGCTACCTCCTGGACACCAGCGCCGGCCCGTTCGCCTGCCAGTCCCTGGTGATCGCCACCGGCGGCCTGTCGATTCCCACCCTCGGCGCCACCGGCTTCGGCTACCAGGTCGCCCGCCAGTTCGGTCACCACACCCTGCCGACCCGCGCCGGCCTGGTGCCGTTCACCATCACCGAGCCCCAGCTCAAGGCACTGTGCACGGAACTGTCGGGCACCTCGCTGGACTGCACCGCCAGTTGCAATGGCGCCAGCTTCCGCGAAAACCTGCTGTTCACCCACCGTGGCCTGAGCGGCCCGGCCATCCTGCAGGTCTCGTCGTTCTGGGAAGCCGGCGATACGGTGCAGATCAACCTGCTGCCGGACCGCGACGCCCTGCAGTGGCTGCAACAGCAGCAAGCCGAGCGCGCCAATGCCGAGCTCAAGACCGTGCTGGGCGAGGTGTTCACCCGCAAGCTGGCCAACCTGCTGGCCGAGCAGTGGTTCGAGTCCAGGCCGATGAAGCAGTACACCCCGGCGGAACTGGCACAGATCGCCGAGAAGCTGGCGGCCTGGCAAGTGGTTCCGGCAGGGACCGAGGGCTACCGCACCGCCGAGGTCACCCTCGGTGGGGTGGATACCCGCGAGGTGTCCTCCAAGACCATGGAGTCGCTCAAGAGCCCGGGGCTGTACTTCATCGGCGAGGTGCTCGATGTCACCGGCCACCTGGGCGGTTTCAATTTCCAGTGGGCCTGGGCATCGGCCAACGCTGCGGCGCAGTTCGTGTAGAGTAGAATCCATTCAGCAGCACGGAACGCTTCTTGCTGGTCCGTGCGGCAGAGCCGGCATTGCATGGGGCTGCTTCGCAGCCCATCGCCGGCAAGCCGGCTCCCACAAGGTCCGCGGTGTTGCACAACCTGTGGGCGCCGGTTTGCCGGCGATGGGCGGCCCCAGCTGCACGGCCTCGAAAGCGACTTCATCGATCACCGCCAAGGCCATCATGTCATCGAGCTCGTTCCGCCATTCATTGCGTCGCCTGTGGGGCCAAGACAAGTTCAGCTACAGCATCCGGGTGACGGTCGCCCTCACCGGCAGCCTGGCCCTGTGCTGGTACCAGAACGAGATGGGCCTGCTGATCCCGCTGTTCCTCGGCATCATCGCCAGCGCCCTGGCCGAGACCGACGACAGCTGGCAAGGCCGCCTCAGCGCCCTGGCCGTCACCCTGGTGTGCTTCGCCATCGCCGCGCTGTCGGTCGAGCTGCTGTTCCCCTACCCCTGGATATTCGCCGGCGCCCTGGCCCTGGCGGCCTTCGCCCTGACCATGCTCGGCGCCCTGGGCGAGCGCTATGGCACCATCGCCTCGGCGACACTGATCCTCTCGGTGTACACCATGATCGGCGTGGACCAACGCGGCGGCCAGGTCAGCGACTTCTGGCACGAGCCGATGCTGCTGGTGGCCGGCGCGGCCTGGTATGGCCTGCTTTCGGTGCTGTGGCAGGCGCTGTTCTCCAACCAACCGGTGCAGCAGAGCCTGGCCAAGCTGTTCCTCGAACTGGGCCGCTACCTCAAGCTCAAGGCCAACCTGTTCGAACCGATCCGCAACCTCGACGTGGAAGCTCGGCGCCTGGAGTTGGCCCAGCAGAACGGCAAGGTCGTCGCAGCCCTGAACGCGGCCAAGGAAATCATCCTGCACCGGGTCGGCAACAGCCAGCCGAACGCCAAGGTCAGCCGTTACCTGAAGCTGTACTTCCTGGCCCAGGATATCCATGAGCGGGTCAGCGCCTCGCACTACCCCTACAACGCCCTGGCCGAGGCGTTCTTCCACAGCGACGTGATGTTCCGCTGCCAGCGCCTGCTGCGCCAGCAGGGCTCGGCCTGCCAGCAGTTGGCCCAGTCGATCCGCCTGCGCCAGCCGTTCGTCTACGACACCGGTTTCACCGAAGCCCTGGAGGACCTCGACGCCTCCCTGGAGCACCTGCGCATCCAGAGCAACCCGGCCTGGCGTGGCCTGCTGCGCTCGCTGCGGGCACTGGCGGCGAACCTGGCCACCCTCGACCGCCTGCTCGGCGCCGCCAGCAACCCGGACAGCCTGGCCGACGCCAGCGACAGCAGCCTGCTCGACCGTTCGCCACGCAGCCTCAAGGATGTCTGGAGCCGCCTGCGTACCCAGCTGACCCCGACCTCGCTGCTGTTCCGCCATGCCCTGCGTCTGCCTCTGGCGCTGTCGGTCGGCTACGGCATGGTGCACCTGATCCACCCGACCCAGGGCTACTGGATCATCCTCACCACCCTGTTCGTCTGCCAGCCCAGTTATGGCGCGACACGGCGCAAGTTGGTGCAGCGGATCTTCGGCACGGCGATCGGCCTGACCGTCGGCTGGGCGCTGTTCGACCTGTTCCCCAACCCGGTCATCCAGTCGATGTTCGCCGTGGTCGCCGGGGTGGTGTTCTTCGTCAACCGCACCACCCGCTACACCCTGGCCACCGCGGCGATCACCCTGATGGTGCTGTTCTGCTTCAACCAGATCGGCGACGGCTACGGCCTGTTCCTGCCGCGCCTGTTCGATACCCTGGTCGGCAGCCTGATCGCCATCCTCGCGGTGTTCCTGTTCTTGCCCGACTGGCAGGGCCGGCGCTTGAACAAGGTGCTGGCCAATACCCTGGCCTGCGCCAGCGTCTACCTGCGCCAGATCATGCAGCAGTACGCCCATGGCAAGCGTGACGACCTGGCCTACCGCCTGGCCCGGCGCAATGCCCACAACGCCGATGCAGCACTGTCCACCACCCTGGCCAACATGCTCATGGAGCCGGGGCACTTTCGCAAGGAAGCGGACGTTGGCTTTCGCTTCCTGGTGCTGTCGCACACCCTGCTCAGCTACCTCTCCGGGCTTGGCGCGCACCGCGACACGGCACTGCCGGCCGACGTCCAGGAGCAGTTGATCGACGGTGCCGGCCAGGGCCTGGCCAACAGCCTCGACGAGATCGCCAATGGCCTCGCCGCGCGTTTGCCGGTCGCCATCCACAGCGATGCCGAGGAAGCCCTGGCCGCGACCCTGGAGCAGATGCCCGAAGACCTGGATGAACACCAACGCCTGGTGCAGACCCAATTGGCCCTGATCTGCCGCCAGCTCGGCCCGCTGCGGACCCTGGCGGCACACCTGATCAAGGAAAGCGCGCCGGCCTGAAGCCGTCACGCCTGATCAGAAACCATGCTCGTGCAATAACCGGGCGTAACTGCCGTCAGCTTTCATCGCTGCGATGGCCCGCTCGAAGCGTTCGACGACCTGCGCATGCCCGGGATACTTGAGGCTGACCAGGATATGCAGGCTGTTCTCGCCCAGCGCAGGCTCGACGAACGCAACCGCATCATGCACCGCCGGTGCCTCACGCTGCAGGTGGTAGCGCGCCACGTACTCGTCCTCCACCGCCAGGTCGACCCGCCCTGCCGCCAGCATGCGCACCGCGGACGAGAAGTCGCGCACCGGCACCTTGCGCAGACGGCTATCGCTGTCGAACTCAGGCGAGTAGGCATAGTCGCGCACCACGGCAATGGCGTAGGGGTAGAGGTCGGACAGCTGCTTGTAGCTGAAGGCCGCATCCTGCTGCCTGAGCAGGCGGATGCGGTTGCTCAGGTAGGGCTGGGAGAACTGGCCGACAAGGGTCCGCGAGTCGTTGTACCAGGCATTGACCAGCACATCGTAGCGGCCCTCGCCGATACCCAGCAGGGCCCTGGCCCAGGGTACCTCCTCGACGTCGCAGGCATAGCCGGCACGGGTCAGCGCCGTGGTGACGATATGGGTGGCCAGGCCACCACCGGGCATCGTACTGCCCGTGAAAGGCGGCCAGTTGTCGGCCACCAGGCGCAGCTTCTCGTAACCCGAGGCGCAGGTCGCCAACAGCATGCCCAGCAAACCCAGAACGTGAAGCAGTGGCCGCATGCTCAAGTCCTTTCGCAGTTGAAGACCCACGCCTTTGAAGGCGATCCTCACGACTACAGGTTTTGCAGATTACACAACGGTGGACGCCATCGGCAGCCGACAATAATGTCAATTAGCCTCTAATTTAGCCGATTTCAGGGAAAATACCGGCTTGCCGCGATGCTCAGGCACACGAGGAAAAACCGCCGGCCTGACCATAATGCTGTTCACTTAAGTCTGATGTGACATCGATTGGGGCTGCCTTGCCCGCGAAGGGCCGCAAGGCGGCCCCATTGCTTAAGCGCACAGCATTACCGGCCTGACCAGGCCTTCATGCGATCGCCTCAAGGTACTTGTCCAGCACGATGTTGCGCCCACACAACACCACCGCCACCTTCCTGCCCCGATAGGCCTGCGCCAAATGCTGCATGCCCGCCAGGGCGACACCTGCCGCGCCCTCGATGATCCAGCGTTCGCTGGCGGCAACGTCACGCATGGCCGCCCTGATCTGCTGTTCGCTGACCAGCACGGTGCGGTCCAGCAGTTGCTGGCAGAGGGGGAAGGTGATGCTGTCGGGCTCGACGCCGCCGGCGGTACCGTCGGAGATCGTCGGCGCCTCCTCCATCTCGATGATCCGCCCTTGCTCCAGCGAGCGCTGCAGGGTCGGGGCGTTGGCCGGCCAGCAGCCGATCACTTCCACCGACGGAGCAAGACGCCGCAGAGCGGCGCCAATGCCGCAGATCATGCCGCCACCCCCGACCGCGACGAAGACCGCCGCAAGGTCAGGCGCCTGCTCGAACAGTTCCATGCCGATGGTGCCCTGCCCAGCGATGATGTCGCGGTCGTTGTAGGGCGAGACGAAGGGTTTGCCCTGCAACCGTGCTTGCCTGCCCGCCTCCAGCTCCACGCCCAGCGGGTCCATGTCCAGGCTCACCACCTGCGCGCCCAGCGCACGCATGGCCTCGAGCTTGTAGGGTGAGGCGTCGCGGGTGGTGTAGACCGTCACCGGCACGCCCAGCGTGCGCCCCGCCAGGGCAAGCCCCTGCCCATGGTTGCCCGATGACGCGGTGATCACGCCCAGGCGCCGCTGCGAGGCGTCCAGCAGCCGCAGCTTGTTGCTGGCGCCGCGAAACTTGAAGGAGCCGGTGTGCTGCAGGTGTTCGCACTTGAGGAAGACCTCGCACCCGCTCATGGCCGAAAGTCGGGCGCTGTGCTCGAGCGGCGTCACGGCCACTTGTGGGCGCACTTCACGGTGCGCCTCGGTGATCGCCTGGTACAGCGCATCGAGGTAGGCGTCGTCGACGGTCATTGCAATGCCCCCAGCTTGCGCTTGGAGAGGTTGTTGGCGATGTGCACCACCGTCTGCGTCGAGAGGTCGTGGACCACCACCTCGGCATGGGGGAACAGCAAGGTGGCGATACCGTCGGCCATGGCGGCGTAGTTGCTGAAGCGGGTGGCCTGCCGTCGTGCTGGCATCTGGGGTTTCCTGGAGCGAAGGGTTGCCAATGCTAATCCACCGGGAAAAGCCGTGGAAAGCGGCGCTGCTGCTCAGGGGTACCCCAGCACCTCACGGATGCTGCGCAGGTGCTGGATGATCCACTGCTTGTCGATCGCCCCCCAGTCGAGGATGCGGTAGTGCCCGGCATGATTGCGCGCCCCCACCTGCTGCTCGAACTCGCAGATGATGTCCAGGTCGGCCAGGGCAGCGATGGTGTCCTGAGCGGTGCGCCTGGGCATGCCGGTGGCCTCCATCAGCGCCGGCACGCTGGTGGCGGTCTGGCTGTCGATCAGCCAGGCCACGTACAGGCGGCGGTAGAAACTGCTCTTGGTCTTGCTTACATCCATGCTGCTCGTTCCTCAGGTAATGCCCGGCAGCTCCCGGTAGGTCAGGTAGACGCGCAGGTCGAACTCCAGTTGATGGTAATCCGGTTCCATGTACTGGCAGAGCTGGTAGAACGCCTTGTTGTGATCCCGCTCCTTCAGGTGCGCCAGCTCATGCACCACGATCATGCGCAGGAACTGCGGCGCCGCCTCCTTGAACAACGAGGCGATGCGGATTTCCTTCTTGGCCTTGAGCTTGCCACCCTGGACCCGCGACACCGCGGTGTTCAGGCCCAGGGCACGGTGGGTCAGGTCCAGGCGGTTGTCATAGAGTACCTTGTCCAGGCCCGGTGCGGTGCGCAGGTACTCCTGGCGCAGGTCCTGGGCATAGGCGTACAGCGCCTTGTCGCTCTGCACGTCATGACGGCCGGGATAACGCTGCTGCAGATAGTCGCCCAGGCGGTCGCTGGCGATCATCTGGCGTACCTGTTCCTGCAGATGCGGGGGATAGGCTTGCAGGTAGCGTAGGGCGGTCATGGCGTCGTGTCTGCTGGGGCGATAAGGGATTCTAGCGAATATGCAGCCCGCACTGACCGGCATTTTTTGGCTAGGATGTTCACTCGCCCCCGGTCGACGCCACCGCCATGCCAAAAGTCAGCAAAGTCACCGACCCGTCCTACGAACTGATGGACGACCACGAAGGCCACTCGCTGATCTACCGTCAGCACGGTTTTCCCAGCCCGCTGGTGCGCTGGCACTTCCACAAGGAATACGAGCTGCACCTGATCGTCGCCAGCTCCGGCAAGGTATTCATCGGCGACTATATCGGCAACTTCGCCCCCGACACGCTGTTCCTCACAGGCCCGAACCTGCCGCATAACTGGATCAGCCAGGTCGCCCCCGACGAAGTGGTGAGCAAGCGCGACATGCTGGTCAATTTCACCGACGAGGTGCTCGAGGACGGCAGCAGCGTGTTCTCCGAGCTGAACCAGCTCACGCCACTGCTGGCCAGGGCGCGCTACGGCATCGAATTCCGCGACCCTGCGCTGATCGCCGAAAGCCGGCAGTTGCTGCAACGCATCGCCGACAGCCGTGGCATGACGCGCCTGGGATACTTTTTTATCCTCATGGAACAGCTCGCGGCCTGCGAGGACTACCAACTGCTGTCCACCGTCACCTCCTCGCAGCTGGCCGACGAACACCACGTCGAGCGCATCAACCGGGCCGTGGACTACATCTTCCAGCACTACGCCCAGGACCTCACCCAGAGCGAGGTCGCCGAACACCTGGGAATGACGCCCACCTACTTCTCGCGCTTCTTCAAGCAGGCCGCAGGGCGCGGCTTCGTCGAGTTCGTCAACCGCCTGCGGGTCAGCAAGTCCTGCGAACTGCTGGCCAAGAGCGACCTGCCGGTGACCGAAGTGTGCTTCGAGTCGGGCTTTAGCAACCTGTCGAACTTCAACCGGCGCTTCCAGCAGCTCAAAGGCATGACCCCTTCCGACTACCGCAGCCTGGTGACCCAGCGGCTGACCGAGCAGAACCGGCTCTGAACGAATCCCCGTGCCGCCCAGTGCAAAAAAGTATCAGCCAAAGTGCAGTCGAGGCTTTGTCGGCTCCGCTGCATGGCGGTGTAATCGGCGGCGAGCGACACAAAAACAATAATGTCTCCCGCACCGCCCCCGGTCCGGGAGGGGAGTTCACAGATGAACGACTCGATCAAGGCCTGTGTGGCCGCCGCCTGCCTGAGCCTGCCGCTGTTCGCCCAGGCCGCCGAAACCCTGACCATCGCCACGGTCAACAACAACGACATGATCCGCATGCAGCGGCTGTCCAAGGTGTTCGAGGAGCAGCATCCAGACATCAGGCTCAAGTGGGTGGTGCTCGAAGAGAACGTGTTGCGCCAGCGCTTGACCACCGATATCGCCACCCAGGGTGGGCAGTTCGACGTGCTGACCATCGGCATGTACGAAGCCGCGCTGTGGGGTGCCAAGGGCTGGCTGGAGCCGATGACGAACCTGCCCGCCGACTACGACTTGGACGACGTGTTCCCCTCGGTGCGCGACGGCCTGTCGGTGCAAGGCACCTTGTACGCGCTGCCCTTCTACGCCGAAGCCTCGATCACCTACTACCGCAAGGACCTGTTCCAGCAGGCCGGGCTGGACATGCCCGAGCAGCCGACCTGGACCCAGCTCGCCGGGTTCGCCGCCAAGCTGAACGCCCCCGACCAGGACCAGTACGGCATCTGCCTGCGCGGCAAGGCCGGCTGGGGCGAGAACATGGCCCTGGTCGGCACCGTGGCCAACGCCTTCGGCGCGCGCTGGTTCGACGAGCAGTGGCAACCGCAGTTCAGCGGCGCGCAGTGGAAGAACGCCCTGAACTTCTACGTCGACACCCTGAAGCAGTACGGCCCGCCCGGCGCCTCCAGCAACGGCTTCAACGAAAACCTGGCGCTGTTCAACAGCGGCAAGTGCGCGATCTGGGTCGATGCCAGCGTTGCCGGCTCGTTCGTCACCGACAAGCGCCAGAGCAAGGTCGCCGACCAGGTCGGCTTCACCTTCGCGCCGAAGGAAGTGACCGACAAGGGTGCCTCCTGGCTGTATGCGTGGGCGCTGGCGATTCCCAGCAGTTCCAAGGCCAAGGAGGCGGCGAAGACCTTCAGCACCTGGGCCACCTCCGAGGCATACGGCAAGCTGGTGGCCGACAGGGAAGGCGTGGCCAACGTGCCGCCAGGCACCCGCGCCTCGACCTACAGCGATGCCTATCTGGCGGCCGCGCCCTTCGCCCAGGTGACGCTGGAGTCGCTCAAACGGGTCGACCCGAACCACCCCACCCTCAAGCCGGTGCCTTATGTCGGTATCCAGCTCGTGACCATTCCCGAGTTCCAGGCCATCGGCACGCAGGTCGGCAAGCTGTTCTCCGCCGCCCTGACCGGGCAGATGAAGGTCGACCAGGTGCTCGCCGCCGCCCAGCAATCCACCGCCCGCGAGATGAAACGCGCCGGTTATCCCAAGTAACCCGCCCCTGACCGTTGCCGCGCCGCTACCGGCGCGGTGGCTGGCCGCTCGCCCTCTTTCGATGCACACGGAGTCGCCATGAACACTTCGGCCCTCGATACCCCGACCCTCGCCGCCACGCGCCCCGGCAAACGCCGTGTCGGCCCTGGCTGGTTCCTGGTCAGCCCCTCGGTGGCGCTGCTGCTGTTGTGGATGATCGTCCCCCTGGGCATGACCCTGTATTTTTCGTTGATCCGCTACAACCTGCTGTACCCTGGCGAGAACGCATTCGTCGGCCTGGAGAACTTCAGCTTCTTCGTCACCGACGCCGGCTTCTTGCCCGGCGCCCTGAACACCTTGACGCTGGTCGGGAGCGTGCTGGCGATCAGCGTGGTGTTCGGCGTGCTCATCGCCGCGTTGCTGGAGGCGGGTGAATTCTGGGGCCGGGGCGTGGTGCGGGTGCTGCTGATCTCGCCGTTCTTCATCATGCCCACGGTCAGCGCGCTGCTGTGGAAGAACCTGATCTTCCACCCGGTGTCGGGCATTCTCGCCGCCGTGTGGCGCCTGTTCGGCGCCCAGCCGGTGGACTGGCTGGCGCATTATCCACTGCTGTCGATCATCCTGATCGTCTCCTGGCAGTGGCTGCCGTTCGCCATCCTGATCCTGATGACCGCCATGCAATCCCTCGATCAGGAGCAGAAGGAAGCCGCGCGCCTGGACGGCGCCGGCCCGCTGGCCATTTTCTGGCACCTGACCCTGCCGCACCTGGCGCGGCCCATCGCCGTGGTGGTGATGATCGAGACGATCTTCCTGCTCTCGGTGTTCGCCGAGATCTTCACCACCACCAGCGGCGGCCCCGGCTACGAGTCCACCAACCTCGCCTACCTGATCTACAACCAGGCACTGCTGCAGTTCGATGTCGGCATGGCATCGGCCGGTGGCCTGATCGCCGTGCTGATCGCCAACATCGCCGCCATCGTGCTGGTGCGGATGATCGGCAAGAACCTCACCGAGCGCAGCTGAGGAGCCCGCCATGCTGACACTCAAGCAAACCCGTCGCCTGCGCGATGCATCGATCGGCCTGTTGTGCTGGGGCATCGCCCTGGTGATCTTCTTCCCGATCTTCTGGATGCTGCTGACCAGCTTCAAGACCGAGCTCGACGCATTCGCCACGCCGCCGCAGTTCCTCTTCCAGCCGACCCTGGAGAACTACCTGCACATCAACGAGCGCAGCGACTACTTCGCCTATGCCTGGAACTCGGTGCTGATTTCCTTCTCCGCCACCTTGCTGTGCATGCTGATCGCGGTGCCCGCCGCCTACTCCATGGCCTTCTTCGAGACGCGCCACACCAAGCGCACGCTGCTCTGGATGCTGTCGACCAAGATGCTGCCGCCGGTCGGGGTGCTGATGCCGATCTACCTGCTGGCCAAGCAGTTCGGCCTGCTCGACTCGCGCCTGGCGCTGGTCATCGTCTACACCCTGATCAACCTGCCGATCGTGGTCTGGATGGTGTACACCTACTTCAAGGACATCCCCGTCGACATCCTCGAAGCGGCACGCCTGGACGGCGCCGGTACCTGGCAGGAAATCATCCGCGTGCTGCTGCCGATCGCCCGTGGCGGCCTGGCCTCGACCCTGCTGCTGTCGCTGATCCTGTGCTGGAACGAGGCCTTCTGGTCGCTCAACCTGACCTCCTCGGCCGCCGCCCCGCTGACCGCGCTGGTCGCCTCCTATTCAAGCCCCGAAGGCCTGTTCTGGGCCAAGCTCTCGGCCGTTTCCACCCTGGCCTGCGCACCGATCCTGATCTTCGGCTGGATCAGCCAGAAGCAACTGGTCCGCGGCCTGTCCTTCGGCGCCGTGAAATGAATCGCCCGTTCTCCCCTAATGTTCCCGGCCAACGCGGAGGTAACTCGACATGGCTGACCTGAAGATCCGCAACCTGCAAAAAGGCTTCGATGGGCACGCCATCATCAAGGGCATCGACCTGGACGTGCGCGACCGCGAGTTCGTCGTGTTCGTCGGCCCGTCCGGCTGCGGCAAGTCGACCCTGCTGCGGCTGATCGCCGGCCTTGAGGAGGTCAGCAGCGGCAGCATCACCCTCGATGGCCTCGACATCACCGACACCGCCCCGGCCAAGCGCGACCTGGCCATGGTGTTTCAGACCTACGCGCTCTACCCGCACATGACCGTGCGCAAGAACCTGTCGTTCGCCCTGGACCTGGCGGGCGTGGACAAGCGCGACGTGGCCGCCAAGGTGGACAACGCCGCGCGCATCCTCGAGCTGCAGCCACTGCTCGAACGCAAGCCACGCCAGCTCTCCGGTGGCCAGCGCCAGCGAGTGGCGATCGGCCGGGCGATCGTGCGTAACCCGAAGATCTTCCTGTTCGACGAGCCGCTGTCGAACCTCGACGCGGCGCTGCGGGTGCAGATGCGCCTGGAGCTGGCGCGCCTGCACCAGGAACTGGCCGCGACCATGATCTACGTGACCCACGACCAGGTCGAGGCGATGACCCTGGCCGACAAGGTGGTGGTGCTCAACGGCGGGCGCATCGAGCAGGTCGGCTCGCCCCTGGAGCTCTACCACCACCCGGCCAACCTGTTCGTCGCAGGCTTCCTCGGCACGCCGAAGATGGGCTTCTTGCGCGGGCACCTGAGCCGCCACCAAGGCAACCAATGCGAGGTCGCCCTCGAGTGCGGCACACGCGTCGCCCTGCCCTTGTGCGTGGGCGAGCTGCCGACCGGCAGCCAGGTGACACTGGGCATCCGCCCCGAACACCTGAACATCACCCGCAGCGGGCACGGCGCCCTGGGTTCGCTGCAGGTCACCGCCGATGTCAGCGAACGCCTGGGCAGCGACAGCTACTGCCATGTGCGTACCGCCTCCGCCGAGATGCTCACCGTGCGCGTGCGCGGCGACTTCGCGCCAGCCTTCGGCGAGCAACTGGAACTGAACTTCGACCCGGGGCACTGCCACCTGTTCGACAGCCACGGCCAGGCCCTCGACAAACGCCTGCAACAGGTGGCCTGAAGCCGCCTTCCAAGGATGTTCAAGATGAAACTCAACCAGCACAACCTCGGCCTGCTGGCGACCACGGTCGCCTGTCCTTCCTATGATCCGGCGCACTTGCGTCAGGGCATCGTGCACATCGGCGTCGGCGGCTTCCACCGTGCCCACCAGGCCGCCTACACCGACGCCCTGATGAACCGTGGCGAGGGCCTCGACTGGGCCATCTGCGGCGTTGGCCTGCGCAGCGAGGATCGCGCCATGCGTGATGCCCTGGCCGCGCAGGACCACCTCTACACCTTGTTCGAGCTGGGCGACCAGGCCGACACCGACGTGCGCGTGATCGCCGCCATCAACGGCATGCTGCTGGCCGAAGATGGCGCCGAGGCGCTGCTGGCCAAGCTGGCCGAGCCTGCCATCCGCATCGTCTCGCTGACCATCACCGAGGGCGGCTACTGCATGGACGACAGCACCGGCGAGTTTCGCGCCGACCTGCCGCAGATCCAGCACGACCTGGCCAATCCGCAGGCACCGCGCAGTGTCTTCGGCTTTCTCTGCGAAGCGCTGCGCCGCCGCCGTGCAGCCGGGGTGGGGGCATTCACGGTGATGTCGTGCGACAACCTCCCGCACAACGGCGAGGTGACACGCAAGGCGCTGCTGGCCTTCGCCCATCACCTCGACCCCGACCTGGCCCAGTGGATCGACGGCAACGTGAGTTTCCCCAACGCCATGGTCGACCGCATCACGCCGATGACCAGCAGCGCCCACCGCGTGGCGCTGGCCGAACGGCATGGCATCGAGGATGCCTGGCCGGTGGTCTGCGAACCCTTCGTGCAGTGGGTGCTGGAAGACAAGTTCGTCGCCGGGCGCCCGGCCTGGGAACAGGTTGGCGTACAGTTCACCGACGATGTCACGCCCTACGAACAGATGAAGATCAAGCTGCTCAACGGCAGCCACCTGGCCCTGACCTACCTGGGCTTCCTGCAGGGCTACCGCTTCGTCCACGAAACCCTGGCCGACCCGCTGCTGCGCCGCTACGTGCGCACCTTCATGGACCGGGACGTGACCCCGCAGCTCGCGCCAGTGCCTGGTATCGACCTGGAATGCTACAAGGACAGCCTGGCCGAGCGCTTCGCCAACCGCGCCATCGCCGACCAACTGGAGCGGGTGTGCTCGGACGGCTCGTCGAAGTTTCCCAAGTTCATCGTGCCCACCGCCAATCGCCTGATCGCCGACGGCCAGCCGCTGGAGCGCGTGGCCCTGGTGGTGGCGGCCTGGGCGCTGTACCTGCGCGGGGTGGACGAGAACGGCACGACCTATGCGATTCCCGACCCGCGCGCCTCGGACTGCCAGGCCCGCGCCGTGCAACGCGATGGGCTGGCCGCCAGGGTGCTGGGCGACGAAGCGATCTTCGGCACGCTGATACCGGCCTCCAAGGCCTTCGTCGCGGCGTTCGAGCGGATGTACGACAGCTTGCGCGAATTCGGCGTGAGCGAAACCCTGCGCCGAGTACTCGGCGACTGAACCCGGAGCACGACGACATGGACGGACTGTTCCTCGGCATCGATTGCGGCACCCAAGGCACCAAGGCTTTGGTGCTGGACGCCGGCAGCGGCCACGTGCTCGGCCTGGGCAGCGCCGCGCATCAGCCACCGCAGGGCACTGGCGGACGCCGGGAACAGGACCCCGGCGACTGGCTGGCCGCCCTGCGTACCGCCGTGGGCGGTGCCTTGCGTGAAGCGGGCGTGAGCGGCAAGGCAATCCGTGGGCTGGCGGTGTCCGGCCAGCAGCACGGGCTGGTGCTGCTCGACGCCCAGGGCCAGGTGCTGCGTCCGGCCAAGCTGTGGTGCGATACCCAGAGCACGCCGGAAAACCTCGAACTGCTCGAGGCCCTCGGCGGCGCCCCGGGTTCGCTGGAGCGACTGGGGCTGGTGATCGCGCCGGGCTACACGGTGTCCAAGCTGCTGTGGAGCAAACGCCGCTTCCCCGAACTGTTCGAACGCGCCGCCCATATCCTGCTGCCCCACGACTACCTCAATCACTGGCTGACCGGCCGCGCCTGCAGCGAACCCGGCGATGCGTCGGGCACCGGCTACTACGATGTGCGCCGCCGGGCCTGGGCAGCCGATGTGCTGCAACTGATCGAACCGGGCGAGCGCTTGCTGGCAGCGCTGCCCGAACTGGTCGAGCCCGGTGACTGCATCGGCACGCTGCGCACGCAGGCCGCCGAGCTGCTCGGCCTCAGCCCCCAGGCCTGGGTGGCCAGTGGTGGTGGCGACAACATGCTCGGGGCCATCGGCACCGGCAATATCCACCCCGGCATGATCACCCTCAGCCTGGGCACCTCTGGCACCCTGGCGGCCCACGCCGATCATCCGCTGGTCACACAGGGCGAGGTAGCGACGTTCTGTGCCTCGAGCGGTGGCTGGCTGCCGCTGATCTGCACGATGAACCTGACCAGCGCCTGTGGCCTGGTGCAGGCGCTGCTGCAACTGGATCGGGAGCACTTCGCCCAGCTCGCCGGGCAGGCGCCGATCGGCGCCGAAGGCTTGCTCATGCTGCCGTTCTTCGACGGCGAACGGGTGCCCGCGTTGCCCGACGCCAGCGCCAGCCTGCACGGCATGACCAGCAACAACCTGACCCGCGCCAATCTCTGCCGGGCGGTGCTGGAGGGCACCTGCTTCAGCCTGCGCCTTGGCCTGGACCTGCTGCGCGCCAGCGGCCTGCCAGGCGAAGAGATCCGCCTGGTCGGCGGCGCGGCGAAAAGCCCGCTGTGGCGCCAGGTGCTCGCCGACCTGCTCGGCCTGCCGGTGGTCTGTCCCCGGCAGACCGAAGCCGCTACCCTTGGCGCGGCGATCCAGGCCGCCTGGAGCCTGGGCCGCCAGCAGGGCGATGGCGACAGCCTGGATGCCTTGTGCCAGCGCTGCGTGAGCCTCGACGAGCGCACCCGCACGGTGCCACGGCCCGCTCAGCAGGCCGCTTATGAAATGGCCTACCAACGTTACCGGGAGCATCTACCTGGACGCTGATCGCAGGCCCCTTTCCCCTCTTTCGTGTCGGAGAGCACTTCATGTACCTGGTCTGTGGCGAAGCCTTGTTCGATGTCTTCAGCCTGGAAAATGCCCCTCGCAGCGGCGAACTGGGCTTCACCGCGATCGCTGGCGGCTCGCCGTTCAACGTCGCCGTCGGCCTGCGTCGGCTGGGCGCAGAGGCGGCGCTGTTCGGTGGGTTGTCCAGTGACTACCTGGGTGAGCGCCTGCGCCGCGTGCTGGAAGAGGAGCACGTGGACTGCCGCTTCCTGGTCCCCAGCGACGCGCCCACTACCCTGGCCATGGTGGGCCTGGATGCAAAGGGAGCGGTGCAGTACCAGTTCCGCGGCGAAGGTTGTGCCGACCGGCAGGTTCGCCTCGAGCATCTACCGACGCTGGACAAGCGGGTGCGCGGCCTGCATGTGGGCTCCTACACCCTGGTGGTGACGCCGGTGGCCGAAACGCTGCTGGCGCTGGTGCAACGCGAAAGCCACCGACGCTTCATCAGCCTCGACCCCAACGTACGCCTCAACCCGCAACCGGATGTACAGCGTTGGCGGCACCAGGTCGAAGCCTTCGCCCGCCATGCCCACCTCATCAAGGTCAGCGAGGAAGACCTGGCCCTGCTCTACCCGACCCGTTCTCCCGCAGAGGTGGCGCGTGGCTGGCTCAACGAGCGCTGCCGGCTGGTGTTCATCACCCACGGGGGCAACGGTGCCAGCGTGCATTGTGCGCATGGCTCCTGGGCACGGCCCGCCGACACTTCGCGGGAGGTGCGTGACACAGTCGGTGCGGGCGATACCTTCCAGGCCGCGGTGCTCGCCTACCTCGCCCGCCTCGGTGCGGACAGCGCCGAGGGGCTGGCGGCCCTGGAACGGGAAACGATCGACGGGATACTCACCTTCGCCATCCGCGCGGCCGCCATCACCTGTTCGCGAACCGGCCCGCAACTGCCCTTCGCCCATGAGCTGGCTAGCGCCCCCGCCATGGACAGCGCGCCGGAGCAGCCCCTGCTTCGTTGGCAGGCATCGGCCGCCCCCTCAGGTGGCGGTCGAGCTTGAGGTCGAGCATCAACTGCGAATGGGGCCGACCAGTGAGTTGCGGGTCATGGAACCGGTACTGCTGGCGCCCGTCGCGCTTGGCCGCGTACATCGCGGCATCGGCAGCACGCAGCAACCCTTCGACAGTGACGCCGCAGTCCGCAGAGGTGGCGATGCAGATACTGACGCCAAGGCTCATGCCAAACCCGTCCAGTTGCGGGTGGCTGGCCATGCGTTCGAGCAGCCGCTCGGCAAAGCGCCCGGCCAACGCCGGGTCGGGCAAGTCCCCGAACAAGGCAATGAACTCATCGCCGCCCATGCGCGCCAGCATGGCGTGGCCGCCCAGGCAATCCTCGAGCTGTTCGGCGACCCAACGCAGCACCTGGTCGCCAGCCTCGTGACCGAGCGAGTCGTTGATCCGCTTGAAGCCGTCCAGGTCCATGTACATCAGGGCCTGAACCTTGCCCTGGCACTCGTTGCGCAACAGTGCCCCTTCGGCAGCCTGGTAGAAACCACGGCGGTTGAGCAGGCCGGTGAGCGGATCGGTGACCGCTTGGTACTCCAGTTGCTGGTGCAGGGTACGCACCACCGACATGTCCAGCACCGTGATCACCATGGCCCGCTGCTCCGCAGGCAACGGCGCACAGGAAAGAGCGACGGGGATCGACTGGCCATCGAGGGTACGCAGGCAGGCATCGTGCAGGCGCATGATCCGCCGCTCCAGGTAGGCGTGGTGGAAGTCCGAATCGCACCAGTGGCTGGCGCCTGGCAGCTGGACCAGTTCCAGCACGGGAACGCCTTGCAGCTTTCCCTGCGGGGCGGCCAGCAGCCGTGAGAGGGCCGGGTTGGCAAAGGCGATGATGCCCGCCTCGTCCACCACCAGGATGCCCTCGGCGGCGTTGTCCAGGATCGAGGCGTTGAACGCCCTGGCCGACTCCAGTTCGCGGGTCAGGCACTGCAGCAAGCGCCGGTTGCGCTGATGCTCCAGCAATGCCTGGACCTTGGGCTTGAGGATCTGCGGGTCGAAGGGCTTGAACAGGTAGTCCACCGCGCCGATGGCATAGCCCTCGAGCACGGCGGCCTCGGATTGCTCGTTGGCGCTAAGGAAGATGATCGGAATCAGGCGCGTGCGCTGGCTACCGCGCATCAGGCGGGCGACCTCGAAACCGTCCATGCCGGGCATGCACACATCCAGCAAGACCAAGTCCACATCGTGCTGCAGCAGGGCATCCAATGCCTCCCTGCCCGAGCCAGCCGTCAATATGCGCCGATCGTGCCGCGCCAGCAGGGCTTGCATGCTGGTCAGGTTCTGCGGGTAGTCGTCGACAACCAGCAGAACGGATTGGCCGTCCGGGGTCTGGGGGTGAGCTCCATCCATGCCGCGTCTCTTGTAAGGGGGATTCCGTCTGAGATTGGATCCGATTGATTACTCTAGACTCGGCCTTGCAGGAAGCAATGAAATCAGATCGCTATCAGCTAACAAAAGTACGATGAGCCGACTAACGGTCATGGCCCGTTCCTGGGGCTGCCTCGCAGTCCCCATGCACGCACAAAAAAAACCCGCATCACTGCGGGTTTTTTTCGTTGCGAAGGCCGGATCAGTTGATCTTGGCAGCCAACTCGCCCTTGGCGTAGCGCTGGAACATGCCTTCCAGGGAGATCGGCTTGATCTTCGAGGCGTTGCCGGCAGTGCCGAAGGCTTCGTAGCGGGCGATGCAGATGTCACGCATGGCTTCGATGGTCTTGGCGAAGTACTTGCGCGGGTCGAACTCGGACTTGTTCTGCTCCAGGAAGCGACGGATCGCGCCAGTGGAGGCCAGGCGCAGGTCGGTGTCGATGTTCACCTTGCGCACGCCGTGCTTGATGCCCTCGACGATCTCCTCGACCGGTACGCCGTAGGTTTCCTTGATGTCACCACCGAACTCGTTGATGATCGCCAGCCAGTCCTGCGGGACCGAGGAAGAACCGTGCATCACCAGGTGGGTATTGGGGATGCGCTTGTGGATTTCCTTGATGCGGTCGATGGCCAGGATGTCGCCGGTCGGCGGCTTGGTGAACTTGTAGGCGCCGTGGCTGGTGCCGATGGCGATCGCCAGGGCGTCGACCTGGGTCTTCTTGACGAAGTCGGCGGCCTCTTCCGGGTCGGTCAGCATCTGGCTGTGATCCAGGATACCTTCGGCGCCGACACCGTCTTCCTCACCGGCCTGGCCGGTTTCCAGGCTGCCCAGGCAGCCCAGCTCGCCTTCCACGGACACGCCGCAGGCATGGGCGAACGCCACGGTCTGCTGGGTCACACGGACGTTGTAGTCGTAGTCCGACGGGGTCTTGCCGTCTTCGCGCAGGGAACCGTCCATCATCACCGAGCTGAAGCCCAGCTGGATGGAGCGCTGGCACACGTCCGGGCTGGTGCCGTGGTCCTGGTGCATGCACACCGGGATGTGCGGGAATTCTTCGATCGCCGCCAGGATCAGGTGGCGCAGGAAGGGGGCACCGGCGTACTTGCGGGCACCGGCCGAGGCCTGGACGATGACCGGGGAGTCGGTCTTGTCGGCGGCTTCCATGATGGCGCGCATCTGCTCGAGGTTGTTGACGTTGAAAGCCGGAACGCCGTAGCCGAACTCGGCGGCGTGGTCCAGCATCTGGCGCATGCTAATGAGTGCCATTGTGTATCTCTCTCCCGACAAGCGTCGTTGTTTCGTGCAAGCCTGCCGCAGGGGCGGTTGCTGTTCAAGTAGTGTGGGCCATCATCGCGGCCCGGCCAGTCACGGTGCCTTGCAGCCCCGCCCTATCAGATCGTTGGTCGCCACCCAGTACAGCAGGCCTTCGTCGCCCTTGGTGTGGAAAGCCAGCACCCCGTCACTGTACAGCGCGCCGGAGGCGCCCGGCTCGGACGTTAGACGGTAGACCTGGTCGCCACCGCCCAGGCGCACGTCGACCGCATCCTGCGTGGCGTTGGCGAAGCGCCAGAGCACTTCGGCCTGGCTGTCGCAGACCCAACGGGTCCAGTTGTCCGCCGGGGCGGGTTGCGCCGGCTGCAGCAACGAGCATCCTGCCAGTGTCGCCAGGGCCATCGAGGCCATCAGCGCTTTCATTCGATATCCCCGCGAAGGGCCGCACAGCGGCCCCTTCTTCAAGACCACAAAACAACCGCCAGGTTGCCAGGTACCCGATCAAGGGCATCCCGGCGCCTTGCGCTGGTGCTCGTCGTCGTATTTTTCCAGGCCCTCCGGGCCCAGGCGCTTGTTGATCACCGGTACCGTCTCCGCCTGCCACTGGGACTGGTAGCAGCCGCCGGCAGGTGGCTGCGACGGCTCGGTATCCTGGCCCTTGTTGCTGGAGCAGGCGCCCAGCGACAGGGCCACGATCATCCACGGCAATTGCTTGACCATCAGGCCGCTCCCTTTGCCAGGCGCCTTCGTTCTCAGGCCTTGGCCCGTTCTTCCAGGATTGCCACGGCGGGCAGGACCTTGCCTTCGACGAATTCGAGGAACGCACCGCCACCGGTAGAAATGTAGGAGATATTGGCACCGACGCCATACTTGTCGATGGCCGCCAGGGTGTCGCCGCCACCGGCGATGGAGAACGCGGCGCTGTCGGCGATGGCCTTGGCCAGCACCTTGGTGCCGTTGCCGAACTGGTCGAACTCGAACACACCGACCGGGCCGTTCCACAGGATGGTCTGCGACGACTTAAGCAGCTCGGCGAACTGTGCGGCGGTCTGCGGGCCGATGTCCAGGATCATGTCGTCATCGGCCACCTCGGCGATGGCCTTGACGGTGGCCTCGGCGCTCTCGGCGAACGCCTTGGCGACCACTACGTCGACCGGCAGCGGCACGCTGACCTTGGCGGCGATGGCCTTGGCCGTCTCGACCAGGTCAGGCTCGTACAGCGACTTGCCGACCTTGTGGCCTGCGGCGGCGAGGAAGGTGTTGGCGATGCCGCCACCGACGATCAACTGGTCGCAGACGCTGCTCAAGCTGTTGAGCACATCCAGCTTGGTGGACACCTTGGAGCCGGCGACGATCGCCGCCATCGGCTTGGCCGGGGCCTTCAGGGCCTTGCCCAGGGCGTCCAGTTCGGCGGCCAGCAGCGGGCCGGCCGCGGCGATCTTGGCGAACTTGGCCACACCATGGGTGGAGCCCTCGGCGCGGTGGGCAGTACCGAAGGCGTCCATGACGAACACATCGCACAGGGCGGCGTACTTCTGCGCCAACTCGTCGGCGTTCTTCTTCTCGCCCTTGTTGAAGCGCACGTTCTCGAACAGCACCAGGTCGCCAGCCTTGACCTCGACGCCATCCAGGTAGTCGGCGACCAGCGGTACGTCGCGGCCCAGTGCCTTGGCCAGGTAGTCGGCGACCGGCTTGAGGCTGTTCTCGGCGGAGAACTCACCCTCGGTCGGACGGCCCAGGTGCGAGCAGACCATTACCGCCGCACCCTTCTCCAGGGCCAGCTTGATGGTCGGCAGCGCAGCCTGGATACGCGCGTCGCTGGCTACCACACCGTCCTTCACGGGGACGTTGAGGTCTTCGCGGATCAGTACGCGCTTACCTTGCAGGTCGAGGTCGGTCATCTTCAACACGGTCATGAATGCAGTCCTTCAGGGCTGTTTGGTGCGGGTTTGGTGGACGACGTGCAGGAAATGGTCGGCAACGTCGAGCATACGGTTGGCGAACCCCCATTCGTTGTCGAACCAGGCCAGCAGGTTCACCAGGCGGGGGCCTGAGACACGGGTCTGGCTGGCATCGACGATCGCCGAATGCGGGTCATGGTTGAAATCACAGCTGGCGTGCGGCAGTTCGGTGTAGGCCAGCAAGCCTTTCAACGGGCCGTCCAGCGCCGCCTCGCGCAACACCCGGTTGACCTCAGCCGCGCTGGTGTCGCGGGCGGTCTGCAGGGTGATGTCCAGGCACGACACGTTGACGGTCGGCACGCGTACGGCTTTGGCCTGGATTCGCCCGGCAAGTTCCGGAAGCAGGCGCTCGATGCCCCGCGCAAGGCCGGTGGACACCGGGATCACCGACTGGAAGGCCGAGCGCGTGCGGCGCAGGTCTTCGTGGTGGTAGGCATCGATCACCGGCTGGTCGTTCATCGCCGAGTGGATGGTGGTGATCGACACGTACTCGATACCGAATGCCTGGTCGAGCACGCGCAGCAGCGGCACGCCGCAGTTGGTGGTGCAGGAGGCGTTCGACACCAGGCGCTCGCTGCCGTCCAGGCAACCCTGGTTGATGCCGTAGACCACCGTGGCATCCACGTCCGCCTCGCTGGCCATCGGTTGGGAGAACAGTACCCGTGGCGCACCGGCATCGAGGAAGCGCTGGCCATCGGCACGGGTGTGGTAGGCGCCGGAGCACTCCAGCACCAGGTCGATACCCAGGGCGGCCCAGTCGATGCCTTCCGGGCTTGCGCTGCGCAGCACCTTCACGCAGTCGCCGTTGATGTGCAGGCAATCGCCGTCGACCTTCACCTCGCCGGGGAAACGCCCGTGGGTGGAGTCGAAGCGAGTCAGGTATTCGAGGCTGGCCTGATCGGCCAAATCGTTCAGCGCAACGATCTCGAAGCCGGCATCCGCCCCTCGCTCGAACAGTGCGCGCAAGACACAGCGGCCGATGCGGCCGTATCCGTTGAGTGCAACTTTGTAGGGACGCTGGTGGGGCATGAACAGGCTCACGAACTAGTGCGTTGTCTGGGCAGGCCAATGGGGCCGCTGCACGGCCCATCGCGGGCAAGCCCGCTCCCACAGGTTCACGCGATACCTGTGGGAGCGGGCTTGCCCGCGAAAAGGCCGGTACAGCCTCACCGACCGATCAGTCTTCCAGCAGCTCTTCGGCAGTACCCAGGATGTTCTCCAGGGTGAAGCCGAACGCTTCGAACAGCGCACCGGCCGGAGCCGATTCGCCGTAGGTGGTCATGCCGATGATACGGCCTTCGAGGCCCACGTACTTGTACCAGAAGTCCGCATGGGCCGCTTCGATGGCGATGCGCGCGCCCACCTCGACCGGCAGTACCGACTGTTTGTAGGCGGCATCCTGGGCATCGAACACGCTGGTGCATGGCATGGATACCACGCGCACCTTGCGGCCCTGCTCGGTCAGCGTGGCATGCGCCTGGACCGCCAGCCCCACTTCCGAACCGGTGGCGATCAGGATCAGCTCAGGCTCGCCGGCGCAGTCCTTGAGGACGTAGCCACCACGGGCGATGTCGGCGATCTGCTGGGCGTCGCGCTCCTGGTGCTGCAGGTTCTGGCGCGAGAAGATCAGCGCCGACGGGCCGTCCCGGCGCTCCAGGGCGCTCTTCCAGGACACGGCCGACTCGACCGCATCGGCCGGGCGCCAGGTGTCCAGGTTCGGCGTGCTGCGCAGGGCGGTCAGTTGCTCGATCGGCTGGTGGGTCGGGCCGTCCTCGCCCAGGCCGATGGAGTCGTGGGTGTAGACGTGGATCACGCGCTGTTTCATCAGCGCCGACATGCGCACCGCGTTGCGCGCGTATTCCATGAACATCAGGAAGGTCGCGCCGTACGGCACCAGGCCGCCGTGCAGGGCGACGCCGTTCATGATGGCGGTCATGCCGAACTCGCGCACGCCGTAGAACACGTAGTTGCCGCTGGCGTCATCGGCCTCGACGCCCTTGCAGCCTTTCCACAGGGTCAGGTTGGAGCCGGCCAGGTCGGCCGAACCACCGAGGAACTCGGGCAGCAGCGGGCCGAAGGCGTTCAGGGTGTTCTGGCTGGCCTTGCGGCTGGCGATGGTCTCGCCCTTGGCAGCGACTTCGTTGATGTAGGCCTGGGCCTTCTCGGCGAAATCGGCTGGCAACTCGCCGCTCTGGCGGCGTTGGAACTCGGCGGCCAGCTCAGGGTAGGCCTTGGCGTAGGCGTCGAAACGCAGGTTCCAGTCGGCCTCGAGCTTGGCGCCGGCGGCCTTGGCGTCCCACTCGGCGTAGATCTCGGCAGGGATCTCGAACGGGCCGTGGTTCCAGTTCAGTTCCTTGCGCGCCAGGGCGATCTCGTCGTTGCCCAGCGGCGCGCCGTGGCAGTCTTCCTTGCCCTGCTTGTTGGGCGAGCCGAAGCCGATGATGGTCTTGCAGCAGATCAGGGTCGGCCGGTCGCTCTTGCGCGCGGTCTCGATCGCCATCTTGATCTCGTCGGCGTCATGGCCGTCGACGTTGCGGATCACCTGCCAGTTGTAGGCCTCGAAACGCTTCGGCGTGTCGTCGGTGAACCAGCCGTGAACCTCGCCATCGATGGAGATGCCGTTGTCGTCGTAGAAGGCGATCAGCTTGTTCAGGCCCAGGGTGCCGGCCAGCGAGGCGACTTCGTGGGAAATGCCTTCCATCATGCAGCCATCACCGAGGAACACGTAGGTGTTGTGGTCGACGATGGTGTGGCCGTCACGGTTGAACTGGGCGGCCAGCACCTTCTCCGCCAGGGCGAAGCCCACGGCGTTGGCCAGGCCCTGGCCCAGCGGGCCGGTGGTGGTCTCGACGCCCGCGGTGTAGCCGTACTCCGGGTGGCCCGGGGTGCGGCTGTGCAGTTGGCGGAAGGCCTTGAGGTCGTCGATCGACAGGTCGTAGCCGGTCAGGTGCAGCAGCGAATAGATCAGCATCGAGCCGTGGCCGTTGGACAGCACGAAGCGGTCGCGATCGGCGAATTTCGGGTTGCTCGGGTTGTGCTTCAGGTAGTCGCGCCAAAGCACTTCGGCGATATCCGCCATGCCCATGGGGGCACCTGGGTGGCCGCTGTTGGCCTTTTGCACGGCATCCATGCTGAGGGCACGAATGGCGTTGGCACGTTCACGACGGCTGGGCATCGCTGAGTCTCCTGGGGCTTGAATAAGGTAGTGGAACGAAAAAAGGCGGCCATTTTCGCCCACAGGCGGGTCCGGGGGCAAACTTTTCCAGCCACGAATCCAGCCACGAGTGACGAGCTTCAAGCTACAAAGGGAGGCAGAGCGGTGATCGGCCCGCTTTATCGCTCGCAGCGTGGCGCTCGAAACTTACAGCTCATCGGCAATATCAAAACTTTTTGATATTGCTATTGCGACGACAGCATCCCCTGTCTAGACTGCCGCCTCATGAACCTACGTGCGCCCTCGGCAGACCACCAGCGAAGCGACGAACTGGCCGCCCTGTGCAAGGCCGGTGGCGACCCCTTGCGCCTGAACGTGCTGCGCGCCCTGGCCAGCGATTCGTTCGGCGTGCTGGAGTTGGCGCAGATCTTCGGCATCGGCCAGTCGGGCATGAGCCACCACCTCAAGGTGCTCGCCCAGGCCGATCTGGTGGCCACCCGCCGCGAAGGCAACGCGATCTTCTATCGCCGCGCCCTGCCCGATAGCCTGCGCCTGGGCGGCCGCCTGCACGCGGCACTGCTCGAGGAGGTCGACGGCCTGGCCCTGGCGCAGGACGTGCAGGCGCGCATCGCCCAGGTACAGCAGCGCCGGGCGGCCACCAGCCAGGATTTCTTCCTGCGCGTGGAAGAGAAGTTCCGCGCCCAGCAAGACCTGATCGCCGGCCTGCCGCAGTACCGCGAGAGCCTGCTGGCCCTGCTCGACAAGCTCAGCTTCGCGCCGACGGCCAGCGCACTGGAGGTCGGCCCGGGCGACGGCGGTTTCCTGCCGGACCTGGCGCGGCGCTTCGCCCAGGTCACGGCGCTGGACAACAGCCCGACCATGCTCGAGCTGGCACGCCAGGTCTGCCAGCGCGAAGGCCTGGACAATGTAACCCTGCAGTTGGCCGATGCACTGGGTGCAACGGATGTGGAAGCCGACTGCGTTGTGCTGAACATGGTCCTGCACCATTTCAGCGACCCGGCCCTGGCCCTGCGCCTGCTGGCCAAACGGGTGAAGGCCGGCGGCAGCCTGCTGATCACCGAGTTGTGCAGCCATGACCAGGGGTGGGCGCGGGAAGCCTGCGGCGACCTCTGGCTGGGCTTCGAGCAGGACGACCTGGCCCGTTGGGCCAATGTTGCGGGGCTGGCACCCGGGGACAGCCTCTACGTGGGCTTGCGTAACGGTTTCCAGATCCAGGTCCGCCATTTCCAGCGGGCCACTGGCGACACTCACCATCGGTAAATTTTAGGAACCCGTCGAGATGAGCGAATACTCCCTTTTCACCTCCGAGTCCGTGTCCGAAGGGCATCCGGACAAGATCGCCGACCAGATTTCGGACGCGGTCCTTGATGCAATCATTGCCCAGGACAAGTATGCCCGCGTGGCCTGCGAAACCCTGGTCAAGACCGGTGTCGCCATCATCGCCGGCGAAGTGACCACCTCCGCCTGGGTCGACCTGGAGGAACTGGTGCGCAAGGTCATCATCGACATCGGCTACAACAGCTCCGAGGTCGGTTTCGACGGCGCCACCTGCGCGGTGATGAACATCATCGGCAAGCAGTCCGTGGACATCGCCCAGGGCGTCGACCGCTCCAAGCCTGAAGACCAGGGCGCTGGCGACCAGGGCCTGATGTTCGGCTATGCCAGCAACGAAACCGACGTACTGATGCCGGCACCGATCTGCTTCTCGCACCGCCTGGTCGAGCGCCAGGCCGAGGCGCGCAAGTCTGGCCTGCTGCCGTGGCTGCGCCCGGACGCCAAGTCCCAGGTCACCTGCCGCTACGAGAACGGCAAGGTGGTCGGCATCGATGCCATCGTCCTGTCGACCCAGCACAACCCGGAAGTGTCCTACAAGGACCTGCGTGAAGCGGTCATGGAGCTGATCGTCAAGCACACCCTGCCGGCCGAACTGCTGCACAAGGACACCCAGTTCCACATCAACCCGACCGGCAACTTCATCATCGGTGGCCCGGTGGGCGACTGCGGCCTGACCGGCCGCAAGATCATCGTCGACTCCTACGGCGGCATGGCTCGCCACGGTGGCGGCGCCTTCTCCGGCAAGGACCCGTCCAAGGTCGACCGTTCGGCCGCCTATGCCGGTCGCTACGTGGCCAAGAACATCGTCGCCGCCGGCCTGGCCGAGCGCTGCGAGATCCAGGTGTCCTACGCCATCGGCGTCGCCCAGCCGACCTCCATCTCGATCAACACCTTCGGCACCGGCAAGGTCGCCGACGACAAGATCGTGCAACTGGTCCGTGAATGCTTCGACCTGCGTCCGTATGCGATCACCACCATGCTCGACCTGCTCCACCCGATGTACCAGGAGACCGCTGCCTACGGCCACTTCGGCCGTATTCCGCAGCAGAAGACCGTCGGCGACGACACCTTCACCACCTTCACCTGGGAACGCACCGACCGCGCCGACGCCCTGCGTGACGCTGCCGGGTTGTAAGCAGCGGCAAGCTGCAAGACCAAAGCCCCTGCCGAGTGATCGGCAGGGGCTTTTTCGTGACATATCGGCTGACAACTGCGCGCGGCGGCCAGGGCGGGGCTTGCCTAGGCTAAGCATTTCCCGTTGCCACGCAAGGATGCTGGCCATGCCGTTCGTGTTGATCGTTGCCCTGTTCGTCCTGTCATCCATGGCCCATGCCGGGGATTGCCCGGCATGGGCTGACGAGCGCGCTCGCAAGGAGGTCGCGCAACTGCGCCAGACCCTCGCCCGGTGGGACGACCACTATCATCGCCAAGGCATCTCGCTGGTGCCGGACGAGCTGTACGACCAGAGCCGGCAGCGGCTGCTGCAGCTTCAAGGTTGCTTCGCACTGGCATACACCGACAACCCGCTGGCCAGCGCCCGTGGCACCATCGCCCACCCGATCGCCCATACCGGCGTTGCCAAGCTGGTCGATGAACACGCCATGGAACGCTGGATGCGCGGCAAGCACGGCGTCTGGATCCAGCCCAAGGTCGATGGGGTCGCCGTATCGCTGGTCTATCGCCAAGGCCAGCTGGTGCGTCTGCTCAGCCGTGGCGATGGCGTGCGAGGGCACGATTGGAGTCGCCATGTTCCCCAACTGGCGGGGGTCGTTCGGCAATTGCCCCAGCCGCTCGACCTGGTTCTGCAAGGGGAGCTCTACTGGCGTCTCGATGAGCACGTACAGGCAACCGCCGGCGGCGCCAATGCGCGCGGTACCGTGGCCGGGCTGATGGCGCGCAGGCAATTGACCGCCGAGCAAGGCGCCGGTATCGGCCTGTTCGTCTGGGACTGGCCCGAAGGCCCGGCTTCCCAGGGCGAACGCCTCGCACGGCTGGCATCGCTGGGCTTCCCCGACAGCCAGCAATTCAGCGTCGCCATCGACAGCCCGGCACAAGCCGCCCACTGGCGCCAGCACTGGTATCGCTCGCCGCTGCCATTTGCCAGCGATGGCGTGATCCTGCGCCAGGACAGTCGCCCGCCCGCACAACGCTGGCGCGCCCAGGCGCCCTACTGGATCGCCGCCTGGAAATACCCGTACCGTCGAGCCATGGCCGAGGTGCGCAAGGTCCATTTCAGGGTCGGGCGAACCGGGCGTGTCACACCCGTGCTGCACCTGCAGCCACTACTGCTGGATGACCGGCGCATCAGCCAGGTCAGCCTGGGTTCGCTGGCGCGCTGGCAGGCGCTGGACATACGCCCGGGCGACCAGGTGGCGATCAGCCTTGCCGGGCTGACCATCCCCAGGCTGGAAAACGTGGTGCATCGCAGTGTTCAGCGCGCACCGCTGAGCGTGCCGGAACCTGGCCGCTATCACCCGCTGAGCTGCTGGCAGGACAGCGAGGCCTGCCGGGAGCAGTTCATCGCCCGGCTGGCCTGGCTCGGCGGCAAGCAAGGGCTGGCGATGCCACGCGTAGGGACGGCGGCCTGGGCACAATTGGTCGAAAGTGGCCTGGTCGGCACCTTGGACGGCTGGCTCGCCCTGACCCGCGATGAACTACTGCGCGTACCCGGGATCGCCGAGACACGCGCCGAGCAGTTGCAGCAGGCCTTCGCCCAGGCGCGTAGGCAGCCTTTCCCGCGCTGGCTGCGCGCCCTTGGCGTCCCGGCCCCCAAGGATCTCGAACTGGGGCCGGACTGGCAGACCCTGGCAGCCAGGAGCCCCACGCAATGGATGGCGGAGCCGGGCATCGGCCGCCACCGAGCCGAGCAACTGCATGCGTTTTTCCAGAACGAGGATGTACAGATACTGGCCAAACAATTGCACCGGCATGCAATCGAGGGTTTCTAATTTCTGCGGATCAAGGCAGCATTTCCTTTTCTGCCGCCCTGCCCCGAATGGAGTCCCCGATGAAACTGCTTTCGTCCCTCGTCCTGTCTGCCCTGTTCGGCCTGACCGCCCATGCCGCGCTGGCCGCCGAGGAGCAGCCAGGCCTGACCGGTTGCGCAGCCAAGCGCCAGGCCATCGCCGAGCAGATCGCCCAGGCACGTACCCACGGCGATGCCGAACAATTGGCCGGCCTGGAAAAAGCCCTGAGCGAAGTCACCGAACATTGCACCGACGCCAGCCTGCGCAAGGAGCGCGAGCAGAAGGTGCTCGAGTCCCGTCATGAGGTCAACCAGCGCACCAAGGACCTGGACAAGGCCATGAAGAAGGGTGACCCGGAGAAGATCAACAAGCGCAAAGAGAAGCTCGCCGAGGCCAAGAAGGAACTGCAGGAAGCCGTGGACGACTTGGAGCGTTGACAGGGGCTTACCTGCTAACCATGTAAGACTTTTCTGAAAAAACAGCCGAAAGATCGCAGCGGGATTCACTGACGAGGAGGATGGGGGCAGTATTTCCCCATCCATCGTCAATTGCCCCGGAAGGAGGCTGTCATGAAGCCGCTTTGTTCATTCGCCCTATTCACCGTGCTCGGCCTGGCATCGGCCTCGCTGCAGGCCGCGCAGCCCGATCCGGGCCTGACCGGTTGCGCGGCCAAGCGCAGCGCCATCGAGAACCAGCTCGAGTACGCCAAAAAGCACGACAACTGGGGCGAGATCCGCGGCCTGGAGAAGGCATTGAAGGAAAACAAGGAACACTGCACCGACGCCGGGCTGCGGGCGGAACGCGAGCAGAAGGTTCGCAAGGCCGAACGCGAAGTGCAGGAGCGCGAGTCCGACCTGAGGGAAGCCCAGGCCAAGGGCGATGCCGACAAGATCAGCAAGCGCGAGAAGAAACTCGCCGAATCCAGGGAGGAACTGGAAGCGGCGAAACGCGAACTGGACAAGTGACCTGACTGGCGGGCCCCGCCGGGCCGCGCTGTCGTATTAGAACCAGCGGCCGGCGGGGCAAGCCCGCCACTCAGTGATTACGAAACTCTGTATGGCAGGCCTTGCACGCGGCCTCCACCTTGTCCATCGGCGATTTCAACCGTGCAGCCTCAAGCGGCTGCGCACGGGTCACGCCAACCAGTTCCCCGGTCACGCCCTCCAATTGCCGCGCCAGCTCATGGAAGCGTGCCTGGCGCTCCCAGACCTGCGGCCGCGCGCTGCTCTGGCCGTCATCCTTGACCTGAGGGAAGTGCTGCCAGGGCGCATGCGCCAAGCCATCGAGCTTCACCGCGCCCGCGGCGAACTTCCCGCCATCGAAGGGCAACCGACCGCGCAGCATGCCGCCCATGTCCTCGCTGGTTTTCAGCATCTCCTTGAAGATGGCCTTGCGCTGGCCCAAGGGTGAGTTAGGATCGACACGGTCGCAGGCCACCAGGGACAGGCTGACCAGCAGCATGGTGAAACATTTGTACATCATGGTCTCACTGGTTCGGGGAACGGGCCGACAGTATCCTCGCCTGCTCGACAAACACCAATACCCTTACGAAAAACAGGGGCAGCCAAGCAGGCTCTCCCTCTCAAGGATTCGACCATGAAATCTGCCTTGCGCCACTTCGCCTGGGCGCTTCCCGCCCTGGCCCTGCTGGCCGGCTGCAACGGCGGCGAAAGCGCCAAGCCTGAACCCCATGCCATCGCCACCTATGCACCCGCGACCTGGAAAGACCTGCCGACCGTCAGCGATAGCGACCTGCTGGCTGGCTTCCAGGCATGGCGCAACGGTTGCGAGAAGCTCAAGCGCGATCCGGTCTGGGCCACCACCTGCGAGGCCGCGCAGCCCCTTGCCCAAGATGCCGCCCAAGTCCGCGCGTTCCTGCAGCAGAACTTCGAGGTCTACGGCCTGCGCTCGGCCGAAAACAGTGCCAATGGCCTGATCACCGGGTACTACGAACCTGTCTACGCCGGCAGCCTCGAACGCACCGACAGCGCCCAGGTACCGGTCTATGGCATCCCGGAAGACATGGTCGTGGTCGACCTGGCCAGCATCTACCCCGAGCTCAAGGGCAAGCGTCTGCGCGGGCGTCTGGAAGGCCGCGTGCTCAAGCCCTACGACACGGCGGAAACGATCTATCGCGATGGCGTCAAGGCGCCGGTGCTGGCCTGGCTGACCGATCCGATGGACCTGCAGTTCCTGCAAATCCAAGGCTCGGGGCGTGTCCAACTGGAGGACGGGCGCCAACTGCGCCTGGGCTACGCCGACCAGAACGGCCATCCGTACCGGCCGATCGGTCGCTGGCTGGTAGAACAGGGCCAGTTGAAGAAAGAAGACGTGACCATGGGCAGCATCCATGCCTGGGCCCAGGCCAACCCGCAACGGGTGCCCGAGCTGCTGGCGAGCAACCCCAGCTATGTGTTCTTCGGCACCCGCCCGGACAGCAACGAAGGGCCACGCGGCTCGCTCAACGTACCGCTGACCGCCGGCTATAGCGTGGCCATCGACCGCAAGGTGATTCCCCTGGGCAGCCTGCTCTGGCTCTCCACCACCCGCCCGGACGGCAGCCCGGTGGTGCGCCCGGTCGGCGCCCAGGACACCGGCGGCGCCATCACCGGCGAGGTACGTGCCGACCTGTTCTGGGGCACAGGCCCGGAGGCCGGCGAACTGGCGGGCAACATGAAGCAGCAAGGGCAGATCTGGCTGTTGTGGCCCAAGGGCAAGCCGTTGCCCGAAGTGCCTAAAGCCCCCTGAATCAGCGCCAAGCGTTTTCGCGGGCAAGCACTGCCATCTCGGGGCGCGAAGCGCCCCCACGTGCAAGCCCGCGAATACGCCTACTCAGATCGAAACGATGAAGAACGTCACGATCAGGGCCACCCCGACGAACCACACAAGAGAGCGCAGGACGGCCAGGTCGGCCAGGTAGCAGATGATGTAGAGCAGCCGGCTGGTGATATAGAGCACCGCCAGCACGTCTTGGGTGACCTGCTCGGCATTGCCGACGATATCGGCCACCAGCACTGCCGCGGCGAACGCGGGAAAGGCTTCGTAGCCGTTCTGCTGGGCGGCATGGGCGCGGCGCGGCAACCCTGAGAGGGTATCTAGGAAGGCACGCGGGTCATGGTTGTCGCGCATGCCGAAACGGCCACTGCTCAGCTTCGCCGTCAAGCCACACAGCGGCGGCAGGATCATCGCGATCAAAATGCACCACAGGGCAACGGTCATGGACAGGACTCCTTGTTCAGAATGATCGGTATCAGAGCTTCATCACCAGCATGCCCGCCAGGACCAGCCCGCAAGCTAGGAGTCTCGGGCCGCCAAAAGGTTCTTTGAGGTAGCGCATGCCCATCAGCACCACCAGGATCACGCTCAGCTCACGTAGCGCCGCCGCCTCGGCCACCGACCCCAGGTGCATGGCCCACAACACCAGGGCGTAGCTCAGCAATACGCATACCCCCACCGCCAGCCCCAGGCGCCACTGGGTACGCCAGAACAGCACGAACGGTGCGCGGCGCGCCACGCAGGCCAGCAACGGGAACGGCCAGGCACTGAGCAGGGTCAGCCAGACCAGGTAGTCCCAGGGCTTGCCCCACAGCCGCACGGCCTGGCCGTCGAACCAGGTGTAGCAGCCGATGCACAGGCCGATCAGCGCCACCACCGGTAACATCGACCAGGGCAAGCGATCGCCACCGCCGCCCTGCCACAGCAGGCAGGCCATGCCGCAGGGGATCAGCAGGATACCGATGATCTGCTGGCTGCTCAGCGACTCGCCGGCGAACGCCAGGGTCAACCCCAGCACCACCAGCGGCGACAAGCCACGCATCAGAGGATAGACCAACCCCAGGTCGCCGACCCGATAGGCCTGGATCAGCAGGAAACGGTACAACTGCTCGGCCAACGCCGAGGCCAGCAGCCAGGGCCAGACCTCGGCCGGCGGCAGCTCGACGAATGCTATCGCCAGCACAGCGAACAACAGTGCCACCGCATCCATGCTGGCGATCACCAGCAGGCGCTCGCCACTGAACTTGATCAGGGTATTCCAAGTCGCGTGCAGCAGGGCCGCGACCAGCACCAGAGAAGTTGCCAACACGCAGAGGGGTTCCTTGCAAAGCATTCGGGCCGTCAATGGCCGGGGCGATCCACACTATATCCGTTTCGCGTGGGGCCTTGGGGCTGCTGCGCAGCCCATTCGCCGGCAAGCCCCACAGGAGTTCGCGTCGATCACACGTCATGTGGTTTTGCAGATCCCTATGGGAGCGGGCTTGCCCGCGGACAAGGGCACCAGCCCTTGCCATGCGCCACGGGTCTCAGGGCCAGCCACTCGCGGCCCGCCTCATCCGTGTACGACTCAAGGCCGCACACCCCTCAGACTTGAACGATTCCAACAAAACCGGTCATAAGATGTGTCCCGGCTGCTCCGCCAGATCATCAAAGAACTGCCCGAGCCATTCGGGTAATGACTTGGAAGCCACTGTCACAGGATTCGGGATGCTCGAACTCGTTGCCGCATTTATCTGCCTGACCACCCTCCTCACCTACGTCAACTACCGCTTCATCGGCCTACCGCCAGCCATTGGCGTGATGGTCACCGCGCTGCTGTTCTCCCTGATCATCCAGGGCCTGAGCCTGATCGGCTTCCCTGGCCTGGAAGAACGCGTCGAAGGGCTGATGAACCAGATCGACTTCAACGATCTGCTCATGCACTGGATGCTGGCTTTCCTGCTGTTCGCCGGCGCCCTGCACGTCAACCTGGCCGACCTGCGCAGCTACCGCTGGCCGATCGGCCTGCTGGCCACCGTCGGCGTGCTGATCGCCACCGTGGTGATCGGTTTCCTGGCGCACTGGATCTTCGCCCTGTTCGGCTGGGACGTGCCGCTGATGTACTGCCTGCTGTTCGGTGCGCTGATCTCGCCCACCGACCCGATCGCCGTGCTGGGTGCTCTGCGTACCGCCAACGCCTCCAAACCACTGAAGACCACCATCGTCGGCGAGTCGCTGTTCAACGACGGTACCGCGGTGGTGGTGTTCACCGTACTGCTGGGCATCGTCCAGCTCGGCGAGACGCCAAGCTTCGCCGACACCGCCGTGCTGTTCGCCCGCGAGGCCATCGGCGGCATCGTCTTCGGCGGCCTGATCGGCTACGCCACCTACCGCATGATCAAGAGCGTCGAGCAGTACCAGGTCGAGGTGATGCTGACCCTGGCGCTGGTCATCGGTGGCTCGGCCATGTGCTACGAGCTGCACGTGTCGGCGCCGATCGCCATGGTGGTGGCCGGCCTGATCATTGGCAACCTGGGGCGCAACCTGGCGATGAACGACATGACCCGCCGCTACATGGACGGTTTCTGGGAGTTGATCGACGATATGCTCAACGCCCTGCTGTTCGCCCTGATCGGCCTGGAGCTGTTGCTGCTGCCGTTCAACTGGATGCACCTGGCCGCAGGCGCCGTGCTGGCCGTGGCGGTACTGCTGTCGCGCCTGCTGACCGTGGCGCCGGCGATCGTCCTGCTGCGCCGGTGGCGCAGTGTGCCCAAGGGCACCGTGCGGGTACTGACCTGGGGCGGCCTGCGCGGTGGCGTGTCCGTGGCGCTGGCGCTGTCGCTACCGGCCGGCGCCGAGCGTGACCTGCTGCTGTCGATCACCTACATCGTGGTGCTGTCGTCGATCCTGGTGCAGGGTTTGAGCATCGGCCGCGTTGTACGCGGGGTCAGCGCCCAGCCTGACTAGCTGTACGCTGCAAGAAAAAGCGTGAGTGTGCACGCCCTTCTCTTGCAGCTTGAAGCTCATTCGACCGCGGTATCGGGGAACTGGTCCTGGATGTACTTGATCTCGGTGCGCCCGTGCGCCGCTGGCAGGCCGTCCTCGCCGAGGTTGACGAAGACCATCTTGTCCACCGTCAGGATGCTCTTGCGGGTGATCTTGTTGCGCACTTCGCACTTGAGGGTGATCGAGGTACGACCGAACTCGGTGGCGGTGATGCCCAGCTCGATGATGTCGCCCTGGCGCGAGGCGCTGACGAAGTTGATCTCCGAGATGTACTTGGTCACCACCCGCTGGTTGCCCAGCTGGACGATGGCGTAGATCGCCGCCTCCTCGTCGATCCAGCGCAGCAGGCTGCCGCCGAACAGGGTGCCGTTGGGGTTGAGGTCTTCGGGTTTTACCCACTTGCGGGTGTGGAAATTCATCGGTGCTCCTGACCTGCTTGGCTGACGTGCGGTAATGATGGCAGACCCGCCAGTCACTCTCCATTGAACATCGACTATCGTCGCGATTAATCGACAGAAAACCTTGGGCCTGGGCCTGCGCCGCAGCTATAATCCCAGCCGCTTCACATGACCACCCGCAGAGGGGTCATGCCCGCCACCTGTCCGAGGGGCGCTGCAGCAGGTTCCACCTGTCAGGCTCGGATGGGGCGTTGTCCGCTCCCGCGGACGCTCAACGCACAACGGCGCCCATTCGCACACTACGAATGGAGGCTCTCGATGAGCGCTGTAAACACGCCTGCAGGTTTTTCCGATTTCAAGGTCGCCGATATCTCCCTGGCCGACTGGGGCCGCAAGGAAATCATCATCGCCGAGTCGGAAATGCCCGCGCTGATGGGTCTGCGCCGCAAATACCAGGCCGAGCAACCGCTCAAGGGCGCGAAGATCCTCGGCTGCATCCACATGACCATCCAGACCGCCGTGCTGATCGAGACCCTGATCGCCCTGGGTGCCGAAGTACGCTGGTCGTCCTGCAACATCTTCTCGACCCAGGACCAGGCCGCTGCCGCCATCGCCGCCGCCGGCATCCCGGTGTTCGCCTGGAAGGGCGAGACCGAGCAGGAGTACGAGTGGTGCATCGAGCAGACCATCCTCAAGGATGGCCAGCCATGGGACGCCAACATGGTGCTGGACGACGGCGGTGACCTGACCGAGATCCTGCACAAGAAGTACCCGGCGATGCTGGACAAGATCCACGGCATCACCGAAGAGACCACCACCGGCGTGCACCGCCTGCTGGACATGCTGGCCAAGGGCGAGCTGAAAGTCCCGGCGATCAACGTCAACGACTCGGTCACCAAGAGCAAGAACGACAACAAGTACGGCTGCCGCCACAGCCTCAACGACGCCATCAAGCGCGGTACCGACCACCTGCTGTCGGGCAAACAGGCCCTGGTGATCGGCTACGGCGACGTGGGCAAGGGCTCGGCCCAGTCCCTGCGCCAGGAAGGCATGATCGTCAAGGTCACCGAAGTCGACCCGATCTGCGCCATGCAGGCGTGCATGGACGGTTTCGAAGTCGTGTCGCCGTTCAAGAACGGCATCAACACCGGCACCGAGGACGGCATCAACCGTGACCTGCTGGGCCGCATCGACCTGATCGTCACCACCACCGGTAACGTCAACGTCTGCGACGCCAACATGCTCAAGGCCCTGAAGAAGCGTGCCGTGGTCTGCAACATCGGTCACTTCGACAACGAGATCGACACCGCCTTCATGCGCAAGCACTGGGCCTGGGAAGAGGTCAAGCCGCAGGTGCACAAGATCCACCGCACCGGCGCCGGCACCTTCGACCCGCAGAACGACGACTACCTGATCCTGCTGGCCGAAGGCCGCCTGGTGAACCTGGGCAACGCCACCGGCCACCCGAGCCGCATCATGGACGGCTCGTTCGCCAACCAGGTGCTGGCGCAGATCTTCCTGTTCGGCCAGAAGTTCGCCGAACTGCCGGCCGCGCAGAAGGCCGAGCGCCTGACCGTGGAAGTGCTGCCCAAGAAGCTCGACGAGGAAGTGGCCCTGGAGATGGTCCGCGGCTTCGGCGGCGTGGTCACCCAATTGACCCCGCAGCAGGCCGAATACATCGGCGTGACCGTCGACGGCCCGTTCAAGCCAGACACCTACCGCTACTAACCAGCGGCAAGCTGTCAGTTGCAAGCGGCAAGAAAAATCAGCGCGTGCCGATGCTTCTTGCAGCTGAATGGACCTTGAACGATGCCCCAGCCAGATCGGCCACCACCGATCTGGCTTTCACTTGCAGCTCGCCGCTTGAAGCTCAAGCCCGCTGCTCGAGGAACGAGTGATGTCACAAGAACGCCGCTACAGTTTCGAGTTCTTCCCCACCAAGACCGAGGCCGGCCATGAAAAACTGATGGGCGTCGCCCGCCAGCTGGCCACCTATAACCCCGATTTCTTCTCCTGCACCTATGGCGCAGGGGGCTCGACCCGCGACCGTACCCTCAACACCGTGCTGCAACTGGAAAGCGAGGCCAAGGTAGCCGCCGCGCCACACCTGTCCTGCGTCGGTGACAGCAAGGACGAACTGCGCACCCTGATCGCCCAATACAAGGCAGCCGGAATCAAGCGCATCGTCGCCCTGCGTGGCGACCTGCCGTCGGGCATGGGCATGGCCTATGGCGAACTGCGCTACGCCAGCGACCTGGTCGAGTTCATCCGCCAGGAAAGCGGTGACCACTTCCACCTGGAAGTCGCCGCCTACCCCGAGATGCACCCCCAGGCACGCAACTTCGAGGACGACCTGGCCAACTTCGTGCACAAGGTCAAGGCCGGCGCCGACAGCGCCATCACCCAGTACTTCTTCAACGCCGACAGCTATTTCTACTTCGTCGAGCGCGTGCGCAAGCTGGGTGTGGACATTCCGGTGGTACCCGGCATCATGCCGATCACCAACTACAGCAAGCTGGCACGCTTCTCCGATGCCTGCGGCGCCGAGATCCCGCGCTGGATCCGCAAGCAGCTGGAAGCCTACGGGGACGACACCCGCAGCATCCAGGCGTTCGGCGAGGAAGTGATCACCCGCATGTGCGAGCAACTGCTGCAAGGCGGCGCACCCGGGCTGCACTTCTACACCCTGAACCAGGCCGAGCCGAGCCTGGCGATCTGGAACAACCTCAAGCTGCCACGCTAATCCGGCAGGGGCCTGGATGAGCACCGAAAAGGTGCGTCCAGGCCCTGCGCAGCGGCTCTCTGGCCATCGACCGGCGGACGGCGTACCCTGCCCGCCATGCGCCATGTCACCCGCCTCTTCTGCCTCCTGCTGCTCGCCTGCCTGGGCCCGCTGGCCCAGGCCGAGCGTCTGCGCCTGGTCAGCGACGACTGGGCGCCCTACATCTACCGGGACAATGGCCAGCCGCGGGGCATCGATTACGAAGTCACCAACGAAGTGTTCAAACGCCTGGGCTTCGACATCGACTGGCAGTTCCTGCCGTGGAAGCGCTGCCTGGCCATGGTCGAGCAGGGCCAGGCCGACGGCGTGATGGACATTTTCCGGCTCGACTCGCGCAGGCCCTACCTGGTCTACCCGGACGAGCCCATGTCGCAGGTCGAGTTCGTGCTGTTCCAGGCCCGTGCCCGGCGTCATGCCGTCGAACGCCTGGAAGACCTCGCCGGCCTGACCGTGGGCACTGCCCCGGGCTACGCCTACAGTGCCGCGTTCAGCGAATCCCCGCTGTTTCGCCGGGAAGCGGCGCCCACCCTCGAGGCGAACTTCGGCAAACTGCTCCTGGGCCGCATCGACCTGCTGGTGACCGACCGCCGTGGCGGGCGCTACCTACGCCGCCAACTGGGGCTCGAGCGGCAGGTCGAGGAACTGCCCCTGGTGATCAGCCGCCACCCGCAGTACCTGGGCCTGGCACGCAAACCAGGCCGCGAGCAACTGGCCCAGGCGTTCGCCGCCGAACTGCGGCGCTTCAAGCTGGAACCGGCCTATGCAGCGATCAACGCACGCTATGACGGCGATGGCGCCGATATTCCTGACACCGTTGAGCAGCAGGAACGCGGCACACCGCGATAGCTCTGTTATACTCGGGCCTTCCCGCCCGGCTCACGCCCGGACGCTCGGCCTCGCAACAGGCATCTCGACCGTCGGCAACGCACCCCCCAGTGCCCGCCCGCCGCTTCCCGGATGCGCAGTGACGCCCTGCTGGACCGGACGCGATCGCATCCTTCCGATGCCCGTCGCGCCAGGCAGATCATCCCATCGGGCCCAGCCCCCACGAGAACAGGATTGCCCATGTCCTTTGCTTCCCTCGGTCTCTCCGAGGCTCTTGTCCGCGCTATCGAGGCTGCGGGCTATACCCAGCCCACTCCGGTGCAACAGCGGGCCATTCCCGCCGTGTTGCAAGGCCGCGACCTGATGGTCGCCGCCCAGACAGGTACTGGCAAAACCGGCGGCTTCGCCTTGCCGATCCTCGAGCGCCTGTTCCCCGGCGGCCACCCCGACAAGTCCCAGCGCCACGGCCCACGCCAGCCACGGGTATTGGTGCTGACACCGACCCGCGAACTGGCCGCCCAGGTGCATGACAGCTTCAAGGTCTATGCCCGTGACCTGCACCTGGTCAGCGCCTGCATCTTCGGCGGCGTCGGCATGAACCCGCAGATCCAGGCCATGGCCAAGGGCGTCGACGTCCTGGTGGCCTGCCCCGGCCGCCTGCTCGACCTGGCCGGCCAAGGCAGCGTCGACCTCGCCCACGTGGAGATCCTGGTCCTCGACGAAGCCGACCGCATGCTCGACATGGGCTTCATCCACGACGTCAAGAAGGTCCTCGCCCGCCTGCCGGCCAAGCGCCAGAACCTGCTGTTCTCGGCCACCTTCTCCAAGGACATCACCGACCTTGCCGACAAGCTGCTGCACAACCCCGAGCGCATCGAGGTCACGCCGCCGAACACCACGGTCGAGCGTATCGAGCAGCGCGTCTACCGCCTGCCAGCCAGCCACAAGCGCGCCCTGCTGGCGCACCTGATCACCCTGGGCGCCTGGGAACAGGTGCTGGTGTTCACCCGCACCAAGCATGGCGCCAACCGCCTGGCCGAGTACCTGGAAAAGCACGGCCTGAGCGCCGCCGCGATCCACGGCAACAAGAGCCAGAACGCCCGCACCAAGGCCCTGGCCGACTTCAAGGCCAACACCGTGCGCGTGCTGGTGGCCACCGATATCGCCGCGCGTGGCCTGGATATCGACCAATTGCCCCACGTAGTCAACTTCGAGCTGCCCAACGTCGAGGAAGACTATGTCCACCGCATCGGTCGCACCGGCCGTGCCGGCCGCTCGGGCGAAGCCATCTCGCTGGTGGCGCCAGACGAAGAGAAGCTGCTCAAGAGCATCGAACGCGTCACCCGGCAGAAGATCCCCGATGGCGACCTGATGGGCTTCGACCCCAGCCAGGTGGAAGCCGAGAAGCCGGAAGTCCGTGAACGTCCGCAGAACAGCGGTCGTGGCGGGCGCAACCAGGCACGCGGCGAAGGTGGCAAGGAAGGCAGCGGCGGGCGCAAGGACAAGGGCAAGGACAAAGGCAAGGCCAAGCAGCAGGCCGCCGAGAAGCCCGCCGAGAAGGCCAAGGCCGGCGACAAGCAGCAGAAGCAAGCGCGCAAGCCACGCGACAACAAGAAGCCACGCCAACAGGCTGGCCAGGCGCAGGCCAGCATCCCGCCGATTCCGGCCGATCGTGACCCGGAGGAATTCCTGGATGACGATATCGACAACTTCGGCAACCGTGCCGACTACGTAAGCCCCTACCAGAACGCCAAGAACCAGGGCCGCAACCGTCGCCCCGGTGGCAATGGCGGCAACGCCAACCAGGGCAACGGCCAGCGTAACGCGGGGGGCCAGGGCCGCAATGGCGGTGGTCAGCGCCAGGGCTCCGGCGAAAAGCGTGCCCGCAACAACAACGGTGGCGCGCGCCGTGATGGCAACGCCGGGCGCAACCGCGCGGGCCGCGATGACTTCTCCCGGCAGGAGCCAGCGGTGCGCAACCCACGCGAACAGCGCGAACAGCAGCAGCCGGTGATCATTCGCAAGGAGTCCAAGCTCGACCGTTACCCAACGCCCGAGCAACTGGATGATCTGCCGAGCCGTCCGCGGGGCGAGCGCCCTGCCCTGCTGACCCGCAATCGCTGACCAGCAAACCGTTGGGGCTGCGCACAGCAGCCCTAAGGGATCAGCGCGTTACTTCTTCACGCCTTCGATGCTGATGTCCAGGTCCAGGGTCTGGGAGGTTGGGCCCGGGCCCTTGATGCCAAAGTCGTTCAGGTTCAGCGTGGTGGTGGCGTTGAAGCCCGCACGCTCGCCGCCCCATGGGTCCTTGCCTTCACCGTTGAACACGGCCTTGAAGGTGACCGGCTTGGTCACGCCGTGCAGGGTCAGGTCGCCGGTCACGTCGGCGGTCTTGTCACCGGTCGGCTTGACGCTGGTGGAAACGAACTTGGCCTCTGGATACTTCTTCACGTCCAGGAAATCGGCGCTGGCGATGTGCTTGTCACGCTCGGCGTGGTTCGACCACAGGCTGGCGGTCTTCAGGTCCACGTTGATCTTGCTGGCCTCGGGCTTGGCGCTGTCCCAGGTGAACGCACCGTCGAAGTCGCGGAACGTGCCGTGGATGAAGCTGTAGCCCAGGTGGCTGATCTTCCAGTCGACGAACGCGTGCTGGCCTTCCTTGTCGATCTTGTATTCGGCGGCCATGGCCTGGCCGGCGGAGAACAGGGCGGTACCGAGCGCCAGGGCGGCAAAAGTCTTTTTCAACATCCTTACTTCCTTCCTTTGCAATTGAGGTTGAGAGTCAAGCTTTGCGGCCCAGCATGCGGGTCAGGGTCGCGTCACGGTCGATGAAATGGTGCTTGAGGGCTGCCAGGCCATGCAGGATGGCGAAGATCACCAGCCCCCAGGCCAGGTAGAGGTGGATGACCCCGGCAGTGTCCGCCTGGTCGGGCAGATCGCTGAGCAGCGCCGGCACCTCGAACAGGCCGAATACCGGGATACCGACACCGTCGGCGGTGGAGATCAGGTAGCCGGCGATCATCACCGCGAACAGGCCAAGGTACAGTGCCAGGTGCCCCAGCTTGGCGGCCAGCCGGGTGAATGCCCCGTGGTTGGCCGGTGCCGGTGGTGGCGGGCTGACGAAGCGCCAGAGCACGCGCAGCAGCATCACCGCCAGCAGTATCAGGCCGATGCTCTTGTGCAGGTCGGGCGCCGACTTGCGCCATGGGCTGTAGTAGTCGAGGCCGACCATCCACAGGCCCAGGCCGAACAGGCCGAAGACCGCCAGGGCTACGCCCCAGTGCAGGACGATGCTGACCAGGCCATAGCGAGAAGGTGAGTTGCGCAGTTGCATGTTGGCATGTTCCCCGTGAAAGCTGCGCACAGACTAGCGCGAAACGTATCGAATAAAAGCGGAAAAACTTGCTTCGGATTATCGACAAATCCGATATGTAGTGTGCGAGCTTCCTATTAAGGAAACATTAACGGTAGACGGGAGATGAGGTGTTGTCGCGGGGAGCGTACTTGGGGCCGCTTCGCGCCCCATCGCCGGCAAGCCGGCTCCCACACAGGTCGCTAGCTAACCTGTCCAACTTTTCGGGGGCAGTCCACCCTGTGGGAGCCGGCTTGCCGGCGATGGGGCGCGAAGCAGCCCCGCCCATTACATCGAATCAGCCCGCCTCGGGCGCCGCCTTGACGGGGGCTTCCTTGGGCTGCGGCTTGTCGTCGCCACCGAACAGGCGTGAGAAGAAGCCGGCTGGCTTGTCCTTGCCGACGGCAGGCGCCGCAGCCACCGGCTTGGCCTTGGCCGGCTCGAACGACTTGCCGGCCGCCAGGTCCTGCACCTGGCTGGCCGCCCGCTGGCCACTGCGCAGGGCGCCTTCGAGGGTGCCCGGGTACAGGGCATCGGTGTGCTCGCCGGCAAAGGCGATACGCTGCACCGGGCGCTCCCACAGGCGCCAGTACTTGCTGATCTGCCCTGGCCCGTAGGCCAGGTACGCGCCGCCCATGCCGGCCTGGGTGCTGTAGCGGCGCACTTCATAGCCGGTGAACGCACCACGGGCCTGCGGGTAGAAGGCGTGCAGGCGAATCAGGACCTGGTCGACCATCTGCTTGTCGCCGAACGCCTGCAACAGGCGCGCATTGTCACCGGACAGGTTGATCACCACGTTGGCCCCGCCCTTGAGCGCCGGCTCGATCCACAACATGCCCAGGCCGGCGTTGCTGAAGATCTCGCCAGACATGCGCGCACGGCTTTCCCATACCGGCTGCTTGAACTTGAGCATCATCTGGTCGCGCCAGCCGTAGTTGGTCCCCTTGAGGGCCGCCAGGTGCTGGCTGTCCAGCCCCGGGGTCATCTGGATCTTCGCCAGCGCACGCAGCGGCACGGCCATGACCAGGTAATCGGCCTGGTAGCCGACATCGCCGACCTTGACCATGATGCCGTTCTTGTCCTGGACGATGGCGGTCACCGGCGAGCTGGTCTTGATGGTCTTGAGCTGCTTGACGAACGCCTGGGCCAGCACCGGGCTGCCGCCTGGCAGGCGCGCGGCGCGCAGGTCTCGGTCGCTGACGCCACGGTAGACACGGGTCTGCTGGGCGTAATAGAGCAGCGACAGGCGCGAGGGCTCGTCGTAGCGGGTGCGAATCTGCTGGTTGATCAGTTGGCGCGCAGTGGTCGGCAACTGCAGCTTGTCCAGCCAGGTGGAGACGTTCATCTGGTCGAGGGCGAACAGCGTGCTGTTGGCCGCCGGGTTCAGCGGATCGTCGATCGAACGGGCCAGGTCGTCGAGGGTCTTCTCGTAGCGCTTGAGCGCTTCGGCAGTGACTGGCTGCTTGGTGGCCAGGTCGGCGGCGCTGAAGTATTCGCCGTCGATCAGGTAGCCGGGGGTGCGCACGAACTCCGGCGCCGGCAGTGTTTCAAGCTTGAAACGCTCCAGATACTGATTGAGCACCGGCTGAGCCTTGCTGTTGCCGATCCATTCGCTGGTGGCCAGGCCCGAGCGTCCTCCCATGCCGGACTTGGCCTCCAGCAGGGTGACCTGCCAGCCCTTGTTCTGCAGTTCGTAGGCTGCGGTCAGGCCCGCCAGGCCGCCACCCACCACGATCGCCGACGGTGTCTTGTCCTTTGCCAGCGCGGCACCGCTGGACACACCGATCAATATCAACGCGCACAGGCGCACCCAAGCAGCAGCCATTTTGGCGAACTCCGGATCAGAGATGACGAAAAAAGGGGGGAAACGAGCCCCCAGGGGGTGATGCGTTAAGAATACGTCAGGTATGCGAACCTCGCCAGCACAGCGCCATCAAGTGCCTAGCAGCACTGGATTTTTTGTTTCAGTCAGCACTGCGGTTGTCCCGTCCGCCGGCTTTGCTTAGGCTTACCGGTTCATACACGCCGCGTCGCCAGGAGAAGTGCCCATGGGCCTGAACAACGAGTGGATGCAACGCGACCTCAAGGTCCTGTGGCACCCCTGCACCCAGATGAAAGACCACGAGCACCTGCCGCTGATCCCCATCCGCCGTGGCGAGGGCGTGTGGCTGGAAGACTTCGAGGGCAAGCGCTACCTGGACGCCGTCAGCTCCTGGTGGGTCAACGTGTTCGGCCATGCCAACCCACGCATCAACCAGCGCATCAAGGACCAGGTCGACCAGCTCGAGCATGTGATCCTGGCCGGTTTCAGCCACCAGCCGGTGATCGAGCTGTCCGAACGCCTGGTGGCCATGACCCCGGCCGGGCTGGAGCGGGTGTTCTATGCCGACAACGGCTCGTCGTGCATCGAAGTGGCGCTGAAGATGAGCTTCCACTATTGGCAGAACAAGGGCCAGCCCGACAAGAAGCGCTTCGTCACCCTGAGCAACAGCTACCACGGCGAGACCATCGCCGCCATGTCGGTGGGCGACGTGCCGCTGTTCACCGAAACCTACAAGGCACTGCTGCTCGACACCATCAAGGTCCCGAGCCCCGACTGCTACCTGCGCCCAAAGGGCATGGGCTGGGAAGAGCATTCCCGGAACATGTTCGCCGCCATGGAGCAGACCCTGGCCGAACACCACGCCAGCATCGCCGCGGTGATCGTCGAGCCGCTGATCCAGGGGGCCGGTGGCATGCGCATGTACCATCCGGTGTACCTCAAGCTGCTGCGCGAGGCCTGCGACCGCTATGGCGTGCACCTGATCCATGACGAGATCGCCGTGGGCTTCGGCCGCACCGGGACGATGTTCGCCTGCGAACAGGCCGGCATCCGCCCGGACTTCCTGTGCCTGTCCAAGGCGCTGACCGGCGGCTACCTGCCACTGGCCGCCTGCCTGACCACCGACGAGGTGTACCAGGCCTTCTACGACGACTACCCGACCCTGCGCGCCTTCCTCCATTCGCACAGCTACACCGGCAACCCGCTGGCCTGCGCAGCGGCCCTGGCGACCCTGGACATCTTCGAGCAGGACCAGGTGATCGAGGCCAACAAAGCCCTGTCCGCGCGCATGGCCAGCGCCACCGCGCACCTGGCCGACCACCCGCACGTGGCCGAAGTGCGCCAGACCGGCATGGCCCTGGCCATCGAGATGGTCCAGGACAAGGCCGGCAAGGTCGCCTACCCCTGGCAGGAACGGCGTGGCCTGAAGGTCTTCGAGCATGCCCTGACCCGTGGTGCCCTGTTGCGCCCGCTGGGCAGCGTGGTGTATTTCCTGCCGCCGTACGTGATCACCCCGGAACAGATCGACTTCCTGGCCGAAGTGGCCAGCGAAGGCATCGACATCGCCACCCGCGACAGCGTCAGCGTGACGGTGCCGAAGGACTTCCACCCCGATTTCCGCGATCCGGGTTGACCACAAGCATCGCGCATTCCCCTGTGGGAGCGGGCTTGCCCGCGAATGCGCCAGCCAGCACGGCCCCGTTGCCTGATCGGACGCATTCGCGGGCAAGCCCGCTCCCACACGGAATGCGTCACCACTTTACTGTCGAGCCCTTCATGAGACTGTCCCGCTTCTTCATCGATGCCCCCCTGGGCCTCGGCGAGCACGAACTCCCCGAGGCCCAGGCCCACTACATTGGCCGCGTGCTGCGCATGGTCCCCGGTGACGCCGTGCAACTGTTCGACGGCAGCGGCCAGGAATACCGTGGCCAGTTGCTCGAAGTCGGCAAGAAGACCGTGCGCGTCGCCCTCGACCAGGCCCTGCCCGGCCAGGCCGAATCGCCGCTGCGCATTCACCTGGGCCAGGGCCTGTCCCGTGGCGAACGGATGGACTGGGCGATCCAGAAAGCCACCGAACTGGGCGCCACTGAAATCACCCCGATCGTCAGCGAACGCTGCGAGGTGCGCCTGAAGGACGAACGCGCCGACAAACGACTGGCCCATTGGCGCCAGGTAGCGATCAGCGCCTGCGAGCAATGCGGCCGCTCGACCCTGCCGGTGATCCACCCGCCGGTGGCCATGGCCGAATGGCTCAAGGCGAGCGACGCGGACCTCAAGCTGGTCCTGCACCCGGTGGCCGAGCCCTTGACCCGCCATGCCAAACCTGCGCGCCTGGCCTTCCTGATCGGCCCGGAAGGCGGCTTGAGCGATACCGAGGTCGAGCAGGCCAAGGCCGCCGGTTTCCACGCCGCCCGCCTCGGCCCACGTGTGCTGCGCACCGAGACCGCGCCGGTGGTGGCGTTGTCGGTGGCGCAGCAGTTGTGGGGCGACTTTTAACGCACGTAGAAGAACACGGCGATGAAGTGCAACAGGCTGCCGGCGATGACGAACAGGTGCCAGATGCCATGCCAGTGGCGAAAGCGGCTGTCGAAGGCGAAGAAGATGATGCCGATGGTATAGAACGCCCCGCCGGCCGCCAGCCAGGCGAAGCCGGCGGCTCCCAGGCTGTACAGCAGGGGCTTGACCGCCACCAGGACGATCCAGCCCATCACCGCGTAGATGATGATCGACAGCACCCGCGCCTCCGAGCGCGGCTTGATCTCCTGCAGCATGCCGACCACGGCCAGGCCCCAGACCACGCCGAACAGGCTCCAGCCCCAGGGCCCGCGCAGGCTGACCAGGCAGAACGGCGTATAGCTGCCGGCGATCAGCAGGTAGATCGACAGATGGTCGAGCTTGCGCATGATCACCTTCGCCCGCCCGCGGGTGCTGTGGTAGAGGGTGGAGATGCTGTAGAGCAGCAGCAGGGTGGCGCCGTAGATGGAGAAACTGACGATCTTCCAGGGGTCGCCCTGCAGCCCGGCCACGACGATCAGCCAGATGGCACCGATGCAGGCCAGCACGGCACCGACCAGGTGCGTCCAGGCGTTGAAACGTTCACCGTGATACATGCAAGCACAGACCTCTGCAGTCGACGCGGGTTCCCAGGGGCAGCTGCAAGCTACAAGAAAAAGCAGGCAGCGATCAGCTTGAAGCTTGCGGCTTGAGGCTTGAAGCTGGGGAGGCTTCGCGGACTAGCCGCTCGAGACCCGCCAGGTCCGGTACCCGCGCGACCTGCTCGCCGACCTGCACGGCCGCCAGTTCCAGGCTGGCCAAGGGCACGTCCACATAGTTGAGCTGGCTGTCGAGCTTGCATGAGCGGGGGATGTCCTGCAGCAGCAGCGCCAGATAGCGTAGCCCGGTGTCGCCCAGGGCGTTGAGCACAACGACGCGCGAGCGCTCCCCGCAGGCAGTCTCGCCGCCACAGGCGGCCTCGAAGCCGATCAGCGGCAAGCGCTGCTGACGCCAGTCGATCCAGCCCAGGTGCCAAGCCGGGTTGCCCGGGCGGCAGGCGAAGGCACGCTGGCCGATCAGCTCGGCCACGGCGACGTTGGGCAGCACCAGGGTGCGGTCGCCCAAAGGCAGCAGCAGGCCCGTCAGGCTGCTGCGCTGGCCGGCGATATGTTCAAGCATGAGGCTGGCTCCAGTGGGCGATGCTCTGCAGCAGGACCGACTCCTGGTAGGGCTTGCCCAGGTATTCGTTGACCCCGATGGCCATGGCCCGGTCGCGGTGCTTCTGGCCGGTACGGGACGTGATCATGATGATCGGCAGATCCTTCAGGCGGGTGTCACGACGCACTCGGGTGGCCACCTCGAAGCCGTCCATGCGTGGCATCTCGATGTCCAGCAGCAGCACGTCCGGGCGATGCGCCTCAAGCTGAGCCATGGCATCGACACCGTCCTTGGCGGTCAGCACGCTCATGCCGTGGCGCTCCAGCAGACGGCTGGTGACCTTGCGCACGGTCACCGAGTCGTCCACTACCATCACCAGCAAGCGCCGCCGTGGCGCCGGGCCGAACAGCGGGCGCGGCCCACCCTGGCCGCCCGGCAGGCGGGCCAGGCGGCGCTGCTGGCCCCGTAGCTGGCCGAGCAGGTCGAGGATCAGCACCACCCGGCCATCGCCCAGCAAGGTCGCCCCCGACAGCCCCGGTACCGCGGCGAACTGCGGCCCCAGGCTCTTGACCACGATCTCGCGGCTCGGCGACAGGCTGTCGGCCTGGATCGCGTACGACTGCGCCTGGGCATGCAGCAGCAGGACCGGCAGCGGCACGCTCTGCCCCAGCAGGCTGGGCTGGGCCGTCCCCTGCAGCAATTCGCCGAGGTAACGCAATTCGTATGCGTGGCCGGCGTAGGTGTAGCGCGGCGGGTCCAACTGGTAGCAAGCCTCCAGCTCGGCGGGCGGCACACGCACGATGCCTTCGATGGTGTTGAGCGGGATGGCGTACTGCTCCTCGCCCAGGTGCACCATCAAGGCCCGGTTCACCGACACGGTGAACGGCAGGCGGATCAAAAAGCGCGCGCCCTTGCCAGGGCTGGACTCGATGCTCATCGAGCCGCCCAGTTGCTTGACCTCTTCGTGCACCACGTCCATCCCCAGGCCGCGCCCGGAGATCTGGGTGATCTTCTCGGCGGTGGAGAAACCGGGGCGCAAGATGAACTGCAGGATCTCGTGGTCGCTGAGCTGTGCCCGGGGTGACAGCAGGCCACGCTTGATCGCCTTGTTGCGCACCGCCTCCAGGGGCACGCCAGCACCGTCGTCGCTCATCTCGATGACGATGTCGGCGCCTTCGTGAAGCAGGTTGAGGTGAATGGTCCCAAGCTCCGGCTTGCCGGCGGCCAGGCGCACCTCGCGGGCTTCCAGGCCGTGATCGACGGCGTTGCGCAGCATATGCTCCAGGGGCGCCACCATGCGTTCGAGGACACTGCGGTCCAGTTCGCCCTCGGCATTGCCGACCACCAGCTCGACCTGCTTGCCCAGCTCGCTGGCCACCTGCCGGACCACCCGCTGCAAGCGCGGCACCAGGCGCTCGAAAGGCACCATCAAGGTGGCCGTCAGGCCTTCCTGCAGCTGGCTGTTGACCCGTGCCTGCTGCAACAGCAGGCTGTGCGTCTCCTGGGCGCGCTGGGCCAGGGTTTCCTTGAGGTCGAGCAAGTCCGAGGCCGATTCGAACAAGGCCCGGGACAACTGCTGCAACTGGGAGTGGCGGTCCATTTCCAAGGGGTCGAAGTCGTCGTAGGCATCGCCCTCGGGCTGGTAGCGGCTGGACATGCGCCCCTGGGTCTCGATGTCCAGGCGCAGCAACTGGTCGCGCATGCGCTCCAGGGTGGTCTCCATCTCGTTGAGGGCGAATTGGGCATCGTTGATCTGTTGCTCGATGCGCCCCCGGATCACCGAATGCTCGCTGGCCAGGTTGCCCAGGTCATCGAGCAGCTCGGCATCGACCTTGACCATGTCGCCCGCCGGGCGCTCGGGGGCGGCGGCAGGCGCCTCGGCAGGCGCCGCCTCGGCCTGGGCGGCCACGCTGTCGGCCAGGGCGGCGCTGCTGAAATTGCGGATGTAGTCGATCAACGCCGTGGCGGCATGCAGCGGCTGGCCGAGGCGAACCGCATCGAGCATGTGCGCCAGGCGATCGTGGCAATTCTGCAGCAGGGCGAACAAGGCCGGGCTGGGCGGCAGGCGTCCGGCGGCCAGCAGCTCGTAGAGAAACTCCAGTTCGTGGGCCAGGTCGCCGATGGCAGCGATCTCGACCATCCGCGCCCCGCCCTTGAGGGTGTGCAGGTCGCGCAGCAGGTTCTCGATCTCGACGCTGCTGCGCGGGTCGGCCTGCCAGCGTTCCAATGCGGCGGCAGCGCTTTCGACGATGTCCGAGCTTTCTTCGAGGAAGACTTCCAGCAGTTCGTTGTCGCCCGGGCTGTCCGTCTCTTGCGCTACAGGCCCGGGTGAGGCCAGCGGTGTCACCGCATCTTGGCCCACCAGGCCCGTGGCACCTGGCTCGAGGGCGTCGTCCAGCAGCCCACGCAAGGCGGCGAGGCACTCCGGACGGGCGGTCGCCTCCTGGCCGGCGGCAATCTCGTCGAGCATGTCGATCAAGGCTTCATGGGCCTGCTGAGCTTGGGCGAAGAAGCGCGCACTGGCCGCCAGGCTACCCTCTTCCACCGCACCGTACAGGTCGAGCAAGGCCTCGCAGAGTTCATCCACCTGCCACAGGTCCGCCAGATGGGCAGCGTGGCCAAGGGTGGTCAGTTCGTCGAGCAAGGCATCCAGTTCCTGGCGCTCGCCGGGATGCTCCTGCCAGCACGACAGCAACGATTCGGCATCGAGCAGGATGTCCATGCTCTGGGCCAGGAAGCGGGCGATCAACTGGGGATCGCGCTTGACCCTGCGCGTGTGCAGAGGCTCGTCCTGCAGGACCGCCAGGCGCGCATCCACCGCCTCGCCGACCTGCTCGATCAGCTCCACCGCACCGGGGATGGCCGCCAGCGGCGCGCTGTCCAGCTGGGCCAGGCCCACGTGGAACAATGAGCGGGCCGCCTCCAGCCATTCGAGCTCCGCGACCTGCAAGCGCAACTGGTGCCCCTTGTATTCGCGCACCAGGCGGTCGAAGGCAGTGGCCAGTTCAGCGATCGGCATGACGCCGGCCATGGCGGCGCTGCCCTTGAGCGTGTGCAAGGCGCGCTGCAGGCTGTCGCTGACCGGCGCCCCCTGCCCGTCGGCCGCCTGCAGGAAGGCTTCGAGACGGCCGAGGTGGCCCAGCGCCTCGTTGCGGAAGATCTCCAGCAGTTGCGGATCGAACCCCTCGACCTCGCTGGCCACAGGCGCATCGTTCATCGCCAGCGCGTGCAGGTGGCCGGCCAGTTGCTCGACCTCATCCAGCGGCGGCAACTGGCCGACCGCAAAATCGGCGAGCAGGTCGGGCAGGCGCACGAACACCTGCTGCAAGGCCACTACCCCTTCGGCACCCAGCGCGATGCGCCCCTCCAGTACGCGGTTGAGTAGATGCTCGGCGCCCCAGGCCAGCTCCGCGACAGCCTCGGCATGGACCATCCGCCCGCTGCCCTTGAGGGTGTGCAGCGCACGGCGTACCTCGACCAGGGCATCGTGCAGGCGATTGTCCGCTCGCCAGCGCAGCCAGTGGCGCTCGACCTCCGGGAGCAGCTCGCCGGCTTCCTCGAGGAACACCTGGCGCAGTTCGTCGTCGATCGCCTCGGCCTCGACGCTCGCCTGCTGTTGCCGGCACGGCACGCCCAACGCCGCCAAGCTGACACAGGCCATGTCGATGAAGGGCTGGCCATCGGCCAAGGGGTCGGCCACCTGCCATTGCAGGTAGCACTCACCGGCGCTGAGGGCCTCGGCCAGGTGGTTCAGCTCGTCCGCCGGCGGTTCTTCGTCCAGGTGCGACAGCCAGCCCTGCACATAGCCGGCACAAGCGCCGAATACCTCGGCGGCGGCCGGCAGCATCAGCATCGCCAGCGCCCCCCGCACTTGCTGCAACAGGCCCGGCAAGGGTTGCAGGCGCTGGCGCGGCCAACCGGACTCGAGGCAGTCGCCGATCAGGTCCTTGGCCTGCTGCAACACCGCCAGCGACTCGTTCAGCGCCAATTGGCGGATCTGCGCCAGGTCCGCCCCGGGCAGCCCTGCCTGGCCGGCCTCCTCCAGCGGGCCGATCATGCCATTGAGGGTCGCCTCCACGTACAACAGGGCGCCGGCCATATCCATCAATACCGCGTCGTCCGCTGCCCGCTCGCCCTGGGCCAGGGCCTGCAGGGCCAGCACCTGGTCGACGATCACCCGCCGCGGCTGCTGGAATCCCAGTACGGCCAGGGTGTCGGCGACCTGGCGCAGCGGTGCCAACAGCGCTTCGAGCTGCTCGCTCTGCTGGCGGTCGCCCCGCACGAACTGGTCCAGGCGCTCCTTGATGCGCACCAGGTCGTCACACAGCGCCATCACCACCGAGCGCAGGGCATCGCGGCCCTGGCCGGCCTGCAGCTGTTCGCGCCAGTTGCCCAGGGACAAGTCGAGGTTGGCCAGGTCGGCGGCACCCGCCAGGCGCTGCGCCGCATCGCCCACCAGGCAGCCCTGGGACAGTGGGTCGGCACCGCGGCAGCCGCGCAGCTGGTTCAGCAGCGGCAGCATCACCAGCGGCAGGTCGTGACGGGCGCTGCGCAAACGCTCCAGGTACGGCGGAAGCTGCTCCAGGCCACGGAACAGTGCCCCCAGGCAGTCGCCACGGGGGCTGACCTGGCCGTCGGCCATGGCCCGCCCGAGCAGTTCCAGTTCCTCGGCCAGGCGCGCCGCGCCGCGCAGTTCGAGCATGCGCAGACAACCCTGCACCTGGTGCAGGTTGTCGACGAAGAAGGCCAGCACCGCCGGGTCTTCCGGCTCGCTGGCAAAGCGCTCCAGCGCCTGGCGCGCCTGCCCCAGGCAATCGAGGATGGGCGCCTTGGCCCAGGCCAGGGCAACCGTGTCGTGACGTTCGGGGCTCACTGCTGCAGCGACCATCGGTGGCTCCTCAAGGTCGCTCGGCAGGCGCCGGCAGGGTGAAACCGGACACCGAGCGGCGCATTTCACTGGCCATGCGTGCCAAGTGGCGGATGCTGTCGGCGGTGGCGCCGGAGCCGGCGGAAGTCTGCGCGGTGATCTGCTGGATCACCGCCATGGTGTGGGAGATCTGACCGGCCGAGGACGTCTGCAACTGGGCAGCATCCGAGATGCTGTGGATCAGTTCGGCCAAGGTCTGCGATACCCCCTCGATCTCCGCCAGGGCAACGCCGGCGTCCTGGGCCAGGCGGGCCCCACGCACCACCTCGGCGGTGGTCTGCTCCATGGAGATCACGGCCTCGTTGGTGTCGGCCTGGATGGTCCGCACCAGCGCCTCGATCTGCCGGGTGGCCGACGACGAGCGCTCGGCCAGGCGCTGCACCTCGTCGGCGACCACGGCGAAGCCGCGTCCGGCCTCGCCGGCGAGCGAGGCCTGGATCGCCGCGTTAAGGGCCAGGATGTTGGTCTGGTCGGCAATGTCGTCGATCAGGCTGACGATATCGCCGATTTCCTGGGAAGACTCGCCCAGCCGCTTGATCCGCTTGGCGGTGTCCTGGATCTGCTCGCGGATGTTGTCCATGCCCTGGATGGTGTTGTGCACCACCTCGTTGCCCTTGTTGGCAATGGCGACCGAACGCTCGGCCACCTTGGCCGACTCGTAGGCATGGGCCGAGACCCGGTCGATCGACTCGACCATATCGCCCACCGCCAGCGAGGCCTCGCTGATCTGCTCGGCCTGGTGCTCCGAGGCCTTGGCCAGCTGGCGCGCGGTGTTCTGGGTGTCCTGCACCGCGGCGGCGACCTGCTCGGCGCTGTGATTGATGGTCACCACCAGGTCGCGCAACTGGTCGACCGAGTAGTTGATCGAGTCGGCGATGGCGCCGGTGAAGTCCTCGGTGACCGAGACAGTGACGGTCAGGTCGCCGTCGGCCAGCTCCTCGATCTCGTCGAGCAGGCGCATGATCGCCTGCTGGTTGCGTTCGTTCTTCTCGGCGGTGTCGCGCAACTGGCGACGGGTGGTGCGGACCATCACCAGGCCGATGAGGATGATCGACGCCAGCGCCAGCAGGCCTAGGGCGTAGCCGCCGACGGTGTCGAGGGTGCGCCCGTTGGCCAGGTTCTCGAAGCCGTTGGCCAGGTGCGAGGCCTCGTCGAGCAGGGTCTGCGACAGGCTGAAGATGTTGCCGGCCGCCTCGCGTACGCGAAACAGCTCGGGCGAGGTCTCGAGGATCTCGTCCACCGAGCCTGCGACGAACTGGAACAGCTCGGCGATCTCCGCCAGGCGGGCGCGGGCATCCGGGTCCTCGACCTTGGTCACCTGGATCGCCGGGTTGCCCCCGAGCATGCCTTCGAGCACCTGGCCGAAGCGGCTGGCGTCGCGGCCGAAGGCATCGGCGGCCTGGGCCGCGCTGTCGTCCCCGGCCAGCACGGTATTGACCGAGCCGAGGATACGCTCGGCGAGCAGCAACTGGCGCTGGGCCACGGCCACCTGGTTGGCGGGCGCACCGCTCTGCAACAGAATCTCCACCACCTTCTCGTACTCGACCTGCAGCTGCGGCACGGTCTCGGCCAGGGTCGCCGCCACCTGGTGCAGGGACAGCACGGTCTGCTCGCTGGCCAGGATGGTGTCGGTGTTCTTGCGCAGGTTCTCCCAGTCCTGGTGCACGGCGGCCATCTCGTCGCGCACGGTTGTCGGTGCCGGCGGCAGGCCGGTGGCCTTGTCGCCCTCGCGCAGGTAGCTCCAGCGCCGCTCGAAGTCGTTGCGCGCATCGCTCAGCAGCTTGAAGGCCAGGGCCTTGCCGGTCGCCGCCTCGGTGGCGTTCTTGGCGATACGCTGGGACAGCACCCGTAACTCGCCGGCGTGGCCGATGTACTGCTTGTCGTAGGTGGACTGGGTATTGAGGTAGGCGAAGTTGGCGAACAGCAGGATGATCGACAGGATCAGCACCACGAACAGCACGGTGATCTGCGCACTGCTACGGGCACGCGGCGTCACGGCTGGTGGGGTGACGGGGGTGACGGGCTTGTTCACGGTCGGTCCTCTACAACGCCACATCGAGAAAGCCCGGCGCCTGGGCCAGGGCGAACGGGCTGAAGATCGCCCAGTTGCGCTCACGGGGGAAATGCCCCTGGACGAAGGGCGCCGCGGCATGCAGCAGCGGCTGCGGCGGCGCCAGCTCCAGGCTGCTCAGGGCAAAGTGCTGCAACCCCAGCACCTCGTCCACCAGCAGGCCGGCGAACAGTTCCTCGTGGTCCAGCACCAGCACCCGGCGCTGCTTGCCCGGCGCCGCCGGGCCGAGGCCGAAGAAGGCACACAGGTCCATCACCGGCAACAGCCGGCCACGCAGGTTGGCCACGCCGCTGACCCATGGCTGCACGCCTGGCACCCGGCTGCTGCGCGGCTCGCGCAACACCTCGGCGACTTCGCCCATGGGCGCCACGAACCACTGCCCGGCGATGCGAAAGCCGATGCCACTCCAGTGTTGCACCCGGGTGTCCTGGAGGGGCTGGTCGGCCACCAGCAGGCGGCAGCGCCGGTCGATGTCCAGCAACAGCTCGAAGGCGGTCAGCGACGCGCCGTGGGGGCGGGTGGTCAAACCTTGAGCACTTCTTGCAGCTTGCCGATCAGCGCGGCCTCTTCCACCGGCTTGGTCAGGAAGTCGCGGGCGCCCTGGCGCTTGGCCCAGATCCGGTCGGTTTCCTGGTCCTTGGTGGTGACCACGATCACCGGAATGGCGCTGGTCTCGGCGTCCTTGCTCAACTGGCGGGTGGCCTGGAAGCCATTCATGCCGGGCATGACGATGTCCATCAGCACCGCATCGGGCTTTTCCTGGCGGGCCAGGGCCACGCCGTCGGCGCCGTTGTCGGCCTTGAGCACCTGGTACCCGTGCTTTTCCAGCCAGGCAGTCAGTTTGTACATTTCTGTCGGCGAGTCGTCGACAATCAGAACTCGGGCCATGCTGTTTCCCCATCAAAGGAAAGAAGACACCGCCATGGCGGACGGGGTCAGGGTGCGTGTTGTGCCTGCACGGCGAACCCGGGCACGTGAGCCCTGATCGCATCGAGCAGTTCTTCCTTGCTAAATGGTTTGGTCAGGAACTGGTCGGAGCCGACCACCCGGCCGCGGGCCTTGTCGAACAGGCCATCGCGCGAGGACAGCAGGATCACCGGGGTATCCTTGAAGGCGCTGTTGTGCTTGATCACCGCGCAGGTCTGGTAGCCGTCCAGGCGTGGCATCAGGACATCGACGAAGATGATCTGTGGCTTGTGGTCGACGATCTTGGCCAGGGCATCGAAGCCATCGCTGGCGGTGATCACCTCGCAGCCCGCCTCGCCGAGCAACATCTGGGCGGTGCGGCGGATCGTGCGCGAGTCGTCGATCACCATCACCTTCAGGGGTTGTTCCATATCTTCGCTACCATCGATGCTCGCGGAGAGCGGCAAGCTTCAGGCCTCAAGCGCCAAGCTTCAAGCGGCAAGAAAAAGCGGATCGGAGCATGGCGGGCCTTTTCTTGCAGCTTGGGGCTTGCAGCTTGAAGCTGTGGGCATTTTTAGCACACTCCGGATAGCCATTCCATCTGCCCGGCCCTTGACCATCCGCGCTCGCGGCGCCACCCTGAACCACTTTTGTCTTAGAGCCATCGCGGCCCAGGTGCCGCCAAGAGGAATTCACCCATGAGCGTTCGCCTCGGGATTGTCATGGACCCCATCGCGTCCATTTCCTACAAGAAGGACAGCTCGCTGGCCATGCTGCTGGCGGCCCAGGAGCGCGGCTGGACCCTGTTCTACATGGAACAGCGTGACCTTTACCTGGGCGCCGGCCAGGCCCGTGCGCAGATGCGCCCGCTGACCGTGTTCGCCGACCCGGCCCGCTGGTTCGAGCTGGGCGAGGAGCAGGACTGCGCCCTGGCCGAGCTCGACGTGATCCTGATGCGCAAGGACCCCCCCTTCGACATGGAGTTCGTCTACAGCACCTACCTGCTGGAGCAGGCCGAGGCCGAGGGCGTGCTGGTGGTCAACCGCCCGCAGAGCCTGCGCGACTGCAACGAGAAACTGTTCGCCACGCGCTTCCCGCAGTGCATGGCGCCGACCCTGGTCAGCCGTCGCGCCGACATCCTGCGTGAGTTCGCCACCACCCATGGCGACGTGATCCTCAAGCCGCTGGACGGCATGGGCGGCGCCTCGGTGTTCCGCCACCGCCCGGGCGACCCCAACCTCTCGGTGATCCTCGAGACCCTGACCCAGCACGGCAGCCAGCAGATCATGGCCCAGGCCTTCCTGCCGGCGATCAAGGACGGTGACAAACGCATCCTGATGATCGACGGCGAACCGGTGCCCTACTGCCTGGCGCGCATCCCGGCCAGCGGCGAGACCCGTGGCAACCTGGCCGCCGGCGGCCGTGGCGAGGCCCGCCCGCTGAGCGAGCGCGACCGCTGGATCGCCGCCCAGGTCGGCCCGACCCTGCGCGAGAAGGGCCTGCTGTTCGTCGGCCTGGATGTGATCGGCGACTACCTCACCGAGATCAACGTCACCAGCCCGACCTGCATCCGCGAGATCGACGCCGCCTACGACACCCGCATCGGCGCCCAACTGATGGACGCCATTGATCGCAAGCTCAAGGCGCACTGACCACCGACGCGGAGCAAACGCGCGCAGTGGGGTATGATACGCAGCCGCAAGCTTCGGGCTGCAAGCCGCAAGAAAACGCGGGCCTGCGCCTGGCCGCCGCTACTTGAAGCTTGCAGCTCTAGCTCGAAGCTGACTGTGGATACCTGATGACGTTGCCCGCCGACATCCCCGCCGACCTGCTGCCACCCCGCGTTCGCCCGGTGGACCGGCTCGGCTTCACCCTGTTCCTGGCTGCGCTGGTGCACCTGGCACTGATCCTCGGCGTGGGCTTCACCGTGGTCAAGCCGGCCGAAATCCGCCACACCATGGACATCACCCTGGCCACCTTCAAGAGCGAGAAGCCGCCGCAGAAGGCTGACTTCCAGGCCCAGGACGACCAGCAGGGCAGTGGCACCCTGGAGAAGAAGGCGGTGCCCAAGACCACCGAGGTCGCGCCGTTCCAGGACAGCAAGATCAACAAGATCACCCCGCCGCCGGCGGCCAGACCCGAGACGCCACCTGCGCCGAAAAAATCCGCGGTGGCCACCCAGGCACCCAAGCCGCACAAGGTGGAGCCCAAGCCCAAGGAAAGCAAGCCGCGGCCCAAGCCCCAGGCGGCGGTGCCGGAGTTCGACAGTTCGCAGTTGTCCAGCCAGATCGCCAGCCTCGAGGCGGAGCTGTCCCAGGAGCAGCAGCTGTACGCCAAGCGCCCGCGCATCCACCGCCTCAACGCGGCCTCGACGATGCGCGACAAGGGTGCCTGGTACAAGGAGGAGTGGCGCAAGAAGGTCGAGCGGGTCGGCAATCTCAACTACCCCGAGCAGGCCCGCCGCCAGCAGATCTACGGCAACCTGCGGATGATGGTGTCGATCAACCGCGACGGTTCGCTGTACGAGGTGCTGGTCCTGGAGTCCTCCGGCCAGCCGGTGCTCGACCAGGCGGCCCAGCGTATCGTCCGTCTGGCAGCGCCGTTCGCACCGTTCACCGGCGACCTGGCGGAGTTCGACCGGCTGGAAATCATCCGCACCTGGCGCTTCGCCCGCGGTGACCGGTTGTCCAGCAACTAGCTTGAAGCTCGAAACGTGGTGGAGCTTGAAGCCAAGCCCACCTGACGCCACACTATCACCCATGAAAACCCTCAACCCGAGCTACCTCAAGCATCAGTTCCTGATCGCCATGCCACACATGGCCGATCCGAACTTTGCCCAGACCCTGACCTACATCGTCGAGCACAACGCCAACGGCGCCATGGGCCTGGTGGTCAATCGCCCGCAGGAGCTGAACCTGGCCGACATCCTGGAGCAGTTGCGCCCGGACGAAGAGCCGCCCGTCAGCACCCTGCAGATCCCGATCTACCAGGGTGGCCCGGTGCAGACCGACCGCGGCTTCGTGCTGCACACCAGCGAATGCAGCTACCAGGCCACCGTCGAGCTGCAGGGGCTGTCGCTGTCCACCTCCCAGGACGTGCTGTTCGCCATCGCCGACGGCATCGGCCCCAAGCGCAGCCTGATCACCCTGGGCTACGCCGGCTGGGAAGCCGGCCAGCTGGAGGCCGAGCTTGCCGACAACGCCTGGCTCAACTGCCCGTTCGACCCGGAAATCATCTTCGGCCTGGCCAGCGACCTGCGCCTGGAGGCTGCCGCCGCCAGCCTGGGGATCAACCTCAGCCTGCTGACCAGCCAGGCGGGCCACGCCTGATGGCCGAACTGCGCCTGCTGCTGGGCTTCGACTACGGCAGCAAACAGATCGGCGTGGCCGTCGGCCAGGTGATCACCGGCCAGGCCCGCGAGTTGTGCACCCTGAAGGCGCAGAACGGCGTGCCGGACTGGGCCCAGGTGGAAAAACTGATCGACGAATGGAAACCCGACGCCATCGTCGTCGGCCTGCCGCTGAACATGGATGGCACGCCCAGCGAGATGAGCGCCCGTGCCGAGAAATTCGCCCGCCGCCTGCACGGCCGCTACAACCTGCCGGTGCACACCCACGACGAGCGCCTGACCACCTTCGAGGCCAAGGGCGAACGCCTGGCCCGCGGTGGTCAGCGCGGCAGCTACCGCGACAACCCGGTCGACGCCATCGCCGCCGCCCTGCTCCTGCAAGGCTGGCTGGAGGCCAACACCGGGCACTAACCCATCCGCTTTGCAGCCGGGCCAACCCGGCGCCCCGAGGAGCACGCAATGAGCCTACCCAATCCCGCCGACCTGATCCGGCAGATGGCCGTCGACCTTCGCGCCCACCTGGCCCGTCGCAACATCGCCGAGCCGCGCTTCATCGGCATCCGCACCGGCGGCGTGTGGGTGGCCCAGGCCCTGCAGCAGGCACTGGGCGACAGCAGCGCGCTGGGCACCCTGGACGTGTCCTTCTACCGCGACGACTTCAGCCAGAACGGCCTGCACCCGCAGGTACGCCCGTCGGAGCTGCCCTTCGAGGTCGAGGGCCAGCACCTGGTGCTGGTGGACGACGTGCTGATGAGCGGTCGCACCATCCGCGCCGCCCTCAACGAACTGTTCGACTACGGCCGTCCGGCCAGCGTGACCTTGGTCTGCTTGCTCGACCTGGATGCCGGCGAACTGCCGATCCGCCCCAACGTGCTCGGCGCTACCTTGTCACTGGCGCCCAATGAACGGGTAAAATTGACCGGACCCGCACCGCTCGCCCTCGAGCGCCAGGACCTCGCCACCGCTTCCGCCCTTTAAGAGTCCCTCGCGATGACGCCATTCGACGCCAAGCGCCCGCTGCAGCTCAATGACCAGGGCCAGCTGCGCCACTTTCTCTCGCTCGACGGTTTGCCCCGCGAACTGCTGACCGAGATCCTCGACACCGCCGACTCCTTCCTGGAAGTCGGCGCCCGGGCCGTGAAGAAAGTCCCGTTGCTGCGCGGCAAGACCGTGTGCAACGTGTTCTTCGAGAACTCGACCCGCACCCGCACCACTTTCGAACTGGCCGCCCAGCGCCTGTCGGCCGACGTGATCAGCCTGAACGTGTCGACCTCCTCGACCAGCAAGGGCGAGACCCTGTTCGACACCCTGCGCAACCTGGAGGCCATGGCCGCCGACATGTTCGTCGTGCGCCACTCCGACTCCGGCGCTGCGCACTTCATCGCCGAGCACGTGTGCCCGGACGTGGCGGTGATCAACGGCGGCGATGGCCGCCACGCGCACCCGACCCAGGGCATGCTCGACATGCTGACCATCCGTCGCCACAAGGGCAGCTTCGAGAACCTCTCGGTGGCCATCGTCGGCGATATCCTGCATTCGCGGGTGGCCCGCTCGAACATGCTGGCACTCAAGGCCCTTGGCTGCCCCGACATCCGCGTGATCGGCCCGAAGACCCTGCTACCGGTGGGCGTCGAGCAATACGGCGTGAAGGTCTACAGCGACCTGGCCCAAGGCCTGAAGGACGTCGACGTGGTGATCATGCTGCGCCTGCAGCGTGAACGCATGGCCGGTGGCCTGCTGCCCAGCGAAGGCGAGTTCTACCGCCTGTTCGGCCTGACCACCGCGCGCCTGGCCGCCGCCAAGCCCGACGCCATCGTCATGCACCCGGGGCCGATCAACCGCGGCGTGGAGATCGAGTCGGCGGTGGCCGACGGCGCCCAGTCGGTGATCCTCAACCAGGTCACCTACGGCATCGCCGTGCGCATGGCCGTGCTGTCCATGGCCATGAGCGGCCAGGCCGCGCAACGTCAACTCGACCAGGAGAACGCCCTGTGAGCATCAGCATTCTTGGCGCCCGGGTCATCGACCCCAACAGCGGCCTGGACCAGATCACCGACCTGCACCTGGACGGCGGCCGCCTCCAGGCCATCGGCGCCGCACCGGCCGGCTTCAGCGCCAGCCGCACGATCCAGGCCGATGGCCTGGTCGCCGCTCCTGGCCTAGTCGACCTCGACGTCGCCCTGCGCGAGCCGGGCTACAGCCGCAAGGGCAACATCGCCAGCGAGACCCGCGCCGCCGTCGCCGGTGGCGTCACCAGCCTGTGCTGCCCGCCGCTGACCCGCCCGGTGCTGGACACCTCGGCAGTCGCCGAGCTGATCCTCGACCGTGCGCGCGAGGCCGGCAACAGCAAGGTCTACCCGATCGGCGCCCTGACCAAGGGCCTGGAGGGCGAGCAACTGGCCGAACTGGTGGCGCTGCGCGACACGGGCTGCGTGGCCTTCGGCAACGGCCTGCAGGGCATCGCCAACAACCGCACCCTGGTACGTGCCCTGGAGTACGCCGCCACCTTCGACCTTACCGTGGTGTTCCACTCCCAGGACCGCGACCTGGCCCAGGGCGGCCTGGCCCACGAAGGCGCCATGGCCAGCTTCCTCGGCCTTTCGGGCATCCCGGAAACTGCCGAAACCGTGGCCCTGGCACGCAACCTGCTGCTGGTCGAGCAGACCGGCGTGCGCGCGCACTTCACGCAGATCACCAGCGCCCGCGGCGCGCGCCTGATCGCCCAGGCCCAGCAGTTGGGCCTGCCGGTCACCGCCGACGTGGCCCTGTACCAGCTGATTCTTACCGACGAGGCCCTGCGTGACTTCTCCAGCCTGTACCACGTGCAACCGCCGCTGCGCACCGCCGCTGACCGCGACGGCCTGCGCGAGGCGGTGAAGGCCGGGGTGATCCAGGCGATCTCCAGCCACCACCAACCCCATGAGCGCGACGCCAAGCTGGCGCCGTTCGGCGCCACCGAGCCGGGCATCAGCAGCGTCGAGCTGCTGCTGCCGCTGGCCATGACCCTGGTCGAGGACGGCCTGCTCGACCTGCCGACCCTGCTGGCCCGCTTGACCTGCGGCCCGGCGGCAGCCCTGCGCCTGCCCGCCGGTGAACTGAAGGTAGGCGCCGCGGCAGACCTGGTGCTGTTCGATCCGAAGGCCTCGACCGTGGCCGGCGAGCAATGGTACTCGCGCGGCGAGAACTGCCCGTTCATCGGCCACTGCCTGCCGGGTGCGGTGCGTTATACCTTGGTCGATGGGCACCTCTGCCACGAGAGCCAACCGTAAGCTGCGAGCTACAAGCGGCAAGAGAGAAAGCAGGGCCTCCACCGATCCGCTTTTTCTCACCGCTTGTAGCTTGGCGCTTGAAACTGCTCCCCCCTCCCCCCATATGAGTCTGCAACAGGCATTTTCGCCCCGCTGCGTGGAGACTCTCCCTTGACTACCATCGTTTCAGTTCGCCGCCACGGCAAAGTCGTCATGGGCGGCGACGGCCAGGTTTCCCTCGGCAACACCGTGATGAAAGGCAACGCCAAGAAGGTCCGTCGCCTGTACCACGGCCAGGTCATCGCCGGCTTCGCCGGTGCCACCGCCGACGCCTTCACCCTCTTCGAGCGGTTCGAAGGCCAATTGGAGAAACACCAGGGCCACCTGATACGCGCCGCCGTCGAACTGGCCAAGGAATGGCGCACCGACCGTTCCCTGAGCCGCCTGGAAGCCATGCTCGCGGTCGCCAACAAGGACGCTTCGCTGATCATCACCGGCAACGGCGACGTGGTCGAACCCGAAGACGGCCTGATCGCCATGGGCTCCGGCGGCGCCTACGCCCAGGCCGCAGCCCGCGCCCTGCTGAACAAGACCGACCTCTCGGCCCGCGAAATCGCCGAGACCGCCCTGAACATCGCCGGCGACATCTGCGTGTTCACCAACCACAACCTGACCATCGAGGAGCAGGACCTGGCCGAGTGATCAGCTGTTCTGGCGTCCCGCTCGCAGCGGGACTTTTCCACGCTGATCACGCCGCCCGAGGACCATATTCATCATGTCCATGACCCCCCGCGAAATCGTCCACGAACTCAACCGCCACATCATCGGCCAGGACGACGCCAAGCGCGCCGTGGCCATCGCCCTGCGCAACCGCTGGCGGCGCATGCAGCTGCCTGCCGAACTGCGCAGCGAAGTCACGCCGAAGAACATCCTGATGATCGGCCCCACCGGCGTCGGCAAGACCGAGATCGCCCGCCGCCTGGCCAAACTGGCCAACGCGCCGTTCATCAAGGTCGAGGCGACCAAGTTCACCGAGGTTGGCTATGTTGGCCGCGATGTCGAGTCGATCGTCCGTGACCTGGCCGACGCCGCGCTGAAGATGCTCCGCGAGCAGGAGATCATCCGCGTGCGCCACCGCGCCGAGGACGCCGCCGAGGACCGCATCCTCGACGCCCTGCTGCCCCAGGCCCGGGTCAGCAGCTTCACCGAGGAGGCATCGCAGTCGAGCGCCGACTCCAACACCCGCCAGTTGTTCCGCAAGCGCCTGCGCGAAGGCCAGCTGGACGACAAGGAAATCGAGATCGAAGTGGCCGAATCCGTGGGTGTCGAGATCGCCGCCCCGCCCGGCATGGAAGAAATGACCAACCAGCTGCAGAGCCTGTTCGCCAACATGGGCAAGGGCCGCCGCAAGGCACGCAAGCTCAAGGTCAAGGAAGCGCTGAAGATGGTCCGCGACGAGGAAGCCAGCCGCCTGGTCAACGAGGAAGAGCTCAAGGCCAAGGCCCTGGAAGCGGTCGAGCAGCACGGCATCGTGTTCATCGACGAGATCGACAAGGTGGCCAAGCGCGGCAACGTCGGCGGCGCCGATGTCTCCCGCGAGGGCGTGCAGCGCGACCTGCTGCCGCTGATCGAGGGCTGCACCGTCAACACCAAGCTGGGCATGGTCAAGACCGACCACATCCTGTTCATCGCCTCCGGCGCCTTCCACCTGAGCAAGCCGAGCGACCTGGTGCCCGAGCTGCAAGGCCGCCTGCCGATCCGCGTCGAGCTCAAGGCGCTGACCCCGGAAGATTTCGAGCGCATCCTGCAGGAGCCGCACGCCTCGCTGACCGAGCAGTACCGCGAACTGCTCAAGACCGAAGGCCTGAACATCGAGTTCGCCGCCGACGGCATCAAGCGCCTGGCCGAGATCGCCTACCAGGTCAACGAGAAGACCGAGAACATCGGTGCCCGCCGCCTGCACACCCTGCTCGAGCGCCTGCTCGAAGAGGTGTCGTTCAGCGCCGGCGACCTGGCCAGCGCCCACGACGAAGCGCCGATCCGTATCGATGCGGCCTACGTGAACAGCCACCTCGGTGAGCTGGCGCAGAACGAAGACCTGTCGCGCTACATCCTCTGAAGCCTCGAGCGGCAAGCTGCAAGCTGATCTCCTTCGCTTGCAGCTACGCGACCGCATGATTTTTTCGCGGTGGCTTGAATATCGCCTCTTGTAGCTTGAAGCTTGAAGCTTGTAGCCCCAAGAGAAGAAGCCCATGGCCCGCCTGCCCACCGCCATCAACCTGCACAAAGCCTCCAGGACCCTCACCCTCACCTACGGCCCCGATGAGGTCTACCACCTGCCCGCCGAATTCCTGCGCGTGCACTCCCCCTCCGCCGAAGTCCAGGGCCACGGCAATCCGATCCTGCAATACGGCAAGCTCAACGTCGGCCTGACGGGCCTGGAGCCGGCTGGCCAATATGCACTGAAACTGACCTTCGACGACGGCCATGACAGCGGATTGTTCACCTGGGAATACCTCGAACAGCTGTGCCTGCGCCAGGAACAGCTGTGGGCCGAGTACCTCGATGAACTGCACAAGGCCGGCAAGTCGCGCGACCCGTCCGAGTCGGTGGTGAAACTAATGCTCTAGCTCAAGGCCCCCAGGCTTTAGAGCGCATTTTCTAAACGCATCTGCTTGAATGCCTGATTGACGGCTCAGTGAAGGGCTGTCTTGCGCATTACATGAAAGTCGGGTAACCAATGGAGCTGGCAAGTTTCCTGCACCGTCTCGAGCACGGGCAGGGCTTGGCCGGTATGTAGAGGTCGCGAGCGAAAGCAGGCTGTCTTCACACGCAGAGAAACCCGCAGCTCATCGCCGAATGCATCCGGCCCGCAGCACCGCTGTTTCTTATCACTGGTCACCCGAGCAGCAGTACCGGGCAATCGTCTGTGTACCCGCCACAGCCAACCGGTACTCGTCTCAGGACAACGGAGCGTCGTAGATGAGTAACAAGAACAACGATGAGTTGCAGCGGCAAGCCTCGGAAAACACCCTGGGCCTGAACCCGGTCATCGGCATCCGCCGCAAGGACCTGCTGACATCGGCACGCACCGTGTTGCGCCAAGCCGTTCGCCAACCGCTGCACAGCGCCAAGCACGTGGCGCATTTCGGCCTGGAATTGAAGAACGTCCTGCTGGGCAAGTCCGCCCTGCGCCCCGAGGGCGACGATCGTCGCTTCAACGACCCGGCCTGGAGCCAGAACCCGCTCTATCGCCGCTACCTGCAGACCTACCTGGCCTGGCGCAAGGAGCTGCACGACTGGATCGGCAACAGCGACCTCTCGCCCCAGGACATCAGCCGCGGCCAGTTCGTCATCAACCTGATGACCGAGGCCATGGCACCGACCAACACCCTGGCCAACCCGGCCGCGGTCAAGCGCTTCTTCGAAACCGGCGGCAAGAGCCTGCTGGACGGCCTGTCCAACCTGGCCAAGGACATGGTCAACAACGGCGGCATGCCCAGCCAGGTGAACATGGACGCCTTCGAGGTGGGCAAGAACCTGGGCACCAGCGAAGGCGCGGTGGTCTACCGCAACGACGTGCTGGAACTGATCCAGTACCGCCCCATCACCGAGCAGGTGCACGCCCGCCCACTGCTGGTGGTGCCGCCGCAGATCAACAAGTTCTATGTCTTCGACCTGAGCCCGGAGAAGAGCCTGGCACGCTTCTGCCTGCGCTCCAACCAGCAGACCTTCATCATCAGCTGGCGCAACCCGACCAAGGCCCAGCGCGAGTGGGGCCTGTCGACCTACATCGACGCGCTCAAGGAGGCCGTGGACGCGGTACTGGCGATCACCGGCAGCAAGGACCTGAACATGCTCGGCGCCTGCTCCGGCGGCATCACCTGCACCGCCCTGGTCGGCCATTACGCCGCACTGGGCGAGCACAAGGTCAACGCCCTCACCCTGCTGGTCAGCGTGCTGGACACCACGGTGGATACCCAGGTCGCGCTGTTCGTCGACGAGCAGACCCTCGAGGCGGCCAAGCGCCATTCCTACCAGGCCGGCGTGCTGGAAGGCAGCGACATGGCCAAGGTATTCGCCTGGATGCGCCCCAACGACCTGATCTGGAACTACTGGGTCAACAACTACCTGCTCGGCAACGAACCCCCGATCTTCGACATCCTGTTCTGGAACAACGACACCACGCGCCTGCCGGCGGCCTTCCACGGCGACCTGATCGAGATGTTCAAGAACAACCCGCTGACCCGCCCTGGCGCCCTGGAAGTTTGCGGCACGGCGATCGACCTCAAGCAGGTCCAGTGCGACATCTACAGCGTCGCCGGCACCGCCGACCACATCACCCCTTGGCAATCGTGCTACCGCTCGGCGCACCTGTTCGGTGGCAAGATCGAGTTCGTGCTGTCCAACAGCGGCCATATCCAGAGCATTCTCAACCCGCCGGGCAACCCCAAGGCACGCTTCATGACCGGCGAGGACCGCCCGGACGACCCAGTGGCCTGGCAGGAGAATGCCGTCAAGCACGCCGACTCCTGGTGGCTGCACTGGCAGGCCTGGCTGGGCGAGCGTGCCGGTGATCTGAAAAAAGCGCCCACGCGCCTGGGCAATCGCGCCTATCCCGCAGGCGAGGCGGCGCCGGGGACCTACGTCCACGAGCGTTGAACCACGTCGCCATGGCCGCTCGCACGCAGGCCATGGCGCTTCACCCACCCATGAGTTCCGTGCATGCCGCAACCGTACATCTTCAGGACCGTCGAGCTGGACAACCAGTCCATCCGCACCGCCGTCCGCCCAGGCAAGCCGCACCTGACGCCCTTGCTGATCTTCAACGGCATCGGTGCCAACCTGGAGCTGGTGTTCCCGTTCATCGAGGCGCTGGATCCGGACATCGAGGTCATCGCCTTCGACGTGCCGGGCGTCGGCGGCTCGTCCACGCCCCGCCACCCGTATCGCTTCCCGGGCCTGGCCAAGCTGACGGCGCGCATGCTCGATTACCTGGACTACGGCCAGGTCAATGTCATCGGCGTGTCCTGGGGCGGCGCGCTGGCCCAGCAGTTCGCCCATGACTACCCGGAGCGCTGCAAGAAGCTGGTGCTGGCCGCCACCGCCGCGGGCGCCTTCATGGTGCCCGGCAAGCCCAAGGTGCTGTGGATGATGGCCAGCCCCCGGCGCTACGTACAGCCCTCCCATGTGATCCGCATCGCCCCGTTGATCTACGGCGGTGGCTTTCGCCGCGACCCCGACCTGGCCCTGCACCATGCCGCCAAGGTGCGCTCCGGCGGCAAGATGGGCTACTACTGGCAGTTGTTCGCCGGCCTGGGCTGGACCAGCATCCACTGGTTGCACAAGATCCGCCAGCCCACCCTGGTGCTGGCCGGCGACGACGATCCGCTGATCCCCCTGATCAACATGCGCCTGTTGGCCTGGCGGATTCCCAACGCCCAGCTACACATAATCGACGACGGCCACCTGTTCCTGATCACCCGGGCCGAGGCCGTCGCCCCGATCATCATGAAGTTCCTCCAGCAAGAGCGTCAGCGCGCGGTCATGCACCCCCGCCCCGCTTCCGGTGGCTGAGGCCGCACCGGGCGCGCTCGATACAACCTGTGGATGATGGCCTGACGACGGAGTGTTGGCATGAAAGACAAAAAGGCAAAAGGGGTGCCCCCCGTCCCCGCCACGATGATCAATGTACAGAACGCCATCGCCGGCCTGCGCGGTCGCGACCTGATCTCCACCCTGCGCCACGTCGGCCGCCTTGGCCTGCGCAATCCGCTGCACACCGCCCATCATTTGCTGGCCCTGGGCGGCCAGTTGGGTCGAGTGATGCTGGGCGACACTCCGTACCAGCCCCACCCACGCGACAACCGCTTCAGCGACCCGACCTGGAGCCAGAACCCCTTCTACCGTCGCGGCCTGCAGGCCTACCTGGCCTGGCAGAAGCAGACCCGCCTGTGGATCGAGGAAAGCTCGCTGGACGATGACGACCGTGCCCGGGCGCACTTCTTGTTCAACCAGATCAACGACGCCCTGGCGCCGAGCAACTCGCTGCTCAACCCGCTGGCGGTCAAGGAGCTCTTCAACACCGGTGGCCAGAGCCTGGTCCGTGGCCTGGCCCACCTGCTCGACGACCTGCGCCACAACGACGGCCTGCCGCGCCAGGTGGACGAGCGCGCCTTCGAGGTCGGCGTCAACCTGGCCTGCACGCCGGGCGCGGTGGTGTTTCGCAACGAGCTGCTGGAGCTGATCCAGTACAAGCCGATGAGCGAGAAACAGCACGCCCGGCCGCTGCTGGTGGTACCGCCACAGATCAACAAGTTCTATATCTTCGACCTCGGGCCACACAATAGCTTCGTCCAGTACATGCTCAAGAACGGCCTGCAGGTGTTCATGGTCAGCTGGCGCAACCCCGACCCGCGCCACCGCGAATGGGGGTTCTCCAGTTACGTGCAGGCGCTGGAAGAGGCGCTCAATGCCTGCCGCAGCATCAGTGGCAACCGCGACCCCAACCTCATGGGCGCCTGCGCCGGTGGCCTGACCATGGCCGCCCTGCTAGGCCACCTGCAGGCCAAGCGCCAGTTGCGCCGGGTGCGCAGCGCCAGCTACCTGGTCAGTTTGCTCGACAGTCAGTTCGACAGCCCCGCCAGCCTGTTCGCCGACGAACAGACCATCGAGGCGGCCAAGCGTCGCTCGTACCAGCGCGGTGTGCTGGACGGCGGCGAGGTGGCGCGAATCTTCGCCTGGATGCGGCCCAACGACCTGATCTGGAACTACTGGGTCAACAACTACCTGCTCGGCAAGACGCCGCCGGCCTTCGACATCCTCTACTGGAACGCCGACAACACCCGCCTGCCTGCCGCCCTGCATGGCGAGTTGCTGGATTTTTTCAAGCTCAACCCGCTGACCCAGCCGGGTGGTCTGGAGGTGTGCGGCACGCCGATCGACCTCGGCCAGGTCACCATCGACAGCTTCACCGTGGCCGGCAGCAACGATCACATCACGCCGTGGGACGCGGTGTACCGCTCGGCCCTCCTGCTCGGCGGCGAGCGGCGCTTCGTACTGGCCAACAGCGGGCATATCCAGAGCATCATCAACCCACCCGGCAACCCCAAGGCCTACTACCTGCATAACTCCAGGCTGTCCAGCGACCCGCGGGCCTGGTTCCACGATGCCACGCGCAGCGACGGCAGCTGGTGGCCGTTGTGGCTGGAGTGGATCTGCCAACGCTCCGGCCCCCTCAAGGCGCCGCGCGTGGAGCTGGGCAACGCCACCTACCCGGTGCTGGGCCCCGCGCCAGGCAGCTACGTGCTGGCGCGCTGAACCGATGAAAACCCGCGACCGTATCCTCGAGTGCGCCCTGCAGTTGTTCAACCGGCAGGGCGAGCCCAACGTCTCGACCCTGGAGATCGCCAACGAACTGGGCATCAGCCCAGGCAACCTGTACTACCACTTCCACGGCAAGGAGCCGCTGGTGCTGGGGCTGTTCGAGCGTTTCGAGGAAGCGCTGGTGCCCCTGCTCGACCCGCCCCTGGACGTGCGCCTGGATGCCGAGGACTACTGGCTGTTCCTGCACCTGATCGTCGAGCGCATGGCCCAGTACCGCTTCCTGTTCCAGGACTTGTCGAACCTGACCGGCCGCCTGCCGAAGCTGGCCCGTGGCATGCGCAGCCTGATCAACGCCCTCAAGCGCACTCTCGCCGCCCTGCTGGCCAGCCTCAAGGCCCAGGGGCTGGTGACCAGCGGGACCCAGGCGCTGGGGCAACTGGTTGAGCAGATCACCCTGACCTTGATGTTTTCCCTGGATTACCAGCGGGTGCTGGGGCGCGAGGGGGATGTGGGGATCGTGGTGTACCAGGTGATGATGCTGGTGGCACCGCACCTGCAAGGGCCGGCGCAGAAGGCGGCGGAGCAATTGGCGGAGAAGTATCTGGAGGGGTAGGCCGTTGGGCCTGCGGTGGCTGGGCTGGCACCCTGGTGCTGGTCAGTCATTTGGGGTCGCTTCGCGCCCCATTGTCGGCAAGCTGCCCCCCACAGGGTCCGACTCAACCGCGAATGATGCGGTTTGCAGGATCATGTGGGAGCCGGCTTGCCGACAATGGGGCGCGAAGCGCGCCCTTGCCATACACCGGTGCTCGCGAAGACGGCGACGCGGTCATCAGCCTTGGTTGGCTGGGCTCACCGGTGCCGACGGGGTATTGCTGACCGGGGCCGCGCTCGGTGCCGGCGTCGCGGCCGGGGTCGCGCTGGCAGCCGGTGCCGCAGTCTTGGTCGCCGCCGGCTTGGCCGGTGCCTTTTTCACCGTAGGCTTCTTCGCCGCTGCCGGTTTCGCGGCTGCAGCCTTGGCAGCAGGCTTGGCCGCCGCTGTCTTCGCGGCAGGTTTTGCCGCCGGCTTGGCCGCCTTGCTGGCCGGTTTCGCCGCAGCCGTCTTCGTCGCAGGTTTAGCTGCCTTGGCCAGAGGCTTGGCGGCGCTCTTGCCGGCAGCGGCCTTCTTGGCCGAAACCGGGGTCACCGAAGCGCCGGTCAGCTTCTCGATCTGCTTGGTCAGGGTGTCGACCTGCTGGTGCAGGGCCTTGATCTCGTTGCGGCTAGGCACCCCCAGGCGCGAGATGGCGCTGTTCAGGCGCTTGTCGAACGCCTCCTCCAGCTCGCTCCACTTGCCCAGTGCGCGCTCCTTCACGTCGGAGACCCGCGACGAAGTCGCGGACTTGGCGCTGTCCTTGGCCGAGTCGACATTCTTCTTGGCCTGCTTCTCGGCCTTCTCGCCATCCTTGACCAACGACTCGAACAGCTTGGGACCGTCCTGGTCGATCTTGGAGTAGATACCCAGGCCAGCCAGCCAGATCTTGCGGGAATACTTCTCGATCCCGCCGACCCAGGAACTGCCTTCTTTCTCGGTGCTCTTCTTGCCAGCCATCCTGCTCTCCTTATTGTTTGTGCGCGACACGCTCGAGCAACTCGGTCAGCTGTTCGAGCTTGATGGACAACGCGTCAACGTCATGTTTAGACGGAATGCCGAGGCGATTCAAGGCGCGGGCGACCCGCGTATCGAAAGCCTTTTCGATCTTGTCCAGTTGAACCTCGACCCGGCCTCTGACGCGGCTCACTTGCGCGCCCGCTTCGTCGATCTGGTTGTTGGCCGCATCGAGCTGTTGGTCGATGTGCTTCTTGCCGCGTTTCTCGACGCCTTCGCCGGCCTTGACCAGCTCCTTGAAGTACTCCGAACCTTCCTGGCCGACGCGGGCATAGGCGCCCAGGCCCGCCAGCCAGATCCTGCGCGCGTAGCCGCGCACCTCGCCCAGGGTATTGCCCGGGGCATCGTCCTTTTTCTTCAGGTTCACTTTGGCCATGCGCTGCACCTCATGCTCGTAAAGGGAGGGAGAAACGGCCCCGGGATCGAGGGCTTGAGCACAAGGTAGGGGGAAAAATTAGAATCCTCACCCTAAGAGCAGCTACAAAGCGGCAAGAAGAAACGGATGGTGCACGCCTTGCTTTTATCTTGCAGCTTGCGGCTGGTCGCTGGTAGCCCGCCCGGGTCAGGCCAGGGCCTTGTCCAGCGCGCGCTCGATCTCGCCCTTGATGGTTCCGCCGAGCATCGACAGCATCATGCCCAACTTGAGTTCGACACGGATGCTGTCTTCGCCGATATGCACGCTGCCATTGGCACCACTGCGCGACACGTCGACGCGGTCGCCGTTCCAGGTGGCCTTGAGGTCGTATTCGCGGCTGAGCCTTTCCACCAGCGCCTCGGCCTTGGCCCGGGCGGCTTCGCGGCCGAGGGAGTGTTTGCGTTCAACGCTGATCTGGGTCATGCGGGCGGTCCTGGATATGAAGACAATGAACGCATTATGCCCGCGCCCGCCCCACGACACACCCCGCCAAGACAAATCCGCCCGTTGCCCCTAGAATGGCCGTAATTTTTTTCGGTGAAGCGATATGAACGACCAGCGCAAAGGCGAACCCGCCGAACCCACCACCCACTTCGGCTACCAGGACGTGCCCGAGAGCCAGAAGGCGAAGAAAGTCGCCGAGGTCTTCCACTCCGTGGCCGCCAAGTACGACCTGATGAACGACGTCCTCTCCGGTGGCATGCACCGGTTGTGGAAGCGCTTCACCATCGAACTGTCCGGCGTGCGCAGCGGCAACCGGGTGCTGGACATCGCCGGCGGTACCGGTGACCTGGCCGCCAAGTTCTCGCGCCTGGTCGGCCCGACCGGCCAGGTGGTGCTGGCCGATATCAACGAATCGATGCTCAAGGTCGGCCGCGACCGCCTGCTCGACCGTGGCGTGGCCGGCAACATCGAGTTCGTCCAGGCCGACGCCGAGAAGCTGCCGTTCCCCGACAACCACTTCGACTGCGTGACCATCGCCTTCGGCCTGCGCAACGTCACCCACAAGGAAGATGCCCTGCGCTCGATGCTGCGCGTACTCAAGCCGGGCGGGCGCCTGCTGGTGCTGGAATTCTCCAAGCCGACCAACAAGCTGATGTCGCGCGCCTACGACGCCTACTCGTTCGCCTTCATGCCGCTGGCCGGCAAGCTGATCACCAACGACGCCGACAGCTACCGCTACCTGGCCGAGTCGATCCGCATGCACCCCGACCAGGAAACCCTCAAGGCCATGATGGTCGAGGCCGGCTTCGACCGCGTCACCTACCACAACATGACCAGCGGCATCGTCGCCGTGCACCGGGGGATCAAGCCCTGATGCTCCTGGCCGGCCTGCTCGCCAGCGTCGAGCACGGGCTCAACCGTGTCCTGCGCATGGACAGCACGGCGCTGCCGCGCCTGGCTGCGCTCGAGGGCAAGGTGATCGCCATCGACTGCCAGCAACCGGCCCTGCAGCTGTTCATCCTGCCCGACGCCGAAGGCCTGATGCTCGCCGCCCACTGGGAAGGCGAGGTCGACTGCAGCCTGCGCGCCCCCGCCGGCCGCCTGGCCCAGCTGGCCTTGGCCAGGGACAAGAACGCCGTGCTGCACAGCCCGCAGGTCGAGTTGCATGGCGATAGCGCCGTGCTGCTGGACCTGGTCGGCGTGCTGCAGGACCTGGAGCTGGACTGGGAATACGAGCTGTCGCGCTGGCTGGGCCCGGTGGCCACCTCGCTGCTCGCCGGCCACCTGCGCCTGCGCGCCCGCTGGACCCGCCAGGGCCTGGCACGCTTCTCCCAGAACCTCTCCGAGTACCTGGCGGAGGAATCCCGTACCCTGGTCGGCCAGCGCGAAGCCGAAGCGGCCTTCAGCGAGCTCGATGCGCTGAAGGTCGACACTGAACGCCTCGAGGCGCGCCTGCGCCGTCTCGCCCGATCCCTTGATACCAGCGATAACGCATGAAGCTGCTCGCCGTCCGCCGTCTGTTGCGCATCCAGCGCGTCGTGATCCGCTACCGCCTCGATGACCTGCTGTTCGACCTGCCCCTGCCCTGGTGGCTGATGAGCCTGCGTCTGCTGCTGCCCTGGCGCTGGCTGCCACGCAAGCCCTCCGAGCTCAGCCGCGGCGCGCGCCTGCGCCTGGCCCTGCAGGACCTGGGGCCGATCTTCATCAAGTTCGGCCAGTTGCTGTCCACCCGCCGCGACCTGCTACCCACCGACATCGCCGATGAGCTGATGCTGCTGCAGGACCGCGTACCACCATTCGACCCCCAGCACGCCGTCGCCCTGATCGAGGAGCAGCTCGGCGCCAAGGTCGGCGAGGTGTTCAGCCGCTTCGACGTCGAGCCCCTGGCCTCGGCCTCGGTGGCCCAGGTGCATGCCGCGCGCCTCAAGAGCGGCGAGGAAGTGGTGGTCAAGGTGGTGCGCCCGGGCCTCAAGCCGGTGATCGCCCAGGACCTGGCCTGGCTGTTCCTGATCGCCAAGGGCGCCGAGCGGGTGTCTGCCGATGCCCGCCGACTGCACCCGGTGGAGGTGGTCAGCGACTACGAGAAGACCATCTACGACGAGCTCGACCTGCTGCGTGAGGCGGCCAACGCCAGCCAACTGCGGCGCAACTTCGAAGGCTCCGAGCTGATGTACGTGCCCCAGGTGTACTGGGACTGGTGCCGACCCAAGGTGCTGGTGATGGAGCGTATCTACGGCGTACCGGTCACCGACCTGGCGACCCTGGCCGACCAGCGCACCGACATGAAGATGCTCGCCGAGCGCGGCGTGGAGATTTTCTTCACCCAGGTGTTCCGCGACAGCTTCTTCCATGCCGACATGCACCCGGGCAACATCTTCGTCAGCACGGTCAAGCCCTGGAGCCCGCAGTACATCGCCATCGACTGCGGTATCGTCGGCAGCCTCACGTCCGAGGACCAGGATTACCTGGCGCGCAACCTGATCGCCTTCTTCAAGCGCGACTACCGTCGCGTCGCCCAGTTGCACATCGATTCAGGCTGGGTGCCGGCGCAGACCAAGGTCAACGAGTTCGAGGCGGCGATCCGTACGGTGTGCGAGCCGATCTTCGAGAAGCCGCTCAAGGACATCTCCTTCGGCCAGGTGCTGATGCGCCTGTTCCAGACCGCGCGGCGCTTCAACATGGAGGTCCAGCCGCAGCTGGTGCTGCTGCAGAAGACCCTGCTCAACATCGAAGGCCTGGGCCGCCAGCTGTATCCCGACCTGGATCTGTGGAGCACCGCCAAGCCGTACCTGGAGCGCTGGATGCGCGAGCGCATGAGCCCCAAAGCGGTGTTCGGCAACCTGCAGAGCCAGGTGGAGCAACTGCCGCACCTGGCCGACATGACCCGCGACTTGCTCGAGCGCCTGTCGCAACCGCACCTGCACGACCCGCAACTGCCGGAGCGGCGCCGCCAGGGCGACCGCTGGGCGCTGCGCCTGCTCGGTGCCGGCCTGCTCGCTGGCGGCGCCACGCTCGCCGCCGGAGCCGTCAGCCTCAGCGCACCGAGCGCCTGGCCGGCCTGGCTGATGCTGGCCGCGGGCCTGTACCTGATCGTACGCCGATAGCCAGCCGCGCTGCCGGCTGGCACACTAGCGCAAAGGGCCCGGTACGGGAGCGGGCCTGGTTTTGGAGTCGACGATGAAAGACTGGCTGGACGAGATCAAGTGGAACAGCGATGGCCTGGTACCGGCGATCGCCCAGGATCACAAGACCGGGCGCGTGCTGATGATGGCCTGGATGAACCGCGAGTCCCTGGCCCTCACCGCCGCCGAGCAACGCGCCATCTACTGGTCGCGTTCGCGTGGCAAACTGTGGCGCAAGGGCGAGGAATCGGGCCATGTGCAGAAACTGCACGAAATGCGCCTGGACTGCGATGCCGACGTGATCATCCTGATGGTCGAGCAACTGGGCCATATCGCCTGCCATACCGGTCGTGAGAGCTGCTTCTACCGCGTCTTCGAAGACGGCCAGTGGAAAATCGTCGACCCGGTCCTCAAGGACCCGGATGCCATCTACAGCGCAGGACACTGACATGAGCGACACCCTCAACCGCCTCGCCGAGGTATTGGAAGAGCGCAAGCAAGCGGCGCCCGACAGCTCCTATGTGGCCAGCCTGTACCACAAGGGGCTGAACAAGATCCTGGAGAAGCTCGGCGAAGAGTCCGTCGAGACCATCATCGCCGCCAAGGACGCCGCCGTCAGCAAGGATTGCAGCGATGTCATCTATGAAACCGCCGACCTGTGGTTCCATAGCCTGGTCATGCTCAGTGCGCTGGGGCAGCATCCACAGGCAGTGCTCGACGAACTGGAACGTCGCTTCGGGCTTTCCGGGCATGATGAAAAGGCCGCGCGCCAGCCTTCTGCCTGACGGTATCCTGGGGGTGTTGAACGCCCCCTTCACGACGCAAGGCCACTCCTACAGGGGGCTGCGTCGTACAGAGGGCCTCGTGGGAGCAGCCCCGAAGGTCCACCGACATTTTTCAGGAGTACGAAATGGGTATCTTTGACTGGAAACACTGGGTTGTCCTGCTGATCGTCGTGGTCCTGGTGTTCGGCACCAAGAAACTGAAGAACCTCGGCAGCGACCTGGGTGAGTCGATCAAGGGCTTTCGCAAGGCCATGAACGAAGAAGAGCACAAGCCGGCCGAGCAGGCTCCGCCCCCCGTGCAGCCCACCCAACAGGCGCAGCAGCAAAACAGCGCGCCGCTGAACCCGCCGCACACCATCGAAGGCCAGGCCCAGCCGGCCCAAGAACCGCAGCGGAAAGACTGACTCATGTTCGGCATCAGCTTCGGCGAGTTGCTGCTCGTCGGCCTAGTCGCCCTGCTGGTGCTCGGCCCCGAGCGCCTGCCTGGCGCCGCACGCACTGCAGGCCTGTGGATCGGCCGGCTCAAGCGCAGCTTCAACAGCATCAAGATGGAAGTCGAGCGTGAGATCGGTGCCGACGAGATCCGCCGCCAGTTGCACAACGAGCACATCCTGTCGATGGAACAGGAAGCCCGGCGCATCCTCGACCCGCAAACGCCGCCCGCGCAACCGGCCAGCCCTCCGGCAAGCGGCGACACCCAGGCCGCCCCCGACACCCGCACGCCCGCGGCCCCGACCGCGCCCCCTGAGCCGCCCCAACCGCCACGAGCCCCATGAGCGATAGACCGGAAACCGACCAGCCGATGCCGCTGGTCTCGCACCTGACCGAACTGCGCACCCGCCTGCTGCGCTGCGTTGCCGCCGTGTTCCTGATCTTCGCTGGGCTGTTCGCCTTCGCCCAGCAGATCTACACCCTGGTCTCGGCGCCGCTGCGCGCGCACCTGCCGGCCAATGCGACGATGATCGCCACCGACGTGGCCTCGCCGTTCCTGACGCCGTTCAAGCTGACCATGATCGTCTCGCTGTTCCTGGCCATCCCGTTCATCCTCCAGCAGATCTGGGGCTTCATCGCGCCGGGGCTGTATCGCCACGAGAAACGCATCGCCATTCCGCTGCTGGTGTCGAGCATCCTCCTGTTCTACGCCGGCATGGCCTTCGCCTATTTCCTGGTATTCCCACTGATCTTCGGTTTCTTCGCCAGTGCCACGCCTGAAGGCGTGGCGATGATGACGGACATCTCCAGCTACCTGGACTTCGTCATGACGCTGTTCTTCGCCTTCGGCGTCGCCTTCGAGATCCCGGTGGCGGTGGTGCTGCTGGTATGGATCGGCGTGGTCGAGGTGCAGTACCTGAAGAAAATCCGCCCCTACGTGATCATCGGCTGTTTCGTCGTCGGCATGGTCCTGACCCCACCGGACATCTTCTCCCAGACCCTGCTGGCCGTGCCCATGTGGATGCTGTTCGAGATCGGGATACTGTTCGGCAGCCTGATCCGCAAGCGCAGCCGGGCGCCTGAAACGGCATCGGACGACCCCAACGACCAACCACCAGCGACCCAGCCGTGAACCTGCTGCTACTCGAGGAAGCCGACTTCGTCGCGGCCGACCGTGTGATCCTGGCCGACCGCCGCTTCACTCACATGCAGGAAATCCACCGGGTCGCGGTGGGCGATACCCTGCGTGTCGGGCGCATCGACGGGCCGATGGGCAAGGCCACGGTGCTGCGCCTGGAGGGCCACGAGGCCGAGCTGCAGGTCGTCTGCGACCAGCCACCGCCCGCCAAGCTGCCCCTGACCCTGGTCCTGGCCGTGCCGCGCCCGAAAATGCTGCGCCGCCTGTTCCAGACCGTCGCCACCCTGGGCGTGCCACGGCTGATCCTGGTCAACAGCTACAAGGTGGAAAAGAGCTTCTGGCAGACGCCCTTCCTCGCCCCCGCGGCGATCCGCGAAAACCTCATCCTCGGCCTGGAACAGGCCCGCGACACGGTGCTGCCCGAGGTCATCGTCGAGAAGCGCTTCAAGCCGTTCGTCGAGGACCGCCTGCCATCCATCGCCGCCGGCACCCTTGGCCTGGTCGGCCACCCTGGCCCCTACCCGGCCTGCCCACGTGCCGTGGAAGGGCCAGTGACCTTGGCCATCGGCCCCGAGGGCGGCTGGATCCCCTATGAAGTCGATCTGCTGGGCAAGGCCGGCCTGTCGCCGGTGCAACTCGGTGATCGCATCCTGCGTGTGGAAACCGCCGTGACCGCCCTGCTTTCGCGAATTTTCTGACACTCTCATCAGACCAATCGCCCATTAAGTTTCCTCGCTACAGGCCGATGGTCTATGCAATACAACAACAGTTGCTGCCGAGTTGCCGGGGAGTCGAACATGCATGGTGGGTTTGCCCAGTTCCTGGGAAATATGAGTGTCAATCGCAAATTGGGCCTCGGCTTCGGGCTGGTGCTGATGCTGACCCTGGCCATTACCCTGACGGGTTGGCTTGGCCTGGACAGCGTCATCGACCGTGGCGACAAGCTGGGCAACATCTCGCTGATCCACGAGAGCACCCAGGAGCTGCGCATTGCCCGGCAGCAGTACGATCGCAACCGCGACCCGGCGTCCGCGACAGAGCTGGAGAAGATCCTCGATCGCCTCGAGCAGCAGGTGCAAGCCATGCTGGGGCAGATCGAGCACCCCGCCGATCAGCAGCGCCTGCAGCAGCAGCGGGAGGCCGTGCGCCAGTATCGCCAGGCCTTCTCCGAGTTCAGGCAGGCCGACCAGCGCCGCAATGCCAGCCGCGACGTGCTGGGCGACAGCGCCGACCGGGCGGCCGAGCTGATCGACAAGGTCCAGCAGCGCCTGCTGCAGACCGGCGATATCAGCCAATACCATGAAGCCGTGAAGGTCGCCGCGCAGCTCCAACAGGCGCGCTTCCAGGTACGCGGCTACACCTACAGTGGCCGGGCACAATTCCAGCAGACCGCGCTCGAGGCCATCGACCAGGCCATGCCTGTGCTCAAGGCGCTGCCCGACAAGGTGGCTGGCGAGCATGCCAGCAGCCTGCAGGAAGCCGCCAGCGCCCTGGCCGCCTACCGCGATGCGGTGGTCCAGGTCGGCAATGCCCAGGCCGCCAGCGAGCAGGCCCTGCAGCGCATGGCCGAGGAGGGCACGGTGTTGCTGGACACCAGCCAGGCCATGACCGTTTCGCAAACCGAAGTGCGCGATCAGGGCACCCGCCAGGCCAAGCGCACCCTGGCCGGCGCCACGGCCCTGGCGGTACTGCTGGGGGTGTTGGCGGCCTGGGCCATCACCCGGCAGATCATCGTACCGCTGCGCCAGACCCTGGCAGCCGCCGAGCGCGTGGCCAACGGCGACCTGAGCCAGGACCTGCTGGTGGCGCGCCGCGACGAGCTGGGCCAGCTGCAGGCCAGCATGCAGCGCATGACCCAAGGCCTGCGCGAGCTGATCGGTGGCATCAGCGACGGCGTCACGCAGATCGCCAGCGCTGCCGAGGAGCTTTCCGCAGTCACCGAGCAGACCAGCGCCGGGGTCAACAACCAGAAGGTCGAGACCGACCAGGTGGCCACCGCCATGAACCAGATGGCCGCCACCGTCCACGAGGTGGCGCGCAACGCCGAGCAGGCCTCGGAAGCGGCGGTGATGGCCGACCAGCAGGCGCGGGAAGGCGACCGGGTGGTCGCCGAGGCCATCGCCCAGATCGAGCGCCTGGCCGGCGAGGTGGTCAACTCCAGCGAGGCCATGAACCAGCTCAAGGCCGAGAGCGACAAGATCGGCAGCGTGCTCGACGTGATCAAGGCGGTGGCCCAGCAGACCAACCTGCTGGCCCTCAACGCCGCCATCGAGGCGGCCCGGGCCGGCGAGGCTGGCCGCGGCTTCGCCGTGGTCGCCGACGAAGTGCGCAGCCTGGCCCAGCGCACCCAGCAGTCGACCGAGGAAATCGAGGAGTTGATCGCCGGCCTGCAGAACGGCACCCAGCATGTCGCCAGCGTCATGGACAACAGCCGGGCACTGACCGACAGCAGCGTCGACCTGACCCGCCGCGCGGGTGGCTCGCTGGAGACCATCACCCGCACCGTGTCGTCGATCCAGGCGATGAACCAGCAGATCGCCACGGCAGCGGAGCAGCAAAGCGCCGTGGCCGAGGAGATCAACCGCAGCGTGATGAACGTACGGGATATCTCCGACCAGACCTCGGCCGCCAGCGAAGAGACCGCCAGCTCCAGCGTCGAATTGGCCCGCCTGGGCACTCACCTGCAGGGGCTGGTGGGGCGTTTCCGGCTCTGATAGCTACAAGCTGCAAGAAAGAGCAGAGCGGTGATGGCAGTTCCATCCTCGTTCGGCTTGTTCTTGCAGCTTGTAGCTTGCAGCCCGGGGTAGTCAGAGGACCTGGCGCAGGAAGGCCTGGGCGCGTAGGTCCTTCGGGGCGGCGAAGAATTGCTGGGGTGGGGAGTCCTCCAGCAGCTTGCCATGGTCGAAGAACAGCACGCGGTCGGCCACCTCACGGGCAAAACCCATCTCGTGGGTCACGCAGACCATGGTCATGCCTTCCTGGGCCAGGGTCTTCATGACATCCAGCACCTCGCCGACCATTTCCGGGTCGAGCGCCGAGGTGGGCTCGTCGAACAGCATGACCTTCGGGTCCATCGCCAGGGCACGGGCGATAGCCACTCGCTGCTGCTGGCCGCCAGAGAGGCGCGATGGATACTCGTTGGCCTTCTGGCCGATACCCACCTTTTCCAGCAGAGCCTTGGCCTTGGCCTCGCGCTCGGCCTTGCTGCGCTTGCGCACCACCTTCTGCGCCAGGCACAGGTTCTCCAGCACGGTCATGTGCGGGAACAGGTTGAAATGCTGGAACACCATGCCGACTTCGCGGCGATAGGCGTTGATGTCGGTCTTCGGGTCGTCCAGCGGCAGGCCGTCGATGGACACATGGCCCTCGTCGAAGTGCTCCAGGCCATTGAGGCAGCGCAGGAAGGTCGACTTACCCGAACCCGAAGGGCCGAGCACCACCACCACCTCGCCCTTGGCCACGCAGGTGGTGACGTTGTCCACCGCGCGCACCACCTGGCCACGGGTGTCGAAGACTTTTACCAGGTCACGGACTTCAATCACTTTGCGCAAGCCTCCGCTCGAGCCGGCTGGCGAGGTGCGACAGCGGCAGGTTGATCAGCAGGTACAGACCTGCCACGCAGAACCAGATCTCGAAGGTCGAGAACGACGTGGTGATGGCCTCGCGACCGCTCTTGGTCAGCTCGGTGATGGCGATCACCGACACCAGCGAGGTGTCCTTGACCAGGCTGATGAACTGCCCGGCCAACGGCGGCAGCACGCGCTTGAAGGCCTGGGGCAGGATCACGTGGCGCATCGACTGGCCGGCGTTCAGGCCCAGCGAGCGGGCCGCCTCGTTCTGGCCCTTGGCGATCGACTGCACGCCGGCGCGGACGATCTCGGCCACGTAGGCGCCGGTGAACAGCGCCAGCGCCGCCACCCCGGCGAACTCGCGGGACAGGTTGAGCACGGTGCCGATGAAGAAGTAGAAGATGAAGATCTGCACCAGCAGCGGCGTGCCGCGCACCAGTTCGACATACACCGTGGACAGGTCACGCAGGGTCGGGTTGTTCGACAGCCGGCACAGGCCTGCGAACAGGCCGATCACCAGGCCCAGGGCGCCGGAGACCACCGAGATCCACAGCGTGGTCCACAGCCCCCAGGCCAGCGGGCCGGCGGCCCAGTGGCGGGTCACGCCAACCTGGTCACCCTCGGAGACATCGTCGCCGCGGCTCAGTTGCAAGCTGTCCGTGGCCACATCGAGCACCTGCTCGTCGCCGTTTTCGTCCTTCAGCGTGACACGTGCGCTGTCACCGGAAACGACGATGTCCTGCACGGTACCGTAGCCAGCGGCACGCTGCGCTTCCTCGGCCTTGTAGACGAAGTACTGCGGTACGCGGTTCCACCGCCACTCGTAGGAGATCATCGAAGTGGCCAGGTACAGGCTGAACGCCAAGCCCACCAGGACCAGGGCGGTCAGTGCATGCCAGGGCCACTGGGCTTTCTTGTGTTTGATCACGTGGATACTTCCCATTAAGCGGCAAGCCGCAAGCTACAAGCGGCAAGAAAAAGCGGGCCGTGCACCGATCCGCTTCTTCTTGCCGCCTGCAGCTTGCGGCTTGAAGCTGCTTATTCCATTTCCTTCAGCCAGTCCTTGTTCTTGAACCACTTGTCGTGGATACGATCGTAGGTCCCGTCATGCTTGATCTGGTGCAGGAAGTTGTTGATGAAGTTGAGGCTGTCGTAGTCGCCCTTCTTCAGGCCGAACGCCAGCGGCTCGTAGGTGAAGGGCTCGTCCAGGAACAGCAGCTTGCCGGCACCGGCCTTCTCCACCGCGACCACGTTGTACGGCGCGTCGTAGACGAAGGCATCGGCCTTGCCGTTGACCACGTCCATCACCGCTTCCTGCTCGTTGTCGTAGCCGTGGTACTTGGCCTTGCTGATCAGCTTCTTGGCCACCATCTCGCCGGTGGTGCCGAGCTTGGAGGTGATGCGGTACTTCTCGTTGTTCAGGTCCTTGTACGACTTGATCTCGCCCGCCAGTTCCTTACGGATCAGCAGGGTCTGGCCGACGACGATGAAGGGCTCGCTGAAGTTCAGGCGCAGGTTGCGCTCCTGGGTCAGGGTCATGCCGCTGCCGATCATGTCGAACTTGTTGGTCAGCAGGGCCGGGATGATGCCGTCATAGGCGGTGGAAACGGTCTCCAGCTTGACGCCCATGGACTTGGCCATGGCCTTGAGGATATCGACCTCGAAACCGATGATCTCGCCGCGCTTGTTGGTCATCTGGAACGGCATGTAGGTCGGGTCCATGCCGACCCGCAGGCTGCCACGCTTGACCGCATCGTCGATGGCGCCCGCTTGGGCGGCCGAGACCGCGACCAGCGCGGTGACACCCACCAGCAGTCGCGACAGGTATTTCTTCATCATCACCAGGTCCCCTAGCAAAGAAATTGCGAATTTTATTGTTGGTACGGCCGTACCGGCCGCAGCGGAATATCGGAGACGGATGCTAACGCATGGTGGCCCTGGGACCTAGAGCCGAGGGGGACTTTGTTGGCCAAAATCCATACAGGCACGCATATTGGGGAGCCCTAATCGCCGGCAAGCCGGCCTCCACCGGTACTCCACCAGGCCCAAGGGCAGTGGTGAACCTGTGGAGGATCACCCAGCCCGTTGGACGGCGCTGTCGCGCAGAACAGCGGCCGAAAGAGCAACGAGGACTGTGGGAGCCGGCTTGCCGGCGATTGGGCCGCAAAGCGGCCCCGGCGACTATCAGGCCCCCACCAGCGAAGGCCTTACCTCGTTCTCAGGATGCAATGGCAGCAATGGCGAGTGCGGATCGTTGGCGATGGAGCTGCGCCAGACATCGATCCACGCCGCGTTGTGCTCGGCCCAAACCCGCTCGTGCAGGCGCGAGAGGGCCACCGGGTCGCTCAGCAATGCCAGGCGGGTGTTGCCGTCCAGCCCGTCGGGGCCGGCCTCCAGCGCCTTGGCGATGCGCTCGGCACGCAGCGCCTCGATCGGTGCGGCCTGGCCGTGGCGGGCGGTGCCCATGGCGCAGGCCAGGGCGTTCTGCCGTGGGTCGACCACGGCCCGGACGAAACCGTCGTGCAGGGCGTGCCAGCGGTTCTCGTGGGTGTACTGGTCGGTGGCCAGCAGCTCCTGCGGCGTGGCGTACTCCTCGGGGATGAGGAACAGCTTCTCGTCCTTGGCGCTAAGGCCCAAGCGCACGCGGCTGGAAATCACCGAGACCGGGATCGACAGCACCAGGGAGCCGACGATCGGCGCCAGCCACCACAGGAAGCTCGGGTTGAGCCAGGCCACCAGCGCCGCCCAGGCGATGCCCAGCAACGTCTGCGGGCCGTGGCGGCGTACCGCCTCGCTCCAAGGGGTGGAGTCGTCGTCACGCTGCGGCGAGTTCCAGGTCGCCGCCCAACCGAGGAACGCCGCCAGGACGAAACGGGTGTGGAAGATCATCCGTACCGGCGCCAGCAACATGGAGAACAGCATCTCGGCCAGCATCGACAAGGTGACCTTGATGCGCCCGCCGAACTCGGTGGCGCCCTTGGCCCAGATCAGGATGACGCTGAGCAGCTTGGGCAGGAACAGCAGCACGATAGTGGTGGAGAACAGGGCGATGGCCTTCTCCGGGTGCCACTGCGGCCACAGCGGGTAGAGCTGGAACGGCTCGATGAAGTATTGCGGCTCCATCAGCGTGTTGGTCGCCAGCAGTGCGGTCGACAGCACCAGGAAGAAGAACCACAGCGGTGCCGACAGGTACGACATCACCCCGGTGAGGAACACCGCGCGGTGCACCGGGTGCATGCCCTTGACCAGGAACAGGCGGAAGTTCATCAGGTTGCCATGGCACCAGCGGCGGTCGCGCTTGAGCTCGTCGAGCAGGTTCGGCGGCAGCTCCTCGTAGCTGCCCGGCAGGTCGTAGGCGATCCATACGCCCCAGCCGGCACGGCGCATCAGCGCGGCCTCGACGAAGTCGTGGGACAGGATCGCCCCGGCGAAGGCACCCTTGCCCGGCAGGGGTGCCAGGGCACAGTGCTCGATGAACGGCTTCATGCGGATGATCGCGTTGTGGCCCCAGTAGTGCGACTCGCCCAACTGCCAGAAGTGCAGGCCAGCGGTGAACAGCGGGCCGTAGACGCGGGTGGCGAACTGCTGGATGCGCGCATAGAGGGTGTCCATGCCCGAGGCCTTGGGCGCGGTCTGGATGATGCCCGCATCCGGGTTGGCCTCCATCAGGCGCACCAGGCTGGTCAGGCACTCGCCGCTCATCACGCTGTCGGCGTCGAGCACGACCATGTACTTGTACTCGCCGCCCCAGCGCCGGCAGAAGTCGTCCAGGTTGCCGCTCTTGCGCTTGACCCGGCGACGGCGGCGGCGATAGAAGATACGGCCGAAGCCCTTGGCCTCGCGGCACACCTCCAGCCAGGCCTGCTGCTCGGCGACAGCGATGTCGGTGTCGTTGGTGTCGCTGAGCACGAAGAAGTCGAAGCGATCCAGGTCACCGGTGGCGGCCACCGACTCGAAGGTCGCGCGCAGGCCGGCGAAGACCCGTGGCACGTCTTCGTTGCAGATGGGCATGACGATGGCCGTACGCGCATCCGCCGCGATCGGCTCGCTGCCGGCACCGCTGCCGGAGATACGGTATTTGTCGCGGCCGGTGAGCAGCTCGAGAAAGCCCATCAGCGCGGTCCAGAAGCCCGCCGACACCCAGCAGAACAGGATGCCGAAGAGGATCAGGATGGAGGTCTGCAAGGCATAGGGCCAGACCTGCACCACGGTGTCCCACAGCGACTGGGCGAGGATCTCGTCGAGGTCGACGAACGACCAGCCCTGGTACGGCAGGATACCCTTCATGTACCAGCCGGCGACCAGGGTCTGGCCGATCATCAGCAGCAACAGGATGTAGCGGCGCAGCGAGCCGACCCGGCGCCAGCGCGCAGGCGGCAGTTCGCGCTTGGGCGGCTGCGGGGCGTTGCTGCGGCCGGTCAGGCGACGCCACAGGCGCACCAGGATATTGGTGCGCCAGGGCTCGGGAAGCACCCGGGTACGCTTGATCGGCGGTGCGATCTTCAGGCACAGCCGGCCGTTGCCATCGACGCCGAGCATCTCGGCGTCCTCCAGCTCGGCGGCGCTACCCACGGTCAGGCGTGGGCCGATCGAGGCCTGCACGGCCTCGTCGGGGCTGGCGGCCGGGTGGGCCGCCAGGCGTTGGTGCAACTCGCTGAACGAGGCGCAGCTGGCGAGTTCCGCGCGCTGCTCGTCGCTCAGGGGGAGATGGGCCAGGTATTCGCCAAGCGATTCTGGCCTTGCGCTTGAGTTACTCATCGGCAGGCAACTGATAGCTCCAGGTCTCGGTCAGCACCTTCTCGGTGGTGGCCGGGGCCCCGTTGGTGGGCGCCGCATCGGCGGCAGGTTGTTCAGCCTCGCGGGCCTTCTCGGCCTTGACGGGCTTGGCGACGGCCTTGTCCGGCTTGCTGGCCTTGGCTGGCTTGGGCGCCTCGACCGGCACGTCGCGCACCAGCGCGGCACGCATTTCGGTGGACTTGCCCGGGTCCTTGACCTTCAGCCGCAGGGTCAGGCGCCAGCCCTTGGTCTCGGGGTTGTAGCGCAGGTTGTTCTCCACCACCTCGGCGTTGTCGCCGACGCTGACCTGGCTGCGCAGCGCGGTGTCCTCCGCCAGGGCCGCCAGCGCCGGGCCCTGGAAGTCGACCAGGAAGGCCACGCTGCCATCGGGCTGGCGGATCAGGTTGGACTGCTTGACGTCGCCGGTAGAGCGCATGGTCTGCTTGACCGACCCCAGGTCCGGTGCCTGGAAGCGGGCCTCGTCGATGGTCCAGTGCAGGCGGTAGTCGTACTCGAACGGCTTGCCCGGCTCAGGCAGCTTCTCCGGGCTCCAGAAGGCGACGATGTTGTCGTTGGTCTCGTCGGCGGTGGGGATCTCGACCAGGTCGACGGTGCCCTTGCCCCAGTCGCCACGCGGCTCGATCCAGGCGCTCGGGCGCTTCTGGTAGTTGTCGTCGAGGTCTTCGTAGTGGCTGAAGTCACGCTGGCGCTGCATCAGGCCGAAGCCACGCGGGTTCTCCACGGTGAAGCTGCTCACGGCCAGGTGCTTGGGGTTGTTCAGCGGGCGCCACAACCATTCGCCGTTGCCGGCATGGATCGACAGGCCTTCGGAGTCGTGCAGGGCCGGGCGGTAGTTCATGACTTTCGACGGCTGGTTGGGGCCGAACAGGAACATGCTGGTCAGCGGGGCGACGCCCAGGCGGCTGACAGGCTCACGCAGGAACACGCGCGACTTGACGTCGACGATGGTGTCGCTGCCCGGGCGCAGGATCAGCTTGTACGCGCCGGTGGAACGCGGCGAATCGAGCAGCGCGTAGATCACCAGGTGCTTGTCGTTGGGCTTGGGCTTCTCGACCCAGAACTCGGTGAAGCGCGGGAACTCCTCGCCCGACGGCAATGCGGTGTCGATGGCCAGGCCACGGGCCGACAGGCCATAGACGTGGCCCTTGCCCACCACGCGGAAATAGCTGGCGCCGAGCAGGGTCATGATCTCGTCCTGCTTGTCCGCCTTGTTGATCGGGTAGAGCACGCGGAAACCGGCATAGCCCAGGTGCTTGGTGGTTTCCGGGTCATGCGGGACGTCGCCGAACTCGAAGCGGCTCGGGTCGTACTTGATCTCCTGGACCGTGGTGGCGGTGACTTCGTTGATCTTCACCGGCGTGTCGAAATGCATGCCCTGGTGATAGAAGGACAGCTTGAACGGCGTCTTGTCCTTGGCCCACTCGGCCTTTTCCTGGATGAAGCGGATCTTCTGGTAGTCCGCGAACTTCATGTCGCGGAAGACCTCCGGCAGGTTGCTCTTCGGTGCTTCGTACTTCTGGCCGGCCAGATCCTTTGCCTTGGCTGCAACATCGTCAAGATTGAATGCCCAGAGTTGGCCAGCGCTCATCAGGCCGACCAGCGCCACGCCAGCCGCCAGGGCCTTGCGCAGCCGATTGCCGGGAATTCTTGGTGCATTACAGGGACTTACAATCACGAGCAACCCTCGCCGAAAACAGATCATGAAACCAACGGCCAGCGACAAATGCCGGGTTGGCGAGCACTGTTCGGACCCCGTACGGGCGCAATGATTCCCCAAACGGATCCAGACAATGCTCGAGTCAAGGTGAAACGAGCCCACGAACGGGGCTCTCGCAGCGCGCGATTATCCAGCAGGCCGCGTTACAACGCATCAGGCTGAACACACTATTTATCGTATGAACCCCCTGGATTCATGTAGCCACAGGGTTCTTTAAGCTCACATTTGCAACATTAATGTTACAGGGCCATCATTGACCAGATGCACCTGCATGTCAGCGCCGAAACGACCGCTGGCGACATCGCCATGGGCCGCCTTGGCCTGCGCCAGCAGGTAGTCGAACAGCTCGGCGCCGAGGGCCGGTGGCGCGGCGGTGGAAAAGCTCGGGCGCATGCCGTTGCGGGTGTCGGCGGCCAGGGTGAACTGGGACACCAGCAGCAGGCCGCCGCCGATATCCTTGAGCGACAGGTTCATCTTGCCCTGGGCATCGCTGAATACTCGGTAGTTGAGCAGTTTGTGCAGCAGTTTGTCGGCGTGCTCGCGGGTGTCCTCGGGCTCGACCGCCACCAGCACCAGCAGGCCCTGGTCGATGGCACCGACCACCTCCCCCGCCACTTCGACCCGCGCACCGCGGACACGTTGCAGCAGCCCTTTCATGCTTCTTCCAGGGGCAGGTCGAGCAGGCGCCGGGCCATCTGGTCGGCGGCACGTACCAGGGCGTCGGTGATGCCCGGCTCGGACGCGGCATGACCGGCATCGCGGATCACCTTCAGCTCGCTGTTCGGCCAGGCCTGGTGCAGCTCCCAGGCGTTGTCCAGCGGACAGATCACGTCGTAGCGGCCATGCACGATCACCGCCGGCAGGTGGGCGATCTTCGGCATGTCGCGGATCAGCTGGTCTGGCTCCAGGAACGCGTTGTTCATGAAGTAGTGGCACTCGATACGGGCGATCGACAGCGCCCGCTGCGGCTCGGAGAAACGATCGACCACCAGCGGGTTGGGGCGCAAGGTCGCAGTGCGCCCTTCCCAGGTCGACCAGGCCTTGGCCGCGTGCATCTGGGCGATCTGGTCGTTGCCGGTGAGGCGCTTGTGGAAGGCCTTGACCAGGTCGTCGCGCTCGTGCGCCGGGATCGGTGCGATGTAGTCCTGCCAGTAGTCGGGGAACAGGCGGCTGGCGCCTTCCTGGTAGAACCACTGGATCTCCTGGGGACGGCACAGGAAGATGCCGCGCAGGATCAGGCCATGGACCCGCTCGGGGTGGGTCTGGGCGTAGGCCAGGGCGAGGGTGGAGCCCCAGGAGCCGCCGAATAGCACCCATTTGTCGATCCCCAGGTGCTTGCGGATACGCTCCAGGTCCTCGACCAGGTGCCAGGTGGTGTTGTTCTCCAGGCTGGCGTGGGGGCTGGAGCGTCCGCAGCCGCGCTGGTCGAAGGTGATGATGCGGTACAGGTTGGGATCGAAGTAGCAGCGGCTCTGGGCATCGCAGCCGGCGCCCGGGCCACCGTGGATGAACACCACCGGCAGACCCTCCGGCGAACCGCTTTCGTCGACATACAGCACATGCGGCGCTTCCACGGCCAGATCGTGCCGGGCGTAGGGTTTGATCTGCGGGTACAAGGTCTGCATTGCGCACTCCGTGTGAGGATTTAGTCTGCCGTTGGGCATCATAAACCTGAATTGCGCTTTGAGCATGTGTCGTGGTGAATCAGCAGGGTTTTGCGCCGGTCTCACCGCCCCCTTCGCGGGCAAGCCCGCGAAAAGGACCGACAGATCAGCGCCCGTAGCGCTCCCTGCCCCAGGCCAGCACCGTCTCCAGCAACCGCCGTAGCACCACCTGGGTCGGCTGGGCCAGGTCATGGCGGTAGGTGAACGGCTCGACCTCTTCCATGTAGGTGCTCTGCGCCAGTTCCAACTGCACGGCGTGGATGTCGTTGGCCGGGTCGCCGTAGTGACGGGTGATGTGTCCGCCCTTGAAACGCCCGTTGAGCACATGGCTGTAGCCCGGCGCTTCGGCGCAGACCGCTTGCAGGCGCTCGGCCAGGGCCGGGTCGCAACTGGCGCCGTTGAAGGTGCCGAGGTTGAAGTCCGGCAGCTTGCCGTCGAACAGGTGGGGAACGTGCGAACGAATCGAGTGGGCGTCCCACAGCAGCGCATAGCCGTGGATCTCGCGCAGGCGTGCCAACTCACGGCGGAGGGTGTCGTGGTAGGGGCGCCAGACCTGTTCCAGGTAGGCCTTGCGCTCGTCGGCGGACGGCTCGAGACCTGCCTTGAACAGCGGCTCGCCATCGAACAGCGTCGCCGGGTACAGGCCCGTGGTGGCACCGGCGTACAGCGGCTTGTCGTCGTCCGGGCGGTTGAGGTCGATGACGAAACGCGAATAGTGCGCCGCCACCACGCTGGCCCCCAGTTCCTGGGCGAAATCGTACAACTGCGGGATGTGCCAGTCGGTGTCGGGCAGGCTGCGCGCCTGCTCGACCAGGCCGTCGCGCACCGCAGGGGTCAGGTCGAGCCCGGCATGCGGCATGCTGACCAGCAGCGGCAGTTGGCCCTGGTGAAAACTCAGTACCTTGTCCATGTCGCCTCGCTCAATTGGATATCTCATGGCCCAGGCGCACCACGCGCTTGGGCAGGTCACCGCCGAGCCAGTAGGCCAGGTCGGCGGGGCGCTCGATCTGCCAGGCGACGAAGTCCGCCACCTTGCCCACCTCCAGCGAACCATGGCTGTCGCCCAGGCCCAGTGCCATGGCGGCATGCAGGGTGACGCCGGCCAGGGCTTGCTCCGGGGTCATGCGGAACAAGGTGCAGCCCATGTTCAGCATCAGCCGTAGCGACAAGGCCGGCGAGGTGCCGGGGTTGAGGTCGCTGGCCAGGGCGATCTTCACGCCGTGGCGACGCAGGGCATCCATCGGCGGCAACTGGGTCTCGCGCAGGAAATAGAAGGCGCCGGGCAGCAGCACGGCGACGGTGCCGGCCGCAGCCATGGCGATGGCATCCTCCTCGGTCATGAACTCCAGGTGGTCGGCCGACAGCGCCTGGTAGCGCGCCGCGAGGCTCGAGCCATGCAGCGACGACAACTGCTCGGCGTGCAGCTTGACCGGCAGGCCCAGCTCCCGCGCCTTGATGAACACTCGCTCGACCTGCGCCGGCGAGAACGCCAGGTGCTCGCAGAAGGCGTCCACCGCGTCCACCAGTCCTTCCCCGGCCAGGGCCGGGAGCATCTCGTCGCAGATATGCGCGATGTAGTCGTCGGCCCGCCCGGCATACTCCGGCGGCAGGGCATGGGCAGCCAGACAGGTGCTGCGCACCGTCAACGGCAGCTCCTCGCCCAGGCGCCGGGCGACCTTCAGCATCTTGCGCTCGTTGGCCAGGTCCAGGCCGTAGCCGGACTTGACCTCGATCGTCGTGACGCCATCGCGCATCAACGCCTGGACCCGCTGGCGGGCACTGGCCAGCAGCTCGTCCTCGCTGGCCGCGCGGGTGGCCCGCACGGTGCTGGCGATGCCGCCGCCCTGGGCGGCGATCTCGGCGTAGCTGACACCCTGCAGGCGCTGCTCGAACTCACCGCTGCGGTTGCCGCCGAACACCGCGTGGGTGTGGCAGTCGATCAGCCCCGGGGTGACCCAGGCACCGCCCAGGTCCACCGTGCGGTCGGCCTCGACCACAGGGCGATCGTCGCGCGGGCCGATCCACTCGACCAGGCCAGCGCTGGTGATGATCGCCGCGTCCTCGATGATCGAGTAGCGGCCCTGGGCCAGGGTCGCCACATGACAATGCTGCCAGAGGGTTCTCATAAAAGGTCTCCGTGTCTAGCGGTGCAGCTCGGCCGGCTCGCGCACCGGTTCGCCCTGCCCGGCCCGCGGCTTGCACCAGAGCAGGTAGGAGGCGACCAGGAACACCACCCAGAGCACGCCGACGATCAGCGCCGCCTGGGTGTCCGGGAAGTAGCCGAGCACGCCAAAGATGAACAACATGAAAACGATGGCCATGGCCGGCCCGTACGGCCAGAACGGTACCGGGAACTTCAACTGCGCCACCTGCTCGCGGCTCATGCTGCGGCGCATGGCCACTTGGGTCACCAGGATCATGAGCCATACCCATACGGTCGCGAAGGTGGCGATCGAGGCGATCAGCAGGAACACGTTCTCCGGGATCAGGTAGTTGAGCACCACGCCCAGCAGCAGCGCCGCGCCCATGACCAACACGGTCAGCCACGGCACGCCATGCCGGGAGACCTGGGCGAAACCGCGTGGCGCATGGCCTTGCTGGGCCAGGCCGTACATCATGCGGCCAGCGCCGAAGATGTCGCTGTTGATGGCCGACACCGCCGCCGAGATCACCACGACGTTCAGCAAGGCCGCCGCCGAGCCGATCCCCAGGTGGCTGAAGATCTGCACGAACGGGCTGCCCTGGCTGCCGATCTGCGGCCAGGGGTACAGGCACATCAGCACGAACAGGGTGAGGATGTAGAACAGCAGGATACGCAGCGGCACGGCATTGATGGCCTTGGGGATGACCCGCTGCGGGTCCTTGGCCTCACCGGCGGTGATGCCGATGATCTCGATGCCGCCGAAGGCGAACATGACCACGGCGAAGGAAGCGACCAGGCCGGCGATGCCATTGGGCATGAAGCCGCCATGGGCCACCAGGTTACTCAGGCCGATAGCGTTGTCGGCACCCACTTGGCCGAGGCCGAAGGCCATGATGCCCAACCCGGCGAGGATCATCGCGACGATGGCGCCGACCTTGAGCAGCGACAGCCAGAACTCCATCTCGCCGAACACCTTGACGTTGCACAGGTTCAGCCCGCCGATCAGGAAGACGATGCCCAGCACCCAGATCCAGCGGGGCACCTCGGGAAACCAGAAGCCCATGTAGATGCCGAAGGCGGTGACGTCGGCGATGCAGACGATGATCATCTCGAAAGCGTAGGTCCAGCCCAGGACGAACCCGGCCATGGGCCCCAGGTAGGTGCTGGCGTACTGACCGAAGGAGCCGGAGACCGGGTTGTGCACGGCCATCTCACCGAGGGCGCGCATGACCATGAACACGGCCGCGCCACCGATCAGGTAGGCCAGCAGCACGGCGGGGCCGGCCATCTGGATGGCCGAGGCGGAGCCGTAGAACAGCCCGGTGCCGATGGCCGACCCCAGGGCCATGAAGCGGATGTGGCGGGCATTGAGCCCGCGCTTGAGACCTTCTTGTTGCATATCGCGTCCTTATTCTTGTTCTGGTCCTGAAGCGAAGGGGCCGCTTCGCGCCCCATCGCCGGCAAGCCGGCGCCCACAGGTATCGCGCCGACCTTGGGAGCGGCGCCAGCCCTGTGGGAGCCGGCTTGCCGGCGATGAGGCACCGCAGAGCTAGAGGCTCGGCAATACGCCCGCGGGCAGCAACCCGGTCAGGCAGCCCTTGGCCAGCAGCGCGGCGGCCGCTTCGATGTCCGGGGCGAAGAAACGGTCGCGGTCATAGTGCGGCACTTCGCGGCGCAGGGCCTGGCGCGCCTGCTCCAGCTTGGTCGAGGTCTTCAGGCCTTCGCGCAGGTCCAGGCCCTGGCAGGCACCCAGCCATTCGATGGCGAGCACGCCACGGGTGTTCTCGGCCATCTCCCACAGGCGCTTGCCGGCGGCCGGGGCCATGGACACGTGGTCTTCCTGGTTGGCCGAGGTCGGCAGGCTGTCGACGCTGTGCGGGTGCGACAGGGCCTTGTTCTCGCTGGCCAGGGCGGCAGCGGTGACCTGAGCGATCATGAAGCCGGAGTTGACCCCGCCGTTTTCCACCAGGAACGGCGGCAACTGGGACATGTGCTTGTCCATCATCAGCGAAATGCGGCGCTCGCTCAGGGCACCGATCTCGGCGATGGCCAGGGCGATGTTGTCGGCAGCCATGGCCACCGGTTCGGCGTGGAAGTTGCCACCGGAGATCACGTCGCCTTCGGCGGCGAATACCAGCGGGTTGTCCGACACCGCATTGGACTCGATCGCCAGCACTTCGGCAGCCTGGCGCAGCTGGGTCAGGCAGGCGCCCATGACCTGGGGCTGGCAGCGCAGGGAGTACGGGTCCTGCACCTTGCCGCAGTTCTCGTGGGACCGGGACACTTCGCTGCTGTCGCCCAACAGGTCGCGGAAACACGCGGCGGTGTCGATCTGGCCGCGCTGGCCGCGCACTTCATGGACGCGCGCATCGAACGGCGAGCGCGAGCCGAGCGCCGCTTCCACGGTCAGGCCACCGCAGGCAATGGCCGCGGCGAACAGGTCTTCGGCCTGGAACAGGCCGCGCAGGGCGTAGGCGGTGGACGCCTGGGTGCCATTGAGCAGGGCCAGGCCCTCCTTGGCGGCCAGGGTCAGCGGCTCCAGGCCGGCGACCGCCAGGGCCTCGCTGGCCGGCAGCCACTGGCCCTTGTAGCGGGCCTTGCCTTCGCCGAGCAGGACCAGCGACATGTGCGCCAGCGGCGCCAGGTCGCCGGAGGCGCCAACCGAGCCCTTGAGCGGGATGTGCGGATAGACCTCGGCGTTGACCAGGGCGATCAGCGCATCGATGACCTTGCGACGGATGCCGGAGAAACCACGGCTGAGGCTGTTGATCTTCAGGACCATGATCAGCCGCACCAGGTCGTCGTCCAGCGGGGCACCGATGCCGGCGGCGTGGGACAGCACCAGGGAACGCTGCAGGTTCTCCAGGTCGTGGCTGGCGATGCGGGTCGAGGCCAGCAGGCCGAAACCGGTGTTGATGCCGTAGGCGGTACGGTCCTCGGCGATGATGCGCTCGACGCAGGCGACGCTGGCGTCGATGGCCTGGCCGGCGCTGGCGTCCAGTTGCAGGCGCACCGGCGCTGCATGGATGGCGCGCAGTTGCGCCAGGGTCAGGGTGCCGGGCTTGAGGGTCAGTTCGGTCACTTCGCTACTCCAATTCGCAGGGGGCCCGCAGGCCCCTTCTTGTTATTTCAGTATCAACGTAATTCGGCGACAACCCAAAGAACGTCGATCAGCCCGTGATCATCGGCAGGTCCAGGCCCTGCTCCTTGGCGCAGTCGATAGCGATCTGATAGCCGGCGTCGGCGTGGCGCATCACGCCGGTGCCCGGGTCGTTGGTCA
>NZ_JBDLLR010000001.1:2703581-3003516 GCF_046365545.1 Pseudomonas sp. HLMP | reverse complement strand
AGGACCATGCGTCCGCCGGAGAAATAACCCGCGCCCGTACCGATACAGGTTGCGCCCGTGGTGGTGAGGTCGCCATCGACCGCCTGCCCTTTGCCATCCAGACGCATGTGCCAGCTCCTTGTGCTTGATGAAGCCAAGGAACCTAGCAGCTTAGGAAGGGGCTTTTTCCCTGCTTGCGGCGTTATAGACGTTTCCTACAGACAACACAGAATTTACGGTCAACCTGCACCATTTTAATGGCGACGCGGACTCCGCTAGCGACTTACACCAATAGACGATCGATGCCCCTTCGTCTATCTCAGGCAAGCGCTCGCCCCATCGCCAGCAAGCCCACGTTGCTCTGCATGACACACGATTTGTGAGCACCGCAGACCTCGGCGATGGGCTGCAAGGCAGCCCCAAGATGCCAAAGACAGGCTCCAATCAATGCCCGCCGCGCAACATCTCCCGCGGCACGTACTTGCCGATCTCGTACTTGCCAATGGCCGCTCGGTGCACTTCGTCCGGACCGTCAGCCAGGCGCAGGGTGCGCTGCATGGCATACATGTAGGCCAACGGGAAGTCGCCGCTGACCCCTGCCCCGCCATGCATCTGGATCGCCCGGTCGATCACCTTCAACGCCACGTTCGGCGCCACCACCTTGATCTGGGCGATCTCGCTGCGTGCCACCTTGTTGCCGACGGTGTCCATCATGTAGGCAGCCTTCAGGGTCAGCAGGCGCGCCATGTCGATCTCCATGCGCGAGTCGGCGATCTTGTCGACGTTGCCGCCCAGCCGCGCCAGGGGGCGACCGAAGGCGGTGCGGCTCACCGCGCGCTTGCACATCAGCTCCAGGGCGCGCTCGGCCATGCCGATCGAGCGCATGCAGTGGTGGATGCGGCCCGGGCCCAGGCGCCCCTGGGCAATCTCGAAACCACGTCCCTCGCCGAGCAGCACGTTCTCGTAGGGCACCCGCACGTTCTCGAACAGCACCTCGGCATGGCCATGGGGAGCGTCGTCATAACCGAACACCGGCAAGGGCCGTACAATCTTCACCCCGGGCGCATCGGTCGGCACCAGGATCATCGAATGCTGCTGGTGGCGCGGCCCTTGCGGGTTGGACAGGCCCATGAAGATCATGACCTTGCAGCGCGGGTCACAGGCGCCGGAGGTCCACCACTTGCGGCCATTGATCACCCACGCATCGCCGTCGCGCACGGCGGTGGCAGCCATGTTGGTGGCGTCCGAGGAGGCCACGTCCGGCTCGGTCATGGCGAACGCCGAACGGATCTCGCCACGCAGCAATGGCTCGAGCCACTGGCGCTTCTGCGCCTCGCTGCCGTAGCGCACCAGCACCTCCATGTTGCCGGTGTCCGGCGCCGAGCAATTGAACGGCTCCGGCCCCAGCAGCGAACGCCCCATGATCTCGGCCAACGGCGCGTACTCAAGGTTGCTCAGGCCCGCACCGTACTCCGACTCGGGCAGGAACAGGTTCCACAGGCCTTCGGCACGGGCCTTGGCCTTGAGCTCCTCCATGATCGCGGTGGGCTGCCAGCGGTCGCCCTCGGCGACCTGGCGCTCGAACACCGGCTCGGCAGGATAGACGTAGGTGTCCATGAACGCGGTGACGCGCTCGCGCAGCGCCTGGACCTTGGGCGAATAGGCGAAATCCATGAGGGGTTACCTTCAGTCGATGAAGAACATGCAGCAGAGCCTAGAGCACCGGCGCTCCATCCACCTAGTCTATTTTCTATGTGTATAAACATTCATAACCGATATATGATCGGCCAATAATTCCAACAAAGAGCGGCGCCCATGAACCTCAGCAAGGTCGACCTCAACCTGTTCATCGTCTTCGATGCCATCTACACCGAAGCCAACCTGACCCGTGCCGGGCAGATCGTCGGCATCACCCAGCCGGCAGTGTCCAATGCCCTGTCGCGTCTGCGCGAGACCTTCAACGACCCGCTGTTCGTGCGCACCGCCCAGGGCATGGTGCCCACGCCCATGGCGCAGAACATCATCGGCCCGGTGCGCAACGCCCTCGCCCTGCTGCGCACCTCGGTGCAGGAAAGCCGCATCTTCAACCCGCAGCAAGCCAACAAGACCTTCCGCATCAGCATGACCGACCTCACCGAGGCGGTGATCCTGCCAGCGCTGTTCCAGCGCCTGCGCCGCCTGGCGCCTTCGCTGGTGATCGAGAGCTTCCTGTGCAAGCGCCGCGAGACCACCAAGGAGCTGGCCGCCGGGCGCCTGGACTTCGCCGTCGATGCGCCGCTGAACATCGATCCGCAGGTGCGCCACGTCAAGCTCATGCACGACCGTTATGTCTGCGCCCTGCGCCCGGGCCACCCGCTGGCCGACGGCAAGCTGACCCTCGACAGCTACCTGGGCATGACCCACATCCATATCTCCAGCCGCCGCAATGGCCTGGGCTACGTCGACCTGGCCCTGGGCAAGATGGGTGTGCAACGCAAGATCGCCCTGCGCTCGCAGCACTACCTGATGGCCTCCCAGGTGCTGCAGCAGACCGACATGGTGATGACCGTCCCCGAGCGCTTCGCGCGCCGCCACCAATTGCGCCACCTGCCCTTGCCGGTGGAAGTGCCGCCGCTGGAAACCCACCTGTACTGGCACGAGAGCACCGACCAGGACCCGGCCAACCGCTGGATGCGCGAGCAGATCATCGAGCTGTGCGAACGTGTGGTGGCGCAAGAGGAAAAAACCTCGGAACCGACCTGACCTGGCGAACGGTTAGAGATGAACACCTTCAAACAAGAGAAATATTTCCTACAAACAAGACCAAAAATGGAAATATTTTATTAGCCTCCAGAAAAAGAGCGAACAGAAGGCAAAATGCATCCCGCTGCGCCGCGTACGATGGCTCCATCGATCGCCATCCCAAGGCGACAAGCACGGACTCGCCCATCATGCCTAGCGCCCCGCTCTACTTCGACTATGCCGCCACGACCCCGGTCGACGACCGGGTCATCGAAACCATGCTCGCCTGCCTCGGCCGCGAGGCCAATTTCGGCAACCCCGCCTCCCGCGGCCATCACTATGGCCAGGCTGCCAGCGAGGCCGTGGAGCAGGCACGCCGCCAGGTGGCCGAACAGGTCGGCGCCGACCCAGCCGACCTGGTCTGGACCTCCGGCGCCACCGAGTCCAACAACCTCGCGCTCAAGGGCATCGCCCAGGGCGTCGAGCGACCGGGCCACCTGATCACCAGCCAGCTGGAGCACAAGGCCGTGCTGGATACCGTGGCCGAGCTGGAAGGCCTGGGCTGGACGGTCACCCGCCTGGCACCTGACCAGGCCGGCCTGATACGACCGCAGGCGGTGCACTCGGCGCTGCGCGAGGATACCCGGCTGGTCTCGCTGATGGCAGTCAACAACGAGCTGGGCACCGTCACCGACTTCGCCTCCATCGGCGACCTGGTGCGTGCCCATGGCGCCCTGTTCCATGTGGATGCGGCCCAGGCCGTGGGCAAGGTGGCCATCGACCTGGCCCGGGTAGCGGTCGACCTGATGTCGTTCTCGGCCCACAAGGTTTATGGCCCCAAGGGCATCGGCGCGCTCCATGTCGGGCCTCGGGCACGGGCAACACTGCGCGCGCAGATGCATGGCGGCGGGCACGAGCGCGGCCTGCGCTCCGGCACCCTGGCCACCCACCAGATCGTCGGCATGGGCAGCGCCTTCGCCCTCGCCGGCCAGCCCGGCGACAGCGAGCACCAGCGCATCGAGCGCTTGAGCCAGCGCCTGCGCGAGGGCCTGCTGGCCCTGCCGGGGGTGAGCCTCAATGGCTGCCCTACCCAGCGCATTGCGCATACCCTGAACCTGTGCATCGATATCCAGGGTTTCAACAGTGCCGCCCTGGCCAGCGAGCTGGCGCTGTCCTCGACCTCGGCATGCAACTCGGCCAGCAACGCCGCCTCCCATGTGCTGCTGGCCCTGGGGCTGGATGAAAGACAGGCACGCAACAGCGTGCGCCTGAGCCTCGGGCGCTATACGACCGAGGCCGAGGTGGACAAGGCGATCGAGGTTTTCACACGGGTGCTGACGGCAGCCAGCGCGTCGTTGTGGTGAGGGAGGGAGGCGCTGTCGCCGGCTCCCAGGCGGCAGCGTCTCGATGTTTGAACTCCGGCACGGCAGGTGGCTCCATCGGGTAACCACTCTTCGCCAGCGAAGGACCTGCCATGACCACCCGAGCCCTGCGCGAGCCCAGCACCACGGACCAGCACCTTTACGCCACCGATATCCCCGCGCGCCTCGATCGTCTGCCCTGGACCCGCTTCCACACATTGCTGGTGCTCGCCCTGGGCATCACCTGGCTGCTCGACGGCCTGGAGGTGACCCTGGCCGGCTCGGTGTCCGGCGCGCTCAAGGACAGCCCGGTGCTGCGGATGAGCAACACCGAGGTCGGCCTGGCCGGCGGCGCCTACATCGCGGGTGCCGTGCTCGGCGCCCTGTTGTTCGGCTGGCTGACCGACCGCCTCGGCCGGCGCAGGCTGTTCTTCGTCACACTGGCCTTGTATATCGGTGCCACGGCGGCGACGGCCTTCTCGTGGAACCTGGAGAGTTTCCTGCTGTTCCGCTTCCTGACCGGCGCCGGTATCGGCGGCGAGTACACCGCGATCAACTCGACCATCCAGGAGTTCACTCCGGCGCGTTTTCGGGGCTGGGTCGACCTGACCATCAACGGCACCTTCTGGCTAGGCGCCGCCCTGGGCGCACTGGGCTCGGTGGTGCTGCTCGACCCGGCGCTGGTCGGCGGCGAACTGGGCTGGCGCCTGTGCTTCGGCATCGGTGCGCTGCTGGGCCTGTTCATCGTGCTGATGCGCCTGTGGATCCCGGAAAGCCCGCGCTGGCTGATGATCCACAACCAGCCGCAGAAGGCTGAGCGCATCGTCGCCGACATCGAGCGTCGCTACCGTGAGCGTGGTATCGAACTGCCGCCCATCGACCGCCCTCCCCTACACCTGCACGCCCGCGACCACACGCCGCTGCGCGAAGTGTTCCACAGCCTGTTCGTCGATCATCGTCGCCGTGCGCTGGTGGGCCTGACCCTGCTCAGCGCCCAGGCGTTCTTCTACAACGCCATCTTCTTCACCTATGCGCTGGTACTGACCGATTTCTACGCGGTGCCCTCCGAAGACGTCGGCTGGTACGTGCTGCCCTTCGCCCTGGGTAATTTCTGCGGGCCGCTGCTACTCGGCAGGCTGTTCGATGTGGTCGGCCGACGCATCATGATCAGCGGCACCTACCTGGTTTCCGGCGTGCTGCTGACCCTCAGCGGCTACCTGTTCCAGCAGCAACTGATCGATGTCACGCAACAGACCATCGCCTGGATGGTGATCTTCTTTTTCGCCTCCGCCGCCGCCAGCTCCGCCTACCTGACCGTGGCCGAGACCTTTCCCCTGGAGATCCGCGCCCTGGCCATCGCCGTGTTCTACGCCTTCGGCACCGGCCTCGGCGGGTTGCTCGGGCCGACCCTGTTCGGTGCATTGATCGAGACTGGCGAGCGCAGCAACGTGCTGTACGGTTACCTGGTCGGCGCCGGGCTGATGATCGCCGCGGCCTGGGTGCAGGCACGCTGGGGCGCGGCGGCCGAACGCCAGCCACTGGAACAGGTGGCCAGGCCCCTATCGCAGGTGCGTGACCGGCGATAGGTCGCAGGTGACTGATTCTGGGGCGCGGGCGGCCCCGATCAGCCAGGTTTCAAAGGAAGGTGAACACGGCCGGCGCTGGCAGGCGCGACTTGTTCAGACCGGCGTTGAAGTCCTCCTCGCTGCGGTAACCCAGGCTCAGCAGCACCACGCTGGTGAAGCCACGCTCGCGCAGACCCAGTTCGGCATCCAGCACCTTGCTGTCGAAGCCTTCGATGGGGGTAGCGTCCAGCCCATGGGCGGCGGCGCCGAGCAGCGCGGTGCCCAGGGCCAGGTAGACCTGCTTCTCCATCCAGTGCTGCAAGTCCTTCTGGTCGAAACGGTGCAGGTCGACATAGCCAAGACGTGACTGCGCCTGCCCGGCGCGAGCCTGCTCGGTGCGGAAACGGCCATCGGCGGCTTCCTGCTCCAGTACCGCCTGCAGGTGCGACTCGGGCATCTCGGTACGGGCGGCGAAGACGATCACATGGGAGGCGTCGAGGATCTTCGGCGTGTTGTAGGCGAAGGCTTCGGTGCTCCTGGCGATGCGCGCCTTGCCTTCGGCGCTGTCGGCCACCACGAAGTGCCAGGGCTGCGAGTTGACCGAGGACGGGCTGTGGCGCAGTTGCTCGAGCAGCGCGTCGACGGTGGCCTGGGGGATCTTGCGGCTGGCATCGTAGGCCTTGGTGGTGTAGCGACGTTTGGCGAGCGTAACGGTATCCATCGAAGCGGCTCCTTGGGGAGAATGACGTTGCCGGGCATCTTATCTTTCTTTTGAAAAAGAAAAACTGGCACAATGCAGCAACACTTTCACCCCTGGAGTGAAAATGCTGCGTATCACCGATCTGGCGTTGTTCGTCCGCAGCAGCGCCCTGGGCAGCTTCACCGCCGCCGCCCATGAGGCCGGCCTGCTCCCCGGCCAGGTCGCGGCGGCGATCAAGCGCCTGGAGCGCGAACTGGATGTACGGCTGTTCGCCCGCACCACCCGCAGCCTGCGCCTGACCGCCGAGGGCGAGCTGTACCTGCCCACCGCCCAGGGCGTGCTCGACACCCTGCGCCAGGGCCGCGACAACCTGCACGGCGCCCACAGCACCCTACGCGGCGTACTGCAGGTCTCGGCCCCCTCGGATCTGGGGCGCAACATTCTGCTGCCCTGGCTCAGCGCCTTTCGCCGCGAGCACCCGGACCTGAGCCTGCGTTTCTTTCTCTCCGACCAGGTGGCCGACCTGTACCGCGACCCGGTGGACGTCGCCATTCGCTATGGCCTGAACCAGGAAGCCAACTACATCGCCCTGCCCCTGGCCCCGTGGAACCGTCGGGTGCTGGTGGCCTCGCCCGGATACCTGGCCCGTCACGGGCGGCCGCGCACGCCCGAGGAGCTGCAGCAGCATGCCTGCCTGTTGTACCTGCAGCAGGGGCGGATCTACGACAAATGGCGCCTGGGCAGCCTTACCGTGCAGGTGCGGGGCCCCCTGTTCAGCGACGATGCCGATGTGGTGCGGCGCTGGGCACTGGAGGGGGAAGGCATCGTCTACAAGTCCTGGCTGGACGTCAGTGCCAACGTCGCCGCTGGCGAGCTGGAGGTCCTGCTGCCGGATCATCCCGGCGAACTGACGCCAGTGACCTTGGTGTGCCCACACCGCAAGCAACTGTCGCCGGCGGTGTCGCAGTTGCATCTATGGCTGCGTGAGCGTTTCGCCGCGCTCGAGCCCTGAAGCCGCTGTTCCATTAGTCAGTCAAACGGCATTGCGGCCGCCGCACGGTAGCGCTGCACGCTAGCCACCGCCAGCACCAGGCCAGCCAGCGCCACGCCACCGCCAACCAAGCCGATATGGGCCACGCCCAGTTGGCTGCTGACGATGCTGCCCAGCAACGCGCCGCCGCCGATACCGATGTTGTAGATCCCGGAGAACAGCGCCATGGCCACGTCGGTGGCGTCCGAAGCGAGTTTCAGGGTCTTGGACTGCAGCGACAGGCTGAAACTCAGGATCGCCACGCCCCAGACCATGCTCAGGGCGGCGAACAGGTAGAAATTGCCCGACAACGGCAGCAGCAACAGCAGGCAGGCCGCCAGGGACGCGATGGCCGCCACCAGGAAGCCCTGCGGAAAACGGTCGCTGTAGCGGCTGAACAGCACCGAGCCGAACACCCCGGCGCCACCGAACAGCAGCAGCAACAGCGTGGTGCGCTCGCCGCCGATCTGCGCCACATGCAGGGCGAACGGCTCGATGTAGCTGTAGGCAGTGAACTGCGCAGTGATCACCAGCGTCACCAGGACATAGGTGATCACCAGCGCCGGCCGCTTGAACAGGATCGGCAGGCTGCGCAGCGAGCCGGAGTTCTGGCTCGGCAGCAAGGGCAGCGACTTCATCAGGCAGAGCATGGTAGCCAGGGCCACCCCAGCGATGCTGAGGAAGGTGATACGCCAGCCCAGGGCTTCGCCCACCACACGCCCCAGGGGGATGCCCATGACCATCGCCAAGGTAGTGCCGGTGGCCAGCAGGCCCAGGGCCTTGGCCTGCTGGCCGGGCGGTGCCACACGCACCGCCAGCGAGGCGGTGATGGCCCAGAACACGGCATGGGCCAGGGCGATCCCGATACGGCTGACCAGCAACATGGCGAAACTCTGCGACAACCACGACAGCAGGTGGCTGAGGATGAACACCAGGAACACGAACAGCAGCAGGCGGCGCCGCTCGATGTTGCGCGTCAACAGCATCATCGGCAGCGACGCCAGGGCCACCACCCAGGCGTAGATGGTCAGCATCAGGCCGACCTGGGCGGTACTCATGTCGAAGCTGCGGCCGATGTCGCTGAGCAGCGCCACCGGGACGAACTCGGTGGTATTGAAGATGAAGGCCGCCAGGGCCAGGGCGATGACGCTCAGCCAACTGCCGCCACCTGCGGTCGGCGGCAGGGTGGTGGGAATGGGTCCGTTCATGGATGGAAATCTGTTCTCCGCAGACAAGGCGACAGGACGCTCGCCACCTGCCCAGGTAAAAGGCAGGTGACGCACGGTTTGTTATTGGAAGGAATGCCCGGCATGGTACGCGTCCAACCAGGGCCTCACAACCATGACAGCAAGCGCAGTACCATGCCCGCTCAGCCTGGACACACCGCGGAACGTCGCGAGTACTGGCAGCATTACCTGGGCTCGACCATCAGTGCCCTGGACTGTCAGGGCAGCCTATTCGAGGGCAAGCCAGCTCTAATAGAAAAGATCGTCACCCATTGATTTATCAGGGGTCCATGGAAGCCGGATTACCGGATGGGCCGCACAGCGGCCTCAACCACAACTTCCCCTATCTACTGGCGCAGCACCATGGCCACGATGGTCGCCTGTAACTCATCCTTCGCCCGCCCGGCCTCCAACTCCCCCGCCGCCGCAGCCTGCGACAGCGCCTCTGCCGCCCCCACCAGCACCCGCAACCCAGCAGCGCCGATATCCCCCCTCGGCGCGAACGGCGCCAAGGCTTGCCGGCACTTCTCCAGGAACGGCCCCTCGTAGCTCCGCTTGAGCGCCTCCAGCTCCGGCGACCCGGCCAGCGCCGCGGACACACCAGGTATCTCGCGCCCCTGGGTCATCACGCACTCCACGTAGGCCGCGGCGATCACCCCGGCACGTACCTGCAGGCTGGCGGCGCTGACCGCCAACGCCGCCTCGAGCATGCCCGTCTGACGCGCGTCGTACTCCTCGTACAGCGCTACCAGCAATCCCGTGCGGGTTTCGAAATGGTCATACACCACCGGCTTGGTCACCCCAGCCTGCTCTGCCAGGCGCCCCAGGCTCAAGGCGTCGGTGCCCTCGTCGCGGATCAGTTGCCAGGCCACGTCGAGCAATTGGCGGCGCCTCGCCTCACGGGACAGGCGTTTGCGCGGCAGCGGTTTGTCATCGCTTGACATCGATTACCTACCAAAAGTAACTTACCAACAGTAACTTACTACGAGTATATAACGCCGCCCCCACTCACGCACCCTTTCACCTGGAGAACCGCCATGCATGCCCTGATCGTCATCGGCCACCACGACCCAGAATCATTGACCCATGCCCTCGCCCAACGCATCGCCGACGGCCTGGCCAGCGCCGGCCACACGGCCGAAATCGCCGACTTGGCCCGAGAAGGCTTCGACCCCCGCTTCGGCCTGGCCGACCATGCCGTGCATCGTCGCCTGGCCCCACCACCGGCGGATGTGCTCGCCGAGCAGGCGCGCATCGAGCGCGCCGATGCGCTGGTGCTGGTGTACCCGGTCTACTGGTGGTCGCTGCCAGCGCTGCTCAAGGGCTGGGTCGAGCGTGTGTTCAGCAATGGCTGGGCCTTCGACTACCAGGTCAACGGCCCGACCATCAAGAAACTCCAGGGCCTTACCGTGCACCTGGTCGGCGTCGCAGGTGCCGATGCCGGTACCTTCGAGCGGCATGGCTACGGCGAGGCGATGCGCGTGCAAATCGAACACGGCATCTTCGACTACTGCGGTGCTCAGGTACTGAGTTCGAACGTGCTCACCGACAGCGAGGGCCAGGATCCCAAGGGCCACCTGCGCACCGCCTGGCAACTGGGCCAGCAGTTGTTCGAGCCGGCCCGCAGCCAAACAGCATAGGAACCCGACCTTGCTTGCCCATGCCTTAGCCCGTCAGCGACCATTCGGCCAACGGCCAGTAGCGACCCTTGCGTGACTCGTAGAGGGTGAAGTGCCGGACGGCGAGGAAGAACGCCGGTGCCGCCGCGGCTTCCGGCGGCTGGCCACGGAAGTCCCTCGACAGCGTCAGGTGTGGCCGATACTCGCGGACCTGCTCGGCAATGCCCAGCGGCAGCGCCGCCTGTTGCAGGGCATAGACCAGTTGCCGCAGCGCCGGTGGCGTCTCCCCAGGTTCGAGCACCAGCACACCGGCGCGCTGCCACACCTGCAAGCGGTCGAGCAGCAGGCGCAAGGGCGCGTCCGGGCGCGTGAGATTGTCGACCGCAGCGCACAGGGCCGGCAACCGCGCGGCATCCACATCGCCCAGAAACAGCAGGGTCAGGTGGAAGTTCTCGGCCGGTACGGGCCTTCCACTGCGCAGCCCCAGGCTGCGCCGCCACTGGGCGATGGCACGGCGCTGGGCATCGCTGACCGGCAAGGCGAAGAACAGGCGCTTGAAGGGCGCACCGCTGGGGCGTGAATCCTGGGCCATGCATGCTCCTCGATCTGTGGGGCGCCAGCCCCGAGTGTACGCTCACCTCGATACCTGGCAGATGAACCAGGATGAAACGTTTGCGCCTTCCACTTAAGACGGGTGCACAGGCCTGGCACGATTGTTTATGCTGGCGGGCTCAAGCCATGGCGCATGGCCATTTCGACAAGTATCCGTTCATGAAAATCGCACTCGTCCTGATCTTCGCACTCTCGATCGCCTATGTTCACTTGCGCGGTCGGGTTCGCCACAAGCTGACCCGCCAACTGGGCGATCACTCCAGCTTCCTGGCTCCGGTCAACAGCTTCCTGTACCTGTTCTCCCAGCACCCGGCCAAGCCCTACCTGCCGGTCGAGTCCTTCCCCGAACTGCAGCCGCTCAAGGACCACTGGCGGGAAATCCGCGAGGAGGCCCAGCAACTGCTGCACGTGGGCGAGATCAAGAAATCCGACAACTACGACGACGTCGGATTCAATTCGTTCTTCAAGACCGGCTGGAAGCGTTTCTACCTGAAGTGGTATGGCGAGAGCCACCCCTCGGCGATGAAGCTGTGCCCACGCACCACCGAGTTGCTGCAGGGTATCGGCTCGGTCAAGGCGGCCATGTTCGCCACCCTGCCGCCAGGCGCCAAGCTGGTGCGCCACCGTGACCCCTATGCCGGCTCCTACCGCTACCACCTGGGCCTGGACACGCCCAACGACGACGGCTGCTACATCGATGTCGATGGCCAGAAGTACGCCTGGCGCGACGGCGAGGCAGTGGTGTTCGACGAGACCTACATCCACTACGCCGCCAACACCACCGAGCACAACCGCATCATCCTGTTCTGCGACGTCGAGCGCCCGCTCAAGTACCGCTGGGCGACCGCCTTCAACCGCTGGTTCAGCCGCAACGTCATGGCCGCCGCGGCGGCCCCCAACGACGCCAACGACAAGACCGGCGGCATCAATCGCCTGTTCACCCGCATCTACCGCATCCGCGAGCGCGGCAAGGCCCTGAAGAAGCGCAACCGCACCCGCTACTACCTGGAAAAGTGGGCGGTGGTCGCGGCGCTGGTGCTGGTGTTCATCTACATCTGAAGCGAAGACGCTGCCCTGGCCATCACAGCCCCTCCAGAGCCTCGTTCTTCGACTAGCCTGAAAGCTCCTGTCACCACCGAACAAGGTGAAAACCATGAGCATGATGGACTGGGACGCCTACCGTAGGCAGTTGATGGCCGGCATCGGCGATCTCAAGCAGTTGTCCCCCGATACCGTGGCCGGCTACATGACTGCCAGCGGTGCCGGGGCCAAGACCAACCACCTGGATGCCAAGACCCGCGAGCTGATCTCCCTGGCCGTGGCGGTGACTACCCGCTGCGACGGCTGCATCGCCGTGCACTCCCAGCAGGCCGTCAGGCACGGCGCCACCCGTGAGGAAATCGCCGAGGCGCTGGGCGTGGCGGTGGCGATGAACGCCGGTGCCGCGCTGGTCTACTCGGCCCGCGCCCTGGATGCGGTCGGCAAGGCGAGCGACTGAACGCCTCCGGCGCCGCAGCCCTTGCGCGGCGGCGCCGGGCCACCCAGACTTGGCGGCCAAGCCCGTGCAGGAGCCGCCATGATCCACATCCGTCCCATGACCCCGGAAGACTTCGAACGCTTCTGGCCCACCTTCCAGGCCATCGTCCAGGCCCGCGAAACCTATGCCTTCGACCCCGGGCTCAGCGTCGAGCAGGCCCGCCAGCTCTGGCTGGAGCTGCCCCTGCGAACCCTGGTGGCCGAGGCGCATGGCGAGTTGCTCGGCTCGTACTACCTCAAGGCCAACGCCGCCGGCCCCGGCGCCCACGTGGGCAATTGCGGCTACATGGTCGCGCCGGCCGCCCGCGGCCGTGGCGTGGCGCGGCTGATGTGCGAGCACTCGCAAAAGCTGGCACGCCAGGAGGGCTTCCTGGCCCTGCAGTTCAACTCGGTGGTGGCGACCAACGAGGTGGCCGTGGCGCTGTGGCACAAGCTCGGCTTCGAGACCGTCGGCCGCCTGCCCAAGGCCTACCGGCACGCTCGCCTGGGGCTGGTGGACTGCCTGGTGATGTACAAGTGGCTGGCGGACGAGCCGGTGGTGGAGAAGCCCGCCCTGCTGATCGGGCGCAAGAACATCGAGGCCAGGGTATCGCGTCGGCGCGGACGCTGATCGCCCTCCTGGACCAGCGCAAGCTGCATCCGAACGATTGACTCCCCACCCGTTCGGTGGTCAGATGCGCGCCAGTTTCAGGTGTCCTGCGCCGCCGCGCGCAGGGTGAAACGGGAAGCCGGTGCGTCGTTGCCACGACAAGTCCGGCGCTGCCCCCGCAACGGTAGGCGAGCGAACCCTTCGACATACCACTGTGCGCATGCATGGGAAGGTGAACGGTTCATGATCCTCGCAAGCCCGGAGACCGGCCTGGAGCTTTTCGTTGGCAACCCGCGGTGGGCGGGCGCAGGCCGGTTTTCGCGTGCGCGCCTGCGTACGTGCTTGGTCGTCTATGCGTTGTTTCCACCGGGATCCATTCATTCCTGCGACAGTGGAACGACATGTCCCGTATCTCCAAGCTTCATACTCTGGCGGCCTGCCTGGCCGTTTCCCTTCCGGCCCTGGCCGATGAACACGACGGGCCAGTACTGGCCCTGCCCTCCACGGCCATCACCGACACCCGCGACGAACAGGTCGTCGACCTGGCCACGCCGACCCGGGCCGGTTCGCGCCTGAACCTGAGCGCCCTGGAGACCCCGGCCAGCACCAGCAGCATCAGCGCCGGGCAGATCCAGCAGCGTAACAACCTCACCGTGCAAGACGCGGTGACCCGCTCGCCAGGCATCACCTCGGTCGGCACCCCAGGCAACGGCGGCACCGCCCTCTCCGCCCGCGGCTTCACCGGCCACAGCTCGGTGATGACGCTGTTCGACGGCTCGCGCCTGTACACCGGCGCCGGTACCCAGAGCTTCCCGGTCGATCCGTGGATGGTCGAGCGCATCGACGTGATCCGTGGCCCGGCCTCGGTACTCTATGGCGAAGGCGCCACGGGCGCGGTGATCAACGTCATCCCGAAAAAACCCTTCGCCGGCGAAATCCGCAACCACCTGCGCCTGGGCTACGGCTCCTGGGACCGCCAACAGCTCGGCCTGGACAGCGGTGGCAGCCTGAGCGAGCGCCTGAGCTACCGGGTCACCCTGAACACGCAGCAAGGCAACGGCTGGGTCGATCGCGGCGACTCGCGCAACCTGGCCCTCAGCGCCGCTCTGCGCTTCGACGCCAGCGACGACCTGAGCTTCACCCTCGCCCACGAGCGCGGCGATGCCGAGCCGATGAACTACTTCGGCACCCCGCTGATCGACGGCCACTACCGCGACAGCCTGCGCAAGAAGAACTACAACATTCGCGACGACGTCCAGCGCTATCACGACGAGTGGACCCGCCTCGACACCGACTGGACGATCAACGACCACCTCAGCGCCAGCAACCAGCTGTACTACATCAAGAGCCGCCGGCACTGGCGCAACGCCGAGGACTACACCTGGGATGCCGACCGCGGCCAGCTCGAACGCGGCAGTTACCTGGAGATCAAGCACAACCAGGAGCAGATCGGCGACCGCCAGAGCTTCACCTTCGACCACAGTCTGTTCGGCCTGGCCAGCAAGACCGTGGTGGGTGCCGAGTACAACAGGATCCGTTTCAACGTCGACAACAACTCGCCGTACGAAGACGTGGGCGGCGACTACATCGACCCCTGGCAGCCGGCACCGGGCGGGTTCCACAGCCGATCGGCGCTGCGCCCACAGACCCTGTCCACCACCCGCACCTTCGCGCTGTTCGCCGAGAACCGCACCCAGCTCACCGATCGCCTGTCGCTGGTCACCGGTGTACGCCGTGACCAGAACCACATCGATCGGGACAACCTGGTCAGCGACACCCGCAGCGACCGCAGCCTGCAGGGCGGCAACTGGCGCGCGGGCCTGGTCTTCGCGGTGACCGACGAGCTGTCGCTGTACGGCCAGTACTCCACCAGCGAGGACGGGGTCAACAACCTCATCAGCCTCAACCCGACGCAGATGAACTATGACCTGACCGAGTCGAAGCAGACCGAACTGGGCCTCAAGCAGCGCTTCTGGGACGGCCGTGGCGAGTGGACTCTGGCGGCCTACCACATCGTCAAGAAGAAGCTGCTGGTGGACGACCCGGTCACCCACGAGAAGCAGCAAGCCGGCCAACAGACCTCCGACGGCCTGGAGGCGACCCTGGAGCTGGCCCTGGCTAACCAGTGGCAGGTATCGGCCAACGCCGCCGTGGTACGCGCCAAGTACGATGACTTCGATGAAAGGGTCGGCGGCGTTCCCCAGGACCGCGCCGGCAACCGCCCGGCCAACGTGCCGCGCCGTACCGCCAACCTGTGGCTGAGCAAGGGTTTCGGCCAGACCGTGGATGCCGGCATCGGCCTGCGCTACGTCGACGAGCGCTACGCCAACACCGCCAACAGCCAGAGCGTCCCCGGCTACACCGTGGTCGATGCCAACCTCGGCTGGCAGGTGCTGCCGGACGTGCGCCTGGGGCTGCAGTTGAACAACCTGTTCAACCGTGACTATGTGGTGGCCGCCCACAGTGGTGAGCAATGGCTGCTCGGCGCGCCACGGTCGTACTTCGCGACGGTCGACTACAGCTTCTGACCTGAGCGGCTTTCTCCAATTGAGCGGTACTGGGGCTGCTTTGCAGCCCATCGCACAGCCCCCCACCTGAAAAAGCGCTATCGAACCTCAACAAATAGTTATAAGATAACATTTCATCTCACAATCCCTCTTGCCTGCCCCCATGACAAGCGCCTCCCCCACCCCAACCCTGCTCACCCAGCGCCTGCAAAGCATCGACGCCCTGCGCGGCCTGGTCATCCTGTTCATGCTGCTGGACCACGTGCGCGAAACCTTCTTCCTGCATCGCCAAGTCAGCGATCCGATGGCCATCGACGCCACCGAGCCGGCCCTGTTCGCCAGCCGTACCCTGGCCCACCTGTGTGCGCCGGTGTTCGTGCTGTTGACCGGCCTCAGTGCCTGGCTCTACGGCGAGAAGCACCAGGGCCGTGGCGACGTCTCGGCGTTCCTGTTCAAGCGTGGCCTGTTCCTCGTGGCGCTGGAATTCACCTTGGTCAACTTCGCCTGGACCTTCCAACTGCCGCCAAGCGTGATCTACCTGCAGGTGATCTGGGCCATCGGCCTGAGCATGATCGCCCTGTCGCTGCTGGTCTGGCTGCCGCGCGCGGCGTTGATCGCCATCGGCGCGCTCATCGTCGCCGGGCACAACCTGCTCGATGGGCTGCACGTCGCCGAAGGGTCGATGATGCACGTGCCCTGGGCCATCCTGCATGACCGTGGCTGGCTGGCGTTCTCCGAAACCCTTCGCCTGCGCACTTCCTACCCGGTGCTGCCGTGGATCGGCGTGATCGCCCTGGGCTATGGCCTGGGCCCGTGGTTCGCACGCGGCAGCGATGCCGGCACGCGCCAGCACCGCCTGCTGCTGGCCGGCGCCCTCGCCCTGCTCGGTTTCATCGCGCTGCGCCTGCTCAACGGCTACGGCGAAGCGCCCTGGAGCGGCTACCCGACCCTGGTGCAGACCCTGATGAGCTTCTTCAACATCACCAAGTACCCACCGTCGCTGCTGTTCCTGGCCCTGACCCTGGGCTTCGGGCTGCTCCTGCTGCGCGGTTTCGAGCGCGCAGGCCAGGCGCGCTGGATCGGTGTGCTGGCGGTGTTCGGTGCTGCGCCGATGTTCTTCTACCTGCTGCACCTGTATGTGCTGAAGCTCCTGTACCTGGCCTGCGTCGCCCTGTTCGGCCTGAACCAGGGCGACTACTTCGGCTTCGACGGCATCGGTGCGGTATGGCTTACCGCGATTCTGCTGGCCGTGGCACTGTACCTGCCAGTGCGCGGGTTCGCGCGCCTGAAATCCCGTCGCCGCGACATCGCCTGGCTCAAGTACTTCTGAATGCCCGACGCCTCGATCCACCTGTTTTCGCAGCGCTCCATGCCGCGACGCACCGTCCCTGCGCTTCTGGCCAGCGCCCTGTGTGCGCCGCTGGCCTTGGCCGACTCCGCCCAATACCAATCCAAAGGCTTTGTCGAAGACAGCAACTGGCACCTGCTCAACCGCAGCGTGTTCGACCAGCGCGACTATCGCCATGGCGCACGCAACAGCAGCGCACGCAACGCCTACAAGCCTCGCGCCGAACGCAACGGCAAGGCCGAGGAATGGGCCTACGGCCTGATGGGCACCTTTCAATCTGGCTTCACCCAAGGCTTGGTCGGAGTCGGCGTCGATGCCCACGCCTACTTCGGCGTGCAACTCGACAGCGGTGGCGGCCGCGCCGGCAAGGCCCGGCTGCTGGGCGTGGACAACCAAGGTCACCCCAAGAACGAATACAGCCGCGGTGGCGCAGCGGTGAAGCTGCGCGTAGCCAACACCGTGCTGGCCTATGGCGAGCAACGGGTGAAGACCCCGGTGTTCAGTTCCTCCGACAGCCGCCTGCTGCCCGAGACCGCCACCGGTTTCTTCCTCAGCAGCAACGACATCGACACGCTCAAGCTGGTGGCCGGACACTTCAACGAAAGCACCGACCGCCATGCGTCGAGCCACGACCAAGGCTTCGTGGTGAACTACTCCAATGCCCGCCAGGGCGACAGCGTCGACCTCGCAGGCGCGGTGTGGAACCCTGACGCCGCATTCAGTGCCAGCCTCTACACCTCGCGCTACGCAGACACCTGGAACCAGCACTACCTCGGCAGCACCCTCAGCCATGCCCTGGATGACCGACGCAGCCTGAGCCTGGACCTGAACCTGTACCGCACCACCGACACCGGCAAGGCCCTCTCCGGGCGCATCGACAACACCACCTGGAGCCTGGTCTCGCGCTACCGCCAAGGGCCGCATACCTTCAGCCTCGGTTGGCAGCAGGTGGATGGCGATACCCCGTTCGACTACGTAACCCGTGGTGCGATCTTCATCGGCAACGCCGTGCAGCTGTCCGATTTCAACGCCCCCAATGAAAAGTCCTGGCAGGCGCGGTACGACCTGGACATGGGCGCCTACGGAATACCAGGGCTGAACCTGAGCGCCCTGTACGTGCGTGGCTTCGACATCGACGGCAGCCATGCCGACCCCAACGGAGGCTACGCCTACCTGGGCTACGGCAAGGGCGGCAAGCACTGGGAGCGCGACCTGGAGGCGCGATACGTGGTACAGGGCGGCAAGGCCAAGGGCACGGCGTTCTCGCTGCGGCACAACGTGCACCGGGGCAACACCGCGCAGGCGGAGCTGGATGCCGACCAGATTCGCCTGGCCGTCGAGTATCCACTGACAGGTGGATTCTGACAGCAGGCCGCAAGGCCCATCGCCTGAACGAGCCGCCCGATTGATGGTATGGTGCCAGGCGGTCCCCTCCCACCACGCGCCCAAGGCCACCCGATGCCACGCCTTCGCCCACTGCTGCCCTTGCTCTTGCTCGGCGTTCTCGCCGCCTGCGACCAGAAGCCCACCCGTGAAGAGCAGATCCTGGCCAACCTGCCCTTGCAGGAGGCCTACGATCACAATATCGACAGGATGGCCACGTTGCTGACCAAGACCCACCCGCAACTCTCCAAGGACGCGATCGAGGGCGTGCTGCGCAAGCACCTGACGGTGCAGGACCAGCGCCAGGACCTGTTCAAGCTCTACAGCGAGAAGCACTTCGACGATGCCGAGTTCGACACCATCGTCGCAGCGACCCACGACCCCGTGAAGGCCAGGGCGCTGAACGAAACCGAGGAAGGCCAGCGGCTCAGCGAGAAACTGACCCGCCTGATGCGTGAAAGCGCCAACGATGAAAAGGCCCAGGCACGGGCCCAGGAACGCATGCAGCAGATAGAGGAAGACCTGGCCGGGCTGGAGACAACCGACGACTGATACGACACTGCGCGCAGCCCTGCGCTGTACCGATAGCCGCCATCCCTCATAACAGGTAAGGTTATCCCCTTCCCCCATCGATGAGGTCAGGATTGCCACACGCCAAGAAAGGCCTGCGCCTGGATCTGCGCACGCTGATCCTCGTTCTCTGCGCACTCACCGCCGTGGTGATGCTGCTGACCAGCTACTTTGCCAGCTACCGGGTACAACGCCAGTTACTGATCGACCACGCCCTGGAGGCCAACCGTGTCTATGCGGCGAAACTGGCGTCGATCACCGAGACCTTCCTCGGCAGCACGCTGCAGCAGTTGGCCGTCAGCGCCCAGCTGCAAGGACAGCGACTGGATGAACCCATGGCGCTGCAGGCAGAAACCGAACGCCTGATGCAGCAGGGCAATGTCTTCAACTCGGTATTCGTGGTCGATGCCCAGGGTGTGCTGCGGGCGATCTCGCCAGCACCGCTGCGCAAGATGCTCGGCACCCGCCTGCAGACGCCTGGCGCACTGGAGGCGCTGCGGGAGCGACAGACGCTGGTGTCCATGCCCTTCCTCTCGGTGGCCGACAACCTGGTGGTGGCCTTGTCGCAGCCGATCTTCGACAGCCACGGCAAGTACCTGGGCTATGTGGGCGGCAGCCTGTACCTGCGTGAACAGAACATCTTCAACAGCCTGCTCGGCGAACACTTCTACAAGGACGGCTCCTACCTCTATGTGGTCGATCGCAACCGGCGCCTGCTCTATCACCCGGACGCCCAGCGCGTCGGTACGCTGGTCAAGGGCAACATCCTGGTCGACCAGCTCGCCACCCTAAACAGTGGCACCCAGCAGGTGGTCAACAGCGATGGCGTGGAAATGCTCGCAGGCTTCGCCACGGTGCCAAGCACCGGTTGGGGCGTGGTGGCCCAACAGCCCCTGGCACAGACCGTGGTCCCGCTGCGCCAGCTGATCCTCGATGTCATCGACATTTCCGTGCCGCTCGCCTTGGCCGGCAGCCTGGCCCTGTGGTGGCTGGCCCTGGCCATCACCCGCCCGCTCTGGCAACTGGCCGCCGGCGCACGGGCACTGGACAGGGTCGGAACCGCGGCGCACCTGCACCAGGTCAGGGCCTGGTATTTCGAGGCCGCCGAACTCAAGCGCGCCTTGCTGTTCGGCCTGAACCTGCTGCAAGAGCGCATAGGCAGGCTGCGCCAGGACGCCCAGACCGACCCGCTCACAGGGCTGGGCAACCGCCGCAGCCTGGAGCTCAGCCTGGCACAGTTGGAGGCCGAAGGGCGCGACTTCTGCGCAGTGGTGCTGGATGTCGATCATTTCAAGCGCATCAACGATGGCCACGGCCACGATATCGGCGACCAGGTATTGCGCCGCTTGGCGGAGCTGATGCGCGGCTGTTGCCGGGAGGGCGACGTCCTGTGCCGCACCGGTGGCGAGGAGTTCCTCATGCTGCTGCCGGGGGCCAGCCTGGAGGTCGCCACCAGCGTGGCGCAGCGCCTGCGCCTGTGCGTGCAGGACACGCCCATCGAGCCGGTAGGTGCGGTGACCGTTTCCCTGGGCATCGCCCACTGGCAAGCGACGGGCACGGATACGCCGGCCGATACGCTCAGCCGGGCGGACCGGGCGCTGTATGCGGCCAAGCAGGATGGACGCAACCGAGTGAAGGTCGCGCCTGGCGAGGCGTAGAGGCCGGTGTGACGCGCGGTAGATGTAACAAGTCTTGTCTTAATACTGTCATCTTTGCTTCATAGGATTGTCCCTGTTCTGACATTTTCCATTCAGGGATGAACTGTCCATGCGTCGTGTCGTATTCAATCAGAAAGGTGGCGTCGGCAAGTCCAGCATCGCCTGCAACCTCGCCGCCGCCAGCGCCGCCGAAGGTTACCGGACACTGCTGGTCGACCTCGATCCCCAGGCCAACGCCACCTACTACCTCACGGGGCTTGCCGGCGACGCGATCCCCTCGGGCATCACCGACTTCTTCCGCCAGACCCTCTGCGCCACGGCGGCCGGCAAGAAGAACCGCGTGGCGATCACCGAGACCCGCTACGACAACCTGCACCTGATCACCGCCAGCCCGGACCTGACCGACCTGCAGACACACCTGCAGAGCAAGTTCAAGATCAACAAGCTGCGCAAGCTGCTGGTGGCGCTCGCCGAGGACTACGAGCGGATCTACATCGATACCCCGCCGGCGTTGAATTTCTACACCTTCAGCGCCCTGGTGGCGGCCGAACGCCTGTTGATCCCGTTCGATTGCGACCGTTTTTCGTACCAGGCGCTGCGCAGTGTCATGGCTGAGGTGGAGGAGCTGCGCCAGGACCACAATACGGCGCTTCAGGTCGAGGGCGTGGTGGTCAACCAGTTCGCCGGACGCACCGCCCTGCACCAGACCCTGATCGATCAGTTGCGCGCCGAAGGCTTGCCGGTGCTGCCGGTGTACCTGGGCAGCTCGATCAAGATGCGAGAGTCCCACGAGGCCGCGATACCGTTGGTGCACCTGGCACCGCGGCACATGCTGTCGCTGGCGTTCGCCGACTTGCTGGATGTGCTGGAGCGGGCGGCCTGATACGTCAACGGAGCATCAGTCAAGGCTTTGCAGACGATGGCGTGCGACGCGAACAGGTCATCGCGGAGGCCCAAACCGAGCCGGCGCGGCGTTCGGCCTGAAGCAGGGCCGGCTTTAGCCGCCCCCAACCGGCATTGCGACAATCCACCACACCGGCCCTCTATCCCGGCGATCCATCCGAATGATAGATTCGCCGCCATGAAAACCTCCCGCCGGACACGCTCGCTGACCGCCTGGACGCTCTACGCCAGCGTCCTGTTCAGCCTATTGCTGTGCGGCCTGCACCACGGCCAGATGAACGGCCTGCGCCTGGCCGGGCTGGAAGGTGGTTTCTGCTCGGTGTCCAGCGACCATGGCCCGGCCATCGACCTGGCCGGTGCTGGCGGCGATGCGCACATGGCCCAGCTCGACTGCCCGGTGTGCTCGTCCTTCGCCCTGGCTGTCCCGCTGTCCACTGCCGGCTGGTCCTTCGCCGCGCGCCAGGGCAACGCCCCCTCACCTATCGTCGTACGCAGTTGGGCGCAGCCGCCGCCGCGCGACCTGCGCCCGGCCCTCAATCCTCGCGCCTCCCCCGCCGTCCTTCCCGCAGCAGCAACCTACGCCTGACCTTGGCCGGGCGCACTGGCGTGCGCGGCCGGTCAGCCATCACCTTTGTGTGGAAGACACAACAACATGATTCGCAACACCTCCCTGGTGCTCCTGTTGGGCACCTGCACCTCTGCCTGGGCGGCCCCTGCGCCCATCGAACTGACCGTCACCACCGTCGATGGCGAACGCGAAGCCCCCTCGGGCGTGCAACTGGACGAACCGATCCGCACCGGCTCGCGGCTTGGCCTGACGGCACGGCAGACACCCGCCTCGGTGAGCGTCTCGGACCGCAACGTGATCGAGGCGCGCGGCGCCAAGGACACCCAGGACGTGATCAATGCCATGACCGGAGTGAACGCCTCGGCCAACCCAGGCTATGGCGGCTTCGTGTCCTACCGGGGCTTCACCCAGAACCAGGTCACCCAGCTGTTCAACGGCATCAACCTTGGCTACAGCAGCGCCACCCGCCCGCTGGACGCCTGGGTGATCGACCGCGTCGAGCTGATCGGCGGGCCGTCGTCGTTCCTGCATGGCGCCGGCGCCGTGGGCGGCTCGATCAACTACATCAGCAAGCTGGCCAGCCGCGACGCACAGACCTTCGACGGCCGGCTGCGCTATGGCAGCTACGATGATTCCGAGATCGCCTTCGGCATCAACCAGGCCCTGGCCGACAACCCCGCCGATGCCCGGCATTTCGCCCGCCTGGACTTCAGCCACGGACATGGCAACGGCTATGTCGACCGCAACGAACGCTGGACCGACAGCCTGGCCTTCTCCGTGCTCAGCGACCTGTCGCCCAACCTCACCCATACCCTGGCGCTGGAGTACCAGGAGGACAAGGAAGACAGCCCCTACTGGGGCTCGCCGATCCTGCCGGGCCGTAGCACCATGAAGATCGACAAGAGCCGCCGCTTCGAGAACTACAACGTCGGCGACGGCCGCTACGAACAGCGGGTGCGCTGGGTGCGCTCGATCCTCGATTACCAGCTCGGCGACAGCACCAGCGTGCAGAACACCCTGTACCACTACAACGCCGAGCGCGACTATCGCAACCTCGAAAGCTACCGCTACGACAACGACGGCAAGGTCGTGCGCGCCAGCCCCTACCTGCAGCGCCACCAGCAGAACGTGCTGGGCGACCGAGTAGAGCTGCGCCACGACAACCAGGTGCTGGGCCTGGCCAGCCAGTGGTCGCTGGGCCTGGACTACTCGCGCATGCGCCAGACCCTGTACCCGACCTCCGGCAGCTGGAGCGACGTGGTCGACCCGGAGCATTTCGATCCGGGCAGCTTCGATGACATCCCCGGGGTGAACGCGGGCCTCACCAAGCAACGCCGCCACGAGGTGACCAACCGTGCCCTGTTCGCCGAGAACCGCTTGCAGCTGACCGAACGCCTGGCCCTGCTCACCGGCCTGCGCTACGACTACCTGGACATGGAGGTGACCAACTATGGCACGGTCACGCCCACCAGCCCGGCGTTCTTCGAACGGCGCTGGGAGCCGCTGAGCGGCCGTGTGGGGCTGACCTACGAGCTGACACCTTCGGCCAGCGTCTACCTGCAGTACAGCACCTCCGCCGACCTGCCTGCCGGCTCGCTGGCCTCGGCGACCTACTCCAACGTGGGCCTGTTCGACCTGTCCAAGGGCGAGCAGTGGGAGGCCGGCAGCAAGTTCGACTTCCTCGACGGGCGTGGCGCGGCGACCGTGGCGGTGTACCAGATCGTGCGCAAGGATTTCGCCGTGCGCGATTCCCGCGATCCCAACCTGACCGTCCAGGCCGGCCAGCAGACCTCTCGCGGCATCGAGCTGTCCGCGCGCCTGCAGGTCACGCCGCAACTGCTGGCCGAGGCCAACTATGCCTATGTCGACGCGCAGTACGACGAATTCAACGAGGCAGTCAATGGCGTGTCGGTGTCGCGCAAGGGCAATGCCCCGGTGAACGTGCCGGCCAACGTCGGCAACCTGTGGCTGACCTACAGCTTCGGCCCGGCCTGGGCGGTGGGGATGGATGCGCGCTATGTCGACTCGGTGTACACCGATAATGCCAACACCCTCAAGGCACCGGCCTACACCCTGCTGGGCGCCTTCGCCCGCTACCGGTTGGACGAACACACCGCGCTCACCGCACGGGTGCGCAACCTGACCGATGAGCTGTATGCCAAGCAGGCCTATGGCGGGCAGTACTACATGGGCGCGCCGCGGACGTTCGAGGTGGCCATGGACCTGCGCTTCTGAGGGGCCAGGCGAGGGCTGGCTGAGGCCCCTGCCTTGGGGCCGCTTCGCGCCACGGAAGACCGGTACGGCGGTCGAAACAGGCATCCCGATGTCGCCCATGAAGAAGCACCCGCCCCCCGCTGCCGGTCTACTGGGCCAGACAACAACGATGGCGCGGCCTGACCGCGCCACTTCCGTCCAGGCTGCCTACCCAGACCGGAGAGCATCCGCATGCCCGCACCCCATGAGGTATCCCCCGCCACCCTGCGCCGGGTGATCGCCGCCTCGGCCATCGGCAACTTCGTCGAATGGTTCGACTTCGCCGTCTATGGTTTCCTCGCCACCCTGATCGCCAGCCAATTCTTCGCCAGCGGCGATGCCAGTGTCGCCCTGCTCAAGACCTTCGCCGTGTTCGCCGTGGCCTTCGCCCTGCGTCCGCTGGGTGGCATCGTCTTCGGCGCGCTGGGCGACCGCCTGGGGCGCAAGCGCATCCTGTCGCTGACGATCCTGCTGATGGCTGGCTCCACCACCCTGATCGGCCTGCTGCCGACCTACGCCAGCATCGGCCTGGCCGCCCCGGCGCTGCTGACCCTGGCCCGCTGCCTGCAAGGCTTTTCCGCCGGCGGCGAATACGCCGGCGCCTGTGCCTACCTGATGGAACATGCCCCCAACGACAAGCGCGCCTTCTATGGCAGCTTCGTCCCTGTCTCGACCTTCTCCGCCTTCGCCTGCGCGGCCGTGATCGCCTACGCCCTGGAAGCCAGCCTGTCGCCCGAGGCGATGAACGCCTGGGGTTGGCGCATTCCCTTCCTGGTGGCCGCGCCCCTGGGGCTGGTCGGCCTCTACCTGCGTTGGCGCATGGAGGAAACGCCGGCGTTCCGCGAAGCCATGGCGCAGGGCAAGCAGGGTAAAGAGCACGCCCATTCGCCGCTCAAGGAAACCCTGCGCCACCATGGCCGGGCGATCCGCAACCTCGGAGCGTTCATCTCGCTGACGGCGCTGTCGTTCTACATGTTCACCACCTACTTCTCCACCTACCTGCAGATGGTCGGCAACCTGACCCGCGCCCAGTCGCTGCTGGTGTCCACCGTGGCCCTGCTGTTCGCTGCCGTCGGCTGCCCGCTGGCCGGGGCCTTTTCCGACCGGGTCGGCCGGCGCCGGACCATCGGCTTCACCTGCCTGTGGGTGATGGTGGCGGTGTTCCCGGCCTACTGGCTGGCCAGTTCCGGGTCGCTGTCCGGGGCGCTGCTGGGGGTGATCCTGCTGGCGATCGGCGCCCTGCTCAGCGGTGTGGTCACCGCCGCGCTGCTCTCGGAGAGCTTCCCGACCCGCACCCGCTACACCGCCTCGGCAATCACCTACAACGTGGCCTACACCCTGTTCGGCGGCACCGCACCGCTGGTGGCCACCTGGCTGATCAGCCAGACCGGCAGCAGCCTGGCGCCGGCGTTCTACCTGGTGGTCATCGCCCTGGTAGCGCTGGTGGGAGGGCTGGCCCTGCCGGAAACCTCGCGGATCTCGCTGCATGACGAAAGCTGCGGCAGCCAGCAGCCTCAGGCGGTCAAGGAGCTCGGTTAGGCGCTGTACCCGGCGTGCTCTTCGCGGCGGGGTTGGTTCAGGCAACCCCGCTGCGTTCGATAATCGCCCACTTTCATTCGCCAACGGTGCCCCTCAATTGACGAAACTAACCAGGTAGTACAATTATCAGGCATCCAACAACAACAAAGCGATGCCCGCCATGACACCCTTGATCCTCGTGCTCAACGGCCCCAACCTGAACCTGCTCGGCACCCGCGAGCCGGCCAACTACGGCCATGAAACCCTTGCCGACCTGGCCCACGGCTGCGCCGACAGCGCGCACGCGCTGGGCCTGCAGATCGAGTTCCGCCAGACCAACCACGAAGGCGAGCTGATCGACTGGATCCACGCTGCCCGCGGCCGTTGTGCCGGAATCTTGATCAACCCCGGTGCCTGGACCCACACCTCGGTGGCGATCCGTGACGCCCTGGTGGCCAGCGAACTGCCGGTGATCGAGGTGCATCTGTCCAATGTGCACAAACGCGAGCCGTTCCGGCACATCTCGTTCGTGTCGTCGATCGCCATCGGGGTCATCTGCGGCCTGGGTAGCCACGGCTACCGCCTGGCTCTGGCACACTTCGCCCGGTTGCTCGGGGAGCAGGCCGCATGAACCGCCCGAGCATCCTCGCCGGGCTGATCGGCCGCGGCATCCAGGCCTCACGCACCCCGGCGCTGCACGAACGCGAAGGCGATGCCCAGGCCCTGCGCTACCTCTACCGGCTGATCGATGCCGACCAACTGGGCCTGGACGACAGCGCCCTGCCCGGCCTGCTCGAGGCCGCCCAGCACACCGGCTTCACCGGGCTGAACATCACCTACCCCTTCAAGCAGGCGATCCTGCCGCTGCTCGACGAACTGTCGGAGGAGGCCCGCGGCATCGGTGCGGTGAATACCGTGGTGCTCAAGGATGGCAAGCGGGTCGGCCACAATACCGATTGCCTGGGCTTCGCCGAAGGCTTCCGGCGTGGCCTGGCGGACGTGGCGCGACACCAGGTGGTACAGATGGGCGCCGGTGGCGCGGGCTCGGCGGTGGCCCATGCCTTGCTCGGCGAAGGGGTTCGGCGGCTGGTGCTGTTCGATGTGGACAGCGCCCGTGCCCAGGCGCTGGTGGACAATCTCCAAGCCCGCTTCGGCAACGATCGCGCCGTGCTGGGCACGGACCTGGCCGATGCACTGGCGACCGCCGACGGCCTGGTCAACACCACGCCGGTGGGCATGGCCAAGCTGCCTGGCACACCGGTGCCAGTAGAGCTGCTGCACGCCCGGCTATGGGTGGCGGAAATCATCTACTTCCCCCTGGAGACCGAACTGCTGCGCCATGCCCGGGCCCTGGGCTGCCGCACGCTGGACGGCGGGAGCATGGCGGTGTTCCAGGCGGTGAAGGCGTTCGAGCTGTTCAGCGGGCGGGTGGCGGATGCCGGTCGGATGCAGGCGCACTTCGCCAGTTTCCTGTGAAAGCGGGGGCGCTTCGCGCCCCAGCATCAGAACAAGCCTCAACCCGGCCCCTGCAAGGGGCATCATTCGTGGCCGACTCGGTCCGAAGGGCTGGGTAATCGCTCATCCAACAACGCCTGGATCACCTTCTCCTGCCCGCCATAGTCACCCTCCCCGAAATGCACATGGCGCACCTGCCCCTGGCGATCGACGAAGTAATGGGCCGGCCAGGCCTGGTTACCCCAGGCGTTCCAGACCCGGTAGTCGTTGTCCACCGCCACCGGATAGCCGATGCCGAGCCTGGCCACCTGTCGGCGCAACTGGCCGATGTCGTGCTCGTAGTCGTACTCCGGCGTGTGCACACCGACCACCACCAGCCCCTGGTCGGCATAGCGCCGTGCCCAGTCGTCGACATGCGGCAGGCTGCGCTGGCAGTTGATGCAGTCCCAGGTCCAGAAGTCCACCAGCACCACCTTGCCCTTGAGCGCCTCGGTGTCCAGCGGCGGCGAGTTGAGCCAGGCGCTGGCGCCAGACAGCGACGGCATGGCGCCGTAGCTGTCGCGGGCCAACAACTGGCCGGCCAGGCCCAGCCCCGTCAGCGCCAGCAGCACGCCGCCGGCCTTCAGCAACAAGCGTCGATCAGCTTTCATGGCAACCGCCAGTGGCGTAGGTGCGGTACTCCACGCTCTGGTGCCGGCCCTGGGAGTCCAGGTAGTCCATGCGGGTGTTGACCACCCCGCAGGCATTGCTCGGGTCGTCCATCACCGACAGGACTTTTTGTACGTCCAGCCGGTCGCCATAGCGGTACTGCATCACCCGGCTGTCTTCCGTCGGGCTGGTCGCAGCCTGGGCGGCGATGGCACCGAGGCCGAGCACGGCGAACAGGCTGGCGCTGGCGAAGGTCTTGAAGTTCATGGCATCTCTCCTGTGCAAGGTTTGCAGGTGGGGAGTGGAATCTCCCCGGTCGAGAGCCATTTCACGCTCGCCAGGTATCGCGGATGTGTCCAAGCAGCGGGCGACGTGCTTCTTCCTGTATCCCTGGCGGCGCGGGATACACTGCAATACAAAACCCCGCAGGCAAGCGCCCCCGCCCCCGGTACACTGCGCCCATCCCACCCAGACAGGAACCCTCCGATGGAACACGTCGATCACATCCTGATCGTCGACGACGACCGGGAAATCCGCGAGTTGGTCGGCAACTACCTGAAGAAGAACGGCCTGCGCACCAGCATCGTCGCCGATGGCCGGCAGATGCGTACGTTCCTCGAGGCTAACAGCGTCGACCTGATCGTCCTCGACATCATGATGCCCGGCGACGACGGCCTGCTGCTGTGCCGCGAACTGCGCGCCGGCAAGCATCGCAATACGCCGGTGCTGATGCTCACCGCCCGCAACGACGAGACCGACCGCATCATCGGCCTGGAGATGGGCGCCGACGACTACCTGACCAAGCCGTTCTCCGCTCGCGAGCTGCTGGCGCGGATCAACGCCGTGCTGCGCCGCACGCGGATGCTGCCGCCCAACCTGACCATCAGCGAAAGCAGCCGACTGATCGGCTTCGGCCACTGGCGCCTGGACACCACCGCCCGCCACCTGCTCGACACCCAAGGCACGCTGGTAGCCCTGAGCGGCGCCGAATACCGCCTGTTGCGGGTGTTTCTCGACCATCCGCAGCGGGTACTCAGCCGCGAGCAACTGCTCAACCTGACCCAGGGCCGCGAGGCGGACATCTTCGACCGCTCCATCGACCTGCTGGTCAGCCGCCTGCGCCAGCGCCTGGGCGACGATGCCCGCGAGCCGACCTGCATCAAGACCGTGCGCAGCGAGGGCTACGTGTTCTCCCTGCCGGTGCAGTTGCTCGAGTCGCCGTCATGAGGTGGCCACGTACCCTGGCCTCGCGCCTGGCCCTGATCTTCCTCACCGGGTTGGTACTGGCCTACGGGCTGTCGTTCAGCCTGCAGTTCTACGAGCGCTACATCAGCAGCCGCTCGATGATGCTGAGCAACCTGGAACTGGACGTGGCCACCTCGGTGGCCATCCTCGACCGCTTGCCGGCTGCCGAGCGCGCCACCTGGCTGCCGCGCCTGGCGCGCCACAGCTACCGCTACCGGCTGGACCAGGGCGAAGCCGGCCAGGCCATGCCCAGCGAGGCGCCCCCCATGGCTGCCGAGTCGATCGTCAAGGCGATCGGCCAGGACTATGCCCTGACCTTCCAGGAGATTCCCGGCCCGCATGCGCATTTCCAGGTACACCTGCGCCTGGCCGACGGCGCGCCGCTGACCATCGACGTCACCCCGGCGGGCGTGCCATTGGCGTCGTGGTTGCCGGTGGTGCTGCTGGTTCAACTGGTGCTGCTGTTGCTCTGCACCTGGCTAGCGGTACGCCTGGCGATCCGCCCGCTGACCCGCCTGGCCAGGGCGGTGGACGACCTCGACCCGGACCGGCCAGGCCCACAGCTGGACGAAAGCGGCCCTCGCGAGGTGCGCTACGCCGCCGTGGCCTTCAATGCCCTGCAGGCGCGTATCAGCGCCTACCTCAAGGAGCGCATGCAACTGCTGGCGGCCATCTCCCACGACCTGCAGACGCCGATCACGCGGATGAAGCTGCGGGTCGAGGTGATGGACGACGGCCTGGAGAAGGACAAGCTGTGGAGCGACCTGACGGCCATGGAGCATCTGGTGCGCGAAGGCGTGGCCTATGCCCGCAGCATGGACAGCAGTACCGAGGCGCCCTGCCGGGTCAACCTCGATGCCTTGCTCGACAGCCTGGTGTTCGACTACCAGGACAGCGGCGCGCAGGTCGAGCGCCTCGGCAGTACCGATGTCACCCTGCATACCCGCCCCCATGCCTTGCGCAGGGTGCTGGTGAACCTGGTGGACAATGCCCTGAAGTTCGCCGGGGCGGCGCAGCTGGAGGTCAGCCATCGAGATGGTGTCACGCGGATATGCGTACTCGACGACGGACCCGGTATTCCCGCCGACGAGCTGGACGAGGTGCTCAAGCCGTTCTACCGGGTCGAGGGTTCGCGCAACCGCAGTACCGGCGGTACCGGCCTGGGGCTGGCCATCGCCCAGCAACTGACCCAGGCCATGGGCGGGCAACTGACCCTGAGCAACCGGGCAGGTGGCGGGCTCTGTGCCCAGGTCGAGTTGAGGTGAAAGCGACCTTCCCCTTCGCGAGCAAAGCCACCGCTACAGCACCTGGGGCTGCTTTGCAGCCCCAATGCACGGCCACCTAGGCACCAACCTCTACACAACGATACACAACCCCCAGCCCACCGACACACTGCAGATACCCCGCCCCCGCACACTCCCGGACACATCAAGGCGACAGCCCCCGCCGTCGCCGGACACCCTGGGAGCCTCACGCATGAAACCTTCCGCCCTACCCTCCGGTTGGAGGCTGTTCGCCGCCCTGGCCGGCCTGACCCTGCTGATGACCGCCGTGGTACTGGCCGCCCACCCACTGGGCTCGGACGGCCTGCGCAGCGCCATCCGCGCCACGGCGCGCAGCTCCTTCGCGCTGTTCCTGCTGGCCTTCCTCGCCTCGTCGCTGGTCACCCTGCTGCCCGGGACCAGCAGCCGACGCCTGCTGCGTGAGCGGCGCTACCTGGGGCTGGCCTTCGCCTTCTCGCACAGCGTGCACGCCGTACTCATCTACCTCTATGCCCGGCAGTACCCCGAACTGTTCTGGGCAGGTCGCACGGTCACCTCCAGCCTGCCGGGCACGGTCGGCTACCTGTTCCTCCTGCTGCTGACCCTGACCTCGTTCAAGGCCCCCATGCGCCTGCTCGGCGCCGGCCCGTGGAAGGCCCTGCACAGCACCGGCAGCTGGGCCCTGGCGGCAGTGTTCTGCCTGTCGTTCTACAAGCGCATCCCCATGGGCGGCTGGTACCCGCTGGCCTTCGCCCTGATGTTCGCCGCCATCGCCCTCAAGTTCACCGCCAAGCTGGCCCAGCGCAAGCGTCGCGCTGTAGCCGTCCCTTCCTGCTGATTGCGAGATGCCCACCATGACCACCCTGACCCGCACCTTCGCCACCCTCGAGCGTTTCGGCCAATGGAGCGCCGACCTGCCGCTACGGCTGTTCCTGGCCTGGGAGTTCTTCGAATCCGGCTGGGAAAAATTCAACGGCAGCAACTGGTTCGCCGACCTGCAAGCGAGCTTTCCCTTCCCCTTCGACCTGTTGCCGCCAGACCTGAACTGGCAACTGTCGTTGTGGGCCGAGCTGCTCTGCCCGCTGCTGCTGTTGCTCGGCCTGGGCACCCGCCTGGCCTCGGCGGTACTGATGGTGGTGACCCTGGTGGCGATCGCCGCCGTGCACTGGCCGGCACACTGGTCGAGCCTGGCAGAGCTGGCGCAAGGCTATGCGATCACCGACCAGGGCCACGGCAACTTCAAGCTGCCGCTGATCTACCTGGTGGCCTTGCTGCCGCTGCTGCTCAAGGGTGCCGGTCGCCTGAGCCTGGACCACTGGCTGTGGGCCAGGCGCCGGGGCGCAGCGCTGTAGCGCTGCTCTTCCCGGGCATGGCTGCACCCGCTCAGCGGTGCATTCCGGCGCCTGCCATACAGGTGTACTATCAGGCCGCCACGACCCACGACAACAAACACCTCGAGGCTCGATTTTCTCTGCCCTGACGAACGATACCTCAGCCTGCACAGGAAGATCGGACATGCTCCAGCCCTCCCCAACCGCCCCCAGGACCTACGGTTTCCTGGTGCTGCCCAACTTCACCACCATCGGCCTGGCCTCGGCGGTGGAGACCCTGCGCATGGCCAACCTGGCCGCCCGGCGCACCCTGTTTCGCAGTGTGCTCATCGCCGCCACCCCCGACCCGGTCACCGCCAGCAACGGCATGCGCATCCTGCCCGACCACGGCATCGCCGATGCCCCGGCGCTCGACGCCCTGTTCGTGGTGGGCGCCAACCCGATCAGCAACGACCGCAGCACCCGGCCACTGATCGACTGGCTGCGCCAACTGGCGCGCCAGCGCGTGCCGCTGGGCGGCATCTGCACCGGCAGCCATCTGCTGGCGCGGGCCGACCTGCTCAAGGGCTACCGTTGCACCATCCATTGGGAAGACATCGAGGCGCTGAAGGAGCGCTTTCCCGGCATCATCATCTCCAACCAGCTGTTCGAGCTGGACCGCGACCGCTACACCTGCTCCGGTGGCGTGGCCGCCATGGACATGATGCTGCAGCTGGTGGCGCGCCAAGATGACGGCCTGGCCATCGCCGCCAAGGCCGCCGAACTGCTGCTGTGCGATCGTGTACGTGGCGAGCGCGAGCGCCAGCGGGTACCCCTGCGTACCCTCCTGGGTACGGCCCAGCCCAAGCTCAGCCAGGTGGTGGCGATCATGGAGGCCAACCTGGAGGAGCCGCTGGGCCTGGAGGAGCTGGCCAGCCTCAACGACGTGACCGTGCGCCAGTTGGAGCGGCTGTTCCACAAGTACCTGCAGCGCACGCCCAGCCAGTACTACCTGGAGCTGCGCCTGTCACGGGCCCGGGAGCTGCTGCTGCGCAGCGATGCGCAGGTACGCGAGATCGCCCTGGCCTGCGGCTTCACCTCGCCTGCGCATTTCTCCAAGAGCTACAGCCGCTTCTTCGGCCTGTCGCCGCTGGGTGAGCGGCGGCAGGCTTCGTTGCATTGAAGGGGTATGAGGCTTGCCCTTCATCCCCTGGTTTCAGTCCTTCAACGCCCGGTGCGCCGTCTCCCGACAGGCCAGCATCGCCACCAGGGCCACCGCGGCCGCCGCCAGCAGGTACCCGGCCGGCGCCAGCTTGTTGCCCGTCAGCTGGATCAGCCAGGTAGCGATGAACGGCGCGGTCCCCCCGAACAACGCATTGGCGATGTTGAAGCTCAGGGCGAAGCCACTGAAGCGCACCCGGGTCGGGAAGATCTCGGCCAGCAGGCACGGCAAGGTGCCGTCGTTCATCGCCAGCATCGCGCCGAAGAGGATCTGGATCGCCAGGATCACCAACAGCGGCTGGTGGTCGAGCAGGCTGAACAGCGGCACGGTCAGGCCCAGGAACAGCAGCGAGGCGACCACCAGCATGGCCTTGCGGCCAAAGTGGTCGGACAGCCGGCCCATGAGGAAGATCAGGCCGATGTAGGTGGCCAGCGACACCGTCGAGGCGATGAACGAATCCCGCTCGCTCATGCCCATCTCGTTGGACAGGTAGGTGGGCATGTAGCTCAGCAGCAGGTAGAAGGCCACCGCGTTCAGGCAGGTCACGCCGATGCCGATGAGCACGGCACGCCAGTGCTGGGTCAGCAGTTCGCGGATCGGTGATGGCGTCGCGCAGGCCTTGCTTTCCAGACGCTGCTCCATCTCCAGGAACTTCGGCGTGTCCTGCAGGCTCATGCGGATGTAGCGGCCCACCAGGCCGAATGGCGCGGCCAGCAGGAATGGCAGGCGCCAGCCCCAGCTGTGCAGGTCCTCGGTGCTGAGCAGCGCGTGCAGGGTGGCGACGAAGGCCGCGCCGAACAGCAGGCCGGCCGCCGTGCTGGCAGGCACGATGCTGGTATAGAAACCTCGCCGGCCGGGCGGTGCGTACTCGGCGAGGAAGGCCGCGGCACCGGCGTACTCGCCCGAGGCGGAGAAGCCCTGCACCAGGCGGATCAGCAACAGCAGGCACGGTGCCCACAGGCCGATCTGCGCATGCCCCGGCAGGATACCGATACAGAAGGTCGACACCGACATGATCAGGATCGACCAGGACAATGCGTTGCGCCGACCATGCCGGTCGCCGAAATGCCCCCATACGACACCGCCCAGGGGGCGCACGATGAACGACAGGGCGAATACCGCGAAGGTGGCCAGCAGGCCGGTGGTCTTGTCCGCCTCGGGGAAGAAGGTGACGGCGATGATGGTGGCCAGGTAACCGTAGGCGGCGTAGTCGAACCACTCGACGAAGTTACCCATGAAGCTGGCCCGCGCGGCCTTGCGCAAGGCCTGGCGTTCGGCATCACGGGCCTGGACGCCGAGATCTGGTGTGCTCATGGTGGTAGTGCCAGGGAGACTCATCGCGCACCTCCGCGGACGGCGTGCGAAATACGGCTCGAGACACAGCAATCGTGACGCTGGGACATGACGGGTACCCTCTGTTCTTGTAGTTGGTGGCAGGGTCTAACGGTCACACTGGAGGTGTTTTTTCTTGGAAGAACGCGGCCCACCTCCTGGCCGCAAGCGCCGCTGGCGCCAGTACCGCGCCCTTGGCGGGCCGGTCGGCAACCGACCGGCCCGCCAAGGGGCAACGCGATCACTTGCGGATGATGTTGTGCTCCGGGCCGTAGGGGAACTGGGTGATGTTCTCGGCGCCGCTCTCGTTGACGATCAGGATGTCGTGCTCACGATAGCCACCCGCGCCCGGCCGCCCCTCTGGCAGCATGATCATCGGCTCGATCGACACCACCATGCCCGGTTCCAGCACCGTATCGATGTCCTCGCGCAGCTCCAGGCCTGCCTCGCGGCCGTAGTAGTGGCTAAGGGTGCCGAAGGAGTGGCCGTAGCCGAAGGTGCGGTACTGCAGCAGGTCGTGGCGCAGGAAGATCTCGTTCAGCTCACGGGCGATGTCGCAGCAACGCATGCCGGGCTTGACCAGTTTCAGGCCTGCCTCGTGAACCTCGACATTGGCCTGCCACAGGCGCAGGTGCTCATCCGGGCAGTGGTCGAGGAACAGCGTGCGCTCCAGGGCGGTGTAGTAGCCAGCGATCATCGGGAAACAGTTGAGGCTGAGGATATCGCCCTTGTTCACCCGGCGGCTGGTGACCGGGTTGTGCGCGCCATCGGTGTTGATCCCGGACTGGAACCAGGTCCAGGTGTCCATCAGTTCGGCCTCGGGGAAGCTGCGGGCGATCTCGCGGACCATCGCCTGGGTGGCGTGCAGCGCCACTTCGTACTCGGGCACCTGGTCGCGCAGCGCCTCCACCACCGCCGCACCACCGATGTCGGCGATGCGTGCGCCATGACGGATCAGCGCCTGCTCCTCGCGCGACTTGATCATGCGCATGCGCATGCAGGGTGCAGCGATGTCCACCAGTTCGGCCTTGGGATAGCAGGCGGCGAGCTTGCCGTGGTTCTGCAGGTTGAGATGGTCGAACTCCACGCCGATGCGCGAGGCCAGCGGCAGGGCCTGCTGGATGGCGACGAAGAAGTTGTCGCGCTGCCAGTCGGTGTAGACGATGTTGTCGGTGCCGACCGTGCGCCGCCAGGGCTGGCCGCCGTCGATGTTGGCACTGATCGACACCACCTTGTCCTGGGTCACCACCAGCGCGTAGGGCCGACCGAAGGAACAGTAGAGGAAGTCGCTGTAGTAGTTGACGTTGTGGTACGAGGTGAAGATCGCCGCCTCGATGTCCTGCTCGGCCATGTAGGCACGCAGCCTGGCCTGGCGGGCGGCATATTCCTGCTCGGAAAAGGTCGGCTGGACCTTCTGGCCATTGCGGATGTTCAGGGTCTTGGGCATTTGCATGGTCGGGTATTCCTTGTCGTTGTGAGCACGCTGTTTCAGGCCGGTCGCCTGAGATGCATTGCAGCAGAACGCCCAAGGGAGCTTTTGTACCTATCCGACCTGGAATTGGCGAAATGGCCAGCGGCGCTGACGGATAAATTTCCCTACGCACGCCTCGTCTTCTGTTCAGAACAACCAACGAGAGAGCGTGCCGTGGACCTGCAGACCATTCTGGGCAAACTGTTTGCCAGCGCCGACAGCGTCGGCCTCAAGGGCCTCTTCCAGTTCGTCTTCGACGGCCATACCGCGCTCTGGTTCAAGGCCGGCGGCCAAGGGGGCAGCGGCCAGGGCCGACACCCGGCGGCGGATGTGACCATCGAGGTGGCCAGCGGCGACTTCATGAACATCATGGCCGGCAAGGCCAATGTCGAGGAGCTGTTCGCCAACGGCCGGCTGAAGATCGGGGGCAACCTGGGGCTGGCCACGCTGCTGCCCCAGGCGATTCACACGGCGCTACGCGGTACCCGTGCTCCTGCGGTCGAGGCCAATCGACGCTACCCGGCGCGGCCACGCGCCAGCGACCGGCTCTCGGCCTGCCAGGCGCCCCTGCTCGCCATACAACGCCGGCCACGCAGCGGCCTGTCGGTGGAGGAGTTCCGCGAACGCTACATGCGCCATGGCATCCCTGTGGTGATCAGCGACGCCCTGCACGACTGGCCGTTGTTCAGCATCGGCCGCCAGGCCTCGCTGGAGCTGTTCGCCAACCTACAGGGCATCACGCGCCATGGCGACTACGTGAAGAAGACCTTCTCCACCGAGCGCGACTTCCGCTCCACCTCCATGGCCGAGTTCATCGCCAGCCTGGACGCGCCGGCACCCGCGACCCGCGACGGCCAACCGCCGGCCTACATGGGCAACAACATCTTGCCCACGCAGTTGCTCGAACATATCCGCTACCCCGCCTACTTCGAGCCCGACCAGTTCATCCCGCCGCGCATCTGGATCGGTCCGAAAGGCACCCTGACCCCGCTGCACCGGGACGACAGCGACAACCTGTTCGCCCAGGTGTGGGGGGAGAAGTCCTTCATCCTCGCCGCGCCCCATCACCGCGATGCCCTGAGCTGCTGGGCGACCTCGCCCAACGGCGGCCTGGAAGGCTGCGACGTCGACCCCAGAGCGCCGGACTTCGCGCGCTTCCCAGGGTGCAGAGCAGTGCATTTCATCGAGGTGATCCTGCAGGCTGGCGACCTGCTGTTCCTGCCGGAGGGGTGGTTCCACCAGGTGGAGTCGCGCTCCACCTCGTTGTCGGTGAATTTCTGGGTGGATTCCGGGCGCGGCTGGCAGCGCTCGCCCCTGCCCGAGGTGCAGGCCGGCCATCTGCCGGCTTGATGTGCCTGTCGGCAGCGACTAACTGCTTGGGGGCGCGAAGCGCCCCCATGACAACGATTACGCCAGGTCGAACCGATCCAGCTCCATGACCTTGTTCCAGGCCGCGACGAAGTCTTTGACGAACTTGTCCTTGCCGTCACCGCTGCCATACACCTCGCACAGGGCCCGCAGCTGGGCATGGGAGCCGAACACCAAGTCGACGCGGGTACCGGTCCACTTCACCTGGCCGGTCTTGCGGTCGCGGCCTTCGAAGGTCTCGTTGTCCTCGGAGGTCGGTTTCCACTCCACGCCCATGTCCAGCAGGTTGGTGAAGAAGTCGTTGCTGAGCACGCCCGGCCGGTCGGTGAACACGCCATGCTTGCTGCCGCCGGTATTGGCCCCCAGCACCCGCAGGCCACCGACCAGCACGGTCATCTGCGGCGCGGTGAGGGTCAGCAGTTGGGCCTTGTCCACCAGCAGCCGCTCGGCCTTGACGCTGTAGCGGGCCTTGGAGAAGTTGCGGAACCCATCGGCCAACGGCTCCAGCACGCTGAACGACTCGACGTCGGTCTGCTCCTGGGAGGCGTCCATGCGCCCTGGCCTGAACGGGACGCGGACATCGTGCCCGGCATCCTTGGCGGCCTTTTCCACCGCTGCGTTGCCGGCCAGGACGATCAGGTCGGCCAGGGAGACCTTCTTGCCCGTGGCATTGAAGTCAGCCTGGATCTTCTCCAGCACTTTGAGCACCTTGTCCAACTGTTCGGGCTGGTTGGCCGCCCAGAAGCGTTGCGGCGCCAGGCGCAGGCGCGCGCCATTGACGCCACCGCGCTTGTCCGAGCCGCGGAAGGTGGACGCCGCGGCCCAGGCCGTGGCCACCAGTTCCGACACGCTCAGGCCCGAGGCCAGCACCTTGGTCTTGAGCTCGGCGATGTCCTGCTCGCCCACCAGCGGGTGGTCGACCGCCGGGATCGGGTCCTGCCAGAGCAGCTCCTCCTGGGGCATTTCCGGGCCCAGGTAGCGCGACAACGGGCCCATGTCACGGTGGATCAACTTGTACCAGGCGCGGGCGAAGGCGTCGGCCAGCTGGTCCGGGTTGTCCTTGAAGCGGCGGGCGATCGGCTCGTAGATCGGGTCGAAACGCAGGGCCAGGTCGGAGGTCAGCATGGCCGGGGCATGGCGCTTGCTCGGGTCGTGGGCATCGGGGATCTGCCCTGCCCCTTCGCCATTCTTCGGCCGCCACTGGTGGGCACCGGCCGGGCTCTTGGTCAGTTCCCAGTCGAACTTGAACAGGTTCTCCAGGTACTCGTTGCTCCAGCGGGTCGGGGTGGACGTCCAGATCACCTCCAGGCCGCTGGTGATGGTATCGGCGCCTTTGCCGGTACCGTACTTGTTGTGCCAACCCAGGCCCTGCATCTCCAGGCCCGCAGCCTCAGGCTCAGGGCCGACGTTCTCGGCCGAGGCGGCGCCATGGGTCTTGCCGAAGGCGTGCCCACCGGCGATCAGCGCCACGGTTTCCTCGTCGTTCATGGCCATGCGGCCGAAGGTCTCACGGATGTCCTTGCCCGAGGCCACCGGGTCGGGGGTGCCGTCCGGGCCTTCCGGGTTGACGTAGATCAGGCCCATCTGCACGGCGGCCAGGGGGTTTTCCAGGTTGCGCCCAGGTGCCTCGTTGCGGCTCTCCTCGCTGCCGTGCAGTTGTGGCTGGGCTACCAGTGGGCCTTCGCCGCTGCTGGCGTAGCGCACGTCACCGCCGAGCCAGGTCGTTTCCGAGCCCCAGTAGACATCTTCGTCCGGCTCCCAGGCATCGACACGCCCGCCGGAGAAGCCAAAGGTCTTGAAGCCCATGGACTCGAGGGCGACGTTGCCGGTGAGGACGATCAGGTCGGCCCAAGAGATATTGCGGCCGTACTTTTGCTTGATCGGCCAGAGCAAACGCCGAGCCTTGTCGAGGCTGACGTTGTCCGGCCAGCTGTTGAGCGGGGCGAAGCGCTGCTGGCCAGAACCCGCACCGCCACGGCCGTCACCGATGCGATAGGTACCGGCGCTGTGCCAGGCCATACGGATGAACAGTGGGCCATAGTGGCCGAAGTCGGCCGGCCACCAGTCCTGGGAGTCGGTCATCAAGGCGTGCAGGTCTTGCTTGAGAGCCTGGAAGTCGAGGCTCTTGAACGCCTTGGCATAGTCGAAATCCGGCTCCATCGGGTCGGACTTGGACGAATGCTGGTGAAGGATCCTGAGATTCAGGTAGTCAGGCCACCAGTCTTGGAGGGTGGGGCCGTCACCTGCGGTTTGATGGAACGGGCATTTCGATTCGTTCGCCATCTGCGTTTACCTTTGGGTCGGTTATCCAGATTTCCGGTCTATGCCAGGTATTCGATCAGCCGAGCACGGTGGCTCATGCCTACCCCTCATCAGGTCTGGTCGGTCTCGCGCCGACACGGGCTTGCGAAGCGCTGGCGGGCGTTGGACGGCAGGTACGGGCACGCCGCCTGCGCGTTTTTCGCGGGGCCAGGGGAAAGACTAGTCGAGCTTGCGCAGAGGTCTAATAGAGCCAGTATTCAGTGGCGATAGCGTCACTCTGTCAGCGCCCCGAAGCGGCACTGCGCAGCCACCCCAGGGCGTGAGCGACGCTACTTGCGGTGCATCCAGGCGGCGCCCAGGCCGCTGAGGCAGATGATGGCGATGCCCACCAGGCTGGTGTTGTCCGGCATCTGGCTGAAGATCAGCAGGCCCAGCAGCCCGGCGAAGACGATCTGGCAATAGCTGAACGGCGCCAGCAGCGCCGGCGCGGCATGACGGAAGGCCTGGGTGAGCAGCAAGTGCGCGGTCATGCCGCATCCGCCCAGGGCCAGCATCAGCAGCGCATGCTCCCACTGCGGCAGTTGCCAGAAGAACGGCACCAGCGCCGTCATCACCAGGGTGTTGCACAGGCCGGCGTAGAAGTTGCTGGTGGTCGGGCTGTCATGGGCGGCCAGCTTGCGCGTGAGCAACTGGTAGAAGCAAAAACCCAGGGCCGAGCCGAAGGGGAACAGGATCGCCGGGGTGAACATCGCCCCGCCCGGGTGCACCACCACCAGCACACCGATGAAGCCCATCACCACCGCCACCCACTGCCCCAGGCTGACCCGCTCCTTGAGCAGCGGCGCTGACAGGGCCGTGACCAGCACCGGGGCGAGGAAGTTGACCGCCGTCGCCTCGGCCAGCGGCAGGTACTGCAGGCCAGCGGTGAACAGCAGGCTGGTGCTCAGCAGGCTCAGGGCACGCAGGGTCTGCAGCATTGGCCGACGGGTACGCAGCACGCGCAGGCCGGCCTTGGGCAGGAAGATGCCGGCCATCAGCAAGGTATGCACCAGGTAGCGCGCCCAGACCACCATGATGATCGGGTACAGGCCCCCCAGGAACTTGGACAGGGCATCATGGCTGGCGAACAGGAAGGTCGCCATCACCACCAGGGCGATGCCACGTAGCGGATGGTTGACCCCGGACAACGGTGTGCTGGAACTCATGGTGTTCTCGACGACGGCGCGGCCCGATGCTGCGCCTGGGAGGCGCCCTGGCCTGTGCGGGCCTGGGGCATGGGACGGATTCTAGAAGAGATGGAGCGGGATGAGAAACCCGCCAGGCCGTGGGGCCTGGTCCGGGAGCGGTTTCCGTTCGCTGATCGACCAGATTCTGGGGGCCTTGGCAAATGTTGGGGCCGCTTCGCGCCCCCAATGGCGGCGGCTGACTACATAGCCACGACACTCTTCAACCGCTGGCTCGCCGGTGCCGGTCGACCATACAGGTAGCCTTGGAAATGCGAGCAGCCTTCGGCGGCCAGGCGCGCCATCTGTTCCCGCGACTCCACGCCCTCGGCGGTGGTCTTGATCATCAGGCTGTTGGACAGCTCGGTGATGGCGCGGATGATCGACATGGCCTCGCGGCTCTCGCACATGTCATGGACGAACGACTTGTCGATCTTGATCCGGTCGAAGGGGAACGAACGCAGGTAGCCGAGCGACGAATAGCCCGTGCCGAAATCGTCCAAGGAAATCGACACCCCCAGGTCCTTGAGCGCACGCAAGGTACGCACGTTCTCCTCGCTGTTGCCCAGCAGCACCGACTCGGTGATCTCCAGCTCCAGCCGATGGGGCGCCAGGCCCGAGTCAGCCAAGGCCAGGGCCACGCTGTGCACCAGGTTGGCGCTCTTGAACTGCACCGGCGACAGGTTCACCGACACGGTCTGCTCGCTGTCCCAGGTGGCCGCCTCCTGGCACGCCAGGTTCAGGGCGCGGGCACCGATCTCGTGGATCAGCCCGGTTTCCTCGGCGATGGGGATGAAGTCCATGGGCATGACCATGCCCCGGGTCGGGTGCTCCCAGCGCAGCAGCGCCTCGTAGCCGGTGACGCTACGGCTCTGCTGGTCCACCACGGGTTGGTAGTGCAGTTGCAACTGCCCCATGTGCAGGGCGGTGCGCAGGTCGGTTTCCACCAGGCGACGCTGACGCGCGGCGACATCCAGCTCGACCTGGAAGCATTCGTAGCGGTTGCGGCCATTGCGCTTGGCCTCGTACAAGGCCATGTCGGCATAGCCGAGCAACTGTTCAGCCTGTTCGTGATCGTCCGGGGCGATGGCGATGCCGATGCTCACGCCGACCGAGAACTGGTGGCCCTCGATGTGGAACGGTGGGCAGACCGCATCGATCAGGCGCTGGGCAGTGCTGCAGGCGGACTCGCGGCTCTCCAGCCCGACCAGGACCACGGCGAATTCGTCGCCCCCCAGCCGTGCCAGGGTGTCGTGCTCACGCAGCTCACGGCGCAGGCGCTTGCCCAGGGCACGCAGCAGCTTGTCGCCGAAGGCATGGCCGAGGGAGTCGTTGATGTTCTTGAAGTTGTCCAGGTCCAGGCACAGCGCCGCGGTCAGCTTGCCGCTGTCGTCGCCACGCACCAAGGCTTGCTTGAGCCGCTCGTGGAAGAGGACACGGTTGGGCAGCCCGGTCAGGGCATCATGATGGGCCATGTGGTGGATCTGGGCATGGGCGGCCAGCTCTTCGGTGGCGTCCTCGGCGATGAACAGCACATAGTCGGCCTGGCCTTCGCGGTTCTGGCTGAGCAGCGCGCGGCTACGCAGGATCCGCAGGCCGCAAGCGGTGTCGACGCGGGTCTCGGCGGCGTACCCCTTGGTGCTGCGCGCACCGCGGGCCAGTTGCTGCTCCAGGTACTGAGCGATGGCCGGTGTCAGGCACTCGTCGGGGCGAAGGCCGACCATGCTTGTCTGCTGCCCGCCGAACAGGCGCTCGGCCTGCTGATTGGCCAGCAGGATGCGCTGGCTGTCGAGGTCCTGGGCGATGACGCTGGCGGGAATGTTGGCGATCACCGAATCGAGGAAGCGCGACAGGGTGCCGGTCTCCTGGCTGCATCGCTCGGCCAGTTCCTTGGCCTGGACCAACGCCTCCTCGTAGCGGCGGCGCTCGGAGATGTCACGGGTGGTCTTGGCGAACCCCACCAGGCGCCCATCGTCGTCGTGCACCGCGTCGATCACCACATGGGCCTGGAAGGCCGAACCATCCTTGCGCAGGCGCCAGCCAGTGGCCTCGAAGCGACCGGTACGGCGCGCCTGGTCGAGGTTCTGCTCGGGCACCCCGGCGTCGCGCTCGGCCTGCGGGTAGAACAGCGAATAGTGCCGCCCGATGATTTCCTGCGCCTCGTAGCCCTTGGCCCGCTGCGCCCCCGGGTTCCAGTTGGCCACCACCCCCTCGGGGGTCAACAGGCAGATGGCGTAGTCCGCTACGCTCTGGATCAACAACCGGTACATGATGTCGGGACTTGCGACTAGCGACATAGGCTTTACCTGAACCTGCGGCACGCACGGAAACGGATCGCCAGCCCGACAGGGCCGGGCCTGGATGATGACGTGCTGGCATTATGCCGCTTGTCGGATTTTTTTGTGAAGCAGTTCACATAAATCCGTCACTGCGGCACCACCCGAACCCTGACCGGCGCCGTCAATGACGCGAGGCGCTCACCAGGAAATTCAACAGATCGGGCTCGTCTTCCAGCGCGATCGCCCTCGACGCGCGTGGCAAGCCGGCCAGCACGGCCTTGCAGAACGCCACGGCCACCGGGTCCTGGCGATAGCAGCGCAGCAACCAGTCGCCCTCCCCGCTGCCCAGCAGCGACTGCGCCACAGTCTGGCCGATGCCCTGGCGGCGATATTTTTTCAGGATGAACAGGTCGGCCAGTTCGCTGGCCTCCAGGCCTGGCAGCTCACTGCGCTCGATCAGCACGAAGCCAGCGATGAAGCCGTCCACCAGCACCAGGCTGGCGCTCCAGCCGGGCGACTGCCAGTAGCGCTGCAGGTGTTCGTCGTGGATGTAGAAGCGGCCATCGGCCTCGACGTCCTCCTGTTCCCAGTCGGAGGACTCGTAGGCATAGAACTGGTAGAGGTTGCGGATCAGCTCGGCCTGGTCGGGGTGGGTCTGGAGCAGTTCGATGGGGGCAGGCATGAAGGGCTCGGGGTGGGCAAAGGGGTATTTTACGCCCGCATGCCCTGCGGGTGCCCAGGATTCTCATCCTGGGGCTGCTTTGCAGCCCAGATTCAGGCATGCACCCAGCGACGATGCAGGCTCCGGGCCAAGGCATCGAGCATGAACCCCAACACACCGATCAACAGCACCATGGCCATCAGCTCCGAATAGGCCAGCCGGTCACGGGTATCGAGGATGAAGTAGCCCAGCCCCGCACTGACCCCGAGCATCTCGCACGGCACCAGCACGATCCACAGAATGCCGATGGCCAGGCGCACGCCGGTCAGCACATGACCGATCACCCCCGGGATTATCACCTTGCACAGGGTTTCCCAGCGCGTGGCGCTGAGGCTGCGCGAGAGCTGCAACCAACGCGGGTCGAGCTGGCGTACGCCAGCGGCGGTGTTGAGCAGGATCGGCCACAGCGCGGCGAAGGCCAGGAGGAAGTAGATCGGCTGGTCGCCCACGCCCATCAGCATGACCACCACGGGCATCCACGACAGCGGCGAGATCATCCGCAGGAACTGGAACGCTGGCGTGGTCGCCGCCTCCAGGTGCCGGTAGCTGCCCACCAGCAGCCCCAGGGGCACGCCGATCAGCAGCGCCAGCAGCAAGCCGACCAGGATGCGCTTGAGGCTCACCCAGACATGCCCGTAGACCTCACCCTGACCGAGCAGCTCGACCAGGCTGGCCAGGGTCGCCTCGGGCGAGAAGCGCGCCGACAGGCCATCGGCCTCGCCGAACACGCCGACCCCCGCCCACCACAGCAACAGCAGGGCCGCCAGGCCAGCCAGGCCCAGGGCACCTTGTACGACGTGCTTGCGCATCAGACCGAAAACTCCTCGCTACGCTCGAACCCCTCGGGCTGGCCGAAGGCCGACAGGCCGCCCGCCGCGGCGATGGCGTTGCGCACGAAGCGGTCGTCCACCAGGTCGCGGGCGGTCAGGGTCGGGTCCAGGCCGGCCAGGAAGCTGCTGTCGCCCTCGATCAGCGTGTGCTTCAGGCGCTTGACCAGTTCCTCGGTGTAGCTGGGGAACGGATAGGGCTGGAAATCGATGCGCCTCTCATCCCACTGCTGGTGGCGGATCGCACCGCTGGCGATGTAGCCGGCACGGTCCTCGGCGGCAGGCGCCAGCACCTTGCCGAGCACCTGCGGGGTGTGCGGGGTGTACTTGTTGGGGCCGGCCTTGGACAGCAACGCGGCCGCCTCGGCGCGGTGGTCGCGGGTCCACAGCTGGGCCTTGACGATGGCGTTGACCACCTTCTGCGACCACTCGGGGCGATTGGTCAGGTCGTGCTCGTGCATGAACACCACGCAGCAGGCATGGTTGCGCCAGACGTCGCCGGTGAAGCGCTGCACACGGCCGACTTTGAGGTCCTCGGCCAGCGCATTGAACGGCTCGGCGACGATATAGCCAGCGATGCGCTTGCTGGCCAGGGCCGGCGGCATGTCCGACGGCGGCAACACCAGCAGGTTGACTTCACTGCCCGCCAACTGCGCGCTGGCCGGCTTCGACACCGGCGTGAGGCCGTGGTCGCGCAACATCTGCTGCAGCACCACGTTGTGGATCGAGTACCAGAACGGAATGGCCACGGTCTTGCCGCCCAGCTGTTTCACGTCGGTAATGTCCGGCGCCACGGTCAGCCCCGAACCACCGACGTGGTTCCAGGCCACCACCTTGGCCGGCACCTTGCTGCCATAGCGCGCCCAGACCGTCATCGGCGACAGCAGGTGGATGACGTTGACCTGGCCGGAGATGAACGCCTCGATCACCTGCGCCCAGCTACGCAGCAGCACCGGGCGCTCGGCCTTGATGCCCTCGGCCTCGAACAGGCCATTGTTGTGCGCCACCAGCAACGGCGTGGCGTCGGTGATCGGCAGGTAGCCGATGCGCACCGGCGCGTCCGGCTCGGCGGCGGCGCGCGCCTGCAGGCTCGTCAGCAATGGCAGCGCCCCGGCGGCACTGAGCATGGCGCCGAGCTTGATGAAATCGCGGCGGGAAGTAGAGGAACAGCAGTCATCCATGCACATGGGCAGCCTCCGACGGCAATGGCAAGGGGGAAGAAGAAGGTTCGCTGATGCGGCTTGCCCGCCGAAGGGTCTTGAGGATCTCGATACGCAGCGCGCCCAGTTCCTCGACCCACTGCCCACGCGGTTGCGGCAGATCGATGTGCCATTGGCCAAGGGTGTGCGCCGGGTGGTTGCCCAGTAGCAGGACCCGGTCGGACAACAGTAGGGCTTCGTCGATATCGTGGGTGATCAGCACCGCCGCCGTCCCGTGGGTGGCGATCAGTTGCAGGAGCAATTGCTGCATGTCGGCGCGGGTCACCTCGTCGAGGGCACCGAAGGGTTCGTCGAGCAGCAGCACCTGCGGCTGGCGCGCCAGGCAGCGTGCCAGGGCGGTGCGCTGGGCCATGCCGCCAGACAGTTGCGCCGGGTACTGGTTGCGCGCATGGGCCAGGCCTACCGCCTCGATGGCATGGTCGATGCGCGCGCGCTGCTCGGCCGCCGCCAGCTTTGGCTGGCGCGCGAAGTCCAGGCCGAAGGCGACGTTCTTCTCCAGGCTCAACCAGGGCAGCAGGCTCGGGTCCTGGAAGGCCACCGCCAGGCGCGGGTGCGGGCCCAGCAAGGGCTCGCCGTGCAGGGCCACGCGGCCGCCCTGGGGCTGCTGCAGGCCTGCCAGTACGCGCAACAGGCTGGACTTGCCGACCCCGCTAGGGCCGAGGATGCTCACCACCTCGCCCGGCGCCAGGCTCAGGTCGAACTGTTCCAGCACCGCTTGCCAGCCACCTTCACGCGGGTAGCCCAGGCAGATGTCACGGGCTTCGAGCACTGCCTGGCTCATGCCGCGGCCGCCTGGCGTTGCAGTTCGGCACGCAGTTGCACCAGGCTCGGGGTGACGATCGGCACGAACGCCGACTCGCGCCAGCGGCGGGCGAAGCCGGCGCCATAGGCGTCCAGGTAGGCCTTGCCGCCGCTGGCCTGCAGCTCCAGCTGCACGGCATCGGCAGCGCTTTCGGCCAGGATGATGCGCAACTTGAACAGCGCCGCCGGCTGGCTGACGAAGTGGCCATCGAACAGGCCCTGCTTGAGTGCATCCACGGTATTCTCCAGGCGCTTGGCCAGCACCTGGCGGGCTTCTTCGAGGAACGAACCGCGCCCTTGCAGATGCCCACTCACCTCTTCCAGGGCACGTCGGGCCAGGCCGATGGCCATGCCGCACTGCAACGCCAGGAAGGCCGGCCGCACCTTGGGCAGGAACTCGCGGGCGTTCTCGTGCAGCAGCCAGTCACGGCCCAGCTCGACCTGGTGGAAGGCCAGCGCGGCGGTGTTGCTCGATTGCAGCCCCATCAATCGCAGGTCCTCGGAGCGCTCCACGCCCACCTGAGTGGACGGGATCGCCAGGACGAACGGCGCAGCACCGGCATCCTCTTCGACCGCCGCGGCAACCACGAAACCGCTCTTGCGCAGGTTGGTCACCCAGTGCAGGCGGCCTTCCAGCGTCCAGCCGGCGGCTTGGGGGCGGGCTCGCACCTGCAGGGCCTCGATGCCAGACAGGTACTTCATGGCATTGGACAACCCGGTAGCGCCAGCCAGCTCGCCCTTGAGCAGGTCCGCCAGCAGGCGTTCGCGCAGGGCCAGGTTAGGGCTTTGCAGCAGGTATTCGATGAACGCGCGCTGGCCCCAGCAGACGAAGGCCGCCGCCAGCGAACGGCTGGCGATGGCGGCGATGGCTTCCACCGCGTCGGTAATCTGGCCGCCCGAACCGCCCAAGGCGGGGTCGATGCCCACGCGCAGCAGCTGCGACTCGGCGATATGCCCCAGGACCAGGTGCGGGTCGCACTGGCCCAGGTCGATAGCCTCGGCATTGGCGTCCAGCCATTGTCGAAATGCGGAATCAAGCATGTCCCTTCTCCTTTACGAAACGCGGCCCGAACGGCACCGCGCGCGGCTCACGCCGACGGCTGCCAGCGGTATTTGCCGAGTTCGTCGTTGAGCGGCGTCTGCGCGAACACATTAGCAAAGTTGCACAGGGTTGCGAGGCTCACCCCGAGAATCACTTCCAGGGCGTTGCCCTCGCTGTAGCCGGCCTCGCGAAACGCCGCGTAGGTGGCCTCGCCGACATTGCCACGGGTGGCGATCACTTCGCGGGCGAATTCGGCCAGGGCCTCGTACCTGGCATCGGGCAGCTCGCCACGGGCACGCAGGGCGTCGACCACGTCCTGAGGCAGCTTGGCCTTGTTCAGGGCCACGGCGGTGTGGCCGGCCACGCAGAAGTCGCACCCGTGGTGGGTGGCGGCGATCAGCTGTACCACCTCGCGCTCGGCCAAGGACAGCTGCGACTTGCCGTTGAGCGCCGAGACGGTGACGTAGGTTTCCAGCGCCGCAGGGGCGTTGGCCAGGATACCCAACAGGTTGGGGATGAAGCCGGAGTTCTTCAGGGCGTTCTCGAGGAACGGACGCGCAGCTTCCGGGGCGCTCTGCAGAGTGTGTAGAGTAATGCGCGAGGACATGGCGTGGTCTCCTTTGGTGGGGGGTGCGTACAGTCTGTTGGTTATAAGAATTACCCTCCATATTCATCAGTCGCCTTTCCTTGCTCCTGAGTCTTTGCATTAGATGATTTCATCCTGCCACCCTGTCGATTGGTTATTAGAGAGCCTGGAGCTCGATGCCAGCCTGTTCCATGTCGGCCGCTACTGCGGCGGCTGGCACGCCAGCACCCAAGGCATGGGTCGGGCGAGCTTCCACCTGGTGGTGCAGGGGCACTGCTGGCTGCACATCGACGGGCAACCCGGGCCCATACGGCTGGAAAGCGGCGATGCGGTGTTCCTGCTGCGCGACCTGGCCTATCGGCTGTCTGGCGACGAAGACCCGGCCAGCGCCTGTGCCCAACCACGCCAGACGATGCAGCCACTGGACAGCGAAGCCGGCGACGGCGTTGGCCTGGTCTGCGGCTTTTTTCATTTTCGCTCGGGGTTGTCGTCGCTGATCGTCGAAGGCTTGGCCGACTGGATCCTGTTGCGCGCCGCAGAGCCTGCGGGGCATGCCGCACGCTCGCTGTTCGAGCTGATCCTCGAGGAGTGCCGGCGCACGCCCACGCCGTCGCAGGCGCTGCTGGAGCGCTTGACCCACCTGTTGTTCCTGTATGTATTGCGCCAGCAGGTACACGCCGGGCGATCCTTGGGTGGGTTGGTCGCCCTCGCCCGCCAGCCGGCCTTCGCGGCGTTGCTGGAGCAGTTGATCGCGCAGCCCGGTCAGGCCTGGCACCTGGAAAGCATGGCGGCCTGCACGGGGTTGTCGCGTTCAGCGTTCTTCAAGCGCTTCAACGAGCTGGCGGGGCAGTCGCCCGGCCGGGTGCTGCTGGCCTTGCGCATGCGCCATGCCTGCCAGTTGCTCAAGGCGGGGAATACCGTGGAGCAGGTGGGGGCGCAGGTGGGGTATCAGTCGGTGGCGGCGTTTACCCGGGCGTTCGCCAAGGCGGTGGGGGTGCAGCCGGGAGCGTACCGCAAGCGGCATGAGGCCCGGGCAGGCTGAAGACATCTGGGGCCGCTTGACTGACTGACCTCGAGGCAACCCCACAGGTCCAGCCATTACCCTTACACCTGGGTAACCGCGATCTCCCCCCCGCTCCCCTTGCCTTCCCGCCGCTCACTCATCCACTCATTGACCTTCACCCCGAACTCCGTCGGGGCCTTGCGCCCGAAACGCCGGGCCAGGTCGAGGATGGTCTGCTGCGCGAGCGCCTCTTCCATCCGCTTCTGCGCCCCCAGCATCACGGCATGGATGGCGCAGGTACCCTCGGTCGCCCAACCTGGCGCCGCGCCTTCGAACAGCGTGCAGCGCTCGCGGATTTCGCGGCAGTCGAAGATCTTCTTCGGCCCATCGATGGCGGTGACGATGTCGAGCACGGTGATCTCGTCGGACGGCCGCGCCAGACGAAAGCCCCCGCGCACGCCTTCGGTGGCGGCCACCAACCCCGCGCGCGCCAGCTTGGTGAAGACCTTGGCCAGGTACTCCTGGGGCACCCCCTGCAACTCGGCCAGGTCGCGCACGCTGGACTCGCGGGTATCGCCACGCTCGTCCACCAGGAACAGCAGGCAATGGAGGCCGTATTCGACGCCGGCACTGTATAGCGACATGTCAATCTCCGACTAATTTTGTCGTAAATACTACGCCTTCTCCTGCCGGCGAGCAAAGTGCCTTGGCGCCATCCGTCGTCTTTCTCGGCTCACGATACAGCCCTGTAAGCCCGGAAATACAGCATTATCGAAGGGGCCAGCGGGGCATGCAGGAAGACCTTCGGCGAAAAAAAGACTTGCCGTCACAAACTACGATCAATACAGTCGTAGTTATTCGGCGGGTACACGAATCCACGCCGTACACCTTTCACCCCCCATGCAATCCAGCGGAGCACCCTCATGAACCCACACATCCTGATCATCGGTGCCGGCTTCGCCGGTGTCTGGAGCGCCCTGAGCGCCGCACGCCTGCTCGACCAGGCCCAGCGCGGCGACGTCACGGTCAGCGTGCTCGCGCCCCAGCCTGAGCTGCGCATCCGCCCGCGCTTCTACGAAAGCGACGTACACGGCATGAAGGCACCGTTGGGCGCCCTGTTCGAGGCGGTGGGCGTGACCTTCATCCAGGGCCATGCCGACACCATCGACGTGGACGGCCGCAGCGTCGGCTACACCGACAATCACGGCCAGCGTCAGCGGATCGGCTACGACCGCCTGGTCCTGGCCGCCGGCAGCCAGGTGGCACGCCCGGCCGTGCCGGGCCTGGCCGAGCATGCCTTCGACGTCGACCAGATGGAGTCGGCCATGCGCCTGGAGCGGCATCTGGTCGACCTGGCCGCGCTGCCCGCCTCCCCTGCCCGCAATACCGTGGTGGTCTGCGGCGGCGGCTTCACTGGCATCGAGACCGCCACCGAGCTGCCCGCCCGCCTGCGCGCCATCCTCGGTAACGACGCAGCACCACGGGTGATCGTCGTCGACCGGGGCGCCAGCATCGGCGCAGCGCTGGGCGCGGGCATCACCCCGGCGATCGTCGCAGCCTGCGAGCAGGCCGGCGTGGAGTGGCTGGCAGGTACCTCGGTGATGGGCATCGACGCCGGCGGCGTGACGCTGGACAACGGCGACTACATCGCCAGCAAGACCGTGATCTGGACCGTGGGCGTCAAGGCCAGCCCGCTGACCGCCCAAGTGCCGGGCGAACGCGATGCCCTGGGCCGCCTGCGCGTCGACGAGCACCTCAAAGTGATCGGCCAGGCGCACATCTATGCCACCGGCGACGTGGCCTGGGCCGCGGTGGACGAGCGAGGCAACCATGCCCTGATGACCTGCCAGCACGCCATTCCCATGGGCCGTCACAGCGGCAACAACGTGGCGGCCGACCTGCTGGGCGTGGCACCGGTGGTGTATCGCCAGCCCAAGTACGTGACCTGCCTCGACCTGGGCGACTGGGGCGCGGCGTTCAGCGAGGGCTGGGAGCGTGAGCTCAAGCTGCAGGGCCAGGAGGGCAAGGCCCTCAAGCGCCAGATCAACTCGGTGTGGATCTACCCGCCGGCCGCCGATCGCGCCCAGGCCCTGGCGGCAGCCGATCCACTGATTCCGATCGTGTAGACAGACCCGATCGTCACCGGGGCCGCTTCGCGTCTCCCCTGCGGCTCGATGCCGCGAGGGGGCGGGAGGCGGCCTTCTGTCTATTGTCTGTATACAATTTTATTGGATACCTGTTCAATCGATAGTGGCTATATGGCATCATTCAGCAAAAACACCATCAACTCTAGGGACTTAACCCACATTTGCAGCCCGTCGAGAGCCTGATCACCCTCCTGTGCCGTCTAGCGCTCTTGGGGCTGCCAACGCCAAGGAGCATTCAATGCAACTCCGGAACATGAAGATCGGCATACGGGCCGCCGCCGTATTCACCCTACTGGGCCTGTTGGTCCTGGCCATGGGGTTGTTCGCACTCTACGAAACCCGCCAGATGGACCGTGCCACCGACGAGATCCGCGTGACCTGGATGCCGGCAGTCATCGCGCTGGGCGATGTCAGCAACAACCTCGGCCGGGCGCGGGCGCTGACCCTGCGCAGCGTGCTGGAGGAACAGCCCAGCGCCAGGCAGGCGACACTGGCCTCGATCGTCCAGGTCAACCAGCAGTTGGAAAGCGACCTGAACGCCTACGAACGCACCATCATCGCCGATGACGATCGCGCCCTGTTCGACACCTTCATGAAGCTGAGCGAGCGTTACCACCGGTTGCAGAAGTCGATCCGCGACGCGGTCGCCACCGACCGTCTCGACGAGGCCCGGCGCCTGATCAACGGCCCCCTGGCCGAATACGCCGACACCATGCTCCAGGCCCTCAATGCGCTGATCCAGTACAACGCCGACGGCGCTGAAACGGCCTCCCGGCGCAGCAGCAGTGTGTTCGAGCAGGCCTTCTCGCTGATCATCACCTCCCTGGTGGTGATCATCCTGGCCTTGGCGGCCTTCGCCACCCTGCTCACCCGCAGCATCGTCATCCCCCTGGCCGACGCCGTGGCCGTGGCCGAGCGCGTGGCCACCGGCGACCTGACCCGCGACATCCAGGTCCACGGCCGCGACGAGCCGGCCCTGCTGCTGCGTGCCCTGGCCCGCATGCAGCAGAGCCTGCGCGAGACCATCCGCAAGATCGCCGCCTCCTCGGACCAGTTGGCCTCGGCCTCGGAAGAACTGCACACAGTCACCGAAGACACCAGCCGCGGTCTGCACCAGCAAAGCGCGGAGATCGACCAGGCGGCCACGGCGGTCAACCAGATGACCGCCGCCGTCGAGGAAGTGGCCAACAACGCGGTGAACACCGCCGATGCCTCCAAAGGGGCCGATCAGACCACCCGTGATGGTCGCGACCAGGTCAACCAGGCCCTGGCTTCGATCCAGCACCTGGTCAACGATGTCACCGGCACATCCGAGGAAATCGAGCAACTGGCCAATAACGCCAACGAAATCAGCCGCGTGCTCGACGTGATCGGCGCGATCGCCGGGCAGACCAACCTGCTGGCGCTCAATGCCGCCATCGAAGCGGCCCGTGCCGGCGAGGCCGGACGCGGTTTCGCCGTGGTCGCCGACGAAGTACGCGCCCTGGCCCACCGTACCCAGCAGTCCACCGCCGAGATCGAGCAGATGATCGTCGGGATCCAGTCCGGCACCGAGCGCGCGGTCACGGCCATGCACACCAGCCAGGGGCGTGCCACCGGCACCCTGGAAGTGGCCCAATCGGCCGGCCAGGCTCTGGAGGTGATCGCCGAGGCCATCGCCTCGATCAATCAACGCAACCTGGTGATCGCCAGCGCATCGGAGCAGCAGGCGCAGGTGGCCCGCGAGGTGGACCGCAACCTGGTCAACATCCGCGACCTGGCCATGCAGACCTCGGCCGGGGCCAACCAGACCAGCGCGGCGGCCCAGGACCTGTCGCGACTGGCGGTGGAGTTGAATGGCATGGTGGCGCAGTTCAAGGTCTGAGCCGCTTGAGGCAGGCGGGGCTGCTTTGCAGCCCATCGCCGGCAAGCCGGCTCCCACAAGATGCGAGTCGGCCACACATCATGCGGATTGCAGGGCCCCTGGGAGCCGGCTTGCCGGCGATGGGGCGCGCAGCGGCACCGGATGCGCAGTCACAGATAGCTCACTGCCCGGAGAGGAACCCCACCAACTGACGCCCATGGGAGCTGAGGCTCTCCCAACCACGAAAACACACCCGCAACTCCAGCGTCGCCCAGCGCTCCTCCAGCGCCAGCCGGCGCACCGGCAGCTCCTGCTCGGCACGCAGGGCTGCCGTCTCGGGCAACATGGCGATGCCGGCGCGCTGGGCCACCAGTTGGGCGATGGCCTCGAAGCTCGGCGCACGCACCCGGACCTTCAGGGGCATGGCCAGGTTCATCGCCAGCTCCTCGACGAAACGTTGCATGGCACGCTCGGCCGGCAGGCAGACGAAGGGAAACCCTAGGGCATCGACCAGCCGCAGTTGCCCGCGGGACGCCAAGGGGTGGTCGGCGGGCGTCAGCAGGACCAGACGCTCGGTACGAAACGGCAGCGACACCAGCCCCTCGTTGGCCAGGTTACCGTCGTACACGCCGATCTCGCACTCACCGGCCAGCACCACGCGCAGCACGTCCAGGCTCTTGTGCTCGACCAGTTGCAGGTCCACCTCCGGATAGTCGGCCAGAAACGGCCCAAGCACCGCCGGCAGCAGGGTGCTGTTGGTCACGGTGGACGCAGCCAGGTGCAAGGTGATGCGCCGCTGGCCGGCCAGCTCCTGCAAGGTGTCCTGCAGCCTCTGCGCCTCGCCCAGCACACTGCGGGCGGCTTCGAGCACCAGGCGGCCGGCCGGGGTCAGTTGCATGCCGTCGACCCGACGTACGAACAGGGCAAGGCCGCAACGTTCCTCGAACAGCCGCAAGCGGGTACTGGCGGCCGACACCGCCACCGGGAAGGTCGCCGCCGCCTTGCTCAGGCTACCGGTGGCGGCGATGGCGGCGAGCAGGCGCAGGTCAGGCAGGTCGAAATGCATGGGGCTTCTCCAAATCAGAACGCCATGTTCGATAAAAAGCGATTCTAGCGCCAGCGCCTTCTGCCCAGAATAAGCCTCGCCACTCCCCTTTCTCGGACACGCCATGCTCGCCATCCGCGCCCACTTGCAACGCCAACTGCACAACGGTGCCTTGTATGCCGTGCTCGCGGCCTTGGGTTTCAGCTTCAAGGCCATCTTCGTCAAACTCGCCTACGCGGCAGGCCCCGTGGACGCTATCAGCCTGCTGGCCATGCGCATGGGCATCGCGCTGCCCTTGTTCGTCTGGCTGGTGTGGTTCAGCCGTGGCTCGTCCAGCGCTGCCCTTGGGCTGGGGGATGGCCTGCGCGTAGCGCTGCTCGGCCTGTTCGGCTATTACCTGGCCAGCCTGTTCGACTTCTATGGCCTGCAGTACATCAGTGCCGGGCTGGAGCGGCTGATCCTGTTCACCTACCCGACCCTGGTGCTGGTGTTCCAGGCCGTCGCCCTGCGTGAACGGCCCAGCCTTCGCACCCTGTCGGCCATGGGCTTGTGCTACCTCGGCCTGGGCATCGCCTTCGTCCACGACCTCGGCATGTCGGGGGGCGGCCAGCAGGTGCTCGTCGGCGCGCTGTGGGTGTTCGCCAGCGCGGTGACCTATGCCCTGTACTACGCCGGCACCGGCATGATGCTCAAGCGCATGGGCTCCATGCGCCTGGCCGGGCTGTGTGGCACGGCCTCGTCGCTGATGGTGCTGGCGCACTACCTGCTGGTGGCGGACACGGCCCAGTTGTGGCAACTGCCGCCGGCGGTATGGACCCATGCGGCGATGATGGCGGTGTTCTCCACCGTGCTGCCGATCTACTGGGTAGCCCTGGCGATCCAGCGCATGGGCGTGACCCAGACCGCGGCGGTCGGCAACCTGGGGCCGATGCTGACGGTGCTGGCGTCGTGGGCGATCCTCGGCGAGTCGATCTCGGCCTACCAGATCGCGGGGCTGGCGCTGGTACTGTTCGGGGTGTCGCGGTTGAAGCCGGCCAAGCGTTGAGCCTCGCGCACAGCCGCTTTGGGACAACCTATCGCGTACCGACGATGATCCCCTGCCCGCGCAGAGCCTCAAGCAAAGCCAGCCCCTGACGCTGGATCTCTTCGCCTCCCAAGGCCTGCAACCGCTCGCGCCCGCTACCCTGGAGCCCTGCCAGCAACTGGTAGGCCAGCGGCGTCAGGCGGGCGAAGCGCACCTGCAGGTCGGCGTCGCGATACACCAGCAGCAAGGTGGGTGTATCGGGGGGCTCGGCAGGCTGGTAGCCGGGGCCGATGCGCTCCACCGGCCAGCGGTAGGCGAGCACCCGGGCCACGCAGGAGAGCAACGGCTCGCCTTCGAGCAGATCCCCCTCGGGCCGGTGCTCTGGGTCCTCGGCATCGCTCAGGTACAACTGCGCCTCCAACCATTCATAGTGGGCCAGTTCCAACTGCCAGGGTGCATCCGCCTCGATGCCGTGCAGGTAGTCGATGAACACCTCGGCGACCTCGGTGAACAGCGGCGTCTGGCTGCGATAGTGGGCATGGAAGTCACGCACCCGGGCATGCCAGCGGGCCTCGCCGAGGGTCTGGCGCATGACTGGGAAGCTGCCGGCCAGCAAACCCTCGATGGCGTTGTAGAACAGCTCCCGATAGACCTTCAGGCGCCGCGCCTCGATGCCCGGCGGTGGTGGATTGGCTGCGGGATCGCGCAGATGGCGGGCCAGGGTGAACTGCTGCTGACGCAAGGTTTCATTCATCGCGCACACTCCCTGCCGCCTGCTGCAACTGGCGGATGCGTGCCGTCTCGTCGAGCAGCGCGTCCAGGGGCGGGTAATTGAAGTCGCGCTCCAGCACCGTCGGTTGCACGCCGAAGCGCTGGCAGGCACTGGCGAACAATGACCAGACATCTTCTTTCACCGGCGCCCCATGGGTGTCGACCTTCAGGTCCGGTGCTTCGTCGTAATGCCCGGCCACGTGCATGCCGACCACACGCTCGACCGGCAGGCCCTGGAGGAACGCCAGCGCGTCATAACGGTGGTTGCAGGCGTTGACGACGATGTTGTTGACGTCCAGCAGCAGGTCGCAGTCGGCCTCCTCGAGCACGGCGCGAATGAACGCCAGCTCGCTCATGGCTTGGTAGGGCGCGGCGTAGTAGCTGATGTTCTCCACGGCGATGCGGCGGCCAAGCTGGTCCTGGGCCTGGCGGATGCGCGCCGCGACATGCACCACGGCCTCGTCGGTGAACGGGATCGGCATCAGGTCGTAGAGGTGACCATCGTCGCTGCAGTAGCTCAAGTGCTCGCTGTACAGGCGTACCTGGTAGCGCTCGAGAAACTGCCGGGTACGCGCGAGAAAGGCCTGGTCCAGCGGTGCACTGCCGCCCAGTGACAGTGACAGGCCGTGGCAGGCGATGGCGAAGCGTTCGGCCAGGCGCTCCAGGCCCTGGCCATAGGCTCCGCCGACACCGATCCAGTTTTCCGGCGCGCATTCGAGAAAATCCACCACGCCGTCCGCCATCGTCAGCAGCTCGGGCAGCAGGCCACGGCGCAAGCCGAGGCCGGTGCGCAAGGGGTGGTCGTTCATTTTCGGTTCTCCACAAGGCGCTGCGACAAGGCCCCCACATCACCGCCCGCAGGCAGTCCGTGGGAGCCCGCTCGATCAGGACTCGCCAGCCAGGTGGCTGAACAGCCCCTCGGGCATCGGCTTGCCGCTGGCCTGGTAGAGGGCCTTGAGGTGGTCGTAAGCCTCCTGCTCGGAGATCATGCCGTCGTGGTTGCTGTCGATCTTGTCGAAGTCGGCGGCGCGGTCCTTGGCCACGGCGAGGAACTCCTCGCGCGAGACCTTGCCGTCATGGTTGCTGTCGGTACGGGCGAAGGAGGCATCGCCACACTTGCCCTCCCCGCACTTGCCCTCGGCCTGGCCGGCCTTGGCGCTACCGCCACACTTGCCTTCGCCACACTTGCCTTCGCCACACTTGCCTTCGCCCTGGGTGGCCTTGCCGCTGCCCCCACACTTGCCTTCGCCGCATTTGCCTTCGCCTGGGGTCTTGGCTGCGGCCAGTTGGTAGCCCTGGGCCAGGGGCTCGACAGCGAACGCGCTGTTGCCCAGGGCCATGCCGCCGAGCAGTGCGACGCTGAGCAGGCCAAGGGTGTTCTTCGAATGTTTCATGCTGGTGCTCCACTGTGGTTGAGAGGTGGAGCCATTTCGCCGCAGTGGTGTATCGCAGGTGTATCAGGCAGGTGGGCTTTCTGTATGGGAGTGGGTCGACCAGGTGGCTGGATACAGTCAGATACAGAGCACTGGAACATCGCCTCGCGGCTATCAGCGAAGGGTCGGGGACGAGGCGTCGCCGGCGCCCCACCCCGCGCGGCACATCCTCAGTCTTCCAGCGGCTTGGGCGGCGCCAGGGGCTTGGTCGGCTTGCCGGGCTTGCTGTCCTTGGCCTTCTCGGTGCTGCTGGCCACCGGCTCGGGCGCGGTCACCGCCTTCTCGCTGGCGGGAAGCTCGTCCACCGCCTTGAAGATCACCTGCGGGTCGAGCTGCTCGCCGCTGTCGTCATCCTTGAGCATGTGCCGCTCACCATCCTTGCCCACCAGGATCACCTTGGTGCCCTTGCTGGCACCAAGCTTGAGCTCGCGGATCAAGGCCATGGTGGTCTGCTGCTCGAGGTTCTTGTCCTCGCGCTTGCCCATCATGTTGGCGACGCTGTAGAGCACCAGGCTGCGCTCCTTGAACGCGGCCTGGGTGGCCGGGTCCTTGAGGGCCTCGTTCAGGCCGCGCAAGGTGGGGTCGGCGGTGCTGGGGGCGATGATGATCAGCGGCCTGGCCTTGCCCAGCTCCTTGGCCAACGGTGCATCGCTGTCCGCAGCGAGCAAGGGGCCGGCGACGGCGAGCAAGGTGGCGAGGGTCAGTGACCGGACGAGCATGCGCATCTCCTTATTGTCTCGATGAACCAAATGACTACAGATCGGGGAGAAAGATCCGGCCTGCGAGCCTAAACCACCTGCCTGGGCAGGTGGTCAGGTCAAAGGTAACTTCCGGTTTCCAGATCAGGCCTACGGCATCTCCGGAAAATGCCGACACCCGAACCTGAGCATAGCCGAAAGCCACCGGGGTCGCGGCAGGTGCTCGCCCTACCCCTCGCCTCAGGAGGCCCCCGGGGTGTCGTCACTGGCAGGCGGCGCCTCGGCCAGGGCGATGCGGGTCAGGGCCAGCATCCGCTCGCGCCGAGCCGCCTGGCGCTCGCTGCCGATGCTATTCATCCGCGCCAGGTATTGGCCCTCCGGCAACGCCGACGATCTCTCCATCAATGCCTCGACGCGGCGATGGAACGGCGCATCGAGGGCCTCGAAGACCTCGGCGTGGGCGCGTAGCAGGTGTTCCTGCCAGAAGTCCCGCTCTACCAGCGACTGCGCCAGGCGTTCCGGCGTCTGCAGTGCCAGCACGCGCTCCCGGGCCTGGTCGATGCGCGACCGGTCCAGCCCGGCAACGTCGGCGTAGGCCATGTCGGCAGGTTGCCCCGGCAGGTCGAGCGCATCACGCAATGCCAGGCGGTAGGCCAGGCTTACCTCGATCTCGTCCGGATCGCTGCCTGTGGCCCGGCGCGCCTGGATGTCCTCCAGGGCGATACGTTCGACCTCGTCCAGCCGCCACAGCTGGCGGCCCAACCGTACCAGGGCCTGCTCCTGGCCACCGGCGGCCGCGTCGACCCGCGCCTGCCAGACCAGCATGCGCAGTTCCAGGGCGCTGAAGCTCAGGATCACGCTGTCCTGGCAGGTCAGGGGCATGCGCGCTTGGCTGAACAGCTCGCTGCGCAGCCCTTCGTAGCGGCACATGCTCTGCAGCAGGGTGAACACCCGGTTGGCCAGGGCCTGGCGATGATCGCGAAAATCCACGGTTTCCAGCAGCCGCGCGAGCATGGCGAAGAAATCGTCCGCACCGTCCTCGGCTTCCAGCTCGTCCCACGTCGAGGACTGCACGGCCCGTTGGACACTGTCGGCGGCGTCGAGCCAGCGTCGGCGCAACGACATCGAGGAAGGACCCGCCACCTGCGGCGCCGGCATGCCATGGGCCTGGGAAAAGGCCTCCAGGCGTTGCGCGGCCTGTTCGTCCAACGGGTTACCCGTCAGCATCACGGTACGCCCCACCCAGATCGGTGCACGATAGAAACGCTCCGGCAGCGTCGTGATCTGGTTGTCGCGCAGGTCGGCGATGGTCAGTTCCAGGCGGTCCATCAGGGCGGGCGGGAGTTCGTTGATCCCGGTGGCGCGAAGGTACAGACGCCGCAAGCGGTCCAGCCGGTACAGCGGGAAGGTTCGCCCCAGCGGGTTGCGCGACAGGTTGATGAACTCCAGCATTTCGCCGTTGGCCAGGGTCATGGCCTGCTCGGTGTCGAGCACGACACGGTTGTCGTACAGGTCCAGCTCACGCAGCGATGTCAGCGCCTCCAGGCCCGGCGGCAGGCGGGTCAAGCGGTTGCTGGCCAGCTCCAGAACCTGCAGGTTCGGGAAAGCGCCCAGGAAACGCTGTGGCATTTCCCGCAGCCCCAAGCCCATCAGCGACAACTCATGGATGTGGGGGAAACTCACAGCCTCGGGCAGCTCGGGCAAGCGCTCCAGGCTGAGCGCCCAGATACTCAGGCGATACCCCGTCGCTTGCCCACGCTGGTCGAACAACTGCGGCCCCCGGCGCTGCCAGCAACTGAGCAGGACCTGGGCGAAATGCCGCCGCTCGCGGCGCTGCATGCCGCTGGTGGGCTGCTCGCTCCAGGCCCGCAGGTGGTCATCCAGTGCCTCGAACTCATGCCCCAGCCGGGCGAGTTCGCTCTCCACCTGCCGGCCCGAGCGCCCCACCTCCTGCAGCCAGGCATCGATCTGCGCATCGTCGAACGTCGGATACACCGCCCGCACCCGGGCGAACAGCGCCTGCGGCCTGCCCCGCGATGCGCCCCGGCCACTCAGCGGATAACCGACTCGGCCATCGTCCAGGCGCCGTGGAGGCCGGAACCAGCCGATGGGCTCGCCCTGCCCCAGTAGCCGTGCGACCGCCTCACGCTGGCGCGCCGCCAGCCGCCCCACCAGCACCCGCAGGTTATGGGCGAAGGGCTCGCCGATGCCCATGGCATCCCGCTGGCGGTCGCCGTAGGCGGCGGCGATGACCTCGAACAGCTCCCCCCAGCCGGCCAGCACCTGGCCCTGCTCGTCGAGCAACTGGAAGCGGCCATCGCGGTGGAGCAGGTCGAAGCCGCCGCCCTCCTCGCCCTGCTCCAGGACCAGCAGCAATGGCCCTTGCACGCTACCCTCGAACAAGCGCCAGCGCCCCGCCGGCGCGCCCGGCAGTTGCCTGGCCATGGCCAGGGCCACACGCGCCAGGTCGCCCGTCTGCAAGGTGTCCAGGTACAGCGCCTCGAATACCCTGGCCACACGTATCTGTCCCACGCTCGTCCTCGCCGACTCGGCCAGGCGCAGCGCAACCCGACCGGTGTCGAGCAAGCGGCGCCGGTCCGCGACCCGGGCCGCCTCCAACAACGCTTCGGCAGCCCGGCCATGCAGGCCGGGGAATGCTCGGCGCAGGGTCGCGACACCGGGCTTGTCGCTGCCCTGGGCGCTCTCGTACAGGCGCTGGAACAATGGCCTGCGCAGGTTCCAGGCCAGCTCTGCCAACCCCTGGTCTGGCAGCCCAGCCGCCCCGGGCAAGGCCTGGGCATGCTGCAGCACGAAGCGGTCGCTGACCGGCTCGCCGCCGCGCAGGCGGCCGACCAACTCACGGATACGCTGCTCGAGCAATACCCGCTCGACGCTGTCGACCAACTGCGCCTCGGGCGCCTGCCCCTGGACATGCAGCGCACGCAGGTGACTGGCCTCCAGGCCATGCGCCGTCATGAGCTGGTCGATCTGTTCGTCGTCGAGGCGCGCGAACGGGCCACCCAGGCGGCGGAACAGGCGATGAGGATCGTCCCAGCGGGCCGGCTGCTCCGACCACAGGCGCCAGGCACCGGCACCGTTGTGGCATAGCAGCGGCCCATGGCCGCCCTGTGGGCGCAATTGCCAGCGGCCATCACCGGCGCGCTGGACGATAGGGTAATGATGCCCGTCCATCTCGATCCAGGCCTGTGCCCCCAGGCGGTGGATACCCTGCGCATCGGGCACGGCTTGCGGCGGTGGCGCCTCGCTGCGAAAGGCCGCCAGGTCAAGCTTGTACAAGCGTGTGCTGCCGTCCTCCAACTGCGCCGGCAACAGGCTGTCGACAAGGCTGGAGCGGGACCAGGCGTTGCGCACCAGGGTGATGCCCGCAGCGGTAGCGGCGACTACGGCAACGTCGATGGCGACATTGAACAGGTGCTCGAGCGCTTCGGTGGTTTCCCCCTCGTGCCAGGCCTCGATACCGTGGTAGACCTCGCCAAGCAGCTCCCAGGCGCTCACCGCCAGCAGCGCCGCGCCGATCACCGGGACGAACAACCCGGCGAGGTTGAGCAGGGTCCAGCCTTCGGCTGCCAGGCGCTGGGCGTGCTCGCGCTGGACCTGGCGATCGACCTCGGCCTTCGGCACCGCGATCATGGCGGCATCGTCCTTGATCTGGCCGATGCGCGCCCGGGCCAGGCTATCGAACAGCGGCTCCGGGTAGGCATGCATGCGCGCCTCCAGGTCGATGTTGGCCAGCTCGGACACCCCCTGGTAGCCCTGGACCACGCTGGCAAAGAAGCGCTGGCTGTCGCGCCGCCGCACGAAGCGGCTGAAGAAGCGTTGGTACTGCGGGGTGCGCAGGCGCTTGCCCAAGGCATTGGCGAAATGACGCAAGTCCGGAAACGCCTGCCAGGGTGCCTGCGGATCGTCCGGGATATGCACCAGTACCCGGCGGCTGGTGCTGTACAGCGGGCTGAGGCTTTCATCGCGGACATCGAGCACGACGATCTGCTCCAGCGTGCAACCGAGCAGGCTCAAGCGCTTGGCGATGACCGGGCTGCCCTCGAGCGTGGGCGCGCGATGCAGGCCACACAGCCGCACCAACAGCTGCAGCTCGGCCTCGTTCAACGCACCCTTGATCCTGGCCACATGGGCATCGGCCAGCATGCCGTAGCGCCGTGCCCGCGCCAGCAACGACAGCACCTGGCGGCGCGCCTCGCCGTCGGCCGGTTCGAGGATACCCTGCAAATGGCGCTGGTAGCGCCCACCCAGGTCGAGTTCACGGCACAGGCTGGCGAACTGCTGCGCGCACGGCAGCTTGGCCTGGGCATCCAGCGGGTCCACCAGGCCGTTGCCGGGCAACTGCCCCCCTGCCTCGGCTTCTGCCGCGGTGAAATTGCGCAGCGCGGCCTCGAACAGGCTGATCTCGGTATAGACCGGCACCGTCACCGGATAGCCGATCGGCTGCGAGGTGATCACCGGTTCCCGGTGCCCCAGGCGAAAACGCAGGCGATGAATGTCCAGCGCTGCGCCGAAGCGCGCCCGCAACGCCTGGACCAGCAAGGGCTCGGCGAAGCGGTCGATGCCCTGCAGGCCTGCAAGTAACTGCCGAACCCGCTGGCGAAAGTACAGGCTCAGGCCCATGGCATCCTGCAACGGTGCCAGTTGCTCGACGCTCGCCGAGCGCAGCCAGTACGGCAGACGCGCACCGATGAGCGCGTCCTGGGCGGCCGCGTATGCCGAAGGTGGAGTGTGGGTGACCATCGATTGCCTCTCCTGGGTGGCGGAAAAGGCAGCACCCTAGGCCGTGCGAGGCGGCGGACGGCGTTAGAGGGGTAATACCCGCGGGTCAGAAGAGCAGTAGCTGGCGATCGGTCAGGGCCGCGAAATCATCGCCCACGAACGGCAGTATGGCGTCCGCCACCGGTTGCAACTGGCGGCTCAGGTAATGCTCGTGGTCGATCGGCGACTGCAGGTTCTCGAGGGGTTCGGGGCCCGAGGTGGTGATGACGTAGCTGATCCAGCCACCGTTCTGGTACTGCCGGGGCCGGCCCAGGCGGCTGTTGAACGCATCGGCCAGCCGTGCGGCGCGCACGTGGGGCGGCACGTTGCGCTGGTAGTCGGCCAGCGGCCTGCGCAGGCGCTTGCGGTACACCAGCAACTCGTCCTGCTCACCGGCCAGAGTGCGGCACACATAGTCACGGACATAGTCGCGGTAAGGCTGGCCACGGAAGATCCGCCCGTAGAGCTCCTGCTGGAACTGCCGGGCCAGGGGCGACCAGTCGGTGCGCACCGACTCCAAGCCCTTGAACACCAGTTCCTCGCGCCCCTCGCCGCGCTGTACCAGGCCGGCGTAGCGCTTCTTGCTGCCCTCGTCGGCACCGCGGATGGTCGGCATGAGAAAGCGCCGGTAGTGGGTCTCGAACTGCAGCTCCAGGGCGCTGTCCAGGTCCATCGTCTCGCGCAGGTGTTGCCGCCACCACTGGTTGACCTCGGCGACCAGGGCCTGGCCGATGCGCGCGGCGGCCGCTTCGTCATGGGCCTCTTTGAGCCAGACGAAGGTCGAGTCGGTGTCGCCGTAGATCACGTCGAAGCCACGGGCTTCGATCAGGGCGCGGGTCTGGCGCATGATCTGGTGGCCGCGCAGGGTGATGGACGAGGCCAGGCGCGGGTCGAAGAAGCGGCAACCGCTGGAGCCGAGCACGCCGTAGAAGGCGTTCATGATGATTTTCAGCGCCTGGGACAGCGGCGCGTTACCGGCCCGCTTGGCCGCCTCGCGCCCCTGCCAGACCCGCTCGACGATGGCTGGCAGGCAATGTTGGCGGCGGGCGAAACGCGCCCCACGAAAGCCCTCCACGGAATCGGCGTCATCCGGCTGGCGCAGGCCCTCGACCAGGCCCACCGGGTCGATCAGGAAGGTACGGATGATCGAGGGGTACAGGCTCTTGTAGTCGAGCACCAACACCGAGTCGTACAGGCCAGGCCGCGAGTCCATGACGAAACCGCCGGGGCTGGCTTCGTCCGGGCGGCTGCCCAGGTTGGGGGCGACGAAGCCCAGGCGGTGCATGGACGGGATGTACAGGTGGCAGAACGCGGCCACCGAGCCGCCACTGCGGTCCACCGGCAAGCCGGTGACGGTGGAACGCTCGAGCAGGAACTCGAGCAGCCGGGTATGGGCGAAGATCCGCGTGACCAGCTCGCAGTCCTTGAGGTTGTAGCGGGCCAGGGCCGGCTTGTCCTCGGCGAACATGCGGTTGATCTCGTCCATGCGCTGGTACGGGGTGTCGATGGCCTTGCCTTCGCCGAGCAGGGCCTGGGCGACGCTTTCCAGGCTGAACGAAGGAAAGCTCCAGGTCGCCGCGCGCAGTACCTCGATGCCATCGATCAGCAGGCGCCCCGGCGCATCGGCGAACACATGGTTGCGCCCGCTGTGGACACGCAGGCCCAGGGGCGCGCCGTTGCGGCCGAGGGCCAGCGGTACCTGCAGGCGCGTGGCGTGCTCGTGCAGCAGGCGCAGGTCGAACTGCACCAGGTTCCAGCCGATGATCGCATCCGGGTCATGGCGGGCCAGCCACTGGTTCAGGCAGCCGAGCAACTGGGCACGGTCGTCGCAATACTGCAGGTCGAAATCCAGGTCATCGGCCTGGCCGTTGGCCGGCCCGAGCATGTAGACCTGGCGCTGGCCGCAGCCCTCCAGAGCGATGCTGTAGAGCTCGCCGCGCTCGCTGGTCTCGATGTCCAGCGATACCAGGCGCAACGCCGGGCGGTAATCCGGCAAGGGCTTGAGCTGGGCATCGCAGAGCACGCCCTGGGCATCCGGGCGACCGCTGAACAGCACCGGGGCGGTGATGAAGCGCTCCATCAGGTAGCGCTCCGGGGGACGGATATCGGCTTCGTAGACGTCGATGCCGGCACTGCGCAGGCGCTGTTCGAGCTGGATCAACTGACGGTGCTGGCGGCAGTACAGGCCCAGTACCGGCCGCTGCTCGAAATCGCGCAGGCGCAGGGGCCGCAGCTCGACGCCCCGCTCGTTGGCCAGCAAGGCACGGGCGCGCACGGCATGCGCCAGTGGCACGAACGCCACCGACTCCTGCGGTGCCAGGCGCAGTTGCCGTGGGCCTTGGTCGGTGGCGAGCCAGAACTCCACGCAGGTCCCCTCGGGCGTGTCATGCCAATGCCGGGTGAGGACAAAGCCCTGCTGCAACTCCACCGCGTCGACCTCGAATCGTTTTGCTCAAGCGAAGGAAGCATTCTACCGCTGAATGCCAGAGATGGGCTGCGCAGCAGCCAGCAGGAACCTCAGCCGTACAGGTAGTCGATGTCCTTGTGCGCCAATGGCGGCACCTGGCTGAGCAGGAAGTCGCGCAGCCGGTGCATCTGCCGCGCCTTGGGGCTGGCCTTGAGCCAGGTCATGTAGTAGCCGTCGCCGGTGGCCACCGCATGCTTGAACGGCATGACCAGCCGCCCTGCAGCCAGGTCGGCGCTGGCCAGCACCAGGTCGACCACCGAAATGCCCAGGCCCTGCTGGGCTGCCGAGATGCCCTGGTCGAGCGTATCGAACACCTGCCCCCTGTCGATGCTGATGTCCAGCGCATCCATGCGCGCCAGCCAGCGCCGCCAGTCGCGCCGGTCCGCGGAGGGGTGCAAAAGCTCGCAGCGCTCCAGCACCGCCAGGTCCGGCTTCGGCTGGTCCAGGTACTCGGGATGGCACACCGGGATCAGCCACTCGTCGAACAGCTTGAGGCTCTCGACGTCGGCCGGGAAACGCCCGCTGCCCAGCAGGATGGCGCAGTCGTAGGGTTCGGAATAGAAATCCACCGTGTCGATGTCCATCCACACGCTCGAGAGTTGCACGCTGCAGCTGTTGTCGACCTTCTTGAAGGCATCCAGCGCCTTGAGCAGCCAGCGCACGGTGAGGGTCGAGGGGGCCTTCAGGCGCAGGCCGTAGCGGTCCTGGCGCAACAGCGCGCAGGCGTTCTCGATGATCTTGAAGCCGACCTTGAGCTCCTGCGCCAGCAGCCGGCCGTGCTCGGTCAGGCGCAACTTGGGGCCGCGCCGCTCGAACAGGTCGCAGCCGAACAGGGTCTCGAGGGTCTTGATGTGGTGGCTGACCGCCCCCTGGGTCAGGGCCAGCTCCTGCGCCGCCCGGGTGAAAGAGCCGTAGCGTGATGCCACTTCAAAGGCACGCAGGGCATGCAGCGCCTGGATCCGTTCCGACATTCGCAGCGTCCGAAGCATGAGTGAAGCTAATAGTAGGTCATAGTTCCAGGCGTTTTACAACCTGGGGGTGTTCTCAGAAAATGCAGGTAAACAATAAACATATATAGCGAAACCGCTTGTATCTGGCGGGAAGTTCAAAAGAACTGCTGGGGTAATCATGTTTACGGGTTATGGGAACTGCTATCGCCTGGATGCGCTAGAGCTAGCCTCTGAACATATCCAGAACCAACGACACTGGGCGTACGAAACCATCGAACGCTTTCGCGCCATCCTCGCCAACCCCGACTTTCCGTGCCTGTTCGGCCGCAAGGCGGTGGCCGCCGGCACCTGCTCCATCGTCTTCGCCCGTGCCGGGCAACTGGCCGCGGACATTGCCCGGGGCCTGGCCGAATACGTACGCGCCCTCGAGCCCGTGCCGCTCAAGCAGCGCATCGGCAACCCACTGCTGGTGTTCCTCGAGACCCATGCCGGCAGCAGCCTGGCGCAGCAGCAGGCGCTGGCCTGGTCGGTGCTGCAAGAGCTGCATGAGCACGACCCGCTGCCCTGGCCGGAGGACATCCCCAAGGATCCCCACGACAGCGGCTGGTCGTTCTGCTTCGCCGGCATGCCCCTGTTCATCAACATGAACTTCCCGGCCCACCAGCAGATGAAGAGCCGCAACCTGGGCGAGCATATCGTCTTCGTCATCAACCCCCGGGAAAGCTTCGACGAAGTGGCCAGCGCCACCAGCGAAAGCGGCCAACGCATCCGGGCACGCATCCGCGAACGGGTGCGCCATTACAACGACGGGGTGATGCCCGATACCCTGGGCTTCTTCGGCCAGGCCGACAACTTCGAATGGCGCCAGTACCAACTCCAGGAACCGGGCTCGCTGAATCCTCCGCGCTGCCCGTTCCAGGCCCTTGCGACACCCGACACACTGATCGAGAACTGAACGTGAATACCGCACTGACCGCCACCTACGCCCTCACCGTCCTGCTGCTGATCGCCACGCCCGGCCCGGTGGTGGCACTGATCGTCAACACCGCCGCGGCCTCCGGCACGCGCAAGGCCCTGTTCACCGCCGTCGGCACCAACTGGGCCTCGCTGGTACTGATCGGCGCCGCGGCCTGGATCATCATGACCAGCGCGGCCGTCGACAAGGCCTGGCTCAGCGGCATGAGCCTGCTGGGTTGCCTGTTCATCGGCTACATCGCCATCGGCACCCTCAGGGAAGCGCTGCAGGCCCCCATCGCCGAGGCCGGGCCCGACACCGCCGGGCCCGGGCGCGGTGGGCTGCTGCAGGGGTTCATGGTGGGCATCTCCAACCCCAAGGACATCATCTTCTTCATTTCCTTCTTCCCGCAGTTCATCCAGATCACCGAATCCTTCGAAAAAAGCATGGTGGTGCTGTCGCTGCTGTGGATCGCCATCGATTTCGCCGTGCTCAGCCTGTACATCTTCGCCATCGGCAGGATCACCTCGCAGCGCAGCAATCGCCTGATCACCCTGGCATCGGGCGTCGCCCTGCTGCTGATCGCCGTCGGCGGGCTTGCCTACAACATCAAGGCGCTGGCCGGCTAAGCCGGCACGCCCCAGACCGTCGATTCGACAAGGAGCGCCCATGAGGCCGATCGATCACGCCACGCACGCCCAGGACAGCCTCCTTCCTCTGCCCCAGGACTACCAGCGCTTCCTGCTGCTGGGTAGCCGCCGGGCGCCGCATACCCTGTACATGCACGAGCGTGGCTATCGATCCGGCACCATCAATACCGACGCCCTCGGGATGCGCTACAGCCACGCGGGAGACAAGCGCTACTCGGTGGCCGAACACAAGGGCGCGAAGCGGGTCAATCTGCTGGTGGGCGGCTCGACCGCCCTGGGGATTGGCGCCAGTTCCGATGAACACACGGTGGCGTCCTACCTGTCGCGGCTCACCGGCGAGGTCTGGCTGAACCTGGCCGGCTGTGGGCTCAACGCCACCCAGGAACTGCTGACCTTCCTCAGTCATCAGCACCGTTTCGCGCAGATCGGCCACGTCGTGGTGCTGAGCGGCCTGAACACCCTGGCGCAAGAGGCACTGGGCGAGGTCCTGGCGAGCGAGCAGGCCACCGCCTACCAGGATGTGCTCAACAGTTTCAACGAAGGGGTACAGGCCTGCGACGCACCGCGCCGCGAATCGTTCTGGCAGCGCCTGGGCAAGGCCTTCGCGCCCCGCCACCAGCCCGCAGCGGTCGCCTGGACGCTGCCGGCCCCGGGCAAACGCCTGAACCAGGCGGCAGACTGCATCGGCCGCACCCTGCAACAGTGGGACCGGCTCCTGGCCAACGGCCATGCCACCCTCACCTTCATTCTCCAGCCCCTGCTGCCCTGGTGCCGGGAGAGCCTGCCGGCCGGCGAACAGGCCATGCTCACGGCGCTGCAACAGCAACCGACGAATTTCGACCGGCTCCTGGCCGACGTTTTCGACAGCCAGTTGCACACGGCATTTTTCCGGCGCATCAAGGACCAGGCCGGGCCAGTCCCGTGCTACGACATGAACAGCATGCTCAGCAGCTCGCCGGTGTTCGGCGAGCCCCTGTTCGTCGATCGCCTGCACTTCAACGACCTGGGCAACAATGCCCTGGCCAAGGTGATCACCGCCAAGCTGGGGCTGGCCCAGGAAAAGTACGAATTACAAGCTGCCTCCCGTCTGGCTCGTCCGACAGGTCGGGAAATGGGCTTCCGGCATGTACCGGTCGGTGGCTAGAATACGGGCTTGTCGTTCTGATTTGCCTGAGGCACATGTGTAACCGTGAACATCGAAGCCGCCCTGCCACATCTGGCCGCACGCCGTAAACGGTCCGCCACCGAGGTCTGCCCGTGAGTCGTGCCGCGCTCCTGCCGCCCTTGCTCATGGCCCTCGCACCGCTCGGCGCCCACGCGCTGGAGGTGCAGATCGATCCACATGCCGACCTGCTCTATCGCCAGGCCTTGCCCCTGCTCGAACAGGCCGACGCCCAGGACGACAGCGCCAGCACCCTGCGTACCGCCGTCGACAGCGATCCGGAGCTCAGCCGCCAAGGCCAGGCCATGGCCAGGACCCTGCCTACGGCCGTGGCGCTGCTCAAGAAATCAGTAGCGCTTGGCCACCCGGTGGCTCAGTACCGCTTGGCCCTGTACTACATGACCTACCTGCCGGCCGCACAGATTCCCGATGCAGCCTGCCCATTGCTGCAGGCCAGTCTCAAGCAGGGCTTCGCGCCGCCGGCGCCGGCGATCGCCACCTGGTGCCCGCCCTACAACGCCAGCCCCGCCTATCGCGATGCCTTGGAGGCGATCCCCGGCATGGCCACCCTGTATGCGCCCTACTACCCGCAACCGGCGGTGCGCCTGGCCTGTAACCGCAGCCAACCGCAGGGGCTGGAGATGCAATGGGGGCGCCAGCGCGACTACCAGGCCGAAGTCTACCGCCTGCTCGGCGACCTCGATCCGCAGCATCGCCAGGTACTGCTGCAAAAAGCCGTGGAGATCAACGGCTGCGCCGCGGCCCAGCAGCGGCTGACCAGCAGCCACTAGGGGCTTCGCTAGCCCCCAAGGTCAGTCGGTTGTGCTGCATTTGGGGCTGTTTTGCAGCCCCCCAATAGCGTTGAACAGCATCGCAGCGAACAGCCCTCGCAAGCAGAGCAAGATCATTCAAGCCACGCCCCTTGCGCCTCTGGCATGCTGTCCTTCCCTGTCGACTCATCGCCGCCACCATGCCCAGCAGTCCGCCCATCGCTCGCCAAGCCTTCCTCCACGGCGCCGTCGCCATCCTGCCCCTGTCCCTGGCCGTCGCGCCCTGGGGCCTGCTCGCCGGCTCCATGGCCATCGAAGCCAAACTCAGCCCCTGGGAAGGCCAAGGGCTGTCCGCCATCGTCTTCGCCGGCGCCGCACAACTGGTGGCGATCGGTATGCTCAAGGGCGGCGCCAACCTGCTGTCGATCCTGCTGACTACCTTGCTGCTGACCTCCCAGCACCTGCTCTACGGCCTGTCCATGCGCCCGGTGCTGTCCGGCCAGCCGCTGCGCTGGCGGCTGGGGCTGGGCTTCCTGCTCACCGACGAATTCTTCGCCCTGACCAGCCAGTACGACCAGCAGCAATTCAACCGCTGGTACGCCCTGGGGGTCGGCCTGACGTTCTACGTCGCCTGGAACCTGTTCACCCTGGCCGGCATCGTCCTCGGCCAGAACATCCCGCACCTGGATCGGTTGGGCCTGGATTTTTCCATCGTCGCCACCTTCGTCGCGCTGATCGCCCCGCTGGTGCGCAACCTGCCGACGCTGGTCTGCGTGGCAGTGTCGCTGTTCTGTTCGGTGCTGTTCAGCTACTGGCACTGGGAAACCGCCCTGGTCGCCGCCGGCCTGCTGGGCATGGCGGCCGGCTTCGTCTGCCAGAAACTCTCGGGAGCCCGCCCATGACCTGGTTGCTGATCTTCGCCATGGGCGCTGTGGTGTTCCTCAATCGCTACGCCTTCCTCGAGCCGCGCCTGCCGCTGCGCCTGAGTTCCAATGCCCGGCAGTTCCTTGGCTTTTCCGTGCCTGGCATGCTCACCGCGATCTGCGGGCCGATCATCTTCCTGCCCGGCCACCAGCTCGACCTGAGCCCGGGCAACCCCTACCTGCTCGGCGCGCTGGTCGCTATCGGCCTGGTGCTGTTGACCCGCAGCGTATTGCTGAGCATGCTGGCGAGCATGCTGATTTTCTTTCTCCTGCGCAGTTGGCTGGCATGAGCACATCCCTGCGCGAACAGACCCATCTCTGGCAGGCACCGGCCCTGGGCGACGTGGAAATGCTGCATGCGCGGTATTTCCAGCAGCGTTTCGCCCCGCACGTGCATGAAGGCTATGTGTTCACCGTGATCGAGTCAGGCGCCCAGCGCTTCTGGCACCGTGGCAGCGAGCACCTGGCACCGGTCGGCAGCATGGTGCTGATCAACCCCGATGAGCTGCACACCGGGGCCACCGCCCATGAGGCGGGCTGGCGTTATCGCGGCTTCTATCCGGAGCATGAGCGGGTCACTGGCGTGCTGAAGGAGCTGGAGCTGGGCCGCCACGGCATGCCCCACTTCAAGCAGAGCGTGATCCAGGACCCGGCCCTGGCCGCGGCCTTCAGCCACTTGCACCAGCTCTCCGAGTCTGGCGCCAGCGCCCTGGAGCAGCAGACGGCCTGGCGCCATGCCGTACTGGCGTTGGTGCAGCGCCACGGCCATTGCGCCGAGGCGCCCGCGCCGGGCAACGAGCCCTTGGCCGTGGCCCGCGCTCGGGAATTGCTGGAAAGCCAACTGGCCGACCCGCCCTCGCTGGAAGCCCTGGCCAGTGCCGTGAACCTCTCGCCCTTCCATTTCGCCCGGGTATTCCGCCAGGCCACCGGCCTGCCGCCGCATGCCTGGCTCAAGCAGCGACGCCTGGCCCGCGCCCGGGAGTTCCTCAAGAGCGGCCTGCCCGCCTCGGACGTGGCCTTCGCCCTGGGATTCGCCGACCAGAGCCACCTGAACCGGCAGTTCAAGCAAGCCTATGGGGTGACGCCGGGGGCCTATCGGCAAGCCTGCCTGCAGCCGTGACGGCAGTCGCCAGCGGCGCTGGCACCGTGCGGCAGTTGGCCCCAGGCAAGCTGCCCGGCCGCTGCTACACTGACAAGGCTGAATGGAGGATCCTGCCATGTCCGAAAGAGAGCTCACCACCCTCCTGACGCTGATGAACCAGCGCCAAGCCTGCCTGAGCAGCGCCTGCAAGGAGATCGCCGACTGGATCGACCGGCAGGGCGACGTGCCCGCCGCTGGCAAGATCCGCGCAAGCCTCAAGGCCCTGGAAGCCGACGAAGCCCAGCTGCGCAAGACCCTGACATCGCTGTCGATCGAACGACCGTTGCCGCGGTTTCGTAGCTGAATGGGGCCGCTTTGCGGCCCTTTCGCAACGCAAGGCCGCTCCCACACGAACCTGCAGGCCGTATCATGCGTGGTCGACGTGGGCTTTGTAGGAGTGGGCTTGCCGGGCCGCCGCGAATGGGCTGCGCAGCAGCCCCAGGCGAGGTGGGCGGTCAGTGCATGTGCGCGTGGTCGTGACCGTGGCCGGCGCCTTCGGTCAGCGGGCGTACCGGGGCCTGCACTTGCAAGGTTTGCTTGGCGCCCTTGGCGTCCTCGATGGTCAGGGTCAGCGGCACCTGCTCGCCTTCCTTGACCTGCTTGTTCAAGCCCATCAGCATCACGTGGTACCCACTCGGATCCAGGCTCACGGCCTTGCCGGCAGGCAGCTCGATGGCCTTGACTTCCCGCATGCCCATCACGTCGCCATCCATGGTCATTTCGTGGATCTGCACGGTCTTGGCGACCGTCGAGGCCACGCCCACCAGCTTGCTGTCGCTGCTCGCGGTCAGGGTCATGAACGCACCGGTGGACTGCTGGTGCGGCACGCTGGCGCGGACCCAGGCGTCGCTCACGGTGGTTTCGGCCAGGGCCGGCAGGGCCAGGCCCATCAAGGCCAGGGCGGCCAGGCCGCGCTTGATCGGTTGCATCGAAATTGCCATTTAGCAGATCTCCATCAGGGTGAGCAGGTCTTCGCTGCATTCCTTGGCGTTCAGGGAATGACCCAGGCTCAGGCGCAGGGTGCCACGGGAATCGTAGACGTAGCTGGTGGACGAATGGGAGATGGTGTAGGTGTCGCCGGCCGGCACCTTCTCGTAGAACACCTTGAACTCCTTGGCCACCTCGGCGATTTCCTCCGGGGTGCCCGTCAGGGCGGTGAACGACGGGTCGAAGGCCTTGACGTAGGCATCGAGCACCTCGGGGGTGTCGCGCTCCGGGTCCAGGGTGATGAACACCACCTGCAGGAAGCCGGCATCGCGCCCCATCAGCTTCTTGATCTGCACCGCGCGCGCCAGGGCGGTCGGGCACACCGCCGGGCACTGGGTGAAACCGAAGAAGATCATCGGCATCGTGCCGTAGAAGCTCGACAGGGTGCGCTCGTTGCCTTGGGTGTCCTTCAGGCGGAACTTGCGCCCGAGGATCTCGTTGCTCATGTTCTTGCCATACTTGAACTCGAGCCCCCGGGCCGGGCTGCAGCCCGCCAGCAGGCCAAGCCCCAGAACGCCCATCCCGGCGACGACAGCACGCCGGGTCAGTAGATCAGTCATGGAACCATCCTTTACAGGGAAGGTGCCGGCCCTTGGGACAGGCCAGCGAAAAACCGGGGCATTCTGGCATGACACCCGCGGGTCTTCTACCCGACGAATGGGGCATCGGCCTGCAGGCCTTTGAATACGGGCTGCGGCCTGTTGTCGCAGGGGTTGAATCGGTAACAGTTTGTTGCTAGATGAAGACGCGGTCAGGTGCCAGTCGGTCAAGCGGCGCTTGCCATCTTGGGGCACGAAGCGCCCCCACATGACAAACGCCTGTCGCCTGCCGATCAGTAGTAGGCGTTTTCCTTGTTGCTGTGGTCGGTCACGTCACGCACGCCCTTGAGCTCGGGAATACGCTCGAGCAGGGTGCGCTCGATGCCGTCCTTGAGGGTGACGTCGGCCTGGCCGCAGCCCTGGCAACCGCCACCGAACTGCAGCACGGCGATGCCGTCTTCGACCACGTCGACCAGGCTCACGGCGCCGCCGTGGCTGGCCAGGCCCGGGTTGATCTCGGTCTGCAGGTAATAGTTGATCCGCTCGTTGAGCGGGCTGTCCTCGTTGACCATCGGCACCTTGGCGTTCGGCGCCTTGATGGTCAGCTGGCCGCCCATGCGGTCGGTGGCGTAGTCGACCAGCGCGTCCTCGAGGAAGGGCTCGCTGACCGCATCGATGTAGGCGGTGAAGCTCTTCAGGCCCACGGCGGTGTCGTCGGGTTTTTCCTCGCCCGGCTTGCAGTAGGCGATGCAGGTTTCGGCGTACTGGGTGCCCGGCTGGGTGATGAAGATACGGATGCCGATACCCGGGGTGTTCTGCTTGGACAGCAGATCGGCCAGGTAATCATGGGCGGCGTCGGTAATGGTTATAGCGCTCATGGAAGTTCCTCACAGACTTGCCGGCAAGTGTACGCCAAGCTGGCGCCTGAACAAAGTCCTAGTATTTGACTCGGGAAAGCGCCAGCGCCTGGCGTTGCCCAGGCCGCGCCGCGAACCAGGCCTGCAGTCGCCGGTACAGGCCGCGCTCGAGCCAGTGGTAGCTGAGCCACGACATCAGGCCAATGAGCGGCACGCAGAAGGCGAACGCCAGGTAGGGGTCCAGCCCCAGGCGTCGGCTGGCGAACCACCCGCCATAGAGCACCAGCACATGGATCAGGTACACCGAGTAGGAACAGTCGCCCAGTGCCTTGAGCACCCGGTTGCCCCGGAACCAGGGCTCCAGGGCCACGAACGCGAACACCACCAGGGCGCTGGGCAGGCCCCAATGCAGCAGCCGCATCGAGGCGTCCAGGTGATAGAGCGCAAAGCCTGCCGCCGCCAGCACCGCCAGGGGCAGCCACAGCCCTTCGCGGATCATGCCGCGACGGTACAGCACGCCCAGGCCGATGCCGAGCAGGAACTCGTAGATGATGTCGTTGTTGTAGAAGCGGCTGAGCACGCCCAGGCGCCCCAGCACCTCGCTGACCAGCAGCAACGCGGCGCTGACCAGCACCAGGTGATGGCGCTGGCGCACCAGGAAGGCCAGGCCGAACAGCAGGTAGAAGAACATCTCGAAGTTGAGCGTCCAGCCCACATTGAGGGTCGGGTACAGCCCGTAGCCTCCTGGGTTCTCGGCGGGGATGAACAGCAGCGACAGCAGCAGGTGCTGCCATTCGAACACCTGGTGCGGCATCCAACGGCTGGCGGCGAGCAACAGCAAGGCCATGAGCAAGGTGTAGAACCAGTAGGCCGGGACGATACGCAACACCCGGTTGAGCAGGAACTGCCCAGGGGCGACCGCTTTGTCGCGGGTCGAGAGGTAGATCACCATCCCGCTGATGACGAAGAAGATATCGACGCCTACCGCGCCGCGGTGGCTGAACAGTCGGCCGATGGGGCCGGTGGCATGGAAGTCGAAGAAGATCTGCATGAAATGGTGGCAGACCACCACCCAGGCGGCGAACGCCCGTAGTGCCTGAAGCGAATACAGCATGGATTGCCCTGCGTTTTCTGGTGCATTCAGGCCCCGCTTTCATCGCCTGGCACGTGCCTCGCACGCGCTCGCGGGCAAGCTCGCCTCACAGGGGGGAGCGCCGTTCCTCAGCGGGCGCTCCCACAGGCCAGGCAGCTCCAAGCGGGACCGCCCGTGCGTGGGACCGCAGGATGCCGGGAAAGGTCAGGCGCCCTTCCCGGCGACCGATCAAAGGTTCTCGTAGCGGTTCATGTCCAGCACGCCTGCCTCCACCGGGTCGGTCTCCTGGATGTAGCGGTTCAGGTCATGGAAGTAACGCCAGAACTGCGGATGGCTACGGCGCACGCCCCAGCGCTCGACGAGGGTCTCGAACTTGCCCTGGTCGTCACGGGCCGCCTCCATGTCTTCGACGAACTCCGGCACATCACGGGTGGGGATGTTGAAGATGAAATTGGGGTAGCTGCTGAGCACGCCCGGGTACAGCGTCAGGGTGTCCAGGCCCGGCTGGTAGCGGTAGGCCTCGCCGAGCAGGAAGGCGACGTTGCTGTGCGCGCGGTTGCGCAGCAGGCTGTAGACCTGGCGATGGCCGCCCTGCCCTTCGATGCGCAGCAGGGTCGCCTCGGGCAGTTGGCCGATCACCTTCAAGCCTGCGGCCGGGCGCGACACCAGGCGGCTGAGGCTCTGCTCGGCGTCACGGAACTCCGACGCCAACCCCGGCCGCGAGCAATAGGCGCCCTGGCAGCGGTTGATCGGGTCGGGCGCGGCATTGAGGCTGCCGGTACGCTGCAACAGTTTCAGGCCGAAGTCGCGCTTGGGGTCGTGCTCGTCCAACTTGAGCGCGCTCGGGGTGCTGGTATCGATGTCCTCGTAGTCGAGCCACATCTTCACCTTGCCGCTGTTCTGGTACCAGTCGCCGAGGATCGCGCCGCGCTGGTCGGCGGGCATCAGGCGCAGGAAGTTGACCTCGGCGCCATTGCGGATCAGGTCGAAGTACAGACGCGTCTGCAGCTGGTGCGAGACGTTGCCGAACACGTCGAAATTGACCGCCAACTGGTAGTAGGTGCGCTCGAACAACGGGTAGTCGAATAGCCAGACGGTCAAGGGTACGTCACCGATCAGGCCCTTGCTCACCGAGGCACTGTCGAAGTGGCGGAAGATGGTCAGCAGCGCATTGTCGTTGCCCGCCCACAGGGTCGACCAGCTCGGCGCCGGCATCTGCGCGTAGGCCTCGCGGCGCAGAGTCTCATAGGCGTTGCGCTTGTCGCGGTAGGCGTGCCAGAGCGTCAGCACGCTGCCGACGTCGTCGATCTGCCCCGGCATGGCCAGCAGTGGCGTGGCCTCGCCACGGTAGCGGGCATCGGTGACATAGCGATCGTAGGCCGGCTCCTGGAACAGTGCCCAGAAGTGGTCGCGGATCACGTCGGTGGCGATCTGGCCGCGGCACACCGGGCCACGGATGAAGGTGCGCACGAAGTACTCGGCGTTGTCCAGCATGAACTGGTAGCGCGCCACCGCCGGGATCGCCTCGAAGGTTTCGAACGGGTTGGCGCGGTGACGCGGGCCATAGCCGGGCAACGAAGTGGCGTGCCAGTCGCCGCTGTAGAACAGCTGCTTGACCCGCTTGAGCTTCTGCGGCCCCATCGGGTAGGTGATGTGGGTCTTGTGCACGATCACGCCCTGCACCGGGACCAGGCGGTAGTAGAAGTCGGTCCCCGGCGGGTCATTGGGCCGGCGGGTGGCGATCACGTCGACCGGCTGGCCGCTCGGCGTGCGCGAGCGCACCCACTGGAAGAAGTGGCCCGGCTCGCCACCGACAAAATAGATGTGGGCAAGGAACAGGTGCTCGTACAGCCAGCGGCCGACCAGGGCCTCGGTAGAGCCCGGGCGGTTGAGCAACTCCTCCCACTCGGCAATCTGCCTGGCCTCGGCCGCGCTGGGCTGGATCGGCTGGTATTCGACCGGAGCACCGGCCGCCAGCCAGCGCTGCAGGGTCTGGTACTCGGCGTCGGTCAGGCCGGTGACCGCCAGGGGCATGCCCTCCTTGGGATGGGCGCCGGCATAGGCGTCGAACTCATGGGGCAATGGGCACATGTTGTTACGGTTGAGCCCCAGGACGATCTCCTCGGGCAACTTGGCGTTGGGTGTGAGCGGGGTCTTGTGGCCGAGTTCGAGCATGCGCGCCATCAGCGCGGCCTGGCTGCCCTGGCTGTCGAGCACCGAGTAGAAGCCCTTCTTGCGCCACTGCTCCTCGCTGTGGGCATCGTAGAACAGGCGCGTGGTGGGCACCGCCTTGCTGCGGTCGCCCTGGTACACCGGGACCTTGGATGCCCCGCGCACCGCCCCTTCGGGGCTTTCCAGCTTGAGCTGGCAGGCGGCGTCGTTGCAGGCGTGGCAGGCCACGCATTTCTCGGTGAAGATCGGTTGGATATCCCGGGTGTAGGAGATTGCCGGGCTCGATTGCGGGGCTTGCCCCGCCGCCACGCCGCTGATGAGCAGCGCGAAGGCGCCGGCAAGTAAGCGATGCACCATGTGCCGAATGTCCTGGTTCCTGTAAGCCATCACGATGTGCCTGGCGGGTAGGGGGTGCGCGAACATGAAGGAAATTCATGCAAACGGGCGATGCGTCTAAAAACCGCGCACCTTTGTTATCATGGCGCACCCTCTGTCATTTGCCCGACCAGGTAGTTCCTATGTCCGACCGCAGCGCTCGTTTCCAAGCACTTCAGCAAGCACTCAAGGAGCGCATACTGATCCTCGACGGCGGCATGGGTACTATGATCCAGAGTTACCGCCTCGAGGAACACGACTATCGTGGCACGCGCTTCGCCGATTGGCCAAGCGACGTGAAAGGCAACAACGACCTGCTGCTGCTGACCCAGCCCGATGTCATCGCCGCCATCGAGAAGGCCTACCTGGACGCCGGCGCCGATATCCTCGAGACCAACACCTTCAACGCCACGCAGATTTCCCAGGCCGACTACGGCATGGAGGCGCTGGTCTACGAACTGAACGTCGAGGGCGCACGCATCGCCCGCCAGGTGGCCGACGCCAAGACCCTCGAGACCCCGGACAAACCGCGTTTCGTCGCCGGCGTGCTCGGCCCGACCAGCCGCACCTGCTCGATCTCCCCGGACGTCAACGACCCGGGCTACCGCAACGTCACCTTCGACGAACTGGTGGAAAACTACACCGAGGCCACCCGTGGCCTGATCGAGGGCGGCGCCGACCTGATCCTGATCGAGACCATCTTCGACACCCTCAACGCCAAGGCGGCGATCTTCGCCGTGCAGCAGGTGTTCGAGGAAGACGGCGTCGAGCTGCCGATCATGATTTCCGGTACCATCACCGATGCCTCCGGCCGCACCCTGTCCGGACAAACCACCGAGGCGTTCTGGAACTCGGTGCGCCACGCCAAGCCGATCTCCGTGGGCCTGAACTGCGCCCTCGGCGCCAAGGACCTGCGCCCCTACCTGGAAGAGCTGGCGACCAAGGCCGATACCCATGTCTCGGCCCACCCCAATGCCGGCCTGCCCAACGCCTTCGGCGAATACGACGAAACCCCGGCGGAAATGGCCGCGGTGGTCGAGGAGTTCGCTGCCAGCGGCTTCCTCAACATCATCGGCGGTTGCTGCGGCACCACCCCGCCGCACATCCAGGCCATCGCCGAGGCCGTGGCCAAGTACAAGCCGCGTGAGATCCCGGAAATCCCCAGGGCTTGCCGCCTCTCGGGCCTGGAGCCGTTCACCATCGATCGCCAGTCGCTGTTCGTCAACGTCGGCGAGCGCACCAACATCACCGGTTCGGCCAAGTTCGCCCGGCTGATCCGCGAGGAGAACTACACCGAGGCCCTGGAGGTCGCCCTGCAGCAGGTCGAGGCCGGCGCCCAGGTGATCGACATCAACATGGACGAAGGCATGCTCGACTCCAAGGCTGCCATGGTCCGCTTCCTCAACCTGATCGCCGGCGAGCCGGACATCTCCCGCGTGCCGATCATGATCGACTCCTCCAAGTGGGACGTGATCGAGGCGGGCCTCAAGTGCATCCAGGGCAAGGGCATCGTCAACTCGATCTCCATGAAGGAAGGCGTCGAGCAGTTCAAGCACCATGCCCGCCTGTGCAAGCGCTACGGCGCCGCAGTGGTGGTGATGGCCTTCGACGAGGTCGGCCAGGCCGACACCGCCGCGCGCAAGAAGGAAATCTGTCAGCGCAGCTACGACATCCTGGTCAATGAAGTGGGCTTCCCGCCGGAAGACATCATCTTCGACCCGAACATCTTCGCCGTGGCCACCGGCATCGAAGAGCACAACAACTACGCCGTGGACTTCATCGAAGCCTGCGCCTACATCCGCGACCACCTGCCCTACGCGCTGTCGTCGGGTGGCGTGTCCAACGTGTCGTTCTCGTTCCGTGGCAACAACCCGGTGCGCGAGGCGATCCACTCGGTGTTCCTGTTCCATGCCATCGGCAACGGCCTGACCATGGGTATCGTCAACGCCGGCCAGCTGGAGATCTACGACGAGATCCCCGCGACCCTGCGCGACAGGGTCGAGGACGTGGTGCTCAACCGTACCCCGGAAGGCACCGATGCCCTGCTGGCCATCGCCGACGAATACAAGGGCGGCGGCGCCAGCAAGGAAGTCGAGGACGAGGCCTGGCGCGCCATGCCGGTCGACAAGCGCCTGGAGCACGCCCTGGTCAAGGGCATCACCGCGCACATCGTCGAGGACACCGAGGAGTGCCGCCAGCAGTGCGCGCGCCCCATCGAGGTCATCGAAGGGCCGCTGATGAGCGGCATGAACGTGGTCGGCGACCTGTTCGGCGCCGGCAAGATGTTCCTGCCCCAGGTGGTCAAGTCCGCCCGGGTGATGAAGCAGGCCGTGGCGCACCTGATCCCCTTCATCGAAGCGGAGAAAGGCGACACCCCGGAGGCCAAGGGCAAGATACTCATGGCCACGGTCAAGGGTGACGTGCACGACATCGGCAAGAACATCGTCGGCGTGGTGCTCGGTTGCAACGGCTACGACATCGTCGACCTGGGCGTGATGGTGCCGGCAGAGAAGATCCTGCAGACCGCCCGCGAGCAGAAGTGCGACATCATCGGCCTGTCCGGCCTGATCACCCCGTCGCTGGACGAGATGGTCCACGTCGCCCGCGAGATGCAGCGCCAGGGCTTCGAACTGCCGCTGATGATCGGTGGCGCCACCACCTCCAAGGCACACACCGCGGTGAAGATCGAGCCCAAGTACTCCAACGACGCCGTGGTCTACGTCACCGACGCCTCCCGCGCCGTGGGCGTGGCCACCCAGTTGCTGTCCAAGGAGCTCAAGGCCGGCTTCGTCGAGAAGACCCGCGAGGAATACCAGCAGGTGCGCGAGCGCACCGCCAACCGCAGCGCCCGCACCGAGCGCCTGGGCTACGACCAGGCCATCGCCGCCAAGCCCCAGTACGACTGGGCCGGCTACACCCCGGCGGTGCCCTCCTTCACCGGCGTCAAGGTGCTGGAGGACATCGACCTGCGAATGCTGGCCGAGTACATCGACTGGACGCCGTTCTTCATCTCCTGGGACCTGGCCGGCAAGTTCCCGCGCATCCTCACCGACGAAGTGGTCGGCGAGGCGGCCACGGCGCTGTACAAGGATGCCCGCGAGATGCTCGACAAGCTGATCGACGAGAAGCTGATCAGCGCCCGCGCGGTGCTCGGCTTCTGGCCGGCCAACCAGGTGGAGCACGACGACATCGAGGTCTATGGCGACGGCGGCGAGAAACTGGCCACCCTGCACCATCTGCGCCAGCAGACCATCAAGCCCGACGGCAAGCCCAACCTGTCGCTGGCCGACTTCGTCGCGCCGAAGGACAGCGGTGTCACCGACTACATCGGCGGCTTCATCACCACCGCCGGCATCGGTGCCGAGGAAGTGGCCAAGGCCTACCAGGACAAGGGCGACGACTACAGCTCGATCATGGTCAAGGCCCTCGCCGACCGTCTGGCCGAGGCCTGCGCCGAATGGCTGCACGAGCGGGTGCGCAAGGAATACTGGGGCTATGCCAAGGACGAACAGCTGGACAACGAGGCGCTGATCAAGGAGCAATACAGCGGCATCCGCCCGGCCCCCGGCTACCCGGCCTGCCCGGACCACACCGAGAAGGCCACCCTGTTCCGCCTGCTCGATGGCACCGCCATCGGCGAGAAAGGGCCGAGTGGTGTATTCCTCACCGAGCACTTCGCCATGTTCCCGGCGGCGGCGGTCAGCGGCTGGTACTTCGCCCATCCGCAGGCCCAGTACTTTGCCGTGGGCAAGGTCGACAAGGACCAGATCGAGCGCTACAGCGCGCGCAAGGGCCAGGACATCAGCGTCAGCGAACGCTGGCTGGCGCCGAACCTGGGCTACGAGGGCTAGGTCCAGCTTCTTTACAAGCCATTCTGGCCTCTTCGCGGGCTTGCCCCGCGAAGAGGCCGGTACAGCCCACCCAAATCCCCGGGTTGCCTACACTATCCCTGATTGCCTCTGACATCAGGAGCCACTCATGGACGACCGCGACCAGGACAAACCACCCACCTTCTGGCAGATGCTGCACAGCGTCCTCGCCGCGGCCTTCGGCGTGCAAAGCGGCAAGAACCGTGCGCGCGACTTCACCCATGGCAAGGCCAGCCACTTCATCGTGCTGGGCACGCTGTTCACCCTGGTGTTCATCCTCGTGCTGATCGGCCTGGTGCAACTGGCGCTGCACCTGACTGCGCGCTAGGCCTGCGGCTTGTCCCACTGCCGGTCAGTCAGAGATTTGCGTGAATGCTGGAACCAGAGCAACCCGCCTGCGGATATCCCTTCCGCAGGCGGCTCAGGCTTGGATCAAGGTCGTTGCGAATGAAAGCTACTGATGGCTGACCCAATACACAGCGGCCACGACTACCAGGACGATCAGGCAAAGGATCGCCCAGGCATCCACAGTGCTGTCAGTCTTGCGCAGCTTGGTCGAGTTTCCCATTGCATTGCCTCTTGTAGTGGTTATGGGAATGCACTTCACCTCCAGCAGTTAAGCCTAGCAATGCCCTTCTCTCAAGCAGGGGCTTTCGGTAATCGACGACCGACGACCAACCAGGGCACGGAAAACCCGCGCCCCCAACCTTCGGCGCTGTAATGCTGAAAATCGCCCCACAGTCGGTAAAGATACCGCCACATCCCCGCACCGCATTCGCGCCATCATCGCCGGCAAATGCCAGTCAATCTCACTTAGTCCAATTGGTTCTTTTCATATGCAAAAACATCACTTTAGCGCATAAACACAAACTGCTATCGTTCCCCCGCTCCGAAGCGGAGTGCGCGGCCGTGCGCGCGATTAGCTGCATGCAGCCTGAGACAGGACTTATATGTACGTATACGACGAGTACGATCAGCGGATCATCGAGGACCGCGTCAAGCAGTTCCGTGATCAGACCCGCCGCTACCTGGCCGGTGAGCTGAGCGAAGAAGAATTCCGCCCTCTGCGCCTGCAGAATGGCCTCTATATCCAACGTTTTGCCCCGATGCTGCGCGTCGCCGTGCCTTATGGCCAGCTGAACTCGACCCAGGTGCGCATGCTGGCGAAGATCGCTCGCGACTACGACAAGGGCTACGCACACATCAGTACCCGGCAGAACGTGCAGTACAACTGGCCGGCGCTGGAAGACGTCCCAGAGATCCTCGCCGAACTGGCCACCGTGCAGATGCACGCGATCCAGACCAGCGGCAACTGCCTGCGCAACACCACCACCGACCAGTTCGCCGGTGTTGCCGCCGATGAAGTGATCGACCCGCGCCCCTGGTGCGAGATCGTCCGCCAGTGGACCACCTTCCACCCGGAATTCGCCTACCTGCCGCGCAAGTTCAAGATCGCCATCAACGGCTCGAAGGAAGACCGCGCGGCCATCGAGGTGCACGACATCGGCCTGGAGCCGGTGTACAACGAGGCCGGCGAGCTGGGCTTCCGCGTGCTGGTCGGTGGTGGCTTGGGCCGTACCCCCGTGGTCGGTGCGTTCATCAACGAGTTCCTGCCCTGGCAGGACCTGATCAGCTACCTGGACGCCATCCTGCGCGTGTACAACCGTTACGGTCGCCGTGACAACAAGTACAAGGCGCGGATCAAGATCCTGGTCAAGGCCCTGACCCCGGAAGTCTTCGCCGAGAAGGTCGAGGCCGAGATGGCCCACTTGCGTGGCGGCAGCACGACCCTGACCGAAGCGGAAGTCGAGCGCGTCTCGCGCCACTTCGTCGACCCGGCCTACCTGACCCTGGACAACGTCGACTACAGCGCCCTCGACCAGGAATTCCCAGGCTTCGCCCGCTGGCGCTCGCGCAATACCCGCGCCCACAAGCGCCCGGGCTACGTTGCCGTGACCCTGTCGCTCAAGCCCACTGGCGTTGCCCCGGGCGACCTGACCGACAAGCAGCTCGACGCCGTCGCCGACCTGGCCGACCGCTACAGCTTCGGCTTCCTGCGCACCTCCCATGAGCAGAACATCATCCTCGCCGACGTCGAGCAGCGCCAACTGCATGCCCTGTGGCTGGAACTGCGCGAGCTGGGCTTCGCCACGCCGAACATCGGCCTGCTGACCGACATCATCTGCTGCCCGGGTGGCGACTACTGCTCCCTGGCCAACGCCAAGTCGATCCCGATCGCCGAATCCATCCAGCGTCGCTTCGACGACTTGGACTACCTGTTCGACATCGGCGAGATCGACCTGAATATCTCCGGCTGCATGAATGCCTGCGGCCACCACCACGTCGGCCACATCGGTATCCTTGGCGTCGACAAGAAGGGCGAGGAGTTCTACCAGGTTTCCCTGGGCGGCAACGCCGCGCGCGATGCGAGCCTGGGCAAGATCCTCGGCCCGTCCTTCGCCCAGGATGAAATGGCCGATGTGATCGAGAAGCTGATCTCGGTGTACGTGGAACGACGTACCGAGGACGAGCGCTTCATCGACACCTACCAGCGTATCGGCATCGACCCTTTCAAGGAACGCGTCTATGCAGCGAATCATTAAGAACAACGAGATCGTCGACGAGACCTGGCACCTGCTGCCCAAGGACACGCCCCTCGACGAGCTGACCAACTGCGACGACTACATCGTCCCGCTGCAACTGTGGCGCGAGCATGCCCACGCCCTCAAGGCCCGCGACGGCGGCCTGGGCGTGTGGTTGGACAGCGATGAAGAGGCCGAGGAGATCGGCGACGACGTCGAGCACTTCCAGGTCATCGCCCTGAACTTCCCGGCCTTCACCGACGGGCGCAACTACTCCAACGCGCGCCTGCTGCGTGACCGCTACAAGTTCAAGGGCGAGCTGCGCGCCATCGGCGACGTGCTGCGCGACCAGTTGTTCTACATGGCCCGCTGCGGCTTCGATGCCTTCGCCATTCGTGCCGACAAAGACCCGGAAGATGCCCTGCAGGGACTGAAGGACTTCTCGGTCACCTACCAGGCCGCCACCGACGAACCGCTGCCGCTGTTCCGCCGCCGCTGATCGATGCCTCCCCCACCGGCCCGCCCTTTGGCGGGCCGGTTCGTTTCCAACCTGCAAACCCCGCCATTCCTGACTCCAAGTCAAAAGACCTTGCTCCCCGCAAGCCTTAATCCCATCCCGCCAAACGTCCACACTGGAGATAGCTGCAAGCCGCGAGCTGCAAGCTGCAACTCCCCCATCCAGGAGCACATCCCATGAGCATCCCGTCCTTCGGCCTCGGCACCTTCCGCCTGACTGGCCAGGCTGTCATCGATTCGGTGAAGGCCGCACTGGCGCTGGGCTACCGCGCCATCGACACCGCACAGGTCTACGGCAACGAGGCCGATATCGGCCAGGCCATCGCCGAGAGCGGCATCGATCGTAGCGAATTGTTCATCACCACCAAGATCTGGGTCGACAACTATGCTGCCGACAAACTGATCCCCAGCCTGCGCGAAAGCCTGGCGAAACTGCGCACCGACCATGTCGACCTGACCCTGATCCACTGGCCGGCGCCTGGCAACGGCGTCGAGCTGGGCGAGTTCATGACCGCCCTGGCCGAAGCCAGGAAGCAGGGCCTGACCCGCCAGATCGGTATCTCCAACTTCAACATCGAGCTGACCCGCCAGGCCATCGACGTGGTGGGCAAGGGCGAGATCGCCACCAACCAGATCGAGCTCAGCCCCTACCTGCAGAACGCCAAGCTCGCGGCCTTCCTCAAGGAACAGGGCATCACCGTCACCTCGTACATGACCCTGGCCTACGGCAAGGTGCTCAAGGACCCGGTGCTGGCCAGCATCGCCGCCAAGCACAAGGCCACCGTGGCGCAGGTCGCGCTGGCCTGGGCGATGCAACTGGGCTACGCGGTGATCCCCTCCTCCACCAAGCACGAGAACCTTGCCAGCAACCTGCTCGCCCGTGACCTGCGCCTGGACGACGAGGACATGGCACGCATCGCCACGCTCGAACGCAACGGTCGCGAAGTCAGCCCTGACGGCCTGGCGCCGGCCTGGGACTGAGGCATTCCCGGCCTTGGCAGCCTTGGGTAATGCAGCCCTGAAACTCGCTGGGCAATTAGGACTTTTCGGGGCTGCTTTGCAGCCCCCTGCTCGCACCCCGCCAATGGACAGAAAACGAACGCCGCGGACGGATCGCGCATTCATTCTCACGCCCTGGCTTTCTGCAATATCTGGTTTCACCTAGCCCACGGATAGTAGCCAGCCCAACGTATTCAACGAGGCTAGATCCGTGCTGCAACGTTTCCTTTGCTCCCTGTCCCTGCTGACGCTCGCCATCTCCGCCGCCCACGCCACGCCTGAGCGGCATGGACAATTTCCGTGACATCGCCGGCACCACCACCGCCTATGGCACCACCCACGACGGCACGATGCGCGCCGGGGTGTTCTACCGCGCCAACGCCCTGACCCCGACCGCGTCTGACCTGGTCACGCTGAACGGCCTGAACATCAGCAACGTCTACGACCTGCGCACACCCAGCGAGATCGCGGCTACGCCCGACACCCTGCCGGCCGGCTCGCGCTACCAGAACATCGACATCATCGGCAGCACCACCTCGGGCGCGGACATCACCCATATCGCGTTCTCCAGCGCCGCCGAAGCCACCGCCATGATGCAGGAGACCAATCGCGCCTTCGTCAGCGACGCCGGCATGCGCGGCCAGTTCGCGGTGCTGTTCAACGAACTGGCCAGCGCCGAGGGTGCGGCCCTGTTCCATTGCACCGCAGGCAAGGACCGCACCGGCTGGACCGCCGCGGTGCTGCAAAGCATCGCCGGGGTCGACGATGCCACCCTCATGAGCAACTACCTGGCCACCAACGACTACACGGCCGAACGCATGGCAGCCACCCTCGCAGCGATGCCGCCGGAGACGGCCGCGATCTATGCGCCGTTGCTGGGCGTGGACGCCAGCTACCTGCAGGCCGGCCTGGACGAGGTGAATACGCAGTACGGCAGCATGGACAACTACCTGAAGGAGGGCCTGGGCCTGTCGCAGGAGACGATCTACGTGCTGCGCGGCAAGATGGTGCGCTACGGCAGCCTGCCCGGCCAAGCGGGGCTGCAAGGCAACGCCGCCGCTGGCGCACGGTTGCTGCAACAGCTGCAGGACACCGACCTGTCGGGCACCTACAGCGCCTACAACTACTACCTGCAATCGGCCATCGATGCAGGCACCCTGGGCGGCGTCGAAGCCACCGTCGGCGGCCAGGTGCATGCCGACGCCGCCAGCTACCTGCTGCGCCAGGGTACGCTGATCGACCAGGCGACCGCCCCCATGGCCAGCGGTACCGACCTCGCGATTGGCCAGGCGCACCTATGGAGTGCCGCCCTGGCCGGTTACCAAGGCACCGACGGCAGCGCCCACGCGCGCAGCAGCAACGAACACAGCCAGGGCATGGTGATCGGCCTGACCCAGCGTTTTTCCGAACAGCTCAGCGCCCATGCCGGTTTCGGCTACAGCCACGGCAATATCGGCGGGGCCGGCGGCGAAGCGGACACCGACCTGACGTTCCTCAAGGCAGGTGCCCGCTTCGCCCCGGACGGCCTGGAGCGTGGCATGTTCATCGACGCCAACGCCAGCGCCGGCTGGCTCGACTACGACAGCAAGCGTGAGCTCGGCGGAGGCCTGGGCACGGCCAAGGGCAGCAGCCATGGCAACTTGGCCGGGGCAAGCCTGGCGCTGGGTTATCGCCTGCACACGGGCGCGATGGTGCTGGAACCGAGCCTGGGCGTGCGGATCAGCCATGTGGACCTGTCGGGCTTCACGGAAAAAGGCAGCGAACTGGCCCTTGAAGTCGACGCCATCCAGCAAACCCGGCGCAGCGCCGTGGCCAGCCTGAGGGCCTCCTTCGCACCTGTCCCGCTGGGTGGCGGATGGCAGTTGCTGCCGGGCCTGTCGATGGGTTACGAACATGTGCTGGGCGACCACCAGGTGGACAGCGAGGGCCATCTGCTGGGGCTGGATATCGAGCAGCGAGCGGCGTTCGACGATCGTGACCAGTTCACCGCTGGCGCCAGCCTGATGGCCAGCCTGGGTGCCCTGAGCCTGGGCGCCGAAGTGAATGCCAGCGGCGGCGGCGATAGCCATGGGGCCAGCGCAAGCCTGAAAGCCAGCTATGCGTTCTGACGGGTAGCGCCGGCCGCTCCCGCCGGGGCGGCCTGGTGCTTCACTACCCTCGCCCTCCGCACTTCACATCAGCCGGGCGCACCCCGTAGGCCTGCTGAAAATACCGTGAAAACCGGCCGGCATTGCTGAACCCATGTCGCAGCGCCACCTGCGCCACCGACACCTCCTGCCCGTCCACCAGGGCCTGGTAGGCCCGTTCCAGGCGCACCTGCCGCTGGTATTCCACGATCGACATGCCGACGAACCGACGGAAACCTTGCTGCAAGGCACGCAGGCTGACATTGGCCAGGCCCGCGAGCTCCGCGCCCGCCACGACGTTCCCTGGGTGTTCGCGCATGTAATCCATGGCTAGCCTCACGTGCCGCGGCGCGATCGGCGGCAGCGGGCGACGCAGGGTCTCGGTATGGTTGTGCGGCCAGGCCTCCAGCACGGCGTCCACCAGCATTTCCTGCAGGCGCAGCGGCATCAGCGCGCCGCTGTGGATCAATTGCTCGAACTCGCTGCCAGTGGCCAGCTCGAGCAAGGCGCGGATGCCCTGGAACGCCGAGATATCCAGGCTCACCACCGGCTCGAAGCAGATCGGCTGCAACACCGGCTTGCCCAGCAGCACGGCCAGCCGCTCGGTAAACAGCCCCCGCCGGATCGACATGCCGCACTGGGCGTGGTTGTCGGCAAAGCGCACGGAGCGTATCGCAGCCTTGTCGATGGCAAGTCCCACCCGGGCGAAGCCAACCGACTCGGCCGCATGCTCGAAGATGATCTTGCCCGCCGTGGGCAGGACGAAGGTGATTTCGTCCTGGGGCTTGGGAAAGGCGATGGAGAAATCGCCCTGGTAGTGCATGCGGCGGAAGCTGATGCCCTCATGACGGCCGTAGACGCCACCGATGACGATGTGCTCCGGCAGTGGCGGCGTATCGGCGTAGAGGTTGCCGAACATTCTCGCGAACAGCGCACCGAAGGCGTCGCTGGACATATCGGCGCAGCGGAGGATGATCCGCTTGCGGGGCATGCTGGGGTACACCGTGCGTGTCACCTTGAGGCCAGGGCTGGACGGAAGAATCGCCAGCACCTTAGCAACCACGGATGACAGCCGCGTGACGGGCAGCCCCTGCCCAACAGTACTCAGCGCAGCACGCAACCGGCACTACCGCCGACGAGCATCGTCAGCACTGGGGCGGCTCGAGGAACGGGTCGGCAGGCAAGGTTGCCGAGCCGGTCGCGGCACGGTTTCCTACAACGGCGTACCAGAACGGCCAAGCGCCCGACGCTGCGCCAGGCAGACGTAGCCCAACCCCAACACACCGATGAACAGGCACGCCAGCAACAGCATCAGTTCCCTGCTATACCTGCCCACCCAGGCCGGGAAGCCAACGAACTCCCGGTGGACCTGCACATCCGCCAGCCCGTCGGCATGCCGGATGCTGATGCCACCTTGGCGGATCTGCGAGTAGTCCGAATCGAAATAGACCCAGACCTTGCAGTGACCTTCCCGGCCGATCGAGGCGATATCGATAAGGCCGGTCGGCTCCTGGAGGATGTTGTCGTTGCCGTTTTCGTCGCGGATCTGCACCAGCCCCTTGGCCGGCAAGCGGATCCGCACGTCGCGCACGGGCGCATCGCCCTTGTTGCGCAACTCGATGAGCAGCCCGGTACGGTGATCCACCAGACCCGCCTCGAAGGGCTTGGCGAACAGTTGCAGGTAAGGCGCCTGGGCCAGGTCGACCAGCTTGTCGAGCTGCTGACGATTGAGCGCGCCCTTGCCGACCTCCCTGATCTGGGCGTGCAGTCGCTCGTACTTGAGCAGCTCGTTGGTCTTGCTGATGCGCTCGCTGAACTGGCTCGGGTAGGTCAGGTAGGAATAGGTCAGGCGCGCCTGCAGGCCGTCGTCGTCCTTGAACATCGCATAGAGCGCGGCGGCGGAAGCGGCGACGATCAGCAGGCCCACGAGGGATTTCCCGACTTTTTCCCAACTCACCTTGGCGGTTCCTTCTTTCGCTATGTGGGTGGCACGAAATGGCTGGCAAAGCGTGCCAAGTTCCTGGGGTGGGGGCAAGGGCTGGTATTCAACGATGCGCATGTCGACAAGGTCACAGCCTTGACCCACGCCTGTGCCCCGCCGCATGCTCGAGCCCTTCCACCTACGCTCAAGGAACGATTGCATGAAGCTGGAAACCCTGGCCATCCACGCGGGCTTCAGCCCCGATCCGACGACCAAGGCCGTCGCCGTCCCGATCTACCAGACCACCTCGTTCGCCTTCGACGACACCCAGCACGGTGCCGACCTGTTCGACCTGAAGGTAGCTGGCAATATCTACTCGCGCATCATGAACCCCACCAACGACGTCCTCGAACAGCGCATGGCCGCCCTCGAAGGTGGCGTCGGCGCCCTGGCCGTGGCCTCGGGCATGGCGGCAATCACCTACGCCATCCAGACCGTGGCCGAAACCGGCGACAACATCGTCTCGGTGGCCAAGCTCTATGGTGGCACCTACAACCTGCTGGCCCATACCCTGCCGCGCATGGGCATCCAGACCCGTTTCGCGCCCCACGACGACATCGCCGCGCTCGAAGCGCTGATCGACGAGCGCACCAAGGCGGTGTTCTGCGAATCCATCGGCAACCCGGCGGGGAATATCGTCGACCTGCAGGCCCTGGCCGACGCTGCGCACCGGCATGGCGTACCACTGATCGTCGACAATACCGTGGCCACGCCCATCCTGTGCAGGCCCTTCGAGCACGGCGCGGATATCGTGGTGCATTCGCTGACCAAGTACATTGGCGGGCACGGCACCAGCATCGGCGGCATCGTGATCGACTCGGGCAAGTTTCCGTGGGCGCAGAACAAGGCGCGATTCGCGCTGCTCAATACGCCGGATCCTTCGTATCACGGGGTGACCTACACCGAGGCGTTCGGGCCGGCGGCATTCATCGGTCGGTGCCGGGTGGTGCCATTGCGCAATACTGGGGCAGCGTTGTCGCCGTTCAATGCATTCCTGATCCTGCAGGGGCTGGAGACGCTGGCGCTGCGGATGGAGCGGCATACGGAGAATGCACTGAAAGTCGCCCGCTATCTGCAGGGGCACGGGCAGGTGGCGTGGGTGAAGTATGCAGGGTTGCCGGATCATCCGGAGCATGAGCTGGCCCAGCGTTATACCAGGGGTAGGCCAGCGTCGATCCTGTCGTTCGGGATCAAGGGTGGGCAGGAGGCAGGGGCGCGGTTCATCGACGCGCTGAAGCTGGTGGTACGGTTGGTGAACATCGGCGATGCCAAGTCTCTGGCCTGTCATCCGGCGTCCACCACCCATCGCCAGCTCAACGATGAAGAGCTGGAGAAGGCTGGGGTGCCGCGGGACATGGTGCGGTTGTCGATTGGCATCGAGCACTGTGACGACATCATTGCCGACCTCGAACAGGCGCTCGCAGCCAGCCGCTTGTAAGCCACCTGGGCGGCGGGCATCGATCCCCGCTATTGATCGGTCGGGGGCTGCTTCGCAGCTCATCGCCGACAAGCCGGCGCCTCCAAAGGTCCCCGCTAAATCGACGGGGTCGAGGGCCTCATAAACAAACGCCTCCAGCATTGACTGGAGGCGTTCGAAGCAGTTAGGGCCCGCCGTTCAACACCAACCTGGCCTCCCAAACCAACCCGCGCGAACCCTACGCAGGCTTCTGCCCGTAGCCTGGCCTGCCCTCATCGGTGAAGAACGGCGAACAAGGCGAGACTAGAACGCCTTCCAGGGCACTACAACGGCCATACCAGTAACACGGCACTTTTCGGAAATGGACTACATGGAATAGGGAAAATCCGATTCACGCTTCAAGCGCTGACGCAGCTCACCTCTCGGCACAACCACTTCCCAGCGCTCGCACTTACTGAAAGCCCGATACCGCTCCTCATTGTCTTCAGCAAACCGCACCAACACAGCCGCCGCTTCACATTGATCGAGATCGATCTGCGGCCGAAATGATTCGGCAGTTCAAGCGCTGGCTGGACGCCCCCCCCCCGTTACGCCGTGCCGCAGATACAGGGTGATCTGGGAGCCGTTGACCAGCAGCCCATCTCCTCCAAGGAGAAGTTGCCAGGGACCTTAACTTCCAACGCTGCCCCGGAGTTGGGCCGCAAGGCGCCAACCATCACGATACGAGCAGGCTGCGTACCCTTGGCCGGCACGACCTCCAGATCGAATACCAGGCCACTGGATCGAGGAAGTGGCGACATCGAAGAGCATTTCTTGCGTAAATATTGCTGCAATCAGCCTGCAGCGAATGTGCAATAGAAAGCGTCATCATGCCATCAAATCACCTAACGGTAACCCGGCTCGCTGCAGGATGGCTCGGCGTTTGGCCAAGCATCAATGATGCGGATCTGGCGTGTTCTCGGCATGCACGCCACTTCCAAGGCCCATAGCTGTGCCCCCTTCCCCACCACCGCCGCCTTTGCCTGCGGTTTTTTTCCCTTCATTCTTCCCGCCTTTGCTACCAGAAGACGGTCGGGCCGGTCCTTGCCTGGGGATTGCGAGTTGAGCGGGCACCGGGTCCAGATCGAGCACGACGCGAATGAAATCGCGTAACGAGACAACGAGTTCAGCGGTGTGTATCGGGCGGCCGGCGACCAGTTCAGAGGCAGCCTGGGCAGCCAGCCGCACCTGCTCTTCGGTCCCTAGCAGAATGATGTCGGAAAGTGCCGCTTCGACAGCATCCCGTACTCGCCGGGATCGGTCGCCGGATGCCCATTCATCGCCCGGCTCAGCCAAAATCAATGCGTCCACCTCACCGGCTACGCCTGTTTTGACTGTGGCCTCTTCCTGCCTGCGCCGCAGGTCACGCAGATGGGTGGGATCGACCTCGAGGTCTCCGGTGAAGGAGCCGCCCAGTGTCTTGTAGGCGGCTATGAGAGTGCGCAGGCGTTCGTTGATTTGGCGATTTTCGCGTTCGCGCCGCTGCTGTATCGACTGCATGACAAGCAAACGGATACCGACCCCAATCACGGTGATCACCGCCAGGCCGAACAATGTCGAAAGTATCCCTTCCCAGGAGCTGAAATCCAGGTTGCGCATGTGTGGGCTCCAAATGCGTATAAGTTAAAGCCCGCAAGCCAGCGGTAGAACCAGCGGTTTATGTTCCCAAGCCCTCAACCGGGACAGATAGAAACCCTTTTCGGCCTGCTATGTGAAGAATAGGTGGTTTCAATCACCTAATGGAACAATCGATGGAAAACCTGATCATTACCAGCCTGGCTGCTCTCTACTGCAGGCTCTTCCCGTGTAACTGGCGCAGCTGGGTTATCTGCTACGGTATTTATGGTGGGCAGCTGCGGCAAGCGTTCTAGGCCACTGCAGCCTATTACAAAGTTGATACGCCGGACAGGCTAATGCCACCGCAAAGGGGAAAAAGTGGGGCAAACTCAGAGGCAACCTAAAACAACCAGGCATAAAAAAATCCAGTCACCGCTAAGTGACTGGATTTTCTAGGGATTTTTGGTCGGGACGGAGTGATTCGAACACTCGACCCCTTGCACCCCATGCATGCCAAGCCAGCTAAAGGCATGATACCACAGCATTTTTTGGCGCGCTCGCTGCAACCGACTGCCCATAGGTGCTCCAAAGCGTTCACGAGAGTCACGCATTTCTCACGCAGCCCAGGCTGCCCATCAAGGCGTTCTGCCGACCGTTTCCCTTCCTTTATATAGCTGCTCACAGATCGGCGCCGTCCAGCGCCCACAACCTGGCCGATTCGACGATCTCCAGCATGTCGACCAGGTCGCCGTCATTGACCTCTCGGCGGCGGCGTGCGGCATAGGCCATCTCATCAAGCACTGCCGCGCGCCCATCAGGATCAGCAACCAGGGCAACCTGGTCGTTCAGCTCGGCCAGCCAGGCCTGCGGCAGGTCAGTCGCCATAACTGCCAACCGCCCGGCACCACCACGACTGGGCGTACAGCACGCCGTCGACTTCCTCTACACCGTTGATGTTGATTCCAAGCTGGGCCATGCCATTGAGCTTGGCGTCGTGCAGCCGGGGAATGATGTCAGGCCCGGGTGACGGGTTGAACACCCACGCCTGGGTCGAAACCCGGCCCAGCGGCCCACTATGGTGGTCACCGATGTGGATGTCGGCCCGCAGGGGCTGGATCTTCCTGAGCTGATCGGAAGGGATGGCCACGCCATTCACGCGGCGGCGAACGAGGAGGAAGTACATGCTGCACCAGATACTGTATATGGATACAGTATCTCAGCATCAGGAAACGCAAGCGCGCCAGTACCGCTCGGCGGACTATGCGTGGTTGCTCAGGAAGGAGTTCGACACATGCGGCCCGATCAGTGAATCGGGCCCGCAGGGCCGCCTAACGCTTTGAGCTGGTAGTCGGTGACCACCTGGAATTGCGATTCGGCAATCAGCCGCAGACGCTCCACCTCTTCCGCCGGCTCACCCGAAGCCTGGGCTTCGTGATAACGCTTCATAGCGTCCACGGCGTCGGTGTACATGGGATGGTCAGGGTAAAGCATCGGCGGCTTACACTTCATCGGGCTCCATCCTGAGAAGGCCATCACTGAATAGTAGCCGGTGCCCGACCTGCTTGGATTAACTGGTAATCGAGAACCGCTTGGTATAGCGAATGCGCCAATAGGCGTAGACGTTCGACCTCTTCAGGCGGCGCGCCACCTGTTTCCGCATCACGATGGGCCCGGACCGCTTCCAGAGCTTTCAGTAGCAAGGGCTCACCAGCGAGCGCCATCCCCTCCAGCATTCTTTTCACGGATTAATCCTTTGGTGGAAGTCAGTGCATTATAGGCCGCTTCGCCCCAGTGCCCGCTATTCAGTGGATCGAGGCGATGCGGCTACAATTGACCCTGACTTCACACCCCGATAAGGCGGAAAACCGAGCTCCACCTTGGCGACTTCCTTCGCAGGGTTAGGCGGTTGACAGCTACCCCTTCGCGGCAGGCTTGAGTCTGAACGTAACCCCCATCCTGTTGAAAGCGTTCATTGCAGCAATCGTGGCAGTCAAATCCACCAAGTCTCGCTCGTTGAAGACCGCGGAGGCGGCAGCGTAGGCCTCGTCCGAAACATGGGTTTCTCCCACATTGGTCACCTCTTCTGCCCACTTCAATGCAGCGCGCTCTAGATCAGAGAATAAGTGTTCCGCCTCATGCCAAACCGCGACTAGCAGCACCTTGTCAACTGACATGCGGCCTTTGATCAAGTCGCGAGAGTGAAGATCGATGCAGAACGCGCAACCATTGATCTGTGATACCCGAAGGAAGACCAGATGTATCAACTCCGGAGGTAGATTCGTTCCGGTGGTTACATAGTGGTGTAAACCGGTCAGCGCTTTTGCTGCACCGGGAGACTTTTCAAACCAATTCATACGAGTCATACATACTCCATAAGCGCTTTCGTAAACACAGACGCATTTTATTGCGTACGCGGCTCGGCTCATGGGTCCAATCCGCTGTAATTTCTGGGTTCCAATAGGTGGCTAGGGCGCTTTTCTGCCTCCCTGCTTCCTTGCTATGGAGAGAATTTTCCAAAACCGTCGATCACCGCCTCACAAGCCAGGCCGGCTATTCGGCTTCGCTCAAGCGCTGTCGCGAGGTCTCCCGCCATTCGGTCAGCTTCCTCAAGCAATCCCCCGAGCACCACGACGGCAGAGGTTCCTGCCTCGCGCTGCTGGGCAGCGATGGTATCGCAGGTGGCTCGGTGACCATCCCGCAGTCGGGCGATTTGCCCGCGCAGGCCGTCAGCAGCAGACTCAGCAGCAGCGGCGCGACCTTGGGCCACTTCCAGTTTCTTTCGTGCATCCTCCCCCTCCTCATCCGCCACGGCTTGGCGGCGCTGTTCTTCTGTTCTGGCCTGGGCGGCGGCGCGGCGGTCGCGCTCGGAAACCTCCAGGCGGTAGTCGGCCAAGGCCTTGTCTGACTTGGCAGTTTCCATTCGCGCATCAGCCGCAGCCCCGTCAGCAACAGCCACTCGGTACTGCTGGCCGCCGGCGACCAACACCAACGCAATCAACCACCAGCACCAAGCCGGCACCGCGCCAAGCCAGTTCATGCCAGCACCCCGCCGAGTTCTTTCCACTTAGCCAAGAGCTTGTCCAGGCGATGCGGGTTTTGTTGGTAGTTATTTCCAGGAAAGCTGGCCCAGATGTTCGAGCACTTGGCGATCGCGTCGGCAATGCGACCGGCTTTGATATCGTCCAGCGCCCGCTGCTCGCGTATCTGCTGCAGAGCAACCCGATCCTGGTTCTCTGGCGTGAACCCACCCTGAAGGCGCAGGCTGGCCCGGTATGCATCCCAGTAGCGTTCGAGCAGTTGGTACCGCCCGGACGCAGTGCTAGTGACAGGCCTGCCGTTGATGGGGAAGGTAAGCTTCTTTCGCGGATGGTCCGCATAGCCGGTGAATAGGCCTCGCCCATACAGAACGTTGTATCCGTCGTCGCTGCCGTTGACGGTCGAGGTGCCTTCCGAGAAAGCGATCAGATCCAGAAACCGGAGCACGTTCGCGCCTCCGGCCTGGGCTTCGGTGAGTCTGGCCATGGTTTCTCCAGGCGAAAAAATACCGCCAGGCGGCGGTCGTGTGGGTTCGGTGCAGATCAGGCCGGCAGCGCAGGCCAGTCGATCTCTGCGGGGTAGCCTGGCTGGTCAGGCAGGCGGTTCAGGGCGACTCGGTAACGCTTCCAGGCTTTCAGCGAGTCGGCCTCGACCTCAGTGGCCTCATCAAGGTCGACGGCATCCTGGAGCGGGGCGATGGCTTCGTCAGCGGCCTTGCGCAGCCTGGCGATCTCCGCCTGCACATCCGCCAGCAGACTGGCTGCCGCCTGCTCGGCCTTCATTTCTGCCGTGACCATCTTCGACCAATCAATATTGCTCATCTGCGTTCGCCTCGCCGTCTTGCTGTGGATCGTCGTCCATCGGGTCTTCCATCGAACCATCGTCGACGGGAGCCTCCTGCTCCTGCTCGGGGATCACGGGCACCGGAATCTCAGGGGCTGGAATGGGAGCAGCATCATGAACCGGCAACCCCACGGGGCCGTCGTCCTGCAGAATGATCGGTTCCGGGAACCTGGTCTCCTGCGGCGCGTTGGCCCCATGCGGGAGGACCAGGGTCAGGTGCAGTTCACCATCGATGCGTTCCACCGGGCCCGCGAACCAGTTGGATTCGATTGCCTCGCGTGGCAGTGTTGCCCCGTCTGGCAGCGGGCTGAAGTCGAACTCCTGACCGTTCAGGAAAAGCACGTCGCCCTCGCGGTCGACGACGAGCTCTTCGTCCAGACGAACAGGGGAAAGATTGATGCGCATTAGAACCACCTCCCGATTGCAACAATATCCAAAAGCACACCGCTCGCGTCGGCCGCCACAAACTGAGCCAGCGAGAGCGCAGAGCAGGAAGCGCTGGTTAGGTTGCGGCTATAGGCTGCAACTGCGGTGACGGCTTTTTGCGTTGGTAACGTAGAGGAAACCAAGTTCACCGAAACCACAGGGATAACGGCGAATCCGACGGGGTACGTCCAGTTGTAGTTGAGATTGGAGGAGTTGGCGAAGCCCACTGCTCGCCCATAGGTAACGCAAATCTGTGTCCCGTCCGCATAACGGACATATTCCCCGTTGGTATTGCTACCACGCTCAATGATCGCACCAGTCGGTACGCCGCCAGATTGCGATACCGTGCCAACGATGTCGGCCAAGGCGGCAGACTTAAGGCCCAGAGCAGCACGGGCGACTTGAGGTGAAGCGGCCGCCCGGAGTGCAAGCCCGGTAGCACCGAACAGGTCTTCAGTCGTCGACTCTTTCCACGGCCCCCAGGTACTAGAGTTTCTTGTTCGCGTGAACACGCGATTGTACAGACTGGCGTCAGTGCCCTGTAACGTGATAACCATCTGGGTCGTGTGCCCGCGTGGTTCGGGTGCGCAGTGCGCCCCACTGCCATGACGATCATGTCGCCGCGCTGTGGCTGGCTGACCTGGTAGAACCCGGCTGCCTCATAGGCCTGCTCGTACAGGCTTGGGCCTGCGGCCTGTTCCCACCAGCCATCTTCCCGGGCATAGGCTGGGAACTCCAGGCCCCACTCTCGCTGGTACCAGTCCGCACAGACCTGCCAGCAGTCCCAGGCGCCGTGCACGAATGGCCGCGCCAGCAGCGGTGTCTCACCAGCGGGAGTGATGGTGCGCAGGTCACCCTCTGGCCAGGACAGGATGTGCCAGGGCAAGCCCGTGGCTTCGCACATGGCCAGGTCGCGCGACGAAGGCCGGCTGGTGGCGTCCGGGTGCGAGTGCACGATGCCGATCACTTCGCCCTGATCCTCGGCCGCGGCGTACTGCTCGGGTGAGATCCGGAACTCTTCCGCTAGGTCGCTGGCCGTGTTGTCACACGGGATGTACCGCTGGCTCCGGCCGGCGGCGACAATCAACCCGCAGCACTCGCGTGGGTATTCGGCCGCAGCGTGCTTCTGCACGGCGGCCAGGATGTGTTTACGCATGGTCAGCTCCGTGCGATGAGAGAGACGGCGGGGAACCCACCGAAGGGCAACGGGTTGCCTTCGCCGAAGCGTGGGATGCAGCCGGTGCCCAGGCACCCATCGCACTCGTCCAGCTCGGGGTTGTCGGTCAGGTTGCCATCCTTGTCCCGGTATGGCCCGGTGTAGCCACAGTTCGGCCCCCGGTAGCCTCCAGTCATGGCCCAGTGGCACAACTGGGTCATCTGCCGACCAATCGACTCGCCCCCCACATCGCCAGGGCTGGCAAGCTCCCAGGCCACGGTGGTGCCGTTTTCAGAGACCTTCTGGTCGATGTACCAGACCTCAATGCTCTCCTCGGTCGGGTCGGCCTCGGGGTTGCCCCCTGGAAAGTTCGCCGCATCGAGGTACTGGCCCAGCGTGTGCCGGATCGTCAGCTTGAACTCGAGCAGGTCATCGAAGGCCAGGCACAGCGCCGTGATCCGCCCGTTGACGTTACCGACCGAGATGGTGGGCCGAACCGCCGTGCCGTCCGAGTTGGCCTCGATGCCCTCGATCTGCATGGGCCAGGCGCCGTATTCGTGGCCCTGCCACCAGATGGACTTGGCCGGCAGCTGATCGGCATCAGCGCCAGCGGCAGCCAGTTCCTCCGGCGTATGCGGTATGGCGTGCCCATGGAATCGGAGAACATCGGCGCCGAAGTCGCTGCCGTCCAGCTCGAACAGCATGATCTCAGCGCCAGGCTCCAGCTTCTGGAGCTGTGTGATAAGGCTCATGGGTGATACGCCCGCTCGAAGGTCATTGAAAGAACGCCGATGCCCCCGGGCCTCCACTGCTCACGGAATGTCGAGCAGCGGTACAGACCGAGGACGCCAGCGGGTGTGGTCCACAGGAACGACCGATAGCCACCATGGGCGCGGATGAAGCTCAAGATCGGCTGTAGCTCCTCCTTGAGGCCACCGAAGGTCAGCGAATGGGTCTCGTCCTCAGCGTTCAGACCATCGCCGCTCACCTGGGCATAGCCGTCCCCGAACTGGGACCGGCGAACCCGAAGCGTGCTGTCCGTGCTGACTTCGTCGTCCGGCACCCAGATAAAGGTCTCGATGGCCATCAGCCCCTCCCGTTGCTGTTGCGATAGCTCGTCCCGCCAGGCCGCCAGGAAGCGGCAATAGCCCGCTCGGCCGTCAGCTGCATCTGTTGCTGCAGGTTCTGCTGCAACGCGGCGCTGTCCAGCTGCATCCCTTCAGGAAGAGGTTCGGCAGCTAAGTGCCGAGCTTGGATGGAGCCTCGAGTACGCCGCCAGCCAGTACCTGGAAGCAGGTCGATCACTGGCGGTGCAGGCCCAGCTAAGGCAGATGCGGCATAAAGCCCCACTGCTGTCGCTGGTGGATCACAGAAAGGGCCTCGAAAGGGCCTAAGTAGAGCAGGGGAAGCATCGCTGGTGAAGTGGCAGCAGGAGCAGATCAACGCGACGGACAAGGTCAAGGACGCCTATGGCGATCTGGCTCAGTCCATCCGTTCCGCAACCGTCACGGCGCCCGCCCGGGATTCGGGGGGGCAGTATGGGAAGCAGCTTCGCGAATACCAATCGGTGATCGACCGGTTGAACGAGGCCCGCGCGTCCGGTGCCGACTTGGCGCCGATCCTGCGAGAGGTCGGCGAGCGCCTGCAACTGCCGGCCGGTACCGTGCAGCAGTGGCTCACCCAGGCCGGCGCTGTCAGCGATGCCGACCAGCGTTCGAACCTGATCGCCGAGACCCTGCGCGTTCTGACCAGTGTCACGCAGGAGAACACGGTCGCCACCGACGCGAATAATGCCGCCAAGGCCGGAATGAGCACGGCCGGGCAGACGTACCTGGACACGTTGCAGAAGCAGTTGGCCGGCCTGCAGGACAACGGCGACGCGATCAAGATCGCCAATCGCTACATTGCTGAAAACGCTGACCTCACTGAGACCGACCGCCAGGCGATCCTGTCGGCGGCGAATGCGATCGAGGCGCAGAAGAAGGCCAACAAGGCGGCCACTGACAGCAGCAAGGACCGCACCAAGGCGCTCAAGGATGAGATCAAGGCACTCGATGCGATCATCGATCGCGCGCTGCCCGAGAAGAAGCGCCTGGAGGACCTGGCCGAGGGTGTGAAGGGGCTGCGCAAGGCCCAGGCCGCCGGCAAGATCACCGCCGCCGAGATGGAGCTCGGCATCAAGAACCTGAATGCGGCCTATGCCGACGGCACCATCCAGAAGCGCACCGAGGAGGAGCGGAAGCTGGCGGAAATCAGGCGCAATAGCGCCGAGGCTTACCGCAAGGCCATGGAGGTGGTGCTGCAGGCGCGGCAGGACGCAATCAACGCAGATGTCGCCGGTGTCGGTATGGGCGACAACGAACGGGAGCAGGCCGACCGCCTCAACGCTGTTCGCGAGAAGTACGCCCAGGCGCGCCGCCAGCTGGAGCAGCAGCAGGAGGATGCCTCCCGGAAGCTCACCCAGTCGGCCTACGAGCAACGTCTTGCCGACCTGACCGATTACCAGGCACGCGAGATCCAGATGGAGCTCGATGGCTTCGAAGCCCGGCTGCAAGCGCAGGCGGACTATCGCAACGGCGCACGCCGCGCCTGGGACAACATCCGTGCCGATGCTGCCGATGTAGCGGGCGCGACGGATGACATGTTGACCGCCGGCTTCAACACGGCCAGCAACGCCATCGCCAATTTCGCCATGACTGGCAAGGCGAGTTTTAAGGACTTCGCCACCAGCGTTATCGCGGACATGGCCAGGATCGCCAGCCAACAGGCTGCGAGCTCCTTGCTCAGCGGCCTGGTAGGGCTTGGGGTATCCGCGGTGGGCAGTTACTTCGGCGGCGGTGGGAATGGCCTGGAGGCTGGGTCGGCGGGAGCGGTGTCGTCAAACCTTGGCGCATCCCAGGCGGGCTATTCCAACACCTACTTCCCGCAGGCGCTTGGCGGCGCCTGGAGCGGCGGGGTGCAGATGTTCGCCAAGGGTGGCGCCTTTGCGTCGAACAGCATCCTGAACCAGCCAACGCCATTCGGCATGGCTGGCGGGAGGCTGGGCATCGCCGGCGAGGCCGGGCCGGAGGCGATCATGCCGCTGGCGCGAGGCTCCGACGGCTCCCTGGGTGTGCAAGTGGTTGGCGGATCGCCTGCCGGCGGCACGGTGGTGCAGGTGGATGCGCCGATGTACTTCACCGTCGAGGACCGGGGGGCTGAGCCCCCTTCTCCAGCAAGTTGAAGGTGCTTTCAGGCATAGGCCCTCCATAAGGCCTTTAAGCCGTCTTATCCTGCTCACCGATACCGTGCATTTCGCGGATCATCTGGGCAGCACCCAGGCGGCGCGCGATCATCGAAAGCTCGTGTACGTAGGTGGCCAACTGCATGCCGGCTGCACGGGCTTCCATTCGAAGCATGCGAACGTCCTCTGGCTTGTAGCGGGACTTCACTACTTCGCTGCGTTTGTGGGCCGGGTTGTCGTAGGCCATACGGGTACTGCTCCTTGCGGTTGAGATTGGTTAGGCGGCGGATTTGGTTGTTTTGGAGTTACGGAGATATGCCCAGTCGATGTCTGGGCGCATGTCTTCGCAGATCACCTGTCCAGCGGTTTCACGCTCAATGCTGATGGCAAGGGCTGCGCCTGGGCGGCGGTATCCGTAAGCAACCTGCTTGAGCTGCCCCACGGTGGTTCCGCAGCGAGCTGCAAAGCTCTCCAGATCGCGCTTTTCGAGAGGCTTGATGTAGTCGTGCAGATTCATGGTGCACCTCCTATTGCCGTCAGATTAGCAACTGCTAATGAGACGATCAATAGCAAACCGTAATTTACTGATTGCTAACAGAAGGCGATGATTGCGGGATGGATATCAATAAGCTCAGGGTTGCAGCTCTGAAGGCCGTAATGGCTGGGGCCAGCCAGAAAGAATTCGCTGATCAGTACGGCCTCGATGCCTCATACCTTTCCCAGATTCTCAATGGGCATAGGAACTTGGGCGAGAAGGCTGCGCTTAGGCTTGAGGAAAAGATTGGCCTGGATTCCGGGACACTTGTATCACCCGCCGCAGCAACCGACCCAGATACCGTCGTTCCGCAAGAGCAACCTGCTGCTTCAGCATCTGCGGCCGACCTGGTAAAGCAGATGCTGGCCAAGAGTGGCAAAGGGATTCCTGAGGAGACGCGCCAGCGGCTACTAGCCGCAGCCGAAGAGCCGGCTAGTTCAAACGTGATCAGCGTCGACTTCTCCCGGCCAGGCTTGGTCGGGGATGAGGTGTGGATCGCGCACTACGATGTCCGCGGTTCGATGGGTGGCGGACAGGTCACACATGACCACCCAGAGATGCTCCAGGATGTGCGAGTAAGCCCCAAACACCTTCGTGAATTGGGCGTCGAGTTCAAGGAGCACTTCCACCTGAAGCTGGTGACAGGCTGGGGTCAGTCGATGGCGCCCACGATCAAGAACCGTGATCCGCTGATAGTCGACGTGAGCATCCGCGAGTTTGTCGGCGACGGGATCTACTACTTCTCCTGGGGCGGGCACGAGTACATCAAGCGGCTGCAGATCGCAGACGAGGATCACTTCGAGATGATCTCCGACAACCCGAAGCACAAGGATCGAATGATTCGTCGGGAAGAAACCTACATCCAGGCCCGAGTGCTGCTGGTCTGGAATGCGCATCTGGTGTAGCCATGCCCCTAACCAAGCCCAACCAAGAACTCCGCCGCGACCTTCAGGGCCTTGCCTCCGACCTCAAATGGTCAGCGGTCGAGCTGATGCGGATAGCCGAGCGGCTGAGCCAGGCCGGGAATGAGCATGACGCCCAGGCAGTGCTGAGGATCTGCCAGGTAATGCAGGCCGGGGAAGATCGGCTGGCGGGGTATGGGGATGAGATGAAGGCGGGAAGGATTGAGCGAGTCTAGGTAAGGCGGCATTAGGCCGCGCATCATGTAGAAGCCAAGAATACAAAGACAAGGACTTCAAATGCAGGTTGACGCATTCATTGAGCAGGACTTCACGCTGCCGTTTGAGATTCGGTACGAGGGGCGTGATGCCGAGCATCATCTGATCGACATGGCGGCTCTCGCTGAATCCCTAGACGGCTTCAGTAGAATCTACGCCGTCGTTGGCCACTTTGTTTCCACTGGACAGTACGCTAAACAGATGCAGGCTCTGAATGTCAAGGCCTATGCTCAAGAGTCGGAAGCAAAATGCTTCAATGTCAGTGCGATACTTGATTTCGCTTCATCGGCAGGCCTTTTTCAAGGAGTGATGGGCGCCGCGCTTACAGCTATAGTGGCTTACGTGATCCACCGGAGCAGCGGAAACAAGGAAGAAATGAAGCACCTCAAAGACCTGCTTGAGCAGCAGCTAGGTTTCAGCAAGCAAGTCACAGAGCGCATGATGGATACCATCGATCGCCTGGCTGACGGACTCAGGCCGTCCGTCAAAAAGGCTGTATCACCAGTGGGTGATACCTGCTCCCGGATTGACCTCTACATGGGCGGCGAGAAGCACCAAACCATGGATCAAAGCTTGAAAGACTCCCTTGAGTGTGATGGGGAGAGTCAAGTCCTCCCGGAGAAAGTCTACGTTGTTGTAATCAGCGAGATGGACCGAATCAAGCGAACTTGCAAAGTCCACCTGGTCGGACACGATACCGAGGAATCTACCGATGAAGATGGCTCCCCTCGCAGGATTAACGCTGACATTACCGATCCTGCGGCGTTGATCGAGCCTAATGTCTACATGGAGGCCTGGTTCAAATCTACCAAGCTGAGCGTGAAGGCTAAGGCGCTTCTCCGAAATGGCCTCATCTCCAAGATGTACATATCCGATACCGCCGGATGACATCTGGCACATTTTATACAGCCCGCCTCGGCGGGCTTTTCATTCCTGGCAATACGCCACTATCTGTCCTACAATCCAACTAAGCTGAAGGATCAGCCCCCATCGCAGAGAGCCCGCCATCGAGCGGGCTTTTTGCTGCCTGCTACGCTTTCCTCTACAGCCAGAGGATACCCCATGACAGATCTTCACGACGATCCGACACCAGCGCTGCTCTACCGACTGAACTAAAATATCAACGCTCTTGGCGCCGCCATCGAGGAAGTAGGTATATGGATCGATCAGCGGGGCTCTCCGGAGACGTACCATCGAATCAATGAGCACTTGGAGATGCTATCCCGGAAGACTGAGGGGGCACCGCAGCATGCCGTCCTGGCGGATTTTTCACTTATACCCAGATCACTGAGAACGTAGCGTGAACGCTATTGCTTTAGGGTCGCACTGGAAGCTTATTGCCCTGGGCAAGCTGCCCTGCTCCTTTACCTTTAACTCAAACCGCCCCTCCCCCAAGATCCTGATGCCATGGACCTGAGGCCGATTAAGCAAAAGGTCAACCGAACCTTTCCCGCAGCTCCGCTCTATCTCTGCCGTGGAAAACCACGTGAAACCGAATGCAAAATTTGGAACCAGGGGGCGCTCATACGGCTTCACCAGGCTGAAATAGAACATCCCAGCAGAGTCACCCAGCACCTGTAGCATTGTTTGCTCGCATTCATTCCGGACAAACCAGCCTCTCTTTTCGTAGGCGCGGTCTTTGGAACAGGCTATATTCTCTCTAACTGAAACGAATTCACCTGCGCAGGCGATGTCAGCAATGAGCATAACACCCGCAAACAAGGCATAGATCTTTGCCATTATCATAATAGCTACCATCTGCGGTTTCTTATCTACTATAAAAACAAACATCACATCCCAACTAAACACTGAGGGCCGACCATACTATCATAGCGCTCGCCAGCCCTCTGTACGCTGTTATGTGCCGCGGTGATAGCCTAGGTGTCCATTTGAGTTTCTGGCACAAGTGCATCCTACCACTGCAACCTCAGCACCTTCCGTCAGGCGCCAGTTCGTGATGGTTGTAAAATTCCAGTCGATCTCCGATTTTTTTACTGGCTTGACCACAAGAATACGATTCTCATGGTCCGTATACTCCATCATTTCTTCATCCTCCGAAATATCGAAATGGCGATGAATTAGTGAAATACCAAACCGATCAAGCGCGTCGTACTTCTGAAGCACATCACGTAACTCGCGAAAGCATTCCGCATCCTCTGGCGAGAATGGGCTAACCGACGAGATGTCCTCCACCGGCTTCCACTGCATGGGCTGAACGCTGACATTTGACATGGCTGCAATTCTCCTGAGTTAGAGATGGAAGGTCGTAACCGCCCAAGTGCACTGGGCGATTTTCCAACTATAGAAGCAGGTTGCGCGCATCGTCACTCGCTCACGAGCCATTCGTCAGAATTACGACACAGGGAAGTCGCTCCGTTGTCTGCCGATTGGTTTATGGCGCCTCAGAGCATGGCAATCTGCCACCTCTCGCCCTACAATCCTGCCGAGCCGAAGGATCAGCACCCTTCACAGAGAGCCCGCCACTGAGCAGGCTTTTTGTTGTCTGCGCGCTGGGTGGAGCACATTTGTGCTCCTGAGGCCTTGCCATTTACAACTGGATAAAATACTGTTTATCCATACAGCAAGCGGAGCATTCCACCATGGCCAAGCAGCAGTCAAAATCGAAAGCCCCTACCCCGCCTACGCCCTACGAGATGATGGGCGCTCGCATCCAGAAGATCATCAATTCGCCGGCAGCGCAGAAATCCAAGTCCGTGGTGATCGAGAAGGCATACAGCGAAGCCCAGGAAGACTGGGAGCGCTTCCTGGACGAAGTGGCCGAGAACGATAACGTCACGGTTGCTCCGCGCGACGATGGATCAGTGCGGCTGTCCTGGACTGTGCCAGCCGAAGACTGATTTCAAGCTCCCTCCTTTGCCCGCTTTGTGCGGGCTTTTTTTGGGGCGTGATGGCTCAGGGCCAGAGTGGTAGGATGGCGATTTTTCAGGAAGAGCAAAATGAGCAAGCCCCTGCTAGCTACTCTGTTCACATCCCTCCTCTGCTCAACCCTGGCTACCGCTGAGCCGACCTATATCGAAAAGATGACTGGCCTTCCGGCCATCTGCAGCATCGACGCGATTGAGCAGCAGACCAAGGTTTGGGATGTAGAAAGAAAATATGGCGAGGGCAGCAAGCGTTGGTCGGAGGCCTTCCATCACCGCCTGGATGTGGTCAGGACCTGCGTAAATGATGCCAAGGGCAAAGGAAAGGCTTTGTACAAGGCCGAGGTTGATCGCCTGCCATCGCTGAAATCAGAACTGGCCGACATGTACGTCTCGTGGCTCGAATATCTGGACCACCTTATTGACGACGACCGCGATGCCTACCGACGCCTATACGAGCGCTCAGCAAGTCAGCTGAAAGCGCAGATCGATTCTATGTAGTCACCACGACGCCCGACGAGCCCGCCTAGCGCGGGCTTCTTTTGTGGACATCAAGCCTTACCGCCGTAGCGCTCCCATGCCAAAATCATTTCTTTGATGGCGCGCTTTTGAGAGTCCGGCAGAATAAAGTCGCTGTAGTACTGGCGACCGTCAAATCTGATGGTTACCTTTTTAGCGTCGGCAATTTTTCTAAGCATGGCCCGATCGCTGGCCACTGTATCCGACCACTCCCAGATACCGCCATAGGAGTTGTCACGCTCGAAATCAAGACTTCCAAGCTCAAATTTCTGATCATCGGCTTTGATTGTCACGCTTTGAACGAACAGCCAGCTATCAGCGTGATACTGAAGTTTCAGCCTTAGCGGCATCACCCTAGAGTTCTCGCCTTCGAGCCCGAAGTATAGCGACATGAACGTGTCAAGAGACGGAACGGACTTATGAGATACCCAGGTGATTCCTCGTATCTCATCAGTTTTTTTCTTGAGGTTCTTGTCCAGCTTTTCTGCTGCCACCCTTCTCTCTTCAGCCTTCTTGGCTTCAGCTGCCAATCGCTCTTCTTCGGCGGCCCTTTCCTCACGGGCGATAGCATCCAGCAAGGTTTTTGCCGTGGCTGCTTCAGGTTTTTCCGGATAGCGCGCGACCAGTTCGCTCAAGTCCGATTTGGCGGAGGAATTGTCACCAGCAGCTTTGGCATCCTTTGCTCGAGCCAATAGTCTTTTTGCCCCGTTCTTTTCGGCATCAAGTTCCGCCTTGAGTGCACTCACTTCGGAACGCAGCTTGCTCACCTCGCCTTGAAGCTCTGCGGCCTTCTCTCTATCAGCATTGCCACAGCCGGACAACGCCAACCCGACAACCAAAGTACAAACCGCCTTCCTCATTGCCCCAGCTCCTTGTGTGACTTAAGGACTATACCAAAGTGCCATCACCGAAATAAACGTGGCTGGTTATACCAAGCGAGATTCTTGTGGCCATCAGAACGGCGCCTCTTCCTCGACAGACTGCTCATCATCATTGCCCTCCCCCCGCTCGATCACATGGTCGCTTTCGTCCGGCTTCTCCCATTGCAGGATCACCGATCCGTCATCACAGAAGGTCATGTCTAGGCCGTCGGTCTCAGACAGTATCTCCATGATCGCATCCCAATCCTGATCACAGTCCGTGTCCAGACGGTGGATCAGCACCCTCCTCCCTAGCTGGGCCAGTGGCGAATTGATCATTGCTGATACGCGCAGGCCCAGGCGCTCCAAGCTGGTGAGTTCTTCGCGAGATGAGCTATTCCGCTCTTCGAGTACTGCTGCCATTTCCTACCCCCATTACTGTATATCCGTACAGTTTCAAGCGAAGCATAGCCAAGCGATTACAAAAATGTAACCCCTCATTTGAACGCTGCCAGCCGCGAGCGATGACTGCTGCGAAAGAAATTTAGCATTTGCTATTGACGCACAATTTAGCGATTGCTAATTTTACACCCATCGAGGCGCTACTGAGGCCCTCGCCGAGGCCCTCAGCCGCGCATCATCCGCGCTGGCGATGCACCCCACTACCTCGGCATGTGCCGATCGGAATTCAACAAGACCGTCAGGCCGCACGTGAGCGAGTTCCCCATCGGCGAGCGCGGCATCGGCTTTGACCGGGAAGAACTGGACGCCTGGGTGAACGACTACATCCAGGCCATGGCAATTGCGAAAGAAGGCGCTCAGGGACGACAATCACCCGGCAGCGAGCGCCCATCAGGAGATAAGGGATGGCGCGAAAGACAATCACAGGCCTTTCCCAAAGGAACGGCATCTGGCACATCGACAAGAGGATCAACGGCGAGAGACTTTACGAAAGCACTGGAACTTGTGACCGGGCGGAAGCAGAAAAGTACCTGATCCACCGGCTGGAGCAGATCCGCCAGCGCAAGGTGTACGGCGTCCGGCAAGTGCGAACCTTTCGCGAAGCGGCTACCAGGTACCTGCTCGAGCACAGGGATCAGCCGTCAATCAAGCTGACTGCCCTGTGCCTCCAGCAACTTGATCCATACCTGGGCGATCTGCCGCTGACGCACATCGACGACCAGGCGCTGGCCCCGTTCATTCGGGACCGGCAGACGGACGAAGATTTGCCGAATGGGAAAGTGAGGAAGGCGGTCAGCAACCGGACAGTGAACATCGCAATCGAGCGGGTGATTCGCGTTCTGTCGCTGGCTTGCCGGAAATGGCGGGATGAAGAGCGCAGGCCCTGGCTCGACAGCATCCCGCTGTTGGCCAAGCTGGAGGAGAAGAGATCCAGTCGAAAGCCATACCCGCTGTCGTGGGATGAGCAGTCGATTCTCTTCGGGGAGTTGCCGGACCACCTGCACCGTATGGCCCTGTTCAAGGTGAACACAGGCTGCCGCGAGCAGGAGGTCTGCAAACTGAGGTGGGACTGGGAGATCTCGGTGCCCGAGCTGGACACCAGCGTATTCTTGATACCTGCCGACTTCGGCGGCCGGCACGAGAACTCAGGCGTGAAGAACCGGGACGAGCGCCTGGTGGTTCTGAACAGTGTGGCCAAGTCGATCATCGACGGGCAGCGCGGAATCAGTCGTGAGTGGGTGTTCCCCTACAACGGCACCGCGATGCATAGGATGAACGACTCGGCCTGGAAGAAAGCTAGGGTGCGCGCGGCAAAGCTCTGGCAGGAGCAACACTTGCGGCCGGCACACCCTGGGTTCGCTTCGATCAGGGTTCATGACTTGAAGCACACTTTCGGCAGGCGCCTGAAAGCAGCTGGCGTAACAGAGGAAGATCGGAAGTCGCTACTTGGCCACAAGAACGGCAGCGTGACCAGTCACTATTCTGGCGCTGAGCTGGGACAGTTGATAGAGGCGGCAAACAAAGTTTCAGCGACGGACTCGCGTGGGCCGGTGCTGACAATTCTGAAGAGGAGGCAGGCGTAAAAACCTGAGAAGTCACGCAAAAGTCACGCAAAGGAAAAAGGCCACCCCTTTCGGAAATGGCCTAAGTCCTTGGGATTATTGGTCGGGACGGAGTGATTCGAACACTCGACCCCTTGCACCCCATGCAAGTGCGCTACCGGGCTGCGCTACGCCCCGAACTGTTCTCGATACCGCTGAGAACGTTGAGAAATGTACCCTAACCTTCTGATAAATGGAAGCTTTTTTTCAAAAAAACTTTCCACTCGCCAGCGTCAGGTCACTTCTTGAGCACCACCAGTACATCCTCCAACTCGGCAATCATCTGCCGAATCAGCTGTTTGTACTGGGTAGTGTCATCCTTGGCCTCATCACTGGAGAGCCGCAAGCGCGCCCCGCCGATGGTGAAGCCCTGGTCATACAGCAACGCGCGGATCTGGCGGATCATCAACACATCCTGGCGCTGGTAATACCGCCGGTTGCCGCGGCGCTTGACCGGGTTGAGCTGCGGGAACTCCTGCTCCCAATAACGCAGTACGTGCGGTTTTACCGCACAGAGCTCACTGACCTCACCGATGGTGAAGTAGCGCTTGCCCGGAATGGGGGGCAGCTCGTCGTTATGGCTTGGTTCCAGCATAGGCCTCAACCCGGGCTTTCAGTTTCTGCCCTGGACGAAAGGTGACGACGCGGCGTGCGGTGATCGGGATCTCTTCCCCTGTCTTGGGGTTGCGGCCCGGCCGCTGGCGTTTGTCGCGAAGGTCGAAGTTGCCGAAACCGGACAACTTGACCTGCTCGTTCTCTTCAAGTGCGTGCCGAATTTCTTCGAAAAACAGCTCGACCAGCTCCTTGGCCTCTCGCTTGTTGAGCCCCAGCTCCTCGTACAGCCTTTCGGCCATCTCAGCTTTCGTCAGAGCACCCATACGCTATTTCCTTAACGTGGTGTTCAACCTTTGTTCGAGCGAGGTGAGGATATCTTGCAGGGTCGCGTTCACCTCATCGTCGTTAAGAGTGCGCGATGGATGCTGCCAGGTCAAGCCAACGGCGAGGCTTTTTCTATCAGGATCAATACCTTTACCCTGGTAGACATCAAACAGCCTGAGGTCTGTCAGCCATTCGCCTGCATTGTCACGAATTACGTCAAGCACCGAGCTAGAAGCTACATCACGACCTGCGATCAACGCCAGGTCACGCCTCACTTCCGGGAACTTGGACAGTTCGCTGAACGTCGGCAGGCGGCCTTCGACCACATCGCCCAGCACCAGCTCGAAGACGAACACCGGGCGGTCCAGGCCGAGGGTCTTGGCCAGTTCCGGATGGATCGCGCCGAGGTAACCGACTTCCTTGCCGTCGCGCTCGATGCGGGCGGTCTGGCCTGGATGCAGGGCCGGGTGCTTGCCGGCGACGAAGGTGAACGCGTCCAGGGCGCCGGAATAGCCCAGCAGGGCTTCCACATCGGCCTTGACGTCGAAGAAGTCGATGCCGTCACGGCCGTTGGCCCAGCCTTCGGGCAGGCGGCTGCCGGTGGCGACGCCGGCGATCATCGGCTGCTGCTTGAGGTCGCCCAGTTGGCCGACGAAGCGCTGGCCGCTTTCGAACAGGCGGACACGGTCCTGCTGGCGGTTGAGGTTGTGCTGCAGCGCCTTGACCAGGCCCGGCCACAGGGACGCACGCATGGCGGCCATGTCGCTGGAAATGGGGTTGGCCAGCAGCAGCGGCTCGATGCCGGGGCTGAACAGTTCGAACAGCTTCGGGTCGATGAAGCTGTAGGTGATGGCTTCCTGGTAGCCACGGGCGACCAGCAGGCGGCGCAGGGTCGGCAGTTCGCCGCGGGCTTCCGGGCGGGACTGGGGCGCGAGGCGTGCCTGCGGGTAGCGCACTGGCAAGTGGTTGTAGCCGTACAGGCGGGCCAGCTCCTCGATCAGGTCGACTTCCAGGCTGATATCGAAGCGATGGCTCGGAACCTCGACGGTCCACTGCCCTGCCCCGCTGGCGCTGGTCTTCAGGCCCAGGGCGTTGAGCAGTTGCTCGACTTGCGCGGCGTCCATCTCCATGCCGAGCATCTGGGTGATACGTTCGGCGCGCAGGGTGATCGGCGCGACCTTGGGCAGGTGCTGCTCGCTGACGGCCTCGACGATCGGGCCGGCTTCGCCGCCGACGATCTCCAGGACCAGCGCAGTAGCGCGTTCCATGGCTTCGCGGGCCAGTTGCGAATCGACGCCACGCTCGTAGCGGTGCGAGGCATCGGTGTGCAGGCCGTAGGAGCGGGCCTTGCCGGCGACGGAGATCGGCTCGAAGAAGGCGCTCTCGAGGAACAGGTCGCGGGTCTTCTCGGTGGACACACCGCTGTGCTCGCCGCCCATGACGCCGGCGATGGCCAGGGCGCGGGTGTGGTCGGCGATGACCAGGGTGTCGCTACGCAGGGCGACTTCCTGGCCGTCCAGCAGGACGAGCTTCTCGCCCTCCTCGGCCATGCGCACGCGGATGCCGCCGTTGATTTCGGCGAGATCGAAGGCGTGCATCGGCTGGCCGAGTTCGAGCATCACGTAGTTGGTGATGTCGACGGCGGCGTCGATGCTGCGTACATCGGCGCGGCGCAGGCGCTCGACCATCCACAGCGGGGTCGGCCTGGACAGATCGACGTTGCGGATCACGCGGCCCAGGTAGCGTGGGCAGGCCGCCGGGGCCAGGACGTCGACCGGGCGCACTTCGTCGTGGGCCGGGGCAACGGCCGGCACCTGCGGGCGGGTGACCGGGGCGGCGTACAGGGCGCCGACTTCACGGGCCAGGCCCGCCAGCGACAGGCAGTCGCCGCGGTTCGGGGTCAGGTCGACCTCGATGCTGGCGTCGTCCAGGCTCAGGTAGGTACGGATGTCTTCACCTACCGGGGCGTCGGCGGCCAGCTCCAGCAGGCCGTCGTTCTCTTCGCTGATCTGCAGCTCGGCAGCCGAGCAGAGCATGCCGAAGGACTCGACGCCACGCAGCTTGGCCTTCTTGATCTTGAAGTCGCCCGGCAGCTCGGCGCCGATCATGGCGAAGGGGATCTTCAGGCCCGGGCGCACGTTGGGGGCGCCGCAGACGACCTGGAAGGTCTCCTGGCCGTTGCTGACCTGGCACACACGCAGCTTGTCGGCGTCCGGGTGCTGTTCGGTGGCGAGTACTTCGCCCACCACGATGCCGCTGAACTGGCCGGCAGCGGGGGTGACGCTGTCGACTTCGAGGCCGGCCATGGACAGGCGAGCGACCAGTTCGTCACGGGAGACTTGCGGGTTTACCCAACCGCGCAGCCACTGTTCACTGAATTTCATGCTGTTCTCCTGAAAGTTGCGTCAAGTACGGACCTAGCGGAATTGCGCGAGGAACCGCAGGTCGTTGTCGAAGAACAGACGCAAATCGTTGACGCCATAGCGCAGCATGGCCAGGCGCTCGGCGCCCATGCCGAAGGCGAAGCCCTGGTACTCTTCCGGGTCGATGCCAGACATGCGCAGCACGTTCGGGTGGACCATGCCGCAGCCCATCACCTCGAGCCAGCCGGTCTGCTTGCACACCCGGCAGCCGTTGCCAGAGCACATCACGCACTGGATGTCGACCTCGGCGGACGGCTCGGTGAAGGGGAAGAACGACGGACGGAAGCGCACCGCCAGCTCCTTCTCGAAGAACACCCGGAGGAACTCCTCGATGGTGCCCTTGAGGTCGGCGAAGTTGATGCCACGGTCGACCAGCAGGCCTTCGACCTGGTGGAACATCGGCGAGTGGGTGATATCCGAGTCGCAGCGATACACGCGGCCTGGGCAGACAATGCGGATCGGCGGCTGGGTCGACTCCATGGTCCGCACCTGCACCGGCGAGGTGTGGGTACGCAGCAGCATGTTGGCATTGAAGTAGAAGGTGTCGTGCATCGCCCGGGCCGGGTGGTGGCCGGGGATGTTGAGGGCTTCGAAGTTGTGGTAGTCGTCTTCGACCTCGGGGCCTTCGGCAATGCCGTAGCCGATATGGGTGAAGAACTGTTCGATGCGCTCGAGGGTACGGGTGATCGGGTGCAGGCCACCGGAGGTCTGGCCACGGCCTGGCAGGGTCACATCAATGCATTCTGCCGCCAGGCGAGCGCTGAGCTCGGCCTCTTCGAAAGCGGCCTTGCGTGCGTTGAGCACTTCGGTGACGCGCTCCTTGGCGTCGTTGATCAGCGCACCGACCTTGGGGCGCTCTTCGGCTGGCAGGTTGCCCAGGGTCTTCATCACCTGGGTCAGCTCGCCTTTCTTGCCGAGGAATTGAACCCGGATCTGTTCCAGGGCATTGATGTCTTCAGCGCGCTCCACGGCCTCCAGGGCTTGGGAGACCAGCGCATCCAGGTTTTCCATGTACAGACTCCAGATACGAAAATAGGGGAAGAACCTTGCAGGCTCTTCCCCTATCGATGACGTTCAACACCTGGCGCCGCAAGCGCCGCCAGGTGATTGTCGTGGGTACTTAAGCCAGGACGGCTTTAGCTTTCTCGACAATCGCAGCAAACGCCGCTTTTTCGTTCACTGCCAGGTCGGCCAGAACCTTGCGGTCGATTTCGATCGACGCTTTTTTCAGGCCAGCGATCAGACGGCTGTAGGACAGGCCGTTGGTGCGGGCACCGGCGTTGATACGAGCGATCCACAGGGCGCGGAACTGACGCTTCTTCTGGCGACGGTCACGGTAGGCATATTGACCAGCCTTGATGACCGCCTGCTTGGCGACGCGGAATACGCGCGAACGCGCACCGTAGTAGCCTTTAGCCAGTTTCAGAATTTTCTTGTGACGCTTACGAGCGATGACGCCGCGCTTTACACGAGCCATGAGTAACTTCCTCTATCGTTGACCAGAATTAACGTACGCGCAGCATGCGCTCGACTTTTGCCACGTCGGACGGGTGCAGCAGGCTGGCACCGCGCAGTTGACGCTTACGCTTGGTCGACATTTTGGTCAGGATGTGGCTCTTGAAAGCGTGCTTGTGCTTGAAGCCGGAAGCGGTTTTCAGGAAACGCTTCGCAGCACCGCTCTTGGTTTTCATCTTTGGCATGTTTGGAACTCCGCATTCGATAAATTACACATAACCATTAGGCCTGCCGTGCCCAGGAGGTTATTTCTTCTTTTTGGGGGCGATGACCATCATAAGCTGGCGTCCTTCCATCTTCGGATGCTGTTCGACGGTACCGTATTCGGCGAGGTCGGCTTCGACCCGCTTCAGCAGTTCCATCCCCAGCTCCTGGTGGGCCATCTCACGGCCGCGGAATCTCAGAGAGATCTTGGCCTTGTCCCCATCGCTAAGGAAACGTACCAGGTTGCGTAGTTTTACCTGGTAATCCCCTTCTTCCGTCCCTGGACGAAACTTGATTTCCTTGATCTGGATCTGCTTCTGGTTCTTCTTGGCTTCGTTGGCCTGCTTCTTCTTCTCGAAGAGGTGCTTGCCGTAGTCCATGACCTTGCAGACAGGCGGTTGCGCGTCGGCAGAGATCTCCACCAGATCCAGTCTCGCTTCTTCAGCGATACGCAGCGCTTCATCAATCGAGACGATGCCAACCTGATCGCCGTTGGCTCCAATTAACCGAACCTCGCGTGCCGAGATATTCTCGTTGATCGGGGCCTTCGGTGCAGTTCGTTTATCGTTTCTCATTTCACGCTTAATAGTCATTACTCCGATTCTAGGCGACCGCGCTGGGCAACTGCGTCAGCGAGCAGTTGGGTGAATTGGGATACCGGCATGGAGCCGAGGTCCTGGCCTTCACGGGTGCGTACGGCGACGGTCTGCGTTTCGACTTCGCGATCCCCTATAACCAAAAGGTACGGGACCTTGAGCAAAGTATGCTCGCGGATTTTAAAGCCGATCTTCTCATTTCTCAAGTCGGACTTGGCACGGAAACCGCTACCGTTCAGGGATTTTTCCACCTCGAGGGCGAAATCGGCCTGCTTGTCGGTGATGTTCATGATCACCGCCTGGGTCGGCGCCAGCCAGGCCGGGAACGCCCCTTCGTAGTGCTCGATCAGGATCCCGACGAAACGCTCGAACGAACCAAGGATGGCACGGTGCAGCATCACCGGGTGCTTGCGGCCGTTGTCTTCGGAGACGTACTCGGCGCCAAGGCGGATCGGCAGGTTGAAGTCCAGCTGCAGGGTTCCGCACTGCCACACGCGGCCCAGGCAGTCCTTGAGCGAGAACTCGATCTTCGGGCCATAGAAGGCGCCCTCGCCCGGCTGCAGGTCGTACGGCAGGCCGGCGGCGTCCAGGGCCGCGGCCAGCGCCCCTTCGGCACGGTCCCACAGCTCGTCGGAGCCGACGCGCTTTTCCGGACGGGTGGACAGCTTGAGCTGGATGTCCTGGAAGCCGAAGTCACGGTAGACGTCCAGGGTCAGCTTGATGAACGCGGCCGACTCGGACTGCATCTGCTCTTCGGTGCAGAAGATGTGCGCATCGTCCTGGGTGAAGCCGCGCACACGCATGATGCCGTGCAGCGCGCCGGACGGCTCGTTGCGGTGGCAGGCACCGAACTCGGCCAGGCGCAGCGGCAGTTCGCGGTAGCTCTTCAGGCCCTGGTTGAACACCTGCACGTGGCAGGGGCAGTTCATCGGCTTGATGGCGTAGTCGCGGTTTTCCGACTCGGTGGTGAACATGTTTTCGGCATAGTTCGCCCAGTGCCCGGACTTTTCCCACAGGGAGCGATCGACCACCTGCGGCGTCTTGATCTCCAGGTAGCCGTTGTCACGCTGGACCTTGCGCATGTACTGCTCGAGGACCTGGTAGACCGTCCAGCCGGCCGGGTGCCAGAACACCATGCCCGGCGCTTCTTCCTGCAGGTGGAACAGGCCCAGGCGCTTGCCGATCTTGCGATGGTCGCGCTTCTCGGCCTCTTCGATGCGCTGGATGTACGCCGCCAGTTGCTTCTTGTCGGCCCAGGCGGTGCCGTACACGCGCTGCAGCTGCTCGTTCTTGGCGTCGCCACGCCAGTAGGCGCCGGACAGCTTGGTCAGCTTGAAGGCCTTCAAGAAGCGGGTATTCGGCACATGCGGGCCACGGCACATGTCGACGTATTCTTCGTGGTAGTACAGGCCCATGGCCTGCTCGTCGGGCATGTCCTCGACCAGGCGCAGCTTGTAGTCCTCGCCACGGCTCTTGAACACGTCGATGACTTCGGCGCGCGGGGTCATCTTCTTGATGACGTCGTAGTCCTTGTCGATCAGCTGCTGCATGCGCTGCTCGATGGCGGCCAGGTCGTCGGGGGTGAAAGGACGCTCGTAGGCGATGTCGTAGTAGAAGCCTTCGTCGATCACCGGGCCGATCACCATCCTGGCGGTCGGGTACAGTTGCTTCACCGCGTGACCGATCAGGTGGGCGCACGAGTGGCGGATGATCTCCAGTCCCTCTTCATCCTTGGGCGTGATGATCTGCAGGGTGGCGTCATTCTCGATCAGGTCGCAGGCGTCGACCAGTTTGCCGTTGACCTTGCCGGCCAGGGTGGCCTTGGCGAGGCCCGCGCCGATGGATGCGGCGACTTCGGCAACGGTGACGGCCTTGTCGAACGTACGTTGACTGCCATCGGGAAGAGTAATTACGGGCATGGCGCCTCCTCTCCTAGTGGTGACCCCTACCAAAGGTCACATGGGTTGGGATGAGCCAGTACAAGATCCGCCCTGCCTTTCCCGCGGGAAAGCCTGCCTCACAGTGGCAGAGACCTTTTCGGCCTGCCAGGGACGAACCAGAGTGACTGGAAAATAAGCTGCGAGCTGTTAGTGATGAGCTGCAAGCCGGGCATCCTAGCACGCGGGCTGTACGCCAGGCAGAAATATTTGGAAATTGAGCCGTTCGGGTGAACTTGTACGGAAAATTTCCCATCAGAGTCTCTGAAGCATCCTACTCTTGATGAGACCCAACCCAAGGAGTGTCTGGTTATGCGACTTCAGTCTCTTCTGGCCCTGACCGCCGCTGGTGCCCTGCTGCTGCCCCTGGCGGCGCATGCGCAGTGGCCTGCCGGCAAGAAAGGCGCCTACATGGACCAATGCGTCCAGGTGGCCACCGGACAGGGCGTCGACGCCAAGACGGCGGACAAGCATTGCAAATGTGGCGCCGACGCCATCGAAAAGAACTTCACCAAAGCCGAGATCGAGGAACTGGACAGCAAGGACGGCGTTGACGCCAAGCTGATGCAGCGGGCACAGACGGTCGTGCGACAGGCCTGCGCGCCGAAAAGCTGACGGTTTTTACCGGGCGATTCACATTTTGTTTGCCCTGGATCAGTATCCGGCGAAGGTAACAGGCGCTAGATACGCAGAATTAGACTATGATGTGCCGGTGCTCCGTAGCCTCGGCAACATTGCACCTCGAAAAAAAAACCATGTTTCTGGAGATTCACCCCATGTCCAATCGCCAAACCGGCACCGTCAAATGGTTCAATGATGAAAAAGGCTACGGCTTCATCACCCCACAAGGCGGCGGCGACGACCTGTTCGTACACTTCAAGGCCATCGAAACCGACGGCTTCAAGAGCCTGAAAGAAGGCCAGTCCGTTTCCTTCGTTGCCGAGCGCGGTCAGAAGGGCATGCAGGCTGCGCAGGTTCGTCCGGAGTAATTCGGCGACCGATACAAAGAACCCGCCTTCATGGCGGGTTTTTTGTGGGTGGAATTGGGGCTGCTTGCCGCCCTACCCCAACCGACACTCAGCCGCAGTTGACGCGCGTGACCACACCGCGGTCGTCGACATTCAGGTTCAAGCGCTCGGAGCGATACTCCAGGGTGATCACGTCATGGGGCTTGAGGATCCGCGCCAACTGCGAGCCACTGGCCTTGCGCGCCTGCTCGAGCAACTCCGCGGTGCCCTGCTTGCCGATGGCGAAATCGGCGCCGCTGGCCTCGCAGCGACCATCGTTGCCGGCCGAAGGGGCCGGGGCGCTGCCGCCAGCGCCCGAAGAACCGCCAGTGCTGCAACCTGCCAGGACTGCAGCCGCCAGCAAGGTCGCCAGGTAAGCACGGGTACGGAACATGAATCCTCCTAATCGATCACGGGACACTGCCTGATGCGACAGCGTCACTCACAGTTTGTTGCAAAACCAGACAAGTCTGCCTGAACCTGCCGCTCATGACGAAGGGTAATCGTGACCGGATTTTGCACCGCACGCCACACCGCTTATGCTCACGTCGCCGTGCCATCCGCGCAAAGGCATGATTTACTGCAAGAAGCGGAGCGCATCACGCCTCCTTTCGAACGCCAGGGTCAGGTGTTCGACCCACAGCCCGGGCCAGTACGAGAGCCTCCCATGAGTAGCCACAGCATCGATGCCGACATCAAAGTCAAATGGGCCGAGGGCCAGAGCGCCTACAGCCCTGGCACGCCGGAGGAACTGCTGCTGATCGCCGTCGACCTGCTGGTACGCGAACGCGGCAGCGAGGCGGCACGCAGCTTCATCGAGCAGGTGCTCGAGCGCTACACGTCGCAGGCGGCTATTGCAATCGGGCCAGACGCGCACTGAGCAGGTCGAAGAAGCCCTGGGCATCGCCGTCGTTCAGCCACAGCACATTGGCCGGACGCTTGAGCACGCCATACCAGTCGACGATGGTCTGACCGAAGGTCGGGCCTTCACGGCTGTCGACCGTCATGTGGGCCCGCCGACCGCTGAACAAACCGGGCGCGAGCAGGTAGGCGATGACGCAGGCGTCGTGCACCGGGCCGCCGGGCATGCCGTACAAGTCCATGTCGTGCTTGACGTAGGCATCGAGGATACCCACCACACGCTTGCTGGCCTGGTTGCCGATCGCGGCCAACTGCCTGAAGCGCTCGTCGCTGGTGATGATCTTGTGGGTCAGGTCCAGAGGCACGTAGGCGAGCCTGACGCCGCTGGCCAGCACCACTTCGGCGGCGTGAGGGTCGGCATACAGGTTGAACTCGGCCACCGGGGTGATATTGCCGCCATTGAAGTGGGCGCCGCCCATGACCACCACTTCCTTGATGCCCCTGGCAATGCCCGGCTGCTGGACCAGCGCCAGGGCCAGGTTGGTCTGCGGGCCGAGCATGGCGAGGGTGATGCTGTGCGGCTCGGCGTCAGCCAGGGTGTCGACCAGGTACTGCACGGCGCTGCCCGAAGCCAGGCCTTGCCTGGGCACATGGACAGCCACACCCTCCAGCCCCTCCTCGCCATGCACCTCGGCGGCATGCACCGGCTTGCGCACCAGCGGGCGCCCTGCCCCGGCGTAGACCGGGATGTCTTCGCGGCCAGCCCACTCCCGAGCCAGGCAGGCGTTGCGCGAGGTCTTGCCGAGGCTCACGTTGCCGGCCACGGTGGTGATCGCGCGGATGTTCAGCTCTGCCGGGCAGGCCATGGCCAGCAGCAACGCCACCAGGTCGTCGGCGCCGGGGTCGGTATCGATGATCAGGTCGCACGGGGCAGACTGGGGAGCCGAGAGGGTCGAGGTGGACATGAGCATGACTCCAGTTAGTTAGCAGACCCCCTCGCCATGCCCGAGCGCGGCAAGGGTCCGGGACAGGAGGCTATTGTCTTCCGCATGGCGCCACTTCCGCCAGGTAGGGGATCGAAGGCTGGGCACCGGCGCGGGTCACCGACAGCGCGGCGGCGCGCTGACCGAAGGCGATCGCTTCGCCCTCCTCCATCCCCCGCACCAAGCCCGCGGCAAAGCCACCGATGAAGGTGTCGCCGGCCGCCGTGGTATCCAGCGCCTTGACCACCGTCGCCGGGTAGTGCCGGCTGCCTGCCCCATCGACGAACATCGCCCCCAGGGGCCCCAGCGTCACGATCACCTTGCGCGCTCCCAGCTGCAGCAGCCGCTCGCCGGCACGCCGGGCGCTGTCGATGTCGGTGACGGGCACGCCGGCCAGGGCCTCGGCTTCGCTTTCGTTGGGGGTGAGGTAGTCGATGTGGGCGAACCAGTCCGCCGGCAAGGGGCCGCTGGCCGGCGCGGGGTTGAGGATCACCGTCTTGCCCAGTTCGCGCCCGCGGGCAAGCGTCCAGGCCACCGTGGCGGCTGGCACCTCCAACTGGCAGATGATCACCTCGGCCTGCTGTAGCAACCGGTCGAAGCGCTGCACCGTCGCAGGCGTCAGCAAACCGTTGCCGCCGGGGATGATGACGATGGAGTTCTGGCTCGCGGCATCCACCATGATCAGCGCCACACCGCTGGAAACGCCGGCGCACACGCCGACCGCCTGGCAATCGATGCCCTCGCGCTCCAGGGCCTGGCGCAACTGCTGGCCATAGGCGTCGTCGCCGACGTTGCCGACCATCGCCACGCTGGCGCCCAGGCGCGCCGCCGCCACCGCCTGGTTGGCGCCTTTGCCGCCGGGTACGGTGAAAAAGCTGTCGCCGGCCAGGGTCTCGCCGGCCCGGGGCAGGCGCTGGGTACGCGCCACCAGGTCCATGTTGAGGCTGCCGACCACCACTACCTTGGCATGCATGGGCGCTCCTCAGCGATAGTCATTGAACAGGTCCGGGCGCCGCCCGGTGGATTCACGCAGCACGATGCGAGGCGCGACGATCCGCTGCTGCGCCGCACCGTGCCGGGGTGTGGCGATGCGTGCCAGCAGCAATTGCGCAGCGCTCTCGCCCAGTTCGCGGATCGACTGACCGACTGTGGTCAGCGGCGGGTAGACATAGCGGCTGAGCTCGATGTCGTCGAAGCCGATCACCGACAGCTCGCCTGGCACGCTGATATTGCGCTCGGCGGCGGCGCGCAGCACGCCGAAACCGATCATGTCGTTGCCCGCGAAGATCGCCGTGGGCCGCGCGCCATCCAGCAAGCGGGCCGCGGCGGCATGGCCGCCCGGGCTGGTGAAGTCGCAATGCAGCTCGCGGCCCTCGGCCACCGCCAGCCCCGCCTCGGCCATGGCACGACGAAAGCCGGCCAGGCGCAGTTGGCTGGCGCCGGTATCGACCGGGCCGCCGATGCAGGCGATGTCGCGGTGGCCCAGCTCCAGCAGGTGGCGCGTGGCCAGGTAGCCGCCCTGCTCATGGTCGATGCGCACCAGGTCGGCATCGACGCCTTCCAGGGCGCGGTCGACGATGACCATCGGCGTACGCACGCTGGCCAGGCTCTCCAGCAGGTCGGGGGCCTGGCCCGCCGAGGCGACGATCAGGCCGTCGATGCGCTTTTCCAGGAGCACGCGCAGGTAGCTGCGCTGCTTCTGCGGGTTGTCATCGGAGTTGCAGAGGATCACGCAATAGCCATTGCGCTCGCAGCCGTCCTCGATGCCACGGGCCAGCTCGGCGAAATACGGGTTGACGCTGTTGGGCACCAGCAAGCCGATGGTCGCGGTGCTGCGCGCCTTGAGCGAACGGGCCACGGCGCTGGGCACGTAGTCGAGTTCGGCGATGGCCGCCTCGACCTTCAGGCGCACCTGCTCGCTGACCGGGCGGGTCTTGTTCAGTACATGGGACACGGTGGTGTAGGAAATACCGGCCAGTGCCGCGACGTCTTTGATGGTTGCCATGGTTTCAGTTCCGCCGGCCTGCGCGCCGGGTACGGTAGGTGTCGAGCACCACAGCGATGACGATGACCGCCCCGGTGATGATGCGTTTGGTCGGTTCCGAGGCGCCGATCTGCGCAAGCCCGGCGGCCAGCACCGAGATGATCAGCACGCCGAAGAAGGTACTGATGACCGAGCCGCGCCCACCCATCAGGCTGGTGCCACCGATCACCACGGCGGCGATCACCTGCAGCTCCAGGCCCGCGCCGGCATTGGGGTCGGCCGCTTCCAGGCGGGAGATCTGGAACAGCGCGGCCAGCCCGGCGAGCAGCCCCATCAGGGCGAACACCAGGACCTTGTAGGGGCGCGGATCGATGCCAGCCAGGCGCACGGCCTCCTCGTTGGTGCCGATGCCGATCAGGTAGCGACCGAACACGGTACGGGTCAGCACCAGCTGGGCCAGGACGATCACCAGCAAGGCGATGATGAAGGCCGGCGAAATGCCAAAGGCGATGGGGTTGGAGAACCAGGCGAAGGCATCGCCGATGTAGGCGGTGCGCGAGTCGGTGAACTGGTAGGCCAGGCCCCGGGCCATCTCCAGCACGCCGAGGGAGACGATGAACGAGGGGATGCGCCAGGCTACGGTGATGCCACCGGTGATGCTGCCGGCCAGGGCCGCCACGGCCATGCCCAGCAGCGCCGCGGGCAACACGTTCCACCCCCAGCCGAGGATCGCCAGGCTGACCGTCGAGGCGGCCAGCGCCAGCACCGAGCCCACCGACAGGTCGATGCCGCCGATGATCAGCACAAAGGTCATGCCCACCGCCAGCACCATCAGGTCGGGAATCTGATTGGCCAGGGTGCTGAAGGTGGCGTACGACAGGAAATGGCTGCTCAGGAACGCGAACAGCACGATCATCGCCAGCAAAGCCCCGGCCAGGCCCAGGTAGGTGCCCAGGCCGAAGTAGCTGCCGGCGCGGCGCACCGATGCGCTGACCGAGGTCTCGAGAGGTGTGGTCTTCATGCGTCCATCCTGGGCGCTGCATCGTGCAGCAGCGCATCACGTTTCTGGTAGCCGGCGAAGGCGGCGGCGAGGAGCTGGTCCTGGCTCCAGTCGTCACGCGCGAAGGTATCGATGAGGCGGCCGGCGCTGAGCACGGCAATGCGGTCGCAGATCAGCATCAGCTCGCGCAAATCGCTGGACACCACCACCAGCGCCTTGCCCTGGCGCGCCAGCCCGGCCAGCAGGCCATAGATGTCGAACTTGGCGCCGACATCGATGCCTCGGGTCGGCTCGTCGAACAGCAGCACCTGGCAGTCGCGCTCCAGCCAGCGGCCGATCACCACCTTCTGCTGGTTGCCCCCGGACAGCTCGCCCACGGCCTGGGCCGGGCCTGCGCTGCGGATGCGCATGGCGGCGATCTGCCGATCGGCCAGGGCGCGCTCGGCGCCGGCATCGAGGATACCGCCACGGGACACTGCGCCCAGGTTGCCCAGGGCGAGGTTGGCGCTGACCGACTGGGACAGCAGCAGGCCTTCGCCCTTGCGATCCTCGGTGACCAGGGCGATGCCGGCCGCCACGGCGGCCTTGGGCGAATCGATGGCCAACGGCCGGAGCGGCTGGCCGAGGGCGATGCTGCCGCTGTCGGCGCGGTCGGCGCCGTAGATCAGGCGCAGCAGCTCGGTCCGGCCAGCGCCGATCAGCCCTGAGACCCCGAAGATCTCCCCTGCCCGCACCTCGAACGACACCTCGCGTACCTTGTCGCCACGGCTGAGCCTGTCGACCCTGAGCAAAGGTGGGCCGATCTGGCGGCGACCGAGGTCGATGTGCTCGCCCAGTTCGCGCCCGACCATCAGGTTGACCAGCTCGACGCTGCTGTAGCGCTGGATCGGCTCGAGGCACACCAGCTTGCCGTCGCGCAGCACCGCGACGCGCTGGGCCACCCGCTGCAGTTCCTCCAGGCGATGGGAGATGTAGACGATGGCCACCCCGCGCTGGCGCAGGCGCTCGATCTGGGTGAACAGCAGCTCCACCTCGCGGGCGGTGAGCATGGCCGTGGGTTCGTCGAGGATCAGCACGCGGCAGTCGCCGATCAGGTTGCGGGCGATCTCCACCATCTGTTGGTGGCCGATACCCAACGCGCCGACCGGGGTCTCCGGGTCGATGGCGTCCAGCCCGACCTGGGCCATGGCCGCACTGGCCTGCTGGCGCAAGCGCTTGCGGCTGATCCAGCCGGCACGGCTGGGCAGCTTGTGGAGAAACAGGTTCTCGGCAACGGTCAGGGTCGCCAGCAGGTTGAGCTCCTGCATGACCATACGCACGCCGAGGCGTTCGGCCGCGCGGCGGCTGCCGGGTGCGTAGGGCTGGCCCAGGTAGGTCATCTGCCCGGCGCTGGGCGGCTCGAGGCCGCCGATGAGCTTCGACAACGTGCTCTTGCCGGCGCCATTCTCGCCGGTCAGGGCCAGCACCTCGCCCGCGCGCAGTTGCAGCGTGACATCGCCCAGCACCGGCTGGGCGTAGGTCTTGCCCAGGCCATCCACGCCGAGCACGACTTCATTGGCCGAGGCAGACATGCGCATCCCTCCTGCCATGCCTCAAGGCTGGGTGACCAGCTCGACCGGGGTCTGGATGACGTTGTCGGCATCCACATCGGGCTTCTCGCCCTTGAGCATCTTCAGCGCCGCCTGGATGCCGAACACCGCCTGGTCGGCGCCGTGCTGCTCAAGAGTGGCGAGCACGCGGCCGTCCTTGAGCATGGGCTTGATGGCGCGGATATTGTCATAGCCGACCACCTGCACCTGGCCGGTCCTGCCAGCGGCGCGCACTGCCGACACGGCGCCCAGGGCCATGCTGTCGTTGCCGGCCAGCAGCGCCTTGAGTTCGGGGTATTCGTTGAGCATGGCGGCGGCCACGGCGTTGCCCTTGTCGATCTCCCAGTTGCCCGACTGCACCGCGACCACCTGCATCTGCGCGGCCTCCATGGCGTCCTTGAAGCCGGCGGTACGCTGCTGGGCATTGGTGGTGGTCGGCACGCCTTCGATGATGCCGACCTGGTCGCCAGCCTTGAGCTTGCTGGCCAGGTAGTCACCGACCAGGCGGGCGCCCTTGCGGTTGTCGGGGCCGACGAAGGGGACGCTGATGCCCTTGCTCTGCAGCACCTCGGGGTCGAGGCGGTTGTCGATGTTGACCACGGTGATACCGGCGTCCATGGCCTTCTTCACCACCGGCACCAGGGCCTTGGAGTCAGCCGGGGCGATGACCAGGGCATTGACGCCGGAGACGATCATCTGCTCGACGATGCGGATCTGGTTGCTGGTGTCGGATTCGTCCTTGATGCCGTTGGCCACCAGGTCGAAGTCGTTGGCGTGGTCTTTCTGGTAGGCCTTGGCGCCATCCTCCATGGTCAGGAAGAACTCGTTGGCCAGGGACTTCATCACCAGGGCGACCTTGGGTTTGTCTTCGGCGTGGGCGGCGGAGAGTGGCAAGGCCAGGGACAACGTGGAGAAGACGGCGAGGGCCAGCAGGCGCCCCGGGAACGGCAAGTTCATTGAATTGACTCCGAATCTTGTGGTTTTTATCGGATGCAAACGTTTGCGTTGCCCTACTATGAAAACAGGACCTGGCTTTGTCAAATCCCGCGCGCCACCCTCCCCTGTGACACGTGTCCGGATTATCCGGAATTTATCCGAAAAACCGAACATCTTTTCCTACGCTTGTTCGGAACACCGAACACAAAGGGTCGCCACAGCAGGCCACCGAACCACCTGCCTGCGTCTGCAAAGCATGGCGCATTTCCCGTTGGCACGGGCTCGTCGCGCCCTGAACGTAGCGACGGCCCCTCGCTGTTCACCTTACCGCCGGCGCCTGGTACGAAACCTGCCTGGGCAGCTGTGCGACACAGCCAACACCTCATCAGGAAGAGAGAGAACAAAAACATGCAAGCTGCACTGAAGACCTTCGCTCCCGGCGCCCTCGCCCTGCTGCTGATCCTGCCGACAGCCGCGTCCGCCAAGGAAGCCGAGCAACAGCAGAAACTGGCCAACGTGGTGATCCTCGCCACCGGCGGCACCATCGCCGGCGCAGGCGCCAGCGCCGCCAACAGCGCCACCTACCAGGCCGCCAAGCTCGGCGTCGACAAGCTCATCGCCGGTGTGCCGGAGCTGGCCGACCTGGCCAACGTGCGCGGCGAGCAGGTGATGCAGATCGCCTCCGAAAGCATCAGCAACGAAGACTTGCTGAAGCTGGGCAAACGCGTCGCCGAACTGGCCGACAGCAAGGACGTCGATGGCATCGTCATCACCCACGGCACCGACACCCTGGAAGAGACCGCCTACTTCCTCAACCTGGTGGAGAAGACCGACAAGCCGATCGTGGTGGTCGGATCCATGCGCCCGGGCACCGCCATGTCCGCCGACGGCATGCTCAACCTGTACAACGCCGTCGCCGTGGCCAGCAGCAAGGAGTCCCGCGGCAAGGGCGTGCTGGTGACCATGAACGATGAGATCCAGTCGGGCCGCGACGTGAGCAAGGCGATCAACATCAAGACCGAGGCGTTCAAGAGCGCATGGGGCCCGTTGGGCATGGTGGTGGAAGGCAAGTCGTACTGGTTCCGCCTGCCGGCCAAGCGCCACACCGTCAACTCGGAATTCGACATCAAGCAGATCAGCAGCCTGCCAGCGGTGGACATCGCCTACGGCTATGGCAACGTGACCGACACCGCCTACAAGGCGCTGGCGCAGAATGGCGCCAAGGCGCTCATCCACGCTGGCACCGGCAATGGCTCGGTATCGTCGCGGGTAGTGCCGGCGCTGCAGGCGCTGCGCAAGGACGGCGTGCAGATCATTCGCTCCTCGCATGTGAATGCCGGCGGCTTCGTGCTGCGCAATGCCGAGCAGCCTGACGACAAGAACGACTGGGTCGTGGCCCATGACCTGAATCCGCAGAAGGCACGGATCCTGGCCATGGTGGCGATGACCAAGACCCAGGACAGCAAGGAGCTGCAGCGGATCTTCTGGGAGTATTGATCGCTGGACGGGTGTGCTGCCTGCACCCGTTTTGTGATGCTCAGGATCCAGGGGGCGCTTTGCGCCCCTCTCGCGACACGAGGCCGCTCCAAAGTGCCGGGGGCGCCGGACAGGTCGCCCCTCACATCACATAGCCAATCCCGAACTAATCCCTCTAGCACGGTCATATACGCTTTTCACCTTACACGCTGTTGCGAAATTGCCTACAGTCAAATACTGTATGCACATACAGCAAAACAAGGAAAAGCCCCGTGGCCAGCACCTCCTCCGCAACGCCTGGCAGTTATGAGCAACTGGGTCTGCGCATCCAGAAGATCATCAACAGCCCCATCGCCCAGCGCAGCCGCGCCGCCCTGATCTTCCGCCTGGAACACGAGTCGCCCGATGACTGGGAGACCCTGCTCGAGGAGATCGCCGAGAACGACAACGTCACCCTCGCCCACCGCGACGACGGCGGCGTGCAGATCTTCTGGACCGTGCCGAAGGAAGACTGACCGCGCATGAGAGTTACGCTTTTTGCCACCGCCTGCCTGCTGTTGAGCATTCCCCTCGCCCATGCCGATGCCCCGCGCACCTTCCAGGAAGCCAAGAAGGTGGCGTGGCGGTTGTATGCACCGCAATCCACGGAGTTCTATTGCGGCTGCAAGTACAAGGGCAACAAGGTCGACCTGGCTTCCTGTGGCTATACCCCACGCAAGAACGCCCAACGCGCCTCGCGCATCGAGTGGGAACACATCGTCCCGGCCTGGCAGATCGGCCATCAGCGCCAATGCTGGCAACAGGGCGGGCGCAAGAACTGCGCACGCCACGACGATGTGTTCAAGCGCGCCGAGGCCGACCTGCACAACCTGGTGCCGAGCATCGGCGAGGTCAACGGCGACCGCAGCAACTACAGCTTCGGCTGGCTGCCCACGCAGCAAGGCCAGTACGGCCGCTGCCTGACCCAAGTCGACTTCAAGGCACGGAAGGTCATGCCGCGCCCTTCCATTCGAGGGATGATCGCCCGCACCTACTTCTACATGAGCAAGCGGTACGACCTGCGCCTGTCCCGCCAGGACCGCCAGCTGTTCGACGCCTGGAACAAGACCTACCCGCCGCAGGTCTGGGAGCTGCAACGCAACCAGCAAGTGGCGTGCGTGATGGGCCACGGCAACGACTTCGTGGGGCCGGTGAACCTCAAGGCCTGCGGCTGAGGCTCAGGCCAATGCCTGCAGGTAGGCGCTGGCCTGCTGGTAGCGGCTGAGCCGGGCCAGGTCCGCCGGGCCCGGGCAAGGAATGCGTGACAGGTCGCTGTTGTCGGCCAAGTCCGCCAGCTTGACCTGGCGCGCCAACGGGTCATGGCCCAGGCGCACGACGAATGCCTCGTAGCTTTCGTCCTCGCGCCTGCTCAGCGCCAGCAGTGCGGCGAGAATCTTCAGGGTGAAGCCTTCGCGGGCCAGGTCCGACAGGGTCAGCGGCGTGTCTTCCAGCACATCGTGCAGTACCGCCACGATCCGTTGCTCAGGCGTGGCCACCCGCATCATCACCCGCAACGGGTGGAGGATATAGGCCGCCCCGCCCTTGTCGCATTGCCCTTCATGGGCCCTGGCGGCCACGGCGATAGCCCGTTCCAGCGTAGACATGAGGCCCTCCCCGTTCAGCATCTGCCCCTGCAAGCATAGCCGGGACGACGACGGGATGACAGGCGCGCCTGCCCCGGCCATGCGGGGTTCGTTGTCTGCACACGACCTCGAATACGACCAGCGCCCCTGCATGCATTGTCTTTCCCTCGTCCTGCAAGCACACTCATCGGCGCCAGCCAGGAAGCGGAGTCCAGAGTGCCCACACCACGCCAGTTCAGCCAGAAGACCAGCACCAGCAACATGCTGCGGCTCAAGTCCACCCACGGCAGCGCCCAGGCGCCCTACCGGGTGGGCTTCGTTTTGCTCGAGCACTTTTCCATGGCCAGCTTCACCGTGGCCATGGACGTGCTGGTGACCGCCAACCTGCTGCGCGCCGACAGTTTCGGCTTCACCCCGCTGTCGCTGGCTGGCGATCGGGTGCTGAGCGACCTGGGCCTGGAGCTGATCGCCAGCGAACTGGCGACGGGTACCCTGAAGGCGCTCGACCTGCTGGTGATCTGCGGTGGCCTGCGCACGCCGCTCAAGTACCCCGAGCTGGATCGCCTGCTGGCCGATTGCGCCGCCCATGGCATGGCCCTGGGCGGGCTGTGGAGCGGCGCCTGGTTCCTCGGCCGGGCCGGGGTACTGGCCGATTATGGCTGCAGCATCCACCCCGAGCAGCGCGCCAGCCTCGCCGAGCGCAGCCCACAGACGCGCATCACCCCGGCCAGCTTCACCCTCGACCGTGACCGCCTCACCGCCGCCAGCCCGAACGGCGCCATGGAGCTGATGCTCGGCCTGGTCCGCCGCCTGTACGGCGATGCCCTGGCCGAGGGCGTGGAGGAGATCCTCTCGTTCTCCGGCGCCCGCTACCGCCAGGTCGGGCCGGGGGCGAAGAAGTCCATGAGCCTGCACCTGCGCACCATCGTCGAGCTGATGGAAAACAACCTCGAGGAAACCCTGAGCCTCGACCAACTGGCGGCCTACAGCGGCCGCTCGCGGCGCCAGATCGACCGCCTGTTCCAGGCCCAGCTCGGCACCTCGCCACGGCGCTACTACATGGAGCTGCGCATCACCAAGAGCCGCCGCCTGCTGCAGTATTCCGACCTCTCGGTGATGGAAGTGGCAGTGGCCTGCGGCTTCGTCTCGGTATCGCACTTCAGCAAGTGCTACGCGGCGTACTTCGGCTACCCGCCGTCGCGCGAGCAGCGGCTGGGCGAGTGAGGCGCGGCGTCAGGCGCGGATGTAGCGCAGCACCGCTTCGCAGATCATCTGCTTGTGGCGCTGCTTGACCTGGTCATCGGACAGGTCGATCTGGAAGATCTCGCTGAAGGTGTGGCGGTTGGACACCCGGTAGAAACAGAACGAACTCATCAGCATGTGCAGGTCGATGACCTCGATGCCCGGGCGGAACACGCCCTCCTCCACGCCCCGGTTCAGGATCCGGCCCAGAGCCTCGAGGACCAGGCTGCTCATCTCGCGGATCACCGGCGACTGCTTGACGTATTCGCCGTAGTGGATGTTCTCGGTACAGACGATGCGCACGAAGTCGACATTGAGGTCGTGGTGGTCGAAGGTGAACTCCACCAGGCGCTGGATCGCCTGCACGGCCGGCAACGATTCGAGGTCAAGGCTGTGCTCGGTCTTGCGGATATCGCCGTAGAGCTTGACCAGGCACTCGACGTAGAGCTGCTCCTTGCTGCCGAAGTAGTAGTAGATCATGCGCTTGGAGGTGGCGGTGCGCTCGGCGATGGCGTCGACCCGGGCGCCGGCCAGGCCTTGCTGGACGAACTCGTTGATGGCGGCCTGGAGGATGTCCTCGCGCGTTTTCTCGGGGTTGTTCTTGCGCGTCTTGCGCCCCCCTTCGATTTCAGGCTGGCCGAGGCCGACTAAGGAATCACTCATACCCACTCACAGGCTGTTGTTGGAATGGGTAGGGATTATCCGTGAGCGGGGCGGTACAGGGAAGCATTGCTGCTGACGGGGTGGTCCATTGGCGGGCAAGCCTGTTGGAAACGCTCCGCAATCAATAAGATGACCATGCGTGCCAGGAAGCCGCCTGCCCTCGGCTCGGGGCAGGCTGTCATTGACTCTACGAGAAAGCCCCATGCTCACGGTGCAGAACCTGATCGATATCGATCAGCTGAAATTGCAGGCAGTCGCCGGCCTGGCCGGTACCAATAGGGTGATCACCTGGGCCCATGCGGTCGACCTGCCCGATCCGTGGCGCTGGATCTCCCCCGGCGACCTGGTCATGACCACCGGAGTCGGCATTCCCCCCGCCGCCCAGGAGCAGGTCGCCTGGCTCGAGCAACTGGTGCAGAGCAATGCCAGCGCGCTGGTCGTCGCCCCCCGGCACGACGCACCGCAACTGTCGCGCAAGATGCTAAAGGCGGCCGACCGTCTGCTGTTTCCCATCCTGCAGGCCAGCTTCGAGCTCGAGTTCGTCAAGCTGTCGCACTGCGTCATCGAAAGCGTCCTGCAGGCCCAGCGCGAACGCTTCAACGCCAGCGAACGCCTGTTCCAGACCTACGCCGAAGCGCTACGCAAGCAACCCGACATGGCCGGCCGTCTTGCGATACTGGCCAATACGTTGGGCCTGGGCCTGGCCATCGAGGATGCCGTCAGCGGCGTCAACATCGTCGAAACGAAACCCGTCTCGCCGCAAGGCGAGGTGCAAGTCGAGCGGATACCGATCGCGGGCCGCGCCCGGGCCAACCTGGTCATGACTCGCCAAGGCAAGCGAACGCTGGATGACACCATCCTGGTGCGCTCGCTGGTCGGCCTGCTGGGGGTCGAACTCGAACGCCTGATGATCCACCGCGACCAGCAACGTGAAGAAGGCGCAGCCCTGCTACGCAGCCTGCTGGAGAGCGGAACGGAATTCACCCTCGCACGTCCCATCCTAGAACGACGGGGCCTGGCCGGCACCTTGGTGAGCATGGCCATCGAGCCCGGCGCCCACGGCCCCTGGTCTGCGGATGAGATACACCACGCACCGCCCCTGCACGCCTCGAGCCCCTTGTTGCTGAGCGACAAAGGGCTGCTGCTGGCGATCAGCCGGGATGACCCTGCCACGTTCGAAGCGCTGCACAGCAACCTCGGCACAGACACCGTGATCGGCATCAGCGGACCGATCGCAGCGGCAACGGGGTTTCGTGAAAGCGTCAGGCAAGCACGCCTGGCGTTGACCCAGGCCCAGGAGGTCGGCGCCGGGATGCTGCGCTACGGAGAGGCCGAGACCGGGTTGATCATGGCCCCGAAATCCCTGGCCGAAGCCCGGGCGTTGGTAGGGCGTTACCTGGGCCCGCTGATCGAGCACGACCGCACCCAGGGCGCCGCGCTCTTGCCGACACTCATGGCGTTTCTGGAAAACGACGGCAACTGGAAAGCGACCGCCTTCGACCTCGGCATCCACCGCCAGACGCTCGTGTACAGACTCAAGCTCGTGGAGCAACTGACGGGGATCAAACCGACCACCACCAACGGCATCGCACGCTTCTGGATCGCCCTCCAGGCCGGCAGGAACACCGAGCTGTTCGACGGCAACCGCTGAATGCAAACGGCCCCGCTGCGTGGGCGGGGCCGTTTGCATGGCGTTGGCCGATTGCGTCAGTGGCTGGTCGGCATGGCGAACTCAGCGCCCTTGGCGATGGCCTGGGGCCAGCGCTGCATAATGCTCTTCTGCTTGGTGTAGAAGCGCACGCCCTCCTCGCCGTAGGCATGCATGTCACCGAACAGGCTCTTCTTCCAGCCACCGAAGCCGTGCCAGGCCATCGGTACCGGGATCGGCACGTTGATGCCGACCATGCCCACCTGGATGCGCCGGCCGAACTCCCGGGCGATATGGCCGTCGCGGGTGTAGAGGCTTACGCCGTTGCCGAACTCATGGGCGTTGATCAGCTCCACTGCTTCGGCGAAGTCCTTCACGCGCAGACAGGCCAGCACCGGGCCGAAGATCTCTTCCTTGTAGATGCGCATATCCGGGGTGACATCGTCGAACAACGTGCCGCCCAGCCAGAAGCCGTCGCCACAGCCTTCACCGGCGGCCTGGCCGTTAAAGCCGCGTCCGTCGACCAGCAGCTTGGCCCCTTCTTTGACGCCTTGCTCGATGTAGCCGGTGATGCGTTCCAGCGCCGCACGGGTAACGATCGGGCCCATCTCGGCTTCCAGGTTGGTGCCGTTGAGCACCTTCAGGTCCCGGGTGCGCTCAATCAGCTTGGGCATGACTTTCTCGGCCGTGTCATCACCGACGAACACCGCCACGCTGATGGCCATGCAACGCTCGCCGGCCGAACCGTAGGCCGCGCCGATCAGCGCGTCAACCACCTGGTCGATATCGGCATCAGGCATCACCACCAGGTGGTTCTTCGCACCGCCCAGGGCCTGGACGCGCTTGCCGTGGCGGGCACCGGTCTCGTAGATGTGGTTGGCGATCGGAGTGGAGCCGACGAAGGAAACCGCTTGCACATCGGGGTGCTCGATCAGCGCGTTGACCGCGTCCTTATCGCCCTGCACCACGTTGAACACGCCATCCGGCAGGCCGGCCTGCTTGAGCAGTTCGGCGATGAATAGGCTCGGGCTCGGGTCCAGCGGGCTCGGCTTGAGCACGAAGGTGTTGCCGGTGGCCAGGGCCACTGGGAACATCCACATCGGCACCATCACCGGGAAATTGAACGGGGTGATACCCGTCACCACGCCCAATGGCTGGCGCAGCGTCCAGTTGTCGATATTGGTGCTGACTTGGTCGGTGAAGTCGGTCTTGAGCAACTGCGGCGCGCCACAGGCGAACTCGACGATCTCGATACCTCGGGTGACTTCGCCCTGGGCATCGGTGAATACCTTGCCGTGCTCGGCGGTGATCATGCGGGCCAAGTCGTCACGGTGCTCGTTGAGCAGCGCCAGGAACCGGTTGAGGATACGCGAACGGCGCAGCGGCGACAGGTTGCTCCAGGCCGGGAAAGCAGCCTTGGCCGACGCCACGGCAGCGTCCACATCCTGCTGCGCCGACAGTTGTACCTGGCCGGTGACCACGCCAGTGGCCGGGTTGTAGACCGGCAGTTGCTGGCCGCTGGTGGCCTCGGCGGGGGCGCCGGAGATCCAGTTCATGATGGTTTGGGTCATTGTCGTTCTCACATCAAGGGGTAATGGCGGTAGCGCTCGGCAGCATCAGTAGATCGCGTACACCTTGCGCACGGTCTCCAGCACATCCCAGCGCCCGGTCCAACCCGGCGGCAGGATGACCAGGTCGCCACCGCTCACCTCCACCACCTCACCGCTGCTGCTGTCGGTGAGCAGTGCCTTGCCGGAGATGATGTAGGTGAACTCGGTGTCGGGACGCTCGATCACGGGCCAACCGCCTGGCTGGCACTCCCATACGCCGAGGTTGCCGACCGCTTCGGGGGCCAGTGCCTGAATGGCGATCTGTGGGTCACCCTTGTCGGCACCTGCGCGTTGGCCAGCGGGGGTCAATGGCAGGGCCTCGATGGCGGCGTGCTTGATGATGGTGAATGAGGTCATGGCTTTCTCCTGATCAATGGGCGCCGGTGAGCTTTTCCAGCAACATGGCGGTACGTGAAGGTTTGTGGGTGTAGCGCTCCTCGACATCGCTGAGCGAGGCTGCGGCCAGGCCACTGTTGATGCCCAGCCAGCGCAATGGCTCGCGCTCCCAGGACGGGGAGCGGTGGTTGACCAGTGGCAGCGTGTTGATCTCGTCGTCGCGCTCGAGGATCAGGTTGCGCAGGATGCGGCCGGCCAGGTTGCTGGTGGCGACACCATCGCCTACGTAGTTGCCGGCCCAGGCGATACGGTTGCAGCGGTCGATACTCACGGTCGGGCACCAGTCGCGGGACACGCCCAGCGCCCCACCCCAGCGATGGCTGATGCGTGTCCCTGCCAGTGCCGGAAAGAACTCGAGCATCGTCTGGTGGATCTTGGCGTGGATGCTGTCCACCAGGTCGGCGGCATCGGACATCCGCGAGCCCCAGTTGTAGGGCGCGCCACGGCCACCGAACACCAGGCGCCCCTCGGCGGTGACCTGCCCATAGACGCGCAGGTGGCGCATGTCGTTGAACGCCATGCGGTGATCGAGGTTGAGCTGGGCCAGCAGCTCACGGGGTAGCGGCTCGGTGGCGAGCACCAGCGAATAGAGCGGGATGACGAAGCGCGAGTGGCCTGGTTGCTGCGAGGTGAAGGCTTCGGTGGCGCGCACCGTCATCCCGGCTCGGACCGTGCCATGCTCGGTGTGCACGACACCAGGCGCGATCCGGGTAACCGCGGATTGCTCGTGAATCTTCGCTCCCATCCGCTCGACCAGCCAGGCCAGTCCACGCACCAGCTTGCCGGGGTGGATGAGTGCGCAGTGTTCGGTGTAGAGCCCGCCCAATGTGCCCTCGGCACCCAGGCTGGCGCGGGCTTCGGCGGCCTCGAGGACCCGCCACTGCTCCGGCAGGCCGAAGCGCGCCGAGTCCTCGGCCGCCGCCCGGGCCCGAGCCATCTGCGGTGCGCTGCGGGCTAGCGAGAGGAAACCCTGCTTGGCGTAGTCGGCCTCCACACCCTCCAGAGCCAGCACACGGCCGATCTCGTCGACCGTCTCGTTCATCGCCGCCTGCAGCCTCAGGGCCGCGTCATGGGAATACAACTGGGCCACCCTGGGCAGGGAGATCGGGAAGATCGCCGAGGCCCAGCCGCCGTTGCGGCCAGAAGCACCAAAGCCGACTTCGCGCTTTTCCAGAAGCACCACGCGCAGTGACGGTTCGCTCTTGAGCAGGTAGTAGGCCGTCCACAACCCTGTGTAGCCGGCGCCGACGATGGCCACGTCGGCCTCCACCGTGCCGTCCAGCCGCTCACGTGGCTGGCCTGGCTCGAACCACAGCGGCCGGTTGGGTAACTGGGACAATTCGAATTTCGCTGACATGCTGTTGGCTTCCCATTGACGGCCCTGAACACACGGGCCGGGTGTGATACGGCTTGATCTACTGCGCGCCCTGGCCTGGCTGCACCTTGGCGTCCAACCCCCGCTGGCGGACACGGGACATGCTCAGGACCAGGTACGAGACGGCTATCGCGACGATCGCGACCAGGCATTGCAGCAGGCTGATCTGCATCGTCGGGTCGAAGGCCATGCTCACCAGGACGGCGACGATCGAGGCAGTCACCAGCAACGGCAACCAGGGGTGTCCCCACATGGCGAACTTGAGCGTCCCCTCCTCCACCCACTTGCGGCGTAGCTTGAGTTGCGACAGACAGATCATCAGGTAGACGAAAAGAAAGACCGTGCCGGAGGAGTTGATGAGGAACTGGAAGACGGTATCGGGCCAGAGCGCCGCGATGACGACGCATCCATAGCCGACCAGGGTCGAGGCGATGACTCCGCGCACAGGCACGCCCTTGCGGCTCACGCCGGCGATCCAGCGTGGCGCCTCGTCATTGGAAGCTAGTACGTAAAGCAGACGCGACGAGGTGTAGAGGCCGGCATTGAGCACCGACAGCACGGCCACCAGGATCACCACGGTGAGCATGTCGCCAGCCCCGGGAATGCCAATGTGCTCCAGGGTAGTCACGAACGGCGACTTGCCGGGGGTGATGGCGGTCCAGGGTTGCGCCAGCACGATGAAGAAAGTCGCCAGGACGAAGAACACCAGGATGCGCAGCATCACGGTATTGACCGCCTTGCGAATGTTGCGCGACGGGTTTTCGGACTCTGCCGCCGCGAGGGTGGCGACCTCCACGCCCGTCATGGAGAAGATGACGACGACCACACCGGTGAACAGTGACGTCACGCCGTGGGGCAGGAAGCCGCCATGCTGGGTCAGGTTGCCGAAGCTCGCGGTCGAGCCTGGCCAGAGGTTGAAGACATAGGCACCCGCGACCACCAGGAACACGACGATGGCCGCGACCTTGACGCCAGCGAACCAGTATTCGGCTTCCCCGAAGGAGTGCACCGACATCAGGTTCAACAGGGTCATCACCACCATCAGCGCAAGGGCAATGACCCAGACCGGAATGTCCGGCAGCCAGGCATTGATGATCTGCCCGCCGACCACCGCTTCGAAGCCCACGACGATGACCCAGAAGTACCAGTAGAGCCAGCCCGTCATGTACCCCGCGGGACGGCCGAAGGCCAGGCGGGCGTAATCGACGAACGAGCCTTTGGCAGGTTGCGCAGCCGCCATTTCGCCGAGCATGCGCATCACCAGCGCAACGATGAGGCCGGTGATGGCATAGGTGATGAACGCGCCGGGGCCGGTCGAGGCGATCACTGCACTGGAGCCTACGAACAACCCGGCACCGATGACACCGCCCAGGGCCAGCATGCTGATGTGCCGCGTCTTGAGCGCGCGCTTCAGGCGCGGATCATGCTCCGTCTGAATAGGCATTGGTCGTCTCCTTTATTATTAGTAATCAACGCTGCCTTTTCAGAAGGTTATGCATGCGGGGCATGGCTGAACATCGTCAAAATCCATGAGGCGGGACGTTCGTTCGTACAAATGTATGAAGGAGGGAGGAGCCTGCGGGGTAATGTCCTTTTGGGGCCGCTTCGCGCCCCATCGCCGGCAAGCCGGCTCCCACAGGGTCAGCGGGGCCCATAGATCATGTGCAATGCAGAGGATTAGATGTGTGGGATCGCAGAGAACAGAAACCGAAAGAGCAACGGGTACAGCGCCGCCCTGAACCCTGGACTGCCGGCTATGGGCTGCAAAGCAGCCCCAATACCGTTTGACTGACTGGCACTGGGGCCTGCCCACTAGACGCAAGAACGCGAAGCCCGTGAAAACGCTCCCTTCAGAACCCCAGCGTTGCCGAAAGCAGGTAGGTCCTGGGCGTGGACAAGGTCAGGCCCGGTTCGCTGTCATCCGAAGCCCCGGCCGACGCCCAGTAGCGGTCATCCAATACGTTCTCGACACTGGCACGCAGGGTGACGTGCTTGTCGTCGACCTTGAACGCATACCGGGCACCGATATCCAGCCGCTCCCAACCGTCGATCTGCTTGCTGTTGGCCTGGTCCAGGTACTGCGAACTCGAGTGGATGCCGCGTGCGGTCAACGTCACCCCGGGCAACGCCGGGACGTCCCACTCGGCACCGAGGTTGACGTTGTACTCAGGCGTTGCCGGTGCACGGTTGCCATCGAACGCGCCACCCACGGTATCGGTCAATTCGCTGTCGATGTACATCACCCCACCCAGCAGGCGGAAGCCCTCGAGCGGCTCGCCGAACACACTGAGCTCGATGCCCCTGTTGTCGCGCTTGCCGTTGGGTCCGAAGACCCGCGAGGTGGCGTTGGTTTCATAGGCGGGCTGGCGGATGCGAAAGGCACTGGCGGTAAAGGCGACCCGGCCCAGGTCGTACTTGGCGCCCACCTCCACCTGGCGGCTGGTGAACGGTGGGAAGATCTGGTCTTCGTTGAGCGAGGTCGACGGCGCGATCTTGCCTTGGCTCAGGCCTTCCATGTAGTTGGCGTAGAGCGACAGCCGATCGCTGACTTTGAACAGGATGCCGGCCGACGGCGAGACCTTCTCCTCGTCGTAGGCAGTGTCGCCCTTGACGTCACCGGTCCAGTCATCGACCTTGATCCGCTGCCAGCGGGCGCCAAGGGTCAGCAGCAGGCGGTCGTCGAGGAAACCGAGGGTGTCGGACAAGGCCAGGCCCGTGAAGCGGTTCTCGGTGTAGACCTTGGCATCGTAGCGGGTCGGCGTGCCGGGCGTCGGTGTCGGTACCGGGTCGTAGAGGTTGCTGGGCGCTGCGGCATAACGGGCGCCGCCGTTCTCGAAGTCCATGTAGAAGTAGGTCGCGGCCAGGTTGAGCTCGTGGCTCACCGGCCCGGTGTCGAACCAGTTGCGCAACCCGGCCATGGCCGTCCTGACCGTTTCGTCGCGAGTGAAGTCGCGGGGCTGGACGCTGAAGTCACCGGCATCGTTGACGATCGACACGTTGTGCCGGAGAAAGTCATGGTTGCTCTTGCGCGCACCGACCGCGCCATAGGCCATCAGCGCGTCGCTGATATCGAACTCGCCATGCACGGCGCCGAAGGTATCGTTGGTGCGCGCCTTGCTCCAGGCCTGGGCATAGTTGTGGCGCACGTCGCCAGCATGCGGAACCTGGGCATTGGCGCCGACCAGGACCCGCTCCTGGGGCGCGTCGGTATCGCGCTCGGTATGGCCCAGGTCCGCCGACAGGCGCACACGCTCACCGCGAAAATCCAGCCCCAGCACGGCCATCTCGCGGTCGACACTCTGCTGCTCCCACTCGGTGTCACCGGACTGTTTCACGCCGTTGAAGCGCAGGCCGAACTGCCCGTCCTCACCGAAACGCCGGCCGATATCCACTGCGCCACCCACCTGACTGTCGGAGGCGTAGCTGCCGGTGAATGCCGCGACCGGGGTATCGCCCGCGCGCTTGGGCACCACGTTGATCCCACCCCCCACGCTGCCGCGTGGCGAGATACCGTTGATCAACTGGCTCGGGCCCTTGATGATGTCCACACGATCGGCCATTTCCATGTCGATCGAATAGGTCGGCAGGATGCCGTAAAGACCGTTGTAGGACACGTCGCTGTTGAACAGGCTGAACCCGCGGATGGTGAATTGCTCGAAGCGCCCGCCAGCCGGGTTGGTCGAACGCACCGAGGGATCGCTGGCGATCAGGTCGCCCAGGGTCCGCGCCTGCTGGTTCTGCACCGCCTCGCGGGTGTAGGTGGTCATGCTGAACGGTGTTTCCATGAAGTCGCGTGAGCCGAGCAGACCTTGCGAACCACGGCGCGCGACCTGGCCACCGGCATAAGGCTCGGCATCGCTGCCCAAGGCACGGGTACCGGTGACGGTGGTGGGGGCGATCTCCAGGGCATCGGCACCCTGCGGTACCGGCAACAGGGTATAGGCGCCGTCCCCCACTGGCTGCAACTGCAGGCCACTGCCCTGGAGCAGCCGTGCGAAACCTTCATCGATACTGTAGGTACCAGACAACCCGGCACTGCGCCGCCCGCTCACCAGAGCCGGGTCGACCGACAGGCTGACCCCGGCGAGGCCGGCGAAACGGGTCAAGGCGGTGCCCAGGGTACCCGCTGGCACCTCGTAGCTGCGGCGACCGAGGTCCTCGGCCCAGCTGGGCGAAATCAACAACAGGTTGGCACTCAGGCCCATCGCGAACCCCAGGTGCAGCAATGGACGCGCACCAGGCGCAGCCGGACGTGAACGGCAAGGCAATACTGCTGGCATTGAAGAATGCTCCCCTTTTTCTTTTCTCCTACCGGCAATGACCAGCGACGCGAAAAAAAGGGACAGGCTCAGGCAAGATTTTTCCGAGAAGACAAGGTAATCCAGTACCGCGTACGGGCATGCACCTCCAGCGGCAGGCTGGCAGCCAGCAGCGCAAGCACCCGGTCGGTGTCGTCGAGCCGGAAGGTGCCGGTCACCCGCAAGGTTTCCAGCTCGGGCTCCCAACGCAGCAGTCCGGGGCGGTAGCGGCGCAACTCACGCAAGAAATCCCCCAAGGGCTGGTCCTCGACCATGAGTACCCCGTCACGCCAGCCCTGCAGCAGGTTATCCGTCGTACCAACAGGGCCCGTGCCGGTCGCGTGCAGGCTCGCCTGCTGCCCCTCGTGGAGAGACAAGGTGCCGCCGTGCAGTGGCTGCAGCTGCACGGCGCCCTTGACCACGGCCACCCGGCAACCGCGCTCGAACAGGCGCATGCAGACTTCGCCATCGCCAACCATGACGCGGCCGAATGGCACCTGTACGGTCAAGTGCGCATGCCGGTGGACGTCCAGGGCGATTTCGCCATGCAGCAGCGTCACCTGATGGGCAGTCAGGTCGATGTTGACCGCGCTGTCGGTGTTCAACTGCAACGAACTGCCATCGGCCAGGGTCAGGCGCTTCTGCTCGCCGATGCCCGTGTGCACGTCGGCGACCCAGGCCTCCAAAGGCATTTGCCGCCCCAGCATCCAGGCCGCCGGTACCAGCGCGGCAACCCCGAGGGCCTGCTTGAGCACCCGACGCCGGCCCGCATCCGGGCGATCCAGGGTGGCCATCGCCAGGGCGCCAGGCAGCTCGGAAAAGCGCTGGCGCAGCAATTGTGCCTTTTGCCAGGCACGCTCGTGGCTGCCGCTTGCATTGCGCCACGCTTCCAACTGCAGCAGATCGCTCTCGCGAGCCTTGCCCGACTCCAGCAGCGCCAGCCAGCGGGCTGCGGCACGAGCGACCTCGCGCGCCTCGTTGGTGGGCGTGGCGGGCATCACAGTTCCGCCAACAGGCAGTGCTCGTAGGCCTGCGCCATGTAGCGTTTGACGGTGCGCTCGGAAACACCGAGGCGCTCGGCGATTTCACGGTAGCCCAGCCCTTCCAGCTGGCTCCAGAGAAATGCCCTGCGCACCGGGGCGTGCAGGCCGGCGAGCAGCTCGTCCAGGGCCTGCAGGGTTTCCAGCAGCACCCAGCGCTGCTCCGGCGACGGCACGCTTTGCTCCGGCAACTGCGCCAGGGCCTGCAGGTAGGCCTGCTCGAGGCTGCGCCTGGAGTAGAAGGTGCTCAGCAGGCGCTCGCCCACGGTCAGCAGGTAGGCCCGGGGTTCGCGGATCTCGGCGAGCTGGTGGGAGTTGGCGAGCACCCGCAGGAAGGTGTCCTGGCTCAGGTCCGCCGCATCCCAGGCATTGCCCATGCGCCGCCGCAGCCAGTTTTCCAGCCAGCCTCGATGGTCACGGTACAGGGCGGGCAGGCTGTGCTCCGCGGGCGGCGCTGCATCAATCATGTCGGGAGGCTCTGGGCGATGGTCGCAAATGATAGTAATTCTATTTTACATATCGCTTTGGTTCCAAGTGCTTTGTACATCGGCCAAGCCGAGGGTTGAAAAAGCGGCTATGCAGCCCCCTGAATCCATCCGCCCGACAATGGTCGTACACTACACGCAACCTTGAACGCCACGAACAAAGGAGCCGGCACCCATGGACCTGCAGTTTCTAGGCACCAGCGCCGGGATCCCCACCAAGGCCCGGAACGTCAGCGGTACCGCCCTCATCGAGGCCAGCGGCAGCGCCTGGTACCTGGTCGATTGCGGCGAGGCAACCCAGCACCAGCTCCTGCGAACCCCGCTGTCGGTCTGCGACCTGCGCGCGATCTTCATCACCCATGTCCATGGCGACCACTGCTTCGGCCTGCCGGGCCTGTTGGCCAGTGCCGGCATGTCCGGGCGTAGCGAACCGCTCGACCTGATCCTGCCGGCCGCGCTACACGAATGGCTGCGCCTGGGGTTGGCCGTCAGCGAGACCTACCTGCCCTTCGAATTGCGCCTGCAGGCGGTCGAAAGCCTGGAGGGCTGGTGCAGTGGCAACATCCAGGCCACCCCCGTGCAGCTATCGCACCGGGTGCCCAGCTATGGTTATGTGTTCACCGAGGTCAACCCCGACCCTCGCCTGGATATACAACGCCTGGAGGCCGACGGTGTCCCCCGCGGCCCCCTATGGGGCGAGCTTGCCCACGGCCACTCGGTGGAACATGCCGGGCGGTTGCTGCACGCCCAGGATTACCTGCGCCCGTCACGCCCGCCTCGGCGGGTGATCGTCTGCGGCGACAACGACACCCCCGGGCTGCTGGCCGACGTGGCGCAAGGCGTGGATGTGCTGGTGCACGAGGCGACCTTCACCGAACCGGTCGTCGAACGCACCCAGGCGACCTTCGGCCACAGCACCGCCGCGGCCGTGGCCCGCTTCGCCGAGTCGGCGGGCGTTGCGAACCTGGTGCTGACCCACTTCAGCGCCCGCTACCAGCCCAATGCCCAGCGCAGCCCCTCGATCGAAGACGTTCGCCAAGAGGCTCGGGCGCACTACAGCGGTCACCTGGTGCTGGCGCAGGACCTGCAGCGCTACCGCATGGGGCGCGATGGCTGCCTTGTGCCGGTGGACGCTCAATAGGCACACGCATGACGCGTGGGTTGTCGATCGATGATCATCATGAACAAGGAAATCCCCATGAACCGCTTCGTCATCATTTCCGGCTGCTCGGGCGGCGGCAAGTCCACCCTGCTCGAGGAGCTTGGGCGGCGTGGCCATGCCGTGGTCGAAGAACCCGGCCGGCGCATCGTACAAGAAGAAATACGCACGGGAGGCCAGGCACTGCCCTGGGTCGACACCGTCGGTTTTTTACGCCGGGTCATCGACCTGGCATTGGATGACCATGCCCAGGCTCCGCGCAACGACCGCCAGTGGGTCTTCTTCGATCGTGGGCTGGTCGATGCGACGGCGGCAATCCAGGCGCTGACAGGAGAGCCCCTGCTCGCCACGCTAGGCCAATCCTGTCGTTATCACCCGCACGTGTTTCTCACCCCGCCCTGGCCGGAAATCTATGTGCAGGACGCGGAGCGCCGGCACGACATGGAGGCTGCACGGGCTGAGTTCGAGCGGCTCCTGCAGGCCTATCCATCGTTGGGGTACGAGGTATCGCTGTTGCCCAAGATCGGCGTGGCGGCGCGGGCGGATTTCGTGCTCGATACCTTGGCAGCGTACTGAGCCGCCGGGCTCGCTTTGCAGCCCTCCATGAACCCGCTTTACCCCAGGCCCAACTGCGCGACCACCTCGTCCGAGGTCATGACATCGGCATACTGATTGGGAGCAGTTTAAAGACCTACCCCGCGCCTCTCACCGCACGCCCCTTTCCGAGAAACGATCAATGGCTCCACCCAACGTTGACAGGCCAGAGAAAACCTGCAAAATCGCCGGCCTTTTTCGCGACAGGAAGTCCTCATGCAACGGATTGTGATTCTGGGCAATGCCGGCAGTGGCAAGTCCACTCTCGCCCGCGCCCTAGGCAAGCGCCTTGGCCTGCCGGTGGTACACCTCGACACACTGTTCTGGGAACCTGGCTGGATCGAACCCGATGCCGAGCAGTTCCGCGCGCGAGTCCGCGAGGCGGTCGCCACGGATGCCTGGATCTGCGAAGGCAACTATGCCCGCCGGACCTTCGACCTTCGCCTGCCCCGCGCCGACCTGGTCATCTGGCTCGATACGCCGCGGCTGACCTGTTTCCTGCGGGTGATCATGCGTAGCGTCATGAACCGCCCTCGGCCTGACATTGCAGCAGGGTGTAGAGAGCACCTGGACAGGGCGTTCCTGACCTTTCTCAAATTCGTATGGCAATTCGATCGTGACTACCGCCCGGGTATCGAGGCCATGCGCCTGGCCATGGGGCCCCAGGTGCCTACGGTTCACTTGCGCAACACTCGGCAGGTGTCTGCATTTCTCGATGGCCTGCCCGCGCTGAACGAAAGTACCTGCCCATGACCCGTTGGACTGCTTTTTACCAACAGAGCGAGAAACGCGGGCCATCTCCCACACGATGAGTCTTGTCGAACCAGATAGATGTTGGCCAGGCCATTGAAATTGGGTTGCGGAACCGGCAACGAGACGCGACAGCTCGTTCAGGCGGATGGATATGCATTCCGACCAGCTCAATTGGCATCGACTTGATCGGATCATGCGGAAGGCTTTTCATGGGCAGTGAGGGCTACCTTTGCGGCGCTCACTTTGAATATGCACCTTAGTGTCCGGTTGTAATTGCATATCCGACGCAGCATCCAAGTACGCAGCGCTACAGTTTCGGGAGACGCTCATGCTCGACGACAAGAACATGGTGGTGAACAGCGGCAGGATCGAACCATGATCCCCGATCGCCTGAACGCCGACCTCTCGCTGCGCGCGATCATGCATGGCGCGAGCCTGCCCTGGGTCGCCAGCCCGCTGCCCGGTGTGGAGCGGCGCCCACTGTATCGCCTGGGTGGCGAGCAGGCACGGGCCACCAGCCTGGTGCGCTACGCCCCCGGCAGCCAGTTCAGCGCACATGTCCATTCGGGTGGTGAGGAGTTTCTCGTGCTCGATGGCGTGTTCGAGGACGAGCATGGTCGCTACCCAGCGGGCACCTACGTGCGCAATCCGCCCGGCAGCTTACATTCTCCAGGGGCGAGCGAAGGCTGCATGATCTTCGTGCGGCTTCGCCAGTTCGATGCTGACGATCGCGAGCAGGTCGTCACGTCGCTGGCCGTCCATGGCGACCAGGTGCTGTTCGAGAACGCATGTGAACGGGTCTGGGTCCAGCAGCCCAGGCCCGGATCGCCCGTGCAACTGGCCAATCCGCGGGGGCTGGAGTTGCTGCTGCTCGACGGCGAAATAGCCGGGGAAGACTTCACGCTACAGCCACTGAGTTGGATGCGCCTGCCGCCCGGCATGCCATTCGAGGCCGTGGCCGGCGCCCGGGGCGCCCGCCTGTGGCTCAAGGATGCCGCGCCAGATCTAGGTTTCTGAGGCGACCTGGTAAATACAGTGAATCGACAGAGCGCTGAGACTTCATCAATGACCTTGGCATAACGTCGAGTCATACGTCCCTATGTGAACTTTAAAAATGCCCCGAACATTACATGAGAACGCCCCCCCCTTACCCCATCACCGCGGCACGCCCCCTCTTCACACATCGTGAACGTCCAATGCTTTCGCGGCACAGGCAACTTGTTCTTGCAACCAACGTTGTGATGGGTCGTTTTCGTTATTGCCATGCCAGACCATCTCCAGTTGCTGGTGGGCTACGGGATAAGGCAGTTCCTTGATCATCAAGCCCATTGTGCGGGCAAATGTCCGGGCCAAAGGGCGCGGCATGATGGCCAGCAACTCGCTGTCTTCGAGCAACAGGGGAAGTGCCAGGAAATGCGGCAGCACGACTTGCCGGCGCAGCGTCAGGCCTGCCTGGGCCAATGCGTTCTCCAGCGCGCCACGGTCGTACATGTCCGTCTGGCGCGCCAACCCCCGTTCGAGAATGTAGTCACTGTTCGCATCCGTGCCACCTAGCGAAACCACGGCCAACGGGTAGCGTGCGAGGTCGGCAAGAGTCGCCTGGGCACTGCCCAGCGGATGGTCGCCGCGACAGACCAGCACTTCTTCCTGCAGGAGGATCGGTCGACTGCGCAGACGCTCCGGCACGCTGCGAAACATACCAAGCGCAACATCGATGCGGCCCAGGTCGATCTGCTCGGCCAAGTCCAGGCGTGTCACTGGCGTAATCACAAGGTCGATACCCGGTGCAGCGCTGCGCAACTGGCGGTTCAACTGCGGCAGCAAGGTAGCCGACAAATAGTCGTTGGCGGCAATCACGAACGATCGGTCGATGCTCCCGGGGTTGAACGGGGCGGCTGCGCCGGCCAGCGTCTCGCCGATGCTCCGCAAGGCCGAACGCAGTGGTTCGCTGATCTGGTAGGCGTAGTGGGTAGGCGTCATGCCTTGGCCGGTACGGACGAAGATTTCCTCGCCCAACCCTTCGCGCAAACGCCCCAGCGCGTGGCTCACCGCAGACGGGCTCAAATGCAGGCGCTGGCTGGCGCGCAGGACACTGCGCTCCTCCATGACCGCATCGAAAACCCGGATCAGGTTCAGGTCCAGTTTGTCGAAAGCAATCATTGGGTCATTCCCCGCCCAACCTGTCGATTATCCATGATGCATAACTTCATCGAAGCGAAAGTACAGGTACGCTACTGCGCCATGAACAGGCTGCATTCTCACACTGCAGATAATTCGTTTCTTATCGAAAAACAACAATGGGAGAATTTCTGGCAACAACACGAGGAGGCACCCCCTTGAAAAAGAGAGATGAGTTAATCAATGCCTGTATCAACTTCCTTGCCTTGGTCAAAGATAAAACAGCCGGCACGGAAACCGAAAACTGGTTGAACGCACATTACGGCCCGGACAGCGAAACGTATCGATACATCGCCGAGCGCGTGATCGAAGGCGTGGCCGAGGGCTGGCTCGCCAATGTCGAAATCAGCGGTGAACATTATCGCCGCAGCCGTTTATGCGAGCCGAGCGCAGACACTTTCTACTTCAGCATGACCGCCGTCTACATGAACAGCCGCAGCCATGAGATGAACAACGTCGATCATAGTTTCCGTGGCGACTATCACCGCCATCCCTATGGCGAACTGAACATGGTCATCCCGCTGGACAAGGATGCCATGCTGGCAGGCCCGCAGGGCTGGCAAGGCGCTGGCTGGACCGCTCCGGCACCGGGCAGCCAGCACTTTCCCGAGGTCAAAGGCGGCGCGCTCATCGCCTTTTTCTTTCTACCCGCAGGACGTATCGCCTATGACGTGCGGGATACCCCTTAGACTAATCGCTGCGGCATGTCGCCCACCTGCCAAAATTGGCTGACTTCCGGGACGCGGCCCGCGCATCATGATCAAGACGGCGGCCAGGCACGGTTCCTGGCCGCCGCTTCACCGATCCTGTCACCGAACACTCGCACGGCGTTGGCGCCGAGCCAGTACAAGGGAATACCTGATGACGGTACGAACAGTGGCGATTGCCATCCACGATGGCGTTCAGGCATTGGATGTCGTCGGCCCAATGGATGTGTTCCATGAAGCCAACGCCTACCTGGCAACTGGAGACCGGTACGAAACAGTGCTGGTCGCCGCCGACGACAGCCCGCTGCGGGCATCGAACAGCATGCAGTTGCGGGCGGACCTCACCTTCGCTGAAGCAACTGGGACGTTCGATATCCTGCTGATCGCCGGCGGCCCTGCCTTGCCCGACGCACCACCGGATCCGAGACTCATCGAATGGGCCAGCAAAGCCCCGAATCACGCGCATACATACGGCTCCATTTGTACAGGTGTATTTGCGCTGGGGTACGCCGGCCTCATCGACCAGCGCCGCGTGACAACGCATTGGCAAAATGTCCCCAAGCTGGCCGCGCGGTTTCCGAACGCCTGCGTCGAGCCCGACGCGATCTATGTGCGCGACGACAGGTTGGTGACCTCCGCAGGCGTCACCGCCGGCATCGACCTGGCCCTGGCCCTGGTCGGCCAATGCCATGGACAGGACATCGCCCTGACCGTAGCGAAGCGGCTGGTGGTGGTAGCCCAGCGTCAGGGTGGCCAGTCGCAGTTCAGCCCGTACCTCACCGCCCCGGCCAACCCCGCCTCACCGGTAGCACGCATCCAGGCGCACGTCATGACCCACATCGGCGAGCGGCACAGCCTGGAATCGCTCGCCGCCGAAGTTGGCATGAGCGCGCGCAACCTGGCGCGCTATTTCGTGCAGGAAACCGGGATCACCCCACACGAGTTCGTGCAGCGCGCGCGCATCGATGCCGCGCGCATGATGCTGGAAGCCAGCGACCGCCCCCTGAAAACCATCGCCTACGACTGTGGCTTCGGCACGGTCGACCGCATGCGCATCACCTTCGGCGAACGGCTTGGCATCACCCCGGCCCAGTACCGGGCCAGCTTCCGCCGCCAGGCACCGGCCTCCAGCACAGCGCAGGCATAGCGCACCTGCCCATGACGGCACGCCGGCATGGGCAGGCGGCCGGTCTGTCAGGCAGGCGACAGGCCCAAGGCCTGGGCAACACCTGCGCCGTAGGCGGGGTCGGCCTTGGCGCAGTTGGCGACATGCCGCTGTTTCACTTCCAGGCGCGCATCCCCCAAGGCTCGCGCGGTGTTGTCGAACAGCGCCTGCCGCTGCGCAGGCGTCATCAGGCGGAACAGGTTGCCGGGCTGCTCGTAGTGGTCGTCATCGCGGCGATGGTCCCAATGGTCGGCCGCACCATCGAGCTCCAGCGGTGGCTCCTTCAGCGATGGGTCGTCGCCAATCCAGGTGCCTTTGCTGTTGGGCCAGTAGCTCGCCGTGGGCCCCAGGTTGCCGTCGGTGCGCATGGCGCCGTCGCGGTGATAGCTATGGAAGGGGCAACGTGGCGCATTGACCGGGATGTGGTTGAAATTCACCCCCAGCCGGTAGCGCTGCGCATCGCCATAGGAGAACAGCCGTCCCTGCAGCATGCGATCCGGTGAAAAACCGATACCGGGCACCACGTTGGCTGGCGAGAATGCTACCTGCTCCACCTCGGCGAAATAATTGTCCGGGTAGCGGTTGAGCTCCATCACCCCCACCTCGATCAACGGGTACTCGGCCTTCGGCCACACCTTGGTCAGGTCGAACGGATTGTGCTGGTGCGCCCGGGCCTGCGTTTGCGTCATGACCTGGATGAACAGTGTCCAGCGCGGGAAATCCCCCCGCTCGATGGCTTCGAGCAGATCACGGCCATGGCTTTCGCGATCCGTGGCGATCAAGGCCGCGGCCTGCTCGTCGGTCAGGTTCTCGATACCCTGCTGGCTACGGAAATGGAACTTGACCCACACCCGCTCGTTCGCCTCGTTGATCAGCGAAAAGGTATGGCTGCCAAAACCGTGCATGTGCCGCAGGCTGCGGGGGATGCCACGGTCCGACATGACGATGGTCACTTGGTGCAGGGCCTCGGGCAGCAGCGTCCAGAAATCCCAGTTGCTGTCGGCCGAACGCAGCCCGGTGCGCGGGTCGCGCTTGATGGCGTGATTCAGGTCGGGAAAACGCATCGGGTCGCGGAAGAAGAACACCGGCGTGTTGTTGCCCACCACGTCCCAATTGCCCTCCTCGGTGTAGAACTTCACCGCGAAGCCCCGAATATCGCGCTCGGCGTCGGCGGCGCCACGCTCGCCGGCCACGGTGGAAAAACGCGCGAACAGCGGGGTCTGCTTGCCGACCGCGGCGAACAGCTTCGCCTTGGTGTAGCGGGTAATGTCCTGGGTGACCGTAAAGGTGCCATGGGCGCCCCAGCCCTTGGCATGCATGCGCCGCTCCGGGATCACTTCACGGTCGAAGTGCGCCAGCTTCTCGATCAGCCAGATATCCTGCAGTAACGCCGGGCCGCGAGGGCCGGCGGTCATGGTATTGAGGTTGTCCGCTACCGGGGCCCCTGTGGCATGGGTCAGGGTCGGCAGCGCGCCGTTGTCGCGGGAACGTGTGTCGGTCATGTCGATGGCTCCTGGCGTCAGGTGGTGGTCACGGGCACTTGCCTCAGTTCGGCCACGCCGAACCGAGGATGAGTGAGCAGAAGTTCATGCGCGTGTAGCCAGGGACCTTCAGCGCCAGCACATCGGCCTTGACGTTGCCGAAGGTGGTCAACGGCTTGTGTTTTATACCGTCGGCGAAGTGTTCGATGATGCCTTCCTTGAAATTCGCCTCACGGGGATGATGCTCGCAGACCTGGCAACGCTGCTCGTGGCTGAAGTCATGGTAGGCAATGCCCAGCACATCCATCTCCACCCCGGCCGTCACCAGGGCGATGGTGGGCCGCATGTGCTCGGGGATCCCGGGCGTGGTGTGCAAGGCGATTGCCGTCCAGACATCCTCGATGTCACGCTCCGCGACCCCGTAGCTCTTCATGAAATCCCGGGCCGCGTTGGCGCCATCGACCTCGAAGCGCAGCTCAGGGCTCGAGTAGCGCGCTGTCAGCCCCATGTCGTGGAACATGGCGCCCAGGTACAGCAGCTCGGGGTCGTAGTCCAGGCCGCGGCGTTCGCCCGTCAATGCCCCCCAGCAGAACACCCGGCGGCTATGGTTGAACAGCAGGTCGTCCTCGGTATCGCGAACGAGCTCAGTGGCAGCGCGGGCGATCGCGCTATCGGGGATTCTGATACCAGCAACGATTTCGGTCATCGACATACACTCCAGGTCAGGCGGCGCGGTGAAGCAAGGTGCGCGAATGCCAAGGTTGTACTGCCGCGATCACCACTGCCCGGGTGGACGATGGAGCCCTCGCGGCGCCTGGAGAAATTCCAGCACCGGGCCTGCAACGGAACAAGAAACGAGCGACCTCGGATCAGGACAGACAGACATCGTTTCACGCCAAACGCCCATCGCCCCCAGGCAGGGCCGGCCTCCAGCCGGGTACCCTGACGGCACACCCTGTCCATCACAGCGACCAGTACCGGCAGAACCGGAGGAGCACCACCATGAGCGAGGCCCTGGACAAACTCTCATGGGATGATCTGCGCATCATCAAGGCCATCGGCGAATGCAACAGCCAGATGGGGGCCGCCGACGCGCTCGGCATCAATCACTCGACCGTTTCGCGCAGGCTCTCGGCGATGGAAAGCACCCTCGGCGTGGTACTGTTCGACCGTCGGCGCAATGGCTATGTGGCGACCGCCGCGGGCGCCGACATGATCGCCCTGGCCAACCGCGTCGAGAAAGACGTTCTCGGCGTGGCGCGGCGGGTGTCGGAGCAGGCCCAACGCTACAAGGGCGACCTGCTCATCACCACCAGCGATGCGCTGTTGGTGGATTTCCTCACCCCCATCATCGCCGAGTTCCAGGCCTGCCACCCAGGCATACGCATCGAGGTCATCGTCAGCAACCAGCCATTGAACCTCGCCCGCGGCGACTCCGACATTGCCTTGCGTGCAACCTTGGCCGTCCCGGAAAACCTGTTCGGACGCAAGGTGGCCATCGTCGCCTGGGCCACCTACGGGCGCCTGGATAAATACGCAGGCGGTACGTGCACCCTCGACACGCTACACCAGAGCACCTGGGTTTCCTACGGCAAAGGCCTGTCCAGCCTGAAGGCATACCAATTCATCGATGAGCACGTACCCCGCGAAAACATCATCTACCGCAGCGACTCGGTCTACGGCGTAGCGGCAGCCATCCGCGCGGGCATCGGCATCGGCTTGCTGCCCTGCATGCATGGCGACCTGGTGCCAGACCTTGTGCGCATCGGCCCTGTCGAGCCCGAGGTGTATGACGAGTTGTGGCTGCTGACCCACCCCGACATCCGCAAATCAGAACGCATCTATGCCTTCATGACGCATTGCGCCGACGCCATCGTCCGCCAGCGTGCCTTCATCGAAGGCCATGGCGCCCCGGGCACGAGCGAGCAGTAGGCCGCACACGCCCTCGGCATTTTTGCGCAATCGGTTTCGCCTAAACGCACGCTCATGGCGCCGGGGCTGAACGTAGACTTTCCAGGCACGATGATCGTGGGCCGGCCCGTCATCCGTGACTGCATGCAGCCCGCCGCACGTGGGCACACCGAAACCTACAAGAGGACTCACCGCCATGAGCATCAAAGCCTGCGCCAAACCCGCCCGCAGCCTGCTGAGCCCACACGACCACGCCCTGGTGCTGATCGACCACCAATCGCAGATGGCTTTCAATACCAAGTCCATCGACGTCACCAACCTGCGTGCCAACACCGCCATCCTGGCCCATGCGGCCAAGGGCTTCGGCGTCCCGACGGTGATCTCCACGATCTCCAAGGACACCTTCGCCGGCCCGCTGTTCGAAGAGATCACCGAGGCTTTCCCCAACGCCGATGTCATCGACCGCACCACGTCCAATGCCTGGGAAGACGAACACTTCATCGCCGGAATCAACGCCACGGACAAGGGGCGCCTGGTCATCTGCGGCCTGTGGACGTCGGTGTGCTGCAACGGCCCCGTGTTGTCGGCACTGGAGCAAGGCTACGAAGTCTATGTGGTGACCGATGCCTGCGGCGACTGCACCGCCGAGGCCCATGAGCGCGCGGTACAACGCATGATCCAGGCCGGCGCGCGCCCGATCACCGCCCTCACCTACCTGCTCGAACTGCAACGCGACTGGGCCCGGGTGGAAACCTACGACCTCACCACCGGTATCTCCAGAAGATTCGGTGGAGCCTTCGGGGTCGGTATCCAGTACGTCAACGCGATGATGAGCGACCATTGAGGCGATCGCCGTTTTGCTGAAGAGCCGACCCGTTCAAGGTGCTTGAAGCCGTGAAGCCCTTGACGACCGGTCTGGCGCCCCGGCAAGGCCGCTCCCACGACAGGCGCATCGTTGCCCCGTAGCTCGTTTCGATTGCGGGGCTTTTTTCGCCTGGGTACTTCCGAGCACTGAACTACCCGCTGGGGTCGTGGCGTCCCACGAGGCGTTTGAAACGACCGAGTAACGGATCGTGGCAGCTCGCCCACATCCACATGAATCATTCCCTATAGACAGCAGTGGCTGGGGTTGCGCGAAACATATGGAAATCCGTATATTCGAATCTCCATATGCAAGAGCCCTGCCCATGATTACGCCTCCCGAGGTCTTCAAGAGCCTGTCCGACGAGACCCGGGCTCGTGCCACCTTGCTCATCGCCCGTTTGGGCGAGTTGTGTGTCTGCGAGCTGATGTGTGCCCTGGACCACAGCCAACCGAAGATCAGCCGTCACCTGGCACAACTGCGAAGCAGCGGCCTGTTGCTCGATCGCCGCCAGGGCCAATGGGTGTATTACCGCCTCAATCCGCAGCTGCCCGCCTGGGTGCACGAGATGCTGCAGGTGACGTTGCGTGCCAATGCCCAGTGGCTGCAGGACAACGCCTCTCGCTTGCAGAACATGGACGACCGCCCCGTCCGCGCTACCGCCTGCTGCTGACCTCTCGACGAGCAAACCTCCCATGCTAGTTGCACTCGCTGTCTTCGTGTTCACCCTGGTGCTGGTCATCTGGCAACCCAAAGGCCTCGGCGTGGGCTGGAGCGCTGCACTGGGCGCAATCATCGCGCTGGGGGTGGGCGCGGTTTCCCTGCACGACATTCCGACCGTGTGGAGCATCGTCTGGAATGCCACTGCCACGTTCATCGCCGTCATCATCATCAGCCTGCTGCTGGACGAGGCCGGTTTTTTCGAATGGGCCGCCCTGTACGTGGCGCGCTGGGCGAATGGCAGCGGCTATCGCCTATTCGCCTTCTGCATGCTGCTCGGCGCCGCTGTGTCAGCGCTGTTCGCCAACGATGGCGCGGCGCTGATTCTTACGCCTATCGTCATGTCGATGCTGGTCGCGTTGCGCTTCCCGCCCGCTGCCACGCTGGCATTCGTCATGGCCGCAGGCTTCATCGCCGACACGGCGAGCCTGCCGCTGGTGGTTTCCAACCTGGTGAACATCGTCTCGGCCGACTACTTCGCGCTGGGCTTCGCAGAGTACGCCTCGGTGATGATGCCGGTGAACCTGGCCAGCGTCGCCGCCACCTTGATGGTGCTTTTCTTGTTCTTCCGGCGCGACCTTCCCAAGCAGTACGCCCTCGACGCGCTGCGGGAGCCGAAAGCGGCAATCCATGACCGCGCCACCTTTGTCGTTGGCGGGTGGACGCTGCTGGTGTTGCTGATCGGCCTGTTCGCCCTGGAGCCCTTGGGTATCCCGATCAGTGCGGTCGCTGCCGTGTGTGCAGCGACCCTCTTTGCGGTTGCGGCTCGCGGCCACAGGATCTCTACCCGTCGCGTGCTGCGCGAGGCCCCCTGGCAGGTGGTGGTCTTTTCCCTCGGCATGTACCTGGTGGTGTACGGCCTGAAGAATGCCGGCCTCACGGATTTCCTCGCCCAGTTGCTCGACCGGCTGGCCGCGCATGGCGTGTGGGGTGCCGCCATCGGCACCGGCCTGCTCTCGGCCCTGCTGTCGTCGGTGATGAACAACATGCCCAGCGTGCTGCTCGGCGCCTTGTCGATCCAGGCCAGCGGGGCAGATGGGCTGGTACGCGAGGCAATGATCTACGCCAACGTCATCGGCTGCGATCTCGGCCCGAAGATCACCCCCATCGGCAGCCTCGCCACGCTGCTCTGGCTGCATGTGCTGGAACGCAAGGGCATGCGCATCACGTGGGGCTACTACTTCAAGGTCGGCATCCTCCTGACCCTGCCGGTTCTGCTGATTACCCTTTCGGCCCTGGCGTTACGCCTGGGCCTCTGACGCTCGCCACCCAGCGCAGGAGCCCTCCATGCGAGTCCTTTTCATGTGCACAGCCAACAGCTGCCGCAGCATCCTTTGCGAAGCGCTGTTCAACCACCTGGCCCCGTCGGGATTCGAGGCGATCAGTTCCGGCAGCTTCCCCAAGGGGCAGGTACTGCCGCGCAGTCTCGCCACCTTGCGACAAGCCGGCATTTCCACCGAAGGCCTGCGCAGCAAGGGCAATGACGCGTTCGAGGGCAATCCGCCGGACATCGTCATCACCGTCTGCGACAAGGCCGCCGGGGAAGCCTGCCCGGTGTATTTCGGCCCTGCCTTGAAGTCTCACTGGGGGTTGGAGGACCCGTCCGATAGCATTGGCGACGAAGCGTCGGTCGATACCGCCTTCCGCGTCACCCTGGCGCATATCCGCAAGCGATGCGAAACCTTCTTCGAACTGCCTTTCGGCACGCTCGATCGCGACGAGCTCAAACGCGAGCTGGACCGCATCGGCGCTCTCTGAGCAGCAGGCCCCATGTCAGAGCAACTGCCCAACCTCGACCTTTCGCTGTTCGACGTACCGGCACCCGTACCAGCGACCACAAGCCGCGTATCCTGCTTACGATCGTGTGGTCGATGTAATGGAAGAACTGGTGAAGTTCACCCTGCTGCTGCGTGACCGCCAAGCGTTCCTGATGGATCGCTACTCGGAGCGTAAGGAAAATGCCGAACAGCTCAGCGCACGTGTCAATCAGCGCTCCATCTGAGGTGGCCGTGGCCATCTGTATATAACTGCCACTTGGGGCCGCTTCGCGCCCCAAATGGCAACTGAAAGTCTTGACTGACCGGCATCGATGTTGGAGTCAGGCCCATCAGCGCCGCCAGACCTGCCCTTCCCCACTCACCACCCAAGGCGCCTGGTCGCCAGCGATACGCACCCCGCCAACCCAACGCGGCGCAGGTGCCTGGTCGAGCCAATGGGCCTGCCCGGCCAACACCTGCTCGCCAAGCGCCGTCAACCGCAGGGGGCGTTGCGACCAGCTATCGCCCTCTCCTTCATGCAACAGCGGGCGGGGTGCATCGACCAGTGGCCGCAGCAAGGTGTGGAACATCAGGTCGCCCAGGTATGGCAGCGGCTCGTCGTGCTGCATCAGCTGGGCGAATACCCAGCCAGCGGGACGTTCGCCATGTACCGCCAGGATGCGCAACACCAGCCGCTCGGTGAGGCTCAAACCGTCAGCCGCCCCCGGAAGCTCCTGCAACTGGCGCGCCAGCGCCGGCCCCAGCAGCGGCAAGGCGGGATGCTGCCGGGTGGCCAGGCCTGCCCAAGTACGCGGATCTGCTGCGGTATAGGCCGCCCATGCCTGGCGCGCCAAGGCCAAGGCATCCTCGCCCAGCGCGCGGCGTTGCGGCCAGAGCCAGGCGAGCAGGTCCGGGGCCAGTTGGCCGATCCCGATGAAGCGTTCGACACCTGGAACCTGGTTGATTTCGATCAGTTCGAGCCGGCGCGGCAGGCTGGGCAGGCTTGCCAGCAGGCGCACCAGGAACAGTTGGTCGTAGGCGTCCGCTTCGCACCAGAGCACCACTTCGCTGTCGGCGCCCAACTGCGCCAGTGCCGAACGCTGCTGGGTTTGGCGCTGTTCGATATCCACGGCGGCAAGGCCGAACGCCTGCTGTATGTAAGCGGCGCGTACCGCCCAGTACTCCTCCTCGGGCAGCGCCGGCACCGGCCCCATCACCATGGGGTCGGCGAACATATGGAACGCACCGGCGAATCCCGCGATGCGCAAGCTGTGCTCGATATCGTTTCCGCAACGCCAGTGCTGTACGCTCGCCTCGCCGTCGCTGGCAAAGCCTGGGTGGCGTGCGGCGAAGGCGACGGCGTCGGCATGGGCCTTGAGCCTGGGCCAGCTGGCGAAGCCGGCCTCGCGGGCCACCAGCCACTGGATGTCGGCGAGACGGTAATCGGGGCCTGGCAGGCCGAGCGTGCGCAGTTGTGCGCGGGCATCGTCGGCCTCGCCGTCGTTCAGCGCCGCCAGCAGGCGCTTGGCGCGCTTGCGCAAGGCGGGTACGTCGAGCAGGCCATGATGGCGGGATGCATGGATGGCAGGCATGCCAACTCCTTTTGGGGCTCGGTCCGCCGACAAGCCGGGAGCTGGAGTGAAGGAAAATAGCAAGCGTGCCTGGGAAACCCCTTCGCGCGGACCGCAGGCGCAGCGTACGCCCTGGCCCAGACTCTAGCGGCAAGCTCCACGGGAAGCAATGCGTCGAGTGGCAAACCAATGCCCTGCACGTTAACGTGCGCGTAACCCACCAGCCCAGGCCCCGCCATGTCCGTCGCTGGCAGCCTTCTTGCCGTCCCCCTTGCCGCCACCCTGCTGACCCTGACGCCCAGGCTCGACACTGCGCGAGTATTGAGAACAGCCACCGTGGAGAGCAAGCGCCAGGCGATGCCAGACGTTAAGCACCGCGCTGGCCGAACCAGCGCGATGCCAAGGCGCTTGGTGTCGCTGGTCACTGCATACTCCTCAAACTGATACGACAACAGTTGTTTTCCCCGCCCTACCTCTTACGATCAAACCCCGCCGTAGTCGCCATCTGCTAGATCTCCACGTCAAACAATCTTCACGTGAGGGCTAGGCACCCGCCAAGTTGTACGATAACCTACATCAACTTTGAAACCCCACCCCAAGCGCCACAGGATGCCTACAACAATGACCCCACAAGAGCTGCAATCCATCCTCTCCCATGGCCTGCTGTCGTTCCCCGTCACCGACTTCGACGCCCAGGGCGACTTCAATCCGGCCGGGTACGTCAAACGCCTGGAATGGCTGGCCCCCTACGGCGCCAGCGCACTGTTCGCCGCTGGCGGCACCGGTGAGTTCTTCTCCCTGGCGGCCAGCGAATACAGCCAAGTCATCAAGACCGCCGTGGATACCTGCGCAGGCTCGGTGCCGATACTCGCCGGCGTGGGCGGCTCCACCCGCCAGGCCATCGAATATGCCCAGCAAGCTGAACGCCTGGGCGCCAAGGGCCTGCTGCTGTTGCCCCACTACCTCACCGAGGCCAGCCAGGACGGCGTTGCAGCCCACGTCGAGGCCGTATGCAAGTCGGTGAAAATCGGCGTGGTGGTGTACAACCGCAACGTCTGCCGCCTCAATGCCACGCAGCTCGAACAACTGGCCGAGCGCTGCCCGAACCTGATCGGCTACAAGGACGGTCTGGGCGACATCGAGCTGATGGTGTCGATTCGTCGCCGCCTGGGCGAGCGCTTGAGCTACCTGGGTGGCCTGCCGACCGCCGAGGTGTATGCTGCAGCCTACAAAGCTTTGGGCGTCCCGGTGTATTCGTCGGCGGTGTTCAACTTCGTGCCCAGGACCGCGATGGACTTCTACCACGCCATCGCCCGCGATGATCACGCCACCGTCGCCAAGCTGATCGACGACTTCTTCCTGCCGTACCTGGATATCCGCAATCGCAAGGCCGGTTACGCCGTCAGCATCGTCAAGGCCGGAGCGAAAATCGCCGGTTACGATGCGGGCCCGGTGCGCACGCCACTGACCGACCTGACCGCCGAAGAGTACGGGATGCTCGCAGCCCTGATGGACAAGATGGGCCCGCAATAAGCGGCGCCCTGGCGACCTGCCCTTGCCATGGCCGAAGCGGAGCCATCCCGCTTCGGCCCATACCCGATCCCCGCACAACAATAACTAGTGGGAGCTCCATCAATGCAAGCGACTAAAAAGACGCATGTACGCTACCTGATCCTGCTCATGCTGTTCCTGGTGACCACGATCAACTATGCCGACCGTGCCACCATCGCCATCGCTGGCTCCAGCCTGCAAAAGGACCTGGGCATCGATGCGGTGACGCTCGGCTACATCTTCTCGGCGTTCGGCTGGGCCTACGTAGCCGGCCAGATCCCCGGCGGCTGGCTGCTCGACCGCTTCGGCTCGAAGAAGGTCTACGCCTTCAGCATCTTCACCTGGTCGCTGTTCACTCTGCTGCAAGGCTTCGTCGGCGGCTTGCCGGTGGCCTGGGCGGTGGTGACCCTGTTCACCCTGCGCTTTCTGGTCGGCTTTGCCGAAGCGCCGTCGTTCCCTGGCAATGCCCGCATCGTTGCCGCCTGGTTTCCCACCGCCGAGCGCGGTACCGCATCGGCGGTGTTCAACTCGGCGCAGTACTTCGCCACGGCGCTGTTCGCCCCGATCATGGGCTGGATCGTCTTCCGCTTCGGCTGGGAGCACGTGTTCGTGGTGATGGGCGCATTGGGCATCGTGTTTTCCGGTGTCTGGCTCAAGACCATCTACAACCCCAAGGAGCATCCGCGCATCAGCCGCAGCGAACTCGAACACATCGAGCAGAACGGCGGCCTGGTGGACATGGACCAGAAACGTGCCAACGACGGCCCCAAGTGGGGCTACATCAAGCAGCTGCTGACCAGCCGCATGCTACTGGGCGTCTACCTTGGCCAGTACTGCATCAACGCCATCACCTATTTCTTCCTGACCTGGTTCCCGGTGTACTTGGTGCAAGAGCGCGGCATGACCATCCTCAAGGCCGGCATCATCGCTTCGCTGCCGGCCATCTGCGGTTTCGTCGGCGGTGTGCTTGGCGGCGTGATCTCGGACTGGCTGCTGCGCCGTGGCCACTCGCTGACCTTCTCGCGCAAACTGCCAATCGTCTGCGGCCTGCTGCTGTCGACCACGATGATCTTCTGCAACTACGTCGAGGCCGAATGGATGGTGGTGGGTTTCATGACGCTGGCGTTCTTCGGCAAAGGCATCGGCGCCCTGGGCTGGGCGGTGGTCTCGGACACCTCGCCCAAGCAGATCGCCGGGTTGTCCGGCGGCATGTTCAACACCTTCGGCAACATCGCCTCGATCACCACGCCGATCGTCATCGGCTACATCATCAGCGCCACGGGTTCGTTCAAATGGGCGCTGGTGTACGTGGGCGCCAATGCCCTGGTCGCCGTGTTCAGCTACCTGGTGATCGTGGGCCCGATCAAGCGCATCGAGCTGCGTGACGTCCCAAAGGATGACGCCACGCCAGGCATGGCCGCCAGCAGCGAACTGGCCGGCTCGCGCCATTGAGTGAAACACGCCTGTGAACACCACAAGAAGGGCTCCATCATGCAGTTGATCGAACACTCCGACTCGCCCCGCTACGTCCGCCTGCACGACGATGACAACGTCGTGGTGGTGGTCAACGACGGCGGCCTGGGGGAAGGCGCCAGCTTCGCCGACGGCCTGACCCTGGTCGAAGACGTACCGCAAAGCCACAAGGTCGCCACCGTGGATATCGCCAAGGGAGAACCCGTACGGCGCTACGGACAGATCATCGGCCATGCCCTGGAAGACCTGCGCCGGGGGAGTTGGGTCAAGGAAAGCCAACTGGCCATGCCTGCCGCTCCGGAACTGGACAGCCTGCCGCGCTGCGATGCCGTCCCCGAGGCCTTGCCGCCACTGCAAGGCTACACCTTCGAGGGGTTTCGCAACGCCGATGGGACTGTGGGCACGCGCAACATCCTCGGCATCACCACCACGGTGCAATGCGTGACCGGCGTGCTGGACCATGCGGTCAAACGCATTCGCGAAGAGTTGCTGCCCAGATACCCCCACGTCGACGATGTCGTCGCCCTCACCCACAGCTATGGCTGTGGCGTCGCGATCAACGCCCGGGATGCCTACATCCCCATCCGCACCGTGCGCAACCTCGCGCGCAACCCCAACCTCGGCGGCGAGGCGCTGGTCATCAGCCTGGGCTGCGAAAAGCTGCAGGCCGACCAGGTGATGCACGCCGACGATCCTTCGGTCGACCTCGACGAGCCTTGGCTGTACCGCCTGCAGGATGCCAACCTGGGCTTCGTCGAGATGGTCGAGCAAATCATGGCCCTTGCCGAGACACGCTTGGCCAAGCTCGACAAGCGCCGCCGCGAGACCGTCCCGGCCAGTGAGCTGATCCTCGGCATGCAATGCGGCGGCAGCGATGCGTTCTCCGGTATCACCGCCAACCCGGCGCTAGGCTTTGCCGCCGACCTGCTGGTGCGCGCAGGCGCCACGGTCCTGTTCTCGGAAGTCACCGAGGTGCGCGACGCCATCTACATGCTGACCTCGCGCGCCGAGAGCCAGGCGGTGGCCGACGCTCTGGTGCGCGAAATGGACTGGTACGACCGCTATCTGCAGCAAGGCGCGGCAGACCGCAGCGCCAACACCACGCCGGGCAACAAGAAGGGGGGGCTGTCGAACATCGTCGAGAAATCCCTTGGCTCGATCGTCAAGTCCGGCAGCGGCGCCATCCAGGGCGTGCTCGGCCCTGGCGAGCGCGTCACGCGCAAAGGCCTGATCTTCTGCGCAACGCCAGCCAGCGATTTCGTCTGCGGCACGCTGCAACTGGCGGCGGGGATGAACCTGCACGTGTTCACCACCGGGCGCGGCACGCCCTACGGCCTGGCCATGGCGCCGGTGGTCAAGGTGTGCACACGCACCGAACTCGCCCAGCGCTGGCCCGACCTGATCGACATCGACGCCGGGCGCATCGCCAGCGGCCGCGCGACCATCGAGGAGCTGGGTTGGGAACTGTTCCATTACTACCTGGATGTGGCCAGCGGTCGCAAGCAGACCTGGGCCGAGCGGCACAAGCTGCACAACGACATCACCCTGTTCAATCCGGCGCCGATTACCTGAACGGCCTGCGGCGCCCGCTCAATCACATTCATACAGGAGTACTCCATGCCTGAGATCCTCGGCCACAACTTCATCGCCGGGCAACGCAGCGCCACTGGCACGCAACGCCTCCAGAGCCTGGACGCCACCACCGGCGAGCCCCTGCCCTACGTGTTCTTCCAGGCCACCGAGGCCGAGGTGGACCAGGCCGCCCGCGCCGCCGCCAACGCCTTCGCCGAGTTCCGCCACCTGGCCCCGGCTCGCCGCGCCGAGTTCCTCGACGCCATCGCCGCCGAGCTCGACGAACTGGACGACGCCTTCGTCGACATCGTCTGCCGTGAAACCGCGCTGCCTGCGGCACGCATCCAGGGCGAGCGAGGGCGTACCAGCGGCCAGATGCGCCTGTTCGCCGAGGTCTTGCGCCGCGGCGACTTCCTCGGTGCACGTATCGACCTCCCATTGCCCGAACGCCAACCGCTCCCACGGGTGGACATCCGCCAGATGCGCATCGGTGTAGGCCCGGTCGCGGTGTTCGGCGCCAGCAACTTCCCGCTGGCCTTCTCTACCGCCGGCGGCGATACCGCGGCCGCCCTGGCCGCTGGCTGCCCGGTGGTCTTCAAGGCGCACAGCGGCCACATGGCCACCGCCGACCTGATCGGCTGCGCGATCCAGCGCGCCGCCGAGCGTACTGGCATGCCCAGGGGCGTGTTCAACATGGTCTTCGGCGGCGGTGTCGGCGAATGGCTGGTCAAGCACCCCGCGATCCAGGCGGTGGGTTTCACCGGCTCGCTCAGAGGGGGTGACGCCCTGTGCCGCATGGCGGCCGAGCGCCCACAGCCCATCCCGGTGTTCGCCGAGATGTCCAGCATCAACCCGGTGATCATCCTGCCGGGCGCGCTGGCCAAGCGCGGCGAAGCCATCGCCCGTGAACTGGCAGGCTCGGTCTGCCTCGGCGCCGGCCAGTTCTGCACCAACCCGGGCCTGGTCATCGGCCTGCGATCGCCGCAGTACAGCCAACTGCTCGCCGATCTCGGCCAGCATCTGGAGCAGCAGGCGGGCCAGACCATGCTCAACGCCGGCGGGTTGAACAGCTATACCGCAGGCCTTGGACACCTGCATGCCCACGCGGGTATCCGTCACCTGGCCGGGCGCGCCCAGGGCGGCAACCAGGCCCAGGCCCAACTGTTCAAGGCCGACGCCCAGCTGTTGATAGACGCCGACCCGCTGTTGCAAGAGGAAGTGTTCGGCCCCACGACCGTCGCTGTGGAAGCCCAGGACAACGAGCAGTTGCGGGCTGCGCTGCAAGGCCTGCGCGGCCAGCTGACAGCGACTCTGATCGGTGAGCCGGAAGACCTGCAAGCCTTCGCCTGGCTGGTGCCGCTGCTGGAGGAAAAGGTCGGCCGCATCCTGGTCAATGGCTACCCGACCGGCGTCGAGGTGTGTGATGCCATGGTCCATGGCGGCCCTTATCCGGCGACCTCCGACGCACGGGGTACGTCGGTCGGCACCCTGGCCATCGATCGCTTCCTGCGCCCGGTGTGCTACCAGAACTACCCGCAGGCGCTGCTGCCTGAAGCGTTGCGCGACAGCAACCCGCTGGCGCTGCGCCGGTTGGTCAATGGGCAGTGGAGCACAGGCGTCATTGGTTGAGTTCGTCAGATCCCAGGGGGCCGCTTCGCGCCCCCAGGATCTTGAGTGAACAGCAAGCCATCGGCCTCAGGCGCCCTGCGCCTCGGCTTCCTCATGCGCCTGGCGCAACCGCTCCCGGCTATTGGACAGGTGCATCCGCATCGCCATCTTCGCCCCTTCGCTGTCTCGCCGGGCGATCGCCTCGTAGATCGCATCATGCTCGTGGCGCAGCCTGCTCATGTAGTGGGCCTGGTCGTCATGGGCCAGGCGTGCGGAGTTGAGGCGCGTGCGCGGAATGATGCTGGTGCCCAGGTGATCGATGATGTCGGCGAAGTAGTGATTACCGCTGGCCTGCGCGATGAGCAGGTGGAACTGGAAATCCGCCGAGACGGCGTCCGAGGCATGGGACACGCCTTCGTTGAGCTCGTCCAGCGCTTCACGCATGGCCGCCAGCGCCTCGTCGCTGCGCCGCTGGGCCGCCAGGCCTGCCGATTCGACCTCCAGGGCAATGCGCAGCTCCAGCACGGCCAACACCTCGCGCAAGGTGACGATGGTCGCCGGATCGATGCGCAAGCCACTGCTGGCCGGCGCGTCCAGAACGAAGGTGCCGATGCCGTGGCGCGTCTCGACCTGGCCCGACGCCTGCAGCCTGGAGATCGCCTCACGGACCACGGTGCGGCTGACGCCCTCCTCGGCCATGATCTGCGATTCGGTCGGCAACTTGTCGCCGCGCTTGAGCTGACCGCTGCGGATGCGCTCAGTCAGCACCGTGACCAGTTCCTGGGCCAGACTGCGCGGTTTGCGCCGAGTCCGGGTCTGTACCTGCTGCTCTGTCATGCCCTTGCGTTCACGTTGAAAGACAGCCGTCATGATAGCGCAAGCAGTTGTACGATCACACTCATCCGTAGCGCTTCGAGCGCAATCATCATCCCGAGCGAGATGGAAGCCTTCCCTACGCCAACGTACTGTCCTTAGAACTTTTTCCTATTTACCGGTCTATGGGATAAGCCCAGAGGTCGGCGAGCACGACTTCGATGCTTTCCCGCCGCCGGATGGCCGCGTGTCCCATTGTCAATCAGAGGTGGTCTTCGTTCATGAAACTCCATGTCCCCCGGATGGTGCTCCTTGGCCTGTTCGCGTTCGCGGCAATGGGCTCGGCATCGGCAACGCAGATGAAGACCCCGCCCCCAGCTTTGGCGACCAAAGTCACGACCGCCCAGGCGCCGGTACAGCCTTCCGAAAACCCGTGGCCAACCTTGGCCAGCCTGACCGGCCAGCAGCCCGGGCCATTGCTGGCCCATGACGACCGACACTGGCATGACGGCCGCTGGCACGATCATCGAAGCGATTGGCGCCGGGACAGATGGCGCAGGGAGCAGGCCCGCCGCGAAGCCGAGCGCCGTCGCGACTGGGAACGCCATCATTACCGAGCGATGCAGCACCGACATGGGCATGATCATCGCTACAAGCATGATCATCGCCATTATCGGCGCTGATGATCACTCATGCCGGGATAGGCCCACAGCGTTGAACACCCCTTGGACAACGGGTCGAGTCGTGGATGCTCGTGTAGTGCGCATGCCACTCAATCCGCCTATCGAAGTCGGCCCGGATGGCCTCGCCCGTGTTGAGCTTCGAATCGAGGCAACCGACCGGATGGTAGCCACCTACGCCCTATCCGTGACGTTTGAGGCCGAAAATGGTGACTCAATCAAGGCAAACACCTTCCTGATCGACATGTGAATGCAAGCGCCCCACGGCCGGCTCCAAACTACACCTGCAGACAGCGCAGAACATGGCCATGACATCGGCTTGCGCAATTAGCGCCTGCGCTGCCCTGCAAACACTCGGGCAGTGTCAGGTCTCGAGCACCTTCGCTTCGCCCCGGGAGCGCTCGACAGCGGATTTCTTCTCCCGGACCACGATATAGAACTCTTCCCCATGCTTGACCGCACCATACAGCACGGCCTTCTCGATCAACTCGGTGCCGCGCACATGGCGCAACATCATCGGATCCTTGCGCAGGTCGCGGTACAGCGCCAGGCACAGCAGCACCATCACGATGACGAAGGGTAACGCGACGATGATGGTCAGGTTCTGCAGGCCCGTGAGCGCCGCGCCGGGGTTTCGCGGGTCGCCTATCGCCAGCATGATCGCAGCGACCGTCCCGGTGAGCGCGCCCCAGAAGATCACCGTGGCGCGCGAAGGCTCCGTGGTGCCGTGCTCCGACAGCGTCCCCATGACCAGCGAGGCGGCATCGGCGCCGGACACGAAGAAGATGGCCACCAGGAGCATGACCAGTACCGACGTTGCAGACGCCAGCGGGTAGCTTTCCAGCAGCTCGTAAAGGGCGTAGTTGCTGTTCACGACGCCATCGACCAGCAACAGGCTCCCCTCGCGCACGGCGTCGATGCCGGCCCCGCCGAACACGGTGAACCAGACGAGGCTGACCAGGCTCGGCACCAGCAGCACACCGGTGACGAACTGGCGAATGGTGCGCCCGCGGCTGATGCGCGCGATGAACATGCCGACGAAGGGGGTCCAGGAGATCCACCAGGCCCAGTAGAACACCGTCCAGCTGGCCAGCCAGGTGTCCATCTGCTCACCGCCACTGGCACTGGTGCGGGCCATCATTTCGGGTAGCAGCTTGATGTATACACCGATCGACGTCGGCAGCAGGTTCAACATCAGCAGCGTAGGGCCCACCATGAACACGAACACCGCCAGCACCAGGGCCAGCACCATGTTGGTGTTGGAGAGCCACTGTATGCCCTTGCCGATCCCTGAAACCGCCGAGGCGACGAAGGCGACGGTCAACACGACGATGATCGACAGGTAGAAAAGCTTGCCGGGGTTTTCAATCCAGCCATTGTGTTCGAGACCGCCAGCGATCTGCAGGGCACCGAGGCCGAGCGAAGCCGCCGAGCCGAACAGGGTGGCGAAGATGGCCATCATGTCGATGACACGGCCTACCGGGCCATTGGCGTGCTTGCCGATCAATGGCCGGAACGCTGCGGAGATGAGCTGCGAACGGCCACGGCGGAAGGTGCCGTAGGCGATCACCAACCCGACGATGGCGTACATGGCCCACGGATGGAGGGTCCAGTGGAACAGCGTGGTCGCCATGGCCACTTGCATCGCCTCGCTGGTTTGCCCGCTCGCCGTGCCGGGGGGCGGTGTCACGTAGTGGGAAAGCGGCTCGGCGACGCCAAAGAACATCAGGCCGATGCCCATTCCGGCGCTGAACATCATGGCAACCCAGGAAACCGTGCGAAACTCCGGGGGCTCGCCGTCACGCCCTAACGGGACCTTGCCGTACCGGCTGGCGGCCAGCCAAAGCACGAAGACCACGAATACGGTAGAGGTCAGTACGAAGAACCAGCCAAAGTTGACGATGACCCAGGATTGCGCCGTGGAGGCGCTGGCGGCAAGGCTCGCTTGATTGAGAAAGCCCCAGATGACGAAGGCGACAGCGACGATACTGGTGATACCGAAGACGACCCAGTCGATCTTGCCCTCACGGTCGCGATCCTGCTCTGCCTCTTGGGTTTTCGAAGGATCGGTCACACCGAGAGCCAGCGTTTCATCGTTGTCTTGCGCTGCCATCACTTAAAGCCCCTTTCTGGGTTTCTTGGATTTGTAATTGCCATACACCCTGTGCACCCACAGGCGAACGCGATGCGCGGCCCGATTATCTTGCCCGCCAACAAAGCACTGCTATCCGATACCGTCGCGGCTCATCCTCTGAGCGACCAACCAGTCAGCGCGCCTTTGGCTTGGTCGTGACGGATCGTGCGGTTTCCCCCGCTGCCCAACACCGTTATCCTCTGCCCCTCCAAAACAGGCTTTCCAGGACGGCGAGCATGACCCGGCCCCTTCTGTTGCTGGCTGCAGCCTTGGTGTTCAGCCCAGCGCTACAGGCCCAGCAGATCCAGCGCCAGTTGGGCGACTTCGATTTCAAGCTGGGCACCGACGCCTCCCGCACCATGGCCCATGGGCTGGTGTCGCCCAGTGCCGTCGGCGCCTTCCACGGCGGCCTCGACCTCAGCCACCCCAGCGGCTGGTACTTCGGCCAATACGCCCCGAGCATGGGCCTGACGCCCACCTCTACCCTGCGCCTGGACAGCTACCTGGGTTACAAACGGCGTTTCGACGACAGCCTGGGCTTCGAGGCGGGGCTGATCCACTACAGCCAGCCCTACCTCGCCGGCAGCGACAGCTATGCCCTGTATGGCGGCATCTCGGTGCTGGGCAGCCATTTCGGCGGCGCACTGCGCGACAACCCGAACAATCGCACCGGTACGCTGTTCGCCGACCTCGGCCACCTGCCCTTGTTCGATGTCGACCTCACGGTCAAGGTCGCCCACCATCGCCTGGGCACGCCCTTCACCATTGGCGACGGCAGCCAGGTGGATGCCTTCAGTGACTGGTCGCTGGAGCTGTCACGCCCGTGGCTGGGCATCGACCTCAACCTGATCTACAGCGACTCGGACCTGCGCGGCGTGGGTTGCGATGCCTATGCCGGCATCAACCGCTATTGCGAAAGCATGGTGACGCTCAAGGCCCAGCGCAGCTTTTTCTAGGCGTTGGTGGCATCCGGCTGTCTAGAACTTGCCCAGGCATCGCACTCGCTGCCCAGCTCTTCCATCAGCCACGACGTGACCGACTCGAGCATGCGCGCCCGGCGCTTGCGCTCGGGCAGGATGGCGTAATAGCCGAACGGCGACTCGACGCTCTGGCTCAGCGGGCGGCACAGCAGGTTCTGGCGGATCAAGTCGTCCACCAGGTGCCGCCAACCGATGGCTACGCCCTGCCCGGCGATGGCCGCCTGGATCAGCAGGCTGTAGTTGTCCAGGCTCAGCCCGGTAGGGGGCGCGGCGCCGATGCCCAGGGCGCGGAACAGCCGAGGCCAGTCGTACCAACGGCTGTGCGAGTCGGCTCGCAGGTGCAGCAGCGGCAGCTCGGCCAACGCACTGGGTGCCAGGGGCAAGGTACGCGCGTTGAGCAGCATCGGGCTGCACACAGGGAAGACTTCTTCGCCGAACAGGCGCAGGGCCTCGCCGTGCTTGAAACGGCCATCGCCGAAGACGATGGCCAGGTCGATGTCGCCGCGTAGGCCCAGGGGGCTGCGTTCGCTGGTCTGGATGCTGACCTCCAGGTGCGGGTGGCGCTGGCGAAGACGCGGCAGGCGCGGCATGAGCCACAAGGCCGCGAACGCATAGTCGGTGGCTACCTGCACCACCTCCTGGGGCTGGCGGGCCTTGACCGCGTCGATACCGGCCTTGAATTCGCCCAGGCCAGCCTGGACGTGCTGCAGCAGCACGGCACCGCCCTCGGTGAGGTTGATACCCCGGTAGACACGGTCGAACAGGCGCACCTCCAGCAGGGCTTCGAGGCGCTTGATCTGCTGGCTGACCGCCGGCTGGGTGGTGCCCAGCTCCACCGCCGCCGCGGTGAAACTCTGATGACGGGCCGCCGACTCGAAGGCGCGCAACAACTCCAGGGGCAGACGATCCATAAGCTGGACTTATCCTAATCATCTCTGGTCGTGGGGTTTACCCAATCGGGCAGCAATGGCGAGACTGGGCTGCGTCACTATCCCATAAAAACCATGAATAGGTCAGCTGGCTGGTGGAGAGCGCACCGCCGCAAGCCCCTGTCACCTTTGGCCGCCATAACAAGAACCGAGAGGTCGTGATGCTTGGAGCCGATTCAAAACGCCGCGTGCCCGCCGTCCACCGCGTGGACATCCCCCTCATCCTGTCCAGCATCCTGGTGATCGGCCTCACGGTCGCCGGCCTGATGCTCTTCCCCCAGCAATCCATGGCGCTTTCCCACCAGGCATTCGAAGCGACGACGCGGGTGTTTGGCGCGGTGATCCAGATGATCGGCTTCCTGTGCGTGGTACTGATTGGCTGGATCGCCTTCAGCAAGTACGGCAACATCCGCCTCGGCGAGGGCAAGCCGCAATATGGCAACGTCAGCTGGGTGTTCATGTTCATCTGCGCCGGGCTGGGGTCGGCCACCATGTACTGGGCGTTCATGGAATGGACCTTCTACTACGTCAGCCCCGGGCTGGGCATCGTCGCGCGCAGCAAGGAAGCGCTGGAGTTCAGCATCGCCTATTCGTTCTTCCACTGGGGCATCACGCCCTGGGCCATCTATGGTATCGCCTCGCTGGCGATGGCCTACCACTTCCATGTGCGCAAGAACCCGGGGCTGAGCCTGTCTGCCGCCGTGGAGGCCATCACCGGCATTCGCTCAGCGGGCTTGGCAGGCCGGCTGATCGATGTGATCTTCCTGCTAGCGACCTTCGGTGGGTTGATCCTCACCATCACGGTGTCTTCATCGACCATTTCCAAAGGGCTATCGATGTTGTTCGGCCTGGACGAGGGCTTCGGCCTGGAAGCCGCGCTGGTCATCGCGGTGACGCTGGTGTTCTCGGTCAGTTCGTGGATCGGTATCGGCAGCGGCATGCAGCGACTGGCCCATGCGGCCTGCGGCCTGACCCTGGTGTTCGCGATCATCGTCCTGGCGCTCGGCCCGACCGGCTTCATTCTCAACAACGTTGCCAACGCCGTCGGCCTGATGATGCAGAACTTCGTGCATATGAGCCTGGCCACCGACCCGGTAGGCTCCGGTGAATTCGCCCGGGGCTGGACGGTGTTCTACTGGTTGTTCTGGGTCACCTACACGCCGGGGGTCGCACTGTTCGTCACCCGCGTATCACGAGGGCGCACGATCAAGGAAGTGATCTGCGCCATGGTACTGGGCGGCTGCGCCGGTTGCTGGGTGTTCTTCGGCAGCCTGCAGAGCTTTGCCATCGCCCAGTTCCTCGGCGGAGTGATCGATTCGCCAGCACTGCTCGACGACTCAGGCGGCGAGGCAGTGGTATCGATGCTGCTGCTCAGCCTGCCGATGGGCAAGGTGCTAGCCCTGGTGTACTTCTTTCTGATGCTAGTGTTCCTGGCCTCGCACCTGGACGCCGTGGCGTTTTCCATCGCCGCGACCAGCATGCGCAACCTCCAGGAGGGAGAGGATCCCTCGCCCGGCTTGCGCTTGTTCTGGTGCGTGATGCTCGCGGCCATCCCCCTGGCCATGCTGTACATCGACGCGCCACTGCACACCCTCAAGACCGTGGTCTCGCTGGCAGCCGTTCCCTTCATCCTGGTGTTGCTGGTGAAGATGCATGGGCTGCTCAAGTGGATGCGCGAAGACTACGGGCACCTGCCCGCCCACCGCATCGAGGCGCTATCCAACGAGGGGCTCGTGGGCATCGGCGATGACGACGTATCCATGCCATTGAGCGGCCGCCCGGTATCCAGGGCCGGGCTTGCCGACTGATCCCCTCCTCCGTTTCCAGACACGCTGTGCGATCGCCTGCGCATGTTCGCGGTCGCCAGCGCTTGCTCAGCACCTAGGTGCCCGGGTGCTGCTGCCATCAAGATGATCCTGCGGGAGACAATAATGAGAAGAAGTGGACGTGGTATGGGTATGCTGGCCTGCGCGACACTGTCGGGCCTGGTCGCCGCCGGGGCCAAGGCCGCCGAAGAGGGCTTCGTCGAAAGGGGACACCTGAAGCTGCTGGCGCGAAACCTCTATTGGAACCATGACGGCCATGGCGGCAGTGCCGATCGCCGGGAATGGGGCCAGGGCTTGCAACTGGACTACACCTCGGGCTACACCCAGGGCCTGTTCGGCTTTGGCGTCGACCTGAGCGGCTACCAGGTCTTCAAGCTGTACGGCAACGACCGTTATTCGGGCACAGCGGGGGTGCTGGTGCCCGACGGCGACGGCACGGCCGATGCTTCCGGCTCGGCGGGCGGAGCGTTGAAGGCCAGGGTGTCGGCCACCGAGCTGAAGTTCGGCAACAACCTGCGCCCGTACAACCCGGTGTTCGCCCCCGCCGATACGCGCGTGCTGCCGGCTACGGCCACGGGCTTGTGGCTAACCAGCCAGGAACTGGCCGGATTGATGCTCGAGGCGGGCCACCTGACCGCCGCCAAGGATTTCAACAGTACCAACGCCTCCGATGACTTCTACGCCGCGTATGCCGGCGTGGCGACCGATACCGTGGATTTCGCCGGTGGCAGCTACGCTGCCAGCGATGCACTGAGCCTAAGCCTCTATGCAGCCGACTACCGGGACATCTGGCGCCAGTACTATGGTGGCCTGACCTACATCCAGCCATTGGCTGAAGGCCAGAGCCTGGGCGTCGACCTGAACCTGTACAAGACCGACGACACCGGCTCGGCATTGGCCGGGCCAATCGACACCACGGCGTGGTCGATGGCGCTCACCTACACCCTGGGCGCCCATGCATTCAAGCTCAGCTACCAGAAGAACCATGGCGACGTGCCCTTCGACTACCTGGGCATGGGGCCGGGCACCTACCATGACTCGATCTACCTGGCCAACTCGTCGCAACTGGTGGACTTCAATGGCCCGAAGGAACGCTCCTGGGGAGCGTTCTACAACCTGGACATGGCCGGCCTCGGCGTCCCGGGCCTGAGCTTCGGCATGCGCTACATCAAGGGAACGGGCGTGGACGCCAGCGACATGCCGGCAGGCAGCCCCTACGCCTATTACGGCAGTGAAAGCAGCGAGGAGCACTGGGAGCGGGATGTAGACGTCAAGTACGTGGTGCAGGGTGGCTCGCTGGCAGGGCTGTCGCTGCGCCTGCGCCATGCCAGCCATCGCATCGGCAACCAGGCGTCGGACAGCTCGTCCGACCAGCTGCGGCTGATCGTGCAGTATCCCTATGATTTCTTCTGAAGGCATTCAGTGATCATTAGGGGCCGCGAAGCGGCCCCAGGATTTCCAGCCCCAAATGCTCTCATAGCAACAGCACAGCCCAGCTTTGTGAAGAACCCTTGCCATACACCAGTGATGTCAGGACCCCAGCCAACCCCTCACACCTTCCAGGCCTCCACGACCACACGGGTCGCCTCGGCAATGACGTCGCTACGCCAAGGTGAAGTCTTGTCCCGGCCTCGCGTATAGATCGCCAGAATCCAGGGCGCCTGCCCTGGCGGCCAGATGATCCCGACATCATTGGCAACGCCGTAGTCACCCGAACCGGTCTTGTCGCCAACCACCCAGCCCTCAGGCAAGCCGGCGCGGATACGGGTATCGCCTGTGGTATTGCCCTTGAGCCAGTCCTGCAGGCGCAGTCGGGCCGCCGCCGGCAGGCCATCCGTCAACAGCAGGCGCTGCAGGGTGACGCCCATGGCCAAGGGTGTGGAGGTATCCCTTGGGTCATTAGGCAGCGCGCTGTTCAACGCCGGTTCATATCGATCGAGGCGAAAGGCCGGGTCGCCGATGCTGCGGGCATAGGCGGTGAGCTTCGACGGCCCACCGACCACTCCCAGCAAGAGATTCGCCGCCGTGTTGTCGCTGTACTGCAGTGCCGCTGCACAGAGCTCAGCGACACTCATGCCCGTTGCGACATGCTTTTCGGTGACAGGCGAATAGACCACCAACTGCTCGGCGGTGTAGGCGATGCGGCGCTCCAGCAGGCCGGGCTCGGCCTGGTCCTGCTGGAGGATGGCAGCGGCCAGCACGACCTTGAAGGTACTGCACAGTGCGGCACGCGCTTCGCTGCGATAAGACAACCGCCGGCCGCTTCCCGTGTCGAGCGCCCAAAGCCCCAGGGTACCGCCCAACGCCTGCTCCAGGTGCTGCAAGCGCTGGTGAACCGGGTCGGACGCCCAGGCGGGCGTTGCCAGCATGACCGAGCCCCCCATGGCGCCCTGGATCAGTTGGCGGCGACTGAATGTCGGCTTCATGGTGTATTCCCTGGAGAAGATCAATTCGCTTCGACCTTGCGGCGTGCAGCAGCACGCCGCATGCCCCAGACACCCCATGCCAGGCCGAGCACGGCAGCCGTTACCGAGCCAGACAACACGCCGAGTTTCGCAGCGCCCAGGGAGCCTGGGTCGACGAAAGCGAGGTTGGCGATGAAGATCGACATGGTAAAGCCTATGCCGCCCAACAGGCCGATCAGGGTGATGCCACCCCAGGTCACGCCCGAAGGCAGGGTGCACCAGCCCAGCCGGACCATCAGCCAGCTCACGCTGAAGATCCCCAAGGGCTTGCCAAGCACCAGCGCGGCGGCGACGGCGATCATCACCCAGTGCGGTGCTGCGGCAGACAGGTCGACACCTGACAAGCCGACACCGGCATTGGCCAGGGCGAAGATCGGCATGATGACGTAGGCCACCCAAGGGTGCAGGGCACCTTGTACGCGCACGACCGGTGGCAGCAGTTCGCGCTGGGCCAACCGCAGGCGCTTCAGCGGGTCCATCAGGTCGCTGGCGCCCTTTTCAGGGGCCTTCGCGCGACCGAGCAGTTCATCGGTGAAACGCGTGATGGCATCGAGCGGACGCTCACGCATGGGCATCGCGACGACCGGTGTCATGAGACCGAGCACTACGCCTGCCAACGTCGGGTGAGCGCCGGTCATCAGGATGCCCAGCCAGGTGATGGCGCCGGGAATGACATACGCGTACGCCGAACCGATGCCGATCTTCTGCAGCCCGATCACCATCAGCAGGCCAATCGCGGCAACGCCGAAGCCACTGTAGTCGAGGCCTCCCGAGTAGAAGAAGGCGATGATCAGCACGGCGATGATGTCATCGATGATCGCCAGGGCCAGCAGGAAAACGCGGACATTCGAAGGGATCGACTTGCCGAGCAAGGCAAGGACGCCAACCGCGAAGGCGATGTCGGTGGCGGTGGGCACGGCCCAGCCCTGCTGCTCCGCCGGCGCATGGCCGAACGCCAGGTAGATCAATGCGGGCACGGCCACCCCACCGATTGCCGCCGCCATGGGCAGCGTGGCCTGGCGCAAGCTGGAAAGCGCGCCTTCATGGATCTCGCGACGGATCTCCATGCCCACGACCAGGAAGAATATGGTCATCAGGCCATCGTTGATCCAGAAATGCAGCGACTGCGAGTACACCAGCGAACCGATGCCAATAGTCAGCGGGGTATGCCAGAGGGCCTCGTAACTGTCGGCCGCGGGCGAATTCGCCCAGATCAGCGCAACGATCGCGGCGATCAGGAGGACGATGCCGCTGACGGCTTCGATATGGAGAAAACGCTCGAAGTTGGCGAAAGCACGCTCAGCCAGTTGCTGGGCGCGAGGTACCTGTGTTTTTTGCATAGGCGCAAGAACTCCCGCATGGCGGCCCGACCTGCGTTGCTCTTTAACCTGCCTCACTGCTTCATGCAGCTAGCACCCGCGGCACAGTCTACCGGACAACCGGATCGAGGTGAACGACTGCGCGCCTTTCATTTATGCCCTGGCCCTACTACGGTGTTCACAAGACCGTTTCCCACCCAGGAGCGCAGCGCATGTCGAGGATCTTCTTGCTGATATTCGCAGGCTTGGCCCTGTGTGCAGGCCAGGCGATGGCCGACACCCTCAGGATCGGTGTGATCGGCGCCGGTAACGTCGGCGGTACGCTTGGCACGCTATGGGCCAAGGCCGGGCACTCGGTGATGTTTTCGTCACGCCACCCCGAGCAGTTGGGGGATCTGGCCAAGGCTGCCGGCCCCAATGCCCGGGCAGGCTCGGTCGACGAGGCCGCGGCATGGGGCGAGGTGATCGTGTTGAGCGTCCCGTACGGCGCCATGCCCGCACTCGCCGAACAGCTCAAGGGCAAGCTGGACGGCAAGGTGGTCCTCAGCACCAGTAACCCGTTCAGCGGCCGTGACGGCGAAACCGGGCGCAAGGCGCTGGCCCAGGGCGTCGCCTTGGCGGACCGGCACTACCTGCCCGGGGTGCACCTGGTGCGGGCGTTCAATGCCATAGGTTACGCAGCGATGAAGGACCAATCCGGCCAGGGCAAGGCAATCCCTGTCTTCGCGGACGACGCCCAAGCCCGGGCGCTGGGCGCCCGGTTGGTGCACGATGCCGGTTTCATACCAGTGCTGTTGCCGCTGGCGCGAGCCGATCAAGGGTTGCCGGGCGGGCCGCTCAGTGGCGCTTGGAACGAGGCTGAGCTCAAGCGCCAACTGGATCGCTAGCAGCCCATGCCAGCAAGCCGGCGCCCCTGGCCCTCTGCACGGCACATGTGTCGTGAACACCGCCGGCCCTTGTGGGCCGGCTTGCCGGCGATGGGGCGCGAAGCGGCTCCAATGCCGACAGGCTGTAATGCCTGGCGCAGAAACGAAAAAAAGAGGCCATAAGGCCTCTTTCTTTTGATCCCGGCAGAACACCTAGGGATCGAATCTTGGAGCGGGAAACGAGACTCGAACTCGCGACCCCGACCTTGGCAAGGTCGTGCTCTACCAACTGAGCTATTCCCGCGTCGTGATGGGTTGCCATTCTAGCGATCTGCCAAATAACGTCAACCCCTTGATTCAAAAAACTTTTATTTCTGCTCCGAGCCTTCCCGCAGGTGCGGCCAGGCAGCCAGCAGGTAGTGGACCATCGACACCAGGGTCAAGCCGGCCGCGACCAGCAACAAGCCGTAGCCGAGCACCACCCAGAAGCTCAGCACCGGCGGGTTGGCCAGCAGGATCACCAGCGCCAGCATCTGTGCGGCAGTCTTCCACTTGCCGAGGCTCGACACCGCCACGTGTGCCCTCGCCCCCAGCTCGGCCATCCACTCGCGCAAAGCCGAGACGACGATCTCGCGGCCGATGATCACCGCGGCCGGCAAGGTCAGCCAGAAGTTGGCATGGACCTGCACCAGCAGCACCAGGGCCACCGCGACCATCAGCTTGTCGGCCACCGGGTCGAGGAAGGCACCGAACGGCGTGCTCTGCTGCAGGCGGCGTGCCAGGTAGCCGTCGAGCCAGTCGGTGGCGGCCGCGATGGCGAACACGCTGCTGGCGGCAATGTAGCTCCAGTGATAGGGCACATAGAACAGCAGGATGAAGATCGGGATGAGCAGAACGCGTAGAACGGTGAGCAGGTTTGGAATATTCATCGGTACGACTGGCTGCGGGTTGAGCCAGGCATTCTACTCGCTATGCAGGCTGGCATAAATCGACTCGGCAAGCTTTTTACTGATCCCCGGCGCCTTGGCGATCTCATCGATGCTGGCACGATTGAGTTCCTGCAGGCCACCGAAATGTTTCAGCAGGTCGCGGCGACGCTTGGGCCCTACCCCGGCCACGTCTTCCAGGCTCGAGGTGCGCCGGGCCTTGCCACGGCGGGCGCGGTGGCCGGTGATGGCGAAACGATGGGCTTCGTCGCGGATCTGCTGGATCAGGTGCAACGCCGGGGAGTCGCCCTTGAGGGTGAACTCGTGGGCCACGTCATTGAGGTACAGGGTCTCGAAGCCTGCCTTGCGGGTCACGCCCTTGGCCACGCCGAGCAGGGTCAGCTCGGTCAGGCCGAGCGCCTGCATGACGTCGCGGGCCATGTTCAACTGCCCCTTGCCGCCGTCCACCAGCAAGACGTCGGGCAGCTTGCCCTCGCCCTCCTTGATGCGCCCGTAGCGGCGCATCAAGGCTTGATGCATGGCAGCGTAGTCGTCGCCGGCGATGACACCCTCGATGTTGAAGCGCCGGTAGTCGGACTTGAGCGGGCCCTCCAGGCCGAACACCACGCAACTGGCCACGGTGGCTTCGCCGCTGGAGTGGCTGATGTCGTAGCACTCCAGGCGCTGCGGCACTTCGTCGAGGCCAAGCACCTGGGCCAGGGCTTCGAAGCGTGCAGCCATGTGCTGGCGGTTGGCCAGACGGGCGTTGAGGGCCTGTTCGGCGTTGGTCACGGCCAGTTGCTGCCAACGCGCGCGAGTGCCGCGCACCCGGTGGCTGATGGCCAGCTCGCGACCGCGCAGGGTCTGCACGGCCTCGCTGATGGCGGCGAAGTCCTCGTGCGTTACGTTGACGATCAGCTCACCGGGCAGCTCGCGCTCGGCGTTGCCCAGGTAGTACTGGGAGAGGAACGCGGCCATGACCTCGGCCACCTCCTCCTCGATACCGACCTGGGGAAAGAAGTTCTTGCTGCCCAACACCCGGCCGCCGCGCACGCTGATCAGGTGCACGCAGGCACCGCCCGGGTTGACGAAGGCCGCCACCACATCGACATCGCCCGAGCCGCCCTCCATGTACTGCTGGTCCTGGACCCGACGCAGCAGGGCGATCTGGTCGCGCAGCTCGGCCGCCCGCTCGAAGTTCAAGGCCATAGCGGCCTTTTCCATCTCGGCATTGAGCTCGTTGCCCAGTTGCTGGCTGCGGCCCTCGAGGAACATCACCGAGTGGCGCACATCCTCGGCGTACTCCTCGGCCTCGACCAGGCCCACGCAAGGGCCCTTGCAGCGCTTGATCTGGTATTGCAGGCATGGCCGGGTACGGTTGGCGTAATAGCTGTCCTCGCACTGGCGCACCGAGAAGGCCTTCTGCAGCAGGCTCAGGCTCTCGCGGATGGCACCGGCACTGGGATACGGACCGAAGTAACGCCCCTTGGCCTTCTTGGCGCCACGGTGGATACCCAGGCGTGGGAAAACGCCGTCAGACAGAAATACATAGGGGTAGGATTTGTCGTCGCGCAACAGGATGTTGTAGGGCGGCCGCCACTCCTTGATCAGGGTCTGCTCCAGCAGCAGCGCCTCGGTCTCGTTGGCGGTGATGGTGGTCTCGACCTGGGCGATACGCCCTACCAACGCAGCGGTCTTGGGGGCCAGCCCTGTCTTGCGGAAATAGCTGGCCAGGCGCTTCTTGAGGTTCTTGGCCTTGCCCACGTAGAGCAGCCGCGCCTCGGCGTCGAACATCCGGTAGACGCCCGGGCGACCACTGCAGGTCGCCAGGAACGCGCTTGCATCAAAATTTTGCGACATGAAGAGCTATAGACTTGCGTCGACCATACCGTGGCGAACGGCCAGCAAGGTCAGTTCGACGTCGCTGGTGACCGAGAGTTTTTCGAAGATCCGATAACGGTAAGTATTGACGGTCTTGGGCGACAGACACAACTTGTCGGAGATGATCTGCACCTTCTGGCAGCCGACGATCATCAAGGCGATCTGGATCTCCCGCTCCGACAGCGCATCGAACGGCGACCCCTGGGGCTGGAACGACTTGAGCGCCAGTTGCTGGGCGATCTGCGGGCTGATATAGCGCTGCCCGGCGAAGGCCAGGCGGATGGCCTGGACCATTTCGTCGAGGCCCGCGCCCTTGGTCAGGTAGCCGGCAGCGCCGGCCTGCAGCAGGCGGGTGGGAAACGGGTCTTCCTCGCAGACGGTAACCGCCACCACCTTGGTGTCTGGATGGCTGCGCAACAGCTTGCGTGTCGCCTCCAGGCCGCCGATCCCTGGCATCTTCACGTCCATCAGCACCACGTCCGGCTTCAACTCGCGAGCCAGCTTGAGCGCCGCCTCGCCGGAATCCGCCTCACCCACCACCTGCAAGCCATCGATATCGGCCAGCATGCGCGTAATGCCGGTACGCACCAGATCGTGATCGTCGACCACCAGGACCCTAATCAAGCAGACACCTCGTCAGTGGGGCGATTGGATCCCGCCACCTTAACAAAATTTTTCATCACGGACCTAGTGGCCCGTACGGTTAATCGTGTCCCCGGTATGGACGCAGAGGCCAAGCTGCACGCGCTCGTACAGGCCACTAGCGCAACGCGTCATTGAACAGCCTGCGCCGGTCGAGCTTGCGTACCCTCGGGTCCGGGTCGGCCTCTCCCGCTAGGCGGCTCAGCAGATGCCAGACAGCTTCCTGGTCGTCCCGGGGCAGTCGGCGAAAGGCACCGAGCAGACGGTCTTCCTCCGTGCTCAGGCTCTCCAGCGGTGCGGGGGTATGCACGCCACTGAGCACATAGAGCGCATCCACACCCTTGGCGGCCACCGCCGCGAGGTAATCGACCCGTGGCGTGCGCTCGCCGCTTTCGTACTTGCCCTGAGCATTGGGTTCGACACCACCGATCACACCGAACCCCCGCTGGGTCAGCCCCAACCGCTCGCGTTCTTCCCTCAAACGCGGACCGAATCCTTTCATCTGAATCACTTCCCCTTTCCCTTACATGCCTATGGATGCATGAGGCATCCGAGTGAATAGCCGCAAATCCAGTTGGCACTATGAGCATTGGATCCAATGTTTGCAAGCCATCATTGCCAGTGCAATCGCGCAAGGCGCCCCCAATACCGCATGGCCCCATGAAAACGTGAAAACCCGCGCCCAACAGGTGCATCAAGGTCTCTCGAAACTAACTAAACGCAGTCACGAAAGTTAACGGGAACACATGAATATGAAAAACCACGGGGTTGGACAGCCCCGGAAACGCCCTGAAAATCGTCAGATTGACGCCATTTTATCGACATGCGCGCCGATATCATTTTTTTGACGACAAACTAATAACAAACTTTAACATATTGATTTTTAACAGTTTTTAAACTTTAACAAGACTAAATTAGAGTATTTCAGAGCACGCAGATAGCAACGCTTGCGGCACTAACAAAAACAACATTAGGATATAAAAAGACCACCAAGAAATAGCCCAAACGCCACGTACAAGTGCGGCTTACTTCTGCGCGTCTGCCCATTCGACAACTTCTTGAACTGTGTATCTCGGCCGGCCTTGCACCGTGCCTGGGAAGAGGGATCTATGAACATCAGTATCTTTGGACTTGGTTATGTGGGCGCGGTGTGCGCCGGTTGCCTGTCGGCCCGTGGGCACCATGTGCTGGGTGTGGACATCTCCCAGGCGAAGATCGACCTGATCAACCAGGGCAAGTCCCCCATCGTCGAGCCCGGCCTGGAGCAGTTGCTGCTCGATGGCGTGCGCCAGGGCCGCCTGCGCGGTACCACCGACGTCCAGGCCGCGATCCTGACCACCGACCTGTCGTTGCTGTGCGTCGGCACCCCGAGCAAGAAGAACGGCGACCTGGACCTGGTGTACATGGAAGCGGTGTGTCGCGAGATCGGCACCGCGCTGCGCGACAAAGACAGCCGCCACACCGTCGTGGTCCGCAGCACCGTGCTGCCGGGCACGGTGAAGAACGTGGTGATCCCGATCCTCGAACAACACTCGGGCAAGCTGGCCGGTATCGATTTCGGCGTGGCGGTCAACCCGGAGTTCCTGCGCGAAAGCACGGCCATCCAGGATTACGACTTCCCGGCGATGACCGTGATCGGCGAGCTGGACAGCCACTCGGGCGACTTGCTCGAGTCGCTCTATCAGGGCCTCGACGCACCGGTGATCCGCAAGTCGGTCGAAGTCGCCGAGATGATCAAGTACACCTGCAACGTCTGGCATGCCACCAAGGTCAGCTTCGCCAACGAGATCGGCAACATCGCCAAGGCCTCGGGCGTCGATGGCCGCGAAGTGATGGACGTGGTCTGCCAGGACCACAAGCTCAACCTGTCGCGCTACTACCTGCGCCCGGGCTTCGCCTTCGGCGGCTCGTGCCTGCCCAAGGACGTGCGCGCCCTCACCTACCGTGCCAGCCAGCTGGACGTCGAGCACCCGTTGCTGGCCTCGATCATGGCCAGCAATCGCAGCCAGGTGGAGCATGCCTTCGACATGATCGAGCGCCAGGACAAGCGCAAGGTCGCCCTGCTGGGCCTGGCCTTCAAGGCCGGCAGCGACGACTTGCGCGAAAGCCCGCTGGTCACCCTGGCCGAGAAGCTCATCGGCAAGGGCTACGACCTGCGTATCTATGACGCCAACGTCGAGTACGCCCGTGTCTTCGGCGCCAACCGCGACTACATCGAGTCGAAGATCCCGCATGTCTCCTCGCTGCTGCACAGCGACCTGGAGCGGGTGATCGACGAGGCCGAGGTGATCGTCCTGGGCAACAACGACGAGCGCTTCAGCCGTGCCCTGGAAGCCGGCACCGGCAAGCAGGTCATCGACCTGGTCGGTTTCATGCCCGGTGTCAGCGACACACAGCGCCAGGGTATCTGCTGGTAATCGACGCGCGCATCGCCCCCCTGCCCCGCACGCTACAGGCCCCGGCCTGTCCGGCGCGGGGCTCGGGCACCCGAGACAGGAGCAAAGGCTACATGGAACGACAGCAACAGCGGCCCTTCGAGGCACCAGGCTACCTGCGCGCGGGCGTCAGCTTCTGCGCCTGGGCCTGCCTGGCCGGCCTGATCGCGCTGGCGTCGGAGATGGTCGCGCCGCAGTACCTGGACCCGAACCATCATCTGTTCATTTTCATCATCGGTACCCTGGGGATGTGGCGCTACGGCAATGCCATCGTCCACTACCTGCGCGGCATGTACTTCCTGCACTGGCGGTTCCCACGCCTGCGCCGGCAGGTCGAACGCATGGGCGATGCGGCGCTGCCTTCGCATATGTTCATGGTGGTCACCAGCTTCCGCATCCCGACCCTGACCACCTTCAAGGTCTACCAGTCGGTGTTCCAGGAAGTGCAGCGGCTGAAAGTACCGTGCACGGTGATCGCCTCGATCGTCGAGAAAGGCGACGAGACCTTCATCAAGGACATCATGCGCAACGAGGTCAAAGGCCGCGACGACATCAAGCTGGTGATCGTCCGGGCCCGAGGCACCGGCAAGCGCGACGGCCTGGCCCATGCTTTCCGCGCCCTGTCCCGGCAGATGCCGCTGGACGATGCGGTGGTCGGCGTGGTCGACGGCGACACCATGATGCTGCCTGGCTGCGTCGAGCGCGCGGTCAAGTTGTTCGCCCTGCTGCCAAACGTCGGTGGCCTGACCACCAACGAATTCTGCGAGGTCGAGGGCAGCCGCTGGATGCGCCAGTGGCACTCGATGCGCTTCGTCCAGCGGCACATCAACATGTGCTCCATGGCCCTGTCGCAGCGGGTACTGACCCTGACCGGACGGCTATCGTTCTTCCGCGCCAGCGTGATGACCGACCCTGAGTTCATCCGCGACGTCGAGGCCGACTTCCTCGAGCACTGGCGCCTGGGCCGCTTCCAGTTTCTCACCGGCGACGACAAGTCCAGCTGGCTGTCGCTGATGCGTGCCGGCTGGGACACCTTCTATGTGCCCGACAGCCATACCCTGACCGTCGAGCATCCGCCCAGCGACAGCTTCTGGGTCGCCACTCGCCAGTTGATGTTCCGCTGGTACGGCAACTCGCTGCGGCAGAACTTCCGCGCCACCGCCCTGCTCGGCCGTGCGCGCCTGGGCCTGTTCACCCTGTACGTGCTGCTCGACCAGCGGGTATCGATGTGGACCTGCCTGATGGGCCTGACCGCCTCGGTGGTGGCAGGCCTGGTGTTCGGTATCCAGTACCTGCTGGTGTACCTGTTCTGGGTGCTGCTGTCGCGCAGCCTGGTGACCGTGCTGTTCGTGTTCGCCGGGCACCCGGTCAGCCCGATGTACCCCTTCGTTCTCTATTACAACCAGATCGTCGGTTCGCTGATGAAGGTCTACGCGATGTTCCACATGGACCAGCAGAGCTGGACGCGGCAGAAAACCACCCTGGCCACCGGCAGCGTCGACTTCGACGCCACCCTCAACCGCTGGTCCTCGAAGGCGATGCTGTGCTCCTCCATCGCCATCTTCTTCGGGGTCATCACCGTACTTCTCGAACTCACGCAACGTTAAGGAAAGGCGCCTGCACATGAGTAGCTCGAACACTCCCGTGGCCCCCGGCAAGACCGCGGCCAACATCGTCCACGAGGCGATCGACGAACGCCAGTACGTACGCACCCGAATGAACGCCCGCGTACGCCTGTCCGGCAGCGGCCAGGCGCCCTTCGAGGCCGCCCTGCAGGACATCTCCCTGGGCGGCATGGGCCTGCTCCACGAGGCACCGCTGAAGATCGGCAGCCTGTACGATGCCTCGATCCTGCTACGCCTGAACCAGGTCGACCTGTCGATCGACGGCAAGATCCGCATCGTCTCCCAGCGCGGCAGAGAAGTTGGCGCCCAGTTCGTCGACCTCGACGCACAGAAGCGCGACATCCTGCGCTACCTCATCAACGCCTACATGTCTGGCGAGATCGCCGACATCAATGGCCTGTTCAACGTGATGCAGCGCGAGAACTACATCAAGGAGCGCAAGCAGAAGTACGCCACCGCGCGCACCCCAGGCGACCGCCTCAAGGCCATGGCCGGCACCCTGCTGTACACCGCCGCGGGCGTGGCCGCCCTGGGTTTCGTGGCGTACAAGGGCTACTTGCTGTTCTTCCGCATTCCGGCGGTGCAGGCCCAAGTGGCGACCAACGCCCAGGTCATCAGCATGCCGGACAACGGCTACGTCAAGTACCTGCTGCCCGCCGGGGCCACCGAGGTCCACGCCGGCCAACCGCTGGCCAGCATCTCCACCCAACTGGCCACCAGCTTCACCAGCCCGGCGGACATGCAGGCCCTGGCCGACCTGGCCCCTGGCGACCTGCAGGCCCTGCTCGGCCGTGCCACCATCGAGACGGTGATCAACAGCCCCTGCGACTGCCAGGTCTACTACCCGGCCCAACGCCTGGACGGCTACGGCTACAAGCAAGCACCGCTGATGCACCTGCTGCCCAAGGATCAGGGTCTGTTCGTGCGCGCCAACGTGCCGTTCGACAAACTGGCCGACGTCGACCGTGTGCGCTCGGTGGACATGCAAGTGTTCGGCCTCGACGAACACTACGGCGGCAAGGTGGTCGATGCCCGGGTCGACGAGATCAACCGCAACCTGGCCCTGACCATCCAGCCGGACAGCCCGCTGCCGGCCGCGGCCTACCAGAAGGCGGTGGCGGTCGACCTGTACCTGGGCCTGCCGTTCGGCGGCGCACGCTGAAACGGGCGAGGACCATGACGCCATGACCGTGATGACGCCCTCCCGCCTGCTACTGGCCAGCCTCGCCCTGGCCTGTGCCGGCGCGGCCTGTGCCGGGCAGAGCCTGGAGCAGATCCGCTATGCGCTGTACAAGAACCCCAGCGCCGACGTCACCACCGACCTGCGTGCGCTGGCGGCCCGGGGCGACCTGGCCAGCACGCTGTTGCTGGGCGATGTGCTGGCAGGGCGCGACGGCGCCAGCCGCCAGGAGGTGGTCGCGCTGTACCACGCGGCCTTCGCCGACGGCCGCGGCCTGGTCCCGGCGCTGGCTTCGCTGGCACGCCTGATCGACCGCACGCCGAGCCTGCGCGAGGCGCAGCGCCCGTGGATGGAACAGGCGTTGACGCGGTACCCCAGCCGCCTCGACCCACGCAACGCCAGCACCACCCTGGAAGTGTTCCTGACCTATCCGGAGCTGGTCGATGTGGAGCAGGCCTCGCAGCTGCTGGGCCTGTACGAACAGTCCTGCCTGCTCAACTGCCGCCCGCAGCTGTACCGCGCCGTGCTGGCCGAGCGCCAGGGCGATCGCCCCGGTGCCGAGCGCTGGTACCGCGAAGCCGTGCGGGTCGATGCGCGTGCCGTCGATCGCTACTACCGGTTCCTGGGCGATGACCAAGACCGGGCCTTCCCGGCCTTCGCCACGGCCCTGGAGGCGGAGCGCGCGCAACTGCCGGTGGAGATCGTGCACCGCATCGCCTCGCTGCTCGACAGCATTGCCAGCGTGCAACGTGCCGAGCAGGAAGCCGACCGCTACGCCCGCCAGGCCAACCCGCCAGCGGCCGGGCAGCCTGCGCCAACGCCCAGGCAACTGGCCCTGGAGCAGGCCCAGGCCGATGCCCTGGCCCAAGCCACCGCCCAGGTCCAGCGCTGGCGCGACGCCGCCGTGGCCCGTGGCTTCGTGCCGGCCATGGTGTCCAAGGCCAACTACATGATCTCCAACCCGACCGAGCACAACGCCGAGCAAACCCAGGCGTTGATCGACCAGGTCCGCCAGCGCGAACCGACCCGGGCCAAGGCCCTGCAGGCGTCGTTCTACATGGTCAACAACTGGCTGACCCTCGACCCGGACAAAGCCCGCGCGCTGATCGACGAACTGCAAGAGAGCGGCTATCCCGACGCCGGCCTGCTGCTGGCCGAGTACTACAGCAAGGGCGTGGCGGACCAGCCCGACCAGGACAAGGCCCTGGCCCTGTTCCGCGAAGAAGCCGCCAAGGGCTCCACCGCCGCCTGGTACCGCATGGCCACCCTGCACGCCTACGGCCGTGCCATCTGCCATGACCCGGTCAAGGCCTACACCTATGCCCAAATCGCCCTGAACCTGGGCGAACGTGGCGCCCGCAGCCTGATCAAGCGCCTGGAAAAGACCCTGCCCAAGGATGACATCGAGCGTGCCCTGGCCGCACGCAACGATCTGTTGAAGGAGGCCAACCTGTGAAAGCCCATCACCCCTTGTTCGGCGCCCTGCTCGCCCTGGCCCCGCTGCCCGCGGCGCTGGCGGCCGAGGAGGTCACCGGCCCCGAGGCCGACAGCACCGAACCGGTGCGCGTGGCCCCCGCCGACGGCAGCGAACCGGTAATCACCTCGGAGTTCTTCAACAAGCTCACCGTGCAGACCGGCTACGGGCCGGAGGACTCCCAGGTCGATCGCAACCGCGAAATGTTCTACAGCCTGCGCTACGAGCCCTCGTTCGCCTGGTACGCGCCGGAGAAACGCTGGGCCAAGTGGATGGTCTACGGTCGCCTGTGGCTGAACTATGACACCAGCCAGTCGAGCAACCTCACCAGCGAGTCGACCAACGACAACGAACGCGAGCAGCCTGAAGGCTGGTATGCCGAGCTGCGCGAGCTGTACGTCAAGCGCAACCTGATCGGCGACGATCCACGCTTCTCCCTGTCCATCGGCCGCCAGCGTTTCTGGGACGACTACGGCATCTGGTGGGACGACAGCCTCGAATCGCTGCGCCTGAACTACCAGGACACCTTCTCCGAGGCCTTCCTCGCCGTCGGCCAGAAGTTCCACAACTACAACACCGACGTGAACAGCCTGGCCGCCAGCGAAGAGCGCACGCTCTACGTGATGGGCGAGTATGCCTACCGTTGGAGCCAGAACAACAAGATCGGTGTGCGCCTGATGCACGAGAACGACCGCAGCGACCACGACATCGACGACCGCTACGACTTCAAGGGCCTGCGCTACGGCCTGTTCTTCAAGGGTGACAACCTCGCCCTGCCGGTGTTCAGCGACTACCACCTGGAGCTGGCCGCACTGGACGGCAAGATGGACAACACCACCCAGAGTGGCGTCACCACCACCGGCCACGACAGCAAGGGCTGGGCCGTGCTCGGCGAGGTCGGCAAGCGCTTCGACGCCTTGCCCTGGACCCCACGCATCGCCCTGCGCGGCGGCCTGACCGACAAGCCCGGTGACGAGAACGACGGCTTTCGCCTCAACCCGATCCAGTCCGACCGCATCACTCGCCAGGGCTCCTACAGCACGCGCCTGACCAGCTCGTTCGTCAGCCTCGACCTGCGCAACCTGAGCTACTACGGCATCGCCCTGGAAACCCGGCCGACACCGCGCAGCGCCCTGGACCTGCGTATCACCCAACTGAACCTGCGTGACGAGGATGGCGTACTGCCGATCCGCATGGCCGCCGACTCCCGCTCCAGGCGCCAGAACCAGCTCGACCGGGGCCTGTACGGCAAGGGTGACAACGTCGGGCAGATGGTCGACCTCAACTACTACTGGAAGATGTTTCCGGTGGCCATCGATGGCAAGCACCTGGACGTCAACACCCTGGTCAGCGCCAGCTACCTCAATGCCGGCAGCGCGCTGAAGACCGGCGATGACTACCAGCTGAGCGTCGGCGTGGTGATCAGCTACTAAGGACGGACCCTGCCAATGATCTTCGCCTCCAACGTCTTCCTGTTCCTCTACCTGCCGCTGTTCCTGGCCGTCTATTTCCTAGCCAGGCCCCAGTGGCGCTCGGTGGTGATCGTTGCCGCCAGCTACATCTTCTATGCCTGGTGGCGCCCGGACTTCCTGCTGCTGTTCGTGGCGATCACCTACTGGAACTACTGGTTCGGCCTGCGCATCAAGGCGCGCCTGGACGCCGGCGACAAGCGCTGGGCCCTGCGCCTGCTGTGGCTCGGGGTGATCGGCAACCTGTCGACCCTGGGCTACTTCAAGTACGCCAACTTTGGCGCCGAAGTACTGGCGATGCTGCTGGCGCCGCTGGGCATCAATACCTGGACCCTGGAGAACATCTTCCTGCCCCTGGGCATCTCCTTCTACGTGTTCCATGCCCTGAGCTACATCGTCGACATCTACCGCAAGGACGCCACACCCACGCGCAACTTCATCGACTTCGCCGCCTTCGTTGCGCTGTTCCCGCACCTGGTGGCCGGGCCGATCCTGCGCTACAGCCAACTGGCGCCGCAGTTGCGCGAGCGCACCCATTCGCTGGAGCTGTTCTCCCTGGGCGTGTGCCGCTTCATGCTCGGTTTCATCATGAAGGTGCTGATCGCCGACCGCCTGGCGCCGATCAACGTCTTGTTCGTCAGCGAGGGCACCCTGCAGTTCAGCGACGCCTGGTTCGGCCTGGCGGTGTCGACCCTGCAGCTGTACTTCGACTTCGCCGGCTACAGCCACATGGCCCTGGGACTGGCGCTGATGATGGGCTTTCGCTTCCCGGAAAACTTCAACCAGCCCTATGTGTCGCAGAGCATCACCGAGTTCTGGGCACGCTGGCACATGACCCTGGCGCATTTCCTGCGCGACTACGTGTACATGCCGCTGGTGCGCAAGCGCGTCGCCGGGGCCCTGCCGGCACTGGTCTGGACCATGCTGCTGTCGGGCCTGTGGCACGGGGCGAGCTTCGCCTTCATCTGCTGGGGCCTGTTCTTCGGTATCGGCATGGTCATCGAGCGCAAGTTCAACCTCGCCACCAAGGTCACCACGCCCTACCACCTGGGCCGCAACCTGCGCACCGGGGTGCTGATCGTGCTGAGCATGCCGCTGTTCTTCACCATGGACCTGCGCCACAGCCTGGACATCTACCAGGCGCTGCTCGGCTTCAACGGCTTCGGCTCGCTGGAGCTGTACGTGCTCGGCGCCTCGAAGATGGCCATGGCCTTCGCCCTGGTGGCGCTGGCCTGGCTGGTCCTGGCCGGGATCAACAACGTGCGCTTCTACGCCGGCAACAAGGAAGGCTATTTCATGCGCCATGTCGGCGTGCTGCACAGCGTGCTGCTGTGGGGGGGCTTTTTGCTGGCGCTGAGCAGCCTGGCGGCCAATTCCTTCTCGCCCTTCCTGTATTTCCAGTTCTAGGAGACGGCCATGTATCCGGTGATGAATTCGGCCAGCAAGGCCAACGGCATTCTCTTCGCCCTGGTGCTGGCGGCGATGTTCGTGTACTCGCTGCCACCGGTGTTCAGCTTCGCCCGAACCCAGGGCGACGCCTGGAACCTGTTCGTCGACGGCAAGCTGCTGCGCAAGTTCGAGCAGGTCTACGACAAGCGCTTCTTCCTGCGCGACCCGTCGGTGCAACTGTGGGCCGACGCCCAGTTCCACCTGTTCGGCGAAGGCACCAAGGGCGTGGTACTGGGCAAGGACGGCTGGCTCTACACCAACCAGGAATACCGCGTGCCCAATGACCTGGAGGCCAACGTGGCGACCCAGCTCGAGCAGATCGCCAAGGTCGAGAAACAGTTGGCCGAGCATGGCAAGCACCTGGTGCTGCTGCCACTGCCGATGAAGCTCGACATCTATGCCGAGCACGCCGAGCACGCCTTCGACCCACGGGTGACGAGCCTGTACGACCGCTTCGTCGGTGAGCTGCAGGCACGCCAGCTGGACGTGGTACCGCTGCGCGGCGCCTTCCTCGGCAACCTGGCAGGGCCAGGCTTGTTCCTCAAGTCCGACACCCATTGGAGCCCGCAAGGCGCACGCCTGTCGGCCTATGAACTGGCCCGCCAGCGTCCGCAACTGCTCGGTGACCAGCTCTATCGCTCGCACAAGGCCGGCGAGAAGAACGTCAAGGGCGACCTGATGAACTACCTGCAGTTCGACCACGCTCGCCTCGCGCCACAATTCGGTCCGAGCCGCATCGATCTCTACGAAACCCTCAAGGCCGACCAGGACGCCGACGACCTGTTCGCCGAGCAAGACCAGAGCCTGCTGCTGGTCGGTACCAGCTACAGCAAGATCGACGACTGGAACTTCGTCGGTTTTCTCAAGGAAGCCCTCAACCGCGACTTGCTGAGCATCGCCGTGGAAGCCCGCGGGCCGTTCGAGGCGATGAACCAGTTCCTGGCCAGCGATCAGTTGGCCAACCCGCAGATCGACACCGTGGTCTGGGAATTCCCCCTGCGCACCCTGCTGGCCCACCGCCCTGGCTCGCTCAGCCGCAGCGCCCAACCCCAGCATTTCTGACGATTCAAGGAGAGCCCGATGAAACTTACCCACCTGTTCACCGCCATCACCCTGGCAGCCAACGGCCATGCGGCCCTCGCCGCCGAAGGCAATGCCGACTTGTACGATGCCGTGGCACCGGCCGACTCGGCCTTCGTGCGTGTGCTCAACCTGTCCGACAACAGCATCGACGTGAGCCTGAGCGGCAAGATCAACCCACAGAAGGTCGCCCCGGGCCAGCTCAGCGGCTACCGCTTCGTCCCGGCCGGCCCACACAAGATCGCCGTCGGCGCCCAGGCCATCGAGCCACAGCTCAAGGCCAACGCCGCCAGCACCGTGGTCTACGACGGCAAGCAGCTGTCGCTGATCGCCGACAAGTACATCAACGAACCGAAGAAGGCACAGATCGCCTTCTACAACCTGACCCCGGCCAAGGCCGCGCTCAAGACCGTGGACGGCAAGCACGTGGTGGTCGAGCCGCTGGGCAACGGCCAGACCGGCAGCCGCATGGTCAACGAAATCAAGATCGGCTTCGCCGCCTACGTCGCCGACCAGCGGGTCGCCAGCTTCGACGAACTGTTCCTCAAGAAAGGCCGCTCCTACAGCTACGTGCTGCTGCCCCAGGGCACCGGCTATCGCAGCATGGGCCAGGCCAACAGCATCGACCCGACCGAGTGATGCCCCGCTGCAAGGATGACCGGCACATGAACACCCTTCTTTCCCTGGGCCTGGCCACGGGCCTTGCGCTGGGCGCGTTGGCCGCCCAGGCGGCCGAGCCTGCCAAGGCCAGCGGTACCAATGCCGACAAGGACGCCTGTAGCGACCTGCAATGCCTGGTCTGCCCGGCCCTGAGCGACCCGCGCCACTACACCGAGGGGCGCATGAAGCTGATGCGCGAGATCGTCCCCGGCAAGGACCGCTGGCTGTTCCGCTCAGCGGTGGACCTGACCAACGACTTCGGCATCCCGGCGCCCATGCGCCCGGAATTCGCCCGCTTGATGGACACCTTCCATCGCCAGGGCATCCAGGTGGCCATGGCCATCCAGCCGACCCGAGGCCTGATGCACCGTGACAAGTTGTACGGCGATCGGCTGCACGGCTTCGACTACCCCCGCGCCAGCCACAACCTCGCCACCTACCTGGGCCAGTTGCGCCAGGGCGGCGCGGTGGTGGCGCCGATGATGCAACTGGTGCAGCAACCACCCAAGGCCGAGTTCTTCTTCCGCCGCGACCACCATTGGACCCCGGCCGGTGCCGAAGCCACCGCGCGCCTGATGGCCGAGGAGATCCGCCGCCAGCCCTTCTACGCGGGGCTGACCAAAAAGCACTACCGCACCGAACCCGGGGTCATGGTGCCCAAGGACGGCACCCTGAACCTGGCGCTGAGCTATATCTGCGGCAACAACTATGGTTTCCAGTACGTGCGCGGCTACCAGACCATCCCGGTGGCCGACAGCGCCGACGCCCTGTTCGACGAAGCGCCAGACCCGGAGGTGATCCTGGTCGGCGACAGTAACGCCGCTGCCCGCGAGGACGAAAGCAAGCAATTCAACTTCGACGGCTACCTCAAGCAGTACCTGGACGTGGACGTGCTCAACTATGCCCTGCCGGGCGTCGGCGAGGACGGCTCGCTGCTGGAATACCTGCTGTCGGCCGACTACAAGCCCGAGGCACCGCCCAAGCTGATCGTCTGGGAACTGCCGGCCAACTACCGGCTCGACTCGCCGTTGATGTACCGCCAACTGGTGCCCGCCATCCAGGGTGGCTGCAAGGCCTCGAAAGAGGTGCTGGCCTCGAAGCTGCGGCGCCCGGCGCTGAAGGTCGGCGAGCGCATCGAGCTGCTGAGCAATGCCGGCAGTGCGCGCCAGGCGCTGGGAGGGGCAAGAGGGTTTCTCGACATCCGCCTGAGCGACAGGAACGTCAAGGACTTCTACATCATCGTCTACTACGACAACGGCGCCCGCGACAAGGTGTGGTTCCGCCGCGAAGCGGTGGTCAGCGGTGGCCAGTACTACCTGGAGTTGAGCAAGGACCCGGCCTTCGCTGGCGCCAACCTGCTCTCAGTGTTCCTCGAGCCGACCAAGCCCGGCACCGCCGCCACCGACGTGGAAACCCGCCTATGCCTGTGAAGCGCACAAGCCTGGCCCTGGTCATCGCCCTGGCCCTGTCGCCATTGGCGGCACCCGCGGCCCAGTCGCTATGGCCGCCGCGAGCCACGGCGCAGGCGGCGATGGTGGCCGACTACCGTACCCTGGCCTGCAGCAAGGCACCGCCCGCCCCCTATACCGGCAGCCTGCGCCTGGAAAGCAAGTACGACCAGCGCGACGCCAGCAAGTCGACCCTGCGTGCCCGCCCGGATGCCGACAGCGAACGGGTCGGCAAGCAAGTGAAGCAGTTCGTCGGTGGCTTGATCTACGCCGGCAAGCGCTTCGTACGGGCGAAAAAACCCCAGGACGCCAACATGGCCCTGGCCTGCCAGGACCAGTGGCTGGAACGTTGGGCCTCGGCAGGCGCGCTGCTCAGCCCCGACGCCAGCGGCACCGGCATGGCCGCGCGCAAGTGGGCGCTGGCGGCCATGGCCGGCGCGCTGCTGCTGACCCAGTCGGCCAGCGACGGCAAGGTGCGACTGACGACCACGCAGACCGCCTGGATCACCCAGTTGGCCGAGTTGGTGATACGCGAATACGACCCGCGCCGTACCTCACACACCGTGTACTTCAACAACCACGACTACTGGGCCGCCTGGGCAGTGGCCGCCAGCGGCATGCTGGTGGGCCGCGACGACTTCATCCAGTGGGCCGACGGCAACCTGCGCCGTGGCTTGGCCCAGGCCGTGCGCAGCCAGGATGGCAGCTACGCCTACCTGCCGCTGGAAGTGGCACGCGGCAAGCTTGCCGCCAACTACAGCCAGTACGCCCTGGTGCCCCTGGTGCTGTTGGCGGAATCGGCGCGGGCCAACGGTCTGCCTTGGCGCGACGAGGACCAGCGCACCCTCGACCTGCTGGCCAACTTCGCCGCACGCAGCATCCTCGAGCCGCAGGCCTTGCCCGAACTCGAGGGCCGCGCCCAGGCCGACGTCGCCCCCTACAAGCTGGCCTGGCTGATCCCGTTCCTGCAGCGCAACCCGGGCCATCGCCTGGCCCGCGAACTGTACGACAGCGAGGACGGCGAGGTGGACAACTACAGCCAACTCGGTGGCCCGCTCAAGCCGCTCTACCTACAACAGCCCTGATCAAGGACGTAACCATGGCCCTCCTCGCCCGCTTTTCCCTCACCTGCCTGGCTGCCCTGCTGCTGGCCGGCACCGCCCAGGCCGGTAGCCAGGCGTTGCCGGTCAACCAGACGGTGGATGCCCTGACGCCGGAGGAACACCAACGGCAGGTGCTGACCCTGCGCCAGCAAGCGCGCCAGGCGGTGACCTTCGCCCAGGCCGAGCGGCCGCGCCCGGCTGGCCGTGCCAGCGTCAGCCTGCAACCGATGTTCTCGTCCCAGGCCGGCAGTTGGCCCTTCGAGCCGTTCGTCAACAATGGCTTGTTCCGTGCCATCGCGGGCTACCAGGCGCACCACCCGCAGGTGGTGATGCTGCGCGGTGGCAGCATCACCCTGGCGCAGTTGAACGACGCCCTCGCCAACCCGCGCATCCTGCGCCGCTACAAGGACGGCTACCTGCTCAGCTACCCGCTGCTGATCGGTCCCGACGCAGGCCTGGTGCTCGAAGGAACCAGCCTGTACCTCTACAGTTTTTCTGGCACGGCGCTGATCAACCAGGGCTGGCTGGGGCTGAACCAGTCGAGCCTGGAAAGCGTGGCGGGCGACAAGCCAGGCAATACCGACCGTGCCTGGCGACCGTTCGTGGTAGCCTGGGCCGGCAGCCACACCCAGGTGATCGGCTCGACGCTCAGGCGCCTGGGCTACAACGCCAACCTGTCCCGTGGACTGACCACCGCGCTGAGCCCCCAGCAGCCTGCTGGCAGCCGCCTGGCGACCGTGCTGATCCGCGACAGCCGGTTCAGCGAGCTGTCCACCGCCGTGGAGCTGCAACACAGCCAGGCGACCATCAGCACCAGCCAGTTCGAACAGTCCCAGCAATACGCCATCGACGTTCGCGACAGCCAGCTGAGCCTTCGCGGCAACCAGTTGCGCGGCATCGACAACAACAGTGGCGTACGCCTGCGCGGGCAGACCCGCGCCCTGCTGGAAGACAACCTGATCCTCGGCGCCGGCAAGGCCGCCATCGAGATCAGCGAACAACAGGGCGCGGTGCTGCTGGCGAGCAACCGTATCGGCGACAGCCGCGGCAATGGCATCCAGTTGCGCAACCTCGCGCCGACCTCGGCAGCCCCCTTGCTGATCGACGACAACCTGCTGGCCAGCAGCCAAGGCACCGCCGTGGATGCCAGCGACGTCGGCGCCCTGGCGTTGGTGGGCAACCGTATCGGCAATACCCCGGAGTATGCCGTCAGCCTGCGCAACGCCACTCCCCTGCCCGGCCCGCTGCTGCTCAGCGGCAATCGCCTGGGCCAGGTCGGCAAGGCGGTGGTGCGGGTCGAAGGGGTACGCGAGGTGGCGCTGGGTGGCAACAGTTTCGATGGCAAGCCGCTGCTACAGAACCTGTTGATCGGCGACCTGCTGCCGTTGCAGGCCAGGCTCCTGGAGGCCACGGTACGCCAGGGCGGCACCGCGCGGGTGCGCTGGCCGTGAGGGACGATAGAACACCACGTGACTCATTGAGTAGAACGTGACTGCGCAGAGAACGGTTGGCTGACGGGGTTCGGGAGCGGGCTTGCCTGCTTCCACAGGCCTGTCGGCATTCCCTCAGTCGATCGCACGCTGCATGCGCACGAAGCACTCGTCCTCGCCCATCTCGATGAAGCCCCGGCGCCGGTACAACTGCCGTGCCGGGTTGGTCTTGAACACCATCAGGCGCAATAACGGCAACTGCCGCTGCGCTGCCCAGCCGGCCAGTGTCTCCAACACCCAACTGCCGACCCCGCGCCCACGGTGCGTGGGCAGCAGGTGCAATTCGCGGATGAACAGCGCCTGGCGATCCTGGCTGAGGCTGCAGAACCCCAAGAGCTCGTCGCCGTCCATGACCAGCCACTGTTCGCGCCAGGTCCAGGCCTCATCGAAGGCTTCCTCGATCCACAGCAGGTCGAATTCCCGGTAATAAGGCAGCATGGCCCGGCGGGTAAGGTCGCGGGCGAAGCTCAGGTGGGTGTCGCTGGCAGGGCTCAAGCGAAGGGGCATGGCATGTCTCCCTCGGCATGCCACGCGGCGCCAAGGCCGGCAACGGCCCTAAGGGGCATAGCACACCGGCGAACTGCCCGGCCCGCGCCGGTCCAGCTCGTCCTCCAGCCAGTCGGCCAGCACACGGGCATTGTTGTGCTCGGTGTCCTTGCCGGCATACAGCAGGGTCAGGTCGCCCTTGCCCGCCAGGTCCAGCAACGGATACCAATGCTCGGGATGGGCGGCCAGCTCCTGCTGGTAGCGCTGGGTGAACCCGGCGAAATCCACCTCGCCGTGGTGGAACGCCTTGCGCAGTTCGTTGGACGGCGCCACCTCGCGCAGCCACTCCCCGTGCAGGTCGTCCTTGCGCTTGTTGCGTGGCCACAGGCGGTCGACCAATACCCGCTGGCCATCGCTCGCTTCGGCTGGCTCATAGACACGCTTGCAACGAATCATCGTCTTCTCCTGCAGCATCCTGTCCTTACCAGCCTAGGGCGTTCACCGGCCGAAATCACGCCCGGGTAACGAATGGCTCCCCTGCTGCCAGGCTTGCGTGCCCTGGCCCGAGGCCAACGGGGCCATTCAAGCCTGCCCGTGGGCCTTGAGCTTGAGCTTCTCGGTATCGACGCGGACGAACACCGAGTCGGCGCTGACGGTCAGCACATCGCCGGCCCACACCTCGCAGATCACCCGGCTCTTGCGCCCTACTTCGCCTTCCACCCGTGCCTTGAGCAGCAACTCGACGCCCATGGGGGTGGGCTTGAGGTAGGTCAGGCTGAGCGTGCCGGTGACGCAATCGATGCGCGGCAGGCTGCCCGGCTCGCGGCCTTCGGCACGGTAGTGGTAGGCCATGGCGGTCCAGTTGGAATGGCAGTCGACCAGCATGGCCAGCAGGCCGCCATAGACCAGCCCAGGCCAGCCGACGAAGCTGCCGTCGGGAGCGTGACGGCACACCAGGTGGATACCGTCGGCGTCCCAATGGCTCTTGACGTGCAGGCCGCTGGGGTGGGAGCAGCCGCAGCCATAGCAGGTGCCTTCGGGGGCGGCCAGCTCCTGGATGGAAAGGGCGTGTGCGTTCATAAGCTTCCTGTGCTTGTTGGAATGGGAAGAAATGCCGTCGCCGATGGTAGCGCCCTGCCCCGCTGGCGCCAACGGAAAAGCCCTGTGGGCTGCACAGCAGCCCCGCGTCAGGCTCAGACCGCCTGGGTGGCCGCCGCCCCCGTGCGGCGCCGGGTCAGCGAGATCAGCAGGATGAACAAGGTCACCCCGGCGGTCATCAAGGTCTCGTAGCGGTACGCATCGCTGAACAGCATGTAGCCCAGGACCATGACGATGGTGCCGATCACCAACCAGGTGAGCCAGGGAAACAACCACATCTTCAGCGCCAGTTGGGTGCCATCGCGATCGGCGCGGGCACGCATGCGCAGTTGCGACACGGCGATCACCAGGTACACCAGCAAGGCGATGGCACCGGTGGTGGACAGCAAGAAGCCGAAGACCTTGCCGGGGAACACATAGTTGACAAAGCAGCCAGCGAAGCCCGCCAGGGTCGACAGGGCCACGGCGATGGTCGGCACGCCGTTGCCGGAGATACGCCGGATCATGGCCGGCGCTTCACCGCGGGCGCCCAGGGAGTAAAGCATGCGTGAGGCGGTATAGAGCCCGGAGTTCATGCAGCTGGTGACCGCCACCAGCACCACCAGGTCGACCAGCAGCTTGGCCCCCGGCACGTTGAGCACCTCCAGCACCCGCTGGAAGGAACCGACCGCCTTCAGGCCGGGGTCGTTCCAAGCCACCAGCGAGACCACCAGGAAGATCGACGCCAGGTAGAAGATGGCGATGCGGTACACCACCAGGTTGGTGGCGCGGCGGATCTTCTCCTTGGGGTTGGCCGTCTCGTCGGCGGCGATGGTGACGATCTCGGCGCCGAAGAACGAGAAGATGGTGATCAATACGCCGCCCAGGACCGTGCCGAAACCGTTGGGCATGAAGCCGCCGTTGGCCCACAGCTGGCTGACCCCGGACCTCTCGGCCAACGGCCAGACACCGAACACGGCCATGCTGCAGATGCCGATGAAGGCCAGGATGGCGACCACCTTGACCAGGGCGAACCAATACTCGAAGGCCCCGAAGTTCTTCACGCTGATCAGGTTGGTACCCGACAGCACGAGCATGATCAGAAAGGCGAACAGCCAGGACGGCACAGCCGGGAAGTAGGCGTGGAGGATGTCGGCACCGGCGATGGCCTCGACCGGGATGATCAGCACCCAGAACCACCAGTACAACCAGCCGATGGTAAAGCCCGCCCAGGGGCCGATGGCCTCGGCGGCGTAGGTGGAGAACGAGCCGCTGTTGGGGTTGGCGATGGCCATTTCGCCGAGCATGCGCATCACCAGCAGCACCAGCAGGCCGGTCATGGCATAGGAAATGAGGATGGCCGGGCCGGCGGTGGCAATGGCGTTGGAGGAGCCGATGAACAGGCCGGCGCCGATGATGCCGGCGATGGAAATCATGGAAACCTGGCGCGACGTCAGGCCGTGTTGCAGCGAACGCTGTTTCTTGTGTTGTAGCGAAGCCATGGGGAACCCTCGAATGGGTCGGCCGCCGCAAGGGGCGGCTGAAAGGTCGGAGCAGATTCTTGTAGGTTTTTGCTGCTGTTTCTTGTTGTTCTGGGGCTTCACGCTGCCCTGTAGATGCGGGTGTGCCGCGTGCCTACAAGGGAGCGGTATATCTGGAAAGTTCGACGGTCATGTTGTTTTCTCCTGCATCGAACAACGGTTGTCATCATTGATGCAGGTCAGTATTAATCTTTTAGGACGGGGTCAACAAACGACCTTTTCGAAACACATGATTCCATATCGGAATGAACTTCTTCCTTTTTTGCTCGGTAGCGCCCCTCATGTCCAAACGCCTGATGCCCTCGACCACCGCCCTGCAGTGCTTCGAAGCCGCTGCCCGCCACCTGAGCTTCACCCGTGCGGCGCAGGAACTGCACCTGACCCAGAGCGCGGTCAGCAAGCAGGTGGCGCAGCTCGAGGACATGCTTTCGCACCCGTTGTTCCAGCGCATCCGGCGGCGCCTGCACCTGACCCCGGCCGGGGCCCTGTACCTGACCGAGGTGAACAAGATCCTCACCCAGATCGACATCTCCAGCCGCTACATCCTCAGCTACGGCGACGAGACCGAGGTGCTGCGCATCGCCACCCAGCCGACCTTCGGCGCCCGCTGGCTGGTGCCCAGGCTCAAGGGGTTCGGCGAGCGTCATCCGCGCATCCACCTGGATATCCGCAACGAGCTGGAGCCTTTCGACCTGGTGCAGGCCAAGGCCGACATCGCCTTCTTCTTCGGCCAGGGCACCTGGCCCGGGGCGACCTGCATCGAGCTGTTCAGCGAGGAGGTGGTACCGGTGTGCGCGCCACAGCTGCGCCAGCAATACCGCTTCGACAGTGCCGAAGCCCTCACCGAGCATCGCCTGTTGCAGTGCGCCTCGCGGCCGGAGGCCTGGCACGAATGGTTCCTGGGCCTGGGCCTGCACAGCCAGAACAGCTACCACGGGCCCCGCTTCGACACCTTCTACCTGTGCATCCGCGCGGCCATCGCCGGTTGCGGCATCGCCCTGATCCCCCGCTACCTGGTGGCCGAGGAGCTGGCCGAAGGCAAGTTGGTGGTGGCCTGGGACCATCCGGTGCCGAGCAATGGCAAGCACTTCGTCGCCCATGCCGAGCATGCGGCCGAGGTGCCGAAAGTCCGGGCGTTCGTGCAGTGGATCCTGGAGCGGGTGGCCGAGGGGGATTGAGCTGGGGCCAGCGATGAACCTCACCACATCAAGAATCAGTGGAATGACCGTAATCGAATAATTCGTTTGCGCAATACTGTCGCGGCACGCTTCGATAATAAGAAATTTGAACAAAGAGCCGCGTGCACATGAACCCGGAAAGTATCAGTCAGTCTATCGCCATCGTTCATCCCATTACACTTTCCCATGGCCGCAATGCCGAAGTCTGGGATACCGACGGCAAGCGCTACATCGACTTCGTCGGCGGCATCGGCGTACTCAACCTGGGCCATTGCAACCCCGCCGTGGTCGAGGCGATCCAGGCCCAGGCCGCGCGCCTGACCCACTACGCCTTCAACGCCGCCCCCCATGGCCCGTACCAGGAACTGATGGAACGTCTGCGCCAGTTCGTGCCGGTCGGCTACCCACTGGCGGGCATGCTCACCAACAGCGGCGCGGAGGCGGCAGAGAACGCACTGAAGGTGGCCCGTGGCGCCACCGGCAAGCGCGCCATCGTCGCCTTCGACGGCGGCTTCCATGGCCGCACCCTGGCCACCCTGAACCTCAACGGCAAGGTCGCGCCGTACAAGCAGCGGGTCGGCGATTTGCCCGGCCCGGTCTACCACCTGCCCTACCCCAGCGCCGACACCGGGGTGACCTGCGAGCAGGCCCTCAAGGCCATGGAGCGGCTGTTCAGCGTCGAGCTGGCGGTCGAGGACGTGGCCGCCTTCATCTTCGAACCGGTGCAGGGCGAAGGCGGCTTCCTCGCCCTGGACCCGGCCTTCGCCCAGGCACTGCGGCGCTTCTGCGACACGCATGGGATCCTGGTCATCATCGACGAGATCCAATCCGGCTTCGGCCGCACCGGCCAGCGCTTCGCCTTCCCCCGCCTGGGGATCGAGCCAGACCTGCTGTTGCTGGCCAAGAGCATCGCCGGCGGCATGCCGCTGGGCGCGGTGGTCGGTCGCAAGCACCTGATGGACGCACTGCCCAAGGGCGGCCTGGGCGGTACCTATTCGGGCAACCCGATCGCCTGCGCGGCGGCGCTGGCCAGCCTGGCGCAGATGAGCGACGCGAACATCGCCACCTGGGGCGAACGCCAGGAGCAGGCGATCGTCGCGCACTACGCACGCTGGAAGGCGTGCGGATCGATGGCCGCGCTGGGTCGCCTGACCGGCACCGGGGCCATGCGCGGCATCGAGCTGGTCAATGCCGATGGCAGCCCGGCTCCGGCACTGCTGGCCAAGGTACTGGAAGCGGCACGCGGCAAGGGCCTGCTGCTGATGCCCAGCGGCAAGGCGCGGCACATCATCCGCCTGCTGGCGCCGCTGACCATCGAGCCCGAGGTGCTCGAGGAAGGCCTGGATATCCTCGGGCAGTGCCTGGCGGAGTTGGGCTGAAGCCGTTAGAGACCCAATTCCTGCGGGGTGAGCATGTCGGACTCGAAGGCGATCCAGCCGCCTTCGAGTTCGGCGTGGCCGTTGACGATCGGGCCGTAGTAGGTCAGGCCGTTCTCCAGGGTCACGCAGATGTGAGTGGCATTGTCGGGCGCCGCCAGGGTGCCGACGAAGTGCACCTTCTTGAGCGTTTCGCTCACCGCTTCCAGGCCCACGCGCACGGCCGGGTTCTCGACCGCCTCGGCCTCGCCTCCGCGGGTTTCGCTGCTGACGGTCACGGTGGCGATATAGGGGTACTTGCTCAATCGGGTTGCCTCATCGAAAAGGGGGCGCCTGGGCACCGGGATGCGTAGGGTACGGCAGCGGCCAGCCGTTGTCTCTACCGGCTTCTTCGCGGGCAAGCCCGCTCCCACACGGCCCTGCAAGCCGCATCATTCGTGGTGGCCACCGCACCTTGTGGGAGCGGGCTTGCCCGCGAATGGGCCGGTACTACCGACGATCATCGCGCCTGCCCGTCACATGGTCTCCCGCGCCCCGATCTGTTAGGGTGCCTGCCGATGCACGCCACACCACACGAGGATCCCGAGTGAGCGCCGAAGAACCCCTGATCGCCGACCTGTTCGAGGTCGACAAACGCCTGTCCCTCAAGCCCGTCGTGGACTTCAACGCCTACCTGCGCAACGCCTTCGGCGACGGCCCCTGCCGCTGTCACCGCTGTGGCGAGACTGGGGGCGACGAAAGCGGCTACAGCCACCGCCATACCTTCGAACTGGACGGCCGCCCGCTGCACCGCCGCTTCGCCAACACCGCCGCCAGCGACGTACTCCTGGCCCTGAAGAAGGCCTGGCTGTCGTACACCAAGCGCGAGTTGCCCCTGGCCGGCGAACTGGACCTGGCCACCGTCAAGTCCTTCACCGAGGCGGCCCTGCATGAACGCCTGCTGGCCCTGCTGCCGGCCAGCGGCCTGGCCCGCGAGGCCGACGGCCACTGGCAACTGCAGGCCCTGGCCGACTGAGTCAAGCGCGCCCGCCCGGCGGAACGGCAGGATTCTCCCGGTCTGCTACCTTGGGAGAATCCGCTCACCCGCAGGTGACTGACCATGGCCCGCACAACCCCCATCGAGCTGTACCGCAACATCGGCATCGTCGCCCACGTCGATGCCGGCAAGACCACCACCACCGAACGCATCCTGTTCTACACCGGGGTCAACCACAAGATGGGCGAGGTGCATGATGGCGCCGCCACCATGGACTGGATGGCCCAGGAGCAGGAGCGCGGCATCACCATCACCTCGGCGGCCACCACGGCGTTCTGGCAGGGCTCGGCCAAGCAGTTCGCCGACAGGTACCGCTTCAATATCATCGACACCCCCGGCCACGTCGATTTCACCATCGAGGTGGAGCGCTCGCTGCGCGTGCTCGACGGCGCGGTGGTGGTGTTCAGCGGCGCCGACGGGGTCGAGCCGCAATCCGAGACGGTCTGGCGCCAGGCCAACAAGTACCACGTGCCGCGCCTGGCCTACATCAACAAGATGGACCGCCAGAGCGCCGACTTCCTGCGCGTGGTCCGCCAGATCGACCAGCGCCTGGGCCACCATCCGGTGCCGATCCAGCTGGCCATCGGCAGCGAGGAGCACTTCGCCGGGCAGATCGACCTGGTGAAGATGAAGGCCATCTACTGGAACGACGCCGACCAGGGCACCAGCTACCGCGAGGAAGAGATCCCTGACGAGCTGCGCGCCCTGGCCGAGGAGTGGCGCGCGCACATGGTCGAGGCCGCTGCCGAGGCCAACGACGAGCTGACGGTGAAGTTCCTCGAAGGCGAGGAGCTGAGCATCGAGGAGATCAAGGCCGGCCTGCGCCAGCGCACCCTGGCCAACGAGATCGTGCCGACCATCCTCGGTTCGTCGTTCAAGAACAAGGGCGTGCCGCTGATGCTCGACGCGGTGATCGACTACCTGCCCGCCCCCACCGAGATCCCGGCGATCAAAGGGGTCGACCCGGACGACGAGAACAAGCACCTGGAACGTCATGCCGACGACAACGAGCCGTTCTCGGCGCTGGCCTTCAAGATCGCCACCGACCCCTTCGTCGGCACCCTGACCTTCGCCCGGGTCTACTCCGGCGTGCTCAGCTCCGGCGATGCGGTGCTCAACTCGGTCAAGGGCAAGAAGGAACGGGTCGGGCGCATGGTGCAGATGCACGCCAACCAGCGCGCCGAGATCAAGAACGTCTGCGCCGGCGACATCGCGGCCCTGATCGGCATGAAGGATGTCACCACCGGCGATACCCTGTGCGACATGAACAAGCCGATCATCCTCGAACGCATGGACTTCCCCGACCCGGTGATTTCCGTGGCGGTGGAGCCCAAGACCAAGGCCGACCAGGAGAAGATGGGCATCGCCCTGGGCAAGCTCGCCCAGGAAGACCCGTCGTTCCGCGTCAAGACCGACGAGGAGACCGGCCAGACGATCATTTCCGGCATGGGCGAGCTGCACCTGGACATCATCGTCGACCGCATGCGCCGCGAGTTCAATGTCGAGGCCAATATCGGCAAGCCCCAGGTGGCCTACCGCGAGAAGATCCGCAACACCTGCGAGATCGAGGGCCGCTTCGTCCGCCAGTCCGGCGGGCGTGGCCAGTATGGCCATTGCTGGATCCGTTTCGCCCCTGGCGAGGAAGGCAAGGAAGGCCTGGAGTTCGTCAATGAGATCGTCGGCGGCGTGGTACCGCGCGAGTACATCCCGGCGATCCAGAAGGGCATCGAGGAACAGATGCAGAACGGCGTGCTGGCCGGCTACCCGCTGATCGGCCTGAAGGCGGCGGTGTACGACGGCTCCTACCACGACGTCGACTCCAACGAGATGGCCTACAAGATCGCGGCGTCCATGGCCACCAAGCAGCTGGCGCAGAAAGGCGGTGCGGTGCTGCTGGAGCCGGTGATGAAGGTCGAGGTGGTCACCCCCGAAGAGTACCTGGGCGACATCATGGGCGACCTGAGCCGCCGGCGCGGCATGATCCAGGGCTCGGAAGACAGCCCTGCCGGCAAGGTGATCCGCGCCGAGGTGCCGTTGGGCGAGATGTTCGGCTACTCCACCGACATGCGCTCGATGACCCAGGGGCGGGCCAGCTACTCGATGGAGTTCACCAAATATGCCGAGGCGCCGGCGAGCATCGCCGAGGCGATCGTCAAGAAGAGCCGCGGAGAGTGAGCCTGTAGGGCAGTTGCGCCCTTGGGGCTGCTTTGCAGCCCCTGAAACGTCAGTGCTGCTCCCCTGCCCGCCTGAGCAACGTCCGGCAGCGCTCCGACAGGTGCACTACCCGCAGGTGCTTGCCCGCCTTGGCATAGCGCTCGCGCAGGGTCTTCAGTGCAGCGATCGCCGAGTAGTCGACGACACTCAGGTGCTTGCAATCCAGGGTCACGCTGGCCGGGTCCCCCGCCGGATCGAACTGGTTGAGAAACGGCGTGGTCGAGGCGAAGAACAGCGTGCCGTGCACCTGGTAGACCTTGCCGCCCTCGCCGTCCTCGTGGCTTTCGGCATACAGCTCGCGGGCATGTTGCCAGGCGAAGTTGACCGCGGCGATGACGATACCGAACAGCACGGCGGTGGCCAGGTCGGTGAACACCGTGACCACGGTCACCGCGACGATCGCCAGCACGTCGCTCGCCGGCACCTTGTGCAGCACCCGCAGCGAGGCCCAGGCGAAGGTCTGCTGGGCCACCACGAACATCACGCCCACCAGCGCCGCCAGCGGAATACGCTCGATCAGCGGCGACAGGAACAACACGAACAGCAGGATCATCACCCCGGCCACCACGCCCGACAGCCGGCCACGGCCATTGGAACTCAGGTTGATCATGGTCTGCCCGATCATCGCGCAGCCGCCCATGCCGCCGCACAGGCCCGAGACCATGTTCGCCGCACCCAACGCCACGCACTCGCGGTCGGGGTAGCCACGGCTCTCGGTGACCTCGTCGGTGAGGTTGAGGGTCAGCAGGGTTTCCAGCAGACCAACCATGGCCATCAGCAGGGCGTAGGGAGCGATGATCCTGAGGGTCTCCAGGTTCCACGGCACGTCCGGCAATGCCAACTGCGGCAGGCCACCGGCGATATGCGCCATGTCGCCGAGGGTGCGGGTCGGCAGGCCGAGCAGATAGACCAGCAGGCCCACGCCGAGGATGGCGATCAGCGCCGGCGGGACGGCGCGAGTCAGCTTCGGCAGGACGTAGACCACCAGCATGGTCAAGGCCACCAGGCCGATCATCAGGTACAAAGGCGTGCCACTGAGCCATTGCTCGCCCTGCTTGAAGTGCTCCAACTGGGCCAGGGCGATGACGATGGCCAGGCCGTTGACGAAGCCGAGCATCACCGGGTACGGCACCAGACGCACCAACTTGCCCAGGCGCAGCGCACCGAACAGGATCATCAGCCCCCCGCCCAACAGCACCGTGGCCAGCAGGTACTGGGCGCCGTGCTGCACTACCAGGGCGACGATCACCACCGCCATGGAGCCAGCAGCGCCGGAGATCATGCCGGGGCGGCCGCCGAACAGGGCGGTCAGGGTGCAGATGATGAAGGCACCGTACAGGCCCATGAGCGGGTTCAGGTGCGCCACCAGGGCAAAGGCGATGCACTCGGGCACCAGGGCGAAGGAGGTGGTGAGGCCGGCGAGCACGTCGGCACGGAGTCTGGCGGGTTTCATGGGTATCCTGTGGTATGGCGAACGCAAACGCGGCCCATTCCAGTCCAGGAGTCGGGCCCGCTGCCCAAGCGAGAAAATCGCGGGTCGGGATGTTACGGAATTTGTCCGACAGCGGCCACCGCAACGCCACTCAACGCACCCGTTCACGGCTCTGCACCGCCAGATCCAGGGCGCGCTGCATGTCCAGCCGCGCCGAACGCCCCAGATCGGGGTGGTTGAGCCGGCCGTTGCGCTCCGAAGGCAAGATCGGCGCGGTCAGGTCTTCGGCGTCCATGGCTTCGAAATCCTGATCCGTTCCCAGGGTCAGGGCACTGCGTCGCAGCAACATGCGTAGTTGCTCCGGCGTCAGGTCCGGGTTGATCGACAGCATCGCCGCCACCGTGGCCGTCACCAGCGGCGTGGCGTAGGAGGTGCCGCAATGGGCCTTGCGCGCCTGCGCCGCACGCAGGCAGGCAGCGGCGCTGACATCCACGCGCATGTCGATATTGGAGCTGCGGCGCTTGCGCACATGGGCGGGATCCTCGACCGGAACGTCCTGGTCGCTGCGCTGGTGACCGCCGACCACCAGCAACTGCTCGGTGATGAACGACGACGGCAGGCGGTACTCGTCGGTACCGGACCACGAGGCGCCGTTGCCCGCCGAGTTGACCACCACCACGTCCGGGTGGCGGGCGCGCAGCCAGAGAAAGAACTCTTCCAGCAGCTCCTCGTAGCCACTCATGGCCAGCCCTGAGCGCACCAGCGAATCCACCTCGTTGCCCGCGACATCCTTCGTGCCGACCCGGTGGATGCCCCAACTCCAGTTCAGCACCCGGGCACCATCCTCCACCAGGTTGACCGAGGCGGCGATGTTGGCCGTGACGCCTGCGTCCGCGTTGCGCTCGACGATTACCTCGAACCCTGGGCTAGGCTTGCCGAGGCCAGGCAGGAAGCCACCCTGCACGCCTTCGCCCTGGGCGGCGAGGATGCCGGCGACATGGCTGCCATGGCTTTCGGCGCGCTCGCCATCGCGCGCGTAGAGGCAGGTCCGCCCTGGCGCGCAGGGGCCGCGGTAGCCGGCGAAGGCCGGCGCGTCGAAATCCACCTCGCGCTCGATCACGCCAATGCGTACGGGCTTGACCGGCAGCGACGCCGCGGGAACTCGCCGCTGGTAGTAATAGAGTGCATCCATGAATCGGTTGGCTGCCCACTCGTCCGCCTGGCTGAGCGCCCCGGCGCTGCGCCCGCCACCCTCCTCGCCCCGCTCAGGGGCGGACTCCTCGATGATCACGGCATCGACACTGGTTTCGCTGCCCATGCGCAGGATCATGGCATCGCGCTGCACCAGGTCGCGCACCGGCAAACGCAGCTGGTAGACGTTCAGCGGGGGAATGGCACCCACCACCTGGGCACCGTACTTGTCGGCGATACGCCGGGCCTGCCGCTCGCCATCGTGCTTTTCCTCGATCAGCAGGCTGACCAGGTCGAGGTAGGTGGTCAGGCCGTCCATGTTCTTCGCCACTTCGTGCGGGCCGGCAGCGACCACATGGCTGCGCTGGCGAGTGAGCCAGACGGGGTTGCTTTTCTGGCCGGCGGATTCGATCCAGAGCGGAGCACTGCGCTGCCGGGAGGCGTCGAGTTTCAGTTTCAGCATGTCACCCTGGCGCTCGATGCTCGCACCAGGCAGTTGCGTATCGCCGAACCAGACCGCCGGCGTGCCCGACCCCAGGCCTTGGGTGCGCAGGCACCACAGTTGCGGGCCTGTGCCCAGCAAATCGTCACAGCGTTGCAGGTGCTTGATGCGCAACGTGTCCTGCGCCGCCAGGGCGGCGGCCATGAACAGGCAGGGCAGCAAGGCGAAAGCGCACTTCATGCAGGCGGTCCCGTGGTCTTCTTTTGCTGCGACTGCCAGGTGAGCGCAAAGGTTCATAGCGCCTCGCAGGCAACCAAAATCAAGCAAAACCACCCTGCCCTGTGATCCACACCCGGCACACCCTCGACAAATTTGCCATCATGATCATTCCACCTGCGGAGATCATGGACATGCCGCTACGCCCCCTCATCGCTTCCCTGCTGCTGGCCGCCAGCCTCGCCGCCCAGGCCGCCACCGAGGTGCTGGCGCTGCAGCACCGCACCAGCGCCGAACTGTTGCCCACCGTCCAGTCCTTCCTGGGCAAGGACGGCAGCGTCAGCGCCTTCGAGAACAAGCTGATCGTCAATGCCAGCCCCGAGCGCATCGACGACCTGCGCGCCCTGCTGCAACAACTCGACACCGCCCCCAAGCGCCTGTTGATCAGCGTCGACAACAACGACAGCAATTTCCAGGACAACCGCGGCAACGCGCGGATCATCCGCTACGGCACCGCCAATCGCGACGGCGGCCTACAGCAGATCCAGGCCAGCGAGGGTGTGCCCGCGTTGATCCAGGTGGGCCAGAGCATCCCCATCACCAGCACCCATACCGATGGTTACGGACGCATCCAGAGCGATACCGAATACCGTAATGTCACCCAGGGTTTCTACGTCACCCCGAACCTGAGCGGAGATACGGTTCGTCTGCAAATAAGCAGCAATAACGACAGGATCAGCAGCGAACGTCAGGATGTAGTAAAAGTCCAGAGCACCGACACGACGGTCACCGGCAAGCTCGGCGAGTGGATCCCCCTGGCGGGGTACAACCAGCAGAGCCAGGCCGAACGTAACGCCTCGAGCCTCAGCTACAGCACGCAGCGCGGTGAAAACACAACACTGCGCGTCAAAGTCGACCTTCTGGAGTGATCCCAGGCAATTCAAGGCCTCGACCCAGGGCCTTGAAACTGACCAGAGAGTCGTATTAGACCAAGGATGTAGTAATAGAAAAAAACCACTACAAAACATTTGACAGGCACTTTTTCCCAAGGGCATGATGGCCTCGCTCCCGCTAATCAGAGGCCCTGGCAAGGGCCTTCGAGATGCGCTCCTCCCACCCCTGGGGGCGTCTCGTGTCCATACGGCCCACAAGGCGGTTCGACGGGATTGCGACTGCAACGAAGAAGTTGTCCCGAGGGACGGAAGCGCATCACCGCAGTACCCGGCAGTCCTGTCGCCATACAGCGAGGCAACCACGAGCCGACCTGTCGCCACACCTCGCCCGGCCTGCCCCCCTTCCCCTTCGAGCCTCCCCGTTCGCAGTCGCCCTTCCGCCGAGCAAGGCCGCCAAGCCTCCGATCCGCGCCGAGCACAAGCACTTACTTCACCAAGACTGATGCGACGAGGTTTTATTTCCATGGCACTGACACGCGAACAGCAAATTGCAGCCCTTGAGAAAGACTGGGCCGAGAACCCGCGCTGGAAAGGCGTGACCCGTACCTACACCGCCGCCGATGTCGTGCGTCTGCGTGGTTCCCTGCAGCCGGAGCACACCCTGGCCCGCCTGGGTGCAGAAAAACTGTGGAAGCTGGTCACCGAAGGTGCCCACCCGTCCTTCCGCCCCGAGAAAGATTTCGTCAACTGCATGGGCGCCCTGACCGGCGGCCAGGCAGTCCAGCAGGTGAAGGCCGGCATCCAGGCCATCTACCTGTCCGGTTGGCAGGTGGCCGCCGACAACAACTCGGCCGAGTCCATGTACCCTGACCAGTCGCTGTATCCGGTCGACTCGGTCCCCACCGTGGTCAAGCGTATCAACAACGCCTTCCGACGCGCCGACCAGATCCAGTGGAAAGCCGGCAAGAACCCGGGCGACGATGGCTACGTCGACTACTTCGCACCGATCGTGGCTGACGCCGAGGCCGGTTTTGGCGGCGTGCTGAACGCCTACGAGCTGATGAAGAACATGATCGAAGCAGGCGCCGCCGGCGTGCACTTCGAAGACCAGCTGGCCTCGGTGAAAAAATGCGGTCACATGGGCGGCAAGGTCCTGGTGCCGACCCAGGAAGCCGTGCAGAAACTGGTCGCCGCTCGCCTGGCTGCAGACGTCGCCGGCGTGCCGACCATCATCCTGGCCCGCACCGACGCCAACGCCGCTGACCTGCTGACCAGCGACTGCGACCCGTACGACCAGCCGTTCGTGGTTGGCGAGCGCACCCGTGAAGGCTTCTACAAGGTACGCGCCGGCCTCGACCAGGCCATTTCCCGCGGCCTGGCCTACGCCCCGTACGCCGACCTGATCTGGTGCGAAACCGCCAAGCCGGACCTGGAGGAAGCTCGCCGCTTCGCCGAGGCGATCAAGAAGGAGTACCCGGACCAGATCCTGTCGTACAACTGCTCGCCGTCCTTCAACTGGAAGAAGAACCTGGACGACGCCACCATCGCCAAGTTCCAGCGCGAGCTGTCGGCCATGGGCTACAAGCACCAGTTCATCACCCTGGCGGGCATCCACAACATGTGGCACGGCATGTTCAACCTGGCGCACGACTACGCCCGCAACGACATGACCGCCTACGTGAAGCTGCAGGAGCAGGAATTCGCCGACGCCAGCAAGGGTTACACCTTCGTGGCGCACCAACAGGAAGTCGGCACCGGCTACTTCGACGACATGACCACCGTGATCCAGGGTGGTGCTTCGTCGGTGACGGCACTGACCGGCTCGACCGAGGAAGAGCAGTTCCACTGATAGTGGGTTGCTGTTGAACAAAGGCCCGGGGCTTGTGAAAGCCTTGGGCCTTTCATTTTGTCTGCACCGGCCCTTTCGCGGGTAGCTTACCCGCGAAGAGGCCGGGACAGGCCAGTGCAAAAACCAGGGTCAGACCTACTTGAGGCCACCCAACAGCGATGACGTAGGTCTTAAATGCAGACGCTCCATGAAAACGCCGAGGAAACTCTAAGCCCGGAATCCACCGTCTATTGGCACCGCCACGCCAGTCACGAAAGAAGCTGCTTCGGAGCTAAGCCAGTACACAAGCTCAGCGACTTCATGGGCCTCACAAACTCTCGCCATAGGCTGCGAGGCGCGTACCGCATCAAACTTGTTCCCCAACACCTGTTCTGCCAATGGTGTTGACACAAAGCCCGGACAGACAGCATTGGCCCGCACGCCATAAGGGGCATACTCCTTCGCGACCGCTCTAGTCATACCAACTAACGCGTGCTTGCTGGCGGTGTATACAGAACCACCTGTCACACTGGCATTCAACCCCGCTAGCGAGGCGACATCGTGGGGCTGCTGCACAGCCCCGAACAGCAGTTGAGCGGCCTTGCCTGACCCGCATTGGAGAACACCTGCTACAAGTGCAGCGCACGGATCGACATCTATGTCTATGCTTGAAGCAGCACTGTCACTTGGGCTGCCTCCCAAACCGACAGGCCGTTCTGGCCCTGGCCACTACCTCTTCTATATATGCTCTCTGCTGGCCAACGGGAGCTCAATCGATAAAGCATTGATCCAGAGCGGTGCAGGTGACGCGCGCAACTGCTAGAACGAGAGCCTTTCGCATTTGCAATGCAGCGAGGACGCGCAGTGAACTTTGCAAGATTCGGCCCTCTTAGAATGTCGAACGCCAAGTTAAATGAAATTAATTATCATTACGATGATGCCCAGTCATTACGCCACGCAAGAAACATAATTAACAAAAGCATGCGCAATGCCCGAAACTCAAGGCTTTCAGCCATTTACGAAAGATTTTTGTTCTTAATCCTACGAATAAATTTGCCACAGAAATTTTACTTGCTGTGGGTTTACCCATAAAATCAGCGCGATTGATTCAGCTGCGACATTTGGTCACTGCATCCGCGACACCGAGTCGCCGCTCTACTTATTTCAGACTGCAGAGCTGGGTCTCTGTATAAGGATTTCCAACATGTCCGATTCGGCAGGACTCATCGCCCACAACTGGGGCTTTGCCATCTTCCTCCTGGGTGTCGTCGGCCTGTGCGCCTTCATGCTCGGCCTCTCCAGCCTGCTCGGCAGCAAGGCTTGGGGTCGCGCCAAGAACGAACCCTTCGAATCGGGCATGCTGCCCGTCGGCAGCGCCCGCCTGCGCCTGTCCGCCAAATTCTATCTGGTCGCGATGCTGTTCGTGATCTTCGATATCGAAGCCCTCTTTCTCTTTGCATGGTCCGTGTCGGTGCGCGAAAGCGGCTGGACCGGATTCGTCGAAGCACTCGTTTTCATAGCAATTCTGTTGGCAGGTCTTGTCTACCTTTGGCGGGTCGGGGCGCTCGATTGGGCGCCCGAGGGTCGCCGCAAGCGGCAAGCGAAGCTGAAACAATGAGGCTTTGGCATGCAATACAATCTCACCAGAATCGATCCGGATGCGCCCAACGAGCAGTATCCTGTCGGTGATCGGGAAACCGTCACCGATCAGCTGCTAGAGGACCAGGTCCACAAGAACATCTTCATGGGCAAGCTCGAAGATGTGCTGCGTGGCGCGGTCAACTGGGGTCGCAAGAACTCCCTCTGGCCGTACAACTTCGGCCTGTCCTGCTGCTACGTGGAAATGACCACGGCCTTCACGGCGCCCCACGACATCGCCCGCTTCGGCGCCGAAGTCATCCGGGCCTCGCCGCGCCAGGCCGACTTCATGGTCATCGCCGGTACCTGCTTCATCAAGATGGCGCCGATCATCCAGCGCCTGTACGAGCAGATGCTCGAGCCGAAGTGGGTGATTTCCATGGGCTCGTGTGCCAACTCCGGTGGCATGTACGACATTTACTCGGTCGTTCAGGGGGTCGACAAGTTCCTCCCCGTGGACGTCTACGTGCCTGGCTGCCCGCCTCGCCCCGAAGCTTTCCTGCAAGGCCTGATGCTGCTGCAGGAGTCGATCGGCCAGGAGCGACGCCCGCTTTCCTGGGTCGTCGGCGATCAAGGCATTTATCGTGCCGAGATGCCCGCCCAGAAAGACCTGCGTCGTGAACAGCGCATCCAGGTCACCAACCTGCGCAGCCCCGACGAAGTCTGATCCAGCGACATGCCGCCCGCTCCCGAAGGAGCCGGCGGCCTGGCTTCATTCTCTACGTTGACTCAAAGCGACCGAGACCATGACAGCGGACACCGCTATTTATATTCCGCCTTACAAGGCTGACGACCAGGATGTGGTCGTCGAACTGCACAATCGTTTTGGCGCCGAGGCATTCGTCGCCCAGGAAACCCGCACCGGCATGCCGGTCCTGTGGGTGAACCGCGCCCAGCTCAAAGACGTCCTCAGCTTCCTGCGCAACGTCGCCAAGCCGTACAGCATGCTGTACGACCTGCATGGCGTCGACGAACGCCTGCGCACCCAGCGCCGTGGCCTGCCGGCCGCCGACTTCAGCGTGTTCTACCACCTGCTGTCGGTCGAGCGTAACAGCGACGTGATGATCAAGGTTTCGCTCAGCGAGGGCGACCTGAACCTGCCGTCGGTCACCAGCATCTGGCCCAACGCCAACTGGTACGAGCGCGAAGTCTGGGACATGTTCGGCATCGACTTCGCCGGCCACCCGCACCTGTCGCGCATCCTCATGCCGCCGACCTGGGAAGGCCACCCGCTGCGCAAGGACTTCCCGGCGCGCGCCACCGAGTTCGACCCGTACAGCCTGAACCTGGCCAAGCAGCAGCTCGAAGAGGAATCGGCACGCTTCAACCCCGAAGCCTGGGGCATGAAGCGCCACGGTACCCACGAGGACTACATGTTCCTCAACCTCGGCCCCAACCACCCATCCGCCCACGGTGCCTTCCGTATCGTCCTGCAGCTGGACGGCGAAGAGATCGTCGACTGCGTCCCGGACATCGGCTACCACCACCGTGGCGCCGAGAAGATGGCCGAACGCCAGTCCTGGCACAGCTTCATCCCCTACACCGACCGTATCGACTACCTCGGCGGGGTGATGAACAACCTGCCGTACGTACTGGCCGTCGAGAAGCTGGCCGGCATCAAGGTGCCGGAGAAGGTCGACACCATCCGCGTGATGCTGGCCGAGTTCTTCCGGATCACCAGCCACCTGCTGTTCCTGGGTACCTACATCCAGGACGTCGGCGCCATGACCCCGGTGTTCTTCACCTTCACCGACCGCCAGCGCGCCTACACCGTGATCGAGGCGATCACCGGTTTCCGCCTGCACCCGGCCTGGTACCGCATCGGCGGTGTCGCCCACGACCTGCCACGCGGCTGGGACAAGCTGGTCAAGGACTTCGTCGACTGGCTGCCCAAGCGCCTGGACGAATACGAAAAGGCCGCCCTGCAGAACAGCATCCTGCGCGGCCGGACCATCGGCGTTGCCGCCTACAACACCAAGGAAGCCCTGGAGTGGGGCACCACCGGCGCCGGCCTGCGGTCCACCGGTTGCGACTTCGACCTGCGCAAGGCGCGCCCCTACTCCGGCTACGAGAATTTCGAGTTCGAAGTCCCGCTGGCCCACAACGGCGATGCCTACGATCGCTGCATGGTCCGCGTCGAGGAGATGCGCCAGAGCATCCGCATCATCGACCAGTGCCTGCGCAACATGCCGGAAGGCCCGTACAAGGCGGATCACCCGCTGACCACGCCGCCACCGAAAGAGCGCACCCTGCAGCACATCGAGACCCTGATCACGCACTTCCTGCAAGTCTCGTGGGGCCCGGTCATGCCGGCCAACGAGTCGTTCCAGATGATCGAGGCGACCAAGGGCATCAACAGTTACTACCTGACGAGCGATGGCGGCACCATGAGCTACCGCACCCGGATCCGCACCCCGAGCTACGCGCACCTGCAGCAGATCCCTTCGGTGATCCGCGGCAGCATGGTCGCCGACCTCATCGCGTACCTGGGCAGTATCGACTTCGTTATGGCTGACGTGGACCGCTAAGCATGAACAGCACGCTTATCCAAACCGACCGTTTCGTCCTGAGCGAAACCGAGCGCTCGGCCATCGAGCACGAGATGCACCACTACGAGGACCCGCGCGCGGCGTCCATCGAAGCCCTGAAGATCGTCCAGAAGGAACGCGGCTGGGTGCCGGACGGCGCCATCTACGCCATCGGCGAAGTCCTCGGCATCCCCGCCAGCGACGTCGAGGGCGTGGCCACCTTCTACAGCCAGATCTTCCGCCAGCCGGTCGGCCGTCACATCATCCGCGTCTGCGACAGCATGGTCTGCTACATCGGCGGCCATGAGTCGGTGGTCAGCCAGATCCAGAGCGAACTGGGCATCGGCCTCGGCCAGACCACCCCGGACGGCCGCTTCACCCTGCTGCCGGTCTGCTGCCTGGGCAACTGCGACAAGGCCCCGGCCCTGATGATCGACGACGACACCTTTGGCGACGTGCAACCTGCCGGCGTTGCCAAGCTGCTGGAGGGCTACGCATGACCATCACTTCCTTCGGCCCGGCCAACCGCATCGCGCGTTCGGCCGAAACCCATCCGCTGACCTGGCGCCTGCGCGACGACGGCGAGCCGGTGTGGCTCGACGAGTACCAGGCCAAGAACGGCTATGCCGCCGCCCGCAAGGCGTTGGCCGAAATGTCCCAGGACGACATCGTCCAGACCGTCAAGGATTCCGGCCTCAAGGGCCGTGGCGGCGCGGGCTTCCCCACCGGCGTGAAGTGGGGCCTGATGCCCAAGGACGAGTCCTTGAACATCCGCTACCTGCTGTGCAACGCGGACGAGATGGAGCCCAACACCTGGAAGGACCGCATGCTGATGGAGCAACAGCCCCATCTGCTGGTCGAAGGCATGCTGATCAGCGCCCGCGCCCTGAAGGCCTACCGCGGCTACATCTTCCTGCGCGGCGAGTACACCACCGCGGCGAAGCACCTCAACCGCGCCATCGACGAAGCCAAGGCCGCGGGCCTCTTGGGCAAGAACATCCTCGGTTCGGGCTTCGACTTCGAGCTGTTCGTGCACACCGGTGCCGGGCGCTACATCTGCGGTGAAGAGACCGCACTGATCAACTCCCTGGAAGGCCGCCGCGCCAACCCGCGCTCCAAGCCGCCCTTCCCTGCCGCCGTCGGCGTGTGGGGCAAGCCGACCTGCGTCAACAACGTCGAGACCCTGTGCAACGTGCCAGCCATCGTTGGCAACGGCGTCGACTGGTACAAGTCGCTGGCCCGCGAAGGCAGCGAGGACCACGGCACCAAGCTGATGGGCTTCTCCGGCAAGGTGAAGAACCCGGGCCTGTGGGAGCTGCCGTTCGGCGTCACCGCCCGCGAGCTGTTCGAGGACTATGCCGGTGGCATGCGCGACGGCTACAAGCTCAAGTGCTGGCAGCCAGGCGGCGCCGGTACCGGCTTCCTGCTGCCCGAACACCTGGATGCGCAAATGTACGCCGGCGGCATCGCCAAGGTCGGTACGCGCATGGGCACGGGCCTGGCCATGGCGGTGGACGACAGCATCAACATGGTGTCGCTGCTGCGCAACATGGAGGAGTTCTTCGCCCGCGAGTCCTGCGGCTGGTGCACCCCGTGCCGCGACGGCCTGCCCTGGAGCGTGAAGATGCTCCGCGCCCTGGAGAAGGGCCAAGGCAAACCGGAAGACATCGAGACCCTGCTGGGCCTGGTCAACTTCCTCGGCCCCGGCCGCACCTTCTGCGCCCACGCCCCGGGCGCCGTCGAGCCGCTGGGCAGTGCCATCAAGTATTTCCGGTCGGAGTTCGAGGCCGGCGTCGCCGCCCACACGGGCAGCGAGGCCCTGCGCCCGAACCTGGCCAAGCCGATCGTGGTCGGCGCATAACAAGATGAAGCGCGGGTGGTCCGTGCCACCCGCCGGCCTCGCAGGCTCGCCCGGCCCTCACCGCGCGAGCCGCAGGCACACCGATTTCCATTAGCCACGCCTGCTCACGCGGGCCAACGAAGAACTTTGAACCATGGCCACTATCCACGTAGACGGCAAAGCGCTCGAAGTCAACGGTGCGGACAACCTGTTACAGGCCTGTCTGTCACTCGGCCTCGACATCCCCTATTTCTGCTGGCACCCGGCGCTCGGTAGCGTCGGTGCCTGCCGGCAGTGCGCGGTCAAGCAGTACACCGACGAGAACGACACCCGTGGTCGTATCGTCATGTCCTGCATGACCCCTGCCTCCGACGGCACCTGGATCTCCATCGACGATGAAGAGTCCAAGGCGTTTCGCGCCAGCGTCGTCGAATGGCTGATGACCAACCACCCGCACGACTGCCCGGTGTGCGAGGAAGGCGGTCACTGCCACCTGCAGGACATGACGGTAATGACCGGCCACAACGAGCGCCGCTACCGTTTCACCAAGCGTACCCACCAGAACCAGGACCTCGGCCCGTTCATCGCCCATGAGATGAACCGCTGCATTGCCTGCTACCGCTGCGTGCGCTACTACAAGGACTATGCCGGCGGCACCGACCTGGGTGTCTACGGCGCCCACGACAACGTGTACTTCGGTCGCGTCGAGGACGGCGTGCTGGAGAGCGAGTTCTCCGGCAACCTGACCGAGGTCTGCCCGACCGGTGTGTTCACCGACAAGACCCACTCCGAGCGCTACAACCGCAAGTGGGACATGCAGTTCGCCCCGAGCATCTGCCACGGCTGCTCCAGCGGCTGCAACATCAGCCCCGGCGAGCGCTACGGCGAACTGCGCCGTATCGAGAACCGCTTCAACGGCTCGGTCAACCAGTACTTCCTGTGCGACCGTGGCCGCTTCGGCTATGGCTACGTCAACCGCAAGGACCGTCCGCGCCAGCCGATGCTCGCCGACGGTACCAAGCTGGGCCTGGACGCCGCCCTGGACAAGGCTGCCGACCTGCTGCGCGGCCGCACCATCGTCGGCATCGGCTCGCCGCGCGCGAGCCTGGAGAGCAACTACGGCCTGCGCGAGCTGGTCGGTGCCGAGTACTTCTACTCGGGCATGGAGGCCGGTGAGCTGGCCCGCGTGCGCCTGGCCCTGAACGTGCTGAACGACAGCCCGCTGCCCGTGCCGACCCTGCGCGAGATCGAGGACCACGATGCCGTGTTCGTCCTCGGCGAGGACCTGACCCAGACCGCCGCCCGTGTCGCCCTGGCCGTGCGCCAGGCCACCAAGGGCAAGGCCGAGGCCATGGCCGACGCCATGAAGGTCCAGCCGTGGCTCGACGCCGCGGTGAAGAACATCGGCCAGCACGCCCTGTACCCGCTGTTCATCGCCAGCCTGGCCGAGACCAAGCTCGACGACGTCGCCGAGGAATGCGTCCACGCAGCCCCGGCCGACCTCGCCCGCCTGGGCTTCGCCGTGGCCCACGCCATCGACCCGAGCGCTCCGGCCGTCGAGGGCCTGGACAGCGAAGCCAAGGCCCTGGCCCAGCGTATCGCCGATGCCCTGGTCGCCGCCCAGCGTCCGCTGGTCGTGGCCGGTACGTCGCTGGCCGACCCGGCGCTGATCGAGGCCGCCGCCAACATCGCCAAGGCCCTGAAGCTGCGCGAGAAGAACGGTTCGCTGAGCCTCGTGGTGCCCGAAGCCAACAGCCTGGGCATGGCCATGATGGGCGGCGAGTCCGTGGACGCCGCGCTGGACGCGGTGATCAGCGGCAAGGCCGACGCCATCGTGGTACTGGAGAACGACCTGTACGCCCGGGTGCCGGCCGCCAAGGTCGATGCGGCCCTGGCCGCGGCCAAGGTGGTGATCGTCGCCGACCACTCCAAGACTGCCACCACCGCTCGCGCCCACCTGGTGCTGCCAGCTGCCTCCTTCGCCGAAGGCGACGGCACCCTGGTCAGCCAGGAAGGCCGTGCCCAGCGCTTCTTCCAGGTATTCGACCCGCAGTACCTGGACAGCAGCATCCTGATCCACGAAGGCTGGCGCTGGATGCACGCCCTGCGTGCCACCCTGCTGAACAAGCCGGTCGACTGGACCCAGCTGGACCACGTCACCAGCGCCTGCGCCGAAGCCGCACCGCAACTGGCCGGCATCGTCAATGCCGCGCCGAGCGCCGCGTTCCGCATCAAGGGCCTGAAGCTGGCGCGCGAGCCGTTGCGCTACTCCGGCCGTACCGCGATGCGCGCCAACATCAGCGTGCATGAGCCACGCACCCCGCAAGACAAGGACAGCGCCTTCGCCTTCTCCATGGAAGGCTACTCGGGCAGCGCCGAGCCGCGCCAGCAGGTGCCGTTCGCCTGGTCGCCGGGCTGGAACTCGCCGCAGGCCTGGAACAAGTTCCAGGACGAGGTCGGTGGTCACCTGCGCGCGGGCGACCCAGGTATCCGCCTGATCGAGTCTCAAGGCGATCGCCTGAACTGGTTCACCGCCATCCCGGGCGCCTTCAACCCGGCCCGTGGCACCTGGCAGGCCGTGCCCTTCTACCACCTGTTCGGCAGCGAGGAGAACTCGTCGCGTGCCGCCCCGGTGCAGGAGCGCATTCCGGCCGCCTACGTGGCCCTGGCCAAGTCCGAGGCCGACCGCCTGGGCGTCAACGACGGCGCCCTGCTCAGCCTGAACGTGGCGGGCCAGTCGCTGCGCCTGCCGCTGCGTGTCAATGAACAGCTGGGCGCAGGCCTGGTCGCCCTGCCGAAAGGCCTGGCCGGTATTCCGCCAGCGATCTTCGGCGCAACCGTCGAAGGCCTGCAGGAGGCAGCACAATGAGCTGGTTCACCCCCGAAGTGATCGAAGTGATCCTCTCCGTCGTCAGGGCCATCGTGGTCCTGCTGGCGGTGGTGGTCTGCGGCGCGCTGCTCAGCTTCGTCGAGCGCCGCCTGCTGGGCTGGTGGCAGGACCGCTACGGTCCGAACCGCGTCGGCCCGTTCGGCATGTTCCAGATCGCCGCCGACATGCTGAAGATGTTCTTCAAGGAAGACTGGAACCCGCCCTTCGTCGATCGCATGATCTTCACCCTGGCGCCCGTGGTGGCCATGAGCGCCCTGCTGATCGCCTTCGTGATCATCCCGATCACCCCCACCTGGGGCGTTGCCGACCTGAACATCGGCTTGCTGTTCTTCTTCGCCATGGCCGGCCTTTCGGTCTACGCGGTGCTGTTCGCCGGCTGGTCGTCGAACAACAAGTACGCCCTGCTCGGCAGCCTGCGGGCCTCGGCGCAGACCGTATCGTACGAAGTGTTCCTGGGCTTGGCGCTGATGGGCGTGGTGGTTCAGGCCGGTTCGTTCAACATGCGCGACATCGTCGACTACCAGGCGCAGAACCTGTGGTTCATCATTCCGCAGTTCTTCGGCTTCTGCACCTTCTTCATCGCTGGCGTCGCCGTGACCCACCGTCACCCGTTCGACCAGCCGGAAGCGGAACAGGAACTGGCCGACGGCTACCACATCGAGTATGCCGGCATGAAGTGGGGCATGTTCTTCGTCGGCGAGTACATCGGCATCATCCTGATCTCGGCGCTGCTGGTGACCCTGTTCTTCGGCGGCTGGCACGGCCCGTTCGGCCTGCTGCCACAGGTACCGTTCCTGTGGTTCGCGCTCAAGACCGCGTTCTTCATCATGCTGTTCATCCTGCTGCGCGCCTCGATCCCGCGCCCACGCTATGACCAGGTGATGGACTTCAGCTGGAAGTTCTGCCTGCCGCTGACCCTGATCAATTTGCTGGTGACCGCTGCGATCGTGCTCTACAACACGCCAGCCGTCGCGGCCCAGTGAGGATTTGACCCATGTTCAAATATATCGGCGATATCGTTAAGGGCACCGGCACCCAGCTGCGCAGCCTGGCGATGATATTTTCCCACGGGTTCCGCAAGCGCGACACCCTGCAGTACCCCGAAGAACCTGTGTACCTGCCGCCGCGCTACCGTGGCCGCATCGTCCTGACCCGCGACCCCGACGGCGAGGAGCGCTGCGTGGCGTGCAACCTCTGCGCGGTGGCCTGCCCGGTAGGCTGCATCTCGCTGCAGAAGGCCGAGACCGAGGACGGCCGCTGGTATCCGGAGTTCTTCCGCATCAACTTCTCGCGCTGCATCTTCTGCGGCCTGTGCGAGGAAGCGTGCCCGACCACCGCGATCCAGCTGACCCCGGATTTCGAAATGGCCGAGTTCAAGCGTCAGGACCTGGTGTACGAGAAGGAAGACCTCCTGATCTCCGGCCCCGGCAAGAACCCTGACTACAACTTCTACCGTGTTGCGGGCATGGCCATCGCCGGCAAGCCGAAAGGCGCCGCGCAGAACGAAGCCGAGCCGATCAACGTGAAGAGCTTGCTCCCATAAGGACAGAAAGATGGAATTCGCTTTCTACTTCGCATCCGGGATCGCCGTGGTCTCCACCCTTCGGGTGGTGACCGGCACCAACCCCGTGCACGCCCTGCTCTACCTGATCATTTCCCTGATCTCCGTGGCGATGATCTTCTTCTCCCTGGGTGCACCGTTCGCCGGCGCCCTGGAAGTGATCGCCTACGCTGGCGCCATCATGGTGCTGTTCGTCTTCGTGGTGATGATGCTCAACCTCGGGCCGGCCTCGGTCGCCCAGGAACGCGGCTGGCTCAAGCCAGGCATCTGGGCCGGGCCGGTATTCCTGGCCGCCCTGCTGCTGCTGGAGCTGCTCTACGTGCTGTTCGCCGAGCCGAGCGGCGCGGCCATCAGCGGTACCACCGTGGACGCCAAGACCGTCGGCATCAGCCTGTTCGGTCCTTACCTGCTGGTGGTCGAACTGGCCTCGATGCTGCTGCTCGCCGCAGCCGTCACGGCCTTCCACCTGGGCCGCAACGAGGCGAAGGAGTAAATCATGCCTGCTATCCCTCTCGAGCACGGTCTGGCAGTCGCCGGCATCCTGTTCTGCCTCGGTCTGGTCGGCCTGATGGTCCGGCGCAACATTCTCTTCGTACTCATGAGCCTGGAAGTCATGATGAACGCCTCTGCCCTGGCGTTCATCGTCGCCGGCAGCCGCTGGGTGCAACCGGATGGACAGGTGATGTTCATCCTGGTGATCAGCCTGGCGGCGGCCGAGGCCAGCATTGGCCTGGCGATCCTGCTGCAGCTGTATCGCCGCTTCCACACTCTCGACATCGATGCTGCCAGTGAGATGCGCGGATGAACCTTCTCTTCCTGACTTTCGTCTTTCCCCTGATCGGCTTCCTGCTGCTGTCGTTCTCCCGCGGTCGGTTCTCGGAGAACCTGTCCGCGCTGATCGGCGTCGGCTCCGTCGGTCTCTCGGCCGCGGTGGCCGCCTACGTGATCTGGCAGTTCAACGTCGCACCGCCTGAAGGTGGCGCGTACAGCCAGCTGCTGTGGCAGTGGATGTCGGTGGACGGCTTCGCGCCGAACTTCACCCTGTACCTGGACGGCCTGTCGGTCACCATGCTCGGCGTGGTCACCGGCGTCGGCTTCCTGATCCACCTGTTCGCCTCCTGGTACATGCGCGGTGAAGCCGGCTATTCGCGGTTCTTCGCCTACACCAACCTGTTCATCGCCAGCATGCTGTTCCTGGTGCTGGGCGACAACCTGCTGTTCATCTACTTCGGTTGGGAAGGCGTGGGCCTGTGCTCGTACCTGTTGATCGGTTTCTACTACAGCAACCGCAACAACGGCAACGCAGCCCTGAAGGCCTTCATCGTCACCCGTGTCGGCGACGTGTTCATGGCCATCGGCCTGTTCATCCTGTTCGTCCAGCTGGGTACCCTGAACGTCCAGGAGCTGCTGGTGCTGGCACCGCAGAAGTTCCAGGCTGGCGACACCTGGATGGTCCTGGCGACCCTGATGCTGCTCGGCGGTGCGGTCGGCAAGTCGGCCCAGCTGCCGCTGCAGACCTGGCTCGCCGACGCGATGGCCGGCCCGACCCCGGTCTCGGCGCTGATCCACGCCGCGACCATGGTGACCGCGGGCGTCTACCTGATCGCCCGTACCCACGGCCTGTTCGCCCTGGCGCCAGACATCCTGCACCTGGTCGGCATCGTCGGTGGCGTGACCCTGGTCCTGGCCGGCTTCGCCGCCCTGGTACAGACCGACATCAAGCGTATCCTCGCCTACTCGACCATGAGCCAGATCGGCTACATGTTCCTGGCGCTCGGCGTGGGTGCCTGGGACGCGGCGATCTTCCACCTGATGACCCACGCATTCTTCAAGGCCCTGCTGTTCCTTGCCTCCGGTGCGGTGATCAATGCCTGCCACCACGAGCAGAACATCTTCAAGATGGGCGGCCTGTGGAAGAAACTGCCGCTGGCCTACGCCAGCTTCGTGGTCGGTGGCGCCGCCCTGGCGGCCCTGCCGATCCTGACCGTCGGCTTCTACTCCAAGGACGAGATCCTCTGGGAAGCCTTCGCCAGCGGCCACACCGGCCTGTTGTACGCCGGCCTGGTCGGTGCATTCATGACCTCGCTGTACACCTTCCGGCTGATCTTCATCGCCTTCCACGGCGAAGCCAAGACCGAAGCCCACGCTGGCCACGGCATCGCCCACTGGCTGCCGCTGGGCGTGCTGATCGTGCTGTCGACCTTCATCGGTGCCTGGATCCATCCGCCGCTGGCCGGCGTGCTGCCTGAGAGCGTCGGCCATGCCGGCGGCGAAGCCAAGCACAGCCTGGAGATCGCCTCGGGCGCCATCGCCATCGCCGGTATCCTGCTGGCGGCGGTGCTGTTCCTGGGCAAGCGTCGCCTGGTCACCGCCATCGCCAGCAGCGGCATCGGTCGTGTCCTGTCGGCCTGGTGGTTCGCTGCCTGGGGCTTCGACTGGATCTACGACAAGCTGTTCGTCAAACCCTACCTGCTGATCAGCCACATCCTGCGCAAGGATCCGGTTGACCGCAGCATCGGCCTGATTCCTCGGATGGCACGCGGCGGTCACGTCGCCATGAGCAAGACCGAGACCGGCCAGCTGCGCTGGTACACCGCCTCGATCGCCGTGGGTGCCGTGCTCGTGCTCGGTGCCGTGCTGATGGCTGCGGTATGACTATGAACCTTGCGACTTTGCGAAAGGAAACGAACCCGTCATGATTCTGCCTTGGCTGATCCTGATCCCCTTCATCGGCGGCCTCCTGTGCTGGCTGGGTGAGCGCTTCGGCACCACCCTGCCCCGCTGGATCGCGCTGCTGACCATGTCCCTGTTGCTCGGTATCGGCCTGTGGCTGTGGGGCAACGGCGACTACACCCTGGCCCCGGCTCCGGGCGCGGAACCGGCCTGGACCCTGGAATACAAGCTCCAGTGGATCCAGCGCTTCGGCATCAGCATCCACCTGGCCCTCGATGGCCTGTCACTGCTGATGATCCTGCTGACCGGCCTGCTCGGCGTGCTGTCGGTGCTGTGCTCCTGGAAAGAGATCCAGCGCCATGTCGGCTTCTTCCACCTCAACCTGATGTGGATCCTCGGTGGCGTGGTCGGTGTGTTCCTGGCCCTGGACCTGTTCCTGTTCTTCTTCTTCTGGGAAATGATGCTGGTGCCGATGTACTTCCTCATCGCGCTCTGGGGTCACAGCTCCGCGGACGGCAAGAAGACCCGGATCTACGCCGCGACCAAGTTCTTCATCTTCACCCAGGCCAGCGGCCTGATCATGCTGGTGGCGATCCTCGGCCTGGTGCTGGTCAACTACAACGCCACCGGCGTCATCACCTTCAACTACAGCGACCTGCTCAAGGCGCAGATGCCGGCCGGCACCGAGTTCCTGCTGATGCTGGGCTTCTTCATCGCCTTCGCGGTGAAGCTGCCGGTGGTGCCGTTCCACTCCTGGCTGCCTGACGCCCACGCCCAGGCGCCGACCGCAGGCTCCGTGGACCTGGCGGGCATCCTGCTGAAGACCGCGGCCTATGGCCTGCTGCGCTTCGCCCTGCCGCTGTTCCCGAATGCCTCGGCGGAGTTCGCGCCGGTGGCCATGGCCCTGGGCCTGATCGGTATCTTCTACGGTGCCTTCCTGGCCTTCGCGCAAACCGACATCAAGCGCCTGGTCGCCTTCTCCAGCGTCTCGCACATGGGCTTCGTGCTGATCGGCATCTACTCCGGCAGCCAGCAGGCCCTGCAGGGCGCGGTGATCCAGATGCTGGCCCACGGCCTGTCGGCCGCCGCGCTGTTCATCCTCGCCGGCCAGCTGTACGAACGCCTGCACACCCGCGACATGCGCCAGATGGGTGGCCTGTGGCACCGCATCGCCTACCTGCCGGCGATCAGCCTGTTCTTCGCCGCCGCCTCGCTGGGCCTGCCGGGCACCGGTAACTTCGTCGGCGAATTCCTGATCCTGATCGGCAGCTTCGCCAGCGTGCCATGGATTGCCGTGATCGCCACCACTGGCTTGGTCTTCGGCTCCGTGTACTCGCTGATCATGATCCACCGAGCCTACTTCGGCCCGACCAAGACCGACGCCGTGCTGGCCGGCATGGATGGCCGCGAACTGGTCATGGTCCTGGGCCTGGCGGTGCTGCTGGTCCTGCTGGGCGTGTACCCGCAGCCGTTCCTGGATACCTCTGCCGCCACCATGAGCGGTGTGCAGCAGTGGCTCGGTTCCGCTTTCACTCAACTCGCTTCGGCCCGGTAAGAGCGCTATGGAATTCACCACTCAACACTTCATCGCATTGGCGCCGATACTGATCACCACCATCACCACGGTGGTGGTGATGCTGGCCATCGCCTGGCGCCGTAACCACTCGCAGACCTTCCTGCTGTCCACCGTGGGCCTGAACCTGGCCCTGCTGTCGATCCTCCCGGCGTTGAAGGTCGCGCCGCTGGCGGTCACCTCGCTGGTCACCTTCGACAAGTTCGCCTGCCTGTACATGGCGCTGGTCCTGGTGGCCACGCTGGCCTGCGTCACCCTCGCCCACGCCTACCTGGGCGAGGGCTCAAAGGGCTACCCAGGCAACCGCGAAGAGCTGTACCTGCTGCTGCTGATGTCTGCCCTGGGTGGCCTGGTGCTGGTCAGCGCCAACCACCTGGCTGGCCTGTTCATCGGCCTCGAGCTGCTGTCGGTCCCGGTCTACGGCCTGGTGGCGTATGCCTTCTTCAACAAGCGCTCGCTGGAAGCCGGCATCAAGTACATGGTGCTCTCTGCGGCGGGTTCGGCCTTCCTGCTGTTCGGCATGGCCCTGCTGTACGCCGACGCCGGCAGCCTGACCTTCGACGGCATCGGCAAGGCCCTGGCCAGCACCGGCATGCCGAGCCTGCTGGCCCAACTGGGCCTGGGCATGATGCTGGTCGGCCTGGCATTCAAGCTGTCGCTGGTGCCCTTCCACCTGTGGACCCCGGACGTCTACGAAGGCGCCCCGGCACCGGTCGCCGCGTTCCTGGCCACGGCCAGCAAGGTCGCGGTGTTCGCCGTGGTGGTACGCCTGTTCATGCTCTCCCCTGCTGCCAGCAGCGGCGTGCTGAGCACCGTCCTGGCAGTGATCGCGGTCGCCTCGATCCTGATCGGCAACCTGCTGGCGCTGACCCAGAGCAACCTCAAGCGTCTGCTCGGTTACTCGTCCATCGCCCACTTCGGCTACCTGGTGATCGCCCTGGTGGCGAGCAAGGGCCTGGCCACCGAAGCCATCGGCGTGTACCTGGTCACCTACGTGATCACCAGCCTGGGCGCCTTCGGCGTGATCACCCTGATGTCCTCGCCTTACGGCGGCCGTGACGCCGACGCCCTGTACGAGTACCGTGGCCTGTTCTGGCGCCGTCCGTACCTGACCGCGGTGCTCACCGTGATGATGCTGTCGCTGGCCGGTATCCCGCTGACCGCGGGCTTCATCGGCAAGTTCTACATCATCGCTACCGGCGTCGAGTCGCACCTGTGGTGGCTGGTCGGCGCCCTGGTGATCGGTAGCGCCATCGGCGTGTACTACTACCTGCGCGTCATGGTCACCCTGTACCTGGTCGAGCCGAACCTGCGTCGCCACGACGCCCCGCTGAAGTGGGAACAGCGCACCGGCGGCGTCATGCTGCTGGCCATCGCCATCCTCGCCTTCGTCCTCGGCGTGTATCCGCAGCCACTGCTGGAACTGGTGCAACAAGCCGGCTTGCAACTGGTCGGCTGATCGCCTGGCAGAAACAAGACACCCCGCTCATGCGGGGTGTTTTTTTATGGGCTGGCCACAAAGGCATGTCATACCGTGCCAGGTGTCTCGGCACTCTCACGGCTCGGCTTGCCTGCCCTGCCTGGATTACGGGCGGCACGTCGCAGTTCGCCATAGGCGCTGGGCAGGTGCACATCGGGGTTCGGCATGCCGCTGGGGGATAGCTCATGGGTCATCTCGAACTGGGCACGTACCGACCAGCCACAGGCTTCGTTGATGCATTGCAGGTAGGCGACCCTGAGAAAGACGTGCCGCCCTTCGCTGGTTCGAATGCGCATTCGGCTGTTGCAATGAGGGCAGACCAGCTTGTAGCTACTCACATCGACCTCCTGCCGGACATCCGGGACGCCATGAGGCTGCCTGGTGATGTCGAGCAGTCCCGCTCCCGTACGTCCATTACCCAGGCCGACTCTTGTAGGCCAATTCTGCAATTCTCGTAGGCATGCGCCCATGCAAATGTGGGATTTTTCGTCGCTATCATATTGCGTACCATTCGAAGCTGAGTGGGATCCTGCCAATATATTCAAATCGAGTATTCATTTCCTACGCATCTTATCAGAGCTCGCTACGGATATTCATAATGAGTAATAAATGCCTTCCTGCAATCCTGGGCCGCTTGAAGCTCATGACGGGGTCCAGCACCGACGCAGAGCTTGCCAAGGCCCTCGACGTGAGCCCGCAGACATTGAGCAGTTGGAAAGTACGCGAGCGCATTCCCTATGCGTTATGCATAGACCTGGCGCTGGCACACGGGCTTTCCCTCGACTGGCTGTTGCTGGGCGAAGGTGCCCAGGCCCGTACGCCAGCCGCCCCCTCGGATGCCACCACAGCGCCAGGCTGGGAGCCGGACCTGATGAGGCAGTTGCAGGGCCTGTCGCCCGGCGACCTGCAGGCCATCCGCGCCAACGTCGAGGACAAGTTGCGCCTCTACCAATTGGAGCAACGTGTGGACGAGCTGAGCAACCGCCTGGCCGGACGATAGGGCTACCCTCCCCGTCGCCAGCGCTGGACGATGTCCTTGAGATCGGCCGCATCCAGCCAGAACATGACCTTGATGCTGATCGGGATCACCACCACCGCCGCGACGAAGGCCGCGACGCCGCTGGATAAAAAAGGCACCAGCGACAGCATCAGCGGCGTGAAGAGATAGCCCACGCCCGCAGACAAGAGCAGCGTCACCATCCGCTGCCATACCTTCAATGGCCTGCGCGAGCCGATCACGACCCAGGCCTTGAGCCTGCGCCGTGAGCTGCTGACCAGCCAGGCGCCAAGCAGTGCGCCGAACACGGCCTGGCTGTCGAACCCCAGTGCCTCGCCACTGACCTGGCTCTGCCGCCAAGCCAACGCGGCAGCCTCCACGACCTCATGCATACGGCACCTCACACTGCCTGCTGTTGATCGCCGGCATGGCATGGCGGACCAGTGCACGTCGGGTAGCGGCTTCCACCAGACGCAGGTAGCAGATCGACAGTGCCCGGCCATGGGCATGCCCCGAGACGTCGGCAAGGCGCCGGTAGCCGCGCTCGCGCAAGCAGCGCCGCCAGGTGGCGAACTCCCGGGCAGCGATATCGACCCCCTCCCACGCGGCGAGCTCCAGTTGCGTATCGCTGACATGCCCTGGCAGTTGCAGCCGTTGGCGCAGCGCCTGCAACTCGATACGTGGCCAGAAAGGGTCGTGGCACGCCAGGTAGCGCCGCCCGGGCAGCGTCGGCTCATCGTGCATCGGGGAGTGTGAAACACAGTTCATCAGGACGGCCCCCATCACTGGTCCTGCAACATGCCGTAGCGGATCGCCTTGATCACCGCGGCGATGCGCGTATTCACCGCGAACTTGCGCAGCACGTTGCCGATATGGAAGTTCACGGTCGACTCCTTGCAGCCGAGGATCTGGCCGATTTCCCAGGATGTCTTGCCATAGGCACACCAGAGCAGTACCTGGCTTTCCCGGCGGGTAAGCGGGACGGGTGGCTCGTGATCGGGGTCAGGTTTGCAGGGGATTGTGGAATGCATGGGAACGCTCTCTTTGCACAGTCGAAACGGGCCCGCAGGGCCGTTCACAGTTGATGTGCATGCACCTTACGAAGCCGCTGCGGCCCCGCTCCAGCAGCGCACCTTGTAAAGCGGCGCGCTACAAAAACGTCATACCTGCGGCCCCCGGATCTTCACCCGGCTGCCGGACGTGCTCTGAGCGGCCTTTCGCGCGTCTGACCTCCATTGCCTGCCGCCCCTTCTACCTGGAGTCGTACGATGCGCCCCGTTTCACCTGTCACTTGTGCTTTCGGCCTGTTGGTCAGCAGCGCCGCCACACCGACAATGGCTGCGGCGCCGGTGGAACTCGGCCAGGTACTGATCGAAGACCAGCGACAGGGCGAGCTGGAGGCCGCGGCGCAACGCCTGCACGAGGTGCCGGGGGCGAGCAATCTGGTCGACATGCAGCAGGTAGGCCAGGGCCGCGTCGCCAGCAACCAGGACGTGCTGGCCTACCAGCCCGGGGTGTTCGCCCAGTCGGCAGGCAACGACGGCATCAAGCTGTCGATCCGCGGCTCGGGCATCAATCGCGCTCCCGGCGCCCACGGCTCCGGGGTCTACACGATGTTCGACGGCCTGCCCCTGACCGGTCCTGGTGGCACGCCCTACGAGCTGTTCGAGCCGCTGTGGCTCAGCCGTGCCGAAGTGCTGCGCGGCGCCAATGGTTTCGACCAGGGCGCCCTGGCCCTGGGTGGCGCGATCAACTACGTGACCCATACCGGCTACGATGCCGCGCCGCTGCAACTGCGCTATGAAGTCGGCAGCCGGGGCTACCAGCACCGGCACATCAGCTCCGGCCAGGTGCTGGGCGACCTCGACTACTACGTGGCCCTGACCGACGCGGAATACGACGGCTACCAAGAGCACAGCAGCGGCAGCGCCAAAGGCATCGCCGCCAACGTCGGCTACCGGTTCAATCCGAACCTCGAGACGCGCTTCTACCTGCGCTACCGGGAAACCGAGAACGAACTGGCCGGGCGCCTGACCAAGCAGCAGATCAAACATCACCCCCGCGATGCCAACCCAGCCTACCTGGCCCGCGACGACAGCCGCCCGCAACCGGGCAGCACCTGGGTGGGCAACAAGACCACCTTCTACCTGGACGACGATGCTCGCCTGGAAACCGGGCTGGTCTATCACGACTACCCGATGGACCTGCGCGAAGGCCCGATGCGGCTGAAGGTCGCCTATACCGATGTCAGTGGGACACTGAACTATTTGCGCCGCGACACCTTGTGGGGCCACGAGAGCAAGACCACCGTCGGTTGGCGCACCACCAAGCACCTGCCCAACAGCGGTGCCTCGCAGTTCGCGCGCAATCGTGACGTCATCGGTGAGCGCACCCGCGACTTCAGCTACCAAGGCTCGGACACGGTGCTGCACGTGGGCAATGACCTGGAGCTGGTTCCCAACCTGTGGCTGACCACAGGCCTGGCGATGATCTATACCCGCCGTGAAAGCGATGTCACCTACCCTGCCGCAGGCGGCAAGGTCAGCCAGCATGACTGGGACTACGCACCGCGCCTGGGGCTACGCTACGACGTCACCCCGAACGTGCAGGTCTATGGCAACCTGAGCCGTTCGGTGGAGCCGCCACATCCGTGGTCGCTGATCTGGAGTGCGCCCGCCGTGAGCGGTGGGCAGATCCAGCCCATCGAAATGCAGAACCAGACCGCCACCACGCTGGAGCTGGGCGGCCGGGGCGATGCCGCCTTCGGCCGCTGGGAGCTGGCCTGGTACTACTCGCAAGTGCGCCATGAACTGCTGGCGGTGGAGATCGTGCCCGGCACCCCAGCGGCCGAGTTCAACGCCAGCGCCACCGTGCACCAGGGTGTCGAGGCCAGCCTGGACAGCACGCTCTGGGAACGCCCCGGCACGGGAAGGCTGGCCTTGCGCCAGGCCTACACCTTCAGCGATTTCCACTACCGCGACGACGACACGTTCGGCGACAACCGCCTGCCCGGCATTCCCATGCACTACTACCAGGCCGAGCTGCGCTACGACTGGCCGAGTGGTTTCTACGCCGGGCTCAATACCCAGATGGCCTCGAAGGTCCAGGTCGACTATGCCAACAGCTACCCTGCCGACGCCTATGCCCTGCTCGGTGCGCGCCTGGGCTGGAACTCGCCGAAGCAGGACTGGCAGACCTGGCTGGACCTGCGCAACCTGACCAACAAGCGGTATGCAGCGACGGTGACGCCGGGGTACGACGATGGCGGACGGGACATTGCTCGCTCGACGCCGGGGGAAGGGTTCGGGGTGTATGCAGGGGTCTCGTACAGCTTCCGCTAGGCCGATCCTGGGGTCGCTTCGCAGCGCTCAAGAAGGCAACTGCACCTGCGGCTTCGTATCGGCGAAGATCGCCCAGCTGGAGATGAACAACGCGGCGATCAGCGGACCGATGACGAAGCCGTTGAGCCCGAACACCGCCAGGCCGCCGAGGGTGGAGACCAGGATCAGGTAGTCGGGCATCCGGGTGTCCTTGCCCACCAGGATCGGCCGCAGCAGATTGTCCACCAGGCCGATCACCAGCACGCCGAAGGCGGTCAGCACCACGCCCTGCCAGATCGCCCCGGTGAGCAGGAAGTACAGCGCCACCGGCGCCCAGACGATCCCCGCCCCCACCGCCGGCAGCAATGACAGGAACGCCATCAGCACGGCCCAGACCAGCGCGCTGGGGATGCCCAGCACCCAGAAGATGAAGCCGCCCAAGGCGCCCTGGGTGATGGCCACCAGCAGGTTGCCCTTCACCGTGGCGCGCACCACCCGGTTGAATTTCAGTTGCAGGCGGCGCTTCTGCTGCTCCGGCAGGGGGACGGCCAGACGGACCCTGCGCGCCAGGTCCGCGCCTTCGCGCAGGAAGAAGAACAGCAGGTAGAGCATGATGCCGAAGCTCACCAGGAAGTCGAAGGTCCCCTGGCCGAAGCTGAAGGCCTGGCTGGCGAGGAACTGGCTGCCCTGGGTCGCCCACTTGCTGATCTTGTCGCGCAGGCCGTCCAGGTTGCCCAGGCCCATGTGGTCCAGGCCATTCTGGGCGAAGGCCGGGAGCATGTCCTTGCCCCGTTCGAGGTAGCCGGCGATGTCCAGTTGCCCGCTTTCGATGCGTTGGTAGAGCGCGGCGCCTTCCTGCACCAGCAAGGTGCTGATGACGATCACCGGCAGGATGGCGATCAGCAAGCAGATCAGCAGGCTGATGGCGGCGGCCAGGTTGCGTCGCCGGCCGACACGCACCAGCAGGCTACGTTGCAACGGCGCGAACAGGATGCCGAGGATCACCGCCCAGAAGATCGCCCCGTAGTACGGCAGCAGGATCCACGCGAAAGCGACGCTCACCAGCGTCAGGAGCACGGCCAGGGCCTTGTTCTGCAAAGCGGTAGGGTTCATGGAGGTTCCTCGACTGTCCTGGACATTAGTGCGCAGGGCATCGGCAAAAGTGCCATCGCCGGCCGCTTGATCCAGGTCAATGCCGCAACGCGGCGCTGGCCTTAGCATCCGCGCCTTTTGCCCCGGTGCGCACATGACCTCACTCGCCAAGCCCGAACTGCTGGCTCCCGCCGGCACCCTCAAGACCCTGCGCTACGCCTTCGCCTATGGGGCCGACGCGGTCTACGCCGGCCAGCCGCGCTACAGTCTGCGGGTGCGCAACAATGAGTTCGACCACGCCAACCTGGCCCTGGGCATCCAGGAGGCCCATACCCTGGGCAAGCGCTTCTACGTGGTGGTGAACATCGCCCCGCACAACGCCAAGCTCAAGACCTTCCTCAAGGACTTGACACCGGTGGTCGAGATGGCGCCGGACGCGCTGATCATGTCCGACCCCGGGCTGATCATGCTGGTGCGCGAGCACTTCCCGCAGATGCCCATCCACCTGTCGGTGCAGGCCAACACGGTGAACTGGGCCAGTGTCGAGTTCTGGAAGCGCCTGGGCCTGGGCCGGGTGATCCTGTCGCGCGAGCTGTCGCTGGAGGAAATCGAAGAGATCCGCCAGCAGGTACCGGACATGGAACTGGAAGTGTTCGTCCATGGCGCCCTGTGCATGGCCTATTCCGGGCGCTGTCTGCTGTCTGGCTACCTGAACCGCCGCGACGCCAACCAGGGCACCTGCACCAATGCCTGCCGCTGGAAATACCAGGCCACCGAGGCCACGCAGGACATCACCGGGGACATCGTCCGCGAGGTCGAACCGACCCTGGGCATCGGTGCCCCGACCGACCAGGTGTTCCTGCTCCAGGAGGGCAACCGTCCTGGCGAGGCGATGCCTGCCTTCGAGGACGAGCACGGCACCTACATCATGAACGCCAAGGACCTGCGCGCCATCCAGCATGTGGAGCGCCTGACACACATGGGCGTGCACTCGTTGAAGATCGAAGGCCGGACCAAGTCGCACTTCTATTGCGCCCGTGCCGTGCAGGCCTACCGCCAGGCGATCGACGACGCCGTGGCGGGGCGCCCGTTCGACCGTAGCCTGATGGACAACCTCGAGTCCCTGGCCCAGCGCGGCTACACCGAAGGCTTCCTGCGGCGCCACGTGCACGACGAGTACCAGAACTACCAGCGCGGCAACTCGGTGTCCGAGCGCCAGCAGTTCGTCGGCGAACTGACCGGCCGGCGGGTGGAAGGCCTGGCGGAAGTCCAGGTGAAGAACCGCTTCGCCGTGGGCGACCACCTGGAGCTGATGACCCCGCGGGGCAACTACCACTTCGACCTGCATCGCCTGCACGGTCGCCAGCAGCAGGCGATCCAAGTGGCACCTGGCGCTGGTCATGTGGTCTACCTGCCGATCCCCGAGCAGGTGCCGCTGGACTACGGCCTGCTGATACGCGACCTGGAAGGCGACGACACGGCTGCCTGACAGACTTGTCATGTCCACGTCACCTGGCTGACAGGCGCTGACAGCGAGGATACAGTGGCCTGATCCGCCTGAGCGCCCGCTTTTCCAAAGGAGTTTCACCATCATGCTGCGCAAACACCTGGTCACCCTCGGCCTGCTGGCCTTTACCGGCCTGGCCCAGGCCGCCGAGACCATCGACGTCTACCGCGACCCCAACTGCGGTTGCTGCAAGCTGTGGATCAGCCACCTGCGCGACAACGGCTTCACCGTCAACGACCATGTCGAGCCGAACATGAGCGCGGTCAAGCAGCGCCTGGGCGTCGCGCCACGCCTGGCCTCCTGCCACACCGGCGTGATCGACGGCAAGTTCATCGAGGGCCACGTGCCGGCCGAACAGGTGCGCTTGCTGGCCCGCCGCGACGACCTCAAGGGCCTCGCCGTGCCGGGCATGCCCATGGGCTCGCCGGGCATGGAGATGGGTGACCACAAGGATCCCTACCAGGTCATCGGCCTGACCCACGACGGCAAGGACGAAGTGGTGGCCACCTATTGATGCTCAGCCTCTGGGCGCTGTTTCTCAGCGCCTTCGGCGCCGCCACCCTGCTGCCACTGCAATCCGAGGCGGTGCTGGTGGGGCTGTTGCTGCGCCAGCCCGAGGCCCTGGCCACCCTGCTGCTGGTCGCCACCTTGGGCAACGTGCTGGGCTCGATCGTCAACTGGATGCTGGGCAGGGCCATCGAGCACCTGCGTGACCGTCGTTGGTTCCCCTTCAGCGCCACTCAGCTGGAGCGTGCGCAGCAGCGTTACCAGCGCTGGGGCCAGTGGTCGCTGCTGTTGAGCTGGATGCCGGTGATCGGCGATCCGCTGACCCTGATCGCCGGGATCATGCGCGAACCCTTCTGGCGCTTCGTGCTGCTGGTCACCCTGGCCAAGGGTGGGCGTTACCTGGTACTGGCCATGGTCACCCTGGGCTGGCTGCAAGGCCAGTGACACCTTGGCTGTTTCTGGTGGTCAAGACTGCTACAGTCGCCTATTCCTACATGGCCCTACACGGAGTGCCCCCATGCTGCGCGCAACCGCCCTGGCCTTGGCCTGCCTCGTTGGCAGCACGGCCATCGCCGCCGAATCGCCCACCTACGGTAAGCAGCTCGAAGGCTTCGCCTACCCTCACCCGCTCGAGCATTTCGACTTCAGGTCCCAGGGCCAGCCCCTGCAGATGGGCTACATGGACGTGCCGGCCAAGGGCAAGGCCAATGGCCGCAGCGTGGTGCTGATGCACGGCAAGAACTTCTGCGCCGCCACCTGGGAAACCACCATCGATGCCCTGAGCCAGGCCGGCTACCGGGTCATCGCCGCGGACCAGGTGGGCTTCTGCAGCGCCAGCAAGCCTGCGCACTACCAGTACAGCTTCCAGCAGTTGGCGCACAATACCCATGCACTGCTCGAACACCTGGGGGTGAAGCAGGCCATCGTCCTCGGGCATTCCACCGGCGGCATGCTCGCCACCCGCTACGCCCTGATGTACCCGCAACAGGTCGAGCGCCTGGCCCTGGTCAACCCCATCGGCCTGGAGGACTGGAAGGCCCTGGGCGTGCCCTACCGCACTGTCGATCAGTGGTACGAACGCGAGTTGCAGCTCAATGCCGAAGGTGTCCGCAACTACGAGCGCAACACCTACTACGCCGGGCGCTGGAAGCCAGAGTACGAGCGCTGGGTGCAGATGCTGGTGGGCCTGAACAAGGGCCCGGGGCATGAAGCCGTGGCGTGGAACTCGGCACTGATCTACGACATGATCTTCACCCAGCCGGTGTACCACGAGTTCAAGGACCTGCAGATGCCGACCCTGCTGCTGATCGGCGACCAGGACACCACGGCCATCGGCAGCGACATCGCCCCGCCTGAGGTCAAGGCGCGCCTGGGCAGGTACAAGGAACTGGGGCCGCGGGTCGCCGGGCTGATTCCCCAAGGCCAGCTGGTGACCTTCGAAGGCCTGGGGCATGCACCGCAGATCGAGGAACCCGAGCGTTTCCACCAGGCGCTGATCGGCTGGTTGCAGCGGTAGGCGTGTGGTGCGGGAACATACAGGCGATGGGCTGCAACGCAGCCCCAATGTCGCATGACTGAGGGGCATTGGCCCCTCGCCATCACTTCCAGACCAGCGCCTCGCTCCAGCCCAGTTCGGCGAAATCATCCGCCCGCAGGTCGGCTTCCTCTTCCAGGAAGAACTCATCCAGCTGCGGCGGGCGGACCGACGTGTCGCTGAGCATCGCATGCACCTGCCCACGGTGGTGGATCTGGTGCTCGAACACGTGCGCCAGCACACGCAGGCGCGGCTCACGCTGCAGACGGTCCGGGCGCACGATGCTCACGTAGCGGTGCAACTGGTCATCGCGCAATTGCTGGCAATAGGCGATCAGCCGATGGTCGGCCTGGGCCTGCTCGGCATACAGGTCGGCGCAGGTGGCGAACGGCTGCTCGGGCTCGAAGAAGCGCTCACCATCCGGGTCCGGCGCCTCGCCGCGCTGCTCGCACTCCAGCGCGTGCAGGTAGAACCAGTCCACCGTCAGCAGGTGGTTGAGGGTGGCCTTGATCGAAGGAAAGAAGCTGCAACGCGGGGCGACGAACTCGTCCTGGGTCAGTTGCAGGCAAGCCTTGTACAGGCGGTGGTTGGCCCAGCCGTTGTTGTAGGCCTGGGTCAGCAGATGATGCGACAGCGGCTCCATGGTCGGCTCCTTCAGGCGAAGCGTTGCAGTTGCATCTCCCGTAGCCGGCTCAGGGTCCGTTGGTACGGGAACGCCAGATACCCTTGAGTGTAGAGCGCTTCGAGCGGGACTTCGGCCTCCAGGTACAGGGCGACCCGACGGTCGTAGCATTCATCGACCAGGGCGATGAAACGCCGCACGCTGTCATCCTTGGGCGCCAGCGTCGGCAGCTCGCGGTCGCCCGCCTCGACTCGCCGGGCACCATCCTCGGTGCCCCGGGCGATGCGCCCGGCCCGCTGCGTGCCGCCCAGGGCCGGGATACCGTCCACCAGGATCGCCGCGAAGCGGTCGCACAAGGCCATGAACTCCATGGCCGCCAGAGGTTGTTCGCACAAGTCGGCGAAGCGGCACCAGATCGCCTGCGCGCTGCGTCGCACCACACGGACTTGCCGGGAGCCGACCTGCAAGGGCTGGTCGGTCCCCGCATCGGTCGGACTGAGTTGCTGGAACACCGCCTGCAGGGCACCGGGCTGGCCGGGTTCGGCGACCCAGTAGCGTTGGCGGACCGCACCGGGGTGCAAACGGTGGTCCTGCTCGCCGGCCACGGCCAGCACGCGCATGTGCCGCTCGATGGCGGCGATCGCCGGGAGAAAGCGCTCGCGGTTGAAGCCGTCGCGGTACAGCTGGTGTGGGGGTTGGTTGGAGGTGGCGACGATCACCACGCCCTGGTCGAACAGCACCTGGAACAGACGCCCCAGGATGATCGCATCGCCGATATCGCTGACGAACAGCTCGTCGAAGCACAGCACGCGGATCTGCCCGGCCAGTTCCCGGGCCAGCGCCTGCAACGGGTCGGCGGTGCCGTTGAGCTGGAACAGCCGCTGGTGGACCCAGGCCATGAAATGGTGGAAGTGCTGGCGCCGCGCCGCGACTTGCAGGCAGCGGTGAAACTGGTCCATGAGCCAGGTCTTGCCACGCCCGACCGGGCCCCAGAGGTAGACTCCCTGGGTGGATTCACCCCGGGTCAACGCCTCGAAGCAGGCCTGGAGCGCGTCCACTGCCAAGGCCTGGGCGGCATCGGGGACGAAACCCTGCGCATCGAGAGCCTGCTGGTAGAGGGTTCGGGGGTCGAGTGGCATGCCGTTGCACCCTGGGCAAAAGCGCCATGGTACGACATCCCGCCGGGTTCTGGCTGACAGCTGCCCCGGCCATTGCGTTGGCCAGGATGATCGCCGGGGGCCCAGCAATGACGAATCAGCCCTCCCTCAACCCCACCTTGAGCAACGCCCCATCCGTGGCATCGGTCAGCACGTACAAGTAACCATCCGGCCCCACCCGCACGTCGCGGATACGCGCCTTGAGCTCGCCCAGCAAGCGTTCTTCATGAACGATCTTGTCGCCATCGAGCTGCAACCGGATCAGTTCCTGGCTCACCAGCGCGCCAATGAACAGGTTGTGGTCCCAGGCCCTGAAGGTCGGGCGGTCGTAGAACGCCATGCCACTGATGCCCGGCGACTTCTCCCAGACATGGTGCGGGTCCGTCATGCCCTCCACGTGCTTGCCCTTGGCCTCGGGGATCGGCAGCAGCGAATAGTTGATGCCGTGGGTGGCGATCGGCCAGCCATAGTTCTTGCCCGCGTGCGGAATGTTGATCTCGTCGCCGCCCCGCGGGCCATGCTCATGGGTCCAGAGCTCGCCCGTCCAGGGGTTGAGCGCTGCGCCCTGCTGGTTGCGGTGGCCGTACGACCAGATCTCGGAGCGTACGTTGGCCTGGCCGGCGAAGGGATTGTCCTTGGGTACTTCGCCGTCGGGCAGGATGCGTACGACCTTGCCCTGCAGCTTGTCCAGGTCCTGGGCGGTCGGGCGCTGGTTGTTTTCGCCCAGGGCGATGAACAGGTAGCCGTCGCGGTCGAACACCAGGCGCGAACCGAAATGATTGCCGTCGGACAGCTTGGGCTGCTGGCGGAAGATCACCGTGAAGTTCTCCAGACGCGCCAGGTCCTGGGACAACTGGCCGCGGCCAACTGCGGTGCCAGCCTTGCCATCGGCGCCTTCCTCGGCGTAGGACAGGTAGACGGTGCGGTCCTGGGCGAATTCCGGCGACAGCACCACGTCGAGCAAGCCACCCTGCCCTACGGCCCAGACCTTGGGCACACCCGCGAGGGGCGGGCCGACCTTGCCCTCGCGGCTGACGACCCGCAGGTTGCCCTGGCGTTCGGTGACCAGCATGTGCTGGCCATCGGGGAGAAAGGCCAGTGCCCAGGGGTTGCGCAGGCCGTCGGCGACTGTGCTGACGGTCAACTGCCCCTCCTCGCTGGGAAACTGCTGTTCGGCAGCGGCCTGGGCCAGCAGGGGCATCAGGGCGGCGACGGCCAGGGTGGTCAACCAGGTGCGTGGCGTCATGCGGGGGCTCCTTCCGGTGGGGCTTACGGCGCGCGTTGGCTGTCGCGCGGTGGCCGGGTGGGTTCCAGGTTGGGGGTCTGCTGTTCGCGGCGCAGGTTCTCGCCATTGCCGATGCCGCGGTTGTCCAGGGTCGGCGGGCGGGGGTTGGGCTGGGTCGATGGCCCACGCACCGGTGGCGTGGCCGGTACGCTGCCCTGGCGGCTGTTGGGGTTGGCGCGCTGGATCGGGCTGTTGTACGGGTTGTTCCTGTCAGCGGCGAGGAACAGCGGTTGCGGGAGTGGCGCAGCCGGCAGCGGCAGGCTCAGCAACAGGCCGATGGCCAGGCACGGTAATGTGGGATTCATGCTTCACCCCCTGTACGAAAAAGCGCGCTCAAGCGTTGGATAGCCTAAGGCGCTACAGGTTCGCGGCAAAAGTGCGAATGCGGATAGAGATGATTCGTGATGTTTCAGTATGGGCCCGAGAGGTCGCTTCACGCTCCATTCGCGACACAAGGCCGCCCCCACAGAAATAGCGCCGAACTTGAGGCTGTGGGAACGGGCTTGCCTGCGATTAGGCCCTGGGGGCTCACTCGTCGCTATCTACCTTGTGCCGAGCCGCATACAGGCACAGCATCTCCATGGCCAGCGTCGCCCCGGCCAGGGCGGTGATGTCGGCGTGGTCGTAGGCCGGCGCCACTTCCACCAGGTCCATGCCCACCAGGTTGATACCCCGCAGGCCCCCCAGGATCTCCAGCGCCTGCACGGTGCTCAGGCCACCGCAGACCGGCGTGCCGGTGCCTGGCGCATAGGCTGGGTCCAGGCAGTCGATATCGAAGGTCAGGTACACCGGTCGCTCGCCAACCCGCTGGCGAATCGCCGCGACCACCGCCTCGGTACCCTGACGATGGACCTGGCGAGCGTCGAGGATGGCAAAACCCTGGCTGTCGTCGTTGGTGGTACGCAGGCCGATCTGCACCGAACTGGCCGGGTCCACCAGCCCCTCGCGGGCGGCGTGCCAGAACATGGTGCCGTGGTCGATGCGCTTGTCCTCCTCGTCCGGCCAGGTGTCACTGTGCGCATCGAAGTGGATCAGCGCCAGCGGCCCGTGGCGCCTGGCATGGGCCTTGAGCAGCGGGTAGCTGATGAAGTGGTCGCCACCGAAGGTGAGCATGGCGCAACCGGCCTCCAGGATACGCGAGGCATGCGCCTCGATGCTGTCGGGTACCGACTCGGGCCTGCCACTGTCGAAGGCGCAGTCGCCATAATCGATCACCGCCAGGTGGTCGAACGGGTCGAACGCCCAGGGCCAGTGCCGCTCCCAGGCCTGCTGTACCGAGGCGGCACGGATCGCCCGCGGCCCGAAACGCGCCCCAGGGCGGTTGCTGGTGGCGGTGTCGAAGGGGACACCGCTCACCACCACATCGACCCCGCGCAGGTCGCGGCTATAGCGGCGCCGGGAAAAACTGGTGATACCGGCGTAGGTGCTTTCCGCGACGGTGCCGTAGAGGCTGTCACGGGTCATGGCCTGGTCGTTGTTCTGGGCGTGTTCCACGGTTGGGCTCCTGGTTGTCGTCATTGTTCACTGGCGGCTGCGAAACGCCGTCCACAGGCGATTGCGCTGGCGCAGGTCGGACAGCGCCATGCTGCGATCGCCATACAGGCGCTGGCGTACCTCGCTGGGCGGATAGATATCCGGGTCGTTGCGTACGGCATCGTCCACCAGGGGCGTGGCGGCCTGGTTGGCGTTGGCGAAGAACAGCGTGTTGGTCAGCTCGGCCACCGATTCGGGGCGCAGCATGAAGGCGATGAGCGCGCGGGCAGCCTCCGGGTGCGGGGCATCCTTGGGAATGGCCAGGTTGTCCTGCCAGACCAGGGTGCCCTCCCGGGGGATCCGGTAGATCAGCTCGAACCCCTTGCCGGCACGATGCGCCTGGTCGGCCGCCATGGCGGCATCGCCATTGTAGGTGAGCGCCAGGCATACGCTGCCGTTGGCCAGGTCATTGATCTGGCGGCCGTTGGCCACGTAGCTGACCGAGGGTTGCAACTGGCGAAGCAGCGCCTGGGCCGCGTCGAGGTCCGCCTTTTCCTGGCTATAGGGGTCCTTGCCCAAGTAATGGAGGGCCAGGCCGATCACCTCCTGGGGCGAATCGGGCATGGCGATGCCACAGTCCTTGAGCCGGCTGGCGTTTTCGGGCTTGAACAGCAGGTCGAGGCTGTCCAGCGGCACCTCGTCGCCCAGGCGCTGGCGCACGGCCTCGACATTCACCCCCAGGCCGAGGGTGCCCCAGGTGTAGGGCAGCGCATAGAGGTTGCCGGGGTCGACCTCGGCCAGCTTGGCCAGCAGGTCCGGGTCGAGGTTGGCGTAGCCCGGCATGGCCTGTGCCTGCAGCGGCTGCAAGGCGTTGGCCTGGAGCGCCCGGGCCAGCACGGTGGACGACGGTACCACCACGTCATAGCCACTGCCGCCGGTCAGCAGCTTGGTTTCCAGCACCTCGGTGGTGTCGAAGGTGTCGTAGCGCACCTTGTAGCCACTCTCCTGCTCGAAGCGCTGGAGGGTCTGCGGGGCCACGTAGTCAGCCCAGCTGTACAGGTTGACGACCTTCTCTTCGGCCTGCAGCGGCAGGGCCAGAACCAGGGACAACAGGCATAACGAACGGCGCATGGTGGACACCTCGGCAATGGGTGGATGCCGACAGCATGCCAGTCGCGCTACATTGCAAGAATCGCAAGTTTGCAAAGCTGACATTCATCAGGAGCAATGTGATGCTCGGACAATTGCAAGACCCGGACCTGCACCTGCTGCGGCTGTTCGTCACTGTAGTCGAGGCCGGTGGCTTCAGTGCCGCCCAAGGTGTGCTGGGCTTGAGCCAGCCGAGCATCAGCCAGCAGATGGCGCGCCTGGAGACGCGCCTGGGCTATCGCTTGTGCAGCCGTGGCAAGAGTGGCTTTCGCCTGACCGAGAAGGGCGAGCGTTTGCTCGAGGCGACCCGTGGGCTGCTGGTACAGATCGAGCAGTTCCGCCAGCAGGCCAATGGCGTGGCCGGGCGGCTGCTGGGCACGCTGCGTATCGGCATGGCGGAGAACCAGGACAAGGTCATCACCCTGCGCCTGGCCGAGGCCATCGGGCGTTTTCGTCAGCGCGAGGAGTCGGTGCAGTTGGAGCTGATCAGCGCGCCGCCGGCGGAGCTTGAGCGCCTGCTGCTGGAGCAGCGCCTGGATTACGCCATCAGCTACTTTTCCGGCAACCAGGCGGCCTTCGACTACCAGCCGCTGTTCGAGGAAACCCAGCGCCTGTACTGCGGCAGGCAGCATCCGCTGTTCACCCAGGGGCAGGTGGACCGCCAGGCCCTGCTCGAGGCCGACCAGGTGCGCCACTCCTACCGCCTTCTCAAGGGTGGCGAACCCTTCATGAGCCAGCGCAGTTCGGCGCAGGCCGAGCAAATCGACAGCGTGCTGACCTTCATCCTGTCTGGCCGGCACATCGGCTACCTGCCCTGCCACTGCGCCGGGCCTTGGGAGGCGCAGGGGGCGTTGCGGGCGCTGGATCCGTCCCTGGATTTCGTCGTGCCTTTTACCCTCGCCCGTCACCGTGGCCGGGTGCCGGGTGAAGCGCAACAGGCGTTTGCCGAGGATTTGCTGGCAGCGTTCGCCTGTACAGCGTAGTTGGGGCGGCTTTGCAGCCCATCGCCGGCAAGCCCCACAGAGACCGCGCTGCACTTGAGGTCAGCGCCGAACCTGTAGGAGCGAGCTGGCCCTAAGTACCTGCACTCAGTAGGCCAGGCTCCAGGTCAGGGTGTAGGTGCGCCCGCGCCCCTGGTAGTCATAGAGGTAGGCCGGCCCATAGGTCGGTGAGTAGAACAGGGTCGCACGCTGCCCCCAGACGGTGCTGTACTGCTTGTCCAGCAGGTTCTGGATGCCCGCGCTGAACGTGCCGAAGCCAGTGTCCTGGCTGGCCAGCAGGTCGAAGGTCGTGTAGCCGTCGATCTCGTGGTCGGCATCGTCCTCGAGGGTGAAGGCATGGTTGGCCTGCAGGCGCGCGCTACGCCCCTCGCCCTTCCAGCCGACGAAGGCGGTGGACTTGGACAGCGACGCATAGCGGGCATCGCGCTTGATCCAGTCGCCATCGGCATCCTCTTCCTCCGACCGCACCAGGTGCAGCGTGCCACCGGCCTCCCAGCCGCTCTGGAAGTGGCGGGTCAAGGCGCCTTCGAAACCGAAGTCGCGGCTCTTCTTGTCATCCACATCGATGGCCAGGGTCTGGGCATCGAAGTTGATGACCTTGTCCGACCAGATGTAGTACAGCGCCGCCTGGGCATCCCAGTCCAGGTCCGCATAGCGCCAACCCAGCTCGACCTGGCGGCTCTTGATGCCCGCCAGCGGGTTGTCGGCCACGCTCAAGCCCGGCTTGCCGTAGTACTTGGCTGGGTCAGGCAGGTCAAAGCCCTCGCCATAGTTGGCCCACACCTGGTGGCCGTTCTTGAAGTCATAGATGGCACCGAGGTTGTACAGGTTGACCTGGTAGTCGTTGCTGCCACCGGGCACGTTCTTGAAGTCGCTGACATCCACATCCATCTGTTGGCGGCGCGCACCGCCGGAAAGGGTCAGGTTGTCGGTGGCATGCCAGTCCAGCTGGGCGTAGAGCGAGACGCCGTCCACCCGGTAGCTGGGGTAGCGCGGCGCCTTGCTGGCCTTGTCCAGGTCGAGGCCACCGCTCTCGGACGACGTTTGCGCATCGAACGTGGTCTGCTCGGCGTTGAAGCGCTCGCGATCCAGGTCGACGCCATAGGTCAGCTTGAGCGTGTCCCACTGCTTGGCGAACAATGCCTTCAGGCTGCTGACCTCGAAGTTCTGCTGCGAGGCGGCGAAGTACACGCCACGCGATCCTGCCGGCGTGCCGGGGTTGTAGTAAGGGAACGGGTAGAAGTTGTCGTCTTCCTTGCGATACGAGGCCTGCAGGTAGAAGTCCTGGCCCAGCACATCGGTGTGGTGGTAGTTGGCGTTGAGCAGCAGGCGCCGGGTGCGCGGCTCGAGGTCCGAGGAATAGCCGCTGCGCAGTTCGGCATCCTCCAGGTCCGACGGCGCGTTGTGGTTCAGGTGCGGGAAATAGATGCCCGTGCTGCCGTGGTTGCCGGAATCGTAGTACTGGGCCAACAGGTCCAGGCTCTGTTCCTCGGTGAAGGTCAGGCCCAGGGTGCCGAGCACGTCGATGGTGCGGTTGTACTGCAGGTCGGTCTGGGTGTTGTCGATGAAGATCTGGTCGCCGCCGCCATCGTAGAAGGCCTCGTTCTGCTCCCCGGAAATCCCCAGGCGGGCGTTGACTCGGTCGTTGCCACCACTGATGGACTGTGCGACGCGGGTGGCCAGGTCGTCACTGTTGTTGAAACCGCTGCTGGCACCGAGCTGGGTCTCGAAACGCAGCGGACCCGGTTCGCCCTTCTTGGTGACGATGTTGATGATGCCGCCGGTGGCGCCGCCGCCATAGATGGCGCTGGCGCCGGAGAGCACCTCGACGCGCTCGACGTTGAACGGCGAAATGCTGTCGAACTGGCGCGACAGGCCACGGGAGCTGTTCTGGCTGACCCCGTCGATCATCACCAGCACGTTGCGTCCGCGCATGTTCTGGCCATAGTTGGTGCGCCCTTCCGGTGCCAGGTCTAGGCCCGGCACCAGCTTGCCGATGGCCTCCTTGAGGCTCACGCCGCTGTCGATCTGCTCGCGCAGCTGCTGCTGGTCGACCACCCAGACGGTACCGGGGATCTCGCTGATCGCCGTGCTGGTGCGCGAGGCCACGCTGACTTCGATGGGCTTGAGGCTGACGCTCTGCGGAGCGGCCTCGGCCTTGCGCAGGGTTACCGTACGGGCGTCGCTGAACTGCCAGCTCATGCCACTGCCGGCGAGCAACTGCTGCAACGCCTGCTCGATGCTGTAGCTACCCCGCAGCGCCGGGCTGCGCAGGCCGGCCACGTCGCTGGTGGTGTACAGCAGGTGCAGGCCCGCCTGGTCGGCGAAGCGGGTGAGCGCCTGGTCCAGGGATTGCGCTGGCAGGTTCAACTGGACCTGGCGAGCCTGCACCTGGGCATCGGCGGGCGCCGTCGCGGCCAACGCCTGCATGGGCCCAGCCAGGATGGCCAGTGCGCTGCAGGACAACAGGACAGGGTTGAAGCGGCCGCCGCGGCGGTGCAGGAGCTTGAGCGTAGCCTTCACGAATGAGCTTCCAGACAAGTCGTAAATGAGAATGGGTTGCTGATCAGTCCCACTACGACGTTCCAGCGCTCACGAACTTGCAGTCCGAAAGGCAAAAAAACTCAAACTTTTTTTCGCTCAGTGAACCACTGCCAACCACGGCAGGTAGGTGACCTTCAGCGCATAGCGCTGCTCCAGGGTGCGCAGCAAGGCCTGCGGGTCGTCCAGGTCGAACACGCCGCTGACCTCGAGCGCTGCCAGTTGGGTGTCGGGCAGCAGGATCCGCCCGTGCTGGTAGCGCTCCAGTTCGGCAAGCACCTGCCCCAAGGGCTTGCCATTGAAGATCAGCTTGCCACGCTGCCAGGCGGTCTGGGCCTGGGCATCCGGCGACACCGGCAGCGTCCTGCCGCCTACCGTAGCCTCGCCCTGAGCGAGCACCACGCGGCTGCCGCTGGCCTCGCGCCGCACGCTGAACACCGCTTCGCCACCCTGTACGGGCGCACCTGCCGTCTCGACCACGAACGGGCGAGGGTCAGGCGCCGTTTCGAACAACGCCTCGCCCGCTTCCAGCAGCACCCGGCGTTCACGCTCGTTGAACGCCACGGACAGCGCGCTGGCGCTGTTGAGGGTCACTCGCGAACCATCGGCCAGGGTGATGCTCTGCCGCTGGCCAATGCCGGTATGGTAGTCGGCCAGCCACACCGGCGCCTGCTGCCACCCGGTGTAGCCGGCCAAGACCAGCACCACCGAAGCGGCGATACCGGCAAGCCAGCGGCGCTTGCGTGGTGCCGGGGCGGCTTCGAAAACCTGCGCACTCACCGTGTGGCCGATATCCAGCCACAGCGCCTCGGCCTCCCTGGCCGCTTCGGCATGGGCCGGACTCAGTCGGCACCAGCGCTGGTAGCGCGAGCGGTCGGCGGCGCTGGCGTTGCCCGAATGCAGCAATACCTGCCAGTCGAGGGCATCGTCGGACAGGTCGCTGAGCGGTTGCGGCGTGGGCATGGTGAGGGCGTCAGTCATGGTTGTGTTTGAGCCAGTCGCGGCAATGGCGCAACGCCTGGCCGATGTATTTTGCCACCATGCTCTCGGAAACGCCCAGCCGTTGTGCGATCTGCGCCTGGGTCAGGCCCTCGATGCGATTGAGCAGCAAGGCCTGGCGGGCATTGCTGGACAACTGCAGCAGGGCTTCGTCGAGCATCTGCAGGCGCTCGCTGGCCAGCAGCACGGCCTCCGGTGCCGGTGCTGGGCACGGCACCTCACCTGCGTCGTCGCTGCCCTCATGATTGGCCGCCAGGCGCTGTTCGCGTCGCAGAGCATCGATCGCCAGGTTGCCGGCGACCCGGAAGATGAAGCTGCGCGCATGCAGCACGGGGACGGCCTGCGCCTCGATCTTCACAAGCTTGAGGTAGGTCTCCTGGGCCACGTCGACGGCACGCTGCCGGTCGCTCATGCGCCGGGTGAGAAACTGCAACAGGTCGTCGTAGTGCTCCTGGAAACTCGCCAGCAGACCAGACGCGGGAGACGTCAGCATGGAAGATGGATGGGCCAGTAAGAGAGATTATCGGGCGTTAATGAGAAACAGTATCTTTCATAAGGCCCGGTACTTTCAACGCCGCCGTGCATTTGCCACACTGCCAACTCGCTTTCAACGCCAAGGCCCGCCTCCATGACTGCTCGCCCTGCCCGTTTCTGGCTGATCCTGCTGCTTGCCTGCGCCCTCAATGCCTGCGCCCTGTTCCAGCCCCGCGACCCGCTGAACATCAGCGTGATCGGCGCCGAGCCGCTGCCGGGGCAGGAGCTGGAAATGCGCATGGCGGTGAAGATTCGCGTGCAGAATCCCAACGAAACGCCCGTCGACTTCAACGGCATCGCCCTCAACCTGGAGGTCAATGGCCAACCCCTGGCCGCTGGTGTCAGCGACCAGCAAGGGCACATCGGCCGCTACGACGAGGCCGTGATCGTGGTGCCGGTTAGCATCACCGCATTCGCCGTGCTGCGCCAGGCCTATGGCCTGAGCCGACTGGATTCGTTGCAGGGGCTACCTTACGTATTGCGCGGCAAGCTGGCCGGCGGCCCGCTGGGCACCGTGCGCTTCACCGACAAGGGCAAGCTCGACCTGCCGGAGGCTGGCTTGGCCAGGTAAGGCTACGGCGGGAAAGCGTTGCGGCGACCTTGCGTCCGCGCTCCTGCCCTGCCTATCGGCCGCTATCAACGATTGGCGCTGGCAGCCGCCATCATCTTGTTGACTTCGCTACGCACCATGTTGGCGTATTCGGGTGGCGACAGGGCGTCCAGTTCGGCGCGCACCCATTCGGCCCACTTGCCTTTGCGCCGGGGCTTCTCGGCGATCAAGCGGCCGGCCTCGCCCTTGGCCTTGCCGAGATTGTTTTGCCAGAGCTCGAACAGCCGAGCTTTCTCCGCCTCGATCTGCGCTCGTTCCTCGAAGCTTCTGTTGGCCAGATTGAAACTCATGGGATTACCTGCAACGTGAAAATGGACGCTATCTTACACCGTAGCGGCCGGTGGCCGGTACGCCGCTGCAACTTTCCCGAGGCACCGTTATCCATTGCTCTGACAACCCAGCGACGAGGACGTGTTATGGCCAGGAAAACCACTGCGCAAGCCGACAGCGAACAGATCAAGGACCAGGTGTTCAGCGAACTGCAGGCACTGATCGAGGAGTCCGAGCGGCTGCTCAACGACAGCGCCTCGCTGGTGGGCGAGGAAGCCGACACCCTGCGTGCCCAGATCAGCCTGAAGCTGCGCCAGGCCCAGCAGGCGACGAGCAAGCTGCGCGACAAGGCGCAACCGGTGGTGGAGGCCACCGAGGACTATATCGGCGGCCATCCGTGGCAGACCGTCGCGATCAGTGCCGGGCTCGGCCTGGTGGTGGGCCTGCTGCTGGGACGGCGTCACTGATGTCCTAGGGGTCAGGCTGCCTGCAGTGGAACACCGCTGTGAAAGCGGAACTCCTGGTCAGGGGAGCGGATCAGTTCGGCTTCCGCTTCACGCACCTGCTCCACGACACGGGCGATGTCTGCCGCGTCTCCATACTGGTGGGCGAGCTTCAGGTAGCCCTGGTAGTGACGGGCTTCGCTTTTCAACAGACCGTGGTAGAAGGTACCCAACTCCTCGTCCAGGTGCGGCACCAGGGCGGCGAAGCGCTCGCAACTGCGGGCCTCGATGAAGGCACCGACCACCAGGGTATCGATCAGCTTGACCGGTTCGTGGGCGCGCACCAGACGCCGCAGGCCGGAAGCGTAGCGCCCCGCCGAGACCGGTCGTAGGGTGATGCCACGACGCTTCATCAGGCGCAGCACCTGCTCGTGGTGCACCAGTTCCTCACGGGCCAGGCGCGACATCATGTTGATCAGGTCAAGGTGGGTGTTGTACTTGGCGATCAGGCTCAAGGCCGTGCTGGCCGCCTTGAATTCGCAGTTCTTGTGATCGATCAACAGGGTTTCCTGGTCGGCGAGCGCTGCCTCGATCCAGGCATCAGGGGTACGGCAGCCCAGGAAGGCGTCGATTTCGGGAATCAGGGACATAAACTCACAGCTACACAGGCCAACGGCAGAACCGGCGATTATACCGGGGGCGGCGCCGATCGCCAGCAGCTATGCTTGATGCATGTCAAGCAGCACCGTGCGGGACGCCGACTATAGTCAGACATTGGCCGTCTTTTCCCAAGGGAGCCCTGCCCATGCAAGCCGTCCGCAGCATCCTCGTCGTTCTCGATCCCGAGCATGCCCATAGCCGGGCCCTGACCCGGGCCAAGCTCATTGCGGGTGTGACCGGTGCACGTCTGCACCTGCTGATGTGCGACAAGAAACAGGACCACAGTGCCCTGCTCAGCCTGCTCGCCAGCCAGTTGCATGACGACGGTTACGATAACGTCACTCAGGAACAGGCGTGGCATGACAGCCTGTACGAATCGATCATCGCCGTACAGCAGGCCGAAGGTTGCGAACTGGTGATCAAGGAGCATCGTCCGGACAATCCGTTGCGCAAGGCCCTGCTGACGCCCGGCGACTGGAAACTGCTGCGCTATTGCCCGTGTGCGGTGCTGATGGTCAAGAGCGAGCGCCCCTGGACCGGTGGCGTGATCCTGGCGGCAGTGGATGTGGGCAACAACGATGAAGACCACCGCCGCTTGCATGCCAGCATCATCGACCACGGTCATGCCATCGCCACCCTGGCCAAGGGTGAGCTGCACGTGGCCACTGCTCATCCTTCTCCCATGCTGTCGGCGTCAGACCCGACCTACCAACTCTCGGAAACCATCGAGCAGCGTTACCGCGAAGCCTGCACGGCCTTCCAGGCCGAATATGGCATTGACGATGAACACCTGCATATCGCCGAAGGGCCAGCGGACGTGCTGATTCCCTATAGCGAGAAGGCACTGGATGCGGTGGTGACCATCATCGGTACCGTGGGCCGGACAGGCATTTCCGGTGCCTTGATCGGCAATACGTCGGAGGTGGTGCTCGACTCTCTGGAAGGGGATGTACTGGTCCTCAAGAGTGAAGAGGCGAGCGCACACCTGGCGGAGCTGGCTCGGGGGTGAGTGCCCTTGATATGTCGCCAGTGGGGCCGCTTCACGGCCCATCGCCGATCCCAGCCAGGCGCCAGAAAGACAAAACCCCTACCTGCTCGCGCAGATAGGGGTTTTGCGAAATGAATCTTGACGATGACCTACTCTCACATGGGGAAACCCCACACTACCATCGGCGATTTCAACTCGTTGAATCTCAAGGAGTTTTTCGTTTCGACTACGTCGGAAGTGGGGCGCATTATAAGGGGATTCGAAACCCCGTCAACCGTTATTTTCATAAATCCTTAATAAACTTCAACAATGTGCCCGAGCGCATCACCAGCAAGCCCGCTTCCACAAGCACCGGGCCGCTGTCCCCACTTGCGAGCTGCCCCACCTATTGCGCACTATAGTGCTCACCCGATCCAAGGACAGCCCCCCCCTGAAATGAACACCCACCCCCGCAGCCTGGCCGCTACCCTCTTCCCCATCGGCCTGCTGCTGATCGCCATGGCCTCGATCCAGTCCGGCGCCTCCCTGGCCAAGAGCATGTTCCCCATCGTCGGCGCCCAGGGCACCACCACCCTGCGCCTGGTGTTCGCCAGCATCATCATGTTGCTCCTGCTGCGACCATGGCGGGTACGCATGACCGCCAACACCCTGCGCAGCGTGATCATCTATGGCATGGCGCTGGGCGGCATGAACTTCCTCTTCTATATGTCCTTGCGCACGGTCCCGCTGGGCATCGCTGTCGCCCTGGAGTTCACCGGCCCCTTGGCCGTCGCGATCCTCGCCTCGCGCCGGGCCCTGGATTTTCTCTGGATCGCCCTGGCCGTCGCCGGGCTGTTGCTGCTGATTCCGGTGGGCCAGACCGGCAGTGCCATCGACCTGCTCGGCGCCGGCTATGCCCTGGGTGCCGGGGTGTGCTGGGCACTCTACATCCTCTTTGGCCAACGAGCAGGCGCGGAGCACGGTATACAGAGCGCTGCCCTCGGCGTGGTGATCGCGGCGCTGTTCGTCGCCCCCATCGGGGTCGTCCATGCTGGCAGCGCGTTGCTCACTCCAGCTTTGATCCCGGTCGCCCTGGGTGTCGCCATCCTGTCGACGGCACTGCCCTACAGCCTGGAGATGGTGGCGCTGACGCGCATGCCGGCACGAACCTTCGGTACCTTGATGAGCATCGAGCCAGCATTCGGCGCCCTGTCGGGCCTACTGTTCCTGGGCGAGGTCCTGAGCCTGACGCAATGGCTGGCGATTCTCGCCATCATCAGCGCGTCGGTAGGTGCCACTCTGTCGATGCGACGGGAGAGCCCGCCTCCGGTAGCGGCCGATTGATATGAGAAATATTTTCATTTGAACCGCTATAAACCATTGTCCCCACTCGCCGGGCTGATTAAGCTGTCACACGACCATAATCTTTACGCTATCTACTGTGCCGAACACGGATGCAAGGAAAGTTTCAGGAAGAAACGAAGCGACGACATCGGGGTCAGGCATGCTGGTCGGCTCCGTATTTAAGGACAGGAATGAAACGTATTTTGCTCATCCTGGCCATCTTGGCCATTGCTGGATGCGCCGCCACCGCCAAGACCGAGGTGAAGCGGGGGAAAAAAGGCCTGCACATCAACTGCTCGGGGCTCTCCTCCTCGTGGGAGAAGTGCTACAGCAAGGCAGCCAGCGCTTGTGGCAACCGCGGCTACAAGGTCGTCGCCCGCTCCGGCGATGCGGACGAGGAGCCCGGGGACTACCTGTTCGGTATCAATCCCGCAGGCTATACCAGCCGCAGCATGATCGTCCTCTGCAAGTGACCCCGTAAAGTCGGTCGCTGCCCTCCCCGCCAGGCTCAAACCGGCGCGGTGCGCGTCTCCAGCCAGGCCAGGGCCTCGCCCTTGAGCAATGGCGCCAACCGTTCCCGCACCATGGCGTGATAGCCATTGAGCCACTGGATGTCCTGTGCCCCGAGCAACTCGGGCAGCAGGCAGCGGGTATCGATCGGACACAGCGTCAAGGTCTCGAAGGCCAGAAAGTCGCCGAACGCACTCTTGCCAGCCTCGCGGTTGACCACCAGGTTCTCGATGCGCACGCCCCAGGCGCCCGGGCGATAGGTACCAGGCTCGATCGAGCTGATCATGCCCGGCTGCATGGCGGTCTGTGGCAAGGTCGCCGCCTGGTAGGCGATGACCTGCGGCCCTTCGTGGACATTCATGAAATAACCCACGCCATGCCCGGTGCCATGCCCATAGTCGACCTGGTCGGCCCATATCGGCGCCCGGGCGATGGCATCGAGCAACGGCGAGGCAATACCGCGAGGGAATGTGGCCCGCGACAGCGCGATCATGCCCTTGAGCACCCGCGTGCAATCCTCGCGCTGTTCGCGGCTGGGATTGCCGATCGGCACCATCCGGGTGATGTCGGTGGTACCGCCCAGGTACTGACCACCAGAATCGATCAGCAGCAGTCCATCACCCTCGATCACCGCATGCGACTGCTCGGTGGCCCGGTAATGCGGCATGGCGCCATTGGCGTTGAAGGCCGCGATGGTGGAGAAACTCAGTGACACGAACCCCAGACGGCGGGCACGCGCCGCGCTCAGGCGTTCATCGACGGTCAGCTCGGTAATGACTTCCTTGCCCAGGTTCGCCTCGAACCAGGCAAAGAACTCGCACAGCGCGGCGCCGTCCTGCTCCATGACCTGGCGAACATGCACCAGCTCCTCCTCGCCCTTGCGCGACTTGCTCAAGGTGGTTGGGTTGAGCCCTTCGAGCAGTTGCACCTGCTCGTCGAGGTTGTCCAGCAGCCCACAAGTCACCCGTGCCGGATCCACCAGCAGGCGGCTGCCCGGTGTCAGTGCCGCCAGGGCCGGCCCAGCCTCGGCGTAATCACGCACCTCGATGCCATCGACTTGCAATACCTGGCGCAGATGATCGTCGATCTTGTCCAGGCCGACGAACAGGGTCGCTTGCGTCTGGCCGACCAAGGCAAAGGAAACGAACACTGGGTTATAGGACACATCGCTGCCACGCAGGTTGAACAACCAGGCGATGTCGTCGAGGGTGGCGATGAAGTGCCAGTCGGCCCCCTGCGCCTGCAATGCCTGGCGTAATCCGGCCAGTTTCTGCGCACGGTTGACGGTCGCATGGGGTGGCAGGTGCTGGTAGACGGGGTTGCCGGGCAGGGCCGGCCGCTCGTCCCATACCTGCCCCAGCAGATCCAGGTGAGTCAGCAAGCGCACCTGCCTGGCCTCCAGGCGCTCGCGCAGTTGGCGTGCCGAAGCCAGCGCCATGGCCGCGCCATCCACCGCCACGACGCCGTGGTGTTCGACATGCTCGCCGAGCCATTCCAGCGCGCCTGGCTGGCCAGGCAGCAGTTTCATCAGTTCGATGCCACTGCCCTCCAGTTCCTTCTGCGCCTGCTCCCAGTAACGGCTGTCGACCCACAGTCCAGCGAAGCGCGCCATCACCACCAGGGTGCCCACCGAGCCATGGAAGCCGGACAGCCATTGCCGCCCCTGCCAGTGGCCAGGCAAGTATTCGGACAGGTGCGGGTCGGCCGAGGGCACCAGCAGGGCATCCACCCCTTCCCTGGCCATCACCTCACGCACGCGCGCCAGGCGGGCCGGAACGCTTTCCTGAATCGGGGACTGACTATTCATGCGCACTCCTGCGGACACATCATCGTTGACCATTCCAGACCGTCGATAATGGAGTAGCGCGCATGCCCTGTCACCCCACCCCCTTCTGCCGCCGGACCGAAAACATCCCGCCCAGGACGACCAGCCCCGCGCCCACGACGAGGAACACATCGAGCAGTTCCCCGAACCAGACGACACCGATCAACGAAGCGAACACCAGCAACGAATAGTTGAACGGCTGCAAGGTCACCGCAGGCGCGAACTTCAGCGCCTGCAGCAGCAACAGTTGTGCTACCACCCCCGTCATCGAGAGCACCAGCATCAGGCCGAGCTGCACCGGGGAAGGCGCAACCCATTGGGGAAGGCCGATAGCGGTCGACGCGACGGCGCCCCAGAACCCCATGTACAGCATGTTCGTGGCGAAGGAGTCGGCCGTGCTGATCTTGCGCGTCAAGATGTTGAACGACGCGAACATCAAGGCCGCCAGCAGGGGGATCAACGAGGCCAGGCTGAACACCCCAATGCCAGGCTTGAGGATGATCAAGGTTCCGCCAAAGCCGACGATCGCCGCCAGGCACTGGCGCAGATTGACATGCTCACGCAGCACGACGGCGGCCAAGGCCATCGTCAGCAAGGGGAAGATGGCGTAGATCGCATGGGTTTCGGCGAGCCCCAGGTACCGCAACGCCAGGCCGAACACGGCGATCTCGAAGACGCCGAGCAATGAGCGCGCCATCTGCAGCCAGGGATGGGCGCTCCTGAGCGCATTGCCCACCCCGCCCTTCATCGACACGAAGCACACCGCGAACAACAGGAAGCACCAGTAACGCACCATGACCATCTGTGCGATCGGCAGGTCCTTGACCAGTATCTTGGTGATCCCGTCCTGGGCTGCGAACACGAACATCGAGAGCAGACACAGGCCGATACCGATCCGTGTGCCCCTCGCCTGGTCAACCGCACTCAGGCGTTGCGCCGCTGTATTCATCTTGCGCGACGCCCTGGTCTCAGCCCTTGAGGAGACGTAGCACATGCTGGCATACAGCCAGATCCAGGTGCGCACCACCGGCGTTCTTGTACAGCGTGATGTCGTCGGCCCTGCGCAAGATCGAAGGCGCCTGGCAGAGTTCGAACAGATCGGCCTCGATGCTGGCTTCGCTGATCAGGCCCGCTTGCAGCGGTACCTGCAGGTCGCCGGCCTCGAGCGCACTGTTACGGTCGTCCACGAACAGGCGTGCGGCCGCCACCGCAGCGCTGTCGGCCTCCCGCATGTCCGGGCGGAAGCCACCCACCAGGTCGATATGGCTCCCAGGACGCACATGCAGCCCCTTGACCAAGGGCTGCGCAGCGCTGGTGGCGCAGACGATGATGTCGGCGCGGCCAACGGCCTCGTCCAGTTGCGTGACGAGGCTGGCCTCGATGCCTCGATCCTGCAGTTGCGCGACGCTCTGCTGGAGTTTCGAGGCGGTGCGGTTCCATAGCAGCACCTGGCGGATACCGGGACGGATATGCAAGTAGGCCTCGACCAGCGCTCGGGCGATCGGCCCAGCCCCCAGCACCAACAGCACGGCGCTGTCCGGCCGGCTCAGGCGCTCGGCCGCCAGCGCCGAGTCTGCGGCCGTCTTCCAGGCAGTGATGGCCGGGCCATCGAAGATGGCGCTGATGGCCTTGGTACGCTCATCGACCACCACGAAGGCCGCCTGCTCCGAGGGCAAGGGTGGCCTCGCGTCGAGGTTGGCAGGAAAGATCGAGGCGATCTTCACCCCCGCGCCCTGCCCCGGCAGCACCACTCCCCGGCTGAACAGCCCATACTCGCTGTCGCCGAGGAAATAGGCGCCGCTGACCGGACGTGGCCCCAGGTGCACCCGGCGAAGCGCATCGAGCACGCCTCCCCAGCCCAGCACGGCGTTTATCTGTTCGGCGCCAATGATCTGCATGTGAGGGATTTCCCTGTATTGCTGGTAGATGAACGATGCCCCGGCAGGCTCAGTTGCGGGCCTGGGTGGCCGCGGCCCTTGCAGCCTGCAGCCATTGGTCGAACTGCTGGCGGTGAGCGGCGATCCACGCCTTGGCGTGGCGCTGGATGTCGGCGGGGCTCTTCTCACCCTGCTGCATCTTCAGGTTCTGCGCGCTCTCGTCGGCGGCGCTGATCTGCATCAGCGAGAGGAACTTCAGCGCCGCCGGGTTCTTGTCGGCGAAGTCCCGGTTCAGCACGGCTTCGACCTTGTCCACGGCAAAGCCCAGATTCTTGCCTTGGTAGGTAGTGTCGACCGCGTTGTCGCCACCCGGCAGGTCGGTCCTGGGCACCTCCAGCCAGACCACGTCGCGGCCTTCGACCAGCACACCGGCGACCCACTGAGGTACCCAGGTGTAATAGAGCACCGGCTTGCCCTCCTTGAAGCGCGTGATGGTGTCGGCCATCAGTGCGAAGTACGAGCCTTGGTTGACGTGCACGGTCTTCTCCAGGTCGTAGGCCTTCATGTGGTGGGCGATCACCAGCTCGCAACCCCAGCCCGGGTTGCAACCGGTCAGGTCGGCCTTGCCATCGCCGTCGGTGTCGAACAGCTTGGCGATCTCTGGCTTCTTCAGGTCGGTGATGTACTTGATGCCGTGCGCATCGGCGGTCTTCTTGTCGATCAGGTAGCCCTGCAACACACCCGGCAGGATGTCACCGGCCTTGACCATCTTCTGGTCGCCCCCGGCCTTCTCGTAGAAGCTTTCGTGCAGCTTGTCCCATAGGTTCACGGAGAAGTCGGCATCGCCGTAGCCGACCGCCAGCACCATGGTGGCGTATTCGGTTTCCTTGGGTTTCTGCACCTTGTAGCCCAGCTCGCGCAGGCCCTGCATGGCGATCTCGCCGCGAAAGCGCTCCTCTTCGACCGAGGGGAAGGCCGGCGTGATCTTCACCCCCTCCCCCGGCTTGTCCGCCGAAGCGCTGGCAGACAGGGAAGCCACGGTGAACAGCGCGGCTGACGCATAGCGAACGAAATGGCGGGTGAACCTGGACTCGTGCATCTTCGCGTACCTTTTCTTGTTATTGAGTGTGCGACGCAATGGACGGTAAGCCTCGGACAGCCTTGTGCCGCCCGGCGCGGGTTGCAAAGGGCGTCATCATCGGAGGGCTTGGCGCACTGTAGCCCCCTCTACAGCGCGGAAATAGGATGGGAGCGTCAATTTATGGTATCCCGGTGCACCAGGTTCACAGCCTCGAGCCCGGCAGGGCGCAGGCTCCGAACGCCGGCAACCACCGATCAATTGCGCTGAACTTCGCCGCCCGGGCGGCTTCACACCCCATACACCCACAGCGCAAAGGCACGCCCATGCCCCACTCCCGCGAGCCGAAAACCGCCGTCGTACTGCTCGATACCCGCGAGCACAGCCCGGACCATGAACATGCGGTCCACCTCAAGCTCGCCGACTGCCTGGCCCAACTGCTGGGTATCGACCGTGCAGAACCCACCAGGCCACCTACCGCCGCCGACCGCTACTACTACCTGCCGACCGACACCCTGGTCGACCCGCAGCGCTATCGTCGCCTGGGCATCCTCGATGAACAGGACCTGTTCGGCGGCCTGGTGGCGCACCCCTACATGGCGACCAAGGCGATTTCCCATCCCTTGCTCGCCGGCGCCAGCTTCCCTGTGGGTTGGACCGATGCCTTCGCCCACCAGGCAGGCGATGCCCTGCTGCGCGGCTATACCGTGTTCAGTCGGGTCGATGCGCGCCGCGCGGCGCAAGCGCTGCTGCGCGAGGGCCCCGTACGGGTCAAGCCGGTACTGGCCTGCGCCGGGCGCGGCCAGCAGGTCGTCGCCCATATCGACGAACTGGAGCCGGCGCTCGCGCAGCTCGACGACCAAGCCTTGGCCACCTGTGGCCTGGTGCTGGAGGAGCACCTCGACGACGTGCAGACCTTCAGCGTTGGCCAGGTCCACGTCGCGGGCCTGGTCTGCAGCTACTACGGCACCCAACAGCTGACCCACGACCACCAGGGTACCGAGGTCTATGGCGGCTCTGACCTGCTGGTGGTGCGCGGGGGCTACGAGGCGCTGTTGCAGTTGCCCCTGGAAGACCACCTGCGCCTGGCGATCACCCAGGCCATGACCTATGAACGCGCGGCGCAGCAGCACTTTCCCGGCTTCATCGCCTCGCGTCGCAACTATGACATCGCCCGCGGCCTGGATGCGCACCAGCACCTGCGCAGCGGCGTGCTGGAGCAATCCTGGCGCCTGGGTGGCGCCAGCAGTGCCGAAGTCCTGGCCCTGCAAGCCTTCGCCGACGACCCGGCGCTGCAGCGGGTACGCGCCTCGAGCCATGAAGTGTTCGGCCCCGTCGAGCTGCCCGCCGATGCCACACTCTTCTATCAGGGACACGACAGTGAACTTGGACAACTCAGCAAATTTGCGCGGATTCGCCACCATGACCATCGAGAGTGAAACCGTTGAACTGCAGGTCGAGGACGACCGCATCTGCGGCACCCTGGTGAGCCCTGGCAGCAAGATGCCAGGGATCCTCTTCGTCCACGGCTGGGGCGGCAGCCAGCAGCGCGACCTGGCCAGGGCCCGGCACATCACCGGGCTGGGCTGCGTTTGCATGACCTTCGACCTGCGCGGCCACGAAAAGACCGAGAGCCAGCGCCTGACCGTCACCCGCGAGCAGAACCTAGGCGACCTGGTTGCCGCCTATGACCGGCTGGCCAGCCACCCTGCGGTGGACCCCAGCGCCATCGCCCTGATCGGCAGCAGCTATGGCGGCTACCTGGCGACCCTGCTGACCCTCCAGCGCCCCGTGAAGTGGCTGGCCCTGCGCGTGCCGGCCCTGTACTGGGACGACGACTGGGACACCCCCAAACAGGCCCTCGACCGCCAGCGCCTGAACGTCTACCGCCAGCGCATCCTCGGGCCGGGCGACAATCGTGCCCTGGCAGCCTGCGCGGAGTTCGGCGGCGATGTGCTGCTGGTGGAGTCGGAGCAAGACGACTATGTGCCGCACAACACCCTGATGAGCTACCGCTCGGCCTTCGTCGGGGCGCACTCGCTGACCCACCGCATCGTCGACGGTGCCGATCATGCGTTGTCCAGCGAGGAAAGCCAGAAGGCCTACAGCTCGATCCTCGCCGCCTGGATCGGCGAAATGGTGATCGGCGCGCGGTTGGACCGCTACCCGCACTATGCGCCCTGGTATGCTTGAGACTCGCCGACCTGGCAGTGCAGGCCGCCATCGGCGCCGCGCACCAGGCTGCGCAGGGCCTGGTAGGCAGCGAAGTTCACGCCACGCGCCTGGTGCTGGCACAGCAGTTCGAGAAAGGGCTCCTCGACGAAGCGCTCCGCCGCCGCGGCCCATTCACGGCGCGACTGCCACTGCAGGTACTGCAGCACCCGGCAGCCATCGTCGCTGGCCTGGATGCTGACGGACAGCAGCCCGTCGCAGCGCGCAGCCAGCTCCTCGCTGCGCAGCACCAGCGCCTGGGCCAGCGCCTCCTGCCGGGATGCCGGCACCTCGTACTCGATCATCTGGGTGAACCACAGGGAATGGGCCTTGGCCGTCATGGACAGTCTCCTTGCTCCGGGTACTTGCAGCGTGTTGGCCAGGAGGGTAAAACCTCGAGTTAAGTCAAGGTCAAGGACTTTTTACCATGCCGAGCAAGACGCCCTCCTCCCACCCCCAGGACCGGTTGCTGAGCGTCGGCCAACTGGCAGCGCGCAGTGGGGTGGCGGTCACCGCCTTGCATTTCTACGAGGCCAAGGGGCTGATCCACAGCACCCGCAACGCTGGCAACCAGCGCCGCTATGCACGGGCCATGCTGCGTCGGGTGGCGGTGATCAAGATGGCTCAGCGCCTGGGTATCGCCCTGGCGGACATCGCACTGGCCCTCGACACCCTGCCCAAGGACCATACCCCCACCGCCGAGGACTGGGGCAGGCTTTCTGCCCGCTGGCGCGAGGACCTGAGCCGGCGCATCGATGAATTGACCCTGCTGCGCGACCAACTGGACGGCTGCATCGGCTGTGGCTGCCTGTCGCTGAAGGAATGTCCCCTGCGCAACCACCATGATCGCCTGGCCGACGAAGGGCCAGGGCCCCATCCGCCCGAACCGCCTGTTCACTCATAAGAGCGATACGGAACCTGTGGGAGATTACCCAGCCTTTGGGCTGCGCTGTCACGCAGAGAACTGATAGTGGCTTTACGCGGCCCCCAAATGCATCACCCCGCCACAGCGAACTGTCGCCGATAGTCACTGGGCGTAAGGCCGGTGATGCGCTGGAACACCTTGCGAAACGCCCCCGGGTCCTGGTACCCCACGCCCCAGGCGATCTGGTCGACGCTGCGCCGGGTGAACTCCAGTAGGCGGCAGGCCCGTCCGACCCGGACCTGCTGGCAGTACTCGGTCGGCCGCAGACCAGTGGCGGCGCGGAAACGACGCAGGAAGGTACGTTGCTCCAGGCCCGCGCAGCTGGCCATGGTCGCCAGGCTGGCCTCCAGCACACCGTTGCCCTGCAGCCAGTGCTGGACCTTGAGCACAGCCTCGTCGCCATGGTCCAGGCGGGGGTTGAACTGCGCGCCAGGCAATGCCGTGGCCATCGGCTCCACCGCCAGGTAGCGAGCGGTCTCCCTGGCCAGGGTCGCGCCGAGAAAACGCTCCAGCAGGCGCAAGCCAAGCTCGGTCCAGGCCATCAGCCCGGCGGAAGTCATGATGTCGCCGTCGTCCAGCAGCGGCTGACCGGCCTCGACCCGGACCTTGGGAAAGCGCTCTGCCAAGGCCTGGGCATAGTTCCAGTGGGTGCACGCCCCGCGCCCATCGAGCAGGCCGCTGGCGGCGATGAAGAACACCCCGATGCACACCGAGGCGAGCACCGTGCCCTGGCCGTGCCACTGGAGCAACTGGGCCCGATGTCGCTCGAGCAGCGGCGCTGCCGGCACCGACTCCAGGCTTGGCGGGATCACCAAGGCTCGGACCTGGTGGCTGGCCTGGGGCTGGCTGTCGTGGATCACCTGCAGGTGCCCATGCGCATCGACTTGCCAATGGCTCACGCGCAGCGGCGGCAGGTCGCCCGCGCCCAGCTCGGCGGCGACCCGATTGGCCACCCGGAACAGGTCGGTCAACCCATGCACCGCCGCGCTCTGGGCCCCCGGATAGACCAGCACGCCGATTTCCAGGGTGCCAGTGCTGTCAGTTCTTGCCGTCATTCTGTCGATCGCGCCAATCCCAGGGAAGATCGCCCAAGCCTATAACTATCCGCATCCAACCACTACTGCCACAGGAGGCAGCATGAGCAAGCAGGCCCTGGTCATCATCGACATCCAGAACGACTACTTCCCCGGCGGCAAATGGACACTCGACGGCGCCGACGCAGCGGCCGACAACGCCGCCCGGCTGCTGGCCGCGGCCCGCGAACGGGGCGACCTGGTGGTGCACGTGCGGCATGAGTTCGACAGCGCCGAAGCCCCCTTCTTCGCCCCGGGCTCGGAAGGCGCGCAGATCCACGCCAAGGTCGCCCCGGCGCCAGGCGAGCCCGTGGTGCTCAAGCACCAGGTCAATGCCTTCCGCGATACCGACCTCAAGGCCTTGCTCGACCAGCACGCCGTCCAGGCCCTGACCATCGTCGGCAGCATGAGCCACATGTGCATCGACGCCGCGACCCGCGCCGCCGCCGATCACGGCTACCAGGTCGCGGTGGCCCACGACGCCTGCGCCACCCTGCCCCTGGACTTCGCCGGCCAGCAGGTGCCAGCCGCCCAAGTGCAGGCGGCCTCCATGGCCGCGCTGGCCTTCGCCTACGCCCGGGTCGAGAACACCGATACCCTGCTCGGCGAATACGGCCGCTGAGCGCTCAGATCACCACGTTGCGCACGAAACGCGTGGGCTCGCGGGCGTCGTTGCGATAGGCGTACCGGCAATTGCTGGGGAACACGTGGAACTCGCCAGCCCGCAGGCGATGTTCACGCCCTTCGATGACCAGCGTCAGGCAGCCCTCGGCCACGTAGATCTGCTCGCTCCAGCCCTCGGCATCGGCCTCGCTGACATAGCATTCGCCCGGTGCCAGGGTCCACTCCCACAGCTCGACTTCGCGCCGGGCCGGGCTGCTGCCCAGCAGCACCGCCCGGCTGCCGGGATGCTCGCCGGCCCAGGCCAGTTCGTCGATACGGCTGGAGTCGCGCTGCTCGGGGGCCTGGATCAGCGTGCTGAAAGCCACACCGAGCGCTTCGGCGATCAGGTCCAGGGTGGTGAGGCTGACGTTCTTCTCGCCGGCCTCGATGGCCACCAGCATCCGCCGGCTGACGCCGGAACGCTCGGCCAGGGCGGTCTGGCTCAGCCCGGCGGTATTGCGCAGTTGGCGAACGTTCTGGCTGACATGCTGGAGCACCGAGGCGCGGTAGGTGGAATCTTTGTGCACTATATTGCTCACGGGTAGGGGTTGCGCAGTATACTGCCCACTTTTGCGGCGATTGTGCGCCGCCCCCTCCGAGTGTGCAAGACCATGAGCCGATCCAACCCTACGCCGCAGCCGTCCGTTTCCTTCCGCCTGAGCAAGGCCGAGGTGGTGCTGGTGTTCATCACCATGCTCTGGGGCGGCACCTTCCTGCTGGTGCACAACGTCATGACCGTGAGCGGCCCGATGTTCTTCGTCGGCCTGCGCTTCGCCGCGGCGGCGCTGTTCGTCGGCCTGGTCTCGGCACGGGCGCTGGCGGGGCTGACCTTCACCGAACTGAAGGCCGGCATGCTGATCGGTGTAACGATCATGCTCGGCTACGGCTTGCAGACCATGGGCCTGCAGACCATCAGTAGCAGCCAGTCGGCGTTCATCACTGCACTCTATGTGCCCTTCGTGCCATTGCTGCAGTGGCTGGTGCTCGGCCGCCGCCCCGGCCTGATGCCCACCCTGGGGATCTGCCTGGCCTTCGTCGGCCTGGTGCTGCTGGCTGGTCCGGAAGGCGGGGCCTTGCACTTCAGCGAAGGCGAGCTGGTCACCCTGGTCAGCGCCGTGGCCATCGCCGGCGAGATCATCCTGATCAGCCGCTACGCCGGCCAGGTCGATGTGCGCCGGGTCACCGTGGTACAGCTGGCGACCGCCTCGGTGCTGTCGTTCCTCATGATCGTCCCGACCCAGGAGCGCCTGCCTGATTTTTCCTGGCTGCTGCTGACCAGCGCCATCGGCCTGGGCGCCATGAGCGCGGTGATCCAGGTGGCGATGAACTGGGCGCAGAAATCGGTATCGCCGACCCGGGCCACCCTCATCTATGCCGGCGAGCCGGTCTGGGCCGGGATCGTCGGGCGCATCGCCGGGGAGCGTCTGCCGGGCGTGGCGCTGCTGGGCGGCCTGCTGATCGTCGTCGCCGTGGTGGTCAGCGAACTGAAGATCCGCCGCGCCAGCGAAGCGTCGCCAGTGCAGGAAGAGGCCGAGCCTCGTGAGCGTGAAGCGGGCCTGTGAAGCGTCGAACAGCGACTATGCTCTGAAAAAAACTGTTATAAAAAAACAGCTTGTCACGCCACATTTGTAGGATTCTGCGACAGCTTGCGTGTTGGTGATCAACAGCTCGGCACGTATGATCCTTGGCAAATTTCTCCAGATTAGAACGCTATGTCATTGATAGTGCTATTGCTTCTGCCCTTCGTGGGCAGTTGCCTGGCAGCCGCCCTGCCGCACAACGCACGTAATGCCGAGTCCATTCTCGCCGGGCTCGTCGCCCTGGTCGGTACCGTCCAGGTCGCCCTGTTGTACCCGCAGGTCGCCCATGGGGGCGTCATCCGTGAGGAATTCCTCTGGTTGCCCAGCCTGGGGTTGAACCTGGTGCTGCGCATGGACGGCTTCGCCTGGCTGTTCTCCCTGCTGGTGCTGGGCATCGGCACCCTGGTCTCGCTCTATGCGCGCTACTACATGTCGCCGCAGGACCCGGTGCCGCGCTTCTTCGCCTTCTTTCTGGCGTTCATGGGCGCCATGCTCGGCCTGGTGATCTCCGGCAACCTGATCCAGCTGGTGTTCTTCTGGGAGCTGACCAGCCTGTTCTCCTTCCTCTTGATCGGCTACTGGCACCACCGCGCCGACGCCCGCCGCGGCGCCTACATGGCGCTGATGGTCACCGGTGCCGGCGGCCTGTGCCTGCTGGTGGGCGCGCTGCTGCTCGGCCACGTGGTCGGCAGCTACGACCTGGACAAGGTCCTGGCAGCCGGCGAGACGATCCGCCAGCATGCGCTGTACCCGGTGCTGCTGCCGCTGATCCTGATCGGCGCCCTGAGCAAGAGCGCCCAGTTCCCCTTCCAGTTCTGGCTGCCCCATGCCATGGCGGCGCCTACCCCCGTCTCCGCCTACCTGCACTCGGCGACCATGGTCAAGGCCGGGGTATTCCTGCTGGCGCGCCTGTGGCCGGTGCTGTCGGGCAGCGAGGAGTGGTTCTGGATCGTCGGCGGTGCCGGCGCCCTGACCCTGCTGCTGGGCGCCTTCGCCGCCATGTTCCAGAACGATCTCAAAGGCCTGCTGGCCTACTCGACCATCAGCCACCTGGGCCTGATCACCCTGCTGCTCGGCCTGAACAGCCCGCTGGCGGCGGTGGCCGCGGTGTTCCACATCCTCAACCACGCCACCTTCAAGGCCTCGCTGTTCATGGCCGCCGGCATCATCGACCACGAGAGCGGCACCCGCGACATCCGCCGCCTGAGCGGGCTGTTCCGGCTGGTGCCGTTCACCGCCACCCTGGCCATGGTGGCCAGTGCCTCGATGGCCGGGGTGCCACTGATGAACGGATTCCTGTCCAAGGAGATGTTCTTCGCCGAAACGGTGTTCATCTCCTCCACGGCCTGGGTCGAGGCCACCCTGCCGGTCATCGCCACCCTGGCCGGTACCTTCAGCGTGGCCTACGCGTTGCGCTTCACCGTCGACGTGTTCTTCGGCCCCACCGCCCAGGACCTGCCGCACATCCCCCACGAGCCACCGCGCTGGATGCGCGCGCCAGTGGAACTGCTGGTACTGACCTGCCTGGTGGTGGGCATCTTCCCGGCCCAGTCGGTCGGCCCGCTGCTGGCCGCCGCTGCCCTGCCGGTGGTCGGCGGCACCCTGCCGGAATACAGCCTGGCCATCTGGCACGGCTGGAACGCCCCGCTGATCATGAGCCTGATCGCCATGAGCGGCGGCATCGTGCTCTACCTGCTGCTGCGCAAGCAACTGCGCCGCGGCCGCTTCCCCCATCCGCCGCTGATCGAGCGCTTCAACGGCAAGCGCCTGTTCGAACAGGGCCTGGTGCGCCTGATGCTGCTGGCCCGGCGCATCGAGGGGCTGCTGACCAGCCGACGCCTGCAGAGCCAGCTGTTCATGCTGGTGGTCGCCGCGTTCCTGGCCGGCCTGCTGCCCATGCTGTACAGCGGCATCACCTGGGGCGATCGCCCGAAGATCCCGGGCTCCGGGGTGTTCGTCGCGCTCTGGCTGATCGCCATCGCCTGCGCCATCGGGGCTGCCTGGCAAGCCAAGTACCACCGCCTGGCGGCGCTGATCATGGTCAGTGTCTGTGGCCTGATGACCTGCATCACCTTCGTCTGGTTCTCCGCTCCGGACCTGGCCCTCACCCAGTTGGTGGTGGAGGTGGTGACCACAGTGCTGATCCTGCTCGGCCTGCGCTGGCTGCCACGGCGTATCGAAGGCGTATCGCCCCTGCCCGGCAGCCAGGACCGCGCCCGTCTGCGGCGCCTGCGCGACCTGTTGCTGGCGGTGTTGGTCGGCGGCGGCATGGCGCTGCTCTCCTATGCCATGCTGACCCGGCCGACGCCCAACGACATCTCGTCCTTCTACCTGAGCCGGGCCCTGCCCCAGGGCGGCGGGACCAACGTGGTGAACGTCATGCTGGTGGACTTCCGCGGCTTCGACACCCTGGGCGAGATCACCGTGCTGGTGGCCGTGTCCCTGACCGTGTTCGCCCTGCTGCGACGCTTCCGCCCTCCGAAGGAAAGCATGCAGTTGCCTGCCCAGCAGCGCCAGTTGGCGCCAGACCTGGTCACCGACCTGATCAACCCGCGCCACGCCACCGACACCGCGCTGGGCTTCATGATGGTGCCGGCCGCGCTGGTGCGCCTGCTGCTGCCGATCGCCTTCGTGGTGTCGATGTACCTGTTCATGCGTGGCCACAACCAGCCGGGTGGCGGCTTCGTCGCCGGCCTGGTGATGTCGGTGGCGTTCATCCTCCAGTTCATGGTCGCCGGCACCCAGTGGGTCGAGGCGCAGATGAGCCTGCGCCCGCTGCGCTGGATGGGCACGGGCCTGCTCTGCGCGACCCTGACCGGCGGCGGCGCGATGGCCCTGGGCTATCCGTTCCTGACCACCCACACCGCCCACCTGCACCTGCCGCTGCTGGGTGACGTGCACGTGGCCAGCGCACTGTTCTTCGACGTCGGCGTCTACACCGTGGTGGTCGGTGCCACCCTGCTGATCCTCACCGCCCTGGCGCACCAGTCGGTGCGCGCCCACCGCCCGGGCACCGCGCCCAAGTCCAGCCAAGCAGGAGCCGCCTGATGGAAGAAGTCATCGCAATCGCCATCGGTGTCCTGGCCGCCTCCGGGGTCTGGCTGGTCCTGCGCCCGCGCACCTACCAGGTGATCATGGGCCTGTGCCTGCTCTCCTACGGCGTCAACCTGTTCATCTTCAGCATGGGCAGCCTGTTCATCGGCAAAGAGCCGATCATCAAGGACGGCGTGCCCCAGGACCTGCTGCACTACACCGACCCGCTGCCCCAGGCCCTGGTGTTGACCGCCATCGTCATCAGCTTCGCCATGACCGCGCTGTTCCTGGTGGTATTGCTCGCCTCGCGCGGCCTCACCGGTACCGACCATGTCGACGGCCGGGAGCGTGAGGAATGAGCGGGATGAACCAACTGATCATCGCCCCCATCCTGCTGCCGCTGGTGACCGCGGCCCTGATGCTGCTGCTCGGCGAAAAGCACCGCCCGCTCAAGGCGCGCCTGAACCTGCTGTCCACCCTGGCCGGTCTGTGCATCGCCATCACCTTGCTGCTGTGGGTACGCAGCCAGGGTCAGGCCGAGTCGATCGGCGTCTACCTGCCGGGCAACTGGCCGGCGCCCTTCGGCATCGTGCTGGTGCTGGACCACCTGTCCGCGCTGCTGCTGAGCCTGACCGGGATCATCGGCGTCAGCGCACTGTTGTTCGCCCGAGCCCGCTGGGATGGCGCCGGCGCCAGCTTCCATGCGCTGTTCCAGATCCAGCTGATGGGCCTGTACGGCGCCTTCCTGACCGCCGACCTGTTCAACCTGTTCGTGTTCTTCGAAGTCCTGCTGGCGGCCTCCTACGGCCTGCTGCTGCACGGCTCGGGGCGGGCACGGGTCAAGGCCGGCCTGCACTACATTGCCGTCAACCTGTTCGCCTCGTCGCTGTTTTTGGTGGGGGCCGCCATGCTCTACGGCGTGACCGGCACCCTGAACATGGCCGACCTGGCCCTGAAGATCCCCCTGGTACCGGAGGCCGATCGCGGCCTGCTGCACGCCGGCGCGGCGATCCTGGCCATGGCCTTTTTGGTCAAGGCCGGCATCTGGCCGCTGAACTTCTGGCTGGTGCCGGCCTATGCCTCGGCCAGCGCGCCGGTCGCGGCGCTGTTCGCCATCATGACCAAGGTCGGCCTGTACGCGGTGCTGCGCCTATGGACCTTGCTGTTCTCCGGGCAGGCCGGCGCCTCGGCGCACTTCGGTGGGCAGTGGCTGGTCTATGGCGGCCTGGCCACCCTGGCCGTCGCGGCGATCGCCATTCTCGCCGCCCAGCGCCTGGAGCGCCTGGCCGCCCTGAGCATCCTGGTTTCCGCCGGCACCCTGCTGGGGGCCATCGGTTTCGGCCAACCGATCCTGACCGGCGGTGCGTTGTTCTACCTGGTGAGCTCGAGCCTGGCCCTGTGCGCCCTGTTCCTGCTCGCCGAGCTGATCGAACGTTCGCGCTCGGCCAACGAGGCGCCGCTGGACGATGAGGAAGACGCGATCCCGCCACCGCTGGAATCGCTGCACCCGCCCAAGGGCATCAACCTGGACGACGAGCAAAAGGCAGTGATCGGCCAGATCATTCCCTGGACCATGGCGTTCCTCGGCCTAAGCTTCATCGCCTGCGCCCTGTTGATCATCGGCATGCCGCCGCTGTCGGGCTTCATCGGCAAACTGAGCCTGATCAGCGCCCTGTTCAACCCACAAGGCCTGGGCATGCCGGCCGGACAAGCGCTGTCGCTCTCCGGCTGGGGCCTGGTGGCGCTGTTGATCCTCTCGGGCATGGCCTCGATGATCGCCTTCGGGCGAGTGGGCATCCAGCGCTTCTGGAAACCCGAGGAGCGCCCCTCGCCCCTGCTGCGGCGCTACGAGTGCCTGCCGATCGTGATCCTCCTGGGCCTGTGCATGGTCCTGAGCGTGCGGGCCGAACCGCTGCTGCGCTACACCCAGGACACGGCAGCCAGCCTGCAGGCACCCGACGCCTATATCCGGGCGGTGATGGCCACCCGCCCGGTACCCGGCCCTACCACGCTCGACGAACAGGTGCAGCCATGAGACGACTGTTCCCCGCCCCGCTGCTGTCCCTGTCGCTGTTCGCGCTGTGGTTGCTGCTCAATCTCTCGGTCAGCCCCGGCAACCTGCTGCTCGGCGCTGCACTGGGCTTTCTCGCCCCGCTGCTGATGGCGCCGCTGCGGCCAAAGCATGCCCATGTGCGGCGGCCCTTGGTCGTCGCCCGCTTGATCTGCCTGGTCGGCCTCGACGTGATCCTTTCCAACCTGCAGGTCGCCCGTGGCGTGCTGTGCGCCAAGCGGCGCCCGCCGCGCTCTGCCTTCGTCCACATTCCCCTGGCCCTGCGCGATGCCCACGGCCTGGCGGCGCTGTCGATGATCACCACGGTGGTGCCCGGCACGGTCTGGTCGGAGCTGGCCCTGGACCGCAGCGTCCTGCTGATCCATGTGTTCGACCTGGAGGACGAAGCGGCCTTCATCGAGCATTTCAAGAACACCTATGAACGCCCGCTGATGGAGATCTTCGAATGACAGGCCTGCTTGCCAATGCCGTCCTCGCCAGCCTGTTCATCTTCGCCAGCGCCATGGCCCTGGCGCTGGTCCGGCTGTTCCGCGGTCCCTCCGCCCAGGACCGAGTCCTGGCGCTGGACTACCTGTACATCCTGGCCATGCTGATGATGCTGGTGCTGGGCATCCGCTATGCCAGCGACACCTATTTCGAAGGCGCCCTGCTGATCGCCCTGTTCGGCTTCGTCGGCTCCTTCGCCCTGGCCAAGTTCCTCCTGCGTGGCGAGGTGATCGAATGAGCGAAACCATCGAACTACCCTTCTGGCTGGAGCTGGCCACGGCCGCGCTGCTGCTCACCGGCAGCCTGTTCGCCCTGATCGGCGCCATTGGCCTGGTTCGCCTGAAAGACTACTTCCAGCGCATGCATCCACCGGCACTGGCCTCGACCATCGGCGCCTGGAGCGTCTGCCTGGCGTCGATCCTGTATTTCTCATGGCTCAAGCAAGGGCCGGTGCTGCATGCCTGGCTGATCCCCGTGCTGCTGTCGATCACGGTGCCGGTCACCACCTTGCTGCTGGCCCGGGCGGCGCTGTTTCGCAAGCGCACCGCGGGCGAAGATGTGCCTGCGGAGGTCAGCAGCGGGCGCAATGGTGGGAGCTGAACGATGTGGGTGTGGGCTTAGGACCGCCAATAGGCCAGCCCTGGCACTGCAACGATGCGCTGGCAACCCTATCCCTGGCTCAGGCGCTGCAATTCGCGCCGCACCATGGCCGCATATTCGGGCGGGCTGAGCCGATACAGCTGGCCGGCTACCCAGGCCAGCCAGGTGCTGCCCAGCGCCTCACGCTGCGCCAACAGTCGCTCGGCCAACGCGCTCGCCTGGGCCTGGTGCCGGCGATGGAAGGCCGCCCGCCCCACAGGCAACTCGTCGCTCATTCGCTGGCCTTGAAGGTGGTCAACTCGCCCTTGCGCCACTTGGCGACCTTGCCCGTCACCGCCTTGAGCAGTTTGCCCAGGCCTTCCTGCACCTGCTGCCGGGCCGCGAACACCAGCATCACGCCGTGGCCTTCACGGAACACGATGCCCTCACCCTCCGGCACCGAGACGAAGGCATAGTCGCCAACACCGTAGACATTCAGCTTTATTTCACGAAAACGCAGCTCCAGCTTGCCACCTTCACGGCTGGGCAACACCGCGGCGCGGAAGTGATCGCCCACCTTGAGCTCCAGGCGCTGCTTGTCATCGACCACCAAGGCATTACCCGTATCGATCTCGGCCATGTACAGGCCGTCGGGTCCCTGCTCGGTGACATACACGAAACGCCCTTGGAACAGCTTGACCAACTTGGCCCGCAAATCGCCCAGGGCAAACAATGCGTGGGTATCCAGAGTACTGACTGCCAATGAAGAGTTCCTCAAATCGGTTACACGCGCCCACCCGAACGCCGGGGAGACACACTCATTTCAAGTCGTTGTCTGAAAAGACTAATGAAGCGATGCGCGAAACGTCTGTGCAGGCAGGCGACGCGACAGGCAGGAATCGTTACTCCAGCGTGCCAGCCAAGGCCTCAAGACGGTTTTTCGGCTGTTTCCCAACCGGGACACGTAATAACTGACAACCGAACTGCCAGAAAAGATGCAATAGAAAGTTCCAGGCCCCTCGGCAGAATGGGTCCGGTATTCATCAGCGCATTACAGGGGAAGGAATATGCACGAAAACACCGAAATCCGTCGAGAGGCCCAACACATTTCTTGCCTCTGGCACGCAACCTAGGGCCTCGACTCAGGCCGCCTGCCCTTTTTCCAGCTGTGCCAACCAGGCCGCCTGGCACTCCAGTGCCTCCCCGCGCGTGGCGAACGCCGTACCACGGCGCTCGCCATCGACCAGCACGACCCAGCAGACGCGCTTGCCCAGGGCCTGCAGGGTGGCAGGCACGCCAGAGCCAATCATCACGGCGACATCGATTCGGCTACTCATCATCCCCTCCGGAATTTAATTAGCTGCCTAACTATGTCGTCATCATACGCCTGCCCAGATCGCGGAAAAATCCTACTTGGGTATAGCTGTATTGCATCCACGGCAATAAAGGCCGAAGCCTGATGCAGGCATCGGAAACGCAAAGGCCCCACGGATCGCTCCGTGGGGCCTGGCACCGGGGTGTCGGTCAGATCTGGCGCTGGTGGCGGTCGAGCTGCTCGTGACGCTCCTGGGCTTCGATGCAGTACTTGGTGATCGGGCTGATCAGCAGGCGCTGCAGGCCGATCGGCTCGCCGCTGTCGTCGCACCAGCCGAAGCTTTCATCGGCGATGCGGCCCAGGGCCATCTCCAGCTGCGGCAACAGGCGCTGGTCGCGCTCGATGGCATTGACCAGCCAGTGGCGTTCTTCTTCCACCGAAGCCACGTCGGCCGGATCCGAAGGGGTATCCAGGCTCTCGATGGTATTGCGGCTCAGCTCGATGCGCTCCTGGGTCTCGACTTTCATCGCCTGCAGCAGCTCAGCGAAGAACGCCAGTTGATCGGCGTTCATGTAGTCATCGGCCGACATGGCCAGCAACTGTTCCTTGGTCATCGATTTCTCTATGAAAATATGTGCATTTGGGCGATTCGGGTGCCGCCGGCGATGGCTCGCCGGCAGCGGAATTCTTCAAGCGCCAACCGGCACTTTTCTACAGGGGGCGGCAGTCTAAGACGCTGCGTCGCATGGGGCAACAGGCACGACGGGGGAATTTGACCGAAATGGCCTGGATTCCGCCCATCGGCAGTCTACGGGGCGGCGAATGGGCGTGGGGTAAGCGTGCCTTGGGCTTTCTCGCCCCGCAGGGGAGCGCAGCCCTTTCGCGACACAAGGCCGCCCCCACATCTACGGCGCTGTTCTACAATCGAGCGCCATAGATGTGGGGGCGGCCTTGTGTCGCGACAGGGCCGTGTAGCGGCCCCAGCGTTCATTTACCCGCGCCGTGACCTCAACGGTCCTTGAACTGCGCCTCACGCTTGGCGATGAAGGCGGCCATGCCTTCCTTCTGGTCCTCGGTGGCGAAAGCGGCGTGGAACACCCGGCGCTCGAAGCGCACACCCTCGCTCAGGGTGACCTCGAAGGCGCGGTTGACGCTTTCCTTGACCATCATGCTCACCGGGATCGACTTGCTGGCGATGGTCGCTGCGACCTTCAACGCCTCCTCCAGCAGTTCGGCCTGGGGCACCACGCGGGCCACCAGGCCGGCGCGCTCGGCTTCCTCGGCGCCCATCAGGCGACCGGTCAGGCACAGCTCCATGGCCTTGGCCTTGCCCACCGCGCGGGTCAAGCGCTGGGTACCACCCATGCCCGGCAGCACGCCGAGGTTGATCTCCGGCTGGCCGAACTTGGCGTTGTCGGCGGCGAGGATGAAGTCGCACATCATCGCCAGCTCGCAGCCACCGCCCAGGGCGAAGCCGGATACCGCGGCGATGATCGGCTTGCGCCGGTTGGCGATGCGGTCGGCGTCGCTGAACAGGTCATCGACATAGATCTGCGGATACTTGAGCTCGGCCATCTCCTTGATATCGGCACCCGCGGCGAACGCCTTGGCAGAACCGGTGATGACCACGCAGCCGATGTTCGGATCACGTTCGAGCTGGTCCAGGGCCTGGTTGATCTCGCCGACGATCTGCGCGTTCAGGGCATTGAGCGCCTGGGGCCGGTTGAGGGTGATCAGGCCGACCTTGCCGTGGATGTCCAACAGGATGGTTTCGAATGCCATGCAGACTGCTCCTTCAAAGATTGCGCGCAATGACCATGCGCTGAATGTCGCTGGTGCCCTCGTAGATCTGGCAGACCCGGACGTCGCGGTAGATCCGCTCCAGCGGGAAGTCGCTCAGATAGCCATATCCGCCGAGGGTCTGCAAGGCGTCCGAACAGACCTTTTCGGCCATTTCCGAGGCGAACAGCTTGGCCATGGAGGCTTCCACCAGCGCCGCACGCCCAGCGTCGCGCAGCGCCGCGGCATGCAGCACCATTTGCCGGGCCACGGCGATGCGCGTGGCCATGTCGGCCAGGCGGAAGGCCACGGCCTGGTGTTCGATCAGCGGCTTGCCGAAACTCTGCCGCTCGTTGGCATAGTCGCGCGCCACCTCGAAGGCAGCGCGGGCCATGCCCACCGACTGGGCAGCGATGCCGATGCGCCCACCTTCGAGGTTGGCCAGGGCGATCCTGTAGCCCTCGCCCTCATCGCCCAGGCGGTTGGCCACCGGCACGCGCACCTCGTCGAAGACGATCTGGCAGGTGTCGGAGGCATGCTGGCCAAGTTTGTCCTCGACCCGCGCCACCTGGTAGCCGGGCGAGTCGGTCGGCACGATGAAGGCGCTGATGCCACGCTTGCCGGCATCCGGGTCGGTGACGGCGAAGACGATCACCACGCCAGCGTTCTGCCCGGAGGTGATGAACTGCTTGCTGCCGTTGAGCACGTAGTGGTCACCGTCCAGACGCGCCCGGGTCTTCAGGCTGCTGGCATCGGAGCCGGCCTGGGGCTCGGTCAGGGCGAAGGCACCGAGCATCGCGCCGCTGGCCAACGGGGCGAGGAAGGTCGCCTTCTGTTGGTCGCTGCCAAAGCGCAGGATCGGCACGCACCCCACCGAGTTGTGCACGCTCATGATGGTCGAGCAGGCGCCGTCGCCCGCGGCGATCTCTTCAAGGGCCATGGCATAGGCCACGTAGCCGGTGTCGCTGCCGCCCCACTGCTCCGGCACCAGCATGCCGAACAGGCCCATATCGGCCATTTCCCGGATGGCCTCGCGAGGGAAGCTGTGCGCCTTGTCCCATTGCTCGGCAAACGGTTTCAGGCGCGCCTGGGCGAAGGCGCGAACGGCGTCGGCGATCTGTTGTTGTTCGTCAGATACCAGCATGGTCTCACCTCAATACAGGCATTCGACGGCCATGGCCGTGGCCTCGCCACCGCCGATGCAGATGGCCGCCACGCCACGGCGCAGGTTGTTCTGGCGCAGGGCCGAAAGCAGGGTCACCAGGATCCGTGCACCCGAGGCGCCGATCGGGTGGCCCAGGGCGCAGGCGCCGCCGTGGATGTTGACCTTCTCGTGGGGCAGGTCGAGGTGCTTCATCGCGGCCAGGGTGACCACGGCGAAGGCCTCGTTGATCTCGAACAGGTCCACCTGCGACAGGTTCCAGCCGACGCGCTTGACCAGCTTGTCGATGGCTCCGATGGGGGCGGTGGGGAACAGCGCCGGTGCGTCGGCGAAAGCCGCATGGCCGTGGATCACCGCCAGGGGCGTGAGGCCACGCTGCTCGGCGTGCGAGCGGCGCATCAGCACCAGCGCCGCGGCGCCGTCGGAAATGGAGCTGGAGTTGGCCGCCGTGACCGTGCCACCTTCGCGAAAGGCCGGGCGCAGTTGCGGGATCTTGTCCAGGCGCGCCTTCGGTGGCTGCTCGTCATCCTTGACGATGCGCTTGTCCTTGCCTTCGGTGACTTCCACCGGGACGATCTCGGCGGCGAAACGGCCGCTGCTGATCGCCTCCTGGGCGCGGGTCAGCGAGGCGATGGCGAACTGGTCCTGGGCCTGGCGGCTGAAGCCGTTGGCCTGGGCGCAATCCTCGGCGAAGGTGCCCATCAGGCGACCCTTGTCGTAGGCGTCCTCCAGGCCGTCCATGAACATGTGGTCGATGATCTTGCCATGGCCCATGCGGTATCCGCCACGGGCCTTGTCCAGCAGGTAAGGCGCGTTGGTCATGCTTTCCATGCCGCCGGCCACCACCACCTCGGCACTGCCGGCCAGCAGCAGGTCATGGGCCATGATCGCCGCCTGCATGCCCGAGCCGCACATCTTGTTCAGGGTGGTGCAGGTGGTGTGCTTGTCCAAGCCCGCGCCCAGGGCGGCCTGGCGCGCCGGTGCCTGGCCGAGGCCGGCCGGCAGCACGCAGCCGAACAGCACCTGCTCGACGCTGCCGGCGTCGATGCCGGCACGCTCGACCGCGGCACGGATGGCGGCGGCGCCCAGTTGCGGGGCGCTCAGGCTTTTCAGGTCGCCCTGCAGGCCACCCATGGGCGTGCGCACGGCGCTGACGATGACGATCGGGTCGTTGGCGAGAGTCATGTTCGCTTACTCCTTACTTGGCAGCCATGCGCAGGGCACCGTCGAGGCGGATCACCTCGCCGTTGAGCATGCTGTTCTCGATGATATGACGGGCCAGCGCGGCGTACTCCTGCGCACGGCCCAAACGCGGCGGGAACGGTACGCCGGCGGCCAGGGAGTCACGCACCTCCTGGGGCATGCCAGCCATCATCGGCGTCTCGAAGATGCCTGGGGCGATGGTCATCACGCGGATGCCGAAACGCGCCAGCTCCCGCGCCACCGGCAGGGTCAGGCTGGCGATGGCGCCCTTGGAGGCGGCATAGGCAGCCTGGCCGATCTGCCCGTCGTAGGCGGCGATGGACGCGGTGTTGATGATCACGCCGCGCTCGCCCTCCTCGTCGGCCGCGCCTTCGGCCATGGCTGCCGCCGCCAGGCGCAGCAGGTTGAAGCTGCCCAGCAGGTTGACATTGATGACCTTGGCGAAACTCGCCAAGCCATGGGGTCCTTGTTTGCCCAGAACCTTCTCGGCGCCGACGATGCCGGCGCAGTTGACCAGCCCGTGCAGGCTGCCGAACGCGCTGACGGCGGCATCCACCGCCGCCTGGGCGGCCTGTTCGTCGCTGATGTCGGCCACGGCGAAACGCGCCTGTTCACCCAGCTCGCGGGCCTTGGCCTCGACTGCCGCAGCATTGAGGTCGACCAGCATCACCTTGGCGCCGGCCTCGACCAGCATCTGCGCGGTGGCAGCGCCAAGCCCGGAGGCCGCGCCGCTGACGATGAAATGTTTGTTGGCTATCTGCATGATGTTTTTCCTTCAGGCGCTGGCACGCGGGGCCGGCGCGTCCTGTTGTTTGGCGATTTCCTGGTTGCGCAGGATGAAGCGTTGCAGCTTGCCGCTCGGGGTCTTGGGCAAGTCGCTGACGAATTCGATTTCCCTGGGATAGGCGTGGGCATAGAGGCGCTGGCGGACATGCTGGCGCAGGGTCTCTTCCAGCTCGGCGCTGCCGACATGGCCCGGGGCGAGCACCACGAAGGCCTTGATCAGCTCGGTGCGCTCCGGATCGGGCTTGCCGATCACCGCCGCCTCGATCACCGCCGGGTGCTCGATCAACGCACTTTCCACATCGAACGGCCCGACCCGGTAGCCAGAGGTGGTGATCACGTCGTCGCTGCGGCCGACGAAGCTGATGCTGCCGTCATCGTTGAGCTCGACGGTATCGCCGCTGAGGTAGTACTTGCCGACGAAGGCCTTGGTCGGCAGCCCGTGGTAACCCGCGAACCAGCACAGCGGCGATTGCTCGCGGTCCACCGCGAGGATGCCCGGCTGCCCGGCGGACAGTTCGTTGGCCTGCTCGTCCAGCACGACGATGCGGTGGCCGGGAATGGCGAAGCCGGCCGAACCCAGGTGCACCGGGTGCTTCAGGCCATGATGGTTGCACAAGACCATGCCCAGTTCGGTCTGGCCGTAATGGTCATGGATGGTCACCCCCAGCTCGTCGGCGAACCAGCGGATCACTTCCGGGTTGAGCGGCTCGCCGGCGCTGCTGACCACCCGCAGGCGGCCCTTGATCGGTGTCGAGAACTCGCTGCCGGCGGCGATCAGCAGACGGTAGGCGGTAGGCGATCCGGCCAGGTTGCTGATGTTCAGCTTGTCGATGATCCGCGCGCAGCTCTCGACGTTGAACGGCCCGTCGTAGAAGGTGGTGGCGTGGCCCAGGGACAACGGGCCGGTGACGGCGTAATAAAGCCCGTAGGCCCATCCCGGGTCGGCCAGGTTCCAGAAGTTGTCCTCGGGACGCAGGTCGATGGCATCGCGCATGTAGCCCTGGAAGGCGACGATGGCCTTGAGCGGTACCTCGAGTGGCTTGGCAGGCCCGGTGGTACCCGAGGTGAACATCAGCAGGAAGGGATCGTCGCCCTTGCGTGGCACGGGCTCGCATGTGCTGTCAGCACTCTCCAGCGCCTGGTGGAAGTCCAGCTCGCCAGCGCTGGCCCCGACGGTGATGAGGGTCGGGCACCCCGTGACCTGGTCGAGCTTGTGGCGGTTGCCGCGGTCGGTGACCACCACGCGCGCATGGGACTGTTCGAGCCGGTGCTCGATGGCCTTGGGGCCGAAGGCGGTGAACAGCGGCTGGTACACCGCACCCAGGCGCCAGGTGGCAAGGATGGTCACCAGCAGCTCTGGAGTGCGTGGCATGAGGCCGGCAACTCGGTCGCCGGGGCCTACGCCTTGCTGGCCAAGCACATTGGCGAAGCGCGCCGCCAGCCCTTGCAGTTGCTCGAAGGTGTAGCGTGTGCTGTTACCCTCGCGGTCTTCCCAGATCAGCGCGACCCGGCCACTGCCGGCATGGCGGTCGCAGCATTCGACACAGGCATTGAGCGCGTCCAGCGTGCCATGCAGTGCCGCCTCGACGGCACTGCGATGGTTGAACGAACGGACGGCCTCGGCGTAATCGCGCATCGTCAGACTCCTGGTTTCTTATTGTTGGAGTGGCACCCTCGGTCTGACGATGTTCGCGCCGGTCGGCGCTGGGGGCAATGGCCAAAGCTGTCAAACGGCTTGAGCGAATTGGCCTGCCTCGGGCACGCCCTCCTCCAGGGCCTCACGGGTCAGTTGCAGGACCAGGCGATGCTCGGCCGATTGCCGCTCCATCATCAGTACCTGCCATCGATCCGTGTAGTCCTGGCTCGTCAGGGCCGTGCTCAGGCTGTCGAGCTCGGAACCCCGCGCGGCGAAGTCCTCGCCGATCGCAGCGAAGGCTGCCGCGTGCCGTCGCTCCAGGTAGGTACGCCAGAAGTCCCGTTCAGCGATGCTTTCGGCCAGGGCATCGGTCGCCTCCGCGCCCCGGACCGAGGCGAGCGCTGCCTGCTCGAGTTCGGGAGTGATTTCGGCAAGGCGCTCGAACCTCATCGTACGCGGCTGGGAAGGCAGGTCGAGGGCATGGGCCAGACGCACCCGGTAGCCGAGGATGACCTCCAGGACATCGGTATCCGGGTCGCTCGCCAGCCGCTGCGCGGCATCCTGGTGAGCGAAGCCTTCCAAGGCCTCCAGGCGAAACAGACGCCGCCCCAGGTCCAGCAATCCTTGCCCCGATCGTCCGGCAGCGCCCTGCAGGTTGGCGTTGTGCACCAGGATCTGCAGTTGCACGCGGCTGAAGCGCTCCGCGGTACTGTCATGGCAACCCAGTTGCTCGCGAGCGTGGGCGAACACCGCCTGGCGAAGGTCGGTATCCTGTTCCACGGCGTCAAGCACACCCCAGACTTGCTCGGTGAGGTAGGCCCTGGCGTGGGTGAAGTCGCTGGTTTGGGTGAGATTGGCCAGCAACTGCAGCAGGTCCGTGCTGTCGGGGTCTTGCACCAAGCGGTTCCACAGCGCCGAACGTGCCGCGAACTGGTCGGGATCGCCGACGGCAAGCCACAGGCTCCTGGCGCTGGCCACGTCCACTTCGCTGGCCCGGACAGCGTCATACGGGTCGCTCGTATACAACCGCGCGTACTCCTGGTGCGCCAAGGGATTGCGCAGCAGGTTGAAGCGGCTTCTGAAAGACCAGGGCGCTTGCAGCAGCTCAGGTGGCAATGTATCGATCTCGTTGTCGCTGAGGTCGACGACCGTCAACAGCCTGCACCGCTCCAGCCCCCTGGGCACGCTGATCAACCGGCAGTGTTTCAAACGCAGTACCGACAGGTTGGGCAACGACTGGAAGCGCAGTGCCGCTGAACGCAAAGGGTTGCGACTCAGGTCGAGCACGCGCAGGTTCGGTAACGCAGACAAGGCATCGGCGCCAGAGGGGCTCATGCGGATTCGATTGGACATCAGGCGCAACGTACGCAATTGGGTCAGTTGGCCAATGGCCGAGGGGATGGAGGTCAAACGGTTGTTGCCCAGGCTCAAAGTGCGCAAGGAGGTGAAGCACTGCAGGAAACCCGCGGGAACCTCTTCCAGCGCCGCCCCCGCCATCACCAATTCGGTGATATGGGAAAAGTCGCTGCCCGCCGGTAATTCCGGCAACTGGCCAATGTGCCAACCGCTCAGTTCCAGGGTCATGTCGCTGGCCAGCCCACCGGCCCCCTCGTAGCGCCACGCCGCCAGCAGGCGAGCCGCGAACTGCCGCCGCGAGGCATACCGCTCCGCTGTGCGCCCATCCGCCATCCACTGCGACAAGGCACTTTCGAGCTGCGCGTAGTTGCGCTCCTGGGCAAGCAAGCTCTCGAAAGGCGAGCCACTTTGCAACAGCAGCCTTTCCAGGTAGCGATCGACCTCCCGGTCATTGAGCCGTGGGTAAAGGGCACGGATGCGGCCCCTGAGCACACTGGTAGAGGTTTCCCGTCTCGATACATTGCCGCCGAGCGGATAACCCACGCGCCCATCGGGCAGGCGCTTGCCGGGGTTGAACCAAGGCGTGCCGTCGCGCCAGCCAAGCAGGTTCAGAATATCCTTGCGTTCGCCGGGCAAGCCTTCGATCAGCTTCAACCGCAAGCCTTCTGCCGGGTCGTCGCCAGAAAGGCCCAACCGCTGCAGGTCGGTCGGGCGCAGCAGTGCCACCAATGCCTGGAAGATGCCCGCAGGCTCGCCTACCTGCGCTTCATGCTCCAGCCCATGGCTGTCGTAAAGGTGGAAGCGGCCTTGCCGGTGAACCAGGACCACGCGCCCCTCGGGTGCGCCTTGAGGGTTCAGTACGGCCAAAAGACGGCCACTCTCCGACCCTTCACGCAACTCGAGGTTGATCGCGCGCGGCCATCTGGACAGTCGCCGCAGCAAGGCGATGACCAGTTCCCCGGTGCCATTGGTGTAGGTGCTGCGCAGGAACAGGCCCTCCAAGGCGCGGTTCACCCTGGTCAGCCGCAGCAGGGTCCGTGCCTTCCTGGCGACCGCCAGTGGCACACGCGCCTCGACCTGGGCCACTTCGCGCAGGGCGGGATCCACGTCACGTACCGCCTCCCGGGCATAGCGCTCGGGGAGCCCGGGGAAATCGCGCCGAACCAGCGTCACCAAGGCGTCTTGTGCCGACAGAGGCGCCGCCAGGTGCTCCAGCAATTCACCTCGCAGGTGCGAGGCGTCCCCCCGTAGCCAGGCGCCCAGCGCCTGCTCGTCCAGCCCTTGCGCTTGCGGATGCGCCACGCACCACTGGTGAATGGCCGGATCCTGGATAGCTCCGCCGGATTGATCGAGGGCATCGAGCTCGCGGCTGATCCGGGCATCCGCAGCGAATCGCAGCAAGGTGTCACGCAGGTTGAACGGCGCAGGCCGCATCTCCACCAGCACACCCCGCAATTCCTCCTTGTCGACGCCCGCCACACGCAACACCTGCTCGGCCCGGGCTGGAGCCAAGGGCGGGTCCTGCGGCCACAGGCGATCGAGCATGTCGGCACGGTCATCCCACTGCCTGGGCTGCTCGAGGCGAAGACGCCAGGCACGCTCGCCATTGAACGCGAGCTGCGGCCCGAAGGCGTCGTCGCCTCGCGGATGGCGCAAACGCCAGGCCTGGTGCTCGTCGGGGCGATGGGCCTCGTAGTAGCATTGGCCCACACGCAGCCAGCGGCGCGTATCGCTGGCATAGAGCCCATCATCCCCAAGGGTGGCGTCTTCCGGGGTCGACGCGTAGACCTGCAAGTCACGATGCCACAGGCGCGATGACTCCTCCCCGGTGCCCACCGGCTCCAGTGCGTCGACGAAAGCACTGCGGGCGAACCCGCGCGCCACCAGGCTCACACCAGCAACCGTTGCCGCCGTGACGACGACGGCCTCCGCGACCCCGAGCATATGCTCCAGCGCCTCGTGCTGGTGCCCTTCATGCCAATCGACGGCCCCTTCGTAGACGTGGCCGAGGGTCTGCACGACCAACTCGCCGAACAGCACCATGCCCACCGCAGGAATGGCCAAACCCGCCAGCCCCAGCGCGACCAGGCCGATCTCCTTCCATTGGTTGAGCCGTGCTTCGGCGGCGAGATGATCGGCATCCGCGCTCGAAACGAGCTGCAGGCGGACATCGTCCTCGATGCGTTTGACCTGGCTTGCCGCCAGTGTGGCGAAGATATCGCCATGGACCACCGTACCTTCCAACTGCAGGTCGGGCTCATCGTCGAGCAGGCGCTTGTCGAGCGTCCCCAGGAACCCTGGGCGGTCCTTCAAGGCGATCAGTCGTGCGAAACGTTGGCGGCCATCCGCCTTGAGCAACTCGGCCGCCAGGAAATCGTTCATCCCTGACACCGAGTCGAAATGGCGAAGGGGCTGCTCAGTGTCACTCGGCAGGTAGAGCACGACCCCGAGACTATCCCCATCGGCACTGCGCAACTGGATCTTCAAGCTCTGCGCAACGGAGGCCCCCAACATGTGCAGCTCACCGGCATACGCCTGTGCGAGCCCTTCCTCCTGGCCAGCCCCATCGTCCAGCAACCGCCGCAAGGCGGCCAGGTGCACCGTCTCGAGCTGTGCCTTGAGCGAGGCGAACTCGCATGCCAGGGCGAAGGCCGTACGCTGGTGGCGGGCCAGGGCCCGCTGGGCTACCGGGGTGAACAGACGCTCGAGCAGGTCGTGGTACTGCTTGCCCACGTCCTCGGCATGGCAACGTTGCGTGAAATCCTCCAGCGAGCTGAAAAGCACGGTCTCTTCGCCCTTCTTGACAAGGCCGCTGCCCTCGTAGAAAGGGTTGCCCGAGGGAAAGCCCTGCATCAGTCGCAACAACGCCGGGAAGCGGACATAACGCGGCTCATCCTCGGGCAGGCCACCGCCCGGGCTCACCGTGAAGCGACGCCTTACATCCAGCCATTCAAGATCATCGAGGGAGAACCCCGGCGGGATATCGGCCGCCAACAGGGCCGTGAACCGCTGGGCAGCGAACTGCCGTGGCGATACCAGGCCGGCGGTTGCCGCCGCCACCTGCGCCTGGCTATGGCGGTGGGCCTCGAAGCAATCGCGCAATGCATTGATCTGTGCGGCGGATGCGCGTTTCAACCAGTCCGGCAGTTTCGCGGCGATGAAATCATCGGTGGCGGAAGCCAGCTTGCTGGCAAGCGCTGGCGGAAGTGAAGGTGGAGTGGGTTGCGTCATGTCTGCATCCTCGCAGGTCGAAGGAGGCTCGACACTGATGCAATCGCCCACTGCGCAGCAGAGGGAAAGGGAACATCCTCGGCCAGGCCTAGGGCGCAGTCCCCTGCAGGATCACATGACGGTAGTGGCCAGGATTGCAACCGAACCACTTGCGAAAGGCCTTGTAGAACGAGCTGCTGTCGGCGAAGCCGAGACGCTCGGCTATCTCGGTAAGCCCCAGGTCGACATCGGCCAGCCAGGCGATGGCCAACTCGCGCCGCACGCTGTCCTTGAGCCCTTGGTAGGTCTGGCCTTCCTCGCCCAGGCGACGGCGCAGGGTCGAGACCGAGATGCACAAGGCGCTGGCCTGGCCTTCGGCATCGGGCCAGGCGCCTGGGTCGGCGCGCCGCAGTTGCTCACGGATGCGCCAGGCCAGGCTGGCCGGGTCGCGGTACTTGACCAGGATGTTGCCGGGCGCCTCGGCGAGGAAACGCTGCAGCTCCTCCTGGGTGCGCCGCAGCGGCAGGCCCAGGCAGTCGGCACTGATGATCATGCGTGTGCGTGGGCGGTCGAACTGCAGGTTCTCGGAAAACATCACCCGGTAGTCGTCGCAGAACGGCGGCTCGGCGCAACGCAGGTCGATGGCGAGGATCGGGATACGGCGCCCGGCCAGCCAGCAGGTCACGCCATGGATGATCATCCACAGGGTGAAGTAAGTGAAAGCGCGGCGCGGCGTATCGCGAGGCTCGCCGATGACGATCTCGGCCAGGCTCTGTTGGCGCACCAGGCTTGGCTGCAGGTCCTCGAGCATCAGCGAGAGAAACGCCAGGGCCGTTTCCAGGCCCTCGCCGAGGGTCGCTTGGGCCATGCTCGCACGGCACAGGAAGGCCAGGCTGCCACTGCGCAGGCCACGCGGGTCCATGGCGAAGAATTCGTCATTGCAGCGCCGCGCCAGCAAGCGCCAGAGCCGGGCATAGGCCTCGGCGCTCACCCGCGCCTCGGGCAGGTCGAGCAGGGATGCATCGATGCCCGCCCTGGCCAGCAGCGGCGCATCGGCTTGCCCCGCCGGGCAGGTCTGCAACAGGGCTTCACGCACCAGTTGCATGGAAATGGTGTCTTTCTCGCTCATCGGCCATCCAGCGCCAGTGGTTTCAGCCGGCCATCTTAGGCCCGCCATGGAAAAACGCCAGCCGGTGAGTGCTCTGGAGCCGCGCCCCAGTGTCACTCATTGGGGCAAGTCCACTCACACACGCTCTTGCAGGCACTTCACAGGCTGGCAGCCAACCCCAGGAACGTCTGGATCAAGCGCAGTTCACGACGCCGCTCCAGGCAACCGATCATGTGCCGGTTGACCAGCCCATCGCCCGCCAGCGGCCGCGCCACCACCCGCGGATCATGGGCCACCTCCACCGACGAGACGATGCCGATACCGAGCTGCGCCGCCACCGCCTCGGTGACCGCTTCGCGGCTGTCCAGCTCCAGCAGCACCCGCGGCTGCACCTTGGCCAGTGCGCAGGCCTGGTCGAAGGTCCGCCGGGTGATGGAGCTGGGCTCGCGCAACACCATGATCTGCCGATCCAGCTCAGCCATGGGCAGATCGCCCGTCTCGCTCGCCCAGGGATGCCCGACCGGCAGTTGGGCACACAGGCGCGACTCGCCCAGGCTCTGCAGGTACAGCCCCTTGCGCGGCTCGGCCTCGGTCAGCACGGCCACGTCGGCATGCTCCGAAAGCAATGCGGCCAGGGTCTCCTGGGCATTGCCCAGGCGCAGGTTGACGGTGATGCCCGGGTAACGCGCCCGCAGCAGGCCGAGCATCGACATGATCCAGTGCGGGCCATCAGCGGCGACTTCCAGGCGTCCGGTGAGCAATTGGCGATTGGCCTCGAGCATGGCCTGGGCCTCCTCGGCCAGGCTGAACATGGCGCGGGTGATGGCCGCCAGCCGCGTACCCTCTTCGGTAAGCTCGACCCGGCGCGCGGTGCGCCGCAGCAAGGTGATCTGGTAGTGCTCTTCCAGGGCCTTGACGTGCCCGGTCACCGCCGGCTGGCTGATGAACAAGCGCGCCGCAGCGCGGGTGAAGCTGCCCTCGCGGGCCACGGCATCGAAGGCACGCAACTGGAACAAGTTCATATCTATCGGCCTGACTTATGGCTGGCATAACGACAAACAATTTGAATGATGGGGCGGCAAATTGCAACTTACACACCGTAGATTCAGCCCACCCGCTTGCGAGGAAAAACGGAATGAGCAATGCCCCGATCCTGCTGACCCCCGGCCCACTGACCACCTCGTCCCGCACCCGCCAAGCCATGCTGGTGGACTGGGGTTCCTGGGACCGCGACTTCAACCAACTGACCGCCAGCGTCTGCGAGCAGTTGCTGGCCATCATCAACGGCAGTGCCAGCCACCACTGCGTCCCCCTGCAAGGCAGCGGCACCTTCGCCGTGGAAGCGGCGATCGGTACCCTGGTACCGCGTGACGGCAAGGTCCTGGTGCTGATCAACGGTGCCTACGGCCAGCGCCTGGCGAAGATCTGCAAAGTCCTGGGCCGCGCCTACAGCACCTTCGAGACCGCCGAGGATCAACCCACCACCGCTGCCGACGTCGACCGCCTGCTGGCCGCCGACCCTGCCGTGACCCACGTGGCGCTGATCCACTGCGAGACCAGCACCGGCATCCTCAACCCGCTGCCCGAGATCGCCCAGGTAGTCCAGCGCCACGGCAAGCGCCTTGTCATCGACGCCATGAGCTCCTTCGGCGCCCTGCCGATCGATGCCCGCGAGGTGCCGTTCGAGGCGCTGATCGCTGCCTCCGGCAAATGCCTGGAAGGCGTACCGGGCATGGGCTTCGTCTTCGCCGAGAAGAACGCGCTGGCCGCCGCCGAAGGCAACGCCCACTCCCTGGCGATGGACCTGCAGGACCAGCAGGCGTACATGGCCAAGACCGGCCAGTGGCGCTTCACCCCGCCGACCCACGTGGTCGCCGCCCTGCACGAGGCCCTGCTGCAGTACAGCGAGGAAGGCGGCCTGCCGGCCCGCCACCAGCGCTACGCCGACAACTGCAAGACCCTGCTCGACGGCATGGCCCAGCTTGGTCTGCGCAGCTTCCTGCCGGCCGAGATCCAGGCCCCGATCATCGTCACCTTCCATGCCCCGCGCGATGCCCGCTACCAGTTCAAGGACTTCTACGAGCGGGTCAAGGCCAAGGGCTTCATTCTCTATCCGGGCAAGCTGACCCAGGTGGAAACCTTCCGCGTCGGTTGCATCGGCGTGGTCGGGCCCGATGGCATGCAGGCCGCCGTCGATGCCGTGGCCGAAGTGCTGCGGGAAATGGAAGTACTGGACATCTGAGTTTCGCCCTCGACCCGAACCCCAAGGAAATCGCGCACATGAACTACAGCAACCCCACCCAGCTGCAAGCCGCCATCCTCGACTGGGCCGGCACCGTGGTCGACTTCGGCTCCTTCGCCCCGACCCAGATCTTCGTCGAGGCCTTCGCCGAGTTCGATGTCGAAGTCTCCATCGACGAAGCTCGCGGCCCGATGGGCATGGGCAAGTGGGACCACATCCGTACCCTGTGCAACCAGCCGGAAATCGCCGAACGCTACCGCAAGGTGTTCGGCCGCACCCCGACCGACGATGACGTCACCGCCATCTACGAACGCTTCATGCCCTTGCAGATCGAGAAGATCGCCGTGCACTCGGCGCTGATCCCTGGCGCCCTGGAGACCCTCACCGGCCTGCGCAAGGACGGCCTGAAGATCGGCTCCTGCTCGGGCTACCCGAAGGTGGTGATGGACAAGGTGGTGGAACTGGCCAAGCAGAACGGCTATGTCGCCGACCACGTGGTGGCCACCGACGAAACCCCGAACGGCCGCCCTTGGCCGGCCCAGGCCCTGGCCAACGTGATCGCCCTGGGCATCGACGACGTGGCCGCCTGCGTCAAGGTCGACGACACCGTGCCGGGCATCCTCGAAGGCCGTCGCGCGGGCATGTGGACTGTGGCCCTGGTGTGCTCGGGCAATGCCCTGGGCCTGACCTGGGAAGGCTACCGGGCCCTGAGCGCGGAAAAACTGGAGAGCGAGCGCAAGCGCATCCACGCGCTGTTCGAAGGCTCGCGCCCGCACTACCTGATCGACACCATCAATGAGCTGCCCGAGGTGATCGCCGACATCAACCGGCGCCTGGCCAAGGGCGAGATGCCGCAGGCGTCGTAAGCGTCGCAAGGCATGCCGGGGCCGCAAAGCGGCCCCAGCAGCCTGAGCCAGTCAGACCGCGCGATTGAGCTTCACCCAGGCTGCGAACTTGTCGATGAACGCCTGCAGGAACGGCCGGGTCTTGTCGTTGAGCTTGCCGGAATCCTCGAACAGGCTGGCCGCCCCACCAATGTACGCCTCGGGCATCTGCATGCACGGCATGTCTAGGAACACCAGCGACTGGCGCACGGCATGGTTGGCACCGAAACCGCCAATGGCGCCCGGCGAGACACTCACCACCGCCGCCGGCTTGCCGCTCCAGGCACTCTGCCCATAGGGTCGCGACCCCACGTCGATGGCGTTCTTCAGGCCCCCGGGTACGGAACGGTTGTATTCGGGCGTGACGAACAGCACCGCGTCGCTGCGGCGGATCTCCTCGCGAAAACGCTTCCAGGCATCGGGCGCATTGGCCTCGACATCCTCGTTGTACAGCGGCAGGTCGCCGATCTCGACGATTTTCAGGGCAAGGCTGGAGGGTGCAAGCTCTGCAAGGGCACGGGCGACCTTGCGGTTGTAGGAGTCCTTGCGCAAGCTACCGACGACGACCGCTACCGAATAGACCTGACTCATGGCGATTTGCAACCTCTGCTGGAAATAAGACGTTGTAGTTATAGATGACTGCGTCCTGCCCCCAGAGTTTTTTTCCTGATTGCGGAAAACTTCCCCCCTGCTCCGCTGGTCTATGCCTACAGATATTTCCCCAAATTTCAGAGGTTTTCGCTCAAATGGCAGCAATACTGGTCGGCCAATTCCACGCACGTGACGCCGAAGGTCGGATCTATCCCGTGCATGAATACCAGGAGTCCACCCTCCAGGCCGACGGTAGCTGCCTCGGCGAGCCGATCGTGACCTACCGCCTGCCTGTCGGTGACCGGGTCAAGCACCTGGGCGATGACCGCTTCGAGCTGGCGCACAGCGGCGTGGAGCTCATCCGCATTCCTTGATGCAATCGACGGTGTAGACCCGCCCCTGGCCATGATCCTCGCTCTGCAGACCATGGACATCGGCGACGAAGCCCGGGAAGCCGCTGTCGAAGGCCCGGGCGAAGGCCAGGTAGTCGATGATCGAACGGGTGGCCTCGGTAAAGCGCTCGCCCGGCATGATCAAGGGAATGCCCGGCGGATAAGGCACCAGCATCACCGCCGCGACCCGGCCCAGCAGGGCCTCGATCGGCACCGCCTCCACCTCGCCACGCACCAGGCGGTCATAGGCCTGGGCTGGGCTCATGGCCACCTCCGGCAAACGCGTGAACAGGCGCTTGAGCTGCTTGGCCGTGGCATTGGCCCGGTAGCAGTCGTGCAACTGCTGGCACAGCTCGCGCAGCCCCAACCCCTGGTAACGCAGCGGGTCCACCGCCATCACACTGGGCAGGCACTGGGCCAAGGCGGTATTGCCATCGTAGTGCCGCTTGAACTCCAGCAATTCGGTGAGCAAGGTGCTCCACTTGCCCTTAGTGATGCCCATGGAGAACAGCACCAGGAAGCTGTAGAGCCCAGTCTTCTCCACCACCAGCCCACGCTCCCAGAGGAACTTGCTCACCACGGCCGCCGGGATGCCGTGCTCGCCCAACGCCCCATCCGCCGTCAACCCAGGCATCACCAGGGTGACCTTGAGCGGGTCTAGCAGCACGTAGTCCTGCTCCACATCACCAAAGCCATGCCATTCGGCGCCCGGCTGCAACAGCCAGTCCTGCGCCGACAGGCGATGGACCCCTTCCGTCGCAGGCGGCTGCCAGATACTGAACCACCAGTCATGCGCGGCAATGTGTTCGCGCAGGTTGGCCAGGGCACGGCGAAAGCTCAGGGCCTCGTCGAACATCTCCTGCAGCAGCGAGCGCCCGGCCGGCCCTTCCATCATGGTCGAGGCCACATCCAGCGAGGCCAGGATGCTGTACTGCGGCGAGGTGGAGATATGCATCATGAACGCTTCGTTGAAACGATCGCGGTCCAGTTGCCGCTGACTGCCGTCCTGCACGTGGATCATCGACGCCTGGCTGAACGCCGCCAGCAGCTTGTGGGTGGAATGGGTGCTGAACAACAGTGGGCTGTCGTCACTGCGCGCGGTGCCCATGGCGTAGCGATCGGCAAAGAAGTCATGGAACGCCGCATAGGCGAACCAGGCCTCGTCGAAATGCAGCACCTCGACGCTGCTGCCGAGCATCTGCTTGATCAACCCGGCGTGATAGCACAAGCCGTCGTAGGTGGAGTTGGTCACCACCGCCATGCGGATCCGCGGCTTACGCCCACGGGTCAGCGGATTGGCGTCGATCTTCGCCTGGATCGATACCGGGCTGAACTCGCTGAGCGGGATCGGCCCGATGATGCCCAGCTCGTTGCGTTCCGGGCACAGGTAAAGAGGGATGGCGCCGGTCATGACGATCGCGTGGACCACCGACTTGTGGCAGTTGCGGTCCACCAGCACCAGGTCGTCGCGGCCGACCATGGCATGCCAGACGATCTTGTTGGCCGTGGAGGTGCCGTTGATCACGAAGAAGGTGTGGTCGGCGCCGAAGTTGCGCGCCGCCCGGGCTTCGGCCTCGGCCAGGGGGCCTGTGTGGTCGAGCAGCGAGCCGAGTTCGGGCACCGACACGGACAGGTCCGAGCGCAGGGTGTTCTCGCCGAAGAACTGGTGGAAGGCCTGGCCCACCGGGCTCTTGCGGTAGGCCACGCCACCGCCGTGGCCCGGCGTGTGCCAGGAATAATTGGATTGCGCGGTGTGCTGCACCAGGGCCTTGAAGAACGGCGGCAGCAGGCCGTCCAGGTAGTTGTGCGCGGCCCGGGCCACCTGGCGGGCGAGAAAGGGCACGGTGTCCTCGAACAGGTAGAGGATGCCGCGGAGTTGGTTCAGCTCGCTCATGGCCTCGGCGGGCGCGTTTTCCAGGGTCACCTGCTCGCCCAGGGCGAAGATCGGCAGGTTCGGTGCGCGCAGGCGGGCCAGGCGGATCAACTCCGCCATGTTCTGCAGCAGGTGGGTGTTCTCGCCGGCGCCTTCGGCAGCGATCAGCATGCAGGCCAGCCCATGGTGGGTGGCAGCCACCAGGCGCGCCTCGGCATGGTCCGCTGCGGCGAGGATGGCGAAGCCGTCCTGGGCCAGCTCCTCGGCGATGCCACGCACCCGCTCACCGGCGACGCTGTCGGCCTTGATCGCACGATGCACGATGAGGATGGGAAACTTCAGGTCCTTGTACATGGCTCGGCACTACCTCCGAAGGACGGGTCCGTCCTTTCAGGGTAGAAGCTGCAGGGCGCGGGTGCGTTTTTTTGCCGTGGTCGCTCCACAGGTTCGGCGCCGACCTCAAGAGCAGTGCGATCTGTGGAAGCCGGCTTGCCGGCGATGGGCCGCGAAGCGGCCCCAATGCGGCCATCGAAGCAGGTCAGCCCTCGCTCAACGCCTGCCACATCGCCGGCGCCCCCGCCGACTTGGCGATCGCCGCCAAGCGCTCGGCATGGGCCTCCAGCTCTTCGGCCGAAGCCAGGATGACCCGGCCCGGCTGGCGCCCGACGATGCGGCGGATCTCGCTGCCGGTCCCGCCTTGCCCGTCTTCCTCGTCGGCACCGTGCCCAGCCAGCGACAGGCTGGTCTGGCCGCCAGTCATCGCCAGGTAGACGTCTGCCAGCAGCTCCGAGTCGAGCAAGGCGCCGTGCAGGTCACGGCCGGAGTTATCGATGCCGTAGCGTTTGCACAACGCGTCGAGGCTGTTGCGCTGCCCCGGGTGGCGAGCCCGGGCGAGCATCAGGGTATCGAGGATGGTGCAGTGTTGCGAGATGTCGGCGCGGTCGTGCTGGCCCAGCAGGGCGAACTCGTTGTTGATGAAGCCGACGTCGAACGCCGCGTTGTGGATGACCAGCTGGGCACCGCGGATGTACTCGAAGAACTCCTCGGCGACATCGGCGAAGCGCGGCTTGTCGACCAGGAAGGCATCGGTGATGCCGTGGACGCCGATGGCGCCCTCGTCGCTCTCGCGGTCCGGCTGCAGGTAGACGTGGAAATTACGCCCGGTCAGGCGCCGGCCGATGACCTCGACGCAACCGATCTCGATGATCCGGTGGCCTTCGCTGACTGGCATACCGGTGGTTTCGGTATCCAGAACGACCAGTCTGTTGTTCTGCTGCTCCACGCGGGGGCTCCAACTTTGCATCTATCTAAGGGAAAACGGGGATTGTAACTCAAGCGACAAGCTTCAAGCGGCAAGAAAAAGCACCGACGCACTGGCGCACGCCCTGTTCTTACTTGCAGCTTGTAGCCGCCCTCCCCGTCACCGCTTGGCGCGGACCTCGTCGACGCCTCGGTTGGCCAGTTGGTCGGCACGCTCGTTGCCGGGGTGGCCAATATGCCCGCGCACCCATTTCCAGGTCACCTTGTGACGGTTGACCTGCTCGTCGAGCTGCTGCCAGAGGTCGGCATTCTTCACCGGCTCCTTGGCGGCGGTCTTCCAACCACGCTTCTTCCAGTTGGCCATCCACTCGTTGATGCCCTTCATCACGTACTGCGAGTCGGTGACCAGCAGCACCTCGCATTCGCGCTTGAGGGCCATCAGCCCCTGGATCGCCGCCATCAGTTCCATGCGGTTGTTGGTGGTTTCGCGCTCGCCGCCCCACAGCTCCTTCTCGACGCCCTTGTAGACCATCAGCACCCCCCACCCACCTGGGCCGGGATTGCCCTTGCAGGCACCATCGGTGTAGATCTCGACGCTATCGCTCATGTACCGCCTTTTCGCTCTGTATTATCGACCGTGGATGACGGCTCACGGCTCGCTGCGCCGACGGTTGACCTTGGCCAGCGGCAACGGCAGCAGCTTGCCCATCGGCTCGCGGCGTTCCAGGCGCAGCGGCCGCAGGCCGACCACCATCTTGCGCGCCACCAGCAGGTAGACACCGCCGCCAGCACCTTGCCAGCCCGCGGCCATCCGCTCCCAGCCAGCCAGGCGCTGTTGCCAGGCCGGCGAGGCAAGCGGCGGACGATAGCACCCGAAGCGGCGTTTCTCCAGCGCGAAGCCCAGCAGGTTGAGCCAGTCGCCAACCCGCGACGGCGAGATGCAGCGCGCCTTGCGCAGGGCCCCGTGGCTGAAGAAATGCCGCATGCCCCAACTGCTCCAAGGGTTGATCCCGACGATCAGCAGGTGCCCGCCGGGGCGCACCGCGCTGGCGGCCTCGCGCAACAGGCCGTGGGGCGACAGGCTGAAGTCCAGGCCATGCTGCAGCACCACCACGTCGGCGGCATGCTCGGAAAGCGGCCAGGCCTGCTCCTCGCAGACGATCTCCACCCCCGGCAACGGCGCACCCAGGCGCACGTTGCGCTGCACCTGGGGAGCGCTGGGAGGCACCTGCGCGCAGGGGCCATAATGCACCAGGAAGCCGCCGAAGAAGCGGCCCAGCTCGTCCTCGAGCAGCGCTTGCTCCTCACGCAACATCAATTGCCCGAGCGGTCCGTCGAACCACTCGCGGGCCAGGCTGATCAGTTCGACCCAGTCGGGATCGGCCTGGGCAAAGGCTTTGTCGGTCATTGCGATCTCCCTCGAAGGTTCTCCGCCCGCGCCATCACGGCTAAGATGCCTTCATGTCCACGCCAGGCGATTCGGTTCCGCACCATGATACAGATCGATGCTCTTCCCGCTTTCTCCGACAATTACATCTGGCTGTTACAGGATACTGCCAAACGCCGTTGCGCGGTGGTCGATCCGGGTGACGCCCGCCCCGTGCTGGATTGGCTCGCAGCCAATCCCGGCTGGGTGCTCGAAGACATCCTCGTGACCCACCACCACCACGACCACGTAGGCGGGGTGGAAACGCTCAGGCACGCCACCGGCGCGCGGGTCTGCGGCCCGGCCAACGAGCGCATCCCCGCCCGCGACCTGGCGCTGGACGATGGCGCGCAGGTCCGGGTACTGGGCCTGGATTTCGAGGTCATCGCCGTGCCCGGCCATACCCTCGGCCACATCGCCTACTACTGCGGCCAGGCCCAGCCCCCGCTGCTGTTCTGCGGCGACACCCTGTTCGCCGCAGGCTGCGGGCGCCTGTTCGAAGGCACGCCGGAGCAGATGCACCACTCGCTGCAGCGGCTGGCCGCGCTGCCGGCCGCGACCCAGGTGTTCTGCGCCCATGAATACACCCTGGGCAACCTGCGTTTTGCCAAGGCCGTCGAGCCGGACAACCCGCACGTTGCCCAACGGTTCGCCGACGTTACCCGATTGCGCGCGCAAGATCGCATCACATTGCCATCAACGATCGGCCTCGAGTGCCTCACCAACCCCTTTCTGCGCACGACTGAAACATCCGTTAAACAAAAAGCAGACGAATGGAAGGGGTATTCCAATACCGGCCAAGCCGCTGTTTTTGCTGCCTTGAGGTCTTGGAAGGATAGTTTCTGATAACCCCAAGATATATCGCAAAGGGTGATCAAAGGTTGACCGAGGGGGGACCGGTTTCTAGAATCGCGAAAATTTTTTGCCTGGAAACCTGTCCCAGCCGATGTCTTCCCGTAGCCGCAGAACCTCTCATTCCGTTGCCCTGACGCGCCTGGCCCAGGTCGGTGCGCTGGCCCTGGCCACCACCCTGGTGGGCTGCCAGAGCACCCGTCAGCTCGACGCGTCCGACAGCGTTCGCGCACACAACTACCAGGCGCGGATCAAGCCCAAGCCCGCCCCGCTGGTGGTCAAGCCGGTCGAGCAGGCGCCCGAGGATGTCTGGGACCGCATGCGCCAGGGCTTCGCCCTGCAGGACAGCATCGACGTCAACCCGCGCATCGAGCAGCAGCGCCTGTGGTTCGCCAGCAACCCGTCGTTCCTGGAGAACGCCGGCGAACGCGGCAGCCTCTACCTGCACTACATCGTCGAGCGCCTCGAAGAACGCGACATGCCGCTGGAGCTGGCCCTGCTGCCGGCCATCGAGAGCGCCTACAACCCGATGGCCTACTCCCGCGCCCACGCGGTCGGCCTGTGGCAGTTCATCCCGTCCACCGGGCGTCACTTCAAGCTGCGCCAGACCAATTTCTACGACGGCCGCCGCGACATCACCGCCTCGACCAACGCCGCGCTGGACTACCTGAGCCGCCTGCACGACATGTTCAATGGTGACTGGCTACTGGCCCTGGCGGCCTACAATGCCGGCGAAGGCACCGTCAGCCGGGCCATCGAGCGCAACGAGCGCCTCGGCCTGCCCACCGACTACTGGAACCTGCCCCTGCCCCAGGAAACCCGCGACTACGTGCCCAAGCTGCTGGCCCTGTCGCAGGTGGTGATGACCCCACAGGCCTATGGCGTGAACCTCAACCCGATCGCCAACGAGCCCTACTTCGAGGCCGTCGCCATCAATGACCGCCTGGACCTTTCGCGGGTCGCGGCCTTCGCCAACATCGACGAGGACGAGCTGATCCAGCTCAACCCGGCGTTCAAGAAACGCATGACCGTGGACGGCCCCAAGCAGTTGCTGGTGCCGACCGCCAAGGCGCAGTTGCTGTCCGACAGCCTGTCCAACCTCAAGCCCGAGCAACTGCTCAGCCTGCAGCCGAACAAGGCCGTGTTCCAGGCCGCCCTGGCCGAGGCCAAGGCACCGGCGGCACGCAGCTACCGGGTCAAGCGTGGCGACAACCTGAGCAGCATCGCCAGGGCGCACCGGGTCTCGGTGCGTGACATCCAGCGCTGGAACCGCCTGTCCGGTACTCGCCTGAAGGCCGGCCAGGTCCTCGCCCTGCGCGGCGGCAGCGCATCGGCCAACCGGGTGGCGGCGTCCAAGCAGCGCTCGACCCAGTACAAAGTGCGCAAGGGCGACTCGTTGTACCTGGTGGCCAAGCGCTTCAACGTCGAGATGAAGCACCTCAAGCGCTGGAACCCGCGCAGCGGCCATGCCCTCAAGCCGGGCCAGACATTGACCGTCTACCTGCCACATTGATCCGACGCATCATTGGGGCTGCTGTGCAGCCCCCAAGACGCCGCTCAAAGACCGACCTGAAGCCCGCCTGCCCCCGCCACGAAATATGGCCTCTGCACGCCTGCGCAAGCGCATACTTGCCCCGTAACCAGGCCGTCTGCTTCCCACTCTTTTTCCATCCCTGACAAGCTGTTACTGTAGCCCGACCAAAGCCCAACGCCCCTGGATCGGATGCCGACTTGATACGTCCCCTCCTGCTGTCCCTCAGCCTGGCCTTGAGCTTTCCCGCAGGCGCGATGGTGAGCGAAAGCCACGGTTACGCGCAGTTCGGCACGCTCAAGTATCCAGCTACATTCACCCACTTCGACTGGGTCAACCCGCAAGCGCCCAAGGGCGGCACCTTGCGGGCCATGGCATTCGGCACCTTCGACACGCTCAACCCCTATACCTTCAAGGGCACCAGCCCGGTGACCACGCCGAACTTCCTCCAGTACGGGGTCAACGAGCTGAACGAGCCGCTGATGGTCGGCACCGGCCAGTACGACCCGTCCGGCGACGAGCCGACCGCCAGCTACGGCCTGATCGCCCGCTCGGTGGAGTACAGCGAGGACCGCAGCTGGGTCGTGTTCAACCTGCGCCCCGAGGCACGCTTCCACGATGGCCGGCCGATCACTTCGGCGGACGTGGCCTTCTCCTACCGCACCCTGCTCAAGGACGGCCACCCCATCTACCGCACCAACCTGCAGGAAGTGCAGCGGGTCGACATCCTCGGCCCGCTGCGCATCCGCTTCGTCTTCAAGCGCGCCGGCAACCCGCTGCTGATCCTGCGCCTGGGCGAGATGCCGGTGCTGCCCAAGCACTACTGGCAAGGCCGCGACTTCAAGGCCACCACCTTCGAACCGCCCCTGGGCAGCGGCCCCTACCGCATCGCCGAGGTGCAGCCGGGCAGGCGCCTGGTGTTCGAGCGGGTGAAGAACTATTGGGGCAAGGACCTGGCAGTCAACCGCGGCAAGTACAACTTCAACCGGGTCGAGTACGAGTTCTACCGCGACGCCACGGTGGCCTTCGAAGCGTTCAAGGCCGGCGAATTCGACATCTACATCGAGCACCAGGCCAAGAACTGGGCCAACGGCTACAACTTCCCGGCGGTACGCCGTGGCCAGGTGATCAAGGTGCAGATCCCGCACCGCATCCCGACCCAGACCCAAGGCCTGTTCATGAACAGCCGCCGCACCAGCTTCAGCGACCCACGGGTGCGCCAGGCCCTGGGCCTGATGTTCGACTTCGAATGGACCAACCGCGCCCTGTTCAGCAGCGCCTATCGCCGCTCGACCAGCTACTACCCCAATAGCGAGTTCGCCGCCACCGGCCTGCCCACGGGCAAGGAATGGTTGCTGCTGGCGCCCTTTCGCGATGAGCTGCCGGCCAAGCTGTTCACCGAACCCTACCAGGTCAGCCACACCGAGGGCCGTGGCATCAGCCGCCAGACCTTGCGCCAGGCCCTGGCCCTGCTCGCCCAGGCTGGCTGGAAGCTCGACGGCCAGCGCCTGGTGGATGCCAAGGGCCGGCAGTTCCGCCTGGAACTGCTGCTGGTCAACCCCAACCTTGAGCGCATCCTCCAGCCGTACGTGGAAAACCTGGTCAGCATCGGTATCGACGCGCGCCTGCGCACCGTGGACCGCGCACAGTACAAGCAGCGCCTGGACCAGTTCGACTTCGACATGATCCTCATGACCCTGGGCCAGACCCTCAGCCCGGGCCTGGAGCAGTGGCTGTACTTCCACTCCAGCCAGGCCTCGACCAAGGGCAGCAAGAACTATGCAGGGGTCAAGGACCCGGTGGTCGACCACCTGCTCGACACCCTGCTGGCCGCCCGCACCCGCGACGACCAGGTGGCCGCCGCCCGCGCCCTGGACCGGGTGCTGCTCTGGCAGCACTACATGATCCCCAACTGGTATCTCGACAATCACCGCCTGGCGTATCGCAACCGATTCGCCTTCGTCACCACCCCGCCCTACACCCTGGGCCTGAACACCTGGTGGCTCAAGTCTTCGGAGAAAGCCAAATGATGCCAACGCACCGCCTGCGCCTGGCCTGCGGCCTGCTGCTCGCCTGCCTGAGCCTGCCCGCCCTCGCCGCGCCGCAACATGCCCTGACCCTGTACGACGAGCCGCCGAAATACCCGGCCGACTTCAAGCACTTCGCCTACGTCAACCCGGACGCCCCCAAGGGTGGCACCTTCCGCCAGTCCAGCTTCGGCGGCTTCGACAGCCTCAACCCGTTCATCAACAAGGGCGTGTCGGCCGAGAACGTCAGCATCATCTACGACACCCTGATGCGCCAGAGCCTGGACGAGCCCTTCACCGAGTACGGCCTGGTGGCCGGCAAGATCGAGAAGGCACCGGACAACAGCTGGGTGCGCTTCTACCTGCGCCCGCAAGCACGCTTCCATGATGGCCACCCGATTCGCGCCGAGGACGTGGTGTTCACCTTCGAGACCTTGATCAAGCAAGGGGCGCCGCTGTACCGCCAGTACTACGCGGACGTTGCCGAGGTGGTCGCCGAAGACCCACTGCGCGTGCTGTTCAGGTTCAAGCACAAGAACAACCGCGAGCTGCCGCTGATCCTCGGCCAGTTGCCGGTGCTGCCCAAGCACTGGTGGGAGAGCCGCGATTTCACCCGTGGCAACCTGGAGATCCCGCTAGGCAGCGGCCCGTACAAGATCGCCCGGGTCAAGGCCGGCCGCTCGATCCGCTACGAGCGGGTCGAGGACTACTGGGCCAAGGACCTGCCCATCAACCGGGGCTTCTACAACTTCGACGTCATGACCTTCGACGCCTACCGCGACAACACCGTCGCCCTGGAGGCGCTCAAGGCCGGGCAATTCGACTACTGGCTGGAGACCAGCGCGAAGAACTGGGCCACCGCCTACAACGTGCCTGCCGTGCGCGACGGCCGGCTGATCCGCGAGGAACTGCCCAACGGCAACCCCACCGGCATGCAGGGCTTCATCTTCAACCTGCGCCGGCCGGTGTTCCAGGACGTGCGTGTGCGCGAGGCACTGAGCCTGCTGCTGGACTACGAGTGGACCAACAAGCAACTGTTCAACGGCGCCTACACCCGTACCGGCAGCTACTTCGAGAACTCCGAGATGGCTGCCCGCGGCCTGCCCAGCGCCGAGGAGCTGAAGATCCTCGAGCCCTTGCGCGGCAAGATCCCCGAACAGGTCTTCAACGAAGAATTCCGCAACCCGGTCAGCGACGGCAGCGGCATGATCCGCGACCAGCAGCGCAAGGCCTACCGGCTGCTGCAGGAGGCCGGCTGGAAGATCGTCGACGACAAGATGACCGACACCCAAGGCAAGCCGGTGTCCATCGAGTTCCTCCTGGCCCAGACCGAGTTCGAGCGCATCCTGTTGCCGTTCAAGCGCAACCTCGCCGACCTGGGCATCGACCTGAACATCCGCCGGGTCGACGTTTCCCAGTACATCAACCGCCTGCGCTCGCGCGACTTCGACATGATCGTCAGCGGCTTCCCGCAGTCCAACTCGCCGGGCAACGAGCAGCGCGAGTTCTGGTCCAGCGCCGCCGCCGACAATCCCGGCAGCCGCAACTTCATCGGCCTGCGCGACCCGGCCATAGACCAGTTGGTCGAGGCACTGATCAACGCCGACTCGCGCCAGAGCCTGATCGCCCACACCCGCGCCCTGGACCGCGTGCTGCTATGGGGTTACTACGTGATCCCCAACTGGCACATCAAGACCTGGCGCGTGGCGTACTGGAACCACATCGGCCATCCCGAGGTATCGCCCAAGTACGACATCGGCATCGACACCTGGTGGATCAAGCCCGAGGTCAAGCCCGCCACGCCGGTAGCGAGCCAAGACCCGGCACAGGACGAGGCCAACTGACATGCTGGCCTACATCCTGCGGCGCCTGCTGCTGATCGTGCCGACCCTGTTCGGCATCCTGATCATCAACTTCATCATCGTCCAGGCCGCGCCCGGCGGCCCAGTGGAGCAGATGATCGCCAAGCTCGAGGGTTTCGAGGGCGCCACCAGCCGCATCGCCGGCGGCGGCGCCGAAGTCTCGGTGGCCGGTTCCAACTACCGGGGCGCCCAGGGCCTGGACCCGGCGCTGATCGCCGAGATCGAACGCATGTACGGCTTCGACAAGTCGGCGCCGGAACGCCTGTGGATCATGATCAAGAACTACGCCCACCTGGACTTCGGCGAGAGCTTCTTCCGCGATGCCAAGGTCATCGACCTGATCGCCGAGAAAATGCCGGTGTCCATCTCCCTCGGGCTATGGAGCACGCTGATCATGTACCTGGTATCGATCCCCCTGGGGATCGCCAAGGCCGTGCGCCATGGCAGCCACTTCGACGTCTGGACCAGTTCGGCGATCATCGTCGGCTATGCCATCCCTGCGTTCCTGTTCGCCATCCTGCTGATCGTGCTGTTCGCCGGCGGCAGCTACTTCGACTGGTTCCCGCTGCGCGGGCTGACCTCGAACAACTTCGACGAGCTGTCCACCACCGGCAAGATTCTCGATTACTTCTGGCACCTGGTATTGCCGATCACCGCGCTGGTGATCGGCAACTTCGCCACCATGACCCTGCTGACCAAGAACAGCTTTCTCGACGAGATCAACAAGCAATACGTGATCACCGCCAAGGCCAAGGGCCTGAGCCGGCAACGGGTGCTGTACGGGCACGTGTTCCGCAACGCCATGCTGCTGGTCATCGCCGGCTTCCCCTCGGCGTTCATCGGCATCTTCTTCACCGGCTCGCTGCTCATCGAGGTGATCTTCTCCCTCGACGGCCTGGGCCTGATGAGCTTCGAAGCGGCGATCAACCGCGACTATCCGGTGGTCTTCGGCACCCTGTTCATCTTCACCCTGCTGGGGCTGGTGGTGAAACTGATCGGCGACCTGACCTACACCCTGGTCGACCCGCGCATCGACTTCGCCAGCCGGGAGCACTGACATGGCCCTGTCCCCTCTCAATCGCCGGCGCTTCGAGCGCTTCAAGGCCAACCGCCGCGGCTGGTGGTCGCTGTGGATCTTCATCGTGCTGTTCGGCCTGAGCCTGGGCGCCGAACTGATCGCCAACGACAAGCCGATCGCCGTGCGCTACGACGGCCAATGGTACTTCCCGGCGTTCAAGCGCTACCCAGAAACCACCTTCGGCGGCGAGTTCCCGTTGGAGGCCAACTACAAGAGCCCGTACATCCGCGAGCTGCTGGCGCAGAAAGACAGCTGGGTGCTATGGGCACCGATCCCGTTCAGCTACCAGAGCATCAACTACGACCTCAAGGTCCCGGCCCCGGCGCCGCCCTCGGCGGACAACTGGCTGGGCACCGACGACCAGGGCCGCGACGTGCTCGCACGGGTGATCTACGGGTTTCGCGTGTCGGTGCTGTTCGCCCTGACGCTGACCGTGCTCAGCTCCATCGTCGGCGTCATCGCCGGTGCCCTGCAGGGGTTCTACGGCGGCTGGGTGGACCTGGCCGGCCAGCGCTTCCTGGAAATCTGGTCGGGCCTGCCGGTGCTGTACCTGCTGATCATCCTGGCCAGTTTCGTGCAGCCGAACTTCTGGTGGCTGCTGGGGATCATGCTGCTGTTCTCCTGGATGAGCCTGGTGGACGTGGTGCGCGCCGAGTTCCTGCGGGGCCGCAACCTGGAGTACGTGCGTGCCGCCCGGGCCCTGGGCATGCGCAACGGAGCGATCATGTACCGGCACATCCTGCCCAACGCCATGATCTCGACCATGACCTTCATGCCCTTCATCCTCACCGGTGCCATCGGCACCCTCACCGCCCTGGACTTCCTCGGCTTCGGCCTGCCCCCGGGCGCACCGTCGCTGGGCGAGCTGGTGGCCCAGGGCAAGTCCAACCTGCAGGCCCCCTGGCTGGGCATCAGCGCCTTCGCCGTGCTGGCGATCATGCTGAGCCTGCTGGTGTTCATCGGCGAATCCGCCCGCGATGCCTTCGACCCGAGGAAATGACATGAGCGAACAGAACCTGATCGAAGTCCGTGATCTGGCGGTGGAGTTCGTCACCGGCGAGCAGGTCAATCGCGTGGTCGACGGCATCAGCTTCGACATCCGCCAAGGCGAGACCCTGGCCCTGGTCGGCGAGAGCGGCTCGGGCAAGTCGGTCACCGCCCACTCGATCCTGCGCCTGCTGCCCTACCCCCTGGCGCGCCACCCCAGCGGCAGCATCCGCTACGCCGGCAAGGACCTGCTGCAACTGGGCGAGAAGCCCATGCAGCATATCCGCGGCAACCGTATCGCGATGATCTTCCAGGAGCCGATGACCTCGCTGAACCCGCTGCACAGCATCGAGAAGCAGATCAACGAGATCCTCCTGCTGCACAAGGGCCTGACGGGCAAGGAAGCCACCGCACGCACCCTGGAACTGCTCGAGATGGTCGGTATCCCCGAGCCGCGCAAGCGCCTCAAGGCCCTGCCCCACGAACTGTCCGGCGGCCAGCGCCAGCGGGTGATGATCGCCATGGCGCTGGCCAACGAGCCAGAACTGCTGATCGCCGACGAGCCCACCACGGCGCTGGACGTCACCGTGCAGCTGAAGATCCTCGACCTGCTCAAGGAACTGCAGGCACGCCTGGGCATGGCCCTGCTGCTGATCAGCCACGACCTCAACCTGGTACGGCGCATCGCCCACCGGGTGTGCGTGATGCAGAGCGGCAAGATCGTCGAGCAGGCCGATTGCGCCACCCTGTTCGGCGCGCCCCAGCACCCCTACACGCAGATGCTGATCAACGCCGAACCCAGCGGCGGCCCCGCGGACAACCCGGTCGGCGCACCGCTGCTGGAAGTCTCTGACCTGCGGGTGTGGTTCCCGATCAAGAAAGGCCTGCTGCGGCGCACCGTCGACCATGTGAAGGCCGTGGACGGCATCGACTTCAGCCTGCCCCAGGGCCAGACCCTGGGCATCGTCGGCGAAAGTGGTTCGGGCAAGTCCACCCTCGGCCTGGCCATCCTGCGGCTGATTTCCAGCCAGGGCGGCATCCGCTTCCACGGCCAGGCGCTGGAAGGGCTCAACCAGAAGCAAGTGCGGCCGCTACGCCGTGAAATGCAGGTGGTGTTCCAGGACCCGTTCGGCAGCCTCAGCCCGCGCATGTGCGTGGCCGACATCGTCGGCGAGGGCCTGCGCATCCACCGCATCGGCACACCGGCGGAGCAGGAGGCAGCGATCATCGCGGCGCTCGAGGAAGTGGGGCTCGACCCACGCACCCGCCATCGTTACCCCCATGAATTTTCCGGCGGCCAGCGCCAGCGCATCGCCATTGCCCGCGCCCTGGTGCTCAAGCCGGCGCTGATCCTCCTCGACGAACCCACCTCGGCGCTGGATCGCACGGTACAGCGGCAGGTGGTGGAGCTGCTGCGCAACCTGCAACGCAAGTACAACCTCACGTACCTGTTCATCAGCCATGACCTGGCGGTGGTCAAGGCGCTGAGTCACCAGTTGATGGTGATCAAGCATGGGCATGTGGTGGAACAGGGGGATGCGCAGGCGATCTTTCATGCGCCGCAGCATCCGTATACCCGGCAGTTGCTGGAGGCGGCGTTCTTGGAGCCGGAGTCGATTGCTTAGGGGTGGGGATTTGGAAACCAGCGAGGGTGTATTTGGGATTGACGTTTTATAGGGTAACGGCCGAGCGCTGCTTGATAGTTAGGGCTGGCCGAAGGACCGGTGTGAAACAGTAAAAAATCAGATTTAACACCTTCCCTGTAGTCCATTTCCCAAACATACTCCTGCCGCCTTTTTTCCGTTGCGGTCGCCCTGGCAGCGCTCTAGTCTCGGCGAGTCGTTGCACATCAACGATACAGCTTTGACAGGCTGTGACGGAAATCGTATACGGCTCGCCCTTTATGGCGGCTGTACGTGCGGGCACGCTTGCGTGCGCCGGAATTTTACGATTTTCGCCGGTCTGTCAACCCACGTACAGCTGCCACCCTTCTGTTTGACAGCAGGCAGGTGGCCGCGTCATAGAGGAAAAATCGTGATGTTGAAGATCGTCCCCGACCCACCCCGCCCCCACTCTCTCGAAAACATGATCATCCCAGCGACGGAGGATGAGCACCGGCCATTTCAGGGAGATTGAGCAATGACCACAGATGACACCAGGGCCAAAACGACTGTCGGCAAGACAAAGTTCTATCAGGGCAAAGGCCTGACAGACCCGCTGTTTTGCATCGAACCCGGTATCCCTTGCCGATACGCCCGCGAACAGGCTTCGGAGTTGATGGGGTACGTGCGCGATATGACCATCACGGGGGTAATGGAAGACAAGCCCCAGCTGATTTGGGCGTCGTACTACTTGGCAGCGCTGGCCAAAGCGCTGATGGACGATGCGGAGCTGGGAATGATGCGCTGAATTCGAGGGTGCCTGGGCTGGCGCCATCGATGGCAAGCTGGCCCACAGGTACTGCGCATTAGGTCGCGCTGGCTTACCCGCATAGCAGACACCATCACCGCAATGAGCAAGTGTGCACGTTCATGCGTGCACACCGCCCCGCCTTTGAAAAATCCAGACATTAAAAGCAGAGAAGTTTCCTACGCACTCTTGGGAAGTTAATGGCACGTCCATTGGGACTTCGCCGCCTAGTATTCGAGCCTTCAGCCATGCCAACCCTGAGATTGGCTTGGACATTTCGACCGGCACGCCTCCGCAATAGGGAACCTCTGCGGAGCACGCTCGGTACCTCGAAACGGCGGACAAGGACTTCGCATGCCCAGCCAACCCGACCTGCATTACAGCTGCCAGCCACTCATTTTCGAACTGCTGCCCTTCCCCCTCGACGAGGGCCTGAGCGCCCCGTTCCAACTCAGCCTTGAGCGGATTAGCGAAGAAGACGGCTTCGTCTTCGGCCAACTGCTCGAACAGCCCGTGCTGTTCATGCTCTGGCGCCCCAACCCAATGCTGGGGCACATCCTGCTGGCGATCACTTTCGGGCGCCACTTCTACCTCAAGCCGTTGTTCGCCACTTGGGTCACGTCGCAGGGCCAGCAACTGGCCGCTCACCAACGCGCACTCAAGGACACACCTTCGCATGTCTGACCCCCTTTTACCCCCCGGCCTGGAAAGGCTGCGCCAGGGCGTGCGCAACG